>NZ_KB913025.1:2303350-2739918 GCF_000384075.1 Methylovulum miyakonense HT12
TCGTTGACATCGGGACTGCAAGTGCTTGCGGATGGCAAGCTGACGGCAGGAATCAGGTCGTCTGGTGTGACAGGCCGTTATACATCCAGACAAGCTTTGCAAAGCCTGTTGGCGGGAACAAGGATAGCCGTGCAATCCAGCCGTAACGGGATGGTAACTTTGCAGAAAGTGGCGCAAAACGTTCCGGTAAAGGCTGTCATACCGCAAGCGGCGACAGATTTACCGACCGTCAAAGTGGCGGGGAACGCCGAAGCTTATGATAATGATCCGGCAGATCCCTATAATCCGGTTTACCACAGTTCCAGTACAAGTACGGCTACCAAGACCGACACGCCGATTATGGAAACGCCAGTGTCCATCCAGGTCGTACCAAAATCCGTGATGAGCGACCAAAAAACTACCACCATTAAAGATGCGCTGGAAAACGTCAGCAGTGTGCGTCCGCAATCGTCGTTAGGGCTTAGTAATGCGTTTATTACCCGTGGCTTTAGGAATGGTCGGGTTTTCCGTAACGGGCTGGTGGCGAATGGTTTGGGGATTGGCGAAGGGGCGCAATTTGATTCTGCCAATCTGGAACGTATCGAGGTGCTGAAAGGCCCGGCGGCGGTGTTGTTTGGTCGCATCGAGCCTGGCGGTTTGGTCAATTTGGTGACTAAAAAACCTCGGACTGAGCCGTTTTATTCTGTGGAACAACGTTTTGGTTCTTACGATTTTTATCGGACTGAATGGGATGCGACCGATGCGGTCAACAAAGATAAATCGCTCAGTTACCGTTTTACGGGGGCGTATCAAAATAATAAATCGTTTCGGGATTTCAATTTCAATGACCGGATTGTGGTGAATCCGTCTTTAACGTGGCGGCCTAGCGATGCCACGGAAATGTCGTTGGAGGTGGATGCTTTGCACGAAGATTATCAAGTGGATAGGGGCTTGTTTGCGATTGGCAACCGTCCAGCGCCCATTCCTGTCAGCCGCTCTTTTATTGATCCTAACGATCCGGTTGACACCAATTCCAAGGTTAATCTGGGTTTTAATTTAAGCCATGCCTTCAATGACAATTGGACATTGCGGAATCGGTTTTTGGCTTCGTTCATTTACGATAAAAACACCTCGGTGAAACCCGCCAATGGCTTTACCGTCGAGCAATTTCTTGATCCAAGCACGGGTAACCGCACTTATTCGCGGAATATTTTTTCGCAAACTTCCGACAATGAAACCTATTCGACCAATTTGGATTTAGCAGGAAAATTCAAGTTGGGCGGGGTCAGCCATCAAACCTTGATTGGCATGGATTATTTACGGGCGGTCGGTAATTATGATTTCTATGGCAACTATATGGATCCGGTACAGGGTCTGGACATCGACATTTATAACCCAAGCTACGGCATCGACCCTTCTTATTATGCCAACGCATTGGTAACGCCGTCTGATGGCGGTACTAACCATTATATTTTTAGGGATAACTGGTATGGCGCTTATTTTCAAGACCACATCACGCTTTGGGAGAAAGTCCATATTCTGGGCGGTGGACGTTATGATTGGGCAACGACAGGGGTGGGAACAGGCACTGATTTTACTAGTGCAGAAGCGGCTTTGCCGTCACGCCAAGATGAAGGCTTTAGTCCACGGGTGGGGATTCTCTACCAGCCTTGGCAATGGGCGAGCCTTTACGGAAATTGGACGACTTCGTTTGGCGCAAACAATGGCGTGACGGATTCGGGCGCGACCATAAACCCAGAAATTGGCGAGCAATTTGAAGCGGGATTAAAAACCGAATTGTTCGCCAAACGCTTGACCACCACCTTGGCTTACTACCATTTGACCAAGGCAAATCTGATGACCCGCGACTTTAAAAGCGCCGATCCTTTCGCCGTTGCAGCGATTGGCGAAGCCCGCAGCCAAGGCATTGAGTTGGACATGAGTGGGCAAATAACAGACGAAGTCAGTGTTATCGGCAACTATGCCTTTACCGATGCGCGTATCACCAAGGATTACTCCGGCCTGCAAGGCAATCGCTTGAACAACGTGCCGGAGCATTCCGGCAGTTTGTGGCTCAAATATGAGATTCGTCACTACATGCCGCTGAATGGCTTAAGTTTTGGCTTGGGTGTTTTCGCCGCCGGAGAGCGGGAAGGCGATAACGATAATACTTTTGTGTTGCCCGGTTATGCCCGCTTGGATGCCTTCACCAGCTACGCCTGCCAACTCGGCGATGCCCGTTTGATTACGCAATTTAATATCCGCAATCTGCTGGATAAAGTCTACTACGAATCCACTGACCCGTTTCAAAATGCGCCACCGCGTGTCGGGATTTATCCCGGTGCGCCATTGACGGCGATGGGGTCGGTGCGTTTGGAGTTTTAGTAAGTAGGGTGGGCAACATTTTTCTGCCCACCAAAATGAATGTTTCGAATTTCATGGTGGGCAAAAAAGCGTTGCCCACCCTACGGAATTTTATGGGCTTTAAGAAGCTGTCTGGCAAAAGTTTAAACACATTTTGCAAGCGTTATTTTGACCATGGCGATGCGGACAACATTTTCGGCGGAAGCGGCCAGCACCTCAAAATCCTTGGCCAGACGGCGGAATCCGCCTAGCCAGGCGAAGGTGCGTTCGACCACCCAGCGCTTGGGCAGGACGGCGAAGCCGTCCTTGATCTTTTCCGAGATGTGCAGGGTGACACCCAGTTCCCCGTCGGCATACTTGACCGCCGTGCCACGGTAGCCCGCATCGCCGGAAAAGTTTCCGATGCCGGGGTACATCTCCTTCGCACGGCGCATCACCTCGCCCGCCGCCACCGTGTCGTGGATGTTGGCGGCATGGACTCCGACATGCAGCAGGTTGCCCAGGATGTCGACGACGATATGCCGCTTGCGGCCTTTGACCTTCTTGTTGCCGTCAATCCCCCGCTCTTCGCTGTTGTACTGGGTCTTTGCGCTTTGCGAATCGATGATGCCGTAGCTCGGCCCGGGGTTCCGCCCGGCCTCCTTACGGCATCGCCCGTTCAGGCTTTTCAGCATCGCCTCCCAGACGCCGCCCTTGTTCCAGCGGCTGTAATGGTCGTACACCGTCTTCCAAGGCGGGAAGTCGTTGGGCAGCATCCGCCATTGCACGCCGGATTTCGCCCAATAGAATATCGCGTCGACAACCTGTTTACGGTCATGCTTGCAGGCATTCCCACGCGGGTCTTCCGGTTCAAAGTGGCGTTTTATCAGCCCCCATTCTTTATCGGTCAAATCGCTTGGATAGCCCATTTTTCATACCCCAAAAAATGCTTGACTTTAACATTTATTTTTTTGCCAGACAGCTTCTAAGCGGAATTGGGTTTGTAACTTGGAGTGCAAGCCTTGGTTTGCGCTAGTACAAGCTTAGTACTCAGTCAATGTTGATATATCGGTATTGTTTTCGTAGGGGCGAGCGGCTGCTCGCCTTATCGTAGCAGGATTTGGCATGGGTTCTTAAAAAGGCGGACAGCCGTCCGCCCCTACGGTTGGATTAACCCGACAAAGAAGCCTTGACTGAGTACTAGGCTTGTAATTTAACCACTTTATTGAACTCACTACCGATTTTGGATAGCTAACGACACGTTATGAACCGATTTTTTGATCCACCCAAGATGAATCAACCCGACACTAAACAACAGCATCTTGCCAAACTGAAAACCCGCCGCAAAACTTGGCTGGCGGTGCATCTCTGGCTAGGTTTGGCCTTAGGTTTGTTCTTATCCATTTTCGGCATTACTGGCAGCATTCTGGTGTTCCAAGTCGAAATCAACGAATTGCTCAGCCCCCAATTATTGACCGTCACCGTGCCGGAAACGCATCCGGCCTATCTCCCTTTAGCGGATATTTTCCAAGCCGGACAGGCGGCGATGCCAGAAAAAGCTGTCAACACCTTTGCCGATTATCCACGCAATGACGCGGCGGCTTTTAAGTTGATGTATGCCTTACCCGTAGCCGACACGGTAACCGAAAGCTGGGAAGTTTACGTCAACCCCTACACCGCGCAAGTCATCGGCAAACGTCTGAAAACCTCATCCGACAGCGTTATCCCAAAGACCTTCATCGGTTTGGTTTTTGAACTGCATTACGCTTTGCTGCTGGGCGAGGATTTAGGCTATACGGTGGTCGGCATCATGGGCGTTTTGCTGATTATTTCGGCGTTGACGGGCTTGATCCTCTGGTGGCCGTTGACCGGAAAATGGTTACAGGCGTTGACCATCAAACGTAAAGCCAGCGCGGAACGCTTGAATTTTGATTTGCACAAAACGGCTGGTTTTTACACTACGGTGGTGCTGATTCCGGTGTTGTTTTCCGGTGTGTATATGGACATACCGGAGCGCGTTGTTCCTGTGTTGGAACTATTCTCGCCCGTCACTTACCGCTATTGGTTCCAATCACATCCTCCCGCCAATCCCAAACCCATCACCTTGCCTGAAGCAGTGGCAATCGCCGAACAACGTTATCCCACAGGCCGTCCCGATTGGCTTTATAGCGCAACCCAGCCGACCAGCACTTACACGGTATGCAAAGACGGCGTGAAGGAGCCGGGCAGTTTGCTGCATCGCCGTTGCGTGGTGATCGACCAATACAGCGGCAAAATTTTAGATGTGGACGATCCCGCCATCGGCACGGCGGGCGAAGTGTTCACCCATTGGCAATGGCCTTTGCATTCAGGGCAGGCGTTTGGTTGGACTGGGCGGATTTTGGTGTTTTTGTCGGGGTTGGCGTGCCCGTTGTTATTTGTTACGGGAGTGATACGCTGGTGGCAAAAACGTAAAGCAAAAAATCGGGTGCACGCCCGTGCCAACGCAGAGGAACCCTAATAGAAATAGGTTATTTCACACAGCAACTAGGTTAAATAACAGCGTTTAATTATTCGATGCAACCTGCGGGCTTTTTGTTTTTTTAACTTGCTTATCCAAGTATCGTCCCGGTATATCAAGGTTTACAAGAAACTCAGCAAATAAACAATTGGATAGCTTAGTTAATTTGGTACAAATAATGCTCAAGGCTAATAATATCTTGTTATTTTTTTTTGCCCCAATGAATTCATCGTCCAATATCGAAATCGCCGCATTTGTTCAAGCTTATGATGAGGAATTGCGGCGCGTTATGGCACGGCGGTGCGGTTGCATCGACACCGCCGCCGATATTGTCCAAGAAACCTACCAGCGCATGTTAAGCGGCAACCTTTGGCAGCAGGCCGAAAATCCACGCGCTTTGCTGCATCGAATTGCTGCTAATTTGGCGGTTGATTACGAACGCCGTGCCGCTGTCCGGCTCCGCCATATCACCAGTGAAAATGTAGCAACGGATTGGGTTGCCGAAACCGATAGCCGTCAGCCGGACACTGTGCTTGCTAACCAACAACGGCTGCAACAGCTTAGTCGAGCCATCGAAGCCTTGCCACCCAAATGCCGCACCGTATTTCTGCTGCGAAAATTCGACGGGTTAAGCCATGCGGAAATTGCCGAGCGGCAAGGCATCTCCCGTAACATGGTCGAAAAACATTTACGCCATGCCTTAACTGTTTTGCAACAACTCAATGACGAATAGTTCCAAGCTCCGTTGTTGCCAAGCTTTTCATCCTGCCAATCCACTCCTGTTTCTTACCTACCGAACGTCTTATAATGGCAAGCCTTGTTTTAGGAAGCCATCATGAAAAACGAGCCTATAGAATCCAACCGCCGCACCGCTATCCGAAATGCCGCCATTAATTGGTGGGTGCGTTTGGATGCCGATGGCGACGATGCTGATCTACAACTGGCATGGCAACAGTGGTTAGCCGAAGACTTGGCGCATGAGGCGGCGTTTGCTGAAATCAGCCATTTATGGGGGGAATTGGGTGCCTTGAAACCACAAGTCCCGCCGTTGGGATGGGTGGCGACCAACCCCAAAATTCGCACCAGACGAAGCCAAGCAATATGGAAATATGCGCCCTTGGCAATGGCGGCAGCCGTGTTGTTGTTTTGCTTTAGCCCGCTGTGGGTTTGGTTACAGGCCGATTACCAAAGCCCGGTTGGTGCTAGCCGTAGTATCCATTTAAACGATGGCTCTACGGTGATCCTCAACAGTGATAGTGCGCTGGCGGTCAGCATGAATGCTCAAACAAGGGAGCTTAGCTTGTTAAAGGGCGAGGCTTGGTTTCAGGTCAGCCCCGATCCGCAACGCCCGTTCCGTGTCCATGCGGGCGAGGGTGCGGTGACAGCGTTGGGTACGGCGTTTAATATCCATGTCGGGGAAGGGCAGACCGAAATCACCGTCACCGAACACCGTGTCGCTGTCGATTTGGACAGCGGCGCTACAACCACTAATCTTCAACAAGGTGAGCGGGTGGTTTACAACCGCCACGCTATTAGCCCCGCCGAACCCGTGGATACCGAAGCTGCCACCGCCTGGCAACGTGGCAAATTGGTGTTCGAAAACCGTCCGTTAGGCGACGTGTTGGCGGAGCTAAACCGCTACCATCACGGTTATTTCACTATTTGCGACAGCGCACTCGCCCAACGCCGTGTTAACGGCGTGTTCCGCACTGACCAGCCGCTGGCGGTGATTGATGCCTTGCAACACTCGCTAAAACTGCATTCCACCCGCCTTGGCGGCTACTGGGTAATCTTGCATCAGTGAATCTTTTCAACATCCGCCATCACCACTGGCCTAAAAACTTTTAACGTCAACCTCCTGTTTTACCGACTGGCTGCGTCTTACTCACATTAGCCCCAGCCAATCAAAGGAGAGTTCATGACCTTGACCCAAAAAAACCTTACCACGATCTTGTCCGTGCCAACCGCACTGATGCTATCGACTGCCATCCATGCCGAAAGCAGTAGCCGTCACATACAAATACCCGCAGGACAGCTATCGACTGCGCTGAACCGCTTGGCGGAAGCCAGCGATTTGCAGATGGTTTACGATGCCGATATAACAAAATACATTAAAAATCAGTCGATTATAGGGAATTACACGCCCACCCAAGCGTTACAGCGGCTTTTACAGGGTAGTGGACTTGGCTATCAACTTGCCGATAACGGTACGGTCACTATCAGCCGACAAACACCCTCAGCACCACCACAAAATTCAAATATTTCGCCGGAAGCGGCAGTGCTGCCTACTGTTCGAGTGAAAAGCCAAGCCGAATACTTTACCGACGATCCTGAAAATACTAGGTACAATCGTACCGAAGCATCGACGGCAACCAAAACCGATACACCGTTGATGGAAACGCCTGCGTCAATCCAAGTGGTGCCACAGCAAGTTTTAAAAGACCAACAGGCCGTGACGTTAACCGATGCGCTAAAAAACGTCAGTGGTGTGCAGTTGAGTTTTTCGCCGACGTATGAAAATTTTACTGTGCGCGGGTTTGATCTCAATGGAGCGACATATAGAAACGGTATCCGTGAGGCGTCATGGGCTGCTGAAACCGCTAATGTCGAACGCTTGGAAGTTTTGAAAGGTCCCGGTGCGATGCTTTATGGACGTATCGAACCCGGCGGCATGGTTAACCGCGTCACCAAAAAACCGTTAGATACCGCTTATTATTCAGCGCAACAACAATTCGGTTCTTTCGATTTCTATCGCACCACCGCCGATGCCACCGGCCCAATTAATGATAGCGGTACGCTGACTTACCGATTTAACCTCGCCTATCAAAATAACAAATCTTATCGGGACTTATTTTTCCGCGACCGGATATTTCTTGCGCCGCAACTGAATTGGAAAATCAGTGACCGTACGGAAGTCGGTATCGGTATGGAATATCAGCGCGATGATTTCCGTTGGGATGACGGCTTTCCGGTTTTGGACGGGGCTAATCGTCCTGCCAATTTACCGATCAACCGGGCTTTAAATGACCCGCTGGCGAATGCCAACCAAGAACGTAATGTCGTTGATTTGAATTGGTCACATGCTTTCAATGATGATTGGAAAATTAGCCAACAGTTTTCATCTTTTCTAGGCGGCCGCCACCAATTTGATATTTTTCCGTATGGTTTCCATGCCGACCAACGCACGGTAGACCGCTACAATTGGGACAATACCGTTGACAGCAATACCTATTCTTTCAACACCAACTTGCTTGGACATCTGAATACATGGAACGTCAAGCACACTGTATTGGTCGGGCACGATTATTACCAGCTTACCGATCAGGCCAAAGGCCGTTGTTGCGCATTTGTGGACAGCATAGATATTTATAATCCGCAGTATTTTACTGGCAGCATTACCCCCGTGCCGCCGAATTACGGTTTCTATCAACAAGAATGGAACGGAGCTTATTTTCAAGACCAAATGGTATTTTGGGACAGACTACACGTCTTGGGCGGAGGCCGCTATGATTGGGCGACTTACGGTGTGGGCAGTTCCAGCGTTTCCTTTTCAAGTGCCGAGAAACAGTTAAATGCCAATCAAGTCAATGCCGAGAAATTTAGCCCTAGGGTAGGTGTCCTTTACCAAGCTTGGCCTTGGCTGTCCGTTTACGGCAATTACACGGAATCTTTGGGCGGCAGCAATTCCTATTCAGGCCGTAACGCAGATGGCAAACCCTTGCAACCGCAACTAGCCAATCAATACGAAGCGGGTATCAAAACCGAGTTTTTCGACAAACGCTTGACGGCAAGTTTGGCTTATTTTGAAGTCACCAAATCCAATGTTGCCGCTGGTAACCCAGACCCCGCTCTGGCAATGCAAGGTTATGCAGTGACCATTGGTGAAGCACAAAGCCGTGGTGTTGAATTCGATATTGCCGGACAACTGACTGACAACCTCAATGTGATCGCCAATTACGCCTATTTGGATACGGAAATCACCAAATTCACAGCGTCTGATGTGTGGGGCGGTGTCAGTCTCTTAGGTAAACGCTTCCCGAACGCACCTGAACATTCCGCCAATATTTGGGCGAAATACGATTTCACTGATTATGGGCTGAAAGGCTTAGGTTTAGGAACAGGAGTCCGCGTGGTCAGTTTACGCCAAGGCGATCCACAAAACAGTTTTCAATTGCCTGGTTACACGACTTGGGACGCGTTGCTTTCGTATCAACTTAAGGTGGGCAAATCGAAAGTGACTACCCAATTTAACGTCTACAACTTGCTGGATGAGCGTTATTTTTCTAGCGCGGATACCTTCGATGCCAGCCAACGTTATTACGGAAACATCCCGGGTGCGCCACGCAATTTTATGGGATCTGTAAGGCTGGAGTTTTAAGCGTTTTGATAGATGGTTAATGGAAGGGCAAATGGCATTTGCGTTTGCCCTTCTTGATAAAGAAATGAATAGAAAAAGCGTGAATGGTTGATAACTTACATCCCATGAGACGATTTATTGACCTTCTCAAGCCATCGCCCAAATGCTAAATCATAGCAACTTGCCAAGCTGAAAGCCTTCTGCATATATTATATATGTCATTGAATTATAAAATAAAATTAGTTGACGGGTTTGCAAAACCCGTCCGTCAGAGATATAGGCCTATCCTTAATTTGACGAATTACGTGTCCAGTTTCGACCTATTTAGAGGGAAGCCATTTGTGGCATTATTGAATGGGTATCTGTTTTACGGTATTGGCAAGATCGTAAAAGTCGTACATCAGGGCCACCTCATTAAAATACCTGAGCCAAAATCTCGGTTAAAAGCAAGTCATCCCAGCCAGCGGCCTTACGCATAAGCTTGACACTCATGCGTTTCTTTGGGGCTTGCCTGATCATGTTCAAGGCGGCATGGCGGATAATGGCGACATTTGTCGGGGCATTGTCCTTACGTATGCGGCTTTGGTCTTCACCGAACGACATGTCCAACACCCAATGTAGCTGGTTTTCTACACCCCAGTGCAAACGAACGGCAGCCAGCATCTGCGCTGCCGGTACCTGCGAACTGCTGATAAAGTATCGGGTTTCCTGGGTTGTCGTGCCGCCGATGAGCCGCTCACTGCCAATCGCGACAATGCTGCTTAAGTTTTTCCACTCAGGATGGCGCTCCCTGAGCCAGTCGATGTCTGTACTTAACCGGCATTGGCGGACTTCGATCCGCCCATGACCTTTATCAATCGTTTCAGCAGAAGTCATCCGGGCCAACGACGCCGGGGCGGGCTGTTCAAAATGCAGGCGCACATCATCATGCAAGCTGCTTTGGTTGCCTTTGAGCGCCAACAGGTAATCGCCACCTTTATCGGTGATCTTCTCGGTGATGGCTTTTTGGCAACCCATCGCGTCAATGGTGACGATGGCGCCGCGTACATCCAACCATTCCAATAGCTCAGGGATGGCGGTGATTTCATTGGATTTCTCACGGGTTTTAACCTGCCCTAAGACAATCCCTGCTTCGCTGGCAAAGGCTGATACTAAGTGTATGGGCGATTGCTCACCATCATTGCTGCCGCGTAACGTTTTGCCATCAATCGCCACCACCTTGCCCGCCACTTCAGGACTCAACCAAACCTGGATCCACTCTACAAACAATCGCTGGAACTGCGTCGTGTCAATGGCGCGGAAAAATCGCCGCAAGGTGTCGTCGCTCGGAATACCGGACTCATACGGCAGATATTGGCGTAAAAATAACAGCTTAGCCTTACCAAACACCTCTATGTCATCCCAGCTTTCTGCCCCGCAGATCACTGCGCATAACGTCAGTAGCAGTATTTCGGGCATCGGGTGCAACTTTTTTCGTTCAATCCGGGGATCGTCTAGCTGGTCAAAAATATCTAAAAAATCCATTTCTTCCCCGTCCTTGAACATTGTTTATGCTGCTATTATCCTAAATCCTGTTGGTAGGGGTGCCGTTTTTAATGAGGTAGCCCTGGTGAATATTGCCGGACAACTTACTGAGAGTGTGAGCCTCATCACCAGCTACGCTTTTACCGATGCCCGTATCACCAACGACGGTAGCGCACCCGATAACAACCTAGGCCACCGCTTACCTAATGTTGCCGAACATTCAGCAAGCACTTGGTTGAAATGCGCCTTCCAGCAGCAGGCTTTACGCGGCTTAAACTTAGGCGTTGGCATGTATTTGGCGGGAGAGCGTGAAGGCGACAATGCCAACAGTTACCAATTGCCGGGCTATGTGCGCGTCGATACCTCCGTTGGTTATGCGATGGACATTGGTGCGGCTAAACTGACTACCCAGCTTAATATCTACAACATTTTCGACAAACACTACTATGTGGCTGGAGAACCTTATAACGCCAATCGTGCTTGGAATATGCCGGGTGATCCATTGACGGTGCTAGGGTCGGTAAAGTTAGAATATTAAAAATTGGTAAGCGAATTCGCCGCTAGGCAATCCGCCCTGTCAAAGCCCCATTGGGAAATCGGTAATTGGTGTGGAGCAAAGCTTGTTCTAAAAGTACGCCATTTGCCATACCTACTGTGTGATATGACACACCTTGAGTTATATTGCATAAGCCTATGCGCTTGTCATATGACCGTGTAATGGCTTAACGGCTGTTATTAGAACCCATAAGCCCTACAAAACCAGAACGTAATAGGAAAAACCGTCCGTTTTCATTACCACATGTTTTTCCGCTAATTTATTTTTATCATGGCGTAGAAAATGCTTAAGCTGTTTGCTTAACTGTTTAATCTGCGATCTTTTTGCCATGTTTGAATTTACCATTAATGATATTGCCGTCTTGCTGCACAAGCATCGGGGCGAATTGCAACGCTTTTTGGCAGGGCGTATTGCTTGTCCAGAGACGGTTGAAGATATTTTGCAGATAATGTTTTTGCGGCTATCGGCTTATCAAACTGAAACCCGCGTTGATAATCCCCGTGCGTTCCTCTTTAAAATTGCCGCAAATCTCGCGACCGACCATTTGCGTAGCCAGCAACGCCGTAATGAAACGCTGATCACCGATGAACAAATTGACGAATTTCTCGATTACACGCCTAGTCCGGAAACGGCGCTCATATCCCAGCAACAACTTGCCGTGCTGAAACAGGCCATCCAAGAATTGCCCCCCAAATGCCGAGATGTTTTCATCTTATGCAAATTTCACCACTACACGTATCTGCAAGCCGCACAGCACTTAGGCATAGCCGAAAGCACCGCCACCAAACACATGATTAAAGCCTTGGAACATTGCAAGCGTAGGGTGTTTGACGATTCCTTCTAAAGATACTGGATGTTAAGCTAGTTCCAACCGTCTTATTTTTAATGGAACCATCAAATCCAGCCTACCTTATCTTGATGACAAAATTGACTGATTTGCAAGCTTCGCAAAACGCTTCCCAACAAGCCTCCGAATGGTTTGTGCTGATGAATTCCGGCCAAGCCAGCGCCCAACAACGGCAAGAGTTTATCCAGTGGCTGGCGCAATCACCTAGCCACCAAAAAGCCTGGTTACAAACCCAAAACCTCTGGCAAAGCTTCGAGCAACTCGATGCCGCAGATTTTCCCTTGCCCAAAGCAGCCATTAAAGCGCATTTTTTCAGCCCAGTGCGTTATGCGTTTGCTGTGTCGGCGTTATTACTCGTGGCGGTGCTATACCGGCAACCGTTTTGGTATGCCGATTTTTACACAGCAACCGGAGAAGCTAAAACCATCACCTTGAGTGACGGTTCACATGTCGAACTGGCTACCGACAGCGCGGTTTCAATTGATTATTCAAAAAGTCATAGACGGCTGATTTTGCATCACGGCGAAGCGTTTTTTACCGTAGCCGCTGATGCTGCAAGACCTTTTGATGTGATTGCCGGAGACACGGAAACCCGCGCACTAGGGACGGCTTTTGATGTCAACCGTGACGGTGATGATGTGCAAGTCACTGTCTATGAACACAGTGTCCGAGTATCGGCGGGTGGGCAAGGTATCGACAAATTGCTTACAAGCAAAACCGTCCGTTATCAAAATCAACAGTTCAGCGCAGTGACTACAGCCAATCTGGCGATTGCCGATAGTTGGCGGCGGCATCACTTAGTGTTTGAAGACCAGCCGCTTGCTGATGTGGTGAAAGCCTTGAACCGTTATCGCCGCTTACCGATTGTCATTTTTGATGGTTCGCTCAAAAACCTGGCGGTCACAGGTTTATTCGAAACCGATAACACCGACACGGCTTTGCAAACCATTGAAGAAACCTTGGCGGTGAAAGTCAGAAGATTGCCAGGGGGATTGGTGGTTTTGAGTGGTGTTTAGTATTTTTTAGAAAAATTTTCCCCACTACTGGAGGTGTCACAGTTTCCGTTCGTCATAAACATTGATTGACAAACTATTTGGCTTTTTTGAGCCGGATATTGACGGAAGCCTTAATGACAGCCCATTCTTCATCCTTAAAATCGCCAGCTTTTTATCTGTTGCTGCTCTGTCTTTGCAGTGATGGATTGAACTTATCACATGCATTGGCGGGGGNAGNGGCAGGCGATGCCTTATCGACAAGCCATTACTTTAGTATCCCGCCGCAAAATTTGTCTTCGGCAATCTTGGCTTTATCCCAAGCCGCTAAGCTGAAGATATTTTTTGATGCCACTATTACCCGTGGCATCAATAGCCCTGGCCTTAACGGGCAGTATTCTTCCGAACAAGCGTTACGCAAATTGCTGGAAAAATCCGGCATCCGTTATAGCTTGACCGATTCCGGCTCGATAAAACTGCAAGCAGCGCCAGCCGTGCAGCCGATCAAAGCACCCGAAATAAAACCCGCGCCCCCGAAACCGAAACTGAGTCCGGTCACTGCGCCGGATGTAGCTGTGCCGCCGACACTGGAAACCATGAAAGTTTCCGGAAAATTCGAGTATCAGGCGGATGATCCTTACAACACCGATTATGTTCTACCCAGCGCAACGGCGGGGACGAAAACCGATACACCGATTATGGAAACGCCACTGAACGTGCAGGTGATTTCCAAGCAGGTGTTGAAAGACCAACAAGTCATTAGCCTTGACCAAGCCTTACGCAATGTCAGCGGCGTAACCATGAAGGCGCATGGTATCAGCTCGCTAAATAACGGCATTAATTTTGGCATTAATTACCCGACGCCAGTGATCCGGGGTTTCGCCTCGGAGACTTTTTTCCGCAATGGCTTCCGGTTACAAAGCGGTTCTGCAAACCGTCAGTTTGCCAATGTCGAAAGCCTCGAAGTGCTAAAAGGCCCGGCGGCGATTTTATATGGTCAAGTTGAACCTGGCGGGATGATTAACATCGTCACCAAAAAGCCGCAGGCCACGCCGTATTATTCCTTAACCCAACAATTCGGCTCTTATGATTTATACCGCACCAGCGTCGATGCCACCGGCCCAGTCAACAAGGATGAAAGCCTACTGTACCGTACAAACATCTCCTATCAAAACAGCAATTCCTTCCGTGATTTTGTTTATACCGATGATGTGTTTGTTGCGCCCTCGCTGAAATGGATCGTCAGCCCGAAAACGTGGGTCAGCGTGGAAATGGAATATGATCGTAACAACAACGGTTTTGATGCGGGGTTCATCCCCATTTACAAACACAAAATCCTCAAAACCCCGTTTAGCTATAACTGGGGGGAATTGTCGCCCGTCAAACAGGAAACTTTTTTTGGCAATATCACCACCTCACACCAATTCAATGAGGATTGGTCGATCAAGCACCAGTTTTCCGCCAACCAAGCTACGGGGGATGCCGATTTTTATATTCCGTATCCGTCCCTGGATCAAAAGAATGTCCGCAGCACCCATGCCCTCTACCAAAATAGCAACGACACTTATTCGACCAACCTGGATCTGACCGGACATTTCGCCACTTTCGGGCTTAAGCATACATTGTTGCTAGGTGGTGATTATTATCGCTTGGATAACCGTGTGAAAAGTGGCTCCTCCGGAAAATGGACGCGCCCAGGGAACAATTATTTTAATCCGGTGCATCACCCGTTTGTTCCACCCGAAATACAACCGTTTGAAATAAAAAGAAATATCCAATCAACAGATCAATTCGGTTTGTATGTGCAAGACCAAATCGAATTGCCTTATCACGTCTATGTGATGGGAGGCATCCGTTATCAATACTTGCACCAGTCTTCACGGGTTAGGGAGTACCAAGTCCCTACCATCCGGTTGGTGTCTTCAGAAGATGCCGTAACCCCCAGAGTCGGCCTGCTATGGCAGCCGCAACATTGGTTAAGTTTGTATGGCAATTATGTGGAAAGTTTTGGCCCCAATACCGTTAACGTGCCGGGCTTGGTCAAATCAACCAAGAAACCGATTCCGGCCACTGGTGCGTCCCAATACGAAATTGGTACTAAAACCGAGTTCTTTGAGGGACGCTTTCGGGTCAGTTTGGCTTATTTTGATTTGACTAAGAACAATATCGCCGTGAAGTTACCTAGCTCAAATTTTAATGGCTTGGCTTCCTACATTTTAGTCAGTGAGGCGGAGAGTAAGGGTATTGAACTCGACATCCAAGGGGAAATCCTGCCGGGCTGGCAAGTTATCACCACTTTCGCTAACACCCACGTCAAGATTGGCAAAAGTGATGATTCAGGGCTATTAGGCAGACCGGGCCAGCAGCTATTTGGTATACCCGTTAACACCGCCTCGTTCTGGAGCACTTATAACTTCCAGCCAGGCTGGCTGAAAGGTTTTTCGATAGGTGCGGGCGTAACTTTCCAAGGCTCCCAATTTGCACTGATTGATGAAAATGATACGAAAAAACAAAACCAACGTTTTAAGGTGCCGGGCTACCAAACCGTCGGCCTGATGACTGCTTACAGCCGTGATGTCGGCGATGCCAAAGTCTCGCTGCAATTCAATATCGAGAATGTCTTGGATGAACGCTATTTCACGGGGCTGACGGTGGAAACGTCGTATGGTGACAAAGGCCAAGGATACGGCGTATACGGTACGCCGCGAACCTTCATGGGACAGATCAGTGTTCAATATTGACGGCGTAATTTTCCTCATTTGGCTGAAATTCAAACATCTGCTTAGTGCAGTGTATTTAATCCACGGAGTCCAACATGACCAAAACTGAAATGCCGCATCCAACGGGCGGCGACATACCCACCAAAAACATTTTTATCGCGTTGCTTTTTCCGCTGTTACTTGCCGTTAGTACCGTCCACGCCGCCTTGGAAAGCAAACTGGAAACGGCGACTTGTGATGCCATCAAAGGCTGGGCTTGGAATAGCGCTAGCCCAAGTAGCCGAATCCAAGTCGATATTTATGATGGCACTGCTAAGCTCACCACGCTGACCGCGCAACTGTTGCGCACGGATTTAAAAAATGCCGGGAAAGGCGATGGCCAGTATGGCTTTGCCTATGTGCCACCAACCAGCATCCGTAATGCGCTAACCCATAAATTGTCCGTCCGTTATAAAGGCACGGCAACCGAGCTGACCGGATCACCCATCAACACGGCCTTACCCTGTTATGGCAAAGTGAATGATACGGGCTGGCAAAAGTGCAGCACGAATACAGGTAATGGCCTTAATTGCCCCTTGACCGATTATCCCCGACAAGATGGTGAATATGGGCGGGATAAATTGGCAAGTAGCGGGCAGTTGCTCAAAATCGGCAAGGGCAGTGCGGGGTTTGACTACACCAAAATTGCCAACAACGGCAGCGTCTTGGCGGAAACCGCCGCTTTAGGTAAAGCCAGCACGGCTTGGGCGTGTACCCGTGACAATTTGAACGGCCTGCTCTGGGAAGTGAAAACAACCGATGGTGGCATACGCGACGTGCTGAACACTTATAGTTGGTATAACCCCAATTCGGCAACCAATGGCGGCTTTGTCGGTTATCAGGACAATGGTGATTGTACGGGCAGTATTGCTTGCGACACGCTCAACTATATCAAAGCGGTCAATGCCAGCAAGCTTTGTGGCAAAACGGATTGGCGCTTGCCGACGGTAGAAGAGCTTTTGTCACTGACCGACTACAGCCGCAACCCCACCATTAATCCCGTTTATTTCCCCAATACCAAACCTTATTGGTACGTCTCATCCACCATTGGCCCTGTGGATTCAGGCAAACCTAAAAAAGGCTTGTGGGGTGTTTATTCGACCAGCGGCTACGTCAACGATGACATCGCCGATCCTTATGGACTTAGGATCCGGTTAGTCAGTGGCAAGTAAATGGATTAAAGACATTAGCCCAAATTTCACCATTTTAGGAATTTAGTTTATGAAAAAACCTGTATTGATGACCCTAGCGGCATTATTAAGTTTGCAGACGGGCAACGGATACGCCCAAACCTGTAATGCCAGCAGCTATCAAACCACTCCAACCAGCCGCTTTGTGCTGAAAACTGACGGCACAGCTTTGGACAAGAAAACCGGCTTGCTTTGGAAGCGTTGTTTAGAAGGCTATAACTGGAACGGCAGTGGCTGTACGGGCTCAGCAAGCTTGGCCTTGTGGCAAAACGCCTTGAAGAAAGCCGCCGCCAGTACATTCTTAAGCAAAACCGATTGGCGCTTGCCCAACGCCAAAGAACTGGCCAGCATCGCCGAACGCGCCTGCGTCAATCCGCAAATGAATCTCAGCGTCTTTCCGAATATGCCCACTGTTTTTATTTGGACCGCCACACCCAGTGCGGCTAGCACTTCCTCTGCTTGGGCTGGCGGTAGTGGCTACCAAAATCATTGGGAATATCCTAAAAGCAAGGCTTACGGGGTATTGCTGGTAAGAAACGCCCCCTGATAGGCCAATTTTAGCAAACCGACATAACAACTTTTTTAACAAACCACGAGGAACAAACAATGAAATTGAAGCTATCGAACCGCTACCTCACTTTGCCTTTCGCTGTTTCGGCAATCCTATCCGGCTCGGCAAACGCCGTCGAAGTCAAATCGGCCAATGCTGTTCTACAGGGCGGAAGCGATTCGTCTGTCAGTTGGTCAGCCCCAGCTACCCAGCCGTATCGTGTCTATGTGCGGGTTCCTGCCGACAGTACGGCGACAAACGCCCTCTATCACGTTTACCCAAATGGCTTACCCGCTGGTAACGATTGTTCGGGCACTGACGCTAACAACCCGTGTTTTGAAGTGCCAATTGATACGACTAAACATTTGGGTGAATGGGTACAGCTTACGACAGACAGTGATCCGGCAACACAATGGGATTTTACCCAAAACCCTTACGTTAATGGCAGTGTTACGGTTAACGCCAGCAATCTCATTGCTACAGAAAAATTGGCGACAGGATCAGTATTATTTGAAAACCCACGGATCGGCGAAGCTTTCCAAGGAGGCATCATCATTGCCGTTAGTTCCAATGGGCAGCATGGCCTGATCGCCGCCAACCAAGATTTGCCAAGCAAATATACGTTTTATGACGCAAAACAGGCCGTGAAAATCAGCGCGAATTTCGATGCCGAAGGCCAAAAATACAGTGATTGGCGGGTTCCCAATATTCATGACTTGAATGTGGTATACCAGCATCAAGACTTGGTCAAAGCGACGGGAACCTTCTATTGGTCATCCACCTCAGTCAATAAGACTTTAGCTTGGCTAGAAATTTTTAGGTATTCCCCTTATCCTGCATATAGTGGTTTTTTGGCAAACGACGCATTTAAGACAGGTGCCTTAGCCGTGCGTCCAGTCCGGTCATTTTAGAAATACGTTAAGAAGTCGCTTCCTCCCTTATTTGAAGCACAGGGTAAAGCTAAATTTTTAGCGGATTCTTCTTTATTCGGTTACAGTTAGCTATGCCGTTTAGGGTTAGCCATGACGTTGGTTGGCTTCATAAGCGGCATAGCAATTTTGCCAAAACATTTTACTGTCCTGAGGAGGGCTAGCCGTGAAAAGAAAATTTTCCAAGAACTATCGTGTCTGTGCCGTAGTATCCTGTTTATTGTTGGCAAATCAATGGGTATCTGCCCATGATGCCATTAAAACAGGCCCTGTTTGGGAAGGCACGGGTGGGGATAATGCGATTGTTATTGGGCATGGCTGTGAAGCAAAAGAAAAACCCATACAAGCACAAAGTGTCGTTTTCCCTACCGTTAATCCCGAATTGATCGCCTCTGACGGGCATACCATCGCCAATCTTAGCGACATCATTGGTGAGAGCTTATATGCCGGACAGGCGGATTTGATCCAAGATAAAAATATCTTCCAGCATCAGGACGAAAAGCATGATGCCTTAGGTAACACCATCGGCTTCTTTAGCACCAATGGCAATTTACAAACCAACCTGCAAGGCCGTGTGCCGTTTCAGTTTGCTACCCCTAATTTCACCAAAACCACCTGCGCCACGGCCTTAAGGATAGAAGTCGCTGTTGCGGATGTTTGTATTTTGGCCGCTCCAACGATTCGTGCGGCAAAGGTGAATTTATGGATTCCAGATAACGGTTCCCAGTATTCCCTATTAGGGAAAGCCCAAAACGTTGATGGTATTGGCGAACCTCCGGTTATCCATGTTAAACGCAATTTAGTCAAAAATCCGCCGGACGCTTCATGTGGTGCGGGTTTTACTGTAACAGTAAGGCCGTCAGCAGCCGATGTCGATGCTAATTTGGGTATACCTGGATGGCATTACTAAATAGTTTTAGGCTTCTAACACATTTTAAATTCTGACGCTTAATTGGATGGCTGAAAAGGAATAGCGTTTACCTACCCAATTAAGCAATTCCAACTATTAAAAGCCAATTTTTATCCATTGAATGCTAGTACTCAGTCAGCATTGTTTTGTCAGGTAAATGAGGGGTAGCCCGTGATTACCTCCCCCCCTTTGAAAAGGCTATGTTTGCGTTAATAGTTGAATCTGAACTTTTGTACTCACCCTGGTCTCATTGGGACAGGGGGTGGAACAATGAAGACAAAAGCCTATTGCGAGTGGTTGGAAGGGGTGGGCCGCCTCACCCGAAAGCAACGGACAGCCGTGCTCGTCCAGCTGAATGCGGCGGAATCCCGTGAAGCCATCGTCAGTGAATTGGAGAGCGGACACCTGCGCCCGTGCCCGCATTGCCAGAGCGGGCGACTGGGCCGCTGGGGCAGGCAATCGGGGTTACAGCGGTTCCGCTGCCGGGACTGCGGAAAATGTTTTAATGCTTTAACGGGCACCCCGCTTGCGCGGTTGCGGCATAAAGAGCGCTGGTTCGATTATAGCCAAGCCTTGATTGAAGGGCTCACCGTCCGTAAAGCCGCCGAGCGTTGTGGCGTGGCTAAAACCACGAGCTTTCGCTGGCGGCACCGTTTTCTCACCGAGGTGGCCGGGCTGAAGGCGACTGGCTTGACCGGCATTGTCGAAGCGGACGAAACCTATTTTCCGTTGTCATTCAAAGGCTCACGACAGTTACCAAGGCCGCCGCACCGCCGTGGCCATGCGGCCCATCAACGCGGGACGGGGGACGGTCAAGTGCCGGTATTGGTGCTACGTGACCGTCATGGTACCACCACCGACTTCAAACTGACGGCGGCCACGCAAGCCGAAGAGGCGCCCATTATTGGCCGCGTCGTCGCAGCGGACGCCGTGCTATGCACCGATGGCGGCGCAAGTCTCAAAGGCGCGGCGCGTCAGGCGGGTATTGCGCATCGTGCATTGAACCTATCGGCGGGGATTCGTGTGCTGGCCGGGGTTTACCACATCCAAAATGTCAATGCGTATGACAGCCGCCTCAAAACTTGGATGCGGCGGTTCCATGGGGTCGCCACCAAATACCTTGATAACTATCTGGGCTGGCGGCGCGGACTGGAGCGATGGGGCGAACAAATCACCCCCGGCGTCATCCTGCAAGCCGCTGTGGGGCGTTGCGTACCTTTCCAACTATTAACGCAAACATAGCCTTTGAAAAAGCACCCAAGGGCATAAAGCACTGCCATTAAGCTAAGATATAAATGTTAATAATTAAAAAGTTAGAATTGTGTAGATACTCTCTTAAAACACAAGCCCATTTTGCAAAAAATCATAAAAATTATTATGAAGTTGCTTGAGCAGGTCGCGTGTAAAAACGAGTCCCGTCAAATTCTTTTTGGCTCTATATGGGTTCTGGGGTCTTTTTAACCAAAACAGCCAGTAACGAAGACAGCAAGCCTTCCCGCGTTTTCTGACATTATGGACAAACTCAAAAAAGCTCAGGTACAGTGGCAACTTGGCTTGTGAAATGCCGCGATGCGGGCGCAGCCAGGAGCGCAGCAGCGACCAGAAGCCTTCCAGGGTGTTCGAATGGACTTCGCAGAAGCCGTCACCATCTTCATCGCGGGCGTATTCACCCGCCGAATGGTTGACGGTCTTGTGCGGGTAGCCCCACGCTTCCAAGCGGCTATAGATGTTGTATTCGTCGGTATAGATTGGTGTGCCGGGCATAATGGTTTGTAAGATCAAGGGCTTGATGGTGGCCTGTTGGACGTTGTCGGGCATCCTGATGACAACTTCCCCGGTGCGCTGGATCATGCCGAAGACGGGCGGCTTTTCCGTCGCCAGGGTGCCGCGTCCCGGCGCCCCTTGCAGGCGGCGGCAACGGGGCTTCCGTCCGGATTGGGCGACCTTGTCAGGCTGGCCTTTGTGGCCTGCAACGATGTAGACTTCGTCGCATCCGGCCACCCCAGATAGGGTTATGGGCTCTTTTTTTAGCGATGCCCGTGCGCAGGTGTTCGGTCATATACTGTAGATCGTCCTTGTTCAAGTCCAGTTCTTGGGCGATCTGCCGGTTGGACAGGTCCGGCCCCATGAAATACAGGCATAGCACCCAGACCGACAGCGGCTGGCGATGCCCTGACAGCACGGTTTCGGTCAAGTCGTCGAAACGTTTGCCGTAGGCTTTGCATTGGTAACGCTGGCAAAGGCGTTGCGGGCTGCCGAAGCCGCGCCGGATCGTGTCGCCGCTGTCGCAATGCGGGCAAGTGACACCATCAGCCCAACGTAACTGGCGGATGGTGGCATAACACTGGGCTTCACTGACTAATTGTTTAATGGTGATGATTGAGTTTTCCATCTGCCCATTTTATCAAAAGACCTTGAAACCCATATAGAGCCAATTAAAAAATGGGGTATGCTGTAAAATTCGGCGTAAAAATGACAGCAGAAACGGTATTTACCCGCATAACGGCTCCCTTGCAAACGTTGCTTAAAAAAGAGGCGGACCAACTTCATGGCGACAGCTTAATGTATAAGCTATCGCTGTATTTTTTCACGATGAACCTGGTTTACGCCATCATCAACAAAACCGCCTCCATTAGCCTTTTGGTCACCGACATCAAAACCTCGCCCGATGCCCGGAAGCTGGGGCTGGTTGATGCCTCTAAGTCGATGTACTCGGAAGCCTTTGGCCGGTATGACCCGAAACTGTTCCGGCGGATTTTTTTGGCCTTGCTTGAGCAGCTGGATTTTTTGGAAATCCCGGAAATCAAGTCGCTGGGGCGTTTTATCCTGGTGGACGGTTCGGTCTTCCCTGCGCTCAGGACGATGACCTGGGCCTCGTATCAATCAACAAGCAACGCGCTTAAAATGCACCTTGCCTTTGAACTGAACCGGATGGTTCCCGTGCAGTTTATCAGCACCGACGCCAACAGTAATGAAAAAGCGGCGCTGCTGGCTTTGCTTGAAGCCGGGGTCACCTACATTGCCGACAGGGGCTATGTCTCTTTTGATGTGTTCAGGAAAATTGTCAGTTTGCAGGCCTTTTTCATCATCCGTGTCAAAGCCAACCTAAAAGTGTCGGTTTCAAAAAACCTGGACGTGGTTGTCCCGGCACATTGGCTCGCCTTTTTTTCGGACGTGTCGGATTCGCTCATCTGCTTTTCAAATGACAAGCACCAGGCCACTTACCGCCTCGTCAGCTTTGTGATTGACGATGAGACTTATCGTATTGCCACCAACCGCCTGGATTTGACGACTGGCGAAATCATCATGCTTTATGCGTACCGGTGGCGGCAGATCGAATTGTTTTTTCGCTGCATCAATCGGACGTTCAATGCCTTGCATCTGTGGTCGCAGAGCGGGCGCGGCGTGGAAATCCAGTTTTACCTTTATCTTATCGTTTACTTGCTGCTGATCCATTTCAAACAAGGCCTGAAGCAAGAGCAAAAGGCCATTGAGCCTGCCAATAAAGCCGTACGCCAAGGCCAGGAAAAATACCCGTCGCGGACACCGGGGTGTGGAATTGTGACGCTTTTGGGTGAAAAACTCTCACAACTTTGGAAAATGAGCATCCACTGGATAAGAGGTACCTGGGTATCCCCTTGACTGGAGTAAACACTATATGTTGTGGTGAGTTGGTTTTCGTCCACGGACATTTTTCTTGATAGTTTCGTAAGTCACGGCATCGGTCAACACTGCTTGTTGGAGTAATCGATAAAAAAGTTTTCCGCGGTGCCGTGAAGTTCGTCGATTGAATCGAAATGTATATTCATCGAGATAATACTCAAGATGCTCATGAGCAACCGCCCCCTGCAAAGTACCACCTAGCCATCGTTTCATCAGGCTGGCAACCAGATTACAAGCAGGCAACAGATTGTCCCCAACCTCAGCATCAGTTCGAACCACTTCGTGAATGTACCCACGATTGCCAATTTGGTTATAGCCAGCCCATCCATCCGTTCGAATCACGCTCCCTGGTTCAACCGTATCCTGAATGGCTTTTTCTAAAGATTCTGCCGAAGCATCTTCTATTCGTTTCAGTCGTATGCGCCCCAATTTTTTTCCGTCAAGTTGCACAACCATAAGAATCAATACCTTACCACTGGCGCCACGTCCGCGTTTTCCGTCGTGTTTTACACCACCCACAAAGGTTTCGTCGATCTCAACGTTCCCAGATAAACGATCACGGCCTTGCCTAACCATGGCGCGACGCAATTTGTGAAGCCATGTCCACGCAGTTTCATAGCTACCAATACCAAGCATACGTTGCAGTCCTTTGGCGCTCGCACCATATTTCTGCCCTGTGACCCACCAGATTACCCGAAACCAAACCATCAACGGCTTCTTTGTCCGTTCAAAAATTGTTCCTGCCGTCACTGATGCTTTGTAATCGCACGATCTACACCAATGAAGCCCGTGATCAATTAACCAAGCTTTTCGATGACCGCAACGCGGACAAACAAAACCATCAGGCCATCTCAACTCACACAAATAATGCCAGCACGCTTCTTCGGTGGAGAAGCGTTCCTCAAATTCAGCCAACGTCTTCGGGTAGTCGTCCATGGATGACAACACTACCGATAGTAGTCACTCCAGTCAAGGGGATACCCAGGAAGAGGTATTCAAAATCTTTTGCTTGAGCCTTTAACCCCTGATGTTGCGGCGGTTATTAATGCCACTCAGTAATCATGCCGAACGGTATTGCATCCCCCCCTAACCTTTCTACCTTAACCCCCATAGTCCTCTCCAAAGCCTCCAGCCAAGCGTCGATATGCTGAATATCAACGGCTATATTCACTTCTTTCTCGCCTAACTTATCGTCCAGCAAGCGGATTTGTCCGCGCCGATAGCGATTGATTTCGGCGATGGCTTGTTTTAGCGGTACGAAATTCATCAGCAAACGCCCGTGCCGCCAGGCTTCGGCGCTATCTACGTCGGCAGTTTGCACGGTTCCTAAATCATCGGCATGAAAAGCGATTTGTTGGCCTGCGCTTAAGGTTGCCGTGGTGTTGGGCGCGGCGGTGCGGATTTTGCCTTGCAGCAAGGTGATGTTGCCGCCGTTGCCGTCGTAACGGACGATGAAGCGCGTGCCTAAGGCTTCGGTGGTGGTGTGTCCGGCGCAGACGCGGAACGGGCGGGTGCGGTCGTGGGCGACTTCAAATTCCGCTTCGCCGCCTAACAGTTCGATGCGCCGCTCCTTGTCGCTTAGGCTGACGTTAACAGCAGTGTCGGTGTTGAGATGAATAACGCTGCCGTCCGCCAGTTGGATGGATGTCTGCTCGCCGATATGGGTGCGGTAATCGGCGAGCGGGTGGTGGAGATAATCAGGGAATAGCCCTGCCAGCACCAGCAATACCAACGACGCGGCAACGGCAAGCCCCAGCGTCCTGCTGCGGGTTTGACGGCGACGTTGTTGCGTGGCGGCAAAGGCTAACCTGCGTTGGCGGTCGGCTTGCAAAGGGCTAGACAATTGTTGCCAAAGCTGGACGGCTTCTTGATAAGCCTGTTCATGCGCCGCGCTTTGTTGCCGCCAGTGGTCAAATTCGGCGCGGGTAGCGTCGGACACGTCGCCGGAAGACAAGCGCACTTGCCATGTAACGGCGGCTTGGCTGAGGCGTTCGCGGAATTGTTGGGGTGTTTCGGTCATTGGCGGCGTGGCGTGTGAGAAAGACTTATCACTATAACGAATCGGCGTGGCAGTCGCCAGACTGTCAATGTTTATCAAGTGATAGCCGGCAATGGTTTAAGGCGCGGGCGAGTTGTTTTTCCACCCAACTGGTGGAAATGCCCAGTTGCGCAGCAATATCGGCATGGCTTAAGCCTTCGATGCGGCTTAAGTACAAAATATCCGCGCACGCATCGGGCAATTCCGCCAAAGCGGCTTGGATTTGGAAAAGTTGGTCTTGGGCTTGGGTGATGCGCTCCGGTTCGGCGCGGTGGTCGGCTTCGGTTTTATCATCGCCGTATTGGGCAAGCAATTCGCCATGACGTTTTTGGCTGCGCAGATAATCAATCGACAGGTTCGAGGCGACGGTGAACAACCACGCACGGATTTCCGGCTCGCTACGGGGTGGCGGCGTCAACAAGCACAAGCGCAAATACAAATCTTGCAACAAATCCGCCGTGGTGTCTTGGCAACGGATACGCTGGCTAACAAAGCGCTGGATTTGCGGGCGGGTGTCTAAAAAAATCAGGTAAATATCGTCTTCGGTAAACGTCATCTGCGGAGAGGGACAAGCGGGTAGCCATGTTGTGGCTATCTACAGGGCATGGATTGTGCCAATCTAAGCAGGAGTAGGGCAATGCGCGGCTAAACTGGGTTTTGCTGAGGATGTCTAAAGTTTTGTGTAGGAAGCGAAGAAAAAACTGTGGGAAATGCCATTGCGGGATGCGGCATTTCACCTATTTGTGGCTATAAAACCACACAGCAAGATCAACCAAGCCTAACTCTTGTCCGCTATGCAAGGCGAAATCAGTCACCATTATTTAGCCAGTTTCACGCAATGATTATTTTAATGTTGCTTAATCAACAGGATGGGTATGGCAAAGCGGAGTAATCTGATTAGAAAATTAAGTTGTAAATGCGGCTGTTGCCTTATGGTTTATGGCAAATGACTGATAAATGTTGGTATGGCAAAAACGAGGAAGCGGCTAATGGTTAAAAAATAAGAAGAAAGCCTGATAGCCTGAGCGGCTATCAGGTGAGAGGAAGGAATATATTCTAGCTGTTAAACATCACAACGTTGGGTTGTGCCGCAGCAATCCGCCATATTGCCCGCATGTTTGGCACAATGTTCGGTGCTGCAGTCATGTGCTAAAGCGCCTGTGTGGGTAGCACAGCTTAAGCTGCTGCAATTTTTGGCAGCGACGGCTAAATGCTTATCACAATGCTTACTGTCGCAAGTATGGGCTTTAGCGGCTTTGTCCGTTTCACAATGTTTGGCACAGGCTGCATCTTTTGCACCTGGGTGTTCAGCACAATGCTTAGCACAATCGTGGGTGGCATCGGTTTTGTGAATATCACAATGTTGGGGTTTTAAGTCGGCAGCCATTACGCCGCTTGAAATCAGCGATAAAGACAAGGTAAACGTCATCAAAATTTTTTTAATGCTCATAACAGTCATCTCCGAAAGTAAATTGAGATAAAAGTCTAACAAGAAATTGAAAATGATCTTAATTAAACTATGTTATATAACATGGTTTAATTAAGATTTATTTTGAAATAAGTTGTAGAGAATATGAAGGGAAAATTTAAGTATATATACGCCAGAGCATTTACTATTTTCCCGGTAAAGTGATAAAAATCATCACATAAACATTTTTTCTGAAGGTATCTGGCAACGAGTGCCAGTCAAAAATCCATAAAGTAGACATTGTTAGTGGTATTTTTTACTGAATTGATGACTTATTTTTCTCCCATCATCGCATAACAAACGGGCGTCAACACCAAGCTCGCCGCCATACCAAACAATAAGCCAGCAGACAGTGACAAAGTCATCGGAATTAGAAATTGCGCTTGCGGGCTGGTTTCCAGCAAAGTCGGCAGGAAGCCTGCGAAGTTAGTTAAGAACGCCAATAAAATCGGCCGAAAGCGCGAGGTGCAGGCCTCTATGATGAGTTCCGTTATCGGTTTGTCCGAGCCTTCGTGTTCGCGGATACTGTCCAGCAATACCAAGCTATCGTGCACAGCGTCACCGTGACCCCGGCCAACACCGCCGACATCACCGAACTGCCCAACCTGCTGCGCGGGGACGACGAAGTGGTGTTCGGCGACGCTGGCTACACCAGCGACGAATACAAGCGCGGTGCCCGCCAACTAGGGATCCGCTGGTGTGTCAATGACTACCCACAAGGGGCACTAGAAACGCAAACCGAACAAGAATCTGTCATCGAAACAGAAAAAGCGCAACCGCAAGCAATCCTTGGTGTGGGCGCGGGTTGAACATATTTTCCGCATCATCAAATGCCAGTTCGGCTTCCGCAAGAACCGCTACCGGGGTTTGGCGAAGAACGCCTCGCAGGTCAGCCTGCTGGTCGGCCTCGCCAACTTATACCTGCTGCGCAGGCCCTTGATGGCCGTTTAGGGGTAAATCCGCCCAAAGTGGGTGGAAAACCAGACAAACCGCCTGAAATAGCACGTCAAATGGAGTGTTGATTTTAAAAAAGTGAAAATTATCGGCCAATCTGGGGATCGCCGATTTGTTCAGTGATTCCTTAGGGATAAAAACCGCGTTGAAAACTTACCACCTTCAATTGCGATTATTACCCTTTTGAAAATAACTTACCTTAACCAAACCCTAAGAAGCTGTCTTGTAAAACGATTTCGATTAAAATCAAGCTTTTTGTTTAAAACTGAAAAATGGCATACGACAGCGACTTAAGTGATAGGGAATGGGAGTTCATAAAAAAGACTTTGAAGCCCCCAGTAAGCGGGGAAATGGGCATAAACACAGCAAGAAATTGATTGTGGACGCCATTTTGTATGTTTTAAAAGGGGGAATTCAATGGCGATTGTTGCCGAAAGATTTCCCACCCTGGAAAACAGTGTATGATCATTTCAGCAAATGGAATAAATGGGGTGTCTGGGAAAAATGCTTGGATCGGCTGACGGTTTACCATCGCCAAAAAGCAGGGCGAAGCGCCCAACCTAGCTACGGCATCATTGATGCACAAAGTTTGAAAACCCAGTATGCCAGCGAAGAAAGGGGCATTGATGGCGGCAAAAAAGTCAAAGGTCATAAGCGGCACATCGTGGTGGATATTCTCGGCAACCTGCTCCACGTCAGCGTCCATGCCGCCAACCTGAGCGACACCAAAAGTGCGTGTGATGTTTTGGAGGCGGCCGCCGGTAAGTATCCGTCCATCAAGGCTTTTTCTGGGGACGCTGGCTATCGAGGCAGTGCCGTTGAGTACACCGACAAAAAACTCGGCATGACCTTGCATATTTCAGAAAAGATCGAAGGGAAATGGGCTGTTTTGCCCAAACGCTGGGTCGTCGAGCGGACTTTTTCCTGGCTTGGCGGCTTTCGCCGCTTATCAAAGGATTTCGAAATACTTCCCGCAACGGCTGAAAACATGATCCGAATTGCCATGTTAAAAATAACCCCTGCAAAATGCGTTTAATGTTTTACCAGACAGCTTCTAAAACTGCCTTTCTTCCAAGTCAATATTAACGCTGGTATCTAGGATTTTTTTAACGCCGATTCAAGGTGTACTTCAAAAAAAGCACTAAACGGTCGTTTTTCGGGCATACAAAAATAGCGGCTATTGATTAGACTCGCATCATTGCCAATGATGCGGGGTTGCCATGCTGATCAGAATCTTACCAAATCGCTATCAACCATCAAACCAATATCTAGCCGGAGATGGGGGAATGCATTGTCTGCGGCAGACCACTAAAGCCGTTGTTTCTGCGCTGCTCTGTTTGGAGCTCAGCATTTCCAGCACGTCATGCTTGGCGCTGGAGAAACAGGCTGCACCCAAAAAATGGCCTGTGGTGGTTCGCCAAACGAAAATCAACGGGTTCAACAGCCGCTTGCAAAATACAGTGTGGTGGCAAATCGCCAACCGCCATCAACTGGATCCCTACGTGTTATACGCGGTTGCCCTGGTTGAATCCGCCAAACGCAATGATCCAAACCATATCACCCCATGGCCATGGGCGATCAATAAATCCGGTAAGGCCATCATTCCCGCTTCGCAACAGGAAGCCCGCAGCATTTTAACTAAGGCCCTTGCCGAGGGCAGCCGGAATATTGACGTCGGGCTGATGCAAATCAATTTCCGCTGGCATGGTCACCGGGTCGACAAACCGGAACATCTGCTTAACCCCGTTACTAATCTACAAATCGGTGCCTTGCTGTTGTCAGAAGCCATTCAGTCGGCACCCAATAATCTGGTATTAGGGATAGGCCACTATCACAGTTGGCAAAATGTTTCTGCCGCCGTCGCTTATGGCCGGAAGGTACTGGCCGTTGCCGACCAAATTCGGGCTGTGCTCTGATCGGGGTGCCCTGATGGATGACAATATCTACCACCTGAATCTCGACTATCTGATCCTCGCGCATGAGCTGATCCAATCTGGGCGGCAACAACAGGCGATGGTGAGCCTCGGCTTAACGCCGGAGGCTGTCAGCATTTTGGCTGAAATGCCGGTTGGCCAACTTAAAGCCCTGGCACGCAGTGATGTGCTCAGTTTTGCGCCCCGGTTCCCGGTCAGTGCCTGGCGGACATTCTTACACAATGAAGCCGTGGTTGGCGGCGCGATTGAACAACGCACCCGCCAGTTGAGGCTGGTTCTGGGCAAATCAGGGGTCAAGTATGATAGCTGAAGGCGTGTCCTATGAAGAGCGGTTGCGAAATTACCAGTTGGCGACCGAGTTGCTCAAACGCAAACTCAGAACCTCGTATGTCAGCCAACTGATCAAAAGCATCAGCCTGTCCGAAATTCGTGATATGCACCGGGCTATCCACCAAGGCGAAAGCCCTAGCTCAGGGTTGCTGCCTGCCATCGAAGCGATTCCTCAAGTGCGGGAGTCCATGCTTTACATGTCATTATTTGCCTCCCTGTACCGCCATGCCAGCCAAGCCGACATCAAAACCGAAATGGATGTGCCTGCCATTATTGTTGCCTGGGATTTTTTTTGCGGCACTTTTCCTAACCACATCCGTGAACGCCGGCCTTACGGAAAAGTGCGTCCCGCCAATTTCAGCGAAGCCTGGGTTGTTGCACAAGCGCTTAAAATTGGCTTGGCTGATCTGCATTATTGCAGGGGCTGCCACGGCGACACGCTGATCATTTACCACAGCAAGTTTCCGCCAAGCTGCCAGATATGTGTGCTGGACAGCCTACATAAAAAACACAGTGTCCATAACTGTGATCTAACTCAAAAACTTAGGTTACAGGGGCTTGGCAACTGCATTTGATCGACGTACTATTGGCATTATTGAGTTCGATTGGAGATCACTAATGGCCTCAACCTCATCCCCTTCAAGCCGCCACGCCCCATCCAGCCGCCCTCGGCGGCTTACACCGATAGCATCCCGCTTTGCCGGCCGACATAGCACTGTCAATTGCCAAGCCTGCAACCGGTCTATGGTGCCTCGGGTGGTCACTTATTATGGCCAACCTCTACGATCTGTTTGTCCTTTTTGTGGCGCTACCTTCATGAAGTTCAGCAGTGGTTTACAGCGATTACTGCGGCATTTTCAAACCCGTAGTTTGTCGTTTTCAGCTTTTAAATGGCTGACACTGGCTGCACTATGTTTTGGTTTACTTGGGGCTGTCAGTGACTGGGTCAAGCTGCCAGTAAACATTAGTTTATACGCGGCATTTGGAACCATCGGTTTTGGGCTGATGGCATTGGCTGAATTGTTTGTGCAATGCGTGGAACGCATGGCTGCAAAACAGTGCCATGAGAGTAATTATTATTGGGCTGGATTCACCGCAATAGCAATAATATCTGCCAACCAAAACCATGATCTGGTCAATTACCTGTTGCTATTTTCCTTAGCTCTTCTGGTACGAGGGTTAATTGTAGGCAGTGTGCGGGCACTCAGTGGAAGCAAGTCGTATCGGGCTTAATGATTAATTTTTAATCAGCCCGCGAGCCCGATTGAAATTACCAACCTGTTCTATCAGATCGTTCCTATTTTGCCCAGCCGCGCTACGCAACAACTTAGCGATGTTGTTGCCATCCGTTTCACCTTCTTCAGCGAACAATTGTTGTTTAGCATCACCCATACCACCATTCATATCACCACCGATAGCAAATCCAGCAAATGCTTCAAACATAGCCGCACGGTAGTAGGCTTGCTGGCTAGGCGTTAGTTTATTGGCCACTTCACCCACGCGCAGATCCGCCCAAGCTTTTGTTGCCTCGGTGAAACCTGGATAAGACTGAGATGCTGCAAATTTAAGTGCCTCCCAAAAATCTTCTCCTTTTGTGCGGGCTTCTTGAAAACTACCGGTAAATTGTTTAACAACTTCGCTTCCAGCCGCACCAGCCGCCTCAATATCCTTAGCCGTATTATAAATACTGCCTCCCAGAGTATTGTAAGACCATTCAGCCGCAGAAGGGGTGCTGTTGGCGGCGGATGCAATCGCCGACCTAAAATGTTCGGCCTTGATTTGCCCCATCTCGGCAAAGCCTTCTTGTGATTCTTGGGCTAAATTGCTCAAGTTCTGCTCATGATGTGCGGCAATGGTTCTTTCACCCGCCGCTATTTGGCCATGCGTTGAACTGATTTTGCCCTGCGCCCTCTGGGTGGCTGATTCTGTTTCATGACGCGGATCAGCAAGCCTTGCCTGTTCGACCATCGACCGGACAGTGCCGATTTCCGGCGACTGGGTTTTAAGCCCCTCGTTGTTACCCGGGTTCCAGTTGGCATCCGCTTTGGGGGCATCAAACGCATCGCCCAATAACTGGTAACCCGCCATTTCCGCACTCCGTGACTGTTGGCTATCCAGGGACCGATAGCTGGGTGAGGAAAACCCCGTCAACAAGGACATGCCCGCCGCCGCATAGGCCAGCTGGCCATCCGCTATCCAACCCGCCGCTTTCCACTGAGAAGCCAGACGTTGGGCATCGCCGCGAAGCCCATACTGATCCAGCGTGTGATCCAGCCGTTCCATCAATTGGCTGTCACCCGCCAGTTTCATACCCGTTTCTGCGGCACCAAAGCTGGCTTGGGCACCGAAACGTTGCTGTGCCGAGACGGTTTGCTGGTAGCTTTCCGACGCCGAGATGGCATCAGTGGCGCTGTGTTGTAACGAAGACAGGGATTGGTGTTGTAAACCCATCGAAGCCACGTTACGGGTGCCGGATTGGGCATCCATCGCCAGGCTCTTTGCCAACCCCGCCTGATAGCCCTGGCTGTCATTAACAGTTTGGGTAATGTCCGTGGCTATCGAATCGGCCTTATCCTGCCCGACTTTAAAATCATTTTGTAACCGCCCTGAAATCGCCGCACCCAAACGGTCATCCGCGAACTTGGCGCCGGCATTGGCGCTGCCGGCCACCAAGGCCGAAAAATGATCGGCAGAAATGCCGGTGTCGCTATGCTTCTTGGCAAAGGCTTCACCGAACTGCCGGTTATAAGCATCGGTATGGCTGCTACTGCTGGCGATCTGCTGGCCCAACGACCGGCTGTCAAAGGCATCGCTGGTGATGCTGCTGGATTTGGCGGCGCTTGACGACACGTTGTCCATGAAACTGCGGGTCGCTTGTTCGGAGGCGCTATAGGCGGAAGCGACCGCTGCACTCATATCCCGCCCCGCTGAAAAGGTGGGCAGGACTTTGTCGCTGCCGGTTTGGGTGACGCCCGACAACGGGCTGTACTGATGCTGGGCTTGGGCGTTCAAGACCGGCGCCGGACTGGTCACATCGGGTGTGGCGATTCTCTCGTTGACGTAATCACTGCCGTCCATCCGTCCCAGAAAATGCGTGGCGGTGACCGCACCCCGGTAAGTCAGCATCAAGGTGATGGCCGGTGTCGACGCGGCCAACATGCCGCCCATTGACAGCCATTGCTGCAATTCCATATCCAACTGGTAAATGCCCATCATCGACGGCAGGTTGTAGTTGGCGGAAGCCAACGCAGCCATTTTGCCGGCGGCGGACATGTTGATGAACAAGTTGATCACCGCCAGAATCGGCATCCACAGCTGTATCCATAACAGCATGGAGAAGTAACCGATGTTCATGCGTAAGCCGACACTACCGAACAGCACCACAAACGCCATGATAGGGGCAATCGCATAACTCAAGCCTTCGATAAACGCCATCATCGGCCGGACAATCTTGGCGAACAAGGTCTGTTCCGCCGCCCATTGGGTATTGCGTTGCTGGATGGCCTGTTCGACCATCGCCGCTTTGCTCCAGTGCATGGCATCCTCATGACGGCCAACCACACCTTTTTCAAACATCGGCAGGATGGCCGACATCAACATGTAATCGGCGGCGTTAATCACACCCGGCCCCGCCAGGGCGTCAAACGCCTCCTGGATTTTCGGGATGGTGTCGGCGGCGGCCTGTACTCCCAAGGTCTGCTGTAACAGGTTTTCCAGGGCGGCACTGAAATCGCCATTCGCCACGACGCCCAAGCTTGTCCAGGCATTGGTACACGTTTGGGTTTGCGGCTGCCCACCGACAAAGATTTCGGTCATGTAAATGTCGGAATCAAAGCGGATCGCATTGAGGGGGTTGGTATCGCGCAGGATGGCGTCGACCGATTTCAGGTTCAGATCCACGCCGGTCAAGGTACATTCCTTGACGTAATTGGCAAAGGAGGTTTCCATATCGCTGCCGGCCTTGGGCGTATTGGCCGCCCCTAAGCTGACGCGGGACAACAGGTTCTTACGCACCGCCGTCAAGGTTTGTAGGCTATCGGCAAAGCCGTGGCCGGTCATCGACGGCATCGCAAACGCCTGTTCAAACAAGCGGGTGGTGCGGTAACCCATATTGGACATGACGCTGCCTACAACTGCTGGGCCTAAAGGGACATGGTCGACCGCCACCACGCTGCCGGTATAGGCGTCTTCAATAAAGACCTTGACCAATGGCGCATACAGCATCAGCCACAACACATAAGCCAAAAACAAATCCTGATAACGGATGCCCCGGCCATCCCATTGCATCAACGCCCGCAACATGATGATCATCACGCCAATCAAACCACCCACGCCCGCCGCCATCCGGTAATCCCCGGTACCGGAAACCATCGCGACCGCATTGAGCACCGCTTGCAAATAGGCCGAGTCACCGACGGAGAAGATTTCGAACATGGGACTCCTAAGGTAAACAGGTTACAACCGTTAAACAGTGGCCTTCAACAGCAACAATAATAACCACCCCTTGAAAACGCATCATTAGGGGCTTGGCCAAGCCGGTGCTGAAGCGGGTAACTGGGCAACCGTGCCGTATTGATGCGGTTTGACGGTATTCATCAGCTGCTGATAAAACGCCATCAAGGTTTGCGGATTGCCATAACGGCCAGCGATGGTGACGTACTCGTCCTGAATCTGTTCACGGGCGCCTTTCAGGGCTTCCATCAGCAACTTGGCATAGGCGTGGTCGTTCATCTGCGCGGCGGCCTGCACCGCACCGAGCAAATCGTTGACGATCAATTGCGCCAATTCCAAGGCAATCACCGGGGCGGCTTCTTCCGCCCAGAGCTTGGCGATACCGGCATCCTCACGGGCCAGGTTATGGATCATGCCGCCGATGGCGTCCGGTACGGTTTGCATGAAGGCCTGTTCGGTGGCGGTGATTTGGCCTTGGTTGGTCGAGAACTTCACGATCAGGCCATCACCGTTTTTGGCCGAACCGAGCAGGATGTCCATCACCCGTTGCTTAAGGCCGACCAGCTTGATCGCTTTCACCACCGGTTTGAGGCATTGGTCAGCCTCATGGCCATCCGAGCACTCATACACATTGACGGTCTGATAAGAGTTACCGGCATCGTTGCCGTATAGCAAATCCTTGATGCGCAGGATCGGCGGTGGCGCACTGATGGGATTGTTTTCGCCTTTGCCGTCAGGGGCGGCTTGCGGCGCATCGACGATGACTGTGCCGGAAACACTCATCGCCGCTTCGAGCAGGCCATTGCCACCAAAGCGGAACCACGCCCCCGCGTTTTGCTTCACCAACGCCCGCCAGACCAGGTTGCCCTGGATTTTTTGGGTCATGTCAGTCGGCGCATTCTGTTTGACTTGCTGTACCGGATCGCCCAAGGTACTGGTGTTCGTCCAACTGGAAAACACATCGCTGATGCCCTGGGTAAATGAGGCATTTGACAGGTTGGCTTTGCTCTGCAGGTCAAAAGCCTTGACAGTGTCGTTGACCAGTCCTTGCGATAACCGGCAGGAATTGCTGAACAGCTGGTTCATCTCCTGGATCTTCTTTTGCAGGTCGGTCATCACCGACGCACACCAGGGGCACATCGCCCCAATGGCCAGTTGAAAGGCATAACCCGAGGCATTCCCGGCGACATTGCGCAGCAATTGCACGAACTGGTTGAAGTTGATAAAACTGAAGCTGCCCGCGAACAGATCAATGCCGCCACAGCCGGCGCTAAACGACGGTGGCACAAATGACACCAGGTTGGTGTTAGAAATGCCGTTGCGTTCCACCAGACTGCCGCCCGTGATCATGCCCCGGCGTTGCCCCAGATGCGCGGTTGGCGCGGTGAAGTTGGTCATGGTGCCAAACATGCCATCCATTTCCTGTTGTAAATCGGCATAGGCGGGTGACAGGCTTGCTGCCAGTAGCAGGACAATCATGGCCGTGTTTACCACCGCCATAGCGAAGAGCCTGAATGAGCGTTGGTTCATGGCATCCCTCCGACTTGGGCACTGTGTTGTAAGGCTTGGATCAATGCCAGAGGGTCTTGTGCCGTTGCTGAATTAATACTGCCAGTGGCTGGCAACAACATCGGCGTGGAGCGGATGCCTTGGGTAGTCTGATACTGTGAGGCATCCAGCCAGCCCGATTCCTTGGCGGCGAGCAAAATCCGACTGGTCAGCTCTTCCAGCGACAGCACGCCTTGTGACAAAGGCACGATTTGCTTCGGTGGTTTCATCAGGAACAGCGCTGGGGTCTGCTCAACCCCTAACAAAGCCGCTTGGCCTTGGTCGGTCTTGAAACTGCTAAACAGCCCGTTCGGCATCGGTAGGCCATCCAACGACACCGGATAGATATTAAATCCGTAAGCGTTTGCCAACATGTCCAGGATCGGTGCCTGGACATGGCAATAGCGGCAATCGGAGCGGAAGAAAAACAAAATCCCCGCAAGCCCGGCAATGTCTTTCAAGGCCTTATCCGCCATCATACTGGCCTGACGGTTGGCTTCATTGACCGCATAGGTCGCCACCGGACGGCGGACAGTTTCATCCAACCGCGGGTCGGACATCACCACATAACGGGCGGCGTGGGTGAAGCGTTCGGCCTTGTCCATCATCGCCCGTTGCAGGTAATAAAACGCCGCGACGTTTTCATGGGTAGGCTCGTCAATGGCCTTGTTGAGATAGATTTCCAAGTTTTTGCGCAGCCAGGCGGAGCTCAGCGGTGCGGGTTCGGCAGGCACCACCGTGGGCGGCTTTGGCTGAGCTTTGACGCTATCAGCGGGTGGCACCGACTTGGGTTTCGGTGCTTCCGATGGCTTTTTCACCACCGGTTCCGGTTGGACTTCGTACCAGAACCAGCCCCGCTGCTTGTCCGTGAAATACGAAACAGCTGGCGCATCAGTATCCGCACTCCAAGCAACAACAGCCTGGAGCCACAGGGTCAACAAGACAGCGAAGAAGGCGCAGTATCGGTTCATAGCGGCATTCTGTCCCAAGGCAAGCCTAGCCTGGTGGCAAAAAATGGGCGAAACCGTGATTTTTTGTAGCGGGTGGTTTGACGCGGATTCATAGAATGCCGGTTAGTCCCAGCGTGCGCCCTGGGACGACAGCGCTTAATTACAAATAGGAATTGTCAGCCCGAATCCCTATGGATTAGGGATGTGCATGTCACAAATGCGGATGCGGTCAAAGGGAAATTCCCTAAATAGGGATTCGGGGTGTTGATGGTGCTTAGGGATGGCGGGTGAAAAATTCCTTTATGTTTATCCCCCTAAACCCCTAATGCAATAGGGATTTAGGCCTCGAAAACCGAATAGGTAAGTTGCCGATATTGATCTGGCTGACGGATTAAAACGCCATTTTCAACGATAAAATCGTATAGGTATCGGGCACCCCAATCCCTATAGATAAGTATTAGGGATTGTCCATGAAAAACGAATCAACGGAAAACTTGCCATGCACCTTGACGGAAGCGGATATGTTGTCCTGGGTCGAGGCGAAAGTAGACCAGCTCCATGCCGAAGCCAGGGTCTTGGTTGACGATTATTGGCGGCGGCTCAAGGGCGGACAGAAACAGCAGGCGTCAAACGGTAAAGTCCGGATCGGGGTGCGTATCCGCCGCCGCGAGGCCAGCCTCTCGTTCAGCATCGAATGGTTCCGTATGGCGATGATCCGTCAGAACGGCCAGGCCAAACCCATCGCCCAGTACCTCAAAAAAGGGGCGGGCTACCGCTATCCATTGGGGAATTTCCTGAAAGGCGAACCCCAATGGGAGGCCGAGTTGGTGGAAGAACTGGAAACGGAATTTGCCGACATCCGAAAACAGCTCGGTTTGCTGGGGAAGATCCGCGATGCCGTGCAGGATTACCGTAAGAGTCTCCAGTCGTGAGGTTTTTTGTGTCAGTCTTTGTTTCCTCTAACGCTTGTACAGCCAATGTTCAGATCACAACCCTAGGCGGATTATCCGGCAATCAATAAAATCCACTATAATGGATTTTAATAAATGACTACCTATCATAACCAATAAAATCTATTAATATAGATTTTAATTGACACGCCAAGGCATTACCTCTATAAATCCAGTATTGGAGAATTATATGAAGCGTGTCATCCCTACCGCCTTTCCTGCCGACCCTTGCCTTGATAACCCGGCCACCTTGGGTGCGGCGATCCGTGCCGCGCGAACCCAAGCGGGCATGCGCCAGGTCGATGCCGCCTTAAGCATTGGCGTTGCCTTGCAGACTTTGATTGATATTGAAACGGGCCAACCGGGTGTCAGTATCGGCAAAATCCTGCAAGTGGCGCAAGGCTTGGGGGTGTCGTTGTTCGTCCTGCCGCCGTCACAACGCGATAATGCCCGACGGCGTTTGGCTGACCTGACCCAGCCGCCGCTATGAAGCTGGACGTGAAAGCCAACGGGGAGTTGCTCGGCTGGCTCAGTCTGGATAGCGGCAGCGGCCTGTTTGCTTTTGACTATGCACCGGACTGGCTGGCAAAAGACAACCGCTTCCCGTTAAGCCCGGCCTTGCCCCTGGATGCCGGAGTAATCACACCCGTACAACACAGCGCTACTGTCCGGCAGTTTTTCCAGAACCTGTTGCCGGAAGGCCAGGCATTGGACGATGCGGCACAAGCCAACAAAGTGTCGAAATCCAACCTGATGGGTTTGCTGATCGCCTTGGGTCAAGAAACCGCCGGGGCGTTGTCGCTCAGTTTGGCTGATCCGCCATCATTTTCTCACGGGGAAACCACGAAACGCTTGCTCAGCCGGGATGAATTATCCCGCCGCATCCGCTCACGCCCGCAAGAGGCGTTCACTGTTTGGGACGGCAAAGTCCGGCTGTCGATTGCCGGCCACCAGGATAAAATTGCCGTGCTGGAAGAAAACCGGCACTGGTATCTGGTCGATGGCGAAGGCTTGGCTTCCACCCATATCCTCAAACCCGAACCGCTACGCACCCGCCTGCAAGGCATGACCAGCAATGAACTGGCCTGTATGCGCCTGGCTCAGGCCGTGGGTTTGCCAACGGCGGACATCCGCTTGGAATGGCTACCCGAACCCGTGGTATTGATCCGCCGCTTTGACCGGATCATCAAGGCTGACAGCGTGCAGCGGCTACACTGCATTGATGGTTGCCAAGCCTTGGGTTTGGGCGTCAGCATGAAATATGAACGCCCTTATGGCGATAGCCGGGATGTGCAACATCTGCGTGATGGTGCGTCTTTACCCAAGCTGTTTGCCTTGTTGGCTGGGGCCAGCTCAAAACCAGCCGTCGACCGTTTGGCCTTGTTGCGTTGGGCGATCTTTCAGGTGTTGATCGGTAACACCGATGCCCATGGCAAAAACCTGTCGTTCTTCATGGACGCGGGTGGCTTGAGCTTGGCACCGGCTTATGATCTGGTGTGTTGCCTGCTTTATGCCGGGGATGGCATTTCCGATACCTTGGCGATGGCCATTGGCGACAATTTTAACCCCACCACGTTGACAGCCTATGACTGGGCGTTGATGGCCTACGAATGCCAGCTCAATCCCAAACTGGTCAGTCGCGAATTAAAACAACTGGCAGACAAGATTTGCAGCGTCTGGCCGGGAGTACGGGATGGACTGTTGGAACTGGGTGCCGATCCGTCAGTATTGGAAGGGATAGGAGGTATTTTCTTACAGCAATGTGGCAAAGCCCAAAAGCTTGCGGCTGAAATCCCTAAGGTTTCTCATGACGTGCTGAAGTGAAAAATAGGTTTCGCGAGTTTAGACAGAGGTTTTTTATGCTGATGGCATACTGAACTAACGTTCCGTTCAGCTTGCATATTCCGCTAAGATGCTGAAATGCAAAATAACCAAAGCAGCCTATGGAAATTAGCAAACGTGGGATAGCCTAATGCTTCAGAACGGCCAACTGCAGACGTTCGCTGTTTACAATAATGGGTTTTAGCGACTTCCATGAGCGGACAGTCATATGAATTTTGTCCTTAATTAAAAATTTAAGCATGGCCAAAGGAGCGGCACTCCCTAACAAAACGACTTTAGGAAGGCTAGCACCTAACTAAGCCCTGTTCGGATTAATAATAAGTTTAAAATTTATTAAAACACTTTCAGCTTTGGTTTCGCTAAGTAAATCATTTATCAGATTATATGTAGAACCAAGGTAATTGAATTTGTGTGACCATAGATATTGGAAATGTTTTCTCCCCCTTAAGTAAGGATTCCAGCTTAATTTCACCTTCAGGTTTACATTGAAGAGTGTAAGCTCTCCGAAGTCTAGTGTTGGGATTTTTCTGCTTCGGAAAAATGCGTAGTTCACGTTCTCCATTAGGTTTGGGATCGCCAAGTCTTATCGCCTGAATAGCCGTTCCGGATAAAGGTACTGTACACAAATTCAAGTTGTTCAGTGGTTGAGTCAATTTCCCTACATATGTCCGACGTATAAGAGTACCATTTTGATCAGCTTCTTTAACTTCAATGGCGTAATTCCGAACGGCAGCAACTTTAACAAGGTCAATCACCCCAGTTCCGGCCTTTTCGGTTTGGCTTGTCGGATCGTATAATGGCCATGTTGCTGCCCCGAGACGGTCTCTTATATCGGCAATCTTATTAATGCCAAAAGACCACAGAATACCAGCCGCTAAAGCGGCATAGGGGGATGCAAATGAAGTAGCTGGTTCTATTGATGAAGCATCTCTTCCTAAGATGTCTATGGCATACGTTGCTTCGCCTGGAGCGTAAAATTTAACAGTGCGATCCCCATAAGCGGAGTAACTTGATCTTATGAGTTCTCTTGTTGCTGCGCCAACGACTAATGTGCGTAATGCGGTTCGCTTATCGCCGACTATTTCAATATCACCTAGAGAAGCTGGAAAAGTTGAGGTTTCATCAAGATCAATAGGGCTATTTCCAGATGGAAGAACTATCAATTTTTCGCGATCACCCAATGTTTCTTTCATAATTGACACAAATGTATTAGAACCGCTACTGATTGGAATGTAACTAAAGTTTATTATATTTACTCTTGTATCTAAATACTCGTATGCTTTCACAATATCACCATCAGCCGGATTAGTATTTGAAGACGGTGAACACATGTCAAGCATCCTGAAAAAAACAATCCGTGGTAAGAGGTGATTGGTATCTATATTAACTTTACGCGCTCCCATTCCTGAAGCAATAGACGATACAATAGAGCCATGACTAGCCTGCATTAGCGATTCAACATTCCAAGATGAATATAAGTTTTGGTCTTTACAGAGACTAATATCGCCAGTTGGTTGTAGTTCATTTCCACGTACAATACCGGCACCTAAAAAGTCATCAATAAATCCGTTTTCATCTTCATCTCTCTCGGTTGGCTCCGGTTCCGAAGCAGGCGGCTCTTGTTCAATTTTTTCATCAAAGGCTGTCGGCAAAATAGGCGCTCCTTTTGCATCAGCTAAACCGTTATCTGCTACACCAATTACGGTGGTATGGATATGTCTGCTTTCATTATTCAGAATTGCTACGAGAAGATCCACATCGTAAGGCCATTGCTCTAGTGCTACTGGAACATTCTGCTTAACCAAAGGTATTGTGGCCGTTTCGCCTTGAATTTGAATATTTGCCCGGTAGTGAATATCATGATCAGCAAAAACCTCATTATTCTCCCATGATTCGGTTGATACAGATGCGGACGGCATTTTAATAGAGTTTAAATAATCAAATACTTCTTCAGAATGATTAAAATTAGTTTGCGTATCAATTCTTGGTTCAATAACCTCGAGTTTAGATTCCGAATTTCCAGCATTAGATGCAGGTGTATTGTCAAGGACATACACGCCATGCTTTAATAAACATGCTTCTTCATTTTCTTTTATACAATCAATTGCTTCAGCAATTTTAGATATTAAATCATCTCTGTTGGTAACACTTTCTGGTATCGTAGATATATCAGTCCACAAAGGCATTTCAGGTAATTTGACAATATCACCTATCTGCAAATCAGTGGCTTTTTGATCTGAATTTAACAATACTTTCTTGACTGCATCTGGCTTAAGACCTCTGCTAACAACAATTCCTTCCAAAGTATTTCCTTTTTTTACTTTGATTTTCGAGTTGTTCTTTATTTGTATACAAGGTGCAAAACTTATTTTTGTGCCTGCGCCATTTGGTAGTGGCTCTGATGATACTAAATTTGGTAAATGATAACCTCCGCAACGTTTTGTGAGATATTCTTGAGCTGTTTCGCCAGAGGCAATAATACCCTCAACTGGTTTTGAAATTCGTGCAAGAACAGCGTTCACTTGTGCGGCCCACTTTGGATTGACACGTAATGTAAATTTAGTTGAAAGCGGGTTAATTGAATGATTTTTTCCTGTTGATTCTTTGGAAGAGCTTAATTGCGATGTCGATGAAATTATAATCACTAATACGATTCGCAAACATATCGAATTTACCAACATAAATTATTACCTTTTCAGAATCGGCAATTTTGGATTCGCGTGAAGTGCCGCGAGTTTATACCACAAGCTGCTACTTTTTGATCTTCAATCCACTTTTCTGCCCATGTAAGAAAATCCGGCCCTCCAATTGCGGAGACTAATGACGATCCGTAAATTTTTGTGGAAGCATTCTTGTAAAAGACACGGGAATTAACCCCTACAATCATTCGTTGAGCAAATCCGCTCGCACTTGCCCTACGAACAAATGCTGGCCCACCACTATCGCCCGGACAAAGATTGGCCTTATCGGGATCGTCAATGGTAAAGAAATTATTATTTTCTATGTCACTGTAGAATTTGATGTAATCTTTGCCATATTTTAAACGAAGCTTCGTGGCAGATTTTGATGTTTCATCAATAATCGTTTCGCCGATACGGTATTTTCCATCGGTTTGTTTATTTTCAACTATGTCACTGACACAACCATAACCGGTTAATATTAATGTTTTATTGACAAAACGGCTCATTTCAGAAGTGTCAATCGTTTCGTATTTAAAACCTACAGGTTCTTTAAAAGGTTTATCAATTTTACATAAGGCGAAATCTGCTGAGACATCGCTTTTGTCTTGGTAGCGGTGATGCTGTTTGCATGAAGTATTATAATTTGTTCCTTGATAAGTAAAACTGACTGTTCGATCATCCGGAACGCAATGCGCTGCCGTGAGAATAACCATTGGGCCGATTAGTGCTGCGGTGCAAGCGGCCGTTCCTTCTGGTGTCTTGAACGTTGCATAGAGCGAAGCCGGCCAATCGTTGGAAACGGCTTCACGTCCACCACGAAGTTGCGGCATGAATCCTGTCGGTGTTTGCTTAAGGTCAAGTACTGCCTTATAAACGACACCACTATCAGGTCGATAGTTAGGGGCTACAATAACATTCTGGTTGCTTGATTGCGATACTACCCCAGTAGTCAGTGCTATCATCCTTGATTCCGAAAATTCAGTGGTCGTCGTTGTAGACGAGCTACAGGCTTGAAAAATAAAAAAACAGAACAGGATTATGAAAGAAATAAATTTGTTCATATTGGTCTACCGCTTTACTTTAAAAAAGACATGAGTGGTATTTTTTCGATTTGACAATCAGTTCGAAAAATTTAATCATTCCCTCATGGAATGATTCTATGTATCATTAAATTTATTTCTTTTCCTCAATTATATCTTGCAGTTTTTGTCCGCCCTTTGATACCCACTCTTCACTCGTTTCAATAATCTTGATCGCTTCTGAAGTATCTCTTTCGGTAACTTTGACAGTCACTTTAAAATTTCCTGCTGGAGTACCGACATATCTCTCTACTGCGTCCGAAATTGGCGGTGCGAGCATCCAACCTGAATCATTCTGAAGATTGTCAGAATCCAGTTTTTTTGCATCGCTCAAATCGTAACCAGATATATTAGTTTTAAACGAAGCGATAGTTTTCGGTCCATTAAATTCTTTCCCTTTATCTGTCCAGTAAGCTTCCATATTAAAATCAAGCTCTACATCAACTGTATTATTAGAGATATTGAACAATTTCATTAATAATGTTGGTGGAAAAAACCAAGTACCCAATTGGTTGCTCAACACCTTTGCCTTTGCATAAGGCATTTCAAAATATAGAGGTTTAACTTGAAAAAATCGTCCATCTGATGAATGCATTAGCCCGTATTGGGTAAGTGCTGCTGTGTTTGATCCTGTAATTTCACGTTTTAGTTCGAACCCTATGTAATTAGGCTTTAATGTGAAACCTTCTGCCGTTTGCTCTCCTTTCTCCCCTCCTGTAAGAATGCAATTTACTTTTTGTCGTGTAGCGGGAGTGACAGACTGCCAATATTTGTCATCAATGAGCCTGCCGGTATATTGAGCGGTATATAATGTTTTTTCTTCTTCGAATTTTTTCTTGACAAAATCGGTAGCCAAACCGACAGCCGCGCTTGCTAGAAGTGCAAGCGGCGCAGCAACATCAACAGTCGGTCCAGAAGGTTTAGGAGGTTTGCATTCATCCACAGTTTTCGTTTGTAAGAATATAGCGTCACACGATAGTTTTGCATCTTTATGATATGTCTTTTTATAATTATCAATAAAACTGCACATTTTATCTAATTTAGTTGATGAATCGCATATAGCGGGCAAACTATTGCATTTTAGTGGCGTTAAAGATACTTTTTCTCCTGTTTTCTTATTTGAACTGGTATGTGCAGGAAGAAAAATAGTACAACCACTAGCTAATGCAGATAGAAAGGTGATAAACAGAAAACGGTTAAAATTGATTGTTGTCATGAACCACTCCAAGATTATTTTTTTAATTGCTTAGCTACTAATTATGGCCATCAAATCTCAAAAAAATATACATCCTTGAATGTCAATGATAGGTCTGTAAGAAAATCTGACTTTTGCAATGGCACATTAGGACTATTGAAACTGATGACCAATTGAAATAATAACTTAAATTGTTTTTTTACAACATATAATTTTGCTATAACTTTGAGATGATTTAGATGATAAGTTAATACTGTCCAAAAAATCGAAAAATGGATTTGTTTATGGACTTCATGGTGTTTTGGGAATTTGGTATTCGCTGACAGTCTGTAATTGCAGCGGTTGGCTATGGAAACAAGCGCAAGTAAGATTCCTAGCGGGCTGAAGGTTGTAAATTGTTTAGGCAACGAGCATTTACTATTCACATAGCGATTATTAAAAGCTATGCCTGGGGGTCTGCTTACCCACAAGATTATCCAAGATAATATGTATTCATTCACAGTCAGGTTTGGGTCGATTACTGACGATCAGCTTCCTTTTAAATGGATAATTTCCAGCGACTGCTTTCGATTAACTTCTGGGGTTCCTGCCACAATTTTTGATGGCAAGTTTGACTGAAATACCCACGATCAAAGCCTATCCAGATTATTCACAATCTCGTCATCCCTATGTTAAGATTAAAAAAAGATTATATATAGATTAGCAGGCGGTTTTTTGCCGTTATTAAAATCGCTGTAAGCCACGCTAATCATGATCTACAGAGATCTTAATAAATCACCCTGGGGTCGGTCGAATGCCGTGTCAAATGTCAGCCGAATGCCGTGCTTTTTGTCAGTCGAATGCCGTGGGGTGTCAGCCCAATGCCGTTACTTCGTCAGTCGAATGCCGTGTCAGCGTCGGTCGGATGCCGTGTCTTAGTGGTATAGGCGTACCTAAAATTGCGTCAGCCGAATGCCGTTATTTTTAACCGGATTGTTTGTTGTCCAGATGGCGTTGCTGGCTGGGGGTGGGGGGCTTTTTGATCTTTACGATGTCTCCGTCGATCACAAAATGTTCGACTATACCGATAGCAGCCAGCGTGTCCAGCGCTTTACGAAGCCTAAGTTTAAAATCACGCAAGTTTTGGGTGACGCTGCCGCTCAGACGATAGATGGTGCTGATCTTCAGCGGATAAGGCGCTGCATGGGAAGATAAAAAACCGTGCAGCCACAACGCCAAGGGTTGTTTGCGCAATTTTTGCCGCTGGGCAAATTCAATGTGCGTATAACCCTCCTCAAACAACCGTAGCATCGACTCGGTAAGCTCGACCACATAACGCTGGGTGGCTTCGTCGCGGTAATACCGAAGAAAGCCTTTTTCACCAAAGCTATCCCGGCCATGAAACGTCATTTCGACAAAAGCACCACCCAATCGCGCCATGACTTCCTTGAGCCATTCGTGTTGGCTTTTGCCGGTACCTTTGCCGAGTGCGGTCAGCAGGGCGTAGGCACTGAAGGTGACACTGAAACCCGGCAACTGTTGTCTGGACAGATGCACGATGTGCAGCCAGACATCCAGATCCGACTGGTTCAGTTGTACACCCAAATACCGGACTTCGATACCGTCCACCGAAGCCAATAATGTGCGTTTTTTGTAGGCGATGCGTTCATTGCCCTGGATGCCGGCAAATAAAGCGCTACGCAGACAGGCGTTTGGCGTGCCACGCATGGTTGCTGGCCAATTGGGGATCGCGGCCAGCGGTTCGACAACGCGTGATTGCGTTTTTTTGCGTTTGACTAATTGTTCGAATCTGTCGGTGAGATTACTGATCAACGCCATCGAGCACGCCTTATCCTTGCCGGATGACCTCTACCACACCATCGCCGCACCGGTCATTGAACGCTATGCCGCCTTCAGCCATCTGTTGCCGGCATCGGAGTCGCATCATCATCGCGGTGCGGGCGGTTTGTTCCGGCATGGACTGGAAGTCGCCCACTGGGCCACCCAAGCGGCGCAAGGCTGTTTGTTTGCCACCCATGCGACACCGCGCGAACGTAAAGAGCAAGAACTGCGCTGGCGTTTGGCGGTGTGTTTTGCCGGATTGCTGCATGACATCGGCAAACCCGTTTCAGATATGGCGGTTGTGGACAGGCACGGTGAATATACCTGGAACCCTTGTGATGAAAACCTGACTGATTGGGCAAACCAAAACGGCATCGACCGTTATTTCTTGCGCTGGCGGGAAAACCGCCACAAACGCCATGAACAGTTCTCGGCGTTGGTGATCGAACGTGTACTGACCCGGGCATCCCGATCTTACATACTGGCTCCAGGCCCCGACATCATGCAGGCCATGCTGGAAACGATCCATGGCCTGGATCGTGGCGCAAAATTGTCTGAACTGGTCATGGCGGCGGATTGTAAAAGCGTCGAACGTGACCTGAAAGCCCATCACCATAGCGCCGATCCGGCCATGGGGATGCCGGTGGAAAAATACCTGTTCGATGCCATGCGGCGTTTGATCAAATCCGGGCATTGGCTGGCCAATGATAAAGGCGCTCGCCTCTGGCGCTTCAAGGAAGGCCTTCATATTGTCTGGCGCACCGGCGCCCAGGACATTGTTGAGCTACTTGCGAAAGACAAAGTCCCCGGCATCCCACGGGATGAAGACACTTTGGCCGATATCCTGATCGAGCGGGGCTTGGCCATCCCGAAAATCTTGCCCGATGGCCGGCAATACCGCTATTGGCGGATGCAGCCACAAGGCTTGGAGGTGACCTTGTACATGCTACGTTTGGCATCCACGGAATTGGTGTTTAGTAACGAACCGCCCGTTATCGTTGAGGGGGTTGAAGCTTCTGATGAGGCTGAGACAACTATTATCGCTACGTCGGGGCAAGACGCTACAAGACTGGAATCCCAACCGGATGGGCAGATTGACCATGCTATTACCGACCCTATTTTTGCAACACCACCCGATAAGGAAAACCGTCAGGATAATCCCAACCAATCGGCTATTCGCCAATCGGTTGACACTGCGTTGCTTCCGGCAGGCCTGGACGAACCGGAAACAAGTGCAGATACTGAAGCTCCCCGACAGGATAAGCTGTCCGCCGAAATCATTGGCACAGCCAAAAAATCCAAAAGGCTAAGCAGTCCGTCCCAGCTTGAGGAAAAGAGCGTACTACCCATCAACAACCCCCAGCCCGAAGCCGATCCCATCGACATCGCCCGCAACCGGCTACAAGCCCAAGGTCTGGTGGGAGAGTGGCTCATTCAGATTAGCCATGAACTTAACACCGGACGGTTAAGACTGGGAACCGACGTCTTGGAGTCCCAAGGCAAGTGCTTGCTGGCGTTTCCGGGCATCGCCCAACAGCTGGCTATTGAACCCAATCTCTTCATCAAAACCTTGGAGGAAAAAGGTTGGCTGGTCACCGACATTCTTTCGCCAATGCGCAAGGTGCAGGTGATCCATCAGGTGCGTGGTGTGCTCTTGGCAACGGAACCCAGTGGGTTTTTGAAACAATTGTTTACGGTTTCCAACTTGCCTGTAACCCCGGCACTACCCGAGCAGTTACCCAAACTGGCTAAACCAACTACCGCCAAGGGCAATAAAAAAACCTCGCCGAGCAAGCCTGAAAAATCCGGCAAAACGCAGGATCGTACCCAAACGGCTGTGACGGCAACTGAAAAAGTTGATCCGACCGGGACACTGCCAGCCAAACCAATCTCGGCTAAATCAGCACCCAGCAAAACCCAGGCTATTACCCAAGCCAAACCTCAGCCTGTAGCTAAGTCAGACATGACGGAAAACCCCGTTAAGCAATATGCCGCAGTGGAAGCCTTATCATCTAAACCTACTACCGGTCAGCATTCAAACCTCAACACGCCATCGGGTAGCCAAGCGGTCATGGCATTAATCGACCAACTACGAAAAGCCAAAGCTTCCTCCTCATCAGCAGTTGCAACAGACTATGCTTGGTGTAACGTGGAAGAGTCCGACATAGCCCAGTGCTTGCAACAGCATCCCAGCCTCAAGCGCAGCGCCTTGTTACGGGAGATGGCCAGCCACCCAAATTGCCGCATGGATGAGGGTGGTTTCAAGGTCAGAATCCAGCCATGAAGTCCGATTACGATTACCAGTTTCCCTGGCGGCCGATATTTGAAGTAATCGCAATTGCCGGATGGCTTGTGGGCGCCGCCTTAGCCTATTTGACCAGCCAATCGTCAGGCTTGCCGCGGGAACCCTTCGACTGGCTGATGATTGCCTGCGGCGTGATGGTGTTATGGCGGTTGCCGCCTGCACTTAGCCTTTGGGTTCGGAAAAGACGGCTGCGGCAATTCCGGTTCCAGTATCTGGAGGCCGACAAGCTCAAACAATTCGTGCAACGCCACCCGGAGGAACTATGGTTTGGCTGGGGTTTTGATTGGGTGCAAAAACATGCGCAACTGGCTTATGAAATCCTCAAACGCGATGTCTCCTTGCTGATCCCGACCGACCATCAGCGTATGGGCTCCGCCTGGATCCATGGCCTGGAAATTTCGGAAAGTGATGTCCGGCAACCGATCCAACATACTGCCGGGCATACCCTGATTGTCGGCACCACCGGGGCGGGCAAGACGCGGGCGTTTGATGTGCTGGTCACCCAGGCGGTGCTGCGCGGTGAGGCGGTGATCATCATCGACCCCAAAGGCGACAAGGATCTGATGGCGTCGGCCAAGCGGGCGTGTCACTTGGCACAGCGTCCTGACCGATTTGTTTATTTCCATCCGGCTTTTCCCGAAGACAGCGTGCGCTTGGATCCTTTGCACAATTTTAACCGTCCGTCGGAGATTGCCAGCCGCATCACCGCCATTTCACCGGGTGAAACCACCAATGACCCGTTCAAAGCCTTTGGCCAGAAATCCCTGGATAACGTCATCCAGGGGCTGATGGTGATTGAGGAACGGCCGACCTTGGCTAAGCTGCGCCGCTATCTGGAAGGTGGGCCATCGACCTTGGTCGTCCAGGCTTTGGAGCGTTATTACGATAACTGCCTGGGTCATTGGCGGCAAGATGCTAGGCCCTATTTGAAGACCGCCAAAGACATCGATGCCAAAGCCGCTGGCTTGGTGCGCTTTTATCGGGACGTGGTGCAACAGCAAGCCCCCAATCTCGATCTGGAAGGCTTGTTATCGCTGTTCGAACACGACCGCACCCATTTCAGCAAGATGGTCGCTTCCTTGATTCCGATCATGAACATGCTGACGTCTGGCCCCTTGGGGCCTTTGCTGTCACCCAATCCGCTTGATCTGGATGACCATCGCCCGATCACCAATACTGGCCATATCATCGAAAAAGCCCAAGTGGCATATATCGGCTTGGATTCGTTGTCGGATGGTCTGGTCGGCAGCGCCATCGGTTCGATCTTGCTGGCCGATCTTGCCGCAGTGGCGGGGGATCGCTATAACTACGGCGTTTCGGACAGGCCGGTGAATGTGTTTGTCGATGAAGCCGCCGAGGTGATCAACGATCCCTTTATCCAGGTATTGAACAAAGGTCGTGGCGCCAAGATGCGCTTGTTTATTGCCACCCAGACTTTCGCCGATTTTGCCGCCCGCACCGGTTCCCAGGATAAAGCCCGGCAAGTGCTCGGTAACGTCAACAACCTGATCGCCCTGCGCATCATGGACAGCGAGACCCAGCAGTACATCACGGACAACCTGCCGAAAACCCGGCTGAAATACATCATGCGCACCCAGGGTGTCGCGACCAGTGCCACTAATCCCAGCGTGTTTTCCGGCAACGTCGGTGAACGCCTGATGGAAGAGGAAGGCGATTTGTTTGCGCCGCAGTTATTGGGGCAACTGCCTGACCTGCATTACATCGCCAAATTGTCCGGCGGGCGCATTGTCAAAGGCCGCTTGCCCATATTGCGTTCAGCAACTGATACGGCGAAGAGGTGACCATGCAACGAAATTTGCTATTCAGCCTGTTGGTTTGGTTGTTGGAAATCATCCTGGTGGCGGGGTTTGTGTCGGATGACTGGGCGAGAGACGTTCAGGCTTTGGAAGATAATAGCCTCATCGCTTATTTCGGTGTCGAAAAAGAGGCGGAAATCCGCCAGACCAGCCAACAATGGTTTGACCGGTTATTCGTCAACACTGGCATCAGGGAGAGTGTCTACCGCTACTTCATTCCGACCGAGCGCGAGCGGCAACTATCAAAAGGCTTTGAAGACGTCGGCCGCCATGATTTGTTTCCCTTTATCCAAAGCCGGTTGGATGTGCTTTGGGACACTGTCTACCAAATGATCAAACGCTTTATCGTGGCGTGGGTTTGGTGGCCCTTTTTGGCGGTTACCCTGGTGCCTTTTGCAATCGATGGACTGATCCGGCGCAAAGTCAGCCAGACCAACTTTGATTACCCCAGCCCGATGGCGCATCGCTACAGCCTGTACGTCATGTTGGGTGCAGTGTATTTGCTGTTGATGGGCTTGACGCTGCCGTTTCCGGTGCCGCCGCAAGCGATCCCGGTGAGTGTGTTTATCGTAGCTTTGGCCTTGAACGTGTTGTTGGCGAATACCCAGAAGCGGGTTTGAATACGCTCCCTCTGCATCAGCACCGCATTTGATGGGTACTGATGCATAAAAGCCCTTCCTATAGCCCATTATTTCTCATATTATGAGTTATAGAAACAGGGGCTATAACTCATGAAGTGGAACTGGCAACAAACAGATTGGCCGCATTTTAGCTACGACCCGACCAAAATTGACGACAGCGAAAAACGGTTGCTGCTCGGTGCCGGGCTGTTGTTCGGCGCCTTCAAGCATTTGGGTGATGAAGACAAGCAGCAACTGACCATCGAACTCATCAGCAACGAAGCCTTAAAAACCTCGGAAATTGAAGGCGAATACCTGGATCGTGACAGCCTGCAATCCTCTATTCAACGTCAATTCGGCTTGGTCACGGATAACCGCAAGGTCTCCGCCGCCGAACAAGGCATTGCTGAGGTTATGGTGGATTTATACCGGGGTTTTGATGCGCCCCTGTCCCATACCCTGCTGTTCGAGTGGCACAACATGCTGACTAACGGTCGGCGTGATTTAAACGACATTGGCCAATACCGCACACATACTGACCCTATGCAAATCGTCTCCGGCGCCATCTATGCCCCGAAAGTGCATTTTGAAGCGCCGCCCTCATCACAAATGATGGCGGAAATGGAGCGGTTCATTGCTTGGTTTAACGACACGGCGCCGACCGGAAAAAGTCCGCTGCCCGCTTTGCTGCGTGCGGGCATTGCCCACCTCTATTTTGTCAGCATCCACCCTTTCGAAGATGGCAATGGCCGGATTGGCCGGGCGCTTGCCGAAAAAGCCCTTGCCCAATGCGTGGGGCAACCGACGCTGATGGCCATTGCCTACACCATTGAACGCAATAAAAAAGCCTATTACACAGCCCTTGAACAAGCCAACAGGCGCAATGAGATAACGCCTTGGCTAATTTATTTCGCGGACATGGTGTTAGCTGCCCAAGGTTACACGGCAACGTGGATTGAATTTCTGATCAGTAAAGCCAAACTCTATGACCGCTTGCGCGGGCAACTGAACCCACGCCAGGAAAAAGTGCTGGCCAGACTATTCCGCGAAGGCCCGGAGGGTTTCATCGGCGGCTTGAGTGCGGAAAAATACATCGGCATTACCGGTGCGCCTAGAGCGACGGCTACCCGTGATTTGCAGGATTTGGTGGCGAAAGGGGCTTTGCTTCGGCAAGGTGAACGGAAACATACGCGTTATTTGCTTAATCTCGAAAACAACTGAACTGGATGTTTCATTGCATAGCAATGTCGTTATGTCCGCAGTTACGGCTCGGTTTTCATCTATAATGAATTCGTGACTGGTTCAGTCTTATGACCGTAGCAAGCTGCTATTGCAAAATTAAGTATTAAAACGATTAATTAACCAGACAATAAACACTTTTTGAACTTTCCGAGAGAGGTCTCGTTATCGCTGCCTCAATCTGAGGGGTTGCTAGCGCGAATCCACGGTTTTACAATCCTACAGCAGTCCGAGCAATTATAAGGTGAATCGAGTATGCTACGCCGTCCACAAGGGTTCTTTGGCTAAACAAGGGTGTGACCGCATAAACCTCCAAGACGGCATTACAGCATAAGGGATATTCCAAAACTTGATTCGGTTTTGCTGCTTTGCCCAAGTTTACCGTTATTCTTGTTGTCATCAAATTAAAGGCAAATTTATTTTGGCTCTGTCAGAAAGATAGGAAATATTTATGAAATATAAGCTAATTGCTATTTTGTTAACTGGGGTTTTAATTGGTTTTGCTACATGTTTCTATTGGAAAAAACTCAACCTAGGGTTATCGGGTTTTTCTGTAGCAACCAAGCAGATAGAAAATGATAAAGGAATAATAAAAATTACTTTTGCACAGTGGGGTAAGGAAAAGTATTTGATTTATTTGCCTATATATATCGCTCAAGAGAAAGGATTGTTTGCTAAACATGGCCTTGACGTTTCGCTAATTTTTAGTGGGAACGATGACCAAGTATTTGCAACTGTTATTAGAGGTGATGCTCAATTTGGTGTTGGAGATCCAATATTTACTGCGATTAGCCGTCAGCGCGGATTAGATGGCGTTGTAGTTGCCTCAATTGTTGATCATGTAGCTTTATGGGGAGTAGCGAAATCAAATGCTAAAAAATACGATATTCCAAAGGATTTTGTAAATACTGCGGTAGGCACATTCCCCCGTCCATCGACAACATATACCTTAATGAAAGAAATGATTGAAAAAAATAAGGTTTCTGAGGCAAAAATTGTTGAAACACCTATTGGAAATGAACTTGCGCTTTTGGAAGCAGGGCAAGCCGATGTTGTAATGATGCTTGAGCCAGCAGCCTCTATTGCCGAATCACGAGGGTATCATGTTGTTACAAGCTTTCCTAAACTATGGGGATCATTTGCATTTACTGGACTTTCTACAACAGAGTCATGGATAAAAGACCACAATTCAGCATTATTAGCGGTAAGACAAGCATTAGAAGAAGCTCTTAATTTACTTCATGATGATACTGACGGGGCAGTCGAAGTAGCGAAAGCATTATTTCCAACTTTAGATGCAAAAGTAGTAGATTCAGCAGTCAGACGCATGGTGGTTGATGGTACTGTGCCGCAACATATAGATATTTTGCCTGAATCTTGGTCAAAAGCAGTTTCGGTGAGGCAATCAGTGGGTGATCTCCAAATCGGAAATAATTGCGAAGTTTGTATTTTTAAGGACAGTTCAAAATGAATTATTTAGGTGAGATTTCAATTATTTGTACCATAATATTATTTATTGGTCTTTATTGTATTAATGATTTAAATAAAAAAATTGAAGAATTAAAAAAGGTTATAAATAATTCTGGATTTCTTGATCTATTAGCAACAGTAATAACTTGTATATTTACCGCATTTTCATTCAAATATCCTGAATTTTCATATATTGGAATAGCCTTCACTCTTTCATTATGGGTTATTATAAAATTATCTAATATTACCGTAAGTATTAATGACAAAATAGGCTTATCTGAAAAAAAAATATCTAAAGAATTAAACGCATTATTGCCTATGAATATCAACATAACATCGACTATAAATATTGCGATATTTGATAGATTGGTTATTTATATGCCAATTTTTTTTGCAGACACCCAATCATATTTTAAACAAGAAGGCTTGTCTGTTAACTTTATTCCATTTGGAAATGATTCACTGGTTGTTGATGCGGTAAAAAACGGCAGTGCTGATATTGGCGTTTGTGATCCTACTGTAGCAATGGAGGCACAAGAAAAAGACTTAAAAATTATCATGCCTGTTTGTTTAGAAGTAGCAGCGAGCATGTGGACAACTTCCGTACAAAAATTGCAGGATAAAATTAATAAGCATGAATCTATAACAATAGCAACATATCCAAAACCAAGTACATCTTATGTTTTAGCGCATAAATATAAAAAGACTTTGGAAGATGGTGGTTATTCCCCCAATCTAATTATTCTAGAAGAATTTAAATACAATGATGCTATGTTTAGCTCTTTTCCAAACCTTTTAAAGTCATTTGTACAATATGATCTAGTTTTACTATGGGAGCCATATACAAAAGTTTTGGAAGTAAAAGGTATAGGTAAAGTTGAAAAATGGAATGACTTTGAAACAAAGAAATCTAATTTTATTGAACAAAATAAAGATAATCCAAATGAGCATTTAGTAATGTATTCGGCGATTATATGTTTAGTAAAAAATAACGCTGATTCAATGCTTGCATCCAAGATTTATAAAGCGGTAAGTAGAGCAACTATTGCGATACATTCTGCAAAGGGTAAGGAAGATTATAAAAGATGCTTTAATAAACATATAAAACGAACTGGAAATTGGCTTAATAATTATATTAATGATGATTCAATTGAAAATTTGCATACAGAAATTGTAAATAGCAATGTCTTACCCTATGTTGACTTTGACCATATTGAGCCATGGGGACATCAATTATTTAATAATGTTGATTTGAGATTGGGTATTGAAGATGGGGGCACTACTTGCAAACTTGCAAATTTTGATTCACACGAGAAATGTAAATCATTATTTTTAAATTAATTTTAAGTGAAAATGTGTGGAATTGCAGGCATTATCAGTAAGCCAAATAACGCTGATATTAATATTTCAAAATTAGTTAATGAAATGTTAGAACTAATTTCTCATAGAGGACGTGGGGAATTAGGAATTAAAACAGGTAATAATTACTCATTAGGATGCTATCGCCTCCCTGTTCTCACTAATGGGGGAGAACAACCTGTTTCAAATGAATTGAAAAGCATTTTTGCTGTTTTAAATGGGGAAATATATAACTATAACGAGTTAATTGATAGTTTAAAATTAAAACATACCATAAAAGGTGATTGCGATACTGTTATATTGCCGCATCTTTATGAAGAAGGCGAATTATCACTACGCAAATTATCTGGTATGTATGCTTTGTGCGTACACGATACTGTCTCAAATGAAACAGTACTCATGCGTGATTTAATTGGAATTAAGCCTCTTTACATATTTGAGAATAACTTTTTTATTGCTTTTGCATCAGAAAAGAAAGCATTTTCCTATTTAAATCATGGCAAAGTATCAGAGGTTATGCCGGGGGAGTTGCTTCGCCTTAAACATGGGCTAATAACATCACGAGCCAATATTGTTAAGCCTTGGAATAAAAGCTTAGTGAAAGGAAATTATCAAAGTGTTGATTATACCGGACTAAGGGATGAAATTACCAATTCACTTATACAGCAACTACCAAGCGAATGGCCTGTCGCAGTACTCTGTAGTGGTGGAATCGACAGTGTGATTCTCACTTATTTGGCAAAGAAATATCATAAGCATAACGTTCAAGCATATGTAATTGGTAATGAAAACTCAGCGGATGTCAAAGCGGCAAGATTAGCCTGCCACCATCTCGATGTAAACTTAAAGGAAATTCGAATTTCCATGGAAGAAATTATTAAAGTGCTTCCTGAAGTGATTTATCATGTCGAATCATTTGAATCAAACCTAATACGAAATAGTATTCTTAGTTATTTAGTGTTCCGTGAAATTCGTAAGGATGGTTTTCGAGTTGCAATTTGCGGAGAAGGAGCAGATGAATTATTTGCTGGCTATGGAGATTTTAGATTACTAAGTTCGATTATAGAAAAGCAAAAGTTTATGAAATTGCTTTTAGATGATTTATTTAAAACACAGCTTCAGAGGGTTGATAGAACATCTATGGCCTTCAATGTGGAAACTCGTGTCCCTTTTTTAGATGATAACGTTATCGAATATGCTTGTAATATCCCTATTGAAAAAAAATGTGGGAAAGATTTTGGTAGGTGGCTAAGTAAACTACCACTCCGTCATGCTTTTGCAAATACCCAGATCCCAACAGAAATTTTATTAAGACAAAAAGAGACTTTTTCTTCAGGAGCAGGGCTAGGAGATTTATCTATGGTTGGTGGTCCGATAGAGAAAATTGCGCAAAGTCGTATATCAAGTAATGAGTTTATTTCTATGCAAAGCAAATATCCGGTCATTGATATTAAAACATACGAACAAGCTTTATATCTATCAGAGTATCTTAAGTATTTCTTTGTGCCTGAGGATTATCGGCCTCCTGTTGTAGCTACTGTCGAGTTATCATGCTTGAGTGGGTTTGAAACTGAAAAATGATAACTGTAACGAACTTATCCTATACATTTCCTGTTCAAAATGGAGTGAGCTTTGTTTTATCAGATATTTCGTTTTCTGTTAATGAAAATGAAATATTAGTGCTTTTAGGGTCTAGTGGCTGCGGTAAGACTACATTATTGAGGTTATTGAGTGGTCACCTCACGCCAGATATTGGGAATATTTTAATTGATGGATTTGCACCTGAGATGAAGAGAGGTATGTTAGGTATTTTGTACCAAGACCCACGACTAATCCCCTGGTTAAATATTAAAGAAAATATATGCTTGCCAAATAAAATCCAATCATTAAATAATAATTCTGTAATAAATTTCGATAATTTAGTTGATGTACTTCGGTTGAGAAATCATTTAACAGCTTATCCGGCGCAACTTTCTGGAGGGCTGCGAGAGAGGACGGCTATCGCTAGAGCCTTAATTAATGCGCCAAATGTGTTAATGTTGGATGAGCCTTTAGATAGTACCGATTATATGCACAGACTTGAGGTGGAGGACTATATTTTTAATTATGTTCGCAAATGTAAAGCTTGTTGCGTGATTGTGACGCATGACCTTGAAATGGCATTGGCACTAGGCGATGAGATTCTGTTAATGCCAGCAATTGAAAATCATATCAAATCTGAAAAATTTAGTATCTCCCCCACATTAAAGGCGTTATTACCATCTCAAGCTAGAGTTTCACCAGAAATGTCAACGTCGTTATCTAGTTTATTGAAAAAATACAAGAGGTTATACCGATGATGAATCGAAATAAGGTATTTTGTTTGCAAATTCTTATGTTTGTTCTCGTACTTTTCTTTTGGCAAATTATTGGTGCGAGCTCGGAAAAAGCACGTTTTTTTTATTCAACACCCTACGAGATTTTTTTGACATTAACTAAGGATTTTGTTGAGTATACATTCTGGTGGAACGTAACAATCACTCTTTCGGAACTTGTCGTTGGTTTTGTTTGTGGAAATGTCCTTGGTATATTTTTGGGGTTAGTCCTTTGGCTATTTCCTTTATTGGGAACCATTGCACGGCCATATGTTGTGGCATTAGGAAGTGTGCCAGTATTTGCAATTACTCCTTTATTGATTTTATGGTTTGGCATTGGTTTTACGAGTAAAGTAGTAATCGTTATATTGTCTACCTTCTTTGTAGCATTATTTTACGCCTACACTACAGCTCTTGAAATTGGGCAAGAGTATGAGGAGTTAATCAAGGGATTTGGTGGTAAACGATATGATCTTTTTCAACATGTAGTTTTTGCAGGAACGCTCTATAGATCATTTTCTGTGTTAAAAATTAATATTGGTTTCGCACTTGTAGGTGTTTATGTCGCCGAATGGATAAGTTCACGGGAAGGGATTGGTCAATATATCTTGAAGGCAGTCTCTTTATATGATGTTTCAAGAGTGTTTGTCGGTTTGATAATTTTTATCGCAATAGCATTGATTTTTAATCTTGGACTTACTTTTGTTGAACGCAAACTATCTAAATATAATTTTTAGAATGTAGATATTGCATTACAAGTTAAGTACCGCGACGGAAGGGGCGATAGCGACTTATCTATTTCAAATTAAGCCATCCAAATCAAGTCTAAATAGTGAACCATAGGGGGAATTTTGGTTTCACACCACATAAACCGCTCTACTCTATAACAAAAAATCTGCAATAACTGAATTTATTGCATCCCGTGAGGTTCTTTGAATCTTCAAAATATTGATCATCCCTACCGGAGATCAGTATGGAAGCCATAGCCATCCCCAAATCCATTGACGACCCGATCCACATTTTGCTGTGGAGTGCCGATGAGATCGTGCCATTTATGGTGTGCATGCTCACCGGCATGTTGATCGATCATTTCATTCCCGCCTTGGCGATTGGGGTCATTGTCGTTAAGTGCTACCGACGCTTTCGTGACAACCGTCCGGATGGTTATACCTTGCACGCGGTCTATTGGCTGGGTTTGCTGCCCAGCAAAGCAATCACCATTCCCAATCCCTTTATCCGACGGTTTTATCCGTGAGGCTGTCGGAGTTTCTGCGCACTTGGGAAGGCCATGAGGCCGAGAACCGGTTCAGCCGGATCATTATCCTGGGCTTGCTGGTGGTGTGCGTGATCATCTCGCTGGCCGCCTGGCGCACCGAGCGTAGCATTATCCTGGTGCCGCCGACATTGACGAAGGAAGTCGAAGTCACCCGGACGGCCGCCTCCAGCGAGTTCAAAGAGTCCTGGGGCTTGTTTCTGGCCGAGTTGTTGGGTAACACTACGCCCGCCAACGCCGATTTCCTGAAAACCGCCATCGAGCCGTTATTGGCGCCCGAAATCTACCGCACCGTGCTGGATGCGATGACCGACCAGATCAAGGCCATCAAGATGGATCGGGTCGCGATCAGCTTTACGCCCCGGCATGTCGATTACGAAGCCGAAACCAACAAAGTGTTTGTCAGCGGCGAACTCAACAGCCAAGGCCCCAGTTCCCAAGCCGACATCAAACCCCGCACTTACGAATTCATCATCGCCATCAAAAACTACCGCCCGCGCCTGGAGTTTATTGATGTCTATCCTGACGAACCTCGGACACTGGATCGCCTGAAATCCGCGCCGCCACAACAGGGAGCCTCCCAGCCATGAGAAAATCCTGCCGACCCTTCGTATTTCTGCTGATCATTAGTACGCCCTTGTCCGCCGAGGAATTACCGGCAAACGGCGGCTTATCTACCATGTCCCCAACAGCCACTAACACCCAGGAAACCCTGCCATTACCGGAATCGCCTAATCCGGCAACTTCACCATCGACAATGCAAGTCGAATTGCCACCCGTTGATGCCAGTGTCCTGAAAGCCGCCAACCAGCCAGCCACGTCAGTCGCCCCACAATATCTTCAGGTCAGACCCGGCATCAACGAACTGATGCCGATTGCGCTCGGGCATTTGAACCGGCTGGTGACACCGTTCGACAATCCGGTGGTGACCACGACCAGCCAAGCAACCACCCGTACCCAAGGCAAGATCGTTTATGTCGCCGCCGCCGATGAAACCCCGGTCACTTTGTACATCACGCCCGGCGACAACCAGGACATCGCCTTGTCGCTGACGCTGATCCCCAAACGTATTCCCGCCCGTGAAATTCATCTGAGCCTGGATAAGGACACCTATCAAGTGCTGGCCAAGCTGCAACAACAGGCCACTGCTGCGTCCGGCAAGCCCACGGATAGAGAACAGGAGTACATCACCACGCTGAAAAAACTGTTCCGCGATTTGGGGCTGCAAAAAACACCCGCCGGCTTTTCCTTGCGCGATCCCGGCCAAGCGGAAAGCATCCACTGCCAACAAGACCGGGTTCAGATCCGCACCGGCCAAGTCCTGGAAGGCCAGGACATGCTGATTTTAGTTGGGGTTGCCGGTAACACTGGCTTATCGCCCGTTGAATTCGATGAACGTGCCTGCGCCACCACGCAAGACGAGGTGCTGGCCGTTGCCGCCTGGCCGAAAGTGGTATGGCCGAAGGAAGCCACCGAGCTGTATGTTGTCGTCAGGCGGCCAGCCGATGAAACCATCACGCTCAGGCCGTCCTTGCTGGACAGGAGCCTGCCCTGATGGCCAGTGTCGATGGCTGGTGGTCTGTACTCAGCCCGACCGCCAAACGGACAGTGGCCGTTGGCAGTATCGGTACGGTGCTGGTCGTCGCTATCATCGCCTTGGCTTCGGTTTCCCCGGAAGTGGCCAAAACCTCCAGCAAACAGGCGGTCATCCAGCACATCCTCACCGACAGCGACCCCCGCTCCTTAGGCATCGACGGTATCTCCGCCCAGCTTCGCGACTTGTTGCAAAAAAATGAAGAGCAAAGCCGTCGTCTGGCCGCGCTGGAAGAACAGCAAAAGCGCGAGCAACAATCCGATGACGCGCGTTTCCAACAATGGACGGCTTCCGAGCGGGAAGCCTACGATAACAAAATAAAAGCGGTGTCCGGTGAGCTGGAATCGCTCAAAAACAAACCGGCGTCTTCCCCGTTATTGCCCCCGGATAATGCCCCGACAGCGGCTTCGGGATCACCCTCGGTCAGTTCTACTGGGCGCCGCCCCGGCAACCTCCGTAAAACACCGGACACCAATGACCTGGCCAGTGTCTTCGACCAAGCCGCCGTAACCAGCCCGGCTCTGGGTAATCCGGGTATTTCCGGTGGCTATTCTGCCCAGAACCCCCAGCCACCAGCTGCCTTGCAGATTCGCGTCATCAAGGCGGATAAACCACCGGCCGCCCAGGATGTTAAACCCTCATCCGGGCGGTCCGCCCAACCTAGCGAGGTGTTCATCCCCGCAGGCAGTATTTTGACCGGCGTGCTGTTAAGGAAACGCTGAACAAATCCCCTAAAATGAGATAATAGCGCCATCCCTCCTCCTGACAGATAGCCGCCCATGCGCCAGACCAGTTTCGCCGACCTCGACTACGACCACAAAAAACGCCAGACCCGCCGGGAGCTGTTCCTCGCGGAGATGGAAAAGGCCGTGCCATGGGCGTTGCTGCTGGAACAGTTGGCCCCGCATTACCCCACGTCAGGCCGCCGTGGCCGCCAGCCGATGCCCCTGCTGGCGATGCTGCGCATCCATTGCATGCAGCAATGGTTCAGCTTCTCCGACCGCCAAATGGAGGACGCGCTCTACGAAATCGAGAGCGTGCGCCGCTTCGCGGGCTTTGCCGGTGCCACTGATGCCTTGCCGGACGAGACCACCATCCTGAACTTTCGGCATTTCCTTGAAGAAAACAAGCTCACCGCCGTGCTGCTGGAAACCATCAACAACCACCTCAAGGCCAACGGCCTGCTGGTGTCCAAAGGCACGATGGTGGACGCGACCCTCATCCATGCCCCCAGTTCCACCAAGAACAAGGACAAAGCCCGTGACCCCGACATGCACTCCACCCAAAAGGGCAAGCAGTGGTATTTTGGGATGAAAATCCACATCGGCGCAGACGTCAACTCCGGCGCGGTGCACAGCGTCACCGTGACCTCGGCCAACACCGCCGACATCAGCGAGTTGCCCAACCTGCTGCGCGAAGACGACCAAGCGGTGTTCGGCGATGCCGGCTACAACAGCGACGAATACAAGCGCGGCGCCCGCCACTTAGGTGTCCGCTGGTGCGTCAACGACAAGCGCAAGCCGAACAAGAGCTTGTCATCGAAACAGAAAAAGCGCAACCGCAAGCAATCGGCGGTGCGGGCGCGGGTCGAGCGTACTGGGCAAAATTATGACCGCTGGTGTACATCAATCGGCGGTGCGGGCGCGGGTCGAGCATATTTTCCGCATCATCAAGTGCCAGTTCGGCTTCCGCAAGACCCGCTACCGGGGCTTGGCGAAGAACGCCTCGCAGGTCAACCTGCTGGTCGGCCTAGCCAACCTGTACCTGCTCAGGAGGCCATTGGTCGCCGCCTAGGGGCAAATCCGCCCAAAGTGGGCTGGAAACCGTGAAGCTGTTTAAAACGGCACGTCAAATGGCATACGGATTTTAAAAAAGGTGAAAACCATCGGCCAATCTGGGAATCGGCGATTTGTTCAGCTATTCCTTAAATGGCCTGGATGCGCCGACCGGCAAGAAAGCCATGAAGGAACCGATGCCGGTGCTGTTCCGGATTAAAAAAGAAGCCATCCTGCCCAACCGCTTCCACGCCGATGTCCGTGAATGTTTTCTGCTGGCTGCCGGCTTTGGCGACCTCAGTGCCGAACGCGCTTATTTTCGCGGCGAGACCTTTTCCTGTGTCCGCCAAGATGGTGGCGTCATTGAAGTGCCGATGAACGCTTATGCCACTGGTGAGGATGGTAAGAACGGCGTCCGGGGTCGGGTCGTCTCCAAGCAGGGCGCGTTGCTGGCGCAGGCGATGATGGCGGGTTTCCTGCGCGGATTTTCCGATGCTTTTGGCCGCACCCAGATTCCGGTGTTGATGACCGGCGGCGCCGGAGCCCTGTCCGGCACGACACCCTTCCAAAGCGCCTTTTCCTCCCAGTCCATGGAAGGCGGTGCGTTGAAAGGCGCGGGTTATGCCATGGAGCGGCTGGCGAACTTTTACATGGATATGGCCGAAGAGATTTATCCGGTGATCGAAGTCGACGCCACCCGGCAGGTCAACTTCATCGTGCAAAAAGGCACTGCACTCAAACTGAAAACCCAGAGTTAATACAAAAAATGGCCGTTTGCGCAATTTATTGCCCGTGCTGGCGTTGCCATAATCCGTAAGCTGTTGGTAACACTTTCACCTCGGTCAGCACCATGAAATGTCCCCGTCCTATCCCCAGCCGCTTAGCCCTACTGCCACTGCTTTGCTCTTTGGTGGACGTGCGAGCCGATGATGCGCCGCTGCTTTCCCCAGCCAACATCGCCGCGAGTTTACTGTCGGTCAATATCGACGGCATGCAGGATTTGCCGATCACCGGCCTCAAAATGGTCAAGACCGGTGACAAGGTGGTGTTTATGTCCGGCAATGGCCGCTTTGCCTTTTATGGCGGCAAATTGCTCGATGTCTGGACGCAGCAGGAAATCAAGGATCTTCCCGACATAGACCGCATCGCCAAACGCATTGACCTGTCCCGGATGAAACTCAATATCGACGACTTGGGGGCTGTCACTGTCGGTCACGGCAAAGACATCGTGCTGGTCTTCATTGACCCGCGCTGCCCGTATTGCGCCAAAGTCATGAAAGACCTGCAAGCCTTGCAGGCCCGTTATACCTTTAAGCTGGTCATGGTGCCGATCCTGGGTCAGGAATCGCAAACGCTTGTCGTGCAACTGTCCTGCCAGCTGGCTTCGGGCGATCAAATCATTCATGATACTGTGCGCCAACGCTTATTGACCCAGGATTATACGGGTCTTCCCACTGATAACCCCGCGCACTGCAACAAAGCGCCGCTGCAAAAGGCTATTGTCACCGCCAAGCTGTTTGGCCTGCCCGGTGTGCCGTTCCTGATTGCTCCGGATGGCCGCACCCACAGCGGTGCGCCGGAAGCCCTTGCCGATTGGCTGGACAACAAACCAGCTGTTCTATCAGCGCAACCCAAAAAAGATAACGAAGTTAAAACGGAGAAAAAACCGTGAAATCTGACCCTCGCCTATTGATTCGGCTATCTCTCGTGGGATTGACCACTCTGCTCAGTAGTGGTTGCGCAACGCACTATGGCTGCAAGGGCATGCCCGACGACCCGCAATGCCTCTCGACCACCGAAGCGTATCAAGTGACGGATAAAGCCTTGCCAGCACCGGGTAAAGTGGAATCCATAGCGGCAACTACCCATCAATCCATTGTACCCGCCGCTATGCCGCCCCCTATCAGGCAGCCTGTGCCCAAAATCGACGACCCCACGCCGATCCGGACTCCGGCTCAAGTCATGCGGATCTGGATCGCGCCCTGGGAAGATAGCGACGGCGACCTGATGGTCTCCAACTACGTCTATACCGAACTGGAACCCCGGCGCTGGATGATCGGTAAAAGCGCACCGGTGCTGAACCCGTCACTGGTGCCGCTGCAAATCGAGCAACGCCCATCCGGTAAACACGGGGATAGGGATGCCTCGGAGCCGGAGTTTCGCCGTTTTCCGCCAGGTAAAACCGACGCAGGGGACAACAACTGACGACTTAAACCTACCGCCAACACCTTATCGGGATTGGTGAGCCTACGCGGGAAACCGTAATAGAGCCGGACGTGATGTCCGAGACAGGACGGGCAACCGTCTTTCCGTTGATCCATGAGGTCATCTGTTATGAGATTGTCACATCGAACTGGGGCGTTAGTGGCCCTGGTTGCTGTATTGTTGGTGATGCTAGCGCCCGATGCCATGGCCGGCACGGGTGGCACCGAGTTCAAAAACGTCTGGACGCTGCTTACCGGCTGGATCGAAGGCTTGCTTGGCCGAATTATCGCCATCGTTTTTGTCGTGGTGGGACTGGTTGCAGGCGTGGTGCGGGGCAGCATTATGGGCTTTGTCCTGGGTATCGCCAGTGGCGTCGGTTTGTTCGCCGCACCGACGATCATCACCAATATCGTCACCGCCACGCTGTGAGCCCGTCATGAGCGAAGCTACCGGACTCCATCTGGATACTGAGAAGGCGGCGGGCAACCGTCCAGCTTCCTGTCGGGTTCCATCCCGAAGAACAAACGGCGTGGCCGTCCAGGTCGTGGCCAGCGATGGACAGTTGCTTAACCCCTGCCATCCGGCACGCGCTCGTGAACTGATCCGCAAGCAACGGGCTATCTGCATTGGCCGCCAGCCTTATACGATACGCTTGCTGCCACCTCACAGCGATGACGCGGAAACGGTTCCTAGTCAGCAGGATTACTCATGAAATCCGCCCGTGCCCCTACCGCCGATACCCTGTTTTCCGCCCTTGCTTACGATCCCGAACAGCATGTGTTCCTGCTTGCGGACGCCAGTGTCGGCTTTGGCTTTATCTGCCGACCCTTGACCGGCGCCGATACCAGCGTTTCGGCTCGGGTCAACGTCTTGCTGAACCAGGATTGGCCGACCGGTACTTTGCTGCAAGTCAGCCTGTGGACATCGCCGGATATTGAAGAAGCCCTGGCAGTGATGCAAACCCGCCGTCTGAAACAGCAAAAGCCCACCTATAAAGCCATGACCCAGGCCAGCATCGCGTTTTTGCGGCAAGGCACCAGCAAAGCGCCGGAAGCGATTTCAGGGGCGCGGCTTAGGCGTAGCCAGGTGGTTGTCACCGTCAAACTGCCTATGGCGCAGCCACGCCCTGGCGACAATGACCTGCGCCGTGCCACTGAATTGCAGATGGCGACCCGACAATCGTTGGCGACCATTGGCCTGAATCCGGCCATTCTCGATGCCGACCAGTATGTGCGCCTGCTCAATACGCTATTGAACTGGAGCCCGGATGCTGGTTGGAAAGACCGCGTCGTCCCCGAATGCGATCCGACACGGCTGATCCGCGACCAGTTATTGGATTATGACAATGCGATCCAGACTGACGAGAAAGGCCTGTGGCTAAGCCAAAAGCGCATCAAAACCATGTCCGCCAAACGCACCCCCGATTATTTTTATTTTGGTAGCGCCAAAAGCTACCTGGGCGACATTTTGTCCGGCACCCGTGGCATCCGCCAGAACGCCTTGATTAGCCTGACCCTGCATTACCCGGATGCCGAATCCACCCGTGCCCGTCAGGAAGGCACCCGGCAGTTCATCACCAACCAGGTCAACACCCCGATTGCCCGCTTCCTACCGGTCTTGGTGCAACGCAAACACCATTTTGATGTGCTGTTCGACGCCTACGGCGATGGCGATAGGCCGATACGCAGTTATTTCGGCGTGGTGCTGTTCTGCGACGGCCAGGAGGAAGCCGCCGCCATCTCCAATGCCCGTGTCTACTTCCGGGAACTGGGTTTTCAATTGTTGGAAGACAAGTATTTTTGTTTGCCGTTTTTCCTCAATTGCCTGCCGTTCGGTGCCGATCGCGCGGCGATCAGCGATCTGAAACGTTACCGCACCCTGGCCACCCGCCATGCGATTCCCTTGCTACCGCTGTTCGGGGATTGGGCCGGTACTGGCACACCGACGTTGAATTTTGTTTCGCGGAATGGCGAACACATGGCGGTGTCCTTGTTCGACACCACCGGCAACTACAATCTGTGCATTGCCGCCGAATCCGGCAAAGGCAAGTCGTTTCTGACCAACGAGATCATCGTCAGCTATCTCACCGAAGGCGCACAAATCTGGGCGATTGATGTCGGCCGCTCTTATGAAAATCTCTGTGAAGTGCTGGAAGGTGATTTTGTCAAATTTACCCATAGTTCGGGCATTTGCATGAACCCCTTTGAAATCGTCCAGAACTTTGAGGAAGAAGCCGACATGCTGGCCGGTTTGGTCAGCCAAATGGCGGCTCCCACGGAAAAGCTCAGCGATTTTCAAACCGCCGGTCTTAAACGCATCCTGAAAAGCCTGTGGACAGGCAAAGCCCAAGCCATGTCGGTCGATGACATTGCCGGGGAATTAGGCGCCGAGGACGATCAGCGCCTGAAAGATGTCGGCGAGCAACTGTTTCCGTTTACCACCCGCGGTGAATATGGCCGCTATTTCAACGGCCATAACAATGCCCGCTTCAGCAATGATTTTACGGTATTGGAATTGGAGGAGCTGAAAGGCCGCAAACATTTGCAACAGGTGGTGTTGCTGCAACTGATCTACCAAATCCAGCAGGAGATGTATCTGGGCGAACGCAACCGCCCCAAGATCGTGATTATCGACGAAGCCTGGGACTTGCTCACCGAAGGCGATGTCGCCAAATTCATGGAGCATGGCTACCGGCGTTTCCGAAAATACGGCGGCGCGGCGGTCACCATCACTCAGTCGGTAAATGACTTGTACCGCAATGCCGCTGGTCGGGCGATTGTCGAGAACTCGGCGAATATGTATCTGCTCGGCCAGAAAGCCGAAGTCATCGAAGGCATGAAACAGGATCGGCGGCTGCCCTTGTCGGACGGCGGTTATGAATTGCTCAAAACCGTCCATACCTTGCCGGGGGCGTATTCCGAAATCTTTTTCATCACCGAAATGGGCTCCGGGATAGGCCGCTTGATAGTCGACCCCTTCAAACGGATTTTATTCTCCACCAAGCCGGACGATGTCCAGGCTTTAAAGCAACTCAGGCGGCAAGGCTTGAGTTTAGGCGATGCCATCCAGAAACTGCTGGCCAACCGCCAACTTAAAGCACGGGAGGTGAAGGATGGCCGGTAAGCCCCAGGGGTTGGCTATGGGCTTGGCGGCTCTGGTGTTGGGCATGGCCGGCGGCTCGTTGGCCGCTTACCTGATGTTGAAAACACCTCTAGCACGCTTGAACCTGACCACGCCCGTCTTTGTGCTGGATCGTGCCCGGCTGATCCAAAGCTTGCCGCCGGATGCCACTCAGGAGCAAATGAGCCAAACGGTTGAAGCTTGGACAAATCTGGGCAGGAAATTAAGTGCCGCCGGCTATCTGGTGATTGATTCCAGCGCCGTGGTCGCGGCACCGGCCGATGTCTATGTCAGACCTGAAGGAAACTGAGGCCATGATGCAAACTGCCACACTTCAAAAAAATAAGCCGAAAACCTCGCCCGTGCGGTTTTTGCTAAGGGCTACGCCAATTTTAATCGGGGTGTTGGCCATTGAATACACCATTGGCCAACGCTTTCTGATCGGCGGCGATGACCAGGTTGACCGCTGCTTGCCGGGCAAAAGTATTTATATCATCGACACCGCCAATAAGGACATCTGGCGGGGTGACCTGATCGCCTTTCGTGCCGAACGCATGGCACCGTATTTTAAGGACGGCCAAATCGTTGTCAAAATCGCCGCCGGAGTTACCGGTGACCACGTCAAGGAGGACAGCCAGCAAACCACGGTCAACGATTCGGTGATTATTGAAGGGCTACCGTTGATCGGGAAACTGAAGCTACCGTCATCTGCATTCAAGCGTGATGAAACCATCCCTCCGGCATCCTATTGGGTGACCGGCAAAACCCCGAACAGTTTTGATTCGCGGTATTGGGGGTATGTCTATGACCATCAAGTCATTGGCCGGGCTTATGCGGTTTTTTAACAGTAGCCAACGTTTCAGATACCGGAGGGTGTGGAATCGAAGCTGCTTATTTGTACTCTTGCTGTCGATGTCGATGTTGCTGTCAATCCTGATTGGGCATAGTGCCGCCCACGCCGAAGAAGACTGGCTGACCCGCTCACAGACTATCCTGAATGACCTCGAAGGGCAGCCACGGCCTTCCTGGTTGGACAGCAATCCCCATCACCCCGATGCCCAGCGGCAAGCACTGGACATTATCAACGGCTCAAAACTGATTGCCTTGAAGGCAATGTCGCATCCGTCTAAGCCAACCTCTGAGGTTCAGCCTGAAAAACCGTTGCGAGTCGTGTTTATTTCCTTCTCGCTGGGCGAATCGGTGCTGAAAGGGATTTTTGAAGAAGCTTCAGGCCAAGATGACGTATTACTGGTTTTGCGCGGTCCTAAACCGAAGCAAAAGCTGACAGGGTTGTTCGCCGAGCTGAAAGCGCTGTTGAAGGACATTGAACCCTTGCCCAATATCGTCATCGACCCGACCCGTTTTCAGAAATGGGGCGTGGCAACCGTGCCTGAAATCGTGGTGGAAGACCAAGGCAAGGCCAGGCTTCGTGTCAAGGGCGTGACCAGCCTGGGGTGGTTAAAGTCGCGTCAGGCTGCCGGTCGGCAAGGCGATTTGGGGCAGTTCGGCGAAGTTTATCAGATTGCCGAAATAGATTTGCTTGAAGCCATCAAACACCGACTGGCGGCCATGGATTGGCCACGGAAACAACAGCAGGCCATCGCCCGCTTTTGGGGACAGCGCCGGTTCGAGGTGTTGCCCGTTGCCCAAGAAGATCGTGACCGCGAGGTTGACCTGACCGTCACGGCTCCGCGTGATCTGATAACACCCAATGGCCAGCTGATCATCCGTGCCGGACAAACCGTCAATCCCCTGGATAAGTTGGCGTTTGGCCTGTGCCTGATAATTTTCGATGCCACCGAGCAAACCCAGATCGCCATCGCCCGCCAGTTGTCCTGCCGCGACAAGAACGCGCGGGTGCTGTATTTGGTAACGCAGCTCTCCCGTCAGGACGGTTGGGACGGATTGAAAACCCTGGAGAATTCTCTGCAATCGCCGGTGTATCTGTTGACCCCGGATGTCCGCCAGCGTTTTCAGTTGCAACAGGTGCCAGCCTTGGTCGAACAGTCCGGTAACCGGGTGGTGGTACGGGAAAGGAAAGTGGCTATGCCGGCGGCGAACCATCAACCTACGGCGGCTGGAGGATAGGGTTGAAACGGTCGATTGCCTCTTGGCTGTTGTGCGTATTACTGGGTCTGGCTGCAAATTGTCATGCCGATACCACCAGCAAAGCCACCGACCCACTGTGTGCCGATGCCGAACTGTGGTCGGGGAAACTGATCAGCGATATTTGCTGGAGCTGTTTGTTTCCGATCCGAGCCGCCGGTGCGTCGCTGGGTGGCGGTCATGTGCCGAGCATCGCCACCGACCAGAAATTCTGTTTTTGCACCGATTCGCTGGGGCTACCGCAATTGGGCATGACGCTGGGTTTGTGGAACCCGTCACGGCTGATAGAAATCGTCAGGAATCCCTGGTGCTCACCGGCATTAGGCGGGCACACCTTTAGCGCCTCCAAAGTTCGTTTGGTCGCCACCACCGGCAAGGCCGATTTTGATGCCAGCGAGATGTCGTTCTTTAATTACCATTATTTTGCCTTTCCGCTGACCATTTTGCTGGACTTGTTCTGGGATGACCGTTGCAACGCCGACGGCTACCGGGATTTTGACCTATTGTATGTCTCGGAACTGGATCCCACCTGGAACAGCGATTTGCTGGCGTTTTTCACCAGCCCGGAAACGGCCTTGTTTGCTAACCCGGTGGCGGTGGCCGCGTGTTTAGCCGATGCAATGGCCGCAGCGACTGGCCATCCGCTGGATGCCTTGTTCTGGTGTGCCGGTGCCTGGGGGCATTTGTATCCCTTGTCCGGCATTTCACCGACCAGTTACGGCACCGATCCGCGTATCTCCAGTTTGCTGGCCACCCGCGCGACCGCCGCCCTGCATCGCCGGGGCTTGGCCTGGAAAACGGCGGGGAACGAGGCTTTGTGCGGGGGGATGATTTACCCCTTCATCCCCAAGTCGCAATACCGGCTCAGCATGTTCTATCCGGTCGCGGAAACCGAGTCCAATCACGCCATTGGCGAGACCACTTTTACCTGGGGGGCAGGACGTACTTATCCTGGCCCTGGTGAAGACCATGTCTATGTCCAATGGTCCTGGACTGACTGTTGTGCCGGTCTGTAGATGGGCGTTAGGATGTTTTTTGATGGTCATAGCGGGTTAACCCGCTCGCTGGCTTTAGTCTTAAGTGTCACGATGGCCTGGACACCGTTCGCTGTGGTTTGGGCGGATGCCCTACAAACTGCGGGACGCCAAGGCCAGCAAACCGGACAACAGCTTGTCGGCGGCTTTCAGTTTCCTGCTGACACCGGCAGCGGCAGCATGACCCTGAATCCTGGCACGGCGCAGGAAAGCACGGTCACTATCGGCACGCTGTTTCCGGATGCGGGTAGTGGTAACTCAGCTGACATCTCCCGACTGTACGGGAATGATACCGGCACGGTTGCCGCGGGTCTTGATGCCCAAACTACCTTAAACACTGAAAGCAGCGCTACGGGCAATGCTTATCGCACGCTAATCAACAATGCCCACCACTCCCATCCAGATTTACAGCATGATGCGCTCTGGAAGACAGGCGATCAGGTGCTTGCCAACTTCACCCCGTGGGCACAGTCGTTCTCGGACTGCACGACCACCACGACCCAAACCGAGACTGGCCATACTGTCCAAGTACCTGACTATCAACTGTGCCTGCGCCAACCGGACGTGCCACAGAATTGCACCGCGACCCATACGGTCAAAGTCGAACCGCTGCTCCGCTATGTCTCGGGTACGGGCGGACTGTCCAGTTGCGGGCCGGGGTGTCTGGATCTGTATGTCGGCAAAGTGGGTGATAACTACTGGTCGGCCGACTGTGCGGTGTTCACTTGGGAGGTCGCTTATCAGATGCTGCATCCTGAAGCCATTGTCAGCGCCACTCTGGAAGATGTCGAGTTCGACGACCATGCCCAGGTGTATTATGGCGGCCAACTGATTTATACCGGCTCGACCGGTTGGGAAGGATCGTGCGAACTGAAAAATAGCTGGGTGGATCATCCTAATCAGGATGTCACCTCGGCGTTCAACAGCACTGGCAACAAAATTTTCAAACAGGACACGAAAGTCGGCGGCAATGGTGAAGGCTATTCGCGTATCCGTGTCCGTTATGATGTCTCGAAACTGATTAGCCAAAACCAGTGGAGCTGGAGCGGGCCGAACTGCCAAAACCTTGCCAATGCCATCACCGACGGCATTTGCCAAGCGGGCAGCCAGCTCAGTTGCAGCAACGATCCGGCCAATGCGGCGGGCTGTTATGTAGATACGGTGTCACAGGTCATGGTCTGTGCGAACAACCTGGCTCCCGCACCGGTAGCGGGTTCGGCGGGTATCCGCAACACCTGTATGGCCATCACGGCGGCGGGCCAGTGCGATCTCAACAGCACCGGGCAATGCTGGACGGACAGCGCGGGGACGCATTGCCTGACAGCCCCGACTACAGGAATGCCGACCACCACTTGCAGGGCTTTGGAAAGCCAGGGCTGCGCGTTCATTAAAAGCCAATGCCTGGACACCTTGGCGTCGGGCACTTGCTGGGACAGTGTCGATACCTACGACTGTGGCCAGCCTGTCACGATACCCGGCATTCAAAGCCATACCCAACAGCAATGTTCCGGCCCTATCCGCTGTATGGGTGAGGATTGCATCACCGTGAGGCGCACCCAAAGCCAGGAGTTCACCAAGGCGGTGGCGTTACTGAATAGCGCCCAACAAATGGCGATGGATTTGAGTTGCGAGGATGCCAATGCCGAACTGCACCAGAAAGACCCCAACTCCTGCCAGGTGTTCAAAGGCAAAGATGCCAACTGTAAAATCGTCGGCGGCTTGGTGACGCTGGTTGATTGCTGCCAAACACCCTCCGGCAGCATGGGGCTGGGGCAATATATCGACTTGTTGTTGGCCACCAGCCAACTGGATAATACCGTGATGCGCATGGACGCCACATCCGCGGTGCGCGGTGCTTGGGAAACACTGCGCCTGCCGTTTACAGCGGCGGGCGATGCCTGGAATAGTGTGCAGGCTAATTTTGCCTCGGGGGTGAATAATTTGGTAGGATCTGATCTGATGAGCGTCACCGACGTCGCCGAACAAGGCTTGCTGGATTCGCTGAAAGGCGAATTGTTGAAGTCGGTGGCCGAATGGATCGGCAGCACCTTTGGCGAGGCCGCCGGCAATGCGCTGTTCAGTGCTGGCGGGGAGGCGGCGTTTGATTCGCTGGGCAACCTGACGCCGGCCGCTGAATCGGGTGGTGTCCAACTGGGCGGCGGCGCGGCGTTTGCCGGGCAAATGCTCAGCACCCTGATGATGGCTTACACCATCGTCATGATCGTGGTCATGATTATCCAAATCGTTTGGTCGTGCGAGGTGCCGGAATATGAACTGGCCGCCAAGAAACAACTGAAAGTCTGCAAGGCATTAGGCGTTTATTGCGACACTAAAGATCCGCTCACCGGGCTGTGCCTGATCCGCAAGGAAAGCTATTGCTGCTACAACTCGCCGCTCGCCCGTATCTTAAACGAACAAATCAAGCCGCAATTGGGGATGGATTTTGGTTCACCCCAAAACCCGGTGTGTTCGGGCGTCAAAGTCAAGGACTTGGACAAAGTCGATTGGAGCCAAGTCAATCTGGATGAATGGCTGGCCATACTGGCACAAACCCATCATTTACCGACCGCCAGCAACGCCGCTTCAATGCTCAACCTGGATCAGCTGACGGGATCAGGCAGCCGACTGAACCCGCAAAAATATGGCGCAGCCACCGGCAATCGGCAGGATACCTTGAGCCGCAGCCAAGGCCGTATGGGCGATCTGGATGTACCCACCGTCAAACGGCAATCGGAACTGGAGGGCTGGGGCATGGGGCCGCAGTGACACGGCCCCGAAAACCATCAAGAATTAACGGTATCTTTTAAATTTTTACCCGCTTTAAAAGACGGTACTTTCGCTGCGGCAATCGTGATCGCCGCTCCGCTTTGTGGGTTACGGCCTTGACGCTCCGCCCTTTCCTTGACTTCAAAGGTACCAAAGCCTACCAAGGTAATGGAGTCCCCGGCTTTTAAAGTGGTTTCTATAGTTTTCGTCAAACCTTCCAAAGCACGTCCGGCGTCGGCTTTGGTCAGATTGGCATGTTGGGCAATGGCGTCGATGAGTTCGGATTTGTTCATGGGTGTATCCTGAATTGTTGTGGAATAAGTGGTGAGCCAGTATTTATAGCTTAATTTCCCCAAAGGCCAATAAAAAAATCTCCATATCAGCCTAATTCAGGCAAATCTTCAGAGCAGCAGCCAGAAATTGATATAAAGTCATAAATTTAAGTTAATATTTATGCTTAGTGGTAAGTTGACGCATCAATTTTCTCAGGAGATAAAACCATGTATGCCCATAGAACCATTCAGCATCTTAACGGCCTGCACGTTCAACTGGAACTTCCTTCCGAATTTGCGGATTGCCAGGAAGCCGAAATCATCGTGTTACCGATAATGTCCACCCAAAACAGCCCCGAAACCTGGGCGGCTCGCGTGTTAGCCGTCGCGGGGTCGCTCAGTGACGATTTTCCAGACGATATCTGATTTAGGTCAAGACGTACCCAGAGCTTCGTTAGAATGAGCCGTTATTTATTGGGCACCAATATCTCTGGTCAAGGTCAAAGTTAGTTTTCCTGACAGTTTTTACTCTGTCAATTTGTATCAAAAGGGAAAGTGTCTGTTATCCCAGCGTCTTTAAAGCGCTTTGGCAATTTCAGCAATTGCGATCTTATATCGGCTGCTGATGCAGTCAAATCTACAGTAGCAAAACATATACGATGTCCCTGAATCATAACCGTTTCATCTACCATTTTTCCAACTGAGGGATGTAGGAGCAAGCCGCTAGCATTATCGTCCAGAGAATCACCGCTGCCAACTTGTGATCGAAGGTAGGCGTAAATCTGATAAATGTACCCACTGCGCAATGTTTCTTCCCGATACTGTCCTCTGGTTACAATAGATGTGAACTTGGTATCTATAACAATCCTCTGTCCTGATGGAACATGATCAAGAACTACATCAGTACGCATCGTTGGTAGAATCTTGTCAATACCCGAAGTCTTCTGCTCGATTTGCCAGCTTATCGTTTTACCACTCTGCACACGCCATCCTTCAGGACTCAGCACCACTTTGTAAAATCCGCCAACAGCTTTTTCGAAAAGTCGACGCACCCACATCACCTCTCGATCCGGTAATGAAAGCACATTTGTTCCTGTCGCTTCGGTAGGCAACGATAGGTCAAAAGCCAGCTTGGCAGCAGCAACCATGAATTGGTCGTCTGTATCGTGGCGACCAAACCTGTCTGAACTCATCTCGGTACGCGTGGGTGGTTTACCTGATACGCCCATCGCTTTCATGCCATTAGCCAGAGATCGGCAGCGATGGGCAATTTTGGGTCGTTTTACAACTTTGGCGATTTTTTCCAGAGCAGACCGAACAAAACGGTTGCGGGGTGTATCAATCGTCAATTCATCGAATCGACAAGCGACAAGTCCATGCGCTAGCAACTGGCGGCGCTCAGTAGTCAATATATCGATTTTCCCACGAATTCGGTTGAGCACGGCATCACGGGATCGGTACCCAAAACTAAGTTGACGATGTTGCCGAGTTTCCACAGCATGAGCGAGAATTTCAGCAACAAGATCGGGAAGATCATCAGGGCTGTCTTCCAAACCAATATTACCGATGTTACGAGTACTAAAAAGATCCGACGCGTAAAGCATCATAAGCCAAAGATTGCGCACTGGAATACGTCCGATGTATCCCTCTGTATCCAACTCTGGTTTATTCATTTGTTCTGATGCCAACACTGTCACCAATTTTCCAACAACAATTCACACGCCTTTTTCGCATCATTGGGTGCATCAAACCAGTATTCGTCAAGTAAAGGGCCTATTTCGGTTTCCACCACCTGCTTAAACCACTTTTTAGTGTCTCGCTCTTGTTTTTCATCGGAAGGCGTCACATAACTGTGGCCGACCTGAAATTGTTTGCCCAAGCGGGGATCAGCAATAATCTGCTTATTCAACTCGTTGATCCTACGTTCAATGTCGACTACCAAGGTCGAATCGATGTTGCACTTATTGACCACCCAATCTTGCCAGGTTTTACCCAATTTGGGTTCCAGTCCGACAAATGCGAATCGACGGCGTAGCGCCAGATCAACCAAGGCCAATGATCGATCAGCGATGTTCATTGTCCCGATCACATAAAGATTCTCTGGCACATGAACCCGCCGCTCGCCATTTTCATCTGGGTAGCAAAGCTCCAGAGCTTCATTGGGATTGCGTTTACCAGACTCCAATAAAGTAAGAAGTTCACCGAAAATCTGCGCCGGGTTACCCCTGTTAATCTCCTCAATCACCACGACGAACTTTGACGATGGATTCTTCAATGCCGCTTTAATGGCTTCCATAAAAACGCCATCAGCCAACGATAATTTGCCCTCGCCTGTGGGACGCCAACCCCTTACGAAGTCTTCATAGGATAAGTTCGGGTGAAACTGCACAGCACGGATTTTGCTCTCATCCTTCTGCCCAATCAATGCAAAGGCCAGACGTTTTGCCAACCATGTTTTACCGGTTCCAGGCGGGCCTTGAAGGATTAGATTCTTTTTGTCACTCAGACGGTCAAGCAGACGACTGATTTCTTCAGGCTTAAGAAAGCAGCCGTCTTTCAGAATATCCTCAACGGTATATACCTCGTTTGAGAGACTGTTATCATTTTTAACTTCTTGGTTTTCGTCAGCATCTTCAGGCACGCTACTAATTTCTGTTGGCGAACTGATTTTTTTCTGCCAATTAGGCTCATTACAGAAGCGATTTATGTCTTGAACCTGGTTGTCGAAAGCGAAGGCAATCAAACTATCCGCCTTCCATTCTCCAGGAAGTACACGCCAGATTGTTGGCTGGTAGGTATAAAAGTACCATTCGCGAATAGGCTCCACTTTCGTCCAGTTGACTCGTACTCGTTTGCCATCGTTCAGATTCTCTATGATTGTCCCAATAGCCTTGATAGCCATCACCGATACAGTGTGTTCTTTGTTGTCGAACGGTAAACCATGTTTGCGCGTGTAGGCTGCTTTAATTGCGATACGCTCGCCTGGTCGCATCGATCGCACCACATCAAGGTACTGATCATCGTAACCATTCTCCCAAATACCTTCATCGAGGAAACGCTGCGTCTGATCCTCAGTACCTCCATAACTGGCACCAACAAACCAGTAGGACGGTGTTGCGGTAGTATTTGTATCTTCATTCATAATGCAGTTCTCAAATAGGTAAGGGATAATTGACTCTTAGATTCAAGCGACCAACCTCGCTAGTTGGGGATCGTTCCGAAACAGCACGCACCATTTTGCGACGGCAGAAAGCTCGGCATCGTGGCGGGTCATGGATTTAATTTCCTGCAAGCAGTCGCACACCTTTTGTTTTGCTGCCGGATTAACGCCATTACATCGTGCTTTTGCAGTTTTGTACTGTTCAATGGTTCTGGACATCTTTTGCCAAACCTTTTTGCGTTCTTCGGTTAATGCCAGATGTTCGTTGAGCTTTAAACGCTTGATCGTTTCATCAACCCGGCTTCCATCCCACGCCGATACGCCCGGCGCAGCAATTGCTTTGCCTTCCTCGTCAAAAGCTAGCAGATTAACATCGTCAATGTCGATAGGGTCAAGCAAATAATGGCTTTCAGATTCTTCGCAACGCAAGTCGTAGGTTGAATGCTGAGAACCTGTATTTAACGGAAACCAACCGCCTTTCTTGCGATTGCCGACATTGCCGCAGGCGCGGAAATTCATATAATCAAAAGCCAGCCACCAATAGCCATCGCGAACAGTTCCATCAAAAGCCTTCGCCTCTTTTTTCGGGCGAAAATGTTCAACATCTAGGTGTGAGTAAATATCCCTAGCTTCAGAAAACCAGCATTTCCCAGCCGAAAGTGCCAAAAGCCAAGGTTTAAGTTTTCCCCAATGGGCACTATTGGCGTCAATCAGGGCATTGCGCGTAAGAATATCGCCCGTTTTTTGTAAGCGCACCAGCTCAGTCGATAGTCTTTCCGACTCGGTAAGCCATGCTTGCCATGTTGCATCAGGCCACGCCGACCATTTCGGAATATCAGTGTCGGTGGGGCGGCGATTTTCCAGATCAATCCAAATCATTCGCCACCGCCTTTACGAAGCAACTCGTTGATGATTTCATCGGCAATCTCATCCTGTGCCTGCTGTTCTTCTGGCGACAAAACCTGTTTGTGAAAACGGGTGTGCAATGCCATTTTGCGCACAAACATCGCGTAATACGGGTCTTTAAAATCAGAATTAGAAAAACCCAAGTCGGCGAGTTCTTCGCTCAAGCGAGTCATTTCAGCGTCTTCGTCTGGGCTGCGCAGTTTATCCAGCGCATACAAATAGTTACGGCGGTGCAATCGGCGTTCGGTTTCGGTATCTAAGGTAGAAGCCAGCCCAAACAAGTCGCTTTTGAGTAAGCCGGTCAAGCCCATGCCTTGCGGGTTTACGTCAGGAATATCCACCACCGACCTGTTCCCCTGCTTGCGCAAAATCCGCACTTGCTCACGTTTAAGGCTGCCCACCATGATCGGATCATGCGTGGTGACAATAATTTGCGATTCGCCTTGCAGCGTCGCGCCTTCGCGGGGTTCAATCATCCGGTTGATGTCGTCGAAATAGCGCAGCTTCCAGATGGGGTTCAAATGCGTGTCGGGTTCGTCGAGCAGGAACAAACAATGGTCTTCGTGGGTGATGCGCATCAAACCCAGCACGGTGAGCATTTGCAGTTCGCCTTCGGAAAGCTGGGTAAAGCTCACGTTGCCTGCGTTTTCTTCGCGTTTTTTAATGGTGATGCGGACTTCTTCCAGCAAATCGCCGATGTAAGCGCCTTCGGCATAACGGAAGAAGCGATCCGGCGTGCCGACTAACGCGCCGAGTTCATTTAGCTTCTGACGGTTAGGCACAAACAGGTACAGCCGTTTTTGCTTCTCAGGCCGCCGCCGGAAATCGATTTGCACATCCTTGGTTTCTTCAATCGGTGCCCAAGCGACTTGCCACAGCTTATCCAGCAAATCCGTTACCACCGTGCCACGTGCATACCAAAAACGTGGATCGCCTTCGAGAATGTCTTTTTCCTTTAAGTCGCGTAGCGTGTGCGGTTGCTTGAGGATAAACAGCGCCGACTCCAACGCCTGAATATCCAGATTTTCCAGCAATTGGGCGAAGACGGGATCATCCGACAGCAAACAAGCCAGCAACACCAATTGGCTGTGACCGCCACGGCAATAAAACAAACGCCGCACCAAATCATCGCCATCGCGTTTGAGCAAATTTTTAAAGCGCTCCTGGTGCGCCTGAAACAAGGCTTCAAGCCGCTCGTTCTTGCCAGAATAATAAGCGAACACATGCGACGGCAGATATTCTTTGGCATGTTCGCTCAGATGGCTTTGCGATGATGGCTTGCCGTTAATTGTCACGACAGGGCGATTGCCCAATGCGCGGTCGGCTTTGAGCGTGATGGCATGTCCGCGAACCTGGTAATCCAGTTCATAATCGAAGCCGGCATCATGATTCAAGTCTACATCGCGGAAAATGGTAATGATGGCTTCAATCAGATTCGACTTACCCGTGCCGTTCTGACCGATTACAGCATGGCTTCGGATAGGCTGGTTAGGCTTATCGCCAGCCGACGGCTCAAAAAACTCGCTGAAGCTAAGCTCAATATCCTTCAGATTTTTAAACGCCTCGATTTTGATCCGTTGCAAAAACATCGTTTTACTTACCTTAACAGTCTGGATTGGGTTTGCACTCGGCGGGCGCATCTTCGCCAACCAAGACGGGTTTATTGCCGTCCCACAGAACCGCGTAATGGCCTAATCGGCGTTTACGGTCTAAGGTCTTAGCCACGGCATGGCGCAAGCTATCCAGCATGGCTTGGGTATCGGCATCGGGTGTCGGGGTGATGGAAGGTGTCATGATCGTGCGGCCTGTTGCAATTGTTCAAAAAGTTCGGTTTGAAATACTGTCTGCTGTGTTTGGATTTGTTGAAACACCAGTTCGGGTTGTTCGCCACTGTTTATAAAGCAACGCGTCTGATCGACTAACGGGGCAAACAGATGGAATAGATTATGTAGACTACGCGGGAAACGGCGAATAATATCCTCCGAGGGTATGTCATGACCACCATGAGCGACCCGTTCGGCAACACGCAAGCGCGAAATTTCGGCACTGGGCAATGCCAAATAGATCAATTCCACCCGCCAGCCATCCGCCTGTAAGCGGTGAACCAACTTAAGATAACTGCGTCCGGCGAGCGTGGTTTCAAAAGCAAAATCCTGTTTGGCGGATAGACAATCCTCAATTTCCTGCAAGAACAAACGGCTGGCTGCCAGTAATTGTTGTTCCGGTGCCAATGGCGAAAGTCCGGCGGCGATGAGGTCGGCGTTGATGAAGCGCCGACAGCGCGACACTGTTGGTAGATATTCCAAAGCAAACGTGGTCTTGCCCGCGCCATTTGGGCCGGCGATGATCCAGCAAGTCGGCATTAGCCCGCCTCCGTTTCCCGCATTTCCGCGATTGCAGGCTCTGCAATCCAGCCCTTGCCGACTTCCTGTTTGAGCTGGGCGTAGAAAGCGTCAATTTCACCGCCGTAGCGTTGCCATAAATCACCAGCGGACATTTCACCCTGATGCCGCGCCAAGATAGCCGCCAGCGGCGCTTGCTCTTTGTTGTTGGGGCTGTTGGCTAGGCGCAGCTTGGCGATCAGTTCGGTTTTTGGGGGTTTCAATGCTTCTTCCTCTTCTTCGTTACGAATGCCGGTGATGGCCTCTACACCCGCTTTGGCAAGGTTGCTTGCCAAAGTTAGTTTTTTTTCTAGCTGCATAGCCAACTGATCACAGCGTTCGAATAACTGATCAATGAGCTCTACAATGCGGTCTTGCTCGGACTTCGGCGGAACCGGTACTAACAAGTCCTCAACTCCGCCGACTCGTAGATGTTTCACTGTCATTCCAATAGCTCCTTCGACCATGCGTAATTGGAAGCTTGGGCTTTGAATAGCATAGAGAAGAAACTGATTGTTGAAGTATTCCGGGAATAGGCGAACCAACATTGTTCTTTGCCCAAGACAAACTTTATCTCCTTCAGGAACGATTGCCGCTTCACCCATCGGTGCTTCCCTTGTGAAGAAAACATCGCCAGACTTTGGAGGCATTCGTCGAGACCAGAATGCATAAGTTTCTTCAGAAATTTTCCTGGTGTTTTTCAAATCCATACGTCCGTTACGAATATCGGTTGTACGAATCAGGTGAATTCCGTTGCTTACATAAGGCGCTGTCTTATTGTGGCAATCCACCACTGCTTGCGCGATTTGAAGAAAAGAGCCCCACGTCCAATGCTCCGGCAATGTTGATTCTGGAAGATTTAGCTTCTGCGTCCGAATCTTTTTTAGCATGGTCTGAGTTTCTTTTTGTTCTTGCCCTTCCACTTTTTTCGACCATGCAATACGTGCTGACAATATTGTTTCCAGCAGGGCTTTACCTGTAGTCGAAGCTTTATCCTGTGGTTTCAAAAGCTGTCCAGACATTGCTAAATCTAAGATGGCTCCTTTATAGGAAGTAATGCTCTCTGGACTATCCAACAATTCAGTTGCTTCGCGTTGTACTCTAAGCCAAGCATCTGAAAGCTCTTTAGGTGACTGCGCTTCGGACAGTGAGCGAAATACAGTGGTTCGGGTAAGTGAACGCAGTGTTTGTTGATCCTTCTGTTGCGCTTCCATCTGGTCGCACAAGGCCATCAGTTCATCGACTTTGGCGACGATGCGTGGAATCTCTTCTTCCGGTGGCAGTGCCACCAAAATATTCGATATAGAATCTTGGTTAAGCGTATTGCCCTTGATGGCAGCTTTATTGCCAGCATTGAGATCAAAGCCATTGAGACACTTAAAAAAATAATCTTTTAAAATCGTAGCAAATGGGTAAATGGCGATGATTGCCTCATTGTGGTAGGCATCTACTCCCAAGACTGAAAGTTTGCCAATCGAAAGTTTGAAACTCATGAGAAGAGTCCCCGCTTCAACAGGGGCGCTCTTAAAAACCTCGTCCCTTGCTACTTGCGAAATAGACTCACTGGAATGGTGAATCACTGCCCCATGAACGAGGTCTGCAATTGAAAACCACGGATAATTTCCCGTGTTCCAGTACTTACCTTCTTTGCGAGATGGGGTGCGCCCCGCAGAGAAAGAGCAAAGTTCAGCCAACCTCACCCATTTCCAACTTGAAGGAATCTGCCACGGAGGATTAATTACGTCTTCGAGCAATTTCTTATTTTTTTTGAAAGCGCCAAGTTGAATTTGCTTAGCGCGTTCTCGTTCAACTTTTTCAATGAAACTGTTTGACGATTCTCCTAACTGTTGAGGAACAAGTTTCCCAGAAACAGCTAGATTTAATATCAAAGCCCGAAGTTGAGAAACGCCCCCCGGCGCATTCGCAATATGCCCAAACTCAGCCAAAAACCGCTGCGCATCCATCAATCTTCCTCCACTTGCCTATCGCCCAACCGCTGCCGAGAGTTACGAATGGCCTCATGCAGTTTTTGTTGCAATACGGCCTTGGGCGGCAGTTCGGTCAGGTATTCGGCGACATGGATGCTGGTCTGATCCAGTTCCAGTAATTCGATTTGTTCCTGTTTTTTGCCGCTGCACAGAATAATACCCAGCGGCGAGGCTTCGCCGGGTTCTTGTTCGTATTTGGCTAACCAGCGCAGGTAAAGCTCCATTTGGCCTTTGTCGGCGGCTTTGAAGTCGCCCAGTTTCAGGTCGATAGCCACCAGCCGTTTCAAGCGGCGGTTGTAAAATAACAGGTCGATATAAAAATCGTCGTTGTCGATTTGCAAGCGTTTTTGTCGGGCGACAAAGCTAAAGCCCGCACCCAATTCCAGCAGGAAGTTTTCCAGTTCCCGCAGAATGGCGTCTTCCAGGTCTTTTTCCAGATAGCGGTCATTGAGCTGTAGAAAGTCCAGCACATAGGGGTCTTTGAGTACAAGATTGGGCGTAACTTCGCCCGTTTCGCGCAATGCCGCCAGTTCGGCAGTCAATACCTCATCGGGTTTGCGCGACAGTGCGGTGCGTTCAAACAGCATGGAATCCAATCGCCCTTGCAGGGTGCGGGTGCTCCAACGTTCGGCCTGGCACATTTCAATATAGAATTCGCGTTTCAGTGGATCGTTGATATAAATCAGGCTACGCAAGTGAGTCCAGCTTAATTGTCTACTCAGTGCGTAGACAATCTCTTCGACCGGAAAGACATCGGCAAAACGCAACATGTGGCGCAGGTTTTTGTTGGAAAAACCGCGCCCATAGTCGCGTTCCAGTTGCTTGGACAGGCTGGCAATGATTTGCTCGCCGTATTCTGCACGCTCGCCTTTGAGCACTTCGCTTTGGATGCGCCGACCGATATGCCAGTAAAGTACGGTCAACGCGCTATTGACAACGGTGGCAAGTTGCGCACGGCTTTGGCTGATGAGCTGACGAATATCGCTTAGCAGGGCTTGCGCGGCGGCAGGGTCGGTAGCGATGGGTTTCATGCTTCAGCCTCCGTGCTAAAGTGATGCGCCAATGCCGCCGCCAGCTCGCCCTTCAACTGGTTTTGCGTGTCTTCAATTTGCCCCAGCAATTCTTTGTATTTTTGCAGCAGCACATCGGGGTCGTGGATTTCGTCCGCCGCTGCATTGGGGTTTTTGATGTCGAGGTTGTAGATAGGCCAGTACAGGCGGTCGCCCGCGGTTTGCGCATCGCGGGCGGCTAAGCGCAGGGTGTCCGCTTGTTCGCGTAGCACTAGGATTTGCTCGTCCACTTGTTTGCGTTGAACGGCATCGGTGACTCCGGTGAGGGAGCTTTTTAAGTCTTTGCTCTGGTTGTCCAGTGCGGCGGCTTGGTTGTTCAGTTGCTCGGCTTTGTCCCAATGCGGTTTGGCGGCGGCTTCGGCTTCGAGTTTTTTGGTTTTGAAGTCAATTTTCCAGGCGTTTTCGCTCTCCACGCGTTCGGCAAAGCCGTTTTCTTCGTTGCCCCACCAATCCTGTTCGGCTTTAAATTCGCGGTAGTCTATCGGCTTGGTTTTGGAGTAACTTTTGTAGCCTGCCGGATAAGGGTGTTCGTAAAACCAGATGGTTTCGGTCGGTTTGCCTTTGGTAAAAAACAGCAAGTTAGTTTTGATGGTGGTGTACGGCGCGAAAACGCCTTTGGGCAAGCGGATGACGGTGTGCAAATTGCACTCGCGCAGCAACAGTTCTTTCAGTTTGCCTTTGATACCGTCGCCAAACATCGTGCCGTCCGGCAATACCACCGCACCGCGTCCGCCATCGTCTTTGAGCAATTTTTTGATAATCAGCGCCATGAACATGTCGGCGGTTTCGCGAGTTTTCAGGTCGCTGGGGTAGTCGATGCCGACACCATCATCTTCGTAGCCGCCAAACGGCGGATTGGTAATCAGGCAAGCGACTTTCTCATCGGCTCGCCAATCGTTCCACGGGCGGCCCAGCGTATTACTGTGGTCAATCTGGCTAGGCACGTCGATGCCGTGCAGCAGCATATTGGTGGTGCAGAGTAAATGCGGCAGTTGCTTTTTCTCGATGCCGTGGATCAGTTGTTCAATCGCGCGTTTATCGTCGGCGCTGGATTTGTCGCTGAGTTGATGGCGGAAGTGGTCGATGGCTGCCGTTAAAAAACCACCAGTGCCACAGGCCGGATCCATGACGGTTTCGCGTTTGGCTAGATTCGGGTTGATACGCTCGACCATGAATTGGGTGATGGCGCGGGGCGTATAAAACTCGCCCGCATTGCCCGCACCGCGCAAGTCGTTCAGCAATTGTTCGTAAACATCGCCGAGATGGGCGCGGGTTTTGAAATCGTGGAAGTTAATCGCGTCTTCCAGTTTTTCGATCACCGCCAGCATCAGCGAACCGTTTTTCATGTAGTTGTTGGAGTCTTCGAAGACCTGCTTGATAACTTTTTGGGTAGGGCTGTCCGACGCGTCGATGTCTTTTAATGCTGGAAAGAGTTCGTTATTGATGAACGGGGTCAGCTCGCTGCCTTGGATTTGCGGTTTTTTCTTGCCTTCGCTGTCAGCTTTGTAGGCCGCCCAGTTGCGCCAACGGAACCGTTCCGGGATCGGTGATTGATAGGCTGAGTTATCATCCTCCCATTCCTCTTCGCGCTGGTCGAAGACTTTGAGGAACAACATCCAGGTCAACTGACCGATGCGCTGGGCGTCGCCATCGACACCATCGTCTTTACGCATGATGTCCTGGATGGATTTTATGGTACTGCTGATATTCATGTTTTCCGTTCTTTTGTTTTATAGCGGGATGGGTTTAAGTTTTGCGGCTCAGGCCGATTTTTGTTGCAAGGTTTCGTCGTAGAGGGCTTGCTCCAGCTCGTGTATGGCCTGTGCGTAGTTCTCGGTGCTACCGAAAATGCCGCGCCGGATTTGGGTTTTGGTGCCGATTTGGTCGAAGGGCGGTAACTCCAGCACTTTGCTGTCTTCGATGTCCTGCACACCGTGATCGGCGAATTTATCGAGCAGGGCTTCCAATACCATTCGCGCCTGCTCGCCGTATTTGCCGAATATATCGCGCTTTTTGACTTGGTTGGCGCGTTCGCGGCGCGTCAGCGGTTTTTGGTTAAAGGCGACATGAGCGACCAGGTCGAACATATCCAACTCAGCACCGTTAGCAACGGCTTGCTGCAAAACTTCCAGCGGTATGCCCTGATCTTTGAGTTCGTCTAGTATGGCTTGCTTGCGTTCGGACTCCGACCAGCGCCGCAAGAAATCGGTGAGCGAACCGAATTGGGCTTGCAGCGATTTTTTGATGTCGTCTTTCAGTAAGACGCGGTAGTCTTCGGTGATAAGTTTTCCGTCTGCATCCAGGTATTGCGAACGCTCGACGGCGACACGCACATCGACATCGTCCAACACATATTTGGTGCGGCCTTCGCCGACGCCAGCAGTTCCCTCGCTACCTACGTCGTAAGTACCTTCATCCGGTGGAGGCGTGGGATTGCCTGTGGTTGTGGGTTGATCGTCAGGTGGAACCACAGGCTCATCCGGTTTGGGTTCGTAGATAATCACCGGCTCGCCGTCGAAATCAGGGTCTGCGAACAAACGCGTCGCGCCTTTGAAATCCATGATGGTGAAGTAGAGTTTTTGATAATCCTCGCGCAAACGGGTGCCGCGACCGATGATCTGTTTGAATTCGGTCATCGAGTTGATGTTTTGATCCAGCACGATGAGCTTGCAGGTTTTGGCATCGACGCCTGTGGTCAGCAGCTTGGAGGTGGTGGCTATGACGGGGTAGGGCTCATCGTTGTCGATAAAATAGGAAAGCTGGGCTTTGCCTTCGTTATCGTCGCCCGTGATACGCATGACATAGCGGCGATTACTTGCGGCGGCGGGGATGAGCCGGACCAATTCCTGGCGCATACGCTCGGCATGATCCTGGTCGTCGCAAAACACGATGGTCTTCGCCATCGGGTCGGTGTTTTTCAGGTATTCCCAGACCCTGCTTGCTACCAGTTTGGTGCGTTTTTCCAGGACAAGGTTGCGGTCAAAATTCTTGGTGTTGTAGTGGCGTTGTTCGACAGCTTGCCCGTGCTTGTCGATTTTACCTATTTCAGGCGTGTAGCCTAGCGCGTCGGCATCGGTGACGATACGGATAACTTTGTAGGGCGCGAGAAATCCATCTTCGATACCTTGTTTGAGGGAATAGGTATAAACCGGATCGCCAAAGTAGGTGATGTTGCTGACTTCTTTGGTTTCTTTTGGGGTTGCAGTTAAACCCAAGTGCGTGGCTGAGCTGAAATAATCGAGGACTTCGCGCCATGCCGAATCATCGGCGGCACTGCCACGGTGGCATTCATCAACGACCACCAGATCAAAAAAATCAGCGGGAAACTGGCGGTAAATCTGCTGCCATTCTTCCTTGCCCGTGACTGCCTGATAAAGCGCAAGATAGACTTCGTAATTCTTTTTAACTTCCCGGTTGGTGATCTTGTGCATGACCTCGCCAAAAGGGGCAAAGTCTTGTTGCATGGTTTGGTCAACCAGGATATTACGGTCGGCGAGAAACAGCGTGCGCTTTTTGGCTTTGGCTTTCCACAAACGCCAGATAATCTGGAAAGCGGTGTAGGTTTTACCAGTGCCGGTCGCCATGACCAAAAGTACCCGTTGTTGGTTTTTGGCGATAGCCTCAATGGCACGGTTGATCGCGACCCGTTGGTAGTAGCGCGGCGCACGACCGCTTCCGTCGCTGTAGTAAGGTTGCTCGACTAGCTTAACGGCGTTAGGATCGGTGAGGTCTTTCCATTTCTGGTAAATTGCCCACAGTGTCGCCTGACTGGGGAATTCGCTGAGCGATAGTTCACGTTCTACAGGTTGCGATAAACCCGTGCGGTCATGCAGTAAAAACCCGTCGCCGTTACTGCTGATGGCAAAAGGCGCATCCAGCAGTTCGGCATAAGCCAAGGCTTGCTGCATGCCATGTCCCACCGAAAATTTGTTCTGTTTGGCTTCGACGATAGCGATGGGAATACTGGAGCAGGCGTAAAGGACATAATCGGCGCGCTTGGGGCCGCCTTTGACATCCGGGTTTTTGATACGGGCAGCCAGATTGCCGCGCACCATGACGCGACCATCCGTGAGCCTTACTTCTTCACGAAAATCCTGTTGCTGCCAACCGGCCTGTTGGATAGCCGGGGTGATGAATTTTGTGCAAATGTCGCGTTCACTGAGGATTCGTTTGTCCACACAATTCCCTAACCTAATAAATATCGAAAGGTAATCATTGCTTCTCTGTTAGGCCAATGTCCTTGATGACTTTTTAGAATTTGCATTGCAGGTCTACCCACTTTTCTACAGTATCCATGTCCTCTAAAACACCTTCATCAGCCATGATAAAGCCTTGGTTAAAATGTTCTGTTAGTCGCGTTTTAAAACTATCAAAGTCCAGACCTGCCATATGCGCAGCACTGGCAAAGCTTATTTTTCTGGCGTGATACAGACTTGCTGCTAGAAAAAATTCCGCCGCATGGCTACCCAGTGCCTGTAGTATGTCATCAAATTCAGGCGGGAATTGTATGTACATCTTTTCCTTATGTTTGGCCGATCAATTATGGACTCGGTAACTGGCGTTTAGATAAACCTGTGGGGAAAAGCCGCTTTGGAAATGGCTCATCCTGAAGCTTGCTTGTCCATTATTGTAGGAAGCAAGGCATTCGTCCAAATCTTTTTATAACTTGGATAATTCTTGATGATGGTATGACGCCTGAAAATTTAGCAAAACGCTTGCAAAATTGTGTTACCGAAAGGTGGCGGATAATCCTGGATTAGCGTTTTCATCTTGTTAATAGGGTTAGCCGCTAAAATTATTGGTATTTTAGTATGGTGGACAACCCCTTCATCCTATCAGTTTTCAATCTCCGCTTCATCAGGCTCGCTCCCGTTGTCATTTTCCGATGGATCTTCTGGCTCAGCCATCAACCCCGATTCCTCCCTAGCCATTCGCACTTCCTCCCCACGTCCCTGCGCATAAGCCGCCTGATGTGCCCGTTGCTCTATCGTCACAATACGCCGTGCCAGCCGATGTAACCGCTGTTGCCACTGGTATCTTGCGGTTGAACATTGCTTGCTGGTTAAAATCTGGCACAGCCAAAGGGTGTCCATGGCAATCATCAACAGATCCAGTAATTTGATCAGTTCGACAAACTGGGCAATTTGCGGTGAGGTGATTTTGGCTTTGAAATCCGTTGGGTTGGTATATTTCGGCGATTCGGCAATGCCGTTATCGGCGCATAGTTTATCGAGCCGGGCTTTTTCCTGTTGAAGCTGTAAGGCACAGTCGCCGATCATTTTACTGACCACCGCTTCGATGTCGTCAATCGCCTGCTCTTGTCCGACGATCCGCAAGATGACATCAATCGCATAGAGCGAGCGGATCAGACGGCCATAGCTGCGGCGGATCACCCGGATCGCCTGTTCGCTGTGGATCTTGATGCTGCGTTCAAAAACCGGGCGGCTGATCGCCGGGCGGATGGTTTTTTCGGGTGCTGTATTGTCTGCCATGCGTGTTCCTTGGGAGGTTGGTGGTTCACACCCGATGGTAAGTGGCATTTTTCTTATCCGAGTTGCAAAAGATGGGTGATGGGGCGGTTTTTTGTAGCGGTTGATCGCGTGTTTTCCGCTTCAATGTCCAGCGATTGCGCTGAAATCTAAATTTTTAATCAGCAACCTTTTTCAGTGATCTGTTTAACTTATCTCTGAGCTCCCAACACTTCATGCCGCCTTTCGGGACGGCTTGATCCGGCGTTGGTCGGCGTTCCGCTTGCAGGCGGCGTGGATGGTTTCCATCGACGTGTCGGGTGCGTTAAGCCCGATGATCTGAAGGCATACCAAGCCTTGATTAACCCGCCGCGCAGCCAGTGCTGTTGCGGTTTTACCCACTGGGGACGCTCCCCATTGGGGCATGGCGTCCTCTGATTTATTGATAAGGAGAAACGCCATGAGCCATACAGCCAAAAACAACTCCCCAAACACCCGTAACCTGCCGATGCCGGTTGACGCCCATCAGGTTTACGGCTTGTCGGAGCAATCCTGGAAAGTCCTGACCGACGTCACGTTCCCCACCGCCAAAACCCCGGAAGCCATCCTGATGGCGCTGGATTACTGCAAAGCCCGCAAACTGGATATTTTCAAAAAGCCCGTGCATGTGGTGCCGATGTGGAATGCCAGCTTGGGGCGCAGTGTCGAAACGGTCTGGCCATCCATTATGGAAATCCAGACCACCGCATCCCGGACGGGACTGTGGGCGGGCATGGACCGGCCAGTCTGGGGGCCTGATATTACCCGAACGTTCACCGGCAAATTCAAGGACGACAATGACATCTGGCAGGAAAGCACCGTCACGGTGACCTTTCCTGAATGGGTGGCGGTGACGGTCTACCGTCTGGTCGGTGGCTGCCGTTGTGCCTTCACTGAAGAAGTGTACTGGCTGGAAGCCTACAGCACGATGGGCGGCAAATACTCCCAGCTGCCGACTGCCATGTGGATCAAACGCCCCAAAGGCCAATTGGGCAAATGCGGCAAAGCGGCATCGCTACGGGCGGCCTTTCCGGAAGAATGCGGATATGCCGCCGAGGAGATGGACGGTAAAAGCTTGGACGATATGACCGAAGCCACCGTGATCAATGGCAGTACCAGCCGCATCGATGATGCCCCAGGTGCTGGTAATAATGCCGCCAGCCTTGCGGAAGCACCAGTCGTGATTGACTTGACCATGATCAGCGTAAAAGTCCAGAAAGCCGTCAAGGAACTGGTCAGGCGCACGGTCGAAGCCCAAGCCTGGAAAGCCGCTTACGACTATGCCAACCACAAATTTAGCGGGCTGGATTTGACCTATGCCATCACTGAATTGGACAAAGCTTCGGAAGCGGCCAAAGCCTCGTTGGCCAATACCCTGGGCAACCAGACCATCGACTACGCGTCAATGCCGCCAGTGGCCACACCCGCGTCGGAAGCCTTGCATAAAGCCCGTGAGATGTTGGTTACTCCGTAGTTAATCCATTACCCATTCCGTTCTTACGGCTGGCAGCCGCCATTCACCATTATCAACCCCACCAGGGCGTCATGAAGCGCCCTAGGGGTCATTCTTGACGCCCTTTAATAAAAGGAGAGGTCATGAATGCCATTGATCAATCATTGAACCGGATACCCTGCCATACCGATTGGCACCGCTACGATTCACCCACCGTGATTCGCCGGCATGGCCGCAGTTTTCTGGAACGTTCCTGGAAACCGGCCTGGGCAACCAAAAACCCGGTCAACTTATCCCTAACCGAACTTCACACCTTGGTTGACAGTTATGGCGGCCACTGTGTGGCAACCGTCGACTATCAACTGCTACTGTTTGATGACCATCATCGTGCCAGACGTTGTGACAGCCAATTGATCAAGCTGGGACTGTCGACACAGCGTTGGGGCTGCCACATCCAACTGTTTGGGGTGGCGTGATGAAAGTCGTCAACGTTTCGCAGCGGTCACCGGAATGGCGGCACTGGCGGGAACAAGGGGTCAGCGCTAGTGAGGCGGCGGTCATTATGAACCGCTCCCCGCATAAGACCCCGTGGCGGTTATGGGCCGAGAAAACCGGATGGGTGCTGGAGCAAACCCTGGACAACAACCCCTTGGTGCGCATTGGTATTGAGGAGGAAGCCAAAGCCTTGCAATGCTTTGAAGACAAACACGAGGTTCTGTTGCTGCCGCTCTGTGGCGAGTCTGAGCGTTATCCCTTGATGCGGGCTTCGTTTGACGGTTTGTCGGACAGCAACGAACCCGTGGAGGTGAAATGCCCGCATGAAACCACCTTCCTGGAGGTGCTGTTACACCGCGAGCAATCGCCTGTGTACCAACTGCACTGGTGCCAAGTGCAACAGCAACTGTTGGTCGCTGACGCCGGGCGGGGCTTTTTGTATTTTTATCACCAAGGCCAAGACCTGGAGTTTGTGGTTGAGCGGGATGAAGCCTTTCTCATGCAACTGATCGATACCGCCATGGATTTCTGGTCGGCCATCAAAACCGGCAAAGAGCCGCCCAAAGACCCCGGACGCGATTTGTATCTGCCCGAGGGTGCTGCCGAACAGCAATGGCAAGCCTTGGCGGCAAGCTATCGCCAAAATGCGGCGAAGATGGACAGCATAAAAACCGAGCTTAAAGCCCTGGAAGTACAGCAAGCCAGCATCGAACACACCTTGGTGGGTTTGATGGGCGATTACCTGGCCGCCGAACATTCCGGTGTGCGGGTCAGCCGTTTCCTGGTGCAAGGCAGTGTCGTCGTTATTCTAGCCAAACAGGAACGATCATTTAATTTGCTACTATATAAAGCCTTCGTCCTTAAAAATAACAAAATCATCCTATGAATAACTCAGGCGCAAAAGCTGCATTAAAAGGCTACCGGTTCCAAACGTTATACACTTTAGTTGAAATCCTTGAATCCAATGACAGTGATAACGTATTTCAACCTGAAGGAGAAGAAGACTTAGCAATTCAAAGAAGTGGCGAATTAACTCGTGTAATTCAAGTAAAAGCCAGAAATGAAAAGTTGACGTTATCCAGTTTTAGCCCCGAAAAGAAAGATTCATTTTTCCACAGGGTATCCGATTTACTAAGCACACATCCTGGTTTATCCATTGAAGTTGTCAGCTTTGGGGAAATCGGCACTGAAATAGAAAAAGCGTGGTCAGGAGATGAGAAGAACCGTTATTCAATCACTGAAAAACTTAAAAAGCATGGTATTGATAAAGAAAGAATTGAAAGTTTATTTGAGAAAATACAATGGCTTGTTGTATCGGAACAGGATTTGCAAAGCAGGCTGCAAAACCATTTAACTAAAACAATGACCGCTGGCGACCCTAGCAGTGCTTTTTCTTTATTATTGGCTTGGCTTTATTATGCGGCTGAACATCAAGAAAAAATCACCAAACAGGATTTAATCAATAAGATTTATGCCGTTGGTAAATATCTATCAGAAAGAGCCGCGCACCATCAGGAATGGTTCAAATCAATAAAGCCTTTAATTGAAGAAGATCAAACCTATCAACAAGAGCATCTTGCAAGCGAATTTTATAAGGGTGTTTCCTCCCGTTTTAGCCACATTCAAGCGGGCTTGGATATATCCCGTTCAGAACAAATCGGCAAGATTGAGCAGGCATTCCTAAACGGGAACCGAACGGTCATTGTGCATGGTGCTTCGGGGCAAGGTAAAACAACGCTGGTCTATCGTTACTTGCATGATTTTGTTCCCGAAGAGTGGCGTTTTCAAATCAGTTTTATCGACAGCCGAAGCCATGCCGAAAGTATTGCTTCGGCGATAGCTGATCATTTGTCAGTTTTTAAAGCCGACTTGTACCTTTATATCGATGTGTCGCCGCGAGATTTGGATTGGACAGCCCTGGTCAAAACGTTATTGGATAAACCGAACATCAAAATTCTTGTCACGATCCGGGAGGAAGACCTGGCTCGGCAAAATATGCCAAATGTTGAGTTGGGCTTTCCTTTGGGTGTGCCGTTGCATTTCAATCAATCAGAAGCAGAAAAAATCTACCAAAACCTGCTGGATAAAAAAGTGGCTAATTCATACCCATCTTTTAGTGATGCTTGGCATCGGTTTGGCGGCAATGGGGCGTTACTCGAATACGTTTACTTTCTTACCCAAACTGAGTCGCTCAAAGACCGATTGGGATTTCAGGTCAATCGCCTACGAGAAGAAACAAGACAATCAACATTAGAAGCCGCCACTTTAAAAGCGTTGTTTTACTGCGCGGTAGCAACCGCGTATGAATCTCGTATACAACTGCTTGAATTGGTTAAGATTATCAATTTATCCGATCCAACAGGTACGTTCGGGTTGTTTGAAGAGGAATATTTAATTCGCTGCTCGGACGACAAAAGATACATTGAGCCATTGCACCCCTTACGCTCAAAATTGCTGGTCGAGGTTATGAGCGATCCCGCGTTCAACCCGTGGATAAACGCTGCAACAGCGGTGCTTCCCTGCATAATGGAAGCAGATTTGGAAAGTTTTTTGTTGTACGCCTTTGTTGAGCATCCACGGGAATATCCCGCCATTTACCAAAAGCTTGCAGGGCTAACACTTCATAGCTGGCAAGGTTATGCAGGCGTATGTAAGGCTTTAATCTGGTATGGCATTTACGCTTATGTCGAAACCAATAAAGATGTAATCGAGCAAGCCCGTTTGATGGCAGGCAATAGCGGCTGGAAATTTCTGCTAAGACCTGATCTCACGAATGTGTTGGATGAAGACCCTACCGAATCCATCTTAGAAATGTTGGGTAAAAATAATCCAGAAAAACTGGCTGAGACCAAGCGTCTTAGAAATCAAGTATCGTCACCAGACATTATTTATCAAGGTTTGAAAACGTGGCTAAATAACAAGTCATTTGACCTAGCTAAGCCAGAAAATGAAACCGATTGGCTTGGTTTGAGTGAAATCCTATTTTGGCTTGGGTGGTTAAAAATTAAGTAATTTGACATAAGTTTTATGGTATAAAATATAAGCTTTTTGAGCCACCGCCCCCATGCCACGTTTAAAATTTGTCCGGCCACTCAGCGACACAGACAAGCAAGAGTTGGATGCGCTTTACAAGACCCACCCAAACTTTAAGGTGCGAAGACGCGCCCACGCCTTGTTGCTGAGCGGCAGCGGGCATACGATAAACCAGCTACAAGCCATTTTCCAGGTTGACCGTGACCCTATCAGCCAGTGGATCAACCGCTTCAACGCGCAAGGTGTCGGCGGGCTTGGGGATTTACCGCGCCCCGGGCGTCCACCGATTTACACGCCCGAAGAAATCGCACTGTTCCGGGCCCAATTGGACGAAGAACCGCGCCAAATCAAGCAGGCCCAAGCCCTTCTGGAGGCCCGGACCCGGAAAAAGTCGGCGACCGGGACGTTAAGGCGCATTTTAAAAAAACCGGTTATTCATGGCGGCGGTGCAGGCGCTCCGTAAAAAGCAGGCGTTGTGCCGAGGGCTTTGCCAAGGCCAAGGACATCCAAACCGTCATGAAACAATGGGCCGATGAAGACAAAATCAGCCTGTTCTATTTTGACGAATCCGGCTTCAGCACCACGTCCTCCGTGCCTTACGCCTGGCAACCCAAAGGCCAGACGTTGGAAATCCCCTGTTTCCATAGCCAGCGCCTCAATGTCCTGGGGTTTGTTTCCCGGGACAGCCGGTCTTTTTTCCACACCGTTGAAGGGAGCGTCAAAACTGAACAGGTGGCCGGGGCCTTCGACCTGTTTGCCGCACACTATGGCGACGGCTACGCCGTCCATAAAAAACCGTGCGTCGTCATTATTGACAACGCTTCCATGCACACCAGCCGCGCCTTTTTGGCACGCCGCGACGACTGGATGGCGCAAGGTGTCGTGTTGCATTATCTGCCGCCCTATAGCCCTGAGCCCGACCTGATCGAAATCGTCTGGCGCAAGATCAAGTATGAATGGCTGCCCCTATCGTGCTATGCCAGTTACGGGACATTGAAACAGGCCGTATTGGACATCCTTTCAAAATTCGGCGATGAATACCGGGTTACTTTTGTGTAATTACTTACTGAACGTTATGGTGCAAAATGGCTGCTAAAAAGTGACGTAGTTTCAAAAATTTCCAGCATCGCCTGTTTATCAGAATTAACGTTAGCCCTTTATTATTACGATAAGCAAATCTACCACGGCTTTATCCATTTCAATAAATCAGAAATTGAAAAGCTATTTCAAAGACAAACCAATACCTTGTGGCTAGAGCAGAAACCAGGAAATCCAATTGCTCATTACATTGTGCCGATGGCATCGACTCATGAGAACGATAATGAAGACTTTTCATCGCGACTCAATAAGCAAACTGTTTACCGTGCTGAAATTCTTAGAAGACTATTTCCTGATGCCGAAAAATTTGGTGGGAAAGGCTATGGGCATCATGTTGCCTTTATGGAGTTACCCTACGACGAAGCAAACAAACCGGGTATTTTAAAATCATCTTTGCCAATAAATCGGTTGGTAAGTATCAATTCGACTTACTCCAACTTATCGGACTATCTGTATCGCCCTGACGATTGGAAAATATATGCAGAAAATATCATATTAAATCGGCAGCAAATTGTTGACGGTTTAACTTGCCTTAATAAAGCGTTAATCGCCTTTTTTAAAAATCGCAAGCCACCGTCAATCATGGGTTGGAAAATAGACGAACGTTATTGGGAAGAGTTGTCGAGAATCAATATGATGTCTTCCATGCTCCCCAAGTTAGCTGTTGATCATTGGGGATATACTAGCGAAGGTACTGAAAATAACTCAGAAAACATACAATCAAATCGCCCAACTCAAATAAATGCCTCTGTGATGTTAGCCGAATATAAAAATTATCAAAAAGCATGGAGTGACTATTTACACAGTATTATCAATTTTATTACACAATCCCATCTTATTTTAACCGTTAATGGTTTTATCGGACATCGACCAAAATCTGAACATGCGCTGGTATATCAAAAAGCTGAAGAACTTGGTCATTCCTGTTCTCCGCAACATATTCATCTAACCGTAGTGAATCTGAATAATGCCAAATGTGAGCTTAAGAGCTTTCAAACGGAATTCAGTAATAGATTTAAAGACTTAGTTAATATATCTGCGTTAATAAAACTCGAAAAACAAGAGGCGGTTAGCCTCGAAAAAGTCTGGCATCTTTGGTATCAATTTGCCCATCATCCCGAGCAATACTGGAAAGAAGCACCTGATGTGCGTGCGGCGGCGATTACCAGAAAGGTACAGGTTGGTTTAATAAACGCTATCAAAAAAGCGCTAGCTAATCCCCAGGATTCTGAATGGCAAGCCAAGCTGCTTAGTGACACCTATTGCTATGAAGAACAACCTGCTTTGTGGATCAATTTGGAATTAAAGGATTTAACTTCATTGGAAAGGGCGTATGCCGAAGTTGTTGATGTACTGATTAATGCAATTCGTCCTCTTGCATATAAAGATTTAAAGTATTTTGTGCTGACTAACTATTGGCAGCATGTTGTTATTATTCCAATGCTACAGGGATTGACTTCAAATCATATTGCTTGGCGAATATTAACCAGTTCATTTGCGGGTGATGAACCTATCCTGTCCGACGAGAAATCTTGGAAAAACATCCCGCAAGCCCTTCCCGAAAACGCTGTAAATCACTTTCAATTTGAACAAATCAAGGTTGATAACTTTGAGAAGACGCAATCTCTTGGTAAAGAGTTAGCTGAGTTGTATGCAGCGACTTCACATTTATCGAATTTTATTGAAATATCGAAAAAATTGAACAGTGTAGGTCTGGATATACTGCAAGATTATTTATCAAAATTTTATAACAGGCTTGCTGAAAATATATCAACTGCTGACTCCATCATAACGGATTTAAAAAATGGAATAAAAAACGATGATGACCCTAGATTAGAAGCATTGAGACAATGCGAAAACGCCATATACCCTTATGGCAAGCCAGATGATGACCAAATAATAGTTAATTTGAACGATTGCAAAGAATGGTCATTACTTATTCATCAAGCGTTGGCTTTTTTACAAATAATGGAATGGGTTGAATTTTAAGAACAAATTATCTTGCTGATATTTTGTATGGCTATGCATTGAAAGCCTGCGTGCGGGGGTGCTCGGTCAGGTGGCGTTAAATCCCTAGGTCGAATTGAGAGAGTCAATATAGACAGGATGCAAACAGTGCCCAGTCCCCGCAAGTTGAGCGTGCTGATGACAGTCACGCTGAAAGTGAAGATGAAACGGTGGGCAACCCAGACTTACCGGATCAGGGAAGGCCAGACAATGACCTCACGCATCCACCTAAGGCCGCATCATCACAACCTCACGGTAATGACTGCGACACCGGCATCACGGAACCCAACCCGATGTTGGACGCGTTATGGAATGCCGGGGATGGCGACATTGACCCTGATATTTTCGACACCGTCAAGTCGGCACTGGCGTTGGCACAGGATAGCGTTTCAGAGGTGATTCTGCCCATCGGCGATGAGCCCACGCTGGATGAACAGGCGGGGTTGGCATTGTTCCGCAAGGTGCAAGGCGAATCGGTGAAAATCCGGGCCGCATTGCAAGGCCTGGTGCAATCGCAAAGCCTGACCCGTCCGCAGCCTAGTACTCAGTCATTTTTTTATTGTCGGGTAAAGTTTTTTCAATTTTACCCGGGCATCTTCACTGGTAAACCGCCATTCCATAGGCTGGGCAATAGCATTTCTTTGTTCTTGCCAAGCTGCGATTTCCATCCTTAATGTTTCTTGGTCCGGAATGCGCCGATCCAGACATTGGCGGGACAAGATGCTCAATTCTATTTCCGCCATATTTAACCAACTGCCATGTTTGGGCGTGTAGTGGATTTCCAATTTATCCAGAATTCTTCGCGCTTCCTCAGGGGCGAACGCCTTATACAGCGATGCTCCCGTGTGGGTGTTCAAATTATCCATAACCAGTGTGATGCGCTCAGCACGAGGGTACCCGACATCAACCAGGTTGCGGATTTGATGCGCCCAATCCACCGCCGTCCGTTGATCCGTTACCACCACATGCCGTTTCCCCTCTAACGGTTCAAAAAATAGGAACAGATTACTCACCCCATTACGTTCATACTCCGTGTCATACTTTTCGACGGTGCCTGGTTTTGCCGGTATCGGCTGACGTGTTTCCTTAATGTGTTGCTTGCTGCTTTCGTCCATACAGATCAAGGGATGCGTTTCATCATACGCGCGTTGATAAACTTCCAGAACATCTTCCATGGCGCAGACAAATTCCGCATTCTCTTTAGCCGGAATACACCATTCTTTATTCTGCCAAGGTTTCAACTCATTTTTTTTAACGTTTGCCGGATAGTTTCGTGGGATACGCTTTCCACATGGCCCAGTTCAACCATGTGCTGCCCAAGCAATCTCAGTGTCCAGCGACTGCGTCTATCAGGGGCATCACCATAGGCTAACGCGAGCAGATGCGCTTCCTTTTCGCCGTCAATGACACGGCTTTTAACCCGGATCGGTTTAGCCCGGTTTAAGGCGGACTCCAAGCCTTCTTGAACCCATCGTTCCCGGACTCGTTCAACGGTGCGTGTGGAAATGCCAAAGGCTTCACTGATTTGACTATCCAGCCACGGGTCGCCCCATTCACTACTATCTGTCTTGAGCAGGATTTCTGCGTGAAGCCTTTTATGGGCAGCCACTTTGCCTTTATGAATCAAACTTTCCAAATCAGTACGTTCTTCTTCTGTCAGTCGTACAATGTATTTTTTCGCCAATTGCCAGTTCCATGGGGTAATGAATAAACTCATCATATGGGGGCTGTAACTCGACATAACAATAATGACTGAGTACTAGCACGCGGGGACGGCTGGATGGCAGGCGCTTGCATCGGGTGTGTTTCGGTGAAACGAAGGTGTTCCAGCGCAGTGCCGTCAAACCCTCGCCGAATACCGCAATCCATCTGTTGCTCGATAAGTCCGACAGCATGGGGTATCAAGTAAACGATACGCGGGGACAGGCGATGGGCACGCGCCTGCCGATGGCGTTGGAAGCGACTCTGGCATTGGCCTTGGCGTTTGAAGGGCTGTCCGGGGTGAATCCCGGCATCACCGCTTTTCCGGGTGACCAGGATGGCTCGGTTTACCGCTTGCTGGATCACGGCCAACGCATCCGGCAGCGGGCAGGGGCCTTTTCGCTGCTGGCCAATGGCGGCACGCCGATGACCGAAGCCATCTGGTTCGGTGCCGCCGCGCTGCTGCGTTGCCGGGAACCGCGCAAGGTGCTGATGGTGATGACCGATGGCCAACCGGACGATATGGTCAGCACGCTGGCGCTGCGAGACAGGAGTCGAGTAGTCCCCAGAAGCGATAGGGCTGGGCGTTTTCACGAAGCGCTTTTTGTGTAGTGAAAATGCAAAGCATCCCGAAATCGCGTCGAGTCATTGGGATGATGTGAGCCACCCCCCGTTGGGTGGCGAACGAGAGACTCAGGACGGCTGGGGCGCCGCAGGCATTAGCGGTCGCGTGATTTTTGCCGCTTGCTTGGGTTGGGAGACCCAAAACAAGCTTTCGCAAAAATAGCGACTCCCCGCCCATTTTGCAGCGTTGCCGTGACAGCGGCATCGAAACCGTGGGTATCGGTTTGGGGATAGAGGTCAGCCATCTGTTTCCCATCGCCATCACTATTAACGGGCTTCAGGAACTGAGGACGCAATTGTTCGAACTCTCGAAATCGGTGTTGTTGGCAGCCTAACGCCCTGCAGTTATCAATAGCCCAATCCCTGGCCTCAAGCCAGGTGGTTGTGGCTATTGATGACTGATCTTTCAAGGGGTTTTTCCCCTGGCTTTGTATAAGCCGAGGCCAAGGGAAAAACAAACATTTCATGCGTTCTTTCGGGAATGCAGGATCCGGTTTCAGCCGGCGTTCCGTCTTTAGGCGGCGTGCATCAGCAACGATGCGCGGGTCGGGTGCGTCAAGCCCGTCAATTCAACGTGCCTTTGGCACTTATTCAATCCCACTTCGGGCGATCAAGACCCGTTGGAGGGATTGTTCATTCGAAGTTGCACAATTAGGAGACTTTCAATGAACTTTATCTTTGGCATGATCGTATTGGCGTTGACCATCATCGCCGTCCGGGTGATCTGGACAACCCTGTGGCAAACCCTCACTTTTTTGAAATCGGCTATCCGCCGGATCCAATTGAAAATGGCGCAGCGGAACCTGAAGTCCATTTCACCGGTGACGATGCCTTGCCTGCCAGCCCAGGCTGACTGGGACATCATGGCGGAGAGCGTCCGCTATGAAATCCAGCGGCGCAACACGGGGCTAGACCGGGAAGCCAACCGGCTGGATGCCCAGTTGCAGGCGAAATTGAAAACCCTGGAGCTAATCAAGGCCGACATTCAAATCGCCAAACTGGAGCAGGAATTGCAAAAAGTCAGGCCGGCTGTGCTGGTGCAGGTGCCTGAAGCTAAAAAGCGCAAGCGCACGAAAGCATCAGAACCAGTGGTGTCAGGGGAAAATGTCTCCACTGTGCCGCATCAGGTCCACCAGTTACGGGCGGCCTTGAAGGGCGGTGCTGTAAAGGTGGATAACGCTAATGGGATTGTCCGCCATTAAAAACCGAAAGTGTTGTCCCAGAAGGGGTCATCACGGTTCGGACGGGGTTCAGGGCGGTTTGCCGTTTATTTGCCGTGGATATCCGGTCAATAGGTGACAGCGTGGCGAACTCTTGTTGGGTTTCGCGCCGCAGTTGGCGGATTTTACTCAAGAGCGGCCAGGCCTTTTCAGGATCATAAATGTCGTTGAGCACCTCGGCTTCCGCCGCATCCAGTTCGGTGAAAATTTTCTGGCATAAGTGGCGGTTGTGGGCGTTTGAGGCGACCGGGATTGCCATCGGTTTTCGTGGTTGGGAGTGTTGCCGAGTCCGGTTTGGACTGAGGCATTGAAAAATGCGGGCAAATCGCTGGAACATGGCGTTCTCTCAATAAAATCAAGGAATTTGGCTACGATATACCGAATTTATTGCAAAAACAAGCGTGCTGGTGAAGGCTTTTTTAGGGCTTTAGCAGCGTTATTTAACCGGCAGGAACCCTTATCCTGCCAGATGGGTGTTGCTGCCTTTTTGGAGGAACAGATCATGACAACATCACCGATTGATGCCAATCAATCAGATTGTGAAACTATGCCCGTGCGGTATTTAAACCATTACCGCTGCCCCACTTGCCAACAGGATTGGCAGGATGAATGGGACTGCGCTTGTAATGACCGTTGCCCGTCCTGCGATAAGGAAATTGTCCCTTATCATAGCGATTTGTTGGGTCTTAACCCGGAAAGCTGTGCCCAATTGGATCAGAGGCCTTTACCTATGGCTGAAGCACAGGCGACCAAGAAAAAGTTTGTCGTCGCCTATGAGATCGATTATGTCCACCGGGTAGTGGTCGGCATAGCAGCGTTGAATGAAACGGAGGCCAAGCAACTTGCCGAACAGGCTTTCAATGACGCCACGATTTGGGACGACACCGAAGCCATGCCGCTATTGTCCGATGATTACCATGAGTCGGGTGATGAAAGCCTGGTCTGGGAATGTGAAGCGGTTGAACACTACCCCGCGCCTGATTATTCGGTGCGGCAACTGCATAAAGAACAGGCCGCCCTTAAGGTTTGCCGGGGGCTGGTTGAGGCTTATCAACAGGGGGAAGCCGCCAGAGGTTCCATCGGAGGGGAAGACCTGGACCAATGGCTTCCCTGGGCGATGAAAGCCGTGGCCAGCTAACCGCTGGTATCTGGAACACGACGATTGTTGGAGGCAATTTTGAGACACCCTTTTGAAACGTCACATCGTCCACCACAATCCGAGTTAGCCCAATCGTCATTGATGGGCACTCACACTTAACCCGACGGGAAAGCCATTCCCTTTGGGGGAGTTCATGGTTTTCCCGCTTCCAAAGGAGATTCCCATGAACCAAACATTTTTTGAACATACCTTTAGCCTTGGACAGGCTATCCGTTACCGCCGTTTGCCATCCGGCACTTGTTATCACGCGGACACCCCGGAAACAGTGGTGGCGATCCTGGAAGCATGCCGCCAGAACCGATGCGAAATCCGGTTGTATTACGGTGACACACAGACCGGGCAATCCTGGCTCGATGAGCACGATATCATCGGTTACATAGGCCGTTCAACCGGAATCGTCAAAGTGCCATTGCTGGTTCCGCCCGGCGATAGCGGCGGCCCGGCGTTGCTGGACCATTGTATTATCCGTATTGATTCACCGACTAAGGTGCTTTACCAGCATGGGCAATTTCATGTCGGCGATATCACCCTGGTTCAGGGCAAACTGAAACAACTGCCTTGGGAGGTGTTAATCAACTGGACTTTACAGGCCCGCTTCCCAGCAAAACGGGAAGCCAAACACTACATCGATTTTCTACAGGGCAAGCGTTTTGCGCTGGAATAAATGGATAGCCATACGGTTACTAAAGCCGCCAATGGTTACTTGCAACCTAAAACATCACTAACCCGACTGACCCTGCCAGTTTAACCCGCCCCAGGGAGATGACCGTCTTCTCCCGTTGGGGGATCCGTCTGTCTTGTTTTCCTTGGGGTCATACCATGAGGAACCAAACCATGAACATGACACAACTTTCTGTCAATCCGGAAAACCTGGTCAAGAACCTACGTTTCAGCTTTACCCAAGCCACCACGGTATTGGGCGAGCTGATGCAAAATGCCCGCCGTGCCGGCGCCACTTCCGTCAGTTTCGATTATGTTGAAGCCATACGGCAACTGACAGTGAAGGATAATGGCGGTGGTATATCGTGCCTTAAAACCTTGTTGACCGTGGCCGAATCCGGCTGGAATGCCGATATTATCGAGCGCGAACACCCGTTTGGGCTCGGCTTTCTGTCGGCGTTGTTTTCCTGTGAGTCCATCAGTGTGGCAAGCAAAGGGGGTTATTTTACGGCACAGACCGAAGACATCCTGTCATTCAAGCCAGTCACGATCAGCCCGGTGACGGATTGGGACGGCATAACGACAATTACCTTACACGGCTTGAAGCCAGTCGCACATCAAATTGAAGAACATTTGCTGTGTTTGGCCAAAGGCTTTCCGATTGGCGTCCTGCTCAATGGCGTAGCCCTGGGTCGCCTGCGGGCAATGGATGCTGGCCTGGCGTTTGTCGATACCGGGATAGGTGCCGTGTACCTTCGTGGCTTGGCGGACGGTGAAAATTGGTTGCAAACCAGCGACTGTTTTCATCTGTACTTACAAGGCTTGCCCGTCTATCACAGTGATCTGGAGCGTCATGCCGGGCATATCGTGCATCTGGATACGCTACGGTTTCGTGCCCGCTTGCCGGATCGGGACAAGCTGATTAACGAGGCGGATGTCGTTGCCGAGGTAAAACTCGCGTTACAAGACGAAGCGCGGCGGAAACTGGAACGGCTGAAACAGCAACTGCTGCCTGCCGATTTTGTCGAAGGTTACGACACGCTCAGGGCTTACCGTTGCCTGGATCTCTTGAACGATGTGCCGCTGTTGCCCAAGCAAGTGCTGGCAACCATTCAAGACTATCCGGTCATGGAAGGCTGTGGTTCATTTAATCTCGGCATCTATGAACAGCCGGTGACTCAGGAGGATGTGCTCACTGGCAAAGTCAGTATCGTTGAATTGGACGATTTTGACAGTGCGGGGGCGGCGCGGTGGATGTTTGCCTGGCAGAAAGAATTGATAATCTACCAGCCCGAATTAGATCGCGGCCATTGGCTGTTTCAACAGCTCGTTGACCTGAATGCACTGCCGGTGCGGATAGATATCATCACCGAAAGCCATCGTGCGGCATTCGAAGGGCAATGGGTCGATGGCGAAGCGGTATTCTGTGAACAATACAGGCTAAGTGTTGGCGAGGCGTCGGTGGTCATTGAAAACGACGCGTTTTACGACGGGAGCCACTGCGTGTTCATCGTGCCGAAAGGGGATGCCTCCGGTTCCGTTATCGGGCAGGCGTCATCTTATCAAGACGAATGGGACAGTTTTAACGAGGCGGTCAAGGAAGCCGATGACTGGGCTTTCCAGAATTTTGTGATTGCCAACACCTCGTCCGATCCGGCGCAAGCCTTGCTGCGCTTATTGCCCTCGTTCAGTGGATGCCCGGCCTTGTTTGCCAAGCGGTTCCAGTTGGAATTGAACGGGCGTGGCCAGGTTGTCGCTGTCGTTGAAATCCGGTAATCGGCAACATTCATCATAAAACGGCAAAGGGCGCACTTATCCATTGGGTAAGTGCGCCCTTTTTTTGTTTGGTAGGTGGTGAAATGACTATTCCTAAGCTCTGTCCTCCCTGATATTATCTGATCGAACCATTCTCAGGCCAGCATAAACCTCGATTTTTTAGCACTGGCTTCAAATATTTTCAATGTCGCTGACCATTGAAATCAAACTGGCTAGGACAAAACGACACCCAAAGCAGTCACTGGAAGTTATGGATTAATGCCATGTTGGTCGGCCGATATCGACCCACAAGAGACATTTGAGCTAGATTTACGAATGGCAGCAGACCCACTGAAATCGGCCATTCGGTCAAATACAGTTTAGGGAGACAGCATTTATTAAAATACCGGTTCAGACTGAATTGTATATCCCACCAGCGTAAGGTAGACGAGCGCTCCAATTTTAGCTCCAGAGCTGTCTTTTCGTTACCACAGAACTGATATGGGTACACTAAACTGGACACCTCAATTCGCTTATCTTCAACCAGCCAAATATTTGTTGCTGAAAGTTTACTTTCCGCGTTAGACTCAAACCATAATAAATACAAAAACTTCAATGTGTTCTGCATCCATTTGGCATGGCAGGCAAAATAAGGGGAATCTGGTATGGGCTGGCAATATTCCACATGTTTCAAAATCATCTGTCGGTTGGTGTTGATCTCGTTTTATTTTCAGAGCGTCAATCCGGTCAGTTATGGCTACCACCCGCAAGGATTTGACTGGCCTATCGGCTTTAGCGAAGCGGCGGCAGAACCCCCAAATTCAGGTGTTTCACCTAATGCAACAGTCAAGTCCGCTACCAAAGCCCCGGTTATAGCCCCTACGCTTGCCCCCGGTGATTACCTCGGCTCCACCCCCGAAGCTAACACCTCCGACCCCTACATCATCCAAAAAGCCACCGCGCTTAACCACGATCCGGCAAAAATCTTCCAGTTCGTCCGCGACCAGATTGGCAACGAAGTCTACAAAGGCTCATTGCGCGGCGCACGCGGCACCTTGTGGAGCAAGGCGGGTAATGCATTGGATAAGGCCAGCTTATTGGTTGCTTTGTTGCGGGTTTCCGGTATCCAAGCCCGATATGCCCAAGGCACATTAGCAGATGCGCTGAGCAAGCAAATCATCAATTCCATGTTCAAAATGCCATTGAACGTGGTGGGTTGTCCTGACGAAAACGCCCCGCGCTCAACACCCGACACTAATGCCGGTTTACTAACGGAAGCACGTGGGCATTTCTGGGTTGAATACAATAATGGCAGCGGTTTTCAGGCGGTTGATCCCAATTTTCCAAGCGCAACAGTAGGCAAAACGTTTACCGCAACGACAACCACATTCGCGGAAATACCGGATAGTTTGCGCCATAAAGTGACAGTACGGTTGAAACGGGAATTATACGGCCAGTTTGCCGGCATACTCGGAAACAACGACGCCCAAGACATGAAAACCGCACTGGAGCGTACTTTTACGACGGTGGAACTGGTCGGTAAGCCGCTCTCTATCGGGCATTTCGTCAATTCCTCTTCGGTGGGCGGCTTCGGTTTAAGTTCAACCACCAACACCTATTCCCCATATTTTCTGCTGGGTCAAGGCGATAGCGACATTAGCGACGACACCATTATCCGTGGCACCGACTATCAGGAACAACTCACCAATTTTCCGCTGGCAAGCACTTACCTATCCGGTGTTTTCCTAGAATTTGAAGTGTTTGATGCTAACGGCAAATCACAGCTTTATGAACGCACCATCGCCGACCGCATTGGTTACGCGGCACGCCAAAATGGCGGCACGAGTACTCCTACAACATTGACTGCTGACCAAACGCTGGTTACCGAAATGGATATTGTTACGGCGAATATTTTGCCGGGTTTGCAAGAGCCGTTGGCATTGAAACCACAACAGGATCGTTTGAAAAAATTGCAGGATCAATACAATGTCATTAAGCCAGTGCTGGATGGCATTCCATCTACGGGAGCGGAAACCGACGCACAGAAACAAGCTCAAAATAAAGCCGTGTCCATAAGCAGGTCTATGGCTTCGGTTACTAATGAAAATATCGGTATGACTTTTTCGTTATCATCCGATGTATCGTTAGGCCAATTAGAAAAAGGCTACATGACGAAAGCCTATTTTGCTTCCCCTCGCATAACCTTAGCTCAATCTAAATTGGACGGAGATAAATTTAGATTTTCGATCGACCTACGGAAAAACGATGTTCGTACCCACGGTTTTCCAGGACAAGTTGAAAATGTCGAATATCCGTTTGAAATGATGCGCGGTTTGATGGAAAGCTCGCTTGAAGGAAAGGTCTTAGCCGCGAACCTAGGTCAATCTATCATTTCAATAGCGGATGTTTTCTCTAACGTTACAGGCGATAACGGTATTGTTTTAATCACGCCGGATAGCAAAGAGCAAATTGCTTTGCTTCAATTGTCTGCAGATGCGAAAGCAAGGATAACCAAGGCAGTCAATTCAGGAAAAATAGTCGCTACACCGACTAATAATGTCACTATCAACGGACAAGAAATTGTTAAGTGGCTTGAAACTGACACCGTAACTGGTCATACAATTAGTGTGTCTGAAGATGGAGGTCATAGTGAGTTTATTGAGTATATTGCAACACTCAATAGTGCAATAAATAAAGTAGCATTCGCTTTTGTTGGAGCAACTCAAGGCTATGCGGTAGCACAGTTCACCTTTATTGGGTCATTGCTTAACGGTATTAACGATATTACGGAGAATACAGAAATCAGCACAATAATCAAGAAAGCCAAGCATGATGTCGGCGTTAGTTTAATTACATCCATCATACAATTTGGTATAGGGAAAGGGATAGATCGAATAACAGATGTAAAATCCTTAAAGAATCTTGGTCTTAAAGCTATAACCTGTGGATTATTTGGTGTGGCACAAGGAGATCTTACTGTCGGCGGCGTGATTCAATGTCTTGTCAAGGAGATAGGAATACCTAGCATTGATGCTCATGATTTAGTTGAGTATTTCGACTTAGGTATGCTGGCTGGTATGGGAGCGGCTCTTGTCTGGATAGATCGAAATTTTCCCGTAGACCCTGTTGTTTTCCCCTATCTCTCTAGCGACCTAGCACCAGTACCTGCATTAATAACACCAAACCCTAAACCAGGGCTATCGCTAAATATCGCCACAGATACGCTGTTTACTTTCCCTGTTCACGGAGGAGCAGAAATCCCCTCTGTTTTCAAAGCGCAAATCCGCAACACTGGCCCGACCCAAGACACCTTTAAACTGGTTTTCAGCAATGTTCCGGCGGGCTTTAAGGCGCAAAGCAGTATTCCCACTGTAACCATTCCGCCAGGTGCCACGGCTGAAGTAGGTGTTTGTGTCAGCCCAACCAATGGTACTACGCCGCCAAAAGGCACACCCGTACCCTTTACGCTAGACGTTTCTAGCACCAGCAAACCCAGTGTGAAGGCTACCGGTAACCAAAGCTTTACAGTGCCGGACATCCATTCGGTTAGCTTCGATTTAGACAAAGCTGCCGTCAGCACCACACCCAACAGCAGTTTTAATACGACGCTGAGCATTGGCTCAACGGGCAACGCCAGTGAACAAATCACCTTAAAAGCCACCATCCCCAGCGGTTTGCATGTCACTGGCTTACCTGCAAGCCTTGCCCTGAACGCTGGCGAAACTAAACAGTTGCCGCTGACGGTGAAGGTTGATACGGGGATTGCCATCGGTCAATCATTCGATGTGGTGTTAACAGGTGACTTGGCAGGAACTTCGCCCGCCATCCAGCAAACCGCCACGCTGCATGTTGATGTGCGCTCGGCTCAGGGTGTTGCTATCGACAATTCTATTGTCCAAGCATCAGTTGGTGGTAACAACCAATTGCCTGGCGTGTTAACGGATTTACGCAATACGCTAGACCAATGGAAAGGCGACCCTAACAACAAGAGTTTGTGTGAACGCGCCCGTCTGGCGTTGGATAATATTTATAAAGTCGCTTCGGGCGATCCGTTGTTGAGCAATTTTGGTAATGACATCACCACACTGCGTAATCTAGTGAAAAGCTGTGATGTCACCACGTTGTACCCGCAAGTACCCAATGTAGTGACGGAACTGGCACAAACCAGTGCGATGGGCGTGGTGGCAGAATTGTCGCCCAATATGGCGGCTACTCCACCCAAGCTTGCCAAGTCGGTCAACCTGACCTTGAAAAATCGCGGCAAGCAGCCTGCTTCGGTTAGTCTTGCTCTAACGGGGTTATCTGCGTCGGTTAAGGCGGCGTTATCTTCCAGTACCGTTACCTTGGCGGCTGGGGAAAGCAAAACTGTACCGATTACCTTAACACCTTCGGCATCAGGCCGTTTCCCGTTTAAGGTTGTGGCGACAGTGGCGGGCTTTAAACCCACCGCCAATGCTTATGGCTTATTGGTAAGTGCCAATGCTTCCGTCAATATTATGTCGGTCAATAGCTCATCACCGTTTATTTTGGCAGGCGGCACAACGCAAATCCAAGCCTCCATCGCCAATACGGCGGGGATACCCATTCAAGCCAAGGCGGTGGTGACCATTAAGGATTCGAAAGGCGTGTTGCGTTACCAAAGCCCGTCGCCAACCTTATTGGACATTTCAGAAGGCGATGCGGGCATTCCGTTTAACCTCGACAATATAACGGCGAAAGACTGGGCTAATGACACTTATACCGTGCAATTGCAGTTGCTGGATCAGAATAACCAGCAAATTACTGGCGGATTAAGAAGCGGGATTTTGAGCGTCGGCACACCGATCAAAGCCAGCGCAACCGCCAGCCCTATCCAAGTGCCACCTGGCAATAGCCTAGTGACCACGGCTATCAATGTCAAACCCGCTTTCTCTGGATTGGGCGGGGCGATTGGCTTGGTGCCGACTCCGGCGGATAAAGACCGGATTAACTGGGCGGCGGCAAGTCGGGGGGCAAAAATACAAGTGACCAATCCTGGGCCGGCAAATGGGGTTCCGTCTTCACTGATTGATGAACTACCCGGCGTAGCAAGCAATGAATGGATCGGCGTATTGTGGGCTAAACCTTCTGGCAGCTATTTGGTAGATTTAGGGCAAGCCCGCAATATTGATACCGTCCAACTTCATGTTTGGGATGGTGATAATCGGTATGCCCGCTTCAAAGTTGAAGGTTCGCTTGATAATAAAACCTTCTTTTTGCTTGCCGACCGTTCTACAGGGGAATATCGCGGTGTGCAAAAAGTCGCTTTTACCGCAAGGGATATTCGTTATATCCGTATCACCGGACTCTTTGACAGCCAAGAATCGTCTTTCTACCTTTATGACGAAATTTTAGCGATTGGTGATGATGCGGCAACGCCAGTCCCTACCCAAACCGTGGATGTCGATGCGGTTATCAATGGCGGGGCTGATTTCACTGTCGGCCAGAAAGTCACGCTGAATGCCGGGATTTATGAGCTTAAACAGACCAGTGGAGCGGTGTCATTATATCCTGCTGACACTGACAACAACGGGCTGACTTGGGGTTCCCAAATTAGGGTGAGCCTACCTGCTGTTAATAAAGATTATCTGACTGGGACTACACTGTATTATCAAACCAAAGCGGAAGCAGAAACGGCAGTTTTAGGACAAACGATAAAGCTCTATCTTCCTGTCCATGCCGATGTGTATCTATGGGTTTCAGATAGTGTCCGTGAAGATAATCGAGGTTCAGAAACAGTCGAGATTCGGCAAATTTCAGGGCCTAACGATCTGTTGCCTGTTCGGATACGCGATGCCATGACCCGAAGCGTGTTATGGGAGCAGGAAGATGTGGCGTGGTGGAATGGCTTTGGGGGTCAACCATGGACGCAACAACAAAACAATGGTTATTACTGTTCGGGTTGCCATGTGCAAACCCAAGCATCCACTGGCTTACAAATTTCCAAGAAAAAATTGCCTGAATTACCGATTGATTTGGATTTACAAGAAAAATTTGTTGATGCTTATGCGGTTTGGCAAAACCCGGATGCAGGTTGGGTATCCCCTTTTCATGGTGGTGGTTACGCGATAACGCAAACCTCTTTGTGGGCTTGGGCGGTTTCCCGTTTTGATGGCGTTCAGTTTGACCGACTTGCAGGAAACTTAACCGCCGCTTTGGATTGGTTGATACAGCAAAATCCTGATGGAGGATGGATAGACGATCACGGTAGTTCGCAACTTTATGGCGATGGCGGAGGTAATGTTATTAGTGCCACCCACACCGCCGGCAATATTCAGGCTCTGTCTAAGGCATTAGGCTATATGGTTGGCAAAAACGTCATCGCTTTGCCAGAAAACCAAGTGTTGGCAACAAACGGACAAGCCTCATTCGATCATGATTTAGGCAATAAAGCCGAGATATACGGTTTCAAGACCATTGATAATATTACTGGGATAAAAGTCACCGTAAATGATGGCTTCCGTGATGACGGGAATTTTCTGATAGAAGAGTTGCAGGCTTTCATTGGCACAACCAAACAAACGCCAAGTAGTGCCAAAGCAAATTTCTCGCAAACAGGTTCTGGCATTGACCAAACGATAGACGGCATTGTCGCCGATACCGCAAACGGTTGGGCCTATGCCCCGCAAAGTGTCAAAACCACCCCTGCGCAAGGTTTGTGGGTGTTTAACACACCAGTAAACTTAGATAACCTGCGTATCACCCAGGCTGACGGTAATCGCCTGAAACAATTCACCATCGAGTACACCACCGATGCGAACCCTACGTTGTCCAGTAAGTTCTTGCCTGTCAGCGAGTTGCAAGTGGGTTACTCAACCGCTGATCGGGTCAGCAATTATAGGGATGCCTTGATTCGTGCCGCAAATACTTTTATAGCGTCTGATTGGCCTTACACAAGGAATATCCGCACTGCCGCGCAAACGATCATCGGACTGAAATCGGCAATGCCGTATTTAAGTACCGATTCCGCCCAAGCGGCGGACATTCGTATTAAAGAGGTGGCTAATTATTTACGTAGCCAGCAACGCAGTGACGGCGGGTGGAAAGATTCTACGGATGGCAGCAATGACTTTTCACAGGCGTTGCCGTCAGCCGAAGCTTTGGAAGCCTTATTGTTGGTGACCAACAATAGCGTCGATCCTGGCGTTATCGCAGGGGCGGAATATCTTTTATTGACCCAATCAGGCCAAGGCTCTTGGGCTCCGCCACCGGGCTTGGCAAGGGCGCTGGCATCAACGACTTGGGTGGAAATCGCTTTGCCCACCATTTTTGAGAATCTGGCATCGGTCACTCTGGGCGTTGACCACAGCATTCCGAGCAACGTATTCCCTGTAACAGGTTCGTTTAACCCCGTACCTAAATCGCAAACTGCAACGGCATCGCACTGGGATTCCCTATTGAACTCGGATGCAAACGGGCAAACCTTCTCGTTCTTGTCAGACATACAAAACATGCGGCCCGGTGAAGTCCGGCAGATCAGCAATGCCACCAAAGTAAGTTTTAACAGTATTGCCGGAAAGGGGGTCGTCAATTTACCGCCCATTGTGGTCAATGCGAAACATATCTTGGCACTGACCCCATTCAAGCAAACGATAGCAGCCGGAAGCACGGCAACGTTTAATTTGACACTTGAAAACCCATTTGCCACCGCCACGGATTTTGCTTTGTCGGTCAATGGCTTGCCGGATGGCCAATATGTATTGCCTAAGGCCCTTACTTTACTCCCAAGTGAAAAGAAAAGCTTTGAGCTGAATGTTTATGCTCCGGTCAATAGTTTGGGGGGAGATGTTGATTTTGCTGTAAACGCTAAGTCAACATCAGGCACAACGGATACGGTTTCCGGCATACTCTCCATCACCGAAGGCAAAAACAACCCGCCGCCTGATGTCAATTTGGGGGACTCCGCCGTCAGCCTGTCGTTGTTGCCTGCTTTAGCCCAAGCAGGGCAAGGAACATCCGCACAATACACGTTACGGGTTTACAACATGGGCGACAAGACCCAAAGCTTCCTATTGTCTTCGACCAGCGAAAGCTCAATTGGAGTCCGTTTAAACACAACCGAAATTGTTGTGCCGCCAGGCATGATTAATTATCGGGATGTGGCCGTTACGGCAATGCCTTCTTTGGGAACGGTCACCGGTAACCATAATATTGGCTTCACAGCCATCCAAAAATCGGACAACGCTATAAAGAATGTGGCGTCCGGCGTTTTGAATGTGCAGAAATTAGGTGTGAGCATTGCTTTCAATCAATCGACAGGAAATGTGGGCAGTATGTTCTCGTTGCGAATCACCAATACGGGGACTGTAGCTGATCTGTTTGACCTATTTTTGGGTGGGCCGGCTTCATTGTCTGCGACGTTAAGCCAAAAAAGCGTCAGTTTGGCAGCAGGGGCATTTGTTGACTTTAAGATCACCTTGGGCAAATTTGACTGGTCGCTACCGGGTAGTGTCACGCTGGTTGGAAAAGCAGTATCCCATACCAATACGGCAGTGAATGCCAGTGATGATGCCACCATCAATGTTGCCGGGCTCAAGTCTATGAGTGCAAGCATGTCCCCTGCAACCCAAACCTTGGCGACACCGGGGACTGCCAATTTTACTGTGCAGGTAAAGAATACCGGGAATATCGAAGATGCCTATTCCGCCTTCATCACTCAAGTTACCGGGTCTGCAACAGCGACATTGACCGGACTGGATGGTAGTCCGGCACAAAGTATCCCCTTATTCCGCTTACCTGGCCTGGCCTCAGGAAATTTAAACCTGTCAACCCGCCTGAATCAGCCTGGTACAGGCATTGTGAAGGTGCGTGTCAGTTCAACGACCAACACGTCGATTTTTAAAGATGTTTTGGCACAAATTAACGTGCCCATCCCGAATAAACCGCCAGTCGCCAATGCCGGAGTGGATAAAAACGTTTTTACACAATCCGATGTAATCCTCGATGGTTCCGCCAGCAGTGATCCTGACGGCGATTTGATCACTTATTTATGGCATTTTGTCTCCGTCCCGGCGGGTAGTGCCATTAATGATACGGCCTTTGACAATAAAAAAGCCGCCAAACCAAAATTTAAACCTGATTTGGCTGGCATCTATCAAGTGAATTTGGTGGTCTCTGACGGTCAATTGGCAAGTAGTCCGGACGTGGTGAAGATTACGGCAGCCAAGCCCAATATTCCTCCCAATGCTTTGGCGGGTGCGGATAAAACGGTTGCTTTAGGCAAGTCGGTAATTTTGGACGGCAGTGCCAGCAATGACCCTGATAAAGGGCCGGCCGCCCTAAGTTTTGCTTGGAGCTTGAAAACAGAGCCCGAACCTGGGCATGGCTTTCTTAAAGATGCCAACAAATCCATTGCCGGCTTCAGTGCAGATGTACCGGGCGCATACACTTTGGCCTTACGGGTATTTGACGGCAAAGATGTTGGCAATGACACCATGAACGTTACGGTAACGTACGACAATGTACCGCCTGTCGCCAATGCCGGAACTGACTTTGATATTCATCTGGGTCAAGCAGCGGCCCTTAACGCCAGCAGCAGCCACGATCCCGATAATGGCCCACAACCGCTGTCCTATAGTTGGAGTTTTGTGTCCATGCCAACCAGCAGCCATCTTTCTAATGCGGCAATTGTTGCTGACCCCAAAGTTCCGTCTAAAGCTTCTTTTATCCCTGAAGTGCAGGGTGACTATATCCTTCAAGTCAAGGTATCAGACGGGAATGATGAAGCAACGGATAACATTTTAGTAAAAGTCTTGCCTGCCTTAGTCCTGGGCAAGCCAAATTTCTTGGCCAGTGTCATTAGCCAAGCAACTGTTACAAAAGGCGTTTACAAGCTAAATGTCCAGTTCACTAATACTGGCCCCGGTACAGCCAAAAACGTTCGCATTACTAATCTGGTATTTAGGACGCTTAGCGGTACGGGTACGGTAAGCCTTAATGCAACACTAACGGCATCTTTGCCGCTGATAACACCGAGCGTCGACATAGGCTCATCATTCACTGTGCCAATAGTTGTTAATGTTGCCTCTGGTGTCCTCCGATTTAGCTTAACGGAATCAGGGAATGTAGCCGATTTGAAAGGTGGAATCTATACATTCTCAGAAGTGCAATCCGTGATTCCAAAATAATTTTAAACCGGAGAACTTGACATGAAGCTGACAAATTTTAGTGCTCTAGTAACTGTAACCTGTTTGCTGGCAAACCATGCTTACGGGACACCGTTTACATTTTCGTTTTCCACATTGCCTTCTTCCGGGCAAGTAACAGGAAGTCCTGACCAACTTGTGGGATGGGGGTACACATTGTCAAATAAAGATAGTGTTAACTGGTTTGAACCAACTGATTTGAGTTCAAGTTCATTTACCGTCGGTGTTCCCGATGCGAATTATTTTGATTTTCCGATATTGAAACCTGGCCAGACGGTGACCAGCAATTTTGACCTTAGCAGTACCAGCGGATTATATGGGTTGAAAATTTATAATTCCGCTAAAGAAGGACAAACCGATAGCGGGATTTTTACTATTCGTGGGGAATGGTGGAGCGGAGACCCTCTGTCAGGGGGCACTTTTATACAAAATGCTGTTTTGCAGTATGTCCCTTTTTCAGTGCTCGTATCAAGTTGCGGCTCTTATTTGGGTTCCCAAATTGGCACAGGTAAATGTATCGAAAATGGCACGATGACGGTGGATGTCAATGATCAAAATGTTACTGGGACACTTGATGTCCGTAGCAAAGGTGGTTTCATTGACACCAACAGCATCAACGGGACGGTAAGCGGTGTCATCAGTGGTGCTGGCGGGTTAACTAAAATCGGGCTGGGCACTTTAACGTTGACCGGCGCCAATACATACCTGGGCGGCACAACGATCAACCAAGGCACATTAGCAGTAGACGGCTCATTGGCTTCCGGTGTTACCGTCAACACCGACGGAACCCTACGTGGGATAGGGGTGGTGAACGGCAATACCAGCGTTGCAGGCCGATTGGCACCGGGCAATTCGCCAGGCACTTTGACTGTGAACGGTTCTGTGTCTATGGCTTCTACCAGCAAGCTTGAGATTGATATAGATGGTACTGGAACCGGCAACGGTGCAGGCAATTATTCTAGAGTTTTGGTGCAAGGGTCAGGTAATACGTTTACGGCGGCAGGTGATTTGCAGCCTGTGTTGCGGGGTATTACGGGTGATGCGAAGAATACGTTTAACCCTGTCATCGGTCAAAACTTCCAAATTGTGACTGCCACAGGCGGAGTAAAAGGTACATTCAATTCATTAACGCAACCCACAGCGGGATTGCCCACGGGAACGCGCTTCGATGCTTTGTACGATGCCCATTCCGTGCGTTTGGCACTAACGCCTAAATTTTACAGTGATCTGCCTAATATCGATCTGAAAGGTAATGCCGGCGCTGTGGGAACTACCCTGGATGCCATACGTCCTGCCAGCTTTGCTGCCAAAAATCCGATCTTCCAAGCATTGGCGACACAGTCAGAACCGCAAGTCGCCACAACCTTGCAACAAATGGATGGAGAAATCCACGCCGATCTGCTCGCCGCCAGTTTCAATGCCCACCGTTTGACCAGACAAGCCGTCTTTGGTCGTCTGAGTGATGTACGCTTGGGACGTTCATCGTCTATGACGGGTATCACCGCCCCAAATAACGAAAGCCTAGTTGGACAAGCCGCCAATAACGCCGCACAAAATTTGGAAGCGCAAGCCAATAAAAATCTCTGGGTGCGTGGCATGGGCGGCTTTACGTCCACCTATGCTGACAGGCAAGCCAATGGGTTCAATGAAAGCCTCTACGGTGTCATGCTGGGTTCCGATTATGCCATCGCCGACAATTTACAATTGGGGGCGGCCATTGGCTATGTCCACAATCAGGTGAATGCAAACCAGGCGAGTAGCGGCACAACCGACAGCATTCAATTTTTGGGGTATGGACTTTGGCAAAGGAATACCGAATTCCTGAATTTCGCATTCGGTTATGGACGGGACAATTACACCAGCCAACGCACGGTCAATTTGGGCGGTAATTCCGGCTATAAAACCGATGTTGACGGCAATAGCGGTTCCTTAGACGTGGAAGCCGGTACCCGCAGACGCATGGGCAGTTACACTATTGAACCCTCATTCGGAGTGCGGGGTGACATTATCAGCCGAGACGCTTTTAACGAAGGTGGTGTGGTGGGACTTAAAGCCAATTCGACAACGCTTTCTGCTGCCCAAACCCGTCTCGGTGCTAAATTTAGCCGTGGCATTGTGTTTGGTATCAATAAACGTATCACCCCGGAACTTCGTGCCTATTGGTTACATGATGAAGGCGATTCAATAGCCAGCCAATCACAAGCAACATTACTAGGCCAGGCTCTGCGCATCAATGCCGCCAATGCGGGACGCGATGCGGCTTCTCTGGGGGCGGGCGTAACGGTGGAAGTCGGCAAGAATATTGCCTTATTTGCAGATTACAATTATGAACACCGTAATGCCGCGAATGGACAAAATATCTTTGGTGGGGTGAGATTGAGTTGGTAAACGGTTAATTTTTTATGAGACAGCCATGCGCCCTTATGATCCGCAAGGGGCAACTCGCCGGGAAGACACTTCCCGTCTACCAGCAATTTATGAATTTGGAAGGCTAGTTTTGCCCGCCAATCAGAGCCAGGCTTAAGGCATACCCTAATTAAGCGTATAGCATTCCAATTATCTTAATCCACATTTTACAAAAAGGTTATAGACATGAAGATACATACACGATTACTAACATCCGTAATGCTAGGGTTCGTTACCCAGATTGCCAACGCATTAGATGGCGCGCAAATTAATACCAGTGCGCTAATTGGGGATTATGTTACCAGTAACAAAGGTCTTGAAACCGTTGTGCCTTATTGGTATCCATCCGACTCTGATGGGGATGGTAAATTTGATGGACAAAAATTTCATTTTGATGTTTATGCACTAGGAACAACTAAAAAATTGTTTTCTACTCCGGATCAATTTTTTAAAACATATATTGAAGATTTAGGCATAATAGCTAGTGGTTATAATTTTAATAACGCATTAAACATAGATATAAAGCGTATTGCCAACACGATAATATTATCTGCGGCAACCTACGATGTTGATGAATCTTTTGGTGGCAACAGGGCGATTTATATATACGCGGTTGATCTTTCCGTAGCGGGTAACACAGCTTGGTATAAAACCTATACTTCAGGCCAAGGCCTTATAGGAACAGGCATTTTGCCAGATATAAATGGTAACGGTATAGGCGAATTATCAGTAACAATGTGGACATATAAGTTTTCACTTACTGGTGCTGTCCGTGACACTGCCAATATGGTTGTTTATGTTTACGATGGTAAAACGGGTGAATCACTGGCTGCACCTAAAACCTATCCGATGCAGCGTTAATAAATGGATCAACTGAGCGGGACGGGGTTTCGTAACCTGTCTCTTGATCACAATTTAGCCTGACTGAGCTGGTAGCCCTGGAGCCGCTCTTGTAACCGGAACCAACCGTGCCACAGGGTGTCCCAACCGACGCGGCCTGTGCGCTTTGTGTCGGAAAAGCCACCCAATTTTGCAATGGCGTAATACGCCCAGCGTATGAGGGGGCGGTTTCTGGTAAGGGCTTATGGGCTGCGTTACATCAGATATTAAGGCCAAGATGAAAAGCATTGGAATCTTGGATTAGGCGTTTATAGGGAACCTTGGCGGGAAGATCTTGCAAATCAAGTATCCATATCTAAGCTGGAAGGCAGGTAACCATTCTACTGCGGTCACTAACACTCGAAACTTAGTCGTCAGCAATTGGCCGTTGCCGACCACTCCCCCCATATTACCGACGGCTGCTTTTGGCATTAGTTGAGGTGGCGAAAATATTTCTGAGGGCTGCGGTAATGAAATAGGTTGGTCAACGTTGATTTCAAGGTTGGCCATTTGACGCGAGAAGACTCACAAGTGCCACAGCCTGGAAAAAAGCAGCCATCTTTGTTAGTCCGCGTTTTAGACCGATTTTGTGACCGGTATCACCGAACTCTAAGAAAACGCTCCCTTTTGGGGTTTTTAAAAAAATCCCCAACCTCCCGCCCCGCAAAGCCTCCCACGTTTTGTGCATCAAAACCATTATCTTCCGTACAGGACAACGCCAATAATCCTCGCCTAACATGGTGCCCACTATCGTAAATTGGCCTGAGGACTCCCGATGTCGACCCTCGAACAAGACCTTGCCCACTTGAATTTTGAATACCTGATGCTGGCACGGGAATGTGCCCGGAGCAATCCCTTGGAAGCCGCCTGGCGGTTTGGTGTTGACCCGGAGCAGATCGGGGAAATTGCCGGGTATTCCTTGGAAAGGATACGGGAACTGTCAGACATCGCGAGAGCCGTAGTGACGCTCATTCCGCTAAACACGTCACAAAACGTCTCTTTGGCATCCCATAGCGCATTACTAATCCCCGTTAAAAAGCATAAGATGGAGGGGCTAAATGCCCCGCTTACCCGCCAATAAACTGTCTGACATGGGCTATATCTGGGTTGTTGCCGATAAACTGTTCAGATTGGGCGCGAGACCTCCCGTCGTGCGCTCTTTGTGCCCTATCGGCAAAAAAACCGCGATACGCCTTTACCAAACCATCTACCAGCAATCACCCAAACAAGGCCTGTTGCCTTATGATCCCTACTGGATTGTCCGTTCTTCGGTGATCAATATCCATGCGTCAATATTCCTGGGGCTTTTTCAGGATTTCACCCGGCAGCAAAACCAAGACGGATGTCCTGCGGAGACATTCATTGCCGCCTATGAACTGTATTGCCGGGTAGTGGCACATAATCCTCATCCCAGCAAACTGGAAGCCGGGGTGACACAAGCCATTTTGTTGGACATTAACCGGGCATGGCAATTATCCGGGCAATTGCGGGCGGGTGAAATAGGGCTGGTCATTTGCGGGAAGTGCCAGGCAAGGCATGTGGTGCTCACTAAAATGCCCAAGCCTTTCCAACAATGCCCGATCTGTGAGGTCTGGGCTGACAAGTCGGGTCGGCGCCGATGGGTTACTGTCAACGCAAGGAAAATTACCTGACCGGCTATCTGTGTTCATGGACAGTTTTTTGAAACCGGGAATGATTGGACAATCGCCTGGGGGAGAAAGAAAATGTTTATCGCTGTTAAAAACATGACCGACCTAAAAATTCCCCAACCTTGCCATGGTAAAAGTTTGGCGAGGTTAGCCCGTGAATGCTTTACCAGTCACCAGGCCTTAATTGTCGATTTCGACGGTGTCGGTGCGATCAGCCAAGGTTTTCTTCAGGAATTGTTTTTGCCTTTGGTGGCGGAATATGGCGCTGATTTTCTTCGTAGCGAATTACAGGTTACTAACGTCAGCCCGGATGTTGACGAGGCCATGAAGTCGGCTTTCAACACCAGTGCGTTGAATCATTTCTTTGACCAACGAGAAAACCTGCTCAATCAAGCCGGTGACGGGGAAATTTATGAGCTGAACCTCGCCTGGCTGATCAAAGCCCGTGAATTGGCCAGGGAAAACGGGATACTAGCCGAATTGATGATGGGGATAGGCGATGAAGCGCTCCGTCTGGCGATCAGCCAGTTGTCCATCAACGATATCCAGCAGCTTGCCCAAGCCGGTTGGCTATGTTTTGCGCCGCGATTTACGGCCAACTTCCTCCAGGACTTGCTAACCCGGCCTCATGACGTGGTGGATGTGCTTTTGGGTTTGAGTGGCCCGCACTGACCCGTGGGTACAGGGTATGTTCAAGAATTCTGCCCGGCAAGCATTGGCACTGGAACTGCTGAAACGTCATGCCAGGATCTCAATCGTCCACAGGGAAACCGCAATACCCAAGCAAGTGCTCAGAGAAGCCTACCGTGAATTGCATAGCCGCTCGCCAAGTCCGGGCGCGTTGAAATACTCCACCCAAGGGCTGACACGGAGCGTGAGGAAACGCAAGGCCGTGACGCTGTTTGCCGTGTGCTTCCAAACCGTCGAATCACATAACCGGAAGGATAACCACCAAATCCAAAAGGTACTCGTTGCTTTTGACTTGTTCAAAAAGTTTTACCCGGACAGCCCACTGGATTTTTCGGAGGCATGGGTGGTTGCACGGGATCTGATGGCGAAACAAATTGAGGTCGTTAGATGCCCTTACTGTGGATCGGCAGTTTTGATAAATGGACGAGATGGCAGTAAAGAACGTTGCGATGTTTGTAACAAAGCAATTGAATCTTAAAGAACTGGCGTTATGTTAACCATAATTTCTAGAATAGAGATAGCATCCCAATTACCTAATGTTGATCAAAACAGGCTTAATTTAGGGGAGTATGGTTCGGATGATAGGTATCTTGGATGTCAATCATAGGCTATGTCAGAGTTTTTTCTTGAAAATTATTATATTTACAAGAAACGTCTTATTTAATGCGGATTTTTGTTTTCACTCTAAGCCACTTCAAATGCAGGTACCATAATTAAAGGTGACATAACTATCAAATAAGACAGGAGTATTGATGAGCAAAATTCTGTACATTAATGATTTGGCAAAAGAGTTGGGTACTACCACGGATGCTATACGCGGTCACATCCAGCGGAAGAGTGATGCAATACCACCTTTTTTCAAGCGGGGTCGACGTATTTGTTGGAGCCAAGAAACTGTAGATGCGTGGATAAAAAAGATGGATTGCAAGGGGAGAAAGGCTTTAGGCATTTAGCCCAGGCGTTTTGCAAGATCCGAAGCTGCAATATGGGTATAGCGTTGCAGCATGGCTAAAGATTTGTGTCCGGTGATACTGGCAACTTCCATAATAGAAAAGCCCCGTTCAAATAGCCGGCTTGTCGCCTCATGCCGTAAATCATGAAATCTCATCCCCTCCACGCAGCATTGCAGGCTGCTTTGAAACGATGTGTCATGTCATCAATATATAAGCCAAACACCCGGCCGTCTTCGCGGCGAGGTAGCGCTGAAAGGGTCTTTTTGGCAACCGAGGATAGGGGGACATGCCGTACCGTTCCATTCTTGGTTTCCTTAAGGGTTACCACATCACCTCGAATCATATCCCAACGGAGGGATGCAATTTCGCTGCGGCGCATAGCTGTTTCGATAGCGATTGTTATGACTGCGTTCATTTCAGGATTGAGATGTTCCCGGATGACGTCTTCTTCGCCAAAACAAAAGCGGCGATCTCGTGCGTTGTTAACCTTGGGTGATCGAACAGACATTACTGGGTTCGTAAGATATTCCATACCCCATTCTTTCCTGCAGATGGTGAATAAATGGCTTATAGTCGCCATCTCAACTTGAACGGTTCTTGGTGAAACTTCCTTGAGCCTGGCGTCACGGTATGTGGCAATATCAACGCCACGAACTGATGCTAAATAGCGACAGCCAAGCGTACTTTTTTGAAGCAACATAATGCGGGAGCGCTCGCGTTTAGCACCTTTCTTTGTTGGGGTGATTTCTGTTAGATATCGATCCCAAGCTTCCGCAAGGGTAGTGCGTTCAGATTCCTTAGTACAGATAAAGGAACCGCGAAGCATTGAAGATTCAATCTCAGTCGCCCAAAGTTCAGCCTCTGGACGAGTTGAGAATGCTTGTGATTTCTCAGGATAGCCTGTTCGACGTACGCGAACGAACCACTTGCCGTTAGATAGTTTACGAAAAGCTGCCATTTTGTACCTATAATTTTCACTATTGGTAATAAAATGGTAACGAATTTTTCTAATCTGTCAAGATGGTTGTGCTAACTGTTTGAATTTTATGGTGCCTCGGGCCGGAGTCGAACCGGCACGGTGTTACCACCGAGGGATTTTAAGTCCCTTGCGTCTACCAATTTCGCCACCGAGGCATCTATACCTTGCAGTAAGCCACGTATTATATAGCAAGAATTAAAATAAACTAGCCCCGGTTGCCTTATTTTTCATAAGAGGGTAAAAATGTTAACGGGAAGGCATAGGTTTAGATGTTGTCGGGCGGGCTGATGTTTCATCCATGGCGACCAGAGAAAATCGGTATAGCCTTAAAAGACGAAGGCCATAAAGTAACGGTCAATGCTTTGTGGCCTTTGTGATTAGTAAAGTTTTGATTAATGTTAGGTGTTTAAAATAATCCGGTGATTTTCCCATTATCATCAATATCAATGCGTTCCGCCGCCGGGACTTTGGGCAAGCCGGGCATGGTCATCATGTCACCGGCGATGGCGACGATAAAGCCCGCTCCATTGGCCAAGCGTACATCACTGATTTCCACGGTATGCCCGGATGGTGCGCCTTTGGCGTTGGGGTTGGTGGAGAAGGACATTTGGGTTTTGGCCATGCATATCGGGAAGGTGCCGTAATCTTTTTGCCAAGTGGCCAGTTGGGCTTTAATTTTGGGGTTGGCGTTGACTGTCCCTGCCCCGTATAACTTAGTGGCGATGGCTTCGATCTTTTCCCATAAGCTTAAATTTTCATCGTAGACAAAGGTAAATTCCGGTTCGCGGTTATCGACGATCTTGGTGATTTCTTGTGCCAAGCTTTCCGCGCCCGCACCACCTTCCGCCCAATGTTTGGACACAATGCAAGTAGCCCCTAGCGCCGCGCATTTGGCTTGTAACAAGGCAATTTCGGCTTCGGTGTCGAAGGTGAAATGGTTGACGCACACGACGCAAGGCAAGCCGTAATGTCCGGTGACGTTATGGTAATGGCGTTCCAGGTTGGCGAACCCTTGTCCTAATGCGGCAAGGTTTTCTTGGTTAAGGGCTTCTTTGGCAACACCGCCGTGGAATTTTAATGCCCGGACGGTGGCGACCAGCACCACGGCGGAGGGTTTCAGGCCAGACATGCGGCATTTGATGTCGATGAATTTTTCCGCACCCAAATCCGCGCCGAAGCCTGCTTCGGTGACGACATAGTCCGCCAGTTTCAAGGCCGTTTTCGTGGCGGTGACGGTGTTGCAGCCATGGGCGATGTTGGCGAACGGGCCGCCGTGGATGATGGCGATATTGTTTTCCAGCGTTTGCACCAAGTTTGGTTTTATCGCGTCTTTCAACAATGCCGCCATCGCGCCGTGGGCGTTCAGGTCGCTGGCGTAAACGGGCGTGATTTTGTCAGATTTATAGCCGATGACGATACGCCCTAAACGCGCTTTCAAATCGGCGCGGCTGGTGGCGAGGCACAGGATTGCCATCACTTCGGACGCGACGACGATGTCATAGCCGTCTTCGCGTAAATAGCCGTTCGCCGCACCTCCCATGCCGACGACGATATGGCGCAAGGCGCGGTCGTTCATGTCCACGACGCGCTTCCATTGGATGCGGCGTGGGTCTATGTCCAGATCATTGCCGTGGTTGATGTGGTTGTCGATGAGTGCTGACAACAAATTATGCGCCACGCCAATGGCATGGAAATCGCCGGTGAAATGCAGGTTGATGTCTTCCATTGGCACGACTTGCGCGTAGCCGCCGCCCGCCGCACCACCTTTGACGCCAAAACATGGGCCCAGCGATGGCTCGCGCAAGCACATGATGGTCTTTTTGCCAATGCGGTTCATCGCATCGCCCAAACCAACGGTGGTCGTGGTTTTGCCTTCGCCCGCAGGGGTCGGGCTGATCGCGGTCACGAGAATCAGTTTGCCGTCTTCTTGGTCGGCGAGGCTGTTGATGTATTCCAGCGATATTTTGGCTTTGTAATGGCCGATGGGATCGAGATGTTCGGCGGCAATGCCATAACGTCGTTCGGCTAAACCGATGATCGGCTGCATTTTGGCTTGTTGGGCGATTTCTATGTCAGACATTCTGGTTCCTGGGTTAATTTTTATGCGGATTGCTGGGTGGAGGCTAGCCCTAAGAGGTGGGTCGCGGCGGTTATAATTTGAATGTTCAAGCGCTATTTTACTGTTTCTGTAGGGCGGAGGTGGAAATTTTCAGGAGCTTGGGGTAATTGTTGACTAAACTACTGGGTATAGTCATAATCAGTGTTAGTTTTATTGAAAAAGAAGAGGTTTAATTATGGCTGATCCAATTATTTTTACCGACAGCGCCGCCGGCAAAGTCAGTGAATTAATCGCCGAAGAGGGTAATGACAACCTGAAATTACGGGTGTATGTTTCAGGGGGCGGCTGTTCAGGCTTCCAATACGGTTTTACGTTTGATGAGGAAGTCAATGAAGATGACACGCAAGTGGTGAATGGCGGCGTGACGGTGTTGATTGACTCGATGAGCATCCAGTATTTGGCGGGTGCGCAAGTGGATTATAAGGAAGATTTGTCAGGTGCGCAGTTTGTGATCCGTAACCCGAATGCGACGACGACTTGCGGTTGTGGATCGTCTTTTTCTACATAACTTCGTTTCTAAGCCTGCAAAAGCGGTATGAAAAAGCCAACATCCTTTCAAAGGATGTTGGCTTTTTAGCTTCAATCAACAAGCCGGATAAATCCCGCCTAACACGACCGTCTTATCGGCTCCCGTCACTTCTTTCAGGTTGCCAGGCAAATGCTGTAAGGTTTGCCGCGCCAACCACGCAAACGCCATCGCTTCGACATGGTCTGGATGGATGCCAAATGCTTCGCTGGACTGCACAGGGCAGGGCAGGTATTGTGCGAGCAGTTCCAGCAAATAGCCATTATGCGCCCCGCCGCCGCAGATGATCGCTTGCCCGGTGCCAGGGGCGTAGTGCCTGATGGCGTCGGCGAGCGTGAGCGCGGTCAAGGCACATAAGCTAGCTTGGATATCTTCGGTGCGGTATGCCGCCAGCGGGGTTTGTTGTTCCAGCCACGGCAGGGAAAAATATTCCTTGCCCGTGCTTTTTGGCGGGGTGGCTTGGAAATAAGCGTCTTCCCGCCATTTTTCCAGCAAACCCGCTTGGATTTGTCCGGTTCTGGCCCAGGCGCCATCGGCGTCATAGGGTTTGCCTTGGTGCCGGGCTATCCACTGGTCCATCAGTATATTGCCAGGGCCGGTGTCGAAACCAATGACGGGGCTTTGGTTGTCGGCCGGCAAAACGGTGATGTTGCCGATGCCGCCGATATTGGCGATGCAACGCGCCACGCCAATTTCGCTAAATACGGCTTGATGGAAGGCGGGGACGAGCGGTGCGCCTTGCCCGTTGACGGCAAGGTCGCGGCGGCGGAAATCGGCGATGGTGGTGATGCCTGTGCGTTCGGCAATCAGGTTCGGGTCACCTATCTGTAAGGTAAAGGGGGAGTCGCCATTTGGCGCGTGGTAGACGGTTTGCCCGTGGCTGCCGATGGCGCGGATTGCCGTGGCGGGAAAGCGGGCTTTGTCGAGCAAGCTGTTGGCGGCGTTGGCAAACAGGCAGCCTAGTTGCATGTCCAATGTGCCGTAATCTTTCAAGGGGATCAGGGCATCGGCGACGCTGATATGCGCAATCGCCGCTTTCAAATCGGCGGGGTAGGGCAGGTATTCAAACTCAACCAATCGGATGTGGGAACCGCTAAAATCCACCAGTGCGGCGTCTATGCCATCAATGCTGGTCCCTGAAATTAGGCCGATATACAATTCGGGCATATTAGCGTGGTGCTTGCTGGTTTTTGGCGAACAAAGTCTTAGCTTTGGCCGAGTAAAGCTGGGCGACAATAGTCCGGGTTTGCGCTTTAAAGTCTTGCAATGATTCCCTGTTTAAAGCCATGGCGTTACGCGAACCGGAAGCGGTTGTTTCGGGGTTGCGGTGCATGCCATCGACCCGGAATTCATAATGCAGATGCGGGCCTGTCGCCAAGCCGGTTTGCCCTACATAGCCAATGACATCACCCTGGGAAATGCTGTCGCCTTCCGTTACATTCGGGCTAAAACCGGACAAATGCGCGTACAGCGTTTCAAAGCGTTCGCCGTGCTGGATAATGACGACCTGTCCGTAACCGCCTTTACGGCCCATAAAAACGATGGTGCCGTCACCCGTAGACTTAACGGGGGTGCCAGTCCTCGCCGCATAGTCGACCCCTTTGTGCGCACGGATACGGTTGAGGATAGGGTGCCGGCGGTGCGCATCAAAATGCGAGGTGATGCGCGCATAATCGACTGGCGTACTTAAGAAGGCCTTGCGCATGGCTTTACCTTCCGGGGTGTAATAATTGACATTACCCTCGGCATCTTCATAACGTACCGCCGTCAACACTTTCCCTTCGGTCACAAACTCGGCTGCAATAATACGTTCGTCGTCTGTCCCGTTGCTTTGGTATATGACGGTAAACTCATCGCCGACATGTAAATTGGTCGCAAAATCAATGTCCCATGCAAAAATATGGGTAAGTTGCGTGACCAGCCCTTCTGATAAACCAGCTTCTTGTCCGGCATCCTCTAAAGAAGAGGTGATGGTGCCATGCGTGGTTGTGTAATCGTAGGAAATGTCGGCGTTATTTGAGTGGTCAATCGCCTCGGCCTGATGTTCGCTTGGGATAAACGAATGGATACGGGGGGTGGCTGCGGTAGGTTCCATCTCAGTTTTGATAAACTGGTTTTGCGATGGCAGATGGGGGATGGTCACGGTGAGCGGCGGCAGGATTTTTTCCAGATAAGTCCTACCTGCCTTATGGATTTTTTTCTTGCTGAACAGCCGTTTTTGCGCGAATGCCACATCATGTTGCTTGTGCGCGTTTTTCAAACGGGCAATGAATTTGTGTTTGCCGAGCGGGCGTGCCGCAGCCCGCTTAACGGGTGCTTGGCCATGTTTTTTAGGCGATTTGGCGGCAACAGATAACTGTCTTTTATGCGCAGTATGAGCTGGTTTTGCATAACTAGACGTGGTTAAAATGGCTAAACCTACACCTATTATTAAGGATGTATAAAATTTATTTTTCACGTAACGTTAGTTAAGTAGTTGAAAAAAATGAAGAACGTCAAAAATACCTGTCCTTTGGAAACATTTTAAGGGTTTTGTGAAATATTACCAAGTTTTAATTTGCCCGCTTTTTGCCGTTGGTGCGGGTTACAAGCGGCTTAACAATTCCGCTTTTTTGTTGTTGAATTCAGCATCGGTCAAGATGCCTTTTTCGCGCAGGATCGCCAATTTTTCGATCGCACCAAAAATATCGTCTTCCTGGTTTGACGAAAGGGCGTTGCCGGATGGTTGGGCAACATAGGTGTTGGCTGCCTGGGGTGCAACAGGGACATTGTCAATTGAGATGACAGGTAGGCTTTGGACATCCACTACCCCGTATTGGCTGTTAAAAGTGACCGAGCTGCCGCCAGATTGTTGTTGCGAAAAGCCGCCGATTTGATGGTCTAGCGTGTCATACAATGTCACATGCCCATTGGCTTCGATGGCCAATCGCCGGATCGTCGCAAAGTAAGCGTATTTGATGTTGTTTTGTGATCCCGTGCTGTTAGGGAACTGTAGGCCTTGGGGCCACCAATTGCCAGTGTTGCCGCCAGTGGGTTGGACGAACAAACTGACTGGGCCGGCGGTGTTCGGGTTGCCTTGGGTTTGGCTTTGGAAGGTATGGCTTTGCAATACATTCGGTTGGTTGGCAAGCAAATTGGCCAGTTCTTGGCACAAATTGCCGATGCTGTTTTTCAGGCCGTTATTGAACATATCGCCAATCATAATCATGCCGCCCCGCATCCATTGCCCGGAACCGCCAAATTCAGGATGGCTAAATTGCGCCATGGAGCCGTTGCCGTTTTGGACGGATTGCAACAGGCTAAGCACGGCGTCAACGCTGAAGTGGTAGCGTTGCGCGATATTGTTGATAATCTGCTGACCTTCAGGTGTGAGCTGCGTCATAATAAAATTCCACGTTAAAAACTAAAATTGGGAGGTTATCAGGGCGTCACCTGATTTGGATTGGTAGCCAGTTTAATGCAACGGACGGTTAAAAGCACGGGTTAGATGACGCTTTTAATGGCATTGAAGTGGATCCCCCAACCTGAGCAGTTGGGGGATCCGTTTAAATGAAGGCATTTTGAGTGCGTCATGGCCTAGGAAGGTGGTCGGACAACCTTGGCTATGCGCTACGGGGGCGGGGTTCCTGGCATTGCGCCAGAGCGGTTATTTTATGAACAACATCTCTTGGTAAGTGGGGAATGGCCACAATTCATCTGCAACTTCACTTTCAAGGGCATCGGCATAGCTGCGGACTTCATCCATCAATGGGCGGATGGTTTTGGCACAAAACTGCATGTGCCCTTCGGTGTCGGCAAAATCGTGTTGGCCGAGCGCGTTGCTGAGCTTGCCGACCGTCGCCATCATGGTGTTCAAGGTGGTTGAGACCTTGATAAGGTTTTCATTGCCGAGTTCAACGCCATTGGATTTCAGGCAACTGATCGTGCCGGACAAATCAGACAGGTATTTTACGACTGCCGGATAAATGCCGGTTTTCGCCATGCTGATGACCAATTTGGCTTCCACTTCTATCGCCAAAATATATTGCTCGGCATAGATATCGAAACGGCTGGCAAGTTCCACGGGTGACAAGACACCGAGCCCGTCAAACAAGGCTTCAATTTCCTTTTCTTTCAACACGGGCAGGGCATCGGCGGCGGTGCGCAGGTTGCGCAAGCCGCGTTCTTCAACCGCCATTTTGTGCCATTCGGCGGAATAGCCGTTGCCGCCGAAAACCACGGCACCGTGGTTGTCGATGATTTCTTTCAACACCGTCAGAATGGTGGCGTCCAAAGTGCCGCCTTTAGCCAATTCGCTTTCCATGGCGTCAGCGACCCAGTTCAGCGAATCGGCGAGCATCGTGTTCATGGCGACCAAGGGGCCGGCGACGGATTGGCCTGAACCGACGGCGCGGAACTCAAACCGGTTGCCGGTAAATGCAAACGGGGAGGTGCGGTTGCGGTCGCCTGCGTCTTTGTTAAATGTCGGTAGGGTCTTGATGCCCAAATCCATGACCCCGGCATTCAAGGAGCCCGTGATTTCGCCTTTGCTGATTTGCTCAAAGACGTTATCCAGTTGCGTACCCAGATACACCGACATGATCGCTGGCGGCGCTTCGTTCGCGCCTAAGCGGTGGTCGTTGCTGGCGGTGGCGATGGCGGCACGTAACAAGGGGCCGAACTTGTGGACGCCCCGGATCACGGCGCCGCAAAACAACAAAAATTGCGAGTTGGAATGGGGCGTCGAACCGGGGTCGAGCAAATTGCCCTGGGTGGCGTTGCCGACTGACCAGTTGACGTGTTTGCCGGAGCCGTTGATGCCTTTAAAGGGTTTTTCATGCAGCAAGCAGACCAAACCGTGCTTCTTTGCGGTATTCCTCAAGACCGTCATCAGCAATTGCTGGTGGTCGGTCGCCACGTTGGCGGATTCAAAAAACGGCGCGATTTCAAATTGCCCTGGGGCGACTTCGTTATGGCGGGTTTTTGCAGGGATGCCGAGCCTGTACAGCTGCTCTTCGACATCCTGCATGAACACCTGGATGCGTTCAGGGATGGCGCCGAAATAATGGTCGTCAAATTGCTGGCCTTTGGCGGGGGATGCGCCGAACAAGGTGCGGCCCGCCAACAACAAATCGGGGCGGCTGCTGACAAAGTTCGCATCGACCAGGAAGTATTCCTGTTCTGCGCCGCAACTGGAATTGACGGGCGCGATGTCGGTGTGTCCCAGCAATGACAACACCCGATGGGCGGCTTTGTTCATGGCGGCATTGGCGCGTAGCAACGGGGTTTTTTTGTCCAGCGCCTCGCCGGTCCAAGATACGAACACCGTGGGGATGCACAGTGTCGCACCGTTATCGGTGGTCATGATGAACGCGGGGCTGGTCACGTCCCAGGCGGTATAGCCACGGGCTTCAAAGGTCGAACGGATGCCGCCGTTGGGGAAAGAGGAGCCGTCCGGCTCGCCTTGCACCAACACTTTGCCGCTGAATTCGGAGATCACCGAGCCGTCGCTTTGCACGGAAATGAAGCCATCGTGTTTTTCGGCGGTGGCGTTAGTCAAGGGATAAAAAACGTGGGCGTAATACAGGGCGCCTTTTGATAAGGCCCAATCTTTCATCGCCAAGGCAACGACATCGGCGATGGAAACATCCAATTCCGAACTGGCTTCAATGGTTTTTTTCAACGATTTGAAAATTTCCTTAGGCAAGCTTTCCTTCATTTTGCTTAAGGTGAAGACATCGCTAGCCCATAAGCTGTCAAGCGTTGAAGGTGGCTTAACTGGCATTGGTTGGCGGTTGGTGATGGTCTGGATAGCCTGAATACGCATTGCATTTCCACTCATTAATTTGCTCCTGATCAGCTATTGAATTTACTATGGTAGAAAGCAATAAGCGAACCAACTTTAGTGTTGAGTCAGGTTTTCCGGAAAATCACGCGGAAAATGCTGGTTTGTCCCGGATTGTGGGGAATTTTTCTGGGTAAAACGTTGGTTCTTCGGTCAGTTTCAGTGCGATGGCCTGATTGATAATGGTGCGTTTGGTGGATCCGTTCCTTTCAAGGTTTTGCGGGGTTCAGCCAGTAAGCTTAAGCCTAATAACGGGGGTTTTCTTTCCTACGTCCTACGGGCCGCATGGGGACGTTGCAATACACACAGTATTTTTGATGGGCATATCCCATACCTTAAAATCCTTTGCGGCGGCTTCGTCCCGGATTTCGCCAGCCACCGCCGATCCTTAGCCTGCACCGCCTTTGGCATAATATCTGCTGTTTCTATCGTGTAAATCTTTCAATAACCCAACAATAAATAATAACAATGAAGCAAAATGTTGATCTTGAACAGCTAGAACGCTATTTCCAACAAGTGCAAGGCATTATCCTCAGCCGGCAGCACTGGATCAGCGGCTTGTTGCCTGCCAGCACCGCCGTGACGGCGCATGGCAATTACACGGATGCCTGGGTCAGGGATAATGTCTATAGCATTTTGGCGGTGTGGGGCTTAGGCCTGGCTTACCGCCGGGTGGAAGGCCATCCCGAAAATAACAACAAAGGCCGCACTTACTTGTTGGAACAAAGCGTGGTCAAGCTGATGCGTGGCCTGTTGGCGGCAATGATGCGCCAATCGCCCAAAGTGGAAAAATTCAAGCACACCCAAAACCCGCTGGATGCTTTGCATGCCAAATACGACACCAAAACGGGGGCGGTGGTCGTCGGCGACCATGAATGGGGGCATTTGCAACTGGACGCGACGTCGATATTCTTGTTGATGTTGGCGCAAATGACCGCCTCCGGTTTGCGCATCGTCTTTACCCTTGATGAAGTCAATTTTGTCCAGAACCTGGTGCATTACATCAGCCGCACTTACCGCACGCCTGACTATGGGATCTGGGAGCGCGGCAATAAGATCAACCACGGCATCGCGGAACTGAACGCCAGTTCCATCGGTATGGCGAAGGCGGCCTTGGAAGTCATGTCGGGGTTTAATTTGTTCGGTAAAGACGGCGGCCAAGCTTCGGTGGTGCATGTGATCAGTGATGACATTGCCCGTACCCGGATTACCTTGGAATCGTTGTTGCCGCGCGAGTCCATCTCCAAAGAGGCCGATTCGGCGGTGCTCAGCATCACCGGATTTCCTGCGTTTGCGGTGGAAAACCAGGCGATTAGGGAAAAGACCGAGAAACTGATTTGTGACAAGCTCCAAGGCCGTTATGGCTGCAAGCGCTTTTTGCTGGACGGCCACCAAACCGTCATCGAAGACAGCAAGCGCCTGCATTACAACCCTCAGGAACTGAAGCAATTCATGCACATAGAATGCGAATGGCCGTTATTTTTCAGCTATTTGCTGCTCAATAAGCTGTTTTCTGGGGATACGGTGGCCGCGGCCGATTACCGCGCTAAATTGGAGGGTTTGCTGGTCGATCATAACGGGCAAAAACTCTTGCCTGAGCTGTACGTTGTCCCTAAAGAAGCCATCGAAGCTGAAAAGGCCAAGCCCAACAGCCAAACCCGTGTGCCGAATGAAAACGTCCCGCTGGTTTGGGCGCAAAGCCTGTTTATCCTCGGTAGCCTGATCCAGGACGGCTTGCTGGGCATTGATGATATTGACCCCTTGGGCCGTTACAAGATGGCCAGCCAGCGGCAAGATTGCACGTTGCAGATTGCGGTCCTGGCCCAAGATGAAAGCGTGCAAAAAGATTTGCTGGCTTGTGGTGTCCGGGCCCAAACCTTGACCGAGGTGTCGCCGGTCCAGATCCGGGACGCCAGCGAATTGGCGGCGGCCTACACCCACGTCGGCCGCAATGACCGTTACGAATTGACTGGCCGTCCGTTGCGGCAGTTACGCACCTTGTCAACGTCCAAGCTGTATGTTTTATCAGGCGCGCAATTGGTGTTCCTGCCGCAATTCCTCAACCAAAAAGGTTTTTACCTGGCGATGGACAACCGCCTGCTGATACAGCGCTTACGTTTGGAATTGTCGTATATCTACAAACATTGGGACAAGGCGGGTAACCCTTTGGTGGTCATCAGCATCAAGCAAAACATGCTGGAAAGCCATAACCGCGCCGTATTGGTTGAGTTCATCGAAGAGCTGCAACGAGGTTTTGTCAATAAGGTCCCGATAAAGCTGGGTTTTATCAGCGATTTCACGGGGACTTCCAATGAGGAAAAAATCAATTACCTGCATGATTTTGAGTTTTCCAAAGCCACTTGGCAGGAAACCGAGCGGCCTTTTTTCCATGTCCTGCCATTTGATGACGGGCCTTCCAAACCCTTGGACACGCTGTTCTTGACGGTTTGGGAAATCAGCGACGACAAGGCCTTGCAGGAGCAGTTGGAAACCAACAGCAATCTGTATGTGCAACTGGAAGTGTTGGGCCAATTGGGGCAACGCCATGGTTTGGATTACGCGCTGGAATTGGCGTCCGCCGGCACCCAAACCTGTACGGTGCGTGATTTGTTGGAAGAAATCTACGAGCGGGCCGGCGACCAACATGCCTGGTATGTGGTCAGGCGTTGCGCCGGCTTGCTGGGCAAATATGACATCAATCTGGAACAGGCGGCGACCGATATTCTGGTGCGCCAGCATTTATTGACCGTTGGCCGCGCCTATAGCGGACGGGCCACGCTGACCAGGCCTACGGATTCCTGGGAAATTTTGCAGACCATCCGCACTTTCAACAACAACAACGCCAGCGAGTTGATTATTATCCAAGAGCTGATCCTATATCTGGGCATGTTGGTGAAATCATCGCCTGAGCTGTTTGCCGATATGCACACGGTCAGGGTAGGGCATATCCTGCAATTGATTTTGGTCAGGCAAAAACGCGAAACGGGCTGTACGCTGGATGGGGCTTTTAATGAAATCCTGTTTTTGTCGCCCTACCAGTTGTCGCAAAAAGTCCGTGAGACTTTGGCGGATTACAGCAACACCGAAAGCCAGTTAAGCCAGGTCGAAGCCCTTAATTATGAAGGCGATTGCAAGGATTTGGGGCAGGCACGGTTTTCCAAGTCCATGGATGCCGAAGACCATGCCGGGACGGCGGACTGGTATGACTGGCGCGAACGGCAAGGCAGTGTCGGGCGCGAAAACGATGCCTTTTTTGCCAGCGTTTGGACGATCCTGCATCACTGCAATGGCCTGATGATAGGCGAAAAACTCAACAGCAAACGCCGCTTGGACAGCGAGACGATCTTGTCGCAAATGACTTCCGGCGAACAAAGTTTCAAAATACACGTCAGCCATTTGCTCAACAAAATCCAATCGCCCGTTTATCGGCAGCTGACCGTTGAGGCGATCAAGGCCATCGCGTCAATTTTCCATAATAATTCTTTGCAGATTGATGATACGCTAGTCACCGATGTCATTATCGGGCATGCGGTGCGGATTTGTTGGCTACAGGCCCATCCGCAGCATAAGGACAGTTATGAAGAACACGTTTCGATTGCCTGGCAAGCGTTTTACCAACTGCCGCCGCATCGGGTCGCTAACGGCATCTTGGACGCAATCGTACACTTACTGAATAATAACAATAAATTACAGACAGAAGAGGCAAACGTATGATACTTGCAGGCGATATAGGCGGCACCAAAACGGTATTGGCATTATTAAGCAAAGAGGCGGATGGCACACGGAGCGTCCAGTATGAACAAGCGTTTGCAAGCCTTGCCTACCCAGAGTTTGAAGACATCCTGAAAGAGTTTTTGCCCATTGATGTCAACATCAGTTCGGCTTGCTTTGGCGTGGCGGGGCCGGTGGTCAACCAGCGTTGCCAAACCACCAATCTGCCGTGGTTGTTGGATGCCGAACGGCTGAAAGCCCAATTAGGGACGGAAAAGGTAAAGTTACTGAACGACCTGGAAGCGATGGCGTTGGGGATGTTGTTTTTGCCGGAAGACGACTTGCTGGAATTAAACCCGAACGCGCAAGAACTGCCCGGCAATATCGCCGTGATAGCCGCCGGAACCGGGTTGGGCGAGGCGATTTTATATTGGGACGGCAACCAGCACCACCCGATCGCCACCGAAGGCGGCCATTGCGATTTTGCCCCGCAAACCGAGCAACAGGACGCCCTTTTGGCTTACCTGAGGAATAAATACCCCGAACACGTCAGTTGCGAGCGGCTGGTTTCCGGCATGGGCTTTAGCAATATCTATGATTTCCTCTGTGAACACGATTTCGCCACCGCCTGTTTGGCCGTGCCGGAGGTCAATGACATCGACAATGGGATAGATAGGAACGCGGTCATTTCTAGGCTTGGTGTCAGTGGCGAAGATGCCTTATGTGCCGAAGCGGTGCGTTTGTTTGTCGAACTTTATGGCGCGGAAGCCGGCAATCTGGCGTTAAAAGCCTTGGCGATAGGGGGGGTGTTTATTGGGGGTGGCATAGGCCCGAAAATTTTGCCGATGATGCAGGACGGCAAGTTCATTTCGGCGTTTAAGGCCAAAGGCCGTTTCGCCGGGTTGTTGGATAAAGTGTCCGTGAAGTTGTCCTTGAACGCCCGCACGCCCTTGATCGGGGCGATTAATTATTTTGCCTAGGCGGCAAACTTTAACGTGTGGGGCGGATGTGCCACACTTATCCACGCTGATTGCCTCCTTTTCCTATGCCAACCGATGACCCAACCCTAAACGGCTTGCATCCCCGAATGCGTGAATGGCGCCGCCACCTGCACCAATATCCGGAAACCGCTTTCGAAGAAACCCAAACCGCACAATTTGTCGCCGATAGGCTCACCGAATTTGGCCTGGAGGTACACCGGGGATTAGGTAAAACGGGCGTGGTGGGGACGCTAAGGGCCGGAACCCCCGGCAAAAAAATCGCCCTGCGGGCCGACATGGACGCCTTGTTCATCCAAGAACACAACGGTTTTGCCCACAGATCCCGCCACGATGGAAAAATGCACGCCTGTGGCCATGACGGGCATACCGCTATGCTGCTAGGGGCGGCTTGCCATCTGGCCAAACACCCTAATTTTAACGGCACGGTCTATTTCATTTTCCAGCCCGCCGAAGAATGCCGTGCCGGGGCTAAGGAAATGATCCAGGACGGTTTGTTCAGCCACTTCCCCGCGGATTGCGTGTTCGGGATGCACAACTTCCCCGACATCCCCACCGGGCACTTTGCCGTCAAATCCGGCGCGATGATGGCTTCCTTTGACTGTTTTGAAATCATCATCAAAGGTGAAGCCACCCACGCCGCGATGCCGCACTTGGGCAATGACGCCATTGTCGCCGCCGCGCAACTTATCACGGCCTTGCAGACCATCGTCAGCCGCAACCTGAACCCCGCTGATGCCGCCGTGGTCAGCATCACCCAAATCCATGCGGGCGACACTTGGAACGCCATCCCTGACACCGTGACCTTACGCGGCACCTTGCGTTGCTTTAAAACGTCGCTGCAAACCGAAATCGCAGACCGCATCCAACATCTTGCCACGGGCATTTGTGCGGCATTCAAGGTCAGTGTGCAGGCCGTTTTCAACCCCGAAAACCTAGGTTATCCGGTCACTTGGAACAGCGAGGCCGAAACCGCCCTGGCCCGCCAAGCCGCCACCGCCGTGGTGGGCATGGACTGTGTGGACTTGCATCCTGTGCCCAGCATGGGCTCGGAAGATTTCGCCTTTATGTTGCAGGAAAAACCCGGTTGCTACCTTTGGATAGGCAATGGCCCGTCCGCCAACAGCTGCTTGTTGCACAACCCGCATTACGATTTTAATGACGGGATATTGCCGATAGGGGCGGCGTATTGGGTTAAGTTGGTGGAGACGGTGTGTGCAGATGCCGAGAAGCAATTCTCATTATGACACTTAGCAAAGTAGGCTGGGGTGACGCAAGGAACCCCAGCAGAGTGGCTTGTGGTGCTGGGACTGCGCCACCGCTTCATCCCAGCCTACGACACGAAGGTTAAAAGACTTTTGGACGGTTACTTATGACTTATGGCTAACGGCATTGGCTTGGGCTCCTCCCCGCAGATTGACCCGCGCATCCCGGTGACTCTTCTCAGCGGCTTCCTAGGCAGCGGCAAAACTACTTTGCTCAACCGTCTGCTAAGCCAGGCGCCACGTTCGGCAGTCATCATCAATGAGTTTGGCAGCACGCCGATAGACCAGCAATTGCTTAGGGAGCACAATATCCCGCTGAGCACTTTGGCTGGCGGGTGCCTGTGTTGCCAAGTGATGGGCTCGCTGGCGCCGTTGTTAAAAAATTTGCGGATGGCGTGGGATGCCCATCCGTCCGGCTCCAGCCATGGCAAGCCATTTGACCGGGTCTTTATCGAAACCAGCGGCGTCGCCAATCCCGCACCGGTGTTGGACATATTGTTGCGGGAACGTTGGTTGGCCGCCCGTTACCGTTTGGACGGGATCATTACGATGGTGTCGGCGGCTCAAGGCGCCGAGGCGCTATGCCGGTTCCCCGAAGCGCAGGCGCAGGTAGTTTGGGCGGATGTGCTGGTCATCACCCAAGCCGATTTGGCAACGGCAGGGCAAATCGGGGCGTTGACGGAACAATTGGGCCACTTGGCTCCGGCAACCCCGTGTTTGCGGGCAGACCAAGGGGTTATCGGCTTGGAATCCCTCATGGCTTTTGTGAGGCCAGAAGCTCCCCGGCTGAGAAAGGTGGCGCCGGTTCCGGGCCACAATTTTCATAGCGTCTGTGTGCAACTGGACCAGCCGCTGGTTTGGGGACGGTTAAGGCCGGTCTTGGCAAGTTTACTAAACCGATACCCAGGGCAATTGGTGCGTTTAAAAGGCGTGGTTTATACCCTTGATGGGAGCGGGCCCCTGGTTGTGCAGGGCGCTACCGGAACGCTTTTTCCGCCCGTCCGCTTGCCTGCAACGGCGGCTGATGACGGGCGCGGGCGGTTGGTGTTCATCACCGATGGCGAGATCCCCGGCTTGCCTCACATTGTCATCGAGATGATACGGGCTGGCGCCTGAGCGCGCTGTGTCGGGCCATGGAATCCGGTTTTTCAAAACCTTTGGGGGATTACAGTCCGATAAGGTGGGGTGGCGGGAATTTAAAAAGGTTAATTATTGACGTGGCTATAGGGGGTGGCAAGATAATAGCCTAAACTAAGCGGTTATAAAACGGCAGAAGCGAAACTGCAAACAGAGCCGGAATCGCTGGTGAACTTGAAAATGGCCAAGGTTGCCCCACAATCCTCAGTCATTTTGGAACTGAACACAATTACAGAGACTAACCATGTTTGAAGACCTACGCGACCTCTATCAAGAGGTCATATTTGACCATAACCGCAACCCGCGCAATTTCCGCGTCATTGACCATCCTGACCGTAAGGTGGAAGGTTTTAACCCTTTATGCGGCGACCGTTTGACGCTGTATTTAAAAATGGACGGCGGCACCATACAAGACGCCAGTTTCCAAGGTTCCGGTTGTGCGATTTCCACGGCTTCCGTGTCCTTGATGACGGAAATCATCAAAGGCAAAACTGAAGCGGAAGCGGAGGCTTTGTTCAAGACTTTCCACGACATGACCACGGGCAAAGGCGAAGACATCCAACTGGAAGCGGTAGGTAAGCTGGCGGTGTTGGCGGGCGTGCGGGAGTATCCGGCGCGGGTGAAGTGCGCGACCTTGGCGTGGCATACCTTGGATGCGGCATTGAAGAACGAAACCCAAGCCATTTCTACGGAATAAGCAGCAAACCATTAGGGGGGCGTTGAAAATGATTCATCGTAAATTTTTCGCCATGGCCGTCATGATAGTGGCAATGACCGCTTGTGCCAATAATCAGGACATCAGTGGTTATAACCCTATTGCACGCCCTTATTTACCGGTGGACATCAGTGTGCAAAGTGATAATGGCGGGGGCTTGCAACAGCTGCCTGTCAGTGGCAATACAGCGGATTACCGTGCTTATGTAGCCGCCATGCCGAATGAGCGTTATAAATTGCGTGTGGCCAATAACAGCCGGCAGCGGGTCGGTGTCGTCATTGCCGTGGATGGGCGTAATATCATCAGCGGCCAGCAGTCGTGGTTACGCAATAATGAGCGCATGTACATTCTGGATCCGTATACCAGCGCTGAATATGAAGGCTGGCGCACCGGGGCGGACCAAGTCAACCGTTTTTATTTTACTGAGGCGGGCAACTCTTATGCGGCGGCCTGGGGAGACACCTCTGCACTGGGTGTCATTGCCATGGCGGTCTATGCCGAGCTACCACGTCCGGAAATCTATGGCCGGATGTCAGGGGCGGCGGAGGGGGCGGCTGGTGATTCAGGGGGCTTGGCCAGGCAAGCCGCGCCAGGGACAGGTTTTGGCGAAACCAGGTTTTCACCCAGCTATACGGTGAATTTTGAGCCGCTCCCGGATCCGATAGAAAAAGTGTTTCTTAAATACGAATGGCGCGAGACCCTGTGTGCCAAACGGATTTTGCCGGACTGCCGGAGAAGTGTCGGGGGCACGGATGACAACCGTTTCTGGCCCAATAACGGTGGTTATGCCCCGCCGCCACCTCGCCGCTAAGCCAGGGTTACCTTATTGCAAATGACTATTACGCAGCCTGGATACGTGGGAAAACTGGCGGTACTTTATGATGGGCATGGTGATATTTCGCCATTTCAACAGCTTGCAGAAAGGCTTGCTGTGCCGTTAAGAAACTCATCAGAAGCAGGCTTTGACCAGCATGAGGCGTTTTTTTTAAGCTGGCGCGATGGCTGCCTAAAACTGCTCGATAAAGAGTTGTTGAAAAAAGGCGGTATGGCGGTTGAAATCGGGCCGCGCCAAGGTGAGCAACGCTCTTGGCCAGCACCTAAAGACGGGGCGTTGGCGAAAGCCTTGGGGCGCAAAACCAAAACCGTGGTGGACGCGACCACGGGCTGGGGGCAGGACAGCCTGCATATTTTCCGCATGGGTTATGAGTTGTTGTGTATGGAACGCTCGCCGCTGATGGCGGTTCTGCTTGCCGATGGCTTCAAGCGGTTGGCGCAGGAGGAGTGGATGCAACGCTTGCAGTTGGAGCCGCCACGTTTGCTGGTGGGCAATGCGGTTGAATTGCTGGCTGGGCTGCCGGAACCGCCGGATTGCATTTATCTCGACCCGATGTTCCCGCCCAAACGCAAAAAATCGGCCCTGGCGAAAAAATCCATGGTAGTGCTGCGGGATTTGTTAGGCGATGATGAGGACAAAGCCGGGCTATTTGCTGCGGCGATGCAAGCCACGGGCAAGCGGGTGGTGGTGAAAAGCCCTGATTATGCCGAACCGTTAGGGGGTAAGCCGAGCGACAGTTTTCACGGTAAGCTGTTGCGGTATGATGTTTTTTTGAAGAATTGACTTTAGGACGGGCTTCTTTTCGTCCGGAACCATCCTGCGCGGGTTTGTTGGATGGCCTGTAATACAAAGAATGTGGAGGATCAATTATGTCAGGTTGGGTGGATGCCATTAACGGGGAAGCCTTGGCGGATGGCGAACACGTCGTCGTTGATGTTGATGGTACGGATGTCGCGGTGTTTAAGATTGACGGGCTGTGTTATGCGATTGAAGACGTGTGCACCCATGACGGGGCAGAAATCGCCAGCGGCGTGCTTGACGGCGATGAAATTGTCTGTCCACGGCACGGCGCGCGGTTTTGTGTGAAGACCGGGGCGGTCAAATCCGCCCCGGCTTATGAAGCTATCGCCTGTTTTCCGGTACGGATGGAAAACGGCAAAATACAGGTTAGGGATGACCGTTGGGATTGACCCTTTAGGAGTACGGCGTGGGAAACTGGGCGCTTTACGCAGTGGTTTCTAGGTTTTTCGCAGGCCCCACACTCCGGTGCTTGCCAAAATGGGCGTGTCCGGCATGGCCACCGCATCGCCTTACATTTTCCGCCTCCCCCATTTTATCCCAGTGTCGCTACCACGCCATGGGCGGCAACCATAATCATCCCCTATTGTGGCAATTGCGTTTTTTTCTGCGTTGATAGGATGGCCTCATGCAGGCGTCTTAAATGGCCTTCAAGCGCATGGATGTCTTCCGGCGAATAACTGGCAAATAGTCGCCCAATAAACAGCAAGTGCTCTGAGAACGTGCGTTCGTACAAGTCATTGCCTGCTTCAGTCAAGCGGATGCTCTGGCTGCGCCCGTCGGTTTCTGACGCAACGCGTTGGACTAGGCCTTTATCTTCCAAGCGGCTGATGACGCCTGTTAATGTCCCTTTGGTGATCAAGGTCTTTTCGCCTAGTTTTTTATAGGGCATGCCGGGTGTGTTGCCTAAGGTGATGATGACGTCAAATTGCGGCAAGGTCAGGTCAAGCTTGTGGACATGGCTGGCGGCATAAGCCAAAAACGCCTGGTGTGTCCGTAACAGCTCACGGAGCACCGTAGGGAATGTTGCAGGTATATCCATTGGATTAGGGTCAATAGTTTTAGTTAGGACAAAACAATACCGCTATTTTTGATGCTTGGCTATCAAAACTGTTTATAAATTGACCCATTACGCAACGCTTGCGGGTACGGTGTCGCCATCGGCATGCGGTAGGCATTTGGAAAATCCATCTGGGTAAACATGTAATCAACTGATAAATAAAACGTATTTAAATAAATGTGTATAAAAATGCTGGCAGGCCAGGCAAATCCTGAAAAATAGTTCTGATTAGAACAATAAATAGTTTTAATTAGAACTAAATATGCTATGATTTGGCCATCCTAGCCATTAGCCTAAATCGCCCTGTGCTAAAGGACGTAGTTAGTTGTTAGGTGCCAGCAATTTTTATTTATCTACCGTGAGGTTTATCCCATGAACACATCCAAAAAAATTTTAGTCCCTTTGGTTATGGCGGTCTCTTTGGCTGCCATATCGTCCAATGCCTTTGCTGTCGCCAACCCCTCGTATGAAGAGGTCAAAGCGGCGATCACCCATACCTTGGCTAAAGTGGAAGAAGCCCAAACCGCCCTGGACAATGGCGCCAACAATGAAGCGTTGATTGATATGGTCAGCGATGCCCGCCAGTTGCAAAAGGACATTGCCAACAACGTGCTGGATGTAAAACGTAACCAAGCCAGCAATGTGTTGAAACAAGCGCGTACGGCGCTCCAGAAAAATGAGGTGGATACGGCCAAAGCGGCTTTGGCCGATGCGGTTAACCGGTATAAAGAAATCCAACAGCTCTACGCTTCCACCCATTGATTTAACGGGTGGCGGTAAGCCACTTTAGCGGTTTGCGTAAACTAAGCCCTTACCTGGAAACTCTGGGTAAGGGTTTTTTATGCGTGTAGAATAATTGCAGGGCTTAAGGTGTTGCCTAAACCTTAAGAAGAAGGCCATCGCAAAAACAAACATCAGGCTGCTACCAGGGAGGCGATCCTGAAAAACCTAACCAACGACACTTTCGCCGAGCATTTGCTGCACTACATGCCAGTGGCGGCATTTGTCCTGGACACCCGCCATCGGGTGGTGATTTGGAACAGCGCCTGCGGGCAATTGACCGGGCTGGAGGCCGAGGGCATGCTTGGCACCGACCAGCATTGGCGGGGCTTTTATAGTGAACCGCGCCCTTGCCTTGCTGATCTGCTGCTAGACCGCTCGCTAGGCAAGCTGTCCAGCTTTTACGAAAAAGCCGGCGATTTTGACGCCGATGCACTCACCCTGCACACCGAAAACTGGTGCCCGATGCCGGATGGCCGCAGGCTGTACCTGGTCATTGACGCCGCAGCCATCACCGGCGACAACGGCGAGGTGGTGGCCGTCGTCGAAACCCAGCGTGACCGTACCGAGCAAAGGTTGATGATGCAGGCGCTGGAAGAAAGCGAGCAACGCTTTGCCGCGATACTCGGCTCGGCGATGGATGCCATTATCGCGATCGACCAGCAGCAGCGCATCACCCTATTCAACGCCGCCTCGGAGCGCATCTTCCGTTGCGCCGCCGACCTTGCCATCGGCCAGCCCGTGGAGCGTTTCATCGCGCCGGATTGCCGCAGCTTGTTCAAACGCTTTTTGTCTTTCGAAGACCACGCCGCAAAAACGCCGACCTGGGTGCCGGAAGGCTTGACCGCCCGCCGCGCCGATGGCGAAGAATTCGCCATTGAAGTCACCTTCTCGCCTCTGGACACCGGCGGGCAGCGGCTGTACACGATGATCCTGCGCGACGTTAACGACCGCCGCCAGGCCGAACAACAACTCGACCGTCTGCAACTGGAAAAAGGCTACTTGCAGGAAGTGATCGACTACGAGCACAACTTCGGCGAGATCGTCAGCGGCTCCAGGGAAATGCGCGCAGTCTTCGAACAGGCCAGGATGGTCGCCCGCACCGACACGCCGGTGCTGCTGCTCGGCGAAACCGGCACCGGCAAGGAACTGCTGGCCCGCGGCATCCATGAGCTGAGCGACCGCAGCAAAGCCATCCTGGTCAAGGTCAATTGCGCCGCGCTGCCCGGCGAATTGATCGAAAGCGAACTGTTCGGCCATGAAAAAGGCGCGTTCACCGGCGCCACCCAGCAACGCAAAGGCCGTTTTGAACTCGCCAACGGCGGCAGCCTGCTGCTGGACGAACTGGGCGAATTGCCCCCGGCGGCGCAAGCCAAACTGCTGCGCGTCTTGCAGGAACAGGAGTTCGAGCGGGTCGGCGGCAGCGAGACCTTGAAAGTGAATGTCCGCGTGATCGCCGCCACCAACCGCAATCTTGCCGGCGAGGTCACGCAGGGACGGTTCCGGGCGGATTTGTACTATCGCCTGAATGTGTTTCCCATCGAAGTGCCCGCCCTACGCGAACGCCAAACCGACATCCCGTTGCTGGCGAGATTTTTCCTGGCTAAATACGCGCAAAAATTCGGCAAGCGCATCGGCCATATCGACCCCGCCGCCATGGAACAGCTGCTGAATTACCCCTGGCCCGGCAATGTGCGCGAATTGCAAAACGTCATCGAACGGGCCGTGATACTTTCCCAGGGGGCGGCGCTTGATGTCAGTGCCCTGATAAACTTACACGCCGGCCCCCCGGCCAAGAATGTCCGGTTGGGTACCCTGGAAGACGTGGAGCGTGACCATATTCTGCATGTACTGGAAGAAACTGGCTGGACTATTTCCGGTGCCAAGGGGGCCGCTGCTATACTAGGTATGAACCCTAACACCTTGCGTTCACGTATGCAGAAACTGGGGATAACGCGGCAGGGTTGAGCGCCATCCCTTCAAAAATGGGCTCCAAGTGGTGTCCACGAACAGCACGAAAGATTCGGAATAGGCCGCCCCGCAGGATGTTAAGTGCTTAAGCCTATTGGCGGGCGGCTTTGTAAAACCCGTCCCGCTGAATACTTTCGTGTTTTGCGGCGTGTGTGGATATTCGCCGTGTATCCTTTTAGGCATTAAAAAATGATGGATTTTCCAGGGTATGGGCTCTACGTGTTTTGCTTGCCGCCTTCCGTTTGGAATAGGGTCATGACAACTTTTTTGGAATAAAGGCATTGGCGGACGTGAATATGGTTAACGGGCGCAAACATCTTATCTATACCTTGTCGCTAGCCGTTTTGCTGCTGGGCATCAATCCGGCATGGGCAGTTGAATTGGATGCGGTTACCCTGCAATTGAAATGGAAGCATCAATTTCAATTTGCCGGATACTATGCGGCTAAGGAAAAAGGCTTTTACCAAGAAGCGGGGCTTGATGTCGCCATTATTGAAGCGGCGCCCGGTGTAGACCCTACCCAAGAAGTGCTCGCAGGCCGTGCGCAGTTTGGCGTCGGCACCAGCGAGCTGGTTTTGCGCCGTTATCGCGGCGATCCGGTTGTCGTGTTGGGCGTCATTTTCCAGCATTCACCGCTGAGCCTGATCACCCTGGCTAAATCGGGGATCGACAACATCCATAAGCTGGTGGACCGCAAAGTGATGATTGAACCAGGGTCGTCAGAGCTGTTTGCCTATCTGTTCCAGGAAGGCTTCACCCAAAAAGCCTTCAACTTACAGCATCATAGCCTCGACTTGAACGATTTGCTGTCGGGTAAAATTGATGCCATGTCGGTGTATGTCACCGATGAACTTTATCTGCTTGACCAGCAGCGGCTGGCTTACAACCAGTTCAGCCCACGGATGAGCGGCATCGATTTTTATGGCGACAACTTCTTTACGCTGGAATCCCAATTGGAAGAGCATCCGCAACGGGTGAAGGCATTCAGGGAAGCGACCTTGCGTGGTTGGCGTTACGCCATGCAAAATCCGGACGAAATGGTGCGGCTGATTTACGGGCGGTATTCGCAACGGCACAGCATAGGGCATTTGCAGTTTGAAGCGAAAGCGATGTATGAATTGATGCAGCCGGAACTCATCGATCCCGGCTATATGAATGTGGGGCGGTGGCAACATATTGCCCAAACCTATTACCAGCTAGGGCTATTGCCTGAGCATTTCAATGTCGATGCGATGCTGTATTTTCCTAGCAACAAACTCGACCTGAAAAAACTCCAGACGACGCTTTACTACACGGCGGGGGGGCTGTCCCTGCTGGCGCTACTGTCCATGGTTCTGTTGCGTTTCTATCGCTCTGTGCGTATCAATGAATCCAGGCTCAAAACCATGTTCGACCATGCCCCGCTTAGCTTGATCGTATTGGATGACCAAAACCGGATCCAAAGTTGGAATGCCGAAGCCGAAAAGACTTTTCTTTGGAGTGCCGAGGATATTCTGGGGAAGAACATCACGGTAATCATTCCCCCGCCCGTACGCCCCGAGGTCGAGGAAGTCCTGGCAGCGGTGCATACCGAACGCACCATCGTCCGCCACGAAAACACCAATATCAAGCGGGACGGCACCGAGATCCTTTGCGAATGGTTGAACGCCCCTTTTAAAGGCAAGCATGACCAATCCAGTTTTATCATCTGTATGGCCCGCGACATAACGGAAGCCAAGCACTTGGAGCAAAGGCTGGAACATGCCGCCCATTATGACAGCCTAACCTTGTTACCCAACCGGACACTGGTTTTTAACGAGCTGAAACGCTCATTGGCGATTGCCGCACGCCAAAAAACCAAATTGGCGATCCTGTTCCTCGATTTAAATGATTTTAAAGCGGTTAACGATAATTTGGGCCACGAATCGGGGGACATGCTGTTGGTCAATGTCGCCCAACGTTTCCCGCAAGCCATCCGCGAGAGCGACTATGCCGGCAGGTTGGGCGGCGATGAATTTTTGATCATTTTGCAAGACATCGGCTCGCTTGAAAATGCGCAGATGGTTGCTGATCAATTGCAGGGCCTGATTTGCCAACCTTATATGATCAAGGGCCAAGTGGCCACCATCGGCGCCAGCATCGGCATTAGCCTTTATCCCGACGACGCGACCGAAATCAACCAACTGATCCACAAAGCCGACCAAGAAATGTACCAAGCCAAACATGGGGTGCAATAACCCGGAAGCCGCTTCACCGTCGGAGTAACCAAGACGCCACCCGCGCCGGTACCACGGGTGCTCAGGAATCCGCCCCAATGGGCTGGAGCCGGGCTTTTTGCTCAAAAACCAACTCATAATGCTCCACTGTGGGAAATGGGCTATAGAAATGGTGGAGCAACTTTTTCCATTCCTGATACCGGGGTGATGTGCGGAAGCCAATGGTGTGCGCTTCAAGGGTCTGCCAATGAACTAGCAGGATATAGCGGCTTTCATTTTCCACGCAATGTTGAAGCTGATGTGAGACATAGCCCGGCATGCTGGAGATGATGGCTGACGCGGTACGGAATGCGGCCTCAAACTCAGCCTCTTTGCCAGGGATAATATTAAGGACTGCCATTTCAAGCATAGGTTTTCCGAAATTCTAACGTTAAGGGGTGCCGCCCATTGTTTAACTAAAGCCACCCTCTGGTAAGGCCGGGCTTCAAAACTGGTGCATCCTTTGTATCTTAACACCCGTTGAGGTTAAAGCGCCCGGCATCTGTTGCAGAATGCCGGAATATTCCCGGAGGGCATCCAGACCCTTAGGGCAAAATTGAACAAAGGGGGCTAGCATCTTTAAATTCAAAGGGTGGCGTCGCCCAGGGAGCTTAAGCGAAACCGCCAAACTTTAATAAAAAACGAAACCGCCTGGCGATTGGGTTTGGGGTTGGTTACGCAGCACCGTAGGGTTTTAAAATTAAAGGCTATGTCACCGTTAATTGTGGAAGCCTTAAATGACACGGCTTTGAGCGAAAGCCGCAATCCGCATTAAATAAGGCTTTGCGCCGAACATAAAATTTTTTCAACAACTAACGGTGACATAGCCAAATTAAATGATAAACCAATGCCTTAATCTGGTTTCCTTACGGGTGCATTAATTATCTGGCAGCAAGCCTATGCTGTTTGGCCTTGCGTTTTTGCAACCAACGGATCACGCCTGTGACAAACAACAGCGGGCATAGCAAACCTGCGATACACACCAAGATCCTCCCTGTCCAACCAAAAGCCTGCCCCGAATGCAAAGGCCATTGCCATTGCATGAACACGTCCCCGCTGCTGCCGTGCGCAGGGTCATTGATCTCCAGCACTTCGCCCGTGCTACGGTTAAGTTGGTAACAGCGCGTGTCCAGCACATACGGGCGTAATTCCGGCACGTTGCGGAAACAAGCGCTAAAAGGGACACTCGGGTCTGCCGAAAACGAATAATACTGGGGTTGGGCTTGCGGCAATCCGTGGGTTATTTTTTGTAAGGCCTGTTCCAGCACAGCGGCGGACGTCGGCGGCAGGGGTTGCGGGGTAGCTTTTATGTCCGGCGTCAAGGGCGAAAACTGTCCGACCAACCAGCGGAATTGTTCAGGCAAATTAAAATAAATACCGGACATCAACAAGGCCAGCATCACAACTAGGCTATAAAAACCAGCGGTCTGATGTACATCGTGATTGAGCCGCTCTTTGCTGGCTTTGCGTTTGACCGTCAGCACGCGCCGCCAATTACCCGTTAACGGCCACCATAAAATTAGCCCGCTCATCACCGAAATAAAAAATAGCACGGCAAGGACGCCGACCAAGGTAACACCTGTTTCACCCAACAACAGCGCGTAATGCAGTTTAAAGAAAAACCCGGCTAAAGAATGCTTAAGCGGGTTCCAGGCATGGTAAAAGACCCGCTGGCCAACAACGTCGGCGGTAGTGGGGTTGATGAAAATATTCAGGGATTGCGCCTGCTCAGGTGCGGGGCTGGCTTCCGGGTAATAGAAACCGAAGACAGCGTTACCGTTTTCGTGGGAGGCATCCACCCATGCCGAATTCCAACCTGCCGGTGCGGCTAGGCTGGCGGCGGCGATCAGTTCATCCAGCGGTTTCCGGGTTGCGCCTGGTGCCGGTGCCGCTTGGTAAAGGCCCGGGTTGATCGCTGCGTCGAGTTCATGCCAGAACACCAGCACCGAACCTGTCAGGCCAATGACCGCCAAGAATAACCCAAGCCCCAAACCCAGCCACAAATGGGCTTGTAGCCAGAGTTTGCGGCGGGCTTTCAGGCGTTGGCGTGCTATTGCTTTATCGCTTATGTTAGATAATGGGTAGGTTCGGCTCATAATGGTTTATCCAGTCATCCGGTTGATAAAAGGTTTTGGCCTGTCATCGACTTAAGACGTATGGGGGCGGATAATCCACACTTAATAAGTGATAAAAACCGCATTTACATCCATGCGGCCGCTGGATTGAAGCTTTGGCGGACAGGCAATAGGGCGGACGGTTTCCCCGTGTTGTTTGCCGGCAACAATTGAAACAATCATGAAGTTCTATTGATACAAAGTCCTGTCATACTAGTGCCCTCTTCCAAGGACATTTGCCTATGCCTGCGTTAGTTGGATGGCCATAGGCCTAAGCTAGACAGGCGGGTTAGGGGGAGCTTTTCAGGATTGATGGCACGAGGCAAGGATCATGGTGCGCTATAGGCAACAGCCAATAAATGGCCATTCCGACCCTGATGTGGGGCGGTGAATGGCATGCCCGCCGCACGGAGGTGGTTATTCCATTAGCAATTAGAAAAACACGATCTTAACAACTTTTAAATTTGGAGAAATACTATGAAAACCCGCGTCAGTACAATTTTCCCACCCTTACGCATACGTAAATTGGCCATCGTGTTGCTTGGCTTAGGGTTTGCGGCGATAGCCCGGCCATCGTTTGCCAATGACCCTAGCCATGTGCTGTGGGCGGCTGATTTGGTCAGCCATATCCAACCAGCAAACAATGATTATGGCAGCAGCCCCAGCTATATATACTGGGCGGGTGTGAACGGCGCCACAACGTATGAAAACCGGACCCAATGTGGCTCGTTCCTGACCAACTTATTAAAACAAGCTTACGGTTGGGACAATACCGTTTTTAAAGATTGGTTCGGAAGCACTAGCCCAACTGCGGCGCAGTATCACGACGCCATTGTGTCCGGTAACGGTTTTACCGCGACCAATCTTGTGCAAAATATCGCAGTGGGCGATGTGGTCGCCATCAAATATCCAAGCGGCCAAGGCAGCACCGGCCATGTCATGCTGGTGCGTGGCCTGCCTGAAGAAGTGGCCGCAACTGCGCCCATAGTGCCCGGCACCCGCCAGTACACGGTTGCGGTTTACGATTCGTCACAAAGCGGCCACGGTGCCGACGACACCCGTAAAATGGCGGATGGCAACTGGGATACTGGCGTCGGTGCTGGTGTTTTCAGGATTTATGCCGATGAGTCCAGTGATGAAATTGTTGGCTATACCTGGAGCACTTACAGTAACTCCATTTACTACAGCCAATCCGACCGCCATTTGGTTGCTGGCGCCCTGCAATAAAAGGCGTCGTACCGAAGCCCGGCGGTTGGGGGCTTCTTGGCCACGGCTTGCCGTGGCTATGGACATCTGGTTTTTACGGCAGACGGCAAAAATGCAAGGGCGTTTGATGATGGCGATAGGCTTTTTCGGGCCATAAAAATGGCATGGGCCCTGTGGGAAGCCGCATGATTTTTGGCGAAGGTGCTGATGGCGATATAGAGTTAATGTTTGAGCCATGCTAAATTGCCAACCAATCGCCAGTATTCCCTGAATTTTTTGTAGAAGGAAGCAACATGAACCCCCATCGCCCTATTGTCCTGTCGTTTTCCGGCCACGACCCGAGTGGTGGCGCGGGTATCCAAGCGGATATTGAAACCTTGGCCAGCCATCAATGCCATTCCGCCAGTGTCATCACCGCCCTGACCGAACAGGATAGCCATAATGTCAAACGGCTGATACCGCAAGCTTCCGAAAACATCATCAGCCAAGCGCAAACCTTGCTGGATGACATGGAGGTGGACGCTTTTAAGATTGGTTTAATTGGCCAGCACGAAACCGCCCTGGCGATTTACGCGATACTCAAGCAATATCCGCATATTCCGGTGATCTTAGACCCTGTCTTGGCGGCGGGTGGCGGTGCGGATTTGACCAATGACCGCTTGGTTGCCACGATAGTGGATTTGTTGTTACCGTGCACCACGGTATTGACGCCCAATAGCAATGAAGCCCGGATCCTGGCCAATCTTGATGATCTGGAAGAATGTGGTTTATCGTTGTTGGAAGCGGGTTGTGAATATGTGTTGGTCACGGGGGCCCACGAAACGACGCCTAGTGTCCAAAACCAGCTTTTTCATGATGAGCGTTGCTGGGAAACTTATACCTGGGAGCGCTTGCCGGAAAGTTATCATGGCTCTGGTTGCACGTTGGCAACCAGTATTGCGGCCTTGATAGCACATGGTTTATCACCGGTGCAGGCGGTGTTGGAAGCCCAGGAATATACGTGGAATTCCTTGAACGCCGCATATCGGGCCGGCAAAGGGCAGCATAACCCCAACCGCTTTTTTTGGATGGAGGACGACGCATGAAATTGCCTGTCCGTGGCCTGTACGCGATCACCCAAACCGAGAAAAAATCCCCTGCCACCATTATTGAAGAAGTGACGGCCGCCATCCGTGGCGGTGCGGCCATTGTGCAATACCGCGATAAAAATCCTACCGATGCGTTGGCCTTGGCGGCTGATTTGGTGCAAGTTTGCCATCAATACCAGGTGCCGCTCATCATCAATGACCATATTGAGCTTGCCGCTGCGGTTGCCGCCGACGGCGTGCATCTTGGCAAAGACGACGGGCAGATTAGTTATGCCAGGGAACGCTTGGGGGGGGATGCCATTATCGGGGTGTCTTGTTATGACAGTATTGAAAGGGCATTGGCAGCCCAGCGGCAAGGCGCCAGCTACGTGGCTTTTGGCCGGTTTTTCCCGTCGTCATCCAAGCCCTTGGCGGCTCCGGCAAGCATCGGGACATTGTCCCAAGCCCGGCGGGTTTTAGACATACCCATTGTGGCGATAGGGGGTATCCTGCCAGAGAATGGGGGGCAATTGCTGGCGGCAGGTGCCGATTTGCTGGCAATTATAGGCGGGTTATTTGACCATCAGCCAGAATCCGCCGCCCGTGCCTATGGCGCATTATTTGGGCCAACAGATAAAGCGAATCCGTTTGAATGAAAAATTCTTCCCCATCCTGGCAAATAAGCATATTTTTAAAACAGATTAACGAAGAAGTGTTATAAAATATCCAGTTATACTTTTATCCGTTTATAAGCATTTTGGACGGGTAAACATTCTTAGCAAGTTATTATAAAAACACGACGGAGTTATTTCATGCGCATCATCCTGTTAGGGAGCCCTGGTTCTGGAAAAGGGACCCAAGCCCAGTTTATTACCGAAAAATACGGTATTCCCCAAATTTCAACCGGGGATATGTTGAGGGCGGCCGTGCGTGCAGGAACTCCGCTGGGTGTTGAAGCTAAAAAAGTCATGGATGCGGGCGGGTTGGTTTCCGATGACATAATTTTAGGCCTTATTAAGGAGCGTATTGCCCAAGACGATTGCAAGAATGGTTTCTTGCTGGACGGTTTCCCGCGTACTATTGCCCAGGCTGAAGGATTGGACGCCATGGGCGTCACTATTGACACTGTGGTTGAAATAGTCGTTGAAGATGAAGAAATTGTAAAACGCATGGCGGGCAGATGGGTGCATTTGGCGTCAGGACGTAGTTACCATGTGCAATTTAACCCGCCCAAGACCGATGGTGTTGACGATGTGACTGGGGAAACGTTGATCCAACGCGATGACGACAAAGAAGAGACCGTCCGTAAACGGCTAAGTGTTTACCATGAGCAAACCAAGCCGTTAGTCAGTTACTATGCGGCCCCTGGTAAAGGTGTCAAATTTAGTTCCATAACGGGCGTTGGGTCAGTTGACGCCATTTCCCAGAAGGTTTTTGCTATCTTAGGTTGATGCTTAGGATAGGCCGCCTTTTAAAATAAATTAGCCGCTGGTGCGGCACGATCATTTAAGATGAACTATGTCGGGTAAAACACTTTATGACAAATTATGGGAAGACCATGTCGTCTATACTGAAGACGACGGTTCTTCACTCATTTATATAGACCGCCATTTGGTGCATGAGGTCACCTCTCCCCAAGCTTTTGAAGGTTTGCGGCTAGCAGGGCGTAAGCCGTGGCGGGCGGACAGGAATTTGGCGGTGGCTGACCATAATGTGCCGACGACCGACCGTGACAAAGGCATAGCCGATCCGGTTTCCCGCCTGCAAGTTGAAACGCTTGACAGCAATTGCGCGGAATTTGGCATCACTGAATTTGCGATGAATGATGGGCGCCAAGGTATCGTGCATGTGATAGGCCCGGAACAGGGCGCGACATTGCCTGGTATGACGGTGGTGTGCGGGGATTCCCATACTTCCACGCATGGCGCATCCGGCGCCTTGGCCTTTGGTATAGGCACATCGGAAGTTGAGCACGTATTGGCAACCCAGTGCCTGGTGCAGAAAAAGGCGAAAAACCTGTTGATCAAAGTCAACGGGCAGGTTGGGTTGGGCGTGACCGCGAAAGACATTGTCCTCGCCATCATCGGCACAATCGGCACGGCAGGCGGGAACGGCCACACCATTGAGTTCGCCGGTGAAGCCATCCGTGCCTTGTCGATGGAAGGGCGGATGACGGTATGCAATATGGCGATAGAGGCGGGCGCACGGGCCGGGCTTATCGCCGTTGATGACGTCACGATTGACTATTACCGTGACCGGCCTTATTCGCCTAAAAATGGTGACTGGTATATGGCGGAACGGTTATGGCGGAACCTTCACTCTGATGCGGATGCCACTTTTGATAAAGTGGTCGAGATTGACGCCAGCATGATTGTTCCTCAAGTGACTTGGGGGACATCGCCTGAACTGGTGGTCGCCGTTGACGGGTGCGTACCTGACCCGGCATTAGAGATAAATCCCGTCAAACAACAAAGCATGGTTAGGGCATTGCAATATATGGGCTTAAGCGCCGGCCAAGCCATCACTGATATTTCCATTGATAAAGTTTTCATCGGTTCCTGCACAAATTCCAGGATAGAAGATTTAAGGGCGGCGGCCAATGTTGCAAAAGGCAAAAAAATTGCCAATAACATTAAGTTGGCGTTGGTTGTGCCGGGTTCCGGCCTTGTCAAGCGTCAGGCCGAAACGGAAGGTTTGGACAAAATATTCCTGGACGCCGGTTTTGAATGGCGTGAACCTGGGTGCTCCATGTGCTTGGCGATGAATGCCGACCGTTTGGAGGAAGGCGAGCGTTGTGCGTCAACTTCCAACCGGAATTTTGAAGGCCGGCAAGGCTATGGTGGAAGGACCCATTTAGTGAGCCCGTCCATGGCGGCCGCTGCCGCGATTGCCGGTCATTTTGTCGATGTCCGGCAATATATTGACTGATAGCCCTTTGATTATGAAACGGTTGGCCGTTTTCTATCAGCTTGATGCCTGTTTGCAACACCATTCGGGTATCAGTAAAGATTTGGAAAAAGCGGATGGGGCCATGGCAAGGCCGTGGCCTGTCCAAAAGCCCCAATCCATTTGCTTTTTAACTTTCAAACACTAAAAATATGCAAGCATTTACTTTATTGGATGGCTTGGTCGCGCCGCTAGACCGTGCCAATGTTGACACGGACGCCATTATTCCCAAACAATTCCTCAAGTCAATCCGGCGGGCCGGATTCGGGCCTTACCTATTTGATGAATGGCGGTATCTGGATCATGGCGAACCTGGGATGGATTGTGCCGGCCGGCCATTAAACCCCGATTTCTTTTTAAATAAGCCAGCGTATAAGGGCGCAGAAATTTTATTGGCCAGGGAAAATTTTGGTTGCGGTTCGTCCCGTGAACATGCGCCTTGGGCACTGGAAGATTTTGGGTTCAGGGCTATTATTGCACCGAGTTTTGCTGACATTTTCTATAATAACTGCTTTAAAAATGGCCTGTTGCCAATAGTGTTGGCTGCTGAAATTGTTGACGGCTTGTTTCAAGGCTTATCTGAAGGTTACCGGCTCCGCATTGATTTGAACGCCCAGCAAATTATCACGCCTGATGGGAAAACCATCAGGTTTGATATTGATGGGAACCGTAAATACCGGTTGTTGAATGGCCTGGATGATATTGGCCTGTCTTTGCAACATGCCGACAAGATTGCCGCATACGAAATCGAACGGGCTAAAAGGGCCCCGTGGCTGTTCGTTAAGCAGTAAATATAATTGATAAGGATAAAGGGAAGGTTAAAAGCGTAATGACAAAAAAAATTGCAGTTCTACCTGGTGACGGTATAGGGCCGGAAATTGTTGCCGAGGCGGTGAAAGTCCTTGACTATTTGAATGCCGATATGAGTCTTGACCTAAGCCTTGAATATGGCTTGATTGGTGGTGCGGCTTATGATGCGCATGGCACGCCCTTTCCGGAGCAGACCCTGGTTTTGGCAAAACAAGCGGATGCTGTTTTGCTGGGTGCGGTTGGCGGCTACAAATGGGAATCGCTGGATATTGCCGTGCGCCCCGAAAAAGGCCTGTTAGGGCTGCGTTCGGAATTGCAGCTTTTTGCCAATTTGCGTCCGGCCATTTTATATCCGCAATTGATCAGCGCCTCCACCCTAAAGGCTGAGGTCGTTTCCGGCCTTGATATTTTGATTGTGCGTGAATTGACTGGCGGTATTTATTTCGGGCAGCCGCGTGGTGTAAGGTTGCTTGATAATGGGGAAAAGCAAGGTTACAACACCCTCGTCTATAGCGAATCCGAAATACGCCGGATCGCCCATTCTGCGTTTCAGGTGGCGCAGAAAAGAAATCGTCGCCTTTGTTCGGTTGATAAAGCTAACGTGTTAGAGTGCACCGAATTGTGGCGCCAAGTTGTGACCGAAATCGGTAGGCAATATCCCGATGTTGAGCTCAGCCACATGTATGTTGATAATGCGGCCATGCAACTGGTCCGCGCGCCCAAGCAGTTTGACGTGCTGGTGACCACTAATATGTTTGGCGACATCCTTTCGGATATATCAGCCATGTTAACCGGTTCCATTGGCATGTTGCCCTCAGCATCCTTGGATGCCAATAACAAAGGCATGTACGAGCCCATCCATGGTTCGGCGCCCGATATAGCCGGGAAGGGGGTCGCTAATCCATTGGCGACGATTTTATCGGCGGCGATGATGTTGCGTTATACGTTTAACCGCAGTGATGCGGCAGGACGCATTGAGGACGCTGTCAACAAGGCGTTAAATTCCAATATCCGTACTGCAGACATTTATTCTGAGGGAATGCAAAAAGTGGGTTCCGCAGCAATGGGTGATGCGGTAATTTCTGCTTTAAAAGAAGGTGCATGATGACCAAAACTTATAATGTCGCCGTTGTTGGCGCAACCGGCGCGGTTGGTGAAGCCATGCTTGCTATTTTGGAAGAGAGGGGTTTTCCGGTTGGTGAAGTCTATGCTTTGGCAAGCAGCCAGTCTGTGGGTAAAAGGATTCCCTTTAAAGGCGGTTCGTTAAGCGTGCAAGACTTGGCTGGTTTTGATTTCTCCAAGGTTCAAATTGGCCTGTTTTCACCGGGCGCTTCTGTGTCTGCGGAATATGCCCCCAAAGCCGCAGCGGCCGGATGTGTTGTCATAGATAATACTTCACAGTTCCGTTATGACGATGACATCCCGTTGGTTGTGCCTGAAGTAAACCCGGATAAGATCGCCGACTACAAAAATCGGGGGATAATCGCCAACCCGAATTGCTCCACGATTCAGATGTTGGTGGCATTAAAGCCAATTTACGATGCCGTGGGTATAGAGCGCATCAATGTTTGCACTTACCAGGCGGTTTCAGGGACAGGTAAAGAGGCGATTGAGGAGTTGGCTAAACAAACGATGGGGTTGTTGAACATGCAGCCGATTACGAGCCGGGTATACCCTAAACAAATTGCTTTTAATGTATTGCCGCAGATTGATGTGTTTATGGATAATGGCTACACTAAAGAGGAAATGAAAATGGTTTGGGAAACGCAAAAAATTCTCGGCGATGACAGGGTTAAGGTCAATGCCACGGCGGTAAGGGTTCCGGTTTTTTACGGCCATTCCGAAGCGGTGCATATTGAAACGCGTGAAAAAATCGACATTTCTGCTGTTCGGGCGTTGCTTCAAAAGGCTCCTGGCGTGACCGTCATTGATGACCGTCAGGACGGCGGGTATCCGACAGCCGTCACAGAATCATCCGGTCACGATGATGTGTTTGTAGGGCGTATCCGGGAAGATATTTCCCATCCTAGGGGGATTGATTTGTGGGTGGTTAGCGATAATGTCCGCAAAGGGGCCGCTTTAAACAGTGTGCAAATTGCAGAAGTGCTGGTAAAAAATCACATCTAGTCTAAGATTAGTTTAACATTTGACTGACTATTCATGGTAATGAAACTGTGGAAACTATTTTGAAGGAGAGCGGTGTGCGCAATTTAACTAAAACTTTAGCAGTTGTATCGCTTTTGGTACCAGCTAGCGCCCATCCTTTAGGGATAGGCGAGATTAAATTGCATTCGGCCCTAAATCAAAATCTGGATGCAGAAATTGCTTTGGTCCTTTCGGCTGGGGAAAAGGTCGCGGATATTAAAGTCAATCTGGCGTCCCCAGATAAATTTGACGAAACGGGCATACCTTGGAGTTCTTTCCTTTCGAAGCTTAAGTTTCAGACCATTGAGTCGGATAACAAGCGGGTTGTCATTAAAATTTCTTCTAGGGAAGTGTTGAAAGAACCTTTCTTAGACTTCCTATTGCAAGTCAGTTGGCCTAAAGGGGATTTGTATCGTGAATTTACCCTATTGGTCGATCCGCCTACTGAATATGCCCAAAGTGCCGTCCCCGTATCCGAAGCTCCCTACAGCTATGGGCCTGAATCCCGGTCGGCATATGCTGCCCCTGCGCAACGGGCACGCAAACCCCGTGCCCTGGTTACCGCCAGTCTAAATAGCGAACGATACGGGCCAACAGCGAAAAATGATACCCTTTGGAAAATAGCCGGGCGTATCGGCAATGATTCGGGCGTGTCGATGGAGCAGCTCATGGTGGCATTGTACGATGCCAACCATGGCGCCTTTTATAAGGCTAATGTAAACGCATTATTGCCGGAAAAAACATTAAAGATCCCGACGAAGGACGATATTTTAAAACTTTCCAAAAGCGATGCCTTGTATGAATTCAACCGGCAAATGCAGGCTTGGAAAAACCCTTCGGCAGTCGCCCGTATCCGTGAGGAAGCCGTTCAAGAGCAAGGGCAGGCGGTTGAAAATCAGTTGACGTTGAGCGCCCCCACCCAGGATAGTGTCAATGGGGCAGCTTCCGTTGCATCGCCGGATCAGGTGGGTAGTGGCGCGGCCACCGCCCAGGCCACTTCAGGAAGTGATCAAAAAAATAAGCTTGGCCAGGCTTCCGCAGACGAAGCTATACAAGCGAAAATCGCTGCTTTAGAAAAGCAACTGTCCACCATGCAAGAATTGATTGCATTAAAGGATCAACAACTTGCGGCATTGCAAAACCAGGCCCAAGCTACGCTCCCTGCCCAGGCGGCCCCGCCTGCGCAAACCCCGGCTACACCGATAGCGGAGCCAGTCAAGCCCATTCCACCGCAGGCACCTTCGGGTGATGTCCAGACTGTCCCAGCATCTAAGGAAGCTGCCACACCAGCGGCAATCCCCGCCCCAGTTCCCGGAGGGGAATTGCCCAATAAGGCACAAACGCCAGTACCGGCAGAGAAGCCGCCCGTACGCCGCGTCGCCACGCCTGTGGCGGAAGAAGGCACATCAATCTGGACTTACCTTGGTCTTGGCGTTGCAGGTATCGGTTTGTTAGGAGGGTTGGGCTGGTTTTGGCAACAAAGAAGAAAAACTGACTATGACGATTTGTTCGAGCCAGCAAGCCGGTCGAAATCAGAAAAAGAATTGCTTGGACCGGAACTTGAGGACAGCAATAACGAAGCCACCACGAGTGATAATCTTTTCGTAAGCGATATCAATAGTGGGGAATTCGATGTCTTCGACATGGAGCAAACAGAAATTGACCCAATTTCTGAAGCTGATGTGTACTTGGCTTATGGCCGATACCAACAAGCTGAAGATTTAATGCGGCATGCTATAGATGAGCAGCCAAGCCGTGATGAGTTTAAGCTGAAATTGTTGGAAATTTTTTATGCTAACGAGAATAAGCAAGCGTTTGAAAAATACACCGCTGAGCTTATTGACGAAGGTAAAATAGACGATGCGGGCTTTTGGGCCAAAGTGACGGAAATGGGCAGTGAAATCTGCCCGGATTCGATATTTTTCTCAGTCAAAACAGCAGCCCAGCCTGTTGATTTGAAGAAAAATGCTGCGGGCGCTGGCTTGTTGGCGACTAACGATGACGTGGGCAAAGAGGAAGGTAAGATAGATGAAATGGATTTTGATTTAGCGTCATTTGAAGAGTTGTTTTATAGCGAGGATTCGGGAAATCCGGCAGAGCGCCTATTTGATCTCGAACATGATAAAAACATAACGCAAGCCGTTAATGTAAAAGAAGAATCCGATAACAAAAATGACAGCATAGATTTCGATTTTGACGACTTGTCTTTTGAAACACCTGTCTTGGAACGGGCGAATGAAAAGGTGGGTGTGCAGTTAGATAAGTCCCCATCATTAAAAAATAATGATGAATTCGAAACGTTTGATTTTGATTTAAGCCCCCCTAAGGCCGGATCGGATCTGGCAAGCACCAATTCTGGCGCGCCTGTAGCTCAGGCGAATAGCGAGCTCAGTACGTTAGATTTTGATTTTAGCCCAATTGAAGCGGATACAAATGACAATCGCGGGCTTGAATTCGAAGGGCTAACGTTAAGCCCTTCTAAAAATACTGACGAAAGCCTCAGGACGCTTGATTTTTCAACGGATAATGCCCCTAAGACAAATTTATTTAATGAAGACTCGTTAAGTGTTGATTTTTCTTTTGATAAGCAACCGCTAGGTTTTAGCGAACAACGGATTGAAGGTTTTGGGGTTGCCAACTTGTCTGAAATGGACGAGATGGAGACAAAATTAGATCTGGCGATGGCTTATATTGATATGGGCGACCGCGAAGCCGCCCATGAAATAGCCCGTGAAGTATTGGAAAAAGGCAGCCCCGAACAACAGCTAATCGCTAAGGCGTTGCTCGAAAATAAGCACTAAATTAAGTGCCTGCAAGCCATTAAAGAAGCCCTTTATCGGGCTTTTTTATTGTTTATCAGATAGTATGGTTCCGGGTTCCATCAATATCAGGAATTCTTGCCTGTGCCAAGTATCACCCAATTCCTCTGTTTCACAATTATATAAGCCGTAGCCTTTTTGAATAAGGCCCAGGGTTAGGCTGCTAACTCTGTTAGAATTTGACCAATCGAAAATAAATTATGTAAAAACGATTCTTTTTATATAATTTGTTGCAGAATTTATTTGCAAATAACATTTAAGTAGGCTAGCAAAATGAGCGATATTCGTTATGGAAGTAAAAGAAAAGTAATAGCCAGTGCTATTTTTATAGCGTTATTTTTAGCCGAGGGATGTGATAACAAGGAAGACGGTAAAAAGCATCTTGAAAAGGGTATTGAATACCTTAACAAAGGTGAATATGAAAAAGCTAAGCTGGAACTAGAGACTTCAAGCCAATCTGATAAGGATACCGCCCAAACTTATTACTATCTCGCGTTGTTGGATGAAAAAAACCTAAAGTATAAGGAGATGAAGGAAAATCTCATAAAAACGGTTGAATTGGCGCCCAAACATATGGAGGCCAGGATTAAATTAGGCAATGTTTTACTGCTTCTCAGCGAGCCAGTTAAGGCACAAGAGCAGGCTGACTATGTGTTAAAAGAAGACGGTCAAAATATGAAGGCCAGAATTTTAAAAGCTTCTGCATTCATCAGCCAAAAGAAAGTCCCCGAAGCATTGGCAATTCTTGACGATATTTTAGTAAAAAACCCGCTTGACACTGATGCCCTATCATTGAAAGCCTTGGTAAGTATGCAAAAAAATGATTTGCCGATGGCCAAGGAGTTAATAGAGGCCGCCATTAAAACCGATCAAAAGAATCTCGCCCTACAATTGTTGAAAATCCAGATCCATGCCAAAGAAAAAGATTTCGATGCAGTGATCGCCGATTACCGGCAGCTTATTGTCTTATACCCTGAAAATAAAGACTTTAAAGTCATGTTAGCCAAAATCTACGCCCAACTCGATAAGAAAAAGGAAGCGGAAGATTTACTGCGCCAACTGATTGCCCAGGTTCCTGATGATATTAGGGCCAAAATATTGTTGCTTGATTTTTTATCAGTGCTTTCAACGGAGAAGGTATCGGGGCAATTTCACCAATATGTTGAGCAGTATAAAAACCAGCCCAAAATATTATTGGAACTCGCCAATTGGATGACGGCAAGAAAACAGTTTGAAGAAGCGAATAAGATATTTAACCAAGTGATTGCATCTGAAAAAGATTCTGATATTGCTTATGCGGCAAAAGCCCTGCTGGCGAGAAATGTACTGGACAACAAAAATTATGACATGGCCAGTAAGATTGTGGATGAAATATTGGAGGCAAAGCCTGATTACGCTAGCGCAAAAATTTTGAAGGCAAGATTATTCATTGCCAAACAGTTGCCTGATGAGGCAATTGAAATCCTTAATAAACTGGCCTTTTCAAGGCCTAACTCCGATGAAATCCTCTATTTGTTGGGGCAGTCCTATTTGATTAAGGACAATAAGCAAGAAGCCGATAAAAACTTTGCAAAGGCACTGGAGCTTAATCCAGTCAATTATGAAGCATTAGTGTATGTTTATGATAAGGCCTTGGCGACCAATGATATTAAATTTGCCAAAGATATATTAAAAAAAGCGATAAGGTACAAACCGGACAATCTAATTTTATTGGAAAAACTGACCAAGATCCATTTGTCAGAGCGCAATTGGGACGAAGCCAAGGTGGTTGTCCAACAAATAGGCAATGTCATCAACCCGCTAGCAAAAGATCTTGCCGCCTTTTTGCAGGGGCAAATAGTCCAAGGGCAGGGGGATTACCCTAAAGCCATTGGGATATATAAAACTTTATTGGCAAAATACCCTGAAAATACCGACGCCTTGGTGAGCCTTGGCCGTTGTTATGAAAGCTTGGGCAAGCGGAGTGAAATGATTGGGTATTTAAATGATGCCCTCGCCAAAAACCAGAAAAACATATCGGCAGGGGTGCTTTTAGCCGAACTTTATAGGTTGGATAAAAATTACGCCAAGGGGGTGTCGTTATTAAACCAGCTGATCCAAAAAGACCCGAATATCCCGAAATTATATGTGTTATTAGCCAACACCAAATTAGCTGAAAATGACAATCAAGGCGCCGTCATTGCCTTTCAGGAAGGCCTGAAAAAGAATCCTGAAAGCGTTGAGTTGTCCTTATCATTGGCGTCACTCTATGAAAGGCAAGGCCAGCACGATTTGGCTATAAAGTTTTATGAGCAATTGGTCGAAAAAAATCCGCGCTTGGATGTGGCCATAAACAATTTGGCGTCAATCCTCAGCGAAAACTCAACCAATAAGGAGCAATTGGACAAAGCCGAGCATTTGGCGGAAAAATTTAAAGATTCTGAACAGAGCTATTTTAGGGACACTTATGCTTGGGTTTTGGTTAAGCAGGGCCGGATACCTGAAGCCGTGAACATCCTTGCACAGATCGTGAAGGTGTCACCCGAAGAGCCTGGTTTCAGGTACCATTTGGGGGTTGCCTACCATAAAAACGGCGATAACATTTTGGCCGCCACGGAACTTAAACAAGCCCTTGAGCTGGCAAAGACCAAAGGCCGTTTCCCCGAAAAGCAGGCGGTTGAGTCTTTATTGGCGGAAATAGCCAAATCGGCAAATTAGTCCCTATCAACTAATAACAGTGGCGCAGGATTTAACGAGGAGGCGTTTTGAAAGTACTGGTAACAGGTGCGGCAGGTTTTATAGGTTCTACCCTTAGCCTTAAGTTGTTGGCGCGTGGTGATGTGGTCGTTGGCATAGATAACCTCAACGATTATTACGATGTCAATTTGAAGCTGGCACGTTTGGAACGATTGAGGGCGCATAAGAATTTCAGGTTTTTGAAGCTTGATATAGCGGATAAGCCAGCTATGGAAGCGCTTTTTTCAACAGAGAAGTTCCAGAAGGTCATGCACCTTGCGGCGCAGGCCGGGGTTAGGTATTCAATAACCCATCCGCATGCTTATATTGATTCCAATATTGTCGGCTTCCTTAATGTTCTTGAAGGTTGCAGGCATCATAACGTGGAACATTTGGCGTATGCTTCTTCCAGCTCCATTTATGGCGCAAATACCAATATGCCTTTTTCCATCCACCATAATGTAGACCATCCGGTCTCACTTTATGCGGCCAGTAAAAAGGCGAATGAATTGATGGCCCACACCTACAGCCATTTATACCGTTTGCCGACCACTGGCCTGCGGTTTTTTACGGTTTACGGGCCCTGGGGCAGGCCGGACATGTCGTTGTTTTTGTTTACGCGCAGCATTCTTGAAGGTAAGCCCATTGATGTCTTTAACTTTGGCAATCACCGCCGCGATTTCACCTACATAGATGATATTGTCGAAGGCGTCATTAGGGTGATTGATAAGCCTGCCCAGCCGAATATCGGCTGGGCAGGTGAAACCCCCGATCCAGGCACCAGTACGGCCCCTTACCGCGTTTACAATATCGGCAATAACAGCCCCGTGCATTTGTTGACCTTTATAGAAACGTTGGAACAATGCCTCGGTAAAACAGCCATAAAAAACCTTTTGCCTTTACAGTTGGGGGATGTTCCGGATACTTATGCCGATGTCTCCGATTTGGTCAATGACTTGGATTATAAGCCGGACACCCTATTGGCGGACGGTATCCAACGGTTTGTTGAATGGTACAAAGACTTCTATAGGATTAACAGCTGATGAAACGGCATGGCAGGAACATTTCTGTAATAGGCTTGGGGTATGTGGGCTTACCGGTGGCGGTGGAGTTTGGTAATAACCAACAAGTGATTGGTTTTGACATCAATCCTGTCAGGGTCGCCGAGCTAAAAGCCGGGGTTGAACGGACTAACGAAGTCCCTGCCGCTGAACTGGCCGCCACCAATATCTTATACACTTGCGATGCCCGCGAATTGCGTAAAGCGGATTTCCATATTATCGCCGTCCCCACTCCGGTTAACTTGGCCAAGCAGCCTGATTTGTCCCCGGTGATAAATGCCTCGAAAACAGTCGGGCAGCAGCTAAAAAAGGGCGATATTGTCGTTTATGAATCAACGGTTTATCCGGGCGCTACTGAAGAGGAATGCATTCCCGTCTTGGAGCGGGAGTCGGGTTTAAAATGGGGGCTTGATTTTTCGGTCGGCTATTCGCCTGAACGTATCAATCCTGGCGATAAAGTGCATACTTTCAAAACCATAACCAAAGTGGTGTCTGGGGACAGCGCTGAAACCTTAGCCGTTGTCGCGGCTGTCTACGGGTCAGTGGTGAGCGCTGGGGTGTATCAGGCGGCATCCATTAAAGTTGCCGAGGCCGCAAAAGTGATTGAAAACACCCAGAGGGACTTGAATATTTCCTTGATGAATGAACTGGCGCTGATTTTTAATAAAATGGGTATTGATACCCAAGATGTTTTGAAGGCCGCTTCATCAAAATGGAATTTTTTGCCATTTGAACCTGGCTTAGTTGGCGGGCATTGTATTGGGGTCGACCCTTATTACTTGACCTACAAGGCGGCCATTTTAGGTTATACCCCCCAGGTTATTTTATCCGGACGCAGCATTAATGATAGCATGGGCGGTTTTATCGCGAGCCAAACCGTAAAAGAGCTGATCAAATCGGGGCGGTGCGTGAAAGGTAGCACGGTGACCCTTTTAGGTTTCACGTTTAAAGAAAACGTGCCTGACATAAGAAACACCCGCGCGATTGATATTGTCAGGGAGTTACAAGACTATGGCATTGATGTACAAGTTTTTGACCCCATGGCGGATCCGCACGAGATAATGGAAGAATACGGGGTTGCCGTGGCCGCCGAGGAGAGCGGGTTGCAGCCAGCCCATGCCGTATTGCTTGTCGTCCCGCATCGGTACTTTATGGAAAAAAACTGGTCTTATCTTTCCGCATTGCTTGAAGGCCAAAAGGGGGTTGTCATTGATGTCAAGTCCAAATTGGACAGGGGGGATATTCCTGATGGCGTTACTTTATGGCGGCTTTAATAATGGCATCAAAAATAACCCGGCCCACATCTTGCCCGTATCCGGTTTCGGTAAATTATAGCTATTTGTTTGGCAATTTTGTTCATTGGCTTTCGTAAGGCCAAGATGAGGTAATGAAAGTGTTTTTTTTACAGGTCATTAAGTGGTTATTGCCGGTACTGGTTTTTTTGCTATATGGTTGTGGGCATCCGCAATTGACCCAGGAAGACGATGCCGTTATCCCTTCCGATTACACTTATATAATTGGCCCGGGCGATAGCATCAATATTTTCGTTTGGGGAAATCCGGACATATCCACAACCGCGACCGTTAGGCCTGATGGTAAGATCACCATCCCTCTGGCGGAAGATTTGATAGCCAGTGGTAAAACCCCCGCCCAATTGGCCAGGGTCATGGAAAAGTCGTTGGCAAAATATGTACGTGATCCGCAAGTTGTCATTATGGTAGGCGGTTTTCAAGGCGTCTATAGCCAGCAAGTGCGGATTATCGGGCAATTGAGTGGCGGCGGGGGTGTTGGCGGGGGGATCGGTGGCGGTATGGGCGCAGGCCTCGGAAGTTCCGGTTTGGGTGGCGGAGCAGGGGCCGGTGGCGGTTCGCGTTTTTCCGCACGCTCTTTCCCTTACAAGAAAGACATGACCTTGCTCGATCTAATGATACAAGTTGGTGGTTTGGGGCAATATGCAGATGGTAACAGGGCTAGCATTGTCCGTAATATCAACGGGGAAATGCAACAATTTGGCATTAGGATTGACGATCTGATTGAAGATGCGGATTTGTCGGCCAACATTAAAATTTTACCTGGAGATATTGTCATAATCCCTGAAGCGTTTTTTTAACCATCTAGCAAAAAATTCTACAGAACAGTTATGCAACAGCAGTTAACAGAAATCCTCTTTTATTTAAGAGGGACCTTAAGATACAAATGGGTCGCCATTGTGCTGGCCTGGGTAATCTGCCTGACAGGATGGATGGTGGTGATTGTCATGCCTAAACAATACACTTCCGAGGCGAAAGTGCATGTTGAAACCAGCACCATGCTCAGGCCGCTGATGAGGGGGATGACGGTGGAATCTGACGTCAGGGCGCTGCTTAGGGTGATGCAACAATTGATGTTCACCAAGAATAACGTCGAACAGATTATCCATTTGTCAGATTTGGAGAAAAGAATAAAAAACCCGCGCGACCAAGAACAAATTGCTGACGAATTAAAAAAGAATATTAAGATCACGTCCTTGGGCGATGATATTTTCACCATAAAATATCAATCAGATAGCCCGGATCTGGCAAAAAATGTTGTCCAAGCCGTGTTGACCGTTTTTTCTGAACAAACGCAACTATCTACGATGGTTGGTGCGGATACGGCACACCACTTTATAGACCGCCAGATTCAGGAATATGAAGTCCGTCTGCGTAATGCAGAAAAAGCCCGGGAAAATTTTATGCGCATTAACCTAGGGATGTTGCCTGGACAAGGCAGTAATCAGGTTGAGCAAATGCAATCCATGACGGTTGCCTTACAAGACGGGAAATTGCTTTTGGACGAGGCCATCTCGAGAAAACAAGCCTTGAAAGAGCAATTGGATGAAGCGTTAGTTTCGGGTGATGAAGAGTGGGGGGAACTGGCTGGCCATCAAGGGACTGTTGAAGACGAAAAAATCGCTGACCTTAAGTTGCGCAGGGATGATTTACTGATTAAGTACACCGTTAACCATCCTGAAATTGCCCATTTGAATAAGACAATAAAGGAATTGGAAAAAGTTAGCGCCCAAAAGCGGGCCAAACAAATAGATGCAGGCGGGCTTGATAGTTCAGTCATAACGAACCCCTATACACAGTCTATAAAAATTGCCTTAAATGAGGCTGATGCGACGGTGGCGTCTATCCAGTCCCGCGTCAACATTCTGGAGAAACGTTTGGAATTGGCCCGGAGCGAATGGAACACAAGGCTTTCCGTCGAAACTGAAATGCAAAATTTAAACAGGGATTATGCGGCCATAAAGAAAAACTATGACCAATTGCTGGCTAGCCGGGAACAGGCGAATTTATCGAAAAAGGTCGATGACCAAGCAGAGTCGCTGAAATTTAAAATCGCTGATGCTCCGGACAAACCGCTGACACCGTCTTCAATGCCCAAGCCGATTATGGATTCTATTATCCTGGTTGCAGGGATATGCGTAGGTTTCGGTGCTGCTTTTTTAATTTATTTGATTAGGCCTACCGTGATGACTACGGCGCAACTCAGGCAGCTGACCGGGTTGCCGGTACTGGGGAGCGTGTCGATGAAAACCAACGACCTGGAGGCTAAGAAACACAAAAAGGAACTCTTTAGATATAGTTTTTCAACATTTGGGCTCATTGTAATTTATATCAGCTTCATGATGATTGATATCTTGCATATTGACGTATCCAGTTTTGTCAGGTTATTGCAGCGTATTAACTAAAAATCTGTAAAGGCTAACTATGAGTATTATTGAAAAGGCAGTTAATAAAACCGAGCATGCGGAGCTTCTTGCTAACACTGCTGATTTATCCACAGAACCCGGTTTATTTGGCCAAGGCGAGGCTTCAATTAACGAGGGTAACGCCGGTAAAATGGAACAAGTGCTGGATAACCCTGTTTATGAGGAGGCTGATGCTGAAGGCCTTTATGCCGGAGCGGATTTATTTGACCAGGACAATGCCCCCATAAATAAAGGCCAAGCTAATACAATTGAGGGCTTGGTCAAGAAAGCCGACCAAGCCGGGCAATTAAATCATAATGCCCGCTTACCTATGGAAGCGGGTTTGTACAATGGAAAAGCCCCTTCTTTAGGCGGGCCCTTCTCTACGGACAATGAGAAGGTGTACAAGAAAAAGGATGATTATTCTGCGCCACAAGATAGGGTTGAAATTGATTGGGCCAGATTGGCCGAGTTAGGTTTCGTGACGCCCAGTGATGTGAACACCAAAACCATAGAAGAATACCGTAATATTAAGCGGCCCCTTGTTTACAATGCATTTGGTGCCGGCAGCGTAGGCATTGCCCGGTCAAATTTGATTTTGGTGACCAGTAGTGTGCCAGGTGAAGGTAAAACCTTCACCGCAATCAATTTGGCTTTGAGCATTGCCAATGAAAGGGATAAAAAAGTATTGTTAATTGATGCGGATGTCGCCCGCCCCTCGGTATCAAAAACGTTAGGGATCTATTCCCCTTCAAGGCCCGGGCTGATAGATTACCTTGAAGGGGAAAATATTGACTATTCAGATATAGAGCTATCTACCAATATGCAGGGGCTGCGTATCATTCCGGCGGGTAAGCTGCATAAATATTCCACCGAGTTGCTGTCCAGCAATAAGATGGCCTTGTTTGCGGAGGAGTTAAGCAACCGTTACCCTGACCGCATTGTCATTTTTGATTCCCCCCCTTTGCTTGCGGCTACCCAGGGTGAAGTGTTGGCAAAATTAGTTGGCCAAGTCGTTTTGGTCGTGGAAGCCGAAAAAACCTTGCAGAGCATGGTCATGGAGTCGGTCAGTAAATTGTCGGTTTGTGATGTGGTGCTATTGGTGTTTAACAAAACCTTAATTAGCCTCAGTGACGGTTATTATTATGGCTATGGTTATGGGCAATACGCTACCCATTAGTGTCAGGATGGCAATCAATAATCCCTACGGATTTGCTGTTTGCTGCTGTCTGCGACAAAGTTTCAATATCCCTTTTATAAGCCAACTGAAACATGAAGCAGCCCATTAGGGTTTTGAGATGTTGCTATCAAGGGATCATCTTGCCAAGACTATTTAACAGCACTGTTCCGCTAGTCCAATTAGCGGGGCTGTTTTTATGTGTCCCTTGCCATCAAGCCCATGCCGCTAACTGGACAGTTAACCCTTATATACAGTTTCGGGAAACCTATTCCGATAATCTTAGGTTGGCACGGCCTGGGAACGAAAGTGCGGGCTTTGTCACGGAAGCCAACCCTAGCCTTTCCATTTTTAGGCAGTCGGGAAAAAATACGCTGAACTTAAATTACCGGCTACAGAATTTATATAATGCCTCCGGTAATGAAGACGCCACTACGTTTAACCAATTGCAGTTTAGTTCCAGCAACGCATTGATACCTAATAAATTTTTTCTTAACGCAAATAGCTCCATAAGCCAGCAAAATATCGACAATACCCGGATAGCCAATGACAATATTTCGGGATCTGGCAATAGGACTAATGTCAACACTTTCAGCCTTTCACCCAGTTGGACGCCGCAATTTGGTAACTACGCGTCTGGTTTGGCAGTGGTGAACTATGATACGGTGACTACTGATACCATTGCCAATTCCGGCAGGGCGGGCATTTCGGATACCCAAAATTTTGGGGAGCAGATACAATTGAATAGCGGTACAGAATTTAAGAGGGTGGGTTGGAACCTGTCGTTTAATAACCGCGACAATTACCGTGCGAATGGAAATGATGTTTCATTTCAAAACTCAAACGCAACCCTAAGGACTTATATCAATAAACATGTTAATGTTTTCGCCCAAGGCGGGTTTAGTGACAATAGTTTTCAGTCATTTTCGGGCAGCAATAACAATGGCTTTTTTTATACCGCAGGTGTGCAATGGATTCCCAGCCAGCGTTATAGCCTAGAAGCGGGTTATGGGAATAACTCCCATGTCACGTTAAGCCTTTCACCCATGCAACGCCTGACCTGGGTGACCACGTTCAGGGATAACCAGATTGGCTTAAATTCTGGGCAAACGTGGCAAACAGCCCTGAATTACCGCACCCAGCGCTCCAACTGGTCATTAACCCATCTTAATGACACTACGACAGTACAAGCGTTGTTATTAAAAGAACGGGTTATTATTGTTGATGGCAACCCCGACCCCTTTGTTAACCAGCCTGTAGAAATTCTTGCGTTTTTCCCGACCCAGACCGATCAAGTTATCGTGACTAAAACTTGGAATTTTGCTGTTTCATTTTTCACCGGTAAAAGCACCCTTACCGGAAGTGCATTTAGTCAAGACCGGATATACCAGTTGAATGATGGCCATGAAAAAGTCACGGGCCTTAATGGCAGTTGGAATTGGCAATTTGCCCATAAAACCAGCGCTTATCTTACCCCCAGATGGCAGCAAATAGACCGTGGCTTGCCAGTCAAAGACAACCGCTACGATTTGGGGATCGGTTTAATCCATTCCCTTACCAATCGCCTCAATGGTAGTTTGGAATTTCGTCATCTCAATCAGACCTCAGCGTTTAGCACGAATAATTTTGAAGAAAACCGCGCAACGGCAAGCTTGTTTTTGAGATTCTGAGCATGTATGACGGTTTTTATAATTTAAGCAGAAAACCCTTTCAGCTAAACTCCGATAGTGATTTCTTTTTTAAAAGTGAAGTGCACAAACGGGCGTTGGCTTATATGCGCTATGGCATAACCCAAGGCGAAGGGTTTATTGTGATCACCGGTAAGCCGGGCACCGGAAAGACCATGCTGATCAAGCAGCTAGTCAACAGCATAAACCGGGAAAAAGTAACCTTAGGGTTGATAGTGTCATCCCAAGTGGGGGCCGATGATTTGTTAAGGGTCGTCGCAACAACCCTTAATGTGCCTTATGAAGGGGAAGACAAGGCCACTTTGTTAGATAGGTTGGAACGGTTCCTGGTCGACCAAGCCCTGAAAGGTAAGCGTGTGTTGATGATTGTTGATGAAGCACAAAATTTACCGAAGACTTCATTGGAAGAATTACGGATGTTATCCAATTTTGAAAGGTCGGGGAAAACGCTGCTACAAATATTTTTAGTCGGGCAAAAGCAGTTCAGCAAAACCTTGGCCTTGCCTGAAATGGAGCAGCTTAGGCAACGGGTGGTTGCAACGTATCAATTAAAATCCCTAAATGAAGAGCAAACCAAAAATTACATCTTGTTCCGCTTGAAAAGGGCGGGCTGGCAAGATTCCCCGCAGTTTGAAGAAGATGCTTTCCCATTGATTTTCCACCACTCGAGAGGGGTTCCGAGAAAAATCAACACCCTGTGTGAAAGGGTCATGATGTTTGGGTTCCTGGATGAATTGCAGGTATTGGACCGGACGGTCATCCAAAAGGTCATTGATGATATTCATGAGGAAGAGGCCATTGAAGCGGAAGATATGCCAAATAATGCTGCTGTGGCTTTAGGGCGCACGGGTTCGGGTAATTTGGAGCAGCGTGTCGTTGCGCTGGAAAAATTGTTGGCCGAACTTCATCAGGTTTTAAGCACCCATCATAACGGGCTGAAGCCATAATCCATAATGGCCGTCAAATGACGTTCGCCCGACAGGGTGTACCCATGGATAGCCTCACTGCCATTAAGTTGAATAAATATTAATATTCATGCGGTTACGGTTGTATTTTTGCGGTGCATATCAATCGTAGGTCGGGTTAGCGTCAGCGTAACCCGACATTTGGGTGCTGATGCGTCGGGTTACGCTATCGCTAACCCGACCTACAAATTCGTTCGTAACTAATTGTTTTATTTTTATTAAAACCTTAACTTAATGGCAGTGATGGATAGCCTGTATAAGCTGCCGATTTATATAATTTATTGATTTCCAAACTGCTACGGTAATTATCGTGACCATCAAAAACGCCATGACAGTCGATGTGGAGGATTATTTCCAGGTTTCCGCATTTGAACCTTATATCGCCAAGGCACAATGGGATGTGTTGCCCCATCGGGTGGCCAGGAATACCCATCATATCCTCGATTTGTTTGCTGGATACGGTGTCAACGCGACGTTTTTTACCCTCGGTTGGGTCGCCGAACGTTATCCGGAGTTGGTCAGACGTATCATTGCGGAAGGCCATGAATTGGCCTGCCATGGTTATGAACATATCCGCGTTACCGAACAAACACCTGGACAATTTCGTGCCGATGTCGCCAAAAGCAAGCAATTATTGGAAGATTTAAGCGGGGTGGCCGTCAAAGGCTACCGTGCCGCCAGTTATTCCATTAACGCCAGCAATTTATGGGCGTTGGAGGTGTTGCAGGAAGAAGGCTTCGGGTACAGTTCCAGCATTTATCCGGTCAAGCATGACATTTATGGGATGCCCGATGCGCCGCGCTTCCTGTATGCGCCTTTAGCAGGTCATTTGGATTTTAAGGAAATACCCATCACCACTTTGCGCCTAGGCTCAAAAAACTTGCCTTGCGGCGGCGGCGGTTTTTTCAGGTTTTACCCGTATCCCGTATCCAAATGGGCGTTTAAACGGGTCAATACGCTTGAACAGCAAGCCGGCATTTTTTATTTCCATCCTTGGGAAATTGATCCTGGGCAACCTAGGCAATCGGGGTTAAATCTAAAAACCCGTACCCGCCATTACCTTAACCTCGGCCGTATGGAAAACCGGATCAGGAAACTTTTGGAAGATTTTGAATGGGATACGATGGAAAAGGTGTTCTTATGAAAAAGGCAAGTTCAATGATAAAAACTTTGCATCAGGCTGATTTTGGCCGTTGGGACGAATTTGTCAACAACCATCCCAATGGCACTTTCTTCCATCTTTCAGGGTGGAAAACGGTTATTGAAACGGCATTCGGGCATAAGGCCCATTTCCTTTATACCGAACATGACGGGGCAATCACGGCGATTTTGCCCTTGGTGCATGTGAATAGCTTGCTCTTTGGCAACAATCTCGTGTCAACCGCATTTTGTGTATACGGTGGCATCATCGCCAATAATGAAGCCAGCTATGATTTGCTTGATGCCGAAGCCTGCCGCTTGGCAAAGGAATTGGGGGTGGATGCCTTGGAAATGCGCAATCGCGAACGCAAGCACCCTGAACGGCCATATAAAGAATTATATGTGACTTTCCGCAAACAACTGGAAGCGGATGCCGAAAAAAACATGCTCGCGATCCCCAGGAAGCAACGGGCAATGGTCAGGAAAGGCATAGAAGCCGGATTGGTCAGCACGATAGATGATGACGTCGGGCGCTTGCATCTGGCTTATTCGGAAAGTGTCAGGAATTTAGGGACGCCGGTTTTTTCGAAAAAATATTTTCGGACGCTGAAGCAGGTGTTTGGTGAGCAATGCGAAGTGTTGAGCATTGAACACGATGGCAAGCTAATCGCCAGCGTCATGAATTTTTATTTCCGTGATGAAGTGTTGCCCTATTACGGCGGAGGCACGGAATTGGCCAGGGAATTGAAAGGTAATGATTTTATGTATTGGGAAGTCATGCGCCGTGCGGTGGGGAAGGGCGTAAAAATTTTCGATTATGGGCGCAGCAAAATCGGCACGGGTTCGTACAGTTTTAAAAAAAACTGGGGCTTCACGCCAGAGCCACTCTTTTATGAATATTATTTGGTGAAAGCGTCAGAAGTGCCGGACATCAACCCGCTCAACCCTAAATATCAGTTTTTTATCGCCGCTTGGAAACGTTTGCCGTTAGCGGTCAGCCAGGCGGTGGGCCCCTGGTTGTCGAGAGATTTAGGGTAGGGTGATGGATAACCTGTTGTTCCTTGTCCACCGTATACCCTTCCCACCCAATAAAGGCGACAAGATCCGTTCTTACCATTTTTTAAAATATCTCCAAACGGAATTTAATGTTTATTTGGGGACGTTTATTGATGACCCGCATGATTGGCAATATACCCCGCAGGTTGACGCATTGTGCGCGGACACCTGTTACTTGGGATTAAAACCCTTGCCTGCCAAAATTAAAAGCTTGAAAGGCTTGCTGGCCGACAAAGCCCTAAGCTTGCCGTATTATCAGAATCCGGCCATGCAAAGATGGGTGGATGCGGCCATTAAAACCCACGCCATCCGCAAAGTCCTGGTGTTTTCCTCGGTGATGGCGCAGTTTGTCCAATTCCGCCCGGAGGTCGAAATGGTGGTGGATTATGTCGATGTCGATTCCGACAAATGGCGGCAATATGCGGAAAAAAAACAGGGTGTTGCCCGCTGGGTTTACCGGCGCGAAGCCAAGTATCTGCTGGCGTATGAACGGGAGATAGCCAGTTTGTCTAAAACCAGTGTGTTTGTTTCCGAACAGGAAGCGGCTTTGTTCAAAACCCTTGCGCCTGAATCTGGTGATAAGGCCATGTTTGTCAATAACGGCGTGGATACCGGATATTTTTCGCCCTACCAAGAGCTTGCCTCGCCTTACCGGGCTGATGAAGAGGTCTTGGTGTTCACCGGGGCGATGGATTATTGGGCAAACATTGATGCGGTCATCTGGTTTGCCACGGAGGTGTTTCCCTTGGTGCAAGCGCGTTATCCGCAAGTGAAGTTTTATATCGTCGGCAGTAACCCTAGCAAAGCCGTGCTTGAGCTGGCCGTTAACCCGGCTATTACTGTTACGGGTCGGGTTGATGATGTCAGGCCTTATGTCGCCTCTGCACGGCTTGCGGTCGCGCCTTTACGCATCGCGCGGGGCATCCAAAATAAAGTGCTGGAAGCCATGGCGATGGCCAAAGCTGTGGTCGCCACTTCGGCCGCGATGGAAGGCATCCCATATCTCGAATGGCCTGAACCGCTGGCGGTTGCGGTCAGTGATGAAGCTGTGGCTATGGCCGGGCAACTCTGTGGCCACTTGCACGGCCCGATACCGGAAGTTACCGCCCATGCCAACCGTGAGTTTGTGGCCGCCCGCTTCAGTTGGCAGCAAAATGTCCACCAGCTTGCCAGGTTATTGCAGGAGTAAGACATGCACCAACCCCCTTTGGTTGTCCATATCATTTATCGTTTGGGTGTGGGCGGTTTGGAAAACGGCTTGGTTAACCTGATCAACACTATGCCGCCTGAAGCCTACCGCCACGCCATTATCTGCCTTAAGGACAGCACGGATTTTAAGGGTCGCCTTCGCCGTGATGATGTGGCCGTTTTTGAGCTGCACAAAAAGGACGGGCAGGATTGGGGCTCATTTGTGGCGATGTACCGCTTGCTGAGGGAACTTCGGCCCGCCATCGTGCATACCCGCAATCTGGCGGCGATTGAATATCAGATCCCCGCATTTTGTGCCGGGGTCCGTGGTCGCGTCCACGGCGAACACGGCTGGGATGTGTTTGACCCTGACGGCACTAAGGTCAAATACCAATGGGTGAGGCGGGTGTTGGATTGCTTTATCCAGCGTTTCATCCCGCTATCCCGGCATTTGGAGAGCTATTTGCTGGATAAGGTCCATGTCTCCCCCGGCAAAATCACCCGCATCACCAACGGCGTTGACACGCGCATTTTTTACCCGCGTTCAGGCCAGAAACAGCCACTGGGCGGTTGCCCGTTCCCTTTTATGGATACGGATTGGGTGATTGGTACGATTGGGCGCATGCACGGCGTCAAGGATCAAATCACGTTGGTGAAGGCGTTTATTTTGGCCTGCCAGCACGAACCGGAACTGGGCCGCCGCTTCAAGTTGGTGATTATTGGTGATGGCCCGCTCAGGGCACAAGCGTTGGCATTGTTGGAGACTGCGGGCTTGTCTTCCCAAGCGTGGTTGCCAGGGGCGCGTGACGATGTCGCTGAGATTCAGCGCCGTTTGGATATTTTTGTGCTGCCCTCGCAAGCCGAAGGCATTTCCAACACCATTTTGGAAGCGATGGCAAGCGGCTTGCCCGTGATCGCCACCGAGGTGGGCGGTAATCCCGAATTGGTTATTGACGGGGTCACTGGGTGGCTGACGCCTGCGAACGATGCCGGGTCGATGGCCAAGCATATCCTCGCCTACATCCATGACGGCGGGACCTTGCGGCGGCACGGCCAGCAAGGGTACCAGCGGGTGCTGCAAAACTTTTCGTTGACGGCGATGGTGGCTAATTACCAAGCGGTCTACGACTCATTTTTTTAAAAGGAATAACATTATGTGCGGAATTGTCGGCATTTTTGACTTGCAAGCCAAGCGCGAAATCAACCGGGATTTGCTGTCGCGGATGAATGAAAGCCAGTTTCATCGCGGCCCTAATGAAGGCGGCATCCACATTGAAGCGGGGCTGGGTTTTGGGCATAGGCGCTTGTCCATCATCGACCTAAGCAGCGGCCAACAACCGATGGTTAGCCGTGACAACAATGTCGTGCTGACGTTTAACGGCGAAATCTACAATTTTATGGACTTGCGCAAAGAGCTGGAAGGCTTGGGTTACCATTTCCAGACCCATTGCGACACCGAAGTGATTTTATACGCTTGGCAAGCGTGGGGCGAAGCCTGTGTTGACCGCTTCCGTGGCATGTTTGCGTTTGCCATCTGGGACAGGCCTCGGCAAACCTTATTTCTGGCGCGTGACCGCTTGGGGGTTAAGCCGCTGTATTACGCACAACTGGGCAATGGCCAGTTTATTTTCAGTTCGGAATTAAAAGCCCTGAAAGAACATCCTGGTTTGCCTAGGGAACTCGACCCTAGCGCCATCGAAGAATATTTTGGTTTTGGCTACGTGCCCGACCCCAAAACCATTTACAAAAATGTTTATAAGCTGGAACCTGGTTTTTGCCTGACCTTAAAACATGGCCAAAGCCAATATCAGCCGCGCCAATATTGGAATGTCAAATTCGCCGTGGGGACGCCGCGTAGCGAACAAGAAATCGGTGAGGAACTGATCGGACGTTTCCGTGAAGCGGTAAAAATCCGCATGGTTGCCGATGTGCCATTAGGCGCATTCCTGTCTGGCGGTGTCGATTCTAGCGCGGTTGTTGCCATGATGGCGGGCTTGTCGTCTGATCCCGTCAATACCTGTTCCATTTCTTTTGGCGACCCCGCTTACAACGAATCAAAATTTGCCGCGCAAATCGCCGGGCGTTACCACACCGCGCACCGTGTCGAGCAAGTTGATCCTGATGATTTTAGCCTGATAGACCAATTGGCCGGGCTATACGATGAGCCTTATGCCGATAGCTCGGCGCTGCCGACTTACCGTGTCTGTGAATTGGCCAAAAAACAAGTCACGGTGGTATTGTCCGGCGATGGCGGCGATGAAAACCTCGCGGGCTACCGCCGCCACCGTTGGCATACTTACGAAGAACAGATGCGTTCGTGGTTGCCGGATAGCATCAGGAAGCCCGTGTTCGGCACTTTAGGCCGCGCCTATCCGAAAGCCGATTGGGCGCCGAAAATCTTCCGTGCCAAATCCACCTTGGAATCCATAGGCCGCGATTCAGTGGAAGGTTATTTCCATAGCGTTTCAGTCATGTCCAATGAATTGCGCGGCAAATTGTTCAGTGCGCAATTCAAACGCGATTTGCAAGGTTACCAAGCCGTGGAGGTGTTTCGGCAGCATTTACGCAATGCGCCCACCGACAACCCTTTGTCACAAGTCCAATACCTGGACATCAAAACCTATTTGCCGGGGGATATATTGACCAAGGTGGATCGGGCCAGTATGGCCCATGCGCTGGAAGTGCGGGTTCCGTTGCTGGACCATCAGCTGGTGGAGTGGTTGGCTGGCATACCACCGGAGTTAAAACTCAAAGGCCGCGAAGGCAAATATATTTTCAAAAAAGCGTTAGAAGATTACCTGCCTGACGATATTTTATACCGCCCGAAAATGGGTTTTGGCGTACCGCTGAACGCGTGGTTTAAAGGCCCGCTAAAAGATAAGGTGCGTGATGCGTTGTTGGGCGCAAACATGAACCAAGGCGGCTGGTTTGACCCCGCCGTTTTGGAACAGATCGTCGTCCAGCACCAAAATGGCTTGCGGGATTACAGCGCGCCGATTTGGTCATTATTGATGTTTGAGGCATTTTTACGGGCTAATGGCTGAGGCTTGTTAATGGTGATGCTGCGGAAAGTGGCCGTTCTGTAACGCTTGGCGTAATGCTTAGCTAAATCCAGCCGCTTAATCGGATGGGGCAAAACTTGATGGCGCCTGTTGCTTGCAAAGGCACCCTTCCCAACGTCGGCACTCAAGCAACTTATGTTAAGGGTTGGACTATATGAAGATTTTTTATGCAAGGCGGATAGGCAGTTGCTTAATCGCTTCGGTCTTGGCTTCTTGCTCAATCGGGCGGCAGGGCAATGCCTTGGCCTACCAAAATCCCGTCGGGGACTTCGTTTTTAATTGTTACTCCATCAACCATGCCTGGGGCCATCAGTTTTCCGGTTTTTTTATAGGCCATGACGGAAAGGTCTACCGTTACGCCCGCAAGGGGCTTGCCAGTAAAACCGACCCGATTAAGCAGGCGTATTATCAGGCGGATGAACTGCTTGATCAATTTAAGGACAAGGCATTAATCGCCCTCATTGACCCGTCTACGATGGCGGCAAAAACCGCGTTGATTGACAGGGCCGCTTCGGGCACGGTCACCCACCTTAACCAGCGTGTGGCGGATGCAGGCCAGAACGGTTGTGTTGCATACCGCTTCATTGCCGACAAAAACCTTTACCAACCCGTCGAATTGGGCTCATACGGCGTTACGCAAATTAAAACCATCAATAGCTCCGCTGCTGCACAAGCCTTGTTGCAGTGGCTGCTGTCCATCAGACAGGCGAATTGATCTTTACCATAAATTTCGCCGTTCCATTAAGAGGCCAGTTGCTGCGTTTCGAGATGGGCAGGCGGCTTAAACGGGGGGCTAGCCTGCTAGCCCCTTTATTCCAACAGGCTTTATACCGCCTTGATAGATATAGGATCTTTACGAGTGAAAACCTTTTCAAGAAAGAGTTGCCCCGTCCTCATAAGCGCAATCAGTTTTTTTGCGTTTTCGTCCGGGTTGTTTGCGGCGTCAGCCCCTTTGCCGTTAAACCCTACCGTGTCCGCATTAAGGGACGCTGCCGGCGGGGACATTGGCTATTCGCTTGCCGAACACACCGGCCAGGTAAACTATGTTGCCACTGCCAAATCCCGTCCGATCCCGCTGCTTTCCAGGCCGGATGCTAGTGCGGAAACCCGTGCGTTGGAATTTGTCGCTAGCTATGGGAAGGCTTTTGGCATTGGTGCACCCAAACAACTAAAAACCGTTAAAGTAGGCGGTAAAGACGAAGTCGGTATGGAGCATGTGCGTTTGCAGCAATTGCACAAGGGCATCCCGGTGACTGGCGGGGAAATGACCGTACACCTGCGTGGCAACAGTGTGGTGTCGGTATTGGCAAAAACCTTACCTGGACTTGACGCCCTCGATGTGACACCGAAAATCACTTCTGCCGACGCTGAGGATATCGTGCGTGAATTGCTGAAAAAGCGCGGTATCGGCAACGCCATCCTCAGTACACCCAAGCTGGAAGTGTTCAATAAAGGCCTATTGCAAGGCAATAAACAAGCCACGCATCTCGCTTGGTTCATTGAAGCCAAAAGGTTGGGTGTACGCGAATATATCTGGGTTGATGCGGAAAATAGTGCGGTTTTATTGGCTTTCAGCCAGTTGCCCGATGCCCGCAGCCGTAAAATTTACGATGCCAATAGTTCTGATAGCTTATCGGGGGCTTTAGTCCAGAGCGAAGGCCAAACGCCCACAGGCGACCCTGATGCCGATGCCGCTTACCTGTTTTCAGGCCATACCTACGATTATTTCAAAAATAAGCACGGGCGTGACAGTTTCGATGGCTTTGGCGCCCCCATTATTTCAACGGTGCACTATTGCCCAAGCTTAGCCGAATGTCCCTATGGAAATGCTTTTTGGGATGGTACGCAAATGGTGTACGGGGATGGTTTTTCCGCCGCAGATGATGTGGATGCGCACGAACTGACCCATGCCGTAACCGAGAACTCGGCAGGCCTTTACTACTATTCACAGTCCGGTGCGTTGAACGAATCATTTTCCGATATTTTCGGCGAAACTGTCGATCAGGGTAACAAAGCCGGGACGGATACGGCGGCCGTGCGCTGGCTGATAGGCGAGGACGTGCCAGGATTAGGCGCAATCCGTAATATGAAAACCCCTGCCGCTTTTAGTGATCCGGCCAAAGTCAAGGATAGCAATTTCAAATGTGATATTGGTGATGGTGACCAAGGGGGCGTGCACAGTAACAGCGGGGTGCCTAACCATGCCTATCAATTAATGGTGGACGGTGGTTCGTATAACGGCCAAACCATCACGGGCATAGGCTTAACCAAAGCGGGGAAAATCCAGTACCGGGCATTGACCCAATATTTGACTTCCGGGTCGAATTTTCTTGACGACTTTAACGCGCTGCAAAGTGCCTGTACCGATTTGATCGGCACCGTAGGCATTACCGCCGCTAACTGTACCCAGGTCAAAAAGGCCGTCACCGCCGTACAAATGGACAGCCCGATCTGCGCCAAACCCGCTGCACCGGCATTGTGCCCAAGCGGAACCAGTGCCAGCAGCCTATTTTTTGATGGTTTGGAAGCGAGCGGCAGTAATTTTGCCACGAATGATTTCACCATCTGGGGCATCGTGCAGGGCTTTGCCAAAACGGGTTCATTGTCCATATTCGGTAAATCACAGGACAATTCCAGTGACTCTTACTATAAAATGACCAAGAGCGTGGCCTTACCTACGGGCGCCAGAATGCAATTTGACCATGCCTTTGAGTTTGAGAGTGATTCAGCGGGCCGTTATGACGGCGGTGTTGTTGAATACAGCACCAATAACGGCATAACGTGGGCTGACGCAGGCAAGTTGATGGCGGCCGGTTACCAATATAATGGGGCCATCATTTCCGGAACCGGCAATCCTTTAGCAGGAAGAAGCGCCTTTACGGCCGACAGCTTCGGTTATGGCGCAACGCAAATGAACCTAGGTGTTTTGGCGGGCAAGAATGTGCGTTTCCGCTTCCGGATGGCTTCTGATGACTTGGGGGCATCTTTAGGTTGGTTTATTGATAACATCCGGATTTATCAATGCAAATAATTGGGTTTCAGGGTTTGCTTGGATCCGTATAGCCAAAGTAAATGGTATTTTGATCAGTTGGGTCACCTGAAAGGGTGGCCCGACTGTTTGCTGGTGAAGGTTCCCGTCCCTAACGGAAATAAAATACCCAATTTGAGTTAGCCAACAGGTGGATGCCTATTCCCGGCCCGCAATGCCATCTAAGCTGACCACACGTCCTGTTTCCGCCGATTGCAGGGCCGCGACGATTGTTTTGCAGTTGCTTTCGGCATCATCCAATGACAATGCGGGCGCGGTTCCTGACAACACGCATTGGCTAAAATGTTCAACTTCCAGACGGAAATGGTTTGCCGTAGGCAAGCGTTCTTCCGCTTGGCGTCCGTCATCCGCCCACCACGTCAACACTGGCACATCGCCGGGCAGTTGCCAAACCACATGGCATTTCAAGCCGCCTTTAGTGCCGATGATTTCATATTCACAACGGCGGGCGTAGGCAAAACTGAAATCGAAGTGTGCATATTTGCCCTCACCAAAATCCAACACGCCGCTGGCGGCAATGTCGGCGCCGCTGGCAATAGTTTGGGACATGGCGGTGACGGCGATGGGGTCTTGCTGGAAAAACATCCGCAGGGTGTGGATGGCATAGCAGCCGATGTCCCACATTGCCCCGCCGCCACGGCTGATAGGCTCTTCCAGGCGGTACATGCGCTCAGGGCGCATCATAAACGAAAAATTGGAGCGTACCGAGCGGATCTCGCCGAACAGCCCTGATTGGATCAGCTCCAGCACCCGTGCATGTTGGTGGTGGAAACGGTACATAAAGCCTTCCATGACGGTGACCTTGTAGCGGCGGGCGGCGGTTTGGATGGCGAGGATGTCATCGACAGCCAAGGCCATGGGTTTTTCGCACAAGACGTGTTTGCCGTGGGCTATGGCGCGTAATGTCCATTCGGCATGTTCATGGTTGGCCAGCGGGATGTACACGGCCTGGATATCGGCGTCATTGAGCAAGTCATCGGGCGAGCCATAGGTTTTAACCCCTTGATGGCCGGGCGCATAGCGGGCCAAGATTTCAGCCGCCGCGCCGGGGCGGCGGCTGGCAATGGCGGCCAGTTCGGCGTTGGGAGCTTCGATAATTGCAGGCAGCATGCGTTCGTTGATACGGGCGGCGCCTAGTATGCCCCAACGGAGTTTGACGGGTTGTTTGTTCATGGTGTTTTAGGTAGGTTAGATTGTTTTAATTATTATGATGTGGTGATCTGAGATGGCGAACGCTTGCTCTTAACTTATAAGAGCAAGCGTTCGCTGATGTCGCGGAGCTATTCTAGTTCAAAACTACAGATTGCTGAATTGGGTGTGATTTAGCATCCCGAAGAAATTTTCAGGGAGTTGATTTTGTCAGTGAGTCCGCTTCCCGCATTGCCTGTAACCAAATCGTTGAGATCGGGCGTGTTGTTAGGGTCTATGCTTTTGAGAAGGATGTTGATTTGAAAACAAGCTTTATTTTTCGATTTATTGTCTAAAAAGCTGCCCGTGGTGACCAGTTGGTTCCGGAATGAGCTAAGGCGGATAACTTGGATTGCTTTGTACTTGCCAACTCCTGATAACTCATTATTTTGTAATGAGGCATCAAAAAAATCGAGTATGGGTTTGACTGGAGCGTTTACTGAGGTGATGTATTCAACGGCACCCAAGTCGCAGTGCATTCCATCGGGTCGTAGAACTCCCCGTTGGTCAGTAGGTGTGCAACGATAATCTCCTCCCCTATTAATAACAATGCTGTCGGGAGACGGTGCGTGAGTGGGTGTGGAACCGCCATTAAAGGTCAATGGCATGAGCTTAGGGTCGCCGCTAAGCCCCCTGGGCGGGGGTATATTGCAACTGCCATCTTCAATCAAGTTGACCCCTTGAAAAATAATGGTACCAACACAGTCAGCACCTTTCCTGCTATTGGCGATCACGCTGTTGGTCAGGGTCGTTTTTCCGGTTGTGGTATTGAAGATTCCGCCGCCAATACCTATCCCGCCGTTCTCAGCTCCGATATAGCAATAGCAATAGTCATTAATGCAAGTTTTCGAATCTTGTGCCATATTGTTACTAACAGTGCTGTTTCTTAAATTAAGGATGCCTCTGTTGAAAATTCCCCCCCCTCTACCAGGTTCGTAACTATTATTTATAAGGTCTGAAAAAAAGCAGGAGGCAATGGCGGTATTACCGCTTATCGTTGAGTTTAATAGCGTGACTTTACCACCCGCCGAGTTGAATATGGCTCCACCTAAACCTGAATGGCTACCCGAATAAGTGTAAAGATTCCACGGAGCAGTATTTTTGGTCAATGTACTGTTTTTTAAGGTCAATACGCCAGCATTTAAAATGCCACCGCCGACATTATTGTATTTATCCGCCCATCCGTTTTTTAGCACGGTATCATTTAGGGTCAGGTTACCTGAAGGTTTGATTTGGATTAAACGGAACGCAGATGTGCTTTCACGTCTGATTTCCGCCCGTTTACCCACTCCATCTGGGTCACCATTTATCGTAATGACACTGGAAATTAAGGGTAGCGCAGTATAGTCGCCTCGGTGGGGATCGTGGTCATCTTGTGTGAAGATAGGCGAAGTAAATACATATTGGTTGAGGGTAAGCTGTAAAATATCCGCACCGTTACCGGCGGGGCAGCCACCCGTGGCCGTATCAGTATTAGCGGCGGTGACGGCATCGGTCAAGCTACAACTGTGGTTAACTTTGATGGTGGCGGCTTCTGAAGCGCCCATCATAAAAGCCAAGACGATTGCATTCAGTCTAAAAGGTAATTTAGAGTTGTTCATGTTTTAAACCTCGATTGACGAATTATCCAAATGCAAAGGAAAACAAAACCTTTGCCGTTCAAGCCCAACTGTCAACTGATGGTTTCAGTGGCGGCTCCTGGCTCGCTTGATACACGACCAAACCTGGATCGGATGCTTTGGATGCCACCGATAATTATTAAACCAAAGTCCATAGCCCATTCGGGATGCTCCGGCAGGATTGTAGGCTTTGTATAAATCCGTCAAATGAGGTTGTTAAGGAAGGTATTGCAATGACGGATATATTAATTCCGGGCTTGATGCTCTAGCGTCCCTAATGATGTGCAATTGCTACTATTATCTAAATACTTAAAAAAATCCAGGTTTATTTACAATTAAAAAGGTGTTGAAAGGAGAGGTTGGACTGAAAGTTCGTGAACTGATTAGGCAAACGTGTGGGGTCGAGCTCAAAGGCGATGATAACTTTAGGACAGAAGCATGAACGGGTCTTATGGCCCGTATCCGGACCTTAGCCCATTATACGTCAGTTTCAACAGGCTTCTTTTTTGTCATGTACAGAGAGGCATCTCACATTGGCGGGTTTGCCTAAGGATGCAGCGGCATCGCCGAAGAAATGGATGGTGCGATACGGCAAGCGGCACAGCCAATCCGGCACTGCATTAAACAGCCTCATGTGTTTTTGTTAGGGTAAATGCCGATTTGGCTCCTATTGGGCCAATGTCCATAAGATTGACAAGCCCGGTTATAGGCCTATAATCCCAACAGCTAAAAAATCTGATTGCGCTTGGTTTACCACCTCTATGTTTCCTCTGTGATCCCTCGTACTGTTATTCAGTTAGTCATTTCAAATTTGCCAGCCTTTAATGAAGCCAGCCAACTCTTGTCGGTGGTTTTAACACATCCTATCCAATTTCAATAAATTAAAGAGTCGAATGCCGCCATCTGCCAATTACAGTGCTTACTTTCAAGCGCAACTTCAAGTTATTCCCCCCAAAATAGTCCAGCCTGTCAAAGAAAAGTCTAAGGTGGTTATCCGCTACAAACGCAGTTGGACAAAAGAGCAATGGCATAGCGTAATCCCGGCAAATAGGTGTTGTAAAAGTGCTGGGGTTCCTTACATCATCCCACACTTGGCCAAGCACATCGGGGCCATCATCTGGTATTTTGTCCACCACTACAATTTGTATGGGCTTGACTTTTAAAAAATCATTCCGATTAGGGCTGCCGCATTTTTTAATGTAGTCCGGCCTTTTTATCTCGCTTGGCAATTGAATGCTGCCTTCTCAATTTGTGTGCATTGGGCAGTTGGACAATTCAAGGCCTCATATAAACCCAGCGGGCCGTTGTAGATGGATAGGCGGCTATTGGCGGGCGTGGCGTCGGTCGTTGGCCTATAGGGCGTTGAAGCCATAGGCGTATGCCGCGCCGCTGGCTTTTTTGACACGAAACAATTAAATAATAACTTTCAATAACTTCTATTTAATCTGGTTTTACACTTTCGTGATTTTCGTGGGCATAAAATAATTCTTTCACGGTCTCGATTGCTTATTGCACCCTACGGAATGCATCTTACGAGTTGTCTTTGTCCGTTCATTCAGTGAAGGTCAAGAAAAAAACTTGCTCACATTCAATGCCGTCTTATAAATCCCCCAAGACAAGGGGATGATGACGATGGCCCAAGCCAGCACGGCGAGCAGCAGGCTTCCGGCTTTGTGCTTTGACGGTAAGCTTTCTGGGGCCACCGCCGGATTTTTTTTGTCGCCAGGCGTTTGTTCGGCCAACAATTCCTCTTCCTTCATAAACCATTTGTCCGCAACCGGGCGCACCAGCAGGTTGCAGAGCAAGCCAAGCATCAGCATCCCGGCTAAAATCATCATGGTTTGGTTGTAGATTTGTTCGCGCGGCAAGCCTAGGCTGAGTTGGTATTCACGCATGTAATTGACGATGACCGGGCCTAAAATGCCGGCGGTGGCCCAGGCGGTCAATAAGCGTCCATGGATCGCCCCGACGTTTAAGGTGCCGAACAAATCGGCGAGATACGCGGGGATGGTGGCGAAACCGCCACCGTACATGCTTAAGATCAGGCAAAATGCCCCGACGAACAGCAATTTGTTGCCGGAGGCCGCGCTTTCCGGGATGCTCAGGTACAGCATGCCGCCGATGACAAAAAATACGATGAAGGTCAGTTTGCGGCCTAGTTTGTCGGATAAGCTCGCCCAGAAGAACCGTCCGCCAATGTTGAACAAACTCAACAAAGCGGTAAAGCCTGCCGCAATGCTGGCAATGGCGGCGAGTTGGGTTTTGTCGAGTTCGCCGTAAGTTTTGCTGATGCCGATCAATTGCCCGCCGAACACTTCCTGCAGCATCGGCGAAGACATGCCGATCACGCCTATCCCTGCACTGACGTTCATGCACAACACGCCCCACAATAGCCAGAACTGTTTAATCTTAAAGACATTTTTGACGTGGACATGGTGTTCGGTGATCATGCGCTTGGTTTTGGGGTTGCTAGGCGGAGTCCAGCCAGCGGGTTGCCAGTTTTCTGGCGGAATACGGTAACTAAGCGCGCCCGTCATCATAAACACAAAGTAAATGGCCGCCATGACGATGAACGTGGCCATCACGCCGACATCGTTAGGGCTGGCAAAAAACTTCATCAATTCGGTGGCCAGCGGCGAGCCGATCATCGCGCCACCGCCGAAACCCATGATCGCCATGCCTGTCGCCATGCCGCGCCGGTCTGGAAACCATTTGATCAGGGTCGAAACGGGCGAGATATAACCCAAGCCCAAACCCATGCCGCCAATGACGCCGGAACCTAGCAGCATGATCCAAAATTGGTGCAGGTAAATGCCCAATGCGGACAGCAGCATCCCGCCGCACCAGCAGAACGCGCTGACCACGCCTGCCTTACGCGGGCCGACATGCTCCAACCACCCTCCCCAAACCGCCGCCGATGAGCCCAGGAACACGAAAAACAAGGTGTACATCCAGCCCAATGTGGAGATTTTCCAATCGCAGGTGGTGACAAACAATTCCTGGAAAAAGCCGATGTCGGCAGGGCAGGGGATGCTTTCTTTGATGCCAATGGCTTTTGATAGCGGTAGCCAAAACACCGAAAAACCGTACGCCATGCCGATACATAAATGGATGGCCAAGGCGGCGGGAGGGACTAACCAACGGTTAAAACCCGGGGTGGCAATAATGCGTTTTTTGTCTAAAAAGGGGAGGGGTGTGTTCGTCATAGTTTGAAGGCCTTGATTAAACGTAAAATCTAGGGGGATAGTTTATGCCAATCAGCCTATTATCGGAAAATCCTTGCGCGTAGCCAGGTGGTCATGATTGGTTATGCCTAGCCCGTGGCTGTAGGGCCGCGCATTTATTTGGGGAATTGCGGATACAAAACGGCGGGCAAAAAAAAGCGCATTAGACCGACGACAGGAGTAATGCGCAGTGCTTTATGGAAAGCAAGGTTTATCACGAGGAGGTAGAACACGCCGATGATTGCGTACAATAGTTTAAGCATTTATGATGCCAATATTAAAATTTATCATTATTTTAAATAACTTATTGATAGTTATAGGTTTGTTTTTTAATTACGGGCTTGTAGAATAGTTTTTGTTTTTTTGCCGTTGCACCGAAGCTATGCAAATAATTAAACAATTGGCCAATATCGGGCAAAATAAGTAAAGGATATGCATACAATCGTTGTTTGACGCCCATTGCACCATAAGTGGGCAGCTAATAGGCGTTGCCAATGCTTTGGCAAAGGCATTTACAGGGCGTAGGGTTAATGCCCTGGGCTTTTGGATGGGTTATCACCTTAATCTAACAAAAAGAAACCTTAATAGGCGCGGATAAAGTTTATTATTGCAAGGGTTCTGGTATAACGTTTGCTTAAGGATTATATATTAAGTGGCTAAATGGCTTTGGGATGGAATTTGGGGAAGCCGTTACAAATTTTGAGGAAGTTGTGGAGATGGCGGTTTAAGCAGCGATACCGCAAAACAAAGCCCATTTTACTGTATTTTGCAATGAACATTTGATTACCACCCAACATAGGCAATAGGAAAAATCACCATGACAATTCGAGTGGCCATCAGTCACAAAACCAAATACAGCTTTGACCGGGCGGTATCATTGTCACCGCATGTGTTTCGCTTGCGCCCCGCAGTGCATAGCCGTACGCCGATTAAAGGCTATAGCTTGAATATCGAACCGAAAGACCATTTTATCAATTGGCAGCAGGATCCGTTCGGCAATATTTTGGCGCGGGTCGTGTTCCCCAACAAAACCCGGCATCTCAGCGTTGAGGTGGAAGTCATCGCCGATATGACGGTCATCAACCCCTTCGACTTTTTTGTTGAAGAGTATGCGGAAAAATTCCCTTTTAAATACGAGGAGCAGCTGCTTAAAGAGCTGCAACCGTATTTGGAAGTGACTGAAGACGGGCCTTTGCTGACGCAATGGGTGGAAGACTTTGATTTGGCCCAACGCAATATCAATGATTTTCTGGTTGATGTTAACCGCAAAGTTTTTGGTGATATTGGCTACAACATCCGCATGGAAGTGGGCATCCAAAGCTGTGAGGAATCACTGACGCTCCGTAGCGGCTCATGCCGCGATTCGGCGTGGTTGTTGGTGCAAATCCTGCGGCATTTGGGCTTGGCGGCCCGGTTTGTTTCCGGTTATTTGGTGCAGCTCACCGCCGACATCAAATCGCTGGACGGCCCGTCCGGGCCCGAACAGGACTTTACCGATTTACATGCGTGGACAGAAGTGTACATTCCTGGTGCAGGTTGGATAGGCCTAGATCCGACTTCGGGCTTGTTGGCGGGTGAAGGCCATATCCCGTTGGCATGCACGCCTAATCCGGCCAGTGCCGCGCCTGTGACGGGCGGTACGGACAAATGCGAGGTGGAGTTTGAGTTCAGCAACACCGTTGAGCGCCTGCACGAAGACCCGCGTGTCACCAAGCCTTACACCGATGAGCAATGGCATTATATCAACGCGCTGGGTCAGCAAGTCGACCAGCAATTCAGTGATGACGATGTGCGCTTGACGATGGGCGGCGAACCGACGTTTGTCTCGGTTGATGATATGGAAGGGGCGGAATGGAACACGCACGCCGATGGTGCGCATAAACGTGAGCGCGCACAAGAATTGACCAAGCGCCTGCGTGATGTGTTTGCCAAAGGCGCATTGCTGCATTACGGGCAAGGCAAATGGTATCCGGGCGAGCCGATACCGCGTTGGCAATATGGCATTTTTTGGCGTAAAGACAACGTGCCCATGTGGCGTAACCCTGAATTGCTGGCCGACATTAACAAGGATTATAAGCATACCGTCAAAGACGCGGAACAATTCGTCCAGGAAATGTCCCGGCATTTGGGGGTTAAAAGCCAGTACATCACCGCCGCCTTCGAAGACAATTTTTACTATCTTTGGCAGGAAGGTAACTTGCCGACCAATGTCAACCCGCTCAAATACGACCTGAAAGACTCGATTGAGCGCAAGACCATCACTAAGGTGTTGGACGCGGATTTGGCCGTCCCCGTTGGTTTCGCCTTGCCGTTGAAATGGAATTGGTACGGCCAATCCTGGCAAAGCGGGCCGTGGGATTTCCGGCGCGGCAATATGTTCCTGATTCCGGGCAATTCGCCTATGGGTATGCGGATGCCGCTCAATAGTTTGCCCTGGGTTGCACCGGACAAACGCGACACGCAAGAGCCGCAAAGCCTGTTTGGTGATTTGCCGGAACTAGGCGATTACTATGGCGAAGTGGCCCGGCGCTACAGCCATTTTGAGGAAAAGGTCAACGAACATCCTGAAATCGTCGAACAAGAACCCGGCGACGAACCCACCGTCCACGTTGAAGTGCCGCATACCGCCATCTGTATCCAGCCGCGTGATGGCCGTTTGCATATTTTTATGCCGCCATTGTCGTTGTTGGAACATTATCTGGATTTGGTCGCCGCGATTGAGGCGACGGCGGAAAAATTAGCGTTGCCAGTGGTGATCGAGGGCTATGAGCCGCCGCGTGATTACCGTATCGAACGCTTGATGGTCACGCCTGATCCTGGGGTCATTGAAGTCAATATCCATCCATCAAAAAGTTGGGAAGAGCTGGTTGAAAAAACCACTATTTTGTATGAGCAAGCCTTCCAAGTGCGTTTGGGAACGGAAAAATTCATGATTGATGGCCGCCATACCGGTACGGGCGGCGGCAACCATATCACGATGGGTGCGGAAACGCCCACCGATAGCCCGTTGTTGCGCCGCCCTGATTTGTTGCGGAGTCTGGTGACGTATTGGCAGCACCATCCGGGCTTGTCGTATTTGTTTTCCGGCATGTTCATCGGCCCGACTAGCCAAGCCCCGCGTGTGGATGAGGGCAGGGACGAAAAGTTGTATGAACTGGAAATCGCCTTCCAGCAAATGCCCGAAGGCGAAGTGCCAGCACCGTGGCTGGTGGACCGCTTGTTGCGGCATTTATTGACCGACATCACCGGCAACACGCACCGCTCCGAGTTCTGTATCGACAAACTTTATTCGCCCGACAGTTCGACGGGTCGCTTGGGCATTTTGGAATTGCGCGCCTTTGAAATGCCGCCCCATGCGCGCATGTCGCTGGTGCAAATGGTGTTGTTGCGTTCGTTGATCGCTTGGTTCTGGCGTAACCCATACAAACATGAGCTGGTGCGTTGGGGGACTGAGCTGCATGACCGTTTCATGCTGCCGCATTATGTCCGCGAAGATATGAAACATATCGTCAAAGACCTGCAACGGGCGGGTTATCCCTTTGAACTGGAATGGCTAGACCCGTTCTTTGAGTTCCGCTTCCCGCGTTATGGCACGACCATGATCGATGACATGGAGCTGGAGCTGCGTTTTGCCATCGAACCTTGGCATGTGCTGGGCGAAGAGGTCAGCAGCACGGGGACGGCGCGTTATGTCGATTCCTCGGTGGAGCGGTTGCAGGTGAAAGTCACTGGCTTTACCGAAGGCCGGTATATCCTGGCCTGTAACGGACGGCGTTTGCCGATGCGCAATACCGGGCGCAAAGGCGAATACACGGCGGGTGTCCGTTACCGGGCTTGGCAGCCGCCATCAGCCTTGCATCCAACGATTACCCCGCATGTGCCGCTAGTGATTGATGTGATAGACACTTGGAACGGCCATGCGATAGGTGGCTGCACTTACCATGTCGCGCATCCTGGCGGGCGTAGCTACGATGCCTTCCCGGTCAACAGCTTTGAAGCCGAATCACGCCGCATCACCCGTTTCTGGGATTACGGGCACACGCCTGGGGTGGTCATCAGGCCGCCGTTGTCCGGCTCGTTTGATAAAGCCTCTGAAAAGCCGTTTATGGAGAGTTTCAGTGTCAGCGACAAACCGCCACGGCCTATGGCCCCGCCACCGGAAGAGTTGAACGGGGAATATCCGTTTACCCTGGATTTGCGGTTGCGGAACCGGTAGGCCAGCCGTGGACAATTGATTAAAATGGGGTGCATATACCAAATGATGGCGGGAATAGTTGAATGACGGTATTGGTTTTAGGCACGATGCGTTTTCCTCCTGATAATCTGGAGGCGGTCAGGCCGCATTTGCAGGCATTGGTTAGGGCCACCTATGAGAATGACGGTTGTCTCGCTTATGATGTTGCAGAAGACATTTTCGACCAGGGGTTGTTGCGGTTTTCCGAGATATGGCCTGACGCCGATACCCTTGCCCGGCATCTACAAGCCCCCCATATCGCCCCTTGGCGTGAGCAAGCCGCCGCGTTCGGTGTGCATGGGCGCCAGTTTAGCGCCTATGATGCAGGCCATTCCTGGCCAGTGTGAATAGGCTATGAGAGTGGCAACATAAGCCAAAAGACAGTTTTTTTGGCTCCCTAACACGTTGGCATGGACTGGAAAGCCATGCCACGGGTCAACCATTACCCAAAGGCCCAATGAGTGCGTAACCCCATGGATTTAGCCCACGACATCGGTGTGCAGTATTACGAAACCCGCCTAGGTGTCTATGACGAAATGGTGGCTACTGAACATAAGGTTTTGCCGTACTGGCAGAATTTTATCAAGGCATTGGAAACCATGGGCAGCGAAGAGATCGAACGCCGCCGCCGCGAGGCCCAACGTCTGTTGCGGGAAAATGGGGTCACCTACAATGTTTATGGTGATTCCCATAAATTGACCCGTCCTTGGCGCTTAGACCCTATCCCGTTGTTGATCAGCAATGAGGAATGGACGGTCATTGAAGCCGGGCTTAAACAACGCGCCGGTTTGTTGGACCTGATCCTTAAGGATATTTACGGCGGGCAGACACTATTGAAAAAAGGCCTGCTACCGGTTGAGTTGGTCTTTTCCCATCAGGGGTTCCTGCATCCGTGTATTGGCACTTTGCAAAACCAACCCAGGCAGCTGACGATTTATTCCGCCAACCTGGTGCGGGGTTCCAAAGGCCGTTTCTGGGTGCTTGATGACCGTACCCAAGCGCCTTCCGGTTCCGGTTATGCGTTGGAAAACCGTACCGTGATGACCCGCGTGTTGCCGGATATTCTGCGGGACACCCAAGTGCACCGTTTGTCGGGTTTCTTCAAGGGCTTCAGCAAAGGCTTGGCCAGTAGCGCCTTGCATAATAAAGAAAACCCGCGCATTGTGGTGCTGACCCCGGGGCCGTTCAATGAAACTTATTTTGAACATGCCTACCTAGCTTCGTATCTTGGCTACACCTTGGTGCAGGGCGATGACCTGACGGTGCGTGACGGGCATGTTTGGCTGAAGTCATTGGAAGGTTTGCAGCATGTTGACGTGATCTTACGGCGGGTTGATGATTCGTTCTGTGACCCCTTGGAATTGCGCATCGACTCGCGGTTGGGTGTGGCCGGGCTGCTCGAAGCCGTACGCCGTGGCAATGTGGCGATTGCCAACCCCTTAGGCAGTAGTGTGTTGGAAAATCCTGCGTTGCTGGCGTTTTTGCCCAAGCTGGCGCGGTATTTTCTGGATGAAGAGCTGATCTTGCCCTCCGTGGCGACATGGTGGTGTGGGCAGCAGCGGGAGCGGGACTTTGTCCTGCAAAATCTTGAACATCTGGTCATTAAGCAGGTTAACCGGGGCCAGGATAACAGTTACCTGGTCGGCAACACTTTAAGCACGGAACAAAAATCCGCCCTGCGGGCCGCGATATTGGAAAAACCGCATTTGTATGTCGGCCAGGAACAGGTGAGCTTGGCAACCGTCCCGGCCTTCATCGACCATCGCGTTGAGCCGCGCACGGCGGTCCTACGTAATTTTGTCGTTGCCAATGGTGAGGATTATCTGGTCATGCCGGGCGGTTTGACCCGGGTCGCCCACGGTAAGGATGATTTCGCCGTCTCCAACCAAACGGGCGGCATCAGCAAAGACACCTGGATATTGGCTTCCGAACCGTCCAAGCCGCAAGCGATATGGGTACGGCCAAACCGTGTGCAACTGCTGGACGCCGTCACCGAACCGCTGACCAGCCGCGCCGCCGACCATCTGTTTTGGGTGGGCCGTTATCTCGAACGTACGGAAGCCGTGGCGCGGTTGATGCGCACCGTGTTGCTGAAGCACCAGGATATGCTGGAGTTTAAGGATGCCGTTGATAGCGCCGTCCTGGCCGGGTTGTTGCGGAGCCTGACGCATGTGACCATGACCTATCCGGGTTTCGTCAACTGCCATGCCGATTGCCTTGAACATCCGCAAAAGGAATTGTTGTCGCTCGCCCAGGATAAGCACCGGCCTGGTTCGTTGGCGACAAACATCCATAACTTGGTGCAATCCGCCTACAACATCCGTGACTTGTGGTCACAAGACACTTGGCGCAGTGTCGACAATATCCAATACCGTTGGCAATTACGGGTGGTCAACAGCGATATAACCATTGGGCACCTGCAAAGTTGCCTGGATGACCTAATCACCGGGGTCGTGGCTTTTTCCGGTTTGACCGGTGAAAGCATGACGCGTGAGGCGGGGTGGTTGATGTTTGGCAGTGGCCGGCGTTTGGAACGGGCCTTGTCGCTGATTTCGTTGCTGCGGGCGACCTTGGTGTCCCGCCAAGAACCCGCCATGCAAAACCAGATACTGGAGGCCGTGCTGTTTTCGACGGACAGTTTGACCATTTATCAGCGGCGTTACCGTTCGTTTATCGAATTGTCGGCTGTGTTGCAGTTGCTGTTGCTCGACGAAACGCATCCCCGCTCAGTCGCTTTCCAGTTGCGTTTGTTGTCCGAACACATCAGCGCCCTACCAAGGGACCGCGGCAAACGGCAGTTAAGCGAAGAAGAGCGTTTAATCATCAAAGCGTACACCGATCTGCGCTTAAGCAATTTGGTCGAGTTGCTCAGGATCAGCGATGATGAAAACATTTATAGCGGCCTGGAGGAATTGCTGGCGGCCCTCACGGAGTTGTTGTGGCGGATTGGCGATACGATAGCCCGTGCCTATTTCAGCCATTCGCAAACCTCGCAATTAATGACCCCCAATGCGCCTCCCGAGGAGGAGCCGTGAAATATCGCATTACCCATAAGACGGTTTACAATTACAGCCAAGCGGTCGGGTTATGCCAGAACGAGGCGCGTTTGCAGCCGCGTGATTTTTGGCGGCAACATTGCGAAACCAGTTATTTTGAAATCACCCCGACACCAATGGATTACCGCGAATTGGTGGATTTCTTTGGCAATCGGCTGGCTTATTTTGCCATCCAGCAACCGCACAAACAGCTGGTGGTCACCGCCATCAGTGAAGTCAGCCTGTATCCTGAGCCTCCGAACAGCGGCCATTTGATGGGCTTGAGTTGGCAGGCGGTGCGCGATTTGTTTAAGAACATCTACAGCCAAGACCTGACCCGCCAGCAGATGCAAGCCTTGCTGGATGCCAAGCAGTATGTGTTGGATTCGCCGATGGTCGTCACGACGGCGGAATTGGCGGAATATGCGGCACCTTCATTCCAGCCTGACCGGCCGCTTGTGGACGTGGTGACTGACCTGATGCAACGCATTTACCATGATTATATTTACGACCCGACGTTTACCACGATTGCGACGCCATTGTCAGAAGTGCTTACTCACCGGCGTGGTGTCTGCCAGGATTTTGCACATCTGGCGATAGGTTGCTTGCGTAGTTTCGGTATTCCTGCCCGCTACATCAGCGGTTATATGGAAACCGTGCCGGCTCCCGGCAAACCCCGTTTGGTCGGTGCGGACGCCTCACATGCTTGGTTTGCGGTTTATGTCCCTGATGTTGGCTGGCTCGATTTTGACCCTACCAACAATAAGATACCGCATGACCAACATATCACCTTAGCTTGGGGGCGCGATTATGCGGATGTCACACCGTTAAAGGGCATTGCTTTTGGTGGCGGGCAGCACACCCTCTCTGTGTCCGTGGATGTGATGCGGATTTGAACAAGGGAAAAGGGTTTCAGGTTACCCGTCCCCCAATATAAGGCCGTGGTGGTTAGGCATATCAGGCTAGCGGCCCGGCGGCGCCATCCGGCACAACATTACATCTTAAATTAATCAAGAGGAATTATGGCTACTATACATTTGATTGGCGGTGAAAAAGGCGGTGTTGGCAAGTCAGTGCTTGCCCGGGTCTTGGCCCAATACATGATCGACAGCAATATCCCGTTCATCGGATTTGACACGGACCGCTCGCATGGCGCATTGCTGCGTTTTTACGCCGATTATGCGTCACCCACCGTCATTGACGATTACCAAAGCCTGGATGTCATCATGGAAACGGCGGTCGCCAAACCTGAGCAACGGATTTTGGTTGACCTTGCCGCGCAAACCCATCATTCCTTGGCAACTTGGATAGATGATGCCGGGGTATTGGAATTGGCGGAAGAATTGGGCGTTACCTTGGTGTATTGGAATGTTATGGATTCTGGTAAGGACAGCGTGGAATTGTTAAGCAAATTGCTCGACCATTACGGCGTGAAAATGAATTACGTCCTTGTCCAAAACCAATTGCGTGATGAAGATTTTACTTTGTTGGAATTCTCAGGCGTTAAAGACCGCGCCTTGGATATGGGCGCAAAAGTGATGGCCTTGAGACGCCTGTACACGCCGATCATGACCAAAATCGATGGCAACAACTCCAGTTTTTGGGCCGCCCGTAACCGTGACCTCGACAACCTCAACGCGCTCGGGTTATTGGACAGGCAACGGGTGAAAATGTGGCTGAACCATGCTTATAGCCAGCTTGACGTGCTTGGTGTTTAAGCGCGGTGTGGCGATGGCTCCCCTAATGTGCCGGTGAACAGCCCAAGGCGGCGGACAAAATGGCCATGAAGCTTTTAGTCAATTGTAACCTTTGCTTCCAGATAGATGACGCGGTCGCTTTGATCCTGATGCTGCGCCCGTTCCGCGGCATACAGCAATGGATTATCCGTGAAACCTATATCATCAAACCTGGCGTGGCGGTTACCGAAAGCACGGATAGCTATGGCAATTCCTGCCAACGATTGGTGGCCCCGCAAGGGGTTTTCCTCATCTACACCTCCGCCGAGGTGATTGTTGCTAATAGCATAGACACGGCGCCAGGCGCATATTTTGTTGAAATCCAAAATTTGCCTAACGATGCCTTGCCGTATCTGCTGCCTAGCCGCTATTGCGAATCTGACCGTTTTGGCGAACTGGCGGGCGAACTGACGGCGGGCGCCCAACCGGGGTATGACCAAGTCAGCCGTATTGCCGACTGGGTGCGCCAAAATGTGCAGTATTTGCCCGGCTCCAGTGATTTCCCCTTATCCGCCACCGAAATCCATCAGCGTGGTTACGGTGTTTGCCGTGACCTGGCGCATCTGGGCATAGCCTTATGCCGGAGCATCAGCATCCCTGCGCGTATCGTTGTCGGGTATCTGCATAACCTGCAACCAATGGACTTGCACGCTTGGTTTGAGGCGTATGTGGGCGGGCGCTGGTACGCGTTTGACTCGACCCAGCACACCTTGTTTGGAGGCCGCGTCATTATCGCTTTTGGGCGGGATGCCGCTGATGTTTCGGTCTTCCACCAGTTCGGTTCAGGGGCGATCCTGACCAGCATGGCCGTGCGCGTCGAAAATCTGGGTAATACCATGAATTGATGGCGCATTTCTGGCTGAAAAAGATTAAAATGTCGGCCATTTTGAATGTTCCATAAAAAATAATAATTATGACTTATTGTATTGCAGCTTCAATCAACGAAGGACTTATCCTGGTATCCGATTCAAGGACCAATGCCGGCATTGATAACGTGAGTACGCACGGAAAAATGCATGCATTCAATACCCTTCCAGATCGAAAAATTGTCTTGCTTTCAGCCGGCAACCTCGCCACCACCCAGGCCGTTTTGGAGCAATTGCATCGCGATAAGATTAAGGACGCCAAAGTGAATGTCAACACCGTTGAGTGCTTGTCTGAAGCGGCTGATTACTTGGGGCATATCAGCGTCGAAAAACAAAAGCAACATCTCAATACCCAAGGCCAATCCGCCTTTAATCCGTCCGCCACCTTTATTTTGGCGGGACAAATTGGCGATGAACCGCATGGCGCGTACATGATTTACGCCGAAGGCAACAGCATCACCTCGTCGGCCAACACGCCATTTTTACAAATAGGCGAAAGCAAATACGGCAAACCGATACTTGACCGTTTTCTCAAGCTGGACACCTCCATAGACGAAGCCGCCCGTTGTTGCCTGGTGTCTATGGACTCGACGATCCGCAGTAACGCCAGTGTCGGTGCGCCAGTGGAAATGTTGATTTATCGGGCCGGTAGTTTCAAATTGCAGGAGTATTACTGCTTTGATGATGGTGACGATTACATGCTACAACTGCGCCGTAGTTGGGAAACCAAGCTTCGGGAAGCCATAGCCGCCTTACCGTCATTAAGCAAAGACGCCATCAAACCGATGCGGGTTGAGCTTTAACCCTTCCGTTTGCCTATCTCCACCTACTGGCGGCGGACTGTGCCAAAACTGAGCTGGCACAAATCTCCTAAGCACCTGTGACCCGTATCCGCGGCGATGGATACGGGTTATCAGGACAACTCAAAACTGTCCCGCCATTTCCTTTTCACGTTTACCTTCAGCTTCCGTTCATCCGTAGTGTCCCATCCTGTGCATCAGGACAAAGAACCTGCTTTTTTTATCAAAGAAAGCGACTGATAACGGCAAAGAAAAGGTAAGCATAATGACTCTGCAAAATTCTGCTAATACAGACACTAATATCATCGAATCCATGGATCAGGCGTTTGGCAACCACGGGTTTTATGGGCTGGAATATGTATTGGACGAGTGGCTTGAAAAAACGCCACCCCCAAGCTACCAAAACAAAATGGATTCCTTCGGTTTTTGGGATTTCCGTGATTGATTGGGTGAGCTACGGCCACGCAGGTCAGTTGGGTATGAACAGTGGTTTGGTTTTAGGATATAATCGGCGTCTTTTTTCAAATTCTTAGGATGAACCGCCTGCCGTTACTTTCCGTAACTGACGGGGCGGTCAGGATAAAAAACACACCATGCAAGAAATAAATCCGATCAAAAACCAAATTGCCGACCTCAAAAGCCGTGGTAACGCGCTGAGGGGGTATCTTTGACTTCGATAACAAATCTGAACGCCTAGTCGAAGTCTTACGCGAACTGGAAAACCCCAAAATCTGGGACAACCCTGAACAAGCCCAAGCCCTAGGCAAAGAGCGCGGGCAATTGGAGTTGGTGGTCAACACCATCACCGAGCTGGAACGTGGCCTTGCCGATGCCGAAGAACTGCTGCTGATGGCGGTTGAAGAAGACGACGAAGACACGGTCGAGACCGTCATCCACGATTTGGACGGTTTTGAAAAACGTGTCGCCGATTTGGAATTTAGGCGCATGTTTTCCGGTGAAATGGATGCCAACAACGCCTTTTTGGATATTCAAGCCGGCTCCGGTGGCACGGAAGCACAAGATTGGGCTTCCATGATCGAGCGTATGTTCCTGCGTTGGGGCGAGCGCAAAGGTTTCAAAACCGAGCTGATCGAAGAGTCTGACGGTGATGTCGCGGGCATCAAAAGCGCCACCATCCGTTTCGAAGGCGAATATGCGTTTGGTTGGTTGCGCACCGAAACAGGTGTGCACCGCTTGGTCAGAAAATCCCCCTTTGATTCCGGCAACCGCCGCCACACCTCCTTTGCGTCCGTGTTCGTCTCGCCCGAAATCGACGATGACATCGACATCGACATCAACCCCGCCGATATACGCGTCGATGTTTACCGCGCCAGTGGTGCAGGCGGCCAGCACATCAACAAAACCGAATCCGCCGTGCGTATGACGCATAACCCCACCGGCATTGTCGTGCAATGCCAAAGCGACCGCTCGCAACATAAAAACCGCGACACCGCGATGAAGCAATTGAAAGCCAAGTTGTACGAGCTGGAAATGCGCAAACGCAGCGAAACCGCCCAAGCTTTGGAAGACACCAAATCCGACATCGGCTGGGGCAGCCAAATCCGTTCTTATGTGCTGGACCAATCACGGATCAAAGACTTGCGCACCGGCGTGGAAGTCGGCAACACCCAAGCCGTGTTAGACGGGGATTTGGATCAGTTTATTGAGGCGAGTTTGAAGAGTGGGTTGTAAATTACCCTCATTTTTTATTGTCAATAAACGCCTTATCCATCGACTATGAACAAAACCGAACTTGAACACTTAGCCGATATTAGAATAAAAGAAGCAGAAATTCTTTTAGCTGCCGATTGCTATCATGGGGCTTACTATTTGGCAGGTTATGCGTTGGAATGCATATTAAAGGCGTGTGTTGCCAAGCAAGTTAAGGCATTTGATTTTCCAGATAAAAAGCTTGCCAATGATAGCTACACTCATGATTTTATTAAGCTATTTAATATAGCTGGTTTGAAGCAAGAGCTATCCGAACAAGAGAGTCAAAATAAAGAGTTTAAATTAAATTGGGCCGTTGCCAGCAAGTGGTCAGAAGAATCCCGCTATGATTGCGCCATAACCAAACAAAATGCCCATGATCTTTTTAATGCAATCACCGACAGTCAATCAGGAGTGTTACCATGGCTAAAGAACTATTTATGACACAATGGTTTTCCAAAGAAATGGTTGTAGCGGGTGAAAATTTAATCAAACGATTAGATGAATCTGATGCGCAAGTGCAAGCCGCCTTTTGGTTATTGGATGACAAAGAAAAAACGTGGGAGTTGACGATAGTTTCACCTCTAGTTGAAAGCGAAGGGCCTAGAAACTACTACAAGCGAATTAATGATATTAATGAATCTACCAATTCAGAAGAAGTGATTTCGTTACATGATATTCGTGTATCCGACACCAATAATCGTATTGTTAAAGCATTAAAGCGTAGTGTTCTAGGGACGGCTATCCTTGGAAACAACAGACTTGGAAAAAACTTTATAGGTGGCGTTTATTTTGAAGATATGTACATTTATCGGATGGATTGGGCATTACTTGATAAGTAATTACACAAAAGTAACCCGGTATTCATCGCCGAATTTTGAAAGGATGTCCAATACGGCCTGTTTCAATGTCCCGTAACTGGCATAGCACGATAGGGGCAGCCATTCATACTTGATCTTGCGCCAGACGATTTCGATCAGGTTAAGCTCAGGGCTATAGGGCGGCAGATAATGCAACACGACACCTTGCGCCATCCAGTCGTCGCGGCGTGCCAAAAAGGCACGGCTGGTGTGCATGGAAGCGTTGTCAATAATGACGACGCACGGTTTTTTATGGACGGCGTAGCCGTCGCCATAGTGTGCGGCAAACAGGTCGAAGGCCCCGGCCACCTGTTCTGTTTTGACGCGCCCTTCAACGGTGTGGAAAAAAGACCGGCTGTCCCGGGAAACAAACCCCAGGACATTGAGGCGCTGGCTATGGAAACAGGGGATTTCCAACGTCCGGCCTTTGGGTTGCCAGGCGTAAGGCACGGAGGACGCGGTGCTGAAGCCTGACTCGTCAAAATAGTACAGGCTGATTTTGTCTTCATCGGCCCATTGTTTCATGACGGTTTGGATGGCTTTGGCCTTGGCAAAGCCATTGGCACAACGCCTTCCTTTTACGGAGCGCCTGCACCGCCGCCATGAATAACCGGTTTTTTTAAAATGCGCCTTAACGTCCCGGTCGCCGACTTTTTCCGGGTCCGGGCCTCCAGAAGGGCTTGGGCCTGCTTGATTTGGCGCGGTTCTTCGTCCAATTGTGCCCGGAACAGTGCGATTTCTTCCGGCGTGTAAATCGGTGGCCGCCCGGAGCGCGGCAAATCCCCAAGCCCGCCGACGCCTTGCGCGTTGAAGCGGTNGATCCACTGGCTGATAGGGTCACGGTCAACCTGGAAAATGGCTTGTAGCTGGTTTATCGTATGCCCGCTGCCGCTCAGCAACAAGGCGTGGGCGCGTCTTCGCACCTTAAAGTTTGGGTGGGTCTTGTAAAGCGCATCCAACTCTTGCTTGTCTGTGTCGCTGAGTGGCCGGACAAATTTTAAACGTGGCATGGGGGCGGTGGCTCAAAAAGCTTATATTTTATACCATAAAACTTATGTCAAATTACTTAACAATACCTCCAAAGCAATAGAGCAGGTGATTTAAACTTGCTCCTTTGAATTGGCTAAATTCCATGGACATTGTTTTTGGACATCTCAACTGAATTGATAGGCTACATCTCTTCCACTACTTGAATCCGCTTGATGATGGCAAATAGTCTCTGTGATTTTGTATTATTCTGATGTCCGAATACCAAACCAGTCTTTTTCTATTTCGCCGCGACCTACGCCTGGCTGACAACACTGCCCTGAACGCCGCCTTACGTTTTAGTGCACAAGTGATCGCCGGATTTGTATTGGACGAAAGGCAAATCCAGCCGCATCCTTATCAAAGCCAACCCGCGCTGCAATTTATGCGTGAATCGCTTGCGGAGTTAGCGGTGCAGTGCAAGGCAATCGGTGCGGAATTGAGTTTGTTCCAAGGCTTGCCTAGCCAAGTGATTGAAGATTTGCATAAACAACACGCTATCCAAGCCGTATTTTTCAACCGCGATTACAGCCCGTTTAGCCGCCAACGCGATTATGAAATAGGCACAGTTTGCCAACAGCTAGGCATAACCTTGCACATCTTGCCGGATGCTTTGCTGACCGAACCCGAACAAGCGGTAAAACACGATGGCAGTGCCTATAAAGTGTTCACGGCTTTTTATAACAATGCCAAACAACTCCCTGTGGTTTTGCCAGAGGCATTGGTAGCAGGACGGTTTTTAACGGTTCAAACGAACGCCACGCTAGAAACATTAGGTGGGGCAGAAAAAGCTGTTGTGCCAGGTGGGCGCACAGCAGGTTTGGCTAGATTAGCGCAATTGGCTAATTGCACTGATTATGCCGTCCAACGCGATTTTCCGGCTCTGTCCGCCACCAGCCAATTATCGGCGCATTTGAAATTTGGTACGGTGTCGGTGCGCGAGGCTTATCATGCGATCAAGCGGCAATTGGGTGAAGGGCATCCCTTATTGCGGCAATTGTACTGGCGGGATTTTCTCACCCATATCGCTTACCACTTCCCCAAAGTGTTTGGTCACGCGTTTATTGATAAATTCGATACGTTGGTTTGGGATAATGACCATGGCAAATTCCAAGCCTGGGCTGATGGCAAAACGGGCTTTCCGATTGTCGATGCCGGGATGCGTGAGCTGAACGCCACGGGTTTTATGCACAATCGGGTGCGCATGATCACCGCGTCGTTTTTGGTAAAGGATTTGCGCATCAGTTGGCGGTGGGGCGAGCGGTATTTTGCCCAACACTTGGTCGATTACGACCCGTGTGTTAACAACGGCAATTGGCAATGGGCGGCTTCGACAGGCTGCGATGCCCAACCGTATTTCCGTATTTTTAACCCGTGGCTACAGCAACAAAAATTTGACCCGCAAGGCGATTACCTTTATCAATGGCTACCCGAATTACGCAAAGTGCCGATTAAAACCATCCATCAATGGGAACAAAAACATTACGGTGATTTTTATCCGGCACCGATTGTGAAACATAGCGAAGCCGTAGCGGTTACTAAGGCGCGTTATAAAGCCGCCGAATAAATTCAACATTACATTTATATTTTTACTTTAACACTAAAATCATGTCCGAAATCCAACAAGACGAACAAGAACAAATCCGCCAACGCCGTAGCAAATTAAACGAGTTGCGCGAACACAGTATTGCTTTTCCAACCGACTTCCGCCGCAACGTGATTGCTGGCGAGGTTTTAGCTGAATATGCCAGCAAAACCAAAGAAGAACTCGAAGCCGAACCGCTGCGAGTCAAAATTGCCGGACGGATGATGACCCGCCGCGTCATGGGCAAGGCGAGTTTCTGCCATATCCAGGATATGTCCGGCAAAATCCAGTTGTATGTGACCCGTGACGCCTTGCCCGAAGGCCTGTATAACGAGCAGTTCAAAAAATGGGACATCGGCGACATCATTGGTGCGGAAGGCGTGTTGTTCAAAACCCAAACCGATGAATTGAGCATCAAAGTCGACAGCATCCGCTTGTTGACGAAAGCCCTGCGCCCCTTGCCGGAAAAATTCCACGGCATTGCCGATCAGGAAATCAAATACCGCCAACGGTATTTGGATTTGATCATGAGCGAGGAATCGCGCAACACCTTTTTCATCCGTTCGAAAATCGTCGCCTACATCCGCCAATTTTTGACTGACCGCCAGTTTTTGGAAGTCGAAACGCCGATGATGCAAGTCATTCCCGGCGGCGCGACGGCGCGTCCGTTCACCACCCACCACAACGCGCTGGATATGGATATGTTCCTGCGTATCGCGCCGGAGTTGTATCTGAAACGCTTAGTGGTCGGTGGTTTTGAGCGGGTGTTTGAAATCAACCGCAACTTCCGCAACGAAGGCTTATCGACCCGCCATAACCCTGAATTCACGATGCTGGAGTTTTACCAAGCCTACGCCGAGTACCAGGATTTGATGGACTTGACTGAAGCCATGTTGCGCGGCATTGCCGAGGAAGTGGTTGGGCACACCGTCATCAATTACCAAGGCGAAGAATACGATTTTGGTAAACCGTTCCAACGCATGACGGTGGTGGAGTCCATCCTGCATTTCAATCCTGACTTGACCGCCGATGATTTGGCGACCCGTGAAGCCGCAGTAAAAGTGGCGGAAAACCTGCATATCCCCGTTAAGGAGGGGTACGGCTTAGGTAAAATCCAGATTGAAATCTTTGAAAAAACTGTCGAAAGCCGTTTGATGCAACCGACGTTTATCACCGCCTATCCGGTGGAAGTGTCACCGTTGGCGCGGCGCAATGACAACGACCCGCATGTCACCGACCGCTTCGAGTTTTTTGTCGGTGGCCGCGAAATCGCCAACGGCTTCACCGAGCTGAACGATGCCGAAGACCAAGCCGCGCGTTTCCAAAAACAAGTGGAAGAAAAAGAAGCGGGTGATGATGAGGCGATGCACTTTGATGCCGATTACATTGTGGCGCTGGAGCACGGGATGCCGCCGACGGCAGGTGAGGGGATTGGTATTGACCGTTTGGTGATGCTGTTCACCGATTCGCCTTCGATCCGTGATGTGCTGTTGTTCCCGCACATGCGGCCCAAGCTTTAAGTCGCCGAAATTGTAGGGTATAAATTTTACTAACTGACGTTACGCAGTAACGTGTTTTTGCTCCCGTTTGCCGCGCCGAGCACCGTAGGTTTTGTCGGGATCAGCCCGAATACCCGCAGGGCATAAAGGGGAGCGGCAGGGATGCCGCTCGTCGGTAGAGTACCCAAAGGGCATAAAGGGCATAAAGGGCATAAAGGGCATAAAGGGCATAAAGGGCATAAAGGGCAGGAAGCCCTTCTACCGACCCCCGACAAAACCGAGGAGCGCAGGATGAAGTGGCAACCGGGCCGCCTTTTCTTTGGACACTTTCTTTTCGACTGCATGGATGCCACCACTAAAGGGTGGTCTATGGACAGAGGTAGGGCAACGCAGGAGCAGTTGCCGAGGCGGCGCAAAAGAAAGTGTCTCGCCGTCGGGTGCGAGAACCCGATTAAATAATCGTCGCGATAGCGACTCACTATTTTTTATTTTCAATTTGCAGAAAATGTCTGCGTAACATCAATTACTAAGTGGAACTCAAGTAGAGTCTACAGCTGGAACGGGTTTGTACCAACCGTAGGCGCATTAAGCGACCCGTTCCGTAACGTTTACAGTGCCTATAGGTATTTTGAAACGTTGAAGGGATAACGCCATCCCCTACTTTTTATCAATTGGGAACTTCGTTAACAGTTCCGCAATCTAGTATCCAGCTATTTAACAGTAACCTTTAAAACAGTGCTGCTGGCCCAATAGCCTGACAATTACGTCAAAAAAGATTTAGCGTAGCATCCGACATCCATCGTTTTTTTCCAGCCAGTTTCCCAAACCGTCAACGGTTTCCTTTTCTAGCCCGACTAAAAGCTGTATCTCTAGTCTTTTATTTTCTAATCACTTCAGCGTCAAACCATCCAGATGATGGTTGCTGTAGTGCCCCACAAAAGCGTAATCATCCCCCGAAAATTTTTTATGAGTTAAACTTATGCCACAACCCGTTACCTTTTGCGAAATGCCGTTAACTGGCGATTGCGCAAATCCCCAACCCAACCGGCAAGCCTTGATCCAAGCCGTTGCAAAATATGCCCAAGCGGATTATCTGAAAGCGACTTGGCAAATATCGAACACCCTCATTCCGTACCTAGGTTTATGGGCATTGATGATTTACTTCATCGTGCAAGGTTATTCCTACTGGTTAGTTTTGTTATTGGCTATCCCGGCATCCGCCCTGTTGGTGCGCATCTTTATTTTTTTCCATGACTGCTGCCATAGCGCATTTTTCCCTTCCCGCATTGCCAACCGGATTTTCGGTTATATCACCGGGATTATGCTATTCACGCCGTTTGAAAATTGGCAATATACCCATGTTGTCCATCATGCGACTTCAGGCGATCTCGACCAGCGCGGTACAGGCGATATTTGGACGATGACGGTGGAAGAATATTTGGCATCATCCAAATTAAAACGTTTAGGCTACCGGCTGTTCCGTAGCCCTTTGGTGTTGTTTGGCATCATCCCCATCACCCTATTTCTGGTTGTCCAGCGCTTTGCCAATACAGGGGCCGGAAAACGTGAGCGCCGTAGTGTCCTGCTGACCAATGCCGCCATCGCCGCAATCATCGCGGTGATGGGGTTTACCTTGGGTTTGCAGAATTATTTGCTGATCCAATTGCCGATCATTTTGCTGGCGGCCACTGCGGGTATGTGGCTGTTCTATGTCCAGCACCAGTACGAGGATGCTTATTGGGTACGCCATGCCAATTGGGATTTGACCAAGTCGGGCTTGGAAGGCAGTTCGTATTACAAATTGCCTAAAGTGCTGCAATGGCTGGTCGGCAATATTGGCCTGCATCATATCCATCATGTCAAAGCCAATATCCCCAACTATAATTTGCAACGTTGCCTGGATGAAGTGCCCGCTTTGCAAACCGTGGCTCCGCTGACCATCCGTAAGAGCCTGAAATCGCTTTGGCTGAATTTATGGGATGAACAAAAGCAAAAACTGGTGAGTTTCCGCTCGGTTAAGGGTTTGCCGGGAGGAAGGGATGGTCTTTCAGCAGGATAACTAGGTAGGTCGGGTTTACCCATAGGGCATAAAAGCGATAGCGTAACCCGACACCACCTGAGCGGCATTTGTCGGGTTACGCTCTATCGAGCAAACCCGACGCTTGAAATTAAACAGATAAAAAGTTATGAATAACAAAATCTTAGCCAACCGCGACCTCGCCGTGTTATGGCATCCTTGCACCCAAATGAAAGATCATGAAAACCTGCCGATGATCCCCATAAAAACAGGGCGGGGCGTGTGGTTGGAAGATTTTGACGGCAAGCGTTATTTGGATGCGGTCAGTTCGTGGTGGGTGAATTTGTTCGGCCATGCCAACCCGATTATCAATGCCGCACTGAAAGAGCAGCTTGACACCTTGGAGCATGTCATTTTTGCGGGTTTCACGCATGAAACGGGGATTAAGCTTGCCGAAAAATTGGTGGACATCACCCCCGCTGGCCTGAACCGCTGTTTTTATGCCGATAATGGTTCGGCGGCGGTGGAAGTCGCGCTGAAAATGAGTTTCCATTACTGGCGCAACGGTGGGCAAACGCAAAAAACCAAATTTATCACCTTGGAAAACAGTTACCATGGAGAAACCTTGGGCGCGTTGGCGGTGGGCAATGTCGCGCTGTACAAGGAGACTTACGCGCCTTTGTTGATGGACGTCATCACCGTGCCCGGGCCGGATTGTTATTTCCGGGAAGTGGGCGAGACATGGGCGGAGTATTCCACACGCCGTTTCACATTGATGGAACAAGCCTTACAGCAACACGCTGGCACCGTCTGCGCAGTGATCATCGAGCCGCTGGTGCAATGCGCTGGCAGTATGCGCATGTATGATCCGGTGTATTTAAAGTTGCTGCGCCAAGCGTGTGATAAATACGGCGTGCACCTGATCGCCGATGAAATCGCCGTGGGATTTGGGCGCACGGGGACACTGTTCGCCTGTGAACAGGCCAGCATTAGCCCCGATTTCCTGTGTTTGTCCAAGGGCTTGACGGGAGGTTATCTGCCCTTGTCGGCGGTGCTGACGACCGACAATATTTATCAGGCGTTTTACGCGGATTACACCCAGTTGACCGCGTTCCTGCATTCACACAGCTACACAGGCAATGCGCTGGCGTGCCGGGCGGCGTTGGCTACGATAGGGATTTTCCAGCAAGACAATGTCATCAACAAAAACCAGCGGCTGATTGCCAAACTGGCGGAGGTGGCGGTGCGCTTCCATGACCATCCCAATGTTGCCGAAGTGCGGCAGACGGGGATGATTTTGGCGATAGAGCTGGTCAAAAACAAAGCCACCCGCGAACCGTTTGCGTGGCAAGAACGGCGCGGGCTGAAGGTTTACCAATATGCTTTGGCCCAAGGCGTGTTGCTGCGGCCTTTGGGCAATGTCATTTATTTCATGCCGCCGTATGTGATTACCGAAGCGGAATTGGAATTGCTCGCGGAAGTGGCGTGGCACGGCATACAATATGCGCTTAAAGGGTGAGCGCTTGGCCCGCGTCCAAACTTTTCCGGTGCCATGCCGTTTTACGATAACATAAAGGGCTTATGTGGCCCATTCCGATACCAATAAAATGAAGCTTTCGAAATTAACCCTATTTTTACTGTTAAACTTAGTGCTTGCCGCTTGCGGTCAACCGGGGCCGCTTTATCTGCCGGATAAAACGCCGCCCGCCCCAATAGAAACCCCAAAAAAATAATAACCATGGACTATTTTAATTATCGGGATAATGAACTGTTTGCCGAAGACGTGGCGGTGCAGGACATTGTGTATAAATTCGGCAGCCCTTGCTATATCTATTCGCGCGCCACCTTGGAACGGCACTGGAAGGCGTTTGATGGGGCGTTTGGCAATACGCCGCACTTGGTTTGCTATGCGGTCAAGGCCAATTCCAATCTGGGTTTGCTGAATGTGCTGGCGCGTTTGGGCTCGGGTTTTGATATTGTCTCGCTAGGGGAAATGGAGCGGGTGCTGGCGGCGGGCGGCGATGCCAAGAAAATTGTGTTCTCAGGTGTCGGTAAACGCGAAGATGAAATCCTCGCGGCCTTAAAAACGGGCATACGTTGTTTTAATATCGAAGTCAGTGGCGAATTGGACCGGATCAATACGCTTGCCGGACAGCTAGGCGTGGCCGCACCCGTGTCGTTCCGCGTCAATCCTGATGTCGATGCCAAAACCCATCCGTATATCTCCACGGGCCTGAAAGAAAATAAATTCGGCATTGATATTGATACGGCTATCGCCGAATACCGCCGCGCCGCCGCGATGCCGAATATTAACGTGGTCGGCATCGACTGCCATATCGGCTCGCAATTGACAGAAACCCGCCCGTTTTTGGATGCTTTGGATAAACTGTTGGAGTTGGTTGCCAATTTGCAGAAAGAAGGCATCCGTCTGCAGCATTTGGATTTGGGCGGTGGTTTGGGCATTTGTTATAAAGACGAACAACCCCCCGAACCTTCAGAATACATCCAAGCGGTGCTGGCGCGTTTAGGCCAGCATGATTATGAAATTTTATTGGAACCAGGCAGGGCAATCGTCGGCAATGCGGGGATTTTGGTCACGCAAGTGGAGTACCTTAAGCCCACCGCCAACAAAAATTTTGCCATTGTCGATGCGGCGATGAACGATCTGCTGCGCCCTTCTTTGTACAGCGCGTGGCAAAATATCATTCCGGTCAGCCCGCATGATGACGCCCCGGAAATACAGTGGGACATTGTCGGCCCGGTGTGCGAAACAGGCGATTTTTTGGGTAAGGGCCGTGTCTTGAAATTGGCGCAAGGTGATTTGCTGGCGATACGTTCGGCGGGGGCTTATGGTTTTAGCATGAGTTCCAATTACAACTCCAGGCCGCGTGTCGCCGAGGTGATGGTTGATGGCGGCCAGTGCCATTTGGTCAGGGCGCGGGAAACCTTGGCGCAGCTTTGGGCGGGTGAGCGTTTGTTGCCTTAAAATGTCTCTGTTTTCTTAAGGGCTTTATGAAATTTCTCGACATCAGAACTGATTTTGCGTTTAAAAAAGTCTTTGGTAGCGAAGGCTCCAAGGACATTTTGTTGAGTTTCCTTAATGCCGTGATCGATTTCAATGGCCGCAGCGTCTGTGATTTGACCATTGTTGACCCGTATAACATCCCGATGCTCAAGGGCATGAAAGACACCTTTGTCGATGTCAAAGCCCAGCTTAGTGATGGTAGCCGCGTGATTATCGAAATGCAGGTGTTGAACCATGAAGGCTTTGAGCAACGGGTTTTGTACAATGCCGCAAAAAATTATTCGCTGCAATTGCAACAAGGCCAGCCGTTCACGCTGCTCAATCCGGTCATTGCTTTGACTTTGGCCGATTTTGTGCTGTTTCCGGATCAACCTTTAACCAATTGCTTCAAGTTGCTGGAAAAGAAGCGGTTTATCGAATACAGCGATGACATCGAGCTTGTCTTTATTGAGCTGCCGAAATTCAACAAAACCGAAGCGGATCTGGAGACCGTTCAGGACAAGTGGCTCTATTTCATAAAAAATGCCGGAAAATTGGATTATGTCCCTAAGAATTTGGGGCAAGAGCAGGAAAAGGCCTTCGCCATTGCCAACGAAAGTAATTTGAGTACAGAAGAATTGGAGTTGCAACACCGTAAACGGGATTACATCACGATAATGAGGGGAGCCTTTGAATTGGCCTTGAAACAAGGCCAGGAACAAGGGCTAAAGCAGGGTATGGAAAAAGGCATTGAGGAAGGCATGGAGAAAGGTATGGAAAAGGGTGTCGAACAAAACCGCCGCGACACCATCATCAACGCCCACCGTGCCGGAGTGCCCCCCGCCACTATCGCACAGATTGTGCAACTGGATGTGGCCGAGGTTTGCGCAGTGCTGGCGCAGCTTGGCCAGCAATAGCATATTATTTTTGCCCGGAATAATGCGTGGATTCTGATACGCCAGCCCCGGTGTTCGACAGCACCACTTTCTTAAAAAACCTCACCACCTTGCCGGGCATTTACAAAATGTACAATGCCCAGGATGAGATCATTTACGTCGGTAAGGCGAAGAACCTCAAAAACCGCGTTTCCAGTTATTATAAAAACCAATCGGCGTCACCCAAACAACAGGTGATGATGGCCAAAGTCGCCCGCATCGAGGTGACGGTCACGCATACCGAAGGCGAGGCCTTGTTGCTGGAATGCCAGCAAATCAAACGCCACAAGCCGCGCTATAACATCTGTCTGCGTGATGATAAATCCTTTCCTTATATATACCTCAGCGATCATGAATTTCCGCAGATTGCCTTGCATCGTGGCGCGAAGAAAAAATCCGGCAAGTATTTCGGGCCTTACCCCAGTTCCACCGCCGCCAAGGAAAGCCTGAAGCTGCTGCAAAAACTGTTTCCGGTCCGGCAGTGTGAAGACACGGTTTATAACACCCGTACCCGGCCTTGTTTGCAACACCAGATAGGCCGTTGCACCGCACCCTGCGTGGGGCTGGTCGATAAAGCCGTGTATGCGCAAGATGTCGCGCATACCGTGATGTTCCTGGACGGGCGTGGCGGGGCACTGATCGGCCAATTGATTACGCAAATGGAACAGGCCTCGGCGGCGTTGGAATTTGAACAGGCCGCGGCCTTCCGTGACCAAATCGGGCGTTTGCGCACGGTGTTGGAAAAAAATTATGTGCAAGGCGAAAAAGGCAATGTCGATATTATCGCCTGTGCCAGCCAACAGAACCTGGCCTGTGTACAGGTGTTTTTTATCCGCAACGGCCAGCAACTGGGCAATAAGGCGTATTTTCCGAGCATGTTGGACGAGCACGACCCCGGCGCGGTGTTGCAGGCGTTCATCGCGCAATATTATCTGGATAGGCCGGCACCGCAAGAGCTGATCGTCAGCCATGAATTGGAAGAAGTCGAATTATTGGCCGAAGTGCTGGGCAACCAAGCCAAACATGCGGTGACAATCTCGCCGCGTGTGCGCGGTGAGCGGGCAAAATGGCTACAAATGGCGATGACCAATGCCGGATTGTCCTTAGCCGCGAAACTCGCCGATAAACAAAGCCTGTACGGGCGTTTCCTGAGTTTGCAACAGCAATTGCGTTGCCCGGATATTCCTAAGCGTCTGGAATGTTTCGATATTAGCCATACCCAAGGCGACCAGACGGTGGCGTCCTGTGTGGTGTTTGACCAAAATGGCCCGGTCAAATCGGCGTACCGGCGTTTCAATATTGAGGGCATTACGGGCGGTGATGATTATGCGGCGATCAACCAGGCGGTGGCACGGCGGTATAAACGCTTGCAACAAGGCGAGCATCCCGCGCCGGACATCTTGTTTATTGACGGCGGCAAAGGCCAGGTGCAAGCCGCACAAAAGGCACTAGCGGAATTAGCGATAAACAATGTTATGATAGTCGGCGTTGCCAAAGGGCCAGACCGGAAACCCGGCATGGAAAAGCTGATTTTGGTGGATCAGGAGCAGCCACTGGACATTACGGCGGGTGCGGGCGGTTTGTTGTTAATCCAGCACATCCGCGATGAAGCGCACCGGTTTGCGGTCACTGGGCATAGGCAACGCCGTGGTAAAACAAAAAAACAATCGAGCTTAGAAAGCATTGCAGGATTAGGGCCAAAACGGCGCCAACAATTATTGAAGCAGTTTGGCGGCTTGCAGGGAATCGCCCAAGCCGGGACCGATGCGCTTTGCAGTATAGATGGTATAAGTCGACAATTGGCACAACGAATTTACGAGCATTTTCATCATCAAGATGGCAATTGAATTTAATTTACCTACCAATATCACCCTGTTACGGATCGCCTTGATCCCGTTATTGACGGTGGTTTTCTACTTGCCGTGGCAATATTCCAATATTGCCTGTACGATCATTTTTATCATAGCCGGGTTTACTGATTGGTTGGATGGTTATCTGGCTAGAAAAATGCAGATGGAAACACCATTCGGTGCGTTTTTAGATCCGGTTGCCGATAAGCTGATGGTGGCGATGGTGTTGGTCATTTTAGTTCAACAACAAGCCTCGCCTTATTTGGCGGTTCCGGCCGCCGTCATTATCGGGCGGGAAATCACCATCGCTTCGTTGCGCGAATGGATGGCGGAAATTGGCCAACGGGCAAAAGTTAAAGTGTCTTTGTTGGCAAAATGGAAAACCGCCTCGCAAATGATTTCAATCGGTTTGTTATTGTATCGGGAGGATTTGTTGGGTATTCCCGTCAATAGCATGGGTTATGTCTTGTTGTACATTGCCGCTATCCTGACCCTTTGGTCTATGGTCAATTATTTGAAAGCCGCTTTGATAGCCATATCAAAAGAATAAACTATTTCGAATCAAAGGCTTTCACTTTGATTTCACTCAAATTATAAGATGCAGCCTATTGAATTGGCTGTGAAAGAAGAAAATGGAACTGGAACTCAATACTACTCAGACAAAATCTGAAATACAGAATGAAATACTTATTGCGGCATTGAAGCTGTTTGCTGAAAAAGGTTATTTCAACACGTCATTAACCGATATTGCCGAAGCGTCAGGTGTAACGGCCGTCAGTGCAATTTATCAACATTTTAATAACAAACAAAGCATCGCCAATAAGCTTTACGAGAACATCCTCGACAGCCTCAATGTTTCCATTGATGACATCCGGCGCAGGACGCAAAAATCCTCAGAACAGCTGCGCGGCGTTGTCGATTTGTTTTTTAAGCTTACCGATGACGCACCATCCATTATGCAGTTCCTGTTGGTCATGCCTGTCAATGAATTTCTCCCCGAACAAAAACCCCTTTTCGAAACCTCCGCGTTTGTCAAAATCCTCAAAATCATCCAATCCGGTATCCGCGCCGGGGAGATCCGCAACATCGACCCCTTGCTGGCGAATGCCTATTTTTTCGGCATTATCAATAGCACCTTGCGTATGGTTTTATCTGGGGAATTAAATAAAAAAGCCGATGCCTATCGTCCGCAAACGTGGTTGGCGGCTTGGAATGTGATTGCTAAAAAATCCGCTTTGTTTTAGCGGCGCGGCTTTAACATTTTTCGGGGAGGCCTCCGGAACCGTATGAGATCCAGAGGCCTTGGGTGACCAACCAGCCAAGGGCGGACACTAACAGCAGGCGTTTAAAGCACCGCTGTCCTGCCCTTTCCGGTTATTGATGCTGTTTTTGCATATTTCGGATGGGCACAAAAACCTGTGCCCATCTTACGGTTTCTTCAACTAAAAATTGATATTGCCCTGTATCCAGATTTTCTGAGTGTCCGTGCTTTTAAAACTCGGGTCGGCATTATCACCCGCGTGGTAATAAGCATATTTCGCCAGCAGCGAATAATGCTTGCCAAATTTTTTCACCGCCTGGAAATTCCATTCGTCGCCGTAATTGAAGCGTCCGGTGTCATCGCTATATTCATGGTAAATGCCGCTCAGCACCAAATCCCCGCGCTGGAACGGCACCATGACCGTACCAAAAACATCACGGATACCATTGTTAGGTGTGACCAAAAACAGGTCGGCCCAGCCTTGGAACGCGTGGTTGGTGCCTAAGGGCGTGTCAAAATGTTTGTTCAAACCGGAACCGTCAAGTTGTTCCATGGCACCTTGGAACATGATGTTGTAGGCGCTCAAGCCCCCCATGAAGTTATAACGGTCGGCGTCATACGGGGTAGGGCCATGCCCATAATCGCTTTGATGCCCCCATTCCGCCGTGTACACCACACCAAAATTGTCGCTAATTTTGTAAGAATCCAACGGTTTTACGCAGCAAGTGGCACGCAAACCGTAAGTTTGGCTGGATTTTTCATAATTTTCAGCTTCGGAGTAATCCAATAAATAACCGTAACCGATCAGGTTGCCGTAATCCCCCGCTTTATAATTCAGGTTAATAATCGGGGCTTGGATATTTTCGGTGGTGCCAAAAAACGTTTGGACATTGGCGATATAACCGACGTTGGCGACTAGGCCGAACAGGGTTTGGTTGTTGTGCGTGATCAGTATGGAATCATACGTTTGTTCCATTTGCCGCCAACCCACGTTACCGATAAAGCGGTCATCGTCCAGTTTGATGCGTTGCCGCCCGATTTTAAAGATATTGTCGGCTATCCCCGTGTAAGCTAACCAAAATTGGTTCAATTCACTCTTGTCGGGATCGACCACCCTGGAAAAAGCCGGGTTGTTGCCGACAAAGGGCGGTGGCAAGTCATTATAATCGTCCTGCATCGCCAAGTTGCCTTCGTATTCGGCATAGCCTTGGAAACCATAAAAGACAGGTGAAAGGAAACCTAAGCGCAAACGTGCGGTGTTGGCGTTGGCGGTGGCAGGTTGTTTTGCTGTAGGCAGAACCGTCCCGGTGGCGCCAAAGCGGTTGTCTTCGTTGACGTTTTCATAACGGTAATTCAAGTCAAACTTGATCGCACCGTTATGCCCGTAATGGTAAAAATTAAGCGCATCTTCAACTTGTTGCGTCAATCCGGCAGACACCGGAAGGCTGATAGCGGATAGTGACAATAACGCGGCTGATAGCGGACCGGACAGGTTCCTTCGTTGTTGCTTAGGCATAGAGCCCCCTTTGTTTTCAATGAAAAAGATGGATAGGTGTTGGATGGGTGGAATGTTGCCTTCCGGTTTCTTATCCCGTGCGCCCTTCAGGGAATAAAGGGCGCAATTCACCGGAAGGACTGTTTGCGTTTGTTAATGCGTATGGTCGCATTCGGTCAGAAACGTCAGGATGCTTTCGCGGTACCGGTAATAATCGTCATGCGCCAACAGGGCCTTACGGCTGCGTGGGCGGGGCAGGTCAATTTCTTGGATCTTGCCGATTTTGGCGTGCGGGCCGTTGGTCATCATCACCACGCGGTCGGCGAGCAATATGGCCTCATCGACGTCATGGGTCACGACAATCGCCGTGACATGCGTGCGTTCCCAAACTTCCATCAGCACTTCCTGCAATTCCCAGCGCGTCAAAGAGTCCAGCATCCCGAACGGTTCGTCCAGCAACAGCAATTTGGGTGACAAGGCAAACGCCCGCGCAATGCCGACGCGTTGGCGCATCCCGTTGGACATGTCGCCCGCTTTTTTGCGTAAGGCATCGCCCAAACCGACACGGGTCAGGTAATATTCCACAATGTCTTCGCGCTCGGATTTCTTCGCATGGGGATAGACCTTATCGACACCGAGCATGACATTTTCAAACGCGGTCAGCCACGGGAACAGGCTGGGGGCTTGGAACACCACGCCTTTATCAGGCCCGGCGCTATCGACTTCGCGGTTGTCAAGGATGATGCCGCCTTCAGAAATGGAAGTCAGCCCAGCCGCCATCGACAACACCGTTGATTTGCCGCAACCGGAATGCCCGATGATGGAAATGAACTCGCCTTTTTTCATTTTCAAATCAAAGCCATCGACGACTTTTACCGTGCCGTTGCCGCTGGGTTTGGGATAAATTTTCGACAATTGCGAAAATTCCAAATAACGCGCCTTGCCCAAATTGTCCTGTTCCGGCTTTAAGGCCGAAGAGTCATTTTTCCAATCATTGCTGGTGTTCGGACGGACATTGGGTAGGATGACCTTGTCGCCCAGCGTGTCCTGGGCTTTTTCCATGCCGATGGCCATCAAATATTGGGTGATTTCAGCCCGCAAACGTTTGAATTCTTCGTTATGGTTCAATGCGGTGCGGTCACGCGGACGGGCTATCGTCACCGGAAAATCAGGCCCGAAGGTGGCGTCGGGGCCAGGGTTGAGCGGGATGACGCGGTCCGCCATGTAAATGGCTTCATCGACATCATTGGTGATTAAAATCACGGTTTTTTTCTCCTGCTCCCAGATCGACAAAATCTCGTCTTGCAGGTTGCCACGGGTCAAAGCATCTAACGCGCTGAGTGGTTCGTCCAGCAGTAAAATGTCCGGGTTCGCCGCCAAGGCCCGTGCCACATTCACCCGTTGGCGCATCCCGCCGGACAATTCGGCGGGCATTTTGTCCATCGCCGCGCCCAGGTTCACCATGCGCACATATTTTTCGGTATGGGCGCGGCGTTTGTCGGCAGGCCAGTCTTTGAAAATTTCATCCACCGCCAACGCGACGTTTTCAAAAACAGTCAACCACGGCATCAGCGAATAGTTTTGGAACACCACGCCACGGTCAGGGCCGGGTGCGGTGATCGGCTTGCCTTGTTTCAGGACGGCGCCGCTGTCGGCTTGGATCAGGCCGGCAAGCGTCGAAATCAACGTGGTTTTGCCGCTGCCGGAAAAGCCGACAATCGCAATAAACTCGCCGTCCTTAATCGACAAGTTGATGTTTTTTAAAATCGAGGCCTTATTTTTGCCTTCGCCATACGATTTGCAGACATTGACCAGCTCCACCAAGGGCAGTTCTGGATCATTAGAAGGGGACTTGGGCTGTTCAGTCATGGCTGGATGGACAAGTTTAAGTTTGGTGGCTGCGGTCATAGCTAGCTCCTAATTACAGTGCGCGTCCGAAAGAGAAGACTTTTTGGAAAGACTGCATAATGCGGTCGAGGATAAAGCCGATGATGCCGATGGTGAACACGGCCACCATGATGCGGCCTAGCGAGTTGGAACTGCCGTTTTGGAACTCATCCCAGACGAATTTGCCCAGCCCTGGGTTTTGCGCGAGCATTTCGGCGGCGATCAGCACCATCCAGCCCACGCCCAATGACAGCCGCATACCCGTGAAAATATAGGGCAGGGCTGAGGGTAAGATAATTTTCTGGATCTGCGTGGCGTAGTTCAAACGCAAGACTTTACCGACATTGACTAAATCTTTGTCGATGGACGACACGCCCACGGCGGTGTTGATCAGCGTAGGCCATAGCGAACACAGCGTCACGGTGATGGCGGAAGTCAGGAAGGATTTTTCAAACCAGGAATCATCGGTGGTCACATACACCGAGCTGACAATCAGCGTGACGATGGGCAACCAAGCTAGCGGCGACACCGGTTTAAAAATTTGGATCATCGGGTTGAGCGCGGTGTTGATGGTGCTGCTCATACCGCACAGGATCCCCAGCGGCACAGCCACCAAGGTCGCAATGACAAAGCCTGCAAACACGGTGTAAAGGCTGGTGAGGATTTGGTCCAGATACGTCGGTTTGCCTGTGTAAGGGCGATGCTTGACTTCGGCGTTGGGGTTTTCCGCTAACATTTTGTCGTCACGCACTTGTTGGCGTTGGTAAAACTCCACTTCTTTCTGGCGTTCGGCGTAATGCGCTTCCACTAAGCCGTGGGCTTCTTCCCAAACCGCTGATGGGCCGGGGATCGCCCCCAAGCTGGTGTTGACCTTGGATGCCGAGAAGCTCCAAAGCCCCAAAAACAGCATGAAGGCGATGATCGGTATGCCCATAATCAGCCATAACTCGCGCAATTGTTGGCTAGGGTTTTCACCTGTCGCCAGTTTTACCAGCGGGACGAACCACGTCAGCCCGGTGATGTTTAAAAATTTGATCAGTTGATGGCTCATACTGGCCTCCTAGCGTGGTGCTTCCGCACCGATTAAAAATGTATTTCGTAAAAAAAGCGCGTCCATGCACCAAAACGACAGCCTTATCTAACCAGGAACACTCACTTACGAGTTTGATGAAAATATTTTGTAGGGTGGGCAACGCGGCCCTGCCCACCATTATTTGAACAAAAGGTGGGCAGGGCCGCGTTGCCCACCCTACGGATTAAGCTTAATCAACCACCTTGCCGCCGACCACTTTTTGCTGGCCTTTCAGGCCAATCGGGAATTGCTCCAGATACGCATTGGGTTTGGTGGCGTCAAACGTGACCTTGTCGATAAAGAAGTTTTGTGAGGGTTTGATGCTGGTGTCAGCCGGAAAATCAGCGGCTTTGGCTTTGCCGTCAGCGACCAATTCTTTTGCCGCTTCCAGATAAATGTCAGGGCGATAGACTTTTTTCGCGGTTTCCATATACCAGCCGTCCGGTTTGGCTTCAGTGACCATGCCCCAGCGGCGCAGTTGCGTCAGGTACCAGACCGCGCTGCTGTAAGACGGATAGCTCGCACCGCCACGGAAGAAAGTGTTGAAGTCCGGCAGTTTGCGGACATCGCCTTTTTCATATTCATAAGTGCCATTCATGCTGTTCGCCAACACCTCATAGTCCGCGCCGACATATTGTTTTTGTGACAACATCTCGATGGCTTCCTTGCGGTTTTTGTTGTTTTCTTCATCCAACCAGATTGCGGCGCGGATCAAGGCCTTGATGACCGCTTTGTGGGTGTTGGGGTTTTTGTCCGCCCACGCCTTAGTCACACCAAACACTTTCTCTGGCGTGTCGCGCCATAATTCGTCATCGGTGACGACTGGAATGCCGATGCCTTTAAACACGGCTTGTTGGTTCCACGGCTCCCCCACGCAATAGCCGTGGATGGTGCCGGATTCCAAGGTAGCTGGCATTTGTGGCGGTGGCGTGACCGAGAGCAGGGCGTCAGCGTCCAATTGCCCGGACGTGTCTTGTGGCGGTGCATAAAACCCTGGTTTGATGCCGCCTGCCGCCAACCAATAACGCAGTTTCAAGTTGTGGCTACCGATGGGGAAAGTCATCGCCATATTGAACGGCTTGCCTTCGCTTTTGAATTTGTCCACGACAGGTTTCAGCGCGTCGGCTTTGATGGGATGGGCAGGTTTGCCGCCTTCCATCGGCACATTCGGTTTCATTTGTTTCCAAACCTCATTGGAAACAGTGATCGCGTTGCCGTTAAACCCCATGCTGAACGCGGTGACGATGTCGGCTTGGGCACCAAAACCGATGCTCATGCCTAGGGGGGCGGGGGCGAGCATGTGCGAGCCGTCCAATTCGCCGCTGACCACGCGGTCCATGACCACTTTCCAATTGGCTTGCGCTTCCAATTGCACATACAACCCTTCGTCTTCAAAAAAACCTTTTTCAAACGCGACCGCCAACGGGGCCATGTCGGTCAGTTTAATGAAGCCGAATTTGAGGTTTTCCTTTTCAAGATTGGCAACCGCGCCCGCAGTCGTGGCAAAAGTCAAGGTGGTTATGGTGGCGACGGCGGAGATTGCCGTCACCCATTTTTTAAGTGTCATTCCGGTTTGTTTCATGGTGGCTGTTCCTGTATGGAATTTAGGGCAAAAAAAAAGGCGTCTCGAAACCGAAGGTCAGAATGACCATTCGGTTTGTCGACGCCTTTGTCAAATACTCAACAGTGAGCTTAAGGTTTTGGTTCCGTCTTTAGAACCACTGTGGAACTTAAAGCAGAAGTTGTGCCAGTATTTAGACCGTTTATTTGTTACTTGCTGGATATTAATTAAAACAAGGTGTTACAGATAGTTATCGGATGGATATTAGGGTTGGCAAAATTGCCGGTAGTGATGGGAATGTGACATTAATGCTTCACTTACGTGCGGTTGCCACAATTTTTTGCACCAAATCTGAACTATTTGTTTCGGCAATCCAGCATACGGCAATGGCTAAGGCCATTGGGTTTTAGGGAAGATGTTTTAAATCTTTGCCTGGTTGTGCTTAACCTTCAAAATCCTTCGCTGCCAACAGTAGCTCTTCAATAAAATGTTGGCTGTACAAGGGCAGGTAATTTTTCTTCAGGTACGCGATTTTAGTGCTTGAACGGGGGATCAAGTGCGATAAGTCACGCGCAACCAAGTCTTGGTCTATCACCGGGTCATAGGCCATGCCCGCAATCAGGCCGACTCCCAAGCCCATACGGACATAGGTTTTGATCACGTCGGTGTCTGCGGCGGCGAGGATAATATCCAATTCACAGCCTGATTGGTTAAAAGCCGTTTCAATGTTTGAACGGCCAGTAAAACCAAAATTGTAGGTGAGTATCGGGTAAGCCGCCAGCCGTTCATAGCTGAGTTCGCCGTCACACAAGGGGTGGCCTTTGGGCATGACCACGCTGTGATGCCATTCGTAGCATTGCATGGTGACCAGGTCAAAATCGGCATCCACTTTTTCGGTGCAGATGGCGATGTCGGCTTTTTGCACATGCAGCTGATGGATCAGCTGTTCAGGCGAGGCCTGCACCATGTAAATCCGCACCCCGGGGTATTTGAGCCGGAAGCGTTGGATGGGTTTGGGCAGGAAATATTTCGCCTGGGTGTGCGTGGTGGCGATGTGGATCGTGCCTTGGTTGCTGTCGAGGAAATCGGCGGCAATGGATTGGATGTTCAGCTTGGCCTGGCAGATCGACGCCACTTCCGTCATCACCCGTTGCCCTAAGGGCGTCAACGCCACCAGCTTTTTGCCGCTGCGCTCGAACAGCGGCGAGCCCAATTCTTCCTCGAACAGTTGCAATTGGCGGCTGACCGCCGATTGCACGACATGCATTTTCTCGGCGGCTTTGGACAGGTTCAGTTGGGTTTCCTGCAAAATCCGCAGCAGTTCAATTTGGCTTAAATTCATAATGCGTTTGTTTACCCTCTTTTCTGTGTAGTGGGGCGCCCAAATGTAAATATCAGTTATTTGGATAATTAAATCTAATAATATCGCTTTATTAAAAATAATAACAGATTTAGGATGCGCCGATAAGGACAAAATATTTCAATGATGTGGCCTTTGGAAGGCGGGATGGTTTTTTACGAAAAAACTAGAGGATAAACATGTCTTTACAGCACTTAGTGGAATACTTCAATGAGCGGTTCGAGCAAGAAGCTTCGGGCAGCCGGCTCGCTTTCCAAAATAATGGTTTCATCACAGGGAGTTTGGGTGGGGTAAATGTTGGCAGCCTGATTACGCCAGTGCGGCAAACCTTCAATTACCATACGATACCTGCTTATATTGCCCAAATAGCGCTGATGGATCCCCAATTTATGCCCATCCAAGCCGTAGAAACCGGGCAGTTGCTGGCCGATGCCGATCGGCATAATGCCGAAGCTGCCTCCATCGTCAATCTCGACCGCTTATGCCGTATTGTGCATATCCTGAATTATTTAACGGCCACCCCAAGCAATCGTGTGTTGTTCCTAGACGTTGACCCCCGCCATATCCTTGGGGTTGACCGTAATCACGGGGTTTATTTTGAGGAAGCCATTTTGAAATGCGGGTTGGCGGTTAACAATATAGCCATTGCCATGGTCGTCAACGATTTTTATGCGCCCTACCATAACCAGATCATCCACGGTTTACGCAATTACCGCCAGCGCGGTTATCAGCTTGCTTTGAATATAGGCCTGCGTTACGGCACGAAAAATCTGCCGCAACTGATCACCGAATTGGCCCCTGATTATTTATGCATTAACGCCCCGGACGAACGTTACGCCGATAACATCATCGGTTTGAATTTGTTGAAAAATCTGGCCGAAATGGTAAATGGGAAGGCTTTCTTGCAACATATCGGGCGGCAGGCGCAGTTTGAATGGGCTGAAAAATTGGGCTTTGAGCTGGTGCATGGTGAATACTGCGAGCAGTTGGCGGCGGATGCTTTACGTTGCGCATGATGCTTGGCTTGGCAGGGCATTCGAAGTTTTCTAAAATCAATCCCATCTACATTCGTTGATGGGTTCCCCGCTATTTTTCGGGATGTTCCGTCCCATCTTATTGCTGTGTGTGGCCCATCAGTGCCAACTGCCTAACAGATGACATGTCTTTGATCCGTCTTAAAAGAGGACATTGGGGTTAACCCTAAACCAGCAATAAGGTATGCTGTACGTCCAATAAACTGGGGCTATCAATATGGACGGGCATTTTTTAACCGAAGTTGAAATAAATCAGTCCAGATACTTTTTCGGTTTTAAAGTGGTGGGGACTGACGTTGTCAACACAAGAATTACAGCAATTACTGGCATTTGAATGCACGTCGACTTCCTCATCATAGGCCAAGGCCTAGCCGGCAGCTTATTGGCTTGGGAACTAAGCCAACGTGGCGCGTCCATCCTGATCATCGACAACGGCACAGAAAATGCCTCGCAAATCGCGGCGGGATTGGTTAACCCCATCACCGGAATGCGTTGGGTCAAATCATCCGACGTGGATATTCTGCTGCCCGCCGCCAAACGCTGTTACCAGCAACTCGCCGCTGTTTTCGGGCAAGCGTTTTACATCGAAAAACCGATGTTGCGGGCCATGCGTAGCGATGCGGAATTCCGCCAGGCGCAAAAACGGCGGCACGATGTGGCGTACCAGGCTTATCTGGATGAACCGCATTTACCTGGGGCACATCCTTATAATATCCCCATGCCTTACGGTTCGGTGCTGCAACAACAAACGGGCTATTTGCTGACGCGGGCCTTGCTCACGCGTCTGAAAGATTTTTTTATCGCCCGAAACAGCTACCGACTGGCGGATTTTCACCCCGAAGCCATAGAATTGGGTCCGTTATTACGCTGGCAAGATGTCACGCCCAAACGGATTATCTTTTGCGAAGGCTATCAGGCGATACACAACCCGTGGTTTTCCTGGCTGCCGTTCCAAGCCGCGAAAGGTGAAATCCTGACCTTAGCACATCAACAAACCTTGCCGGACGCTCTGTTAAATTACGGCAACTGGCTGATTCCGTTGGCCCGGCAACAAAGCCGCATCGGTGCAACCTTCAGCCATGACCCGCTGGATAATATCCCCACCGCTGCCGCGCGTACCCAATTGCTAAGCGGACTGGCGGCATTTTCCCCTGCCTTAGCACAAGCCGAAGTGACCGCCCACCACGCCAACGTCCGCCCTTGCACCTTGGATAAACAGCCGTTCTTGGGTTTCCATCCAACCCATCCGCCATTGGCGATTTTTAATGGTTTTGGGGCAAAAGGCAGTTTACAAATCCCGTGGTATAGCCAACGCTTCGCCGATACCTTATTGCACAACTCACCACCACCCGCTACTATCCAACGCCACTATGCCACGCATTTCCCTACCTAAGTTAGCCCACGAACGGTTAAGCGCGTATTTAAAAAAAGGTGACGTCGCCATTGACGCCACCGTCGGCAATGGTCACGACACCGCATTTTTACTGGCAAAAGTAGGTAAAAAAGGCCATGTCTACGGTTTTGACATCCAAGCCTCGGCTATCGAATCAACGCGCCAACACTGCGCCAACGCCGAAAACCTTACTTTAATACCCGATAGCCACGCCAAACTCGCCGACTACATCCCTGCCCAACAGATCGGTAAAATCAAAGCCTGCCTGTTTAATCTGGGCTATTTGCCAGGCGGCGACAAAGCCATCATCACCCAAACCAAATCGACTTTGCAGGCTTTGGATGCGGCGTGTGAAGTATTGATGGTCGGCGGCATCTTAACGGTGCTGGCTTATCCTGGCCATCCCGATGGCGACCAAGAAACCGCACAAGTTGCTAAATGGTGCACGGGGCTGCCGCAAGAACAATTTAATTGCCGAGTGTTTGACAGCGATACGAAAAATCCAGCAGCTCCACGCTTGTGGTTGGTTGACAAGATTTGCGCTTAATAAGAGGTGGTTGGGGCGCAAAACACATAAGCCCCAACAAACCCCGCTAAAATTGACCTACCCTCACTTTGGTATTACTATTTTTACAATAGTAATACCAAGGAGACAGCCCATGCACAAAATAACCAGCAAAAGGCAAGTGACATTGCCGCAAGCCGTTTGTCAGGCGATAAACCTACAACCCGGCGATTATGTCGAAGTCTTCGCCCGTGACGGTGTGGCACATATCGTCAAGATGAAAACAGACAATCTTGCGGGCAAATTCAGCCACCTGCTCAAAGGCAATGACTTCCCGTCAGACGAAGACATCAGCACCGCCATCAAAAAACGCACCGCCAACAAATTCCTCAGCCATGATTGCAGTTGACACCCATGTCTTGCTGCGCTTTTTATTCCAGCCCATCGACACCAAAAATCCAGAGTGGCAAGTGGCGCGTGCCCAAGCCATCATCAATCAAGCCGATAAGGTATTTGTTTCTACTATTGTCATTGCCGAAATGGAATGGGTGTTGGAAAGCGTGTTTAGCTGCACCCGCCAAGAAATCCATACCGTGTTGCACGAACTGGCAAGCAACACTCAATTCCAATTTGAAGATTGGGCTGTGCTTAACTGTGCATTGTTGGATTATCAGGAATTTGCTTCAGTTGACCTGTCAGATTGCCTGATTGCAAGGGTGGCACAAAAAGCAGGCGCGACAACTTTGTTTACCTTTGAAAGCGAAAAAAAGTTGGGAGCTTTGCCGATTGTTACAAGTATTAAAAAGCCGTAGTCGGATTTGCTCTTGTAGCGATAGTGCAATGCCCCTTGGTTATTGCGCCTTTGTGTCTTGACAATACTTATAAAAAACTTATATTTTATGGCAAACACACTCACTTGGCAGCCTAAAGCCTTAAAACAGCTTGAAAAAATTAAAGATGCGGTCAAGCGCAAACGGATTTATAGCGAAGCCCAATCTTTAGCTGATTTCCCGAATTGCCCAAACGTTAAAAAACTGGTCAATCACGACTACAGCTACCGTTTGCGGATTGGCGATTACCGTGTGTTTTTTGAATTTAATGGCGAAGTCCACATTGTCAGCATTGAAGAGGTAAAAAAACGAGATGAACGCACTTACTAATTACCAAACCATCTTAGGCAGCGACGGCAAACCCGCCTTTGTCGTATTGCCCTATGCCGATTTTATCAAACTACCTGGTGCGGTAGCATCGGGCACGATTCCTAACGCTGTAGTTGGCAGGCGTATCATGGATGAAGTCAGTATGCTACAAGCATGGCGCGAACACCTGATGCTGACGCAAACCGAAATGGCGGAACGCATGGGCATCAGCCAAGCCGGATACGCCCAAATAGAAGCCGCCAAACGCCCACGGAAAGCGACATTGCAAAAAGCTGCCGATGCGCTGGGGATTTCGTTGGAGCAGTTGGGGTATTGATTTGAAATATCCAACGTGCGGAGCAATGCCAGTTGGTTATTGAAAATTACGGGTTTAACAATAGCCGATTATAATTAAAAAACAATAAATTTTGACCTAATGAAATATTGGAGGGTGTATGGGCGGCAAGTCACGCATTGAATGGACTGAACAAACTTGGAATCCGACTTCGGGATGTAGCAAAATTTCTCCTGGCTGCAAGTTTTGTTATGCTGAAATAATGTCCACAAGACTCAAAGCAATGAAAACCAAAGGCTATGAAAAGGGATTTGAGCTTACATTGCAGGATCATAGGCTAATGCAGCCCTTAAAAAGAAAAAAACCTACACTTTATTTTGTTAACTCAATGAGCGACTTGTTTCATGAAGCCATACCTGACAGCTACTTGGACGAAGTTTTCTCTATCATTAGACAAACACCACAACATACCTACCAAATCCTTTCCAAAAGATCAGAGCGGTTGCCCGATTATTTTTCCACCCGAAAGTGTCCGGTAAACGCTTGGCTGGGGGTTTCTGTTGAAGATCAAAAATACGGGCTGCCAAGAATAGCCCACTTGCGGCAAGTTAATACTCAAATTCGCTTTCTATCTATCGAACCTTTATTAGAAGACTTAGGTGAAATAGACTTGAAAGGCATCCATTGGGTTATTGTGGGCGGGGAATCTGGCCCTAAAGCTAGGCCAATGCAACAAGAATGGGTTGATAGAATCAGAGATCAATGTGAGTCCGCCAACATTGCTTTTTTCTTTAAGCAATGGGGGGGCTGGGGTGCGGACGGAAAAAAACGCACGAAAAAAGATAATGGACGAGAATTACATGGACGGGTTTGGGATGAAATGCCTCTTTCAGAACAAGGTATCTAATGGCTAAAAAAGAAGAAAAATACCAATGGCGAATTGGCTTCCCCCCACCAGATATTGACAGACATAGCTTAACTAAACATACCATTATAGAAGAGTATGTTAGGCGTTATGTGTTGACTTTAATGAAGCCAGCAAATATTCCTGAGCTAAAACTGACCATTGTTGATGGTTTTTGTGGCGGTGGTTGCTATCTCACGGAAGATAACGAATTGACTGATGGCTCACCTCTTCTGGTTATGAGAGCTGTCAGGGAATCGAGAGCGGAGCTTAATTTAACAAGGAATAACCCAAGAACCATCAACGTGGATTATCATTTTGTAGACATCTCTCCCGACACAACAGCTTACCTGAAAAATTTTTTGCAGGCGAAATTAGACGAAAGCAAAATCGACAAAGAAGATTTCGATAGGACAAATGTTGTCACAAGTAGTTTTTTTGAACAACTACCTTCGATTGTTCAAAAAATAAAGCAGCGTAAAGGTGGAGAACACGCACTATTTTTACTCGATCAATATTGCTATAAAGATATACCTCTTCCGCAAATTAAGGGCATCTTAGCCAATCTAAAGAGTGCCGAAGTGCTAATGACTTTTGGTGTAGATAACCTTACAACCTATTTGGCTGATAGGGCGGCCAACCGTAAGCCAATCAATGAAATTGGTTTGGATAAATATATCCCATGGCAAGACATTAAGTTGCTCAAAGCGACCCATAAAAGAGAATGGCGGCAAATATTACAGAAATATTTGGCTGATGGAATAAAGAAAGAAACTTGTGCTGACAATATGACATTGTTTTTTGTTAAGCCGTTTGGTGACAATACTTGGTCATACTGGCTTATCCATTTATCAAACAACTACCGCGCACATGACGTTATGAAAACATTGCATTGGAAACACTCAACAGAATTTGCCCACGAATTGGAGCCAGGCCATTTCCTACTGGGCTATGACGCTAACCATGATTTTTCATATACAGGTCAAGAAACGTTTGAGTTTGGTAGCGAAGCGTCCAAAGAGTCTTGCGTTAGTGGAGTAGCTGAGCATCTTGGAGAAGTGCTTTTTAAGCTCAATCAGCCTGTAATGGTTCGTGATTTGTTTAAACAAGTAATAACAAACACTACGGCTAACGAGGCACTTTTAATGGATTCGTTAAGATTAGATCACCAATCAAAAAAAGTAATTGTCACATCGAAAGACAATAAATTAAAAAGGATAAATAAAGCCTACCAACTCAGCGACGTTATCGAGCCTTCAAAACAAACGAGCATATATTTCTGTTTTCCAGATGAAAATTAGTACATAGGACTTACTTAAGAACGAAGCCCAGTAGAGGGCCAGGCAGTTTTATAGGCACATTTATTGAGCTGATTTGTTCCGCGTAGGCACAAACAGCATGTGCCTACCCCACTTCACGGATCACCATTTTCAAACCAATCTAACAACCAAGCAGAGCAAGCCATGGCTACCATTAGCATAGATGACTTATTAATTAATGAAGTGATAGCCGTTAGCCATTATCAAAATGCCCAAGAAGCGGTGGTTAAAATTTTGGCGGATTATTTAGCTCAGAAAAAACAAGCCAATATTGCCGAATTATTGGCAATGTCGGATGCCGCTGAATTTGATTTTGAGCCACCGCGTTTGGCGGATTTTGTCTTATTTCAAAGTGCGCCTACGAATGCGGCATTTCAGAATAAACCATAGGAAACCACCATGATTCTACAAGAACAGTTGTTAGAAGAAATCGAATTGATCCCTGTTGAAAAATACCCAGAAATATATGATATTCTTCATAATTTTCGTTTAAATTTAACGCCAGATAAAATTGATGCAGAACCTAAAGCCGATAGCGTTTTTAAAATACTCAGCCAATTATCTGATGATTTTATGAACGAAGGCAGGAATCAATTACCCTTACAAATGCGGGAAGACTTTTAATGTACATGCTCGATACCAATATTTGCATTTACATTAAAAATAACAAACCACCGTGCGTATTGGAAAAACTGCAATCCCTGAATGCCGATCAAGTTTGTATATCATCTATTACTTATGCAGAACTATTTTACGGTGCAATGAAAAGCCAACAGCCCATTAAAAATATCGAACAAATTATTGCCTTGAAAAATGCTATCCCTGTTTTAAATTTTGATGAGCCAGCCGCAGAAAAGTATGGCGAAATTCGGGCTGATTTAGAAAAGCAAGGTTTAGTCATTGGCTCCAATGATTTTTTAATTGCCGCTCACGCACTCAGTGAAAAGTGTATTTTGATTTCAAATAATCTACGCGAATTTAATCGAGTAAAAAATTTGCAGACTGAAAATTGGGTTTAATTTTTAATTATTGCGACACCGTAAATCTGAATCGAAACCTAATTTAGAAGAATAATGAGCATACTAACCCCCACACAAAACCAATCCGCCGCCCAACAATTAGGCGTTGCTGAAACCTATACGGCTTTTACCGTAGCCACGTCTTTAGATTTACTCGATGAAGGCTATCGGCAAGATTTAAACCAACTGGAAGATGATGGCGATTTTTCAGCGGATGATGTGATCCATATTGTCGAAATGCACACCAGAACTGTGGCTTTGCCAGCTGGGTTTATGTATGTCGGTATGGAAAGTGAGAACCAAAAACATCAGATTTTTGGGATTGTTGACTTGAATTGACCGGATGGGCTTACGCTGGTTACCAAGCTCCAGCTTGGTAACCCCAGGTCTCAGAGGCTCTAGCTTCGAGAATGACTGGAAGCAGGAGCTTCCGATACTGCATTCCCATTTATGCCCTATGGGTGAGCCGCAGTTTGGGAACGAGCGGACGAACGGCAACTCAGCAAAACTTTGCTAAATGTAACCTCCCCGCTTGCGACCTTTTCCTCATTTCTCCGTCTTATCTACATCTCCTTGAGATAATCCCTTTTCTTACCTACAGGAACACCCCATGAAACGTTTCCACGTCCACATTACCGTTAACAACATCCAAGAAAGTGTCGATTTTTACAGCAAACTGTTCGGTCAGCCGCCTAGTAAGCAACAGGACGATTATGCCAAATGGATGCTGGAAGACCCGAAAGTGAATTTTGCCATTTCCGCCCGAGGCCACGCGCTGGGCTTAAACCATTTGGGGTTTCAGGTGGAAACCAGCGAAGAATTGGCGGAACTGAAACAACACGCGCAAAGCGCATCAGCGGGTAATCTGCTGGATGAAGGCGAAACTGCGTGTTGTTACGCCAATAGCGAAAAGCATTGGACGATAGACCCACAAGGGCTGGCTTGGGAACATTTCCTGACCTTATCCGACGCGCCCACCTTTGGCGAAGACAATATCCCCGTACCTGAAGCCACAACCGCGTGTTGCGTGCCTGTGCATATCCCCATCACCAGCATCGGCAAAAGCAAATCGGCCTGCTGCGTTCCTAATCCTGAAGCCAGCGATCCAGATGCCTGTTGCAACTAAGTACCCATCCGCCGATGCCGAGCTATTAGGTGCGGCATTCGTCAGCTTGCGGCAGGGCTTGGTGGGGTATTTGCGTAAACAAGTCGTAGGGTGGGCAACGCGGTTCTGCCCACCAGGCTAATCCTTGGGAATACAGCCGATTGGACGCAGGTTAATCTGGGCTATCCCAATCCATATATTTCTTAACCGTCCGCCTATCCACCCCCGCCACCCTAGCCACCGCCTCAAACCCGCCTAATTCCCCATACAAAAACCGGCAATAGTTTTGCATGAGCTGTTGTGACGAAAGGTAGCCACCATTTTCTGCGCGGTACAAGGCAAAATCATCTTGAACCACAACCGCCAAGGGTTTGGCCTGATAGCTTCCGGTCAGGCAGATGCGGCGGATACATTGCTCCAATTCGCGCACGTTGCCGGGCCAGTGGTAGTCGGGCGGTACGGTGGCGCGGATTTTGGTTTCGATGCGGCTTAGCAAATCCTCGTCGGGTGTTGGGATGACGCGGTGCAGCAGGCGGGCGATTAGGCTATGCAATTCGTTAGGGTTTTCGCGGATACGTTGCCGTAAGCTGGGCAGGGTGATGACATCGGAGCATAGGCGGTAATACAAATCGGCGCGGAACAAGCCTTGTTCGAGCAATTGCGCAATCGGGCGGTTGGTGGCGCTGATGACGCGGCCTTCGAAGCGGTGTTTTTCGTGGCTGCCGACGGGGCTGTAGACGCGGTCTTGGATGACGTTGAGCAATTTCACTTGGATAGTCACGTCGACATCGCCGATTTCATCAATAAACACCGAGCCGTGGCGGCTGCATTTGGCGAACAAACCCGGATGGTTGTCTATCGCGCCGGTAAACGCGCCTTTTTTATGCCCGAACAATTCCGATTCCAGCAAGCTGGTGGAATATTCGGACAGGTTAATCGCCCGGAACGAGGCGGTGAAGCTTTCGACAAAGCGCCGCGTACTGAGATCAAACGGGATGTAGCCGGAACAGCCCACCGCTTTGGCCACCAAACTTTTGCCCGTTCCGGTTTCGCCCAGCAACAGTAGGGAAAAATCCTCCATGCGCTCAAACAAATGGTTGAGATACCAGGCCGGATTGAACGTAAAAATATTGTTCCAGAGCCGCATCCGCAGTTCGTAAATCGCCGGGCAATCGCCGGAAACCGCTTCGTCAATAAACGAAAACGCCCGCTGCACTTGGAACAACAGCGCAATATAGTGTGCGGTTTCGGGCGGCGTGAATCCGGCTTGTTCAAACTGGCTGATGAGGGCGCGGGCAAAGGCTAGTTCCACGGTTTTGTCGCCTGCTTGTTGTTGCGCCTTGATGTGCTCGTTAAACGGCTGGCGATAGCGGTGGAAGATATAAAACAGCCACGCCAAGCGCATATTGTCTTGGTTTTTTTCTGGGTAATCGCGGATGTTAAAACCGCGTTGCCGCTCCAGTTCTTGGAAGATGTTTTCCAATTTGGCTTCGATTAATGCCAGCCTGTCGGCAAAGTCCATTGCCTCAGGTGCCAAATCCAGCGCCTGCCAGTCGGCTTGTTCCCGCCCCACGCTGAATGGGTTGAGAAAGGCCAAATCGGCAATTTGGGCGAAGAAACGGTTTTGTTCAGCAGTGAGTGTGTACATAGTTTAGGCGGTATAGGCGAGTGGGTGGTTGTAGGGTGGGCACGCTGTTTTGCCCACCTTAACAAGATCATAGGTTTAACTCGGCTGACAATATTAAATGGTGGGCAAAACAGCGTGCCCACCCTACCATGTGTGCGTTTTTTGTTTTTTATGTCGGCAATTTTTGTACATAAATTATAGATATTATAAAAAATAATTGCTAACTATTTGTTTTTAAAGCATTCGTAAGCTGGCATCTGTTTTGCTTTAGTCAATAGTACTTTAACCGAACAGGAGCAAGACATGCACAGTTTAAAACGCTTATTTATCACCGTAAAAACCCAATTGGACGGCATCGTCGATGATTTTGAAAACCACGAAGCCGTCGCGGGCGTGGCGATTAAAGATTTGGAAACTTGGCGCAGCAATACCCGCATCCACCAACACCGCCTGCAAAAAATGATGGGGCAATTTGAAAGCCAACTGGCGGAATTGGCGGACGAGGCGGCAACGTGGTCGGCGCGTGCCGTGAAAGTCAGGGAGGCCGACGAGCAAAAGGCCTTGGAATGTGTCAAGCGCATGGTGCGGGCGCAGCAGCAAAGCAAGTTGGTCGCCACGCAATTGCAAGCCACGCAACAACAATACGCGAAGATGGAGTCTGATCTGGCCAATATCCAAAACCAGTTGCACACCTTAAGCACCCAAAAAGCGGTGTTTGCAGCGCGGCAAAACCGTATCCAGTTGCAATCTGGCTTAAAGGGCGGGCGCGACAATCCCGTGGAGCAAGCGCAGAAAATATTCAGCCGTTGGGAAGAAGCCATTGCCGGGGCGGAATTGACCAGCCCCGAACCCATCAACACCGATCCGTTCGCCGACAGTTTTGCCCAAGAAGAAGATGCGTTGGCGTTGAAAATACTGTTGGATGAATTGACGGCTAAGGCCAGTCCGGCAAAAAACGTCGCCGTTAAAACTGATCCTGAACAGGAGAATTGATATGTCCGCTTATAAATTTGATAGCCAGCCAACCGCTTGGCAACCCGAACCCGACGCCCCAAAAGACGCATCCCCATCTACCGCCCGGCAAATCATCCGTTATCTGCGTTGGGCAGGTACGGCCTTGATCGTCATTTCCGCCATCGGCTTTATGCTGCAAGGCCATGCCGATTTGCTGCCTGCCTACCGCTATTGGGTAGGATTGGCCTTTACCTTGGTGCTGTGTGCCGGTGGCATGATTTGCGCCTACGGGCTTAAGGAGGCCACGGGGGCGAGGATTTTCTTTGCCTTGGGCGTGGCATTTCTGCCTGTGCAAGTGTCCCAAGTCAGCGCGATGATTTACGCATACGTCCATGGCGGGCTAGCATTGCAACTGCCCTACAGTTGGTTGCAATTTGACCATGTCAGCCCGTCGTTAATCGCCGTGGACTTTGCCATTACCGCCATTCTATTGGTTTTGGTCAGCTACACCGGCTTTGCCATGCTGGCAAGGCGGCAGGTAAGGCCGCTGATGCAGGCGATGTTGCTGGGCAATAGCCTATTGCTGTTGCCGGTCCGGGATGCTTATTGGATACCCTGGGTCATTGCCTTGTTGTTCTTTGCGCTGAGGGCAATGGAACAGCGGCTTAGGCAGGACAGTTCCATGCATTTGCCCGAAGGCTTTTCGGCGAGGGTTTTAATCAGCCTGCCGTTCTTGATTTTGTTGGGCAGGAGCCTGCTACATCCGGCGTCGCTGCCGTTGGTTGTGGTTATGGCAAGCATTGTTGCGGTCGTTGGTGTCATTGACATCAAACATTACGCGAAGTCGGGTTTAATCATTTATATCGGGCAGTGCATAGGCACATTGGCGACCCTGCTGGCTTGGGGCGTGATCGCCGATAGCCTGGCCAATAGCGGGCATTTGCATTATGGGCTGCTGTTGCCGCTAGCCGTGTTGCTGTTCATGCTGTCCGCTTATGTGGATTACTATGCCGGAGCCTACCGTTTCCTAGGCTCGCTTTTGGCGTTGGGCATCATTTCCGGTGCCTTATTGGACGGGCAGGCCTTGGCACCGCTAATGGCCCTGCTTACAGGTATAGCCTTAAGCTTGGCGGGCTTACGTCACCGTGAAAAAATACCGTTTTTCTCTGGGCATTTGTGTTTTTTAAGCGGGATCTTGTTTTATTGCGGCTATGCCATCGACGCTTATAACCACGCGCCTTGGTTAAGCTCAATTGGTTTGGGGTTGCTCGTGTTGCTGGCGGCTTCTTACCTGGAAAAAAGGCAGCAAGTGATTCTCAGCAAAGTGGATGCTTATTTGAATGAGTTGAGAAGTTGGGGATAAAGCTGGATAACGTCGGGATGCCGCCGCTTTATATCCGGTGGTCCCCACCCGCGCCTTCTGTTGCACCACAAGAGTAAAACTTATGGATAACGATGATTGGACTGTAGATGAAATGGCTTTAGTGGCTGAAAGGCAAGCAGAAATAAACGCAACAACCGAACGAAACGAAGTGCTTCTCGAACTGAAAAAAAGTGAAAAACCCCCGCTCGCCTATATTTTCATTCGGCTTTTGATTGGTCTCATCCCGCCGTTTGCCATGCTTTCTTCTTGGCATGTCTCTTCTGGCCTTGAGGTAATAGGGGAGTACATTCAGTTATTTGGACTACTGTTATTGTCATCCTGTTTTTATTTTTGTTACCTATTCCTTTGGGTGTGCAAGGTGAATTTAGTGCCCTCACTTTTTTATTCAGCCTGCATTGTCGGCGGGGTTTTTTTGCTCCTTGTAATGACCCAACCGTAAATGGGTTGATTGAATAATCTGCTGTTATACTTCAAACGGTCAAGTTTTCGGTTTTAGGATTAACCGTTCGTCCTGAGCCCGTCGAAGGGTGGATGGTTAATCCGCTCATGGTTCGACAAGGCTCTCCTGAGGTATCGAAGGGCTCACCACGAACGGCTTAACCTAAAAAAACCGAAAACTTGACCGTTCAGAGTATATATCCGCTATCAGCCAGAAAAACCGTCCGTTTTTTTATGGCCTGTAGTGAAAGCTGAAGCGGTCAGGCGAGCAATCACTCGCCCTAAAGCCACCGACAATTAAATATTTGCTGAATACAATATCTAATTGCTAACAGGCAGGTCAGTTCACAGCGCAATCAAGCGATGTGCGCACCGCTGGAACTGGCCTCAATACCCTGCACCCACAAACGGCGATGGTGTCCCTGGTGGCACTGAGGGGTCATTGCCCCATTCGGGATAATCGTCAGTCAAGGTTCCCATAAACGCGACCACGGCTTTTTCCTGCGCCGTGGTCAGCCTTAGGTTGCCCAGCTCATCGTGATTGACGTTTTTGTCCACTTCCGGTTTTGGCCAGCCGGAAATGCCAAAGTTGGGGCTGAGGTTGTTGCTGACTTCGCCTAAGGTGTCGCGGGTGTTGTAGAAATGGGTGATTTGTTCGAGCGATGCAAACACGCCATTGTGGCCGTAAGGCGGGGTGATGGCGATATTCCTGAGCGTCATGACTTTATGTTTGCCCCACAAGGCTTTGTCAGGATCTAGTTTTCTAAGGTCGCTGCGTTCGCCTAGGCCTAAATTCGGTTTGGGGTTGCCAGGAATCTTAAGGTTACGCGGCAGGCCGATATTGTCGTAAGTAAAATCGGTGAACAGTGCCGGCACTTTGTTGCCTTGTCCGTCAACGCCAGGCTGGCTGATGTGGCAGGCGGAGCAACCGGCTTTGCCGTTAAACAATTTCAGGCCTTGCGCTTCCAATTCAGTGAACTGGGTTTTTCCCGCCGTGACAAAATCAAATTTGGAATTGAATTTACTGAATACCGGTGATTTTTCAAATTCGGCAATGGCTTGCGCCATTTTATGGTAAATCCCCTCCACTGTTTTAGGTGTCGATTGCTGGAATTGTGCGTCTTTAATATGCGGCACGGCATCCAAGTCCAGTTGGTAGAGCTGGTAAAACGCTTTGACGTAAGCGGTGTTTTCTTTCAGTCGGCTGACTACCGCCCATTGGCTGGGCATTGCCATTTCCACCGGGTTCAACAACGGTTTTTCGGCCTGTCCGGCTAGATCACTGGCGCGCCCGTTCCAGAATTGCCCGCCGATATAAAGCCCTTCTTGTCCATCCCAATGGAATTTTGGGCTAAATGCCGCATAAGCGGCGCTGGGTGCGTTCAATGTGCCCGTGGCGAATTCGATCGAGCCGAGGGAAACCGGTGTGCCATGTTTGGCATTGGCGGGGTCGACGAAAGCGGCGGCTTTACCGGCTATGGTTTTTAGGCTGTGGCATGATGCACAGGATTGGTTACGGTTCGCGGACAAGTTGTTATCGTTATATAAACGTTTGCCCAAATTTTGCTCTTCGGTCAGTTCCGATTGGGCATGGGCGACAAAGCTAAGCGTTAATAAGGCGAAGGGAAGTAGTGGTTTTAGGCGCATGGCGGCAAGTCCATAAAAATTATAGCAATTTAAACAAAAGGATAATGATTAAATGAGAATAATTATTATTCAATACCTAAGGGCTGTCAACCCAAACCCAAAATTTTTGTGCAAGCACGCCAAAATTTAAGGCGTTAATCTGATATGATCTGCCGATTTTTTATTCACTTTATTGCCTAGGAAAAGCCATGTCAGAATTTAATAACGTCACCGTCGTCAAAAAAGCCAATGTCTATTTTGGTGGCAATGTCAGCAGCCGCACCCTCCGCTTTGCTGACGGTTCCAGCAAAACCTTGGGCTTTATGCTCCCTGGCGAATACACGTTCAATACGGCGGCAGCGGAAGTGATGGAAATCCTTGATGGCGACCTGGAAGTGTTATTGCCTGGTGCAGAATGGCAAACGGTCAAGGGCGGCGAAGCGTTCAATGTGCCTGCCAATGCACAATTTACGGTCAAAATCCGCACCGCCACCGATTACTGCTGCTCTTTCCTTAGCTAAGCCATGGAAAAAGTTGCCATTTTTGTTGATGTGCAGAACATCTATTACACGACCCGGCAACGTTACCAGCGGCATTTCAACTACCATGCGTTTTGGGCGCAAGCGACGGCAAACCGGACGGTGGTCGCCGCGTTTGCCTACGCCATTGATAAGGGCGACAGCAAGCAATTGGGGTTCCAACAGATACTGAAAACTATCGGTTTTGAGGTGAAGCTGAAACCTTTTATCCAACGTAGCGACGGGTCGGCAAAAGGCGATTGGGATGTGGGCATAACGCTGGATGTCATTGATTATGCGCCACAGGTTGATGTGGTTATTTTGTTGTCCGGCGACGGTGATTTTGACTTGTTGCTCAATAAAGTCCGTGTGGCCTATGGGGTTGTGGCCGAGGTCTATGGGGTAAGCCCATTGACTGCGCCATCGCTGATCCAGGCCAGCAACCGCTTTATCGCGATTGATGGCCCGCTTTTGCTATGACATGGACAGGTCGGTTACTTTTTGAACAGGCCTTTCAGCAAAGGCCAACCCCGCTCTAGCCATTGTTGGGTGGCCCAAGCCGCTGCAGGCCCGGCCTTTTGGAATAACGATTTCATCCCTGATAGCAGGTGGTCTATCGCCGAGGCTTCTTTGCTGTCACGCAATTGCAAATACCGTGAACCTATCCCGTCAATAAACACAGGTTTGAACAACCACATTTCCAAGATTGACGTGGCCCACATGAACATGAATGAAACCGCCATGCCCATACCGGCAAAAATGACCAGCCATGCGAACATCGGGTGGATTTTAGTCAGCCACCAGGACAATATGTCGGCGATCAGGAAGGTATAAGGCATGCCGATCGCGATACATTTGTACTGCACCGTCGTTGTTTCCGCAAAGCTGAAAATCAACCCGACGAACATAAAAATGAAGCTGATGCCGAACAGATGGATATGGGAAACCCGCGTCAATGATGCAAAGGTCGCGCCTTGGTCCTCTGCGGTTAGGGCTTTCAATTGCTTAAATTCTTTGAAATTAGGTATCCCTGAGGCCGCTTCGTTGTGGCATATCACACAACGTTCCCCGATAATTTTTTCGATGCCGTCAGCTTTATAGTCGGCTTCATCAGCCCCATTCCTGACCCATTCAATCATGTCAAAACGTTCTTGCGCCGAAGCGTTGGCCTTCATCGCCCCGTTCAATTGGTTTTCCAACACCGTACCTGAGCGGTTGCCATAATAGCTGTAAACAATGTCATCAATGGACAAACCAAATTTGCCGTCCGCCATGCCGTGGGTGAACAATATCTGCATCAAGGCAAACATATAACCTATTCCGACGGTACAAAGATAACCCGTAAACAACACTTTAATGGGCGTGTCGTGATCTTTAAGGGGCGTGTATTTCGCTGTCATAATGCTACCTGTATTTTTGGATTAAAAGTTGGATTGAAATCGCAGTCCGATTGTTAGCATACCTGATTGGATTATAATTTTTGCGCTTTATTAACATCACTTTATTATTCATAGTGTTGCCAATTCATGGCCCTTTCCATACCCCTTGATATTAAGCAGTTTTTGTACCGCTGCCATTTGGGCGTCAAATAGCCTGGGCGTTAACCCGATGGCTAGGCAAGGGTGGCCGTAACGTAAACCCGAAGCTCTAAATAAGTGCAACAATGCATCTTTTGCCCCAAATACAGACAAGTATGTGTGCCCATACCGGTGCCAAACAATTGAAGGGGCTATAGATTATTGATGGTACGATACCTGCTTGTTTTTATGGTAAGATTCTGGATGTTCTGCCGTTGGTGCACCAACGTTTTTATTCCCCACCCCGAAGCACTTAAAACGCTTACCGAAACACACCGTCATTTATGTTAAATGTGTTATTGATGGACAGTGATGCCGATAACGCATTGCTGGAAACCTGCCTGTGCCAACAGGGTTTTAACTGCCTGAGAATCCAATACGGCGCGGCATTTTTAACCTTGGTCAAGGACATAAAACCGGATGTGGTCATTTTCAATCTGCACACGCCTTCGGAAAGTTTGTTGGGTGACTTGCGTAGCCTCAGCCAACAATTGCCTTTACCCGTGGTCATCTTCTCTAAAGACGCGCATATTGACACAATTAACCAGGCTATCCAGTCCGAAATCAGCGCCTATATCGTCGATGGTTTTGCCTGCCATCGTTTGGCCAGTATCATCCATGTCGCCCTAGCCCGGTTCCGCCAGCAGCAGGCGCTTAAAAACGCCTTGGAAGAATCGCGGGCGCAGCTTGAAGACCGCAAACTTATTGACCGGGCTAAAGCCATTTTAATCAAGACCCAAAACTTCACCGAAAACGAGGCGTACCATACGCTTAGAAAACTGGCAATGGACCGCAATATTACTTTGGGTGAAATGGCGAAAAATGTCATCGCCATGGCGGCATTGCTTAAGTGAACATTTCCTGCACAACACCATTATGAAAACGTTTATCAAGGTTACAGAGATCTGGATTCCAGACCGTCAACGCACGCAACTGGAATTTGGTTCCGGCTTGTACGGCGCATTGGCTGAATTTAAAGCCGCCAGCGAACAACAGCATTTTGCTTACGATGAAGGTTTGCCCGGCAAAGCCTGGGCGCAGGGGCATCCGGTCATGCTCACCGCGTTTGAGCATTCCTACTTCAAACGCACCGCCGCCGCCAAAAAAGCCGGGTTGACCTGCGGCATCGCCATTCCGATTTTTTCCGGCGACTTCCTGCTTGCCGTCGTCATGTTCCTCTGCGGTGATGACGAAGACCACGCGGGGGCCATCGAAGTCTGGAGCAACCACAATGACGCCGGACAGCTCAGCGTCATGGACGGTTATTATGGCACGCTGCACCATTTTGAACGGCTATCCAGGCAAATCACCATGCCCAAAGGCCAGGGCATCCCGGGGCAAGTCTGGGCGTCAGGCATGCCTATCCTGATTGAAAATATCGGCCAACCGGACATTTTCGTGCGCGGCGTTGAAGCGCAAAAAGCCGGGATCTCCACTTGCCTAGGCATCCCGATAACGGACAATGGGGAACAAGTTTATATCATGACCTTCCTGTCCGCGAAAGCCACGCCACTGGCCAAACGTATCCAAATTTGGATACCCGACGCCCAAAACAAAAGCTTGAGTTGCCAGCAAGGTTACAGCAAAGACAACAACGAACTGGCGCAAATCTTTGAAACCCTCACCATCAAAAAAGGTGAGGGCGCCTTAGGCCGCGTCTGGTTAACAGGTATGCCAGTCATTACCGGGGACCACGATGCCGAATATAATCCGGAATTGGATAATTTAAGCACCATGCTGGCGATCCCCGTCATTGAAGGCGGGCGGATGAAGGCGATTGTGACGTTTTTGTTCTGAATGTGGTGAAGGCGGCATGATCTGTTGTTAGCTGGGCACCGCTAATGGTCTGGCAAATTCTGGCCAAGATTTTTTAATGCCTTCCCTAAAGCCACGACTAACCGTCAGCCGATCAGTTACATTAAAAACAGTTTTCAGCCCGGAATAGGACTTTCTGGCCGCAGTTTTCACCTGTCGCGGCTTTGTGGGGTCGCACGGTTGAGGCTTTTGTCCTTAGATGCCGTTTTGGGTAGTGGCGCCTACCCCATTGCAACATCCAGGGCCGCCCCTGTTAATGGGCTTCATCCCAATTGTCCCCGATCCCCACATCCACCACCAACGGCACTTTTAGGTCGGCGGCGGCGCACATCAGGTTTTTGATTTCGGCGGTGCAGGCATCCAGCTGGTTTTCCGCGACTTCAAACACCAATTCATCATGCACTTGCATAATCATCTTGGCATCGGCCAACCCTTCATTTAGCCAAGTGTCCGTGGCGGTCATCGCCCGTTTGATGATGTCGGCCGCCGTGCCTTGCATGGGCGCGTTGATCGCCGTGCGTTCGGCGTATTGGCGGATATTGGCGTTGCGTGCTTTGATGTCCGGCAAATACAAACGCCGCCCAAAAAGCGTTTCGACAAAACCTTGCTCCCGCGCCTGTTCGCGGATGCTGTCCATGTAGTTTTTCACGCCCGGATAGCGGGCAAAATACAGATCAATATAGGCTTGCGCTTGGTTGCGCCCCAAACCCAATTGCTGTGCCAAACCAAAGGATGACATCCCGTAAATCAGGCCAAAATTGATGGCTTTGGCGGAGCGGCGCAAATCGTGGGTGACTTGCTCCAGCGGCACGCCAAACACTTCGGCGGCGGTGGCTTTGTGGATGTCCTCGCCGAGCCGGAACGCTTCCAATAAACCCTCGTCCGCCGACAAATGCGCCATGATGCGCAGTTCAATTTGCGAATAGTCGGCGGCAACGATTTTATAGCCGGACGGGGCAATAAAGGCTTGGCGGATTTTGCGGCCTTCCGCGCTACGTATCGGGATATTTTGCAGGTTGGGGTCGGATGATGACAAGCGCCCGGTGGCGGCTACGGCCTGATGGTAAGAGGTGTGGATGCGTCCCGTTTGGCTGTCCACCTGTTGCGGCAGCTTGTCGGTATATGTGGATTTGAGTTTGCTTAAGCCGCGGTATTCCAAAATCACTTTGGGCAAGGGATAGTCCACCGCCAATTCCTGCAACACTGATTCGTCCGTGGAAGGTTGGCCTTTCGGGGTTTTTTTCAAGATGGGCAGTTTGAGCTGGTCGTATAAAATGTCCTGGATTTGTTTTGGCGAACCCAGGTTAAAGGCGCGCCCCGCCAGATCATGGGCGTGTTGCTCCAGGGTGATGATATGGCTGGACAGTTCCAAACTTTGCTGGGCGAGCATGGCGGTGTCGATCAGCACGCCGTTGCGCTCAATCCGCGCCAATACCGGAACCAGCGGCATTTCCAGGTCTTGGTAAAGCTGGTGGAGGGTAGGGTGCTGTTGCAATTTCGGCAACAAAGCCTGATGCAAACGCAAGGTGATGTCGGCATCTTCGGCGGCATAGGGCGTGGCCTGGTCGATGGCGATGTCGGCAAAACCCAGTTGTTTCGCGCCTTTGCCCGCGACGTCTTCGTAATGGATGGTGTCTAGTCCCAAATATTTTTTCGCCAGGTCATCCATATTATGGCGGCTGGCGGTGCTGTTCAGGACATATGATTCCAGCATCGTGTCATGGGCAATGCCGCGCAGGCTGATGCCGTGGTTGGCCAGTACGTGCATGTCGTATTTCAGGTTTTGCCCGACTTTGGCCTTGGCGGGGTTTTCCAGCAAGGGGCGCAGTTTTTCCAACGCTTCGGTACGGTCTAGCTGTTGGGGCGCATCAGGATAGGTATGCGCCAAGGGCAGGTAGGCGGCGTGCCCCGCTTCCACGGCAAACGACACGCCGACGATGTGCGCTTGGCTGTAATCCAAACTGGTGGTTTCAGTGTCGAAGGCGAACAGTTCGGCGGCTTCCAGGCGTTTGAGCCAAGCAGAAAGCTGGGCTTCAGTCAGGATGGTTTCGTAAGTTTTTTGGACGTTTTCGTTTGGGTTTGCGAGGTCTTCAAAACCTGGAAGGCCTTCTGTTATTGGCGCAGGTTTGGTTGGTGCGGGGGGATTGGCAACCCCGTTATCCAATGTTTTCAACCATGAAGAAAACCCCAATTCCGTCAGCAGGGCCTTCAGGGTGGCCTTGTCCATCGCTTGCTGGTGCAAGTCTTCAATACCAAAGGGCAATGCCAAATCGCAACTGATGGTTGTCAATTGTTTGGCGAGCGGTAGCTGCGCCAAGGCTTCGCGCAAATTGTCGCCAATCTTGCCCTTAATTTCATGGGCATGTGCCATCAGGTTTTCTAACGTTTCATAGTGCTCCAGCCATTTCGCGGCGGTTTTGGGGCCAACTTTGGGGACGCCAGGGATGTTGTCGACCGCGTCGCCCATCAGGGCCAGATAATCGACGATCTGCTCCGGCCTTACGCCAAATTTGTCAATCACGCCCTGGATGTCCATGCGGGTGTTTGACATGGTGTTTTCAAGGATGACCTGCCCGTTGACCAATTGCGCCATGTCCTTGTCGCCAGTGACGAGAATGACGTGATAGCCGGATGCCACGCCACGATAGGCCAGCGTCCCCATGACATCGTCCGCTTCCACGCCTGGTTCCATCACCAATGGCAAACCCATTGCCCTGACCAATTGATGTAGCGGCCCGATTTGGACGCGCAAATCATCGGGCATCGGTGGGCGGTGGGCTTTGTATTGGTCGTAAAGGTCGTTACGGAAAGTTTTGCCTGGCGCGTCAAAAATGACCGAGATATGGTCGTCCACATAGTCGGCCATGAGCTTGCGCAACATATTGCTGACCCCGTAAATGGCGTTGGTGGGTTTCCCGTCGGGGCTGGTTAACGGCGGCACGGCGTGGTAAGCCCGGAAGAGGAAGGATGAGCCATCGACAAGGACGAGATGTTTTGGGGCAGGTTGCGTCATAGTTTCAATAGGGTAAATGGTAAAAATGCATTTTGAGGTTCGTCAAAAAGCAAATACTTTACAGCACCCACTATGACACAACCAAGTGTTTAAGGACAACATCGGCTCTTGTATTGCCGGATCGGCCATCCGTTTTAAAGCCAAAATGCAAACTTTGCATATGAATCATCCGCCATTTCGGTTTTTTGACAAAACAAAATTAAAAATAGGGTTATCCCAAAGCGGCGCGTACAATCCAAGGCAATTATTTAATTCTAAAAAGGGAAATGATTGTGAAAAAATTAACTTGGGTGGCGGCGGTATTGGCTTCAGGCGTTTTGGCAAGCACGGCATACGCGGATATTGCGCTAACATCCAAAGACGACATGCACGGCAAATGGAAATTGCAATACACCAAAAACTCGCTGACCGCCAAAGAAACCGTACAACGGGAAGATTCGTGGGAGTTTTCCGGCGGCAAAGTCACCATCACCAACATCGCCCGCGAAGGTGGGCATTACGACCAAGTCCCGCTGAATTACGAGATTGAAAACGGCAAATTAAAAGTGCCTTTTGTGGGCAGGTCAGGGTTTGACGTTTTCACTTTAGAAGAACGCAACGCCGACACCATGACCTTGAAAGGGAAGTTTGGCGAGTTGTATTATTTTGTGAAGAAATAAACGGGATTTACAAACTAGGCGGATTTGCTGACCAGCTATCCGCCTCAGCTTTATGCTTTTCATAGCTTTCAATAAATCCCCCCAAAGCGGTTACCCATCGCGCCAAAGAGTGTTTTTCATTGGTTCCACCCAAATCCAACAAGTAATTTAATACGCTGATGGCGGTTTTATAATCGCTTTCGTAATTTAGGATGATGAAGCGATAATCTTACTTTGCTGACTTATTTTCTGGGCTAGTACAAAATCATTTTAAGGATTTGGGGGCGGTCTACAAAAAGCCTCTGTGGAACTACTGGGGCTTTTTGTTTTTTGGGGTTTAAGTGGAATGGATTTGGCTCTCGTATCCTGCTTCTTTATTGCCTTGCCAATTTCCAACGTGAATTGGTAGTGAGCAGATTCGTAGGGTGGGCAACGCTTTTTTGCCCACCATTCTCGGCATAATCGGTGGACAGAAAAACGTAGACCACCCTATCAGGCTGCCAAAATAGAAGGATGGCGTAGCTTGTATGCAGCGGTAGCAAAATACGGGGTTCAAAACCGTAGAGTTGCCAATCCCGATTTTCCGTGCCGGAATAGTGCGATTGCTTACGGCATGTCATTGCCGAGAAAACCCGTAATCCGCCTCGCTCCTTACAGGCTACTTGCTTTTTTGCCCACCATTCTCGGCATAATCGGTCGACAGAAATACATAGGCCATCCTATCAGGCTGCCAAAATAGAAGGATGGTGTAGCACGTATGCAGCGATAGCGAAATACGGAGTCCGAAACTTCTCTCCTTACAGGCTTGTTATTCCGGATTGCACCAGATAGTAAAAATTAGAAAATTTAACTTGAAATTCAACAGAGTATCTAACTAGCTTGATTATCAAACTTAATATTTAGCTCTTTCTCCTTTTTTATTAGTCTTGATTTTAAAAAATATCCACCAATCACTTTTTGGATTTGCTTGACAGTAGTTCCGTAAAAATAGCCAAAAAATGAAAAAATAGTTACAAATCCAAAGCATATCTGAAACAAAATTTGATCTGAATTAATAAAACCATAAATTAATCCTAAAATAAGCAAAAAACCTAAGAATATAGAGATGGCGCGAGCGTCTCTTCTTACAAGTGCCTCTTGTTGCCAATAAATAGATTGTTTAAAATATTCTTCTTTTTCTTTTAATTCGTTAAGTTGGGTAGTGGTTTTCTCAAGTTTTTTGCTTACTTCCAAAAGCTTTGCATTTTCTTCCGATTTAATTTCATCCGTTACCCGGCTTAAAGTTTCCGTAATTGTTTGTGCTGTTAAAGCATTTTCCTCGCCAAGAGTCAGTTTCATTAATTCATCTGTGATATGAATATTGCTCCTTAATAACTGGTGATCTCTTGGAGAAATTTTCCCAATGTTTTCAAGTTTTTCAGTTTCAGAAAGAAATTTCTCCCAAAAAATGGGATTTGAATTTAGCCCTGCATATGCCATGGCAAGAACTTCTTTTCTAGGTAAGCTTGGTGCACCTTGAGGGGCTTTTAGCCAAGCTATATTAGCCAGACTAAAATCAGTAATTACACTGGATATTTCTTTAGATTCACTTTGGTTTTTACCAAACTCATATGCAGCCTTTGAAAACGCAGTGTTATTAGTTACAAGAACAGCCTTGCATTTTTCAATACTGAATGGGGATGAGCCTTCTCTTAACACATAAATACTTCTAACGGAATTGATGTCGTAGACTCGTGCTTTTGGATTCTTGTAAGAAACCTCATCATCAAGAGAATTAGCAAAATTTGTTTCGCTAATTTGAAATTTTTCTAAATATGCAGGTGTACCGTTTATGCTTATTTTGTATTTTTCAAGATACTCATCAATTTTTTCTGCCATTAATAACAAATCAGATTTTGATATATTTTGGCGCCTTGCTTCTAGGATAATCTCACCTTTACCTTGATTCGAATTTACAAAGTCTGACGACCGTCTTAGGACTCCTTCCAATTCTTCTCTGGTATGACTGAAACAGGCAAATTTCCCATCTAGTTTTAAAACTAAACGCAACATTTCCTCTACTGCTTGTTTTTTGGGTTCTCCGCCTAATCCAAATAACTGAACAAGTAGGGGGGTATCAAGATAAAAACAAACATCTTGAAATGATTTAGTTGCAAACTTTAAATCAGGGCATAAAAGCGCATTAGCAAGCATATGTCCTTGAACTAAACATATAAAACTTTCAAATCGTTCTGGATCGTTTTTATTTAGATAATTAATATACTGACTAACTAAAATAATTTTCCAATCTTTTCCGTTTGGAACATCAGGTATGGTTGTTCCTCTCAAGTAGGCTTTAAGGCATGGAATTGAAAATTTAGATAGAAAAATTAAAAGAACATCTATTGCTATTTCTTCATTAAACTCCTTATTGGCAACAGTTTCTTCTTTAAAATATTTAATAAGCCCTTCGATTACTGCAGATATATGCCGCTCTGCAATTGCTTTATCTTTAGCAATATTAGTTAGTGGAAAAGGATCTATTACTATATAGTTCCCATCAATTTTTTTTATGACACCTGATTTTGAAATTCTTTGAAGAACTATCTGTACAGTTCTTCTAGGTATTACTAAACCAAATTTATTTCTTAATAGTTCTGTAATTATTTCGTCGGTTATTAGGTTATCTAAATTTGGAAAAATATCCAGGACAAAGGGGCGTAAATATTCGAGATAATCTTTTCCTTCATCAATATTGACTTTAAGCATTGCTAGACTAATTAAGGTCGCTTCTTTATCCAAAATAAATCTCCAAATTTTACTAATAAGCCATTTAGGGTAAGCATTTCGTAACTATTGAAAGGTTGGTTTAACATCTAAATTCGAGAAGGTAAGCCATGCGTACTCTACAAACTACAAATCCTTGAGTATAAATGGCCGTAAAAATCGCAAACTCAAAACTTCCCGTAATACCCCTCTTTCAAGGCATCGAACAAATTCGCGGCAGAATGGATTTCGCCGTCGTATTCCACTTCTTCATTGCCTTTCAATTCCACTACTGAGCCGTCTTCCAGCGTGAACTGGTAGGTGGTGTTTTCCAGGTCGGATTCTTTGACCAACACGCCTTGGAACACTTCGGGGTTGAAGCGGAAGGTGGTGCAGCCTTTTAGGCCTTGTTCGTAGGCGTATTGGTAGATGGACTTGAAATCTTCATACGGGTAATCGGTCGGCACGTTGGCGGTTTTGCTGATGGACGAGTCTATCCATTTTTGCGCGGCTGCTTGGATGTCAACGTGTTGTTTGGGCGTGACATCATCGGCGGCGATGAAGTATTTGGGCAATTGTTGTTTGGGGTCGTCGCTGTAGGGTATGGCATCAGGGTTGACCATGTGGCGGTAGGCCAGCAGTTCAAATGAAAAGACATCGACTTTTTCCTTGGATTTTTTACCGGCGCGGATGATGTTGCGCGAGTAATGGTGCGCGAAGCTGGGTTCGATGCCATTGCTGGCGTTATTGGCAAGCGACAGGGAAATGGTGCCAGTCGGCGCAATCGAGCTGTGGTGGGTGAAGCGGGCGCCTGTTTCTGCCAGTTGTTGCACCAGTTCTGGCTCGACTTGGGCGATTTTCTGCATGTAGCGGCTGTATTTGGCGTGCAGGATTTTGCCAGGGACTTGGTCGCCGATTTTGTAACCGTCGGCGAGCATTTCCGGGCGTTGATGCAGCAAAGCGCCGGTAACGGTGAACAGCTGTTCCATTATCGGTGCCGGGCCTTTTTCTTTTGCCAAAGACAGTGCGGCTTTCCAGCCTTCTACCGCCAATACTTTGGTGACTTCTTCGGTGAATTCTAAAGAGGTGGGGTCGCCGTATCTCATGCCAAGCATGGTGACAGTCGAGCCTAGGCCTAGATAACCCATGCCATGGCGGCGTTTGCTGGTGATTTCTTCGCGTTGCTTGGCTAAGGGCAAGCCATTGAGTTCGACGACGTTGTCGAGCATGCGGGTAAAAATCTTGATGGTTTTGCGGTAAGCGTCCCAGTCAAAATAAGCGTCGGCGGTGAAGGGTTTTTTCACGAAGCGGGTCAGGTTGATGGAACCTAGCAAGCATGAGCCGTAAGGCGGCAACGGTTGCTCTCCGCAGGGGTTGGTCGCGCGGATTTTTTCGCAAAACCAGTTGTTGTTCATCTCGTTGACTTTGTCGATCAGGATGAAGCCCGGTTCGGCGTAGTCGTAAGTTGAGCTCATGATCATGTCCCACAAGCGCCGGGCGGGCATGATTTTGGTGACGCGGCAGGCAACTAGGCCGTCGTCGTTGACGATGTAGTTGCTTTTGTTGGGGAAGTCCCGCCAGATAATCTGTTCGCTGTTATTGAGGTCGAGTTTATCGGCTTGGGCCTCTTTTTCGGTGACCGGAAAAGATAGCGCCCAGGTTTTGTCGTTTTTGACGGCTTGCATAAATTCGGCGGTGACCAGCAAAGACAAGTTGAATTGGCGTAAGCGGCCATCTTCACGTTTGGCCCGGATAAATTCGATGACATCAGGATGGCCGACATCGAAAGTCGCCATTTGCGCCCCGCGCCGCCCGCCTGCTGAGGAAACGGTGAAACACATTTTGTCGTAAATGTCCATGAACGACAGCGGCCCGGAGGTGTACGCGCCGGCACCGGATACATACGCGCCTTTGGGGCGGAGGGTGGAAAATTCATAGCCGATGCCGCAGCCCGCTTTCAATGTCAGTCCGGCTTCATGGACTTTGTGGAGGATGTCGTCCATGGAATCGGCAATGATGCCGGATACGGTGCAGTTGATGGTGGAGGTGGCGGGTTTGTGTTCCAGGGCGCCTGCATTCGAGACAATGCGCCCCGCAGGGATCGCCCCTTGCCGCAATGCCCAGAGAAATTCTTTGTAATGTTGTTCTTGTTTGGCCTTGCTTTGTTCGGCGTCGGACAAGGCTTTGGCGACACGTTGGTAAGTGCCGTCAATAGTGCTGTCCAAGGCGGCGCCTTCTTTAGTTTTTAGGCAATATTTAGTGTCCCAAATATCCATTGAGGCGTCTTGGAAGGGGATATCGGTTACGTTGTTGGCAATAGCATGGAGTTGTGCGGACATTGTGGGCATCCTCTAGGGGTATTGGAATGGGGAGGGGAAAAGAGGCCATAAATCAGTACCTTAGCAGTAGGTGGATAAATGGCTTTAACGCTATATGTAGTTGTTGAAAGTTATATTAACACAATATGTAGTGGTTAAAAGGGGAATTGGTAGAAATATTTTTTTTCTAAAAACTGCTTGCCAGAGGGGGCGCTTTAGGGTAATTGCAGAAGAAAAATGGCGTCGCCATACAGATCCGGCTAAGCGATTGTCCTAAAAGGGGATTGCTTCCGGGGAGGATATTGGGTGCGGTAGGTTTTTTGCTGGGCGGTATATTGCAGACGTAAAAAGGGGCGTTTTTACGTCTTGTTAAACGTACTTGGGGCGGATTGCAAAGGGCTCAATCTTGTTCATTTTGCGTCTGAAATAACCAGTGCTTCATCTTTTGGGCTTTAGTTTGTAAATAACCCAAATTATCAACATTAGCGGCCACTTCAATCGGGATCCGTCCGGTGATTGTGATCCCCAGTTTTTTTAAGCCATCAATTTTCTTAGGGTTATTGGTTATCAATTGGATCGATTTGATTTGCAGGCTTTCCAGGATGAGCCCTGCAATCCCATATTCCCTTTCGTCCGCCTGATAGCCTAAATGTAGGTTGGCATCGACGGTGTCCATGCCCTGGTCCTGCAAATTATAAGCCTGGAGTTTTTTTAATAAGCCAATGCCACGGCCTTCCTGGCGCAAATAAATTAGCACGCCGCGTTCGGCCTTATCAATAAGGTGCATCGCCATATCCAGTTGTTCGCCGCAGTCGCAACGTCTGGAGCCTAAGACATCACCGGTGAAGCATTCGGAGTGGATGCGTACCGGCACGTCCTCCTGATGGGCGACTTCGCCTTTGACCAGGGCGATGTGTTCTTTGTTATCAATAGAATTGCTGTAGTAATGCAGGATAAACTCGCCATGTTGGGTTGGGATAGGCGTTTGTACTAAGTCTTCTAATAGTGGTTTCACGTCAATAATCAATTTAAAAATTTCACAATAGTCCATCCACAACTGGAAACAGGCCGTGGAATAAGTTGGGTTGCTATATTTTACCTGAGCAGGGCGTAGTCGGTGCATTAAATCCAGTTGGACACCATTTATTTTTTAGGGCGATGGGGGAATAGGCCAGACCCTTGAATGCCAACCTTTTACGGTCCAATAATAGGTAATGGCCGGTGTGTTGCAACTGCGTCTAATGGGCAAAAGTATTTTTTTATCCGTTCAGCAACCGTTTAGGTAACGGGTATATATTCAAACTCAAGAAGAGTGTCTGGCATTTTGAAAGTTTGACAATAGCTTTATAAAAAACCTATATAGGTTAACCGGATTCTAATTATTGAAAGCATTTCATGTTGGTTTGTTATTGGTTTTTATAGGATGCCAGCTGAAAATCCATGAAAATGACATGGATATTTTGTTTATCAATAGCATAAACGGCTTGTCTCGTCTTGGTGGTGTCAGTTGTTTGGGTTAAGTGAGCCTTCGTTAATTAAACAAATGACAGTTTTATTTTAGCTTGTCTTATTTTTGTTCATGTTTTGTAAAACTATATCTTGACGTAAACAAGGCTTGTTGTTAAATTATTATATAGCGAAAGATAAACAGACTGATTCGAATAAATTAACAATGATGTGGAAAATTGTCTGGATTTTGCACGTTGTGGATTAGAAAAAACTAAGCGCGCACGGTTGATTGATTTCAAGCTTATTGCTCCTACTCAATTTAGTTGCGGCCTGATGGTATATATAAGACGCTTTTTTGGCGGGGAATGGGTGAAATGGCTTACTTAACTGAACATTTGTCAAGACAAGAATTAGGTGCTGTAGTTAAAAGCGGCGGTGCCGGCACGGTATCCAGTCAGTTTGTCAGTAGTGTTAGTCCGGCACAAGTCACCAACGAGCATTGCAATTTTGAGATTGCCCGCAGATTAAATGATGAAAAATATAAACTGATAAACGGGTTGTCGCAATTCCCGGCGACCGCTTTGTTGTTGCTGAATGCCCATGAAAAGATGGCCGGCCTGTCAGAGCAGGATGAAGAATCCGCATTGGTTTCAGATTTGGCGTCCGCCCTAAGTGAAATTAAAAAATATTTCTTGGAGGCCAGTCAAAGCCTATCAGGGGCGGGACAAAGCGATTCTTTATACCTGGGTTACAAGCAAAACTTGGTGTCCGTTTTGCAGGCCTTCCCCTTCTCATTTGAAGAGCTCAATAAAATTACCGAGGTCATTGTTTATGCCTATAAGATCAGAGGCCTTTGCTATCAGCCTGCACATGAGGCTGACAGTAAAAATTCCGGTTTAATCATTAGGCGCTTGGAAGGCTCTAAGCGCCGGAACCGCGCTAATGTTAGCAGTATGGCTGATTTGTTTAGGGAAATAGATGGCTTTGATTATGATGAGCAATTTTTGTTTTTGCCAACTTCGGAAATGCACAAATATTTTACCGATATTGTCATTGCCGAGCACCGTTGGCTAGCGGCAAGGAAGCAATTGGCGGAAGCCAATAACAAACTGGTGCTGTTCATTGCTAACCAATATAAAGCCGGTTTCTTGGATTTTGAAGACCTGGTCCAGGAAGGCCAGACCGGTTTGCTAAAAGCGGTGGACCGCTTTGATTATCGGCTGGGGTTTCAGTTTTCAACCTATGCGGGATATTGGATCCGGCAAGCCATATCACGCTCGTTGTCCCGTTGTGAACGCCTGGTGCGTGTGCCCTGCGGCCAGGTGGCGAATATGAACAAGTTGTTCCGTGCCAAAAACGAGTTAATGGCTAAGACCGGACAAGAGCCGTCGGTGGCGGAATTGTCAGAATACACCAAGCTGTCAAGTGATGACGTCAATATGATTTTGTCCATCTCCCAAACCGTAATGTGCTTAGAGGGGACGGAAGATGAAGAAGACGCTTTCGCCCCGATTGATTATCTTGAGCAACAGGTTTTTATCCATGCGTTTACCTCAATAGCCGAAGACGATTTGGACCGCTTATTGGGCAAGGCGATTGGATCCCTGAATTCACGTGAGGCAAAAGTCATTTGTAGCCATTTTGGGGTCGATGCCGACAAGGAAATGACCTTGCAAGAAATTGGTGGCGAATTGAACCTGACCAGGGAACGGGTTAGGCAGATCCAGGTGATGGCGCTAAATAAAATTAAAGCCAATTACGGCCAGCAATTGATGTGTTTTTTGTAAAAACACAGTTAGCTCATTTGACACAATCTTATTAAGGCCGGGAAATAAAGTGGTTTAGCCTTTTAAAACAATTGCTTATATTATTATGTTAGGGCTGCGGCCAGTTGCCGGAAGCCTCTGTAAATAAAAGACTTTTCTATGTAAAGGTGGTTTAATTGTCTTGAAGCCAAGCGTGGTTAAATTGGTGAAGTACAATTAATATCAATCTATTAGGGCGGCGTGGAGGCGTCGGGTTTTGAAAAGCGATAAGTATCGTAATCAACAAACGTCTAACAGATGGCCTTGCTAAAGGCCAGGGGATAATGAAATGAAAAAATATATACTGAACGCGCTGCTTTGGGGGGTTGTATTTACGGGGGCATTCCTGATCTACAATCGCGTAAACACAGCTCCGCCTGTACAAGACTCGCTTGCCTACTCGGATTTTATCATCAAAGTTAAGAACGGTTTGGTTGACCGTGTCGAAGTCAATGGGCAATTGATCAAAATCCGTACTACCGATGGCCAAAATTATGAGACCTTCAATCCTGGCGACCCGCATTTGATTGATGATCTGCTGACCGCCAATATCCAGATACGGACGACGCCGCCTGTCCAGCAATCTTTGTTAATGCAGATATTTATATCTTGGTTCCCTATGTTGCTATTGATCGCCGTGTGGGTCATCTATATGAGGCGGATGCAGGGTGGCGGCGTAGGCGGCAACAGCTTTGGTAAAAGCAAAGCCAAAATGCTTGAAGAAGACAAGATGACCGTGACTTTCGATGATGTCGCTGGCTGTGAGGAAGCGAAGGAAGAAGTGTCCGAGTTGGTTGATTTCCTTTCTGACCCGCAAAAGTTCCAAAAATTGGGCGGAAAAATCCCCCGTGGCATCCTGATGGTGGGCCCTCCGGGAACAGGCAAGACTTTGATCGCCAGGGCCATTGCCGGCGAAGCCGGGGTTAAGTTCTTCACCATATCAGGCTCTGATTTCGTCGAAATGTTTGTCGGGGTTGGCGCCTCCAGGGTTAGGGACATGTTTGCCCAAGCTAAAGAACACGCCCCCTGCATTATCTTCATCGACGAAATTGATGCGGTGGGCCGCCAACGCGGAGGTGCCGGTGTCGGTGGGGGCAATGATGAGCGTGAGCAAACCCTGAACCAATTGTTAGTGGAGATGGATGGTTTTAACGGCAACGAAGGCGTGATCGTTATCGCTGCGACTAACCGTGCGGATATTCTTGATAAAGCCTTGCTAAGGCCTGGCCGTTTTGACCGCCAAGTCAATGTCGGTCTGCCTGATGTGCGCGGACGGGAGCAGATCCTCAATGTCCATATCAAAAAAGTCCCTGTTGCCGCTGATGTGGAATTGAAATATATCGCCAGAGGCACGCCCGGCTTTTCAGGTGCGGAACTTGCCAACGTAATCAATGAGGCGGCTTTGTTTGCGGCACGCGCCAACAAAAAAGAAGTGACCATGCAAGACCTTGAAAAAGCCAAGGACAAGATTTTGATGGGCGCGGAAAAACGCACAATGGTGATGAGCGAAGATGACAAGTTGTTGACCGCCTATCATGAAGCGGGGCATTGCATCGTCGGGCAATTGTCCCCCGACCATGACCCGGTGTACAAAGTCAGTATCATGCCACGGGGACGGGCTCTGGGTATCACCATGTTCTTGCCTGAACAAGACCAGTACAGTGCCAGCAAGCGTAAATTGGAAAGCCAAATCGCCAGCTTGTTTGGCGGCCGTATTGCCGAGTTGATGATTTATGGCGGCGACCGTGTCACCACTGGCGCGTCCAATGACATCGAACGGGCCACCGAACTGGCGCGGAACATGGTCAAACGTTGGGGTTTTTCTGAAAAGCTCGGGCCATTGGTGTATGGCGAAGAACAAGGCCAGCCTTTTATGGGTTACCAAACGCAAGGCAGTTCCGTGTCCAACAACGTCGCCCAGCAAATTGATGAAGAAATCCGCGCCGTGATTGACCGCAATTACCAACGCGCTGAAACCTTGCTGCAAGAAAACATCAGTATTTTGCACAAAATGGCGGATGCGCTGATGAAATGGGAAACCATTGATAAAGATCAGATCGAAGCAATGATGGCAGGGAGAGACCCTGAACCACCAGCGGATGACAGTGATTTATTGAATAAACCTAATTTTAGCAAGCAGGAAAAAGTTGAGGTGAAACCTGTTACCAAGGTGAATATCAACAAAAACAAACCTGCTAGACAAGTTTGAGGTGCGCTCATTTTGGAGGGGGGCTTTGGCCCCCTTTTTTTTGCCTGAAAATTGCCTGGATTGGCGGGTGCTTAAATTCGCCCGGGTCTCTGCTTATCTTTGCCCGTAAGTTAACCGCGTCCCTATGCAATCACCGTAATTGCATAAAAACAGTTAAGGGGATATTATCTTTCGCCTTTAACTTATTTTAAAAACTCCTCGCAAGCTACTAACGGTTTTTAAGATGTGTAAGTAATCGTTCTCAAGTGGTAATGTCTATTTGCTGTATTCCTGAACCATTTATCAATGGGCATCAAAGTTTCTTCAGCGGGGTGGTGTTGATTAGTGGGTTTTGATGTGCGTTGAGTATAGAAAAATAACATGATAAAGCTTAATAAGAATGACACCCCTTCCCCAGTATCCTCATCAAAATGCCCTAAATGCGGTTGTGAAGAATTTCGCAGGACAACATTCCGGTCTAATGACCCTTTTTTGATTAGAACTTTTTACAAGGCTTATCGTTGTAAAAAGTGTCGTTACCGTTTTTTTCTTGCTAACACGATTATCGTCAGTTGGTGCTTAATTGTCTTGGGGCTTTCATTATTTATGTTACTCGCCTGGGCGGTGCAACGGTTTGACATCCCTGAATTGGAAGCCCGTGATATAGCCGTCTATGACCGTGCCAAAGAACGGGCCCGGAGTGGGGATGATGGGGCCGCCGAATTGCAAGTGGGTATCTTGTTAAGTGAGGGCAGGGGGGTCGTCAAAAACGATAAAGAAGCGGCGCAATGGTTTAAGAAAGGGGCGTTACATGGCAATGTTGAAGCCCAATATCAGTATGGCAATTCCCTATTTAAAGGGGTGGGCGTGTTGCAAAATTATAAGGACGCCATTTACTGGATTGAAAAAGCCGCACGCTCCGGTTATGTGAAGGCCCAATATGATTTGGGCAATATTTACCGGTTTAAGTCGGGCGTGGCGAATGATGACAAGCGGGCTTATCTTTGGTTTACGTTGGCGGCGGGGCAGGGTTCAATGGAGGCTGCGATTGGCCGGGACCAGATAGAGGGCAGGCTCAAACCAGAAGAAATCGCCGCTTTGCAGGAAGAGGCCAGCCGGATCATTACCGAATCAAGGTAGCAATGGCTATGATGCCAGATTGATCTTATGGGGAGGGCGGCAATACAAAACCTATGGGATTCTGGTGGTTTTGCGTTGGCGGTTGGTACGTGTCCATTAATGCCGTAACGGATTTATTTTTATTGATTATGTTGAAAAATATCCATCGCCACCTTTATGCACAAGTGCTTGCTGCGATTTTTATGGGCATTTTGCTCGGCCACTTTTGCCCTGAGACGGCAGTCGCAATGAAGCCATTGGGTGATGGTTTTATCAAACTCATTAAGATGCTGATCGCGCCTATTGTTTTTTGTACCGTGGTGACGGGGATTGCCGGAATGCAAAGCATGGAACGGGTCGGGCGGGTCGGCATTAAATTGTTGCTGTATTTTGAGGTGGTTAGTACGCTGGCCCTAGTTATTGGCTTGTTGGTGGTGCATATCATCCAGCCTGGCGCCGGTATGAATATTGATGCCAGGAATTTAGATGCCCAAAGCCTACAGGGCTACACTGAAGCTGCCAAAACCCATAATACAGTTAGCTTCCTTTTAAATATCATTCCTGTTAGCGTCGTCGATGCCTTTGCCAAAGGCGATATTTTGCAAGTGCTCCTCTTTGCCGTGCTGTTCGGTTGCTCCCTTGCCGTAATCGGTGATAAAGGCGCTCTCGTGATGCGTTTTATCCATAATGTTTCAGAGGTGCTGTTTGGTATCGTCGAGACAATTATGAAATTGGCCCCCTTGGGGGCTTTTGGGGCCATGGCTTTCACTATCGGCCAATATGGGGTGCATGCGCTTGCCCCATTGGCGAAATTGATGGGCAGTTTTTACTTGGCCTGTGGCGTGTTTATTTTTGGTGTTTTAGGCCTGATTGCCAGATGGAGCGGGTTTAGTCTGGTCAAATTCATAATTTATATCAAAGATGAATTGCTGATTGTGCTGGGCACCTCCTCATCTGAATCGGTGCTGCCGCGTATCATGGGCAAGCTTGAACGTTTGGGCTGCGCTAAGCCGGTTGTGGGATTGGTGATACCGACAGGCTATTCTTTTAATTTGGACGGCACTTCCATTTATCTGACCATGGCGGCCGTTTTTGTGGCGCAAGCGACCAATACGCCGCTGACCTGGGGTCAGGAGTTGACGTTGTTGGGGGTGTTGCTATTGACATCCAAAGGTGCGGCCGGTATCACCGGAAGCGGGTTCATTACCTTGGCGGCGACATTGTCAACTGTCCCGACAATACCTGTGGCCGGGCTTGCGCTAATTTTAGGCATTGACCGCTTTATGTCCGAAGCGCGGGCGTTGACCAATTTGATTGGTAATGGCGTGGCGACAGTGGTCGCCGCCCGTTGGGAAAATGCCTTGGATGAAACCCAATTATCGTCCGAGCTTAATGGTAAGTAATTTTTGGGGTGCCAGCCACAAGACTATTGCCAGGCCGAATCCCCCTATTCAGGCATCGGTTGCCGGAATCCGGCCTACAGGGAAATGGGGTTTTCATGGCGGTTGCTTCAACCGCCACCATTTTTACTCTTTGCCAGGCAAAAAAGGGACAAAAGAAACGCTTTCAAGGTATTCGATTTTATAATTGACGCCAGTCCGGGTGATCCTTTGTAGGGTTTGGGATCGCCCGTTTTCGCCAACTGGCATGACCAGCACCCCGCCAACCGCCAATTGTTGCAACAAAGGCTCAGGGACTTCAGGAGCCGCAGCGGCAACCAGAATACCGTCAAATGGCGCATAATCCGCCCAGCCTAAATTCCCGTCACCGTATAGGTAACTGATATTCTTGAATTTCAAATTCCATAGTATGTCTTTGGCTTTCTTTTGCAGGGAGAGGATCCTCTCCACCGAATAAACGTGGTCAACCAGTTGCGCCAATATTGCTGTCTGGTACCCGCAGCCCGTACCGATTTCTAGGACTTTAGATAAGCGCCCGGATCCCATTAACAGTTCAGTCATCCTGGCGACGATATAAGGCTGTGAAATGGTTTGGTTAAAACCGATGGGCAGGGCGGTGTCTTCATAGGCGCGGCTAGCCAGGGCTTCGTCCATAAACACATGGCGCGGCGTGTGGCGCATGACATCAAGTACCTTTGGGTCAGTAATGCCTTGTTCCGCTAAGCGTTGTACCATGCGTTTACGGGTACGGGGCGAAGTCATCCCTATGCCTTGCAAGTCTAGGCTCATAGGCATCGCCCCTTGGGCAGCCATGCTTTGAGGGCGTTGATGCGGCCATACCAAGTCAAATCAAGCTGTAAAGGTGTGACCGATACAAAGCCTTCGGCAATGGCGTAAAAATCCGTTCCGTTGCCGGCATCCTGTTCCCCGCCCGGCGGGCCAACCCAGTAAATCGTCCGGCCGCGCGGATCTTCGCTTTTTATGACGGGCTCGGATTTGTGCCGTTGTCCCAAGCGGGTGGCCTGATAGCCCTTGATCGCCTGCAAAGGGAGGTCCGGTACGTTGACGTTTAGGATCGTGTCTTGCGGTAAGGGGTTTTCCACCAATTGTTTGAATAGGGTGACGGCGACGTGTGCGGCAGTGGCAAAGTTAACCGGGTTGTTTCCGGCTAAAGAGATGGCGACGGCAGGAAGCCCCAAAAAACGCCCTTCGGTTGCAGCGGCGACAGTGCCTGAATAAAGCACGTCATCACCTAAATTGGAGCCGTGATTTATGCCGGCAAACACCATGTCAGGCTCCTTTTCGAGCAAGCCGGTAATGGCGAGATGCACGCAATCGGTGGGGGTGCCATCTACTTTGATGAAGCCATTATGGGAGGGGTATGCTCGGAGAGGCATTTCCAAAGTCAATGAATTGCTGGCTGCACTACGGTTCCTGTCGGGGGCGACTACGGAAATATCGGCGTGTTCCCGTAGTGCATTGGCTAATGCAGAAAGGCCCTCAGCCAAGTAGCCGTCATCATTACTTAACAAAATGTGCATTATCTATCGCCCTGATACAGAATAAGCTATAAAATCGAACATATTAACAACTATAGCCAACAAAATCAGCTTCCGTGACAAAAAAAATCCTTAGTGCAGAAGACCGCGATTTATTTCGGGAAACGGTTGGCAACGTGCGTTCGGTGAAAAATGATAAAGCCTATACCTACGGGCAAAATAAACCCAAACCCTTCCCCCGACGGCCAATGGCCGGGCCCGAAGAAGATCTGGCCCTTACTTTGGGGGAGGGCGCCTATGGGCTATCCCCTGTCGGGGCGGAAGATGAGATTAGTTATGTTGCCCAGGGCATGCCTAAGGATAGCCTGGTGAAATTGCGTCAAGGCTATTTTGTGCCGGAAGCAGAAATGGATTTGCATGGATTGGGCAGTAACGACGCGAAGCGGGAGCTGGTAAGGTTCTTGCGCGATTGTGTGAGGTCTGGCTATCGCTGCGTACATATTGTCCATGGCAAGGGGTACCGTTCCGAAGACCAGTATCCGATGTTGAAAAACAATATCAATCTTTGGTTAAGGCAGCATATGGATGTCCAGGCCTTCACGTCAGCGGCCCCTAAAGATGGCGGGGCCGGGGCTGTGTATATTTTGTTGTGTTTGCCGTAACGCCTTACCGCTTCCAAGGCAATAAAAAAGGCCGCTTTAAGCGGCCTTTTTTGCAAGGTTGCGGATTGTTTTTTTAGACTGGGCTGCGTTTGCGCAGCAATGCGCCACTCAGCACGATGCCCATCAACAACAATGTGCCGGGTTCCGGTACGAAATTACCTACTAACACTTGGGACAGCATGGCTCCGTCCGGGCCAAGGTTGAACAATGCAATGGCGTTTCCTGGCGATAAGCTTGGGGCTAAGGCTATCAGGTTGGCGATCCCTTGGCTGAAAGTCAGGGAGCTGACACCTGAAATGTCGGCACCAGTGGCGGTGACCGTGGCGCCGTATATGACGGCCCAAATGGCGGCCTGGACTTGACCTGAAGCTATATCGTGGTTTAGGCCTGAGGGGAGGCTGGCCAGCAGTTGGTTGCCATAAGTCGCCAATGCCATGACATCATGGATTTGCTGGCCCGATAGCGGGTTTGAGTTGGCTTGGGTGGAGCCGCTGTTGTCAGTTTGCAATATGCCCGTTGTGTAACTGTAGTGCCCGCCCAGGTATATGGTGTGCAAATCGTCTACGCACCATGTGGCAAGGGTGCCATATTCTACGGTGTCCAATAGTATTTGGCCAGCGTAAGGGCGGGTGACGGTATGGCCATTGGCAAAAATGCTACCTGCGCCAGGGGTGGTGATTGTCAGGTCAAACGGGGTTCCTGATGGTAACCTGACATTGGTGATTGTCACCGTTGCCGCCGTTGCGATGGAGCTGAACAGCAAAAGCAACAACGCGCCTGCAATTGCAAGTTTGGGTTTAATTATGGATGGCATGTTAGTGTCCTAAATATTGTTAATAGAGATTGTGGATGCTATTTATATGACCAAAATGCAACGTGACACATGCGCTTTGTTATATATTGTAATGGCTACAAGCACTATATATGCCAAAAAAATTAATATATTTGCAATTTAATAAGTTATAGTTTTTCTGTTTCTATTCAATAAATTAGTTGTAAAAACAATTGACACCTTTTGTTTGTATTAATGTGGATTTTTTAATAGTGGAATGGGCGTTTATTAATAAATCCAGGCAAGTTGGCTGTTTTATGCCTTTATTGCTGTTAAAAAAGCTGACATTGATTGGGTTTATGCATGGTTTGGAGGACCCAAAAGCATTGCCTTGTTGCTGGTGGGGGGGGGCTTTGGGGCACCGTCCGGGTTAACACCCGGCTTGCCATTTGGGTGATTCGGGATATATTGGCAAATCAACAAACAATAATTAAAAAAACAGAAGGTTACAGTATGAAAGCATTATATAGTTTCTTAATGATAGTCGCCGGCATAGCGCTTGTGTATAGCATTATGGTCTTTATGCCGATGTTATTTACCTATTTGTCAAACGGCAGCGTTAGGCCATAAAAAGTTTTATTTGTTAATGGGATGTGTAGCGGCTCCCCTTAAAAGCGATAACCTTTCATGGAGTGGGTTATCGCTTTTTTGGTTTAAGGATTACCCTGGTGGATTTAGGTTTGGGGTTTGTTACCGGTAACTTGGGACACAAAAAATAACTTTGCCGGCCTGCAAAGTATGGGTAACCCTGCCTTTAAACGTTTGGTTCCAAAAGGGCGTATTGACACCACGGCTATGCCAATTTTGCTTGTTGATTTGCCAATCCATATCAGGGTCAAACACGCACACATCGGCGGGAAACCCGGGGGTCAGCGCACCGCTCCGCAGTTGTAAGATACGTGCTGGCTGCTCGCTTAAGGCGGCTATGCCCTGTTCCATAGTGATCGCGTGTTGGGACACCAGTTTCAGCATGAGCGGCAATAGTGTTTCCAATGAGGAAACGCCTGGATCGGTCTCTGGAAATGCGCCGAGTTTGGCATCTATATCGTGGGGCTGGTGATCCGAACAAATGCTGCTTATCGTGCCGCTTGCCAGCCCTTGTCTAAGGTACTGTTTGTCGGCCTCGGTGCGGAAAGGGGGGAGGACGTGATAAGCGCTATCAAACGGTTTAATGTCATTTTCAGTCAAATGCAACTGGTGTATCGACACATCGGCGCTGACATTAAGGCCGTATTTATTGGCCTGGTGGATTTTGATGACCGAACGTTTACAACTGATTTGCCCAAAATGCACGCGGCAGCGGGTCAGCTCCGCAAGCTCCAGGCATTGGTCGAGCGCAATGGTCTCAGCGGCGTCCGGGATGCTTGGCAAGCCGTAGCGCGTGGCGACCGGGCCTTCATGCGCGCAGCCGTTATTGCCTAGCCAGTAATCATTGGGGCGGAACATCAACAACAAATCATGGCTGGCGGCATATTCCATAGCCCGCCTTAAAATCAACAGGTTGCGTATCGGCTGGTTCGCGTTGCTGACCGCAATACATCCCGCTTCCTTCAATGCCAGCATTGAGCTCAATTCATTGCCTTCCAGTTTTTGGGTCAGCGCGGCGATGGGGTAAACTTGCGGGTAATTGGCTTTTTCCGCCAATTCCTTAATCAGCTCGGCGACTGCGGCAGTGTCAATCACAGGGTTGGTGTCAGGTTGGAGGCACATGGTCGTGACACCGGCGCTGGCGGCGGCGCGGGTTTCACTTTTAAAAGTGGCTTTTCGGCTGTGCCCGGGCTCGCGCAGACGTACGCTTAGGTCAATGAATCCGGGGCAGACAATCTGGTTGCTGGCATCAATGACAATGTCCGCCTTAAAGCCTGCCGGTTCCTCGGCCACCGAGGCAATTTTGCCGTCGGCAATATAAACCGAACCGATGCGGTCAATTTCGTTGGCGGGATCAATAACCCTTCCGTGCCTGATGTGTATTTTGCCCATCATGAAACCCCGTGCGGCTGCATCGCCATTGACATAATTGCCATGCGCACGGCGATGCCGTTGCTGACTTGTTTTAAGATAACCGACTGCGGGCCATCGGCGACGTTGGATTCAATTTCCACGCCGCGGTTGATCGGCCCTGGGTGCATGACGATGGCATCGGGTTTGGCGATTTTTAGCTTGCTTTCGGTTAGGCCGAAGCATTTGAAATATTCGCTCTCGCTGGGCAGCAATGCCGATGTCATGCGTTCTTTTTGCAGGCGCAACATAATAATGACATCTATGTCCTGCAAACCTTCGGTCAAATTATGCGAGACCGTGACCCCTAACGTTTCCACATGGGCGGGTAGCAATGTCTTTGGGGCGATCACCCGAACTTCAGCCGTGCCCAAAGCGTTCAGCGCCTGGATTTGGGAGCGGGCGACCCGTGAATGCAGGATATCCCCGATGATCGCCACGCGTAATGGCGCGAAGTCTTTTTTTATCTGGCGGATGGTGAACATGTCCAACATCGCTTGTGTCGGGTGGGCATGTTGGCCGTCGCCGGCATTGATGACGCTAATGTGCGGTGCGGTATGTTGGGCGATGAAATGCGCCGCGCCGCTGATGGCGTGACGGACGACAAACATGTCCACGAACATGGCTTCCAGGTTACGGATGGTGTCGAGCAGGCTTTCGCCTTTGGACGTGGAAGACGTGGCTATGCTCATGCTCAGGACGTCCGCAGACAGGCGTTTGGCGGCGAGTTCAAAGGTGGTGCGGGTACGGGTGCTGTTTTCAAAAAACAGGTTGACGATGGTTTTTCCCCTCAGCAATGGGACTTTCTTGATTTGCTGGTCGGATACGCCGACAAAGGATTCTGCCGTGTCAAGGATCTCGGTCAAGAGGGCTTGGCTTAGGCCTTCAATGGTCAGGAAATGTTTAAGCTTGCCTTCTGCATTTAATTGCAAATTATCAGTCATGGCTGGCTGTGGTTTCTATGTGGATGGCTAAAGGCTCGGGGCCGGTGAGTTTGATGCGTTGGTTGGCCGCTAAAATGACCTGCTCACCCGAACAGTCAGGGGAAATGGGGATTTGCTTGCCGTTGCGTTCGATCAATACGCCTAAGACCACCTGCTTGGGCCGGCCATAATCGAAAATCTCATTGAGGGCCGCCCGTACCGTCCGGCCTGTATAAAACACATCGTCAACGAGGATGATGTCACGGCCTTCGATGTTGGGCGGCAATTGGCTGGGTTTGACATTGGGGTGCACGCCAATTTGCGAAAAATCGTCACGGTAAAAGGAAATGTCCAGCAAGCCTAAAGGTTCTTGGATATTAAGGCGTTGGTGCAGCGCTTCAGCGACCCAGACGCCGCCGGTACGGAGGCCTATCATGAGCGGTTGGGCCAGTTTCCTTTCATGGATGACCCGGTTCAACCCGGTTTCAAGGTTGTCGAGCAAGCAATTGATGTCTAGCACTAAATAGTCCTTTTCGTAAAATCGTTGAGCCAACTTTGCAGGATAAGCTGTGCGGCCAATTGGTCTTGGACAGCCCAGAGTTTGGTGGCTTTGATGCCAGTGTCATCGAACAAAAGCTGTTTCGCTTCAAAGGTGGATAGGGTTTCGTCCTGTTGGTGCACCGGCAAATGGAAACGGCCTTCCAGCTGCCGGCAGAATTTTAACATGCGCGGCGTTATCGGGTTGTCGGTGCCATCAGATTGTCTGGAAACGCCCACAACCAATCCCGCAGGCTGCCATTCGGCAATTAATTTGCCAATCGCCTGCCAATCAGGATTTTGGTTGGGCGAACGTAGGGTCTGTAATGCGCTTGCCGATCCGGTCGTCGCTTGGCCAACGGCGGTGCCGATTTTTTTATTGCCGAAATCAAAGCCCAGGTAGGTGTCGTTTTGGGCATTGGCCCTTAATGGGTCAGTTTTAACCATGTCCGGCCAGTGTCGTTAATTTGTTGATGTCGATGCCTATTTGTCCGGCCGCCGCGCTCCAGCGCAAGTCAACGGGGGTGTCAAACAGCACTTCTTGCCCAAAAGGCGTGTTTAGCCAAGAATTTGCAATCATTTCTTTTTCCAATTGGCCTTCGCCCCAGCCCGCGTAACCTAAGGCCACTAAATATTGTTCCGGCCCTTTGCCGACGGCAATGGCTTCGAGGACATCACGGGATGTCGTCAGTGAGATAGTCTCTGAAATGGGTAACGATGCGTGCCAGTCGCCGCCAGCCGTATGTAGGACAAAGCCGCGTTCCTGCTGTACCGGCCCGCCTGCGAAAATGGGGGTTTCAGCGGCAAGCAAAGACGTGAAAGGGATGTTCATTTGCTTGAAAATGTCCCCCAATTTCATGTCTGTGGAGCGGTTGATGACAATGCCAAGCGCCCCCTCTTTATTGTGTTGGCACAAAAAGGTGACGGTATGGAAAAATATCGGGTCAGCCAAGCCTGGCATGGCGATAATAAATTGGTTGCTTAAATAAGTGGGTTCTATCATACGGCTCAAATCAGTAAGGGTAGCTTGCGTTAGCAAATGGTTAATGTGTGCTCATGCCGGATTCATCAGAAAATTTCCATACTCGAGTGATAATCAGCACCTTGACTTCCTTAAGTAGTTCCGTTGAAAAGGGGGCAAAGGGCGCGCTCATTTTGACAATATTTTTTGCGGCTTCATCCAAAGCCGGGTTGCCTGAAGAGCGGCTGACAATGATCCGGTCAATGCTGCCATCAGATCTAATGCCAACTTCCATGGTCAAGCGGCCAAAAAAATTTTTTCTGGCGGCCACTTCCGGGTAATTCATATTGCCAATACGTTCAACTTTGGCCTCCCAGTCCTTTTGGTATTGGGCGGCCAAAAATTGATGGGCGCTGACTTGGTTGACCGATTTAATTTTGCTGTCGTCTGAGCTTTGCTGGCTCAAGCTGATTTCGGTGCCGAGTTGGGTCAATTGGCTACGCAAAGTCTCTTCAGTCAAACGGGGGCGCTCTTCTTCTATGCCATCACCATTGTTTTGCTTGTTTTCGGTCGCCACCTTCACAGTAGATGTTTTTTGGGCCAGTATTTTTTCCGCTGGCTTCGGCGCGTTGGGTGTTTCAGCTTGTTTGTTTATGGCCTTCCGCTCGCTATTGCCTGGGCTAGGCAGTTGTAATTTAGGTAACACCGTTTTTTTTACGGCTTCACCCGCGCCAATCTGATGGTCGGGTGCTAAAAATTTGGCTGCTTTGGGGGCTTTTTTTGTTGGTGTGTTAACCAGTGTAATGTCGATGGAACGGTTAAATTTTTCGGGTGCCGGAGCCGTGAAACTAACGCCTAAGATGGCAATGATATGGATGATGACCGCAATAAACAAGGCGATAAGTATCGAGTCGTTATTGGAAATTGCCGCCTTAGCGTTAAAAGCCACCTTTTTGGTCATGTATTAATTTTTGTCTCAATGTGGTCCATTAACAACCCGGAAATATTGAGGTTAAACTGGCGGTCCAGCTCTTGCACGCAAGTGGGGCTAGTGACATTTATTTCCGTCAATGCGTCGCCTATGACATCCAGGCCGACAAAGACCAGGCCTTTTTCACGTAATGTGGGGCCGACTTGCCGGGCGATCCAGAGATCCCGTTCTGTCAATGGGCGGCCTTCGCCCTGGCCTCCTGCGGCCAGGTTACCACGGGTTTCGCCCTGTGCCGGAATGCGCGCCAGGCAATAAGGGACAGGCTCGCCGTTGACCATTAATATACGTTTATCGCCATTTTTGATTTCTGGCAAATATTTTTGCGCCATGACATGGCGGCTGCGGTATTGTGTCATAATTTCCATGATAACGCTGAAGTTGGGATCCCCCAGCCGCAAATGGAAAATTGACGTGCCGCCCATCCCGTCAAGCGGCTTTAAGATGATTTCCCCCTGTTCGTGCAAAAAATCCCGGATCCTGGCCGGCTCACGGGTAACCAGGGTATCGGCGCAGCAGTCTGCAAACCAGGCGGTAAACAGCTTTTCGTTGGCGTCACGCAATGACTGCGGCTTATTGACGACGTAAGTGCCCAGGCTTTCGGCACGCTCCAATAAATAAGTCGCGTAAATATATTCTTGGTCGACAGGCGGGTCTTTACGCATCAGGATGACATCCAGCCCATCCAAGGGGATGTCTTGTTCGGCAATGAAGCTATACCAGTTTTCAGGGTGGCGTTGGACTTGCAGTGTCCGGGTTCTGGCATAGCTCCTGCCATTACGCAGATAGAGGTCATTAAGCTCAATATAATGGAGTTCCCAGCCCCTGCTTTGGGCTTCAAGCAGCATGGCGAAGCTGGTGTCTTTTTTTATGTTGATGCGGCTGATGGGATCCATCACCATACCGAGTTTTATAGGCATGTTGTTTCCTTATTTAAGCGTAAATCCTGTAAATTTACTTTATTTTATAGATTGCAGTTTACCTTGCAAAGATTTTTTGGTATAAAAGTCGGCTATTTAGCATTAAGGTATATCGTAGAGGTCAATCATGTCCAGAGTATGTCAAGTAACAGGAAAACAGCCGTTGGTCGGCAATAACGTATCACACGCAAACAACAAAACCAAAAGACGTTTTTTGCCAAATCTGCAACATCACAGATTTTGGGTGGAAAGCGAAAATCGTTGGGTTAGGCTGCGCGTTTCCGCTAAAGGGATGCGCATCATCGACAAGAAAGGTATAGACGCAGTGTTGGTAGACTTGCGTAAAAATGGCATTAAAGCTTAAGGGGATAAAATATGCGCGATAAAATCAAATTAATTTCTACAGAAGGAACAGGTCATTTTTATACCACCACCAAAAATAAAAAGACCATGCCTGAAAAAATGGAGATCAAAAAATTTGATCCGGTTGTCCGTAAACATGTCATGTACAAAGAAGCGAAAATCAAATAAAGGTTCCGTTTTCTTGCTGCTTGCTTGAGCTAACTGCGTCCTAAAAGCCGTGGTTAGTCAGGTGGCGCAACACCTCCGCAACACATCCCCCAATAATATGGTGGCTTTGCACCAGTTTATAATTTCAGTATGATTGTGTTGCACCAATTTAAGTCGTATAGTTTATATTGCTTTGTTTTGGTGCGTAATGATTGGCCTGAACACCTGAAAGACACTTTTCCCCAGAGGCAACCCTTGGCTTACAGGATGGTTTGCCGCGCCCAACTGATTTTTAAGTGGATGTGATATAAACTTAGGCTTACCATTAAGCCGAAACCTATTTGGCTGTTGGGAATAATACGGCGGGTTTATGGGATGGTGGCATATTTCATGCTTGATTTATTATAAAGTTAACTATAACTAATAAAAGCTATGAAATCGATCTGGGAAAACTACACAACCGAGAATGCTTACGATGAACTCATGTATTCCGAGTTTCAGCCGCGTCCGGTCAGCCACGGCTTGTGCCAATATTTAAATTCGCTGAAAAAAACCGATATAGACAAGCGTAAAATAGCGGCGGAACTGGCCATTATGGAAATGGGCATAACCTTTACCGTTTATAGTGACGAAGGCAATATTGACCGGGCGTGGCCGTTTGACATTATCCCGCGCATCATGGATGCAAGGGAATGGCGTATCATCGAAAAAGGCCTAAAACAGCGTTTGACGGCCTTAAATTGCTTTATCAGCGATGTTTATGGCGAACAGCATTTTATCAAGGACGGTAAGATACCTAGCGAAACCATCAACAGTTCCAAAAACTTCCGTAAAGAATGCGTCGGTATGAAGCCGCGCCACAATGTTTGGGCCAATATCTGCGGCACTGATTTGGTGCGCAATAAGGACGGTGTCATGTACGTCTTGGAAGACAATCTCCGTGTTCCATCGGGTGTTTCTTACATGTTGGAAAACCGCGTCATCACCAAGCGGGTCTTTCCGGAGTTGCTCCAAGGCATCAACATCCTGCCCATCGACGATTACCCGACCCAATTGCATGACATGCTTTCGTCGATCGCGCCCGAACATATCCCCAAACCGCTGATAGCCGTATTGACGCCGGGCATTTATAACTCGGCTTACTTTGAACATGCCTACCTTGCCCAGCAAATGGGCGCGCAATTGGTGGAAGGCAGCGATCTCGTGGTCAAGGATGACAATTGCGTGTACATGCGCACGATTGAAGGCCTGGAAAAAGTTGACGTGATTTACCGGCGTATTGATGATGATTTCCTTGATCCTGAAGTGTTCCGCAAAGATTCGGCCTTAGGTGTGCCGGGGCTAATGCGGGCCTGGAAAGCCGGAAATGTCGCGTTGGCGAATGCGCCGGGGGCAGGGGTGGCGGATGACAAGGTTGTCTATGCCTATGTGCCGGAGATGATCCGTTATTACTTGAACGAAGAACCCATCCTACCCAATGTGCCAACTTATTTGTGCAGCAACCCTGAACATTATGAATATGTCATGGCCCATCTTGCCGAACTGGTGGTGAAACCCGCCAACGAATCCGGCGGATATGGCATGTTAGTCGGCCCCCATGCCACAGCCAAGGAGGTCGCGGCCTTCCGCAAAGTCATCCAAGCCGATCCGCGCAATTATATCGGCCAGCCAACGTTAGCTATTTCGACTGCGCCGACCTTGTGTAAAGGTAAGCTTGAGCCACGCCATATCGACTTGCGCCCTTTTATCCTCCAAGGTGAAAACACCTTCGTGACCGCAGGCGGATTGACACGCGTCGCCTTGCGCAAAGGTTCGTTGGTGGTCAATTCATCGCAAGGCGGTGGCAGTAAAGATACTTGGATCATCAACATGGAGGGACATTAATGTTATCTCGTTCAGCAGAGCGCCTGTATTGGCTGGCACGTTATATGGAACGCACTGAAAACACCGCTAAAGTTGTCAGTGTCTATATGAATTTATTGATGGATTTGCCCAAAGGCGTGGAGATGGGCTGGCAGCAACTGCTACGCATTAACGGGGCGGAAGCTGAATTTTATGAAAAATACAAATCAGCGGGCGAGCGCAATGTCATCCGCTTTTTGCTCAGTGACGAAAGTTATATGGGCTCTTTATTTTCATCGCTGAGCGCCGCCAGGGAAAATATCCGCACCACCCGTGAATTGTTGCCGGATGAGGCCTGGGAGCAAGTCAATGAACTGTACTTATTTGCCAAGAATGATTTGGAAACCGTCTCCAATCGCCGTAGCCGCGTGTTGTTCCTGAAAAAAATCCTCGAGGGCTGCCAACGCTTCAGCGGATTGTTGTCCGGCTATATGAGCCACCATCACCCTTACCGTTTCATCCGTTTGGGCAGGAACCTCGAACGCGCCGATATGACCAGCCGCATCCTTGACCTGGCTTCATTGCTGCTGTCCGAATCACGCAGTGACGAATTGCGCCAATATGAAACCATTTTATGGATGAATATCCTGACCGCCCTGAACGCTTTGTTGATGTACCGCCAACATGTCCGTAGCCGGGTCAAAGGCGATGATGTGTTGAGTTATCTGTTGCTGGATAAAGATTTGCCGCGCTCCGTGACGCGTTGTTTAGTGGAAATATCCGATTGCATCAACCAATTGCCGAACAATGACGCGCTATCGGATCGCGTGCAGGAGTTGGAAGATTATGTCCAGGCCATAGATATCCGCGAAGCCACACAATTGCAATTACGCGTTATTCTGGATGATTTGCAAAACAAACTCGGCGGCTTGCACGGGCATATTGCTGATAACTGGTTTTCCAGGGTCATGCCGGAATAAATCCCGGAGGGGAGGCCAATTTGCCGCCGGGATTTCCCAGGATAGCGATAATGCGGTTTTGGCCCCGTCCCGCATTTGGGCTTGGGTTTGGAAACCCGGGGGAAAGGTTTGCAATCCCCCGTCAAATGCTTATTTGAACCGGTTTACCACAATGCGTCCGCCTGACATGACAAAGTCAGGGTATTCCAGTAGCTTGAACTTTTCGAATGGGTTGCCGCGCACCGCGATCACATCGGCAGGCGCACCCCGCGTTAAAGTCCCCAACTTGTTGATCCCTAAGTGCGCCCCTGCTTTGGAAGTGGCCGCCCTGAACACATTCAGCACATCCATAAAATCAATTGATGCACCGCTGGTTAACAGCAACATATAGTGCATTTCTTCCCCGTTGATGCCCCAAGGCACATTATCGTGCCCGATTTCTGAGCCATATAAAATTTGTGCGCAATTTCCTGGCGTGGCCTTTTCACATTCCGCTATCTTGGCCGCCAATTGGGCGGTATTGGAATGGATGCCCATGTGGGTGTTGGTGTCCACACAAGACCCCAGGGTGTCGATAGTGCTGACAAACGTTAACCCTGCCGTGCCCGCCGCTTGGGCCAATAAGTTTGGGTCAATGGGTGCGCAGGGCATGTGCGCAAACTCATCAACCCCAGCCAGCAATGCCCGTTCAAAACCCATGTTTTCGCCGACATGCGCGATGACACGCCTTACTGGCCTTCCGTCATGGGGGTGATGCGCCTCATCGACTATCGCATTGACGATAGGTTGGGAAAGGATGTCCCAAGGCGCGGCGGGCACAGGGTTGCTACCGTGCGGCATCATCCAAGGCGCGCCCGTTTCGCCGCCAGGTTCTAAGGCGATCTTGATCGCTGTCGCGCCGCCATCGACCAAATGTTGGACCACGCCTGGCGCTTCCGCCACGGAGGCGACGGTGTAACCAATCTGGTCAAAACCGCTGGTGCCGCCAAAGATATTCAAAGGGTAACCGCCGGGAGCCTGGATGATCGGCCCGACGCTAAACAAACGGAGCTGGCCCGGCCCGCTTTCAGGCGGGGCCAAGGCGCCACCGGTATCTTGCACGGTCGTTACGCCATGTTGCAGCACCTTATCTTTCCTGACGTTCTGAAAACCGATATGGGCGTGTGATTCAATAAACCCCGGCAATAGGGTGGCGTCCCCCATATCAATCACGCTGTTGCTGCACTGGCCTGATAACGCCGCTTTTGTCCCTACTTGTATGACCCTTTGGCCCTTAACCAAAACGGCCATATTCGTTTGCAAGTTGAAACCATCAAACAGCCGGTCTGCGGCAATGATCCTACAGGCATGCGCGTTGGCACTTAGGCCCTGCCAAAGTAATAAGCCAATCCCCAAAAGCTTAAGGCCATTTTTATTATTCATTCATTTCTCCAAAATGTTGTCTGTGTTGACGTTTATTGATTAGGCAACGGATCGGGCCGTATTGCAGGAAACCCATTGCCATCAAGCAAATGCCCAAGCGCGTAAACCGCCAATTTAAAGGGTGGCGAGCCGTTCGGGACAGGCCCGGCCCTGATGGGCCACATACGGGCAGCACTACCCATGCCACCTGCTGCATTGTTTTGTTGGCGCTTAATATGTAATTGATTTTTATTGTGAAAATGTAATTTACAAAAGTGCGTAAGAGGGTGTTGCAGGGGGCTTTTTGAAAAACCGTGTGAAATGGCTTAGGTGGCTGTGGCATATCACATGGTTTTTTTGATAGCCGATAGCGAGGGTTAAAAGCATTGCCCGGAACGCTTATGCCAAATGTCGGGACATTGCCCTCCGTTGGGGTCGTCTTCGCCTCAAAGCAGACGAAGCGATGGCAGGCCTGCTGGTTTTATGCGCGGGATGAAAGGATGCGGCAACGGTAGTCCCGTGGCGAACTGCCAAATTGCCGTTTGAACACCCGGCTGAAATGCGAGGGGTCATTAAATCCCCAGCGAAAGGCGATTTCCGAAATTTGCCGGCCGTCACAAAGCGGGTCTGACATATCTTTATGGCATTGCGCCAATCGCCGTTGCCAGACATAACGCATCAGCGAAGTGCCTTCGCTGGCGAACAAACTGTTGATGGAGCGCGGCGACAAACCTGAAAATTGGCTGACCATCGCTGTGTCCAGCCGGGCATTTGGCAAGTGTTGCTCAATAAATGCCTTGATGCGGTTCATGGCAAACACACGGCTTTTGGACAAGGTGACATTAAGCGGGCGCACCGAAGCCACCGCCAAGGCCAGCAAGTCCACTGCGTGTCCGGAAAGCGCGGCAAATTCTTGGGTGTTGACATGCCCGATCTGCCCGGCAAACGTGCGGAGGAAATGCGAGGCGATCAGGCCGCTGCCTGTGTGGCCAGGAATCCGCAAGGCAGTGCAATGGTCAGCCCCCGCAACCCGCTCCCGAAACACCCCGCGCGGTATCGCCACAATCAACTTGCTAAAATCATCGGGGCATTGGACGCGGTGGGCGAGCGTGGCGTCATAAATGGCCATATCCCCAGGCTGTAAATAGGCTTCACGGCCGTTTTGGGACAGCTTGTACCGGCCAGACACCAAGACCACGGCAAAGTACGCATCTTGGGAATTCCGCCAGGGCTCCTGTGGCAGGCGCTGTATTGAAATTGCGCTGGAGCGGATGACGGACAGCTGCAAATTCTGCCCTGAATAAATGGCCAAGTCTTGGGACATGCCCTGGTTGCCGGGCGAAGTGATGTCAACATGGGCATATTCACGGCAAATCACCTCGCGTAACCAACTTTGCCGTTCTTGCGGCGCGATGGTGTTGGTGCTGAGCCTGATGCCCGTTACCGCCTGATTGCCGGATGCTGAAGTGTGGGCCATGAAAAAACCTGCCTTCCCATGTTTGGGTGTTGTCAAAAAATACCTGGCCGCCGTTTCAGGCAAGCCGCCGTTCCGTCCCGTACCAACAGAAAAATCCACAAACCGTCATACTCCTGTTGTTTTTAAACTGAGTGGAGTGTGGCAATGTATCAAAATTATAATCGGGCAGGTAATGTTGTTTTATTGAGGGCGGCGGCCTTATGGTTGTTGGTGGCGTTGGTGTTGGCCTGGTGTTTGGTCGCAGTGAAACTGGAGCTGCCCCTGATCCCGCTGATTTTTAAAGATTTCGACCGCTTGCTGCAAGGGCATCTGGATTTTTTGCTGATGAGCGCGTTGCTATTCGGTTTTTATGCCGCCAATGTGCCGCTACCTTGGCAAGTGCGCTGGGCGATGGCGGTCGGCGCGTTTACCAATTCAAGTTTGTTCTTGCTGCAATCCATATTCCCGGCACTGAACCCGCCGACAAACGATGCGGTTTCAATGGCTTTCCGGGTGTTTTCCATGCTCAGCGTCTCCCTCACGACTTACGGTTTTGGCTGGGGGGCGGTCATTGTGTTCCGGTCCACCTTTACGATGGCCGACACTACGCGGTGAAGCGATGGCCTGAAAAATGGGCAATCCGCTTCCATAACATTTGGCCTGCCCTTAAGTGGCGGGTCGTTTAGGGCGAGGTTGCCATGCGCCAACTTAAGGCCTACGGCTTACCTTGAGTTGGCGCCTATGCGTTTGCCCCCATGACCATGATTACTGGCTTTACGCAGCCACAGCAAATTAAGCCAATAAAGCATTTAAAATGAAAGGCGTACAAAGGGCCGTGCCCGGAAAAAAGCGCCTCATTTATACCGTTTGTAAAAACCTCACAGCAAGCACCGCACACTCGACAAGCCCCGCTTAAGCCGCTTATACTCCCCGGCTAGTCACCTGACTAGTTCACCAACCCTTACATCAACCTTATAAAAGTATAGGATTGCTTATGTGTTTCAGTGCAAATATGTCACTCGGCCTAGGTATCGTCGGCCTTGCCGCATCCGGCGTGACTTTTCTTGATAAAAAAGAAACGCTTTGGGTGCGTTCCGCCAGGGCGTATGCCATTTTTCATTTTTCCTTGATGGAATTGATCCAGTATTTCGCCTATCCGGTCGCCGACCAATGCGGCTATGGCACAAATTTATACTTAAGCGAATTATCGACTTACCACATTTGTTTGCAGGCGTTTGCGATTATGCCTGCATTGGCGACTTATTCATCCGACCCGACCGCCCTAAAGCGTGCGGCCTTATTGGGCGGTGGTTTAAGCGCGATTTTCTTGGCGTGTAGTTTCCTACCAAGCACTTGGCAATTGTTTACCGACCACACCACGTTTATCGGCAACATTGTCGCTTGCATGCGCAGCGGCAAATACCATATCGCCTATAACATCGCCAGCGCCTTTGGCGAATTGGTGATGTACGGCTCTTTGTTCGCCTTGGCGTTGAGCGGCTATGTCTGGAAAGACAATAAAAAAATAGCCACTTACCATTTTGTCATGGCGATTTTTACCTTGTATTTCCCGCAATGGTTTTTTGGGGTCACTACAGGTGAAGCAGGGGCGATTTACTGTTTTTATTCCATCCCCATCACCGCGAGCTTTATGCCGCAGTTTAAAAAATATTTCACCGCCCAGACATATGATTATCAGGATGACGAACCTTTGGAAGAGGGTGCCTAGCGTTTACCGGCAATAGCTTCCAGAAATGGGTTTTGTTTGGGGGCGCGCCACTAAAAACTAAGGTTTTGCGCGGCCTGGTAGGGAGCTATAGGTAATAAAAAACCCGAAAGCCTATTGTTTAGGTTTTTCGGGTTTGTGTTGGAGCTTCTAAAACTTAAAATAGCGAATAAATTCGCCAATAAGTACGCATTAACGTACGATATGTTTTTTGTATTTTTAAAGTGCCATTATGCAAACCTTAACTGCAAGCGAAGCCCGCGCAAACCTTTATCGGATTATCGACCAAGCCGCCGAATCCCACCAACCCATTGCCATCACCGGAAAACGCGCCAATGCTGTTTTGCTCTCTGCGGAAGATTGGTCGGCGATACAGGAAACCCTGTATTTGCTCGGCGTACCCGGAATGCGCGAAGCTATTTTAGAAGGCATGTCGGAAACTCCCGATGAATGCAGCAAGGAACTGGATTGGTGAACTGGGAAATTATCTATACCAAACAAGCACAGAAAGATGCCAAAAAATTGGCGGCGGTAGGATTAAAAGATAAAGCTTTGCTGTTATTGGAAATACTAAGATGCGACCCGTATCAGAATCCGCCGCCCTATGAAAAATTGGTCGGCGATTTGGCGGGTGCTTATTCGCGGCGGATTAATATCCAGCACCGTTTGGTTTATCAGGTTTTGGAAGCGGAAAAACAGGTGAAGGTTTTGCGGTTGTGGAGCCATTATGAATAGATTTTCATTGACGCTGATCATTTGTGGTGGAGCGGGTCAGACAGTCATTTGATTCGCCAGGGCATACCAAAATACACTGGTACTGGAACGGGTTTGTTACCCGTTCCGTAACGTTTTTAGTGCCTATTAGGTAGCCAAAACGTTGGTTGTTCTTGTGTCAAATCTCAAAAATGTTTTTATCAAATCCCTTGTTTGACGATCATTCGCCTAAGCCACGGTTCGAGGTGAGCCATGTCAAAAGTGCCGGAATCAAACATTTGAATCATATCGGCGTAAATCGCCATCGGTTGGTTAATAATACGGTAACCATTGATTCGAAGGAAAACATCCGCGACTGCAAAAGCAATGCGTTTGTTGCCATCAATGAACGGGTGGTTAATCGCCAAACTTTCCAATAAAGCCGCTGCTTCGACAATGGTATCATCATAATACCCCGTTTGTGGCCGGAATAATGCCGATTCTAATGCCCCAACATCACGAATTCCTGCTGAGCCGCCATATCGTTGGATCAATAGGTCGTGAAGTGTTAGGGCATCGGCAACCGTCAGGAATTTTGTTCCCTTCACTTTGCCAGTTCGGTATACAAGCTATCAAATTCAGCTACGCTATCAGCAAACGCGTTTAACACCTGCTGGCTAACTTGCGTTTTGGTTTTGCGGTCAATGTATTCTTGTAGGGCTTCATCAAGCAAAGCTTGCACCTCACGCCCTTCGATTGCTGCAAGTTGCTGAATTGAGGCCAGCACGTTAGCTGAAAGTTGGGCTGATAAATTATCTTGAACAGCAACGCTCATCATCGTTTCCTCTATATAAATAGTGGCATCATGATACGCCGCTGAGGATTGGGTTTCCAGCTAAACGAACCATGTAAAGCGATTTTATAGTTAATGGGTAACCTGCGGCAAAACTTTTGGGGTATTTAATATGGGTCTGTTAGACTTGCGGTTGCCGGATTCCATCCATCGGCATATTAAGGAATTTGCCCAAAAGGAAGGGGTTTCCATTAAGTAATTACACAAAAGTAACCCGGTATTCATCGCCGAATTTTGAAAGGATGTCCAATACGGCCTGTTTCAATGTCCCGTAACTGGCATAGCACGATAGGGGCAGCCATTCATACTTGATCTTGCGCCAGACGATTTCGATCAGGTTAAGCTCAGGGCTATAGGGCGGCAGATAATGCAACACGACACCTTGCGCCATCCAGTCGTCGCGGCGTGCCAAAAAGGCACGGCTGGTGTGCATGGAAGCGTTGTCAATAATGACGACGCACGGTTTTTTATGGACGGCGTAGCCGTCGCCATAGTGTGCGGCAAACAGGTCGAAGGCCCCGGCCACCTGTTCTGTTTTGACGCGCCCTTCAACGGTGTGGAAAAAAGACCGGCTGTCCCGGGAAACAAACCCCAGGACATTGAGGCGCTGGCTATGGAAACAGGGGATTTCCAACGTCCGGCCTTTGGGTTGCCAGGCGTAAGGCACGGAGGACGCGGTGCTGAAGCCTGACTCGTCAAAATAGTACAGGCTGATTTTGTCTTCATCGGCCCATTGTTTCATGACGGTTTGGATGGCTTTGGCCTTGGCAAAGCCATTGGCACAACGCCTTCCTTTTACGGAGCGCCTGCACCGCCGCCATGAATAACCGGTTTTTTTAAAATGCGCCTTAACGTCCCGGTCGCCGACTTTTTCCGGGTCCGGGCCTCCAGAAGGGCTTGGGCCTGCTTGATTTGGCGCGGTTCTTCGTCCAATTGTGCCCGGAACAGTGCGATTTCTTCCGGCGTGTAAATCGGTGGCCGCCCGGAGCGCGGCAAATCCCCAAGCCCGCCGACGCCTTGCGCGTTGAAGCGGTNGATCCACTGGCTGATAGGGTCACGGTCAACCTGGAAAATGGCTTGTAGCTGGTTTATCGTATGCCCGCTGCCGCTCAGCAACAAGGCGTGGGCGCGTCTTCGCACCTTAAAGTTTGGGTGGGTCTTGTAAAGCGCATCCAACTCTTGCTTGTCTGTGTCGCTGAGTGGCCGGACAAATTTTAAACGTGGCATGGGGGCGGTGGCTCAAAAAGCTTATATTTTATACCATAAAACTTATGTCAAATTACTTAACATATTGATAGTTAATTGGTAAGATGGTTTTCTGGCTTGGCATAGGCAACAATTTACGCAAATAATCCAAGAATTAGTTTGACAACTTCTGTGGTTTGGTTAGAATAGTCGGCTCTTCACGGTAAGCGGGAAGTTCGGGGCGGCGGAGGCCGCCCGGCGCGGCGGCGGGTTTTGGCCGTGCCGCCCCGGGGCAAGGTTCCCGGGGCTGAAAAAAAAGTTTGACAGGTTGTTTTGGATCTGTATAATAGTCCGACTCAGCTGGCGTGAAGCGCCAACGCTCTTTAACAAGGTGGACCGAAACAATGTGTGTGGGCGCTTGCGGCGGCGGTTTGTGTATGCAAACAACCGGCACAAGGCTCCGCACGCAATCGAAGATTGCGTCGGGCGTTTTGCCGGGCCAAGATTGGCCGCTTGTCTCATTAAGCGGCAAAACTGATTGAAACTGAAGAGTTTGATCATGGCTCAGATTGAACGCTGGCGGTATGCTTAACACATGCAAGTCGGGCGAGTAGCCTTCGGGCGAGAGCGGCGGACGGGTGAGTAACGCATAGGAACCTGCCCCGTAGTGGGGGACAACGTGGGGAAACCCACGCTAATACCGCATACGCCCCAAGGGGGAAAGCGGGGGACCTTCGGGCCTCGCGCTATGGGATGGGCCTATGTTGGATTAGCTAGTTGGTGGGGTAAAGGCCTACCAAGGCGACGATCCATAGCTGGTCTGAGAGGATGATCAGCCACACTGGGACTGAGACACGGCCCAGACTCCTACGGGAGGCAGCAGTGGGGAATATTGGACAATGGGCGCAAGCCTGATCCAGCAATACCGCGTGTGTGAAGAAGGCCTGAGGGTTGTAAAGCACTTTTAATGGGGAGGAACCCCTGCCGGCGAACACCCGGCAGACTGACATTACCCATAGAAAAAGCACCGGCTAACTCCGTGCCAGCAGCCGCGGTAATACGGAGGGTGCAAGCGTTAATCGGAATTACTGGGCGTAAAGCGTGCGTAGGCGGCCCGTCAAGTCAGATGTGAAAGCCCCGGGCTCAACCTGGGAACGGCATTTGAAACTGGCGGGCTAGAGTTTGGGAGAGGTAAGTGGAATTTCAGGTGTAGCGGTGAAATGCGTAGAGATCTGAAGGAACACCAGTGGCGAAGGCGACTTACTGGCCCAAAACTGACGCTGAGGTACGAAAGCGTGGGTAGCAAACAGGATTAGATACCCTGGTAGTCCACGCCGTAAACGATGCCGACTAGCCGTTGGCCCCAATTATGGGGTAAGTGGCGCAGCTAACGCGATAAGTCGGCCGCCTGGGGAGTACGGCCGCAAGGTTAAAACTCAAATGAATTGACGGGGGCCCGCACAAGCGGTGGAGCATGTGGTTTAATTCGATGCAACGCGAAGAACCTTACCTACCCTTGACATCCAGTGGATTCGGCAGAGATGCCTTAGTGCCTTCGGGAACACTGAGACAGGTGCTGCATGGCTGTCGTCAGCTCGTGTCGTGAGATGTTGGGTTAAGTCCCGTAACGAGCGCAACCCTTATCCTTAGTTGCCAGCGGGTCATGCCGGGAACTCTAGGGAGACTGCCGGTGATAAACCGGAGGAAGGTGGGGACGACGTCAAGTCATCATGGCCCTTATGGGTAGGGCTACACACGTGCTACAATGGCCGGTACAGAGGGCTGCGAACCCGCAAGGGTAAGCCAATCCCACAAAGCCGGTCCTAGTCCGGATCGGGGTCTGCAACTCGACCCCGTGAAGTCGGAATCGCTAGTAATCGCGGATCAGAATGCCGCGGTGAATACGTTCCCGGGCCTTGTACACACCGCCCGTCACACCATGGGAGCGGGCTGCAAAAGAAGCAGGTAGTCTAACCTTCGGGGGGGCGCTTGCCACTTTGTGGTTCGTGACTGGGGTGAAGTCGTAACAAGGTAGCCCTAGGGGAACCTGGGGCTGGATCACCTCCTTACAAAGACGCAAACGCGCCGCGAGCGCCCACAACACATTGTTTCGGCCACCACCACACGAGCCCGGGCCTGTAGCTCAGTTGGTTAGAGCGCACCCCTGATAAGGGTGAGGTCGGAGGTTCAAATCCTCCCAGGCCCACCACTTTTGGAGCGGCCGCCCGGCGCCGGCCATCCCGGCGGCGCGGCGCCCCTGCGAAACGGCGCGGACGGGCCGGGGACTTGGTACAGACCTGGGGCCATAGCTCAGCTGGGAGAGCGCCTGCCTTGCACGCAGGAGGTCAGGAGTTCGATCCTCCTTGGCTCCACCATCCAGGACGCGGCCGCAAGGCCAGGCGGGAAGGCCCGGGCATCCGGGCATGGGCGCCAATTCTATAGGTTTTTTCCCCGTCGCGGGGCCGAGGCCCTATAGAATTGATGCACAATCAATAGCTCTTTAACAATGCGGAAATCTGTAAAGCAATCGAAAGATTGGAACGATGCGCGAGCGCGGCCGGCGAGCCGGGCGCGGCGCGCATCCTAGCGACATGTAAGCGTCAAGTGGCCACAAGGCCCCGACAGGACGCCCGTGCGCCGGCGCGAGCCGGGGCGCGGGGCAGGCCGATTGGGGTTATAGAGTCAAGTGAATAAGCGCATACGGTGGATGCCTAGGCAGTCAGAGGCGATGAAGGACGTTGTAGCATGCGATAAGCCGCGGGGAGTTTGCAAACAAACTTTGATCCGCGGATTTCCGAATGGGGAAACCCACCCGCAAGGGTATCTTGCAGTGAATACATAGCTGCCTGAAGCGAACCCGGAGAACTGAAACATCTAAGTACCCGGAGGAAAAGAAATCAACCGAGATTCCCTTAGTAGCGGCGAGCGAACGGGGAACAGCCCTTAAGTTGGCACAGTGTTAGTGGAACGGTCTGGAAAGTCCGGCGACACAGGGTGATAGCCCCGTACACGAAAACCTGTGCCAGTGAAAACGAGTAAGGCGAGGCACGTGAAACCTTGTCTGAACATGGGGGGACCATCCTCCAAGGCTAAATACTCCTGACTGACCGATAGTGAACCAGTACCGTGAGGGAAAGGCGAAAAGAACCGCGGAGAGCGGAGTGAAATAGACCCTGAAACCGTATGCGTACAAGCAGTGGGAGCCGGCTTTGTCCGGTGACTGCGTACCTTTTGTATAATGGGTCAGCGAGTTAATCTCAGTGGCAAGCTTAACCGAATAGGGGAGGCGTAGCGAAAGCGAGTCTGAACAGGGCGTTCAGTCGCTGGGATTAGACCCGAAACCGGGCGATCTATCCATGACCAGGCTGAAGGTCAGGTAATACTGACTGGAGGGCCGAACCCACGTCTGTTGAAAAATACGGGGATGAGTTGTGGATCGGAGTGAAAGGCTAATCAAGCTCGGAGATAGCTGGTTCTCCTCGAAAGCTATTTAGGTAGCGCCTCGCATATCACTGTTGGGGGTAGAGCACTGTTTCGGCTAGGGGGCCGTCTAGGTTTACCAACCCGATGCAAACTCCGAATACCAACAAGTGCAAGTGCGGGAGACACACGGCGGGTGATAAGGTCCGTCGTGAAAAGGGACACAGCCCAGACCGTCAGCTAAGGTCCCAAAATCTAGGCTCAGTGGGAAACGATGTGGGAAGGCACAGACAGCCAGGAGGTTGGCTTAGAAGCAGCCATCCTTTAAAGAAAGCGTAATAGCTCACTGGTCGAGTCGGCCTGCGCGGAAGATTTACCGGGGCTAAGCCTAGTACCGAAGCTACGGGTCACACTTTTGGTGTGGCGGTAGAGGAGCGTTCCGTACGCCTGCGAAGGTCAACTGGGAAGTTGGCTGGAGGTATCGGAAGTGCGAATGCTGACATGAGTAACGATAAAGGGGGTGAAAAACCCCCTCGCCGAAAACCCAAGGTTTCCTGCGCAACGCTAATCGACGCAGGGTGAGTCGGTACCTAAGGCGAGGCCGAAAGGCGTAGTCGATGGAAAACGGGTTAATATTCCCGTACCGGCCGTGGCTGCGACGGGGTGACGGAGAAGGCTACATCAGCCGGCGGTTGGAAGTGCCGGTTTAAGCGTGTAGGGAGGTTCCTTAGGCAAATCCGGGGAACCCTATCCTGAGGCGTGATGACGGGCCCGCTTGCGGGCGAAGTGATGGATGCCATGCTTCCAAGAAAAACCTCTAAGCTTCAGGCCACGGGTGGCCGTACCGTAAACCGACACAGGTGGGTGGGATGAGAATTCTAAGGCGCTTGAGAGAACTCGGCTGAAGGAACTAGGCAAAATGATACCGTAACTTCGGGATAAGGTATGCCTTAAGTAGGTGAAGCCCCCCGCGGGTGGAGCCGGACAAGGTTGCAAAAAATTGGTGGCTGCGACTGTTTAGCAAAAACATAGCACTCTGCAAACTCGAAAGAGGAAGTATAGGGTGTGACGCCTGCCCGGTGCCGGAAGGTTAATTGATGGGGTCAGCGCAAGCGAAGCTCTTGATCGAAGCCCCGGTAAACGGCGGCCGTAACTATAACGGTCCTAAGGTAGCGAAATTCCTTGTCGGGTAAGTTCCGACCTGCACGAATGGCGTAACGATGGCCACACTGTCTCCAGCCGAGACTCAGTGAAATTGAAATCGCTGTGAAGATGCAGTGTACCCGCGGCTAGACGGAAAGACCCCGTGAACCTTTACTATAGCTTGACACTGGACTTTGAACCGATTTGTGTAGGATAGGTGGGAGGCATCGAAGCGGGCGCGCCAGCGCCGGTGGAGCCGACCTTGAAATACCACCCTGGTTTGTTCGGAGTTCTAACCTGGGCCCATTATCTGGGCTGGGGACAGTGTCTGGTGGGTAGTTTGACTGGGGCGGTCTCCTCCCAAAGAGTAACGGAGGAGCACGAAGGTACCCTCAGCCTGGTCGGAAATCAGGCGATGAGTGCAATGGCATAAGGGTGCTTGACTGCGAGACGGACAAGTCGAGCAGGTACGAAAGTAGGTCATAGTGATCCGGTGGTTCTGTATGGAAGGGCCATCGCTCAACGGATAAAAGGTACTCCGGGGATAACAGGCTGATACCGCCCAAGAGTTCATATCGACGGCGGTGTTTGGCACCTCGATGTCGGCTCATCACATCCTGGGGCTGAAGCAGGTCCCAAGGGTATGGCTGTTCGCCATTTAAAGTGGTACGCGAGCTGGGTTCAGAACGTCGTGAGACAGTTCGGTCCCTATCTGCCGTGGGCGTTGGAGGTTTGAGGGAAGCTGCTCCTAGTACGAGAGGACCGGAGTGGACGCACCGCTGGTGTTCGGGTTGTCATGCCAATGGCATTGCCCGGTAGCTATGTGCGGACAGGATAACCGCTGAAAGCATCTAAGCGGGAAGCCCCTCCCAAGATGAGACCTCCCCGGGGCCATGAGCCCCCTGAAGGGCCGTCGGAGACTACGACGTTGATAGGCACGGTGTGGAAGCGCAGCAATGCGTGCAGCTAACGTGTACTAATTGCCCGTGAGGCTTGACCCTATAACACCCAATCGGCCTGGTGGCCAGGCCAAGGCCCGGGGCGGCTGACGCCGCCCCGGGCGACACATGGACTTTACAGGTTTCCGCGCGCGCCCCCGGGAGGGGGCGCGCACCGCCCGGCGAGCGCCGGGCACACCGAATTGCTTGGTGACCATAGCGAGCGTGAACCACCCGACCCCATCCCGAACTCGGAAGTGAAACCGCTTAGCGCCGATGATAGTGTGGCGGTTTGCCATGCGAAAGTAGGGAATCGCCAAGCGCCCAACCCAGGAAGCCCGCCCCCTCAACCGGGGGCGGGCTTTTTTTTGCCCGCCGTTTCTGCCCCGGGCCCGGGGCGGCAAAGCCGTCATAGGCCGGCGCCGGCCTGCGGCCCCTTTCCGCCAACCGGGGCGACCCGGAAAACGGTGCCGTCCACCGCCACCACCTCCACTTTGGTGCCGATGCCGCAGTCCTCGCCACACACCTTCCAGATGGAATCGTCAACCTTGATCTTGTCCCGGCCGTTTTCGACCGCCTCGTAAAGCTATCATGAGCTGATATTAACGTACACTCCCTTTTCTTTGTTAGGGTTCAAGGCTAGAATAGCAGATGGCATGAATGGATAAATAATATTTGATCTATATTTTTATCGTCCACACCCAATCCTTGGACATATAATGACTGTTTCTTACGATAAGATAATTCAGAAAGGCATTCAAGCTAGGCAAGCCAACCGTAGGCAAGAAGCTTTGAGGCTCTTTAAAGAAGCGATCGGATTAGCGCCTAACCAATCTCGGGCATACCGTGAGGCAGGAGTAGAGTGTAGGGACATGGGATTGTTTGATGAGTCAAATAGTTTTTTTGATGTGGCACTTATGCACGCACCTAATGATTTAGCAACAAAGGTCCATCAAGCTGTGGGGAATCGGGTTCAAGGAAAACATGAGCTTTGTTTGCAACAATTGACGGAGGTTGCTGAAAAAGATGCTGTAAATGCTTGGGTATGCAATGAATTGGGAATTACGTTAAAAGAATTAGGGCGGTTAACTGAAGCTGGACAAAAATTTCGCCAAGCCCTATCTTTAGCTCCTACCAACGTTTCCATATTATGGCAATTTGCTTTATTTGCCAGAGTATTGGGAAATAGGAAGCTGGCATTAACCCAGTTTGAAACCATTAACAAATATCACCCCTTGAATGTTGCTGCCTACCGCGAAGCGGCTACGGAATTACAAGCATTAGGCCGACTATATGAAGCGTCAGAAAAATTGCGGCTTGCATTTATCCAGTCCCAGAATCTATCTTTATTAGAGAAATATCTTTTATTTTTGTTTGAGCATGATATAGGTGCCGCCGTTAAAGAATTATTTTTCTATGCAGCTAGCTATCCCATCCCTATTGTTTTGATCCAACGGTTTTTTGATTGTAGAATTACTCAGTTACAACATACTGAAGATTTAGTTAATTTACCTATCCATCAGATTGCCTCATTTTTGGGTCAAGAAAATTTTAACTTACCTCTTATTACTTTTAGGTTTCGTAATTTTGGGGCATTTATTGATTTGTTATCTTATCTTGAGCCAAGAATAATATCGCTCACAGAGGTTGAGCACCAACCATTAATCAATGGAAAGTTATTTTTATTCCTGATTATTTTTGCCCTCTATAAAAAAAATAGTTTAGTTACTCATTTTATTATAGATCATATTGAATTTTATCTCCCCCAGTTTACTTTTAGTGATTTATGTAAGGCGAGGGCATCTCTGGAAAAATTGACTAACCGTCAATTCGTTATGTCTTCAATCGCTAAAGCAGCAATTGAGCATTATTCTGTCGATTGCTTATTGGCCAGTTTAATAATGCGTGGTTATTTTCCTGAGGAGCCTTGTTTCTCCGCATTGAATGACAAAGAGGTGCTGTTAAAACTGTTGCCATCTTTTTGCATATCCAAAAACGAAGCCATCCTTAAGAATATTTTTACACATCTACTGCAAAAAGAAATTCTGTCCCTGACTGAAATCAAAACACTCTATCCTGATCAGGATTTTTTTGAATCAATCAAAGCTATTGATAACGTCTTAAAACCAATTTTCCAGGTAAACGTCCTTAGTTTTAGGAAGCCTTTAAAACTTAAAGTGGCTTTGTGTATTTCAGGGCAATTACGCGGCTATAAAGAGGCATATAATTCCATTAAAAAGTCTATTGTTGATCCTCTACAACCGGATATTTTTGTCCATACGTGGCAGGATGTAGGTTTTAAAAAACCTTATCCTATTCCACATGCCAATAGGGTTTTTCAAGGTCATTTTCTCCGTGCGTATCAGGATCTTATGGCAAGCAAAAATTATTCGTATGACGATGCTAAAGGAAAGCTGCCAAACGTATTTTCATTGCTCGACAATAACTGCACCGTTACCGAGAAACAACTTAAAGAATTTTACCAAACTGATTTTGTCGTTGTTGAGGATGACCAATCAGGGGATTTTGGACAATATACCAATCAACAAAAAATGCGCTACAAGATTGCTGCCTGTAATCAACTGATGCAAACAAACGGTAAATTCTATGATTTGGTCATCCGTTTGCGTCCTGACCTAGAATTGCATGCCGTCAAGGATACAAATTGGCTAGAGGTCGCGGAAGCTTGCAATAACGGAAAAGTGATATTGGTTGATTGGTGTACGGGTATAAAAGAAGGGATTGATAGTTTTATTGAAACTTGTGAGGGAATTTATGGCATTGGTGATCAAATTGCCATTGGTTCCCAGCGAAGTATGGATTTTTATGCCGGTATGCTGAAACTTAAAGAAACTTTTGTTGGACATCGTCTAGCATTTTTTAATATGGAGCTTTCGCATATATTGTTCGGCCATGGTTTATGGTTGGGCGGATATGTGAACCGGTCTCTACCCTTGACGAAGGGGCAACTTATAAATACCGTTCTTAAAGCGGAAGATATTTTCCAAGCTATCCAACATGATTTGATTAATTTGGATAGGGATGTTGCAGAACGTTTGGTAAAAGCATTAGAGAACGACAGTAGTTTCCGCCCTTTAAGTCCCTGCTGTTGCTATTTGATTTTGATCAATCGGTAAAAGGCCTATCAGGGGACATGGGATTTTTTTAAAAATAATAAACAATCATGTTAATACTTAGCCACAGAGGTTTTTGGTTATCCGCCTCAGAAAAAAATACCGTCGCAGCTTTTAAACGTTCCTTTGAGCAGGGCTTTGGGTTAGAAACAGATATTAGGGATTACCAGGGCGATTTGGTCATTTCCCACGATATTCCAGTCCCAACCTCATTGCCTTTTGAAGATTTCCTACAAATCCATCGTGACATTGGCCCACATTTGCCGCTTGCCATCAATATTAAAGCGGACGGTTTGCAAGTTTTGGTCATGGAATTGTTGAAAAAATATCAAGTTTCCAATTACTTTACGTTTGATATGTCCGTGCCCGATATGTTGGGTTACTTAAAGGCAGATATTAACGTGTTTTCGAGGCAGAGCGAATATGAACCGGATCCTGCGTGTTACGGGCAAGCCGAAGGCATTTGGTTGGATGGCTTCCACGGCGAATGGTGGTCTGGGCAGGTCATCCAGGAACATTTGGATCATCACAAAAAAGTTTGTATCGTTTCGCCCGAACTGCATCGCCGCCCCCATTTTCCCACCTGGGAGAAAATGAAGTCGTTTTCTTGGTGTGCACACCCCGATGTAATGTTATGCACCGATTTCCCCCAACAGGCATTGGAATTTTTTCATGGCTAAAATCCGGGCGATTTTGTTTGATATGGATGGCGTCCTGATTGATGCCCGCGAATGGCATTATGATGCCCTCAACAAGGCATTGCGCCTGTTTGGTATGGAGATTAGCCGTTTCGACCATCTGGTGACTTACGATGGCTTGCCCACCCGCCGCAAACTGGAAATGCTGACGAAAGAGCGTGGTTTGCCGGAAAAGCTGCATCACTTTATCAACCATCTGAAACAAATCTACACCATCGAGTGTGTCCACCAAAAATGCGCCCCAGTGTTTGAACACGAATACGCGTTGGCTAGGCTAAAAAATGAAGGCCTGCAATTGGCGGTGTGTTCCAATTCCATCCGCAACAGCATAGAACTGATGATGCGACGTGCCAACCTCATTGATTACTTGGAGTTCTTCCTATCCAATGAAGATGTTGAAAAGTCTAAACCTGATCCCGAAATCTATTCCACTGCCATCCAGCGGTTAAGCCTTAGCCCCGAAGAGTGCCTGATTGTTGAAGACAATGACCACGGCGTAAAAGCCGCTTTGGCCAGCGGGGCGCATTTGCTACGCGTCAGCAATGTTTCAGAAGTCAATTACACCAATATCAGCCGCCGCATTAAGGAGATTGAAGAACTGTGTTAACCGTACTTTTCCCGATGTGTGGCAACAACCATTTTGGGGATGAAGCTTATCTTTATCCCAAACCTTTAGTGGAAATTAAGGGCAGCCCGATTATCGAACGGGTCATCGCCAACTTTGATGCCCTATCGCCTGACCGCTATGTGTTTATCGTCAATGAAGAGGACTGCCAACGCTACCAATTGGACGCGGTATTGCGTTTGATTGCGGGTGATAAGGCCATTATTATCCCTGTGCAGCAATATACCCAAGGAGCGCTCTGTACGGCTTTATTGGCGATTGATTATTTGGATAACGGTGATGAGCTGATCATTTCTAATAGTGACCATATCCTTGATGTCGATCTTGGCCTTACTTTGGCTCCGTTACGGCAGCCATCCGGGATAGACAGCGGTGTGGTTTGCTTCCCGTCAGTGCACCCTAAATGGTCGTATGTCCAAATCGAAGACGGCAACATCATCCGCGCCGCCGAAAAGCACCCGATTAGCCGCCATGCCATTGCCGGGGTTTATTATTACCGCCATGCCCAAGATTTTGTGAAAGCGGCGATGCGGGTTTTGGAGAAGCAGGCGCATGTTGATGGCATTTATTATTTGTCTTCCGCGCTCAATGAAATGGTCTTGCAAAATAAGACCTTAAAAATGGTCGACATCCCTTCCGAAAATTACCACCACTTTTATTCGCCACAAAAAGTGCATGAATATGAAGTGATCTTGGAAACAAAAACCCCCCCGTTATCAAACCAAGAATTGCTTGCCAAAACCAAAGCCTATGTCGCCGCTTTTTCAGCTAAAAATTTGGATGCGGTGGCCGCCTTACTGGCTGATAATTTTGTTTTGGAAGACCCCGTGGTCAAACGCATCGAAGGCAAGCCCGCTGCACTGGCGGCCATCAGCAACATTTTCAGCTCATGCCAACGGCTGGATTTTTCCGCACGTAATATTTTTTGTTCGGGGCAAACCACGGTCATCGAGTTTGCCTTGCACCTTGACGGCCTGCTGTTAACAGGTACGGACATCATCGAATGGCAACAAGGCCTGATGGTCGAGTTGCGTGCTTATCTGGATATCCCCAAAAACTAACCAACGGAAACCCCATGCAAGTCACAAAACTGGACGATATGTTCAAAGGCTGGTTTGTCGGCAATTTTGAGCCGACCGTTTATAACACCGGGCAATGCGAAGTCGCCGTCAAATATTACCAGGCGGGGGATAAAGAACCCGCCCATTACCATAAGGTCGCCACCGAAATCACCGTGATCGTGTCCGGCAAGGTCTGCATGGGCTGCACGGTTTACAGTGCGGGGGACATTGTCACGATTGCACCCGGTGAAACCACCGACTTTGCAGCCCTGGAAGACACCGTGACCACGGTGGTTAAACTGCCCTGCGTGGCGAATGACAAATACATGGTTGACGGGAACTGACATGCTAAACATCGTGATCCCTATGGCGGGACGTGGGAGCCGCTTTGCCGTTGCCGGTTATCCGGACCCAAAACCGCTGATCCCCATCGAAAACATTCCGATGATCCGTTGGATTATCGCCAATTTGCGCCCGGCTCAAGCCCACCGTTTTATTTTTGTCTGCTTGGAAGAGCATCTCCAGCAATACGGTCTGGAAGAAAAGTTGGCGCAGTGGTCGCCTGGCTGCAAGGTCGTGCCTGTTTCGGCGGTCACCGAAGGGGCGGCCTGCACCGTATTATTGGCGCGGGACTTCATCGACAATGATGATGCCTTGATGATCGCCAATAGTGACCAATGGGTCGATGTCGCGATTGATGATTATTTGTTGGCGATGGGCAATGCCCAAGCGGACGGTTGGATCATGACTATGACCGCTAACGACCCCAAATGGTCATTTTTACGCTTTGACGACGAAGGCAATATTACCGAAGTGGTTGAAAAACAAGTGGTCTCTAATGAAGCCACGGTCGGCATTTACAATTTTGCCAAAGGCAGCGATTTTGTCAGGGCGGCTGACGGGATGATCGCCCAAGACTTTCGGGTCAATGGCGAGTTTTACGTCGCCCCGGTCTATAACGGCCTAGTTGCCGAACATAAAAAAATCGGCTATTACAGCATAGGCAGTGAAGCGGATGGCATGTATGGTTTAGGTATCCCGGAAGATTTAAGGTTGTTCGAATCGTTGCCGATCAAACAGCATGCGTATGCAAAAGTTATCTCGTAAGGACGGATGCATCCCAATGGAAAGGCTAATTGTCAGTATGTAACAATTTTTGTCACCTATGCGTTGGGCAATAACGCCTACCTAACTAGGCGATGCGGTATTAAATTTGTTTTTTGGCGTATTTTTTTAATAAAAATAGTATTTTGTAAGAATTATTGGCGCAAAATATGCTTTTATTGTTTTTTTATTAAAAATACATATTTGTTGCGTATTTTGGCCTGATTATTGTATTCTCTAAAATAAATCCTTAATTTTAGCGAGTAAAAGCCAATGGTAGCAGTAAGCAAGTTTAGCAATGCATTGCGTAAGTTCATCATAACCGGATTTGCAGCCCTTACTCTTTCGGTTTCAGGTGTTGCTTTCTCAGGCCAATTCAATTTTGTCAACAATGGGTCGTTTGAAGAAACGTCCGCCAGTGTAACCGGATCGACAATCCTTCAAAGTGGCACGGGCAAGCTTAGTGGTTGGACGATAGGTGCCGGCGTGAATAATGGCTATACCTTCCTGGCTTATCCGGGTACCGCAGGCACAAGCATTAATGGCAGCAACGGCATTAGGTTATGGGACAAAGGCAATGGTGGCCTGAACACTATCCCAACTTCAAGCCCTGATGGCGGCAAATTTATTGTGAGCGACGGCGCTTATCAATTGACCACCCTCTATCAAACGATAAGCGGGCTGAATGTAGGGCAATTGTATAAATTAAGCTTTTATCAGGCGGCGGGGCAACAAACTGGTTTCACAGGCGATACCCAAAACTTATGGAAGGTTTCTTTCGGTGGCAATTTGACGACCACCAATAGCATTACGCTACCTAATGGGCAAGTTTATACCGGATCAACAAAGGTCATTTCAGGGGGAACCAGCCAGTTGTCCCATGTGATGAACAATAAAAGCAAAGGCTTTAGCCCTTGGGAATCGCAAACTATGACGTTTAGGGCGACTGCGAGCAGCCAATTATTGGGGTTTATGGCTTTGGGCGGGCCATTAGGCCAACCTCCATTTAGTTTAATTGACGGTATCTCCCTGACAGAAGTAACCGTTCCTGAGCCAGGTAGCATTAGGCTGATGGTTGTTGGCTTAATGGCCTTTGTCGTAATAAGAAGGCGTGGTCAAAAGCTTGCATTGGATGCCTAACTGCCAGCTAAGCTAAAGCGGGTGCCGTTTGCAAACGGCACCCGCTTTTTTTTGTGGGTATCATTTTTCAATTGACTCTTATGGACGCTATCCAGCAACTGCATCTTCCTGCTTTAGCCATTGATATTCTTAGGTTATCACTCTGGTTGCTGGTTATCATGGCCATCTTTGTGCCTTTGGAAAGGTGTTTCCCTTTGCATAGGCAAAAACTTTTCCGCAAAGCCTATCTCACGGATTTGGTTTATTATTTTCTTAGCGGGCTATTGCCAAAGTTCCTGTTAGCCATTCCTATGGCATTTATTATGCTGGGGTTGCGTGATGTGCTTCCCGTCGGGCTTCACCAAGCCGTGGCCCAATTACCGCTATGGGCGCGTTTCGGGGCGGCGATGGTTGCCGGGGAGTTTGGCACGTATTGGGGGCATCGTTGGATGCATGAAGTCCCTTTTTTATGGCGTTTCCATGCCATCCACCACAGTGCGGAAGACATTGACTGGCTGGTCAATACCCGTGCGCATCCTATAGATCTGGCTTTCCCACGCCTTTGTGGGTTTATCCCCATGTATTTTTTGGGGTTGGCGCAACCTAGCGGAAATAGTGTGGATTTAATGCCTTTGTTGGTCACCTTGGTCGGGACAATTTGGGGCTTTTTCATACACGCCAATTTAAGATGGCGTTTTGGCTGCTTGGAGTGGTTTGTTTCCACCCCCGCATTCCATCATTGGCATCACACCAATGATAGTTTAGAGCTTATCAACAAAAACTATGCCCCGATGTTGCCGTGGATGGATAAGCTTTTTGGCACTTATTACCTTCCTAAGCAACAGTGGCCTAAGCGCTATGGCATTAATGAAAGGATGTCGCCCAGTATTCTTGAGCAAATGATCCAACCTTTTAGATACCGGAATAAACGTTGACTGGGTGAAACTTAGTTTTAGGTTTTGAAGGCCGTCGTGGTTTAAAAAGCTCGGGCATTATTTATGGTGTCAAGAGCTACAGGACAACATAGAGCATCCCGCCCGTTGCCTTGCCCAATCCGGCCGTTTGGCGGCAAACCCTTCTTTATCTGGTTGCTCATCGTAAGGATGGCGCAGCAATTCCAGCAGTTCATCCACCTTGGTAAAGTCGCCTTGTTCGGCCTGGTCGATGGCGAGTTGCGCAAGATAGTTGCGTAGCACATATTTGGGGTTGACGGCGTCCATGCGTTGGCGGCGTGTGCCATCCGGCAGGCCTTCGCCGTGGAGGCGGCCTAGATAAGCCCTTAGCCATGCCCCCAACCGCGCTTGGTATTCCGGGGTGATTTGTTCTGGTAAGTAATACGCATCCAATAGCGGCGACATCAGTTGCCAGTCGCCGGCCTGGACATTATGGGTGTCTAGCAACGCCAAACGGCGGAAGAATATTGTCATGTCAGTTTCGATGCTTTGTAGGATAGTGAGCAATTCTGCGCATAAGTCATGGTCTGTCTCTTGATTAAATTGTTGCAAACCCAATTTGTTTGCCATCATGGTTTGCCAGCCTTCGGCAAAGGCCTGCTGGTAGACATTCAGTGCGGCTTGCAGGGGGGCGATGTCATCCGTTTCCAGCAACGGGAACAGCGCGTTTGCCAATTGCCCTAGGTTCCAGAAAGCGATGGACGGCTGGTTGCCGAAGCGGTAGCGTCTACCAGAAGCATCGGTGGTGTTGGGCGTCCAGTTAAGGTCAAAATTCTCCAGCCAACCATAAGGGCCGTAGTCGATGGTCAAGCCCAAAATTGACATATTGTCGGTGTTCATCACGCCATGCACAAAGCCGACCCGTTGCCAATGCACAATCATTTCGGCGGTACGGCGGCAAATTTCTTCATACCATTTTAAATACACGGCGGGCGAGGGTTCACCCAAATGCGGGAAATCGGTGCGTATCGTGTAGTCGACCAATTGCTTGAGCACGGCGAAGTCGCCACGGGCGGCAAAAATTTGGAAATTGCCAAAGCGCGTAAATGAGGGCGCAACCCGGCAGACCACCGCCCCGGGTTCAGCTTTAGGGTTGCCGTCATAAAACATATCGCGGATGACGGTGTCGCCCGTCAGCACCAAGCTCAACGCACGCGTGGTGGGGATGCCGAGATGGAACATGGCCTCGCTGCATAAAAATTCCCGCACCGACGAGCGCAGCACCGCCAGGCCGTCGGCGTTGCGGGAGTAGGGCGTAAGCCCCGCGCCTTTGAGTTGCAGTGTCCACCGTTCGCCGTGCCGGTTGACGACTTCGCCCAAATTGATCGCCCGCCCATCACCCAATTGCCCTGCCCAGTTGCCGAACTGATGGCCACCGTAACAGGTGGCGTAACTGTCCATGCCTTCCGCCAAGCGGTTGCCGGCAAAGGTTTCGGCAAATTCATCGGTTACGCAAGCTTGGGGCGGCAAACCCAAAAAATCCGCGACTTCCCAGGCATACGCAACCAATCGGGGGCGGCTGACTGGCGTTGGTTGGACTTTTGAATAGCAGGCACCCAATACTTGGCGGCGGAAATTGAGGGGTTCCGGGTCGGCTGGCAACTCGCGGATGAAGGAATTATCGAAGTTTAATGGGGCTAGCGGGCGGTTTTCGGTCATGGTGTCAGGGATGGTTATCGTGAATGGGGGCTGAGCTCGTAATGCCGTGGTTGTTTGTTAGGTGGCTGCTGGGGCTGGTGGTCATTGCCAAAGCGGTACGGGAAGTCATGGCCAAAGCCGCCTGGACGATGGTAAGGCGAGAAGTAAGGGTTGACGACATAAGGGCGGTTGATGATGATGGGGTTGCGGGCTTCCTCGGCAAGCTCTTCCTGTGCCCTGGCGCTACGCTTAAGTGCGTCAAGCTCCGCTTGTTTGTCCAATTCGGCTTGCCGCTCCTTCTGGGCTTGCCGCTCTTCGGCTTCCCTTCTGGCGAAATCGTTTTCCCAGGCTTTTAACTTAGCTTCCGCTTCGGCGGTTTTTGCCGGATCGGGTTTTTCGATGGCGATTTCCGCCTGTTTGACGGCGGTAGCGGGGCAGGGGTCGGGTTGATAGAGGGTTTTGTCGTCAACCACACATTTGAACACCTCGGCCCGTACGCTTGTGGTAAAGCATGCCAGAAAAAGTGACAGGAAAAATAATATGATTTTGTTCATTATGTCCTCCTTCCAATTTTTTTAATTTAAAAATAGTTGTTAGGATTCGCTTACTTGGCATAGTTTGGGAAGGCGTCCAGCTAGCCGTCGCTATCCAACTTACGATGGCCTATTCCGTTGGGCCTAAGTTACTGGCGGGCTTGCAGCTGTTGTTGTTTTCCCGCAATCAATAATCGCGCCAATTTCCGCAAACCGTCCGAAGTAAAGGTGATGCCCAGCGGGGCTACGTTATTTTCCAATTCGTACAGCACATCCGTCGCCGCGATAATGCCCAGATAATTAAAGCCATCAAGCCCCGGCATTTGTTTGCTGAGCTGTTTTAATTGCGGGGCCAGTTTTTCCCACGACTGGCTAAAAAAATCACGTACGGGGTCGTTGCCATTGCTTTCTTGGCCCGCCAAACCCGCCTGGAAGGCTGTGCCGGAGGTTTGCAGCATATTGCTCAGGGTTGCTTGTAAGGCTTGGCTTTGTCCGTCCTGACCGATGCTTTGGATAGATTTGTTAAGCAAGCCTTCCCAATTTTTCCAAATCACCTGCCATTGTTTTTGTTCGTCCGCCGTCAGTGCGGCGCTAGGGGCTTGTGCGGCATGTTTGACGGGGGCGTCCAAACCCAGTTGCACCGCTATGCCTTGGTCGTTGGCCGTAGCGCTGGTAAAGGTCAAGGTGTCCAGCATCTGGCTGACTTCCGCGGCTTCCTGTTTGGGCAGCCAGGTGCTGACATTGCGTTCCATATCCTTATGCACGCGGTTCAAATCAATGCTTAGCCCGGCCAGTTTGGGCTCGACAACGCTTTTCAGCAATTCCTGCAATTTGTTGATATTGACCTGATGGCCTTGTTGGTCGTAAGCGATCGCTTGCGTCACGGGCAAGCTCAGCACGGTATGGTCGGCGCTCAAGACGGGTTGCTGCAAGGTTTCCAGTACACCTTGCCAGTTCAACAAGGGAATGCACTGGCCGCCCAGTTTCGTGCCGAATTGCACATACACATCATTGGCCAAGCGGATCTGTTGGTCCTTTCCGTCGATTTTCAGGTTGGCGAGCTTTAAGGAGCTGCATTTTTGCCCGTCTTGCCAAAGCTCGGCGGTGTTGCCTGAACCTTTATAGAGGCTGTTGCTCACCAGTTTATTGATCAGCCCGTAATCAAGCTGTAAGGGCAGGTTTAAGGCTTGTGCCTGGCTGAAGTGGCTAAACGTGAATAAGGCGAAGGTGGCTGCGGATAAAATGGGTTTCATATTCATAATGGCTTCCTGACAAAGTTAAAACGGCTTAAGTATTGGTTATCTTCTCTGAACCCGTAACGGGCCAAATGTTCAGACGATTTTGGCAAAACCAGATAACTATTGCCCATTGGTGATTATCCGCTAGAATGCCAACTTTTTCCTATTATAAGAAAGGGTTTTCCATGTCAGACATCACAGCAGATTCCATTTGGTTCAGGACCGGCGAAGCCACGGTATTTTCCAGTGAAGGCCAAGGCACCGATGCCATGCCGGAAATTTTGATCGGTAGCGTCAAAGGCCCGGCGGGGCAGGCGTTCGCCAACCTGATGGGGCAAACCGAAGGCCATACGCGCATGTTCGCCATCCGGGCCTGTAACCAACAAGTGCGTCCGGCGACCATGATCGTGCCGAAAGTGACCATCAAATCGGCGGCTTACGTCAACCTGTTCGGCGGCCCCGTGCAATCGGCCATCGCCGATGCGGTGCTGGACAGTGTCATTGACGGCGTCATCCCCGCCGGATTGGCGAATGATTTGTGCATCGTCGCCATGGTCTGGATCGCGCCAGAATGCGCCACCAACCCGGATCTTGACCGCAAGGACTTGTACCGCACTAACTATGAAGCCATGAAATTGGCCATCTCGCGGGCCATGAATTTGTCGCCGAGCATTGAGGAGCTGATCGCCAACCGCCATACGATAGTCCATGAGATGTATGACCCTGAAACGGGCGAGTCCCAGTGGTGATAAGGTTGGCTGGTATGGGACTTGCGCCGGGGCTGGTTAGGCGTTTTTAAAACCTTACCGAATGGGGCTAAAAAAACATTCCGGCATTGTTAATGCAGCGTCCCCAAATTCTGCATCTGCCTAAGTATCCATTGTTGCCGTTTGATCAGATAACCCGAAGGTTTCGCCGCTTTCAGCTTGAAGGGATTGGGCAAGGTGGCGGCCAGCAAGGCGGCTTGCGGGCGGCTCAATTTTTTGGCGGGGATGCCAAAATAATGTTGGCTGGCGGCTTCGATGCCAAACAGATGGTCGCCAAATTCGGCGATGTTCAGATACACTTCCAAGATCCGTTCCTTATCCCAGAGCAATTCCAGCACTAGGGTGAACCAGACTTCCAGGCCTTTGCGGATGACGTTTTTTGACGGGCTCAGGAATAGGTTCTTGGCGACTTGCTGGGATATGGTGCTGGCTCCGCGCAGTTTGCCCCCATGGCTGTAAACCGCCAATGAAGATTGGATGGAGTTGATGTCAAACCCCCCGTGCCGGAAAAATTGTTGGTCTTCCCCGGCTACCGCCGCCAGGTAGGCGGCCGGGGCGATTTCATCGCCGCTGACCCAACGGTAATCTATGGCATGGAATAACCCATGTCCCAATAGGTCTTCGGCATGCCGATAAAGCATGACCCCGGAGGTCGGTGGCGGTAACCAGCGGAGCAGGAAGCCGAGGCCGATAGATGACAGGAGAAAAAACAGGAGGAGATTGCGCAGTATCGCGCTGATCGGCCATCGTGGTGGGGTTGGTGGATTATGATGTGTGGACAAATGCTGGCGATGATGGTGTTAAGGCGGGTTTTTATATGATAAAGCCTTTGTCCCTTGGTGAATACTCTCGGTCCAGCTATTTTTACAGCCATTGCAGGTGCCGGCGCTGGCCTGCGTTTGCCAGCCGCCGCCTAGGGCTTTATAGAGCGCGACCAATTGGCTGGAAACGGCCATCGCACTGTCGGTGAGGTTGTTTTGGCTTTGGTACAGCGCCTGTTGGCTATCCAGCACGTCGATAAATGCGGTCAGGCCTTTTTGGTAACGCTCAGTCGCCAAGTGCACCGCGAGTTGGTTGGCGGCGACAGCGCGTTCCAAGGCCTTATGGCGTTGTTGTTCCTTGCTGTAGGCAACCAGCGCGTCTTCGACTTCCTTAAACGCCGTCAAGATGCTGGTTTCATAATCCAGCTTCGCTTCTTCCGACAAGGCCTGTTTGCTTTTGATATTGGCTTGCAGGTTGCCCCAGTTGAAAATCGGCATCGTCAAGGAGGCGGCGGTTGACCACGATTTGCCGATGGGTGTGACGTCTTTGACGCTCAGGTTTTGCAAGCCCAAGAACGCCGTCAAATTTATCTTGGGGTATAGTTCTGATTTGGCCACACCGATATTGGCCACTGCCGCCGCCAACAGGCGTTCTGCGCGGCGGATATCAGGGCGGCGTTTTAACAATTCAGAAGGCAGGTCGGGAATGACGGTGGCCGTGACACTGGGGATGGCGGCAGGGCGTTGCAGCCTGGCGTTCAGGGCGGCAGGCTGCAATCCCAATAGCAAACTCAGCGCGTGCAGCCTTTGTTGGATTTGGCTTTCATAATTAGGGATTTGTGCCTGCGTGGCGGCCAGCTGCGCTTGCGCTTGGGTGACTTCCAAACTATTGGCCAACCCCGATTCTTGCCTGATTTGGGTCAATTCCAGCGTTTCCGTTTGGTTATCCAGGGTGTCTTGCGTGATGGCCAGCCATTGTTGGTTGGCGCGAAGTTCCAGGTAATTTCTAGCGACTTCGGCAAGCAAGGTCACCAGCACGGCACGGCTGTTTTCGATTTCACTTTCCACTGCCGCATCCGCCGCTTCCGCCGAACGCTGGACGCCGCCAAAAAAATCCAATTCCCATTGCGCATCAAAGCCAGTTTGGAAAATGTCAATCAGTTGGTTGCCGACGCCAAAACCACTGCCCGCCGTGCCGCCTTGGGAAGAGCCGCCTGAAGTGTTGTTCAGGCGGCGGCTGATATTGCTTTTTGCCGTTAAAGCCGGCAAGGCGGAAGCGAAAATGGACATCCGTTGGGCGCGGGCGTCTTTGATGCGGACCAGGGCTTTTTTATAATCCAGGTTCGCGGCAATGGCTTCGGCGACCAGTAGGTTGAGCTGCGGGTCATTGAAGGTTTGCCACCAAGTCCCCGTTTGTGTGCCGGCCGCCGTCTGTTTGCCGCTTGCAGACTGCCATTGCTTAGGGGTGGCGATGTCGGGCGTTTGATAATCCGGGCCTACCGCCGCGCAGGCCGTGAGCAATAAGCTGATGGCCAAGGCCATTTGTTGGGGCTTCATAAAGGCTAACCCCCCGTGTGCGTTAAGTTTCCGGCGCGGTGGGCGGTGGCAAATTCCGGCGCTTCGATGAACACGTCCATTTGTTGGCCGACATAAACCGATGATTGTTTGCGGTCAAAACGGTACAAAGCTTGCAAAACCCGCGTGTCCACACGTTCCGTGCTATCCCCGGTCAGGGATTTTTTGGGGACGACAAACGGCTCGACGTAGGCTATTTGCAGGTCGAACTTAAAATCCCGGTTACCACGTAAGTACGCCACGGCTTTCGTGTTTTTATCAAACCGCCAGGCATCATTTTCGTCGATGTCAACCCGGATATGCAGTTGCTCGAGGTTCCCCAGGATCAGCAAATCCGTGCCTAAGCCGCCCGCTTGGGCAAATTCCCCAGGGCGCAGGTTGACTTGCAGCACTTCGCCATCGACTGGCGCACGCACCACCATCCTGTCCAGCGTCGTTTGGATGTCGGCGATACCCGCCTCGGCTTGCCGGACGGCGGCTTTGGCGCTGTCCAATTGGGCTTTGGTGACCAGCACCGTGTTGCGGCGTTTAAGCAATTCTTCGGCGCTGATCGCGCGTTTGTCGCTGACGGCTTCGGCTAAGCGGCTAAGCGCTTGGCTTTCGTTGACGTTGGCGAGGGCGACGTTGACCTCGGCTTGGGCTTTTGCGAGGTCGGCCCGTTTGACCGCCATGGCCGATTTTGCTTCACGGTCGTCTAAATAAAACAATGGCTGCCCCGCTTTGACCTTGTCGCCGACTTTGACGGTGACGCTGCTGGCTATGCCTGATAAGGGCGTGCCGACGGTAATATTTTGGCTTTGGGCTTCAATAATCCCCGAACCCGCGATGAAGGCCTTGAACGGTGCCGATGCGGGTTCGACGACGGCGGCGGCGACGGGCATGGGCTGGCTGCCGCTGATCACGGTATACGTGGCAAAAATAAACCCGGTGCTGGCAAGTATGGGTAGCAGGTATTTGATTTTCATATCGCCTCTTGGGAATAGTGGGTCAATATTGTTAAGCGGGCCTGTCGTCGTCCCGCTACGCCTTGGCCTTGGGGGCAATTTATTTCAGTTTGGCGGCGGAATTGACCACCTTGAGAATATGCCCGTCGTCCATCTCGGCTATGCGGTCGGCAAAATTAAAAATCCGTGCGTCATGGGTCACGATCACCAGTACGCGCTGATGGTCTAACGCTACGGCTTTTAAGATGTCCATGACTTTTTGCCCGCTTTCATGGTCCAACGCGCTAGTCGGTTCGTCGCAGACGATCAGGCGCGGGTCGTGTATTAATGCCCGCGCTATCGCCACCCGTTGTTGCTGGCCACCGGACAGCTCGGCAGGCAACGCTTTGGTCCGCGCGCCCAGGCCGACTTTATCCAAGATTTGTTTTGCCCTACGTTCGGCTTCCGCACGCTTTACCCCGTTAATGATCAAGGGGACGGAGACGTTTTCGGCGGCGTTCAGGGTGGGCAAGAGGTTATAGGCCTGGAATACAAAACCGATATTTTCCGCACGGAAGAGCAACTTGTCCTTGTTGCGCAACGCCAGTAAATTTTCGCCAAACAATTCACAACCGCCCGAGGTTTGGTCAAGGATACCGGCGATGATCGAAATCAACGTGGTCTTGCCACAACCCGAAGGCCCGACCAACATCATCAGCTCGCCCATGGCAATATCCAGATCCACGCCGTTGAGCGCGGTCACCTGTTGTCCGCCAGCTTCGTAGATTTTAACGAGATTTTGGCACCGGATAGCGGGAGGTTTGGCGTTCATGGCTTAGCTCTTAAAGACAATGGCGGGTTCCAGCCGGATGACTTTCATGATGCTGATGAGCGCGGCCATGATACAAATCAGGCTGATACCTGCACCGCTGAATAGCAGCAGTTGCCAAGGCATTTTAAAAGCCAAAATGGTATGGCGCATCAGAAAACCAAACAAGGCCGCGATGCCGACCCCCATGCCGTAGCCGATACTGCCGACCAATACCGCCTGTAGCAAGATCATGCGCAACAAGGTGCCATTACTGGCACCCATGGCTTTTAACACCCCGAATTGGCGGAGATTTTCCAGCGTGAAGTTATAAAAAGTCTGTCCGGCAATCGCGGTGCCGACGATAAAACCTAACGCAATCGTAATCCCGAAGTTGATCGGGATGCCCGTGTTTTTTAGAAAATAGTTGTAAGTCAGCTGTTTGAAACCGTCTTGGGTATAGGCTGCCAGGCCCGTGGTGGCTGTTATGCGCCGGGTCAGTTCGTCAAGGTTCTGGCCTGGTTTGGCTTTTACCACGACAAACGACAATAACCTGCGTTCCCTGGGCGCGTAGGCTTTGGCGCGGGAATAGGTGGTGTAAATCACGGGTTGCGATTGGAAGGTGCGCGTGACTTTGGCGATCCCTACGATGATTGCCCGGCGGTCGTTCAATTCCAGGCTGTCGCCGATTTTCAGCGGCGTGTTTTTGCCGTCAGGGCTTGCCGCCGCTTTGCCCAATTTGTCTTTTGCGCCATCAATATCGACAATGACCCCGTCGCTACGGCGTAAATCGCTTAATTTCCCTTCCAGCATCACCGCCGGGCCGCCGATTAGCGTCGTGTCATCCAGGCCGATGACATTGCAGGTCTGGAAAGTGCCGTCGGTCAGCCGCGCTTTTAGCATGCCCTTATATAACGGCATCGCCCATTCCACGCCGGAAATGCCGCGCACACGGTACAGTTCGGTGTCCTGCATGGGTTTGATGTCGTCAATAAACTGCACTTTCGGGTCCATCACCCAAATGTCCGGCAAGCCGACATCGGAGATAAAGCTATAAGACCGCGCCATCAGGCCAACAAAAATAGCGGGCTGCTGGGTCATGATCAACGAGGCGAACGTCAGTCCCATAACGATACCCAAATATTTCCCTTTGTCGCCCATTAACATTTTCAAGGCAATATGGTTCATAAGGCGCCTGCCGTGGTTGGCTTTAAATGGCTGATGGCGGCCAAGGAAAATGCCGCGATATGTTCGGCGCTGGCTTGTATGGCGGTTTGTCCGGCGATGGCCTCGGGGAACAGGCGGTCAATAATGGAGCGGGAATGCTTGAACATCAGGCATTGCCCCAAAACGCTGAGCACGCAACGCTGCAAAGCCAGTTTGTCTGCCCGCCCGCCTAAAAGTTGCCCGATAATCTCCTCCAGCAACGTGCATTGTGGGACAATTGCCTGGTCGATAATAATATCCAAGGCCTTAGTCGGTTCGGCAATTTCGCGGCTGATCAGTTTGCCTGCGATGCCAAAATGGCTATCATCCAACAGCTTATGCACAAAATGGCTGATGAATAAGGTCAGGCGCTGTTCCGGGGGCAAGCTTTTATCTTGGGCGGCTTGGTAAGGATAGCGTCTGTTCATTTCTGTAAACGCAAAAGCCAAGGCTTGGCCGTATAAGGCTTCTTTGCTACGGAAATAATAATTGACTGAGGCCACATTGACATTTGCCCGTGTGCAAATTTCGCGCACCGTCGCGTCACGGAAGCCATATTCTGCGAACACCTCGACGGCGGCTTGCAACAAGCGGTTAAAGGTCAGTTCCTGAGGGGTTTCCGGCATATAAACGGTAATATTAAACGGTTGTTTGAAATGATTGTATAAGGGTTTTATGGTGATGGCAATTGTTCCGGGCTTTTTTGTCGCCCCATTTCGAAATTGGATTTTAAAAATGCGTGGAAAGTCCAGGGTAGGACGGAGGTTGAAACCGATACGCGCTAACTTAAGAAAATTAATAAGTAGCAGCATATAGTTGGTTTTGTAATGAAACATGGTCGTCCCGCCCACATCCCAAGACATCCGCTTTGAAGAATTTATGAAAGAGTTACCCGCCGATTATCACGCTTTGGCTTATGAGCCCGTAGGATGCGGTGAGGTACGAACCGCATCGTTCGCGTCACTCCTCCACCGTAACGTTGGAGACATTGGCATCATTACCTCAATTCTCTGGATACGCCCCACGACGCACATAGCGGTGAAAACTGGATACGGCCAATCCTTGACACTTTGCGTCCAGCCATGCCTGACGGGGTTCCAATGGATGTAGTCGATATGTTGCCGGTAATCGGCTTCGTCGCGGATCAAGTGTTCCCAAAAACGCCTTTGCCACACGCCTCGCTCGCCCCGTTTTGCACGGCTTTTTGAAATCCGCTCGCCTTTTTCAAGATGACGGGAAAAATGGGCTTTGATTAATCCCCAACGGGTAGAGAAATCGGAATCCCCGTCCGGCAAGGTCAAAATGCAATGCAGGTGGTCGGGCAAAACCATGATGGCATCAATTTCATAGGGATGCTTGGCTTTTACATGGGAGAAGGCCACCCGCAACAGGTCAATTCGGTCAGTCAACAACCGGTTTCCCCGGCGTTCGGCCAAGTTCACCGTGAAAAACCAAGTGGCTCCGGGATGTCGGAAACGGCGGTATTCGGTCATGGTTTAATAAATGGAGCCATGTTTCTCGAACGATGCGGTTCGTACCTCACCGCATCCTACGTGCTTGATCTTTTTTGAGTCAGTTCAGTTATTTTTATCATACAAGGTCGGGCAACAGCCGTATCGTTGCCCGACGTTTAAGCGTCCGATGATGGAAAACCGCAACGAAACCAATGACCCATCCAACTCCGGACGGTGGAGCGTCGGGCATAAACAGCATGCCCGTCCTACTCGGCTAATCATCCCTACGGCCCTTTTTGTTCCAAGAACCTATTTCCTTTGCAAAAACAGGATCGCTTGCAAGCTCTTCCAGTACCATCTTTGCCAGTGGGTTTTTCGATTTACGCAAAGGTTTTAATAGCAGTATCCGGCTGTCTCCATTTGCCGGGTCTTTGACCAAATTAATGAACTCTTCCAAGGTTTCATCCGTGACTGCAACACAAAGTGCACAGGCAAGGCCATCTTTAGCCCCCAATTTTACATTGACTGTATCATCTGGCGCGACAATGCCCCAGCCTTCGGGCGTATTGCAGTACTCTTTGACGAGAATTGGCCAAGCCGCTCTGACCACCGGATAACGGATAGATAAAGCACGAGCAATGCCTTCCCGGGTCCGGTCGGAATAGGGTTTTTGCAAATGCTTTAGAAGAATAGGGATGGCCTCAGGATAATTTGAAGGCCTACTGACTAAATCCCAGACGGACTCAAGCTCTAAGCCAACGGTACGCAAATCGGCGACAATTGGCTCTTCCTCTATGTCAAGCCTTTTCCCTCGTTCGATATTTCTTTCCTGACGAAGTCGATTGATCTCCCGCAACATTGATGTTTCTTCATCAGTCAACTTTAATTTATATAGATCGTTTATCGTTAATTTCTCTAATTCTTCATAGCTTAAAGGGCTACGCTTAATTTCAGCTTTTTTAATTTTAGACATAGCTAGGGAATTGGTTTTCGAGTAACGAACCCATTATCAATTGCGTCTTGCAACGGCCCGGTCACCTTTGTGCTTTCCGGTAAATATAAATCGGCTGCTCTGTTCGTTTCTTGAGCATGCTGGATAGTGTCTCGTATCTGTTGAGTAAGGCTTTGTGTATTTTGAACATTTTTTACTTCGCTGACGGCATTTCTATTTGAACCATCGGAGATTCTATCACGACCATTAACTCTAAAACGCTCCCTGTCACCAATGTCATTTTGGGAGCGAACGGCAGCAAGTAGCCCGTAAGGAGCGAAGCGGATTACGGGATTTTTCGGCAACGACATGCCGTATGTCATCGCACTATTCCGGCATGAGGTTTCGGAATTGGCAATTGTGCGGTTTCGAACCCCGTATTCCGCTATCGCTGCATACGGGCTCGCTATATGTTTGGCATTTGAATAGACCTTGCTTCGAGGGTAATCGTATCTCCTGATTGAATTTCTAAAGCCAAATGGTAATTACCATTTTCAAGTTTCACGGGGCCTTGTACTTTATTAACTGATACGCTTTCTCCCCACTCATCATGTTTAGGAACAACTAATTCAGTCAGTCCTTCGGCTGTTAAAGTTACGCGATTGTATTCATAAGTATCAAAGGTAATCGTAACTATACCTTTCATCCACTCAACTACGATGGAAAGCAAAGTCCAGTCATGCATAAGCTCTAAATCTCTCTAAGGGTAATTTAAAGGAAGGTGCGCATCAGGTGAATTTGCAGGCACAACATTACCGTTGATGTCTAATCTTTCCCCTGTTGGATTGTTTACATGGCAGTGAGAGCCAGAACAACCACTATCCGGCTCAGGATGAGTTAAAACTCGTTGCTTGCCTGTAACTGGATCAATGTAAGAACCATTGCCCGTTTCAGGGTCACCTTTTGGGATCAAACCCTTGCCCTTCGCAATTTTGTCGATCTGGGATGGCGTTTTTCCTGCAATCTCTTTAGGGTCAATTTCAGGAGACACGCCTTCATTGAACATTTTGTTAATTGAATCAAAGCAGCCCTGAATTGCTTTTTTGCATAAAACAGGGTTGGTTGCACATATTATAGCACCAGCCCGTAGGATGCGGTGAGGTACGAACCGCATCGTTCGCGTCACTCCTCCACCGTAACGTTGGAAACATTGACATCATTACCCCAATTCTCTGGATACACCCCACGACGCACATAGCGGTGAAAACTGGAACCCAGGACGAGTTCGTCCAGTTGGATGACGTTGCCGATACGGTCATAGAGCAGCCGTTTGCGCTCGCTAGGGCCTTTAAAGTAGGTGTATTGGGGCATGCGCCCGTTGCTGTCCTGGTAACGGACGACGGTGGGCTGTCCGGTGACGCCGGGCAGGCGGTTGCCCTACCTCCTGCGCCCATATAAGTCGTAATGCGCCTACTGTGAGTACAACCCCATTTCAGTTATGGTATGGGTGATACAAAAATTCAATGTTAAAACGTTTACACACTAGCTTAAAGGTATCAATATGGCAGGCATTTTTAAAATGCTAAATGCTTCAAATGACGGCGGCCAAGAAGGGAAGGGTAGGATGCTAACCTCATCCTGATTTCAAATAGCCGTTGTTTTACCCAACCCCCACGAATTTTTTTGTAGATAGTGCAAGATTGCCCAAGCCAGAAAATGTAAAGGATATTCCCTATGCGCCACTGTATTTTATTTGCCAGTTTAACCACCTTCACGGTTAATGCCGCTTCCGTACCCACCAGTATGTCGCCTCGGATCAACGACATCCAACGGGCGGCCGCTTTGCAATTGCCGTCCGCTACGGAATCGGCATCCGAGGCTTGCCAACATCCATTGGATCCGCTGGGCCGCTTGGAAATAGAGCATGCCGTGGCTTTGGTCAAGGCCCATCCGGGTCTGCCTGCCGGGGTGTTTTTCCCGAATGTGGTGCTCAACGAGCCCCCTAAAGCGGAAGTGTTGTCCTATCAGGCGGGTAAGGCATTTACCCGGCAAGCGGTGGTGGAAGCTTATGACCGGCCCAATAACCAATTGTACCGGGCCATCGTGGATTTGGGGGCAAGAAAAATCTTAAGCTTTGTGCCATTGCCTAAGGCGACCCAACCCCCCGCGTTTTTTGACGAATACACCACGGTTTTGCCAATAGTAAGCCAAGACGCCAGTTGGCGTGCGGCCATGCAAAAACGCGGTGTTAACCCTGATGATGTTTATCTCGATGTTTGGGCGGGCGGCGACTTGCCCATCAGCGTTGACCGTGACGGCAACACGGTACCACCAGGGACGCGTATTATGCGGGTTTTGTCGTTCTTGGGCGGCGGCAAGCCCAACCCCTATGACCGCCCCATCGAAGGCGTGGTGGTGGCTGTGGACATGAACCGCTTGAAAGTGCTGCAAGTCACCGATACCGTGGTCATGCCCGTTTCCCAATACCAGGGCCAAGGCACTGATAGCCAACATGAGCCTTTGGCACCATTGAAAGTTGTGCAAGACCAACCTGGCTATAAGCTGTGTGGGCAGGAAGTGAGTTGGCAGGGCTGGCGTTTCCGTTTCGCGCTGCATCCCCGTGAAGGCTTGGTGATCTATACCTTAAGCCATGAAAACAAAGGGGTGCTGCGCCCGGTCGCTTACCGCTTGGGTTTAAGCGAGATTTTTGTGCCTTATGGCGTCCCGGACAGCAATTGGGTGTGGCGTACGGCGTTTGATGCCGGGGAATACGGTATGGGCCGCTATGCCAACCCGCTGGCGCCAAATGTGGACGTGCCGGGCAACGCGGCCTTTTTTAATGCCCGTATCGCCGATGATGTCGGTGGCTCCCTGGTTTTCCCCAACGCGGTCGCGCTTTATGAGCGCAATGCCGGCTTATTGTGGAAACGGGTGGATCCCAGTTCTTCCGGGCAAGACCGGCGCGAAGCCCGCGAATTGGTCATAACCTCCAATGCGTGGATAGGCAATTATATTTACGGTGTGAATTATATTTTCCACATGACTGGCGCGTTGGAAGTGCGGGTGGACGCGACAGGCACCACCTTAAACCAGGGCGTGAACAGTATTGGCGAAGGTTCCAAACATGGTCATGTCGTTGATGTGGCCCGGTCTTTGGATGGCGGCACGGCTTTGGTCGCCGCCCCCAACCATCAGCATTTTTTTAACTTCCGTGTGGATTTGGATGTTGATGGCAGGTCAAACCGCATTAGCGAAAGCAATGTGGGCCCGCGAGACAGCAGCCTGGGCAATGCGTTCGCCGCCGAGGAAACGTTGCTGAAGGACGAAGCGGAAGCGAAACGCCCTGCCAATATCGACAAGGCGCGTAGCTGGAAAATCTTTAGCGCCGATGCCAAAAATGCCTTAGGGATGCCTACCGGTTACACCTTGGCTTTGGGGGATACGGCCGTCCCTTACGCCGCCAGCACTTTTCCCGCCCGGCAACGCGCCGCCTTTGTAGAATACCCGTTGTGGGTGACCCAGTATCAGGCCAATGAGTTGTATGCCACTGGCGACTATCCAAACCAAGGTGGCGTTGGGGAAGGGTTGCCAAAGTATTCCGGTACGGAAAATTTAGTGGACCAAGACTTGGTGTTGTGGGTGACAAGTGGTTTGACGCACATACCCGATGTTGAGCAATATCCGGTGATGAACACTGAAAGCCTGTTGGCTTTTAAGCTCGTGCCCTATGGCTTTTTCCGCCGTAATCCTGCGCTGGATTAGCGGATACGGTTTTGGGGTAAGCGCATCGTCCTTAATGGATGCGCTTACCAAACCAATTTATGTGGGCGCATTGGCTAGGCACTTGGTTGGCAGCTAACTTAACCCGTCCCCACGTTTTTCCTCAAACCACCGGTACAGGGTCGGCAACATCACCAGCGTCAGCAAGGTAGAGGTTATCAGGCCGCCAATCACCACTATCGCCAAAGGCCGTTGCACTTCCGAACCCGGCCCGGTTGCAAACAGGAACGGCACCAGGCCCAGCAAAGCAATGGTCGCGGTCATCATGACGGGCCGGAAACGTTGGGCGCAGCCTTGGCGGATGGCATCAATTTGGCTTAGGCCATTATCACGCAGATTGCGGATGTACGACACCAGCACCACGCCATTCAGCACCGCGATGCCCCACAAGGCGATAAAGCCGACCGAGGCGGGGACGGACAGGTATTCGCCGGTTATGAACAGCGACACCACGCCGCCAATTGACGCAAACGGCAACACCAAGATAATCAGCGCGGCAAAACGCAGTGAGTTGAAGAGCATGAACAACAAGAAGAAAATCGCGCCGATGGTGATGGGGATGATGATTTTCAAATGCCCCAAGGCACGTTCCATGTTTTGGAATTGCCCGCCCCATTCCAGATAATAGGCCTCCGGCAGCTTGACTTGCTGGGCGACCGCCTGTTGCAATTCGGCGACGAAGCCGCCCAAGTCCCGATCGCGCACATTGACGCCAATGACAATCCGGCGTTTGCCCATTTCGCGGCTAATTTGCGAAGGCCCGTCGCTTAGGCGGATGTCCGCCAAATCCCCTAACGGGACCCGTGCGCCGTTAGTGGAGGTCAGCAAAATCGCGTCTATCGCTTCGATGCTGTTGCGGAAATTTTCCGGCAGGCGCACCGCGGCGGAAAAACGCCGCTCGCCTTCGTAGATTTCCGTGGCGGTTTTGCCGCCTATCGCCGTCTCGATGACGTCGTGGATGGCGGAGGCATTGATGCCGTGGCGGGCGATGGCTTCGCGGTTGACGCTAATGGACAGGTATTGTTGGCCGGTCAGGCGCTCCACACGGATGTCTTGTGAACCTTTAACGTTGGCGGCCACTTTCGCGATGGCATTGGCGGTGGCTTTCAGTTGCTCCAAATCATCACCGAAAACTTTCACCGCCAAATCCGAACGCACGCCGGTGAGCATTTCATCGACGCGGTCGGAAATCGGCTGCGCCATCACCACTTGGATACCGGGCAGGCTGGTGTTGAGCTTATCGCGCATGGCATCGGCAATTGTGTCCTGATCCCAACCTTTTGGCCATTGGTCACGCGGCTTTAAGCTGATGATGGGGGTGGATTCGTTTTGCGCCTGCGCGTCGGCCGGGCTTTCGCCACGTCCTAGGCCGGACACCGCCGACAACACGCCGGGAATGTCCATAATCATCCGCATTGCCGCCGATTCCATTTTGATGGATTCATCCAAGGAAATATTGGGGGTACGGTTAATGCCCGGCACAATCGAGCCTTCCTTCATTTCCGGGATGAACGAGCTGCCCAAAAACGGCAAGATGGCGATGGTGCCGGCAAACAGCCCGGCCGCCACCAGCACCACCAGTTTGCCGTGCTGCAAAGCCATATCCAGCAATTTGAGGTAAGGCCTTTTCATGAAGGCGATGATGGCCGTGTCGTGGTCATGCTTATCATGGCCTTTCAGCAAAAACGAACACAAAACGGGCGTTAAGGTCAGCGACAATATCAGCGAAATCAACAAAGCGATGGCGATAGTGAAGGCCAGTGGCGAAAACATTTTGCCTTCCATGCCTTGCAAGGTCATCAAGGGCAGGAACACCACGATGATGATGCCGACGCCAAACAGCACGGGTGTCGCCACTTCCATGGCGGCCGCCAACACCACTTTGATGCGGCTGGTCGCCCGGCCTTTGCGGATCCCCAACAGCGTGAAGGCGTTTTCGACCACCACCACCGAGCCATCGACAATCAGGCCGATGGCGATCGCCAAGCCGCCCAAGGACATCAGGTTGGCGGAAATGCCCAGTTGGTTCATGACAATAAAGGTGGCCAGCGGCGTGACCACCAAGGTGCACACCACGATGACGCTGGAGCGCAGGTCACCCAGAAACAATATCAAGATGATGACCACCAGTGCGATGCCTTCCATCAACACCTTGGTGACGGTGTGCAACGCGGCATCGACCAACTCGCTGCGGTCATAATAGGGCACGATTTTCAGGCCGTCCGGCAGCATGTTCTTGCCGTTGATTTCCTGTACCCGCGCTTTGATGTGGCTGACCACTTCCTTGGCGTTGCCGCCGCGTAGCATCATGACTATGCCGCCCACCGATTCGGTGTAGCCATTTTTGATGACCGCGCCCACGCGCACTTCATGGCCGATTTTCACTTCGGCCACATCGTGGATATGGATGGGCACGCTGTGCGCCTCTTTCAGAACGATATTGCCGATGTCGGCGACATCGCGGATCAGGCCCACGCCGCGGATCAGGTATTGTTCGGCATAATGCGGCAATACCCCGCCGCCGCTGTTGGCATTGTTTTGCGCCAATGCGTTGAAGACATCGCCCAAGGCAATATTGTAATGGTGCAAGCGGTCGGGATTGACCAGGACTTGGTATTGCTTGATGTAACCGCCTTGGGAGTTAATTTCCGCCACGCCCTGGATGCCGCGTAGTAGCGGCCGCACCACCCAATCCTGGACTTCGCGGCGGCGCATCAGCTCGGCTTGGCTTAAGGTGTTTTGCCCGTCATCGGCCTTGTCCAGGGTGTATTGGTATACTTCGCCTAGACCGGTGGACACCGGCCCCAAAATCGGTGTGACCCCCTCCGGCATGTTGTGGCTGACTTCCATCAGCCGTTCCATCACCAATTGCCGCGCAAAATAGACATCGGTGTTGTCGGTGAACACCAAGGTGATCAGCGACAAGCCGTTTTTGTTCAAGGAGCGCATCTCGGTCAGCCCCGGCAAGCCGGTCATGGCAATTTCCAGCGGCACGGTGATGAAGCGTTCGACCTCTTCCGGCGAGCGTCCGGTCGCTTCAGTGGCGACTTGTACCTGCACGTTGGTGACATCGGGAAAAGCGTCGACGGACAAGGTTTTTAAGGCGTTAATGCCAAACAGGCCTAAGCCAATGGCCAGCACCACCACTAAAATGCGGTTTTGTAACCCACCGCTAATCAAAGCCTCAATCATGGTTTACCCTAATTCTTTGCGTTGGCGCTCGTTATTGAGATGGAAACTGCCTTCCACAACGACTTTATCACCCGCTTGCAAGCCATCCAAAACGTGGCGCATCGCCCCGTCGCGGATGCCGAGTTTTACCGGCTTCAAGGTGAACTCTTCGGGGGTGGTTTGTACGAATACGTGGTCCTGGTCATTGACGCGGATGACCGCGGAGTCCGGTAACACCAGTTCTTGTTCACCTTGTTTGTGTATGACCAGGGTCGCCAGCATTTGCGGTTTGAAAATGCGCCGGGGGTTCGGTAATGCCATGCGTACGGTGACGGTACGGGTTTGGGGGTCAACCATATCGGCGACGTAAATCAAACGGCCGCTTTGCCCCTGTTCCGGCAAAGCGGCAATGGTGGCCAAGGCCTCATCGCCTGTATGCGCCCAATGCGCCTGTTGCTCAGGCAGTTCGGCAACCACCCAGACATGGGACAAATCGGCGACGGTGAACAGCGCGTCGGCCGGTTGCACCACTTGCCCGACGGTGACCTTGCGTTCGACTATCGTGCCTTGGATGCTGGCGGTGATCGGCAACATGGAGTGGATTTTTTTTTCTTTGGACAGCCGCGCCAAATCGCTGTCGGACATGCCCAGCACGCGCAGCTGGTCGGTCGCGGTACGCATATCCACATCCGCCTCCGTCAGCATGCTTTCCCTTTCTTGGAGTTCGGCGGCGGCAATCACGTCGCTGGCGAATAGGCGTTTGGCCCGGTTGACCGCAAGTTGGCGTAGGTTGAGTTGCGAGCGGGTTTTCAGATAAGCCGATTGCGCCATACCCAATTCGGTGCTGTTGAGGGTGGCCAAGCGCTCGCCCTTGTGGACGGCCTGGCCAAGCACCGCTTGGGTTTCGGTGATGCGTCCGGTGACCGTCGCCCCTATGCGGGCAACCCGTTGCTGGTCGAGTTCCACCCGTGCCGGCAAGCGCAGGGAATCATGCACTTGCCCTTCGCCGATGGCGATGACCTTGATCTGCTGCATCAGCATGGGGGAAGCCTTGACGGTCATCGGCGTTTCTGCATGGGCCATTGACGTGATCGCCAACAAAATAAGCGGGTAGGACAAGTTCATAGTTTTAAATTCTCCAAATCGGTGGCGCGTAAACGTTCCAGGTCAATCAGTGCGTCTTGGCGGTCAAATCGGGCGTTCAGGTAATCGTTCCGGACAGTGCGGTATGTCCGTTGCGCATCAAGGTAATCAAGGATGCTACGTTCGCCGAGCTTGTAAGCGGCTTCGGCGACTTTCAGCACCGTTTCGGCTTCCTTTAGCAAGCCGGCATCAAAGGTTTCCACTTGGCGGTGGGCTATCCGGTAGCGGTTATAGGCGTTTTCCAGTTCACGTACCACCGCGTATTCTTGTTGGTTGACCAAGGCTTCGGATTGGCGGTGCTCGGCGGCTGCTTCGGCAATCGGGCCTTGCCGTTGGTTCCAGACGGGTAAGGGCAGGACAATATTAACTTGCCATTGTTCGAGCCCGGGGTCGCTTTGTGCGCCCATTTTCAGGGTGGGTAGCGGGTAGCGGAGGTTTTCCTCATACTTGATTTTAGCCAGGGCTTTTTGGGCATCCGCCCTAAATTGTTGCAAAACGGGTTGCTTGCCGAGCACCTCTTCACGTAAGTTTTCCAGGCTAGGTAGGTGTGATGGTGGTGCGGGCAACTCCCCTTGCGCATTAAATTGGTGCGGAATGGCCGGGCCGAACATCATGCGCAGCGCCGATTTTGCATCATCCACGCGCGTTTCCGCACTTTCCCTTAATTTTAAGGCATTGAGCGCTTCAGCTTCAGATTTGACCTGTTCGTAACGTGGCGCTTCACCGACAGACACCTTGAGCTTGATTTTGTCGCGTATTTGCATCAGCAATTGTTCATTATCTTTGCTGACTTGCAGTTCTGCCTGACGCCGTAAAATTTCATAGTATGCCAGCTTGGTTTGGCTACGGACGATTAACCATGTGTAACGGTTGGCTTCGTCTGCCGACGCGATGCCGGCCTCGGCAATCTTACGCCGCGCTTCCCTAACGAAGGGCAGGTCTAACGGCTGGGCTATCACAATCTGTTGGTTGGAGCCGCTGAGCGCACCCGGGCCCAGGCCGGTTGAAGTCCCGCCACCTATTTCCAGCTCCGGATTGGGATAAGCTTTGGCAGTGACCCATGCCGCTTGGGCCGATTCTTGGCGGGCTTTGGCATGGGCGATTGACGGGTTGCTTGCTTCCAACAGCTTAAGCACTTGCGGTAGGCTCAAGGTTTCTGAATAAGCATAGCTTTGGCAAAAAATGCTTGCCAACAATATCTTGCTCAGTTGCCAGTGTCCCGGCTTACGGTAATGTGGCGTTTGGGGGCTTTTCTTCATCGGATGGGTTTGCAAGGCAAATGGGTTTCTGAAGACGGTTCTTGTTCGGCAAGCAAGTTATGCGCCACGCGCTATTATCATGCGACAAATTTTGGTTTGGGTTTGGAAGGTGTTTTAAAGGCGTCGCGGTCGGTTCGGGTGCGGCATGGATGCATACCTCTAGTGCCCGGTCACTGATTTTTTGTCGGGCCAATCTAAACCTGAACGGACGGTTGTCCGCCTTTTTTAGGGCCTGTGCCAACATCCGTAGCGGTTAGGCGGGCAACCGCCCGCGCCTACGAAAATAATGCTGGCAATTCAACATTGGCTGAGTGCTAGGCATAAAGGAGGTAGGGCACCAACAGTAGGTGCTTTAAGCATTGCATGATCCCGATGATTTATGCAACAAAGCCCGTCAAAACCAAAAGTGCACCCCGGCCACCCAGCGTGTGTTGTCCGTGCTGGTATCCGTAGCGCTATTGGCATCATGCGATGTTGACCATTCCACGCCGATATACGGGGCAAATTCGCGGCGGATTTCATAGCGTAGCCGCAGGCCGCTTTCAAAAGAGGATAGGCCGTCGCTGACGCCGCGCCCAGTGTCGTGTTGGCTATAGATATTGGCTTCGATGCGCGGTTGGAGGATAAGGCGTTGGGTGATGAGCAGGTCATATTCGCTTTCAAACCGGAAGGCGAAACGGCCTTGTTCGCCGACGTATGCGGTGGCTTCGATATAAACCCAGTATGGGGCCAGTCCTTGGAAGCCAAACGCGAACCAGCTGCGATCCGGCCCTAAGCCCGTGTCGTAACGGACACCCAGTTGGGTGTCCCAGTAGGGGGTCAGTGCATGCCCCCAAAGCACTTCGTTACGGGCGTCGGCAAATTGGCCTTCTTCCAGGTTGCCTTCTGCCCTAACTACAGCACGGTCATAGGTTTTGCCATACCAGGCTTGCCAATCGTAAGTCATCAAGCTTTGCTTGCCATTGCCCAAACCTTCTAACCGGTCAACCAGCAAGGCGCCAAGATTGTGTTCTTCTTTGTGGCTATAGGCTATGTTTTCGCCAAAACCATAGCCGTCAGAATAGGCGTTGGGATCCCGTGCTTCTTCAGGCGCTTGGGTAGCTGGCGGGTGGTTTCCGGTATGGCCGTGCTGATGTGCTGTTGGAGCGGGATCAACCGCATGCTGCGGATCGCTGGCCGTGCCCCCGTGGGACATTTTGCTATGGTCCATGCCTTCCATAGGGTCAGTTCCGGCCTGGACTTGGGCGGGCGGGGCAGCCAGGATGGCCAGTAGTAACAGCGGGTTTATTTTCATCATGCCACCACCACAACCCGGAACATGCCGCCGTGCATGTGGTAAAACAAATGGCAATGCCATGGCCAGTAGCCTTTCGCATCGGCGGTGACGCGGAAACTGACGCGTTGGGCGGGTTGCACGACCACCACATGTTTGCGTACCTGCACTTCACCTTCGGCGTTTTCCAAGTCGCTCCACATGCCGTGCAGGTGCATGGGGTGGGCCATCATGGTGTCGTTGACGAAAATCACCCGCAAGCGTTCGCCGTAACGGAAATGGATAGGCGTGGATTCGCTAAATTCCACACCGTCTATTGACCAGCTATAGCGTTCCATATTACCCGTCAAATGCAGTTCAATGTCGCGTTCCGGTGGCCGGTGGTCGGTGATAATGCCGTTGGCACTGCGCAAATCGGCATAAGCCAATACCCGCCGCCCATTGTCCCTTAAGCCAATGCCAGGGTCATCAAGGTTGGTGCGCGGGTTGTCAACGCGCATATCGACGCCCGCGCCGTACTCGGTTTTGGCATGGTGCGCGGTGGCTGTGCCGTGGCCCATCATGTCCGTCATTGTCAAGGGTTTGGGTTTGTCCAGTGCGGGAATCCCGGCTTTTATGCCTGGGCGGGTTGCCAATGTGCCGCAAACAAAACCGCTTCTGTCCATAGATTGGGCAAAAATCGTATAAGCGTCGTGTTCGGGCGTGACGATGACGTCGAACGTTTCCGCTAAACCGATACGGAATTCATCGACCGTGACGGGTTCAACCGCTTGCCCGTCGGCGTGGACAATGGTCATGGGTAAGCCAGGGATACGCACGTCAAAAAAGGTCTGGGCACCGGAGTTGATAAAGCGCAAACGCACCCGTTCGCCGCGCTTGAAGAGGCCTGTCCAGTTGCCGGACGCGGTCATGCCATTGAGCAGGTAGGTGTAAGTGTAAGCGGAAATGTCGGCTAAGTCGGTCATCGACATGCGCATTTCATTCCACATTTTGTGTTGCTCAAATGCCGCCGAGAGTCCGTTTTTGCGGGCTTCTTGGATAAAATCAACTGCGGTTGGCTGGTTGAAATTGTAATAATCGCTTTGGGTTTTGAGTTTGGCGAACACGGCCAAGGGGTTTTCATCCGTCCAGTCGGACAATTGGATGACGTAGTCTTGGTCGGCCTGAAGGCTTTCTTGGGCGGGTGTGATGACGATCGCCCCGTATAGGCCCGTTTGTTCCTGCATGCCCGAATGCGAGTGGTACCAGTACGTGCCACATTGTTGCACTTTGAACCGGTAGGTGAAGCTACTTCCGGGCGGGATGCCGTTAAAGCTGACGCCGGGTGCGCCGTCCATGTCGTAAGGCAAGATAATGCCATGCCAGTGTATCGAGGTGGTTTCTTGCAACTGGTTGATGACGGTGAGCGTGACCATGTCACCTTCGCGCCAATGCAACGTCGGCGCGGGGATGGAACCATTGACCGTGGTGGCGATACGGGCAGATCCTGTGAAATTGACGGGCGTTTCGGCGATGGTAAGGATAAATTCCGTACCGCTGAGGATTCCGGCAGTTTTTGCTTGGGCGCTCTTATACCAGCTGGGCAGTATCGAGGCGGCTCCAGCTGCCATGAGCCCTTCAAGAAAATGTCGGCGGGATAATAGTGGCATTAAAGTTCCGCAAAGATAGTTACCATGTGTTTGTTACTGCGTTTGTAGCCAAACCGTTCATTGGCAAAGTGCCTTCCGGCAGGATGCAGGGAAGAGATTTGTGAGAGTTCCAATAATTCCCAGTCATAACAGAGCGTAGGGGGGATGAACATAGTGGGTTTGGCGGCGGCGGGCCGTACTTGGGTTTGGAAGCACCACAGGACATTGCTTCCTGTGATTGACACGCCGACGGCATGCGGCTCCACGATGCGGACAAGGCTATAGTACGCCAAAGACAGCTCTTCACGGTCATGTATCGCTTTAATGATGGTTTCCAACATCACACGGCCCGATGGATGGGTTGGGAGGTAGGCCTGCTGAATAGGCTTACTATGAAAGTTCTGGGTTAGTCCGGATAAGGCCGATATGGCAACAGAAATGGGCGGTACATACAAGCTCAAAGGTGATATAAGCTTTAATTGCCCCCTAACATTAAGCGGGCTTCAAGCCTTGCAATCCGGATTCGGCGGACACACGCCAAGGAGGGTGTGCCTGTTTTCGTGTTGCTTAGGTGCCCGTAAATCTACGGGAAGTTGAAACCGGGCACTTAACTTAGGACATTCTATTGTTGATAGTATGGGTTATTTTGTTGCGGATAACCCTGTTGTTGTGGGTAGCCCTGCTGTTGCGGATAACCTTGTTGCTGAGGATAACCTTGCTGTTGTGGATACCCTTGTTGCTGAGGGTAACCTTGCTGTTGTGGATAGCCCTGCTGTTGCGGATAACCTTGTTGCTGAGGATAGCCTTGCTGTTGTGGGGCGCCTTGTTGGTTTGCCCCGGCGTTGTTATTGGCGACAATCGCCAGCTCTACACGGCGGTTTTGGGCGCGGTTGGCTTCACTGGTGTTTGGCAGTTTGGGCTGTTTTTCGCCCATGCCTTGAGTCGTCAAACGCGAATAGTTGACGCCGTGTTGGGACAAATAACCCGACACGCTTGCGGCGCGTTGTTCGGACAGTTTTTGGTTGTATTTGTCAGCGCCTTGGTCATCGGTGTGCCCGGTGATGGTCACTGAAGAATCAGGATATTGGTTTAGTACCCTGCCGACCGAATCCAATGCGGTTTGTGCTTGTGGGGTCAGGTCGGCGGAGTCAAAACCGAAAGTGATGCTGCTGGGCATGGTCAGGTTCAAGGTGTTTTCGGCAGTCCTTTGCACTTGTATGCCTGTACCTTGCAGGGATTGCTGCATCTCTTTTTCCTGGTTGTCCATGTACGCACCGACCGCCGCGCCGACAACGCCGCCGGCCAACGCCCCCCAGCCTGCGTTATGAAGCTTATTGCCGCCAAACAAGGCGCCGGCGCCAGCACCGGCTAATGCGCCAAGGCCCGCACCTTTTGCGGTGTTACCCATAGCCGATTGGCCTGTATAGGGGTCGGTCACGCAAGCCGTTAACAATGCGGAAGTTATGCCTACTATTAAAATTTTTTTCATGATGGTGTCGCCTTATGTTGTGGTTATTATGTCCATGGGACCATTGCCAGCCTTAATGATGCGCCTGGATGTCGCCATTCGGGGAAGCCAAATATAGGTAGCCTTGCTTAATCCAAACTGAATGTTTATACAGCGCCCAATTTACGCTGATTTCCCTATATCTTCAATCCAGTCACGCCAAATCGACATCAATACCGCCATGAGGGTGGGGCCTAAAAACAGGCCGAGCAGGCCAAATGCTTCCATGCCGCCGAATATCCCCAACAAGGTCCAGATAAATGGCAGTTTTACGGCATTGCCGATGAGTACCGGGCGCACATAATTATCCGCAATCAAGGTCAGCACCATCCCGTAGCTAAACAGGACAACGGCGGCGGTGAAATGGCTTTCGGCAGCCAGCACCAGAGAACATGCCCCAAAAATTAGTTTGGCGGCAAAGGGGATCATGGCAAAAATGCCCGTCAACGTGCCTAAAATGGCCGGATGCCCCAGTCCCGCCAAATGGTAGCCGACGCCCAGCAACAGGCCTTTGACAATGCCGATCAGCATCATGCCGTTGACGGTTCCGCGCACGGCGGCGGCGGCGTGCAGCAGATAACGTACGCCAATATCGCCGAAAATCCGGCGGCTGCTTGCCAACACTTGGCGGCTCAGGGTGTCGCCGTGTTGGTAGACAAACAGCAGCACCAGCAAAATGATCAGGAAACTGACCAAGCGCTGCATCAATTGGCCTGCGAAGACCTTGGTATAGCCTAAGGCACCGCTGGTGCTTAACCAGTGCAGTGTGCTATTGGCGGCTTCTTTGCTGCCTAAGGACTTAACCCAAAATTCTTTTGCCGAAGTGCCGATCATGGGCATGGCTTCCAACCAATCGGGTGGCGGGATGCCGGTTTTTTGCGCTTCCATCAACCATTGCCCCAATGCTTCCGCTTCCGCAAACAGCTTGACCAATCCGTAACTCAAGGGTGCCAAAATAATCGCGCCGATGAACAGCGTCAGAGCTACCGCCCCCCAGGTGACTTTGCCATGCAATTCTTTGCTGGCCAGCAAGCGGTTATAAATAGGCCAGGTGCTGATTGCCAACACCACCGCCCATGCCAATAGGGGCAAAAAACCCTGGACGACCCAGCCTCCTAATAACAGGAGGATAGCGACAGCGGACAAACGCGCCCGAATTTGCAGTAAATCGTTCATGACAGGTTACAGGTTGCTAAAATGGTGCGGCATTCTAACACCGAAGCCCCTGTGAAAACATGCTGTCCACAAAAAGTGGCGGTCAGATTTTGATATGGAGGGGACGGCGTTTTTCGAGCAGCGCCACGGTTAACAGGTATTCGCCCAACAAGCCTGAAGACAATAGCCACCAAGGCCAAGCCAGATAAGGCCGCAGCCATTCTTCAGCAAAATACAGGCTAATCCCCAGCAAAATATAGCCAAGGATACGCATGACCGGATAGGGGACAGGATAAAACCACCGCCCCAACAGATATGAGGCCGCCGCCATGCTGGCATAACACGCCAAGGTCGCCCACGCCGAACCCTCGTACCCGTACAAAGGGATCCACCAGACATTCAGGCCAATGGTCAAGGCCGCACCGCCTAGCGACACCCATGCACCCATCCCGGTGCGGTCGGTGAGTTTGTACCAAATCGACAGATTGACATACACGCCCAAGAACAGGTTCGCCAATAGCAACACCGGCACCACATGCAACCCCGTGCGGAATTCTTCGCCCATAAAATATTGGAAGACATCAATGTATAGCGTCACCAGCAAAAAGATCAGCACACAAAAAATCACAAAAAATTTCAGCACTTTCGCATAAACGTCCCGCGCATCAGTTTTATTGGCGTAGGCAAAAAAGAAGGGTTCTGCGGCATACCGGAACGCTTGGATGAACAACGACATCAACATCGCCAGCTTGTAACAGGCGCTGTAAACGCCAAGCATCTGCATATTGGTGGCAAAATCAAAGGGCAACAGGTATTTCAGCAAGGCGCGGTCAAGCATTTCATTGATAATTCCGGCAAAACCAATCACCACCATCGGTGCGGAATAACGCAGCATCCTGCCGAACAAATGGCGGTTAAAGCCCCAAACGATCCCCGCCAATTGGGGGCTTAACAATAAGAACTTACACGCGCTAGCCAGCAAATTGGCAATGAACACATAGCCTAAACCAATAGCCGGGTCATAGACATAGCCCAACCACGGGGGCGGGTTATTGGCGTATAGTTTCGGGCAGTAAACGATGAAAAACAGTGTCGACAACACCGTCACCCCTATTTCAACCAGTTTGATGCCCGCAAACCGGAAAGCCTTCTGTTCAGCCCGCAAGCGCGCAAACGGCAGCGAAGCGACGGCATCCAAGGTCAAAATCAAACCGAACCACCAGACATATTCAGGGTGCTTGGCATAATTGAGCATGCCCGCCAATTGCTTGTCGGCAAAAAATATCCCCAGAAAAAACACCAGATTAAGCAGCATAGTGAAAATCAGCGCCGTGGAATAAGCGGTGTCACGGCCCGTTTCTTCTTTATCACGGAAGCGGAAGTAGCCCGTCTCAAAACCGCACAACAGCAAGACCGACAAAAAACCCGAATAAGCGTAAAATTCCGAGACTACGCCGTATTCCTGCGCCGAGAACGAATAAGTCAGCAGCGGCACCAACAGGTAATTTAAGAACCGGGCGAAGATGCTGCTAAGGCCATAAATTGCGGTTTGGGAGGCGAGTTTTTTTAAGATGCCCATGGGGTGGTTTGGGTGGGTGGAAGCGAAGCGGGATTATATAGGAGATGTAAGCTTCGTGGTGATAGTAATGGGAGGGTTAGCCTTATTTCCCTAAGCATCCGGAATGGCCCATTGGCAATTAAGGCGGTTCATTTGGGTAATATGTGCGCTTCCTTTCCCGTGATTAATTAATGTTTTTGTGAACAAATTTGTTGTTATCATCCGTGATAGGGTGGTTGCGCAAAGGGGCATTTGTATTTTTCATCTATTGGGGGCGGGAGGTTATTTTTATGAAAGCGTTAAATCGATACACGTTGTTAGCGGCGATAGCCGGGTTGCTGTTGTTGCCTGGTTCGGGTGTGTTGGCATTAGAGCAAGGAGGTGGCGGGATGCCTGCCAACGGGCTTCCGGACAACATCCTCCCGTCGGCAACAGGCGTGGCAGGTTTGGGCGTGTTTTACCGGAAATATGGCAAGTTGTCTTTATCCGTTAATGCTATGGGCAGTAATGGCCCTAGTCATCATATTACAATTAAAAAGCCATCAGCTGACGCGGTTGTTAAAAAAGCTTTTTTGATGGCGGCAAGTTTAGATAGCCGGGAAATCGCCAATGGGGACATTCAGCTAAATGGTGTGGGCATCAATTGGGTGTCCTCCGTCCGGAACCTTTGTGCCTCGTGTTATTGGGAATACAAGCCTAATTATTTTGACAATGTGCTCGCCGATGTCACCACTATCGTCAAACCAAGCGTTGATGCGGCGGCTCCTGGCGACATCGCTTTTCCTGTTGCGGAAACTAATACGGATACGATAGACGGGGAGATACTCGTTGTTGTCTTCGACCAGCCATCTTTGAGCAAATCCCGTACGGTGGCTTTGTTGTTCGGGGCCCAACCCGTTTCGGGCGGCAGATTCGAAATTGGCTTGAACGCCCCCTTAAACCCAATTGCATTGGATGCCAGGGCCGATATGGGTTTAGGCATTTCTTTTGGTTATCAAGGAGGTGAACAATACAGCACGGTAAAGGTCAATGGCAACCTGCTCAGTTCGGCTGCGGGAGGGCAGGATGATGGTAGCCCTTTCGATGGGAGCTTGATAACTGTTGGGGGTGTCGGAGACGCAAACGCCAATCCGGCCGATCCCGGTGCCTTACCTAACGGCGACCCGAAATTTGATGACGAGCTGTATTCTTTGTTACCGTGGATCAAAAAAACGGATACGTCGATTACCGTTGACACGGTCAACCCGTCCAATAACGACAACATCTTTTTTGCCTATTTCGATTTGTCAACGAATGCCGATGCCAATAAGGACACCGATGGTGATGGTTTGTTGGATGAATGGGAAAGCAACGGTTATGACCATGATAGTGACGGTGTTGTTGACGTAAACCTGCCTGGTATGGGGGCTAACCCAAAACACAAGGACATTTTCATTGAAATCGATTGGATGAGAAACGCAAGCCATAGCCACAAGCCGACTTTGGGCGTGATGTCGCGTGTCATCAGCGCGTTCGCCAACGCACCGGTCACCAACCCGGATGGCATCAATGGCATTACCTTGCATTTGGACGCGGGTTCATTAAAAGGCGGCAATGCGGTTGCCCATGATGATGACCTTGCGCCCGTGTGGACTGATTTCGATGCGATTAAATCGGTGAATTTCAAACCGGAAAGGGCACGCATTTTCCATTATTGCCTGTTTGCCCATAATTATGACGGCGACGGTTCCAGTGGCTTATCCCGTGGAATTCCTGCCAGCGATTTTATTGTGACGCTAGGTTCGTGGGATAACCAAGTGGGGACGGCCAAGCAACAGGCAGGTACGTTAATGCATGAATTGGGGCATAATCTTGGCTTGCGCCATGGCGGCAGCGATCATGTCAATTACAAACCCAATTACCTGAGTATTATGAATTATTTCTTTCAAGTCGATTGGTTGAACTTCGACAGGAGGGCTAGGCTCGATTATAGCCGGGTCAATACAAGGGCATTGGATGAAGCTAACCTAAGCGAACCAGCCGGTTTAAATGCGGCAAAAGGGACGCTAGAAGCTGATTTATCCCATTATGGGACACAATGGTTCGATGCGCTTGTCAGGACAAAGAGCAAGCTAGTTGGGGCACATCGGCTGGTGGATTGGGACGGCAACGGGGCCGGTAACAACCTAGGGGTATCCGTTGACCTTAATGGTGACGGTGCCGTCAATACTCTGACGGGTGGTTATTTGGATTGGCAAAACTTAGAATTTTTGGGCGGTGATGTCGGCGTTAACGGTATCAGCGCGTTGAGCGAGACGAAGCCAATCCCTGAGTTGACCTATAAAGAATACCTGCAAATGAAAAATAACCAATAAAGCATGTTTACTTGGCGGCACGGAAAACAGTGCTTACAGAATGGGTTGCATTGGTGTTTCGGGGGGCTTGATCCATTACAATGCTTATCGCGCCGTAGGCAATGGCCCGGCAAAATGGTTACGAAGTGTCAAATCCCGCCACTTTAAAGACCGGCACATGCGGCGTGGGGCAACTTACCGTTATTCAATTTGGCTATGTCACCGTTAGTTGTTGAAAAATTTTTACTTTCTGACAAAAGCCACATTTAATGAGGCTTGTGGTTTTCGCCCAAAGCCACGTTGTTTAAGGCTTCCATAATTAACGGTGACATAGCCTTCAATTTCGGCGGTGCAGTCTTCAGGGCAGGAAAGCCTAATTTCGGACGAATATATTTTGAAGTCCGGAAACTGAACTGCCAGGATTGCTGGTAAGGGTAGCAACGGTATCGGTTGAATGTTTTTCCCTAGTTTATTGAGGTGGGCTTCAAATAAGTTACGAAGCCTCCCCAAAAAAAATTTCCACTCACCACAGACAAGCGACGATGAACGAAGAACTAAAAAACCAAGGCACAGAGGGGGAAAATGGTCTCCCCTATCGTCAGGATGATATGAACCATTCGGCCCGCCGCATTAACACAATGGCTTTGGCTATCAATGCGCAAAATTATCTTGAAATCGGCGTTAACAAAGGGGTCACATTTTTTGATGTGTCCATTCCGCAAAAAACCGCTGTTGACCCAAAGTTCCTTTTTGATGTGGCTACGGTTACGGATAAAAATACCCTCTTTAGCGAAACCTCATCCGATGAGTTTTTTTCGCGTTTACCCGTGGCACAGAAGTTTGACCTTATTTTTATTGATGGCCTCCATACTTTCGAGCAGGCGTATCGGGATTTTTGCAATTGCCTCGTGCATTCCCATGACCGTACGGTTTTTTTAATTGACGATACAAAACCAAGCGATGTGTACTCTTCACTTAATGTCCAGAGGAAAGCGAACCAATTCCGTAAACAGGCGGGAGGCAAGGGCTTGCAATGGCATGGTGATGTTTTTAAGGTGGTATTTGCCCTACATGATTTCCATCCTTCCTTAAATTACCGCACCCTCAGTGGGGGGCGGGATAACCCGCAAACATTGGTATGGCTGTCTAATAAAGGTCTGAGGAAGCCGCTATTCAATTCATTCGAATCAATTTCACGGCTCACTTACTTTGATCTCCATGACCATATAGACATCCTTAGGCTTTGTCCGGAGGAAGAGGCTTTTGCTTTATGTATAGATGAATTGGCTTAGGGGGATAGATACGATGGCATGGCCAATCCGGTAGTTTTTTTAAATTTGCACTGGCATGTCCAAGCGCAAGGATATTTATACAATGCCGACAAGCCCGTTATTTTCTAGTGTGCTTGCCCCGCAAAATCCAAAGCGGCAACCGCGAGCCGTTACGATTCGGTTATAATAGCCATTTACATAGACCGATTTGACACCAAATGGATAAACCCCGATTAGCTTGGGCGATCACTGGCTCTGGGCATTATATAGAAGAATGTATCGCTTTTTTGATGACTTTGGACGCCGTGGACTTGTACATCAGCCCTGCGGGTGAGGAAGTCCTGAAAATGTATGGCATCCAGCTCAATGACGTCCGTTCGAAAATGTCGGTGTACCGCGACAAGGCGGCGTCAGCCCCGCCTGTCGGGCTGTTTTATAAAGGCTATTACCACACCTTTGTGATGGCGCCGACCACCTCCAACACGGTGGCCAAATGCGTGTTGGGCATTGCTGACACCTTGGTCACCAACCTCTATTCCCAAGCAGGCAAATGCCGCATACCCAGCATTGTTTATCCTTGCGACATCGCCCCGGAAATGGAAACCACCGCACCAGGGGGTAAGGTGATGGTCTATCCGCGCAAAATTGATTTGGAAGGGACTGACAAGTTACGCCAATTTGAATACACCACCGTGGTTGACAGCGTGGGCGAATTGGTCACGGCGGTGCAAGCACGTTTGGCTAGTTTGGCATGAGCGAACATATCCTCTTTTTGACGGGCAAACTGGCGGAAAAACAGTTGCACCGCATCCTCGAAAAAATGCGGCCGGAGTTCACTTATACGGTGCATCAATTGGGGCTAAAGGTCGCGGCCTTGATGACCACCGACATGGTTGCGCGGCGCTTGCATGACACCTTTGGGGCTGACCGGATAATCCTGCCGGGGCGTTGCCGGGGCGATATAGAGGCCTTGTCGCGGCACTTCAACAACCTGCCGGTTATGCGCGGGCCGGAAGAGCTAAAAGACTTGCCCCAGTATTTCGGCCAAAATGCCCATAGCTATGATTTAAGCCAATACCGTGTAAAGATTTTTGCGGAAATCACCGATGCGCCCAATCTGGGTGTCGATGAGGTGATGGAACGCGCCCGTTATTACCAACACAACGGCGCGGATGTCATTGACATCGGTTGCCTGCCTAGCACACCGTTCCCGCACATGGAGGAGCTGATCCAAGCCCTAAAAAGCGCCGGTTTCCTGGTCAGCATCGACTCGTTGGAAGACCAGGATTTGCTGAGGGGCGGTAAGGCGGGGGCGGATTATTTGTTGAGCTTGCACGAATCCAGCTTATGGATTGCCGATGAGGTCGCCAGCACCCCGATTTTAATCCCTAAACTCCATGAGGACTTGGCTTCCTTAGACCGTGCAGTCAAGGGGATGCAGGACAGGGGGCGCGCCTTCATCGTCGACCCGATTTTAGACCCCATCCATTTTGGCTTTACCCAGTCGCTTGTGCGTTACCACACCGTGCGCAGCCAGCATCCTGATGTGGAAATGATGATGGGGGTTGGCAATATCACCGAGCTGACCCATGCGGACACCGTTGGGATGAACGCCTTGTTGCTGGGGGTTTGTTCGGAGCTCGACATCAACCATATTTTGGCGACCGAAGTCAGCCGCCACGCTTGCCGCGCCATTAAAGAAGCCGATGTCGCACGGCGCATCATGTTCGCCGCCAAACAGCACGGCACCTTACCCAAGCATATCCATCCCGGTTTGCTGACGGTGCACGAACCCTCGCCGTTCCCGTACACATTGCCGGAAATCCAGGAACTGGCGGGGGAAATCAAAGACCCCAGTTTCCGCATCCAAACCAGCAATGAAGGCCTGCATATCTTTAACCGTGACGGCTTGCACAGCGCGGCCGACCCGTTTGCCTTATATCCGAAGCTACAGGTGGAAAAGGACGGTGGCCATGCATTTTATCTGGGGGTTGAATTGGCGCGGGCGGAAATCGCCTGGCAATTGGGCAAACGTTTCACCCAAGACCAAGCCCTGGCTTGGGGGTGCGCCACCGACCTCGCCGAAGCCACCGTGGATTTGCATACCTTTAAGCCTGCCGGAACCACTTTACAGAAGCCATAATTTAGAAAAAGCATGATTCAAGAAACGTTAGTCACGACCCAAAATAGTGCAGGGCTTGCGCATATCGCGCCGATGGGCGTGCACCTCCATGATGATGGCTTCATTATCATGCCGTTCCGCCCGTCCACCACGCTCGACAACTTGCTGGAAAATCCGGTTGCCGTACTGAACTATTGTGATGATGTGCGCGTGTTTGCCGGCTGTCTGACCGGACGGCGAGGTTGGCCTTTGTTGGCTGCGGAAAAAATCAACGCCCCGATGTTGGCCTGTGCGCTAGCCCATACTGAAGTCGAAGTGGTGCGCATCGAAGACGACGCCACCCGGCCTAAGTTATTTTGTAAAGCCGTGCATAGTGGTAACCATGCCCCTTTTACAGGGTTTAACCGCGCCCAATTTGCCGTGCTGGAAGCCGCCATATTAGTCAGCCGTTTGTCTATGTTGCCAATGGCAAAAATCGAATCGGAACTGGCCTATTTGCGTATAGGTTTTGAAAAAACGGCGGGCGAACGTGAACGTGAAGCTTGGGGCTGGTTGATGGATGCGGTGGGGGCATTTAAAAATGGGGCGGGCCTATGACCGGAATGCTGGCAAGCGTCAACAGCGTCGGAGAAGCCTTATTGGCATTGGGGGCGGGAGTTGACATCATTGATCTGAAACAGCCTGAGTATGGTGCGTTGGGCGCGTTGGACACCGAAACTGTGCAACAGATAGTGGCCGCCATTAACGGGCGTTGTCCGGTCAGCGCCACGATTGGCGATTTGCCGATGCAGCCAGAAATGGTGTTTTTTGCGGCGCAAATAATGGCGAAAACCGGTGTCGATTACATAAAAATCGGCTTTTTTCCGGGAGGGGATTGGCTGGCGGTCATTGCAAAACTGGCGCATTTGACGCCGCAGCATAATTTAATTGCGGTATTGTTCGCCGACATGAAGCCGGACATTAGCGTGATTAAGGCATTGGAAGCCGCCGGTTTCAAAGGGGTTATGCTGGACACCATGAACAAGCGCAAAGGCTCGTTAACGAAAGTGATGGATGGCAAGCAAATCCGTCAATTTGTTAGCATGGCCAAACAAAGCGCATTGCTATGTGGTTTGGCGGGTTCCTTGAGGAAAAGCGATATTGCCCGCTTATTGGCGTTTATGCCGGATTATTTAGGTTTCCGCGGGGCGTTATGCTTTGCCTGTGAGAGGACAGGGCAGTTAAATCCCGCCGCGATTGCCGCGATTAGGCAAGCTGTAAAGACGGCAGTCAAACCGGGCGGCTAAAAATGGAGGGGCTTGTGGAAGCATATTCCCCCAAGCCCCGTTTTCTGCGGTATCAATGAATAAAAATCCTGTGCCATTAGGCGTTCCCGGCCAACAAGACGCCTTATTTCAAGTCCGTCAAATACATGTCCACCAGTAACTTTTTTTCTGCAGGTGTCAGCAAAATGCGGGCATAAGGCCTTTCACTAGGCTCAGTTTCGGCTTGCGCCTGTTGGTCGCTAGCCCTTCGGATGGTTTTGCGCCGGTCAAAAGTAGGAGGTTCAAGCCCGTTTTTGTAAATATAATCCCGCCATTCTTGCGAGCCAAAAGGGTGGGGGTTTTTACGCCTGTCGCCAGTGCGTTGGTTAGCAGGCGAGGTAAACAGGTTTTTTCTTAAGTCAATGATGTTCATAATTATAAATTGCTCCTATCCTGGAAATTGCCGGTTAAAATTGACCCGGCAACGCAAGGAATAATAGGTTAGCAATCAATAAAATTCAACCATAGCCATTTTGTGGGACTCGGCTAAGGATGGTTAGGGGCCGGGGGAGTCGCTTGGGTTTGTCCTGTCGCCGCCGGTTTAACCGGATGGCCTGGCCTCTGTTGGAATAGATGTAGTTGCCACGCGGCCAAAATCGCCCCGATTAAAATGGCGATCAACAAATAGCTCCGCCAGGGTGTTTTTTTATCGGCAAAAGGGTCAAGCAACTGGCGTTCCGCATTTTTAGGCAATTTGGCTGTCCCTGTCAGCAAGCGGCCAAAAGGGATATTGATCAGGGCTTTGGTATTGATTGCCCAGCCGCTGGCATCAAGGACTGGTGCCAGATTGCGGCGGTGCAGCTTCAAGGCGGCAATCAACATTGACGGCCCGGAAATAAAGAGCATGACCCCCAATATCGCCAGCGGCATTTGCCATAGCCCCAATGACAGGAAGCCACCAACAATAGATGCCAGCATGGTGCCTATCGCGCCTATCGCCAGGCCAATCGCGGCAAAAATCCCGGCAAATTTACCGACATCAAAAGGCGGTGGCGGGGCTTCCGCAGCTGATACGGTTGTCGTCGCTACGGTTGTTGTGCCGGCAATGGTTTTGTCCTGCGCGTCTTTGTCGCGGGCGGCGGCGAATTTTTCAATTTGCCCGCCGAGCATTTTGCCCATGCGCTTATAGGGCGACCAAAAAGCTTGTGGAATGCTAATGGGATGGTCGATGATCTTGACGATCGTGGCGTCCCAATCACGGCCCAGGCGGTCATAAAAAATGCCGTTCCGCCCCGCCATCAAATTGTCGGCATCGCCACCTGTAAAAGCGGCGGCAATTTTCATGGTGTCCGATGTCCCGGGGCGCTTGCATTCGCAATAGGCCAAAAATATCAGGCTAGAGCTTGCCAGGACACTGTGTTTGTCAATATCCGTCACTTTAAAGCACAAATTGCAACTTCTGCCATCCAAGTACAAAGTGCCTGCTTGAAAAATGCCGTTAGGCGTGGCGGAATAAAAATCCCGGAAAGAGACGAAATTGTTGAGCAAGCGGTATAGGTCACGGTAGTAATAGATCAGACGCTCGACCGACTCGATAGCCTCCGCTTCCGCCGTTAAAGCCAAGTCTTTGGCAATTAATTTGCCCAATTCTTCTTGATAACCACCTGCCAATATTTCCAATAAGCGGTCAATGCCTAATTTTTCGAGGTTTTCGCTAGGTTTGTTTTGCAGCCACGTTTCATATTCACCAAATGAAGTGTTCACTTCCTGCCATTGGCCAAGGCTTAGGCTATCAATATCACCCAAGAGCGGCTTAATCACCTGTCGGGACAATTGCGCTACTTGCTTGGTCCAAGCCGGATTCAACCCGGTGGCCAACGGCAATGGTTTGTCGGCCTCAATTTTGGCTAAGGGTAGGGCGGTTAGCCCGCTGTCGTCAGGCGACAAATCATGCAGTGAGATTTGCTCATATTGGGCCGCCGACGGGTTTAACAACGGTGCGGCTTGCGTGTCAAAAGCCGCCAATTGGCAGCGGGTAAAATAATCATCAATTTTAGGTTTGATTTGCTTGAAGTTTTCAACGGCGGATAGGGCTTCCGTACCTAACTGCAATTTTTGGCCGGAACCCACAGCCCCTAATTGCCACCACTTGACGTACTCTTCAGCTTGGGAGAAAAAATAATCCACATTTTCTTGGCTGACGCCCATCTCGCCGCAACGGTCAAGTTTGCCTTCCACACAGCGAAGGATCTCTTCTATCACTTTCTGGCCCGCAACGTCATCGGCGGCTTTTACGGGGATGATGCCGTCGCCATTGAATTGGGTGTTGGCAAAAATTTGCGCGATATTGGCCACATCCTCAATGGAAATTTCGCTGGATTCTGTCTTGTTGATAATTTTTAGGACTTCCAGGGCGGATGCCAAAAGGGTGGCGCCTTCAGTATGTGACTGGTCGATGGCGGCCAGCGGCAACACGCCACTTCCTTGTTTGAGATCGAGTGGATTGATAAGCCGTGCGGTTGTCCATTGTAAAGCGGCGATAACTTCTGGTGCCCGGATGCGCCCGTCGCTGTCGCTGTCCAGTAACGCCAACGTGCGCGGATCGAAATGCAGCCCTTCCGTGGGGCAACTTAAGGCTGTCCAGAGTTTTTGGTCCAACTCGCCTAAGGCGATCAAATCTTCAGTCCGCTCCAGTTTAACTTGATCAAAACCACCCAAGCGCACAAATTGCCATGGGTGGCTTTTCTTTTCGGCGGCAATATCGGTTGTTGCTGGCATCAATGTATCCTCATGTAAAAAGTAGGGGAATGCCGGGCGGTGCTGGAAAAGCGCTGATGGCATTTGTTTATTGTTATTTTATGCACTTTTTTAGTTTAGATCGTTTATGGGCTAGCTTGGTGTGGACGTGGCCGGTTAGTTTTGATAACGGCCCAGATCAAATATCCCGGCATTTTCAGGCCGTCCGTCCCGGTGTTGTTGGTTGAAACTGTCGTAAGCCGTCCAGAACTGCGGGTGTTTGCGGCTTACCCCAAACGTGTCGCGGAACGCTGCTATCAAAGCCCCGGTTTTTGCCTGTTTTAGCTGGGTGATGAATGCTTCCATCTGGTCGCTGGTGATGGTGAAAAATTGGTTTGGATAGCTGCCCACGAATCCAGGCAGCACGCTCAGGGTGTCCTGCTCCGGTAGCCTCCGGTGGTTTTCGCCCAGCAACACGCCGACATGGCTGAGCTGGCGGTTACGGATTAAGGTGTAAATGACATTTTTGGCCGGGTCGTTGGCCGTGCTGATACGCAAGAACGACACTTCAGGCAAGGCGGCGATTTCCTGGCCTTTGGCTTCGGCAAGTTGGCGTGCGAAATTGTCATAGTATGGCGGGGATGGCGCGGCCGTTTCGGGCGTTGCCGGCAGCGGGGCGCAGGGTTCTTGCGGGCACGGGGTTGGCAAGGCGGCTTGGGCTGGGCTGGGGGGGGCGCTTGCCGGGACGGAGATTTTGGCGAGTTGGTTAAAAAATTCGTTTGGATAATCCTGGCTTCCGTAGGCAATGGCGGATTCGGGGAGGGCGGCAAAATCGGGCGTATTGAACACGCCTAACCATTGGCTTTCAGAATCCGGATACCAATCCGCATGTACGGCTTGGCGGACGGATTTGGGTAGGAATTGCAGGAAGTCGTTTTCCGCTTCACTACGCAGCAAATCCAGCGTCAAACGGGTGGCCAGGTAATGGGCGGTGCCGCCATAGGGATTAAATCCCGCCGACAGCAAATAATGCAGCCGCTCAAATAGCGGATAGTCGATGACCCATGCGGTGCTTGGGGTTTTGCCCTGCAAGCCTTTGACGACGGAGGCATTGTCATCATGGCGGAACACGGTCAATAAGGCGTCGCCGTTGCCGCCTTCGCCCGTCCATATCAAACCTAGGTCAAGGGCTTGGTTTTTCAGCAAGACGGTTTGGGTAAACGTGGCCTTGTTGGCGAGGTACTGTTTTTGTAAGGCTTTCAGCTCAAACCACTGCGCAAGCCCGCCCGCTTCGCCTGCTGATGCGGGCAAGCGTAAAAAGCCCTGGTTTTCGCTTAAAAACTGCGCGGTTTGTGGATTGGCATCGGGCCGGGGTTTGAGGAAGGCCACCCAGAACTGGTCACGCAAACCGTTAAGGCCGTCATGGCGGTTAAGCGCCGGGCTTTTAAAAATCACCTGTAAAAAAAAGTAGGCGTCATCCAGCAAAAACTGGTATCTGGCGTCCACCGGCAAATCTTTGAAGGTCGTGAACGGCTGGGCGGAACCTTCTTGTGGGTAGGCGGGCAATTGCGCCACGGCCACGGCCGGTTTTAGGAACAGATCCCTGATCCTAGCCATTTTGCCGTCGCTGAGTTCGTACACGGCATGGCTTTTGTCCGTCAGCGTTTCGTTGATGGGTAGCAGGCGGTAAGCGAAGGCGCCAGTGCTGGCCTCCAAGTAAGGGTGCAGGCTGGCCAATTCTTCAATGGCTTGCCCTGGCGCGGTTTTCGAGCGCACGAGCCGGTAAAATTCATGGGCGGGTTGGCCTTTAAAATGCAAATGGCCGCTGGATAGGTGTTCGTAAATATAGCGGGCGGTCAGCTGCATTTGTGGTGCGGGGTCATTGAGGAATTGTTCCCATTTGCCAATTTCCGCAAGGGCGGCTTCGGGCAAGGCGGCTGGCGGGCTGTTTTTCGCACCGTCCTGCAGCCAATTCATGAGCTTGTCTTGTTCGGCCTTGTCCAATCCAGGCAGGGCGTAAGGCATGCCTGCCAAAGGGTGGCTTTGGGCAAAGCCGGGGAATTCTTCCAAGGATGGGCATTTGCCGGTGGGTTGGAGCTTTTCGTCAGTGCCGGATAGCGGGTTGTCGTGTTTTAGCACCAGGAATTTCGCAACCAGCGAATTGTTGAGGTTGATTTCAGGGAATTGGGATTTTTCGTTCAGGACCGGAAAAAAACCTTTCGTCCGCCAATCCTCAGCGGTTTTGCCGTCAACCATCAGGCGGCTAGGGGCAATGGCATGCAGCCGGTTTTCATAGAGCGGCTGTTTGCTGGCGCCGCGCTGCAAACCTTCATAAGAGCTGAGCTGCAATTGGCAGGGGGCGTCCGCACCTGAGTGGCAACTTGCACAACGGTTGTCCAATATCGTTTTGACCGAGCTATAGTTCAGTTTCCCGGGTTTGTGTTTGGAATCTATGGCGATAAAAGTGGCTTTGCCTGCATCCTTGGTGCTAAACAAAGTGTCCAGATTAATATCGCCATAGACAAAAGCAAGGGCCGTTAAGATAAGAAGTAACAGAAAACTTGAAAGTATTCTAATCATGTGTTGTTGAATGGGGTTTCTGGCTGTGTAGCTGCCTGCCGGGGGCAGGCGGCCAATGAATTAAAGGGATCGGGCGAGATGGTGCAACGCTTCGCTACCATGCGCAAACAAAGGCCAACCATCGCCCGTCAGCACCGCTTGTATGCCAGGCAAGCTGGCAATACGTTTGACCGATTGGATGGCGAGTTTGCGGTCGGCGAGTTTGGCGTCCGGTAACATGCAGAGTTCGCCGCCCAGATGGCAGCGGATCAAGTCGCCTGTTATCAAGGTCGTGTGCTCCAGGAGCAAAGCCAGTTCGCCTGGGGTCTTGGAGCCTTGCAGTTCATAGGCATGCAGCCCGGCGACAATTTCATCGCCATCATATAGCCAACGGCTACAGATAATGGGGAAAGTGTCTTGTTCAGCCGCCGGCCCATACACTTTCGCGCCTGTGTGGCTGGCAAGCAATTCGGCGGCACGGCAATGGTCGCTGTTAGTGATGACTATAAAAGCCACGCCTCCTAGCCTTTGTAGATGCGCGTGGTCATGGGGTGACATAGGTAAAGGGTCGATGACCACATTGCCGCCTTCCCGTACCCAAACATAGCTATGGAAGTCCAAATCACGCTCTTCATTGAAGACCGACCAGGCAAATAAATCTCTACGGTGTAATTGTTTCATCAGCAATCTCTTTAGAATAGTTATTGTGGATTATCCAAGCGTGGCCTATGCGGGCCATACGCTCTTTGACGATGGCTGGCGTTATGTAATATGTGCTGGCGGGTATGGTCATCAACCAGCGCCCATTGGGTAATTTCCGTCAGCGAACGGAAACAACCCAAACAGATGTCCTTATCATCCAGGCAGCATATTCTGATGCAGGGTGAAGCGGTATAGGGCTTAAGTGCGGTCATGATAGTTTGCTGCCCATGGGTTAAATGTCCTGCAATATGTTGCCCGTTGTGGAGGGTCAAGAAACCAGCAAAGTATCCAGTTTTTTGTTTTGTTCCAACGAATAAAGTTCATCGAAGCCACCAACATGCAAATCGCCGATATAAATCTGCGGTACAGTCCGCCGCCGCGTTTTTTGCATCATGGCTTCGCGTAACCCAGGATTGCCATCCACATTAATTTCGTTATACGTCACGCCTTTTTTGTCGAGCAGGCGTTTTGCCATGATGCAGTAAGGGCAAATCTTAGTGGTATAGATGAGTATCTCAGGCATAGGCGGATAATGTTTGTTAAACTATGCAGGCATTCTATCGGTAAAGGTATTGTTATTCAATGTCAATGGGGCGTGCTGCACGCTGTTTGTTTGCCATAGCCTGATAAGAATGGAATGAAATTAACAAAGCCTTGGCCCGGCCAACACCAGCGTTATGAGGGATTAACATGAGCGATTTACCCGAAAATTTAAAATACGCCACCTCCCATGAATGGGCGTTATGGCAAGAAAACGGCACTGTGCGTGTTGGCATCACTGATTTTGCCCAACAGCAATTGGGTGATTTGGTATTTATCAACTTGCCCGAACAGGGACGTAAAGTGGCGGCGGGCGAACAATGCGCAGTCGTGGAATCGGTGAAAACCGCTTCCGATTTGCACAGTCCGGTCACGGGTGAAATTGTCGCCGTTAATGAAAGTTTGCAGGACGAACCGGAACAAATTAACGACAGCCCTTATGATGCCTGGATATTTACGGTCAAACCCAGTGCCGCCGCCGAACTGGCCGCACTGATGGATGCGACGGCCTATCAGGAAATGGTCGGCCAATAACCCTTCATGGCGGTGGTATGGAAAGCTTGCCCCCACTCTCCCCATTTTTATCAAAAGAACCCTAACAACACATGGCAAATCAAAATGCAAAAGGCTTTAAACGCCTTATCAATGCGTGCTTTTTTTCCGCAGCGGGCTTTAAGGCCACTTGGAGGCACGAAGAAGCTTTCCGTCAAGAGGTCATCCTGTTTGTGGCCAGCACACCATTGGCGATCTGGCTGGGTGAAACCGTCATTGAAAAACTGCTGCTAATCGGTAGTATGGTGCTGGTGATGCTAGTTGAACTGCTTAACACCGCCGTAGAGTCCGTAGTTGACCGCGTTGGCTTTGAGCATCATGAATTATCCGGGCGTGCCAAAGATATAGGCTCGGCGGCGGTGATGATGTCATTGGCTTGGGCGGCCATCACTTGGGCGTTAATTTTACTTTGAAGGAAAAACAATGAGTGCATTAATCTGTGGATCCATGGCCTATGACACTATTATGGTGTTCCATGACAAATTCAAAAATCACATCCTGCCGGAGAAAGTCCACATCCTGAATGTGTCTTTTTTAGTGCCGGTCATGCGCCGCGAATACGGGGGGTGTGCCGGCAACATTGCCTACAACCTCAACCTTCTGGGTGAAGAAGCCTTGATCATGGCCGTTGTCGGCCATGACTTTGAACCTTACAGCCAATGGTTAAGCCAGTATGGTTTGTCTAGCGAGTTTATCAAAATCCTTGATAACCATTACACCGGGCAGGCCTATATCACCACCGACGAAGACGGCAACCAAATCACCGCTTTCCATCCGGGTGCGATGGGTTCCTCGCATTTAAACGCCATTCCGACAGACCGTAAGGACATCAGCATCGGCATCGTTTCCCCGGACGGCAAAGAAGGGATGCAGCTACACGCGGCGCAATTTGTCGAGCAGGGCATCCCGTTTATTTTTGATCCGGGCCAAGGCATGCCGATGTTTGACGGCGCTGAACTGCTCAAGTTTATTGACCAAGCAACATGGGTGACCCTGAACGATTATGAATCGGAACTCATGCAAGAACGCACCGGCTTGTCGCTTGAAGCCATGGCGGATCGGGTCGAGGCGTTAATCATTACCCTCGGTGCGCAAGGTTCAAAAATTTATACCCAAGGCCAATGCATCAGCATTCCGCCTGCGCGGCCCCATGCCATCAATGACCCGACCGGTTGTGGTGATGCGTATCGCGCAGGCTTGCTTTACGGTTTGATGAACGAGCTCGATTGGGACGTGACCGGACGTATCGCGTCGTTAATAGGGGCTATCAAGATTGAGCATCATGGCACGCAAAACCATCGTTTCGATATGGCCTCGTTCAAGCAGCGTTACCGTGAAAATTTTGGCTCGTCCTTTTAAAATGGGCTGAACGATGCTGAAAAACACCCAACAATTGCTGTCCATCATGGAGCAGCTACGCCACCCCGAACAAGGCTGCCCCTGGGATCTCAAGCAAGATTTTTCGACCTTGATCCCCTATGTCATCGAAGAGGCTTATGAAGTGGTCGATGCGATAGAGCGCAACGACCACGATGACTTGCGTTCGGAGCTTGGCGATTTGTTGTTGCAAGTGGTGTTTCAAGCCCAGCTTGCCAAAGAGTTGGGCCTCTTTGATTTCGAAGCCATTGCTGAAAGTATCGGCGACAAGCTGGTGCGCCGCCATCCGCATGTGTTTGGTGATGCCGTGTTCGCCAACGATGAGCAGCGCCACCAAGCTTGGGAGCAAGCCAAGGCGTTAGAGCGTTTGGAAAAACAACCGGAAATGACTGGCGCGTTGGCCGGCATCACCGCTAGCCTGCCGGCGTTGATGGCCAGTGAAAAAATCCAAGACCGTGCCGCACAACAAGGTTTTGATTGGCCGGATGTGCCGCCAGTGTTCGAAAAAGTCCTGGAAGAACTTAATGAAGTCAAAGAAGCTTGGCAATCCGGCGACCAGGCGCATATTCAGGAAGAGATCGGCGATTTGTTGTTTGTTGCCGTCAATTTGGCAAGGCATCTAAAAGTCAGCCCTGAAATCGCCCTCAAGCAAAGCAGCCAAAAATTCACCAAACGGTTCCAATATATCGAACAGCACGTTGCCGCTTCGGGCCGGGGCATGACGGATTGTGAATTGGCGGAATTGGATGCGTTATGGAATGAAGCCAAGCAACAGTTAAAAAAATAAGCAAATCGCTATCAAAAACTCTTTTTTCAATTAATCAGCCTGCTGTTGTGATGGCCTGCCTTAACCGTAGCTTTTAACGCTAAGCCCTCCCTCCGTATCCGCAAATTTTATTAGGATGTGCCGGACTACCGCTTACCCTCGAATCGCTTCCGCCCAAAATTGACGGGCCATGTTAGCCAGATTGGCCCGGCGATCACCACGGTTGTGCGCCCATCTTTAAGCACAAGGTTAAGCAGCTTAACCAGACGCCTATAGCCCATAATCCCTCGAATACTGACGTTGTTGCGCAGCGCTTGGAACACAAAAAATGGGCGGTTTTAATCACCTACAGCCCGTTTTTGAACCCGCCTGGGTATTTTAGAACGTGTTTAAAAACGGCTACGCGGCCCGGTTGCGTTGCCCTACCACCTTTATGCCCTAAGAGGGTATGCATCCAGCAGCCGTTGTGCCCGAACTGCTTTCGGCACGTTTAAAACACGTTCTTAGTGCTTGTAATACATTTCATCAAACTAACTTAAAGCAGTAACAATTTTTTCCTTTTCATTTTTTATGATGTGGGCACTTTGACAGCCAACCTTGCTGTAAGCCCACATCATCTATTGCATCTTAAATATCTGGAAAAAACATGATTGAACAACGATTACTTAAATTGCGGCCGCTGGCTTTGGCGGTGTTTGCCGCACTTAACCTAACGCCTGCTGTCCAGGCCGCCTGCATTTCCTTGACGGCGCTGGGCAGCGCTTACACGCAAAACTTCGATACCTTGGCAACCAGCGGCACCACTAATGTGCTGTCGGTAAACGGATGGGTCATGACCGAATCAGGCGGCGGTGCCCGTGACAATGAGCAATATGGCGCTGACACCGGTGCCAGCAGTACGGGGGACACTTACAGCTATGGCCCGTCGGCCAATAGCGACAGGGCTTTGGGTGGCTTGCGCAGTGGCACGTTAATCCCGGTGTTCGGTGCGTGTTTCACAAATGATACGGGTTCGGCAATTAATGCCTTGAACATTGCCTACACTGGCGAAGAATGGCGTTTAGGGACGGCGGCACGTACTGACCAGATCAATTTTGAATACAGCACAACGGCGACGGATTTGGTTACCGGCACCTGGACGGGTGTAGCCAGCCTTAATTTTATTACCCCGGACACCGTCACAACCGGAGCCAAAAATGGTAACGCGTCAGCTGACCGTACCTCAATTTCTTCAAGTGTTAGCTCATTATCTATCGCCAACGGGGCAAGTTTTTGGGTCCGTTGGACAGATACAGACGCCACCGGGGCGGACGACGGTTTGGCAGTGGATGATTTTTCATTGACACCCACAGGTGCCGCCACTGCCGGAGTGACGGTGGCCCAAACGGGCGGTAGCACGGATGTCACCGAAGGTGGGGCGACCGATACCTACACGATTGTACTTGATAGCCAACCTAGCGCTGACGTGACGGTCAGTGTGGCTGGCGATACGCAAGTTTCGGCCAGTCCGTCAACGCTCACGTTTACTCCTGCCAATTGGAACACCGCCCAAGCAGTCACTGTCACTGCCGTGGACGATGCTGCCGTGGAGGGCGCGCACACAGGCACGGTTTCCCACACCGCAACTAGCACTGATAGCAATTACAATGGCTTAAGCATCGGTGCGGTGACAGCAAATATTACCGACAACGACGCTGTACCTAATTTGAGCATCAACGATGCCTCACAAAACGAAGGCAATAGCGGCACAACAAATTACACGTTTACGGTAAGCCTTTCTTCCCCGGCGCCTGTAGGTGGCGTGACGTTTACTATTGCCACGGCGGACGGCACCGCGACCGCAGGAAGCGACTATGCCAGCCAATCATTGTCTAGCCAAACCATTGCCGCAGGCGCTTCAAGCTATACGTTTACGGTTGCCGTCAACGGCGACACGGCTGTTGAGCCCAATGAGGCCTTTTCGGTCAATGTCACTGGTGTCACTGGCGCAGCCCTGACTGACGGGCAAGGTTCCGGCACCATCGTAAATGATGACATCGCCTCCGCTTGTGGTGAACCGGCCACCAACATTTCTGCCGTCCAAGGCAACGGTTCAAGCACGCCGTTGAACACCTCGACTTCGGTGGAAGGCATTGTCGTCGGTGATTACCAAGGTGACAACACTAATTCCCTACGTGGTTTCTTTATCCAAGAAGAAGATGCCGATGCAGACGGTGACGCCGCCACTTCAGAAGGCCTTTTTGTGTTTGATGGTACTAATCCTGCCGTCAACGTCGCTGTTGGTGACCGCGTCCGGGTCACCGGGACACCAACCGAATTTTTTAATATGACGCAATTGGGTACGGTCACTAGGGTTGAGGTTTGCGCCAATAACCAAACCATCCCGACACCAGCGGCCTTGGCTTTACCGGTTCCAGGTGTGCCGAATGGGGATTTGGCGGCGGCAACCACCGCCATCAACAATTACTTCGAAGCCTTTGAAGGGATGTTAGTGACATTCCCGGCCACATTGAAAGTGTCGGAATACTTTGAACTGGAGCGTTACGGCCAATTAGTGTTAAGCCAAGGCGGGCGTATCCCGACCTATACCAACGTCAGCACACCAAGCATTGCAGGGTATATCAACCATCAAATCAAATTGGCGAAACGCCAAATCATTTTGGATGACGGTAACAACACCCAGAATTTTTACGTTACGCCCTACGCGACCACCAACAGCATCCCTCTGCCTTATCCAACGGGTGGCTTAAGCCTCACCAACCGTTTCCGTGGTGGCGACAGCATCAAAAACTTGACGGGTGTATTGCACTGGTCTTTTGCAGGCCAAAGCGGCACTGATGCTTGGCGTATCCGTCCGGTTGAAGAAGTGTACGATTATGCCTTCACCGCTGCTAACCCGCGTAAAAACAACTCGCCAAATGTTGGCGGGACATTGAAAATTTCCAACTTCAATGTCTTGAATTTCTTCACCACTATAGACACCACGGCCAGCAGCACTTCAGGCCCATGCAGCCCTACAGCCAACCAAGATTGCCGTGGCGCCGATTCGGCGGCTGAATTGGCGCGTCAAACCGCCAAGGCCGCCGCGGCTTTGTGCGGCATCAACGCGGATATTTTTGGGCTAATGGAGCTTGAAAATAACACGACGGCTTCGTTGGACGCCCTGGTTACGGCGACGTCAGCGGTTAGCGGTTGCGGGCCTTACTCATACATCGGCACCGGCACTATCGGTGGCGATGCGATTAAACCAGGCTTCTTGTACAAGGCGGCGACGGTTACGCCTGTTGGCAACTACGCATTGCTGACTTCGGCGGAAGATGCGCGTTTCATAGACACTAAGAACCGTCCGTCATTGGCGCAAACCTTCAAGGAAAACGCGACCAACGAAAAGTTGACGGTTGTCGCCAACCACCTTAAATCCAAAGGCTCGGCGTGTACCGACATCAATGCCAGTGACACCGACAACAATGACGGCCAAGGCAATTGTAACTTGACCCGCGTCGCCGCCGCCCAGGCTTTGGTGGACTGGCTGGCGGCCGACCCGACCGGCAGCGGCGACCCTGACTTTTTGCTGATCGGAGACATGAACAGCTATGCTAAGGAAGACCCGATCAAAGCCATCGAAAAAGGTGCCGACGATACCGCCAATACGGTTGATGATTACACCAATTTGGTGAAAACCTTTGGCGGCAACGCCGCTTACTCTTATGTTTTTGACGGCCAAACGGGTTATCTCGACCATGCCATCGCCAGCAAGACGTTGTTGCCACAAGTGACGGGAGCCGCAGATTGGCATATTAATGCTGACGAACCCCCATCATTTGATTACAACGACACTATCAAGGATACCGGCGAATCCAGCTTTGAAGCCAAGCCTTCCGCTTTGCCGTTGTACGCGGCCAACCCTTTCCGTACGTCTGACCATGATCCTGTCATTATCGGCCTGAAACTGGATGAAGCATTCAACATTATTAACGGGACTGCCGCCAGGAACGTGTTGGCAGGTACCGCCGGAAAAGACCGTATCACGGGTTTTGGCGCCGCCGACACCTTGACGGGAGGTTTGGGCAATGACGAGTTTGTTTTCACCAGCGTAACCGACGGCATCGACACCATCACTGACTTTACCCTAGGGCAGGACGCTATTGATTTGGCGGCATTGCTGTTAAGCCTAGGTTATGAGGGTGGCGACCCTATTGCTGACGGCGTCATCAAGTTCGCCGCTTCCGGTAGCAATGTCATTGTCTATATTGATGCTGATGGCAGTGCAGGCCCGGCTGTGCAAAGGGCATTAATTGTGGTGCGTAACATCAGTGCAATTGACCTGAATAACGCGGCCAATTTTAAATTCTAAACATAATAAGTTCGCCGCCTAGGCTCTTTGCCGATGGCGGCGCCCAGCCTCTACCCATAGGATAAATACCATGTTCAAACCGTTTAAAACCGTTTACACCGCGAGCGTGTTCACGGCCTTGATGTTGTTGATGCCAAGTTCACAAGCGGCTGATTTCAATTACACTTTCGGCGGTACTGTCGATTCGGGATTGTTGTTGAATGAAACGTTTAGCGGAAGTTTTTCTTACAGCGACCTTCTCCTGACCCATTCCGGCGATGAATCCATCAACCTGTCCACACTGTCTTTTAATTTTTTATCAACCCCGTTTGGTTTGGGTGACGCCGATATCACCGCAAGCGCCGACTTTTTGGATGGCGTGTTTCTTGGCGTGAACTTTTCGGTGGGCGGTTTCGACCCTGCGTTCGCCCTAGTCTCCGGTTACGGGATAGGTCTATTGGAAGCGGCGTATTTTTCATACGATACGCTTTCGGGTGATTCTGGTTTGGGTTCCATAAGCTATCAGCAGTCAAACAGCGTTGACGAACCGGTCAGCATAGCCTTGTTCGGGATGGGCTTGGCGGGTTTGGGGTTATCGCGCCGTCGGGCGAAAAATGGTTGGGGTCAATAGCTATCGGAACGATTTTTACTTACCGGCAACACAAGGAAACCGCCTTCAGGGCGGTTTTTTTGTTCCTGCAAAATGATCTGGCCTGGTCGTGCCCACAAAAGGGCTAGGGACAGCTAGACACAAAATCCGTCTCGGACATAAGCCAGGCCAATATCTGGCAGGGTAATCCGTACCGGTGCATCTGCCTGTAGCCATCAGCGGTATAAAACCACGCTCCCGGGGTTGGTTGCAAATAAAAAGCCACCTATGCTGGCGGTGCCATGATGGTTTTAGAAGGAGCTTTCCTGGGGCGTCTGTAGCCATTTGGCGAAAATGGCGTTTTCTAGGGTGTGTTGGTGTCTGGTGACGGGGTTCCATTTAGGGATGTTTAAAAATATGTTATATAAATAACAATTATGTTATATATAAGACATGAATTGGTTATTGCTTATTATCTCGTTGTCCACCGACAATGCTGCCGCCGGACGGATGCGCTCATGGCGGGCGGTCAAAGCGTCCGGTGCGGCGGTTTTGCGTGACGGCGTGTATTTGCTCCCTGAACGCGACGCTTGCTTGGCGGCATTTCAAGCCGTGCATGATGATATCCAAAGTAGTGGCGGCGTGGCTTATTTGTTACGGGTGGCTACTTTGGAAGCAGTTGATTGGTCCGGCCTGTTTTTGCGTGACGGGGATTACGCGACGTTGTTGCAGGACATTGAGGTGGTGCGTCAGGGCTTGCCCGTGACACATCACCTGCCCGACACTTTTAAAAAAATCACCAAGCTACGCAAGGCGTTTACGCAATTGGCCGCGATTGATTTCTTCCCCAACGCTTCCCAACAACAAGTCGGCGTGGCGTTGGTGGAGATTGAAGAATCCCTACAAAGATTGCGGTCACCTGATGAGCCCCATCCGGTTGAAGGCGTGCTTGCGCCGCTAGCCATTGGCGAATACCAAAATAAATTATGGGCAACGCGCCGCCATCCGTGGGTGGACCGTTTGGCGTGTGCGTGGTTGATCCGACGTTTTATTGACGCCCGGGCGCAGTTCTTATGGCTGGAGTCAGTGTCCGATTGCCCGCCAGAAGCGATAGGTTTTGACTTTGACGGTGCGGTGTTCAGCCATGTCGGGCCTTACGTCACTTTTGAGGTGCTGTTGCATCGTTTCCAACTCGGGCAACCCGCGTTAAAGCGTCTTGCGGCCTTGGTGCATTATTTGGATGTCGGCGGTGTGCAAGCCGCCGAAGCGAGTGGCGTGGAATCGGTGCTGAAAGGCTTACGTGAAACGATAACCGATGACGGCCAACTTTTGGCGGCGGCTGGCGGCGTGTTCGATGGCTTGCTGGCGGCTTTTGCAATGGCGATAGAGGGGGGATAAAAATGACAGATAAAACGAATACGGCACAGGGTTTGGCCAGACCTGCCGCCGTGCCGTTTGGGACGGCTTTTGGGTTTTGGTTAAAAATGGGCTTCATTAGTTTTGGCGGCCCCGCCGGACAAATTGCGATCATGCACCAAGAATTGGTGGAAAACCGCCGGTGGATTTCCGAGCAGCGGTTTTTGCATGCGTTGAATTTTTGTATGTTGTTGCCTGGCCCGGAAGCCCAGCAACTGGCGATTTATATCGGTTGGTTGATGCACAAAACTTGGGGCGGCATTGTCGCGGGTTTGCTGTTTGTGTTGCCGTCTTTGTTTATCCTGATATTGCTGTCTTGGTTTTATATCGCGTTTGGCGATGTGCCGTGGGTGGCAGGTGTGTTTTACGGCATTAAACCCGCCGTGACGGCCATTGTCTTGCAGGCGGCGCACCGTATCGGTTCCAGGGCCTTGAAAAATTGGCTGCTGTGGGTCTTGGCCGGTTTGTCTTTTGTGGCGATTTTCGCGTTTGACATCCCGTTTCCGGCGATTGTCGCCACGGCGGCGATGATGGGCTATGTGGGCGGGCGGGTTGCACCGGAAAGGTTTAAAACGGGTGGCGGGCACGGTAAGGCCAATAAATCCTACGGCCCGGCTTTGATTGACGACGACACGCCCAGGTTGGCGCACACCGGATTCCGGTGGCCGCGGTTGGTTATTTTGGGGATTGCCGGTGGCTTGTTGTGGTTGTTGCCTATGGCGTGGCTGGCGATGCAATACGGTTGGGACAACGCGCTGACGCAGATGGGCTGGTTTTTTACTAAAGCCGCCTTGATGACGTTTGGCGGGGCGTATGCCGTGTTGCCTTATGTTTATCAAGGGGCGGTTGAGCATTATCACTGGTTGCTTCCGCAACAGATGATTGACGGTTTGGCCTTAGGGGAAACGACCCCCGGGCCCTTGATTATGGTGGTGACCTTCGTTGGTTTTGTCGCGGGTTGGACGCAAGCTTTATTGGGTGCGGACGCCTTGTTTTTGGCAGGGACTGTGGCGGCGATTGTGGTGACGTATTTCACGTTTTTGCCAGGATTTTTATTGGTGCTGGCGGGCGGGCCGATAATTGAATCGACGCACGGCAATCTAAAGTTCACCGCGCCTTTGGTAGCCATCACGGCGGCGGTGGTCGGCGTTATTTTAAACTTGGCGTTGTTTTTTGCTTGGCACACCTTTTGGCCCCAGGGTTGGGCAGGTGTTTTTGACGGTTTTTCCGCCCTGTTGTCCGCGTTGGCTTTGTTGGCTTTGTTGCGTTACAAAATTGGCGTTATTCCGGTGATTGCCACGGCTGGTGTAGTTGGTTTGGCCTTTACTTTTTTAAAGCCATGGTTGGTGGTTGTGCTAGGAGTTTAAGATGAAGTGGATTACCCGTGAACGTCCGAAAATTGACCGCATTGCTTGTCCGTGGTTGGTGGCCCGTTTTATAGATAGCGAAGCGGAGTTTCTGTATGTGCCTTCGGCTGATGTTTTGCGGATTGCTGGGGAGGTGGGGGCCATTCCTTACGATATTCCTGATGTGGAATTGTCGCATGTCGGCGGGTCGTGCAGTTTTGACGCGTTTTTGCAGAAATATCGGTTGGACGATCCGGCATTGCAACAGCTTGCCGTTATCGTGCGTGGCGCGGATACTTCGCGGCTGGAGTTGGCACCGCAATCGGCGGGTTTGTATGCGATTTCATTGGGTTTGTCGCAAACCTTTGCCGATGACCATGCTTTGCTAGGGCACGGGATGGTCATGTATGACGCGCTGTATGCATGGTGCCGGCATTGCCAGACGGAGACGCATAACTGGCCGCCGCAGTAAAGCTAATCGTTGTCTTCGTTGGGGATTTGTCCGCGTAATTCTTCGGATAAGAGCATTTGCGCCCCTGTGGTGACGATGGTGTCGCCGGGTTTTAGGATGCCGCTGAGGAAATAGCCGTTGGCGGTGGCGGTGTACTGGCTGATGGCGCGCCGGCTGAAGGTGCCATCATCGGTTTTTAGGTAGACATAGGCTTGGTCGGCAGCCCAGCATACGGCCGAAGCGGGGATGATGACGCCGTCGTGTTGCTGGCCTTGTTCCGGCAACCACGCGCTGACGCTCATGCCCGTTTTGATGGTTTTGCCGCTGGTTTGGAAAAAATAGCTGATGCCTTGGTTGCTGCTGTCAGTTTGCGGCGCGGTTGAAATAAATTCAGCCGTTTGCGCTGCGCTGCGCTCCCCGGAAACGTTGACAGCGATTGTGTGCAAGTTTTCGATGGGTTTGTGGTGGCTAGGGACGGTGACTTGCAGCAACGTTTGCTCGCCAGCCAAAAATGCCGTTAGTTTTCCGGCGTGGGGTGTCAATGCCCAGTCGGACAGGGTTTTTCCCCAGCTAAGCAAAGTTTCGTCGATGATGGCCTGGTCTTGGTATTGGGTGGCATCGAGTAACGCTTTGTCAGTTTGCCATTGCGCCTGTTGGTCTTGAAGGTTGCGTTTGGCGGTGACACCATGCTGGTATAAGTCTTGTTGGCGTTGGATGGCTTGCTCGGCTTGTTTGAACTTGGCGGCCGCGCGGTTGCGTTCGGTGAGTGCCGCCAAGTAACGGTGATGCAAGTCCAGCAAGGGCTGTATGCTAATGGCTTTGCCGTAAGCTAGGAATTCGGAGTGATGCCGGGCAGGTTTGAGCACGGTGACCGCCAAGCCCGTCTGCCGTTGGGCTTCCCCGTCCAGTTTGATGACAGCCAGGCCATTGACGGATTGGACTTTGCTAGTTAATTTTGCCGTGTCATCGTCATCAGCCGCCGCCAGTGAGTTGATGCAAGGCAAGCCCAATAGTAGGCAACAGATGAAACGTAAGTGCATCTTGGTTTCCGGTATGATTTTTTTGTGGTGGACTGTGGTTTCGGTGGTGGTTACCGTGTGACTGTGCGGGTTGCCCTGTCACCCTGGTATGGGCCGCCTGAATTGTTAGGCTGCGTAGCTTGCTTTGCGGATCACGAAGTGGGGTACGCCCTAAGGGCTTAGGCAACTTCAAACATGGCCTTTACTTTAAGTGCCGTCTGGGTTTTGAAATTTAAAAACCATGGGAGCAAAGCGGACAAAGTATAGTCGCTTTTGTCTGCGTGGGTTGTTAAGAAGCATTTGGCATGCGGTAGGCTGAATAGAAAAAGCCCTGGCTGAATCTCAGCCAGGGCTTTCCAAATCAAACTAATTAATTGGTTTGATTTTAGTTGGGCAGTGCGAATACAGTCAATGTACCACCCAATTTGGTGTAAGAGCTTAAGCTTCTATATGCACCGACAGCGCCCAAACCTTCTGAGCCAGATTTGTCAGTACCGTCATCTAAGCCGGCGGCGATACCGATGCCCGCCCAGCCGCCGATCCCTGACAATACGCCAACATATTGTTTGCCGTTATAGCTCCAAGTGTTGACGTTGCCGATGATGCCTGATGGGGTTTTGAATTTGTACAATTCTTTACCGGTTTTTGCATCAACCGCTTTCAAGTAACCTTCCAAGGTGCCGTAGAAAACGACGCCGCCAGCAGTGGCTACTGAACCTGACCAAACAGAGAACTGTTCTTTATTTGACCAAACGATTTTGCCAGTTTTAGCGTCATACGCAGTGAATTGGCCTAAGTTGGTTGTGCCATCTGGTTTGCCTGTCAATACATCGGCACCGGCGGGCATCATGGTCAACGTGGCGCCAACGTAGGGTTGTCCCGCAGTGTAAGCCACTTCAAATGGTTCGTAGTCCATACACAGGTGGTTGCCTGAGATGTAGAACAAGCCAGTTTGTGGGGAATAAGAAACAGGTTGTTGGTTTTTAGAACCTAACGCAGCAGGGCAAGCGCCAGTTGTGTTGACGTCTTCACCGTTTTGTTCGGTACTGTATTTTGATACGACTTGTGGACGGCCAGAGTTCATATCGACGTGGGTTGCCCAGTTGACAGATTTGTCGAATTTTTCTGCAACCAACAATTCGCCAGTTTCACGGTCCAAGGTGTAGCCGAAGCCGTTACGGTCAAAATGCACGATAGTTTTGTGCATTTTGCCTTTCACTTCTTGGTCAACCAAGACTGTTTCGTTGATGCCGTCATAGTCCCATTCGTCGTGCGGGGTCATTTGGTAAACCCATTTCACGGCTCCTGTGTCAGCGTCACGGGCCCATAATGACATGGACCATTTGTTGTCGCCTGGACGTTGTACTGGATTCCAAGTTGAAGGGTTGCCTGAACCGTAATAGACCAAGTTCAATTTTGGGTCATAGCTAGTCCAGCCCCAAGTGGTGCCGCCACCGATTTTCCATTGGTCGCCTTCCCAAGTGCTGATACTTGAATCCGCGCCAACAGGAACCACTTTGCCATCTTTCCAAGTAGTTGTTTTCTTAGGGTCAATCAACATCTCCTTATCTGGGCCGATGCTGTAGCCTTTCCATGCCAATTTGCCAGTGTTGATGTCGTATGCAGCCAAGAAACCACGGACACCGAATTCACCGCCGGAGATACCGGTCAGGACTTTGTCTTTAACAACCAGAGGGGCGTTAGTGTTGGTCATACCCAATTTTGGGTCGCCGTTTTGGACACTCCAAACGCGTTTGCCGGTTTTAGCGTCCAGTGCAGTTAAAACAGTGTTGGATTGTTGCAGGAAGATTTTGCCGTCGCCGTAAGCCAAACCACGGTTGACAGTGTCGCAGCACATCACAGGGATAGTGACGTCAGCATCTTGGGTTGGGGTGAATTCCCAGATGACTGATTGGGTTTTTTGGTCAATCGCGTAAACGGTGTTAGGGAAAGGGGTATGGATATAAAGCACATCGTCAACAACCAATGGGCCGCCTTCATGACCACGTAAAACGCCTGTGGAGAAAGACCATGCTGGTTGCAGGTTTTTTACGTTGCTGGTGTTGATATCGCTCAGTTCGCTATAACGCGTACCGGCATAGTTACCGCCCCAAGTCGCCCAGTTTGCTGGGTTTTTGGTCAGTTGTTCAACACCGCTGTTAGCAGTTGAAATCGCTGGTGCGGCTAATAAAGCAGCTACGCTAGAAGCAAGTAGCAAGCTTTTTAAAGGCTTCATCATAATTTATTTCTCCTGATATTTTGTCGTGAAACAAAATAGTGATAGTTTTTTTAGACTAATATTAGTTTTTGGGTGAATTATTTTGTTTCCTCGTATACAGGAAATTATCACGCCAAGTGCCTAGATTTAATGATTTTGGGTCAAAAGTCAACTATTAATGGAAGGGACATTGTTTAGTTGTCTTTTATGGCAGTTGGGAGGCTTCTTAAGGCCTGCTTAGCCTATTGTTTCCTAAATAACTTCGCTACGACAAGCGCCTTGGTTCCAGCACAAGACATCGCCCGCTTGCTTATGCCAGGCGGCAAGCACAAAACGTTGTGCGGTTTTGCCGTCGAGCTCAAAATTGTGGATGGCCGGACGGTGGGTGTGGCCGTGTATCAGGCGAAAACAGCCGTGTCCGCGCATGGCATTGATGACGGTGCCTTGGTTGACATCCATGATCTCCTGGCTTTTATTGCGTTTATGGAAAAAGCTCCGCAGGCGGTACCAGCGTGCGGCCAGTAAGCGGATCAGCAATGGCTTGGACAGGACATTGTTTTGCCATTCAGGGGTGCGGGATTTATTGCGGAACGCCTGATAAGGCAAATCATCCGTGCAAAGCAAATCACCGTGCGTCAATAGGGTCGGTGTGCCGAACAAATCAACCACCGCGTAATCATCCAAGAGGGTCACGCCTGTTTCTTGGCAAAAACGTTTGCCCAGCAAAAAATCACGGTTGCCGGGTTGCAAGTAGACTTGCGTGCCTGTATTGGCCAACTGTTTGAGCTGTTGGCGGATCACGCGGTTTGGTGGGGTGTAATCATCGTCGCCTATCCACGCGTCGAACAAATCCCCTAAAATGTAGAGGGCGGAAGCTTGGGGCGCGCGGTTTCTGAGAAAATCCAAAAAACGGCGGGTAATTTCGGGTTTGTCTAGCGAAAGGTGCAGATCGGAGATGAACAGGATGTCTTTGGGCATGGGTGAGTTCCTGTTGATAGTGGCTTTTATGAAGCAGGGGAGTACAGAAACAGGTTTTTGTACTCCCCAAAAAATAGCTACAACACGTTTTTATTACTCAACCACTTCCGCCTTTTCGACGACAATATCCGTTTTGGGGACATCCTGATGGCCGCCACGGTTACCTGTTGGCGCTTTTGCCATGGCGTCAACCACGTCCATGCCTTCAATCACTTCGCCGAAAACCGCATAGCCCCAACCGCTAGGTGTCGGGCTGGTGTGGTTCAAAAAAGTATTGTCTTTCAGGTTGATGAAGAATTGTCCGGTGGCGGAATCGGGGACATTGGTGCGCGCCATCGCAATCGTGCCGCGTTTGTTCGCCAAGCCGTTGTTGGCTTCATTTTTGATCGGTGCGTGCACGGCTTTTTGCGTGAAAGACGTATCAAAACCGCCGCCTTGCGCCATGAAATCAGGGATCACCCGATGGAAAATCGTGCCGTCGTAAAAGCCTTCTTTAACATACGTCAAAAAATTGGCGGCTGAAATGGGGGCTTTTTCTGGGTTAAGCTGAATGGTGATGACACCTAATGATGTCGTCAGTTTAACTTTTGAAGGTTCTGACATGGTATTTTCCTTTGCGAAAGAGAGGGTTGTTGTTAATGAAAACAGTAGGGCAAGCATCAGTGGACGCATTATTTTTCCTTGAATTAGTGGAAACGCATAAGTTTATGTGTTTTTATCTTGAAAGAGAAGTGCACGCTTGGTAGATTGTACAGATTTGTTGGTATTACAATCCCATAAGTTTTTGCACAGTATCCTTCTCATTGTGCTGTTGGAAAAACTTATGGGATTGTAATACCCCTTCAATAAGGTATTAATTGCTTCATAAGTGCTTGCCGAAAAAATTAGCGGACACGGGCCATTTCCAGTGCAAGCACTTATGAAACAATTAATACACAACTTCGCCTGACTCGGTATGCTGAAAATTTATAACACCCTGACCCGTAAAAAAGAACCGTTCCAACCGCGCGTGGCAGGTAAAGCCGGCATGTATGTCTGCGGCATGACGGTTTATGATTATTGCCATATCGGCCACGCCCGTGTCATGGTGGTGTTTGACACCGTCGCGCGTTACTTGCGCCATGCCGGTTATCAGTTGACGTATGTGCGCAACATCACCGATATAGACGATAAAATCATCCAACGCGCCCATGATAACGGCGAAGAGTTTACGGCCTTAACCGAACGCTTCATAGCCGCGATGCACGAAGACGAACGCGCCTTGTCGGTGTTGCCGCCGGACATCGAACCGAAAGCCACGCAATCCATCCCTGACATTATTGCCATGATCGAAGCTCTGATCGGCAATGGCTTGGCGTATGTGGGCGGTAACGGCGATGTGTTTTATTCTGTGGGCAAGTTTGAAAACTACGGGCAATTATCTGGTAAAAACTTGGATGACTTGCAAGCGGGGGAACGGGTTGATATTGACCATGCGAAACATGACCCGCTGGATTTTGTGCTGTGGAAAATGGCGAAACCAGACGAACCTGCGTGGCAATCGCCTTGGGGTTTAGGCCGCCCCGGTTGGCATATCGAGTGTTCGGCAATGTCCACTTGCTGCCTGGGCAACCACTTCGACATCCATGGCGGCGGCATGGATTTGCAGTTCCCGCACCACGAAAACGAAATCGCCCAATCCGAAGGGGCGACGGGCGAAAAGTTTGTCAATGTCTGGATGCACAACGGTTTTGTCCGCGTCAATGAAGAAAAAATGTCCAAGTCCCTAGGGAATTTCTTCACCGTGCGCGAAGTGCTGAAAGCCTACAGGCCAGAGATTATCCGGTTTTTCATCTTATTAAGCCATTACCGCAGCCCGCTGAATTATTCCGATGAACAATTGGATGAAGCAGGGGTTGCTTTGACACGGTTATACACCGCTTTGCGTGGCTTGGCAGCGGGCGGTGCGGCAATTAGCGCAGAATTCGTTAGCCGTTTTGAACAGGCGATGGACGATGATTTCAACACGCCTGTGGCATTGTCGGTATTGTTTGACTTGGCGCGGGAGCTGAATATCGCCAAACAAGCCGCCGAACTGGAGAAATGTTCGGAATATGCGGCGACGCTTAGGTTCTTAGGCGGTTTGCTAGGCATATTGCAAAACGATTCGGATAATTTCTTGCAAGGCGATGCCGATGAGTCCATCGGGCAACAAATCCAAGCCCGCATTGATGCCAAAAAGGCCAAGGACTGGGCTTTGGCTGACCAAATCCGTGACGACCTAAAAGGGCAGGGCATTATCCTGGAAGACTCGCCAAATGGCACAACCACTTGGCGGCGTGAAGCCTAGCGCGTTTAGTTTGCAAACTGGCAATCAACCACTTTACTTATCGAAGCAGACATACCATGAGTGACATAAAAGATAAATCAATCCAGGTGTTCCTTGACGAATTGGCCAGCAAATCAGCAACGCCTGGGGGCGGTAGCGTATCGGCACTGATGGGCGCGCAAGGTGCGGCTTTAATTAGCATGGTTTGCAACCTAACGATAGGCAAGCCCCAATATGCCGAAGTTGAAGATCAAATGCATGCGCTGCTGGATAAAGCGGAAGCGTTACGTACGGAACTCACGTCACTGGTTAAGGCCGATGTCGATGTTTTTAACCGTCTGATGGCGACTTATCATCTACCTAAAGGGTCTGATGCCGAAAAAACCACACGGAGTGTGGCGATCCAGGCCGTCTTAAAAGATGCCACGGAAGTTCCGCTAGCTTGTGCCCGTGCTTGCAGGGAAGTCATGGAGTTGAGCCAAATGGCCGTTGATAAGGGTAATCTTGGTGTTGTCAGTGATGCCGGGGCGGCAGTATTGGCCGCCTATAGCGGATTAAAAAGTGCGGCCTTGAATGTTTACATCAATACGGGTTGTTTGAAGGATTTGGATTATGCCAGTGCCAAGGTGGCTGAACTGGAAACTATCATAAAGGGTGCTGACGTAAATGTTGAAGCCATTTTTCAACAAGTTAAAGCCAAGTTATGATATTTCAGGCAATGATGCCCGTTAAACTTAAAGGCATCGCAGCTATCTGCCAATGCTTGGCGCGTGTTTTGAAAGATCCTCTCCTCTAGTTCTTATTGTTCCTGGAAGAGAAGCCTTATTTTCTTTTCCAAATAAGAGAAATGCCACAAATAAAGATTAACCTGAGCAAATCGCGAGGCATTTCTGACTGTTAAAACACGCGCCTAATAACAGGGATATAGGCTTAGGGAAGTTAAATTGAAATCGGGTAAATTACAAATTATGATTAATTTATGAAAAATAGATTGACGGCAACAGGGTTTATGATTATCATATGCAGCTCTTCAAGGGTGGTTATAAAGTTTACAAGCCATTAAAGAAGATTGTCGGGGTGTAGCGCAGTCTGGTAGCGCGTCTGCTTTGGGAGCAGAATGTCGGGGGTTCGAGTCCCTCCACCCCGACCATTTTTGCGCTTGTAGCTCAACCGGATAGAGCACCAGCCTTCTAAGCTGGGGGTCGCAGGTTCGAGTCCTGCCAAGCGCGCCATTTCTTGTATCCCCATAGTTTCCCAACATTTATGGTGAGCGTAGCTCAGTTGGTAGAGTGCAGGATTGTGATTCCTGTTGTCGCGGGTTCGAGCCCCGTCGTTCACCCCAATATTATCAATCAGTTAACATGCTAACTAGCATTGCTTAACGCCTTCTGTATACAATCCTAGATATACCCGCTTTGGGTCGATTTTACCTTTGCCGGTTTAACATCGTATGTCTTCATCATGGATACCGTCCGGTGACCTGATGCTTCCATTTTATCGCCAACCGTATCGCTTATCCCTTTGCGTTTTAAATCGTGGAACGCGAATCCATGACAGTCTATTGCCTGTGCTTCCGAGCCTGAACGGGGTTGCAACCCGTTCCGTAATGTTGTCAGTGCCTATAACGATTTTAGGGGGCGGTCAAAATTGTGTTTTGGAGTACAAACCTAGGTTTGCACTCCGTCCAGCCCAATTAATCCAAGGATTTGACCCGCTATCCTATTTAGCATCCAGGGTAACCACCCCATCCCAATAGGATGGCGGATTTTCTTGGTAAGCCAATGCCTTATCCAAATAAAACCGGGTCGGGCCATCGTGCCCATATTGATCAAGCACCGCTTGGAAGCAGGTTGACGCTTCTGGCCATTGGCTGTTTTGGAATAAGCTTAACCCCAAAGCAAATTGTTTATACATGGGGGACTTGGCGGCAATGGCCGGCGTTGCTTTGCCGACAATCTCAACCAATTCCATGGGCTCTTCCCGTCCAACCAAGCGGAAATTACCCACTGGCCGGCACGTTAAACTTGTAAGGTTGGCGGCAACAGTGGCGGAAGCTAAAATCCGCGTCCCCAAATATTTGTTTACGCCTTGGATGCGTGAGGCGGTGTTTACGGTGTCGCCAATGACGCTGTAATGGCTACCTTTACCCGCATCCAACCTGCCTAGTGTCATATCCCCTTCGTTTAGGCCGATCCGGGTTGGCAGGCTGCCAAGGTTAGAACCTTGGTTAAACAAGTCTATCGCCAATTGCATCTCTAAGGCCGTCAAGCAAGCGGCAAGCCGTTGCTCGGCAACGGGAGAATCAAACCAAACCGCCATCATCGCATCACCGGCCACATCAGTGATGATGCCTTTATACGCATTGACTGGCTGCCCCAGCACCTGAAAATAAGCGTTCATCAATTCCCACATTTGGTGGGGCGTGTATTGCGAGGAAATGGTTGTATAACCAGCAATGTCGGTGGCCAGGCAGATGCCGCAAACATCCCGTCGGGTGGTGGCCGTTTGTGCCGTGCCTTGGTCAGGATACCATTCCCCTGGCGATGTTGAGACCAAGGGTATCCACTGTGGGAAAACCCGGCGGACGAAGGTAAGTATCCGTTTTCTTTCATTGATCAAATCACGGCGCGAGCCGATTAAAGAAATCAGCCACGATAACGGTAATTGGACCAGTAGCGGTACGGCAATAGGTAGCCACATGCCATGGCGGTTAAAAACCCACACGGCCAAACCAGCGTATAGGCCGCTGATGGCCAAGCTCAGGAGTATCCCTACAAAGCCCGCGAACTGGGCCAGCGACACGCCAAGCACTAAGCTGGCTATCAGCAGCAAAAGCGATGGGGGATAGGGTGAAGCGACAAAGCGGCCTTCCAGTAAATTGGCGAATTGCGTCGCCAAAATTTCTACCCCTGCCATTTTGCCGCTGTGGGTGTCCGTGAAAGGTGTTGGGAAATAGTCTATTTTGCCGGGCGAGAATTTGCGGTTGGCTTTGCCTACAAACACCACCTTGCCTTTTAAATTCATCACTTTCCCGTCATAAACGTCACTGTACGATTCCATCCTGATGGTTTGTGGCGGGCCATAAAAATCCAGGTGGCGGGTCTCCCCTTGGCAAATCACGGCATTGAGGCGGCTTGCCAAACTGGCTGGATCCGGTAAGGTTTTTGCCAAGTGGCCAGCGCATTGCCGTCGTTGTCCGGTTAACCACGCAGAAAAAGGGGAGGTGGCTTGGCTTATGCCTTGCAGCGCACCCGTACGTTGAAGGTAGTGTAGCCAAGCCACTACGGGCAAAGCCGGGGTTTCTGCCAGCGGGTCAAGAAATGTCCAGGCTTCGCGGATGGTTTCATTTTCAGCATCACTGGGCAGGGAAAACGGGGCGTGGTCTAAGGCGGCTTTAGCTAGGATGGGTGAGGGGGGAACCTTGCGCATGGCGATGAGCTGTTCAGAAAGCGGGATGTCTTGTCCTGCTTCCTTTTGGACGAAAGGCTTTTGGTTAGTTTCCGAACATTCATCACGCCCGTAAAAATCCTCAACCCCGTGCCGTAGTTTTTGTACACATTCGGTGAGCAACACGTTACCGGCTGAACGCATCGCCGCCGCAAATGCCGGGTCTTGGTCCGCATGGGGAGTGATAAATTGCAGGTCAAAAACAATGAGCGCCACGCCCTGGGTTTGCAATTTTTGTATCAATTGGGCGTGAAAACCACGCCAGTTGGTCAAATCCCGCCCCGCCCCTAAACGATTTTCCGAAGCTTCATCCATTGCCACGACGACAACTTCGGGAGGCGGTTGGCGTGTGCCCCGGATGTGGAATAAGGTGTCCAAGCCTAGCGTGGTTTCCAGGCCAGTCAAATAATCAATGCCATTACCTAAGAATACAGTGATTGTGGCAATGGTGATGGCACGTAATAAATGGGGTTTAATGGTCAAAAGGTTAAAAATGTAGGAGGTGCTGGGCGAAGGGGGCACGCAGCATTTGCCGCTGGGATTGATGGGCTTCCTGTCGTCAGCCCATCCTACATTTGCTGCTTACCAACCCAATCGGGATCGTAACGGATCGGATTTTTGGCTTCTGATTTTAGATGCAAGCACCTACATATTTCATATTGAGGGTCTTGTCATATCTTTTGCACACCACGTTATTTTGGCTTCTAAGTGTGATGTTCACATAAATATGCCCTGGTATATTGTTGATTTTAGAGTAATCACTAGATGCCAAAGCAAATAAAGCCATTTCAGACAAGGTGTTAAAGCCTAAAGAAAGGGCCTGCCCGATGTCAGTTTCGGAGATTTCGTAGATGTTGTTTTCATTGGTGTCAAAACCACAGCCATTGGGGAATATGCCATTAGGCAAAACTTTTTTGGCGGAATAGATGTTGATGGCAGCTAACTCTTGGCGCATGGTGGTGAGCGGGATGCCGCTGTTTATGTTGCAAGTCGTGCTGTTGTTAGGTTTAAAGACCTGAAAAGTTGGGGTTTTATCGGTGTTAGTCGTTAAAGCAAAACAATGGTCTACGCGCTGTACGGAATAGGTCGTGCCATCTTGGGGATGAATGGTTTTCAGGCGTTTTAGCAATAACCTAGCTGTTTTAGTGTCTGGATTTTCCACTTTGCCTTCGGCACAAACAGAAAAGCCACCTTGATTGCCATATCCGTAAACGGTCAATGTATCCACCACCTCATTAGCAAACGCACTGCCAATCACCTTACGTATTTTATCGTATGCACTCGCATCAAATCCCATGCCGCTGCCACCAATTGAAATTTCAATGGCGGTTTTATGTTCAGTTACGGGTAAATCTGCTGCAAGAAGGCTGGTGCTGATAGCGGCAGTTAACGCTAATAACCAAAATCGGACGAAAGTGTTCATTTTTTATCTCCAGTAAAAGTGTGGCAATCAATGTGCTGAAAAATAGATTTTTAGGTTTTTTACATGCAAGCTCCTACATATTTCATGTTGAGTGTTTTGTCGTATCTTCTGCAGGTTACATTGTTTCCTCCATCGAAGGTAATATTTCTATATACATGACCTGGTATATTGTGTTGAGTCGCATGGGCGGATGAAATAATGCTATCAAAAATTCCACTTTCAACACGCTTTGGATCCATACCATCTTCCGTTACTGCAATAACAATATTATGCAATTGTTTTAAGGCCGTTTGGCTTAGTTGGTTTTCGTTAGTGATAGTTGTTGTTTCATTGGCAAATGGATGGGAGGCAACCAATGTACCGTTTTCTAATAAGCTGATATTGAGCAGATTATTTTTGACCAAACCGTTGGTGTCTAGCGTTATTTCTTTGTTAGGTTTTGCTAATAAAAAAATGATAATGGCTAAAAGCAGCAACTCAATAATTACATGGTATTTAACGGATGTTTTTAAAGTTTCAATAATGTTCATGTTTCCCCCTTTGGGCATTGTTATTAATAAGCTAGATTGATTCGGGTAAATAAGGTGGTTTGCGGGGCAAAATAATTTTCATTGGTTCTGCTCTGTGTGGAATTGATGTCCTGATAATGGAAGCGGCTATCGAACAGGTTTTTTACCCCTAGGCTAATCATGCCATGTCGGGATGGTAGGCGATAATTCAGGCTTACATCCACAATAAAAAATTCATCATGCCCTGGCGTTATGGTTGTTGGGTCTTTAATAAACTTTCCTGATTGGTTGACGTAAGTATTTTTCATCATCACGCTAAAACCTGAGGGATGGATGAAATTAAGGGTTAAAGGCACCCAATGGTTGATAGTTTTATAATCATCGTCAGTTAATTCTGAAAAATTATTTCTCTGACGGTCAAATCGTTCATAGTAGTATTCTAATCCGACGGCAAGCCAATTATGCGGTGTGTAATAAAGGTATGTTTTACCTAGTGTCTCTTTCCAATCTAGTGTTACTCCCCGGCTACGGGGAACATCTAAGTCCCGTTCGGTGTATTCCAGACCCGCCGTTATAAGTTTTGTGAATTGGTAATCTAGCCCCGTCCCATAACGCCAAGCTATAGTGCCGTCGTTGTCATCAAATAATTGGTTAAATCCAGCCACTTGAGTGGGTTCTATGCTTTGATTTGCTGTGCGGGTGATGTTCATGTTTCGAAAAGCTGCCGCACGGAAGGTTGCCGAGGCTAATGGTTTCCAAATAATACCGAATTTAGGGTTAATCGGATCGCGTTTAACCTCCTTTAATATTTCAAAATGGTCGTAACTTAAACCTAATGTGGCAGTTAGGTTATGGGCAAGATTAACTGTTGAATAATTATAGATATTTGATCTACTGACATCCGGCCTTTCTGGAGGCAATGGGGGTAATGGGTCTGGAAAATCAAGGAATATGACATTTCTACTGGACTCTACAGTTTGCTCGATATGACCAGCCCCTGTAATCAAATTAAATCCGTGGGTACTATAAGCATGTTGGAGTTCTGCAATTCCTCCGTTTCTGTTTTCATCGAAGGTTTTAAGAAGCGATAAACCTTCATCATCCAAAATATCGGTTTGTCTAAGGGTTGCGTCTTGATAAATAAAAGACCCAAGCAAAGCAGACTTTTCAGAAAAGGTATAACGCCCGCCTATCCGATAAGACGCAATTTTTTGATGTTCCCTAAACGCCGCTGAATAAGCAGTAGGATCAAAATTAATCGACAAATCCCCATTGTTGCGTTTTTCGTAGCGAAATTCTGCTTGTAGGTTCAGCGAATCACTGACATTGCCTTGGATAAAGGCATTGTAAATATTCTGTTTAACAAAGTTGTTTTGCCTAAAACCATCGGTTTCGTAATGGAACTGCCCTAGGCTATACGAAAACTGGTTCCAAAGCCCTGAATGCACGGCGTCTTCACCCCAGGTATTGTTGCCGCCATAAATGCCTGAGGTCTGTAGGGCATAGCGGTTGCGGGCAAATAGTGGGTTATATTCATTAAAAGATAAGGATGAGGGGCCTAAGCCATCAACGATCAAAATATTGCTCTGGCCTAACTGGGGTTGGATAGGCGTGATATTCAGGGGTTGCAGCAATTGGGATTGCAGCAATTCGCTGACCCTGGCGATCTCATGGCGGGGTTGGGAAGCATAACTGTCCGCTAACAGCCGGTGCGCCGAGTAATTGGTCGGGTCGGTATTCACGGACTTCCAGCCTTCCAGCAAACCTAGCCGTTGGAAACCTACGTCATTATAAATTCGCCCTTGGGCGGCGCTTCTCGCCGCCAAATCTTTATCCAACAACAGGCTGGACCGGTACACCGCCCGGTTATTGTTCAGTTCCTTGGCTTGTTCCATATCCTGCAAGGCTTCAACCGGGCGGTTGGTGGTTTGCTTCTGTATCGCACCGTAAAAATACGGCGTAGGGTCTTTGGGGTCACGCAGTTTTGCCAAATTAAACTGGTCTTCGGCGAGCGCGTTACGTTTTTCTTCGTAATAGGCTTTGCCCAGATAGCTACGGATCAAGGAATTGCTTGGGTCGAGGATGGCGGTGATTTCCAAATCCTGGCGGCCTGCTGGCAAATCGCCTTTGCGGATTTTGCTTAAGCCCAAGCCCAAGCGTGCCAACGGTGATGAGGAATCCAGCCGGACGGCTTCGGTGAAGCTTTGCAATGCCGCATCCAGGTCAGTACGCAATAAATAGGCAAAGCCCATCACTGTTTGTGTCCTTTCCAAACTGGCATCAAGTCTTAAGGCCTGCTGTGCGGTTTTTGCGCTTTCCGTAGCCAGCCCTTGGGCCAGTTCAAGTTCCGCTTGGCGTGCCCAAACCATCGCGTCGTCCGGGGCGAGCCTTACTGCTTGCTTGGCCGCTTCTTGGGCTTTATCCAAGGCAAAACGGCTCTGTTCGGCATAAGATAAGGCGGAGTAAGCGGTTGCCGAGTTAGGGTCAGCCGCAACCGCCCGGTTTGCCAAGGCATAGGCTTCCTCTTTGCGGTTTTGCGTCAGTGCCAATACCGATTGTAGGGCCAACGCTTCGGCATCGTTGGGTCGGTTCGCCAGCACCGCGTCAATATCTTGCAAGGCTAACTGGTCCCGCCCCACGCTAAGCCGTATCGCCGCCCGCACTTTGAAAAAATAAGGCGTCTGTTGGGCTGGCGGCAAGGCGTCCAGCCTTAATAAAGCCGCGTCACAACGGCCTTGGCGGTAATCCCGGATGGCGGTGCGGACATCGTTACCGATGGCTGTGGTGGCAAGGGGATACGGCAATATTGGCGGGTAATAAAGCGCCCAATTGACGGCATCTTGGGGTTTGATAGTGATGTGGGCTTGCGGCGCTCGCCCAAGTTGGGCTTGTGCGCCTTGTCCTGGTAGCAGGTGGACGCTACCCTGAGGGTTGAAAAATTTCACGCCGCCTTCGTAAACCCATAATGAGGCTTTGTTGCCGTCAATGCCCATTGCAAACTCAGTGCCTTCCGGGCCGGCGTTGGCAATGGGGCTGCTGATCTCAAGACGTTTGGTGGTCCGGCTAATGAAATGCACAAAACCTTTGAGCAATGCCAACAACGTAGGTTGGTCAGTGCCAATACCGTTTAGGGTAAGGACTGTGCCTTCATCGAGGCGCAAAACAATACCGTCTGGAAGCAATAATGAGGCGCGGCTATAAGGTTCCACCCGTACCCGGCTACCTTCACAAAAGTTTTCATTAAGGTGTGCGGGTTGCCAATGGCCTTTGCCGTCGGGGTCGAAGAACAGTTTGCCTTGTAAAGAAACCAGCTTGGCGGAAAATGGCCCCGTGCAACTTTTACTGGTATCCGTGCCGGACCAACACTGCCGTGCAAAAAAAACCAGTAATAGAAAAATGAGATGACGCATATCCTTTCCATACAGGTGGAAGCAATAAGGATGCCTATCCTATTGTATTATCAGCCCTGCCGCAAATGTGCATATTGCCTTGAAATAGGCGGACAAAATGGTTATGGCCATGGATGCCCAGAAATTTTTTGCGAATAAAGTAAATCCAACTATCCATTTTTTTAAAACCATGAACTGCTAAGGGCACTAATACCACGAGGTTTTTGCTTTCTCATTTTCATGTTCTTCTTGGCTTGACGCGTCGCCCAGATAAAACCTTTGATATTTTGACAGCGGGACATCCAGCCTAATGATTCAACAATGCCCATCCAACTCGAATACGCTTGAAATTTACGTTAGTCCAACAATGACAATTAGGTTGGCTAATGATTTTTTTTGGGAGATACCAATGGGAAAATTTTTTTCAATGTGTGAGTAAATTACTTGCAAATGTGTGATAGATTTCTCACTTTAATTTCTCATATAGGTTATTTAAGTTTATGGATATCAGTAAAATCGCAATTGTTGGTTTTAAAGGGCTTGCCCTATCTCTGTTCGCTTGTTCCGTGCAAGCGGCTAATTTAGTCATTAATGGTGGTTTTGACACTCCTGGGGTTACGAACAGTTTTTCCATCAACAACCCCACAGCGATTCCAAACTGGACAGCCGTAGGCGCTGGTTCTAACACCCTCGATTGTTTGATTGTCACCGGAGACACAACGAGTCTTTGTGGGGCTTCCTTCGGGGGCGGGCTGACATTCTGGGTCAATCCCGGCGCAAGCCCGGACGGAGGGAATTATGTCGGGATGGATGGTGATCGGGGTTTCAGCGTACCCCTGACGCAAACAATCAACAACCTAACTGTGGGGCGGCAATATGAGGTCTCTTTTTGGCAAGCGTCAGGCCAGCAATCTAGCTTTTCCGGTATCACTACCGAGCAGTGGGAAGTTGCATTGGGCAACGAAAGCCATCTGTCAACCTTAATGAACACTCCCAATCATGGCAGTGTGGGTTGGAATTTCCAGACATTGACATTCACTGCAACGAATGCAAGCGAAGTTCTCAGCTTCTTCGCCAAAGGCACACCCAGCGGGCAGCCGCCTTTTGCCTTTTTGGACAGCATTTCCCTCCAAGAAAGCATCCTGCTTCCAGAACCTGAAGCCTATACCCTGGTAGGTATCGGTTTGTTAGGCATTCTGGCTGTCCGCAGACAACAGAAGAACCGTCGTGCTTAACTGATATTTTATTAACTTTGATTCCACACCGGAACGGGGTAAACGCCTCGTTCCACCCAAGGGGATACCGGCTATTCGTGGTATCCCCTTTTTTCTGCTTTCTCGACGGATTTCCGAAAAAAGTCCGCTATGGGTCGGGGATGTTGGCCGTTTATTTTTGTGTTTCGAAGTGGCATGAAGTTGATGAACTAGAAATTTTTTACTCCGCTTTCCAGCATCCCGCGCAGTGTGGGCCACTGCGGCACACGCTGTTTTATGTCATAATGCCGCATAATTTCCCCCATCATTATTTGTGCATTACTCCATGTTGAACAGAAAAATTCTTGTCACCAGCGCGTTGCCTTACGCGAATGGCCCGATTCATTTAGGACATCTGGTCGAATACATTCAAACCGATATTTGGGTGCGTTTCCAAAAGCAGCGCGGCAACACCTGTTATTACGTCTGTGCCGATGACACCCATGGCACGCCGATTATGCTCCGCGCCGACAAGGAAGGCATTGCGCCAGAAGCCTTGATCGCCAAAGTGTGGGATCAGCACTATGCCGATTTTTGCGAATTTGGCGTGGCCTTTGACAATTACCACAGCACCCATTCGGATGAAAACAAAGTCCTTGCCAGCTTGATTTACACGCGCTTGCGCGATGCCGGGCATATCAGTTCGCGCACCATCACCCAGGCGTATGACCCTGTCAAAAACATGTTCTTGCCAGACCGTTTCATCAAAGGCGAATGTCCCAAATGTGGGGCGAAGGAGCAATACGGCGATGGTTGCGAAGTGTGCGGGGCGACCTATTCACCGACGGATCTAAAAAATCCGGTGTCGGCGATTTCTGGCGAAAAGCCGATAGCCAAAGATTCTGTGCATTATTTCTTTGATTTGGCGAATTTCACCGAGATGCTCAGCGAATGGACGAATGCCGGGCATTTGCAGGCGGAAGTCAGCAACAAGCTTGCCGAATGGTTGGGCGGCGGTTTGCAGCAATGGGACATCAGCCGCGACGCGCCGTATTTTGGTTTTGAAATCCCCGATGCGCCAGGCAAGTATTTTTATGTCTGGCTGGACGCGCCGATTGGTTACATGGCGAGTTTTAAAAACCTCTGTGACAAGCAAGGCTTGGATTTTAATGAATTCTGGGGCAAAGGCAGCGATGCCGAGCTGTACCATTTCATCGGCAAAGACATCATTTATTTCCATGCCTTGTTCTGGCCCGCGATGCTGCATGGCGCCCATCTGCGCACGCCGTCAGCGATTTTTGCGCATGGCTTTTTGACGGTCAACGGCGAGAAAATGTCCAAATCACGCGGCACGTTCATTACCGCGCGGACGTATTTGGAACATCTGAACCCTGAATATCTGCGCTATTACTTCGCCGCCAAACTCAGTGCCGGTGTCGATGACATTGACCTGAACTTTGATGATTTCAGCCAGCGCGTCAATTCCGATTTGGTCGGCAAGGTGGTGAATATCGCCAGCCGTTGCAGCGGTTTTATCGCCAAACGCTTTGCCGGGATGTTGTCGGTGAACTGTTCCGAACCTGCGTTGTTTGCCGATTTTATCAACGCCAGCGAAACCATTGCCGAGTTTTACGAAACCCGCGAATTTGGTAAGGCCATGCGTGAGATTATGGCCTTGGCGGATAAAGCCAACCAGTATATCGACGAGAAAAAACCGTGGCTGTTGGCAAAAGAAGAGGGCAAAGAACAGGAATTGCATGAAGTTTGTACAATGGGCCTCAACCTGTTCCGTTTATTGGCGGTGTATCTGAAACCCGTGATCCCTGCTTTGGCGGGTGAAGCGGAAAGCTTTTTGAATATCCCGGCGCAAGCGTGGGTGAGTGGGTTGCAACCGTTATTGGCACATCAAATCAACGAGTTTAAACCATTGATGACCCGTGTCGATCCCGACAAGATCACGGCGATAGTCGAAGCGTCGAAAGAAAATTTAGAGAAAACGCCAGCGATAGCCGCCGCATCTGTTGCTTCTGTTGTGGAAAAAGCCGCCCCCCAATTCGAGCCGATTGCCGAGACCATTGATTTCAACGATTTCGCCAAACTGGATTTGCGTATCGGCAAAATCCTCAAAGCCAACCACGTCGAAGGTTCGGATAAGTTGTTGCAGTTGACCGTGGATATTGGCGACGAACCCCGCACAATTTTTTCCGGCATCAAATCGGCCTACCAGCCAGAAGCCTTGGAAGGGCGGTTGACTATGGTGATTGCCAATCTGGCGCCTAGAAAAATGCGTTTTGGCGTGTCGGAAGGGATGGTGTTGGCGGCAGGGCCGGGGGATAAGGAGATTTTCTTGTTAAGCCCTGACGACGGCGCGGTGGCGGGGATGCGGGTCAAGTAGCCGTGTCATGCGCCTATCCATCGGCAGCCGGAAAAAGGTACGGCGGCTGTTTTTAAAGAAAAATAACTGATGTTACGCAGACATTTTCTGCGAGTTGAAAATAAATAATTAAAGAGTCGCTTCACGACGGTATTTTAATCGGGTTCTCGCACCCGAAGGCGAGGCACTTTCTTTTGCTCCGCCAAAAGAAAGTGCCCAAAGAAAAGGCGGCCCGGTTGCCGCTGATGTCTTGCGCTCCTCGCATTGGCCGGAGGGAGGCAGAATGGGCTTCCTGCCCATCTGCCTCCGTGCGGCATCCCTGCCGCACCCCTTCGGGCTAGTCCCGACCAATACTGCGGTGCTCGACGCGGCAAACGGGATACAAACTACGTTACTGCGTAACGTCAGAAAATAATTAAGCAATAAAAAAGGCCCAAGGCTATCTCGATTGCCTTGGGCCTTTGTTTAACGGCCTTTTCAGGCCCTCAATTTATAGTGATTTATACAGCACTAACGCTTTGTTCAATTCGTCAGCCGATTTTTTGACGTCGCCATGGCTAGATTCGATTTGGCCTTGGACGACGCTGGCATTGGCTTGTTTTACGATGGCTTCGTTACCAGAGATTTTTTCCGACGCGGAACGGGCTGCTTTTAAATGCAAACGGGCGGCGGAGAAATCGCTTTTGTTGACTTCAACTAAGGCTTTTTCAACATGCGCAATGGTTTCAGCGACGCTTGCCGCCGGGCTGTTAACCGCTTCTTCGGCGAATGCTAGGGCGCTGGCGGCACCTAAAGAAATTGCCATAAAGAACGTTAGCGCAGTTTTTTTGATGGAATTCATAAATTTTGAAATGCCTTTGTAGGGTTATTGAGATAAGGGATGGACAATGCTTGTAAAATCCGTAACGTCCGGTTCCTATCATAGCCTATATGCTAAGGTGGCATCCGACTGTTTTTATCAGCCTTCAATGACACCCTTAATTTGCGGCCTTATATTTGCCGGCTTGTAAGATGGCGAAGTTAGGGTTAGGTTTTTTTCGGTTTCTTTGGTTACAATAATTTTGGGAATAGGATAATGGCAGTTGTCATTTCCAGTGGCTAAAATCTCCGTTAATTAAATAATGACAATGGCTTGATCAATGGTATCTGACCCCGCAACCTGGCTAGAAGATTATGGCGATTCGCTTTACCGTTATGCGATGTTACGTGTGCGCTCGGAACCGCTTGCCGAAGATATGGTGCAAGAGACGCTATTGGCGGCGTGGCAATCGTTTGCCCAATTCGGCGGGCAGTCATCAATAAAAACTTGGTTGATCGGTATTCTGAAACATAAAATCATCGACCATTTCCGAAAATACAGCCAGGAAACCGAATCGCTGGATGGTTTTGAAGATCATGACGAATTGCTGGCGCATTCTTTTGATGCCGACGGGCATTGGAAAATTAACCTGATTGATTGGGAGTCTCCGGATAAAAACCTCCATGATGAGCAATTTTGGCAAGTGTTTCACCGTTGCTTGGCCCGCTTGCCGCAAAACATGGCGGATCTGTTTATTTTGCGCACGGTGGAAGGCCTGTCGAGTGAAGAGTGTTGTAAGGTTTTGGCGATAGAAACGACTAACCAACTCTGCGTGGCTTTATCGCGCACTCGTTTGAAGCTCAGGCAATGCCTGGAAATCCAATGGTTTGATCAGGGATAAGAAGATGCTGACCTGTAAAAAAATGACTGATTTGCTTTCTGATAGCCTGGACGTGCAATTGCCGTGGCCTAAACGTTGGGCGATGCGGTTGCACTTGACGGTCTGCAAAAACTGCCGCCGTTACCGTAAGCAATTATTGTTCATGAAAAAAATGTTGGATAGTCGGGGTAAGGCGATGCAGTTGCCGGAAACGGCAAGATTACGGATTAAGGAAAAATTGGCGGGAAAAACGAAGGGTTGATTTTGGCCAGTTGACTGGTCTTGCCATAATGTCCACGAATGCACTTGCCGTAGGTTTTCGTGGACATGGCCCGTATACCATCAGTGTTTGACAAACTTACGGCCAAGCCAATAATCCAGGCTTAACCAGCCCGCCCCGCTACAAAACAGCGAAGCCAGCATCAGCAAATACAACAGCGGCAATTTGTAATTGCCAAAGCCCTTATCGGTGATGGCGTAACCTTGCCACAATTCCCCCAAAGTGTGCCATTCGGCAGGCCAATGCACGGCGGCGATGGCGACCACGGTCAGAACCATCAAGGCCAGACTGAAAAAACGGGTGGCCAATCCCAAAATCAAAGCGATAGGGCCTATCAGCTCCAGCCCCATTGACAAATTCCAACTGACATCAGCAGGTAACAGACTGAACGGGAAGGGAAAAGGCAAATTGCCAAACCAATTTTCGCCCATGAGTTTTTCCAAACCTGCTTCGGCAAATTCATAAGCCAAAACCAAGCGCAGGAAAATCGGGGCATAGCCGGACGTGTTGTTTCCGATCCAATGGTTTGTTTGGGCCAGTATCCGCTTGGTTTGCGGGATCAGGCATTGGCAGTTAGCGGCTTTGGGTAAGTCCATGATGGCTCCTCGGTGGCAGGTTTTTGGATGATAAAAAAAGCCGGCCTTCGCAAACACCAGGATTGCGAAGGCCGTTTGCCTACAGCGGCTTATTTTTTATTGCCCCCACAGCTCCCTTCTTGCATTTTGTCAGCACCCGCTTTGCCTGCGCCACATTTGCCTTCGGCAGCTTTCCCGGTACTTTCCGCCGCTTTTTTGGCTTTTTCAGCACCGCATTTGCCTTCGCCGCATTTTCCTTCCATGGTTTTTTCAGTACCGGCTTGATTGGCTTCGGCCACCATCGTGGCGCTAGAAATTTCTTTCATGCCAAAAGGGTTGTTGTCGGCAAAAGCGATGGGGGATGCGGTTAAGGCCGTTGCGATGATGCCGCCAAAAGTTAAGGTCAAGGTTGTTTTGTTCATGGTCAATTCCTGTTTAATTCAGTTAAAGGTCGGTTAGGAAAAGCCGGTTGGGATGGCCAACCGCTTTCCTGACTCATCAGTCGAATTAAAAATGAAAACCTTACAATTAAATTTTAAAAATTTTTTAGGACAGGGGGAATGGCGTGGAATGGAGGTTTTTTTCAGGCAGCAAGATAAGCTTGCCCGGCTTCACTCAAGCCAAAACCCACCGCTTTGGTGCTGCCACATTGCGTGATATTTGCCTTGTTTATCCAGCAATTCCTGATGGGTTCCTTGCTCTATGATACGCCCGTGTTCCAAAACCACTATCCTGTCCATGCGTAAAATCGTCGATAAACGATGGGCGATGACAATCGCGGTTTTAGTTTCGATCAGTTCGAAAATGGCGGTCTGGATTTGTTGTTCGGTGAGGGAATCCAAGGCGCTGGTGGCTTCATCCAGCACGACTATCGGCGCGTTTTCCAGGAAGGCGCGGGCGATGGCGACGCGCTGCCTTTCGCCGCCGGATAATTTGACCCCGCGTTCACCAACGAGCGTGTCAAAACCATCCGGGAGTTTTTCGATGAAATCCAGGCTCCGCGATTTTTGTGCGACATCCAGCAGACGCGCTTCAGGGATGTCCGCACCTAGCGTGATATTCTCGCGTATCGATCGGTGGAACAGTTCGGGTTGTTGCGGGACCATGGATATTTGCCCGCGTAACGCGCTTAAGGTAAAGGCTTTGGCATCCTGGCCGTCAAACGTGATTGCGCCAGATTGCGGCTCCAAAAAACGGAACAGCAATTTCGTCAACGACGATTTGCCGGAACCGGATTGCCCGACGAGCGCCACTTTTTCACCGGCTTTGATATGCAGGGAAAAATCGGTAAACAACGGGGAATGCGGGTTATAACTGAAATTAATGCGGTTAAAACTAATTTCGCCCTGTGCAATGCTTAGCGGGCGAGCATCGGGCGGATCGGTTTCCAGATCCGTCTGCCGGAAAACCTCGGTCATTTCCCGCGCATCGGCTAAGGCGGTGAAAAAATTGCGGAAGTTGCGGCCAAATTCCCACAGGCGTTGGATGAGCATAATCATGATGGACTGGAACAGCACGAATTGCCCGACCTGAAAATTACCCGCCTGCCATTTGCCTATCATCAGGTACACCAGCCAGAGTTCAATACCGAAAGTCATCAGGCCTTGTATCGCAAAAGAAACAAACAGCAAAGTCCAGGCGATTTTTTTCTTGCGGTACACTAAATCTGAAGCTTGGTTGATGCGTTGCTGTTCGCGGTTTTCCAAGGCAAAACTTTTGACGATAAAAATATTGCTGATGGCATCCGAATACAGGCCGCCGACTTTGGAATCGCCTTCTGCGACCGCTTCGTCAAAACGCAGTTTCCAGATCGAAAAACCGATGTTCCAGCCGACAAACAGCACCACCCAAACCAGAAAATAAAAGGCAAATTCAGGTTGTTGTTGGTAAAAAATGGCGAACGAAATACTGACCGCGAGGCAATTCATAAAAAACTGGAACAGGAACCAGTCCATGATAATTTCGAACGAACGCGAGAAGCGGTTGGCTTGTTTGATCAGGCTGCCGGAAAACTGGTTTTCGAAAAAACCATATTTTTGTTTTTTAAGCACGTCAAAACAGCGTTTTTCCAGCAGATTGACGCCGCCGCCGTCCAGCGGGACCAGGGCGATTTCCAGGAACCGCCAAGCCAGCCAGATACCGCCATACAGCAAAGCGATGGTCTTCAGGTTATCCAGCAACACAGTCAGTGTGGTATCTGAATAAGGCGCGGCGAGGCCGTTGGCGATGTTTTTGTAATAGATGGGTGCTGACAAATCCAGAATGACTTCAATGGTCAAGGCGGTCAACGCCAGCAGGAAATAAGCTTTTTTCTGCCAGATAACGCGGCTGTATTCTTTTAAGATAATGTCCATGTTTTCGTGGTTAGGTGTGGTGGCGCATTTTATCCATGATGGGCTTGGAGTTGATGGCTTTGTTTAGTGCAGCATGATAAGTCCATCAGTAACAGGATGTTTTGTTTATTAAAACAGACAAGGGAGTGCTTTGTCTCTATAATTACCGCACCATTTCTGATGGTATTGAGCTGGGCGAATGATGTTGTGTGAATTTGAAAATCCGCCCGAAAAAGCGTTTTTTGTGCCGATTTTTTCCAAATTCGCGCTAACACCGTAATAGTTACCAACGTGGGAGGATAGTATGGATCAAATGAGTGAAGAAGACCGAAAACGTATTCTCGAAAGTTCCCCAGTCGGCACTTTTGCCCTGATGTCAGCGGTGATTGGTGGTATGGCCGTCGCCTGGCTGTTTCTGTATTACGGCGTATTTTTGCCACGGGGATAGGATTTTATTATGCAAACAGAACTCGCAAAAGCCATAAACCTCCTACGGGATTTGTGCGCCCAGTTTAACGCAATCCATATCGACCCACTGGAAAAAAAATGGATAACTATCTCGTTGATGGTGATTGGCCTATTGGTCGGCATTATTACCCTGGATGCTTTCTTTCATGGCGTCAATCCTCCCAGCAAGGTTGAAACCATTGATTCCGCCAGCCTGCATCTCAGTAAAGAGTTTGCCGAAGAAAACCTCGGTGTGCAAGTGGACGGAAAAGGCGTGGTCACCATCCGTATGGTCGCCGGACGTTATTCATTTTTCCCTAAGCACATTGACGTGCCTGCCGAAACCCCGTTGACTTTCCGCTGGGTCAGTATGGACGTGCTGCACGGTGTCCATATCCCGATGACCAATATGAGCACGATGATCGTGCCAGGTTATGTCGCACAAGTGTCCACCACCTTCCCTAAACCAGGTGAATATCCCTTGTTGTGCAATGAATATTGCGGCTTAGGCCATAACCACATGTGGAGCAATATTTCCGTCATCGCCAAAGAAGACTGGAAAGCTCCGGTTAAATCACCCGCCAGTGGAGAGCAAAAATGAACGGTGCGGCAACTAAAAAACTCGCGTTAAGCCATTTATGGGTGGCGTTTGCCGCTTTTATTGTGGCGTGTTTCATGGGCGAATATCAGGTGCTGGAACGTAGCGGCTTTATCCCCGCGTTGGATTCGGCCCCGGTTTATTTCGCTTCGGTCAGTACCCACGGCGTGTTGATGGCGTTTGTACTGACGATATTTTTCATCATGGGCTTTGGTTACACCATCGCAACCGCCAGCCTGAAACAGCCGGTATGGAATATGCCGCTGGCTTGGGGCGGGTTTTGGTTGGCTTTAGTGGGTGTCGTGTTGGCGGCGGTTCCGTTGCTGACGGGCAAAGCCTCGGTGTTATACACGTTTTACCCACCCATAGTCGCCCACGCCGCATTTTATATCGGCGCGACTTTGTTGGTGGTGGGGTCTTGGGTGTGGTGCGCCATCATGCTGGTGATGTTTAGCCAATGGAAAACAGCCAATCCCGGCCAGACCGTGCCGCTCGCCATGTTCGCCACCGCCGCCAATGCCATGTTGTGGTTATGGACTAGCGCGGGTGTGGCTTTGGAAGTGCTGTTCCAATTAATCCCCTTGTCTTTGGGTTGGATTGACACCGTTGACCCGGGCCTTGCACGGACTTTGTTCGCTTGGACATTGCATCCTATCGTTTATTTCTGGCTGATTCCGGCTTACACCGCGTTTTATGTGTTTGTACCGAAACAAGCGGGCGGTTATTTGTTCAGTGACGAAATGGCGCGGATTGCGTTTATCGTCCTCGCCGTGTTTGCCTTGCCCATTGGTTTCCATCATTTGTACATGGATCCTGAGCAAGCCAGCGGCTGGAAATTGCTGCATGGCATCGGCACCTTTGTGGTGGCCTTGCCGACCTTGGTGACCGGTTTTACCGTGATCGCTTCGTTGGAAATCGCCGGACGCTTGCGTGGCGGTAAAGGGCTGTTTGGCTGGATTTTAACCCTGCCGTGGACGAACACCATGGTGCTGTCGGTGATTTTAGCCCTGCTGATGCTGATATTTGGCGGTTTCGGCGGTATCGTCAACGCCAGTTATGCGATGAACGCGATGATCCATAACACCGCTTGGGTGCCCGGGCACTTCCATCTGATTTTTGGCGGCACGACCATCATCATGTATTTTGCTATCGCCTATTACCTTTGGCCACTGCTGATCGGAAAAGCCTTGTTTTCCAATACCATGGCGGTGACCCAATTATGGCTATGGTTCATCGGCATGGCGATTTTGACTACGCCTTGGCATGTTTTGGGGTTGTTGGGCCAGCCGCGCCGTATATCCAGCGTGGTTTACAACAATTTGCTGACTTTGGCGTGGAAACCTTATGAGTTCATGATGATTTTTGGTGGCCTGATCCTGCTGGGTTCAGCTTGCCTGTTCATCTACAATCTGGTCAAAACCCAGTTAAACCCTACGCCGGAAGCCGTTGCCGGAGAGATTGAGTTTGCCGAACCTATCCATGCCGTCACTGCACTGCCTGAGTATCTGAACGGCTTAAAACTTTGGAATAAAGTCATTGCCGTGTTAATGGCGGTCAGCTTCGGTTATCCGATCTTGCAGTTCTTTTTTATGAAAACCTTTGGCTCAAGCGCGTGGGGATATTAATCATGAAACACTTATTGTTAGCTATCGCATTGCTTGCGCCACTTGCCGTCCACGCCGGGCCGGGCTCTAACATTGCCTGGACCCCAGAAACCTTGGGCCTGGTCAAAAAAGGCGACCTGAACAAAGGCAAAACTTTGGCGGAAACCTGCCAAAGTTGCCACGGTGCAAAAGGCGAAGGCATGCCCGCGGAAACCCGTGACGGGGAGACTCTCGCCGCCATCCCCGCCTTGGCGGGTCAGGTGGCCACGTATACTTACAAACAGTTGCGGGATTATTTTGACGGCAGCCGCAACCATGATTCCATGACCGCCATTGCCAAAGGTTTGGGGGAACAGGATGCGGCGGATTTGGCGGCATGGTTTGCGTCGTTGCCTATGCCGCAACACAAGGCGGCTGGCCAAAGTTCCGCCAGGGCGGAAAAGATGGTTGCCCAAGGCGACGGCAAACGCATTTTGCCGCCGTGTTCGGTTTGCCATGGTAGCGAAGGGCAGGGCGAGAAGATGGATATTCCGGCGCTGGCAGGCCAACAAGCCGATTATTTCGAGCGGACTTTGTTGGCTTATAAAAATGGCGGGCGCCATAATGACATATACAGCCGTATGCGTTTGATCGCCCAGCAATTAAGCGAGGCGGAAATCAAGGAATTGGCTAGCTACTACCAACAACTGAAATAGCCCTGTCTGGCGGATTGTTTGGCGGTAGGCGTGAAAGCCTAAGCATCAGCCCAATTTAGCCAAGCCGGGTTTCCCATTAGCGCCCCGGTCACGAAGTTTAACCAGTGACCGGAATTTCTCCTCAATGCTCGGCACAAGCGTCTTGTCCAACGTGAACATGACGACATGGTCGTCTTCTTCAAAAATGGTGTCATGATGTATCGAGATGGCCTCGTTATTGCGGATCAACGCGCCCAAGACGATACCCTCAGGTAATTTGACGGTGTCCACCTTACGCCCGACCACCGAATTTTCACCATTCCCTTTATGGGCAATCGCTTCAATCGCTTCCGCCGTGCCGTTGCGTAACAGGCTGATTTGTGCGACATCGCAAAGCCGCACATGTTTGAGTATGCCGCCCAGCGTTTCAACATTAGGCAGCACGGCCAAATCAATCCCGGTCCCTGGCAACAATTTGTTGTAGCTCAGATGGTTGAGTATGCAAATTGCCTTGCGTGCGCCGTGGGCTTTTGCCAGCGAGGCGGAGATGATGTTCACGCCATCGTTATCCGTAATCGCACAAAACAAATCTGTCTTGTCAATGGACTCTTCCAATAACAAGGTTTCGTCACCGCTATCACCGTGTATCACGATGGCGTGGCTCAATTCATTGGCGATTTTTCTGGCGCGTTTCAAATCGCCTTCAATGATTTTGACATGGTGGTCTTTTTCCAATGCTTGCGCCAGGCGTTTGCCGATATGCCCACCCCCTGCAATGATGATGCGCTTGAGCGGCTTTTCCAGGCATCCCAAATCTTTTAACAAACGCCGGACTTCTAGCCTGGGGGCAAAGAAGAACACTTCATCATTGGCGATGATTTCGGCTTCCCCGTTGGTGGGGAGTGCGGCGCCATCACGGAAAATCGCCACCACCCGGATTTTGCCTTCGGTCAAACGGCCCTTTAAGGTCTTGATTTTCTTTCCGGTCAAGAACCCGTCCGCCTTGACTTTCACCGAAAATAGGCGCACCAGGCCGTTGGCGAAATCAGAAACATGCAGCACACCCGGTAGGTCGATCAGGTTGCGGATGGATTCCATCACGCTTTGTTCGGGGCTGATGACGATGTCGATAGGGATGCCTTCGGGCCCGAAGAGTTTTGGGTTTTTCAGGTAATCAATCGCGCGGATGCGGGCGATGGTTTTGGGCCGGTTGTACAGTTTATGGATGATCGTGCAGGCTAGGATATTGGTCTCGTCGCGGTCAGTGACGGCAATCACCAGATCGGTTTGGCGTATGCCCGCCTGCTCCAAAATATGCGGATAGGCGGCATTGCCAATTACGGTGGTGATGTTGACGAGTTCTTTCAATGCCTCAAGGCGGAGCGCATCGGCATCTATCACGACAATCTCGTTGGCTTCATCCGCCAACGCTTCGGCGACGGATCTCCCTGTCCTGCCCGCACCTAAAATCAGTATTCTCATAAGTTTCCTTATTTGGGTTAACGGCGGTTCGGCAAACCCCGCTTATGCATAAGACAATGGTTAAAACATTGCTTAAACTTCAAATTGCACACCTAGCTCGACCACCCGTTCTGGCGGGACCTTAAAGAACTGGATAGGTGATGACGCATTGCGGAACATCACCAGGAAGATTTTTTCTTGTAAAGGGTTCAAATCCGGTTTGTCAGAAGGGATCAAGGTTTCCCTGCCAATAAAGAATGACGCGCTAGCGGAGTCAATATCCAAACCTAGCGCCCTACATAATTTTATTATTTTGGGCACATTCGGCGTTTCCATAAAACCATGCCGTGCCGTCACACGGTAAAAGCCATGCTCCAAGGCGTCAAGGTTGATGCGCTCCCCGTCGGATATGGTCGGCACGTCCTCGGTGGCGATGGTCAATAGGACAATCCGTTCATGCAGCACTTGGTTGTGCGCGTAATTGACTTGCAAGGCATGGGGCATACTGAGGTTACGGGCGCTCATATACACCGCTGTGCCGGGAACCCGCGCCAGTGGCGGGTGGGCGTTGAGGCGGGAGATAAACCCCGTCAGTGACATGGAGGCTTTTTGCAGATGGTAGGTCAGCACTTCCCGTCCGCTTCGCCAAGTGGACATCAATAAAAACAGCAGGCCGCCGACAACCAACGGGAACCAACCACCTTGCGGGATTTTTAAAAGGTTCGCCCCCAGAAATGCGCCATCAATCACCAAAAGCACCGCCACCAGCGAATAGGCTGTCGATGGCCGCCATTGCCAGCTATCCAAGGCGACAATCAGGGTCAGCAAGGTGGTGATCATCATCGTCCCGGTCACCGCCAGGCCATAGGCGGCGGCGAGGTTGCCGGAAGAGCCGAAGCCAAGCACCGTGCATATCACCAGGACTAACAACGTGCGGTTCATGGTGGGGACATAAATCTGCCCGATGGCTTCCGTTGACGTGTGCACACGTTGCATACGCGGGATATAGTCCATCTGCATGGCTTGGCTAGTGATAGAAAACGCGCCGGAGATCACCGCTTGCGAGGCAATCACCGTGGCGCAGGTCGCCAGACCGATCATGGGGTACATGGCCCAGCTAGGGGCGAGCAGATAAAACGGGTTCAGGATCGCCGTCGGGTCGCGTAGGATCAGCGCCCCTTGGCCAAAATAATTTAACGCCAACGCCGGTAAAATCATCGAAAACCACGCCAATTGTATCGGGCGTTTACCAAAATGCCCCATATCGGCATACAAGGCTTCTGCCCCTGTCAAGGCCAACACGACCGCACCGAGCGCGATAAACGCATGCCAGCCGTGCCCCAGAAAAAAATGTAGCCCATAAAGCGGGTTCAGCGCTTCCAAGACGCCAGGGTTTTGGGACACGCTCAAGCCACCCAACAACGCCAAGACGCCAAACCATGCCATCATAATGGGACCGAACAGCAGGCCGACATTTTCCGTGCCTTTGCTTTGGAACATAAACAAAACAATGAGCACGACGATTGTGATAGGCAGCACATAAGGCTGTAACGCGGGCGCGGCAACTTGTAGGCCTTCCACCGCACTCAACACCGAAATGGCTGGTGTGATGATCCCGTCCCCGTAAAACAACGCCGTGCCGAACAACCCCAGGGCAATGATGATATTGCGTTGGCGTTGCTGGTTGCGGTGGCGTAACGCCAACGCCATCAAGGCCATGATGCCGCCTTCGCCCCGGTTGTTGGCACGCATCACGAACAAGACATACTTGATCGAGATCACCAAAATCAAAGACCAGAAAATCAGCGAAAGGATACCTAGCACATTGTCCGGCGTCGCCGCCACGGCATGGGGGCCGTTGAAAATCTCTTTCATGGTGTACAGCGGGCTAGTGCCCACATCGCCGTAAACGACACCGATAGCACCTAACATTAAGGCGAGCACACCGCCGGAGGGTTCATGATTATTGGATTGGGACGCCATTATTTCCTTCTCATAAGTTGTCAATAGGGTCATTGTCGCATTGCCGATAGCAAATGCTAAGTGAAAATCGTAGGGATGCCTTGTGGTTCCAACCTATAAAGTGGATACTTTTACCATGCGTTTGCCGTTCTTATTGGCGTGCTGGCCAATGCTACCGGAAATTTTGGTGCGGTATTGGTGGCGCCGGGTGTGCCATTAAAAGCGCGGAAATTACAAAGACGGATGCTTGGCCTTATTTTGCAAGGTGTGCATTTGGCTTGTTTATTTATTTTCAACTCGAAGAAAAAGTCTGCGTAACATCAGTTATTTTAATTATAACGGGTAATGAGTGTGCGTAGGTTCCCCTCTTTGAAAAAGAGGGGAGGTAATTACGAGCTAACCCTCATTTACCTGACGAAACAATGCTGACTGAGTATTAAGGGGGTAACGGGACAAGGATGTTGGTAACTCTAAGTAATTGGTTAATCAATAAATTACATTTGGAAAGGCTATGATTTTCGTTTTAGTGCACGGCATCAATGATACGTCCCGTAAATTTAAAACCATGCAGGCCGCTTTTGAAGGTGAAGGCCACACTTGTATCGTGCCGTCTTTGGTTCCCAAAAATGGCAGCAAGGGCTTGGAATTTTTGGCAAGGCAATTAAGCGATATTATCAACGCCGAGGTGGGCGTGGACACCCCGTTCTGTTTGGTGGGTTTTAGCATGGGCGGGTTAATTTCCAGGTATTACTTGCAGGAAATGGGGGGCCATAAAAAAGCCAGCCACTTCTTTTCCATTTCCGCACCGCATCATGGTAGTGTCTTGGCGTATTTGTCGGGTAATTTGGGTGCCAAGCAAATGCGCCCAAACAGTGATTTTCTCCAGTCACTGTGGCAAAGCTCAGCGCGTTTGCAAAACGTGGCGTGTTATTCCTACTGGACGCCCTTTGACCTGATGATTTTGCCGGCGGCCAGCTCAGTTTGGGCAAGGGCCGGGAACATTAAAGTGTATGCCTTATGCCATCCGTTGATGGTAAGGGATGGGCGGGTTATTGCCGATATTCTCTTGAAAACGGCAAACCATTGACCTATTAAAGTAGCCTCCTTGGCTTGTTCCGCCAGCGAGACCCGCTCTAGCGTATGCACGATATTGCAGTCATGGTCGGAACCGCATCGTCAGAATTGTATGACCGCGTCAACGCCCAACAGGATTTGGTCAGGACTACGCCCGACGTTGAAAGGGGGCGTATGTGCTTCGCTCCAGTCGTAACGCACTTCGGGGCGGACCATCAACCAGCCGTTGGGTTTCCAGTTCAAGCCCGCCGTCATCGCGTAATAGCTCGCCGCGCCCGCCGAATAACGAACGCCGTCATCGTCGCGGAACCATTCGCCGCGCACACCCAGCCCCCAGGTATCGGCCGCCTGATAGGTAAGGTACTGGACGATGGAATACCACTCGGCATTTTGTCCCTGGGCAATGGCATTTTGTTGGGCGCCCCGGTCATGTTGCAGCACATAATGCCACCGGCCGAGATTCTGCTGGAGTATCGCCGAGTAATACATTAGTTCGGAACTTCGGCGTTCGTAAACATCGCCCTGCAAGACCGAGAAAGAGACGGTGGTGCCGGTTTTGGCATGGTTCCAAGTCAATCCGCTCATGTGGCTCCAAGCGCCGAAATCCCGGTCGAAATTGTCCGCACCCGTTGTCGCGCCGAGGTTCAGGCTCCATTGCCCGTCGATAGGATAAGTAAACAATGCGCCTGTCGTCGTGAAAGGCGAGGATTTGAAACTGTAGGTGTGCGAGGAAAAGAAGTTTAGCGGCGACGGCACTGACTCATAACCGATGATGGTGTAAAAATGGCCGAATTTTCCGCTCAGGCCGTTGCCGATAGGCGCGAAGACTTCCATGTAAGCCTGCGGCAGCGCGATATTATAAAAGCGTTCGTCGCGCTGGCTGATAATGCCGATGTCCCAATCCCCGGTTGCCTGGGTATAACGGGTATCCGTGCCGAACATGAAATCGAAGCGGCCACCTATATCCCAGTTTGAGGCTTTAACAACCGCTTTCTCGATGAACAAATCCAACTGGTACAGATTAAACTCGTTCGCCCGGTCCGTCATGGATACCGGGCTGTTGCTGCGGTCTGTTGGCTCATCGGGGTTGTAATTGATGCCCGTGGTCGCCCAACCACCCAGGTTTATCCCATGGGCTTGCAGTCCGGCCCAACTGGCGGCCTCTTTTCCAGAAAGCCCGGCAATCAGGCTAGAAGGCGAGTCGTCTGCACTCGCTACAGGATTCAGCAGGACGATACTACAAATGCTTAACAAACTATTGCGTAGGGACATTAACATTAAAATTTGCCGCCATTGATTAAAAATAGTGTGCCAATACTGGCAAAAAAACCTAATAAAATCGCAGGCATCCAGCGTAAATGCAGGGTAAAGGTATGGCCTTCGCCTTCTTTCATTACGCCTTTCATAAGCCCAAGCACATGGAGAGCAGGCGCGGAACCGATCGCCAACAGGCTGCCGCCCACGCCCAAAGTCAAGGTCAATAACAGCCATTGTCCGTTTGGAAAGTCGGGGTGCATATTCAATACGGCAAACATCAAGGTGCCGTTATCAATAGTGGATGATGACAAACTGATCAGCACGTTGGCAAGGGTCGGGCTAATTTGGGTAAACAAATAATGCGCCATCGCATCCAGATAACCCAAGAAACTCAGTGCGCCGACGATCATCATCGCGCCATAGAAAAACAGCAAGGTATCCCAATCCACACCGGCGATACACTTGAAAATATCGAAGCCTTTATTCGAATCAATGGTTTCTTGAGTTTCAGGGATTAAAAAATGGCTCAGTTTTTTGGTTTTGGTTAAAAAATAAGCAAAGAATTGCAATAACGCCAAACCAAATATCATTCCCGCTATGGCAGGCATGTCAAAAAATACATTAGATAAAATGGTGATGCTGAAGGTGAGGATAAAGATAAAAATAATCCGCTTGCTGCCGCGTTTTAACACGGGTGTTTCCTTGGAAAAGCGAGGGGTTTCCTGGGTAACCGAAAAGTGCATGATGGCCGCGGGCACTAAAAAATTGACGATGCAGGGGATCGTTAAGGTAAAGAATTCGGTGAAATGCAGCGCGTTTTGCTGCCAAACGAAGAAAGTGGAAATACCGCCTAAAGGGCTCATCGTGCCGTCGGCATTGGCGGCGACCACGGCATTTAGCCCTGCCAGGCCGACAAATTTAGGCTGATTTTTTCCTATCTGCAAGATGATGTAGCCCATCAACAAGCCCACCGTCAAACTGCTGATAACCGTAGACAGCAAAAAGGCGATGGCTCCCGTTATCCAAAATAATTGCCGGTAACTGTATTGCCGGTTTTCCAAGACGATGCGCAAGGCGTCGAAAATGCCCCGCTCGGTCATGGCATTTAAAAAGGAACGCCATGCCATCGGGTGTTTCTTCGGCAAAATAAAGCATTACCGCCGTATCTTCTCCCGCTTCGAAAGGCTTGCACGTAACTACAGGGGGTTCCTTTGTTTCGTCTCCGCCTTGATTTGGTTGCGCTAAGTTATGTCAACAGAGCCTAAGCTATTCGGTTTCTTTTTATTTCCGGCCTGTGCCGTCCAAGCGTTTTTTATTCCATGGACGGCGGCTGTTATTTGCAATGGGTAGGTGAGTTATTTCTAGCCAGATCCTTAGGCGATGATCAGGAAATCATTACCCAACGAGGCAGGGTGGGATAGTTCGCCAAGAACAACTAAAGCAACCGGGTTTCCCGCACCTGCACCGTCAGCATCATAAGAGACAACGCCAAGGCCAGCATCGTAGCTAAGGTTTACACCCAGCCCTACCGTATTGCCCACCTGACCAGCGAAAGCATTGAAGATTGCAGCAGACAGCTCAATGACATCATTGCCACTCAGGAAATCGGTGATGGTATCGGCATTTGAGCCACTCAGTGCCGTTTTGAACACAAAGTGATCTACCCCGCCAGCACCTGTCAGGACATTGGCCTGATTATTCCCAGCCAAGCGGTCATTGTACGCACTGCCAATCACGTTTTCGATGCCGCTCAGCGTGTCTGTCCCGCTAAAGACGCTGATAAGTTGCGCGGCGGTCGTCGCCAGATTGACGGTCACGCCATCGGTCGAGTTGCTGTAATCCACGGTGTCGGTACCGACGCCGCCAATCATGACATCGTCACCGGACTGGTTGAACGTGAACAAATCGTCACCCGCCCCGCCGTCGATCCAGTCATTACCATCACCACCGCCCAAAATGTCGTTGCCCAAACCACCTTGAAGGGTGTCGTTACCCACGTTACCCTTCAAGGTGTCGTTACCGTCGCCCCCGTCGATCCAGTCATCACCATCACCGCCGCCCAAATTGTCGTTGCCCAAACCACCAAAAATGGTGTCGTTACCGCTCCAGCCTTTGATTACGTCATCACCTCCTAAGCCATTGAGGTTATTGGCAGCTGAATTCCCATCAATAGTGTCATTAAACAATGCACTGCCAATCACGTTTTCGATGCCGCTCAGCGTGTCTGTCCCGCTAAAGACGCTGATAAGTTGCGCGGCGGTCGTCGCCAGATTGACGGTCACGCCATCGGTCGAGTTGCTGTAATCCACGGTGTCGGTACCGACACCGCCAATCATGACATCGTCGCCGGACGGGTTGATCGTGAACAAATCGTCACCCGCCCCGCCGTCGATCCAGTCATTACCATCACCACCGCCCAAAATGTCGTTGCCCAAACCACCCAAAAGGGTGTCGTTACCCACGTTACCCTTCAAGGTGTCGTTACCGTCGCCCCCGTCAATCGTGTCGTTACCATACCAACCATTGATGATGTCGTTGTCTGTGCCGCCATTGATGGCGTCGTTCCCAAATCCACCGTAGACCAAGTCATCACCCGCACCAGCACTGATAGTGTAGTTACCCGTCGCCGCCTTAATGAAAATAGTGTCGTTGCCTGCATCGGACGTGATAGTGTTGATGGCGGCAGACGTTTTTGCCGTTATAAAGTCCGCGCCTATACCCGTTACAATCGTTTGCGCGCCTGAAGCCGATATGGCCGATAGGGTGACAGCGGGCGCACCCGTGCTGGTGATGGTCTGCGCACCGCTCGTCGAGGTTACGCTCACGGCTGTAAGATCCCCGCCCGAAATGGTTTGTGCTCCCGCACCTGATATGGCGGTCACTTGCGCAAGGTTTGCCCCCGAAATGGTTTGTGCGCCCGCACCAGTTATGGCAATCGCCTGCGTAAGGTTTGCCCCGGTGATCGTCTGTGCACCTGCTGTGGACATGGCCGTCACAGTGGCAATGCCTGACCCCATGGTGATGTCCTGTGCGCCATCCACCGAGGTGGCGGTGATGGTTGCCGCTCCGGTAAATGTACCCATGTCAATCGTAATCGCACCTGCGCCAGATGTCGTCACTAGGTCAACCCCGGCGGTTGCGAACGCCGTTTCAAAAAAACCGCCCGTGGTGATGGTTTGTGCGCCAGCCCCCGTTGAGTTGATGACGACTTTTTCGATGTTGCTCACCCCGCTCCAGTAGCCGTCGACGGGCGTGATCGAAGCGGTGCCTATCGGGGTGATATTCAGCGTATCAATCCCGTCACCGCCATTGATGGAATCGAGGATGGCCCATGTCCCGGTTGCCCCGTCATTATAGGTGGCTTCGAAAGTGTCATCTCCAGAACCGCCGACAAAATTGTCGAGATTCGTCGTGAGTGTAAAAATTGCCATGATTAGTCCTTATTCGTAATGATTGTGAGAGTTGGGTTTGAAGTCATCGCCAGCGTGCTAAGGAAGCTTTAACTTCCCCCGCCTTAATAAGCGGGCCGGGTTGGCTATACGATGGATGAAGCGGCATGTAACCGTTTAAAGGATTGTTATTAATGGCGTTACCTGTTGATAAGGGAAGCGGTGCTGGCAATCGGTTGGTGACGTAAATTCCAGTAATGGCCTTAATGTTGCCTGGGCATCATCATCGTACAGTGCTTATCCTCTGCTTTTTTTAACAAAAGTTCTGTGCGCAGGCACACGTATCACGCGATAGGCATCCGCCAAAAGCCCTTAAAAAGTAGGCTTTATTGGTGGCGGTTAAGGGGACAATCCACATAAAGGTCCATGAAACCCAAATATTGAGGATAGCTAATGACTTGACGCCGTGTCGGGATGGCCTTGCATATTGACTATGCTTCCGCTCGCGCCCCAACTCCGTCAACACGCCCGGCCCCTACGGCTACGCGGGGGGCGTCGTACACCGCGCCACTAACGTTACGCTTCCTGTACTCCTTCCCAGACAGCTTCTAAGTGATGCCCATCGCAAAATTCCTATTGCCTCAACGGTGGATAGGGAATAGGGTTTCTGAAATAAAGATTCTGTAAGGATGGGTTTGCATTTGGGAGGCAAACTGTTTCCGTCATTCGATCTGCAGCCAGGGTAGGTGGTATTGGGTAATTACGTAATACCCGGCATTTAAGGTAACGGGCATTTAGGCACTTTAAGGAGCCGGATGGTGTGTTTTTGGTTAAAATGGATGGATCCCTAATAAAATGCCCCCATTATGAAACCCTTATCCATTTTGCCGCTGTTGCTGTTGGCCTTTCTTTGCCATGCCGAATCTCCTGACGGTCAAGTGTGCGTGCATATTCCAGAACGTGGCACGGAAACTACGGTGATCCAGGACGCTTGCCAAAAAGGCGATATTATTCAATTGAACAAGCGTTTGGTGGCTTATTTGTGTGATTTTGACAAGGCGATTGTCAGTTACGACAGGGGCGACCAGTATCTGTGCGCTTTCTTGGGGATAAAACGCGCGTTGCGCGAAGGGACGAACCCTTAATTCGACAGGCGGGACAAAATAGGGGCGGTTTTAGTTTTCGGGTGGCTATCGCTTACCGGAGCGTGGCCCTACAATATGAATTTTGAATTAAATCTTAGGTGCATTGGTATGACACACAAAAATCCCTTACCCCATAACAATAAGCAAAGCCAATTGGTGATGGCTGCACGCCGCGACCAGGAGTTACGGGAACAATCTTATCGCGGCCAGGCATTGAAAATGTACCCGTGGGTCTGCGGGCGCTGTGCGCGGGAGTTCACGCACAAGAATTTGGCTGAGTTGACGGTGCACCATAGGAACCACAATCACGATGATAATCCCGCAGATGGAAGCAATTGGGAATTGTTGTGTTTGTATTGCCATGACAACGAGCATTCCCGTTATGAAGAGACACGTTTTGCCAGTGTCCAATCCCGCAAGCCAAGCACGCCGACGGTCACCCATAACCCGTTTGCGGATTTGAAAAGCCTGTTGGATGCTAAAAAGTGAGGGGGGATCAAGGCAATGAGTCGATCCCAAAATTGGCGAGCGCATCGGCCCGTTCATTGCCTTGGTCGCCAGAATGGCCTTTAATCCATTTCCATTCGATGGTGTGCAGGGTTTTGGCGGCATCGAGCCTGCGCCAAAGGTCGTCATTTTTGACGGGTTTTTTGGCGGCGGTTTGCCAATTGCGTTTTTTCCAGTCGGGCAGCCATTCGGTGATGCCTTTGAGGACATAGCTGGAGTCACTGTTGAGCTGGACGTTACAGGGCTTTTTTAAGGCTTCCAGAGCTTGTATGGCCGCCATCAGTTCCATGCGGTTATTGGTGGTGGTTTTTTCGCCGCCAAACAGTTCCTTGGCGTTGCCTTTGTAAGTCAATAGCACCCCCCAGCCACCTGGGCCAGGGTTGCCACGGCAAGCCCCATCGGTATAAATAATGACAATATCACTCATGGCTGATGGTGTTTGCAGGGGAGGACGCTAAAGATGTTTCGTTGACTAAGCGGGGCATTTCCTGTGTCACCGGGGTTAGGGGGATTAGATTATAGCGGCGCTTTATGGCCTTAATGGCATAGGAGGTCGCAGACAACGAGCCGGATGGATTAATGGCTTTACTGTGTTTGGTTTTGACTTCATCAAGATAGAAACTGGATGAAGTGGTGACTTCAAAATTCAACAGTTTTAACCAATCCATAACCCGCCCATGGCTGATAAAGTGGCCGCGCCAAGAGTCCGCCAGTTTTATTTCCCATAAAAAATGGTATCTGACCCATAAGCTCCAAGGGTTAAAATTCATTATCAGAACAATGCCTTCCGGTTTTAAGACACGTTCAATTTCGCGCATGGTCTGGAAGCGGGAAGTGTCAAATTCCAGCAAATGCGGGATGATCACCATGTCGACACTTTCGCATTTGAGCGGCAAGCGGAATGCTTTGGCTTGAATTTTTCTGGCATCTTGACTGCCCAGACTGTTTACATCAAGTATGGTATAAAATTTGTATAAAGAACAATCAATAAAGTCGTTTTCCCAGCCCAAGCCGCCTATTTGCAATACGGTTTGCTGGCAACTGACCGTGATGGCGCGTTGTAAGAACGCCGCCTCCAGTTCTTTTAGCAACTTGCCTCGTGGCGTTTGATACCAAGAAAATAAAAATTTACGTTTCATTGCAGTGCATTAAGGGTTTAAGCCTGGCCTATTTTGGGGCAATGCCTTGTTTTTGAAACGGTGGCGTGAGTATACAAGATCAATCGGCAGCTCAAAATATAGCGGGGATTTAGGGAATTCTTCACTACAATGTAATATTACTTGGGTTATTTACAAGAAAAACAAGTTATACTATAACCCTTATTATGATTAAACTACACTCTTAGGCTTTAAGATGATGCACGTTAATTTTAAAAGGCCAGCCAATTTCCTTTTGATTTTGCTGTCTTTAATCGCAGCAGGTTGTTCGGAAACCCCCAAAAACCAGTTAAGTGTCGCTGATCAGCTTCCAGGGCGGTCAGATTATGATAGTCAGGATGATTTATCCGGACAATATCCTTCAGCAAGTTCCCGGCTTAAATTCAATAAACACAGGCAAAAAAGCGCCTCCGGTGAACATGAGACGGTATGGGACCGTTTGTTGTCGTTATATTCCTTGCCAGAAATTGATAACTATCGGGTTGACCGTGCGATGGACTGGTATTTGCAACATCCGGCATCCTTGGCCATTATCCAAGAACGTGCCGAGCCATATCTGCACCATATCCTTGATGAAGTCGAAGCCAAAGACATTCCAGGCGAATTGGCCTTGTTGCCTGTGGTGGAAAGCGCGTTTGTGGCGAATGCTTATTCTTCAGCCGAAGCTTCCGGCCTTTGGCAATTTATCCCGTCAACGGGTGAAGAATACGGTTTGCAACAAAATGCCTGGTATGATGGCCGCCGTGACGTTTACGCGTCCACTAAAGCCGCGACAACCTATCTGAAAGAGCTGAGTGAGCTTTTTGACGGCGATTGGCTAAAAGCCTTGGCGTCATACAACTGCGGCAAAAACCGTGTGCGGCGTTCAGTTGAAAAAAATGAAGAGCGTGATTTGCCGACCGATTATTGGTCCTTGGATTTGCCCCAAGAAACGATGGATTATGTGCCGCGTTTGCTGGCCATCGCAAAAATATTCGCCAACGCCGAGCAATACAACCTGCATTTGCAATACATCCCCAACAAGCCCTATTTTGAAGTGGTTGACATTAAAGCCCCGTTGGACTTGCATAAGGCCGCGCAATTGGCTAATACCCCGTATGACCAGTTTTTAAAGCTCAACCCCGGATTTAACCGATCGTGCACCGCCCCGCAAGGCCCGCACCGCTTGCTGGTGCCTGTTGAGCAGGCGAGTACTTTCAAAAGGAACCTGGCCCAGCTTCCGTATCACGAACGTGTCAATTACGGCAGTTTAAATCCAGAGCCGATACTGGCGAGAAACAAACCCGAAGAGCGCCTATTGACGCAAATCAAAAAGCCTGAAATTAAAGACACCAGGCACGAAGAATCCCAAGCCGTCGCTTCATCCTTTAGCCGTTATAAGGTCAAATCAGGTGAAACCCTGTCGGCTATTGCCAACCGTAGCCACACCACCCTATCAACGTTGCGCCGCGTTAACCATTTAGCCAGCAATACGGTACGTTCCGGTATGATGCTACAGGTCCCTTCCGTATCCGATAATAAGCCAGATAGCCATTTATTGGCCGCGAAGGCGGCAAAAATCCAAACCGCAAACCATCAAATGTATGCGGTGAAAAAAGGTGATACGTTTTGGAACATTTCCCAGCGTTTCGCGGTGACCCCAAAGGATATTGCCGAATGGAATAAAATTACCTTGAAAACGGCATTGGTTCCTGGCCGTAAGTTGGTCATTAAAAGCGCCAACCAGCAAATCGCTTCCGTATCATCTATCCGCCTGGTCCACTACAAGGTTGGGGCGGGTGACACATTGACCCAGATTGCCAAAAAATTTAATGTCCCGGTCACTGATTTACGTAAGTCAAACGCAGATGTTTTGGGTAAAGGGTTGCGTCCAGGCCAAAAACTAAAAGTCATTGTAGACGGCCAACCTTCCACCTAATTGGCGGCGTTGGGCTGATAAAATTAAAAGGGCGGTTTACCGCCCTTTTTTATTGCCTGGACGCATTAAAATCCAATAGTTGGGCGCTTTATATCGTGCCAATTGCCCGTATCCGCGTGCATATTGTTAAAAACTGCTTGTAGCCCAACATCTACGCGCAAAAACACCGGGGCATTTGGTAAGCCGTTCCCCTGATCCCTAGAAAGCAAGCTCCTGGCATGCCCCAATACGCCTGTCAGTCCCGGAAACCTTTAGAGGCAAAAGGGCGGTGGCGGTGGTGAAGCGGTTTTTAGATTTTATAGCGGCATTGGATTGGTATCCGCCCGTACGTTTCAACTTGCCATAGGGCGTTGGAAACGTTACGGGACGGCTGCCAAGGCTGTCAAAACCTTACACCAAAACCCGCTCTATCCCGCCGTTTGCGGCTTGCCCGATATAGTTGCCCATCCAGTCCGGACCCAATATGTGCCGGGCAATTTCGACCACAATATAATCGACTTCCATTTGCTCCAGGTCATCCTGGTAACGCAGCAAGCCTTGTACACAAGACGGACAGGAAGTCAGCATTTTGACGGGCCCCTCGTAACCGTCCGTGCGCAGCTTGGCGGTGTCTTCCTGTAATTCAATGGCTTTGCGGGAACGCACCTGGGTGGAAATATCGGGGCGGGCGACTGCCAGAGTCCCCGATTCGCCGCAGCAACGCTCGGATTTGTTGACCGTCGTGCCGATCAAACCGTTGACTGTTTTCATGGGGTCTTGCTGCTTCAGCGGGCTGTGGCAAGGGTCGTGGTATAGGTAACGGGTGCCGTTGACACCTTCCAGCTTCACGCCTTTTTCCAATAGATATTCATGGATGTCGATTAACCGGCAGCCAGGGAAAATCTTTTCAAATTCGTAATCCACCAGTTGGTCCAGGCAAGTGCCGCAACTGACCACGACGGTCTTGATGTCCAAATAATTCAGCGTAGTGGCGACCCGGTGGAACAGCACGCGGTTGTCCGTGGTGATTTTCTGCGCCTTATCGAATTGCCCCGCCGCACGTTGGGGATAACCGCAACACAAATAGCCCGGAGGCAAGACGGTTTGTACGCCGATTTCGTAAAGCATGGCTTGGGTCGCCAAACCGACTTGTGAGAACAAGCGCTCGGAGCCACAGCCAGGGAAATAAAATACCGCTTCGGAGTCAGTGCGGGTTTTATGCCGGTCGCGGATGATCGGCACGATATGGTCGTTCTCGATGTCCAGCAAGGCCCGCGCCGTCTTGTTTGGTAGTTTGCCGGGCATTTTGCGGTTGGTGAAATGGACCACTTGCTCGAATACCGGTGTTTTTCCAGTCGATGAAGGCGGTTGCGAGAGCTGCGCTTTGCCCCAGGGCTTTAGCAAGACATTGCCCAAGCGTTGCCCTTTGTAAGACCATTCGATCAAGACCTTGCGCATGGCTTTGACAGTGTTGGGATGGCTGCTAGTCAAAAATGCCAAGGCGGCTGTTTTAACCGGATTGAAACTTTGCTTGCCCATTTTGCGCAACAGGTTGCGCATGTTCATCGACACGTCGCCGAAATCAATATCAACAGGGCAGGGGTTGTAACATTTGTGGCAGACCGTGCAATGGTCGGCGACGTCTTCAAATTCTTTCCAATGGGTGATGGAAATGCCCCGGCGGGTCTGCTCTTCGTAAAGGAAGGCTTCGATCAGTAAGGAAGTGGCGAGGATTTTATTGCGTGGTGAATACAACAGGTTGGCGCGTGGCACATGGGTGGAACACACGGGCTTGCATTTGCCGCAGCGCAGGCAATCCTTCACCGAGTCGGCAATAGCGCCGATGTCGCTTTGCTGCATGATCAGGGATTCATAGCCCATCAGGCTGAACGAGGTGGTGTAGGCTGCATGCAGGTCAGCCCCCGGCATCAGCTTGCCGCGGTTAAAGCGTCCTTCCGGGTCTATACGTTGTTTGTAGTCGTGAAAACTTGCCAGTTCTTCCTCGGTCAGGAACTCGTATTTGGTGATGCCGATACCGTGTTCACCGGAGATGACCCCGCCTAAAGACCGGGCCAAGCCCATGATCCGCACCACCGCCGCATTGGCTTCCTGCAGCATCTCATAATGGTCGGAATTGACTGGCAAATTGGTATGCACGTTGCCGTCACCGGCATGCATGTGCAAGGCCACGAACACCCGTCCGCGTAAAATTTCCTTGTGTACGGCTTCCACCCGTTCTATGACCGGACGGAAATTATCGCCTTCAAAAATGTCCTGCAAACGGGGCAATAGCTCCGATTTCCAGGAGACGCGCAGCGAGTGGTCTTGGATACGGTGGAACAAGGTCGGTTGGTCTGCCCGATTGGTCAGCTCGGAAACGTGAATGCCGTAGTCGCCGAACGCCGCTTCCGCTTGTAGCAAAGGCAAATCGAGATGGTCATACAGCCACTGCCAACGCCCGCGCACTTGCGCGACAGTATCTAAGGCCAAACTGCGGCGGTCGCCGACCAGTTCGGCTTTGTTGGTGTTGTCTTCATAAGAACGCAACGGCAAATCGCCAGCCAAAAAATGGCTTAGCGCATCGCACAGCCGCAATTTGTTGCGCAGTGACAGCTCGATGTTGATGCGCTCGATGCCGTCACAATAATCACCCATGCGCGGCAGCGGTATCACCACATCCTCATTGATTTTGAAGGCATTGGTGTGCTTGGCGATGGCGGCGGTGCGGGCACGGTCCAGCCAGAATTTCTTGCGCATCTCCGGGCTGGCGGCGATGAAACCTTCCGCATTCCGGGCGTTGCACAGCCGCACGACTTCCGATGCGGCCAAGGCGACTTGGTTTTCGTCATCACCAACAATATCACCGACCAGCACCATTTTGGGCCTGCCGTGGCGTTTGGCTTTAGGGGCGTAACCCACGGCTTTCACATAGCGTTCGTCAAGGTGCTCAAGGCCTGCCAGCATCACCCGTGCCGGGCCGTTTTTAGGCAACGCGGCGAGGTAATCGCGGATCTCGACTATCGCCGGCACGGCTTCCCGGACTTGGCCGAAAAACTCCAGGCAAAACGTACGGGTGTGTGGCGGCATTTTGTGCAAAATCCAACGTGCCGAGGTGATGATGCCATCGCAACCTTCTTTCTGGATGCCAGGCAAACCGCCTAAAAACTTGTCGGTGACATCCTTGCCTAAGCCGGCTTTGCGGAATTGCGCACCAGGGATGACAAGCGGTTCTTCCGACAACAGCTTGCGGCCGTCAGCATCGTACCGTTTCAGCAAGAAACTGACGTGTTCCTGGTCGTGGATCTTGCCGAGATTGTGGTTGAAACGCTCGACTTCCAACCAGTTGCCGTCCGGGGTCACCATGCGCCAGGACAACAGGTTGTCCAGTGCCGTACCCCACAGCACGGCTTTTTTGCCGCCCGCGTTCATGGCCACGTTGCCGCCTATGCAAGACGCGTCCGCCGAGGTCGGGTCGCAGGCGAACACCAGCCCCGCATTGTCGGCAACGTCCATGACCCGCCGGGTCACCACACCCGCCCCGGTGAAAATGGTCGCATAGGTTTGCGCCACGCCCGGCAAGCTGGATTCGCGCTCCACACGTCCGATTTCCAGCAGCTTTTCAGTGTTGATCACCGCAGAGAAGGGTGTCAAGGGCACGGCACCACCGGTATAGCCCGTGCCACCGCCGCGCGGGATAATGGTCAAGCCCAGTTTGATGCAATCACGCACCAGCTGCCCGACTTCCTCTTCATTGCCCGGATACAAGACGACAAACGGATATTCCACCCGCCAGTCGGTGGCGTCGGTCACATGCGACACGCGGGCGAAACCGTCGAAACAAATGTTGTCCTTACGGGTATGTTTGGACAGCAACGCCAAGGCCTTCCGGCGCATTTCCCGGGTATTTTCGAAATGTGCTTCGAAAGCATTGACGGCTTGGTGCGCGGCGGTTATCAATAACGCGACCCGCCTCGCCCGGCCGACATCTTCATTTTCAAGCTCGTCATGGCGTTTTTCCATTTGCCGCAAACGGTGGCGCAAGGCTTCTAGCAAGGCCTTGCGGCGGTTACGGTTGTCGAGCAGGTCATCCTCAAGATACGGGTTGCGCTGCACCGCCCAAATATCGCCCAACACTTCGAAAAGCATCCGTGCGGAGCGCCCGGTCACCCGTTCGTCACGCAACGAATCCAGGATGCGCCAGTTGTCTTCACCCAACAGGCGGATGACGATTTCGCGGTCTGAAAAAGACGTGTAGTTGTAAGGAATTTCGCGTAGCCGGGTAGGCGCCACATCGGAAAAAAGGGCAGGAGATTGTAAATCCACAGACATCCAAGGTAATGACGGAAAATAATGGCAGCGGGCAGGGTTGCCGCCGCCAGGCGAATGGTAATTGTCCAATAATACGGGAGATTATTTTACAAAACAGCTTTTTTCCGCATAAGCTTCCGCTTCTTTAAGCTGTGCGCGTAAGTCTTTGGATTGTTTGGGGTCACGAAAAACACCGCCGCTTTCCCCAGGCGTGCTTTTTAAGTAATTAAAGGTTTTTGCCGCTTCGTATTCGCTGAAAGTCAGCTTTTCGGCGATTTTGTCGATTTTGCAACCGCAAGCATACTGGTTGATATAGCTCAAGCCCCCGTGTTGCGCCACACAATTTAAGACATATTCGACGCGGTCACGGGTCGGGAAGTCATTGCCCGGTGTTTTTTCAACAACGGGTCCGGCTGGTGCGGAAGGTTGCTCCGGCGTGGTTGAGCAGCCCGTAGTGATGGTGATTAAGGCGATTGTTAAAATAGACAATAAAGAGGGTGCTTTCATGGATAATAATGCCCTATAAAATAAAAAGCCCTACACGTAGGGGGCGATAAATGGCTGATAAGATTGCGGCCTATCAGCTTGTTTAAGTATTTTAACCGAAAATCCCTGGCGTTTTTCAGGCAAGCCGGAAAAATAAACATTCACCCATGAACTGTTGGATAATTGGCTGGTGTTTCACTTTGGGCAGACGGGCTATTTTTATGGATAATAAAGAAACAATAACAGGCGTGATTCTGGCTGGCGGTCTGGCCAGGCGCATGGGCCACCAAGATAAAGGCCTGGTAAGCTTTAAAGGCCAACCGCTCATCAGTTATGCAATCGCCGCGATGCGGCCTGCGGTTGGTGTGCTGGTCATCAACGCCAACCGGAATGTCGGGGATTACCAGAAGTTTGGTTTACCCGTCATTAGTGACCAAACCAGCAGCTTTGATGGCCCTTTGGCTGGTGTGCTCACTGCGATGTCCTACAGCCAAACCGAAGAGTTGCTGGTCATGCCTTGCGATTCGCCCCTGATGGGGACAGGGCATTTGCAACAATTGCTTGACGCCCGTCGGGACAACAATGCCGACATAGCGGTCGCCGTTGCGGATGGGCGCTGGCATCCGGTGTTTCTGGCGATAAAGGCCTCATTAAAAACGGACTTGCAAAGGTATCTGGCCGATGGCCACCGCAAGGTGGAAACGTGGTTGGTACGGCATCACGTTGTCCCTGTGGATTTCAGCCACCAACCCGGACTGTTTATGAACATCAATACCATGGCGGAACTGGTAAACTTGGAAAACCAAAGCGTATGAATCTACTTCTTGAACGCATAAATGACGTAACTCAGCAAAGCCAGCCGGCTCAGGATTTCAGCGCCCAAGGTTTCGGCAACGGCGCTTGTGCTGGCAATCTTGCCTTGATGCATCGCCAATTTTCTTAAATAGCGGTAAGTGGGCAGGGTGTTGACGGTGATGTCGCGCTCAACCAGGCAATCGAATTGGGTGAGTGCGGCAAGCTTGCGATAATGATCGGCGGAAAATTGCAAGTTACATTTGCCGTAAAACCTCCAATCCGGCAATTTCATACGGGTAAACGGCAGCAGTTTTTTTTTGGGCACAAAATCCGACAAGGCCAAATAGCCGCCGGGTTTGAGGACGCGGTAAGCTTCTTTGAAAAATTGGGCGCGGTCAGGGAAATGGAAAATACATTCGACGGCAAGCACCACGTCAAAAGACTGGTCGGGGAAGGGTAGGGCGCAGGCGTCGCCTTGGTGGAATTCGATGCGGTTGTGTCCGTTGGCGGTGACGGTGGCGCGGGCGCGTTCCAATTGCCGGTCATCCAAGTTCAGGCCGACCAAGCCCATACGCACATAACGCTCATTGATATGGGCGATTGTGCCGCCAAAACCGCAACCGACATCCAGCACATCCAGGCCATTATGGATATTGCCCGCTTGGCAAACTTGCGCGGAAAGTTCTTCGGCGGCTTGTCCAAAATCTTCGGTGCTAAGCATGGCCTGTTTGGGATTTTCCCAGTAGCCCCAGTGGACATGCCGGCCAAAACTTTTTGCCACGGCTTCGTTGCCGTCTTTTAATAATTCCAGCAGGTAATCAAAATACGGCAGTTTAACTTGTGGGGAGGGTTCGGCAGGTTTCATGGTTAAGCTCCATTGGCAGTGTTGGGGTTTAATGGCGTGGATTAATGATAGTCTATCCAAATTTTAGCAGACCGGCCCATTTATGAAGATTTTAATGATGTTATGGTTGTGTGTGTTGGTCAATGCGCACGCCGATATTTATCAATGGCAAGACGCCAGTGGACAACGGCATTTTGCTGACAAGCCCGTTGAGCCGGTTGCCAAAAAACTGGACATCAAGCCTGGTTATGGCTTTTTGTCTGTGCGGACGGTTTACGATGGCGATACCGTGGTATTGCAGGATGGGCGCAAGATCCGTTTTTTGGGCGTGAACACGCCGGAAGTCGCGCATCGCGGCAATAAGGCCGATGCGGGTGGCGAAGCGGCGAAACAGTGGTTGCAGGAGAAACTAAAACACACCCGTGTGCGGCTAGAAATGGGGGTTGAAAAAACCGACAAATACGGACGGACATTGGCGCATTTGATCACCGAAAACCAGGAGCATATCAATGTGCAATTGGTGACGTTGGGGTTGGGGACGGTGAACATTTTCCCGCCGAACTTGGGTTATGTCCGTGAGCTGGTCGCGGCGGAAAAGGAAGCAGAACAAGCCCGGCGGGGCATTTGGAACCGTCCCGAATACGCGCCAGTTGCGGCCGGTCAAGTGGACGAAGCCGTTTATGACGGGCACCATTGGCAGCGCGTGACGGGCAAAGTGCAGGATGTTTATGCGACGGGCAAGTCGGTGTACCTGAAATTCACCGGCACCTTTGCGGCACGTATCGAAAAGGACAATTTGCCGCTGTTCCCCGAGGTGCAGGGTTATCGGGGCAAAACGCTGGAAGTGCGGGGCTGGTTAAGCAAGAATAAAGATAGGTTTGTGATGTTGCTTAGGCATCCGAGTGCGCTTGTTATGTTGCAACCAACAAATTGACCAACACCTGTTCGTAAATTGCCGACAAGGTTTCCAAATCCTCCAGCCCGATATGCTCGTTGATTTTATGGATGCTTTCATTCAGCGGCCCCAGCTCAATCACTTGCGCCCCGGTCGGTGCGATAAAACGCCCGTCCGAAGTGCCGCCGCCCGTGTCATCTAGGGGGGCATATCCTGTGACGCTTTTGATCGCGGCATGGGTGGCGGCGACCAGTTCGCCCGAAGCGGTCAAAAACGGTTGGCCTGACAAACGCCAATCCAACTGGTATTTGAAACCGAATGGGTCGAGGATGGCGTGGGTGCGTTGCTGGATGGTTTGTGCATCAAGTTCGGTGCAAAAACGCAGGTTGAACTGCACGTCCAAATGCCCGGGGATAATGTTTTCCGCACCTGTGCCGCCGTTGATGTTGGAGACTTGCAAACGGGTGGGCGGGAAGAATTCGTTGCCCTGGTCCCAGACCTCTTCGGTCAAGGCTTTTAGCGCCGGGGCGAAAGTGTGGATAGGGTTTTCCGCCAGTTCAGGGTAGGCGACATGGCCTTGGATGCCGATGACGGTCAAACGGGCGCACAAGGAGCCGCGCCGGCCGACACGGATGACATCGCCGATGCGTTTGTCGCTGGAAGGCTCGCCCACCAAACACCAGTCTATTTTTTCCCCGCGTTGTTCCAACACGTCCACGACTTTGACCACGCCATGCGTGGCGATGCCTTCTTCGTCACTGGTCATCATGACCGCAATCGAGCCTTGATGGTCGGGATGTTTGGCAAGGAACCGCCCCACGGCGGTGACGAACGCCGCGATGCCGCCTTTCATATCAGCGGCCCCGCGTCCGTACAATTTGCCGTCTTTTATCGTTGGTTCAAACGGCGGCGAATCCCAGGCGCTTAATGAACCGGGCGGCACCACATCGGTATGCCCCAAAAAGGTGAACAAAGGTTTGTCCTGCCCGCGCCGTAGCCAGATATTTTGGGTGTCGGCAAAATCCAGCCGCTCGGCGGTGAAACCTAGCGGTGCCAGGCATTCTGCGAGCAGTTCCTGGCAGCCAGCGTCTTGGGGGGTTACGGACGGGCGGCTGATCAGGGTTTTTAATAATTCCAGCGTGTCACTCATAATTCGCTTGCGTAGCGCTCGGCGGTGAAGCCGACCAGCAGTTGCTCACCCGTGTCCAGCACGGGGCGTTTCATTAAGGTAGGATGCGCCAGGATCAAAGCCTTGGCTTTGTCCTGGTCCAGGTCGGCTTGTTGTTCGGGGGACAATTGCCGCCATGCGGTGCTGCTGCGGTTAAGCAGCAGCTTCCAGTCGGCACGGGCCATAAAGTCGTCAAGTTGCGTGGCGGTCAGGCCATCCACACGGACATCGTGGTAACGGTAAGGCTTGCCATGTTGTTCCAGCCAGACCCGCGCTTTTTTCACGGTCTGGCAGGTTTTAACGCCGTATAGGGTAAAGGTTGTCGTCATAGTGCGTTTAGAGCTGGCTGTTTAACAATTCGTCAAGGGTCGGCAATTCAGGGTCGGCTTTGCAACGCACCTTGTAAATGTCAATAAATTCCATAAAAGCCTGCTCCAGATCAGCCAGAATATCTTCCTCATTTTCCCGTTCATCTTCAGGGACATCGTCAGAAGCCAAGTATTCGCGTTGCAAAGCCACTTCGCTGTTTAAGGCAAGCGTGGCGTAAATGACGGCGTTGTTTGAGATAGAGTCGCTCATAATCTTTAGCTCCAAGGTTGGGGGAAGGTTATAAATTGGCTTAGTGTAGCGTAACTGGACTTTTTTAGTATGAGTTTATTGGGGCGACTAAGCCAAGCCCTGCCCAATTTGCAGGGCTTGGGATAACAAAATTAACCGCCGCCAGTAACGGTTGAAATAAACCAACCGTGGGTTGATTTGCCCGTAGGTTATCCGCCCATCCCATGCGTAAAAGGATTGCGGTTAGAAATTGCTTTTAAAACCAGTTGGTTATGTGTTGAAAAAAACTGGCATATTAATCGCTAAGACAGCTCCAGATGTCCGATTAATATGAGGAAATAATCATGAGTGTAGTTAATTTGTCCGCTTTACCTAAAACCGGCTTGGCCGGATTAAAAGAGAACTGGCGCAGTGATCTGCTGTCGGGTTTCCTGGTTTTTTTGATTGCCATGCCCTTGTGCCTTGGCATTTCCATGGCTTCCGGTTTTCCGCCGTCAGCAGGCATCATCACGGCGGTGATAGGTGGCGTGTTGGTTTCGCGTATGAGTGGCTCGTTTGTCACGATCAACGGGCCGGCGGCCGGTTTGATCGTTGTGGTGTTGGGTGCTGTGCAGGGGTTGGGCGAGGGCGATGCGATGGCGGGGTATCGTTACACCTTGGCGGCAATTGTGGTGGCGAGCGTCTTCCAAGTGCTGATGGGTTATTTTAAAACAGGCCGGTTGAGTTCGTTTTTTCCGTCTTCGGTTGTCCATGGCATGTTGGCGGCTATCGGCATCATTATCATGGCGAAACAAATCCATGTGGTGTTGGGTAATGCCCCGGAAAAGGGCAGCAGTCTGTTTTCGACGATTGCCCAAATACCGCATAGCCTGATCAATATGAACCATGAAATAGCCATCATCGGTTTTTCGGGGTTGGCTATTTTGATCCTTTGGTCGGTCGTAAAGAACAGGTATTTGAAAATGATCCCCGCCCCGTTGATTGTGGTGTTGGTGGGCATAGGCTTGGGCAAGTTGTTTGATTTGGACCATGAGCATATTTATCTGTTTTTGCCTGATGCGACGTTTTTGCCGCACCATGAAGAAACCGTCGGGCCAAAATTTTTGGTCGCCATTTCCGACAATTTCATGTCTAGCTTTTATTTCCCTGATTTTTCAAAAGTCGCCACGGTAGAGTTTTGGGAAGCCGTGGTCAGCATCTGCTTGGTCGGCAGTTTGGAAAGTTTGTTAAGCGCAATGGCGGTTGATAAGTTAGACCCATATAAACGCCAATCGAATCTGGATAAGGATTTGATGGCGGTGGGCGTGGGTAACGTGGCGGCGGGTATGCTCGGTGGCTTGCCGATGATCGCAGAAATTGTCCGCAGTTCCGCCAACGTCAACAACGGCGCCAAAACCAGTTGGGCGAATTTTTTCCATGGCTTGTTCTTGTTGCTGTTTGTCGTCTTTTTCCCGCGTTTGATCCATAGCATACCCTTGGCGGCCTTGGCTTCATTGCTGGTGTTCACAGGTTTCCGTCTGGCTTCGCCCAAAGAGTTTGGCAAAGTGTTGGGTTTGGGTAAAGAGCAGTTTTTCCTTTTTGTGGTCACTATTATTGGTGTCATCGCCACCGATTTATTGGTGGGGGTCGCTTTGGGCATTGTTGTCAAATTGCTGATCCATCTCAGCCGTGGCGTTAAGTTGAACAATTTGTTCAAAATCCATTTTGAAATCCAACAGCCTGACAGCAATACTGTTTTGGTGAAAATCAGCGGGGCGGCCATTTTCTCCAACTTCATGGCGTTAAAAGATGCGATGATGGCTGTGGAACCAGGCAAGATGGTTATTTTCCAGTTAAACGATGCCTATTTGCTTGACCATAGCGTCATGGAGTTCATGCACCATTTCCAGCACGACTATGAAGCGCAAGGTGGAAAGTGTGACTTTTACGGTCTGGAATATCATGATGCCTACTCAAACCATCCGTTAGCGGCACGCAAGCAAAAAATGGTTTCTGGATATAGCTAGAAACAATGGATTGGGCTTAATGCACACATGCCGATAAGCCCAGTTTATCCGCTATATGCCATCACAACTTTAGTGGCGGGATATTCCAAGACAAGTTATTGGAGTATCCCGGCAATACCCGTAGAAGCCCCGTGTCACTTTCGTAAGTTTTTAAACTACGTAATGCGCCTGATCACGTTACCCAACTAGTGGAAACTAGCAAACAATAGGTAAAATAATATGAAAAAAATTAAACGCTTGGCAATAATGGTTATGTGCTTGAACATAATATTTTTGCCATTTGCGGCAAAAGCGGTGGACGGCAATTTAGTTGAAGACGATGGCAGCTGGTTGCAAATGGTCGGTGAAGGGAGTTTAAAAATCCTTGATCCAAAATTGGAAAAAACCCGTATTTGGTTGGAAGGGCAGTCCCGTTATGATGGCGATTTTAGCCATTGGTATCAAGGCATGGCGCGGGTGGCTATCGGTTATTCACTGAGTGACCGTGCTACGGTTTGGGCCGGTTACACATGGTTGCCTACAGAAAATATAGGCAAGAGTTTTGTTTCCCAACAAGATGTCTGGCCAGGGTTCCGCTATGTATTGCCGACCAGTTTGGGGACGTTTTCATTCAGGACCTTGATTGAAAGCAATTTTTTGCAAGATGACAATGTGCGTGTCCGGCCACGGCAGATGATACGCTTTATGCACCCGATGGGGTTTGAGCCGCGCCTGAACTTGATTGCTTGGGATGAGTTTTTTGTCCGGCTGAATTCCACGCCTTACGGCGGCCAATCCGGTTTTGACCAAAACCGTGCTTTCGCTGGTCTGGGCTGGACGTTTAACAAAAATGTGCGTACAGAATTGGGTTATATGAACCAATATTTGGATGATGCCTCGCATACCAACAACACGATGCGGAATTTGGTCATGGGTTCTGTTTTCATTAACTTTTAACATTTTTAAGCCGTTGGGATATGGGCAGAAACTATGCGCATCCTTTGTGTTTTTGTGCTTCTTGTCATTACCATTCTTGAGATTGGACCCATACCCATTACCGGGCTTTTCCTGATTTGGATTGTGCTCTTTAGGCCTCTTTGGTTTTATCGGCTGGTGCTGAAAATATACGAAAAAAAAATGAAATAAAACAACGCTATATAGAATTTTACGATCAATTTCACCTGCTTCAAATTGTCCAAGCATTTGGACAACGTCAACCGTGATGTCCTGGGGCGCTTCTTGAAACGTAACCCCTCCCGCTTGCTGTCAACCATACCTGGGTTAGCCTCAAGGTTAGCCTAGGTGTTGAAAATTTCCCTCCATAAAATCAGAAACCGTTTGTCACTTCCGGTAAGCCTAAAATTACGGCTTATTCTGGCTTATAGGGAAAATCCTCTATATTGGACGGGTATGTAAATAACGCACAAAGGTTTTGGTGAATAACGCATAACACCTTTTTTAAGATCATTTTAACCTATACCTGACTTCAAAAATTTAGGCAACGGATTTAATGGCGCATTTCAAGGTCATATCCCTGCCGTAATTCGTGAAGCAGGTTTATTAATACGTATTAAGGTAGATGATAATCCGGCCGCATAAAAAATATGCCTGTCAATTTCTTTAGGGATATTTAGAATGTTTAGCAACGGATGATAGAAACTAGAAAAGAATTTCTTGCTAACAAAAATTAATTTGGCAATCAAACCTATCAGGAGACACACAATGGCGACTATTACGGGTACCATCGGTAACGACACAATCACTACAACTACCGCATCAGCGGGTGTAAGTGGCACAGCGACAGCAGATGCCGACAACATATACGGTTATGCAGGCAACGATATCATTGCCGGTGGGGACGGTAACGATAATATCTACGGCGATGTTGGCAACGACACCCTGTCAGGTGAAATTGGCAATGACTATCTATATGGTGGTGATGGCGACGACATTTTGAACGGCGGTGACGGGAACGACACTCTTGATGCCGGTTACGGTGCAGGCTCGGTCAATGGCGGTGATGGCGACGACACGATGTATGTCAGCGACCGGGTCAGTTCGATTAAAGGTGGCAACGGCTATGACAAGTTGTTTGTTTACTATGCGGAAACCGACTTGGGCCTCAATATCAATTTGGCCACTACGGGCATTGAATACATTGACACCGGTGTGGGTGATGACAATATCGACGGTTCTGCACAAACGGAAGCCGTTTACATCAGCAGTGATTTTGGGAACGACACCATTAAAGGTAGTAATTTTAAAGACAGCATTTATGCAGGTGAAGGCAACAATACGGTCTATGGCAATGATGACAATGACACCATTAACGCGGGTGCCGGCAATGACAAAATTTATGGGGGATTCGGTGATGATTCCATCAATGCAGGCGCTGGCAATAACTTGGTCGATGGCGGCGATGGCAATGACAACATCACAACCGGGCTAGGCGCTGATACCATCACGGGCGGCAATGGCGATGACACTATTTATGCAGGGGGCGGTGCCGACAAGGTTGATGCGGGTAGCGGCAATGACACTATCTATATTGACGGTTTTGCCAACGTTGCCGCTTTACAAGCAGGTGCGGGCAATGACACGGTTTATGTCGGTAACTACTATGGCAGTGAAACTAAGGGTATAGCTGTCAATTTGGAAACGGCTGGCATTGAAAACATTACCGGTAGTAAAGGTGCCGATAATATTGATGGCTCACTACGGTCTGTGGTTTTATCTATCAGTGGCCGTGAAGGTAACGACACTTTGGCTGGTGGTAGCGAAGCGGACACCATTTATGGTGGTGAAGGCAACAACACCATTTCCGGTAATAGCGGTAATGATTACCTGTCTGGCGGTAGCGGCATAGATAATATCAATGGCGGCGATGGTAGTGACAACATCAACGCTTATGAAGGCAACAACATTATTGATGGCGGGACTGGTGACGACAGCATTTCTTCCGGATTGGGCGATGACACTATTACGGGTGGCGATGGCAACGACACTATTTATGCTGGTGGCGGTAAGGATAAAGTCGATGCCGGCGCAGGCAATGACACTATTTATATCGACGGCAATGTGGACGTGCTTTCTTTACAAGCCGGGTTAGGCACTGATAGCGTTTACGTCGGTAATTACGGCAGTGCCACCACGGGTTTAACCCTTAATTTGACGACAACAAGCATTGAAAATATTACCGGTAGCTTGGGTGACGATAACTTCAACGGCTCAGGGCAAACGGTCATTCTGAATATCAATGGCCGCGATGGCGACGATAAGCTGAGCGGAGGGAATAAAGACGACACGATTTACGGCGGTGAAGGCAACAATAATATTTCAGGCAATGCCGGCAATGATTACCTTAACAGTGGTGGCGGTGACGACATCATCAATGGTGGTGACGGTGATGACAATATTTCAGCAGGCAACGGCATCAATAATGTGCAGGGGGGTAATGGTAAAGATTACATTACGGGTGGTGCCAATGCAGACAAACTCAGTGGTGGTAATGATAACGACACCCTTTATGGGGGCTCAGGTGCTGACACCCTGAATGGCGATGACGGTGCAGACACTTTATACGGACAAACGGGTAATGATATTGTTTCTGGTGGTTTGGGGATTGATAGTATGGATGGCGGTTACGGATTCGACACTGTCGATTACCGTTTTGCAACATTAGGCGGCACTATCAACCTAAGTACCCAACAAGCCAGTATTGATGGCGTCAACGAGACTTTCGTTTCTTTTGAAAATGTTTATGGTTCGCAGGGAGCCGACACCATTACCGGTTCGGCAGATGCCAACAAATTATATGGCTTCCAAGGCAACGACATCATCAATGCCGGGGATGGCAACGATTTATTGGATGGCGGCATAGGCAGTGATCAGATGAACGGCGGTTTAGGCAATGACAGTTATGTTGTTGATGATGCCGGGGATACGGTGAGCGAAGCCAGCGGTGAAGGCACGGATACGGTGACTTCCTCGATTACCTATACACTGGATGCAAACGTTGAGAACCTTATCCTATCAGGATCTGGGGTCATCAACGGGACGGGTAATGGCCTGGGCAACAGCCTACAAGGCAATACCAAAGCCAATATCTTGTCAGGTGCGGCAGGTAATGATTCAATCGCAGGTGGCCTTGGCAATGACACGTTGACGGGTGGCACAGGTTCTGACCAGTTCGCCTTTAACACTGCGCTAAATGCTGCCAGCAACTTGGATACTATCACTGACTTTAATGTCGTCTCCGACACTATAGTGCTGGAAAATGCTGTTTTCACCAAATTCGTAGCAACCGGGGCTATTGCCGTAGGCAACTTTGTATCAGGAGCTGGCGCAACTGCGCTCGACGCGAATGATTATTTGGTCTATAACACCACAACAGGTGGCTTGTCTTACGATGCCGATGGTAGCGGCGCGGGTGCGGCGATCCAGTTTGTCACCTTGACGGGTATCCCGGCACTCAGCGCTAGCGATTTCCTGATCAGCTAAAGCCTTAAACAAATCCTATTTTCTGGGATAACCACATCACTTGCCGGCTGTGCAATGCAACCGGCAAGCTTCTTTAGTCACCGTAGTAAAAATTATTTGCTATGTGGTGACACCACCAAAATGGTATGGGGCGTTACTAAGGACAGATGGATGGGCAAAAACTGAGTGCCCGGAGGGATGGTTGTTGATTAAGGCACCACCCAGTTTAACGCCGCTTCATATAAACGCTTATCATATTGGATCAACTCCTGTGCCTTTTGTAGATGTTCATTGGAAAATGCCGATGCATCTACCTGATATTTATTGGGCAACTGGTCCGGAAACAATGACCTGTCCCAATCCATCAGCGTACAAAGGCGGTCAAATGATTGCGCCTGCTGCTCATTAATCCCGATAAAAATAAATTGGTGGGCAAGGTTTTCAATGGCCTTATCGAGCATGGCTTCGGTGCATTCACCAAATGGCACATCTATACCTGAAATAAGGCGGGTGTAATAATTATCCAGAGCCTTATGCCCTGCATTTATGATGGTGGAGATATCTGTCGGCTGGTTTTCATTGGCGGCATTGATGGCAAATTGCTGGGCATGGAGTTGGACACGCTCTAAGGGATTGCCCAGCCAAACCATAAATTCACTGGGCAAGTCCAGTTCGGCATGGCTACCATAAGAAAATACACCATAGATGATATGTTGTTTGAGATAACTTTCCCTGAACCCGATCAAATCGGACAACTTTTTGGGGAAGTCTAAGGTAGGGAAGACTTCAAGCATATTCCCATAACAGGCCATTTTTAAGTAATGGCGGACATCGGGGTGGATACTGAAAGAGGGCTCCAGAAACAGCCGGATTTTTTCATTTTGTATGTTAAGCAGGACTTTGTCTAACCGTTGTTCAATAAATGGGTAAAACTCTTTTTTGTTGATCGAATAGCTAATTTCCCCTGATTCAACGGCTTTTAGGTTTTTGTTTTTCAGTAAGCGCATTATCATATTAAAAAACCAACGCTTGGCTGTTTGTTGATAAGAAACGCTGCTGCGTTTATCTGTCACAAACTTTTTAGGCAACAAATAAACGTTCCGGTTGGGATGGATCTGTATGTTGGTTTGTAGGGTATGCTTGGCCAGCACATTGCTCAGATGACAAAACCCCGGTTTATGCAGGATACGTGACACATACAAAGAACCGGTCGCGAAATTGCAGATAAAAAAATCAATTTTATGGGCGACAAAAATTTTGGTGTTGCTGTTTTCGCCAATGACCGAAACCTGCTTAATGCCTGTGTTTAATTTTTTAATGATCTGATGGGCGATGCGTTGGTCTTTTTTGACTTCACTAATGGATTTTTCTGAAGGTGTAAACGGTAGCGTCCAACCATCAAAAACCACGCCCAAACTTGGGAAACGTTTTGCCAGTTCATTGACCATGTAGGCATAACCTTCCACTTGCTCTAGCCAACAGCGTTTTTGCCCTTCCACACCAATCCAAACAAGCGGGTAACAGCCATCAATTTGTTTGGCTTTTTGCAGTGCAACATCACTAGGTGCCTGGAGAATCCGGTCAAGCAAGTATTGGTCAGCCGCATCGTAATCCCTATAAGCCCTGCGTAGATGCGGGTTGTTGCCGATATGGATAAGCCATTGGTGGCCATCTAAGGTCATGTCCGAGATGTCGTCAGGATTGAGGACGATGCTACCCATCTGGGGGAACAGGAGTTTAAGGTCATTAAAATCATGGCCTTTACGCATGATCAGGCAGGGTATTTTAGAGGCAATGTCAGGCCGGTTATGGATGGCGACCAAGACCGGCCAACTTTCGTAGTAAAAATGGGCAGGCCTGCTGTGGGAGGCGATGGCCCCGCCGAACCGGTTATTGGCTTGTGCATAGCCGATAATTTTCCGGAATTCACTGATTAACTTGAATTGCAGCCGCTTTACATCAACGGCTCTGGCATGGGACAAATAAACTAAAATGTTTTCTTTAGGAAAATAAAGGCTATCGGCTGAAGAAACGCATTGGATCAAGAAAAAACAATCCGTTTTATCAATGAACCTTAAGCAGGTCATGCCCCGTTCCGCTTCATAGCTTTCCTGGCAGGTCGCTTTGCCATCAGAAAACGGGCTCGTCAGTGCCAAATTATTGGCAACCGCCGATTCCGCTAACCTGAGGGCAAATTCCCCATCACTGCAAGCAACGGTTAATCCTGCCAAATGCGCTTTGATGACGTGTAGTTTTTCTGACCGGAGCGCTTCTGTTGGATTAAGCACGGTAGCCGGTTCCATAAAATTGCCTATGTCCTTTCCGGCCGCCACAAACAGCGAATTCAGGTTTTGAATATGCTGCTCGGAGATGTTTTCGTACTGGTTGCTGAAAAAATAAAATAACGCTTCTGCTGCCGGGGGTTGTGATTCCGCATAGGCCTTTGCCTTGTGGAGTGGTAACCGGGGCTTTTTCAGGAAATTGGCAATTTTAAATTGCTGAATATCAGTATGGGGCTCGTTATGGGTCATTTAGATGGCCTTCAATAGGTAAACACATTAAAATTTAAATAAAAACGCCTAACACTTACGGCTTCACCTTATTGACCATGGCCAATGCCGCATCATACAAACGCAAATCGTATTGGATCAAGGCGTCTACAAGCCGCTGCTCATTATCCGAAAACTCATCAATAGCCGCTTGAAGCCTATTCGGTAACTCATCCGGGAACAGCGACCTGTCCCAATCCTTCAGCGTGCAAAGGCGGTCAAAGGACTGCGCTTGCTGTTCATCTATGCCAATAAAAATAAAATGCCGGGTTAAGTTGTCGACCGCGGTGTCCAACATGTCTTCGCTACATTGGCCAAAAGGCACATCCTCCATCCCGGACACTAAACGTGTGTAATAGTTATCCAAGCCTTTATAACCAACCGTTAGGATGTGGTTTAGATCAGGCGGTTGATTGTTATTGGCCGCCTGTTTAGTGAATAGCCCGATATGGAGCCTGAGCCGTTGCAGTGGATCGCCTAGCCAGATCATGTAGCTGGCTTCTGTATTGAGTTTATGATGGATGCCAAACCCAAACACACCATAAATGATATTCCTAGCTAGGTAGCTATTTGAGAAACCGGCAATATCCTCGATTTTCTTAGGAAAGTTTTGATGTTGGAAAATCTGGATGAAATTGCCTTGTGCCGCCATTTTTAAATGCTGGCGCAGGCTGAAATGGACGCCAAAAGCGGGTTCAATAAAAATGTTGGTTTTTGTAGGTTCATTCTTGTCAAGAACCTTGTCTAACCGTTGTTCGATAAAATGATAAAAAACTTTCTTGTCTATCGAGTAACTGAGGCTTCCTGGGGCTATTTTTAGGGTGTTTTGATTTTTACTGAATTTATTTTTTACGTTGAGAAGGGCGGTTTTTAATTTTTTGAAATAAGTGGTTTGGATTTTGTGTTTGTCAGCCACATACTTTTTAGGCAATAGATAAACCCTATTATTAGGGTGGATTTGTATGCCAAATTGCAAGGACATAGACGATAAGTCGCCACTTAAATGACAAAATCCAGGCTTACCCAACATTTTTGAAACATGTATTGACCCCGTCGCAAAATTACAAATAAAAAAGTCTATTTTATTGCCAACGAAAATTTTTGTATTGCTGTTCTCGCCAATAACCGAAACATGCTTAATGGCAGGGTTAAGCCGTTTGAGGATTTTCCCTTCGACCAGAAGGTCTTTGCCGGCTTCTTTTATTGAGGCTTCTGACGGCGTGTATGGTAATGTCCAGCCATCAATGACCACCCCTAAATTGGGATATTTTTTGGCAAGTTGGTTAAGCATATAAGCATAACCTTCAACCTGTTCCAACCAGCTCCGTTTTTGTCCCTCCACCCCTATCCAGACCAACGGATAACATCCTTCCACTTGTTTCACTTTCGCTAAAGCAATTCCAGTGGGTGAACTTATTGCCTTATTGACCCAATACTTATCGGACACTTCATAATAGAACCTATGCAAATGGAGCTGACGGTTGGTGCCTAAATGGATAACCCATTTGTCGTCATTTAGCAATATCTTGTCGAGCTCATTTTTTTCGGTGATTAATGTTTTGTAGCCCTCAAATAGCTGCCCTATATCATAAAAATCATGGTCTTTGCGCATGATCAAATAGGGGATTTGGTCAATGATTTCCTTTTGCTGGTAGACCTCAAGCAATACTGGCCAAATATCATAATAAAAATGCCCAGGGCGGCTATGGGAAGCGAGCACACCCAAAAAACGGTTCATTGACGTCGCATAGTTAACGGCGCTTGGAAATGTGCTGATCAATTTTTTAAGGAAGCGTTTTATATGGACATCTTTGACATGGGCAAGGGTAATGAGGATATTTTCTTCTGGGAAATATAAACCGTCTGCGGAAGAGACATATTGGATCAGGAAAAAACACCGGTGGCTGTCTGTAAACCTTAAAAAAAACATTTCATTTTCAACTTCATAGCTTTCCTGACAAGTCGCCCTATTGCCAGAGAACGGGCTAATCAGCGTTAAGTTATTGGCCACCGCCGCCTGCACAAGCCTGATTGCAAAATCCTCGGTTTTGCACTCGGCAATTAATCCGGCCAAATTATTTTTGTTGACAGTCAATTTTTCTGATTGGATGGCCTTTATTGAATTAAGTATGGTGACTGGCGCTATCAGTGCGCTGATGTCACTTTTGGCAGCAACAAACAACGTATGAAGGCCGTTGATATGCCCGTCAGAGATTTTCTCGAACTGGTTGCTGAAAAAATAAAATAAGGCTTCTACGGCGGATGTTTGCAAAAACTCAATGTTGTCAATATCTTGGGTGTTTCGGGCGCGCAACTGGGGTTGGGGCAAAAAGGTGGCGGCTTTAAACCGTTGGATATCGTTTGGGAAAGCACTATTGTCCATTTAGTAAACCGTTATCAGGAGGATGGCTGTGAAAATGCGTTTGATTTTAACAAAAGAATGGTGGGAGTTGGTTGGAAAAGGATTTTGGGGAGGCAATTTGACACAAATGGCCGATTAGATGGCTGAAGAAAGCCTTAAAGGCCAAAGCAAGGTTTTAACCAACCTTAGCATGCAGACGCGAGGGGGAAGACAAAAGGGGAAGAGGCATATCGGTTGCTTATTTGGCAATATCCAGGCTTACTTGTCTAAAGCCTGGATATTTCTATCATCGGCAGGTTTAAGTTATGGTGGGCACACATCGCCCGCAGGCTTTTAGTTAAGCAGCCGGATTGGGAAAACCGAATGGGGAGCGCTTTTAGCTGGATAGCTGCTTAACTTAACCCATCAAATCACCACAAAATCGGCATTGGTCAAGGCCGGGTGTGTTGTTGCCCCCAAAAGGGCAATCTGCACCGCCGCGCCCGCGCCATTGCCATCGGCATCATAGTACAGTGCGCCAGTGGCGTTGTTGTAAATAATATAATCATTGCTGTCGGCCGCAACGGCGGCAGTGACAAAGTTAAGGCTGTCCAAAACGCCTGTCACAACCAGTTTGGTGAAGATTTTGTTTTCTAATTTGATGGTGTCATCAATGGGTTTGAAATCGTCTATTTTATCAAAAGTGCCGTCGAAAGCGCCGTTAAAGATAAAGTTGTCCCTACCAGTGCCCCCACTTAACATATCTGCCTTCGTACCGCCATTAAGGGTATCATTGCCGGAGCCACCATTGAGGGTGTCGCTGCCATTGTCGCCGTACAATCTATCACTGCCAGCCCCGCCACTTAACGAATCATTACCACTATAACCTTTTAGTAAATCATTGCCGCCACTGCCATTCAACACATCATTGCCTGCCGTGCCGTACAAGGTTAGATTGGCATATTTCACCGCGCTAGTGCTGGCACTACTGACGCTTTCAGCGATACCCAAGCCATCGGTATAGCTGGCGGTAACTTTGATGGCCTTACCGACAGAGTCCGTGTTGACTATGTAGCTGTTGCCCGTGCCGACTATAATGTCACCCACAAACCAACTATAACTGACCGGCCCCATGCCATCAGCATCCATCAAGGTGTTGGCCACTGTTAAGGTTTGCCCGGTTTCGGGCGTGTAATCGTTAATGGTCACACTACCGGATGGCTCGCTATTAATGGCAACGACATCGTTGGTATTGATATTGGCAAAACTAAGCACGCCTGGTGCCAATTGATTGGCCACGATGCTGCTGTCACCGCCAAAACTACCGTTCCCCCATGTGACTACTGAACCGTCCGTACGGAGTGCGGCAAACGCCGTGCCAGTCGAAAATATATAGGAAACATCAATAGTGCCGTCGAGCTCTGCCATCACTGCGCTACTGTTGCCGCCTTCCAGGTCATATCCCCAGGTTACTACTGAGCCGTCTGTACGGACGGCGGCAAAGGCCGAGTTGGTGGCATAGATTGCCGTCACATCAATGGTGCCGTCGAGCTTTGCCGCTACTAAACTGCTGTCACCCCCATATCCGCCCCAAGTGACCACCGAGCCGTCCGTCCGGAGCGCGGCAAAGGCATCGTTACTGGAAAAGATTTGCACCACATCAATGGTGCCGTTAAGTTTCGCCGCCACCGCGCTGCTATTACCGCCACGAAGGCTGTCGCCCCAGGTGACCACTGAACCGTCCGTCCGGAGTGCGGCGAAGGCGTAGCCTGTGGAGTAGATTGCCGCCACATCAATGGTGCCGTTGAGCTTCGTTGCGACTGCGCTGCTATCCCCACCACCACTGGCATCCCCCCAAGTGGCCACCGAACCGTCGGTGCGGAGTGCGGCGAAGGCATAGCCAGTGGAATAAATTTGGGACACATCAACCGTACCATCGAGCTTCGCCGCGACCGTACCGCTGTCACCCCCACCAGTAGCGCTTCCCCAAGTAACCACAGAACCGTCCGTACGGACGGCGGCAAAAGCATTGTAGGTGGAATAGATCGCTGTCACATCAATGGTGCCGTTGAGTTTGGCGGCCACCGCACTGCTGCCGCCGCCAAAGAAGGGATCCCCCCAAGTGACCACCGAGCCGTCCGTGCGTACGGCGGCAAAGGCATAGCCAGTGGAATAGATTTGGGACACATCAATCGTACCGTCGAGTTGTGCGGCCACCGCACTGCTGTCGCCACCATATCTGCCCCAAGTGACCACCGAACCGTCGGTACGGAGCGCGGCAAAGGCATTGTAGGTGGAATAAACTTGCGCGACATCAATGGTTCCGTCGAGCTTCATCGCGACCGAACTGCTGTTGCCGCCATAGTATGGGTTTCCCCACGTCACCACCGAGCCGTCTTTGCGTAGCGCGGCAAAGGCGGTATTGGTGGAATAGATTTGCGTCACATCAATGCTGCCGTCAAGTTGCGCCGACACCGCACTGATGCTGCCGCCAGAGCTTGGATCCCCCCAAGCGGCCACCGAACCGTCAGCTGTGATCACCGCGAAGGAAAAATAATTGCCGAATTCCCCTAGGCTATGGCCTGGAAATGATTGGGTGTTGTTGGTTATTTTAATGATATAGGTCATGTTATTCCTCCACAATTGGGGGCTTAAGAAGTAAGGATCAGTCAATCTGCAAAGTCCGATATGGTAGCAAGGCTATACTGTATTTTGGGTAAAAAACTGTTTGTTGCTAAAAGAAAAATCGCTGCACAAAAGTGGGGGCGATGGATACTTGACCAAGCGAATGTGAGGCACCGGGCGATGGCTGGTACTCCAATGCGCATACATTATCAGCTTGTTATTCATTAATAATATCTTGCCTTAACGCGTTAACTAAACTATCCGCAACTTTTTTGTCCAGATTGGACAAGTCATTTTGAATGGCTTTAAGGACTTCTTCGGCTTTAAGGGAGGTGCTTATAAGACGCCCTTTTTCCAAGGGTGGGATTCGGGTTGTATATCCGCCTACCCATAAGCCATGGGCGAGTAAGTGGTGTGTCATCATGTCTGCAGAGAAGTGCTTGAGGCCATGTTCGACAAAAATGTCTTTCAGTTTCGACATGCTTGCATAATAAGCCATGCTCGATGGGGAGCCGATGGCGACGACATCGCCTGTCCCGTAAACGCCATTCTCAGTAAAATTGCGCAATCCTAAACTCCAATCCAGAAAAATTATTTTTTCGCTATTGCAAATTTCAGCGATTTGAACCCAATTGGTGTGATCAACGGCATGGAATTCTAAATCGGGACGCAAACGGATAACCAAATCATACTGCTTGCCAATTGCCTGTCCGTGTTCTTGTGCCAGTTGGTTGCAGGCGGCGATTTTATGGCGCATTTTCTGTTGGTTGTTGAAACTTGCGTAGGGAAGTGCTTGGTCATCTTCAACGATAACAGAATCCGTTTGGTAAAATTCCTTAAGCTGCTGTGCGGTGACCGAGGTATTCTCATCAAATAATGAAAAGACGGTCGGCAACATTTTTTTAATGTCGTCATAGGAATATGGGTTTCCCAATAAAAAGTCCTGATACGCCCGCAAAAAATTTCCTTGAAAAACCCTAGGTGCATTTATGCCTGGGTAGGGAATTTTAAAGCCGACATCTTGCCAAGTATGGACAAAAATATCTGGCTGCAAGGGTTCGACAATTGATTTTTGGATGGCGGCAAACGCCTCCTTATAACCGCGTAATTGCCCGGATATACATAGTGCCACGTTGAGGTCTTTTTTGGGGGGGAGGGGCTGATCCAGGCGGTTTTTATGGAACACTGGCTTTAGCGGTTTATCAACAGGTGGATGCGGTTTAATGGGTTTGCCCGGATAAAACGTTTTGGTTAATGCTTCCTTATAACCGCGTAATTGCCCGGAAAGGGATAAGGCCATATTCAGTTTTTGGGGTTTGCCGTGACCTGGGTGATTGGCCTGGAACAAGGGTTTTAGTGCCTTATCAACGGCTCCAAGCGATTTAATAAATTTGCGTTTTGGATACAGCGCATTGATTTCAGCCAGCGTCAGCAGTTCTTTCTGTAAAAAGTGGGTAAAAATATTTTTAAGGACAGCCTTATTTTCTGGTACACAAAAATGGGGCAATAGTTTGAGTAACATTTTTTTGTCATCAAATACCGTTAGGCAAGGTTCCTGGGGATAATAACCGCGTATGATCAAACTGGCTAACAGGCAATTGGCAGCGTGCCGCTCCCTTGCCACTTTTGAGAATAGGGACAGGACAAAATTTTCGCTGGTCAATCCCACTAACGGGGACGTGGCTTTGCATAATTCGCTGAAAGAAAACTGGGCAAAATATTGTTCAACGTGTCCCAAAACATAAGCGCTAACATCATTGTGTTTTGTCTGTTTGGAAAAGAGAATTAGCAATATATATAAATTAATGCCAAGTAATGGCGGGTGGTCGTGGGTTATAAGCAATAAAAATACCGGCTTAAAATAGGCCAACAGCGCATTGAAGGCGTTAATGTTATTGTTTTTAACAAACATTAGCTGTGTAGCAAAGCTATTTTGATTCGCTAATGCTAGGATGAGAGGTTTGGGGAAACGCATTAAATGGTTGATATTTTGCGGGAAAGCCAATGAGTAATCGAAAAAACTCTGCATTACATTAACGGTAATAGGATAGTGGGCGGCATGTATACATAACTCGTGGACGGCTATTGGGGTCTTTTGCCCAAACAAAAGTAACAAGTACTTATCCAATAAAAACGGGTTTTGGGTTTGTACAAACCCAACATGCAACTTGTTGGCCGCCTCTAGTTGCCTGCCCAATGCCGATAACTCCGCAGTGGCTTCAATGTGGGCGCGAATATGGAGGGGGTTGTATTGGCAAATGGTTTCAAATTGGGCTAAAGCCAGTTCCTTATTGCCTGCCATCCTGGCGGACAGGGCGAATTCCCATAAAAAACTGATGTCGGCCGGATTTTTTGCCAAAGCCTGCCGAAACCATTGCTCCGCTTCTTCAAAGCGCCCTAGCTCTTTTAGCGTGATCGCCAATTCACTGTATACCCATCCATTTTCAATTTTATTATCAACAAGCTCCATTAATTGCTGCAAACAAAGTTCATATTTTTTTTGAAGGCGGTTGCATATTGCCCGATGGGTCTTCGTAATAAAATCATTAGGCACACATACTAATGCGTTATCGAAAAAGCTTTCCGCCTCACTAAACAAACCTAAGTCCCTACATTCGATTCCGGCTTCCAAGTACGCTTGGGTCTGATACGGAGCCAACGCAATCGCTTCCTTAAATAGGGCTAATGCCTGTGGCTTGTCCTTCCCTTGCCTAGCTTGTTTTCCTTTCTGAATTAGCTGATCGTAAATAGTTGTCATTGTTTGCACCTAATTATTAATCGGGCATCATAGTTTATGGCTATGTCACCATCAATTTTTGAAAAATTTTTACTTTCCGACAAAAGTCATCTTTAATGCGGCTTGTGGTTTTCGCCGAAAGCCACGTTGTTTAAGGCTTCCATAATTCACGGTGACATGGCCTAGTTATAGTCTTAAGCTAACGTTCAATAAAAATCTTCCCCAAAGTGTGGGGCGTGGGTACGGGTATTGCCAGATAATACTCGTCCATGCTTTTTATCCGGCAATTGTCGGGAAATAGCAAATCGGAGTATTGGATACTTGATTAGCATTAAATGTTTGGTAGGGGGTTCAATGGAAACTGTTTCTTGGAAAAATCTACGTTTTGTGGGTCGGTTTTATCCCGGGCTTTATAAAGTCGCTCGCGCTCTAGTTCCCCACGTAAATGGATGCCGGATTGGCTCGACCAGGCCGTTGTCCGTGATGTGCCACTAGCCTTCGACGAAGCGCATGCTTTATTGGCCAGTTAGATACGAATGGCTCACCAACGTCGGAAAAGTCAGAAAACGGGGGGCAACTCTGACAGTGATTGACCGCCACACTATTTAATATTTTTTTAAGGGCTTGTCAAACAGGCATTGTGCGTCTTTCCATTGAAACGGGGCGCCTTTGGAATCTAGGTAACAGTTGGGACAGATATGAAGTAATTGAGGTGGGGCGCAAATTTGTCGTGGGGACAGACGGAGCGCCTGTCCCCACACGTTACAGCCTATTTATTTTGCAGAAAAATCAAACAAGCTGGTCAAATCGCCAATGGCGGGTTGGTTGGCGGGCAGGTAAGGGTTGCTGCTGGCAACCGGGTTGGGCAGGTTATCACGGCTACGCGCTGACAATGGCTGTAAGCCCCAGTTATGCTCAATAAACTTTAAGATTGAAGCATGGTCGTGGTAAACGTGGTCAACATGACCTTTTTTGGCATAAGGCGATACGACCAGAAATGGGATCCGTGGGCCGTCTCCGAAGAAATCAATGGGTTGGATAATGCCGCCATCGAAATAGCCACCACCTTCGTCAGTCGTAATGATGATCGCGGTGTTCGCCCATAATGCCGGCTTTGCTTGGACTTTATTGACTAAGTCATGGATAAACAATTCATAGGCCACGGGTGCGGAATACCCTGGATGCCCGCTATCAAGGTTTTTGGGGACTACGAATGAAACGGCCGGCAATGTTTCGTTGCTGACATCGTTTAAAAACGTTTCCATACCTTTCAAATGGTCACGCAAGGCGGGGGTGTTGACCACCTTTGATGAGGCATTATGCGCATCACCTATACTGTTGTACACAACGGTTTGGGTTGTGGAATAAGTTTTGGCATCGACGATTTGGGTGCGGGTCGGTTCGGGTATGTCTTTGGGCACTTGGGAATCTACGAATGCATGGACATACGGATAAAGGTTGTCGTTCAGCACGTCGCCAGCGTCACGGCCTGCGGTATACCATTTCCAACTGACCTCTTTGGCTGATAACGCTTCGCCAATGGTAGGGACGGTTTGTGGGGGATAAACGAATTTGTCTGCGCCCAATGCCTTGGGGCTTCCATCAACGTTGTAAGGTGTGTCGTAATTGTTGACGAGATAAAACGCGCCTTTTTCACAGTTACTGGTGCGGTTAACCAGGGTAAGCAATCTAAGGATTGACCTGACGCCAGGTTGTTTGGCATCTGAGCAGTTCACATAAGAGCCGCCTGCATAACCATCCTGCGTGTAAAAATTGTCAGTCCCAGCTTTTGGGTTTGGGTTTTCGATTTGGTTGGCAGGCGGGGCCGCCAACACGCCATTGTTGTTATAGACGGCGACATCCCCCGTTGCGATGGCAAAAAAGTTTGCCCCGGTCCCGCCCATGATGGATTGGTGGAAGTTATCGCTCAAAGCAAAGTTCTGTGCCAGCTGCTTGAATATAGGCGCGTCACCTTGGGACATATTGAAAAAGCCCATCAACTCGCCGCCTTGTTGCGCATTGCCTGGTGTCGGGCCATTGGCGCCGTTGTCGCCACCGGTACCGGCTGTCGTGGCCACCCAAGTGAACAGGCTGTGGTTGCGGTTGTTGCCCGCCGTTTGTTGCCACATTTGGAAGAACCTATGCACCGGGTCGCCTGTGGCAGAATTGGCTGAACCATAAGGGACATATTTGGTGATTTGGAAGGGACCGTTAGGCAGGTCGGCAGGGAAACGGGGATCAGGCGCCGGGCCTTCAAACTGCAAAGTGCTGGGATTCAAGATGCCAGTGCGTAAAGGTTGCGGCAAGGTTGCATACGGTGCGCCTTTGGGAGGCCTTGCATTGTATCGGTCAGTGAGGTTAACGCCTTCAAGCTGCAAAGCCCTAGCGAAATTAGAGCCTGGCGTGCCATCGGCTTTGATGATACGGCGTGACAATAGGTTATTGATTGTTTGGCCTTTTGCTGGTTTATAAGCACCAAACAAGGTGTCAAATGTGACGTTTTCGCCGATGACCACAATAACGTGCTGGATGGGGGTTGCGGTTTCCGGTGCGGTGGCCAAGGCCATGCCGCTATTGGCCGCTACAGAAATAGCGAGCGCCAGCGATGAATAAAACAATGATTTCTTACCGTTCATTGGGATGTGCCCTTATCAGGTGGATTAGAATTGTAGGATTACAAACGAATTTTATAATCCCCTAAAGGATGCCTGTTATTTGTTACTCGCTAATGACAACGCCATGGCCGGAAGGAAAAACCGCCTAAGAAAAGTTTTTTCTGGATACCTGGCCTTTGGCCAGTCCCAGGAGCTGCTGTTCCTATGAGGTTGGCGGCAAAGTGCAAATGCTTATATGCGCCAGATAAGGGGATGGTGCTCGGCTGTTACAACTCATTCAAGGGGGGATGGCTTGTTCAAACCAGGGGAGGCCAGAAGCCACTTTTGGGTAGTGGTTTAACAGCCTGTTTTTGAAAAGCCTGCCTCCCTGTAAGCCGGATTTGCTTCGTGGCCTTCGTTCCTGCAAGCCATGCCGGAACGAGGGCTTTAAACAGGACAGCCGCTCTGTATCGCCGTTGGTTTTTGAATCCCCGGCATCGCTGTGCCAATGGCGGGTTTTGGCCGGGCGGCTGTTTGCTGATCGCTGCCAAAATCGGTCATTGCAGAAAGTCCTCCAGCATTTTTGTCCGTTTTTCAGTCCAAAACGTTTTCCAGCTTCCGGCGCTGACGTTTGGATATTTCACTTTGCCGAAACTGACCCAGGCATCACGGTATTTGAGCCATTGCCGCTGGGTGCTTTTGATGCCATCTTTACTGACCGTGCCCCAGGAAAAGCCTTTGTCCGTTTGGATTTTCTTATAAACCGCGTTCAGCTTGGCATCGGCAGCGGCGAACTGTTGGTCTGTGAAGCTAGGGAGCCGGCCTTTCTCAAAGGCCGCCAATGAAGAAAGCAAATCGTCTTGAAGCGAAGCGTCTGCGGCAATGACAAATGCCGTACGGGCAGTGCCGCTTTGGTCAATTTCGTTGCCGCTACGCGCTTGGAAAAATTGCCGGGCCGATTTTTCCAGTAGGCTAAAGGCGTTTTTCTCTTCTTGGCTCCACGCTCGGGTCAAAGCCGCCCAGTTTTCAGTGCGTGCCACTTGTTCGATGCGGTCATTATGGGCCGTGCAAAGCCCCATCATCATACCGCTAGTGATGTCATCGCAAATATCAAAATCCGTTGTCCCCGGCCCTTGTTGCCGCAATTGCTGGAGATGCCCGATCCTGCCTTCATTTTCAGCTGGCGCACCGTCAACCGCACAAGCCAGCTTAATGGCAAGGCCGTAGTCCCGGTTGGCGCCTTTACCATTGGCATAAACCATCATCAGGATAGATGCCCCTTGGAACGGTGATTCTTCCTTGCCCAATTCGGAGTAAGCACACGCTTTTGCCTGTTGATAATCCGCCGCTTGCCCAATGCCATAGTAAAGCGCCTCAGAGTCGCAATCTTTGAGCATTGGGAGGGTCTTGGTATCAGGCCGGTCTTGGGCGGGCAACTCAAGGTTTTTGGCGTGCCCACAGGCGTCCTCCCAAGCAGTTTGGGGATTAGCAAAAGCCAAGAAGGGGGGCAGGAAAAATAAGGCGGTTAAATGGGGGCGTAAGGCTTTCATAGGATTCCTAGGTGAAAATGTTAAGGGCTGGCCTGATAGGCTTAGTTTCCCGGTTTTGGGCATAGCCGCCAGTCACTGCTGATACTAAGCGGTGCCGGGCTTTACCCCGGCACCGTGTTCCAGCAATTGTTCGAACTCCGCCAGCGGCATCGGTTTACCGAACAAATAGCCTTGGTAGTGTAGGCAGCCTTTGTTCAGGAGAAGGCGTTGCTGCACCTCCGTTTCCACACCTTCGGCGATGACCTCGATGTTTAGGCTGTGTGCTATGGCGATGATGGTGCGTACAATCGCCTTGTCGCTGTTATCGACGGCAATGTCACGCACGAACGACTGGTCGATTTTGATCTGGCTGAGCGGTAGCCGCTTGAGGTATTGCAGGGACGAATAGCCTGTGCCGAAGTCGTCTAGCGAGAAGCGGATGCCCATCCCGTTCAAGGCATTCATGATGGCGATGGTGCCGTCGATGTTTTCCAGCAACATGCTTTCGGTCAATTCCAGTTTGAGCAGCTGCGGATCAATGGCATGCCGCCGCACGGCGTCTTGCACTTGCGCCACAAAATCGGTATGGCGGAATTGTTTGGCGCTGACGTTTACCGAGAGCTCAAGGTTACGGGTAAGCGCCGTTTGCTGCCATGCCTTGAGTTGTGCGCAAGCCGTCTCCAACGCCCATAACCCGATGGGTAGGATCAAGCCAGTTTCTTCCGCCAGCGGGATAAAATCCACGGGCGGAACGAGTCCGTGTTCGGGGTGTGTCCAACGGATCAAGGCCTCGGCGCCGATAGGACGCCGCGAACTGTCCACCTGTATCTGGTAGTAAAGATGGAATTGCCGGTTTTCAATGGCTTTGCGCAAGGCATTTTCCAGGGCGGCGTTGGTGTCAATGCTCGCCTGCATTTGCGGGTCGAAGAAACGCAGGGTGTTGCGGCCGGTTTTCTTGGCCTGATACATGGCGATGTCGGCTTGTTTCAGCAGATCTTGGTAAGGCAGTTCATGGTCGCTGAACAGCGCCACGCCGATGCTGCCGCTATTTTGGTATTCGCCCATGGAAAACTGGTGGCTATGGTCGAGGGCGGCCAAAATTTTGTTGCCGACCATTTCCGCTTGTGCCGCCGCTTCAGTGGCGTGCGGGCTTAAGTCTTCCAGCAAGACGACGAATTCGTCACCGCCCAGCCGCGCAACGGTGTCGCCTTCGCGCACGCAGGCGCCCAGGCGTTCGGCGACTTGTTGCAGTAGCAGGTCGCCGGTGGCGTGGCCGTAGGTGTCATTGAGGCTCTTGAAATGGTCGAGGTCCAGGAACAACAGCGCGCCCCGCCGTTGGTCGCGCGCACTGGCCGCCAATGCTTGCTGGAGGCGGTCTATCAGCAGCCGCCGGTTGGGCAGGCGGGTGAGCGGGTCGTAGAATGCCAGATTTTCGATTTCTTCGGCGGCCGCCTTGATTGACGTGATGTCGATCAAGGTGGCGATGTAGTGGCTGACCTTGCCGTCCGGGTCGGTCACGGCGGTGATGGTGATATGCTCGGGATAAATTTCGCCGTTCTTGCGCCGGTTCCAGATTTCGCCGTGCCACGCACCCGTCCGATGAATGCAGTCCCACATGGCGTCATAAAAGGCCGCATCGTGCCGCCCTGATTTGAGCAGGTTTGGGGTTTTGCCCACAGCTTCTGCTTCGGTGTATCCGGTGATGTGCGTAAAGGCGTGGTTGACCCGCAAGATCCGCCGGTTGGCATCGGTGACAAACATGCCTTCTTGGGACTCGAAGGCGGTGGCGGCGACGCGAAGTTCCGCTTCCGCCTTGAGGTCTTTGGTGATGTCTATCATCACCCACATGATTTCGTCAGTGGTAGGGTCTAGCATCATGCCGGACAAATCAACCCATATGGGTTCCCGGTCTTTGCGGATAAATTCGACCTTTGTCCGGTAGACGTTTCCAGAATCCAGGGACGGATAAGCGGCATTGCCAAAAGCGTGGTAGGTTTGGACAGTCGGAAATAGGATGCTGGTTGACAAGCCGAACAATTCATTTTTGCCATAGCCCAGCATTTTTTCGAATAAAGGGTTGCTCCAGGTTATCACCCGGCCCCTGGTTTTGGCGATACCTACCAGTTCAGTATCCAACATCGCCTTTTGTTCACGCGCCAAAACCTCAAGCTGCTCGGCAATGAGCTTGCTTTCAGTGATGTCGACACAGGAACCGATGTAGCCTTCAAATGCCCCGTTGTCGACGAACCGCGGCACGCCGTTGTCGTGCACCCAACGGTATTCCCCATCATGCCGCCGCAAGCGGTACTCCATGTGGAATGGCTCGCGCCGGTCAAAATGCCCGGTATAAATATCGAGGCAGCGCCGGAGGTCATCAGGATGGACCCCCTCCGCCCAACCATTGCCCTTTTCCTGGGCCATGTTGCGTCCAGTGAAATCCAGCCAGGTCTGGTTGAACCAGCAACAGAGCTTGTCGGTGCCGGCCAACCAGATTAAGACGGGGGCGGCATCCGCCGCGAGCCGGAAACGTTCTTCGGCTTCATGGGCCAAAGCTTCCAATTGCATGCGCTCGGTGGCGTCCGTGATAAACCCATGCCACAGGACGCTACCGTCCTCCAGCTTTTCCGGCCTGGCATGTCCGGAAAGCCAGCGCAGCCCTTTTACGGGAAGGTTGACCCGATATTGCAGGTGCCAGGGTTGCAGGGTCTGTGCGGAATGTTGGATCGAAGCGGCTATCATGTCGTGGTCATCGGGGTGGAGGATGGCAAACACCGCCGATGCGTCTTCGTGTACCTGTTCAGGAGCCACTTCGTAGATTTCCCGGATGCCGCCACTGGCGTAAGGGAAACTTGAACGCCCGTCCGGGAACAGCCGGAACTGATAAATCATGCCCGGCACCTGCCTGGATAACTTGGCGAGAAGTTCATCGCTGGCTTCCAATGCCAGACGTTTCTTGAACCCATGGTTGACGCTCACCCCAAGGAACAGGCCGATGCTGGCCAGCGTCCAGAGAAAACCGTACAGATAGGCTATGCCCTGTTGCAGGGTGTCGCGCACAAAGGGGCCGTGCCCGATGGACGTGCCGTAGATGGCGAACAGTGAAATCAGGGACAGTACCGCCGCCAGCACACCGATAGGGAAACGCACGGCGACCCAGATGATCAACGGGAGGGTCACGAAGGAAAGCGGAGGCAGGCTTTCCGGAGTGGCCATAAACAGCTTGGCCCAGAGCCAAGCCAATAGTATCGCCACCCCCGCTAGCTCCAGTAACTTGGCCGTTGGGAGGAGGCCTTTACGGAAATGGGGAAGGGTAAGCAGACATGGCGCCACCAGCAATATCCCCATGCTATCGCCTACCCACCATGCCAACCAGGTTTGCGGGATCTTGGAGATGGGCAGCAAACCGTTGAGCCATAAGGATGACACGCCAATGACGGCCGCCGGAATGGGGGCAACCAATACCGCTGCCAGAATGAATGTGAGGATGGATTCCGGATCCTCGAAAATATCCGCGACACCTTGCCGCCTCAGCCACCACACGGCGGCCAGCGCTTCCAAGGTGATGGCAAATGCCGCTGGCAAAATATGGCTTACCGGGTTGGGGAAGATGAAAGTGCTGGCCAGCAGTGAACCGGTTATCACGCCAACCACGGCACGCCTGCCAAACCACCACAACGAGGCAAAGGCAAAACCGGCGGGAGCCCAGAACAGGTTGGTCAGGGTGCCGTAAAAGGGCAGCATCGCCAACATGCAGCCAATGACATACAGCGTCGCCACCACCCATGTGGCCAGCACCCATGGGCGCCAGCGTTGGGGCTGACTACGTTCCAGCATATCAAGCAAAAAAGGTTTTTTACTCATCGGCTATTTACCAGGGTCTGCCGCCAAGAAACTGGAGGGTACGTTTAGGGGTTGTGGCGGCCAGTGGCTCCATGGCCTTTTGCACCGGTCTTAATTCAGGGCCACGATAAGGTACCCCATCCCGGATAGGGTGAAGCGTAGTGTAAAGGCTTGCGTCTATTGGGTGAGGGCTTTCTAAACTTAATCACCGGGCTTCTTTCACAATCTGCCTGATTATGCCCCAGACCGTTGAATTTTGCGATAAAAGCGGCTTTTTGCTTGATGGATAGGGTCGGCGTTGATTGGTCTTGGGGCCAGTTCCACCCTATTTCAATGCCCAGATACCCCATTCTTTAAGCGACCCTGCCGCCCGCTTTTCGGCATGGGATCAGCTTACGGGGATCGGTCGGCCCTGGCGGCCATGCGGCTTATTTTACCTGCAAACACACGTCAGCTAACCCATACGTTAAGGAATCGCCGATTTGTTCAGCAATTTCTTAATGATATAAGCTCAATAACCCAATCCAACCCTGACAATAATCCTTGTAGCCTTTCTGGCCGGCAAATATGCCGCCAAAACCGCTAAAATTAAAACCACCACCAACCAAATCCCCTCCGCCGTCCAAGCAAAGACAAAATCCAGACGGATGCCCAGCATGGTGATGCCGAGTTGTTTGGCGAGCGGTTCGGCGAGCAAATAGGCTAGGGGGATGCTGACCAACCAAGCCAGCAAACCGTGGAACAAACCTTCGAGCATGAACAATTTAAAAATGGCGGACGAGCTGGCACCGATGGCGCGGAGTACGCCGATTTCGCGGGTGCGTTGCAATACGCCGATGGCGAGTGTGCCGGACAGACCAATTGCCCCGACAGCGGCGATCATGCTGGCTAAGCCAAGCAACATGCTGGTTAACGGGCGGAATTGGTTTTGCGCGAATTGGCGTTGTTCGAGTTTGGCGAGGGTGGTGTAGATGTCGAGTTTGATCTGCTGCTCGGCGAAGGCGATTTTTAGGCTGTCGGTGTAGGTTTTTTCTTCGTCTAGGTTGTTGATGTTGGCGGCGAGCAGGGCGAAGGAATGGCGGTTGTCGGTTGAAATGCTGCTGAGCGGGGCGTACACGGGTTCGACGGCGTAGCCTGAGCCTGCGAACCAGCGGTAGAAACCGATGACTTGCCAATCGGTGGTGGTTTGTTGGGTTTCCAATTTTGGAATAGGTGCGGTTAGGTTAAGCCGTTCGTGGTGAGCCTGTCGAACCATGAGCGGCTTAACCGTTCTCCCTTCGACAGGCTCAGGGCGAACGGTTAAGCCTTGATCGTTTAGATGTTTCATGGATATTTGCTGAAAAACCTTCACTTGCAAGCTATCGCCCACCTCAATCCCATTCAATTCAGCCGTTGCTGCATTCAAAACCAAATGCTGTTGCCCATCATCAGATTGATCAAACCAACGCCCCGCAACTATTAGGGGCTGGTACATTTTTGTTTCGACAGGTAAGGCGATCATCTGCACACCCAAACTGCCGGATTGTTTTATCAATTGCCCGTGTTGCGAAAGTTCGGCGGGTAGGCGGTTCCAAAATTCTACGGCGGTGGTCGGCGCAATGCCCTGAACGATGGGTATGATGGTGTCTGCGGCTTGGTCTTGGCTGAACCCTAAGCGCACGGCGTAGCGGCTACGCGCCAGTTCGTTGTCCAACGTTAATTTGACGGACGCAATCAAACTCATAATGATGATGAACAACACGCCCGCAATGATTAACACGCTTTGCGTCCAAAACAACCGCGCTTTACGGCGTAGCAAATTACCCAAGGCGACGGCGTAAATGGTTGGCAGCAAACTGGTGGCGCGACGCTCTAGCCAGCGGTCAAAACCGCCGCTGGCAAAATCCGCACCCAAACCATAACTGGCGAGGGCTTGCCGTACCGACATCACCGCGCCTTTCCAGATGGGCCAGATTGCTGCCAATAAGGGCGCAGTCAGACCGCCTACGATCATGAAAACCAGTGCGCGGGGCGAATAGGCAAAATCTGCCAATTCGATATTGAACAAGCCCAACAACCAGCAGCTGCTAAAAAACGCGCCCGCCCAGCTCAACGGCACGGCAATCACCAACGCAACCAGCGACAAAATCAGCACTTCGCTTAAGTAAATGCTGGCAATGGTCCAACGGCTTGCACCCACGGATTTCATGATGCCGATTTGGTCGGTTTGCTGGGTAATCAATGCGGCGACGGTGTTTGAAATCAGCACCGAACTTAAAGCCAACGATGCCCACGCCATCACCGTCAGCACCAAATGGATGCCCGAAAAAATCGCCCGTCCCCAGTGTTCCTCAGGGTTTTGCAACAGCGTGGCGTTGACGGCGATGCCGGATTTCGCCAACTCGGCGCGGAGTTTTCCGGCGATGTCGCGGGCTTTGTCGGCTGAGTAGGGCTGTTGGATTTGCACCAAGACTTGCCGGAAGCTATGTGCCGGAATGCCAAACTTGGGTGCCAATTCGGGCGCGATGAAAAAATGCAATTGCCCACCAAAGGCAGGCGGTTTCACGAAGGGATGGCGGATGATGCCACTTAAGCTGAGTATTTCTGAGCCTTTAGCCGTGGCGAATTCGATGCTGTCGCCGATGTTGAGTTTGGCATACTGCGCCGATAAGCGTTCGGCGGCGATGTGCTGGTTTTTGGGAAAATCGCCGGACACCAAGCCCATCAAGTCATAGCGTTGGTTTTGGTAATCAGGCCGGAAAATCACCGTTCCCGTCTGCCATTTTGAAGATTGCGGGGTTTTGTATTGCGCGGTGAATTGCGTCAGCAAGTCGATATTGGCAACGCCCTCGATATTTTTCAGCGTCTCGGCAATCGCCATATCGGCATCTTGGCGCAGAATCAGGCTGATGTGCGAGGGTTGTGATTGCCGATGGGCGTTGTCCATGCCGCCTAATTGCAAATCCATCATGCCCAATAAAGTGCCGATGACGAACAGGCCGATGGCGATACTGGAGATGGCTAGGGCGGTGCGTGATTTATGAGTCAGAAGATCAGAAGCAATCTTGGAATAAAAAAACATGTTTTTTTACTCCGAATGCTGACTATCGTGATGAATCCGCCCCGCATGAATGGCAATGCGCCGCGATGCCGATTGCGCCAGTTCCTCGTTATGCGTCACCATCACCAGCGTTTTGCCTTGTTGTTGCAAGGTGCTGAACAACGCAAACACGGCATCGGCGGTGGCGGTGTCGAGGTTGCCGGTGGGTTCGTCGGCGACAATCAAGGCCGGATCATTCGCCAAAGCACGGGCAATCGCCGCCCGTTGTTGTTGACCGCCAGACACTTGCCCTGGCAATTGCTTGGCCTGCGCGTCCAGTCCGACCAAATTCAGCAAATACCGCGCCCGCTCCAGCCGCTCACGTTTGGGCAATTTGCCGACAAAATCCATCGGCAACTGGATGTTTTGCAAAAGATTCAGCGACGGCAACAATTGGAAAAATTGAAAGACAATCCCGACATTAACTCCACGCCATTTCGATAATTGTTCTTCTTTCAGCTTGTGCAAAGCCGCGCCGTTGATCTGCACTTGGCCTTGGCAAGGGCGGTCGATGCCTGTCAACAAATTCAACAAAGTCGATTTGCCATTGCCCGACGGCCCGACGATGGCAACAAATTCGCCAGCGGTGATGGTCAGGTTGATGTCGTGCAGCACAGGCGTGGTAATTGGTCCCAGTGTGTAGGCTTTATGGACGTTATCGAGTTGGATGATGTTGGGCATGGCGGGATTTGGGCTGGTATTATTAGGAAATGCTGGTAGATTCTAGCATGTGGCACAATTTGCGTAGGGTGGGCAAACAGCTTTATCGTTTGCCCACCTTCAATCGGATAGACCGGTGGGCAGAACCGCTTGCCCACCCTACAAATGAAACGGTATGAACCCAACACAAACCCTCTGGCTAATCTTCGCCAGCCTCTGGGCGGTAGCCGAAATCGCCATTGTGATAAAAACCCGCACAGCCAATGAAGCGAAGTCCGCCGCGTTCCGTTCGGCTAAATGGATTTGGTGGGCGATCATCGCCGCATTAATAATGGCTTTGGCTTTCAAACGCTGGCAATTAGTGCCGATCCCGCTGGATTACCAATTACGGCAAATCATCGCGTTATTGCTATTTAGCGTTGGCTTGGCGTTGCGCTTTTACGCCATCGCCAGTCTGGGGCGGTTTTTTACCACCACGGCGATGGTGCAAGACCAGCACCAACTCATCAACCACGGCCCGTACCGCTTCATCCGCCATCCGGCTTATTCAGGCTTGTTAATCAGTTTTTTCGCGGCAGGTTTGGCGATGGGGGATTGGCTGGCGTTGTTCAGTTTATGCGCCCCGCTGGCTTATGCCTTGGCAAAACGCATTCAGTATGAAGAGTCGTTGTTGATAGGATATTTCGGGCAAGTCTATTATGATTACTGCCAACGTACTAAGAAATTGATTCCTTGGGTTTATTGAGGAGTTACCACATAATTTTTAACATTAACTGGAAATTTAATGATTCAATTTTTATACAAATACATGCCTTTAAGACCTAGTTTTTTTAACGAACCAATGTTGAGGGCAACTCCAGTTACCGCGTTGAACGACCCGTTTGAAGGCTTATTCAATAAAAATCAAGTTATTAATGCAAGTCGTCATCAAACGAACTTTTTTAAAGAATCCGGCATTGAAGATGTAAATGAATTCGAAGAAAATGAAACTGAAGAATTAATGAGTGTTATACAAAGTGATTTCTTTTCGTTAGGTATAATTTCATTTACTGAAGACCATATTAATCCACTTATGTGGGCACACTATGCTGATGAGCATAGAGGTATGGTGATCCAGTTTAAAACAGAGGTTCCATTGTTTTCTGATTCTTTTAAAGATGTCGAAGGCATAGGTAAAACTCGATTTGGGAAAGCTTATTTAGGTGATGTTTTCGAATTCCCTGAACGCGTGGTTTATCGTAGAGAAACTCCATCGTTTGAGCATAAAGAAGATGCAGAACCAGAATCAATCAATGAATATCATTGGAATAAATTTAATAAATCGATATTGTTTACTAAAGCAAATGATTGGATTTACGAAAAGGAATGTAGAAGTATTGTCAGATTGCAAGATGCGGATCGAATAATATGCAAAGACCAAAAGGAAATTCGTGAGATTTGCTTAAAACATTCTGAAATTGAACTGATTGAATTAGCTGATGGATTCATTCAAATAACGTATCCGAAAGGTTATGAAATGTATGAAGAAATGGGAGATGAAAGTATTAAGAATGAAATTTATTTTCTGTCAAACGATATGAATAATCCACCTGTACATTTATTTAGGATAGATCCAAATTGTATTAGGGGAGTCTACTTTGGATGTAAAGCAAAATATTCATCTTGTTTGGATAACATACGTGATAATGAAAATTTAAAACACTTGAATGTAAATAAAATGGAGTTGGCAGCTGAAACATATGCTTTGTTAGCATCCAAGCTAAAGATGTAGCAATATCATCTTTACCTCACATATATTTAGGATGTGCTACCTGTCGTCAGTACATCCTACAAATCCAAAATTATAAATCCCCAAATTCCCTTTAACCCGTAACCCTACCCAATCCATGCCCGAAAAAAAACATATCGTAATTATTGGCGCAGGCCCTGGTGGCTTGTGCGCTGGAATGCTGCTTTCCAAACGCGGCTTTAAAGTCTCTATTTTTGATAAAAACAGCGAAGTGGGTGGACGTAACCGACCCATTCGCTTAGGAAAATTCGTCTTCGACACCGGCCCTACGTTTTTGCTGATGAAGCATGTGCTGGATGATATGTTCGCGTTATGCGGACGGCGTAGCGCGGATTATCTGGATTTTATCAAGCTGGATCCCATGTACCGCTTGCTGTTTTCTGACCGTGCCGTGCAGGTGTATTCCGACCGCGAGAAAATGCGTGAACAACTCAGTGATGCCTTTCCTGAAGGCAGCACGGGCTATGATGCCTATCTGAAAAAAGAAGGGGCGCGGTTTGAAAAGCTATATCCGTGCATCCAATGCGATTATTCCAGCCTGAAAGCGTTTTTCTCGTGGGATTTGCTCCGCGCTGTGCCTAGCCTGGCGCTGAACCACAGCGTGTTCACTAATTTGGGTAAGTATTTTAAAGAAGAGAAAATGCGTTTGGTGTTTTCTTTCCAATCCAAATACTTAGGCATGTCGCCGTGGGATTGTCCCGCTTTGTTTACCATGCTGTCGTATTTGGAACACGAGTACGGCATTTATCATGTCAAAGGCGGTTTGAACCAAATTGCGGCGGCAATGGCGAAAGTGATTATTGAACAGGGTGGGGCAATCTTTACCGACACGGCGGTCAAGTCGCTCATTGTTGACAACAAAACCGTCAACGGTGTGCGTCTGCAAGATGGTAGTGAAGTGCTGGCGGATGAAGTGATCGTCAACGCCGATTTTGCGTATGCGATGACTAATCTGGTCGAGCCGGACGCGTTGCAACAATACAGCCCTGAGAAGGTCGCGAAGCTGGAATATTCTTGCTCGACCTTCATGCTCTATTTGGGCTTAAACACCCGTTACGATTTGCCGCACCACACCATCGCCTTTGCCGAGGATTACGTCACCAACGTCAGCAATATTTTCCACAATAAAACCTTAAGCAAAGATTTTTCCTTTTACGTGCAAAACGCCTGTGTCAGCGATGACACGCTCGCGCCGGAAGGTAAATCGGCCTTGTATGTGTTAGTCCCTATGCCCAATAACGAAAGCGGTTTGGATTGGGAAACCTTGTGTGCGGAAAAACGCGAACAAGTCTTGGATATTATGGAAACGCGGATGGGCTTGACGGGCATCCGTGAACACATCGAATGCGAGAAAATCATCACTCCGCAAGCGTGGGAAACCGAGGAAAACGTGTATCGAGGTGCTACGTTTAGCTTGTCGCACAAATTCAGCCAACTGCTTTACTGGCGACCCCACAACCAATTTCAGGAATTGCGCCAGTGTTATTTGGTTGGCGGTGGTACGCATCCGGGCAGTGGTTTGCCGACCATTTATGAATCGGCGCATATTTCGGCTAAGCTGATTTGTAAGAAGTATGGAGTAGTTTTTGGGTTGGAATCTTAATACTTTTTTAAACAATGGCTTAGGGTTTAATTTAGGAGAAATAACCATGTCCCAAAAAACACTCTTACGGATTTTAATCTTAGGTGAAATCATTTCTCCTTTGATAGGCGCAATAATTGATCAGTTTTTTCCTCAATTATTGCCTAAAGCTTTACAAGATTATTTTACTAGTTCTGATTCATCGGAATTTCAATGGGGAGCCTTCTGGATATTGTCTATATTGGGAATTGCTTTTGCTTACTTGGCATCCCTCTATGGACTTTGGCGATTAAGATCATGGGCGCGTTGGTTGTATACTTCATTATTCTTGGTATATTTTTACCCCCCGTTTTTTGAGCCTACCGTTTCCTCCGCGATTGCCAATATCTGTTCAGAACTGTCTAGCGGCTGCTCAGGCGGAATCTTAGTGCTAATTTGGGTTTCTGAAATTAGCCGTGAATTTAGCAATCAACCCCGAAAAAGTGTAAAGGAATATTTCAATACTGGAATTGCCCCTATACTGATTTTGCTAATCTGCGTGTTCGTAAGTAGTTTATTAAGCGTGGCGATGACAGGTGATCCCATTGTTGGACAACCTTGGAAGACTTTTGAAATTATCCTGTTTTCTTTCATTATGTATTGGTGGTATTACCTCGATAAAGCGCAGCATGATTATCGGGCGGGGAAATGGCTGAATATGGCTGTGGTAGGTTGCGGAATTATTGCGGTTCCCGTTTATTTATTTCGTTCCCGACCATTGCGGCAGGCTGTTATGGCTTTTTTGATGTTTTTGCTAGTTATTGTTGGTGTTGGTGTTTCATTTATGGTTGGCGGAGGGATTGGTAAAGTTATTATTGATTTAGATGGGTGTGAAACCGTATTTAATCATAGTGTTAATCAATCAATATAATAAAAACAATCAATTTTATTTATAGGTAATTCGCCCGTATAGTGTTTACCAAGCCAGACGACAAGCCTTTTCAGCTACTTAAAGCGAAAGGCTCGGCTTGAACCAAACACTCATTAGGAGAATTACCATGAAAACACATACCAAAACCATCATTGCCATGATTGCGGCTATGGCTATCACCAGTATTGCTAATGCCGATACTGACACTTCCGGCACTGTTGTTTACGATAGCCCTGCGGCGATTTACACCATCCACAATGCGCCTAATCCCATTCCGGCGCGGGTGGTTGAAAATGCCGAGATGGTTTATGTCAGTCAAGCCAATGGGCCGGCCATTTATAGCTACCCAAGCAATGTCGGGCAAAAACCAGTCAAATTGCAGATGATTTATGTCGACCAGGCTTATGGCCCGGCGATTTACAGTTACCCACACAGCCACAAACACTAATGGCGGCTTTAAAACGTGGAGACGGTTTTCGCCTCCACGGATAAAGTAGGGTAAGCTGCTATTGAAAAAACCAATTCAAGAGACACTTTTTATCCTGCCCATGAACCAGCAAATCACCGCCATCTCCGCCTTAACCGAACAAGCCTTAAACAGCTATCCGATCACCCAAGCCAATGAAATTACTGGCATCATGGCATCCGCACAACAAGCTGCGACTATCTGGGCGCAAACTGGCATCAAACAGCGTGTAAACATCCTCTCACACTTGCAAGCCATTATCTTGGCGGATTTTGACCCTATTACCGAAGTTATCATGTCAGCCACCGGCAAGGTGAAAACCGAAGTCCTACTGGGCGAGATTTATTTTGTCTTGGAGCTATTGCGCTACTATCAACAACATGCCGCCAGCATACTCGCGCCACGTCCTATCCACACCGCACCATTGGCCTTTCCTCAAGCGAGCGCGGCTTATGAAAGAAAGCCTTATGGCGTGGTGGCGATCATTTCGCCGTGGAATTTTCCATTTCAACTGACTTTAAGCCCGTTGTTGACGGCTTTGTTCAGCGGCAATGCCGTGGTCTTCAAAATGTCCGAACTCAGTTTGCCCGTGGGTGAATTGATAGAGGAATTATTGGCAAAATTGGACTTGCCCGAAGGCTTAGTGCAACAAGTCATCGGCGAAGCGGACACAGGCACAAAGCTTATCAACGCCCGTCCCGATTTGGTATTTTTTACCGGCAGCGTGGCGGCGGGCAGGGCGGTGATGACTCGTGCGGCGCAACATCCTATTCCGGTAGTTTTAGAGTTGGGTGGTAAAGATGCCATGATTGTCTTTGCCGATGCACATTTACAACGCGCCGTGAAAGCCGCCATGTATGGTGCATTCAGCAATAGCGGGCAAGTTTGCGTGTCGATTGAGCGGTGTTATGTTGAAGCTTTGTGTTATGCCGAGTTTGTCGGGCAATTGGTCGAAGCGGTGGCGGAGATCACCGTCGGACATGGTGCGGTCGGCGATTTGGGTGGTTTGACCAGCCTAAAACAATTTGCTGTTATTGAAGCCCAATATAATGATGCGCTTGCCAAAGGTGCGAAAGCATCGTCGCCATTACGATTGGAAGGCCGTTACTTGCGTCCGGTAGTGTTATGGGATGTGACCCACGACATGCTCATCATGCGCGAAGAAACCTTCGGGCTCTTATTACCTGTGATGGCGTTCGAGTCGGAAGCTCAAGCCATTGAATTGGCAAACGACAGCGAATTTGGTTTAAATGCCAGTGTCTGGAGCCGCGATATTGCCAAAGCCGAACTAGTCGCCAAACAATTGAAAGTCGGTAATTGGGCGGTGAATGATGTCATCAAAAACATCGGTCACGTCGGCTTGCCGTTTGGCGGTGTCAAAAACAGCGGTTTCGGGCGTTATCATGGCGCGGAAGGCTTGCGGCAATTCACTTACACCGTCGCCGGACTGACCAGCCGTACGACCCTGGATGACGAACCCAATTGGTTCCCCTATTCCGAAACCCGTTATCAGGAAATGCGTGCGTTTATTGATTTGCGATTTGGGGCGGGGAGCTTATATCAACGGATTGCCAGAAATTGGCGGAGATTGCGGGCGTTCCAGAAGTATTCATCACTAAATTTGCGCCAACATTGTCGGAACTTGTGGATTTTCATTACAAAAAATAGCAATTAGTGAATTGTAAAACCAAAAACTTGACCGTTTGAAATATATGCCAAGGCCAGAATGCTTAACCCCGTTTTAATCAGACCCATTTTTAAACTGAATAGAGATTTTGAATGAACAATAATAAACCCCACATCGTCGTCATCGGCGCTGGACTCGGTGGCCTGTCCGCCGCGATTTCCTTGGCTTCCGAAGGTTTTAGCGTCGATCTGCTGGAAAAAAACGACAAAGTTGGCGGCAAATTGAATGTCTTGGTAAAAGACGGTTTCACCTTCGATTTGGGGCCGTCCATCCTGACCATGCCGCATATTTTCCGTAGGCTGTTTGAGCGCGTCGGCAAAAATATGGATGATTACGTCAGTATCCAAACCGTTGAGCCACATTGGCGCAATTTCTTTGAAGATGGCAGCACGCTCGACTTGAGTTCCGATCCGGTGGTGATGAAACAGGAGTTGGATAAATTAGGCGCGGATACGGTACGGCAATTTGACAAATTTCTGGCGTATTCCAAACGGCTTTGTGAAGTGACGGAAAACGGTTATTTCGCCCACGGTTTGGATTCGTTCTGGGAATTGCTTAAGCACTACGGGCCAGTGAAAAGTTTGCAGGAGTTCGATGTTTTCCGCTCGATGGATCAGGGGGTCAGAAGATTCATCAAAGACCCGAAACTGGTCGATGTGCTGAATTATTTCATCAAATACGTCGGCTCTTCACCGTATGACGCACCGGCTTTGATGAATTTATTGCCATATATCCAGTTTGGTTATGGTTTGTGGTATATCAAAGGCGGCATGTACGGCATGGCGGAAGGCTTGCAAAAATTGGCAGTGGAGTTGGGGGTCAATATTCACGTCAATGCCGAAGTGGTCGAAATCCAGCACGAAGGCGGACGCGCGTCGGGTGTGCGTTTGGCGGATGACAGGGTGTTGGCGGCGGATATTGTCGTCTCCAATATGGAAGTGATTCCGGCTTATAAAAATCTGCTGCAAGGGCAGGAGGGTGAAATCCGCCGCTTGGAAAAATTCGCGCCTAGCTGTTCCGGTTTAGTGTTGCATTTGGGTGTGGATACGATTTATCCGCAACTCGCGCATCACAATTTCTTTTATTCCGACCATCCGCGTGAGCATTTCAAAGCCATTTTCCACGATCACCGCTTATCGGAAGACCCCACCATTTATCTGGTCGCGCCGTGCAAAAGCGACCCTAGCCAAGCGCCACGCGGTTGTGAAATCATCAAAATCTTGCCGCATATCCCGCATCTTGATCCTGATAAACCCTTGTCTGCCGACGATTACGCCACCATGCGCGAGCGGGTCTTAATTAAACTAGAACGCATGGGCTTGACAGATTTGCGTAAGCATATCGTTTGCGAAGAAAGCTGGACACCTGTCGACATTCAGGCGAAATACTATTCCAACCAAGGCTCAATTTACGGTGTGGTGGCTGACCGTTTTAAAAATTTGGGTTTTAAAAACGCCCAACGCAGCAAGGTGTTGAAGAATTTGTATTTTGTCGGTGGCAGTGTCAATCCCGGCGGCGGGATGCCGATGGTGACATTATCCGGGCAGTTGGTGCGGGATAAGATTTTGGCAGATTTGGCGAAGTAAAGCCGTTAAAGCTGGGTATCATGTGCGTAACTGTCTAAGTTTACGATGCAAGCAATGAAGGTTTGCACAGCCCATATTCAAGGAGCACAAACTGGGATTTGTACTCCTGTTAAAATTTATCGCTTTATCACTGTTTCATTACCAGTAACAAAGCAAAGCAACCTACTATAAAGGCTGAATAAAATATGGAAGGTATTAAATTCACCTTACTCGCCCAAAAAGCCAAGTAACAAAAATAAAAGCCAGATGAGAGCATCAGTAAGCTAAATATTTGCAGGTATTCGGCTATAACCTCAAACCCAGAGGAGATATGCCAAGTGGAGTACGAAAAACGTGGGGATAAGGCCAATCAAAAGCCGGATAACAATATAAAATAATGAAGGTTTTTTACTGGTTTTCAGTTCCAAAACGGCTTTGTCTTGTTGGGTTATTTCTGCTTGCCTTGCTGCGGTAAAAGCAATTTCTTCGGATGTCCAATCATTTTTATCCATAAAAAGTACTCTTGTGGTTGTTACGTCATGTTATGTGGGTAGGGTTCCGCTAATGGCTTTTGCCCTTAGGGAATCGGCGATTTGTTCAGCTATTCCTTAGGAAATGTTGTGTAGATGCTTTATGGGGGGACAGGCATTCCGGCCCCCTACGCCGGCAGGGCAGGGAAGGGAAGGGAAGGGAAGGGAGGCAGGGCAAGCGCATATAAATAAATTAAACAATCAATTAAGTTACGAAATTTCGGGTTTGCCGACACCAACCCAGCATCAAGACAAGAGTGCTGGAACGGGTTTGTAACCCGTTCCGTAACGTTTTTAGTGTCTATTAGGTGGCTCAAAACGTTAAGGATGGGGTTTCAAACCCCATCCCGCATTCATCTATACGACGTTAAAATATAAGTCATTGATATTTTATTCATTTTATATGCGCTTGCCCTGGGAAGGGAGGCCCGGCTGTTTAGGAAATGGGTTAAAAAAATGGCAGGCTGGGGCTTATCCCCAAAATTCTATAATCACCGCTGCGCCGCCTAAGAAGCTGGATTCTATGCGGAGCCGCCCCTGATAGGCGTCGACGATGTCGGCAACGACGCTGAGGCCAATGCCATGGCCTGGCGTGGATTCGTCGGCACGTCCGCCACGTTGCAGGATATGTTCAATATGCCGGGCACTGATGCCGGGGCCGTTGTCATGGATGCTGAGGGTCACCTGGCGGTTTTGCCTATGCCCCAAAATTTCGATATGCGAGCGGCTCCATTTGTAGGCGTTATCCAGCAGGTTCCCCAAGATTTCGATCAGGTCGGCTTCGTCGCAGCGGAACAGCAGGTCGGGGTCGATGCGGTTGCTTAGGCTAATGTTCTTGTTGCGGTACACTTTGCCCAAGGGGATGATGATGCGCTCCGCCACCCCATAAATGGCGACAGGCGGTGCAGTGGTGGAATAGTTTGCCGCGCCGGCGCGTTGCAATTGCCGCTCGACGATATGCAGCATGCGGGTGCTTTGCTCAGTGACCGTTTCGGGAAGCGATTCCGGCTGGTCGGTTGCGCCTAGCAGCACCGCCAGCGGCGTTTTCAGGCTATGGGCCAAGTCAGACAGGGCGTTACGGTAGCGGGTCTGGCGGGCGCGTTCTTGGATGAGCAAGGCGTTGATGTTGTCGGTCAGTTGTTTGACTTCCTTAGGGTAGCGCCCGTTAATTTGCGGGTGTTCGCCCGCTTCGATGGCATTGAGTTCCCGCCTGACCCTCCGCAACGGCCCCAGTCCCCAGTGCAAGACCCAAATCTGGGTCGCCAGCATGATCACCGCCGCCACCGCCAGGCCGCCCCATAAGCGTTGGCGGTAGCTGGCGACTTGTTGGTGTAGCGGTGCCAATTCACCCAGCAAATAAAAATTGAACGGGTAAATGCCGGATTTTACGGTGCGTTGGAAACCGAAACCGAGCAGGCAATACTCTTTGCCGTCTGCCAAGTGTATGTCCGTCCAATGTTTTTCGCCGACATGGAGGGCAAAGGGCGGGGGCGCCGGGCGGTTGAGCAAGGAAGGCGACCGCCAAAGCAAGGTGCCGTTACCGTTGGTGCCGATAAACGCATACAGCCCGGAGTCGGGTAAGGCGAGCTGGGGATAGGGCAAGCTGCTGGGTAAGGGCATGGTCAGCCGCCCGCTTTCGTCTACCATAGATGCGCCCAACAACTGGTACATTTGTCCCAGCATGCGTTCGCGTAGCGCGAGGCGGGTGCTGGTCACAAAAGCATTGTCCAAAACCGTGCCGGTGACGGTCAGGAAAATGACCAACACCAAAATGGCGGTGAAGTTAAGCCGGAAATACAGCGAGTTTAGCACTTAAAGCAGGCGGTAGCCGCGGCCACGTAGGGTTTCGATGGGGTTGCGCGCGCCTGTGGGGTCCAATTTGCGCCTAAGGCGGCCCACCAATACGGTCAGCACATTGCTTTCGGGATCGCCATCGTGGGGGTAGAGGTAATCGGCCAGCTCATCTTTGGCGACAACTTTGCCGTGATGCCGGGCCAAATATTCCAACATCCGGTACTCAAAGCTGGTCAGCTCAATTTCCAGCCCGTCCACTATAGCCCGCTGCGCATCCAGGTTCAGGATAAGGTGGCCACAGTTAAGCAACGATTGGGGCGCGCCCACCACCCGCCGCAACAAGGCTTTCAGACGGGCGGAAAGCTCCTCCATTTGGAAGGGCTTAGCCAGATAATCGTCCGCCCCCGCTTCCAAACCCTCGACCCGTTCCTGCCAACGTCCCCGGGCGGTAAGCACCAGCACCGGTAAGGTATTGCCCTGTTGGCGCAATTGCCTAATGATCTGCAAGCCGGGGAGGCCGGGTAGCCCCAAGTCCACAATTGCGGCGTCCACGGGATATTCGGTGGCAAAATAAAAACCTTCGCGGCCGTCGCCCGTTTCATCAACGTGATAACCTTCCCTTTCAAGCTGCCTACGGATTTGGGAACGGATGCCTATTTCGTCTTCGATAATCAAAATACGCATGCTTGATCGTGGCTAAGGCCGGCAATGGGGTAAATATGCTTGGATACCATGGGTTTAAGGTAGGGTTGGATGTTTCTTGACAGTACGCTGAAAATTAAGATTATGCAGAAAAAGCAAACCAATATCCATGAAAACCGGGGGGGTGTAGGTGGCATTAAGGAGGATATTAGTTCGGTTGATATGTTGTAAGCGGCACCGCCCCGGCCACCCCGTTCAAACGCCTGTGTTGTCGAATAGGCCTTCCGGGTTGGGATTGCCCTCTAAGGCATAAAAGGGCCGGAAGGCCTATGGGTTCTGTTTTGCTTATTCCTGTAAAGGCACCACTACATCATCGCTACACGCTTCAACCGGGGCCAGCGAATAAAAAGTCGTTTGTGCGTTAGGGGTGATGGTGCGTAGCTGGCGTATGAAAGCATAAAAGTCAACATTTTTGACCCAAGGCGATGCTTGGGCACAAGCGGAAAAACCACCTTCGACACCATAGCCCCTCACGGTAAATTTATCCACTATCCCGCTAGCCACCGCATGCCCGATAACATCCTTGACTGTTTCAAAAGCCGGCCCGTCGACTGCCGGGCCGCGTCCGCCAATGTTGATTTCAATTGCGCGGTTTGCGGCAAGGGCGGATGTGCCTGTCAAGGCCATGCCCAAAAAGATGGCACCTAAACTTGCTTTGTTCATGTCATGCTCCACTGTTGTTGATTGAAGGGGAAAATCTAATGGAAGCTTAAAAACTGTTTGTAAATCCATTAGATAGGGAGATATTAGCAGCTGCAGGGTGAATGGATGGTTAACCGTAAAACCCGCTCGCGGAACGGCAAATTGTCTTGTATCATGCGAAAAATAATGACTTTTGGAATTTGACAATGCGCCATCACCACCGTTTTCCTGTCCTTAACTATGGCTTGAAACTATTTTTTGCCCGCTTGAAATGGGCCTTGCCAAGCTTGTTAAGCCTGGCCGTATTGCCATTACCGGCACCCGCAGCCACTTTGGGGGTTGGGGTGGCCGGCGGTTTGGGTGGGCGTATCGGTAATGTGCCTGGGGATATGGAATGCGCCCCTTATTGCATAGCCGAAACATCCGACGGTTCTTTGTTGAGCCTGTTCGCCTTGCCTGATGAAGGCTATCGGTTTGATGGTTGGGAAGGGGCTTGTGCCGGGACGTTAGGGCCGTTGTGCACGCTGAGGCCGGGCGGTGATACACGCTTGGCCGCCCGGTTTGCCAAAAACCAAGCCTCGCAGGCATCTACCAAGGCCTTGCTGCTGCTGCATGGCGAAGGCGCTAAGAACACGGTTTGGAATGAGTTTGCCAAACAACGCTTCAATGACCGTTGCCCGGTCATCTATGGCGGTGTCGTGTTGGGGGATGATGCTTACGATCCGCAGAATAAAGCCTATTGTTACCGGATTGCTTTTGGTTATTACGATTTGTTGCAACATGGTGAAGCCGCCGCCAAAGGTTTGCCGCCATCGCTTGGCGATCCGGAAAAACCCGGCCGCGTCCCCGTCCGGCAGTTGGCCTACGAAGTGCGGGCGGCGGTGCTGGGGATATTGGGCCGTCATCCCAAACTTAGCTTGACGTTAGTCGGGCAGGGGCGTGCGGCTTCGGCGGCGCAGTCTTTTATGCAGGCGGATACAGCGGAACGGAAGCGCATCGTGGGTTTGTTAGTGTTGCAGGAACCTAGGGATGGAGGGGAAAACCATCGCGCCGCCAGACGGCCTAAAAATGTTTCCCTGCTTAAATTGCAGGCGGGCCCGGAACAGGTGGCAAAAATCAGTGCCGCGCTGGCCCAATTGGCCCCATCTCGGCGGATGCCCAGGTGATACACCGGTCAATACCCGTCTTGGTTTGTTTGTTGCTCGTCGTTATGCCTGGCATTGATGGATTGCAGACGCAGCACGCGTCCTTTATCCGGCAACAAACCCAGCTGGGGACTGGGCGGAGCGGCAACCCCGGCGTGGCGGCCCCCTTGGGCTGGCAGAAACGGAACCCCGTGCACAATGCCGCGCCCACCCCGGTTAAAGGCCCTCAACAGCCATCCGCCATGCAACGCTGGCAAGCCTTGGAAACCCTGCTCTTCCAATCGGAATTCCAACAAATCCCTATCATGGCGGCGTTGTTGGCCGAGGACTTGCGCCTGCATCCGGATCCGGACATTTATCAAAACATCACCGGTTTGCTGATGCAACCGGAGTTGTCTTTGGCGATTAAAGCCATTTTGCTGGACTTTTTATCCGAAACCGCCACCCCTGAGGCCTTGTCCCAATTGCTTGACCTGGCCAAACAGGAACTCCAGTCTTCGTTGTATATCCTCGTATTGCAAGCCATTTCCAGGATAGGCGACAACCGTTGGCATGGCCAGTTCCATGAAGAGCTTTCCCCGGCTTTAGAAGCGGCTTGGACTGATCCAGAAGCCACCGACCCGGCGTTATTGGCTGCGCTGGGCAAAGCCATTGCGGTGGTGGGGGCGCCCCAGGGCGTCGGCCAACTACTGCTGACCGTATCAGGCAGCACCAAAAACACAGAACCTGAAGCGACCAACCGCATCAAACAAGAAGTGGCGTTTAAGGCCGTCCCGCAAGTGCGCAATCCCGCCGCCATCAAAGTCTTAGGGGCCAGTTTAAGGCAAGAGCCTGTTGGGGCGCCCGCATTTGAAGCCAGCGGCAATGCCTTGGCGGCAATGAGTTCGGTCGCCGCCACCCAACAAATCGCCGATTGGGCTAAAGATGCGCCCCCGGAAGGCGCCAGGAACCTTGAAGGCTGGTTAGGGAAAATTGATGATGAACAAGCCTTGGCCCCAATCTCGGCGGCACAAAACCAAAGCACCCAAAGCCCTGAAATAAAAATGGTGATCCACAAGGCGGCCGCAAACAGGGATAACCTTAACGGGGCATTGTCGGCAGCCAGCGTGATAGAAAAGAATTAAGCAAGGTAGCAAGGTATGCAGCGATAGCGAAATACGGGGTTCGGAACCGCACAATTACCAATTCCGAAATCCCGTGCCGGAACAGTGCGATGATATACGGTATATCATTGCCGAGAAATCCCGTAATCCGTTTCACGACATACAGGGTTTCGAAATCGCATCATTCCCAATTTCAACCCCCGTACCGAATCAACATGATTCAATACGGCATGGCGGAGTTGGAAAATCCCGTAAAAAGGCAGGGATTGGCGTAGCCCGTAAGGAGCGAAGCGGATTACGGGGTTCGAAACCGGACAATTCCCAATTCCGATAACCCGTGCCGGAATAGTGCGATGACAAACGGCATGTCGTTGCCGAAAAATCCCGTAATCCGCTTCGCTCCTTACGGGCTACTCGCTACTCGCTGGAACAGCGCGGTTAAATACGGCATATCGTTGCCGGGAAAACCCGTATTCCGTTTCACTCCATACGGGCTACTTGCTATAAGCTCATCTTATGGCCTTGCGCGGCCAATCCGCCTTACGTGTTACAGCCTTATTTTCCATATTGGGTATCGAGAATTTTGAAAGTTTTGCTGTCAACTGCATAAAAAGCATCACCACCAAAAAATCCGGGAAACTCTTCTGATAGACGCGGCGATATCCAAACAGCAAACTTACCCTTTCCAACTCCTATCTCAATATTATAGTTTTCAATTTTAGACAAATACGTGCTTGATTCCACATCGTACTTTATCCCCTTTTTTTTTATTTCATTGGCTTTCTCTGTAATATGTGAAATAAATTCTTTTTCGACCACTAAAAGAACCCGTACATATTGGCCATTGATTATTAATTCTTTGTTGTACCAATCAATGCTGTTATTTGATTCCCCATAAGAAAAATTACTTTGAAAAACAATGATAAAAGGCAACAAGTATTTAATTAATTTTCGCATCCGCATTTTTCCTTGAAGTTGAAGGTGGAACCGTTTTTGTTTTTGCCCATTGGGGGATCATAGCGAGGTAGCCCGTATGCAGCGATAGCGAAATACGGGGTTCGGAACCGCACAATTACCAATTCCGAAATCCCGTGCCGGAACAGTGCGATGATATACGGCATATCATTGCCGAGAAATCCCGTAATCCGTTTCACGACATACAGGGTTTCGAAATCGCATCATTCCCAATTTCAACCCCCCGTACCGAATCAACATGATTCAATACGGCATGGCGGAGTTGGAAAATCCCGTAAAAAGGCAGGGATTGGCGTAGCCCGTAAGGAGCGAAGCGGATTACGGGGTTCGAAACCGGACAATTCCCAATTCCGAGAACCCGTGCCGGAACAGTGCGATGACAAACGGCATATCGTAGCCGAGAAATCCCGTAATCCGCTTCGCTCCTTACGGGCTACTCGCTCCAGCGAGGTAGCCCGTATGCAGCGGTAGTGGAATACGGGGTTCGGAGCCGCATAAATCCCAATTCCGAAACCCCGTTCCGGAACAGTGCGATGAAATACATCAATGTTAGGTTTGGAAAATCCCGTAATCCGCTCCCAATCCCGAAAACCCCGTGCCGGAACAGCGCGGTTAAATACGGCATATCGTTGCCGGGAAAACCCGTATTCCGTTTCACTCCATACGGGCTACTTGCTCAGGTCTGACCCCTTTGATTCTTACTTAGTAACTCAATTGTATGTAATGCTCTCATTAAAGAGTCATCTGAAAATTGAGAATTCTTAAAAGAAGATAACCACCATATCCAATCTTGAGTGACTTTATATTCTGGCAAGGTTAATAAAGGCCATCGCTTAAGAAACCAATCATCCCACCATTCTGGGGTAGGACTTCTATCCAACGAGTCTATAATATTGCTGACAACAATTAAATTCGCGAGATTTTCTTCAATTGATGCCTTGTATACACCCGGCAAGTAATAGCAAAAAGCCTCTGGAGAAAACAAACTAATCACATCAAAGTTCTTTTCCCAATCTTCACAAGTCACTTCCTCCCACTTGAGATTACCAATAGTTAGAAGATCGGATTTATCACCCGATGAAAGTTGCTTAGAATTGCTGAGAATAGCAGGTCGAGAACGCCATCCAAAGGCAGATTTTATTGAATTTATAAGTTCGTTCATCTCATTAAATTTTGGCATATAGAGACCTGTTTCCAAGCAGTTGCTTGTTCTATTTGGTGATCCTCGTCACCGCCACCATAACACACCTCATCACGCTGTGCCCTTGCCATAGCAAGTCTTAACCAGTCATTTGCGCGTTGAGTAAGCTGGAAAATAGACATACCTACCTCGCATTTAGAACCGTTTACACCCTTTTGATATGTAGCCCCCATGTGATCTTTTGCATCACGAACTTTTTTTTCCAGTTCATCACATTTAGACCCAAAATTATCGGGCTTACAAAGATCAGCAATCTTCTCACCAGCAGACTTGAGTGCATCTCGTCCTGCTGGGGTAGCCATCATTACCCCAGCAGTTAATAGTCCACTGCCAACCAATAGACCGCCGCCGACAAGCGCGTATTCACCTGTAGGATCAACAAACCCCAACGGATTCCCCCCCACATACCCAAAAGTATTCAACCCACCCTGAATGCCGATAGGATCACTCTGCGTATACCTGCCAGTCTTAGGGTCATAACTACGGAAGACATTGTAAAACAACCCCGTCTCCACATCGAAATACTGCCCCGGAAAGCGCAGGTTGTAGTCGAACCGGGTCAGGCTGGCGTCGGGCTTGCCGTTGGCCGCGTTGCCGCCGAACGGGTCGCTAAAGTCCCATTGCCAGCGCAGGCGGTTGCTGGTGTCGATGATTTGCCGGGGGGTGTTGAGGTGGTCGGTTAGCACAAGG
>NZ_KB913025.1:2740018-2826943 GCF_000384075.1 Methylovulum miyakonense HT12
AGGCAGGGATTGGCGTAGCCCGTAAGGAGCGAAGCGGATTACGGGGTTCGAAACCGGACAATTCCCAATTCCGAGAACCCGTGCCGGAACAGTGCGATGACAAACGGCATGTCGTTGCCGAAAAATCCCGTAATCCGTTTCACGACATACAGGGTTTCGAAATCGCATCATTCCCAATTTCAACCCCCGTACCGAATCAACATGATTCAATACGGCATGGCGGAGTTGGAAAATCCCGTAAAAAGGCAGGGATTGGCGTAGCCCGTATGCAGCGATAGCGAAATACGGGGTCTCGAAACCGCACAATTCCCAATTTCAAAACCCCGTGCCGGAATAGTGCGATGACAAACGGCATGTCGTTGCCGAAAAATCCCGTAATCCGCTTCGCTCCTTACGGGCTACTCGCTAGATTAATGATCATTGAATATAGCTTGATTTTGAACAGAGTATCTACCCGGCTTTAGTTTCCAAGCCACATTTCATATTCAGCAACACCTTCTTCGTTTTTTCCAGAAAACTCAAGCCCTTCAAAAAAATGGTGATCATCATTTTTTAGATACGTATATACAGCTTTGTGCAATTGCCAAAGAATATCTGCATAAGTAAGAAATTTACCTCCTCCATCAATCTTTACAATCATTGGTACTTTTTCCCATTCAATCAGATTGTTTTTTTTATTTATTTTTGGCAGCGCGTATATGTAGGTGACATCTAATCGTTCTAAAGGCGAGGTTGATGTCAATAAGTTCTTGTCAAATGGTTTAGGAATATTTATTTCATCATAATAAACTGAAATAGCATTGGTTAAAGCAGAAGGCGAATCTGGTATGGGTTCTTTAAACGACCACGCAACAGATTCGAGCATTAAGTCAGGTTCCACGTTAATTTGCCTCTCTGTAAATGAACAATTAATTATTACAATTGAGATGACCCATGTATATTTTATTAAATTCGGAACGCTGTTTATTATGGGCATTGTTGTGGTCCACAATTTGAATTTACCCAATTGCTCCTTTTAGCAAGGTAGCCCGTATGCAGCGATAGCGAAATACGGGATCTCGAAACCGCACAATTCCCAATCCCGAAAACCCCGTGCCGGAACAACGCGGTTAAATACGGCATATCGTTGCCGAGAAAACCCGTATTCCGTTTCGCTCCATACAGGCTACTCGCTACGTGTTTCCCGACGAACCCGATTCCCTTCCGTACGAGGTTAATAACTTTTTTACATCATCCATAATTCGATCATCATAAAAATTAGTGTCTTCAAGCCTGTCAAGCTCATCAACATATGCAACAAAAACTCTGTCAATATATTCATTCCTATCAGAACATAGATCCGCTAAACATAGATCCGCTAATTTTCTGCATCCATCGTGTAAACCTATAGAGCCGTTCAAGATGTTTTCGGCTATTGATATTCCTTGATCAATCACTAATTTCCCTTGTTTATCTTTTTCATAAATCTTCTTTACAATTTGCTTGGCGGTATAAACATTATCTGGTTGCCTGTAATCAATTTCTAATAATGAATAATAATTTTCATAGCCAATTGCTTGTTCAATTTCTTTGCTCGCGTATAGCCATTTGATAAAACTATCTACAGACTCTTCATCAAAAAAGAAAAGTCGAAAGTGATTTATTATGTCATTAGAAAGTGACTGTTTTTCCATATTATTTTTCGGTTATACCAGATAATCCTGCATGAGTACCAATATATTTTATTTTTAATTCTACGTTTTTATAGTTAGTTACACTATGAAAGTAATGTATAACGATTATCCGTCCGTCAGGGCAATCATGGATGTATTGCATCTTTATCCAAGGCCCCGGCCCATAATGTGCTATTAAGCGAGGTTCATCGCCCATTTTACCCATTCTAGGTTCTCCAGCACCTGCCTTAGCTTCAGCTAACGCAAGTTGTACGCACAAATTATCCGGCTCTACATCAGGTATCGCTGGCTTACATATTTTATCGATTGCATTACCAAGTGGTTCAGCAATAATAGGGTAAATTAGACTACCAGCTCCATATCCTGCAGCGCCGGCAGCTGCGACACTACATGCAATTGGATTGGCAAGGCAAAATTCTGCAACAGTTCCGCCGCCTATACCTGTCCCTGGGAAAGGTATAGCCGTTAAACCAGTCGGATCGGTGGAATTAACCGGATTCCCCCCCACATACCCAAAAGTATTCAACCCACCCTGAATGCCGATAGGATCACTCTGCGTATACCTGCCAGCGAGGTAGCCCGTATGCAGCGGTAGCGGAATACGGGGTTCGGAACCGCATAAATCCTAATCCCGAAACCCCGTTCCGGAACAGTGCGATGAAATACGGCAATGTTAGGTTTGGAAAAGCCCGTAATCCGCTTCGCTCCTTACGGGCTACGTGCTGACAAAAAACGGCAACCCCAAGATACGCTCCAAACTCTACATGGCGACCGTCACCGCAACCCGCTATAACCCTGACATCAAAGCCCAATATGAACGCCTGACAGGAAAGGGCAAAAGCAAGATGTCAGCTTTGGGGGCTGCCATGCGGAAGCTGGTACAGATTTGTTATGGTGTCATCAAAAACCAGCAACCCTATCAACCACAAGTGGCTGTGTACCCCCTTGTGATTGGTGTGGAGAGATGGTATCTACTCGCTAGGCGGACGTAGGTGAGTTTTTTGGTGGCGGTGTTGAGGGTGTGGATACGGGGTTAGGTCTTGCATTATCATATTCAAAACACCTGTTTGTTATTTTGCAAGACCTGATTCCATATTTCCTTCTTGTAAGGGTTACGAACCCCCGTCTCACTCAAGTAATAAAAACAATATCAACATATACCAATTCCACAATCAAACGATGCCCAATAAGATTTGGGTTTTCTGGATAATCTTTTATTTCTGCCACGATTTTAGACATATCGATAAATCCATAAGAATCCCAATCAAAAAAATCTACAAATGCAAGTTCAGCTTTGGAATTAATTCTTGTAATTGGATGGTCCCAGTATCCGCTAGTTTCACCTTTAGTTCGATTGATCTCAACAGGTATATCCCATTTGTCACCTGGATCAGGAATTTGAGAAGGAATAATTTTTATCTTCGGACAAGGAGAACCCAATCTGTAATTGAATTCCTCTTCATCATCCGGTAAAGCAGGTACTAATACAATACTGTCAAATAATTCCTGCTCTATTCTTTTAAATGAATCGAGCAAATCCCAGTTTTGGGTGGCTTGGTATTGATCCATAAAATAAATATTCCAAATTGAACGAACACATTCTCGGTAACGATTAGCCAGGTTTGTAATAAGGAATTTTGTTGATTCATTCATAACTTATTTCCAATTAATACCATCAGGGCTAGCACTTGTGCTAGGGTAACATTCACATGTTGCTTTGTTTTGATGATAGTCGATTTTATGCCAATGAGAACCTGTAGTTGAACCATGTTCATTACCCGGTTCTGAAAAAGGAGCTATACTTGGCGGACAAGGGTTGCAATTACCATTGCAATCTTTTCCAGGGTTAATTATAGGGAGGGTCGGGTGATGTTTCCCAAAATTTTTACCTCTAGATTCGTAAGGCGCAGGTTTTGCCGGAACAGGTGGATTATACCAATCCCAAAAACCACCATGACAACTAGAGCATCCAACACCACCTTCAGCAGTTTGACCAAATAATCCAAGCGGATCAATGATATTAATCGGATTCCCATTGACATAGCTATAAGTATTCAACCCACCCGCAATCCCAATCGGGTCACTCTGCGTATACCGCCCCACCTTAGGGTCATAACTACGGAAGACATTGTAAAACAACCCCGTCTCCACATCGAAATACTGCCCCGGAAAGCGCAGGTTGTAGTCGAACCGGGTCAGGCTGGCGTCGGGCTTGCCGTTGGCCGCGTTGCCGCCGAACGGGTCGCTAAAGTCCCATTGCCAGCGCAGGCGGTTGCTGGTGTCGATGATTTGCCGGGGGGTGTTGAGGTGGTCGGTTAGCACAAGGTAGACGCCGCCGCTGGCGTTGACGACGGCGACGGGCTGGTCGCCCAGCCAGAGGTGTTCGCGTTGGCGGCTGCCGTCGGTGCCGTATTCGCCGAGCAGCTGCCCGGCCTCGTCGTAGGCGTAGAAGCGGCTATTGGCGGCGTTGGCGGTGTCGGTCTTGCTGACGCGCTGGCCTAGGGCGTTGGTGCCGTACTGGTAAGTGACGGTGCCCGAGGCGTTGGTGAGGCTGGCGAGGCGGTTGCGGCTGTCGTAGCCGAAGGTGGGGCCGCTGCCGTTCGCGGTGAGGTTGCCCGCCGCGTCGTAGCTGTAGGNGGNGNNGCCGACCCAGTCCAGGCGGTTGCTTTGGTCGTCGGGCGTGTACAGGGTCTGGCTNCCGACGGTCTTTTCGGTGCGGTTGCCGCTGGCGTCGTAGCCGTAGTGGTGGGCGGTGCCNGTGAACGGGGTGAAGTCAGTCAGGCGGCCCAGTCCGTCATAGACATAGTTGTTGGCGTTGCTGACGGTGGTGTCGGTGAATCCCCCGTCGCCCAGTTGGGTGACGTTGCCGATACGGTCATAGGCGAGCTTTTTGGTGCCGGTGTTGAGGGTGTAGCCGTCGATGCGCCCGTCGCTGTCATAATGGCGGCTGACGGCGGGCGTGCCGGTGACGGTGCTGAGGGTGTAGCTTTTGACCCCGCCCCAGGGCTGGTAGGCGAAGGCGTCGAGCAGGGTGGTGAAAGTACCGGTTGGGCTTTGGGCGTAGGCGAGCTGGCTGGGGCGTCCGGCAGGGTCATAACTGTAACCGACGGTGAAGCCGGAGGGGTAGGTCATCGTCGCCACGCGCCCGCTGATGGCATCATAGGTATAGCTGACGCTCAGGTTGCGGCTGGCCTGGGCGGTGCTGATGCTGTGGGTCTTGGTTTGTAGGCGGCCTTCGCCGTCGTATTGCCAGTCGGTGCTGCCGCTGGGGTCGTCGACGTGGCTGAGTTGCCCGACGGCGTTTTTGGCAGGCGGGTTGGCGGTCAGGTCGGCGGTGTTCAGGTCATAGCGGTAGCTGATGGTGCTGTCCACGGTGGTGGCCTGGGCGGCACCGTTGGCATCGGCGAGGTAGGTGCTGTCCGTCAGCAACCTGTCCAAGGCGTCGTAAGTGTATTGGGTCGTGGTGTTGCGGGCGTCAATGCGGGTCTTGAGGTTGCCGGCAGGGTCGAAGCCCGTGTTGTTGGTGACGCCGCGGTCTTGGCTGTTTTCCTGGCTTTGGTTGCCGAGGCCGTTAGTGGTGAAGCCCGTGCCATTGGGGCGCGGGCTGGCGGTGCTGTTGGCGCGCGGGTCTTTGACTTGGGTGAGTTGCCCTAGGCCGTCGTAGCCGTAGGTGGTCAAGTAACTCGTTACGCTATCTATAACGTTGGTCAACAAATCCATGCGATCCAACGCGTCGTAGCCGTTGAGGGTCTGTTGCTTGTTGGCGGCGGTGCCGTCGGGGTAGTCGGTGGTGGCGGTCAGGTTGCCGTTAGGGTCGTAGTTGTATTCGCTGACCAGTTGGTTGGCGGCGTTGAGCAGTTTCCACAACCGGCCCAGGTTGTCGAAGCGGCGGTTGACGCTGGTGTAGGTGATTTCGGATGCGCCGCTGCCGGTGACCGTGCGTTCTTTGGTGCGGTTGCCGAGGTTATCCAACACGTACTTGAGCTTTTCTCCGGCGGCGTTTTGGATGGTGTTGAGCCTATGCGCATCGTCATAGGTGTAGGTGGTGGTGCCCGTGGCGGGGCTGGTGACGGTGTTCAGCAAGGTGTTGGGGTAGTAGGCCAATTGGGTGCTGCGTCCCGCCGTGGTGACGGTCTGCAATTGCCCGCGCGGGGTGTAGGCCAGTTGGGTGACGACACCGTTGGCGGCGGTGATTTGGGTCGGGCGGCCGTGGGCGTCGTAGCTGTCGTAGGTGGTCACTTGCCCTAAGGCGTTGGTGGTGGTTTTCAGCATCCGGCGGTTGTTGACGTTGGTCTCCGTGTCGGTGTAATACCCGTATTGGCTCTTGTCCGACGCGTCGCTGACATTGTTGCGTGGGCCGTCAACCGACAGGGTTTGCCCGAAGGCGTTGTAGGTGTATAGCCATTTGCGGGTGCTGGCCGGGCTGGCGGCAAGGCCTAACGCTCCTGTGCCATCGTTGGTGGACTGGACGGTCTTGCTGCACAGCACGCCGTCGGCGACCGCGCCGTTTTTGCCGCATTGGGGGGCGTTGGCGTTGGTGCTGTCGCCCCACGCCCAGGTGGTCAGGCGTTCGGGTTCGGCCTTTTTTTCGGGGACACGGAAGCGGGGATGCCATTGGGTGGTGATTTTGCGTTCGGCGGTGTTGGCGGTGGGGGCTGAGCCTTGCACGTCGGTTGGGCATTGGCCGCCCGCCAACAGCGGGCTGCCTTTCGCGATGCCTTCGATGCGCACGGTTTCCAGGTTGCGGGCGGTGTCGTAGGCGTAGCAGGTGACATTGCCGTTGAAGTCGGTGCGCTGGATGATGTTGCCGTTGGTATCGTAGCGCAAGTTGCTGGCGGAAGTGGGGCAGCTGCTAGGATTGGGCGTGGCGGCGGGTTGGCTTTGTGACGTGACCTTGGCAACACCTTGGATGATCTGGAAATTCATCGGTTGCCCTGGGTTGAGCAAGTTGCCTGAGGTGTCACGCAAGCCTTCCGAGATGGTGCTTGATGTGCCGCTGGTGTAGGCAATGTCAACCCGGTCGATGTTTTTGCTGACATCGCCGTGTTGCGAAGAAACGGCGAGGCCTTGGGTGTCGTAGCTCCAAGTGGCGTAACGTTGGCCGTTTTCGTCGATGATGCCGGTCAGGGCATTATGGATGCCGACGACAGGATTAGAAAAAGCGGCAGGGACGTAACTGGGGTTGTTGTATTCGTAAGTGCGTATGACAGGATTTGTAGGGGTACTTTCAGGGTAAACCACGGTGGTGAGGTTGCCATAAGCCTCCAAGGTGTTACCGTCCTTATCTAAGTCGTATTGGTATTGATAAACGCTTCCGCCAGGGACGGTCATTTGCGCCATGCGTAGTTTTTCGTCGTACAGAAAAGTCAGCGTATGGTGGGTGATTTGGTCGGTGACGCTAAGGAGCTTGCCACTGACGGCAACGAGCGGTGCCGGAGCTTGCGCGGCGGCGGTATAGAGGGAGGACAAGGGCGTGTCTTTGGTGCTGTAGTCCAAGACTAGGTTGACACTGCCGCTACGGTTTTTCAGAGCCTGAAGTTTTCCGTCAGTCCTGTAGGTTTCAGCGTTGTCGTTGCGGTCGGTCAGCTTCCAGCCACTGAACACGTTGTTGGAATCCTTGAGGTATTCTAGCCTGTCGGTGATGTCGGGGTCGGGTGTCCACTTGTCGGTGGCTTGGCTGTATTTGAAAACCAGTCGCCTGCCGTCATACTTGGCAACCATCGCAGTTTGTCCATCCACAGGCGGAGTGATTTCCCAAGTTGACGAAGTAATGGAGCGGTCATAGTAATGCCGCCATTGTGCGCCAAGATTATTGCTGGTGTTGGCTACCCCGGCATGGCTGTGATAAGTCCGTTCAAACCGCAAGCTATTGCTGTCTTCGTAATCCTTCTCTATCTGGACTTTGTCGCCGAGACTGGTGTTAATGGGGTTGCCTTTAAATGGGCTACCAGAGCAAAGTTCAGGCGGCGGGGTTTTGGTCGGCTGAGGTGCGGTAGTGGGTTGGAGAGGACAATAGTAGTCAGTGGGGCTATTTGGAGGGAGCTGTGGATTACCAGCAAATATGAAAATGGCACTGATACTAGGAAACACCGATCGAAAGCAAAAAGGACGTTCAACGACGGCTCCAAAGTCAGTATGAATATCGTTACTGCCATTTATACAATTCCAAGTTCTAAGATTCCCACGATAAACCTGATTAGAAGCATCAAAATTTTTTGGAAAATACCCTACCAATATTGGGAAGCCTGGAGGTGGGTAGTTAATGTAGTAACCTGGACAGCCCTCGCTTGGAGTTGAAACGTAGCCTTTTGTTTGTCCGCTATAAAGTAAACGAATAGCTGGTTCATATTCTGTTGCTATTGTTCGGGTCGGCATTAACAGGATAGTTATAAACAGTAAAAAGATTGCTTTGATGCAAGACACTTTGAAATACCCCAAAAAACTGTCATGTTTCATTAAAATAACTGGCCTTTTTACTTTTAAAGGTGCACCTTGCATCAGAATTACTCCTAAAGGATTTGGCTAAAAATAACTTTCCAAAATCTGCCATGTCGGGACGGCCTCCCAATGAACGGCTCCAGCTTACTTGATCTTTTTTGATTCATTTCAGCGAGGTAGCCCGTATGCAGCGATAGCGAAATACGGGGTCTCGAAACCGCACAATTCCCAATTTCAAACACCCATACCGAATGAACTTGATTAAATACGGCATGGGCGGAGTTGAAAAATCCCGTAATCCGCTTTGCTCCTTACGGGCTACTCGCTAAAAATAACTTTCCGAAATCAGCCATGTAGCTCGTTGGGGTGACATTAGGAACCCCAAGGATTGATGCCCGCCCAATGCGTTGGAGTTGGTACCTCACCTACGGGCTTTGCTGGGGCGAATGCCCCGTCCGACAGGAAAATCCGATACGCTGTCCGAGCTTTGAAGGCGGGAGTGAGTGGCGTTGTTGCCGCCCAACGCCTTGCCTGCTACCAGCAAAAGCCCTGGCCGGAAAACAAAATTGTCCGGAAGTATAGGTGAATGTTACCGCCGGAAATATTAACTATTACCTAGTTTGAAGCGGGATACTTCACACCTTCCGCCAAACGACTTTTACTTGATTGATATTAAAAGGGAAAATATCCAGACATTTTAGGCTTGCACGTAATTCCCCACATAAAAACTCCGGTGGGGCGGCCATTTTCTGGGCGATTTGGGTAGCGGGCGGCGACAGTTCTGATCCCCGCTATCGGCCCCGTCATTAAAGCGAGGCAGCCCGTATGCAGCGATAGCGAAATACGGGGTCTCGAAACCGCACAATTCCCCATTTCAAACACCCGTACCGAATCCACTCGATTAAATACGGCATGGCGGAATTGGAAAAACCCGTAATCCGCTTCGCTCCTTACGGGCTACTCCTCTGCCCTCTGCTCCCTGATTAATTAAAATGGGGGGCTTTTAAAAACAGGACGTTTAATGTGTCTTGAGCCATTATCATATCCCTTAAAATACACTATTATATTCAGGGTGGAGGATGTCCGATTGGGGTAAAAAGCACATTTACCGATGGGTTAAGTCCCGGATATTTAAATGTGGATCGGATGAGTCCAATTTAACCAAAGATGCGCAAAAACGCTAACTTGAAACCTATCAATACGGGATCACCTTAATAAAATGAACCGATTAATGATGCGGATTTGGCTTGTACTGGCGGTTGCCTTGGTGATGGATGGTTGTAGCAACACTACGCCTACCGCCAAGCCTGATAATGTCCAAGCCTATAGGGTCGCCCCGCCTCGGACGGCCACGGCGCAAAATTTCTATAGGCCTACAGTCCGCTCCGGGGTATTCCACAAACCTGGCGAACTGGCTCCTGCAGTGGAATTCTGGCGCAAAACCTATGTGGAGTGGCGCCGCTCGGAAGTCGCATTTCATGATGACCGCTATCTGGATGTGGTCTACGAAGTGATGGTGTTGCCTGGCGATGTCGGAGAAAGCCTGACCCGGGAACAAAAAAATATGGTCAGGCAGCGCCGGGATTTTTGGAAAGCCCAATTGGCTGTCCTAGAGGGCAAATTGCGTTACAACGCGCCGTTAACGGTTAATGACAAGCAAATGATTGCTAAATTGAAGAGTAACGGCAGGCAACTTAACAGCGTCCTGTACGGTGCCGCCGAACGGGTGCGCGCGCAACGCGGTACCCGCGAACGGTTCATGAAAGGGTTGGAGATCAGCCGCCGCTATGACCGGCAATTTAGAAAAATCTTCCGCGATGCAGGCTTGCCGGAAGATTTGGCCTTGTTGCCGCACGTCGAATCTTCGTTCCAACCGTCAGCAAGATCCTCCGCTGGGGCGGTCGGCATGTGGCAATTCACCAAAGGTGCGGCGAAGACCTTCATGCCTGGCGGGAGGGTGGATTTGTGCCTGGATCCCGTTGCTTCAGCCAAAGGCGCGGCAAGTTACCTGAGTTATGCCTACGGCAAGTTGGGTGACTGGCCTACGGCAATCACTTCCTACAACCATGGTATCGGCGGTATGAGGCGGGCACAAACCCAAGTTGGCCGTGATTTTGTCCGTATCGTCAAAACCTATCAGAGCCCGGCGTTCGGCTTTGCTTCCCGCAACTATTACGCCCAATTTCTGGCGGCACGCGAAATAGCCGGCAACCCGATGCAGTATTCCAGTAATATGTCCGGCCAGTGATGCCGTTTATCCTGCTGGCCGGTTAACGAAGCCGGGCTTGGCGTTTAGGGCTTGACTAAATTACGGCCCTTGCCGTTACAAGAAAAAAGTATCCGCCGAAATCGCCCCTAGTGGCGGCAATGCGGTATTGATGCCTAGGGAAATGACCAAATCCGTATTGGCTTGGAATCCGGCGGTATCGTCATTGACAATCAGGTAAGAAATCCCGCCGAAAGTTTGGACAATCGCCGCGCTATTGATTTCTAACGCTTGGTTTCCGGCAAGTTTGCCATTGGCGTCAATGAATATGTTATCAACATCGGCTTTGTCCAAACCAAACGCGTCAATGTCTTTGGCGCGGGTAAAGTGGTCTGGCTGTCCGATTGCAGCGCCCGTTTTGGATAGCAAGTCGATTTTGTCGCCATTTACACCGAAAATGTCAATTTGGTCAGGGTTCGCCAGTAAAGATTCGCCAAACTGGAAGACGTAAATGTCATTGTTGTCGAATTGCGAAGCAAAAAAATCTTGCCCCGCACCCCCATTTAAGATGTCTTTACCGTTTAATCCACCATAAATTTCGTCATTACCGCTGCCACCATAGATAATGTCATTCCCGGCATTGCCATCACTATCTCCGTAGATAAAATCATTGCCACTGCCGCCATACAGGGTGTCATCACCGGAAAAGCCGTAAATGATGTCATCCCCTCCAGCACCATTGATGATATTGTTTAAGCCATTACCTGTGATGGTGTTGGCTAGGCTGTTTCCGGTGCCTTGGATGCCATTGTCTATCAGGATCAGGTTTTCCAGATTGGCGCTTAAGGTATATTTGCTGGCTGACGATTTGACCAGTTCATGGTCGCTTAAAGAGGTTTCGATGATGACGTCAAAAGTCCGGTCAACAAGGTAAGTGTCATCGCCTGTGCCACCGTTAAGGGTATCCACGCCTTTGCCACCATTTAGGACATCACTGCCAGCATAGCCAGTCAGAATATTATTAGCGTCGTTACCCACTAATATATTATTTTGCGCATTGCCTGTACCGTTGATGGTAGCGGTACCTAACAAGGTCAGATTTTCAAGTAAACTTCCTAAAGTAAAGCTGACATAGGAATTCACTTGGTCATAACCCGTGCCTTCTATGATTTTATCGCCTAAATTGTCGACCACATAGACATCGCCACCATTTCCTCCGTTTAAAATGTCTTGGCCTGTGCCGCCATCAAGGTAATCAAAGCCTTCACCACCAATCAGACGGTCATTTTTGCTGCCGCCCAAGAGCGTGTCATCATCAAGGCCACCATCCAACACCACCGAACCTAAGGTAAATTTGGACGCGTCCAACAGGTTCTCGCCGTTGCCTCCAGTCAATTGCGCTTGCTCAATGCCGACCAGCACATCCACGCCATTCGCGATCAAGCGGTCATTGCTGAGGATGAATTCCCATAAATCCCCTGAATCGACAACTTTATCAAGCCCGCTACCACCATTGAGAAGGTCGCTATTGTCGCCACCATACAAAACATCATTGCCGGCTCCGCCATAAATCGCATCATCGCCGCCGTTACCTTTCAGGGTGTCATTGCCTGCGTTACCGTAAAGGGTGTTTTCTTCGTTGCCACCTACGAGGGTATCGTTATTGTCTGTGCCAGTAATGACCTTGCCGGGCTGGCTAGGGGAGGGGATGGAAATCCGTAAATTGTACAAGCCTGTGGCATTGGCAAAATCCCTTTCCGCACCTGCAACGCCGAATACATAAGTGCCCGCTTTCAAAGAAGTGAGTTCTAGTCGGTAGCTATATGGGTAGTTATTGAGCTGTGCGCTGACTTGAATTTCGGTGTAACTGTCGTTGGCGGCATCGTAGCTATAGAGGCGCATTTGATAAAACGCCTGGATTGCCACGACATCGGGCGAAGATAATTCGATATAACTGTTAAGCGGTGCGGGTTTGTCTAGTTCAAAACGATAAAAATCAATTTTGTCGTTAGACGTTATGTCGCTCAGGTAGCTGATTGTACCAGCCGCTATGTTTGTCCCTTTTATCTTGCCTAAATCGTTTGCTAAAAGGAAGGTGTTGTTATTTTCTACATCAATAATGCCTAAATTGTTTGCCATGATGGTTGCCCTATAAAAGATTGAAAAAGAAACCAGTCTAATGGGGGGATGTATACCAATTCACTAAGTAATTACACAAAAGTAACCCGGTATTCATCGCCGAATTTTGAAAGGATGTCCAATACGGCCTGTTTCAATGTCCCGTAACTGGCATAGCACGATAGGGGCAGCCATTCATACTTGATCTTGCGCCAGACGATTTCGATCAGGTTAAGCTCAGGGCTATAGGGCGGCAGATAATGCAACACGACACCTTGCGCCATCCAGTCGTCGCGGCGTGCCAAAAAGGCACGGCTGGTGTGCATGGAAGCGTTGTCAATAATGACGACGCACGGTTTTTTATGGACGGCGTAGCCGTCGCCATAGTGTGCGGCAAACAGGTCGAAGGCCCCGGCCACCTGTTCTGTTTTGACGCGCCCTTCAACGGTGTGGAAAAAAGACCGGCTGTCCCGGGAAACAAACCCCAGGACATTGAGGCGCTGGCTATGGAAACAGGGGATTTCCAACGTCCGGCCTTTGGGTTGCCAGGCGTAAGGCACGGAGGACGCGGTGCTGAAGCCTGACTCGTCAAAATAGTACAGGCTGATTTTGTCTTCATCGGCCCATTGTTTCATGACGGTTTGGATGGCTTTGGCCTTGGCAAAGCCATTGGCACAACGCCTTCCTTTTACGGAGCGCCTGCACCGCCGCCATGAATAACCGGTTTTTTTAAAATGCGCCTTAACGTCCCGGTCGCCGACTTTTTCCGGGTCCGGGCCTCCAGAAGGGCTTGGGCCTGCTTGATTTGGCGCGGTTCTTCGTCCAATTGTGCCCGGAACAGTGCGATTTCTTCCGGCGTGTAAATCGGTGGCCGCCCGGAGCGCGGCAAATCCCCAAGCCCGCCGACGCCTTGCGCGTTGAAGCGGTCGATCCACTGGCTGATAGGGTCACGGTCAACCTGGAAAATGGCTTGTAGCTGGTTTATCGTATGCCCGCTGCCGCTCAGCAACAAGGCGTGGGCGCGTCTTCGCACCTTAAAGTTTGGGTGGGTCTTGTAAAGCGCATCCAACTCTTGCTTGTCTGTGTCGCTGAGTGGCCGGACAAATTTTAAACGTGGCATGGGGGCGGTGGCTCAAAAAGCTTATATTTTATACCATAAAACTTATGTCAAATTACTTACAACGCATATCGGGGCATAACGGAGGAAGCCATTGAGGTGTAGTGCTTAAGGAATTGCTCCTGTTTAAACTGTGAAATTGCTTGGCTGAGCAATTCGCTAGTATATTAAAATCAATGCCTAAGGGCTGTGATTTATTACCGGAACACGCTGATTATTGAGTTTGCTCAGCCCTCATAAACATCATCCTGCATAATCAAAAACAATACCCAAGAAAATTCCCCGGTGCTGATTTTTGATCCGCAATAGCCGCATTCGGCGGTTTGTCCCATATTATCGGCGGGTGCGCCGCATTGGGGGCAACTGGTCAAGCTATACGGTGCAGTGTGGGCGGCTTTGCCTGTGCGGCGGACGAATGTCCAGTATTCGCTGTAACTGCGGCGGTTGCGTTTGGAACCGCCGATGATTTTACCGTTAGCATCTTCGGTGTAATCAAAACACGAAGCAAAAATCCTCACCGTGATCGCTTGGTAATATTTATCCAGCTCGATTTTGGCGGGCACGATTTGGCTGATGTTGATGTCGTCCAAACGGTTATGCCAATCGTGTTCGGCGTATAAAGCCAGCCAAAATGAATTGGCTTCATACAAACGATCTGACAACAAATGCCGCACGCCTTGCCAATCGCGCTGGCTCCAATGTTCGTAAATGCTCAGGAAATAGGCTTTTACTATGTCATCGGCAAAGGGTTGCCAAAAACTGTTCCAATCGGGTAAGGATTGTTGTTGGATGTAACTTTGCATTTGTTCCGCCAAGCCGTCTTGCTTGATGGTTATGAGTTGCGTGCCTTGTTCCTCGGCATAAGACACCAAATCGCTAGCCGCTAAGGCAGTCGTCCGCAGTACCACGCGCTTGCTTAAATACCATTGTTTTTCACCTTTATTGATGACCGTGCCGCAATGACCGCATTCGCCGGAATCAGTGAAGTGCGCGGGTGCGCCACACTGTGGGCAACATAAGGTTTGCATTTTGTCCGGTTCGGCGGACAGCAAGCCTTTTTGCCGATAAAACAGCCAGCGCTCGGTGACGGTGTAGCGTGTGGCTTTATCTTGCTGATGCAGGGTGTAATTGGCATCAATGACTAAACTGATGCTTTCAGTCTCTGTGCCTTGGGTACTGATGCTTTCCCAGCGGATGCCGTTAATGACGATCTCGTTAACCGTCCACGGCGCGGCTTTTTCAAAATGCTGTTGTAGTTCGGTGCTGAGGAAAGGACTGAGATAGCTAAATTCAGGATGGGTGGAGTAGCTGTAAAACTTGGTGTAGAGCGAGTGGACAAAATCGATGAATAAAATGCCCGAAAAGTTGGGGTCGCTTTGTTTGAGCAAGTCCAGTTCATTTTTGAGGGAACTTTGCTGCCGTGATCTGTTAATTGCCGTAGGTGCGGCGACAAAGGGTTGCGGGGCGGTTTTATTTTTCAGGATGATAATTATGATGATCAGTATGATAAGAAAAAATACTAATCCCGCAGGGTTAGTGTTTACAGAAACACCGTTGTTGTAACCGGAAGAAAAGGATGGGTTATAAGAAAACGAACCGTAAGATGGTGAGCTATAAGAACCGGAAGAGGAACTATGCCCCGAACTGGAATGCCCACCGCCAGGCCGTGCTTCTGTAACGTTAAAACAGGTCATAAGACCCAGCAATAACAGCCAAATCAACAGCATCGCTCTCATAAATCCACATCCAAATCATCAGGCAATTCGTTAATGTCATTTGCAATCGGCGGCAAATGACGGCTAAACACAGGCTGGCTTTTTTCCAGTTGGGTAATTAACGCATCTAAAGGCTTACGTTCGTGAAAAATACCTTGAAAATCAGCGTGTAAAGTTTTCCATTCCGAAACGGGCAAGGCCATTTCCGCGCCTTTGTCTGCCAGTAAAACCACCCGTTTTTCTAACCACGACACATAAACCAACACCCCAATTTTAGCTTGGGTATGCTGGATGCCACCTTTTTGAAAAATCGCCCGCGCCATGGTCACGACGCTTTTTTCCAAACGTGCTTTTTTAATGCTTAAGCGTGTCAGCAATGGGAAATGGGCAAGCGCAAAACCGGACAAAAATGCGGCGATCGGTGTGGCATACACGATGTCATCACTAAAATATTCGGGTGCGAACATGACGTAGGTAAAGCCCAACCACGCACCAAAAACGCCCCAAACCCAAGCAATGTCACGGTAATCCGCCGAGCGCGGACGCAACACCACGACCATTTCAATGTGGGAGTTTTTTTCAATGTGCTTAATGGTTTCCCAAAGCTGCGTTTGCAATTCTGTTGTTAAGGCTTTTTTCATAGGTCTTTAGCACCGTAGGCTATAATCACAATTTTACGCACGAGAGGAATTCAATAATGGGACTTTTTGACGGTTTAAAACGCCAATTACGGTCGGTGATCGAATGGGAAAATCCAGCTCCAAACGCCTTGTTTGAACAATGGACCGACAATGGCGATGAAATCAAAAACGCTTCAACCTTAATCGTCGGCCCAGGCCAAGGCTGTATTTTTGTATACCAAGGCAAAGTGCAGGCGGTTTACCAAGACGAAGGTTCGGTCAATCTCAAAACCGATAATATCCCATTTTGGACGACCATCACCAAATTCATGCAGTTTTTTGAAAGCGAGCATAAGGTCGGCATTTATTTTTTCCGCAAGACCGTCATCCTCGACCAAAAATGGGGAACAACATCGTTAATCAAATACTTAGACCCTACTTACAAGTTTCCGGTGGGCCTCAGGGCGTTCGGTAATTATAGTTACCGGATCAAAGAAGCGGGGAGTTTTTTCGTCAATGTCGTGGGTAGCCATGGGCTGTTCACTACCGAAACCATGCGCAGCGTTATCGTCTCCCGTTTAAATCAACCGCTGGCGGATTTTCTTGCCACCAGCCATTTCGGCTATCTCGATATTGATGCCAACCGTGAGGAAATCGCCGAAAGCGTGCGCGAAAAAATGGCGGCGATTTTTGCCGATTTGGGTTTTGAAATCACCGATTTTAGAATCGAAGGTACGGATTTTGATGAAGAGACCTTAAAACGCATCAACCGCATCGCCGACATGACCGCCGAAGCCCAAGCCGCGCAAGCCGTGGGTTTGGATTATGCCAAAATACAGCAACTGGAAGCCTTGCGCGAAGCGGCGCGTAACGAGGGCGGCGGTGCCGGGATGGGCATGGGTTTAGGGGCGGGCATCAGTTTCGGGCAGAACATCGCCCAGGCCATGAACAGCAATGCTGCCGGGACTGTCACCGGCAATAACCCGGTGGTTGATCCGGCGGAGAAATTGGCGCAATTGAAAAAGCTGTTTGAGGCGGAGTTGATCTCGGCTGATGAATATGCGGCTAAGAAAAAAGCGATACTCGATGCCTTTTAATTGCATGAGGGGGAGACTGGCGCTTGGGCTTGTTGCCCGTTAGCCAACCATGATCCGGTTACGCCCGGACGCCTTGGCCTTGTAGAGCGCGGTGTCGGCGCGGCGTAAGAATTCGGTGCCTTGTTGGCCTGCCACAAGTTCAGCGACACCAATGCTGACTGTGATTGGATCCCGAAACACTTCCAACTGGCAGCCGCCCATTGCCCCCTTAATCCGTTCCGCAATGGCAGTGGCTTGTTCAAGAGGGGTATGTGGCATCAGGATGATGAATTCTTCGCCACCAAACCGAATCACCGTGTCTGTCACCCGTGTTTGCTGGCGTAACAGTTTGCCAAACCTTATGAGCACTTCGTCCCCGGTATCATGTCCCCATGTGTCGTTGACTTTCTTAAAGTGGTCCAGGTCGGCCATGAGTGCGCAAAACTTCTCGCCAGTGCGTTCGGCGCGGCTGATTTCGACAGGCAGCACTTGTTCCAATTGCCGGCGATTGCCGACGCCTGTGAGTTGGTCGGTCAATGACAAGGCAAGGATTTCCGCCTCGCGTTGCTGTAGCTTCAGATTGGTCTGGGCAAGCCGGAACTGGGCGTCGGCGTAGTCGCGGTTGAGCGCGAGCAGGGTACCATAGAGACGTTCCAACTCTTCGATGTCATATTCAGCAAGCAAGCGCAGCTCCGAGTTTACCCGCCAAATGCGGGTGCGCAGGGTGCGTGCGTGCGTCATATAATCGCCTAGGGTCAAGAGTCCGTGGTAAATCCGCCCTTCCGTATCCGCCTCCATACTGACGAGCAAGGCAAAATCCGGTTGGATGAAGAATTGGGCCACCCGTTTGCCTGCCGGTTGCTCCCCCTCCATATTGATGAGCCGCAGGAATCCGGCATTTGCTTTTACCAGTGTGCCGTCATCACGGATGGTGGCCACTGCGATGGTGAGCAACCCTTTTAGCTCAGGTCCGATCCACTTCATATTGGGTTAACCAATGATCCGGTTGGCATGGATGAGCGCGGCCTGGGCATCCTTGCCGCAAGCATCGGCGCCTAACGTTTTGGCCAATTTCTCAAAACGGTTGATGGCAAGCCCTCCGACCATTACGAAGGGCCTTGCGTCGCCCGGTTGTTGGCGAAGTTGTGTGATGGTTTCTTTAACTGCGTGTAGGTGGTGGGCAAGCGCCACCGACAGGCCTACCACGTCAGGTTTCCACTCCTTTGCCTCCTGGACCAGTGTTAGGGAGGGTACATTTTCGCCAAGATAGTGCACATCCCAGCCCCCAAGCAGGAACGCATCAGCGACCATGCGCAATCCGACAGCATGATAGTTGCCTTCGACACAGGCCAGTAACACCCGTTTGCCAGTTTGCCCTGACTGTGTTGACCGTAGCAGCCCGGTTGTCATCACGGACTGCGCAATTGCCGTCGCCATGTGCTCTTTGGCGACTGACACCAGGTTTGATTGCCATTTTTCGCCAATATGGTAAAGCGCGGCTTGGATAATGTGCAGTTCGATGTCAATGAGGTTATGCCCGTCGTCGATACAACAGTTTACTATTGCTAATGCCCCTTTCTGGTTGCCGTCGAGCAACGCCGCCTCAAATGCCGCTGTTTCGGGCCACGGTTTAGGGGGCTGGGGAGGAGCCGGTTTGGCCCCTCTGGACGCTAAATAAGTGTCCCGTGCCGCCAATAGCGCGGTATTGACCACTTTGGCGTCCGCTGCTTCCATGTGTCCAGAAAAGAAATCCGCCAGATATTCTAATGACTCGGCAATGTGGGCAACTGGAATTGCCCGCACCGACAGCATATTGTCCAGCCAAACCAGGTAATCCACCAGAGGCTGCAATAGCCCGAATTCAAGTGCCGGACGAAGAAATTCGAGGTGTAACTTAATCTCCTCATGGCAAGCCTGACGGCCACAGGCCCAAAGTTGTCCATAAATCGCCATGTGCGCTTGATAAAACCGGCCCGCGACCGTGTCCGCCGCGTCCGCCTGCAGCGCATGGAACCGCTCCAATCCTTTCTTCTCCAATGTTGTCAACAACATAGCTCAATCCTTCAATGTCCTAATCCGTAGTTTGTGGCTAAATGGCAAGTGGTTATCCGAAAATTTTTTAACATGAAAATATGGGGGGGGCTTTAAGTTTCGGATAAGCAAAACCAATAGGCACTAGCCAACATCAGGTTCCATATATTAGCAAATGTCGATTAATAGTGTGCAGAATTTACCGCCATGCCTGTAAGGTTATGGTAAGCCGGGGCATCCGCAACCGGGTAGATTTTAGCTGACGTAAGGCTCATGATAACGGCATAATGGCAGGAACTGAAGTTCACCTATTTAGGAAGCCATGCCACAACCCAAACCCACACAAAAACAAATCAATAAAGAAAATTTATTAAGCCAAGGTGTCACCTTGCTGACCCATAAGGGTTATCACGGTACGGGCCTGAAGGAAATTTTGGATGCCGTGCAAATCCCCAAGGGCTCGTTTTATAACTATTTCGGTAGCAAGGAAAATTTTGCCGCTGAAGTCACGCAGCATTATATCGCCCCGTTCATCAAGCAACTGGACGCCCATTTACAAAACCCGGATGGTGATGCGCTGGGCGCGATCAAACGCTATTTTGGCGAATTGATCAATGAATTGGAACAGACCGATTTTAAAGGCGGTTGCTTGTTGGGGAATTTGATGGGCGAAATCGGCGACACCAGCGAAGTGGTCAGGGCTTCCTTGCAACAGGCGGTCAACCAATACCGTGATTTGTTGCAGGCGGGCCTGGCTAAAGCCCAACAGGAAGGTACCGTGCGGACCGACAAATCCGCCGGGGAAATGGCGGATTTATTGGTCAATACCTGGCAGGGCGTATTGTTGCGTATGAAAATTGACAAATCCTCTGTGCCGCTTAAGCAATGCTGCACAAATTTATTGGATGAATATTTCAGGAATTGATGCTACTATGTTTTTTCGAGACGACTGGTCATTTTTTATTATACGAGGAGACACATCATGCCAAAATACATTATCGAACGTGACATTCCGGGGGCAGGCGCTTTGACGGCGGCAGATCTGCAAGGCATTTCCCAAAAGTCCTGCGGCGTCCTTAGCGACATGGGCCCCAAGATCCAGTGGGTGGAAAGTTATGTGACCAATGATAAGGTCTATTGCGTTTACATCGCGCCTGATGAGGCGACTGTGAAAGAACATGCGGAAAAAGGTGGCTTCCCGGCAAACCGCATTTCTGAAATTAAAACCATGATTGACCCGACTACCGCCGAAGCGTAATTGCCACAACCGCGGCACAGGTAAGGCATCCGTGCCGCGGTTGGCCAATCTCCACCTTAAATCCATGAGTTGACAATGAAAACAAAAAATACTCTGAAATCCCTGCTGGTAGGTGTGGCATTGTTGTCGCCGCTGGCGCACGCCGAAATCCTGGCGATGCTCAATTATGAAAGCAAACCCAACGTTACCCCGCGCCGCGAAGGCATAGCCATCATTGACGTAGACCCAAGTTCGGCTAACTTCAGCAAAATAATCACCGATATTCCGCTGCCGCCGGATTTGGTCGGGCACCATATTTTTTACAATAAAGACGCCAGCAAGGCTTATTTCACTTCTTTAGGCAGCAACCCGCTGCAAGTCATGGATATGAAAAAATATCCTTACCGCCTCAAGACGGTGGATGTGCCGGACTGTAAAGTGGCAGAGGATGTGGCGTTTTCGAAAGACCAAAAAACCTGGTATTTGACTTGCATGGGTTCCAGCAATGTCATCGTCGGCGATGCGCAAGCCGACAGAGCCGTCAGTACCATTGCCGCGCCAGAAACGGCGGGCGCGCACGCGTTTATCAGCTATCCGCATGGCATTGGTTTGCAGGATGACATTGACCGTATCGTTGTGACCAGCACCGTACGCCCATCGGATTTGGGTGCGCCGGGCGAGACGGTTTCTGTCATCGAAGCCAGCAGCGGCAAAGTGTTGTCCACCCACAAACTTTCTGACAAACCATCGCCTTCCGGGGTTTCGCCCGTTGAGGCCGTATTCCTGCCGGGCGCAAATCCGGCCACCGTGTATGTCAACAATATGTTCGGCGGCACGATTTGGGCGGGCGTTTGGGATAAGGACGGCAAGGAATTTAAATTCCACGAAATCTATGATTTTAACCTGATCAAACAAGGTGTGCCGTTGGAGATTTATTTCAACCACGACCATAACCGCATGTTTGTGACCACCGCCAATCCGGGGGCGTTGAATGTGTTCGACATTAGCAAACCCACGCAACCGAAGTTGCTAAAGTCCATCCCCACCGCGGGCGGTGCGCACCATGTCGTGTTTTCGCCGGATGAACATTATGCGTTTGTGCAGAACAGCTTTTTGAATTTGCCTAAAATGGATGACGGCTCAATTACGGTGGTTGATTTGGTCAAGATGGAAAAGAAAGCGTCCATTGATACCTTGAAGAACCAGGGGTTTAACCCTAACTGCATCGTGATGCTGCCGGAATGGCACCATGATGATGCACATTAAAACCATCCGGTTTTAAGCAAAAAAGGCCGCATGATGCGGCCTTTTTTGTTACCAAAGAGGAGAGGGCTTGTCAATTAGCCGCGGTCATTCTTGTCTAGGGCAAAGGGTGCTACGGTTTGTGGTGTCAAGTTAGGCAGGTCGGCATCTTCAAAAGTGAAGACGAAAAACTGGTTAGGGTTAGCGACCCCGCCTACAGAAGGTAAAAAGTCATTGTCATTGGCGATGAACAACGTGTGTTTGGTCACGCCATTAACAACCAGGTCAGGGCCAAAGGCAATCCCTTCAATTTTTGCCGGGATTTCTGTCGCGCTAATGCCATTTGCCACCAATTCAGCGACGACATCCAAGAAGGGTGATGCGGATTTGGTCACTAACGGAGTGGTTGCGTCGATAGTGGCTACGCCGCTGACGTCGGTTGCGCCAGCCAGGTCGATTTTATACAGTTTTTTGACAACCGCTGCCGAGCCGTCACCTAAGCCTTTACCATCACGTTCATCAACCAAAAATTCGTGGTCGTTAATCGCTACGATGTCGCTGGCGCCGGAACCATCGGTCAATTTATAGGCATATTCATGCATTGTGCCGCTAGCAATATCAATGGTGACAATGCGCAGGTATTTTTTGGTGTCTTGGAGCAAGTTGGCTTGCATGATACCGACTAAGGTTGTGCCGTCAGGGGTGATCGCCAAGCCTTCCATGCCTTTGTTGGCAGTTCTGCCGGACGTGTTTGCGGCAATTTCACCGTCCGGGCCTGATTCGTAGGAACGGGGGTTGGCAACAGCGAAGCGGTTAGGCAACTTGAATGTTTTCATCAACCGTCCGCTTGTCCGGTTAAATTGATAAATATAGGGGCCGTATTCGTCAGAAATAAAGACGCTTTTGCCGTCTTTTGCCACGCGCACGGCTTCTGGGTCGAGACGGGCATTGAAAGGGTTGGTGGATTTACGGGTCGGATTAAAGTTGTCTGAACGGCCAGTGTAGTAATATTTGCTGGTGGTGTTTAATGCTGGCGCACCATTAAGTGCGTAGGTCAGGGGTTGGCCATTCGACAACAGCGTGGTGGCGGTCAGTTGCGGGGACAAGATGTAAGGCATCGAACCCACAGCCAGTGCATCGTAACTTGGGTTGACGGCTAAAGCCAAGTTAAAGGTATGGAAACGGTTGATGTATGAGGTGGTGTCGTCAAGGACCGGATTGTAAGCGACTGCATTAGGGCCACGGTCAGGAAGGGCAATGAAGGTGTTGCCGCCCGCATAAGCCAGGCCAGAACCGACGCCGCCTAAAATGTTCCCGGCCACGCCGTTTTCAAGCGCAGTGGCGGTTCTGGGTGAAAGGTCTTGGTAGCCGCCATCGACTTTTCCGACGGCGACCAAATCAACATTTGCTTGCGCCAGAGGGGCACAGGCCAATAAAGGGATTAAAAAAGGCAATATTTTTTTTGTCATGATGATAGTCTCAATAGTTAGTTGCTAAAGCTTTGCGATAAAGCCTGAGGATTGTGACTAACTGTTGTTACTGTTTTATTAATTCTTGCCGATTGCTCCGGTTGACATTAACTTTTAGGCGCAAGGGCTTTGCGTTAGCGTCCCTTTATGGAAAACCGAGGGCCTTAGGCTTGTCCGGTTTGCTGGAATGAAGCGAATGAAGCTTGTTGTGTGTGGCGAAGGAGGGAGATCCTGCACCCAACAGGCTGTCGGGTGCAGGGGAGGGGATGGGTTAGGGCGTCAGGCCTTGGCCGACGACAATCACTTTTAGGGCATTGGTACCGCCTTTTACGCCAGTCAAGTCACCTTTGGTAATGATGAATTTGTCTTCGTCTTTGGCAATATTCCATTTCCGCAACTCTTTCACGATGCTGCGGTTGACTTCGGCATGGTCCTGGGTTTCATCAAGCTTGAAATAGATAGGGAATACGCCACGGAACATCGTGGCTTTACCTAACGTTTCTTCCACACTGCTGAAGGCGAAAATAGGGATGCCCGAGCTGATCCGCGACATCCATAAGGGTGTCGAACCTGATTCGGTCAATGCCACGATACCTTTTATTTTGGTATGGTTGGCCATGTACATGGCCGACATGGCGATGGCTTCATCAACGCGTTCAAATTGGATGTTGATGCGATGGTCTGATACCCGGACGCTAGGCTGCTTTTCGGCTTCGATACAAATGCGGTGCATGGCTTCCACCGCTTTGACCGGATGTTTACCTGATGCGGTCTCTGCTGAGAGCATAATCACGTCAGTGCCATCATAAACGGCGTTGGCGACGTCAAACACTTCCGCACGGGTAGGAATCGGGTTTTCAATCATGGATTCCATCATTTGCGTCGCCGTAATGGCCACACGGTTCAACTCGCGGGTACGTTTAATCAGTTTTTTCTGGATGGCCGGCAGATTGGCATCGCCAATTTCCACACCCAAATCACCACGCGCCACCATCACGGCATCGGATGCCAAGATGATTTCGTCCATGACCGGATCGACAATGGCTTCGGCACGCTCAACTTTCGAAACAATGCCTGCATAGCAACCTTCCGCTTCCAGCAAACGGCGTGCCTCATTCAAGTCTTCGGCGCAACGGGGGAAAGACACGGCGACATAATCGCATTTGATTTTGCCAATAGTGACGATGTCTTCCTTGTCTTTTTCAGTCAAGGCCGCTGCCGAAAGGCCGCCGCCCATCAGGTTAATGCCTTTGTTGTTGGACAGGTCACCGCCCACCACAACTGTGCAGTTGACGCGCATGTTTTCAACATTGACCACGTCCAGCACGATACGGCCATCATCCAATAACAAACGGCTGCCGGGGACGACTTCTAAGGCCAAGGGTTCGTAAGTGATACCGACTTGGGTGTTGTCGCCCAACAACGGGTCAAAGTTGATGTCGAGGGCAAAATCTTGGCCTTCTTTTAAAAACACTTTGGTGTCCTTAAAGCGGGCGATACGGATTTTAGGCCCTTGCAAATCAGCCAGGATGCCCACCCGCCGGCCAGTCTTTTTGCTCATTTCCCGGATGGCTTCGGCCCTTGCGATATGGTCTTCGGCGGAACCATGGGAAAAGTTCATGCGGACAACATCAACCCCGGCCGCAAACAGACCTTCAAGCACACCAGGCTTATCAGTCGCAGGCCCTAATGTGGCTAGAATTTTGGTTCTTCTTAACATTGGTATCATTCCGCATTAACTAAAGCGATTGACGTATCTAACATACGGTTTGAGAAGCCCCACTCGTTATCGTACCAAGACAATACCTTGACAAATGTGCCATCGACGACTTTAGTCAATGGTTCTTCGTAGATGGAAGAAGCAGGGTTGTGGTTGAAATCAATGGAGACTAACGGTTTATGGTTAATGGCTAAGATGCCTTTCAGATAACCTTCGGAAGCGGTTTTTAAAATTTCATCAATTTCCGCTTTGCTGGTGCTTCTTGCTGCAGTAAATGACAAATCAACCACGGACACGTTGATAGTGGGGACACGCATCGCGAAACCGTCCAATTTACCTTTCAATTCTGGCAATACCAAACCTACTGCGGCCGCAGCACCCGTTTTAGTCGGGATCATGGATTGCGTGGCGGAACGGGCACGGCGCAAATCGCTGTGGTAAACGTCAGTCAAGACTTGGTCGTTAGTGTAAGAATGGATAGTGGTCATCAAACCGTGGACAACACCGATGGCATCGTTCAAAGGTTTGACCAAAGGGGCCAAACAGTTGGTGGTGCAAGACGCGTTGGAAATGACGGTGTCTGTGGCTTTCAGGGTTTTATGGTTGACACCGTAAACGATGGTCGCATCAACGTCATCGCCGCCTGGGGCTGAGATAATGACTTTCTTCGCGCCCGCCGTGATGTGCGCAGAGGCTTTGGCTTTGCTGGTGAACAGGCCGGTACATTCGTGGACGACATCAATGTCCAGGTCGCCCCAAGGTAATTTGGAAGGGTCGCGCTCCGAGAAAACTTTGATTTTATCGCCATTGATAACCATGAATTCGCCATCAACACTGACATCAAAAGGAAATTTGCCATGCACAGAATCATATTGGGTCAAATGTGCGTTGGTGTTGGCATCGCCTAAGTCATTGATGGCGACGATTTGAATTTCATCAGTACGGCCCGCTTCGTATAAGGCACGGACGATATTACGTCCAATACGGCCATAACCATTGATAGCAACTTTAATTGGCATTGATTTTCTCCAGGGAGTAATGGGACAAAAATTACACGAATGTGTAGAAATATTTGGAAAACGCAACAACTATACCAAAATAGTGGGTGCTTAGTCTATTGGTCATCTGGCAAGTTAACCGCTGCCATCTCTTGGTTTGTGCCGCTGGGCCTTGCCCAAGCCTAAAGGCTTATAGCGTCAAGGCATCATCCGCAAGCGGCAGGGTGATGGTGAATGTCGTTCCGCTACCGGGCTTGCTATCGACGACGCAAGTGCCTGAGTGCTTGATGATATAGTCACGGGCTTCATAAACGCCGATTCCCATGCCGGCATTGCCTTTGGTGGTGTCAAATGGCTTGAACAAGCGCTCGGCAATGAACTTTTTCTCCATGCCACAACCAGTGTCTAAGATTTTAATCATGGCGTGTTGTTGGTTTTTGCCTAATTCCAGTTTGACAGTGCCATTATCGGGGGTCGCATCTTGGGCATTTTGCACGAGATGCCCCAGGATCGCGGTTATTTTTTCTTTTTCAGCCATGACAAAAATATCAGTGTCAATGGATTTTATAAATTGTAATGCCGGTTTATTACCGGCTTGTTGAATGACCAAATCAGCGGCTATTTCAGCGAGGTTGATCCGGATATTTTGGTCAGGGGTGCCATTGCCTTGTTTGAGTTGGACGATCAAATGGTCCATTTTATTGACGACATTTTTCAGCGTAGTGATGGCGTCATCAATAAATTCAGGGTTGCTTTTGTGTTTTTCGGCGTTTTTGACAATAAGGGCGATTTGCGCAATCAGATTTTTCAAATCATGGACTAAATACGCGGATATACGGTTATACGCCTCGAACTGCCTTGATTGCGACAGCGCGTCACTGGCCCGTTTCAAGGCCAGGGCATTGGCGAGTTGTTTGCCGACGGTTTTTAGCAAGTCATGGTCTTCCCAATTAAGCGCCCGTGGCGCCCTCGCTTGGGTCAACACCACAAAAGCTTCCAGGTCATTTTGCAAAAACAAGGGGATGATCAGCCAGACTTTTTTCTCTGCCGGGGACCAGTACGATAAATCTATATGATTGTAGAAACCGGGATCCTTTAAGAACTGGTACAAGTCTATCACCCATTGTTTATCTGTCATGAACTGCACCATTTCGTGGTTGGCGGCGATGTCCTCAGAGGCTTCAAAGCCTAAGTTCCTGGCTTCGGCAAGATAATAATTCCCCTGGTCATCTTTTAGCCATAAGCCCCCGCCTGAGCTGTCGATCAAATCCGCCATGGTTTTAATGATGGCTTCTGACAGATCACTTAAAGAATTCAGTTTCGCGACTGTTTTGCTGAGTTTTAGCCACTCCTCACGGTAATCGTAACGGTAGCTGAAGATATGCTTGTTAAAAATGACTTTTGCCTGGGCCCTGATTTTTCCGGAGGCAAAGAGCACCAGCAAAATGACGATCGCCAGAAAAATGAATAAAATTTCGGCCACTTCCCCCCAACTGCCACCAAAGTCACGGATATAAAATCCCGCCAACGACATCAATATCAGATACAAACCCGTCCCCATCAAGACGGTGCTGTGGAAAACCACCGTCCTCGATAGAGCGATGCCGGACATGTTAGTGGTTTGCAGGCGATACATCGACACGGCCAGCAATGGCGTGACCAATGCGTTAATGATGCCTCTTGAGCCCCACAGCGGATAATCGAGTTTGGTGAACAGGAGGGATTTGCTATAGACGATAAAATCGATGGTGAATAATGACCCTAAACCGATACAAAGGAATTTGATCACCCAGCGCAGTTCTGGGGCCGCACTTCTATACAGGTCTTCAATCAGGGCCAGGCCGATGATGGAAAACACCAAGTGGGAAAGCAGGCGCACATGAACTTTTTCGCCAATAATGTGAAGGACGTGACCGCGTAAATCGTCTGATATTTCAAAGCTGAACAGGAACAGCATGAATACGCCCAGAACATAAGCGAAGCTGGATTGGTAGAGGAGCTTATAGCTATGGTTGTAGCGTTGCCGTGAAATAAGGGTGCCTAATACGAAAAACCAGGCGGCATCCCGTAAAGTTTCATAGCCTAAGCTGTCGGGAATTGATAGGTCATCGGAAAACCAGCGGTATTGGATGGTGCAAATATAAGCCGCCCACAGCAAAGAGAATGCGACAGCAATAAAAAAAGGGAAGGTGATGGTGTTTTTTTTAATGCCAATCGCCGCCAGCAGCAATAGCAGGAAATAAGCTATTGCCGCGATCAAGTAACTATAAAAAACAAACCCTTCCATCTATGTGCCGCCCATGCTGGCTAAATTGAATGATGTGCTTGCCTTATCCATTAATGCGCCTGGGGTCAAATGCCTGCTGCACGGTGTCGGCCAATAAATTGGCCGCAAGCACCAGGGCTAGCATAAAAATAAAGGCGGCCGAGAGCGACCACCACACCATCGGTTCACGCGCCATTTCCAACCGTGCGCCATTGATCATGTTGCCCCAGCTATAAGTCGTCGGGTCCACGCCGATATTGATGTATGACAATACGGCTTCCGCCAGCACCAGCGAACTGAAGTCCAGCACTACAGAAATAAGGACGATGTGCATGACGTTGGGCAGGATGTGGCGGATTAGAATAGTGGCGGGTTTTACGCCTAGCGCATAAGCGGCCTGTACGTATTCCATCTCCCGCAGTTTTAAGGTTTCTGCACGCAAGAGGCGGCATAATCCCGTCCAACTGGTGACGCCTAAAATCATGCATAAAAATAACAGCCGCATATCGGCACGGACGACGATGCTGGTAAACGCTTCTTCATGGTTGGCCATATAGACCTGCACCATCAAAATGGAAGCGGCGATCAACAGGACACTGGGGATGGAGTTGAGGGTGGTGTAGGCATATTGGATCAGGTCATCAATCCAACCGCGGAAAAATCCGGCGAGAATGCCAAAGATGATCGCCAGGGGTAGCATGATTAGCGTTGTCAATGTGCCGATGATTAGCCCCGTCCGTATACTTTTTATGGCCTGATAAAGCACGTCTTCACCCACTTTATCGGTGCCCAGCACATGGTAGTATTGCGACACATAGCATAGGGCATAAGCGGTGCAAAATAGCGCCAATACCGTCAACGATACCGCTTGGGCCGCGCCATGGGCGGGTAGGTTTTTTCCCCCCAGTTTCAGTCCACCCCAAAACAGCAGCGCAATTAAACCTGACCAGCCTAAGCCCTGGGCCAAGCCAGTGATGGTTTTTTGTACGGCATCGGCGGTATGTTGCTTGGGGTCATCCACATGCCGCCCGCCGAACACCAAACGCGGGTATCCCCAAGACACCGCCCCGTCCGCTGTGGCCATCATTTCCTTGCTATAAAGTGTTAGTGCGAAAGGCGCCGAGTAGGTTTTTTCACCGTGTTCCCGTAGCGGGGTGGCCCAAATATCCAAGAGGCTGATGATTTCATGGCTAGCCTCCGCACCCTGTATCCCTTTGCCGGAAGCCTGATAGTGGATGGAATCCAGCAGGCCAATGCCAACAAAAAACAGCAGCACGGTCAGTGACACCATACCTGTTTTATTTTGCCCTATCTGTTGCAGGGGGCGGCGGATGTGTTCCTTGCCGTGCAAGTAAACGGCACAGGCCAGCACCATGAAACATAGCAAAAAGACCAGGGCATCAGTCCATAAAATAATCATCAAGACCACCTTGTGTTTGGCATACGTAGATTACAGGCCAAGTTGGTTTGGGCAGTGGGAAGTGCCGCCTGGGTGGCGCCCCTTTCGGCCCATCACAACCGGATAGGAATAAGTTACCACAAGACCGGATGGGAAGGCCAAAACCTAGTGGATATAAAATCCGTGTTTTTATTGCCGCCTATAGGCTTATTTTTCTTTATAACCGTCATTGATCTGGCAACCATCAAGCGTGCAAATCGGCGGGTTTTTACAATTGATGCCCGCCTCGTTAAGGGCTTTTTGCATGGTTTCGATTTGCTTGTCGAGATCGTTGATGTGGTCAAGCATACGGTTGATCGCCAATGCCACCGGATCGGGCATATCGGCGCTTGCCCCGTAGGCATTGAAATTGACCGGGCGGCCCGTTTCAACAGGTTCAGGCTTGCTCGCTTTTTGTCCACCAATGATATGCGCCGGGATCCCGACCACGGTCGTCCCCGCAGGGACTGGTTTTAGCACCACCGAATTGGAACCTACGCGCGCACCGTCGCCAATGTCGATGGGGCCCAGGACTTTTGCGCCTGCGCCTATGACCACGCCATTATGCAGGGTAGGGTGGCGTTTGCCTTTTTTCCAAGTGGTCCCGCCCAAGGTCACGCCATGGTAGAGCGTGCAATCATCACCAATCACGGCCGTTTCGCCTATCACCACCCCCATGCCGTGGTCGATGAAAAAGCGGCGGCCAATTTCCGCGCCCGGATGGATTTCAATGCCCGTCCACCAACGGCTGACATAGGCGATAAAGCGTGCCAGCCATCTGAATCCGGCTTTCCAGCACCAATGGCTGAGACGGTGGATAATCACGGCATGGACGCCAGGATAGGTGGTGATGACCTCAAACCAAGTTTGTGCGGCAGGGTCACGGGCAAACACGCACGCAACATCTTCTTTTAATCGGGTGAACATATTAGTCCTTATGTTGATGGTCTTGGGACATACGTAAAATGCCCCGGAGTATGTCCAATTCTTTAGTGTCCAGTTGGATACGGTTATAAATGCGGCGCAAGCGGCGCATAATCGAGCGGGACCTGTCGCCGCGCATAAAGCCAATGTCTATCAAGGCTTCATGTAAATGCTGATAAAACGACTCCATTTGCATGGCGGTCGCTAAAGGGGAATCACCTTGGTCGCCAATACGGGTGTTGTCGGCCATATCCGCCGCAACAAACAACTCATAACAAACCACCTGCACCGCTGCGGCAATATTTAGGGAGCTGTAATGCTCGTTGCAAGGGATGTGCAGCAAATAATGGCATAAATCCAGTTCATGGTTTTTCAGTCCGGAGTTTTCACGCCCGAAAATAATGGCGATTTGTTGGTGTGGATTTTCGATGACGGTTTTTTCCGCACATTGCCTGGGGTTGAGTTCCGGCCAACTGATCGTCCTGCGTCTGGCGCTGGTGCCGATGACCAACTGGCAATCGGCAATCGCTTCTTGCACCGTCGGATAGACCGTGGCGGCGGCGAGGATGTCATCCGCCCCTGAAGCGCGGGCGGTCGCCTCGTTACTAGGGAATATTTTGGGGGCGACCAGAGCCAAGCGGGTCATGTCCATGTTTTTCATGGCCCTTGCCACCCCACCGATATTACCCGGATGGGTGGTTTCGACCAGGACAATTTTAATATGCGAAAGCAACGTTAATCCTGCGTTGATAGGCTGGCAACGATAAAAGGCCAATCCAGAGTCCCAAAATTGCCAAGCATTTTCAAGATTGGAAAAAGGAGGCGCTTTAAAATAGCAAGCCGAAAAAAGCCTTAAGTTTACCAAAAGATTTGCTACCATACCCTGTTTTATCTGCCCATTAGAAACTGACCTATGCAACCTATGTTAAACATCGCCGTCCGGGCGGCAAGAAGCGCGGGCGACTTGATTCTTCGTTCATCCGATAATATCGGCCAACTCCGCATTGATCAAAAAGGTAAAAACGATTACGCCAGTGAAGTTGACCGCATGGCGGAGCGGGAAATCATCAATATCATCAGGGCAGCCTATCCAGGCCATGCGATTTTGGCCGAAGAAAGCGGCGAGCATCAGGGTAATGATTTTGTCTGGGTTATTGACCCGCTAGATGGCACGACCAACTTTTTGCACGGTTTCCCGCAATATGCCGTTTCCATCGCCTTGAAACACAAAGGCCGGTTAGAGGTTGGCGTAATTTATGACCCTCTGCGCGATGAGCTGTTCACCGCCAAACGGGGCGGCGGGGCGACATTGAATAACCGCCGTTTACGGGTCACCCAGCCATTAGGCCTGAAAGGCGCGTTGCTTGGCACGGGTTTCCCGTTTAAGACCGACCAACACCTTAAAGCGTATTTGAACATGTTCAGCTCACTGACCATGGAATGTGCCGGGATACGCCGCGCAGGTTCCGCCGCTTTGGATTTGGCTTATGTGGCGGCCGGCCGCTTGGATGGCTTCTGGGAAATCGGCGTGATGGAATGGGATATTGCGGCGGGCGTTTTGTTGATTAAGGAAGCAGGCGGGGTGGTGACTGATTTTTCATTTAATGACAATTACTTGCAGTCTGGTAATTTAATTGCGGGTAGCCCCAAAATGCATCAGTTGATGTACCAGCTAATTGAGCCGCATGTGACGGAGAGCTTGAAGTAAGTTTCGCTTCAATAGTTCAAAAAAATAGAAAATAAAATGTGATATAATTCACAAAAAATAAAATAACCCGCTCTAAGCAGCGTAGCAAATATATTGCGGCCTGTTTTTTTGTAGATGAGGCTATTTCGGATAAGCCCTTACGATATATAAAGTTTCCCATCCCAACCGGGGCATAGACAAGCCAGATACCTATGGCTTTATGTTAAGGGCAGAAGAATACAGAGGTTTTAATTAATCTATACTACAACCAGTTTATAAAATAAGCCGTCATTGGGGGTAAAATTGCCCACCAAATTTATAATTTTTATCCGCTTAAGAAGGCAAACAAATTATCCTGGGATCATTGAATATATTAGGCAGGGCAAATGATAGTTAGTCATTTAACAATCAGGTTAGTTGATTTTAGCGAATCTGAAACGGAGTATTTTTCTGCCATCCTGTCCTTAGCCGAAGCGCGTCTGCAACAGACGTGGTCTATTGTCACGACTGAAAATGCGGATTTTTTTGTTTTAACTGAAAAACACCTAAAAGAATCCCTTCTTCCTGGTATTCCGGTGACGCGTTGTTTCTTTTATGACAGTGGCAGCACTGCCGACAACAACCATATCCTGGTTGACCATACAAAAATTCCGCGTTTACGTTCTTTAGTCGAGGTGCTTAACAAAGCCGTGGGCAGCCAGCCACCCGAAACCGCCGAAACCGCCGAAACCGCCGAAACCGCCGAAACCGCCGAAACCGCCGAAACCGCCGAAACCGCCGAAACCGCCGAAGTTGGGCACATTGATAAAGTTCCCGAAGACGTAAATGAAATTTCTGACGTCCCCCCATCCCAGCAAGCTGCCTATATCCGGATAGAAGCGTCCCCTCCCGCAACTTCGGAAGAGGAAGCTATCGGCCCCGCTGTTTTTTCTCCGGAGCATGGGCTTTTAAAAGCGGTCCTGGACTGCAAATCCGTCCCTGTATTGATCCGGGTTAATGATGTGGGTGTGTACCTTGACCCTGTTAAGGGATCCTATTATTGCCCTTTAACGTTGGAGCAGCTTATACCTTGTTTTGACCGTGACCCAATACGCATTAAACCGATTACCCAGCCTGAACTACGGCAGGTTGTCAGCAACACGAAGTTGTCCCCTAAGCCACTGAGCAATCTGATTTGGTATGCCGCTTTTAAGGCATCCCAAGGCCGATTGCTGCTAGGCACAAGTCCTGAAGATGTTGTGCATTTGATACGTTGGCCTGATTTGGGTCTGCCCGGATGCGGCAATTACGTCAAACTGGCCGCTTTCATGCACAGCAACACCATAAAGTTGTCGGACATCCCTTCGGCAACCCAATATCCTGTCGAAGCTGTTTATGATTTTTATAATGCGTGCCACTTGGTTGGGCTGATCGAAAAAGCGGCGGCGATTGAACTCCACGAAAAACAGATAGATTTGGAACATCAGAACTTGCTGAGAAAAATCAGAAACCGTCTAAAATTCTGAAATAGGGGCTGACGTAATGACTGGATTTATCCAAACCAAAATAGTGTTTACGGGTTGTGTCGGTGCGGGAAAAACCACGGCGATCACCACCATCAGCGAAAAAACGCCCGTCTCCACTGAAGTAAAGCCATCCGAAGCCAGCGTCATCAAACGTAAAGCCACAACGACAGTGGCGATGGATTATGGCGAGCTAACCTTAGAAGGTGGTGGGGTGCTTTATCTTTATGGGACGCCCGGGCAACGCCGCTTTGATTTTATGACCGATATTTTGACCAAAGGCGCGTTGGGCCTGATTGTCCTCATTGACAATACCCATGAAAACCCGTTGGATGAAATGGATTATTACTTAAATTTAAACTACCGTTTTTTGCTTAAAAGTCCGGCGGTCATTGGCATTACCCATTATGACGAAACCATGCAACCTAGCGTTGATGATTATTACTCGGCCTTGGCTGAGCGGGGTGACCCTTGGCCAGTGATCCATGTCGATGCGCGTAGTTTGGAGGATGTAAGGCTGTTACTGAATACTTTGCTGGCTATACTTGAGTATGGCTAGTAGTATTTCCCATATCATTAATTTTTAATGATAATTTATGTTGTATTTTATTTTTAGGAGACGTTAGTCATGGCGAAATTAGATGATATTTTACAAAGTGTTTTATCTGACGTGGAGGGTGCGCTGGGTTGTGCCGTGGTTGATTTGGAAACCGGACTACTGATTGCGGTCGCGCACAATGTGCCTTATTTCACCTCTTCTTACCTGGATGCGGTTGCGGCTGCGGCGGTGGATATGTTGCGCGGCAAAAACGTGCGGGCGGTCGAATCGCTGTTGACTACCCAGCGCGGCAAAAAAGTGGAGAAAATGATCAAGGAAGTGCAAATGACCACCGAACAGACCTTGCATTTCATGGCGACTATCCCTGAGAAGCCTGATGCTTTGGTGGTATTGATCACCAACAGGAAAACCAACTTAGGCATGGGCTGGGCTGCGGTACGCAGAAACATGCCGTTGATTGCTCCGCTATGCCCTTAATCCAGTAGCGTTGAGCCGTGCGGGGTACGGGGTGTGGAAATGTCTGCCCGTATCCGGCACGGCTTATGCCACCGGCTAAATGACAACTTTGTAAACTATGTGGACGGTTGAAATTATCGGGGCCGTTGATGGGCGATCCCACTATGAGCTGCCTTACATCACCGGGCTTTTAGCAACGGATTTGCAGGCATTGGCTGTAGGTACCGCGTTTGTTGGCCGGCCTGGCACGCTTATCTACACGAACGCTTCCGATGTTATCAAAGTGCGTTCCGATTTGGAATTGACTGCCAGTCAAGCGCGGGCTTGGATGTGGCGGACATTACAAAAAGAACGGCAATTGGCAGTGCACCACCCTTTCAAAACCTGGCTGCTGATAACCGGGCAGGATGCCACCAGTCTCGTTGCGAGCATTTGCCCCCGGCTTGAACCTTTGCATATGGCCTTAAAATCGGCCAGCGAACGGCAACGTAACCTCGTTTTGCTCACTGCCGTATTTGAACTTTATTTGACGGTAGCCAAAACGGCTGGCGAGAAACTTGATGAAGGCCTGTCAAATTTTGCCGTGTCCGCAGAAGGGCAAGTTTATTATCTGGATGATGAGTATTATGCGTGGGACGGTTTTGTCGCCTTTTCGATTATGTTAGGGGTTTTTATCCGTAGTTTTATTTGGTTTGATGCCGCGTTTATTGAAGAGTTGGGCCGTAATTTGGTTAGGCTGCTGCGGGGAGTTTTTCAGGACAGCGAATGCCAGCATGTGATCGCAGGGCAATTGCAATCCATGTTTATGCCAAATGAACAAAAAGAACACTTGCTACAACGTTTAATCAAAGTATTACAGCATCCGTCTGATGCTAAACCAACGTCCACAAGCACCTCCCTGTTATCAACGGCCGTTGCCCCCAAAGCAGCCAAACGTCAGGCTAGCGGGCGTTATCTAGCGCTTTTGGCCGACATCCATGCCAATTACCCGGCGCTCACTTGTGTGCTGGATTACCTCAAGGCCGAGCATATTAACGAAGGGATCGTGTTGGGCGATATTGTGGGTTACGGGCCTGAACCCCAAGCGTGTATTGAGCGCTTACAGGATTGCGGTTTCCAGGCCATAAAAGGCAACCACGATTACGGTGTTGCGACTGGCGACACGGCTAAAGGTTTTTCCCGGGAGGCTAAAATGGCCATAGACTGGACGATTGGCCAGCTATCGGCTGACTATCGCCAGTGGTTAAATGATTTGCCGCTGTCTATCCAACAGGAAGATTGGTATGCGGTGCATGGGGCGCCTATGGACCCTGATTATTTTTATGCCTATGTGTATGCCATGACTTATCAGGATAATCTTGACTATATGCAGCAAAATGGCATGGGTTTATGCTTTCATGGGCATTCGCACATACCGGGCATTTTTGCCCGCCGCAAGTATAATGATGTACAAAAAACCGGCCAAATAATCAGTTTGGCGGCTTATCAGCAGGCCTTGGTTTGTCCAGGCTCGGTCGGGCAACCGCGTAATGGCCACACCGACACGCAATTCGCCATTTATGACAAGGAGTTGCGGCGGGTGTCTTTTATGCAATTGCCTTATGATTATCAGTCGGTCATTGCCAAAATGCGCCAATGCCATTTACCCGAAGCGTTCGCCCTACGCATGTTACATGGCCGATAACGGCTAGCTTTGGCATTCCGGTAGTGGTTGGACAGGAGCTCTTTGGAAACTAACCTTCCTTAGGCCGGACCCGCCGCCTGCCTAAAGGCCAGCCTTCGTAAGCGTGGATTGCCGGAACCCACCTTTTTACAGTAAGGACGTGCCCGAAGGACAGCGGCCATCCAGCCTCCACAAATCCCCGCCACCTTTAAATCTTGCGTTTGACGTCAATGACATTCGACAAGCAGCCTATTTTTTTCAGGACCTTGCTTAATTGGTCGGTGTTCTTGATTTGGATGGTCAGGTTGAGTAGGGCGGAAAAATCGGCTTGGGTTTCCATCGCCGCATTGGCAATATAGATCTTCTCTTCGGCCAAAAGCTGGGACACTTCATTCAGCAGGTGTTGGGTGCTAAAGGCCTTTATGACGATCGGCACGAAATGGCTGCTGGTTTGTTTCCCCCATGCCACGCCAATCAAACGGCTTTGTTTTTCATGCCCCATATTAATGATGTTAGGGCAGTTTTTGTTATGGACGATGATGCCTTTTTTCAAGGAAATGAAACCGATGATGTCATCGCCGGGGACAGGGCTACAGCAGCTGGCGAATGTGGTCTTGATTTGGTTGATGCCATCCACGGACACTTCCGTCTTGTCCGCCGGTTTTGCCGCCGTTTTTTTCACTTTCGCCGTTTCCAGCTCAGGAATTTTGAAAAATGCGGCAAGTTGGCGGGTATTGATGTCACCCCGGCCAATGAACTCCAGCAATTGGTCGGTATTGGGTTGGTGGAAATACTTGGCAAGCTCGGTCAAATTGGGCGTTTTGATGCCCAGCCGTAGGCTTTCCTTATCGAGTATGGATTTTCCGGCGGCAATATTTTGCGTTTCTTGCTGGTTTTTAAACCAGCTTTTGACTTTGCTGATGGCGTTGGATGATTTTAGGTAGCCCAGGTTAGGGTCTATCCAATTGCGGTTCGGCCCGCCTTCCTTGACGGTGAGGATTTCCACTTGCTCGCCAGATTTCAGGATATAGGTCAAGGGGGCGATACGCCCGTTGACTTTCGCGCCACGGCAACGGTGGCCTATTTCACTGTGTATCGCATAGGCGAAATCCAGCGGCGTGGAACCTTTCACCAAATCAATGAGCTTGCCTTTGGGTGTCAGCACATAGACGCGGTCATGGAACAGCTCATTACGGAAGTGTTCGCTCAGGGTTTCGTCGTCGTCTTTTTCCTCCAGCAATTTGCGCAACGAACTGATGCTTTTTTCGACGGCCGCGTCATGTTTGCCGCCTTCTTTATATGACCAATGCGCGGCAACGCCAAATTCGGCAAAATCGTGCATTTCTTGGGTGCGGATCTGCACTTCGATGCGCTTTCCGTCAGGGTCGATGATGACCGTATGCAAGGATTGGTAGCCGTTTTCCTTGGGGTTGGCGATGTAGTCGTCAAATTCTTTGGGGATGGTCTGCCACAGGCTATGGACGATGCCCAAGGTGGTGTAGCAAGCGCCCAGGTTATCGACAATCACGCGTACCGCCAAAAGGTCATAGAGCTCTTCTATGCCCAGTTGCTTGCGCTGCATTTTTTTCCAGATGCTGTAAATATGCTTGGGGCGGCCATAAATCGTCGCGCTGATGTTTTCGGCGGCGAGCGTCTTTTTTAGCAGCTCGATAAAGCGTTTGATGCAGTCTTCCCGTTCCGTGCGTTTGTCGTTCAGCGATTTGGCAATATGCAGATAGGATTGTGGCTTGAGATAACGGAAGGCCATATCCTCCAGCTCCCATTTGAGCTGGTGTATGCCCATACGGTTGGCAATAGGGGCATAAATGTCCAAGGTTTCTTGGGCGATGAAACGGCGCATTTCGTAAGATTCTTTAGGCAACACGCCCAAGCGTTTGATCCGGTAAGCCAGCTTGATCAGCACCGCCCGCACATCTTGGGTCATCGACAATAGCATCCGGCGCAGGATTTCCGACTGGTTGGGCTGGTCGGTCATGTCCAACGAATAAATGGCGATGGTGTTGAGCCAGTTGACATCTTTGACCAGCGCCTCCACGGTTTCGCCAAACTGTTCTTTGATGTGTGGCAACAGTTTGAGCGGGGTCAGGCGCGGGTCGCTCAGGATCGCGGCCAGGATGGTGTTTAAATCGACATGGAAATCCATGAGGATGGTCGCCACTTCATAGCCTTTAGGGCGGTAATAACGCGGGTCATCGACAAGTTGCCCCACTATCGCCATGGCCTTGTCAATTTGTAGGCGGTCTGGTTCGGAAAAGTTGCCGGATAGGAGTTTTTCGGGGGTGAAATTTTTTTTCATCAGATGCTGGTCACCGATTGATAAACCTTGGGGTAAATGCCTGTTGCCGTTTCTATTGCCGTCAGGTCTGGCGGGCTTCTAAAACCTGCCTGAGGGCGTTTGGGTTTACAGATAAGCTATAAACATGCCACCCATTTCGCTTGGGCTAGGGTAACCGGACCTAACCGCTTTCATTAAGCAACCGTACAATGCCATAATAGCCGGGTTTTTCGATGCCCCAACAAACTGTAGGAAGACCGACTATGAGTTCCATTTACGGTTGGCTATCCGCCACCGAGACGCCCGCTTCGGCCCGGCTGGTTGATGCCCAACGTGACGCCACCCGTGGCCTGATGGCGGGTTCGCCACAGGTTGCCCGCCATTATAAAGCCGCTGGCCTGGGCGGTCATGGCCTAATTGCCGCACCGGGCATTTATCAGGATGGTGCGTTGTTGGTGATTGTTGACGGGTCACCGCAATGGCAAGACCCGGTTTTGGCTACTATGGCACAATCCCATGGCGATGCCTATGCCCTTGCGCAAGGTTTTCTAAGGCAAGGCCGCAAGGTGCTGGGGCAAATGGCTGGCGCGTTTGCCGTTGGTGTGCTGCAGGCCGACCAGCATTACGCATTGCTGGCGGTGGATAGGATGGGTCTACGGCCGCTCGCTTTTTACCGGCAAGACAATTTGTTGGTTTTTGGTAGCCAACTGGAGCAATTGTTGGCCCATCCTGATGTGCGGCCGGAAATCTCCCGGCAGTCCCTCTTCGATTATTTGTATTTCCACATGGTCCCTAGCCCTGGCAGCATCTATGAAGGGATAACAAAACTACAGCCCGGCGAATTTTTGGAAGTCGGCCACAACCAAGCCACTAACGGCTATTATTGGCAAAGGCGTTATCAGGACAGCACCGCCAGTCAGCAAGATTTGCTCGCCCAGCTTCATGGCGAACTGGAACAGGCAACAAAACAGTGCGCCCCCGACCCAAAAACCGGCGCGTTTTTAAGTGGTGGTTTGGATAGCAGCACCGTGGTCGGCGTGTTCCAAAAATTGTCCGCGCAACCTGTTGACACGTTTAGCATCGGCTTTGCCGCCGAGGGCTATGACGAAATGGACTACGCCCGCATCACCGCCAGGCATTTTAACGCCAACTTGCATGAGTATTATGTCACGCCCGCCGATGTCCTGGACGCGATCCCCTTGCTTGCGCAAACGTACGATGAACCGTTTGGCAATGCCTCGGCCGTGCCCGCTTATTACTGTGCAAAACTCGCCCGCGAACACGGCATGACCCGGTTATTGGCTGGCGATGGCGGCGACGAGATTTTTGCGGGCAACGCCCGTTATGCCAAACAAAAAATTTTCGACCTGTACCGGCATGTGCCGGGGTTCGCCAAAGCCATGCTGGAGCCGGTAGCGGCTAGCTTACCGCCGTTACGTAAGGTGAAAAGCTATATCGAACAGGCCAAAATCCCCATGCCACAACGTTTGGAAACGTATAACTTTCTGCACAGGGCCCCTCTGGAGGATATTTTTGCGCAAGACTTTCTGTCCCAGATTGACAGCGGGGCTCCCCTGGCCCAATTGCAAGCCACATACCAGCGCACCGGGGGCGATGATCTGGTCAAAAAAATGCTGTTTTTGGATAACAAATTCACGCTTGCCGATAATGATTTAAGGAAAGTCAACCGGATGTGCGATCTGGCGGGGGTCACGGTGCAATACCCTATGTTGCAGGAAAACCTAGTGGCTTTTGCCGCTTCAGTCCCTTCAAAATGGCTGATGCAAGGGTTTGAATTACGCTCTTTTTACCGTCAGGCGATGCAAGGTTTTTTGGCGAAAGAAACCTTGGCAAAAAGCAAACAGGGTTTTGGCTTGCCTTTCGGGGTCTGGATGGGCGCCGATAAAAACCTAAAAGAATTCGCCGAGGCGAATTTGCAAGGTGTGGCTAAGCGGGGTTTTTTGAATCCTGCTTACATTAAAAACCTTATCCATCTGCACCAGGATAGCCACGCCTCTTATTATGGCGTTATGATTTGGTTGTTGGTTATGTTGGAACAGTGGTTGTTGGTGCATTGAAAATGAAACGGCGCAGAGGATGGGTGATAAGTGGGTGAGAAGAACGTTTTATTGATCATTGAAGATGACCATGGTTTGCAAACCCAATTAAAATGGGGGTTTGAACGTTACCAGACGGTCATTGCCGGCAACAGGAATGACGCGATAGTGGCGTTAAGGCGTTTTATGCCCGCAGTCATCACTCTGGATCTGGGGTTGCCGCCCGATCCTGCCAATGCCAGCGAGGGCCTTGCAACCTTGAAGGAAATCCTGCAATTGGCGCCTGCCAGTAAGGTGATTGTCGTGACCGGAAATGATGACCGCGACAATGCCGTCAGGGCGGTTGCCATGGGGGCGTATGATTTTTATCAGAAACCGATTGATTTGGATATTTTAAACCTGATTGTTGAGCGGGCTTTCCAGTTTGCCAGCTTGCAGAAAGCGTATGCCCAACTGCAGCATAAATCGCAGGAGCCTTTGGAGGGCATTATCGCTTCCTGCAAGAAGATGCAGGATTTGACGCGTATGGTGGAAAAAGTCGCCCCCACCAATGCGACAACCTTGCTGTTAGGTGAAAGCGGCACCGGCAAGGAGGTGCTCGCCAGGGCTATCCACGGCCTAAGCCACCGTGCAAGCAAGCCGTTTGTTGCCGTAAACTGTGCGGCGATCCCGGAAAACTTATTGGAAAGCGAGTTGTTCGGCTATGAAAAGGGCGCGTTTACCGGAGCCGCCCAACAAACCAAGGGCAAGATCGAATACGCCGATAAAGGCACGTTCTTTCTTGATGAGATTGGCGATTTGCCCGTTGGTTTGCAGTCGAAATTATTGCGCTTTCTTCAGGAACGGAGCATAGAACGCATCGGCGGGCGCAAGGAAATTCCCGTTGATGTCCGTATCATTTGCGCAACCCATCAAAACTTGCAGGCCTTGATCGACGAAGGCCGGTTCAGAAGCGATTTGTACTATCGCGTCAGCGAAATCACGCTGAGTATCCCGCCCTTGCGGGAGCGTGATGGGGATGCGATAACCATTGCCAATGTCTTGTTGAAACGCTTCAGCGAGGCCAATAATAAAATCCTGAAAGGCTTTAGCCCGGAGGCCGTGCAGGCGATAGAAAACTACCCGTGGCCCGGCAATATCCGCGAGCTGGAAAATAAAATCAAACGGGCCGTGATCATGGCGGACGATGCCGTCATTGATTTTGATGACCTTGAATTAGGTGAACTTGGCGATGAAACCATGCCGTTTAATCTTAAAGCGGTCCGGGAAGCTGCCGAGACCACGGCTATCAAGAGGGCATTGGCCATCTCCCATAACAATATTTCTAATGCGGCAAAGCTTTTAGGTGTGACCCGCCCTACGTTGTACACCCTGTTTGAAAAGTATGGGATTAAGGTTAGCGATTAAAATTGGCCATGAGTATGGAAAAGCACCCGCATCAACTGATGCCAGTAAGGTGTAGTTGGCATATAATGCCGCGTTTATCTTTATCCCACTAGGAAGTTACTATGAAAAAAATTGCTTTATTAAGTTTATCCGCCATGTTCATGTTTACAGCGGTTGCCTATGCCCATGGCCCTGTCCGCCAAAAAGCTGAAGAAGAGGTGACCATCAACGCGCCCGCGGAAAAAGTATGGGGCATCATTAAAAACTACGACGATATGTCTTGGTTGCCAGGTGTCAAAAGCACCACCGCCGATAAAGGCAACAATAAAGGCTCAATCCGTGTTTTGACTTTGAAAGATGGCGGAACCATCACCGAAGAGCTGAAAAAATATGACGATAAGAAAATGACTTATGCGTACAAAATCACCGATATGAGCGTTGCGAAAACGATCACCCATTCAGGGGCGGAAGAAAAAGTGCCGGTATTGCCGGTAGACAACTATGCGGCCAGCATTGAAGTCGAAGATAAAGGCGGTTCTGCCTTGGTGTCTTGGAAAGCCGGCTATTACCGTGCCTATATGAACAACAATCCCCCAGAAGAAATGAACGAAGAAGCGGCCAACACGGCAGTCACGGCCATTTTGAAAGGCGGTTTGGCGAACCTGAAAACCTTGGCTGAGAAATAAGGTTTATTTCAGTGCCGATTAAACTTTTTAAGGCGGTGGCCTGCGCCACCGCTTTTTTTACATCCGCGCTGCTTGCCGCACCGTTGGCTTATGTCAGCAACCAATTAAGCGGCAGTGTTTCCATTATTGACACCGGGCTTGGCGAAGTTGCGGCAACCGTTACCGTGCCCGGTAAACCTGCGGGTGTCGCCCTTGCCCCTGATGGCAAACATTGTTATGTCAGCACCCCGGAAACGCATGGGTTCGCGGTGATTGATACCCAAACGCGCACTTTGGTCGCCCAAGTCAAGGTCAGTGACGGGGCTTTAGGGATTGCCGCTAGCCCTGATGGCCGACGCATCTATGTGGCCGATTGGTATAACAACACGGTTGCCGTCGTCGATGCCGGAAATTATCAAGTCCTGCAGACCATTGCCGTGGGGCAATCGCCATCGGGTTTGGCCGTAAGCCCCGATAACCGTTGGCTGTATGTGGCTAACCGGCTGGGCAATTCAGTTAGCAAGATTGACCTCAAAAATTGGACGGTCAAGCAAACCACGCCAGTTGGCAGCCATCCGTTTGGTTTGACGGTGGATAGCCGGGGCGAGAGGGTGTATGTCGCTAATGTGCAAAGCGATGATGTCACTGTCCTTGACACAAAATTGATGCAGGCACTGGCTACGGTCAAGGTCGGTATGCTGCCTTATGCCGTGGCTTTAGCCCTCAACGATAGCCGCTTGTTGGTGACTAACCAGGATGACAATTCGGTTTCGGTGATTGATACGGAAACCTTAAAAGCTATAGGCCTGATTGGTGTCGGTGAAAAGCCTGAGGGTATCAGCACGCATCCTGATGACCGCCATGTTTATGTCGCCAATTGGTTCGACAGCAATGTTTCGGTGCTTGATGCCAAAACCCTGCGGGTTATCAAGACCATTAAGACAGGCGAGGGCAGCCGTGCCTTTGGGCAGTTTATCAGCAAATAATATCAGTGTGTTGCACTGATATGATAGACTTCAAATTATTTGTTAATGGTTGGGGAAGAAATGGCTGAAACAGTAGATGAATTGACGGTTAGTTATCAGGATGGCGGTATTGAAACCGTTAAGGAACTGGATAAAAAAGTCCTGACCAAAGGCGCTTGGGCAACCGTGATGTATCGCTACCAGGATTGGAACCGTGCCAAGGAAGAATACGGGCCGGATAAATATACGATCCGCCGTTACCAAAAACGCAATGGCGAATATCAGCAAAAGTCCAAATTCAATATTTCTAGCAAAGACCAGGCAAAAAGCATTATTGCCGCGTTGGAAGAATGGATGGATAAGGATTAGAGACTGTGAAAGTATTGCAAAATGCTCTAAGAATTAATGATTGTCCACAAAAAACACGAAACATACGAAACAATTAAATAATAGATTTCAATAACTTATATTTAATCTAGTTTTACACTTTCGTGTTTTTTCATGATTTTCGTGGACATAAAATAATTTTTTCACAGTCTCATTAGCCAATTGCTTGACACAGATAACGTCCCTTGAAGGGAGGTTATCTGTGATGCCCCAAGTAGGTTGTTTTATTTGCCAGCCGCCGTCGCCCCAGGCACTTCAATTAAACGGCCAGATTTCACATCGTAAATGTAGCCATAGACAGGAATGTCCGAAGGCACTAAAGGATGGGATTTGATACGCACAACATCTTCCAGCACGCTTTGCGCTTGGTCTTTAATAGTCAACCAATCAATATATTTGCCTTCGGCGGAGCCTGGGCCTTCACAGCAATCATGCCAACCATGTTCATCAATGGAGGCGGTTTTTAGGCTAGACGCCAGCAAATCGCGCATGATGTCATCGGTGAAGGTTTCCATGCCGCAATCGGTATGATGGATAACAAACCATTCGCGGGTGCCCAGCAGTTTGTAAGAAATGACCAGTGAGCGTATGGCGTCATCACTGGCCCGGCCGCCCGCATTGCGGATGACATGGGCATCGCCTTCTGACAAGCCCGCATATTTGGCAGGATCGAGGCGGGCATCCATACAGGTCAGGATAGCAAAATGCCGCCCTGGAGGCATAGGCAGGTCACCTTTGTCAAAACTGGCGGCATATTCCCGGTTAGCCATCAATACTTCATTCAAAACTTTGTTCATGGTTCTTCCTCATGGTCTGGTTATTTATTATTATGGGTTATAAAGTGGCCGCTTATCTCTTTAGTGTTGTTTATAGTTCCAATTAAATAAGCAAGGATTAATGTACCATAAAAAACGCCCTTGAAAATGGCCCGGAATAAAAACGGCTTTTTAAACGGCTTGCTAACAAAACATCATGCAGACACTTCCCATAACCCTTTACACGACCAAACAAATCCAGGAACTTGAAGACCGGGCGATATACCAGTGCGGTATTTCGGGATTTGAATTAATGGGCAAAGCCGGGTACGAAGTTTTCAAACGCCTGCAAGACAAATGGCGGGATTCCAAATATATCGCCGTTTTTTGTGGTTCCGGCAATAATGCCGGCGATGGTTATATCGTCGCCTGCTTGGCTTTGTCCGAAGGTTTTAATGTCCACGTTTATACGATGGTGAATCCTGAAGGCCTCAAGGGTGATGCTTTGAAGGCCTACCAGAAGTACATCGCCATGAACGGTACGGTCATGCCGTTTAATGTTGGCTTATCAGTGCGGGCGGATGTCATCGTCGATGCCTTGTTTGGCACAGGCTTGGACAGGCCGGTGTTGGGGGATTATTTAAGCGCCATTAGGATCATCAACAAGAGCCAAGCGAACGTAATTTCTGTAGACATACCCTCAGGGCTGAATGCCGATACCGGCAGGGTGATGGGCGAAGCGGTCAAAGCAAACTGCACCGTGACTTTTATAGCCCTTAAGCAAGGTTTGTTTACAGGGGACGCCGCCGATTATTGCGGTGAAATATTTTATTCGGCGCTGACCGTGCCTGCTGATATTTTTCAGGAAGTGCCGTCAACCGTTTACCGTGTCATGCCCAGGCATTTTCCCCGCCGCAAGCGTGGCATGCATAAAGGTGACAATGGCCATGTCCTGATAATCGGGGGGGAGCTGGGTTTTTCTGGGGCGGTGATGTTGGCCGGTGAGGCGGCGTTACGGGTAGGTGCGGGGTTGGTCAGTGTGGCCACCCGCAGGGCGCATACGGGCCTGATGACCGTCAACCGGCCTGAGCTGATGTGCCATGGGGTGGACAATTCCGACCAGCTTACCGTATTGCTGGAAAAAGCCAATGTGATTGTCATTGGCCCGGGCTTAGGGCAAAGCGATTGGGCAAAGGATTTGTTGCTGGCGGTTATTGATTCCAGAAAATTGTCGATTATTGATGCGGACGCCTTGAATATTCTGTCAAAAATACCCGCCGCGCATAATAACTTGGTGCTGTCCCCTTATAGGAGCATCTTGACCCCGCATGTCGGGGAGGCCGCCCGTTTAATGAGCCTGTCCACTACGAAAATACAGCAAGACCGGTTTGCAGTGGTCAAATTGATCCAGAAAAAATACGGCGGGATTGCCATCCTTAAAGGCTCCGGGACGTTAATCGCCTCGGAAGAGGATATCGCCGTTTCCGGCACTGGCAACCCGGGCATGGCGTCAGGCGGTATGGGGGATGCGCTTTCCGGGGTGATAGCGGGTTTGCTGGCGCAAGGCTTTCCGCTAAAAGATGCCGCCCAACAAGGCGTTTATATCCATGGGCAGGCGGCCGACCTTGCTGTGGAACAGGACGGCGAACGGGGCTTGTTGGCGAGTGACCTGATGCCTTATTTAAGGCGTTTGGTCAATCAATGATGCAGCGTTTTTTACCCGACACCGAAGCGACGGAACAATTCGGCGCTGAATTATGGCCGTTATTGCCCTGCCCATCCCTGGTTTTTTTGTATGGTGATCTGGGTGCGGGCAAGACCACGTTAGTGAGGGCCTATCTTCGTGCCAGTGGCTTTGCCGGTGCGGTCAAAAGCCCTACTTATACGTTGGTTGAGGAATACACTATCAATGGCCGGAAAGTATTCCATTTTGATTTATACCGTCTTGCCGAACCGGAAGAATTGGAATGGATAGGCATACGTGATTATCTTTCTCAGGATAGCGTTTGTTTTATTGAATGGCCGGACAAGGGGGAGGGTTTTTTACCGGCGCCTGATTTCACCATTTCCTTAAGCGCCGAAGGTGGCGGGCGGCGGCTGGCCCTAGAGCCTGAGGTAAATAGATAAAAATTTACCGGCTTATATATACATAAAGGGCTACTCATATATAATCTCAATTCGGATATTATTTTTTCGGCCTTGTCTATGAAAAATTACCATAAAAAATTGTGCATACTGGCCTTGCAGTGTTTTTCTGCCGTTGCTTTTGCAGAGCAAATTCAAATTAATTCATTGGCTTATGATAAGCAACAAGGGCGGCTGTCATTTGCTGTCACGGCTTCCCCAAAGCACCGGGTTTTTGTCATGGAAAACCCATCGCGGTTGGTTATAGACATTAAGGATGCCAGTTTAACAGGGGCCTTGCGCCAACCGCCCTCCACGCATCCTTTATTTGCCAAGCTCAGGTTGGCCACCCAAAATGCCGCAGGTTTAAGGTTGGTGATGGATTTGAAAAAACCGGTCAGCCCTGAAAAATTCACATTAATGTCCAATAATAGTGACGAACACCGTTTGGTTGTCGGCCTTACCAGCAAAACCACTCCGGTAGGGCCCATTAAAAACGCATCATTGCAAACGGCAAAAAAAGCCAACACAACCAAACCGCCTGAATTGAAAGCCGTCGCCAACAAAGGCCGCGACATTATCATTGCCATTGATGCGGGACATGGCGGTAACGACCCCGGTGCACACGGCCCGCGTGGCACGGAAGAAAAAATCGTCACGTTTGCCATTGCGCAAAAGCTTGCCGCATTAGTCAATGCCCAGCCTGGCATGCGGGCGGTGATGATCCGTAAAGACGATTATTACGTGGGCCTGCGTGACCGGATGCAAATTGCCCGGGCTGCAAAAGCGGATTTGTTCATTTCCATACACGCTGATGCCTTTAATGACACGTCAGTACGGGGGGCTTCGGTTTTTACCTTATCGACTAAGGGTGCATCTAGCGAGGCGATCCGTTGGCTGGAAAAATCGGAAAATGCAGCGGAATTGGTGGGCGGTGTCAATTTGAGCGACAAAGAAGATATGCTGGCTTCGGTGCTGTTGGATCTGTCACAATCCGCCACATTGTCAGCAAGCCAACAAGTGGCGGACAGTGTCCTAAAACATTTTGACGGCATTAGCCAATTGCACCGTGATTCTGTACAAAAAGCGGGGTTTATTGTGTTGAAGTCCCCGGATATCCCTTCCATTTTGGTGGAAACCGCTTTCATCTCCAATCCCTTGGAAGAACAAAACTTGCTCAGCACACGTTACCAGACACAAATGGCCAAGGCCATATTCAAAGGCGTCTATCACTACTTTAAAGAATCCGCACCTGTGGATAGCCGCATGGCGGCACTCTAAGCATGGGTAGTGGTTATCAGGCAACTGCTAGGCTTGGGGCCGTCATTTTGCATGGATTGCCCGTGGTTAGGCCGCGGAGCATCCAGCAGGCAGGGCGTAAGCTTTTCCAGGGACAGTTTCTATCAATCACTACCTAATCATCATTGGTTTGCCTGTTATAGCCCGGCAAACTTTTTCCTCAAAAAATTTACAACCTGCATCTCGGCATTTATATCCGTTTTTAAATCCTGTGAGTCGTTGTGAATGCCCTTCAAAAATCGGCCAATAATGCACAGGGTGCATAGCTTTCCGGCAAAATGGCTGTAACCCTAGTTTAATTTTAATGCGTATACATTCCCTCCCCACCCAACTGGTTAACCAAATTGCCGCAGGCGAGGTGGTTGAAAGGCCGTCATCCGTGGTCAAAGAACTGGTTGAAAACAGCTTTGATGCCGGGGCGACCCACGTCCATATCGACATAGAGCAAGGCGGTATGCGCCTGATTAAAATCCGCGATGACGGTTGCGGGATTGTCAAAGAGGATTTGCCATTGGCGTTGTCGCGCCACGCCACCAGCAAAATCGCCACCTTAGAAGATTTGGAACAAGTCGCCAGCATGGGCTTTCGCGGCGAGGCGCTTCCTAGCATCAGTTCCGTATCCCGATTGACGCTGGTTTCCAGGATCCCCGGCTCGGATTGTGCCTGGCGTGTCAATGCCGATGGTTCAGAAGCAAACTATACCCCACAACCTGACCCACACCCGCCAGGCACGACAATCGAAGTGCGTGATTTGTTTTACAACACCCCCGCCAGGCGCAAGTTTTTAAAAACCGAAAAAACCGAATTCACGCACATCGAAACCCTATTGCAGCGTATGGCCTTAAGCCGCTTCGACATCGGCTTCACCTTGCAACACAACCAAAAAGAAATTTTCAAACTAAGGCCCGCGCAAAACGAGGCGCAACAATTGCAACGCATTGCCGCTATCTGCGGCAGCGCCTTTGTCGATAACGCCGTAAAAATTGATATGGCCGCCTCCGGTTTGCAATTGACGGGCTGGGTGGGTTTGCCGACGTTTTCGCGCAGCCAGCAGGACATGCAATTTTTCTATGTCAACAACCGTTTGGTTAAGGACAAACTGGTCGCCCATGCTGTCAGGCAAGCCTACCAGGATGTGCTGTTCCACGGCCGGCATCCGGTGTTTGTCCTGTATTTGGCGCTAGACCCGACCTTGGTCGATGTCAATGCCCATCCGGCAAAACTGGAAGTCCGTTTTAGGGAAGGGCGGTTGGTGCATGATTTCCTGTTCAGTGCCTTGCACCGCAGTTTGGCAAATTTACGCCCGGGATTCCAAGAAATTGCCGCCACCCGGCTGGATTTGCCAACAGCTGCAACCGCAACGGCGGAACCTACCCCCGCACCCAATGCGTACCCATTTAGGCCACCCCAGCAAGGCACCGTGCCGTTGCAAGTCGAAGAACAAATCCGCCAATATGCCAAACTTGCGCCTGAGACTTTGGTGGCTGTCCACGCGGATACTGGAGCATCAACGGATTACCCTCCGCTAGGCTATGCCATCGCCCATTTGCACAATATTTTTATCCTTGCCGAAACCCGCACGGGCATTATTTTGGTTGACGCCCATGCCGCGCACGAACGGGTCACTTACGAACGCCTGAAGCAACAATACCAGCAAGGCACGGTTGTCAGCCAACCGTTGCTGTTGCCGATCAAAATCACCGTCAGCCCTGCCGAAGCGGAATTGGCGGAGCATTCACAGGCGGTATTCACCGCCTTGGGTTTTGAACTGGACAGGTTCGGCCCGGAAACCTTGGTGTTGCGTTCAGTCCCCGCCTTATTGCGCAACACCGATGTGGAAACCTTGCTGCGTGATGTGTTGGCGGATGTCTCCGAACACGGCATGAGCCAGCGGGTGCAGGAACATATCCAGGAATTGTTGGCGACCATGGCCTGCCATGGCTCCATCCGCGCCCAACGCCGCTTGACTATTGATGAAATGAACGCCTTATTGCGGGATATGGAAAAAACCGAACGCAGCGGGCAATGTAACCATGGCCGCCCGACATGGATTGCGTTATCCACAGGTGATCTGGACAGGTTCTTTTTGCGTGGGCAGTAGTGGTTCTGGATGTAGGTTTTCCAGGGCGTGGATTGGCGGCTTGTTAGCTAGAAAGCTGCCGCCATAAGCAATTTCAATGCGGTTAGGTGTCCGGCATATCTAATACCTGCCGCCTTGCCTTGTGCCGCCTAATTGAACCTCTTACGACGCTTTTAAAACACGATCTAAGTCGGTTTCAGGTTTTTTCATATTTTTGGGCTAACATTAGGTACAGCATTTTATGAATCCAAATCCCCCCGCCATTTTCTTGATGGGGCCAACCGCGTCGGGCAAAACCGCCTTAGCCGTGCAATTGGCCCGACAACTTAATGGTGAGATCATCAGCGTCGATTCCGCATTAGTTTTCAAAGGCATGGACATAGGCACCGCGAAGCCGGCCGTAGCTGAACGCGGCGGCATCCCGCATCACCTTATCGACATCCTAGACCCGTCCGAAGCGTTCTCGACGGGGCAATTCCGCACCCTAGCTTTGGCGATCATGGCGGATATTACCCGGCGCGGAAAATTGCCGATATTGGTCGGTGGCACGATGTTGTATTTTAATGCCTTAAGCAAGGGCTTGGCGCAATTGCCGGAAGCCGACCTTGCTATCAGGGCGCGGCTAGACCAGGAATTGGCGGAATTTGGCAATGAAATGCTGCATCAACGCTTGGCGGCGGTAGACCCGAAAGCCGCCGCCAGAATCCACCCTAATGACCCGCAACGGGTGCAACGGGCGTTGGAAGTGTATGAGCTGAGCGGCCAACCGTTATCGGATTTGTTTGCTGATACCCCGCAAATTTTGCCATACCATGTCAGTAAATTGATAGTCGCCCCCTCAGACCGCGCTATTTTGCACACAAAAATTGCCCAACGTTTCCGGCAAATGTTGGCCCAGGGTTTTCTGGAAGAAGTCCAGGCACTATACTTGCGGGGTGACTTGGATGGGACGCTACCGGCCATCCGTGCCGTGGGTTACCGGCAAGCATGGGAGTATCTGCAAGGCCAAACAGATTTGGCAACCATGACTGAAAAAGCCATAGCCGCAACACGGCAATTGGCGAAACGGCAATTTACCTGGCTACGGAAAGAGACCGAAGCCTTGCAGTTTGAATCGGGTGACCCGGAATTATTGGCCAAAGCATTGGCGGGTATTGCACACCGTCTTAATCAGGATTAATTGCGCTTGTGCATTACGGGCATCGAAAATGGTTGCGCCGGCCAAGCGGGCGGAACACTTTAGCGGTGTAGGGGCTAAATATTTGCTACACTGGCTTTGCTGGCGAGGCGTGGTCAACTGGATTATCCGTGGAAATGCCGCCCAATGCCTGCGCAGGGACATTTTCAAGATTTAACGGTGATATAAGCCTAAAGATACTATGAAAACCATCCGTTCATTAACCACAATGCTCCTTTTTTGGGTTGCCATTACCGCGTTTGCTAAAGATTCCTATCCGGATTTTACCGTCACGGGATTTGGCACACTGGGCGCCAGCGGCACGGACACTAGCCAGCTCAGTTTTCGGGGCACCACTAAAGAAACGCCGGGCGTGACGGATAGCTGGGGCTTTGACAGCGATTCCCGCTTGGGGCTGCAGCTAGATGCGGCCATCAACAGCTCATGGCACGCGACGGTGCAATGGGTTGCGCGAAATACGACGGGTGATTTTTTAGAGCAAAACCTGGAGTGGGCTTTTCTACGTTGGCGGCCTGCGGATAACCTGGACATCCGGGCAGGGCGCTTGGGTTTCGATACTTTTATGCTGTCGGAATACCGTAACGTCGGATATGCCTATTTATGGATGCGCCCCCCCCATGAATTTTACGGGGGGTTGCCCATCTACCATTTTGATGGCGCGGACATTGCCAAGAAATTCACGGTTGGCGAAGGCATAATGACCATCAAGGCATTCGGTGGCCACAGTTTCATACAAATCCCCATCCCTAACTCTTCTGTCATAGCCGACCGAAGCTTGTCCATTGCCGGCGGCAAATTGGCGTATGAAGTCGGGAACTGGAATGTCCGCATGAGTTACAGCTATTTGCTGAATAACCTTGAACTGGCGCCATTGCAACCAGTATTGGACGGACTTAATAACGCGGCGGTCAACACCGTCTGGCCCAGTGCGCAATCCCTTAGCCAACAAATCTCCACCAAGAATAAGGCCTTCCATTACAGTTCCATCGGCTTGGCTTATGATGACGGTGTCTGGCTGACGCAACTGGAAGCCTCTTATATCGATACAGACCTGATCACCTATCCCAGCGTGGCGAATGGCTATTTCAGCCTGGGCAGGCGCTTTGGAAAACTGACCTTGTACTCGCTGTTCGGCATCTCGGAAACGCTGAATAACCGGGTTAAATTTTCCAATCCTTTGGCGCCTGTCCCGGCGGTGGCTGCGCTACAAAATTCCATTGGCCGCCTATCCAATCTTATAGGCGTGGATGAGAAGTCAATTTCATTAGGCCTACGCTGGGATATCCACGAGCATATCGCCCTTAAGACACAATGGAGCCATTACTGGCTGGGCGACAATGGCACGGCATTATGGCTGGCGCCTGCGTCCGGCCCGACGCCCGACATGGTCAACGTCTGGTCAGTCGGTATGGACTTCGTGTTTTGACATGAAAAAGTTTCTCATCCCCTTCTTTTCGCTCCTTTCGGCCATGGCTATGCCAGTGGCCCAAGCCGATGTGGCGGTCATCGCCCATATTAAAAGCAACTTTAGTAGCCTTACAGCCAAGCAAGTACAAGATATTTTTATGGGCCGCACGCGCATCTTCCCCAATGGCAAATTCGCCCTGCCCATAGACCAATCTTCCCCCCTGCGTGCCGAATTTTACGAAGAACTAACCGGGCGCCCCGTCGAACAGATCAATGCCTACTGGGCGAGAATCATGTTCACCGGTCAAGCCTCGCCGCCGCAACGGCTGCCTGATGATGAGGCGGTATTGCAAACAGTCCGGGAAAATGAAGGCGCCATCGGGTATATCGACAAAACACGCGTGGATGGCACTATCCGCGTCTTGCTATTGGTGCAGCCGTGGAAACCGTGAAAAAACACTACCTTCACCATAAACTGGCGAAGACAGTTTTTTGGGTTGCATTGCTGTTTTCGGCAATCACGTCGGTGCTTTTTTTCATTACCGAACTCAACCGGTCCAATGAAAAGACCCTGGTCATGCTCAACCAACTGCTTGACACGGTGGAGAGCACCGCCGCCATCGCCGCCTATTCCAATAACAGCACTATCGGCGAGGATGTGCTCAAGGGCCTGTTGCGTAATGACATTGTCCATGAGGCCCGTTTGAGCAGTACCCAAGGCCTGCAACTGGCCAAGGCAAAAGACACCGAGGTGCCTTGGCAAGCCGGGGTTGTCCGCACGTTGCACTCGCCTTTTGGCGAGGCGGAAGTGATTGGTAGCCTGGCCATTACCCCTGAAGCGCAATACAACCTTTTGGAAGCCCGGCACAGCGCCTTGCTCAGTGGGCTGAATTCATCTGTGCTGATCGGCCTAACCGCCTTGATCGTGTTGTTGATCGTACGGTCATCCCTCTCGCTTCCATTAATGAAGGTGTCCAATACCTTGCACGCCATCAGGGTGGGGGAGCAGGAGCGTTTGGGGCCATTGCCGCGTAACCACGATGACGAACTGGGACAACTGGTGGAAGACATCAATAGGCTGTTGGAAACATTGCAGGAAAAATTTTCCGCAGAGCATGGGTTACGTGAGGAAATCGAGGTTATTGAGCGCCAGTTGCGCAACATTTTTGAAACGACGAGCGCCGGCATTTTCTTGCTGGATGCCACGGGAAGGTTGTTGACTGTAAACCCGGCCTTGGGGAAGGTCATCGCATTGCCCCATTTATCGCCTAAAGAGTTGCTTGGGCAGAATTTCCCTGAACTGGTTTTCGCCGAGCCGGAACTCATGCGGGAACTCATGGCTATAGCCGCCAGTAGGAACTTGTCAGTCGTTCAGGATTTGCGTTTAAAAAAGCGTGGGGACGTCTCAAATAACTGGGTCCACTGCATACTTTCACGGCAAACGGATGCTTTGCATGGTGTCTGTTTCGAAGGTGTCGTTTACGACATCACCGACCGCATTGTGGCCGAGGCCAGCATCCGGCACGAGGCTGACCATGATTCACTGACGGCTTTGTTCAACAGGCCCGCCGCCGAGCGGCTGCTGGCACAACTAATCGGCACCCGCACAGGTGCAGAAACCCCGCTGGCTTTATTTATGTTAGATTTGGATTTCTTCAAGGAGATCAACGATACCTATGGCCATGATGCGGGCGATTATGTTTTGGTTGAAGTTGCCGCGCGGCTTAAGAATTGTGTGCGTGCCAGCGATATTGCCGCGAGGCTGGGTGGTGATGAGTTCCTGATTATCCTTGTGGATGGTGTGTCCGCCGACTATGCCCGGCAGATTGCCAAGGATATTTGCATTGCGGTCAGTATGCCCATCAGGATCAGCCCTACCGTGGTGGTGCGGCTTGGGGCCAGCATCGGCATAGCTATCAATGGAGGCCAGGAACAGGCCATAGAACAATTGTACAAGGTTGCCGATCAAGCCATGTACGAGGTCAAGCGTCAGGGCAGGCATGGTTTTGCCATGTCCCTGGCAGATGGCAACATTGTGGTCGAAAAAATCCCCATCAATGGATAAGGGGGCGGCCTGCTATTGCCCACCCATTATTGGCAAAAGCGTACGGCTTTTAGGTGAGGTAATGCGATGCCCCTTGTATTCTTAACGTCAGCTAAATGGCTGTAGGATCATTAAACATATAATAAAAACAATGCCATAGGATAAGTTAAAGTGATCGTGGTTTCAGTCAAATTTGTGTTATGGCGCCAAATCGGCCGATAGGCAATGTTCAGCCAATGCCGTGATTTTGGCATTGCGGGTTTGGTTTTCTAAAGATTCGCCGTTGTTGATGACGCACCCTACACGAAGATAATTGGGCGTATATCCAAATACTCGTTGCTTGCCTTCCCCATAGGGCTCGCTGTAGGCTTCCCATAATACCGGAAAAACCTGCCCCAAATTAGCCTTGGCAAATTGTTGTTTCATTGAGTTTGCCAGTTCATGAAGTTGCTGGCTACGCTGTTTTTTGACTTCGTTAGCGATTTGGTTAGGTAAACTGGCCGCTTTAGTGCCTTCCCGTTTCGAATAAGTGAAAATATGGATATGCCCGAACCCAACCCGCTTGATAAAAGCGAGGCTCTCTTGCCATTCCTGTTCGGTTTCTCCCGGGAAACCGACGATGATGTCGGTGGTGATATTGAAGTGCGGGATTTTTGCGCGTAATTGTTGGACGATCCCGGCAAATTCTTCGGTTTTGCAGCGCCGCGCCATACGCCGTAAGACGCTGTCGGAACCGCTTTGCAAGGGCAAGTGCAGGTGCGGCATGATGCGGGGATTCTGGAACAGTTCGAAAAAACCCTCGGTAAATTCCCAAGGTTCCAATGAGCCTAAGCGCAACCTAGGGATGGCCGTCCGGGCCATGATGGCTTGCACCAAAGCCACCAAATTAAGCCCTAAATCACTGCCATAACCGCCTAAATGGACGCCTGTCAGAATGACCTCGGTAATGCCTTGGGCGTACAGCGCATTGATTTCATCGACTACGGCCTGCACTGTGCGGCTGGATTCTTCCCCCCTGGCGACGGTGACGATACAAAACGTGCACCGGTAACGGCAGCCATCCTGGACTTTGACAAAGGCGCGTTGCCGGCCACGGGTGAACAGGGAGATTTCGCCCGGTTCGGTGGACATGGCGGGCATGGTGCCCATGTCCAATTCGTCCAGGGCCTTTTCCACCAGTTGGCCTTTGTCCTGGTTGCTGACCACCAGATCAACGCCCATTAATGCGGCGGCTTCGTCAGGGTTCAAGGTCGCATAACAGCCGCTGACCACGAGTTTTGCCTGGGGGTTGTCGCGGTGGATACGGCGGATCAGATTGCGGGATTTACGCGCGGCGTCTTGGGTTACGGCGCATGAATTGATGACCACCAGATTGGCGGCTTCGGCTTGGCGGGTGATTTGATGGCCTGATTTTTGGAAGGCCTGCGCCCAGGTTTCCAGTTCCGCTTCGTTCAGGCGGCAGCCCAGGGTCTTAAGATGTACTAACATGAATTATTAAAAGCTGATAAACAATAAAAGCGGCGAAATGGTTATGGTTGGCCGGACGGTGGTTATAATAGGTGCAAACTAGCCTGAGTATTTTATGCCAAAAAAGCCTTTCCATATTCCGCTGGCTTTCCAAAACCGGATCCTCGGTTTTTTCCATAGCCAAATTGAACAGCAAAAGCGGATTTTGCAGCATGTCCGTCGCGGGTTGCCTGAAAATCTGGCAAAACATGCCTGCCATTGTCTGATCAGCGGGAATTCCCTGGTGGTCTATACCGATTCGGCGATGTGGGCTTCGCAATTGCGTTTTTATACCCAGGCCATGCTGGCGAATATTGAGCCGCTAACACGTGGGGGCGTACAAAAAGTGCAGATAAAAATCATGACCGTGAACACTGGGGCGGTTTCACAACCTGTGTTTAAAGCCAAGATCCCCTCGGCCGCGACCCTGGATATGATGCAGAAACAAAGCCTCAGCATTCGTGACGGGGAATTGCGGTTGGCGTTGCAGCGGTTGAATTCAACGTTAAAAAAGCTTGCCGGTTAAGGTTGGCAAATAACGGTAACCGGAAGCCAGAAGCTCCCGGTTATGAAGGGCATGAAAGCTTATCGGGTTTTCATGATGCTGATGCCTTTTAATAAATTCAAGGCTTCGGAGAGCGCATAATCTTTCACGTCCAAATCCTCTTTCTCTTTATTATCAGGTAGGCCTGCCCCATTGGTTTTACCTTTGTTATTTTGTAGATGCCCGGACAAATCCGCTTCTTTCACGGGCGTGAATTCTGACTTATCGAGCGTTTCCAATTTCACCCTGGCCAATGATATGTCTGGCTCGATGCCTTCAGCTTGGATGGAGCGTCCGGATGGCGTGAAATAGCGCGCGGTCGTCAGTTTGATGGCGGCCCCGTTGGTTGTCGGTAAAATGGTTTGCACGGAACCTTTGCCGAAAGACTTTTCGCCCATGATGATTGCGCGCTTTTGGTCTTGCAAGGCTCCGGCGACAATCTCGGAGGCCGATGCCGAGCCCGAGTTAATCAGGACGACGATGGGGGCGCCATCAATCAAATCATCCGGGGCGGCGTTAAAGCGCATTTCCGAGTTCTCAATACGGCCTTCGGTATAGACAATCAGGCCATTGGTCAAAAAGGCGTCACTGACTTTTACGGCCGCATCTAAGACGCCGCCAGGATTGTTCCTCAAGTCCAGCACTAAGCCTTTCAAATTGCCGCCGTTGTCTTTTTTCAGGGCAGTAATTGATTCGGCAAGGTTGTCGCCGGTGCCGGATTGGAAACTGCTGATACGCACATAGCCGTAGCCTTTTTCCAATATTTTGTTTTTGACGCTTTTGACTTTGATGATGTCGCGGGCGATATTAAATTTGAGCGGCGCTTCCGCCCCTTCACGCACCACCGTCAGGAGGATCTTGCTGCCGGGTTCACCCCGCATGGTTTTGACGGCATCAGCCAAGCTCATCCCTTTTACGGGTTTGTCGTCCAGTTTGACAATCAGGTCACCGGCTTTTAAACCCGCTTTTTGCGCCGGGGTGTCGTCGATAGGGGAAACCACTTTGATGAAACCGTTTTCCATGGTGACTTCTATGCCCAAGCCGCCAAATTGGCCGGTGGTGCCTTCTTTCAATTCCTGGTATTCATCGGCGACCAGATAGGCGGAGTGGGGGTCTAACCCGCTTAACATGCCGCGGATCGCATCTTCGAGCAGTTTTTTGTCCGATACGGGTTCGACATAATCACGTTTGATGCGCCCGAAAATTTCGGTGAAAGTCCGTAAATCTTCAAAAGGTAAAGTATCCGATACCGGTTCAAGGCCTTCTTTATCTGCAAAGACACTGCCACAGTTACCTACAACAACACCCAATATGATGCCTAGCGACAAGATAAATACATTTTTCTTTTTTAGCATGTGTCTTAAAACTCCAAATCCTCTATTGGTCTACACTCATTAATTTGAGCGATAATTTTGATACTCTTTTTAACGCGGTGGTTTAATCGCTGCGGCACCATTGCAATGGACTAACGGGGACAGCTTTCTTACGTATGCCGAAAAACAAGCCGGGGCGGCTGCGCCCGCCACTTTGCCCGACGGTAGCGATGACGTCGCCGGCTTTTACCGTGTCATTCACCTGTTTGTCCAGGCTTTGGTTAAAAGCATACAAGCTCATATAGCCATCACCGTGATCAATGATGATCAGGTACCCGTAGCTGCGCATCCAATCGGCAAAAGTCACTTTGCCGCCCGCGACCGCATGGACTTCAACCCCTTCTTTTGCTTCAATCAACACACCGTTTTGTGCATTTTCGGTTTGCGTATCGCTGAAATTCCGTACCAGTTTGCCTTGTACCGGCCAGCGCAACTTCCCTTTTAAGCTATCAAAACTGCCTTGCAAATCGTTAAATTCATTGCGGGGAGGTTCCTGCCCGTCCGGCGCGGGCGTTTCAACAGGTGCGGCATTGGCGCTAATGCCTAGTTCCTGGGGCAAATTGGCAATTAGGTTTCTCAGTTTATTTTCGCTTTCGGATAAATAACGCTGCTGTTCTTCATAAGAAGTGGCTAGGGTGTCCGCCAACAATGCGTTACGTTGTTTCCTGACTTCGTTAAGGGCGGTTTGTTGCAATTTTTTTTCCTTAAGGTCCTGCTCAAGCAACTCCGTTTCGGTTTGGCGTTGTTTATCCAGCTGTTCCAAGTCTTGGATAGACTGCTCCAATTGCCTGATCTTTGCCAAACGCGCTTTATTGATATAGCTGTAATATATCATCATCCGGCTAGATAAGGCTGGATCTTGCTGGTTAAGGAGCAATTTCAACTCTTCCTGTTGCCCCATTTGGTAGGCGGCTTTAACTTGGCCTGCCAATTCCTTCCTTTCTTTTGCTATCATCCTTTGGTTGGCAAGAATATCAAGCTCTATCCTATCTATGTTCCGGCGCTTGTTTTCAATTTGCCGGAGCAATGACCGTAATAGGGATGCGGTTTCCCCATAACGTTTTTCAACGTCTGCCAATAATTGCTCTAAATTGTCCTGGGGCAGGGTAGGAGAGGTATCCTGGCTGCTTGGCTGGATACTGTCCTGATCGTCACTGGCCTCATGAACTGGGTCAGCCCATTGGTCAATGGCTTGCGCATTGTGTAGCCAAGCCCCGAACAATAAAGAAAAAAAAAGCGTCTTTTCCATTCTCCGGTCAGGCGGCTTTAAGCAAGGGTTCGCCCGTCATTTCAACGGTTTGTCCGGCACCTAAAAAGGCTGGCTGTGGTGTTGCCAATAGCTGTTGCGGGGCATGGCGGACACCACCGTTGGCATCCGTCATGACGGTGGCATTATTTTTCTGTTCAGGGGATTGGCCAAGCCTATCAAGGATCTTTAACACTAAAGGCTCCGGTCGATTTAACATGCTTTATTTATCTCAGGACATAAAAAAATAAAATCGGCTAACCCATGGACAATGCCTGCTTAACTTGCCTGTTGGCATTATCAGTTACCCAAAATGTAAAAAAGTAAGGTATCATTTTGCAAAATTTGCAGCTATTGTAATCCATTGGGCTGCGAAACTTGACAAAATAACAACTGCTCGATGTTTGTTATATTAATACACGTTGCTTGCTATTGGTTAATAATTCTGTACCAATGATCAATCAATGATTTCTTGGTTTTTATAAGGAATCATAACCCTTCGACATTAAATACTTGTATGGACGCTAAAATAGAAGACATTTTATACGATGAAAATGACATAGCCAAAGCGGCACGGTGTCTAAAAGCGATGTCCCATCCGTTAAGGCTAAAGATATTGTGCCTTTTGGGGAAGAATTCAATTAGTGTGCAAGATATCGTTGAGCAAGTTGGCACGAGCCAAAGCAATATTTCACAACATTTGTCAATACTCAGGGAAAAGAACATCCTGGGTTCAAAAAAAGAGGCCAACCGCGTTTATTACTACATTGATGATGAGCGTATGATATTGCTAATTGAAATGATGCGGGATGTATTTTGTTCTAAACATTGATCTGAGCCCCATTTACCACACTTAAACAATCCACCTAAAAACCACGAAACCTCATGGACCGTTATATAGAATTTGCCTTAAACCATTATATATTATCGCTTGCCCTAATTATCGTAACTTATTTGTTAGTACAAGATTTCTTCGAGTCCGCCTTTAAAAAATTCACGGTGATCTCCCCTTTGCTGGCGGTCAACAAGATGAATAATGAGGACACTGTCATTATTGATGTGCGTGAGCCTTTGGAGTTTACGGAAAGCCACATTGAAAATGCCATGAACACGCCTTTAAGCAAGCTGCCGGAACAATTGGCCAGCCTCGAAACTTACAAGAAAACCCCGATATTGATAGCCTGCCAAACCGGAACCCGTTCTGCGACCGCAGGCAAGCTTTTGACTAAAGCTGGCTTTGAACAAGTGTTTGTGATCACTGGCGGCATGGCCGCATGGGAAGGCGATTACAAGCTGCCTGTAAAAATTAGCAAAAACAAAAAGAAAGCCTAGCAACCCTATTTTTTCACCCACCAAACCACCTTAATTATGGCCGAAGACAATAACACCTTAGAAAAACAGTTCTCCATCCAAAAAATTTACACAAAAGACTTGTCTTTTGAAACCCCCAATACCCCTGCTGTTTTTACCGCAAAATGGGAACCTGCCGTTGATTTTAATCTGGCGACCAATGTTTCTACGCTGGAACAAAACCTTTTTGAGGTTACCCTTAAGGTCACTATCACGGTCAAATGCGCTGACGTGACCGCTTATTTGGTTGAAGTTAACCAGGCCGGAATTTTTGCCCTGGGCGGTTTCAGCGATCAGGAAATGGGGCCGATGATGGGTAGTTTTTGCCCTAACATCCTTTTCCCTTATGCTCGTGAAGCCATTTCAGACCTCGTTACCCGTGGCGGTTTCCCGCAATTGCTGTTAGCCCCGGTAAATTTTGATGCCTTATACGCCCAACATTTACAGCAGTTGCAACAAGCACCTGGCACAGGCACTATCAACTAAGCTTAATGGATAAACGTATAGCCATCCTGGGTGCGGGATCCTGGGGAACCGCACTGGCTATTCTAGCCGCTAGAAATGGTTGCGAAACCTTGTTATGGGGGCATAATGCCGCACATATGGCGGCATTAGCCCATGACAGGCAAAACCAACGCTACTTGCCTGGCCAACGTTTCCCTGAGCCGCTTGCCGTAACTTCGCAATTAACTGATGCCGCCAATTTCAGTAATGTACTGATGGTCTGCGTCCCCAGCCACGCGTTCAAAACCACGCTGCTTAAAATAAAACCTTATCTGCCCGATAACGTAAAAATCGCTTGGGCAACTAAAGGCTTTAATGCCGATAACGGTTCGCTGTTGCATGAAACCGTTGCCGAAGTTTTTTCCCGTGCCACGCCTGCCGCCATTATTTCAGGCCCTTCGTTTGCCAGTGAAGTTGCGGCAGACTTGCCTACAGCCATCACCATAGCCTCTTTTCAAGCGGATTTTGCCAACCAACTTGCTGATATTTTCCATAGCGGCCGCTTCCGCACTTACACCAGTTCCGATTTGATTGGTGTGGAAGTCGGTGGCGCGGTAAAAAATGTCTTGGCAATCGCAGCAGGCATCGCTGACGGTTTGGGCTTTGGCGCGAATACCCGGGCCGCTTTGATTACCCGGGGTCTTACGGAAATCATGCGCTTAGGGATTGAATTGGGCGGCAGGCAAGAAACGCTGATGGGCTTGGCCGGGCTAGGTGATCTGGTGCTGACCTGTACTGATGACCAGTCCAGAAATAGGCGTTTTGGGTTGGCGTTAGGAAAAGGCAAAAGCATAGCGCGTGCTTTCGGGGAAATAGGTCAGGAAATCGAAGGTTTCTCCGCCGCCAAACAAACGTATTTGCTGGCAAAAAAATACGCAATTGATATGCCGATCACCGAACAAACTTACAAGGTGCTCTACGAAGGCCTTGACCCGCTCATTGCCGTACAAAACTTATTGTCCCGTGAAGTGAAACCAGAAACGACGATGGTGTGGGAACGGCCATCGGTGGCGCTTTAATGGCCTACATCGACCTTATGTAGGTACAGGCCATTCCGGTTTTTTCCTTAGCCGTTGCGTAGGGATATGCCCGGTGTGCCCGATTTCATCAGCTGGGGGGCTTTTGCCCATCCAGATAGGTAAGGCCTTTATGAGGTTCCCTGCCATCACCCATGCCCTTTTGGACCAATCCTAGAGCCTTTCCAGGTGGCGCCAACGCCAAAACTAGGCCCGGCCACTTCACCGGGCCAAAATATAAAATCCAGAGGAATGCCGGGCATGTGATGCCAGGCTGTTGGGCTCAAGGCTTAGATAAGCAGGTGGCGATGGTGGTTGGTTTAAGGGATAGCCGTTGGCTCCCCGCTCGAGACACTTGCCGGACGATTTTCTGGGCTATGCCGATGTATGGCAGCGGCTTTAACCGCGCCACTTAATCATAGTCTTAATCAATTAACATCATAAAAACAATCAATTTTATTTATAGGTAATTCGCTCGTATAGTTATTACCAAGCCGGACGACAAGCCTTTGGGGCGATTCGCAAATACCCAAAGGCACGGCTTGACCAATAACTATAATTAGGAGAATTATCATGAAAACCAAGATAAAAATGACCGCTGCCGTCATCGCGGTCATGGCTATTGCCACCATGGCAACCGCAAACGCTGATACCCAGGCTTCCGGCACTTTGATTTACGACAACAGTGCGGCAGTTTACACCATCCATAATGCGCCCAATCCGATTGCGGCGCGGACAATTGCGAATGCCGAGATTATTTACGTGAACACTGGCTACGGGCCCGCCATATATAGCTACCCTGGCAATGTGCCGCACCAATCCCATGAGGTGGTGATTGAATACGTTGACCAAGCTTATGGGCCTGCGATATACAGCTACCCTAGCTACCGTGTTAAATGAGCATGGCTTACGCCCCGAAGCCGCTATAGGCTTAAGGGCACGTTACGGAACGGGTAACAAACCCGTTCCGGCCGCCATAACTTTGAAAATGTTAAAGGTTACAGGCGGCGGCTTACTAAACAAGTTGTTGTGCATATGCCCGTATCCCCAAACTTTCTTCCAACCGTTGTCCAGGAAAATCCAATGAAACCGATTTTGTCGCGCCCGGCTAAAGTCCGTGCGATGCTGTTCTTGGGGCTTTTGTTTATGGCCATCGGGATTCTTGGCGGAACGATTTGGCGTAATTTCCATCATTTTGAAAGCGTCTTGTCCTATGTGGATTATTCCCACCGCATCCAAAAAATATCAGTTGGCCTGCACCAGTCGATCATCGGTTATTTAATCGAAAACAATGATAACCTACAGCCAGTTGCCTTATCGAAAACCTTGGAGGAAATGGAAGAGCTGATGGAAGATAAGCGCTACTTGTCGGATATCACGAAAGCCAATCTGGCTGAATTGCGGACTATGCTTAAAGGGGTTGCCGAACTTGACCAACAGGAAAAGAACGGGCGCCTGTCAAAAGCCTTAAAGATTATGGACGAAACTTTGGAATACGAAGCCTTGCAACGGGAAAAATCCTTGGAAGACATCAATTTCAATACCCAAAATGAATTGTATATCGCCCTGGCGACATTCACACTGATTTTGGTGGGGGCGATCGGTTTTTTGTATTCGCGCATCCTCCATCCTCTGAATGACTTGAGCAAATTATTGGAACGCTTGACGGAAGAAAACTTCACCCCGATCACGACGGCCCATCTTGACCCCTTGTTGTTGCCAGTGTTTAACAGCTATAACGTGATGGTCATACATTTGGCGGAACTGGAAGAAGCCAAGCGTTTGTATGCCCAGTCCCTACAGCATGAAGTCAGGCTGGCGACCCAAGCCCTGTTGGAGCAGCAATACAGTTTGGCACGCGCCGAACGTTTGGCCGCTATCGGTGAAGTTGCCGCCGAATTGGCCCATGAAATACGCAATCCCTTGGCGGGCATCCAAATGGCCTTTAACAACTTGCGGCGGGAAATTGACGACCAGCAGCAAGGCGAGCGCATCGACCTGATCAATTCGGAATTGAAACGTCTTGCGGTGTTGCTGAGCGATATGCTCAACCAAAGCAAACACACCCCGGAAATCGCCAGTTATTTTGATATGTCGGCATTGATCCGCGACCTGACGGCTTTAACGCGTTACCAAATCCCCGAATGCATCCAACTGGAAATCAATACCCCTGAGGTGTTGAACGTCCATTTGCCGGAAAGCGAAACCCGCCAGATGTTGTTAAATTTGTTGTTAAATGCGGCAGACGCCTTGGATAACCAACCGGGGTTTATACGTATAAATGTTTATATAGGTAACCGGGGCAGGGGCTTGGGTATTGATGTGATAGACAATGGCCCGGGATTCAACCAAGACATGCTGGATTACGGTATCCGCCCGTTCCGCACCAGCCGCCAGCGCGGCACGGGTTTGGGGCTGGCGATGGTGCAACGCTTTGTGAAAAATCTGGAGGGCACGATTAAACTGCGCAACCAACGGCCGCATGGGGCTTGCGTCACTGTATTACTACCTGACATTTGTATTGCTGGAGAACATGATGATTGAAACCTTGCTTATCATTGAAGATGAAAAATTACTGGGCTCGGAATTGTCGCGCCACTATCGCCAATTAGGCTGGGATGTGGCATTAGTCAGCACCATACGCGAAGCTAAAGCACTATTGATGCAAAAAAACCTCGAACCGTTGTTGATCCTGTCGGATATGAATTTGCCCGATGGCAACGCGCTTGATTTCATGGAAACGGTTAAGAAACATGCCGGCTATGCCGAATGGCTGTTTTTGACGGGCTATGGCAGCGTACCGGATTCTGTCCGCGCCTTGCGCTTGGGGGCTTATGATTTCCTGGAAAAACCCTGCGATTTGGAACGCCTTGACTTAGTGGTTGCCAGCGCCGCACGCAGCGCGTCCATACAACGCCGAGTTGTTGACCAGACCCGGCAAGGTTACCGTAAATATTCCCCGGACGCTTATGTGGGGCATAGCCAACAGGCAAATGGCATCCGCCAGATGTTAGGCAAACTGAACCAAGTGCCGTTCAGCGCCTTGATCATTGGCGGCGAAAGCGGCACCGGCAAAGGCTTGGCGGCGCGTATCCTCCATTACGGCGGTTCACGGGCGCAGCAACCGATGATAGAGGTCAATTGCGCCGCCTTGCCACGGGAATTGTTGGAATCGGAACTGTTCGGCCACGAGCCTGGCGCATTCACTGGCGCGTCTGGCCGTCATCGTGGCCTGTTGGAACAAGCCGATGGCGGCACCTTGTTTATGGATGAAATCGGCGAAATGCCCTTGGACTTGCAGGCCAAGCTATTGAAAGTCATCGAAGACCACAAAGTCCGGCGATTAGGCGGGGAGAAAGAAATCAGCGTTGATGTCCAGATCGTTGCCGCCAGTAACCGCGACTTGGAACAAATGTCCCAAGACGGCGGCTTCCGCAGCGATTTATACCACCGCTTGAGCGTGTTCCGGATCATTTTGCCGCCATTACGGGAAGCGGTCGAAGACCTGGATGAATTGGTGCCGATTTTTGTCGCCGAGTACAATGCCAAGGCGGGCAAACAGGTGAGGGATATTCCTGATGAGGTTTGGCGGAAATTAAAGGCCTATCATTGGCCTGGCAACGTCAGGGAGTTGCGTAATGTCATCGAACGTTGCGTGTTGTTCGCCGATGGCCCGGTGTTCCCCGGCCAATGGCTGCAATTGCCCGGCCAGCCAACTAGCAAACCCATCAACAATGTGTCTGGGGACTCGTTGAATTTGCCTTTAGACGGCAGTATGGCCTTGGACGACATGGAGCGGTTTATCATCAAAACCGTATTGGAACGGGTGGACAATAACCTGACGGCCGCCGCCAGGGCCTTAGGCGCAACCCGTGAAACCTTGCGTTATCGGGTAAGGAAGTACAATTTGAAAATGGTTGATTAATGTGCCGGGAATGGTCTAGTACTCAGTCATTATTGTTATGTCGAGTTACGGCCCCCATATGATGAGTTTATTCATTACCCCATGGAACTGGCAATTGGCGAAAAAATACATTGTACGACTGACAGAAGAAGAACGTACTGATTTGGAAAGTTTGATTCATAAAGGCAAAGTGGCTGCCCATAAAAGGCTTCACGCAGAAATCCTGCTCAAGACAGATAGTAGTGAATGGGGCGACCCGTGGCTGGATAGTCAAATCAGTGAAGCCTTTGGCATTTCCACACGCACCGTTGAACGAGTCCGGGAACGATGGGTTCAAGAAGGCTTGGAGTCCGCCTTAAACCGGGCTAAACCGATCCGGGTTAAAAGCCGTGTCATTGACGGCGAAAAGGAAGCGCATCTGCTCGCGTTAGCCTGTGGTGATGCCCCTGATGGACGCAGTCGCTGGACACTGAGATTGCTTGGGCAGCACATGGTTGAACTGGGCCATGTGGAAAGCGTATCCCACGAAACTATCCGGCAAACACTAAAAAAAATGAGTTGAAACCTTGGCAGAATAAAGAATGGTGTATCCCGGCTAAAGAGAATGCGGAATTTGTCTGCGCTATGGAAGATGTACTGGCTGTTTACAAACGCTCGTATGATGACACTCATCCGCTGGTTTGTATGGACGAAAGCAGCAAGCAACACATTAAGGAAACACGTCAGCCGATACCGGCAAAACCAGGCACCGTCGAAAAGTATGACACGGAGTATGAACGTAATGGGGTGAGTAATCTGTTCCTATTTTTTGAACCGTTAGAGGGGAAACGGCATGTGGTGGTAACGGATCAACGGACGGCGGTGGATTGGGCGCATCAAATCCGCAACCTGGCTGATGTCGAGTACCCTCGTGCTGAGCGCATCACACTGGTTATGGATAATTTGAACACCCACACGGGAGCATCGCTGTATAAGGCGTTCGCCCCTGAGGAAGCGCGAAGAATTCTGGATAAATTGGAAATCCACTACACGCCCAAACATGGCAGTTGGTTAAATATGGCGGAAATAGAATTGAGCATCTTGTCCCGCCAATGTCTGGATCGGCGCATTCCGGACCAAGAAACATTAAGGATGGAAATCGCAGCTTGGCAAGAACAAAGAAATGCTATTGCTCAGCCTATGGAATGGCGATTTACCAGTGAAGATGCCCGGGTAAAATTGAAAAAACTTTACCCGACAATAAAAAAATGACTGAGTACTAGTGCTCAATCATTGATTTTTTGTCGGGTCAGTCTAAACCCGTAGGGGCGGACGGTTGTCCGCCTTTTTTATGGCCTGTGCCAACATCCGGAGCGATCAGGCGAGCAACCGCTCGCCCCTACGAAAATAATACTGATAATTCAACATTGACTGAGCACTAGGGCCAATGCGGTTGGCTTCCGGCACAAGTGCTGGCCAGGAAGACAAAGCCAGTTGCCCGCTTCGGCCCAGCCCAGCCCGGCGATGGCCGAAGCCAACCGCTTGTGGGGCTAGGCCGGCAAACGTTTCAAAAAGTTAACAAACCCCGTTGTTGGCATCGGGCTTACATTGCCGGGGCCGGATCCCTTCGCTTAGGCTATCCAGTTTTGTCCTTATCGCCTTGCCCACCCATAATTGTGGCAACGAAGGGGTAAGGTCTGCGCTCTTCTCACGTTGTTCAATAGCGGTGCGGGCTTGTTCCAAGGCTGAAATGATGGAGTGTTCATGGGGGAGCTGGTCTTTAAACACCGCTTCGCCAAAATAAGTAAATTCCGATTTTGTGCCGCAACCAAAAGAGGTTTTGTCGGCTGCGGCGGCGGTCGCAACCAAGGTTTGGTCGTTTGTCAAAGCCCCGATAAAACCGCCCGAGTAACACGCCGAGATGAGGATAACCCGCCATTTGATGCCTGCGTCATCCAGCATTGTGCGCAATTTTTCGGGGGTGATGCCGTTCAAGGCCAACGGCCAAAATGAAACCGACAATTCGTGGTCTTCCGAGCCGTGGCTGGTCAAATAGACCATCAGCACGTCTTCGTTTTTATCCATCAACTTACCGATGTATTTCAGCGTAGCGGCGAGATTGGTTCCGTTAGCCAGCGGCACAGTGTCGCGCGTGGACAAGTGGTTGACCAGGTTGATGGAATGGCCTAGGGTATCGAAACGGACATCCAGCACACCTTTGGCGAACGTCACTTCCTTGGAAAAAACATCCTCACCCGCATAACTGGCAAAACCAACAAAAAACAAATCGCTGTGGTGTTCGCGTTGTGGTTTCAAGGTGTGCAAGGCGGTGGCGAGAATTTCCGGCTGGCGGTACATCAGTTGTTCCGCGTCCATAGCCCGATACTCGGCCAACATGTCTTGTTCTTCCTGTCCGCCTTGATCGGAGGGGTACCAAAATTTTTGCGAATCCCCGAAGTAGTGATATTCCAAGCCGCTGCTAATAATGATCGCCAGCAGCGTGATTGCGGAGGGCGCTTTCAACCGGCCCAGGGCGAGATAGAGCGCCCGGCCTAAAGCGGCCAAGCTGTATAGCGCAACCAGCAGCCCCCACCAATAATCGTGTGGCCCGGGCCCGTCAACATTACGTTGCAAAGAGTAATCCCAATAGATAAGCGCGTTTAAGAAAGGCGTTAGGCTTAGGGTCATCACGCCCATCGCCAAAAATATCCCCGGATTTTTCCAGAGCTTGGAAATGATGAACACTAATAGGAAAAACACCAACTGCCCGAAGCTGTAAGTTGGCAACGCATAAAGGTCAAAAACAGGTTCCGGCAACGCCACCAAAAATTCGAAGGCAATGTCCGAACATAAATCGAGCATCAATAGCACAACGAGTTGGTCGCTGTTGATGGCAAATTGGTTTGCCCCGCAAGGCCGGAAAAATACCAAACGCAAACCCATCAGCAGGTTTGTTTTGGTATCGTTGAAGAGTTTACCCATGTTGGTTCCCGTAATGTTTGCTTTGGATCATGTCAGGTTGGGAAGTATAGTGAAAATCAACGCATTCCTACCTAATTTTTCATGAGAGTAGTGGCGTTTACGCCAAAGGTGAAGAGGTTTTGGTGCCGGTGGGTTTGACTAACCCCCATTAGCAGGGTTTATTGTAAAGGTAACCGGGCGTATAGCCGGTCATTGTTCCCATCCATTCAAAAATAATCATGACTATCCGCAGTAAACAGCTGGTCGCGTTGACCCTACCCGTCGCGCTATCGGCAATGCTAGACAACGCCTACCGGGTGATTGACCAACATGCCGTGCAATGGCTGGGCGTGGAAGCCCAAGCGGCGATCGCCTCCTGCACTTTTATCCTGATTGCTTATTACGCCATTTATTCCATCATTTCTGCCGGGACGCTTTCTTTGGTCGCCCGTGCGGTCGGTGCCGGACAAGCCGCCGGGCAAAAACAACTGATGGGTAACGCACTGGCTGGCTCAGTGTTGCTGGGTTCAATGGTATTGGCCTTAAGCGGGCTATACGCTCCGGTCTTGACGAATTTGCTGGGCTTGTCCGATTCCGTAGCCGACCAGGCTTCGATGTACTTACGCTGGCATGCGGTTTATTGCCTGCCCCAAGCAATTATGCCGACCTTGAACGCAATATTGATAGCCTTTGGCTGTACCCGGACGGTTTTGCTACTGCAAATTATCGCCACGGTGCTGAATATCCTGCTTAACCCCGTCTGCATTTACCAATTGGGTTATGGCATAGGCGGCTCGGCGATGGCGACAGGGCTGAGCCAGGCGGTGGCGGCCGCGACAGGTTTGGTGTTGTTGCGGCGCACTACGCCATTCCGGTGGTCTGACTTGGGTCTGGGCCGCCCTGTGTTGAAAATTGCCAAAATTGGCTTGCCCATGTGTTGGGGGACGATGATGTTTGCCCTGGTGTACGGCGCAATGTTGCATTGGGTGATTTCGCCCTTAGGTGCGCCCGTCAATGCCGCGCTAGGCATTGGTTTTTCGGCTTTGGAAGGTTTCACATGGCCCGTGTTTTGGGGCTTTTCGATGGGCATCGCCAGCATTGTCGGACGTAGCTTGGGTGCAGGCAATCTTAACGAAGCCAAACAGGCCATACGTTTGGCGTTTAAGCTATTGACCATGGCAGGGCTGGCCGTATCGGGCATTTTTTTCTTCGGCGCGACTTTGCTGTGTGGCCTGTTTACCCAAGACGCACTGGTGCTAGGCGAGGCCGTGCGTTATGCGCAAATCTTGGCGTTTTCGCAGTTGTTTGTCGCTTATGAATCACTAGCGGAAGGTGTGCTGGGCGGCGCGGGCAAAACCCACTCGATATTGTATTGGTCAGCCCCGTTGAATTTACTGCGCATCCCGTTTAGCTGGCTGTTCGCCGTGTATTTTGGCTATGGTGCGGCGGCGGTGTGGTGGGTGATCGGTGCTTCGACTTTGCTTAAGGCGATGGGGAAGTGGTGGTCGGTGAGGTCTGGGGCTTGGCAGAAAGTGTAAGGCTTAAATATTCTGCTAAATTATTTTTCTGGGTAATTGGTTTTGTTTTCTTCCACAAAAACAGCCAAGTCTATAAAGGATGGGCATTTTTTCTTCACAATATCCAAATCAACATGTTCCAATGCTTTCTCATTATGCAAAGTATAAATATAGAGTGGTTTAGAGCGGTGGTCTCGGCTTAAACGGGTCAAATATTCTTTGGGGCTGATAACAGTTTCAGGTTGATGGAATTCTTGGGTGGGTTGCCATGTGGGGATGATTTTTGCGATAGCTTTAATATCAGCCAAAATCCATGCTTCAATTTCTTCAGTGGGAATCAAAATGCAAATTAAATTATGGGCTTTCTTAAGGTTGGCTGGCTTGATAATTTTGGTGATGACATCTTCATAACGTTTTTGTTTAGATTCTCGATCTTTATCGTAGCAAATAATAAATTTTGTGCAGCCTTGTTGGGCATAGTTTTGTAAATCCCTTTTGCCTTTATTCAGCATTTCCCCGCATCCCATATAGCCTTTGCCTTTGATAATGATAGATTTATCGTTAGCTAGCCGTCGAATCAGAACTTTCAAGCAAGCGAAATCATTAGCATCCTCGGCAATAACGGCATACATCATTGGTCATCCATGCCGTCGATAAATTCAAATAATGTGCCTTCATTGTCGATGTAATCGCTTACATAAGCTAATTGTTGGTCACTTAACGCCGACACTTTCGTGCCTTCTTCAGTCATTCTAACCAAGCGTATTTGCTGGGGTTTGACGAGATTAATCACCTCAGCAGAATGTGTGGCGATGATTAATTGTTTGTTATAGGCTTTGGCGTATTCAAAGCAGATTGGTAGGAATTTTTTTAATAGACCAGAATGGATACCGTCTTCGGGTTGTTCGATTAGGAGCGTGGTGCTTTTGTCGTAGAGCAAGGCAAGTAATATTGATAGGATACGTCGGGTTCCGAAGGATAGTCCGTTATATCCGACCATGCTGCCATTGAGAATGCCATTTTTCACCGAGAAATGTATGAAGTACATTTCGTTAAGAAGGAGTATAGGTATGTCGTAAATTAGCCCCAAGCCATCTTTACCAATCAGTGATTTTAATTCTGAAAACGACTGTTTATTTTGATTTCGTAAATGTATTAATTTCAATAGATCATTTGATTTTATTCTTTCTGCATTGGCAAGCCATTTCCTATAATCACTTTCAAACAAAGGTGAACCAACTATAGCTAAATCAGAATTATCTAATTCATAATAATGAATATCTTGTAAATATTGATAAACATTTTTCAATCCAGGATGTATTCTTTCAGCAGGCAATAATGCCAGTGTCGCTGCAATTGTAGATACTTTATGCTCTATGGATAGTTCAATGCTTTCATTAACATTATATAAAACAGCCTTAGTGTTTTCTCTTTTGGCAATTAATCCCCATGTATATACGTTGATATAAAAAGATAATTTTTCTTCCAGTTCAGTTACATCAAAAACATCGTTATCTTCTTCAGAGTGTTGTAGATAATTACTACCGGATATATTGTATTCATAAGTGGTATCATCAATTAAAAATTCGGTATTGATTGCGGTTATGTCTCTACTGTATTCATAAAACGGTTTGCTTTTAACGGCAAAATCAGCGCATCCTTGTATCGCTTTCAATATATTTGTCTTTCCCGCACCATTCCTTCCAATTAACACCGTGACTTGATCAAATTCAATTTCTGTATCTTGGCAAGATAAATAATTGGTGACGTGTATTTTTTTTAGCATGATGAAATATGGCTATTAAAAATCAATGATATTAAATGCAGCTAAGGAATATTGGAGTACAAATTTAGATTTGTACTCCAAACATCAACAGCAATTACCCATAAACCGGAAATCTAGCGCAAAGATTGCCGACCCGTTCGCGCACGGAGGCAATCACGCTTTCATCTTCCAAATTATCCATCACATCGCACATCATATTGGCGATTTCAGTCACTTCGGTTTCTTTAAAGCCGCGGGTGGTCGGGGCAGGGGTGCCGACGCGGATGCCGCTGGTGACGAAAGGCGATTGCGGGTCGTTAGGAACGGCGTTTTTGTTGACAGTGATGTGGGCACGGCCTAGTGCAGCGTCGGCGGCTTTGCCAGTGATGCCTTTGGCGATGAGGGACACCAGCATCAAATGGTCGTCAGTGCCACCGGAAACCACATCAAAACCGCGTGACATAAACACTTTCGCCATTGCTTGCGCATTTTTGATCACTTGTTGTTGGTAGGTTTTAAATTCCGGCTCCATCGCTTCCTTGAACGCCACGGCTTTGGCGGCGATGACGTGCATGGACGGGCCGCCTTGGATGCCTGGGAAAATGTTCGAGTCGAATTTTTTCTCCAGGTCAGGGTTGCTTTTGCAGACAATCAAACCGCCGCGTGGGCCGCGCAGGGATTTGTGCGTGGTGCTGGTGACGGCATCGGCAAATGGCACGGGGTTGGGGTATAGGCCAGCGGCGATCAAGCCTGCAACGTGCGCCATGTCCACAACCAAATAGGCACCGACTAAATCGGCGATTTCACGGAAACGTTGCCAGTCCCAGATTCTGGAATACGCCGAAAATCCCGCCATAATCACTTTGGGCTTGTGTTCCAAAGCCAAGGCTTCGACTTGTGCGTAGTTGATTTCGCTAGTTTCAGGGTCTAAGCCGTATTGCACGGCGTTGTACAATTTGCCGGAGAAATTGGGTTTCGCGCCGTGGGTCAAATGACCGCCGTCGGCCAAACTCAAGCCCAGTAAAGTCTCGCCAGGCTGCATCATCGCCATTAACACCGCCATATTGGCTTGTGAGCCGGAGTGGGGTTGGACGTTGGCATAATCCGCGCCGAACAAGGCTTTGGCACGGTCGATGGCGAGCTGTTCGGCTTTATCGACAAATTCGCAGCCGCCGTAATAGCGTTTGCCCGGATAGCCTTCGGCGTATTTGTTGGTCAGTTGTGAGCCTAAGGCTTGCATCACCCGTGGGCTGGCGTAATTTTCCGAAGCGATCAATTCAATGTGGTCTTCCTGACGATGACGCTCTTCTTCCATAGCGTTAAATAATTCATCGTCAAAGCCTTGAATGGACATGGATTTATTGAACATTTATATCTCCTGATGGTGGGTTTGTTCGGTGTTTTGGGGTTAAGCGGGCATGGCTTAACGCAAAGGATTGGAATTATCTGGGCGGCTAAGCCAAAGGCTAATACTGCCGGGCAGCCCTATAGCCGATTTTCTGCTTCTGGAACTATCAATAACACTTGTAGGTCCGCTACGTTCGTGCCCGTCGCGCCAGTTTCCAGCAAATCGCCGGAGAGTTTTAAGGCGTGGTAAGAATCGTTGTTTGCCAACAGGCTCGCCGCATCGCCTTTGCCTATCATACGGTTTATCGTGCCAGCGTCAACCAAACCGCCTGCCGCATCGGTGGGGCCGTCGCGCCCGTCGGTGCCGCCGCTTAGGAACGCCCAGTTTCCGGTTAACCCTTGCTGTTGCGCCGCCAGGGCAAACGCCAACGCCATTTCCTGGTTCCGCCCGCCGAGACCCTTGCCTTGCAAAGTCACGGTGGTTTCGCCGCCTGCCAATAAGGCTAGGGGAGGGTGGATAGCGATGGCGTCAGCCACCCATTGCCCGGCGACAAGGCGGGCTTCGCCGCCTAAATGTCCGCTGTAAAGCCGGGTGGGGTAACCTAGGTCTTGTGCGGTTTTTAGCATGGCCTTGACACTGATTGCATTGCTGCCGACCAGGGTTTGCGTGGCGTTGTCAAAGATTTTATCGCCTGCTTTAGGTGTTTCCGGCACGTTTCCGAGTTCACCTTGTTGCAGATGCTTGTGCACGGATTCCGGGATTTTGTCCCACACCCGCTTAGTTTTTAAAATGGTTACCGCATCCGCGTAAGTCGTGTGGTCTGGTACCGTCGGGCCGCTGGCGATCGCGCTGAGGTCGTCGCCCAACACGTCAGACAGTATCAGGGCGTGGACATCGGCGGGGTAAGCCCGCTTGGCCAAACCGCCACCTTTCAGTTGCGACAGGTGTTTGCGCACGCAATTGATCTCGTTAATTGTCGCACCGCAGGCCAGCAGGGCATCGGTGGTGGCGCCCTTTTCCGCTAGGGTGATGCCGTCAACAGGGTAGGGGAGTAGCGCCGAACCGCCACCGCTGACCAGCACCAGCACCAGTTCGCCTTGCCGGGCGTCGCCGGCAATTTCAAAGATGCGTTGTGCGGCGTGTAGGCCAGCGGCATCCGGTAAAGGGTGGCCTGCGCCGATCACTTCAATGCCGTCCAGCGTGGTGGCGTTTTCGTAATTGGTCACGGCAATGGCGGTTGCCAACAGGTGCGGGGGGATATTTTCTTGTGCGGCTTTCGCCATTGCGCAAGCGGCCTTACCCAAGGCGATGAGATGGATTTTTGTCCAGCGGCGGGTACGGGTGTTGCCATCGTTCAGGCGGATCGCCAACAATACGCCCTCAGAGTGCAGGTGGTGTTTGACGGCTTGGTAAGGGTCGGCGGCGGCGACGCCTGCTTGGAAAATGGCCAATGCCTGCCGCCTTAGTTGGCTGGTCAATGACTCCACGGATTAGGCCATTGTTTTCGCTAAGGCGAAGATATTTTCGGCGTCAAAAACCTGTTTGTTGTCTTCAAACAACTGGGCGATACAAGTGCGGTGCAAAGCCAGTTTCAACGCTCCAAAACCAATTGCGCCCCAGATGATTTTGCCATGCCGGCCAATGCCTTTGTCCATCATGTCGGTGCCGCCTATACCTAACGGCGGCGTGGCGTTGGCATCGGCGATCATTTCAATGTTCGGGTTATCCCGCCAGTGTTCCAGTTTCAGCAATTCCACGCCTGTCGCACCTGTAGCCAGGACAATTTGGGCATCAGCAATGGCCAGGGCGCGGGCTTCGTTATCAAACGCTTCCATTGGTGTAAGCGTGACCCCAAACCGCGTTTGCATGTTTTCACAGGCTTGTTTGGCCCTGGCCAACGTCCGTGCCGTTAAGGTGACCGTCGCGCCTTCTTGCGCGAGCATCACGGCGGCGCGTTGCCCGACCGGGCCGGTTCCTGCCAAGACCACGGCTTTTTTGCCGGCCAACGTGCCGCTGGCCGCCAATTTGGCGACCGCCGCCGCCGCCGTGGTGTTGCTGCCGTTGCTGTCCAGCATCACCGACACTTGAAAACCTGGGAAAAAATGGCTTTGCACGGCATTAAACAAGGCTTGCCCCGCAACCATGTCGCTGCCGCCCACAAAAATCGCGGTGTTCTTTTTGTCTTTGGGCGCGCGGGTAAAAATGGCGCCTTCCACCAGGGGTTTGACGTTTTCCGGGCTCAGTCCGCCGTAACCAATAACCTGATCGGCACCTCCGTCATACCCCACCACCGTATCAAAAACCGAGGGGTGCAAATCGGTATCAAACTGGAATAACAACTTCTTCATGGGTTATCTGATTGTCTGTGTTGAGGTTAATTTTGTGCGGTATTATACGCGATAATTGTAGGCGTGCTGCGATTAAGCTTGTCGCCGGATGCGGGATTAAAGCGTGATTTTATAAAGGTATGAATGGTACGATTGCGCGGATTCTGACGGTGGTTTTGAAAGTCTGACATGAGGCGGTTAAAAATGAAAACAATAAAAAATAAGGAACATAGATGAAGACACCAATTCACATTGCAGTCACTGGAGCGGCCGGGCAAATTAGCTATTCGTTGCTGTTCCGCTTGACCGCCGGTTTGTTGTTAGGCCCAGAGCAACCGCTGGTCTTGCATTTGCTAGAAATACCCCAAGCGATGACGGCTTTAAAAGGTGTGGTGATGGAGCTCCAGGACTGCGCCAACCCCCTATTGCACCGCGTGGTGGTGACCGACGACCCATTAGTGGCTTTTAAAAATGTTGATTATGCTTTTTTGGTCGGGGCCCGTCCACGGGCGTCGGGTATGGAGCGTAAAGATTTGTTGGAGGTGAACGCGGAAATTTTCGTGGTGCAGGGCAAGGCCCTGAATGCCGTTGCCAGCCGGGATGTCAAAGTGTTGGTCACGGGGAATCCCGCCAACACTAACGCGCTGATTGCGATAAAAAATGCGCCGGACTTAAAACCGGAGAATTTTTCCTCAATGAGCCGTTTGGACCATAACCGGGCCGTCAGCTATTTGGCGGCAAAATGCGGCGTAAGGTCAAAATACGTAAAAAACATGACTGTTTGGGGGAACCATTCGGCGACCCAATTCCCTGATTTGCATAATGCCAAGGTCAAAGGCCAACGTGCCTTGGACTTGGTTGAACAAGACTGGTTTGTGAATGATTTTATCCCCACCGTCCAGCAACGCGGCTCCGAAGTCCTTAAGGCGAGGGGGCAATCCAGTGCGGCATCGGCGGCGAATGCGGCAATAGACCAAATGAAAGCCTGGATATTCGGTACCGACGAAGGCGATTGGGTCAGCATGGGGGTGATGTCTGACGGTAGCTACGGCATAGAGGCCGGTTTGGTTTTTTCCTATCCGGTCACTTGTGTCCATGGTGAATTTAACATTGTCAAAGGCTTGGACATTAACGATTTTAGCCTACAAAGGATGCGGGCATCAGAAGCCGAATTGAGGGAAGAACGTGATGCGGTTAAACATTTATTTTGACTTTAGCCATCCAGCCCTTCCTAAGCTAACCATCCCCGCCCCACTCAATACAAAAACCCCATAGGCCTTGGCATTTGGGGTTTTTTCGTTTTGCGCTTTATCCATCCTGTCCAAACCATTGAACATATAAATTTTTCAATGTGTGAAGTATTCACTACCCAAAACCTTGGGGTGATGATAAATATAACTGCGGCTTACAAGCTTTTGTGGGATAGGCACAGGTAAGATTAATGTGCACTGGAATTCTTTTGAAAGGGAAAAAAACAGCTCCGCAAAGCCTGGAACCAACCTACCCCTTATCAACCATTTTATGGGAAACCCATATGCCGAAAATTTCGTATCAAATTGAAGGTTCGGATTTGCAGTATGTACAAATTGTTTTGCCACCCAATACCTCGGTTGTGGGGGAGCAAGGGGCGATGATGTATATGGACAGGTATATTGAAGTGGCGACGGTATTGGGTGACGGTTCTCCATCGGCTTACGGTGTGGCCGGGCGTTTTTTTAAAGCCTTTAAACGTTCATTAACCGGTGAAGCTTTGTTTAGCAGCCGCTATAGAAATGATTCGAATATGCCCCAACGGGTTGCCTTTGCCGCGCCTAGTATCAGTAAGATTGTTGCAGTGGATTTGGGGGAAATGGGGGGCGAGTTGATTTGCCAAAAAGGGGCATTTCTGGCGGGCGAAGAAGGCATTGAAGTGAAGTTGGCGTTCCAAAAACGCCTTCGGGTTGGTTTTTTTGGTGGCGAGGGTTTTATCATGCAACGCATCACTGGCAAGGGCCTGGTGTTCATAAATGCCTGTGGCGCATTGGCGGAAATGGTGCTTGCGCCAGCGCAAGTTCTTCAAGTGGATAGCGGGTGTTTAGTCGCATTAAGCCCTTCCGTCACTTACGAAATCAAATATGCCGGCAAAATTAAGACCGCCTTGTTTGGTGGTGAAGGTTTGTTCTATGCCAGCCTGATAGGGCCAGGAAAAGTGTGGCTACAATCCTTGCCGGAACGCCGCTTAAGTTTGGAGCTGGCGCAGATGGCGGCATTGGGTAATACGAAAGGGGTGGCAGGCAAGCTCTATTTGTTGTTTATCGTCATCGTTGTCTTGTTGACGTTCCTTGGCAAACTTAACACATAAGGGGGGCGTGCTAATGCAGATTTTTAAAGCGATATTATACGGGCCAGAGTTGCCGTTGGCCGGTGCCGCCGTTGATGCCAATTTCAGCGGGGATTGCTTGTGCATCAAAGCCAGGGCGATTACCGTTGCTTGTGAGCAGGTCACTATGAGTGTCGGCGGATTTGAACATGATGAGTTTTATCTCCATTGGTATTCGCCAACGGGCGAAGCGTTTAGCCTGAAGCTGATGGGCAAGAACGACATAGCGGTAGTCATGGACAATGCGCCTAGCCCGCTAAGCCAACAGTTTGGCAAATGGCATAAAAGGCGGTTAAGCATCCATTTGGTGTGGAGCAGCCTGGCGACAATTTCCGCAGCCTTTGTTTTATCCTTTGGGTTTTTGTGGTGGCACTATGATGAGACGGTATCCTGGTTGGCAAACAGGGTGTCCATACCCCAAGAAGAAGAGCTTGGGCAATCAGTCCTCGCGCAAATTGAGGGCGATGGCGATATTGTCAAAGAAGGTCTGGCTGTCGAAACTATCCAAAACATTGGCAGGCAACTTACCCAAAACTCCCGTTACCACTACCATTGGCTGATAAAAAAAGACAAGGCAGTCAATGCCTTCGCGCTACCTGGCGGTTTCGTCATCATCAATTCGGGCTTGATTGCCAAGGCGGATAACCCTGATGAATTGGCGGCGGTTTTGGCACATGAGATCCAGCATGTCGAAAGACGGCACGCCTTGAAAAACATGATCAATAGCTTGGGTTGGGCGGCGGCTTTGATGGTGGTGTTGGGCGACGTCAATGCCGCAACCGCAGTGATAGCCCATCAGTTGGGCAATATGTATTTCAGTAGGGATAGCGAGGATGAGGCTGACCGTTTAGGCCTGCAAGCATTGGTCACCGCCAAGATCAAACCTACCGGCATGGTGACTTTGTTGCAAAAACTCGCAAAAGAGCCCGGGGCAAACACGCCTGAATGGCTTTCCTCGCATCCGGATATAGCGGAACGGATAACAAGCGTACAAAAAATGCTTAAAGAACAGCCGTGTGAAGTTTGCCTGCCGCTCGTGTTCGACTGGCAGAAAGTCCAACAGGACAAAGCCTTGGCTAAGGCGCAATCTTAATGTTGGCCATGGGATACGGGGCTTTGCACACTGGCCGCAAACCGCTTAAGCAAAGTGTTCGCCGCTCCGGTATCCATAATCGCCCCGTGCAATGTGGCAAGCGAATAACCTTCGTTTTCAGGTTGAAGATGGAAATGGAAAACCAATGCTTATCCTGACTAAAAATATCATTGGAGCCAAATGGATGATATGGACGACAGGTTAGGTTAGGATAGGGATTTTGTGCCAGTTAGGCAGTGTTTAGGCGGGTAGCTTAGGGGAACAAAAAACCCGAAGATTTAGAGGATCTTCGGGTTTTGGTTGAAGTGCAAGGTCTGGAATTATCTTCCGTTTTTGCCTGCCGCCTATTAGTGGCTGACTTCGACAGTGGCGCCTTTGGTTTGGCCGATCTCCGCCAAGGTTTTTTCAAACCAATCGGTGTCGATATTGAACGGTTTGCCGCCTTTGATGCGGGGGAACTCAATCGCCCGCAAGATGTTGTTATTGTCTTCGTCATGGCCCATTACGCCGGATTCACGGCGCATGGCGCATTCCACGGCTAAATCCGCGCAGGATTTGATCAGGCGCACGTCTTCAATGTTGGCGGCCGAGGCACGGGCGAAATAGCCGGACTTTTGCACCAGGGTCTTTTCCGCACCGAGCATTGCCGCAAATTGCTCACCGAACCATTTGCCCGGATTGATGGCGTCCAGTTTGATGTGGCCGAAGGCGTCGCGCGGCACTTCTTGGCCTTTGGCTTGCATTTCGGCAACAATCGCCTCGACGCCCGCACCTTCAGAAACGAAGATATTGACGCAATCGACGGTGTCCATCACCGCTTTCAAGCGTGCGGCTTCGGCAGCAATGTCTATCGCCATTTCAGGGACAAACACGGCGTGGACTTCGTAAGACTCGCGGGACAGGCCCAGTTCAGGCACCCATTCGTTGCGGTCCAGCAGTTTGCGGTATTCCAACGCGGTGGCGGCGGTCAACCAGCCGCAGTTGCGGCCCATGACTTCGTGGACGATCAACATGCGCGGGTTAGCGTTGTTTTCGGCGACGACATTGGCGAAATAGCGGGCGCCTTGCTCGGCGGCGGTCCATGCGCCCAACGATTGTTTGATAGGGTAAACGTCGTTATCGACAGTTTTTGGCAAACCGATCACGGTCAGGCCGTAGTCGTTTGCCGCCAAGAATGCCGCCAGGTCGGCTGCGGCGGTGTTGGTGTCGTCACCGCCGATGGTGTGCAGGATGTCAACGCCATCTTTAATCAATTGGTCGGCCGCGACTTTTTGTGGGTTTTCGCCTTCTTTGACCAAGCCGCGTTTGACGCAGTCGGCAACATTGGTCAATTTGACGCGGCTGTTGCCGATAGGCGAGCCACCAAAACGGTGTAGTAGGCCGGCTTTGGCGCGGACTTCTGGCGTGACTACATAAGAGTCGCCGAGCAGCAGGCCTTTGTAACCGCTACGGTAGCAAATGATTTCAATGGTCGGGTCGATTTCGGTATAGCGCTCGATTAGGCTGCCAATGGCTGAACTAAGGCAAGGGGCTAATCCGCCCGCTGTAAGGATTGCGACTTTTTTGGGTTTGTTCATAACAGTTTTATAAGTGTGAGGTGGTTTTAATCGGGTTCCGGCACCGAAGCAGGCGGTGCCGGAAGGAATAGCTGGGTGTTAGCTTTTGTCACCGCTGTGTGAAAAATTTACGTGCCGCAGCCGGAAAAGCTAACCGGGCTAAATTTTAGCATTGTTAAGCATGGCCTGCATTCTGAAATAAGGCATTGGCGTCAATGCGGATTAATGCGGTTTGTTGTCGGCTTCGGCCTCGCTGTCGGCCTTAGGTTTGACGTACTGCAAGCCCATTACTGTTTTGGTGTTATCGGGATTGTTTGCCCAGACGATTTTAGCGAACCCTTTCAGTTTTAAGGTATTGAATTCAAATTGGGCAATACGGTTATTTTTGATGGCTAATTTTTTCGGCAAATGGATCATAAAACCACCCTGGGACATGTTGACCGAAATAAAATCGTGGTACTCGTCGTCTATTAAGAGGCGGCCTGGAATGGTGAGGGACTTACGGAAGCTTTTCCGGTTAAACAAGGGGTGGTCAACCTCATAGGCGACATTGCTAAATTCCATTGCCAGCATGATTTGGCCATCTTGTTCCGATTCGACCCTGACGACCTTGGCTTCACCTGACAGGCGCAATTTCGGAAAATAAAAATCAATGGATTTTGATGCCAATAACTTTTGGAGGGTGCGTTTTTTATCAAAATTGATATTTTTGTTTTCAATTTTTACCAAAACCCCGGTGATGGATATGTTTTTAGTCGCCATTTCTTGAACTTCGCCACCCAAATACAGCCATCCCTTTGAGTTAATGTTTTTACGGTAGGCGCGGTTATTTGGGGTGCTCATTTTTATCTCCTTGGTGTTTGCTAGATTATTGTATTAGCAATATTATGGTGCTTTCAAGCGTTCGATCGTATTCTATGTTAAAGCCCCACCTAGTCACAGTAATCATTTACTTCATTTTAGCAAGCTGCGCTTCCTTACCTCCAGGCAATCCTGACAACGTTTGCTCGTTATTTACAGAGCAAGATGAGTGGTATGGGGATGCCCAAAAATCCGCACAAAAATGGGGCATTCCACTGCCCGTCATTATGGCCATTATGCACCAAGAGTCCCATTTTGTTGCCGATGCCCAGCCACCGCGCACTTGGGTACTGGGCTTTATCCCTTGGTTCCGTCCCAGCAGCGCTTATGGTTATGCCCAAGCTAAGGATGAAACTTGGGACGATTATCTGGACGGGGCAGGCAGTTGGTGGTCTGACCGTGATGATTTTGCCGATGCCGCTGATTTTATCGGTTGGTATTGCTCTATTAGCCATACCAAACTGGGCATAGGTGCAGGTGATGCCAAAAATTTATATTTGGCCTACCATGAAGGCCATCGTGGATTTCAGCAAAAGAGCTATTTACGCTCAGCTTCGCTTAGGCGGGTGGCCGATAAAGTTGCCCTAAGGGCCAAACATTTCCACAAGCAATTAAGCGTATGCAAAATGACCTCAAGCAATTGATGATTTTTTGATAGACTATCGCTTTTACTTTGATGAGAGAGGAAATCGTGAGAAAAAATCAAACGCAAATCTTGGCGATGGTTACTGCAATTTTTGTAGGCATTACCCTTTTTTCCGTAGTAAATGCCAAAACACCACAAGAAAACAAAGCTGCTGGTGTCGCTTTTCTTACCACCAACGCTAAAAAAAATAATATTGTAACGACCAAAAGCGGGCTCCAATATGAAATAGTGACGCCCGGCACTGGGAAAATGCCAGCTGCTACGGACACGGTGACCGTAAATTACAAAGGCACAAAAATCGACGGACAAGAGTTTGACAGTTCTTATTCCAGAGGCGAACCGGCCTCTTTCCCGGTCAACGCCTTGATTACCGGTTGGACTGAAGGCCTCCAGTTAATGAAAGAAGGGGCAAGATATCGTTTCTATATCCCTTCGGAACTGGCTTACGGAGAAACGGGCGGTGGCACCATCGAGCCTAATGAGGCTTTAATTTTTGATGTTGAATTGATAAAAATCGAATAAGTATAAAAAATTATCTCAACAGCATGATGCGCCATGTGCCTTGACCATAAACTAGGTGGGCGCATCAAATAACGAATATCCCGAGCGATGCGTCTCGCCTGTGACGCGCATCGTTAACCCTTCTTAATATCGCCTGCCAACCGGACATTGTGTCAGTTAGGCCCGTGACATCCCCCTTTTACGAATGCCCAATTACTCATTATTCGCCACCACCCCCAAGGCCCTTGAAGATATTCTGGTGGCAGAGCTCAAGTCACTGGGAATCCAGAACGTTAAGGCAACCGTGGCGGGGGCCGCGTTTGAAGGGGATTTGGAAACGGCTTACCGCGCCTGTTTGTGGTCGCGGGTCGCCAACCGCATTTTATTGGTGTTAAGCACCTTTACCGTCAAAACCCAGCAAGATTTGTATGATGGCGTACAAAAAATCAACTGGTTTGAACACCTCAATCCTGAAGGCAGTTTCGCCGTGACTTTCAGTGCGAAAAATTCAGAGGCGATCAACAATACGCATTTTGGCGCCTTAAAAGTTAAGGATGCGGTAGTTGACCAGATGCGGGCGAAATTTAACACCCGGCCTAATATTGACACCGAACAACCCAATATCCGCATTAACGTCTATTTGCAAGGCGAAACCGCACGGTTAAGCCTGGACTTATCCGGTGAAAGCCTGCATCGGCGGGGTTACCGCGATGTCACCATCCAAGCGCCGATTAAAGAAAACCTAGCCGCCGCGTTATTGCTGCGTGGTGGTTGGCCGAAAATCGCCGCACAACACGGCACCTTGATCGACCCGATGTGCGGTTCAGGAACTTTGTTGTTAGAAGCCGCGATGATCGCCGCCGATTACGCGCCCGGTTTGCTGCGTGATTATTATGGTTTTTTGGGATGGAAAAAACATGGCGCCCAATGCTGGGAAAAGTTATGCGCCGAAGCCGGGAAACGCAAATATGCGGGCCTTACGAAATTGCCCGTCATTGTCGGGTTTGACCAAGACCGCCATACGGTCAACATCGCCTTAAAGCACATCGCCAATGCCGGATTGCAAAACAAAATCCATGTCGAACGCCGCGATATTGCCGAAGCCGCCCCGGCGGAAAGTTGGCAACCCGGTTTGCTGATCTGCAACCCTCCGTATGGTGAACGCTTGGGTGACGAAAAAGCCACCGCCGACTTGTACACAAAGCTTGGGGAAACGTTAAAAAACCATTTTCTTGGCTGGCAAGCCGTAATGATTATCAGCAATCCGGAATTGGGTTTCCGCTTAGGGATACGCTCACAAAAACCGGTTACCCTGTTCAATGGTGCGTTGGAATGTAAGTTATTGCGCATGGCCATTGAAGAAAAGGCGTTTTTTATCCCCAAAGCCCAAAACCAGGAAGAGCGTTTGGCGCAAGTCACCGCCAGTAGCCAGGAAGGGCAAGGCGACAGTGATGCCGGAATGTTCGCCAACCGCCTGAAAAAAAACCTCAAAAAATGGGCGAAATGGGCAAAACAAAACCAAGTTTCTTGCTACCGCGTCTACGATGCCGATTTGCCCGAATACGCGGCGGCGGTGGACCTTTACCAAGGCGGCCAAACCTGGGTCAACGTGCAGGAATATGAGCCGCCCAAAACCATAGACCGCCATAAAGCCGACCAACGGCTGGCGGGCTTATTGGCGGAAATCCCCAAAGTGTTGAATGTGCCACGGGAAAACATTTTCTTAAAAATCCGCCGCAAGCAACGCAGCACCGACCAATACGAAAAATTCGGTGACAGCGGCCAGTTTTATGAAGTGGAAGAGGGCGGTTGTAAGTTGCTGGTCAATTTCGCCGATTACCTAGACACCGGATTGTTCCTTGACCACCGTCCCGTGCGTTTGCTGATCCAACGGCAAGCCAAGGCCAAGCGTTTCCTCAATCTTTTTGCCTATACGGGCAGCGCGACAGTCCACGCGGCTGTGGGTGGCGCGAAAGCCACGACCACCGTCGATATGTCCAATACCTATATCAATTGGGCAAAAAACAATCTGGCCTTAAACAAATCCGACGGCGAACATGAATTCATCCAAGCGGATTGCTTGGAGTGGTTGGCGCATGAAGCCAAGCAGCCTGTCCCTAGGCAATATGACCTGATTTTCCTGGATCCGCCAACGTTTTCCAACTCCAAACGCATGGATGACGTGTTCGATATACAAAACGACCATGTGGCCCTGATTACCAACGCGCTTAAGTTGCTTGCCCCGCAAGGTGTGTTATATTTTTCGACCAATTTCAAGCGTTTTAAACTCGACGCCGCGGCCTTGGCCTTGCCGGGTTTGACGGTCACTGATATCAGTGCGGAAACGATCCCCGAAGATTTTGCCCGCCATTCCAAAATCCATTATTGCTGGAGGCTAGTTAAGCAATGCGTAGAGTAAAAATCCTGGTGTCAGGGCGTGTCCAAGGCGTCTACTTCCGCGTATTCACCCAAAATAAAGCCAAACATTTTGGCATCTATGGCAGTGTCAGGAACCTGCCGGATGGTCGCGTTGAAATCATCGCCGAAGCCGAACATCCGGTGATAGAAAAGTTTATCAAATGGTGCCACAAAGGCCCGGTGACAGCGCGGGTGGATAACGTCGATATTGAAGATTTGGAAGCGGATGAGGCCTTGACTTGTTTCCAAATCAAATGACATCCAAATAGTCGCCTGATGTTATCCGTTGTAACCCGCCCGTGTCCAAATTATAGACATAACACCAAGCTAGCAAAATCTCCCCGCTATCCCGCGTAACTGGCAACACCTTACGGACATATTCATGCGGTTGGGGGTATTGCGCCGAACATTCCTCATAATCATCCAACTGCTTGAACAATGGCGTTGGGTGCCGTATCCGCCACAATTCACCAAAGACCTTATCATCAGCGGCGGCAGATTCGCTAGCCGCAGGATATGGGCCTACTTCATACAATCGCCCCCGCATAAAAGCCCGCCCGGCATAAATGGCATCCCGCCCCAACACCGCCGCCATCGGTGACTGGATAGTGCGGCGTAAGGTGCCGTAGACAAATAGCCATTCGCTCATGATTGCTCTATATAGATAGCCAGAAATATTGGGCTTATCAAAATGCCTATGAATTTCGGGTCGCGCTGTAGGACAGCCGGTAAATCTGGATGCCGATGGAGAAAAAACCATTCGTAACCAGACGCAAATGGGCATTAGGCCAGTGCTTGCGGGATAGCGCAACGAACCCGGCCAAATCAGGATGGATGCTGGGCTCCCCTCCCAGCAGGGAAAAGGTATGGGGGTTCGCGTTGGTTCCATAAGCCCATAGAGCGTTCCGCTTCTTCTAGCGAGAGGATCCCTTTGTGTCCCTGGTTGGAATAGTGGGAGCATCCTTCGCAACAAAGATTGCAACTATGGACAAGGTGAATTTCCAGATGGCGGATTCTTATCATGGCTATGTGTCATCCCCAATGAATGGGTCAATGGCCATAATGCGGTAAAACACTGATTGATACAATCTTTGCGGGAAGCCGCCAGGGAAGTCAAGCGAGGTAGCCCGTATGCAGCGGTAGCGGAATACGGGGTTCGGAACCGCATAAATCCCAATCCCGAAACCCCGTTCCGGAACAGTGCGATGATATACGGCATATCATTGCCGAGAAATCCCGTAATCCGTTTCACGACATACAGGGTTTCGAAATCGCATCATTCCCAATTTCAACCCCCGTACCGAATCAACATGATTCAATACGGCATGGCGGA
>NZ_KB913025.1:2827043-4279805 GCF_000384075.1 Methylovulum miyakonense HT12
GTGAACGGGGTGAAGTCAGTCAGGCGGCCCAGTCCGTCATAGACATAGTTGTTGGCGTTGCTGACGGTGGTGTCGGTGAATCCCCCGTCGCCCAGTTGGGTGACGTTGCCGATACGGTCATAGGCGAGCTTTTTGGTGCCGGTGTTGAGGGTGTAGCCGTCGATGCGCCCGTCGCTGTCATAATGGCGGCTGACGGCGGGCGTGCCGGTGACGGTGCTGAGGGTGTAGCTTTTGACCCCGCCCCAGGGCTGGTAGGCGAAGGCGTCGAGCAGGGTGGTGAAAGTACCGGTTGGGCTTTGGGCGTAGGCGAGCTGGCTGGGGCGTCCGGCAGGGTCATAACTGTAACCGACGGTGAAGCCGGAGGGGTAGGTCATCGTCGCCACGCGCCCGCTGATGGCATCATAGGTATAGCTGACGCTCAGGTTGCGGCTGGCCTGGGCGGTGCTGATGCTGTGGGTCTTGGTTTGTAGGCGGCCTTCGCCGTCGTATTGCCAGTCGGTGCTGCCGCTGGGGTCGTCGACGTGGCTGAGTTGCCCGACGGCGTTTTTGGCAGGCGGGTTGGCGGTCAGGTCGGCGGTGTTCAGGTCATAGCGGTAGCTGATGGTGCTGTCCACGGTGGTGGCCTGGGCGGCACCGTTGGCATCGGCGAGGTAGGTGCTGTCCGTCAGCAACCTGTCCAAGGCGTCGTAAGTGTATTGGGTCGTGGTGTTGCGGGCGTCAATGCGGGTCTTGAGGTTGCCGGCAGGGTCGAAGCCCGTGTTGTTGGTGACGCCGCGGTCTTGGCTGTTTTCCTGGCTTTGGTTGCCGAGGCCGTTAGTGGTGAAGCCCGTGCCATTGGGGCGCGGGCTGGCGGTGCTGTTGGCGCGCGGGTCTTTGACTTGGGTGAGTTGCCCTAGGCCGTCGTAGCCGTAGGTGGTCAAGTAACTCGTTACGCTATCTATAACGTTGGTCAACAAATCCATGCGATCCAACGCGTCGTAGCCGTTGAGGGTCTGTTGCTTGTTGGCGGCGGTGCCGTCGGGGTAGTCGGTGGTGGCGGTCAGGTTGCCGTTAGGGTCGTAGTTGTATTCGCTGACCAGTTGGTTGGCGGCGTTGAGCAGTTTCCACAACCGGCCCAGGTTGTCGAAGCGGCGGTTGACGCTGGTGTAGGTGATTTCGGATGCGCCGCTGCCGGTGACCGTGCGTTCTTTGGTGCGGTTGCCGAGGTTATCCAACACGTACTTGAGCTTTTCTCCGGCGGCGTTTTGGATGGTGTTGAGCCTATGCGCATCGTCATAGGTGTAGGTGGTGGTGCCCGTGGCGGGGCTGGTGACGGTGTTCAGCAAGGTGTTGGGGTAGTAGGCCAATTGGGTGCTGCGTCCCGCCGTGGTGACGGTCTGCAATTGCCCGCGCGGGGTGTAGGCCAGTTGGGTGACGACACCGTTGGCGGCGGTGATTTGGGTCGGGCGGCCGTGGGCGTCGTAGCTGTCGTAGGTGGTCACTTGCCCTAAGGCGTTGGTGGTGGTTTTCAGCATCCGGCGGTTGTTGACGTTGGTCTCCGTGTCGGTGTAATACCCGTATTGGCTCTTGTCCGACGCGTCGCTGACATTGTTGCGTGGGCCGTCAACCGACAGGGTTTGCCCGAAGGCGTTGTAGGTGTATAGCCATTTGCGGGTGCTGGCCGGGCTGGCGGCAAGGCCTAACGCTCCTGTGCCATCGTTGGTGGACTGGACGGTCTTGCTGCACAGCACGCCGTCGGCGACCGCGCCGTTTTTGCCGCATTGGGGGGCGTTGGCGTTGGTGCTGTCGCCCCACGCCCAGGTGGTCAGGCGTTCGGGTTCGGCCTTTTTTTCGGGGACACGGAAGCGGGGATGCCATTGGGTGGTGATTTTGCGTTCGGCGGTGTTGGCGGTGGGGGCTGAGCCTTGCACGTCGGTTGGGCATTGGCCGCCCGCCAACAGCGGGCTGCCTTTCGCGATGCCTTCGATGCGCACGGTTTCCAGGTTGCGGGCGGTGTCGTAGGCGTAGCAGGTGACATTGCCGTTGAAGTCGGTGCGCTGGATGATGTTGCCGTTGGTATCGTAGCGCAAGTTGCTGGCGGAAGTGGGGCAGCTGCTAGGATTGGGCGTGGCGGCGGGTTGGCTTTGTGACGTGACCTTGGCAACACCTTGGATGATCTGGAAATTCATCGGTTGCCCTGGGTTGAGCAAGTTGCCTGAGGTGTCACGCAAGCCTTCCGAGATGGTGCTTGATGTGCCGCTGGTGTAGGCAATGTCAACCCGGTCGATGTTTTTGCTGACATCGCCGTGTTGCGAAGAAACGGCGAGGCCTTGGGTGTCGTAGCTCCAAGTGGCGTAACGTTGGCCGTTTTCGTCGATGATGCCGGTCAGGGCATTATGGATGCCGACGACAGGATTAGAAAAAGCGGCAGGGACGTAACTGGGGTTGTTGTATTCGTAAGTGCGTATGACAGGATTTGTAGGGGTACTTTCAGGGTAAACCACGGTGGTGAGGTTGCCATAAGCCTCCAAGGTGTTACCGTCCTTATCTAAGTCGTATTGGTATTGATAAACGCTTCCGCCAGGGACGGTCATTTGCGCCATGCGTAGTTTTTCGTCGTACAGAAAAGTCAGCGTATGGTGGGTGATTTGGTCGGTGACGCTAAGGAGCTTGCCACTGACGGCAACGAGCGGTGCCGGAGCTTGCGCGGCGGCGGTATAGAGGGAGGACAAGGGCGTGTCTTTGGTGCTGTAGTCCAAGACTAGGTTGACACTGCCGCTACGGTTTTTCAGAGCCTGAAGTTTTCCGTCAGTCCTGTAGGTTTCAGCGTTGTCGTTGCGGTCGGTCAGCTTCCAGCCACTGAACACGTTGTTGGAATCCTTGAGGTATTCTAGCCTGTCGGTGATGTCGGGGTCGGGTGTCCACTTGTCGGTGGCTTGGCTGTATTTGAAAACCAGTCGCCTGCCGTCATACTTGGCAACCATCGCAGTTTGTCCATCCACAGGCGGAGTGATTTCCCAAGTTGACGAAGTAATGGAGCGGTCATAGTAATGCCGCCATTGTGCGCCAAGATTATTGCTGGTGTTGGCTACCCCGGCATGGCTGTGATAAGTCCGTTCAAACCGCAAGCTATTGCTGTCTTCGTAATCCTTCTCTATCTGGACTTTGTCGCCGAGACTGGTGTTAATGGGGTTGCCTTTAAATGGGCTACCAGAGCAAAGTTCAGGCGGCGGGGTTTTGGTCGGCTGAGGTGCGGTAGTGGGTTGGAGAGGACAATAGTAGTCAGTGGGGCTATTTGGAGGGAGCTGTGGATTACCAGCAAATATGAAAATGGCACTGATACTAGGAAACACCGATCGAAAGCAAAAAGGACGTTCAACGACGGCTCCAAAGTCAGTATGAATATCGTTACTGCCATTTATACAATTCCAAGTTCTAAGATTCCCACGATAAACCTGATTAGAAGCATCAAAATTTTTTGGAAAATACCCTACCAATATTGGGAAGCCTGGAGGTGGGTAGTTAATGTAGTAACCTGGACAGCCCTCGCTTGGAGTTGAAACGTAGCCTTTTGTTTGTCCGCTATAAAGTAAACGAATAGCTGGTTCATATTCTGTTGCTATTGTTCGGGTCGGCATTAACAGGATAGTTATAAACAGTAAAAAGATTGCTTTGATGCAAGACACTTTGAAATACCCCAAAAAACTGTCATGTTTCATTAAAATAACTGGCCTTTTTACTTTTAAAGGTGCACCTTGCATCAGAATTACTCCTAAAGGATTTGGCTAAAAATAACTTTCCAAAATCTGCCATGTCGGGACGGCCTCCCAATGAACGGCTCCAGCTTACTTGATCTTTTTTGATTCATTTCAGCGAGGTAGCCCGTATGCAGCGATAGCGAAATACGGGGTCTCGAAACCGCACAATTCCCAATTTCAAACACCCATACCGAATGAACTTGATTAAATACGGCATGGGCGGAGTTGAAAAATCCCGTAATCCGCTTTGCTCCTTACGGGCTACTCGCTAAAAATAACTTTCCGAAATCAGCCATGTAGCTCGTTGGGGTGACATTAGGAACCCCAAGGATTGATGCCCGCCCAATGCGTTGGAGTTGGTACCTCACCTACGGGCTTTGCTGGGGCGAATGCCCCGTCCGACAGGAAAATCCGATACGCTGTCCGAGCTTTGAAGGCGGGAGTGAGTGGCGTTGTTGCCGCCCAACGCCTTGCCTGCTACCAGCAAAAGCCCTGGCCGGAAAACAAAATTGTCCGGAAGTATAGGTGAATGTTACCGCCGGAAATATTAACTATTACCTAGTTTGAAGCGGGATACTTCACACCTTCCGCCAAACGACTTTTACTTGATTGATATTAAAAGGGAAAATATCCAGACATTTTAGGCTTGCACGTAATTCCCCACATAAAAACTCCGGTGGGGCGGCCATTTTCTGGGCGATTTGGGTAGCGGGCGGCGACAGTTCTGATCCCCGCTATCGGCCCCGTCATTAAAGCGAGGCAGCCCGTATGCAGCGATAGCGAAATACGGGGTCTCGAAACCGCACAATTCCCCATTTCAAACACCCGTACCGAATCCACTCGATTAAATACGGTATGGGCGGAGTTGGAAAATCCCGTAATCCGCTTCGCTCCTTACGGGCTACTCGCTTGTTGGGCAGCCGTGTTGACGGGCTTGGCGCGGGACTTAGCATGGGTATGGACAGAAGTGAAGAAAGTTTCCGCCAATCTTTAGGGCAACTCTTGGGCGATGAGAGTTTTCGCCTCGCCGCCGAGCAATTTGCAAACCAGCATAAAGGCTTCCATCCAGAATACGCCGTGAGCCATACGGTGCAGATGATTGAAAAGGTTTTAAGGATTCCTAAATTTCATGGGTGAGGGCATCCGGGGCCGTGTAAACGGATTGTCAATTATCGGTCAGACCTCATGTCGTGCCGTTTAATTTTCGGACCTGGTTTTTAAGGCGGGTCTCAGCACCAAGGTCTGTTGCGTCGCCCCTGCCAACAAAGGCATCGCCCGGCCTTGCACCCAATAAGCTTGTTGGTCACGGTAATTCGGCGACAAAGGGTGTGCGGATTGGCCGCCTGGCATGTGTAAAATGCCCTCGTCAAGATGCGCCGGGGAAACCACCATCCGCTCGCTGGCACCAAAACTGGGGCCGGTTGCCCGCACACAGCCGCCGCAGCCGGACAATTCGGTTTCCGGCATATTCAGTAAATCCCCGAGCAACGGGATGGAACCAAAAATCGGGTGCATGAAGTGGCTTTTGTTGAATTTGCCCCAGGTCAAATCGGCCAGTTTGGTGCCGGGCCGGATTGCCTTCAGGTGTTGTGCGCTAAATTTCAATTGCGCCAAGATGAACTCATCCCAACTTCTAAAGTGCGCGGTGTCCGGCAGCAATTGCGGTATTTTGGCTGCCAGCAGTGCTTGCAGCGGCGTGTCGGCATAGAGCCAGGCATAGGAAAAATTTTTATCGGCAGTTTTGCAAGCGGCTAGGAATGGGGCGAACACCGTGTCGGCTAACTGGTCCCTGAATTCTTGCAACAAAGCAAAGCCCAGGCTGTCCGCATCCGCCCGGCCATTCCAGGCCAATAAATAATCGCGTATTTCTTGCAACTCCGGTTGTTTAGCGATAGTTGCCGGGTTTAAGGCCTGCAACGCCAGTTGTTGGTAAAAGCCGTGAACCCCCATGTCAGTATCGAGTTGCAAGTTGAACAGCGACCATTCATGGGTTTCCTGCAGGTGTTTAAGCTGCTGGGTGATACGGTAGGCGCGGAAACCAGGCACAAACTGATGCCCGATAATATGCGGGAAATTTTTCCCCAACCGGCGGTCATTTGCCGATACCAAAAAGCCCTCTGCGGGATCAATTTCCCGCGGCAGTTGGTGTTCGTCGACATAGCCGTCCCAACCCGCTTTGCCGTCCGCCCACGAGCGGCTCACCGAGCCGTCCATACCGGTACGGTTGGGTATCTTGCCGGTGATGGTCCAAGCGATGTGGCCTTGGTCATCCGCCAACAGGACATTGAGCTGCGGGCCGCCGATATGGTTGACCACATCCAAAGCGCTTGCCAATGATCCGGTCTGCTCCAAGTCCAGCCAGCCTGTGTTGGCCGTTTCCGGATCCAGTGCCGTCCAATGGATGGCGACAGGCTTGCCCAATAAGGTTTCGGCGGCGACCGGCCCCCAACGGGTGGTTTTTACGTCCAATTGCGTGCTGGGGGCATTTTTGACTGCAATGGTCTCTTGGCGATGAGTGAAGTTTTGCCAGTGGCCGTTGGTTTTATATTGTCCAGGGTTATTTGGGTTAATTTCCAGACTGACCAAATCCAAAAAATCGCCTGTCAAATTGGTGTTGCCCCAGGCGATATGGGCGTTGCTGCCCGCCACAAACACGGGCGTTCCTGGCAGAACCACCCCCACGTTATGGACGTTGCCGTAAATGAGTTCCGCCCGATACCAAATATTGGGTACGGAAAGGTTTAAGTGCATATCGTTCGCCAGAATCGCCCGGCCGTCTTGGGTTTTTTTGCCGCTGACGGCCCAAGCATTGGAACCCGCCACAAATTCGCGGTGGCTGGTCATCTTAGCCTGTGGTTGTTGTGGCGATGCCGCCGTTTGCGCCAGTATGTTGGCAAGGGCGGCCTTAGGGATGTCCTGGGCGGGGCGCCAGGAAGGATGGGCGCCATACAAACTGTCCGTATAACGGTCTGTGTCCGGTGTCAGAAAAGCCATGACCTCTGCGGGCAAGGCCTTTTCCATCACGCTTAACATCCGTTCTTCACCATCGGCCCAGGCGGTCAGCATTTCAGACATTCCCAACATCACTAACAAGCTGTCCGATGCCTGCCAAGCTTCAGGCCGGTAACCCAGCACGGTAAACTCAAAGGGCAGGGCTTGGGCTTGTTTGATAAAACTGTTCACGCCTTCGGCATAAGCGGACAAATAGTGTTGGTGTCCGGCCGGGAGTTTGCTGAGTGCGGTTTTGGCGATCAGGGTGTAACCATAAATCCTGGCGGCCGTGTCAACGTTAACGGTCAGCGCACCAAAAATTTCTGAAAGCCGTCCGGCACTTTTACGGCGTAGCAAATCCATCTGGAACAGGCGGTCGCGGGCGGTGACAAAACCTAAGGCACGGATGGCGTCGAGCCGGTTTTCAGCATGGATGACGGGAATGGCATGGCGGTCCGAGGTGATGGTGACCGGTGCCGATAAGGGGCTGATGCTTATTTCACCCGCCAACGTAGGCAGGGATTGCCGCAACACCCACCACCCGCCACCTATGCCGGTAAGGGCCAAGGCCAACGCAAACAACGGGGGATAAAAGGCCAGCCATCGCAACAGCCGCATCAGCACACCCCGATCTCGGCGATGGGCTGGGCTTGGGGGGCGACAGGAGGGTATTCGATGGATTTGATTTGGCCTTCTTCCAATTTGATGCAACGGTCCGCCAAATGGAAATAACGGTCATCGTGGGTGATGGCCAACACTGTTTTGCCTTTGGCTTTGAGTTCCGGCAACAATTCGGTGTAAAACAATTCCTTAAATTCAGGGTCTTGATCCGCCGCCCATTCATCGAAAATATAAAACGGGCGGTCTTCCAGATAGGCGACCAGCAAAGCCAGGCGTTTGCATTGGCCTTGCGAGAGTTCGAGGGTGGAAAACCGTCCCTGGTTGAGCGTCAATTTATGGTGAAGGTGCAAACGCTCCAGGTAATCAATCAGCTTATAGGTGATTTTATCCGAGTCGAAGCCGAACAATTCGTCGAACAGATAAAAATCGGCGAACACCACGGCAAAATTCTGCAAATACGCCTCCCGGTTGGCATCGCTGATGCTTATGCCATTCAGGGAAATTTCGCCCTGTTCAGGGTGGTAAAGCCCCATCAACAACATCGCCAGGGTGGTTTTGCCGCTACCATTGCCGCCAATTAAAAACACCAGTTCGCCAGCCTTAAAGTCCAGATTGATGGGGCCTAAGGTGAAGCTGCGGTTTTCTTTTTCCCGGTGGAAGCGGTGCGTGACCCCGCGTAGCGTCAAGGAATGGAAGGCGGCCCCGTTTTTTGCCAACGCGGTGTCATGGGTCTGGACAAGCCCTGCCTCCAGGATTTCCCCCAGTTGGGTTATTTTGTCCAGCGCAATCCGCGCGGTGGCGAAAACAGGGATATTGTGGGTCAAGCCGGCCAAGTGGCCTGTCATAAACAGCAGCACCAGCACATAACCGCTGGCCGTTTCTGGATTGGCCTGGTGCCAAGGCCAGGCAAACAGGATCAGGCCAATCGCCAGGTAGTAAATCAGGAAGGTGTATTTGTTGGCGAGCATAAACCCGACGTTGGCGGAAAGCGCCAAGCTGCGGTTGGTTTCCGCGCTGGCCGCCAGACCCCGTTCCATAAAATCCTTGCTGCGGTCGGAATGCAGTTTCAGTTCCTTGATGCCTTCGGTCAGATGGCGGAAGCCTTGGTTCAAGTTATCGTATGCTTCCCTCGCCCTTACTAAAGCCTGTTGGGGGGATCGGGTAAAAATCCGGTAAGTGATGACGGCAAAGAGGATGATGCCCGTCAAAACCCAAGCCATTTGCCAAGACAACCATGCCAAATAGGCCATGCAACCCGTAACGACAGCCCCATGCACGCAAATCTCCGGAAGCAACATGAACGCTTGTGAAATGGTGGCAATATCGGTGGTCAAGTTGGCCAATAACTTGGCTTTGCCGAGTTTTTGCAAATTAGGGTAGGGGGAGCTGAGTATCAATTGGCTTATTTTGATCCGGAGCTTATAAATGCTCGCTTCGCTTAGGCGGTTTGTCCAGTAAAAGGAGAGTGTTTCTGCCAGTAACACCACGGCACACAAACCTGAAAACTGCCATAACAGGGAGTTGTCACCGGCACGTTCCGACAATGCCTTATTAATGGTTGCGATCAGGGCGGCGCTACTCAGCCCGCTGGTGATGCCTATCACTAATACCCAAATAATCGTTTGCCAAGAGGCACGCCATAAATAGCCGAACATATTGATTTCCCAGTTAAGTGGCCTTATCCATCCCATCCCATGCCCAGCCGGAAGGCGAAGGCCACGGCATTTTCCGGTGCCCTTCTTAGACGGCTTAAGGGGGATTCCACCTCATTAGGGCGTGCGCCAGCCCTGAAAAATACGTGTGTTTCTGGATGATGCTTGCCAGGCGAAGGGGGACGGGACGCCTGGCTTGTTTGCCCGGATGTTAGTTGCCCATTGGCGTTGCCCGGGCACAAGCTTGCTTCAGCGAGGCCTCAAACTGGGCAATGGGTACCGGCTGGCCGAACAGGGGGCCTTGGTAGCGGGCAACGCCAATGTCCAGAAGGAATTGGCGTTGCCCTTCCGATTCCACCCCTTCGGCAATGACATCCAGTCCCAGGCTTTCCGCCATCGCGATGATGATGCGCACAATGGCCTGGTCGCCGTGATTGTCGGCGATGTCCCGTATGAACGACTGGTCAATATTGAGCTGGTTCACCGGCAACTTTTTGATGTGTTGCAGGGAAGAATAGCCCGTGCCAAAGTCGTCCAACGCGAATTGGACACCGGATTCCCGTAATGCCTTCAGGGTGGCGATGGCGTCTTCGATATTTTTTACCAATATCCCTTCGGTCAGCTCCAGCCTGAGCAAGGCCGGGTCGACGCCATGGTGCCGGATGGCCGCCAGCACTTGCGCCACGAAATGGGTCTGGAAAAAGTGTTTGGCATTGACATTGAAGGAAAGCGCCAGGCCGCAGGCCAGAGGTGCCTGTTGCCATGCCTTGAGCTGCGCGCACACCGCCTCCAGCATCCATTGCCCAATGGGCAGGATCAAACCGGTTTCTTCCGCCAACGGGATGAATTCCGCCGGAAGCATCAGGCCCCGCTCAGGATGCCGCCAACGGATCAAGGCCTCGGCGCCCGATGCGCGGTGGTTACTGTCGACCTGGAGTTGGTAATGCAGCTCAAATTGCCGGCCCGCCAGGGCCTTACGGAGATCATCTTCCAACGCAAACCGGGCGGCAATGGCGCCCTGCATCTGCGGGTCGAAGAAACGCAGGGCATTACGGCCCGAGGTTTTGGCTTGGTACATCGCGATGTCGGCATTTTTCAGCAGTTCGTCCACCGTCCGTTCGTGGCCGTTGAACAAGGCAGCGCCAATACTGGGCGTGCTGACATAATCGTGCGTGCCGAGCTTATAAGGCCGATTGAGGATGGCCTGGATTTTGCGGCCAGTGGTTTCGGCCAGTTCCGCCGCTTCAATGGGCTGGCCACCCAAATCTTTCAGCATCACCACGAACTCATCCCCTCCCAGACGGGCGACCGTGTCATTTTCGCGGACACCGCCCCGCAACCGTTCGGCGACCTGCTGCAACAGCAAATCCCCCATGTCATGGCCTAAGGTGTCGTTAAGGGTTTTGAAGTTGTCCAGGTCGATGAACAACAGCGCACCTAACTGGCCGCTGCGCTGGCTAGCGGCGAGCGCCTGTTTTAATCGGTCCTGCAGCAGCCGCCGGTTGGGCAAGCAGGTGAGCGGGTCGTAAAAAGCTAGGCGTTCGATTTCCTCCGACGCCGCTTTTCTAAGCGTGATGTCGGTATGGGTGCCAACGTAATGGGTCACGGTCCCGTCGGGGTCTTTTACGGCGGTGATGGTGAGGTGTTCCGGATAGATTTCGCCATTTTTACGCCGGTTCCAGATTTCCCCCTCCCATGAGCCGGTATTGACGATGCTTCCCCACATGCTGGCATAAAAGTCCGGGGTCTGGCGGCCCGAATGCAGCAGGCGCGGGTTTTGGCCGACCGCTTCTTCCACTGAGTAACCGGTCATGCTGGTGAAGGCTTTGTTTACGGTCAGGATGTTACTGTTGGCATCAGTGACCATCATGCCCTCCTGGGCTTCAAAGACCGTGGCAGCGATGCGGAGCTGATGTTCGGCTTCCTTGCGTTTGCTGATGTCGCGGGTGACGGCGAGGTGCACGATGTTGCCATTGGCCTCTTTCATGGGTACGGCATGAGTATCCAGCCAGCGGCGGCCGCCCTTGAGCCCTATGACTTCATATTCCATTTGCATGGACTCGCCAGCCAGCACGCGTTGGTGCAATTCGGCATAGGCGGCGCGATATTCGGGGGCGATGACATCGGCTACTGAACGCCCGACAACCTGCTCTTCGTTGTCTGCCTCAATCATCGCTAGCCCCGCAGGGTTCATCTGCACCAGCCGCCCATTGGCATCAACGATCTTGATACATTCAGGTTCGTTCTCGATGATGGTGCGCAAGCGGGATTCGCTATCGGCAAGCAGGGCTTCGATCCGCTTACGTTCGGTAATGTCCCGCGCCGCGGCGAACACACCCAGCACCACCTGGCCTTTGATGTCACGGTACACGCTGGCGTTATAGAGGACATCGGTGATTTTGCCAGAGGCGTGCCGGATGGCCAACGGGTAATCGGTCACGAAACCTTGGCGGAACACTAGCTGATAGACCGTGCGCGCTTGGTCGGGATCGGTGAAATAAGCCGTGAAATCGCTGCCGATCAAATCACCCCGTTGCCTGCCTATGACCCGTTCCGTGGCGGTGTTGACATCGGTGATCTTGCCTTCCGCGCTGATCGTCACCAAGGGGTCCAGACTGGCTTCGATCAGGCTGCGGGCGTACTGGGCGGACAGTTGGGCGGCTGCTTCGGCTTTTTTGCGTTCGCTAATGTCAATGAAAGTGGCGATGGCGCCAGTCAGCACACCGTCGATAATGATGGGTTGCGACCAGTATTCCACCGGAATGGCGGTGCCATCCTTACGCCAAAACACTTCATCGGCGACATGGGTTTCCTCATTGCGGAAAGCGGCATACATCCGGCATGCCCCGGTAGGGTAGGGGCTGCCGTCGGGATAGGAATGGTGGATAAGTTCATGGATATGCTTGCCGATGATTTCATCTTCGCTTCCGTAGCCCAAAAGCCTTAAGAAAGACCGGTTCACAAATTTGCAATAGCCGTCGGTATCAACGCCATAAGCGCCTTCGGCCATCGAATTGAGCAATGAATACATGTGCTGGTGCGATTCCCGCAACGCGGATTCGATTTGCTTGCGCTCGGCAATATCTTGCTTAAGCGCTTCGTCCTGCCGCATCAGCAACAACTTGGTGGCTTTGAGTTCTTGCGCCGTCCGGTCAAACATCTGCCGCAGCCGTTCCGCTTGGTGCAGCCCTTCCTCCAGCAGCTTGTTCTTGCGTTCAAGCGCCGCCATTTTTTGCTGCAATTCCAGTGGGATGTCAGCTGGCATATTTAGTCCATGTCCGCATAGATGATGTCGGTGCCACAGCGCAGGGTGCGCAGGTAATCGAGGGCGGCCGTGACATGCTGCGGCCCAATGATGGAGCCGTGCTGGGGCAGGATGGCGTCAATGGCCAACTTTTCGATGCGCCTGACGAAGCCGCGGGCGGCGAGGTTGGACGCCATATAGTCCAGGTGGAACAGGTTCATTTTCTCGATGTGCTCTTCGAACGAACCCACCGTCAGTTCCCAGTCCATATCCAGCGCCGCCCAGATGTCCCCGGAAAACAGGTAACGCGCCAGGGAGTCGTAAGTCACGAAGGCGCCTGGAAAATGCAGGAAGGGGGCTTCGACGAAAGTTAGGCTGGCTCCGGAAGGGAGGGCATAAACCGGTTCTTCGGTCACATCGTAATACCGGTAGTCCGAGCGGCCATAATGGGGCAGCAACACTTGGGTGCGCGGGGTGGTGAACACCTGCATGGACGGGTTGACGGCTAGCCAGTCGGTCATGGAAGCGGCCACGTCAGGGTCTTGGTGGCAGAGCACCATGCCGCTGACTTGTTCCGGCGGCATGATTTGCGCGACCCGTTGCTTGACCTGGGAAAAATACTGCTTGCTGCCGGGGTCAACCACAATGGCCTCATGCCGGTCCACGATCAGATAAGTGTTGCAGCGGAAGGCGGTCTCGTCGGTGTTCCCCAGCCAGAAAATGCGGTGCCCGTCCGCGGCATAGAGCGGGGTCGGAAGCCCCATGTCCATCTTGGCGCCGGAAAGCTCACTGGCTGTCATTATATTCATCTCAATTCCCCCTGATGGATTGGTTATGTCAGCAAAATAACGGCAAAGGTTACCCTTATGCCCAATTCGCCCCCCATTCCCCGGCCTGTTGCAGGCAAGCATATCTTGCCCATGAATTTATAACATTGTGGGCGGCAATAATGTCATATTTTTTCTATTTTGCCTCTGGTTTTGCCGTCAAGGGATGTCCATTGGTTTTTGGGTGGTGGCCCCTAGTGCCCAGTCACTGTTGAATTGTCAGTATTATTTTCGTAGGGGCGGGCGGTTGCCTGCCTGATCGCTGCGGATGTTGGCACAGGCCATAAACAAGGCGGACAACCTAGGTTGACCCGACAAGAAATCAGTGACTGGGCACTGGCTTAGATTAGTTTAAAAGGGCAGGTTATGGAATATCAAGCGGGGACGCAGGTTGGCTTCATCGTCGTCAGACTTCGGATGGTGCGGTTTAGATGTCCTGGGATGCTGCACGGTATCCCCGTTAGGCACGTTCCCTATCCAAACCTAAATTTATCTTTGGATAGTTTTTCAGCAGGAGGTAGGGCGCCAACAGTAGGCGCATTAAGTGCCCCAACCTTGCTTTATAGTATCTGACGTTACGTAGTAACGTGTTTTCGCTCCCGTTTGCCGCGCCGAGCACCGTAGGTTTTGTCGGGAACAGCCCGAAGGGGCGCGGCAAGGATGCCGCGCGTCAGCAGGAGGGCAGGAAGCCCTCTCTGCTGGCCCCCGACAAAACCGAGGAGCGCAAGGAGGAAGCGGCAATCGGGCCGCCTTTTCTTTGGATACTTTCTTTTGGCGGCACAAAAGAAAGTATCTCGCTTTCGGGTGCGAGAACCCGATTAAAAAATTGTCGCGCTAGCGACTCATCATTATTTATTTTTAAGTCGCAGAAAATGTCTGCGTAACATCAGATAGTATATTGATTTACCTGGGTATCCCCTTGACTGGAGTGACTACTATCGGTAGTGTTGTCATCCATGGACGACTACCCGAAGACGTTGGCTGAATTTGAGGAACGCTTCTCCACCGAAGAAGCGTGCTGGCATTATTTGTGTGAGTTGAGATGGCCTGATGGTTTTGTTTGTCCGCGTTGCGGTCATCGAAAAGCTTGGTTAATTGATCACGGGCTTCATTGGTGTAGATCGTGCGATTACAAAGCATCAGTGACGGCAGGAACAATTTTTGAACGGACAAAGAAGCCGTTGATGGTTTGGTTTCGGGTAATCTGGTGGGTCACAGGGCAGAAATATGGTGCGAGCGCCAAAGGACTGCAACGTATGCTTGGTATTGGTAGCTATGAAACTGCGTGGACATGGCTTCACAAATTGCGTCGCGCCATGGTTAGGCAAGGCCGTGATCGTTTATCTGGGAACGTTGAGATCGACGAAACCTTTGTGGGTGGTGTAAAACACGACGGAAAACGCGGACGTGGCGCCAGTGGTAAGGTATTGATTCTTATGGTTGTGCAACTTGACGGAAAAAAATTGGGGCGCATACGACTGAAACGAATAGAAGATGCTTCGGCAGAATCTTTAGAAAAAGCCATTCAGGATACGGTTGAACCAGGGAGCGTGATTCGAACGGATGGATGGGCTGGCTATAACCAAATTGGCAATCGTGGGTACATTCACGAAGTGGTTCGAACTGATGCTGAGGTTGGGGACAATCTGTTGCCTGCTTGTAATCTGGTTGCCAGCCTGATGAAACGATGGCTAGGTGGTACTTTGCAGGGGGCGGTTGCTCATGAGCATCTTGAGTATTATCTCGATGAATATACATTTCGATTCAATCGACGAACTTCACGGCACCGCGGAAAACTTTTTTATCGATTACTCCAACAAGCAGTGTTGACCGATGCCGTGACTTACGAAACTATCAAGAAAAATGTCCGTGGACGAAAACCAACTCACCACAACATATAGTGTTTACTCCAGTCAAGGGGATACCCAGGTTGATTTATTAACTTGACGGCATTGGCCCCGTCTCCAGGCCGGGGCGCCGTTATGCATCCGCTTGCAGGCCCGCTACAAAAGCCGGCAAGGTTAGGTCTAATCGGGCACGCCGCCTAACCTGCCCCAGCGTATACCGGCCTGTGGCTGCTTCGAAAACCATATTTGCCTTGCTTTGCCTATGATATCCGCCAACGGCACGGTGCCGAAGAGACGGGAATCCTTGCTTATGTTGCGGTTGTCACCCAAAACAAAGGCGTGGCCTGGTGGCACAACCATTTCCATCCCGGTCGCCTGCTGGTCAGGTTGCGTCCATTGCACTTGCCATTGCCGGCCTTCGATGGCTTCGGTGACTTGGATGGCCGGCCCGTTTTGGATTTCCTGCACCGTTAAGGGCTTGCCGTTAACCCAAATGGCATGGCCTTGGATGCGGACCGAATCTCCAGGCAGGGCGATAACCCGCTTGATATAGTTAAGGGTGCGGTCATTGGGGTATACGAAAATGGCGATGTCGCCACGTTTGACCGCGCTTTTGCAACCAGGGCAGTTATAGCGCATGTCGGCGAATAAAATGTCGCCGGGCAGGATACTAGGCTCCATGCTGCTGGATGGGATGGAGAAGGACTGGACGAGATGTTCCCTGACGTAGCCGATCAGGGACAGTTGCGCCAATGAACACAGCAAAAAAATTAAGGCATAGCCGCCGCTGATTTGCCAACCCGGTTTCACGTAGCCTTGTTTGCGGCGGGCGGTGCGCCACGCATCCATGATGCCATAAAGCCAGATGGACAAGGTCAGCACCAAGCTCAGCAATAAGGCGGGCAACATCCAATATCCGGCCAGATAGAGGGCGACAAATGCCACGCCCGGGATGCTGAGCATGGCGAAGGCGACAAACAGCCAGATGGCTTTATTGGGTTCGCCGTTGTAGAGCTGCCCGAAACCCGGCAGCACAAAAGACATGGCTAACGCGGATAACGGCTTACGGGGGTGGTTAAGGGTGTGCATGGAGGGTCTCCTTATTTTAGTAGGCGGTGGTGGCAGCCCAGATGCCAAAAATGAATGAAAAAAGCTCGGCCATGCCCATTGCGGCAGTGCCCAAAATAGCGAGCCATTGCAGCCGGATTTTCCAGGTTTGCCTGGGGGTTGGTAGTGGCAAGCGGTCAATTTCCCGCATGACCCGTCCAGTGAAACCGTCAGGCACCGACACCAGGCCTGATTGCAGCAAGTTGTCCCAATCGTTATTCATGATATTCCTCCAATAGTTGGCGTAGCCGTTGTTTGGCCCGGTGCAAACGGACTTTGACGGCACCGGTGCTGCAACCCTCGATGCGCGCAATGGCTTTTAGGTCGAGTTCCTGGAAATACGCTAACGCGAGTGCGCTGCGGTCCGCCACTGGCAAAGCACGCAAGGCGTCAAGCAGCTTTTCCCTTAACTGGGTTTGCCTGGCCGCATCGGCTGGGTCGCCTTCACTGGCCACATCCGGCAAAAATTCATTACCGGAAACTTCGCGTTTGCCCGCAGCCCGGCCAAGCTCGTGGAAGGCAATGTTCCGGGCAATGGTGAATAGCCAAGTTGAAAATTCGGCGCGGGCGGGGTCATAGGCATGGAGGCATTTCCAGGCACGTAAGAAAGTCTCTTGGGCAATTTCTTCGGCCACCCCTTGGGATAGCCCCATCCGCCCCAAATAAGCAAACAGGGGCTGCTGGAAATGCTGCACCACAAGGGCGAAGGCTGGCTTGTCGCCGTTGCCGATGCGTTTTAGGATGATTTGAATGTCCACATGACGGTTCCCGTATTAGATTGTGGACTTATACCGGTGGGCGGGGAAAAGGTTACAGGCAATGGGGGTGCGGATAAGGATTTTTGTCACAGCGGGGAGGATGGGCTTTCGATGGCTTTCCGCAGTGCCGCCAATACCGTATTCAAGTCCAGTAAGGTTTGCGGGTTACCGGCAAGCTGCCCTTCCGTTAGGCCAGACCCAAACAGGGGGATAGTCAGTGACGCTTCGTCAATGATGTGCGCGGACATCATGCCGATAATCTCCCGCAACGCCGCGTACGCATGGACAGCCCGTGCCGAGGTGTTGAGCAAGGCGACCGGCTTGTTTACAAATGACTCGTTGCCGACCATCCAATCCAAGGCGTTTTTAAGCACGCCCGTGACACCATGGGCATATTCGGGGCTGGCTATGATGACCGCGTCCGCCGCGATGATTTGGTTTTTAAGATGGGCCACCGGCCCAGGTAAAGGGTCTTCGATGTCCGGGTTAAAGGGCGGCAATTGCCCCAAGCCTTGGTACAAAACCACGTCCGTGCCCGCAGGGGCGATGTTTGCGATGGCCCGTAACAATAGGCTATTCAGGGAGGCGGCCCGTAAGCTACCGGATATGGCAAGGAAGTGCAGGGCTTTGGGTTGCGTAGGCATAGGCAGTGGGGCAGGATTACGTCAAAGGGGTTTCGGCAATGCCATTGTGTTTGGGATAGGCACAAACAATAACATCCTGTCAGCAACCAACCAAGGCCGTGTGTTGCCGGGGGTACGGTGGGTTTGGGCAACTATTGGCCCACAGCGGGCCGTCATGGTGGGCACTTGCTTAGGAAGCAAACCATTTGCAGTTCATCAATGTATTGGCCTTGAATATTGACTGATTCAGGTTCTTGCGCAAACGGGCTAAAACCGGATGAGGTGTACAGCCGTATGGCCCGTTGATTGGAGGCTAAGACAGTAAGGTACAGTTGCCTTAAACCGATCAGGTTTCTAGCCAAGCTGATGGTTGCTTGGATTAGGGCCTTGCCAATGCCTTGGCCGGCCGCCGAAGGGTGCACATACATCCGCATCAACAGCGCCTTATGTTTGGTTTTGAAGCGGGTTTCGCGGACAAAGCTTAAGGTGCCGACCAAATTGTCGCCAGCGAATGCGCCCAAGGTGAAGCTTTCGGCAGAAAACTGGGTGGGGATTTGCGGATGTGCATCATCTTCCAAGGCGACGCGGAAATGTTTTTCGTGTTCAGTGAGCGCGTTGATCCAGAGTGTGGTGTAAGCGGCATTGTCCGATGCTTGTAGTGGCCTAATAGGCATATTGCCTTTTCAACGGCTTGGCCGTGTGGTTTTTTCTGCTTCAACTTCAAGCATTACCATAGCCACATGGGCTTTGCCCTCTAAGTCTAGCGGGAATTTATCCAGATATTTTACAGAAACCTCTTCGATGAACATCCCCCTTTTTTCGGTTGGGATCCGCTGCGTATAGGGCAGCCATGTGGTGCGTATCCATCCTTCCAGCCCCGCTTTGCCGTTATGGGCCATATCTTTAGGGATGAGCCCGACACGGTTGATGAAAAATCCAGATTTCCCCAATAGCGCCTTATATTCATCGGGCCCCATAAAAGTAAAAGGGAATTCGAATCCGGTAAAGTACGGCGCCCATTTCTCGGCGGCTTTAACCTCGTCAATGACCGAGAGTATCCCCGCCGCATCGCTTTTCCCGCCCATGCGTAAGAGCATTTTTCCTCCCTCCCTGAGGCTTTTATATAAGCCTTCAATAACGGGTTGATGGTCATTGACCCAATGGAGCACCGCATTTGAGAAAACCAGGTCAAAACGGCCTTCAAAGGATAGGGCGCTGGCATCCATGACTTGGAACGAAACATTAGGGCACTGGTTTTGTGGATAGCTTGCTTGCGCTAAGCTTATCATCTGCCTGGAGTTATCAACGCCGACCACCGAGCCAGCGGCCACTAACCGGGCCAATTCCACCGTAACTTTGCCGTCACCACAACCTAGGTCAAGGATGTTTTCGGTTCCTGTCAAATTTAGACGGGCGATGATTTCCCTTGCCCATTTCTGTTGGGCTTCCGAGTTCCTCTCATAGTCCTTAGCGTCCCAACGGTATGTCTTCATCATGATCCCCTAAAATAAATGGATGGCAGGGGTATTGTTCCCCCCTTTTTTAACTGGTACAAGATGGCGATTTATACGGGTATAAAAGACACTATGACCGAAACAAGCCCCCGCCGCCTCCTGGCTGCCTTCATCCGTGCCCACCGTGAGAGTTTGCCGCCGCCTGCCCAGGCTGTCGGCCGGCGCCGGACTCCCGGTTTGCGGCGCGAAGAATTGGCGGCAGCCGCTGCGGTTAGCGTCACTTGGATCACTTGGCTTGAGCAAGGGCGCGAGGTTGCCGCTTCCGCCGCCGCATTGGCGCGTCTTGCCGAAGCGCTCAGGCTGGCACCGGCCGGGCGTGCTTCGCTGTTCGATTTGGCGGGGAAACGGGATCCGGCTGGCTCTGAACCACCGCCTGACTTGCTTCCCGGCCTTTTAAATTTGCCATCCTTGTTTAGGGGGCCGGCCTATCTCCTAGACCGCACCTGGACCGCCAGGGCCTGGAATGCTGATGCCGCCAATCTGTTCACCGGCTGGCTGGATGAAGGGGCCCAAGAACGCAATTTGCTTCAATTCGTCTTCCTCTGTCCTGATGCGAAGCGGTTGATAGCCGATTGGCCAGAACGCGCCCGCCGATTGGTTGCCGAATTCCGTGCCGATTACAGCCGCCGTCCGCAAGATGCGGCGATGCAAGCGCTGGTTGACGGTTTATTGGCCAATAGCCCGTTGTTCGCCCAGCATTGGCGCGGACAAGCCGTACTCAACCGCGAAGGGGGGTGAGCGCCGGTTCAATCACCCGTTACGGGGCGTGCAATGCTTTTTGCAAACCACGCTGCTAGTCGCCTTGCAACCGGACTGCAAGCTAGTCTGTTTGGCGCCAGCAGAGAAATAGGGGCGCCATTCAAGCGGAACAGCGCACTAATTCCGCCAGTTTCCCTAGGCCTAATTCGGCCTGCGTTTCGTCGGCGTGGCTGAAATTGAGGCGTAGCTGGCCGCAATTTTCCACCTCCATGGGCAGGAAGGGTTCGCCGGGCATGAAAGCGACGCCCGCTTCAATGGCTTTGGGCAGCAGTTGGCGGGTGTCGATGCGGCGGTTGAGGGTGAGCCAGAAGAACAACCCTCCGGGGGGCGTCTGCCAGCTGGCGAGGCCGCTAAAATGACGGCGTAAGGCGGCTTCGAAAGCGTCGCGGCGCTGGCGATAAGCCCCGGCCAATTTGTCCAGTTGTTGGCTACGTGCCGGATCATTCAGTTGCTGTAGCACCAACCACTGGCTGACCCGGTTGCTGTGCAGGTCGGCCGCCTGTTTGAGGCGTGTCAGGTAAGGCAGCAGATCCGGTGAGGCGGCTAGGTAACCTAGGCGCAACCCGGGTGCCAGGCTTTTCGAGAACGATCCCTGGTAAATCCACGGTGCCTGCTTGAGTAAGGCGCACACTGGGGTCCGTTCGCAAGGGTCATAGGCCAAATCACGGTAGGGGTCATCCTCAAATAAAGGGATGCGTGCGGCATCGCAGGCGGCGGCCAGTGCGGCGCGTCCGGCCGCATCCAGGCACTGGCCGCTGGGGTTTTGGAACGTAGGGATGGCATAGGCAAAAGCTGGCTTTTCGCGTAGCAACTCGCCCATATCCGGCGATCCTGCATCGTAGGCAACGAAACGGGCGCCGAAATAGCGGAACACCTGCAATGCCGCCAGATAGGTCGGTGACTCCACCGCCACGGGTGTACCGGGGTCTATGAACAGTTTGGCGACCAAATCAATGCCTTGTTGGGAACCGGACAGGATCAGCACTTGCCCGGCTGTGCATTGCAGGCCCAGCCCTTGCAGGTCTTCGGCAACCCGTTGGCGCAGCCCCCCTTCGCCTTCGCTGGCGCCATATTGCAGGATATGCTGCGGCATGGCGTCCAGGCTGAATTGGGGGAAACTGTCCACCGCCGGTAGCCCTCCGGCAAAGGAGATCATGCCCGGCCGGTTGATGACGGACAGGATTTCACGGATCGGCGACGGATGCAGGTTACGGGTGCGGGCAGAAAAATGGGGTTTGTGCTGCGGCGATAAATCATTCATGGCGGGCTATTTATAAATGTCAATAAGGTTGACCTATAGCCATGATAATGGCAACAGGCTTATAATGTCAATATGGTTGACCCAATATCCCCTACAGAAATGCCCGATGATAATGCCACGGCTGCCGACGGAGCTGTGCTTATGCCGCGTGAAGCCGCGTTACGCCTGGCTATCGAACAGTTTTATTTCGGCTACCGCGCCTTTACCGCGCAGCCGGACCGCATCCTAGCCCAACGCGGCTTGGGGCGGGTCCATCACCGCATCCTCTATTTCGTCGGCCGCAACCCACGGATTTCAGTGAATGCGCTGCTGGGCATGCTCAGCGTCAGCAAACAGGCATTGAACGCCCCCCTGCGGCAGTTATTGGAATTGCAACTGGTGGCAATGGGCACGGCCGGGCATGATAAACGGGTGAGGCAACTGTCACTCACCCCAAGCGGGGCACAATTGGAGGCGCTGCTCACGGGAACGCAGATGGAGCAACTGCAAGCCGTGTTCGAACAGGCCGGAGCCAGCGCCGAGGCTGGCTGGCACCAAGTCATGTGCCGTCTGGGAGGATAGGGTCATGGCCCCTACCAGCGCCTTGCTATCCAAAGCCCTTCGCTAGGCATCCCGGCAAATGGCAGGTATTTGTGTGATTTTTGATCTGGACGGTACGCTCGTGGACAGCGAGGGGCTTTGCAACCAGGCGTTCCTCGATCTGCTCCCGCAGCTAAATGATACGTTGGGGACATTAACCCAACGGTATCGCGGCAAAAAGCTGGCCCACATTTTGGCTGATCTTGAGGCCCGTCTTTGCCAGGGCTTGCCCGATGCGTTTGAACGGCGGTACCGCCAGCGTGTTGAGGAACTCTTTGCCCATGAATTAAAACCCATGCCCGGCGTTTTTGAAATGCTTGAAGCCATGAATTTCCCCAAGTGCATTGCCTCAAGCGGGCCGCTTGCAAAAATCCGTCAGGCGCTACAAGTGAGTGGCCTAGCACCTTATTTTGGCGATGCCCTCTTCAGTTCTTATGAAATCGGCTCATGGAAGCCAGAGCCAGGCATATTCCAATATGCCGCGAAGGCGAAAGGCTTCATGCCTAGCCAATGTGCGGTTGTGGAAGATAGTGAAGTCGGGGTTAGGGCGGCGACTGCGGCGGGTATGAAAGCCTTCCAATATGTACCCAATGGCGGGGCTTCACTGCGCCAAAATGGATTTGTCACGCCATTTGACGATATGCTGTCGCTTCCCCAATTGCTGGCCCATTTTGCTGGCCATGGCCATGCCTGACCTTTTTCCGAATGCCTTGCGCAACATGCTGCGGCAGTCCCTACGGAACAGGCGCCAGCCCGCCCGCTTCGGGCATGGTTTCACTGCACCCCGTTTGACAAGGTGAAAAATGCCGTTGGGCCTGGTTTGCAGGGGAGGATGTGTTGGCGGTTGCCCGCCACTATCGCTGATTTTGCCGCACTTAAAAATACTTTGATTCTGGTTGAATCTACATTAACATTCTAACTTTATATTCAATTAGACCCATGGAGATCCGCTATGAGTGCATTGCCCGTCCCTCTTACTGTCATCAGTTCCACCAGCAACCAATATTTATGGGGGCAAATCGGCATTGGCAATAATGTCCTAACCCAACAACCTAAAAATCCGGGCTACTGGATCCTGGTTCTTGACCGCCGCACCTTGAATGTGGTGTTTAACCAATTCCAAGAAGCGCCAAACGTAGCCCCAAACTTGGGTGATTACAATTCCAGTGATTACATCCTGGTGTTGGGCACCATTGGCGTTGGCTTGAACAACCAGCCCCAGGGGGAGTTTTTTACCTTTCTCGACCTCAATGGCGGCGGACGTGAACTGCGCAGGGTCAACCAGGTGGCGACACAATTCAACTGCGGTTCCCTGGGCACTTTTGGCTACGCCCTGGTCGGTACGCTTGGGAATCAGGACATGCCAGGATTCGAAGGCAGCCAAATTACGGCAGGTATAGATCTTGCCCCCATCCTGACTGTCCAGTTGTTGCCCAATGATATTAACGGCACCACTTTCTATACTCCAGTCAGTTTGAACGATGCTTAACTGGCTTTAATCGTCCACACCAGGTTCCGCCAGGCCAACACCAGGCTGGCGGAACCCATGCCTAAAGTTCTATATGCCAGCGGATTGCCCCATTCAGCTTAGGCCATGATACAGTCGTCGGAACGCCCGCATCTATTGCTATTCGGTTGGTATCGTCCGGGCACCGGTTTCACCCGCGTCCTGGAAGCGCTGATGCCACATTTGGCCCAGGATTATCGGGTCACCTGGATGGGCGTAGGTTATCAGGGGGAGGCTTTTAATTGGGCCGAAGGGGTGCGGCTGGAGCCTACCGACCTGCATGGCGGCGATATGGTGGGGGCTTATGGTGCGCGATTACGTTGGGGCGAACTACAACCGGACTTGGTGTTTGCGCTCAATGACTTGTGGTATTTAGTGCACTATTCGCGCGAACTCGCGGGCATCCTTGATCATGTTCCGATGGTCGGTTATTTGCCGTTGGACGGGCATATTCAAGATCCACAACAGGTCGCTGAATTGCTTGGCTTCAGCCGTTTGGTAACTTATACACGCAGTGCCGCGCTTGATTTAACAGAAGCCTTGCGGGCAATGGCTATCAATACCCGAGTGGATTGCCTGGGGCACGGTGTGGATTTACATCGCTTCCACCCGCTGCTTGGGTTGGGCGATGAAAATTTGTGCCTACAGCGCATGCGCTTGGCGCAGCAGTTTTTCCACCTCTCCGAGCCCAGTTTCGTCGTCCTCAACGCCGCACGGCCGGATCCACGCAAACGTATCGACCTGACCCTGGAAAGCTTTGCGCGCTTTGTGCAAGGCCGCCCGGCGAATATCTATTTATGCCTGCATCAGGCTTTCGCACACCCCCAATTTGTCAACCCGCTACGCGAGCAGGCAAATGCGCTGGGTATCGCCGAACGGATACTTTGGTATCCTAAGCAGGCCGGCCCCTTGGATGATGCCGAATTGAACTGGCTTTACAATGCTTGCGCGGTCGGCATCAACACCGCCGTGGGCGAAGGTTTTGGCTTGGTCAGCTTCGAGCATGCGGCGACCGGAGCGCCCCAAGTCCTGCCCGACCAGGATGCCTTGCGCGAATTATGGGGGGATGCGGCGCTACGTATTGCCACCCGCCCCCTGCGTACCGAATACTCCCCGCTGGTTATGGTCGAACCGTCGGTTACCGATGCCGCCAGGTCTCTGGCCCGATTAAACGATGATGGGGCCTTGTATTCAATCATGGCGAGGGCGGCCCGCCAACATTGTGAACGGGAAGACTTGGATTGGGGGCATGCCGGCACTTGTTTGCGTCAGTTGCTCAGCGAGGAGCTGGGCAAATCAAGGATTAAATCGGAACGGCCTAAAACTTACCCTTGACTGTTGGCACCGGTCTGGCTTTAACTATCTACAGGGCCTTATGCCGGGCAGTCGCCTTGCAGGCTAAAGCGAACCATTACAAGAGGATAAAATGACTAATCTATTTGAGCCCATCACTGTTGGGGCGATTAAGCTCCCTAACCGGATTGTAATGGCACCGCTGACACGCTGCCGTGCCAGCACCGGAAGGGTGCCTAATGCGCTGATGGCTGAATATTACGCGCAAAGGGCGGGTGCGGGACTGATTTTAAGCGAAGCGACCAGCGTTTCCGCGCAGGGCGTCGGTTATCCGGATACGCCGGGGATTTGGTCGGAGGCCCAGGTCGGGGGCTGGGCTAAGATAACCCAAGCCGTACACGCCGCCGGTGGACGGATTTTTTTACAGCTATGGCATGTCGGCCGGGTTTCCCATCCGGATTATCTCAACGGCGAACTGCCTGTCGCCCCAAGCGCCATTGCGCCACAGGGCCATGTCAGCCTGTTGCGGCCTCTGCGGGCATACGTGACGCCGAGAGCTTTGGATATGGCTGAAATTTCCGGCATTGTCGATGCCTACCGCAAAGGCGCGGAAAACGCCAAACTGGCGGGTTTTGACGGCGTCGAGCTCCATGGCGCCAACGGTTATCTGCTCGACCAGTTTTTGCAGGACAGCACCAACCAACGCAATGACCGTTATGGTGGCCCGATAGAAAACCGTGCCCGTTTGCTGCTGGAAGCCACCGATGCCGCGATTTCAGTCTGGGGCGCGGATCGCGTTGGGGTCCATCTTGCACCTAGAGGCGATTCCCATTCCATGGGCGATTCCGATCCCTTGGGTACCTTTGGTTACGTGGCAGAGCAATTAGGCCAACGCGGTATTGCCTTTATTTTTACCCGCGAATCCCTAGGGGAAAACCGCATCAGCCCCGCATTGAAAAAACGTTTTGGCGGCGTTTTGATCGCCAATGAGGGTTTTAACCGGGAAACGGCCCAACAGGTGGTTGCGGCAGGGGAAGCGGACGCGGTGGCTTTTGGCAAGGACTTCATATCCAATCCGGATTTGCCCCGCCGCCTGCAACTGAACGTGCCGCTCAACCCTTACCATCCCGATACGTTCTACGGCTATGGGCTGCGGGAGCCTGAGACGGGCTATACCGATTACCCCAGTTTGGTGGCGGAAGCGGGTTAGGGTTAGGCCAAAATGGGGTGCGGCTTTGGTACGTGGGACGCGCCCAAATTCGCGGATGTTCCAGACGGCGATATTAACCGTTTCATCAGGTTTCGAAGACGGGATCTGGGCGTCGTCGATACGCTTCTTGGGCGCGGGGAGGCCGGCAGCAATTTCAGGGGGACTTGCCCGTGGCGCATAACAGCTATGTTAGTATTCGTTGGCCGATATGATGACGGCCAATAATATCGGTGCCGTCCGCTGAAGGACAACAATGCCGGACAAATTCCTTTACCTATGCCCCGGCTATTAGACAGGCGCTGGAATTTACATTCATCCATAAAAAATGCCCCACCTAGACTATGAATTCCGATAATCCTGACCCCATCATCTTCGTGCGCGGCGTTAACAAGACGTATCCCGGCGGTTTCCAAGCGCTGAAGAACATCGACTTGGACATCAAGCGTGGTGAGATATTCGCCTTGTTGGGCCCCAATGGTGCGGGCAAGACAACGCTGATCAGCATCATCTGCGGTATTGTCAACGCCACGTCTGGCACCATTACCGCCGACGGCCACGATACCGTGCGGGATTACCGCGCGGCGCGGGCAAGCATCGGCTTGGTGCCGCAGGAACTGCATACGGACGCGTTCGAGTCGGTCTGGGCCACGATCAAATTCAGCCGGGGCTTGTTCGGTAAGGCGCCCAACGCAGCCTACCTGGAAAAAGTGCTGCGCGATCTATCGCTGTGGGACAAACGTGACCAAAAAATCATGGCGCTATCCGGTGGTATGAAACGCCGGGTGCTGATCGCCAAGGCACTGGCGCATGAACCAACGATATTGTTCCTTGATGAGCCGAGCGCCGGTGTGGATGTGGAGTTACGGCACGATATGTGGCGGATGGTGCACGGGCTTCGTGCACAAGGCACCACTATCATTCTGACCACCCATTACATCGAGGAAGCCGAAGATATGGCTGACCGGATTGGCGTCATCAACAAAGGTGAGCTGATCGTAGTTGAAGACAAGGAACGGCTGATGCGCAAACTTGGCAAAAAGCAGCTCGCCTTAGTGTTGCGGAAGCCTATGGCCAGCATCCCGGCCGGTTTAAACGCTTGGCCGTTAACGCTCTCCGACGACGGGCAAGCCCTGATTTACAGCTTCGATACCCAGAAAGAAGAATCCGGCATTGCCGAACTGTTGCGCGCGCTGGGGGAACATGGCATCGATTTCAAGGATTTACAATCCACCGAAAGTTCGTTGGAAGACATCTTCGTCAGCCTGGTACATAAGCCTATGGGGGCACGGGAATGAACATCTATGGTATTCGCGCCATTTACCACTTTGAAATGGCGCGCACCTTTCGCACTCTATGGGAAAGCATCGCCGCACCGGTGCTGACCACCTCGCTGTACTTCATCGTCTTCGGCAAAGCCATCGGTTCGCGTATGGGCGACATTGACAGCGTCAGTTACGGCGCCTTCATTATCCCAGGGTTGGTGATGCTGAATTTACTGAACGAGAGCATTTCCAACGCTTCTTTCGGGATTTACATGCCCAAATGGGCGGGCACCATTTACGAGTTGCTATCGGCGCCGGTTTCGTGGGCAGAAGTGCTGCTCGGTTATGTGGGGGCGGCGGCGACCAAGTCGGTGGTGTTGGGCCTGCTGATTCTGGGCACGGCTCGCCTGTTCGTGCCTTATGAGATCGCCCATCCCTTGTGGATGGTTGCTTTTCTGTTGCTGACCGCGGTGACCTTCAGTTTGTTCGGCTTCATCATCGGCCTGTGGGCGGACAGTTTTCAGAAACTACAGGTGGTGCCGATGTTGGTTGTCACCCCGCTCACATTCCTGGGAGGCGCGTTCTATTCGGTCAATATGTTGCCTCCCTTGTGGCAGAAGATCACCTTGTTCAATCCGGTGGTGTATCTGATCAGCGGCTTTCGCTGGAGCTTTTATGGTATTGCCGATGTGAATGTCGCCATCAGTATTGGCATGACGTTTGGGTTTCTCATCATTTGCCTGGCCTTTGTGTGGTGGGTGTTTAAAACCGGGTATAAAATTAGGAACTGATGCGGGAACCGTTAACATGAAAACCTCCAAAACATCTATAGACATAGTTTGGATGATATGCAGATGAGGAAATTCTTTGCCGTTTAGATAGTTATTGAGGTAATGCAAGTTTTGCAGTATGTATACGGAAACTATCTAATTACTAGTTAGGCATTTTTGGGCGGGCTATGGGAATTTTATGAAGAATGGCATTTATACAACATGGCCTTTGTTGCTTTCCGCATTTCTTCTTATATTGAATGATCATGTACTTAAGTATTCTTTCCCAGGTATTGTTACAGGAAAAATATCTGACTTTTCCGGAATATTTCTTATCGTTTTGGTGTTGAGAGATGTATTTCCAAAGAAGGTGTTGGAAACTGCTGTGCTTGTAGTTGGGTTGTTTTTATACTGGAAAAGTCCATATTCTCAAGGCTTAATCGAATTCATTAATTCTTATAGCCCGATAGAGCTTATTCGAACGGTTGACTACAGTGACTTGGTGGCTTTTGTAATGATCCCTGTTGCACACTTTGTTTACGAGAAACGTGAAAGATTTACATTAAATTTAAATAAACCTGAGCTAATTAAAATCCCAGCCATTGTACTGACTGTCTTAGGAATTACAGGAACCTCGACGTTACCTCAGCCTGATATATTCGAAATAAGAAAAGAATCCTCTAGCGAACGCATTGATATTGCTAAGGCAATCAGTGCCATTGAGAACGTTACTAACCCTTATAATTTAATCTGTAAAAAATGCAACCCATTGGATAACGAAGGTCTTTACGAGAATGACAAAATTCGCCTATTTTATCGTGTGTTGAAAAATAACAGGGGAATAGAATTCAGAATAATGGGTTCTCCAAGAGGGTCAATTTTTGATAGAGGCTCTCGGCAAGAAGAGGCTCAAATTGAAAGCGATTTGCAATATTCTTTAGGGCATCAGTTCAAAGGAATGGCGTTTGTTATTAAGCATTTGAAATAGATAATCATGCCCAGCATGGCACTCAACCGGAGCGCGGTTATAATGCGGTTTTGTTTATTCAGCTTCCCGTGCCGCGCCCGGTTAGTTCTACGTTAGGCAATAAAAATGAACTGCCAGAAATTACTTAAGGGAAGCTAACCGGATGACCTATGATGTAATAGCTATAGCTTGTGAACAGCTAAGTTATAGGGATAAATTGCGTCTCGCACAGTTACTCATTCAGACCGCCAGAAAAGAGGAAGAAAATGCAAATCCTCAAAATCGTTCTGAACCAAAAAACGTTGAGAAAGCAAAAGAAGAGACTTTGAATGAAATCGGCACTATAGAATACGTTGTTGAAAGACTATTGAAGTTAAAACCTGTCAAAAAACAATCCCTAACGAATTCAATCAAAGCCATGTTTCAGTTCCAAGGTGGAATTGCTGACTCAGATGTAGACAAAATTATTTCTGAATTGAAAAAACGTAAGCTCATTAAAATTGAGCAGAATAAAGTTATTTATTTGTAGCGTGTTAAAGTTAGTTATCAAGCCTGAGCATAGATGGGATTTAAATAGCATGATGAAACAATTCGATGTAGTTATTGAGAAAGATTCCGAGGGATATTTTGTAGCTTCTGTTCCAGCCCTGAAAGGTTGTCATACACAAGCTAAGTCATTAGATGTACTTATGGAGCGTATTAGAGAAGCTATTGAGCTTTGTTTGGAAGTTCAGGACGAGATGTTCGAGCCATTGGATTTTGTTGGCATTCAGCGAATTTCAGTTGCGGCATGACATCTTTTCCAAGCTTAACCGGCAAAGATTTATTGCTTGCCTTGAAAAAAGCTGGTTTTTCGGTAGTTCGAGTTAGGGGAAGCCATCATTTTGTACAACATCCAGATGGTCGCTCAACGGTTGTGCCCGTCCACGCGGGCGAAAGCGTTGGGCCGGGCTTAATAAGCAAAATTCTTCGTGATTGTGAATTAAGCCGTGAGCAACTACAAAAATTCTTATGAATACCGAGTTTGCCTAACTCAATGCTCCAGCGGATTTTAGCTACCGCTGGGCTAAGCGTTAGAACTTACGAGTACCCATGGCGAAACTTTCAGGGCAACAAGCCTATCTCGCAATGTTTCCGTTTCTTGAAGCAGAATATCGGCTCACATCATCTGGTGAAATCGGCGGATTGCTAGGCAGCATAACTACCAGATGGCCCACCTGCTGACCCTGCCATCAAAGAGCAGTGGAGCGAAGCAGTAGCCGCCGCATTAGAAGGTAAGGTCAATGCCGCCCTCACTTTCACTAAATGAGTACCACAATGCGTCAGGTTCTAACCCTGCGCCCAAGCCGGACGGCCGCTAATCGCGTCCGCCCCTTAGCTTCACGTTGAATGGTCGCTCATTGAATCGCAGCCGACATTGATTGGAATTCTTTGAATGCTCTTGTGGGTCGAGTCCGGCCAGTTGATTATTTTACGTGGCTGGAATGCCAATCTAGGCTTTCAGGTGCTGTTCAACTCAGGCCAAGCCTGAACTGGCACATCTAACAACCGCCATTTACCAATGCAACGCCCGTAACCTGGAAAACTTTTTCCGCTGGTGTTCCTGCATCCTGACCATCACATTCACTAAGGCTTCAATGGCATCCAGTATGTACGGGCCTTTGTTCAGCATCACGCATTCCGCCCGCACCGCCATCGCCGCGTCGGTAAACTCCGGCCTGGAACGCACGCCTTTCTTGGCGATGGATTCCAGCACTTGGGTGGCCCAAATCACTGGCACATGCGCCGCCTCGCAAAGCCACAGCAATTCTTCCTGGATTTCGGCGAGCCTGGCGCTACCCAGTTCCACCGCCAAATCCCCGCGTGCGATCATGATGCCCAAGCTATGCCGGCCAATGGTGCCGAGAATAATATCCGGGAGGTTTTTCAGGGCAAGGTTGGTTTCGATTTTGGCAATGATCGGCAATTCGGTGGCGTTGCGTTTGGCCAGTCCGGCCATTAAATAATCCATGTCGGCTAGCGTTTCGACAAAGGAAAAGCCTATCAGGTCGGCGTGGGTGCAGGCAAAATCTAAATCCTGCAAATCCTTTTCGCTTAAGGGCGGCAAACCCAACTGGGTGTCAGGAAAGTTGATGCCTTTGTCGCTTTGGATACAAACGCCGCTGCTGCGCACTTGGTTGACACGCAACAAGGTGCCTTGTCCGGTGATGGCTTCCACCACCGTGCCTAGCTTGCCGTCATCAATCCACACTGGCTGGCCTATCTTTAATTTGGCGCTGAATGACGACAAGGTGCAGCCGATTTGTGCAGGCTGTGTCAGGGCTCCGTTTTCATCGTATTTGGCAGGTTGGCCGATAACATCATTTTCGGTCAGCAATAACAAATCGTTTTTGAACAAGCGTATTTCCAGTGGCATACCGGCAAACGTGCCCAGATTAAACCTCTCATTGGTGTCGCCCTCATCCGCCGGGCCAGTGGGCACTAAGGCCACTTCGCAACCGGATTCCAAGTAACTGCTTTGGTCACAACTCGCCAGCCATGCCTTATCGGATTCGGCTTGCTCGACCAGCAAATGCCGCGCTTTACCCCGCGCATCGACAAATTCCAGGCGGCAACCAGAGTCCAGTTGGCTGTGCAGCGCCTCAGGGATGGGGACGCGGAACAGCGGCCCGCCTCCCTCCCCATGGCCATGCCGATCCTCGTGGTTTGCCGTCAACAGCAGCCGGGCTTTGGCAATGACGGCGCCACGCACATCTTTTTTGACTTTAATGTGATGGATGGGCGGCCCTAAAGCAACCGTTCCGGTGCGGATCTTATGCCCGGCCAGATCCATCAGGATGCGGCAGATTTTACCGGTTTCGGTTTCCGCACGGCGGATATTGCGGATCATATTGCGCCAGACTGGCGCGTCGTCATGGGCGCAATTAATCCTCGCGCAGGTCATGCCTTTATCCAGCAACGCCAGGATCAACTCGTAATTCCAGGCGGTTTCCGTGGCTAGCGTCACCATCACATGGACTTTGCTGTGTTCGTGGAATGGCCCGAACAATTCGATGCTGTGCTGCTCAAGCAATTGCAAACCGCGGTTAAACCCTGACTCGCTCGGGTTTTTGTCATCCAGGGAATAGCTCTTATCGGTTGCCCGCTTGAGCACGTCGGTCACCGCGTCCAATGTCGATAACACCGAGGCTTCCGAGCGCCCCAATGACGACAACCCGGCTTGCGCAAGCCTATCTTGCAAATGGCGCAGGTCGAATTGCCTTAAGGCCAGATAATGCGCAAGGTTCACCGCGCTTTTATTGAACACGCCAGCGCGGTAGTAAGCTTGGTATTTGTCCAGGCGGCTGCTTGCGTGGGCAGTGATTTTTTCGCGTAAATCAGTCACATCAATGAGCAGTTGCTTTAGGGTGTCGTCGTAAATGTCGTGATTGCTTATGTTGGTGTCGGTCATGGCGTTTAGGGATGGATAGGTGGTGCCTAGGGAACAAATCCGGTGAAGGGTTTGGAATCCTGGCCTTTAGCCTACGGGCTTTATCAGGGAGGTTCCATGGATGTTGCCAGCTGCTTTAAAAGTGGTTTTACCCCCTATACTTTACCCCATTCCCCCTATTCACCCGTCACCAAATCAACGGGCCAATCGCCAGCATCCCCACGATAATATTCCGCCAACCCAACAATACCCTTTATAATGGCGGCACTTTATTAGACTATTGGGGCACATACCCACGCTATGACTCATTTTACTAACACGCTTTCTGCACGCTTAGGCCAGCTGCAAGCAAACGGTTCGGAAACCTTGCTTTGCGGCGGCTTTAAGGGCATAGAGAAAGAAAGCTTGCGCATCTCCCGGGACGGGGTTATCGCCCACACGCCACATCCTTATGCACTGGGTTCGGCCTTGACCCACCCGCATATCACCACCGATTATTCCGAAGCCTTGATTGAGCTGATCACGCCGCCATTTGCGGATATTCGGGACACCTTAGGTTATTTGCAACATATCCACCAATTTGTGTACGCACATTTGGGCCAGGAAATCTTGCTGGGCGCGAGCATGCCTTGTGGCATCAGTGGTGATGAGAGCATCCCCATTGCCGAATACGGTTCGTCCAATGTCGGCAAGATGAAGCACATTTACCGCCATGGTTTGTGGCACCGTTATGGGCGCACAATGCAGGCGATTGCCGGGATCCATTTCAATTATTCCGTCCCCGAAGCCTTGTGGCCCGTGTTGCACAGCCAAGAAAACAGCCCGTTGAGTTTGGCGGATTTTATTGCCGTCTCTTATTTTGGGCTGATCCGCAATTTTCAGCGGGTGGGCTGGTTGATCCTGTACCTGTTCGGTGCGTCACCGGCGATTTGCAAAAGTTTTTTCAAAAGCCGCCCCGAATTGATGGCGCAGTTTGAACAATTTGATGCGCACACGCTATACCATCCTTATGCGACTTCTTTGCGGATGAGCGATATTGGTTACAAAAGCAAAAACCAGGCGAATTTGGATATTGATTACAACTCCTTGTCTGGCTATGTGGAGAGTTTGAGCCGGGCGATCAACACCCCTTATCCTGAATATGAAAAGATCGGTACGGTGGTGGATGGTGAATATCGGCAATTGAACACGCATATCCTGCAAATCGAAAACGAGTTTTATAGCACAATGCGCCCCAAACAAATTGCGCAATCCTGTGAAAAACCAACCGTGGCGTTAAGGCGTCGCGGTGTGCGTTATGTGGAAATGCGCTCCTTGGATTTGGACGTGTTCGATCCAATGGGCATAGAAGAAGATACCGCACGTTTTAGCGAAGCCCTATTGCTGACCTGTTTGTTGACCGATAGCCCGTTGATGACCAGCCAAGACCATCGTACCAATAACGCCAACCAATTGCTGGTCGCCCACTCAGGCCGTAAACCAGGCTTGGAATTGGCAAGAAATGGCGGCGGCATCGGTTTGCAAGAGTGGGCGGACGAGATACTGGACGCGATGAGGCCGGTGTGTGGGGTGCTGGATGCCGGCCATCCGCAACAACCTTATACGGCTGCGCTGAACACCCAACAGGCTAAGGTGGATAACCCCGACCTGACCGCCTCGGCACGGTTGTTGGCGGCGATGCGCGGACGCTCGCAAGCGTTTGCAGGTTTCGCCATTGCCAAATCGGCTGAACATGCGCAATATATTAATGGCCAACCATTAGATGAAGCCAATACCCAAGCCTTTATTGACATGGCGGCCCAATCCCATGCCAGACAACAGTTCATCGAAAGCCAGCCGCAACTGCCTTTCGCGGAATTTTTGCACCGCTATTTTACCCAAACCTGTAATGAAACCGCATGAACGCCGCTGAAATTGACGCATTAAAAAGCCAGTTACATCAAAAAAGCCCGCGCATCATCCTGAAACAAGCCCTGGCTTTATTTGACAATATCGCCATTTCTTTCAGCGGTGCTGAAGATGTGGTGTTGATAGACATGGCCTTGAACATCAGGAAAGACATCACCGTATTTTGTTTGGATACCGGACGCCTGCATCCTGAAACCTACCGTTTCTTGGAAAAGGTCCGCAAGCATTACCAGATCGACATTGAGATATTGACGCCAAACCGCGATTTATTGGACGAATTCGTCAAACGCAAAGGCTTGTTCAGTTTTTATGAAGATGGCCATCATGAATGTTGCGCCATCCGCAAGGTTGAGCCCTTGTCGCGCAAATTGGCGGGCGTGGACGCTTGGATCACAGGGCAGCGCAAAGACCAAAGCGCGGACACGCGCCAACATATCCCCGAAGTGCAACTGGACACTGCGTTTGCGACTGACGGGCATCCGTTAGTGAAATTCAACCCTTTGCTAAATTGGAGTTCTGCGCAAGTGTGGGATTATATCGAAGCGTATCAAGTGCCGTTTAATGAGCTGCATGAGAAAGGTTATATCAGCATTGGCTGCGAACCCTGCACCAAGAGCGTGTTGCCTAACCAGCACGAACGCGCCGGGCGCTGGTGGTGGGAAGCGGAGACTAAGAAGGAATGCGGGTTACATGCAGGGAATTTGAGAAGCGGCAACCATTGAGCTTAAGGCCCTTTAGTTTCTTGTCCGCAGGAAATACGGGCAGGAGCGAAGCTAGCCACTGCCCATAGCCATTATTTAAATTTGACCATTTCCTTGCCGTCACTGGAAAAGTGGCAAATCCCGGCGGCAAAATTATCGCAGTCTTTAGATTGCTCAACGGTTGCGCCAGTCGGGGTCAAATGGATTTTCAACTCGCAATAACTGGCTTCGCTTTCTGAATGTTTCTTCATGACCAGTTCGTTATCGGCCACTTGCTTGGCAACGCCGGACACATCCGCTGAACAAGGATACTTGCCTTCTTCGTTGGCGTTCGGTTCAAAATCAACATCCGCACTGACCGTGATTTCATCATTCATCTTGATGATTTTCATGTGGTGGATATGGTTGCCATCGCGTAATAGATAATGGTCGGTGGCCGCTAACACACTGCCGGAAAACAGCATCGCCATTGCCAGAAACAAACTTTTTTTCATGAGATGTCCTCGTTTTTTAGGGATTGATAGATGAAGCATGATACGCAAGCCAGCAAGGATAGCTAAGCCAGTCCGACTTGACCCAACACGGCTTTGGACATTGTACCTCACTGTAAGCCTTTACCCAAAGGCGATACCGCCGGAGGATATACAGGGCATAAAGTTTAGTTAAGGCAACTTTTAGGAAAATCACCCTGCTAACGCTGCTGCCGCCAACTGTAGTAGATTTTCCCGTCATTACACTTCCAGCTTAAGCGTTGGCTACCTTGTTCGCCCGTTTGTATGACGCATTCATGTTCGGCCTTAAATTGCTGCCAACGGCCATCATCAACATCAACGCTGGCATATAAACCGAAAAGCTTAATAAGCGCCAGTGCCAGGCCTAGGGCGATCAGGATCCCAAATGGGTTTTGGCATATCAAGGTGATGGTTTTGGTGACATTCGGGTGGTTTGCCATAGCGATATCCTCTGTTCTTAGGTAACTGTACATTTGAAATAGTAAAATAAAAATCAATGGCCTATTGTATTTTTTATTTAAAACAAGCTGGCTTGGCGTGTTGGGCATGATGCGGTGATGCCGCTACCATTCAGCTTGCATGGCAAATGGAAAAATGCAAACCCATATGGACCGCTTGCTAGCCTGTTCCTCTCAAGCCCAAGAAATAAACGCCAATGGTAAAAATCCCCTATCATATTGCTTTCCTTTTGCCCGCCCGCAGAGAGTTACCATGATCAAAGTATGTTTGTTGTTTTTATCATTGTTGCTAGTGACGTCCGCCAATGCTATCGCGGCTAATACGCTTGGCAAGCCTGATGATGCCTTCACAGAAAAACAACACGGGGCACCTATGCAGTGTGTGGCCTTTAGCCCTTACGTCGGTGCCATCAACCCGGATTGGGGGGCAAACCCGTCGAAAGAATTGATAGACACCTTATTGGACAAGATAGTCAAGGATACACCGTTCCGTTGCATTATGACTTACGGTGTCCTTAATGGCTTGGACTATACCTTCACCGCCGCCAAGGCCCGGAACCTTAAAGTCATTGCGATTTTGTGGATAGACAATGATAGCAAAGTCAATACCCAGTCCATTTCCACGGGCATATTTCTCGCGCGGACTTTCCCTGATACGATCATCAAGCTGAGCTGCGGTTCGGAAGTGAGGACGCGGCATGGTTATGAGTTTGATAGCGAAGTCAGCCGCTGCATCAATGCCATGCATGAGGCTAAAGTTTCACAACCCGTGACGACTATTGACACGTGGTGGGAATGGTGTAACCGCTCCTTAAAATGTGAAAAAACTATTTTTTCTGACCAAGTTGATTGGATAGGCATTAATGTTTTCCCTTGGTGGGAGAACCGTTTTTCTAGCCTGCATCCTTGCACCACCGCAGCACAGGCGGCAGATTTCCATCTTGCCAGGCTGAATGAAGTCCATGCGGTGAACCCTGATAAGGATATTATGATCACCGAATTCGGTTGGCCAAACGGCCCTGATAAAGACACGTCAATTAATGACAAAACCGGGCAGCGTTGCGGTATGGCCAGTCCTGAAAACCAAGCGCTGGTCGTACAATCGACATTTAAAAAATTGGCGCAAGCACAGCGTTCCGGGGTAGTGTTCGAAGCTTTTTCAGAGGATTGGAAGCCTGGCAAGGAAGGCCATTCCGGAAAATATTGGGGAATTTGTCAAGGTGAACCACCATTCACTTGTAGTAAGGCGTTCGCCAAACATTGATGGGCATTGCCGTTTAACAAGCCGCCCGGCAGGTTTTTAAGCACTGCCGGGATGTTAGGATGCCAAAAATTACTCTTAAACAAAATATTAGCGTTTTATCATTGGGGTGTCGTTTGATAGAATGTCAGGATTGTGCAAAATTACCACACGCCGTACTGTCCTAAACTTGGCCATCACCCACCCGCATATTCCCTGGCATTCCTTTTTCGCCGCCGCTATGGGCCAGTTTTTGCCGCACAAGCAAGAACCAACAATAAACGGCGATGCTGATTGGATGTCCGACTACTTGAAAAATTTTCCAACATGACGAATGTAAAACTAACCCTGCTTATTCTAATGTCACTCTGCATATCGCTGGTATCAGAAGTCAGTTACAGCCGCCATGCCGCCATTTTGATCGACGCGGATAGTGGTCAGATCATCCATGAACAGGAAGCCAACCATGCCTGGTTCCCTGCCTCATTGACCAAAGTGATGACCTTGTACATGACCTTTACCGCCTTGAGGCAAGGGGAGGTCAGATTAACTGACATGATGACCACTTCGCCTTACGCCGCCCGCCAGCCGAACAGCAAACTGGGCTTAAGGGCCGGGGAAGGCATCAGTGTCGAAGAAGCGATATTGGCGTTGATCACCCGTTCGGCCAATGATGCCGCCGTGGTGTTGGCGGAGCATCTGGGCGGGAATGAAGAAAACTTCGCCGTCCGGATGACCGCAAAAGCCCATGCCTTGGGGATGTTTGACACCCATTTTATGAATGCCACTGGCTTGCCGCATCATTGGCAAGTCACTACGCCACGGGATCTGGGATTATTGGCCTATAAGACTTTCCGCGATTTCCCTAATTATTATCCGTATTTTGCTTCACACAGTTTTTATTTCCGTGGTCATGAATTGCGCGGCATTAATAAGTTTACCGCGAATTATCCAGGCGCCGAAGGCATGAAAACCGGGTTTACCTGTGGTTCCGGTTATAACCTGATTTCTTCAGCCCAACAAAACGGCAAGCGCCTGATCGGTGTCATCATGGGCGGCATGACCAGTTCGGAACGTTATCAACTGATGACATCCATGATGGATGCGGGGTTTGGCAACACGCTAAACGATTACCCCAACAAGCACATCACCGCGATTCCAGCCAAATTCCCTAGCACGCCCCCTTACCAGCTTGGTTGCGGCCATGATGCCCCGCGCAACACCTACGCGCAATACACGCCACCCGTGAGGCACCGAAGTAAAACACTTTCCCATAGCCGTATCGCGCATACCCGTAGCCGCCACAACCCAGCCCGCCATTTGCTGGCCAGCCACAAAAAGGCCATCCGCACTGCTAAAATCAGCAGCAAAGCCAATCACCACCGGATCGCTAAAATCAGCAAATCCAACAAACTTATTCGGCTTAGTCGGGCTGGCAATACCAACTACCATCGCGCCCGCTAATACCAAATAACCGTCCTTTTGTCATTGGCGAAAGGACGGTTGTTTCCCGCCCCCTCAACTTCCCTGCAAGATAAAAATAACCGCCAGGTAAACTGCCATAGCAAAAGCAGATTTAGGTTTTTAATGGTTTCTTAGGGGGTTCCGGTTCCAAATAGGAGGACAATGCAAACCGCAACGTCAACAAGGTCATGGCCACCGGATACAGCAGGTAATGCTCCAACAAATCCAAGCTATATAACACCAACAGCATGATCATCCATGACTTGACCCGAATGTTTTTGGCAACCATCCGTAACTGGTGTAACACTTCCTTATCAATATTATCTTTTTTCCCGATAAAAAAGAGCTCGACAAACGCCGTCATAAACACAAAATACAGGGAGTAGGCAAAGAATACCGGCGTGTCATCCTTAAACAGCGGTTGCCAATATGCATACCACACCAGCAAAACGCTGCTGGAAAACAGATCATGCCAGACCCCCGTCAAACCCCGATTAACCATATCGGCGACCAGGCTGAGCACCGCTACCGTCAAGCCCCCATACAACACCCACGGCGACACCAGCCAATCCAACCAAGGGCTGGCCGCCTGAAGTAAAAAACACAACGCAAGACTAAACCCGATAAAAATAAACATAGCCCGCCTGTTGAAATTGACCTTAACGTGATTCCCTTATGCCAAAAAAATGGGGTTGAGTAAAGATAAACCTTGCCGCCAAGCTAGCGCTTTTGTGAAAAACATCCATTTATCATCAGTTTTGCACCGTCCCGCTCTTGCGGATGCCGCCGTCACCACAACGGCCAGAATCAGGTCTGGCGTATCGGCCAGAAGGTGACGTTTCCGGCCTTGGATTTGCTTGCCTGCGCGTAGCCTTTTATCCCCGCCAAAGCGGTTGTCTTGACGCTGGCTAGCGATGGATCCTAAGCTTGGATGTTTTGCCACCCTGCTTTTTGCCTGACCCATGCCCGTGTCGTGGACACGTTGTTATCCAGCGGCGACCACACCAGGCGTGTTAGCCGCCACGGTGTTTAAGGAGATAGGGTAATGGGAACGTGCTTGATAGCGATGACCATATCCTTTACAACACCGCCACGGGTGGCTTGTTCTATGATGCTGATGGTAATGCCGCAATCGCCTCAGTGCAGATTGGGATGATCGGTAAAGGGTTGCCCGTCATAGGGCTGATTTTTTCGTTATCTGAAGGTGTATAACGGAGTGTGGGTATTCCCCACACTCCGTTATAAAACTATTGGTGATAAGCCGGGCTGAAATTATGCACGGCATCCACCATCGCCTTGACATGGTCAGGGTTAATATCCGGCAAAATGCCATGGCCTAGGTTAAAGACATGTCCGGACCCTGCGCCGTATTTTGCCAAGACGGTTTTGACTTTTTCCTGGACAATTTCCGGTTTGGCGTATAAGGCGACCGGATCCATATTCCCTTGCAGGGCAACTTTATCACCGACCCTGATACGCGCTTGTTGGATGTCAGTCTGCCAGTCCAGGCCTAAAGCATCGTAACCGGCATCGCTCATCGCTTCCAGCCATAAGCCACCACCTTTGGTGAACAAGATGGTGGGGATAGTTTGCCCATCCACCTCAGTTTTGAGCAGTGCCCGGACTTGCTTGGCATAGCGCAGGGAAAATTCTAAGTAATCCTCGCTGCTTAACATGCCCCCCCAGGTGTCGAATAGCATGATGGCTTGCGCGCCTGCCGCAATTTGGGCGTTCAGGTAAGCGGCGACGGATTGCGCGAGTTTGTCGAGCATCAGATGCATGACTGATGGCTGTTCGTACATCAGGCTTTTGACTTTTTGGAAACTCTTGCTGCCGCCGCCTTCGACCATGTAAGTCGCCAATGTCCATGGGCTGCCGGAAAAACCGATCAGCGGTACGTCGCCTTGCAGATTTTTTCTGATCAATGCCACAGCATCAATGACATAGCGCAATTCGGCGGTGGGGTCTGGGATAGGGAGTTTGTGGACGTCAGCAACTGTGCTGACAGGGTTGCTAAATTTAGGGCCTTCGCCTTCGGTGAAGTGCAAGCCCAGGCCCATCGCGTCAGGTATGGTCAAAATGTCAGAGAACAAAATGGCTGCGTCAAACGCAAAGCGGCGCAGGGGTTGCAATGTCACTTCACAGGCCAACTCAGGGTTGGTGCAAAGGTTCATGAAACTGCCAGCCTGCTCACGCACTTGCCGGTATTCGGGTAAGTATCTTCCCGCTTGGCGCATCATCCATACGGGCGTGCGGCTTATCGGCTGTTTTAACAGGGCTTTAATAAAAATATCGTTTTTTAGGGGAGTCATTAGCAGATTTAAGGAGTGGTCTGAGTCTGTTCGGTAAAATGCCAGCTTAAGAACGGTTTTGTTTGGGTTAACCATTGAATGCCTAGTGTTAATCCTACCAAAATAATCACTGCGGCAATAAGTATGACGAGCGTCCGGTCATGTTTTTTTATGGGGATCAATTCAGGCAAGGCCGCGATAATGTTTCCGGGAATACCGTGGGTTTTTCGGTAAATGGCTAGGACGGCATCATCGTAAAGTTCATTAGCTGAAAGATAGGCACTTGGCTTAGTTGCCAAATATTGGAGATATTCCCCGCATTGCTTTTCAGTCAAAGGGGGGATTTCAATAATATGGCATTCATCAATAAGGGGGTCAGTGCTATTTTTGATATATAACTCATCAAGCGTCAATGCAAAAATAACACATAATTTAGCTTCACCCGTTACGTATTGGATGATTTGGGTGATGAGTCCAGGCGCTAAAACACCAGCGATATCAATGATCAGGACAATTTTATGGAAGGCAGGTGTAGTTTGCTTAGGGAGCACTTGGCGTAAGGCTTCGATGTCAAGTTCAGGGGAGCCAGTGACAAAAAAATATTTCAATGATGGGAATTGCTGCCCCTGCAAGGCATTCAATAAAGTGCTCTTCCCAATGCCCTTGGGGCCACAAACAACAATTGACGGGCTATCGTGCGTGATTAGGTGGATTAATAATTCAAGCTTTTCGGCGCGTCCCTCGGTTATCAAAGAATGGTGGTCCGGGTAATTTATATCACTCTTTGATGGCTTTAGTAGCTCGTTAAAGATATCACTCTCTACCATAGCTTTTTAAAGTAAGCACTAACAAGTCTTGATCGACATAATCAGGAAGGGTGGCCTTACCAATTTGGTTTAATAAAATTAGGCGGATTTTTCCGTCGACGTTTTTTTTGTCGACGGACATCAACTCTAAAAATTTGTCGGGATCTAGCTGTGCCGGCGGTGTTACGGGCAGGTTTGCTTTTATGAAAAGACCAGTTATACGCCCAACATCGTCATCCGTTAACCAACCCTTTCTTCTGGACAGGTCGGCGGCTTGGCAAGTCCCGATAGCGACCGCTTCACCGTGCAGATAGCTGCCGTACCCCGAACCTGTTTCAATCGCATGGCCAAACGTATGGCCTAAATTTAAAGTGGCACGGACACCAGTTTCGGTTTCATCCTCTGCAACAATTGTGGCTTTGTTTAGGCAGGATTGTTCAATGGCATAGGCGAGCGCATTTTTGTCTCTAGCGAGCAACAGGCTAATATTGTTTTCCAGCCACTCAAAAAATGGATAGTCCCTAATCAATCCGTATTTGATCACTTCAGCTAGACCTGCCGAGAGTTCACGGTCAGCTAATGTGTCTAAGACATCGGCATCGGCAATGACACATTGCGGTTGATAAAATGCACCGATCATGTTCTTGCCTAACGGGTGGTTAACCCCCGTTTTACCACCAACAGAAGAATCAACTTGGGCCAATAAGGTCGTGGGTATTTGTAAAAAGGGGATGCCGCGTTGGTAACAGGCAGCGGCGAATCCGCCCATATCACCAACGACACCGCCACCTAGGGCGATTAGGGTGGCGTTGCGGCTAAACTTACAAGCCAGTAATTTATCAAAAATAGGCAGTAAAGATTCTAGGTTTTTGTATTGCTCACCATCCGGTAAAATAACGTGTTCGACAGTATAGCCTGACAAATTTTTTAAGACAGTATCCAGATAGAGCGGGGCGATGGTGGTGTTGGTCACCACTAAAACTTGTTTGGATTTAATGTGTTTTTTAAATAGCTCTGGCTTTTGTAACAAGCCGGAGCCAATATAAATTGGATAGCTGCGGTCACCCAATTCAACAAATAGTTTTTTCATTGCTTTTAATGGTTTATGTCACGATAGGCGGCCAGGATATGTTCGACAACCTCTTTACTTTGCATGATGCCCGTGTCAACTTTAAAGTCGGCACAAGCCAAATAGAGCGGTTCGCGTTGGGCAAACAAAGTTTCTATGCGTTCTCTAGGGTTTTCGGTTTTTAGCAACGGACGTTGGGTGTCGCGGCGGGTACGTTCCAAAATCCGCTCTATCGAACATTGTAAGTAAACTATAAAACCATTTTTGATTAGTAGGTTACGGTTGGCTTCACGAAGAATCACCCCCCCGCCTGTCGCTAGCACAATACCTTGCATTTGCGTCAATTCCTGAAGCATTTTTTGCTCGCGGTCACGAAACCCTTCTTCACCTTCAAATTCAAAGATGGTAGGGATGTCGACGCCAGTCCGTTCTTCAATTGCCTTATCGCTATCATAAAAAGGCACCGCCAACGCTTTGGCTAATTGTCGGCCTATTGTTGTCTTTCCCGCACCCATAAGGCCAACTAAATAAATATTTTCTGATTTTGTCATCAAAATACCTTGCTGGTCTGATTGCCCAAAATTTGGGAATGATTTGTGGAATATTTGCAAATAAAGACTATCAGAGATTTGTCCCCACGTTAGATAATAAAAAAGGGGGGCATTATGCCCCCTTTTAGCAGTGACGAGAAGATATCAATTAGAAGTTATCTCATCTTTTATCACTTTAGGCGTGACGAAAATTAGCAGCTCCTTTTTCTCGTCGGTATTTTCTGTGCGTTTGAACAAAAAACCGATGCCTGGTAAATCGGCAAAGAAAGGCACTTTATTGAGGACATTGGTATTGGTCCCTTCAAAAATACCCCCCAAAACGACCGTTTCGCCATCGTTTACCCGTACCATAGTCCTGATGTTGCGTGTGTCAATACTAGGCACGCCACTGGTCACTGCACCAACCGCATCTTTAGTGATAAATAGATCCATGATGATGCTGCCGTTGGGTGTTATTTGTGGGGTCACATCAAGTTGTAAGACGGCATCGACAAATTGGATGTTAGGCCCGGTGTTGGCGCTGACTGTCTGATAGGGGATTTGTACACCTTGCTTGATATTGGCTTGGCAACGGTCAGAGGTCATCACCCTGGGGTTGGAAATGAGTTCGCCCCGGTTTTCATCTTGTAAGGCCGACAATTCAAGGTTAAGGACATAGTCAGCACCACGCACCAAGGTCATGCCTAACGCGCCATAAGGCGTGGAAGAAGTTCCCAGGTCAACAAGCATATCATTGGTGCTGATATTGGCTGCTGTGCCACTGCTGGTGGCTACGCCATCTTTTATGGTGGTCGTTCCAGTAGCGAGGTTACCATTCGTTCCGGCCCCACCCACACCAAAGAAGCTTCTGTTGCCAGTAGAAGCTGTGCCTGCCGTGCCAAACTTGACACCTAACTCCCTTGCAAAAGTGTTGGTGGCAATCACGATCCTGGATTCAATCATGACCTGGCGGACGGTCACATCCAGTTTTCGGATCAATTTTTTGACTTCTTCCAATCGTTTTGCCGTTTCCCGCACAATCAGGATATTGGTTCTGGCATCTACAACAGCAGAGCCACGGTCGGACAATAATTTATATTTTTCATCAGCTGCTGAAGAATTATTACCTTGACCCTGGCCAGAAGAACGTTGCATTTGGTTAGGATTGAAGTTTTGTTGCGATTGGCCGGAATTCTGGCCACTTTGCGATGAGCTGCCGCCGCCGCTACCTGATGCATTGAAGCGGGCTTGCCTGACGGAGCAATTACCAAACTGGCCAGTGTCGACCCCGTATAATAAATTCCTAAAACCTTCCGCTTTGGCGTAATTGATTTGTATATATTCAGTGACTAAAGGATCCAATTGTTCAACAACGGCTTCTGTTTCCTGTTGTTTTTTCTTGTAATCTTTGATTTTATCGAGCGGGGATATCAGCGTCACGTTCCCTGTTTCATACTTTCCCAACTCCTTTGTCATCATCACAAAATCTAGGGCTTCATCCCAAGGCACATCATCCAGTTTTAAGGTGATGGTGCCCGTGACATCATCGCCTGCAACCACATTTTGCCCGGTAAATTCCGCTAGGATGGCAATAACGCTACGTACTTCAATGTCCTGGAAGTTTAATGACAGCCTTTCGCCAGCGTATTTGACGCGTGATTTTTCCAAGACTTCTTTTTCTTCATTGCTTAAGGGGCGAAACTCAACGGTCAATAATCCGTCCGATTGGACAAGCGAATAATCATAAAGGCTATTTTGCATGACAACCGTCATAGTCGTTTCTTGGTTTCGTGAGACGGTGTCAATAAATTTGACGGGGGTCGCAAATTCGGAAACATCCAAGCGTTTAGCTAAGTTTCCATTCAGTTGTGTGTTGACAAAACTGACAATGACTTTACCGGCTTCTTCCTTAGAGTTGACTATAGTGTTTGGATTGGCCAAGGATATTAATATGCGCCCTTCACCTTTTTCGCCGCGTTTGAAATCGAAACCGCTGATAGTTTGTTGTGGCATCAGGCTGGTAATGGCCGAGTTAGCTGATGATTTCGTGATTTGTGGGTGGCTGGCGGAAGGTATTTTAGGGTTGGGTGGCCTGTAGGTATTAGCTAGTTGGGAACGGTTGGCATTCAAAGTGATAAATACCTTATCCCCCACCACTTTGGTTTCGTAAGGCGCTGATTCGATTAAATTGAGTACAACACGAACCCGGTCTGCAGCTTCTGCAATATAGATGCTGGTGGCCACACCGCGATTTACAGGAAATATTTTTTTACCTAAGCCATTTTTTGCACCTGGAAAATCCAAGGCGATACGGGCAGGATTTTTGGTGTCAAATACTTTTGGTGCAGCTACGGCTTGGCTCATGTCTAGCCGAATCTGTAATTTGTCACCTGCCAGTGTGGCAACATCAATGCCAGAGAGAGTCAAGTCACTGGCTTTAACTGGGGCAATTTGAAATATACATAGCAGTAAACCCACGCTCATCAGAGCATTTATGGTTCGCTCCATTTTCAACTTCATGTTAGCTTGTTTATTTTTCATTCTTTGTCCCCAAAATCACTGTGTCAACGCTAAGTAAGTTTGTTGCTCGCGCCATGTCCCTGGTTTATCAGGTACTATTTCCAATAATTCAATTTTTTCCGTACTTATGCGTATGATTTTTCCAAAATTTTTGCCCATATAATTTCCAACTTGAACGCGATGTATTGTTTTGTCACTGGCTTTCACCAATCCCCATAATTTTGATTTCATTACGACGGTTCCTGCCATTTTTAAGCCATCTAGTGGAAATGCTTCCAATTCTTCCTTGCGGCGGGTGAAATCAGGCTTTAGCCCGTTACCTGTATTAGGCCCTTCACCTTGAAAAGTTTCCGGTTCTTCCAGTGGCTTAAAAGGGTCACGTAATGTGTCTACGGGGAATACGTAGGGATCGACCATTTTAATTTCGGGGAGCTTTTCAATAGCCCCTTTAGGCCTTGCTTTAACTTCAATGATGTATTTTTTTAAATCTGCAAAATCAGTATCGCCGCAACCAGGTAACAATAAAAAAATAAAAACATAACTGAGGTGTAACTTTGCCTGTTTGTGGCATCTCAAATGTAATTGATCATCCTTCATCACTTAGTACCTCTTTTTTTGCCGGCCACGGTTTTTGACGGTGGGGCGGATGCTTCAGTGCTTTCATTATATGTTTTTACTGTGGCTTTCATCTGCATTTCGCCTGTTTTAGGAGCTTTGGCATCTTTAGGGGATTTTTCTTTGTCCCGGGGAACGATGCTGACATCATGCAAAGTGACAATTCTGGGCAAAGAGGCCAAGCCGCTAACAAATAAACCAAGTTCTTGGTATTTGCCAATAACTTCAATGCTTATTGGCAATTCAGCGTAAAAATCTTTGTGGATTGCCGGGCTGGGTTTGAACAATCTGATTTCCAGCCCGCTAGCCAGTGCCGTTTGGGAAATGTCAGTCAGTAAACTGGCCACTTCTTCTTTCGTTGGCATTTGCCGGATCATTTCATAAAGTTCCGCTTCAATTTGCTTCAACTGATCCTGATAATCTTCGAGGTTGACGGCTTTCCTTTGCTTGGTTTCAAAACTGGATTTCAATTCTTGTTCTTTATGCTCAACCGCATCCAGGGCCTTAAGTTGATCAACGGTATGGAAATAAATGCCCGCGCCCAAAACAGTTGCGCTGACAAGAAAAATTGCCCCGGCTTTGACTGACCAAGGCCACTGTCCTGCGGCATTAAAATCCCAGTTAATATCTGACAGATTCATGATTGGCCTCTCGTACTTGCCGCTGGGATTTTGGTTTTGTTATCCTTAAGTTTTTTCTCCGCTTCGGTGGCTTTTTTGCCCTGTTTTGCATGCAAGGTAAAATCGCTCAATAATTCAAGGTTGGCTTTATCGGGCGACTTGATAATATTAAGGGTAGGGGAATTCAACCATTCTGAGGCTTCAATATTCCTCATCATCGCGGAGACGCGCGCATTGGATTGGGATTTGCCTTCAAATGTCAAGTCTGTGCCGAGCTGGGTGAACTTATTTAGGAAAACACCATCTGGCGTGATCCTAGGGATTTCATCAAATAAATGCACAATTTCAGGGCGGCTTTCTTGAAGTTTTTGCAGAAGGTCTATTTTGGCAAGGAGCTTGCTTTTCTTTTCTTCAATGGTGTTAATGTCGACGATTTTTTTGTCAAGCAAGGCAATTTCGTTTTGTAACAGCCTGTTCCTTTGTTCTTGATATGACGTTAAACCTTCAATGTAGGTATGGATGATTCCGAGGACCATGATGGCAACGAGGGCGCCTAACGCCAAAGAGTTTAAAAAATCTTGTTTTTTCTTCTTACGTAGCTCTTCCCGCCAAGGCAAGAGGTTAATTTTCGCCATTAGTCAAAACTCCTTAATGCCAAACCACAGGCAATCATCATTGAGGGCGCATCATTACTCAAGGTTTGAGGCTTTACTTTGTTGGATAGCTTCATGTTTACAAAAGGGTTTGCGATGTAAACCGGGATGCCTAAGTTTTTTTCAATCAGTTGGTCAACACCTTGAATTGAGGCGCAGCCTCCGGCCAGAATGATCCTGTCTATGCTCCTGTTCGCGCTTGAAGAGACAAAAAATTGTAGGGAGCGTTGGATTTGTTGGACCATCGCCCTTTTGAAAGGATCCAATACATCGGTCGAGTAGTTGTCAGGCAAACCACCGTGCCGTTTTGCCAAACCGGCCTCTTCGTAGGAAAGCCCATAGCGGCGCTGGATTTCTTCAGTTAACTGTTTGCCGCCGAAGCCCTGTTCACGCGTGTAAATATTACGGCTATTATGGAGGACGTTTAAGGTTGTAATGGTTGCGCCTATATCCACAATGGCCACGGTTTGGCCCTCAATGGAATCGGCAAATTGTTCGGCAAGCAAAGAAAAGGCATTTTCCATTGCAAAGGCCTCAACATCGACGATTTTCGTTTTCAAGCCCGCCTTGGCGAGGGCTTCGACGCGGTTTTCGACATTCTCACGTCTGGATGCGGCAAGCAGGACATCAACCATTTCCGGGTTGCTTTCGTTGAACCCTTGCACTTCAAAATCAAAGTTCACTTCGTCAAGCGAGTAAGGCACATATTGGTCGGCTTCAATCATAATCTGCTCTTCCATTTCGTCTTCGCTTAAAGATGCGTCCATAGTGATGATTTTGGTCATCACCGACGAGCCGGCCACAGCGACGGTCGCTTGTTTTAATTTGGTGCCGGACTGTTTTAAGGCGATTTTAATGGTGTCCGCGATCATGTTGACGTTGGCGACGTTTTTATCAATGACCGCATCTTTTGGCAGAGCCGCGACCGCATAGCTTTCTACCCGGTAACGGACACCTAAACGGCTTAATTCCAGCAATTTTACCGCCGCGGTACTTATATCAATACTCAGAACAGTGTTCTGTTTATGATTAAACCATCTCATAACATATCCTTAAAAAACGTGACCATGATGTGATCCATAGATGATAACTTTCATCTGTATTAATATTTAACGCAACCATAAAACGAGTTAGCTCGGAAAAGTATAGTAGTCTTTTTTTGAGATGCATAAAAATTATGCAATTGGTTTTGGAGATTAAGAAAAACTGGTGACAAACAGTTAATTCGGAGATCAGACAGAACCCTATTTTACATGGCGTGGTCTTGAAAAAAATAGCATATCAAATAAAAACTTGGGGATTGATAAATTTGGCCGGCTGAATTGCATAGGGCCGCGCCTTGACGCTAATTCTAGCGGAAAAACCACAATTAAACAGACGTGGCGGGCACTTAAGTCATCTGAGTGTGATATTTATCACTAATTTACTTTCAAAGACAATAGGCTGGCGATTTCTTTTGTGTCTTTATTAGTGTCGACTACCGAATCTAATATATAAATACGTTCTTGGGCGATGCCCGCTTGCTGTACGAGGTGTTTGGCGATAGCCCGGGCCCGGTCATTTGCCAGTTCCTTTAAACGTTCCTGTTCTGGATTGATGATGCCCTGTAGCTTTTGTTTGGCGACCTCATAAAATTGTTGTCCCGCTTTGGGGTTTTTCAATTGGGGGATGCCCAGCAGTGACTTTTCAGCCAGCAAGGGGAATTTTTCTATGAACATATCTGCGGTTAGGCGGTGGTAATCGTCGTTGGAAATCTCGACATATTCAGGCCGTATTTTCCGGGAATTTTCCTTGTTTATCTCGTCGGCGCGGCGAATTTTAAGTTGGTCGTAGAGGGCGTCATCGCTGATAGCCGGCCAGTCCTGCCCTTCAATAGCCGAGCCTTTTATGTCCAGCATCAATTGCGGGCGGGCGCGTAAGGCTATGGCGATTTCATTGAGTTTGGCCTGTTCAACCTTGTCCAATGTCGCGTTGCCGGCTTTAAAATGGATTGTGCTCAAATTGCTTTCCTCGTGGCGTGTAAGTGACGCCAAGGCGCTGAAAGGTGAGCTGATGATTTTGCTAAAGGTATTGGTCAAGGCATCTGTGATGACGGCCCTGATATTAAATTGGGGGCTGTCAAGATTGCCGGAAACGGGCACATCGATTTTTATTTTCCCACGGTCATCTTTAAGCAAGGCGACCGCGAATTTAATGGGTAAGGAAACGGTGCCAGGATGATCAATCCGCTCACCGAGCTCGAACTGGTCTATTAAGAAATGATTGGAGGCCGTCAGCTTTTTATCAGCGATTTGGTAGTGAAGGTTTAATGTCATTTTGCCCTTTTCGACTTTATAGCCAGCGAATTGCACCATATAAGACGATACCAGGGGCATCGGCAAGCCGTTGAAGTTGATTTTTGTATCATATTCGCCGAGATAGGGGCTGATTTGGCCATTTATGTCCACTGGAGCCAGATCATAGGCATTCCCTTTTAAAGCGACTTGGATTTGGCTGTTTTTGTCTGAAGAGACGCCGCTTGCCCCGCCATCGAGACCCTTGATGTGCGCGGAAAAAGGCAGGAATAAGGAGAGGTCGGTAAAGTCCGATGAGCCATCAATAATTTGGACTTTGCCCAGTTTGAAATAAGGGCGGTTGCCATCGGTTTTTTTCTGTATGGTAACGGTTTTGTCAGGATTCTCTTGGGTGGCCAATAGGTCCGAGAAATTGACCGTCTTATCTTTTCTTATGGTGACCCTTGCATAAGGTTTGTTGATGACCAATTCACCTGCGGTGTAACGTTGGCTTGGCACATCGACCACCATGTTGTTCAGTGATAACTTCCCCCATTTTAGGAGGTCTTTATGCACGCGTTGGTCACGGATCAGCAAATCGTCAATGCTGCCGTTGCCATTGAATTGGATATCGACGGGGTTGGCGGCGGATTGTTTAAGAAATAAATTACCGTCGGCATTCAACATGCCGTCGATAATGTCCAAACGGATGAATTGGTCATAATAGGGTTGGAATTTTTCCAGATCGATATTTTTGACGGTGGTGGCGATCTTAGTGCTGAAGGGGGCCAATAAAACCTCACCTTTTAAGGCGACCAGGCCGTTTTTGTTCACCCCTGCGCTTAATTCGAAGGGTAACCGGGTGGCGGGGCTATTGCTGTATCCGTCCAATTTTAAATGGATTGGGTGTAGCGCCAATGTGGTGGGTTTGGGCAGGGTCCGGTCTTCAAAGTTGATGGCGCAATTGTCTAAAGCTATGTTGCCAATATCAATCTGCCAGCCCACCTTAGGCGAAGGCGAGGCTGTTGTGGGTGACGGCGCGTTATCCGCCGCTATCAAGGCCTGGTAATTTATGGTCCTGTCTGCATTTAACCAAGCATTGATGTCCGCATCCTTGATGGCCAGGGCATTGGCCTTAAAGGTGTGTTTGTCCAGGTTGGCTTGGAATCCCCGCACTTCTGTCATAGGGAAGGAAGCAAGGCTTTTCGTTTGGTCACTTATGCCCAAGCCTTTAATGCTTAAAGAGCCATCATTAATAGTTAAATTTAAGTGGCCGTTACTACCGCTCAGTTGATAACTGGCATCGGCATTAAGTTGGGCAAGCTTGCCGAGTAGCTTGTCTTCAGCCTGGAGATCGTTGCTTTGGGTTTTGGCGGTTTTGGCGTCCAGTTGCCAACCCTGTCCGGAATAAACAAAAGCCAATGCGGTTTCATGTTTAAAGTCAGCCGCCTTGATATATTTCCCTGGTTGCGTGTAGCTAATATCGCGCAAATCAAGGGTGGCTTTAGAGACGCCTAATGTCAGTTTGTCTTCCGCATATTTGGCATCATAGTCTACCGCCAGTGCATTATCCCCGTTGATACTAAGGCCGCTTTTAGGTGCGAACCGGTCGATAATCTTGGCCAAGTTAAGGTGGTCAAATTCGAGGCGGCCTTGGCTGCTAAAGGGGCTTAAACCCAGTTGGCTATGCCAGACGGCATGGCCGCCCGATTGCAGGGAGAAGGTCAAACTGAGGTTTGCAGGTTTGCTGATCCGGGTGCTGATCCCTTCCGCGACAAACTGCATGGGGGTCACGGTTTCTATCCAGGGGGGCGTGGATTGGGCATCTTCCCATACCAACTTGCCTTCGGTTACGGAAAGCTTGTCAATATCCACTGGGAACACCGTGCCAGTATCCTTTTTAGGTTCACTGTCCGGTTGTGATAAATCTTGGAAATTGAACACACCCTCTTTTTGCCGGGCCAGGTAAATCTCCGGTTTTTTTAGCGATATTTCGTTGATGGTTAAGGCGTTTTGCTGGAAAGACCGCTTTAGGTCAAGTTGGACTGACAATTCCTCAAAAGCAATAAATGGCCGCCCATTTTTCTCACGGATGACAAAATCATGTAAGCCGATAGAGAACGGCGATAAACGGATGTTGATGGCGGATATGGAAGACTGCCTGCCGGTTTTTTGTTCAATAAGGCGGGGCAATTGCTGGGTTAATAGCGGAGGTAGGCTGTAGACAGCGATAACTGCCGTCAGCGTAATGATGCTGGCAATAATTGCCAGGGTTTTTAGGATGAAAAGGGCGGAATGTCGGCTATCCATAGGAGGAAAGTTTTTTCAGCATTTATTCTGCTTGATTATAAACAAAAAAGGCGGCACTCAACGGTTTAAAGCGCCGCCTTTTAGATAAATGCGTCCAGGAAGCCGGTTATAAATCAAGGTATCCTGTTTCTTCGTGAAGGACGGTGTCCAATCCTTGCACTTCTTCATCGGCACTGACGCGCAGCCCTAGCCAGGCATCGAGCATTTTCAAAATCAGGTAGCTGAACAATGCGCTCCAGATAATGGTGACGACTATAGCCAGCGCTTGTACGCCCACTTGCTGCAAAATGGACACGCCATCTTTAAGGCCTAAGCCACCGAAATTACTGGCGGCAAATACGCCTGTTAATAGTGATCCGGTGATTCCGCCAATCCCGTGGACAGGGAACACGTCCAATGAATCGTCTATTTTTAAGGAGCGCTTGACATATTGGGTCGCATAAAAACAGACAAAACCGGCAGTGACCCCAATGACCAAGGCACCAAAAGGGCCGATAAAGCCCGATGCCGGGGTGATTGTGCCCAATCCTGCGACCATGCCCGTGACGATGCCCAATACGCTAGGTTTACCAAACCGTTTCCATTCGATGGCCATCCAGGTCAATGCCCCCGCGGACGCACCGATATGCGTGACCAGCATTGTCATGCCTGCATGGCCATCCGCCGTCAGCGCACTGCCAGCGTTAAAACCATACCAACCGACCCATAGCATACCCGCGCCTGTGACCACCATGGTCATATTGTGCGGCGGCATGGCGGTGGTTGGAAAACCTTTACGGTTACCCAACACCAAAGCGGAAACCAAGGCGGCGATGCCGGCGTTGACGTGAATGACGATGCCGCCCGCAAAATCCATCGCCCCCAGGTCCGCCAGCCAGCCACCACCCCATATCCAGTGGCACACCGGCAGATAAACCACAACCAGCCATAAAGCGCTAAACCATAACATCGCCGAGAATTTCATCCGTTCGGCAAACGCGCCGACAATCAACGCGGGCGTGATGATGGCGAAGGTCATTTGGAACATAAAATAAACCGTTTCGGGGATGTCGCCAGTGAGCGAGGAGGTGTCCATGCCGGAGACAAATATCTTGGACGCGCCACCGATAACCTTTTGGAAGCTGCCGCCATCACTGAAAATAAAACTGTAGACGCCCGCCAGCCACAAAATGGACACTAAGCATGTGATGGCAAAGCATTGCATTAAAACTGACAAGACATTTTTACTGCGCACCAGGCCTGCGTAAAACAGTGACAGGCCTGGGATCGTCATGAACAAAACTAACGCCGTGGACGTTAGCACCCAAGCGGTATTGGCCTGGTTGATGCCATCGGCACAGGCCAGCCCGGGCAGTAAGCACAAGCCTGTGAGCAGGCTTTTATAATTATTATTTGGGAACATTAGACATCCTTGTGTGATATTAGATGGCATCCTCGCCAGTTTCGCCAGTCCTGATGCGGATGACCTGTTCCAGGCTGGTCACAAAAATTTTACCATCGCCGATTTTGCCGGTATTGGCGGCTTTGACAATCGCGTCAATGGCCTTTTCCAGCACATTGTCCGCCACGGCAATCTCCAATTTGACCTTGGGCAGAAAATCGACGACATATTCCGCCCCCCGATACAATTCGGTATGGCCTTTTTGCCGCCCGAAGCCTTTGACCTCGGTTGCTGTCACCCCAGCCACACCAATTTCAGACAAAGCTTCGCGCACATCGTCCATTTTGAATGGTTTAATGATTGCAGTTATTAGTTTCATTTTATCTCCTGATGGTTTGTTGTAAGGCTGTTGTTATTAAAAGAGGGGAGTTTACAGAGGGGCAATCATAGTGAATTCTTTGGCAACATACAATGAATGTGGTCGAGAATGGCGTCCGCCCAATTTTTCGGGACTTATTTTGATAAATTAGAAAAGCCTGGGCGAACGTTGGAAAACTGAAGCGTTTGGGTTAAACCCCGTGCAGTGCCCGTTCCGGAAATTGCATGGTCATGCAATGCAGGCTGCCATATTGGTGCACCAAGGGCCGGCAAGGCGTGGCGATGAGGGTGTGGTTTGGGAAGCATCCGGCCAGCCGTTGCAGGGCGACAGCGTCATTGGGGTCGTCGTAAACCGGAACCATGACCGCACTATTGATGATCAAGAAATTTGCATAATTGGCGGGCAATTGCTGGCCTTCTTCATCAAAAACCGGTTGCGGCATGGGCAATGGGATGAGCTGGTAAGGCGCATCCGATGTTGTGCGCAAGGCTTGCAATTGCGCTTCCATGTTTTTCAGGCTGGCGTAATGCGGGTCATTTTCATTGTCGCAGCTGGTGTAGGCGATGGTGTCGGCCGTGCAAAACCTTGCCAACGTGTCAATATGCGCGTCGGTGTCATCGCCTGACAAATTAGGTTGGTCTATCCATAACACCCGTTCCGCACCGAAATGTTGGCGCAGTTGGCTTTCGATGTCTTGTTGGCTTAAGCCACGGTTGCGGTTAGGGTTTAATAGGCATTGCTTGGTGGTCATGACCGTGCCGCGCCCGTCGCTTTCGACGCTGCCGCCTTCCAGGATAAAGGCTATGTCTTGGTGTGGCGTGGCTTGGAATAACGCATGGTTTAACAGGGTGTGGTTCAGCGCATTGTCGAAATCGTGCGGATATTTTTCGCCCCAACCATTAAACGTGAAGTTAAGCAGGGTAGGGAGCCCGTCCTGTTCCACAGTCAAAAACGCCGTGTCACGCACCCAAATGTCGTTGGTTTGGGCGTGGATGAAACGGATGTTGCCGGTGCCACCTAGCAGGCCTTGGATATGCTGTTCGTGGACGGTATCCTTGCAGACAATGACCAGCATTTGGTATTGGCTGATGGTGTTGGCGATAAAGGCATAAGATTGCTCGACTGTGGCCAAGCGGTTGCTAAAATCGCCCGTTTGGTGGGGCCAAGCAATTAAGACGGCGGATTGTGTTTCCCATTCGGCTGGAAAGCGTGTCATTGATACTCCTGGGTTGGTTTAAAATTCCCCCGGTTTTCTGGGGATCGGGCGCCTGTTTGTTTTAAAACAAGCCCCCGGTAACGGGGCGTTGGTTTGCTCGCCGCGCTCTGCGGATGGCCCGTCATCCGTCGGGTGCGGCTTGGGACAGACCTGTCGCCAACATTTCTTGGGCATGCGCCAGCGTGTTGGCGGTGATATTGACGCCGCCCAACATTCTGGCTATTTCAGTGACGCGTTCCCCATCGTCCAGTGAACGGACGCTTGAGGAGGTGATGTCGGTTTGGTTGTTTTTCGAGACAAAAAGATGGTGGTGCGCTTGCGCGGCGACTTGTGGCAAATGCGTGACGCATAAGACTTGGCGGTTATGGCTCAAGCGGCGCAGTTTTTGCCCGACTATTTCCGCGATGCCGCCGCCGATGCCGGAATCGACCTCGTCAAAAATCATCGTCGGTGTGGTTTTGTCATTGGCGGTGGTGACCTGGATGGCAAGGCTGATGCGCGACAATTCGCCGCCGGAAGCGACTTTCGCCAGCGGTTTCGGTGGCAAGCCGGGATTGGCGGCGACCAGAAACTCAATTTTGTCCGTGCCGTTTAGCTTAGGCAGGTCACCTGCTTGCGGGTTGACAGCGACCACAAATTCGCCGTTAGGCATCCCCAATTCTTTGATGACGTCGGAAATCCGCTGTTGCAGTTCGGCGCCACGCTCCTGCCTCCGCCCGGACAATTGCTTGGCGAGCTGATGGTATTGCCCTGACAATTGCCCGGTCTGCAATTTTAATGCTTCGATGCGTTCGCTGCTATGCGTCAAATTGTCGAGTTCATGTTCCAATTTGGCTAGCTGCACAGGCAATTCTTCTGGTGCGACATGGTGCTTGCGGCTGAGTTGATGGATGATGCCGAGCTGGTTTTCCACGGCGTTAAGGCGGAGTGGGTCGGCTTCTTGCGCTTCCAAAAACCGCCGCAATTGCAATGCGGCTTCTTCGGTTTGGATTTTCGCTTCCGTTAACATCGCTGAGATTTCATTGAGTTCCGGCGCGTAACGGGCGATGTGCGCCAGTTCTGACAAACTATGCCCCAACAGGGTGAGCACGGAGGCTTGGTCATTTTCATACAGGGTATCGACCAAACTCTGGCCCGACGCCAGAATTTCGCCTAAGTTCGCCAGTTTGTCGTGTTCTTCGGTGAGGGCGGCGTAATTGAAATTCGCCAGCTCCAACTGTTGCAATTCGTCAATTTGATACCGCAGTAAGGCTTCACGTTCGGTCTGCTCTGAAGCCGCTTTTTGTAAGGCGTTCAGTTCCTTATGGGTGTGTTGCCAGTGCCGGAAACAGCCGTTCAGCTCGTCCAGCAAGGGCTGGTTTTTTGCGTAAACATCCAGCAAGCGGCGTTGCTCGTCATTATTGAGCAAGGTCAGATGGGCGTGTTGGCCGTGGATTTCAACCAGCTTTTCGCTGAGTTCCTGCAAGGATTGCAAGGTCGCCGGACGGTTGTTGATATAGGCTTTCGAACGCCCGTCGCTGCTGATGACCCGCCGGACCAGGCATTGCTGCCCGTCATCAAGGTCATTGTCCTGCAACCATTGTTGCGCCAGCGGCGCGTCGCTTAAGTCAAACTCCAGATTAATTTCCGCGCGTTTGCAATCGGGGCGCACATAACCGGAATCGGCCCTATCGCCCAAAGCCAATCCCAAGGCGGTCAATAAAATGGATTTGCCGGCTCCGGTTTCGCCGGTCAATACCGACATGCCTTTGTCCAGATCCAGGTCGAGCATTTTCACGACCGCAAGGTCGATAATCGTAAGGTTCACTAACATGGCGGGGATGTGTGGTAGCCACTGCTCCAGTTTAATTTGTTCCTGAGGATATAGAAGAAGTCATGGCCTTCCGGGTGTAAGATTCTAATCGGTTTAGGTTCCTGTTTTATTAAAATCTTGTCACTGATCAGCACTTTTGGGATTTCGATGTGGTCGCAAGTGACCAAGGCATTGATTTGTTTGGTTTGGCAGAAACTGATTTCGATTTCTGAACTGTCGGCGATAACGATAGGGCGGTTCGATAAGGTATGCGGGTTGAGCGGGACTAGCACTAGCGCGTTCAGGGAGGGTGATAAAATCGGCCCGCCCGCCGACAGCGAATAGGCGGTTGAGCCCGTGGGCGTGGAGATGATCAGGCCATCGGAACGCTGGGAGTTTAAAAACACCCCGTCAATTTTAGTGATGATCTCAATCATGCTGGGTGTGATCCAGCGATGGATGACCACTTCATTGACCGCCGTTTCCTCATGGATAATTTGTCCTTCCCGGATAATCTTGGTCCGTAACAGGTAACGCTTTTCTTCAGTGTAATGGCCTTGCAGGATGTGGTGCAGCTTTTCCGGCAACTCGTTTGGCGAGATGTCCACCAAAAAGCCCAACCTTCCGAGGTTAATTCCGATGATGGGGATGTCATAAGCGACAACCGCCCGTACCGCCGATAAAAAAGTGCCGTCACCGCCAACGGCAATCACCAAATCGCAATGTTGCCCAATCGTCCCAATCGGGCACGCCTCCACGGCAGGGCCTTTGATAAATCCGGCGCTGTCTTGCTCAATAATCACCGTGTAGTGTGCGGCTTTCAGATAGCCATAAAGCAAGTCCAATGTCGCGGTAATGCGCGGGTCGCTGGGCTTGCCGATGATGCCGATGATCTTGAAAGGTCTCTGCATTGGGATGACAACGGTTAAAAGCGGTTGATTATACAGAAAAGTTAACGGGCAAGTTTAATGGCTGGATGTTGTGGCATTAAAAAATGGGCGAGATGCGCTCACAGGGGATAATCATAGTCCATAATCAGCGGCGCATGGTCGGAAAAGCGTTCGTCTTTATAAATACTGACAGATTGGGTTTTCTCCTTCAAAGACGCGCTGATGATTTGATAATCAATGCGCCAACCGACATTTTTAGCCCAGGCCTGGCCTCGGTTTGACCACCAGGTGTACTGGTCCGCTTCTTGATTGACCTGCCGGAAAGCGTCGTACCAGTGTCCGCCTGTCACCAACGCGTCGAACCAGGCACGTTCTTCTGGTAAGAAGCCGGAGTTTTTCAGGTTGCCACGCCAGTTTTTCAAGTCGATTTCTTTATGGGCGATATTCCAGTCGCCGCAGATGATGGTGTCGCGCCCGCTCGCGGCGAGAGTGTCCAAATAAGGTTTTAGTCGCGCCATGACATCGAATTTAACGGCTTGCCGCTCTTCTCCCGATGAGCCGGAGGGTAAATATAAGGAAATCACGCTCAAATTTCCGAAACGCGCTTCAATAAAACGTCCTTCCGAATCAAAATCAGGCCAGCCTATGCCGTGGTTGACTTCATCCGGTGGGTGCTTACAGAACAAGGCCACGCCGCTGTAACCTTTTTTTTCGGCATCGTGGTAAAAACAATGGTAGTCCTCAGGATGAAAAATATCGGTGGGCAATTGGTGCCGTTGCGCTTTCGTTTCCTGGATACACACCACATCGGCGTTTTGTTGTTGCATCCAAGTGAAAAAGCCCTTGCGTTCCGCCGAACGGATGCCGTTGGTATTTAAGGTGATTATGCGCATAAGGTCATTTGTAGCTTGTGGTTTTTAGCGTTAAACCGTATTATAGGTGGTTTTTTCAGGACTAGCCCGTTTGTGGGTAATGTGAAGCGATATGAAACCAGATATTCATCCTAACTATAAACAAATTACGGTAACTTGCGGTTGCGGTAATACATTTGTCACTGGCTCGGTCATTGCGAAAGACCTGCAAATTGAGGTGTGCTCATCTTGCCATCCTTTTTACACAGGCAAACAGCGTGTGGTTGACACCGCTGGCCGCGTTGATAAATTCCGCAAAAAATACGGCAAATAAATCCGCCGTATTTCTGGCGTTAAGCCGGAATTCCAAACCAGATTCAAACAAAAAGCCCGTCAAACTCATCGTAAACGATGGGTTGACGGGATTTTTTGTGGGTGTTGGTTTTTGATTAGCGAACAAGATGGCCGTGTGCCCCATAACCTTAGGCTCCACAAGATAAGCAGGGTAGGGTGGAGTGGGCAAGCGTATTTTTGCTTGCCCACCGGAACCCGGAGCAATCGGTGGGCGCGATAGATCCGCGCCCACCCTACCCGGCTTTTTGTTTTTGCAACCTTAATAATTTCTGGAGCCGCTATGTCCATCAACCAATCTCCAGCTACCAGCACCATCCGCGTGGCTATCGGCACCTTCGTGCTCGGTTTTGCTTGCATCGCATCGACAATGGCACAAGCGGCGACGGCAATCGCCTACGATAATCTCGATCTTTCCCGCTCCAATGGCGTGGACTCCATTAACTCCAATATCGGCATAGGCCCCGCGGCCGATTCCTTTACCGACAGTGCCGGGGATTGGCTGACCGATATTAAGTTGGATATGTCCCGTGCCAACCTCGGCTCGACGGGAAGCTTTACGGTTTCGCTTCTCAGCGATAACGCCTTCACGCCCGGCTCGACCGTGGCCACCTTGGGGACGTTCAATGACAGCACCTTGGGCAGCACGCTCAGTACGTATGATTTCTCTAATTTCGCTCCGGTCAACCTGACCATCGGCAGTCGTTACTGGATTCAGGTCACAGGTTCCGCCAATTCCTCGGCAAGCTGGTCGTGGTCCTCAAACCTCAGCGGAACGACGGGCGTGGTGGGCGAGCGTTATGCCAATAAACTGGGCGAGTATCCCAACAGCGGCGGCCCTTACCAGATGCAGGTCACCACCAGGACTGACACCCACCTGTACGACAACTCTACCTTGGCCAAATCCTCCGGTGTCGATTCTATCAATCCTGTCCATGGCGTAGGCCCCATCGCAGACTCCTTCTTTAGTCCCAAGGCAGAACGACTGAGCGATGTGAAGCTGGCGCTGTCCCGTGATAACCTTGGCTCGACGGGGAGCCTGACGGTTTCACTCTTCAGCGATAGTTCCTTCAAATCGGGTTCGTTCTTGGCCAACTTGGGGACAATCAGCGACAGCCTGTTGGGCAGCACACTGAAGCTGATCGATCTGTCAGGTTTTGGGGTCATCGATTTGGCGGCCGACACCCGCTATTGGATCAAAGTCGTCGCTTCCGGCGGTTCCTCGGCGAACTGGTCGTGGTCGACCGACATTAGCGGGACGGGCGTGGCCGACGAGCGTTATTCCAATAAGCTCGGCGTGTACCCCAATAGCGGCGGCCCTTACCAGATGCTAGTCAGTGCCATAGATATCCCCGGCGGGCCGGCCAGTGTGCCGGAACCTAGCAGCATCGCCCTGTGGGCGGTGGGGATCGCGGCCTATGGTTTCGGCAGGCACCGCATGGCCCGGCCTTAAGGCCGATAGGATGCGAGGAATGAAGCGCACGTTAGTAATGGTTTCAGGTTCCGGTTTGCCTTCGTCAAGTTCGGTGGTTGCGGGCAGTTTTTGGGTTTGCTTCGGGCTTACGTTTTAACCTTAAGCCCCTCTCTCTGCGGTTGTTGGGATTTTTAGGCCAAGTTGCTTCTCGTTCCGTGCCGACGCGGTGGGCCTGTTGCCTCCGTTTGGGTATGGGTGACGCCCAGCCTCGCGGGTTTGGTGCTGGCCCTAAAACGGGCAAAATCAATCGTTTTTGGCCGGTGGTTGTTTGGCCTTGGCCGTGTTGCCGGTACTGACAGGCCAGTCAAGTGGGATGTGCCGCCCATTGGCGGTTTTGGGGTTCGTTTTTTTATCAAGGTTCGGCGGCTTCGTTTCGCTTTCGTTAGTGGCGCGCCCCTGTCAGTTTTAAGATCAACAAAGGCAGGGCAGAACCCGCCAACACGCACAGCAAAAGGAGCGCGAGATTGGTGTGTGTCCAATCGACCGGATAATCATCGGCATTCACCGCCGCGCTGATGCCTGGGATGCTGGGCAAATCGCCGTCGCCGCCATCGACTTTCAGTTGCGCTTTCATGCCTTTTTCCATGTGCTGCGGCAGCTCGCAATGCACCAGATAGGTTTTTTTCTGGCTGGGCAGTATCAGCGAGGCTTGCAATTTTCCCGCACCGTTCAATTCCAGATGGAACATGCCGTCAGGATACAAATACCCTGGCAAGCCGTGGATCATCAATTGGTGGCGGATTTGGTCGTCGTTGATGAAGGTGATGTTGATTTTGGCGCAAGGTTTGACATTCCACTCTTGCTTGTCAAAAGCGAACATTTTGCCGTTGAATTTGGTGGCGTATTGTTGTCCGGCATGGATGGTGATGTCGACGGTTTCCGAGAGCTTGGTGCAGTCACGCGGCAATTTGTCGGGGTTGTCGTTCATAATCATGCCTTTTTCATCCATCACCATGCCCGTGTGGTGATGGCCTTCGGCGTTTGCCAAATGGGTGGCTAACAACAAGCTAAAAATCAGGATTAATTTCATGGTGTAGTTTGGTCTTGTATTCTTCTGCATGTCCTTAAGCCTGCTTACGTTTCAGGGTAAAAACTAAGGCCAAGCCGATCAATAAACCAGCCGCCAGCCCAAATAAAATAATTTGCCAATACGGCGGGACAATCAGGCCCGCGTCACCCAGCAAGTGCTTAAAATCGCCTTGCGCCCATAAGGCCTGCTTTTTGGCGTAATAATCTTTGCTGAACACTTCGTTCAACAAGTCATCGTGCATGGTCGGCATTCCGTTTTCGTCCAGCATCGGTTTATAGGCCAAAATTGCCATATTGCCGCCCGGTTCCATGCCGTCGCTAGTCGTGCCAGTCGCGACATGGTCATGGAACATCCATAAACCGGGGCCGTAGCTATTGACGCCGTTGTTTTGTGTGGACAGCTGCAAATCTATCCGTTGCGCGGGGGCAATGTCGAACACGTCACGGGTGATGCGGGCCACTTCCGCTTGGTCGACGCCATCATAAGCGGTGATAGTGGCTTTATGGCCGTGAAAATGGATGGCGACGGGCGAGCGTTGCACATTGGCGATGCGTAGTTTGATGTTTTCATTGTCATTGACGGCAATTATGCCGTCGCGCAATGTATAAGGGAAAGAATGCCCGTTAAGCAAGAAATAATTTTCAAACGATTCGGTCATGTTGTAATCGCGGCTCATGCGTTGCGCGACCAAACGTGGATCGTTGGCGTTCTGGATGATTTGCGACAGTTTTTTGTCGATGGATTGGTAGATCAGATCATATTCTTGGCTGTAGGTATTTTTCACACCGACAGAAGGATGGCGGACTTGGCCTGCGCCGACGTTGAAAGTTTGCACCCAGTTATTCGGATGGTTTTCTTCAACGACAAACATGCCATGTAAACCCATCATAAAGTGTTGGGCGGTTTGGACGTGGCAGTGATAGAGCATCGTCCCTGCATGGCGGGGTTGGATTTCGTAAGTGTGGCTTTTGCCCGGGAACACGGCGTGTTCTTCTGTGCCATCATTATCTTCGCCTTTGGAATTGTGGAAGGCGTGGTCAACCCCGTGCAAATGGATGGTGTGCGGCAGATAGTGGGTGTTTTCCAGAGTAATAAAAACTTTGTCACCTTGCTCGACGCGGATAGTGGGGGAGGGCGCGCGTAGCATGGGGATGGCGACTACGGAATTGAAATTTTTCAAGGCCATACCGCGTGATTTAGGCGCATACACCCATAAGCCAGGTTGGATGCCGGGCGCAATCGGGTAGGTGTTGATGAGGAATTCGCCATCAGGGCTGGAGCCGTTGAGTTCCACGACTTCCAGTTTGATGTGGATTTCATCGGGGTCACCATCGTTATCGACATCCTCACCCATAACTAGGGCATCTTGTGCCAAATCGGTCTGCATCAAAGTCATCATGGAGACATTATTGGTACCTTTGACCGAAGTTGCCACTTCGTAAGGGTTGTCAGGTTCGCAAGCGGGGGCGGGGGCGATGTCCACGCCTTCAATCATTTGGGCTTCGCGCCATTCCGGATGTTCGTTGGAACAGGGTTTTTCGACGCTGCTGGTTTCTTCCGAACGATTGTAAACGGTGGAGGGCGGGGTGATCCCGGCCGGTTGGATGGTTTTAGGGAAGAATTGTACTGCCGTGGTGGCCAATACGGCGACCAATAGGGCCGATAAGGCAAGGTGTTTTTTAGTCATCATTTGACAGTGGGTGTATAAGGCCGGGTGCTGTGTTTCATAAATAAAGGTGATGCCTTACGGCATTTTTGTCTGGATATGATACACCAGTTACATCGGTGCCAAGCAGTGGATGCGATTAATCGTGCCACCGCAAATTGGCTGGTTAAGAAGAAATATATCAATATCGCTTGTGTTGTCGCCACTATCCGTACATAATAGGCGGCCTTTAGCTGCTAAAGCTAATCATTATGGTGATCGTGCCGGTCCTCCCGCAACGATACGCTGTGAACCCCGCCAGGTCCGGAAGGGAGCAACGGTAACAGCAGATTCGTGTGCCGGGATGTGGCTGGTACGATCGCCGCCCCATCAAGCACTATCAATCGAGCCTGCAATGAATTACCAGGTTCTCGCCCGAAAGTGGCGTCCCTCTAATTTCACAGAAGTTGTCGGACAAGAACATGTGGTCAAGTCGTTAACCAACGCCCTTGCCCATAATCGTTTGCATCATGCCTATTTGTTTACCGGAACCCGCGGTGTCGGAAAAACCACGCTAGCACGGATTCTGGCTAAAGCCATCAATTGCGAAAATCTCCAAGACTTTAATCCTTGCGGTGTTTGCCCTATTTGCCGGGCAGTTGACGAAGGCCGTTTTTTGGATCTGATTGAAGTCGATGCCGCCTCCCGCACCAAAGTCGAAGACACCCGTGATTTGCTCGACAATGCCCAATACGCACCCAATCAAGGCCGCTACAAAGTCTATCTGATTGACGAGGTGCACATGTTGTCCGGGCACAGTTTCAACGCCTTGTTAAAGACCTTGGAAGAGCCGCCGCCCCATGTCAAATTCCTATTGGCGACCACCGACCCGCAAAAAATCCCCGTCACCGTCCTGTCCCGTTGCCTGCAATTCAATCTAAAACGCTTGTTGCCTGAGCAAATCCTTGCGCAAATGCGTGTCATTTTGGAGCAGGAAAACATCGCTTTTGAGGTTGCCGCCTTAAAATTGCTTGCCCGTGCCGCCGATGGCAGTATGCGGGATGGTTTAAGCTTGCTGGATCAGGCCATCGTTTTTGGTGCAGGCAGCGTCACGCTGGATGATGTGCATGCCATGTTGGGCACGATTGCCCGGCAGCCAGTTGCCGAAATTTTATTGGCCTTGGCTAACCAAAATGCCGCCGCTATCTTTGCCACAATCAATGAAATGGCGGATTTGACTAGCGATTTCAGTGATGTGTTGGCGCAAATCCTACAAATTCTGCATCGGGTTGCCTTAGCCCAATATTTGCCCGGATCGGTCGGGCAAGATTTTGACGGGGATAGGGTCGCCGAATTGGCGGCTGCGCTTAAGCCCGAAGATGTGCAGCTGTATTATCAAATTGGCCTGCTAGGTCAGCGTGATTTGGATCTGGCGCCCGACCAGCGCAGCGGCTTTGAGATGGTCATCTTACGGATGTTGGCGTTCAACCCGGCAACAATAAGTGGCCCGGCTGTCCAGCCGGTAGCCATATCTGCCCCCGCCCCAATTCCAGGTGTGGCCACACCTATGGCGCAAAAACATTACCCGCCAGCTAGCCTACCGCTGGGTAAGGCCATTGGGATTGAACCTTCAATAAAGGAAGCGCCACTGGGGCGGCCTGCAAGCCAGTGGATGGATATGATTGCCACCATGAGGTTGGGGGGCATGACCCGTGAGCTTGCCAACAATTGTGTCCTGGAAAGCCTAGACGATAAAGCCTGTACCTTGAGGCTGGATCCTGGGCATTTGCAGTTGCGTGGTGCGGTGGCGGAAGAAAAGCTGCAAAAAGCGTTGCATGTTTATTGTGGCAAGCCCGTTAAGCTAATTATCAACGCCGAGAAGATCACCGTAGACACTCCCGCCAAACAATTGCACAAGGAACGCGAAGACCGGCAGCAGGCGGCGGTTGATGCCATTAATTCAGACGAAAATGTCCAGGCTTTAAAAGAACACTTTGACGCCAGGGTTTTATCCGGCTCCATTGAGCCTGTTTAGAGATATTTAGGAGAGAAAATGAAAAACCCGTTAGGAAATTTGATGCAGCAAGCGCAAAAAATGCAGGAAGATTTTAAAAAAGCGCAGGAAGAAATTGCTTCAATGCAAGTGCAAGGCGAATCAGGCGGTGGCTTGGTCTCCATCATCATGAGCGGCAAGCGCGAAGCCTTAAAAGTGACGATTGATGAGTCATTGGTTGGCGAAGACAAGGATATGCTCGAAGATTTGGTGGCCGCCGCCATTAACGACGCGGTCAACAAGGTCGCCAAGATGAAAAAGGATAAAATGTCGGCATTGACTGCGGGCATGCCCTTACCGCCCGGTTTTCAAATGCCTTTTTAAGATGTCCAAAAAAGGCCTGTTAGGGCAATTAATCCAAAGCTTTTGTTGTTTGCCGGGTGTGGGTGCGAAAACGGCGCAACGTATGGTGTTTTATGTTCTCCAACGTGACCGTCAGGGTGCCAGGCGATTGGCTGAGCTGTTGTTGCTTGCCATAGATAATATCAATTATTGCCGCCAGTGCCGTACGTTTACTGAAGATGATCTGTGCAATGTTTGTGCCGATGCCGGACGTGATACGGGGTTGGTTTGTATCGTCGAAAATCCTGCGGATGTTTGGGTGGTCGAACAAACCGGCGTCTTTAAAGGCCTGTATTTTGTCCTGCACGGGCGGTTGTCGCCGTTGGATGGCATAGGCCCGGATGAGTTGGGCTTGGATTTGCTGCGGCGGCAGTTGTCAGCGGGGGGCATCAGGGAGCTTATCTTGGCCACCAATTCGACGGTTGAAGGCGAGGCCACGGCGTTTTTTATAGGTGAACTGGCCCGTAAACATCAAGTAAAAGCCAGCCGGATTGCGCATGGCGTACCGATGGGCGGTGAGCTGGAATTTATTGATAGCGGGACTTTGTCCCATGCGTTTAATGACCGTAAAGTTTTTTAAATACGAAAGGTATCTATTATGTCAGATTGTCTTTTTTGCAAGATGGTTGCGGGTGTTATCAAGCCTGAGGTTGTGTTTGAGGATGAAAATGTCCTGGCGTTTAGGGATATAAACCCGCAAGCCCCCGTGCATGTTTTGGTTATCCCTAAGCGGCATGTGGCGACCTTAAATGACTTGGGTGGCCATGAAATGGCAGGGCAGTTAATGTTGGCCGCCACTACCATAGCCAGGCAAGAAGGGCTGGCTGAAGATGGTTATCGCGTCAATATCAATTGTAATAAAAAAGGCGGGCAGGAGGTCTACCATCTGCATCTGCATTTATTGGGTGGCCGCCAAATGACTTGGCCTCCAGGTTAAGTTCCCTATTTTCTATTTTTTTGATGTTTCTCCTGTAGTGTGTTGAATTAATAACTCTTTTTTATAGTAAATACGTTGCTCACATCCCCCCCTCGACGCTGGAAGTTGCCTTTGTAGAGTTGAGAAAGCAAGATTTTTGTGATGTAATGAAAAGTGTTACACATCTTAATGCGCTTCTTGTTTTATCGGTTTTTAAAATGAGGGGATGGTTTCGCCGCAACTTGTTGGGAGAGTAGGCTTCAACTATGCAATTTACTATTAAAAAAGGTTTGGATATACCGATTACGGGGGAGCCAAAACAAGTGATTGAGCAGGGTAACCCTGTCAAATCAGTCGCTGTTTTGGGTATGGATTTTGTAGGCATGAAACCTACAATGATGGTTAGTGAAGGGGATAAGGTTAAACTAGGCCAAATACTTTTTAGTGACAAAAAAAATCCTGGGGTCAATTTTACCGCTCCAGGCGCGGGTATTGTTAAAGCGATCAATCGTGGTGAAAAACGGGTTTTGCAATCCGTCATTATCGAATTGAAAGGTAAGGAAGAGGAAACTTTTGCAAAATACCATGAAGCGGAATTAAATGCTTTAAGTGTCGGGCAAATTAAAGAAAATCTCATCCTTTCTGGTTTATGGGTGGCGTTCCGGACGCGTCCCTATGGAAAAACGCCTGCGGTTGACAGCAAGCCCAGTTCCATTTTTGTTACGGCAATCGACACCAGTCCGTTGGGCGCTGACCCTGCCGTTATCATTAAAGAACGCCCTGCTGATTTTGTAAATGGCCTGACGGTCATTTCCAAATTGACCGATGGCAAAACTTACGTTTGTAAGGCTACGGGCAGTGATGTGCCTACAGGTAATGCCTCAATCACCATGGCTGATTTTTCGGGCTCGCATCCTGCTGGATTACCTAGCACGCACATCCATTTAATTGATCCCGTCAATATTGATAAATTTGTCTGGCATTTGGATTACCAGGCCGTTATGGCAATTGGTGCCTTATTCACTACAGGTAAATTGAATGTCGAGCGGGTTGTGTCATTGGCGGGCCCTACCGTTAAAAATCCACGTTTGGTACGTACCCGCGTGGGGGCCAATACAGATGATTTGGTTGCGTCCGAATTGGATGAGTCGGTAGAAAGCCGGGTTGTTTCTGGTTCTGTGCTGTATGGGCATCAAGCTAGCGATTGGGCGGCTTATTTGGGCTTTTACAGCAACCAAATTTCGGCGTTGCAAGAAGGGCGTGCCCGTGAGTTATTTGGCTGGATCGTTCCAGGCAAGGACAAGTATTCCGCCCTTAACGTTTACACTTCCAGCGTTGACCGTAAAGATAACCGTAAATTTCCATTGACGACAGATAAGAATGGCAGCAACCGTGCGGTCGTTCCGGTTGGTGTTTATGAAGCGGTCATGCCTTTGGATATTTTGCCTACACCATTATTGAAATCGTTGCTTGTGGGTGATTCAGATCAGGCTCAATTACTGGGTTGTTTGGAGCTCATCGAAGAAGATGTTGCGTTATTCACCTTCGTAGACCCAGGCAAACATGATTTTGCCCCTGTGCTGAGAGCGAACTTAACTAAAATTGAGAAGGAAGGATAATGTCGGCTAGAGATTTTTTAGATAGCATAGAGCCGCATTTTACAAAAGGCGGTAAATTAGCAAAGTACTACGGTCTTTATGAGATGGTGGATACTTTCATCTACACCCCCGCTTCTGTAACACGCGGCACTACGCATGTCCGGGATGGTAATGACCTGAAGCGGACAATGACTTTTGTGGTGATAGCAACATTGTTCTGTGTCTTGATGGCCATCTATAACACGGGTTATCAGGCCAATGTGGCAATGGAAGCGATGGGTTTGGAGAAAATAGACAATTGGCGCAGTTTGCCGATGATGGTGTTTGGCTACAATCCTGCCAACCCCCTGTCTTGCATCGTACACGGGGCTTTGTATTTCTTCCCGATTTATTTCGTCACCTTAGCGGTTGGCGGCGTTTGGGAAGTGTTGTTCGCCACCGTGCGCGGGCATGAAGTCAACGAAGGCTTTTTGGTGTCTTCAATGTTGTACACGCTGATCATGCCGCCAGACATGCCATTATGGCAAGTTGCTTTGGGCATTTCTTTCGGTATCGTTATCGGTAAGGAAGTGTTTGGCGGTACAGGCAAAAACTTCCTGAATCCTGCATTGACCGGCCGGGCCTTTTTGTATTTTGCCTATCCGGCTTCCATTTCCGGCGACTCCGTCTGGGTGGCTGTCGACGGTTATACTGCCGCTACCCCATTAGGGTTGGCTGCTAACGGCGGTTTGGAAGCGGTTTACAATGCCCATTATAGTTGGGTGCAAACCTTGTTCGGTTTCGAACCGGGTTGTTTGGGTGAAACCTCCACCATTGCAATCCTGATCGGAGCGGCATTCCTTTTATATACCCGTGTCGCTTCTTACCGCATTATGGCGGGCGTATTCTTGGGCATGGTGGCAACTTCATTGTTGTTTAATGTCATTGGCAGCGACACCAACCCGATGTTTGCTTTCCCTTGGTACTGGCATTTGACCGTCGGTGGTTTTGCCTTCGGTATGGTGTATATGGCGACAGACCCAGTTAGTGCCGCGATGACCAACACGGGGCGCTGGATATTTGGTGCCCTGGTCGGCGGTATGACCGTATTAATCAGAGTAGTGAACCCTGCGTTTCCAGAAGGTATTATGCTGGCAATTCTGTTCTCTAACATGTTCGCGCCTACGATTGATTACTTCGTCATCCAGGCCAATATCAGAAGAAGGATGAAACGCCATGCTTAATAACGAAACATTGAACCAGAATTACGAAAAATTTAAAGTTTACCGCGATAAGATATTGGCCTTAGGCAATGACAGTTTGGAAAAAACTATCGCCATTGCCTTGTCATTATGTTTGGTCTGTGCGGTTTTTGTCGCCTTTGCCGCGGTCGCCTTGAAACCTTTGCAAATCAATAATAAAGAACTGGACATGAAGAAGAACATTCTTGATGTGGCAGGCCTGCTTGAACCAGGTAGTGATATTGATGCGGCCTTTGCCGAGAAGATTGAGCCCAAAATTGTTGATTTGGAAAGTGGTGAATACATCGATAGCATCAATGCTGCCGAATATGACCAACGTAAGGCGGCTAAAGATCCTGCGCAAAGCGTGGCGATTCCAAAAGATAAAGATATAGCCCATATCCGGATTAAGGCCAAATATGCAAAAGTGTTTTTAGTCAAAGAAAAGGGCGGCATCAAATCTATTATTTTGCCTATTAATGGTTATGGCTTGTGGTCTACCCTGTACGGTTTCCTATCTTTAGATCCCGACGGCCAGACTGTACAAAGCATCAACTTTTATGACCAAGCGGAAACTCCGGGGCTGGGTGGCGAAGTGGTCAACCCTAACTGGCGTGCGTTGTGGAAAGGCAAAAAAGTCTATGCCGAAACCGACCAGCCTTCTCTTGAAAAAGGCTTGATAACTGAAGCCGATGTGGGTGAGCCTGCATTGACCCTGATCAAGGGTGTGGTTGACAACAGCAAGCCCGGTTCACAATATCAGGTTGATGGCCTTGCCGGTGCAACTTTGACCAGTACGGGTGTTTCAAATCTGATCAGATATTGGATGAGCAAAGAAGGTTTTGCACCTTATTTGAGTAAAGTTAGAACAACGGTTAAAAGAGGTGTCTCATGAGTGCAGTACTGAATGATGAAACAAAAAAAGTATTGGTTGAGCCGTTAGTCAACAATAACCCGATCACCCTACAGGTTTTGGGGATATGTTCGGCGTTAGCGGTCACTTCGCAAATGTCAACTTCATTGATTATGGCGTTGGCGTTAACGCTGGTGACAGCATTTTCCAGTGCGGCGATCAGCGCGATTAGGAACCATATCCCTAGTAGCATCCGCATTATCGTGCAAATGACGATTATTGCGTCATTGGTAATTGTGGTTGATCAAATTTTGAAAGCCTTTGCTTATGATGTCAGCAAGCAATTGTCGGTATTCGTTGGTTTGATTATCACCAACTGTATCGTCATGGGCCGTGCCGAAGGCTATGCCATGAAAAACCCTCCCTTGGAGAGTTTCATGGATGGTATCGGTAACGGTTTAGGCTACAGCCTTATTTTGGTCATCGTCTCTTTTTTCCGTGAACTCTTTGGTTCCGGTAAATTGTTGGGCAATGAAGTTTTTCAATTGACCAAAGATGGTGGCTGGTATGACCCTAACGGCCTGATGTTATTGCCACCTAGCGCATTTTTCATCATCGGGTTGATCATCTGGGCTGTCCGTCAATGGAAACCGGAACAATCTGAAAAGGTGGAATATAAAATTATGGCGATTGCCCACGGTGAAGGAGGGCATCACTAATGGAAGCCTATATCAGTCTATTTGTAAAAGCCGTATTTATTGAAAATTTGGCACTGTCCTTCTTTTTGGGCATGTGCACATTTATTGCGGTGTCGAAAAAAATCTCCACGGCGATGGGTTTAGGGGTCGCTGTTATGGTGGTCCAAGCCATTACAGTCCCTGCCAATAATTTGGTTTACCACACCCTGCTGAAAGAGGATGCTTTGTCTTGGATAGGCATTAAGGGCGTGGACTTGAGCTTTTTGGCTTTATTAAGCTGCATTGGCATGATTGCGGCCTTGGTGCAAATTCTGGAAATGATTTTAGATAAGTTCTTTCCGGCTTTGTACTCCGCCTTGGGTATCTTTTTACCTTTGATCACTGTGAACTGCGCCATCTTAGGGGGTAGTTTGTTCATGATTGAGCGTGATTACAACTTCGGCGAAAGTGTCACTTACGGAATTGGAAGTGGCCTAGGTTGGGCGTTAGCCATTACCGTCATGGCGGGCGTTCGCGAAAAACTCAAATACAGTGATATTCCAGCAGGTTTGCAAGGCTTGGGTATCACCTTTATTACTGCGGGTCTGATGTCGCTTGGCTTCATGGCTTTCTCTGGAATCCAACTATAGGAAGGTGTCGTAATGTTGGAAATTATTTTAGGCATTATTATTTTCACGGGTTTCGTGATTGCATTGGTATTTCTCATTATCGGTGCCAAAAGCAAATTGGTTGCCGCAGGCGATGTGGAAATTCTGATCAATGATGAAAAGAAAATCTATGTGCCTGTAGGGTCTAAGTTATTAGGGGCATTGGCTGACAATGGCCTGTTTGTTTCGTCAGCTTGTGGCGGCGGCGGCACTTGTGCGCAATGCCGGGTTAAAGTCCATTCTGGTGGCGGCGATATTTTGCCGACCGAAACGTCCCATATCACTAAACGTGAAGCGGCAGAAGGCGAACGCCTGTCTTGCCAAGTGACGGTTAGGAACAACATGTCCATTGAAGTTGAAGACGATGTGTTTGGTGTGAAAAAATGGGAATGTACCGTCAAATCCAACCATAACGTTGCGACATTCATTAAAGAATTGGTTTTGGATTTGCCAGAAGGCGAAGCGATTAACTATCGAGCGGGTGGTTATATTCAAATAGAATGCCCGCCGCATGTGGTCAAATACAGCAACTTTGACATAGAAGAGCGTTTCCGCGACGATTGGGACAAATTCAATTTATGGCGTTACGTCTCTACAGTTAAAGAACCTGCCTTGCGTGCTTATTCTATGGCTTCTTATCCTGTGGAAAAAGAAATCATGCTGAACGTCCGTATCGCGACCCCGCCACCACGCGCACCAGAAAATGTACCGCCAGGTATCATGTCTTCGTACATTTTTAGTTTGAAACCAGGCGACAAATGTATCGTTTCAGGCCCTTATGGTGAATTCTTTGCCAAAGAAACTGATACTGAAATGGTGTTTATCGGTGGTGGTGCAGGTATGGCGCCTATGCGCTCGCATATTTTCGACCAATTACGTAGGTTGGGGTCGAAACGAAAGATCACCTTCTGGTATGGCGCACGTAGCAAGCGTGAAATGTTCTATGTGGAAGATTTCGATATGTTGGCGCGGGAAAATGAAAACTTTACATGGCATGTCGCATTATCCGACCCATTGCCTGAAGACAACTGGGATGGTTACACGGGATTTATCCATAACGTCGTGTATGAAAACCACCTGAAAAACCATCCGGCTCCGGAAGATTGTGAGTTTTACATGTGCGGCCCTCCGATCATGAACAGCTCGGTTATCAAAATGCTGTTGGATTTAGGTGTGGAACCTGAAAACATCATGTTGGACGACTTCGGCGGCTAAGCCAAAATATCCTCTTCTGGAATCAATTTTCAGAAGGGGATTTTTCTTTATGACGGATTCAGTACCTGTTCATTGTCATAGATTAAATTCAGTAAGGCTTCGGCGTCTACCCGTAATTATTGGATCAGGATTATCTATGAGCATCACCAAATTACTCCCTTTACTGGCCTGTTTATTGTTTTCGCCCCCCATTCTAGCCTTGCGTTGCGGGCATGAATTGGTCGACCTTGGCGACAATAAAAATGATGTGCTTGATAAGTGCGGCGAGCCAGAATCAATTGATAGCCATATTGAAAGGAGGGGGGCGAGCAATTATGCAAACGCCAGAAATGGGCTACATTCTCCAGGCACCTCAATAGGTTATGGGCAGCAGCAATACATTGAAGTCGATGTGTTGGTTGAAGAATGGGTGTATGATTTTGGCCGTAGACGTTTACGGCAGTATCTCCGTTTTGAGAATGGCAGGTTAAGGGAAATTAAAACCTTAAATCGTGGTCGTTGAAGGACGCAGCCAGAACATTTAAATTTTTTGAGGATAAGACAATGACTTATTTTTTAGTCACATTTTTTTTTATGTTGGTTGTGGTCGGCTTGATGGCAATCGGCGTGATATTTGGCAGAAAAGCCATTAAAGGATCCTGTGGCGGGGTCAACAGCAATTGTGTCTGCGTCGAGAAATGCGACAAACGCAAAAAACTGGAAGCAGAAGGACGTGCTTGAGTTTGGTTAGCCTTTATTGGCATGATTATGAAACTTTCGGTATCGACCCGCAGCGTGACCGGGCCGCCCAATTCGCAGGTTTACGTACCGATGCTGAATTAAATATTATCGGTAAGCCATTTGTTGTTTATTGCCGGCCTGTGGCGGATAGCCTTCCCCATCCTGATGCTTGTTTGATTACTGGTATCACCCCCCAAATAGCCGAACAAAAAGGAGTTTGTGAAGCTGAATTTGTCCGTTTGATCCATGCCCAATTGGCACAGCCAAATACCTGTTCCTTAGGTTATAACAGCATCCGTTTTGATGATGAGGTGACCCGGAACTGCCTGTACCGCAATTTTTATGATGCTTATGCACGGGAATGGCAAAATGGTAATTCCCGTTGGGATATGATTGATGTGGTAAGGGCGGTTAGGGCCTTACGTCCTGAAGGGATCGAATGGCCTATTGATGGGCAAGGCAAACCGAGTTTCCGGCTAGACCAATTGACCGTGGCGAATGGCATCGCCCATGATAACGCCCATGATGCACTTGCCGACGTTTATGCAACGATTGCCATTGCCAAACTGATTAGGGGCAAACAACCCCGCTTGTATCAATTTCTTTGGGGGCATAGAGTCAAGAATGAAGCATTGAAATTGCTCAAATTGGGCAGTTTCTGTCCTGTCGTGCATGTGTCCGGTAAATATCCGGCCATTAGGCACTGTCTCGCCATTGTCCTGCCTATTTGCCCGCACCCCAGTAATGCTAACGGCATCATCGTCTATGATTTGTCAATTGATCCTGCCCCCATGCTGGCCTTGTCGGCGGACGCGATACGCCAACGGATTTTTACCGCCAATGATGATTTGCCGGAAGGGATTAGCCGGATACCGTTAAAAACAGTGCATATCAACAAATGTCCGGTATTGGCCCCCATTTCGGTGATAAGGCCAGAGGATGCCGAACGCCTGCAGCTTGATTTGGACGTATGTTATGCAAATATTGCCGCGATTAAAGCGGTGCCGGAATTGCCTGTAACATTAGCGGAGGTGTTTGCTGATAAAAGTTATGCTGGGGAAATGCCAGACCCTGATTTGGCAATTTATAGCGGCGGGTTCTTTTCCGATGCAGATAAACGGCAAATGGCTAAAATTACACGCTTGTCACCGGAAATTTTGGCAACCACCTCATTTAAGTTTAACGATACGCGTTTGCCTGAGATGTTGTTCCGGTATCGGGCGCGAAATTATCCAGAAACATTAAGCCTGGAAGAGTCGCAAAAATGGAAAGTTTTTTGTCTCAGCCGTTTGCTGGGAGATGAAGGCAATGGACTAACGCTGAAAGGCTATTTCCAGCAATTGCAGGAATTAAAGAATGATACCAATGCAAACCATGAAATTATTGATGCTTTGAATAAGTACGCGCTCGATAAAATACTTTCCCTGGGTTTGGCCCCAGAGGATTTGGTTTCGAGGTAGGGCATCAAAAGTAACGTTGCTTGATGGCCTGTGCCAATTGATGCACGGCCATGGCGTATTTGTTGCTGTTGTTATAGCGTTTAATGACTTTGAAATTACCGTAAACCCGCCAATATTGGCTGCCTTCATAAGTGCTGAGTTCGATTACCGCAGGGTCGTTAGACGGGCTGGTCTGATTGGTCACCGTTTGGTTATATTTCCAGCCACTGCGGGAAAAATAATGCGCGACACTGCCAATGGCGTCTTCGGGATGCCAAATATCACGGCGGCCATTGTTATCAAAGTCAACCGCCAGTTTCCGGAAACTGCTGGGCATAAACTGTCCCAAACCCATTGCACCTGCCCATGAGCCGACGGGTTGGCGGGGTTCATAACCTTCTTCACGGGTCATCAGCAAGAAATTTTCCAGTTCTGTGGTAAAAAATTTCTCCCGCCTATGGGTATCAAAAGCTAAGGTTGTCAAAGCATCAAAAATACAGGTTTTACCAATATTTTTGCCAAAATAAGTCTCCACGCCGATGATGGCGACAATATATTCAGGGTCGACACCAAATTTTGCGCTAGCCCTATCAACAGCATCCGCATGGTCACGCCAAAATTCCACCCCGTTGCTGATATGCGCTTCGGTCAGGAATTTGTTGCGGTAACGGGTCCAACTCCCTAAATGTGGTTTTGTCGGCCCGGTGGAAGGGGGAGGGGTTTCAAGGCGTATCACCGAGTCGAGACGGCGGGCTTGGGAAAACAAGCCATTTAGATAGTTTTCCGAAAAGCCATGTTTACTGACCATGTGCCGGATAAAGTTTTGTACGGAATAATAACTGGCGTAAGTGCCTGTTAAAGATGGGGCTGAATAGCCATCGAAATTTCCCCTAGGGGTATTGAAATTATTGTAATCTTCAATGGCTTGCGCGCGTGGTTCAGGGATAGGCTTGATTTTGATAGTTTGCGGTGTTTGGCTAGCCTGTTGGACGGGGGCGCTGGAACAAGCAGTCAATAAAATGACAACAAGTGCTTGTAAAGTGAATTTATGGGTCATGGTAGCTACGGGAACCTCTTAAGTTACTTTGAAATCTCTAGTTTTTGGTGAATTTTGGGGATGTTCACACTGCATTAGATGATAATTACAATTTTACTAAGAACCTAGTAGAATACCTAAGATTATGTTGTAGGAAAATGACAGCATTAAATAATAGATGATTAAACTGTTTTTTTGAAAGAAATCCACGTCGTTGGATTGATTTTTAAAATAAATATAACTCGATTGAAATCGACAAAACATGTTTATTGAGGTGAGCGTGGAGCTAAGTGGTGCACAAATTCTGGTTCAAAGCCTTAAAGACGAAGGCGTTGAATATATTTTTGGTTATCCGGGTGGGGCGGTGTTGCATCTATATGATGCCATTTTCCAACAAGATGCCGTCAAACATATCCTTGTCCGTCATGAACAAGGCGCGACCCATGCGGCCGATGGTTATGCGCGTGCCACCGGTAAACCGGGTGTGGTTTTGGTCACGTCAGGGCCAGGGGCAACCAATGCGGTGACCGGGATAGCCACGGCATACATGGATTCCATTCCTATGGTCATCATTTCCGGACAAGTGCCATCACCTGTGATTGGCAGTGATGCGTTCCAGGAAGTGGATATGGTGGGGATTACCCGCCCGTGCGTAAAACATAATTTTTTGGTCAAGGATGTCACCAAGTTGGCGGAAACGGTTAAAAAAGCATTTTATGTCGCCACTACAGGCCGCCCAGGCCCGGTAGTTGTGGATATCCCTAAAGACATTACTGACCCTAATATCAAAGTACCTTATAAATACCCTAAAAAAGTCACCATCCGTTCTTATAATCCGGCGGTCAATGGCGATAAGGAACAGGTCAAAAAAGCGGTGGATTTGTTGATGGCCGCCCACAAGCCCGTGATTTATTCGGGCGGTGGCGTGGTGTTAGGTGAGGCCAGCAAAGAATTGACCGAATTCAGCCAATTGCTCGGCTATCCAATAACCAACACCTTGATGGGCTTGGGTGCGTATCCGGCGACTGACAAGCAATTTATCGGCATGTTAGGGATGCATGGCACGTATGAAGCCAACATGGCGATGCACGAGAGTGATTTGATCATTGCCGTTGGCGCGCGTTTTGATGACCGCGTCACCGGCAAGTTGGACATGTTCTGCCCGTATGCCAAAATCATCCATATAGATATTGACCCTGCGTCAATCTCTAAGACAGTCAAGGTGGATGTGGCCATTGTCGGCGAAGTCAAAAATGTCCTTGAGCAAATGATCACGCTGATCAAAGACCATAAGGCCAAGCCCCAGAAAAAGGCCTTAGAAGCATGGTGGCAGCAGATTGGCCAATGGCGGGCGGTTGAGTGTTTGGAGTTTGACCGTGAAAGCCCGTTGATCAAACCGCAATTTGTTATTGAACAGTTATATGCCGTCACTAAAGGCGATGCTTATGTGACTTCAGATGTGGGCCAACATCAAATGTGGGCGGCGCAATATTACAAATTTGACAAGCCGCGCCGCTGGATCAACTCAGGTGGTTTGGGGACGATGGGCTTTGGTTTGCCCGCCGCCATCGGTGTCAAGTTGGCGTTCCCTGATGCGGATGTGGCCTGTGTCACAGGCGAGGCCAGCATACAAATGTGCATACAGGAATTGTCCACCGCCCTGCAATATAAAACCCCCATTAAAATCATTAATTTAAACAACCGTTACATGGGTATGGTCAGGCAATGGCAAGAGTTTTCTTATGAAAGCCGTTATTCCCATTCCTATATGGACACCATCCCGGAATTTGTCAAGCTGGCGGAAGCGTACGGGCATGTCGGGATGCGCGTTGAGAGGCCGGAAGATGTACGTGCCGCATTGGAAGAAGCCTTTGCCTTGAAAGACCGTACCGTGTTCCTGGACATTATCACCGACCGGACTGAAAACGTTTATCCGATGATTGAAGCGGGCAAAGGCCATCATGACATGAAATTAAGGGTTGCTACAGGGACTTCAACTGACAGGGAGTTAGCATAATGAGGCATATTATTTCGATTTTGATTGAAAACGAATCCGGTGCATTATCACGGGTTGCCGGCCTCTTTTCGGCCCGCGGTTACAATATTGAGTCCTTGAATGTGGCGATCACCGAAGACCCTAGTTTATCGAGGATGACTTTGGTCACGAGCGGGAGCGAACAGGTGGTTGAACAAATCATCAAGCAGCTTAACAAGCTAATTGATGTCGTCAAACTAATTGATTTTGCAGAAAATACCCATATCGAGCGCGAGCTGATGATGGTCAAGGTCAAAACCACTGACCATACCCGTAATGAGATACGCAGCCTTGCGGAAATTTTCCGGGGTAAGGTCCTTGATGTGACGGCAAGCACTTATGTGATTGAAGTGACCGGGCCTTCTGAAAAGTTGGATGCTTTTGTTGCGGCAATAGCCCAAGAAACCATCCTTGAAGTTGTCCGTTCGGGCCCAACGGGTATTTCCAGGGGCGAGAAAGGTTTGAGCCTTTAACTAGAATAAATTTTTTATAAACTGAAAACCATAAAGACAGGAAAAAACATGCAAGTTTATTACGACAAAGATGCCGACTTATCTATCATCAAAGCCAAAAAAGTGGCCATCATCGGTTACGGTTCACAAGGGCATGCCCACGCACTCAACCTGAAAGAATCAGGTGTTGAAGTGATTGTAGGTTTGCGTGCGGGTTCACCCTCCGTGGCTAAAGCGCAAGCGTGTGGTTTGGTGGTCATGGATGTTGCGGAAGCAGTGGCTGCTGCTGATATTGTCATGATCTTGACACCTGATGAATTCCAAGCGCAATTATACAAAAACGAAATTCTGCCTAACATTAAACAAGGTGCGGCCTTGGCTTTTGCACATGGTTTTTCAATCCTCTACAACCAAGTCGTGCCACGCGCCGATTTGGATGTCATCATGATCGCACCTAAAGCCCCTGGGCACACTGTACGCTCAGAATTTGTCCGTGGCGGCGGCGTGCCCGATTTGATTGCGGTGCAACAAGATGCTTCCGGTACTGCCAAAGCCATTTGTTTGTCTTACGCTTCAGCCATTGGCGGTGGACGTTCGGGCATTATTGAAACGACTTTCCGTGATGAGGCAGAAACGGATTTGTTCGGTGAACAAGCGGTACTGTGTGGCGGTGCGGTTGAATTGATTAAAGCCGGTTTCGAAACCTTGGTGGAAGCCGGTTACGCCCCAGAAATGGCGTATTTCGAGTGCTTGCATGAACTGAAATTGATTGTCGATCTGATGTATGAAGGTGGCATTGCCAACATGAATTACTCGATCTCCAACAACGCCGAATACGGCGAATATGTGACCGGCCCTAAAGTCATCAATGAAGAAAGCCGTTGGGCGATGCGTGAAGCGCTGAAAAACATCAGAAATGGTGAATACGCCAAACAATTCATCATGGAAGGCGCAACCAATTATCCGGAAATGACCGCCAAACGCCGTCTGAATGCCGAGCATCCGATTGAAGTGGTTGGTGCACAATTGCGTAGCATGATGCCGTGGATTAAAGCCAACCAAATCGTTGACAAAAGCAAAAATTAATCGGATTTGGCACGGCTATGATGGTAATAGGCTATTTATTGGAAAGACATTTTTCCTTTAGTCATTTAGGATTGGGTCTAAATGGGCTGAACCATCAGGCTAGCTGCCTCACACGGTAAATTGATTAAACCGTCGCGTATTTCTTTAGAGGGGGACGCGACGGTTTTTTTGGTTTACAAGGCCATGAAATATATTCCGCATCGCCCTTTCGACCTCGTTTTATCGTTTTATCGTTTTATATGAAAATAGCCCCGACAGTTATATTTATCGCCCTGCTGACCATTTTATTGGGCTGGTCAATTAACCAGCCTCAAGATGTTGGGCCAGATGTGCCTCAAGGTAAGCTGAATAGCCTTTCTTTTGCGCCTTTTTGGGAAGGGCAAGGGCCTATGGATGAAATTTTTCCTACGGTTGCGCAACTTGATACAGATTTGCGCCTTATGAGTGAAAAAACGCACTCCATACGCACTTATGCCAGTGGCGAAGGCACAATGCCCGAAATTCCCCAATTGGCGCGTAAATATGGCTTAACCATGATACAAGGCGCGTGGTTGGGCGGTATAAAAAAAGGCAATAAACTGGAAATCGATGAGCTGATCCGTTCCGCTAATGCTAATCCGGATGTCGTCAAGCGGGTGATCGTTGGTAACGAAGTGTTGCTGCGGGGAGATCTGGAACCGGAAGAACTGATCCAATATATTAGGGCGGTCAAGCAAGCGGTCAAACAGCCCGTTTCGTACGCCGATGTATGGTCAATGTATATGAAATACCCGGAACTCATTAATGAGGTGGATTTCATAACCATCCATATCTTGCCTTATTGGGAAGATGAACCCATTCCTGTCGATGCGGCTCCGGCGCATATAGAACGCATTTATAAGCACGTCCAACAAGAAGCCCAAGCAATCGCGCCTAATAAGCCTATTCTGATCGGCGAGTCAGGTTGGCCTAGCGAAGGCCGTCAACGTGGACTGGCTGTGCCTAGCGTGGTTAATGAAGCGAAATTTATTCGTGGATTAATTGCCGTGGCCAATGCGAACGGATTTGATTACAACATCGTTGAGGCGATTAATCAATCGTGGAAAAGCGAACTGGAAGGGGTGGTTGGTGCCAATTGGGGGCTATTTTCAGTCGATAGGCAAGAAGTGTTTCCGTTAACGGGTAAGGTGTACGAAAATCCCCTGTGGTACAAAGCCTGGGCGATTGCCGCAGCTATTTTTGTTTTTGTGGTTGCGGTGTTCCGGAAACCTTTGCAGGCCTTGCCTTTCTTGCCAATGGCGGGTTTATTGGTATTTTTGCAAATACTTGCCTTGCTATGGGTTAATCAAGCCGAACTTCTGTGGTACACCAGCTATACACTTTGGCAGCGCATGTTCACTTTATTGGTCGTCGGGCTAAATGCCATTCTGGCCGGCTTGATTGTCCAAAATGGCTATGCTTGCTCGGCAAAACTGGAGATTAACCAGAAATATGCAGGATACTTATATCAGCTATATTTATTGTTTTATGGGTTTGCGATATTCAAAACCTTTAGCCTGGCTGTTAATGGCCGTTATATTAGCTTCCCCATACTGACTGCAAGTGTCCCAGTTATTGGGATTTTGGGCTTGATACTGGTACGCTATTTTTTAGCACATAAAAGCCTAAGCGAAGCCATGGCCTTTGAATGGCTGCCTACGAATTTCAAGAAGTATCCTGGACGCCATAAATGGTTGGCCTGCGCGTTAATTGGCACGGGGTTTATGTTGGTCATTGGCGAGGCGCTTGCTTTTTTTCAAAGCCGCGACCTTATTCTTGCTTATCCCGAATTTGGCAAAAGGCTAGCCACTTCGCTTAGTTTTACTATGGGCAATATCCAGTTAGTGCAATGGCTGCTTTGTTTGGTTGTCCTGGCTTTGCCTTTTGCGGTTAGTAGGGGCGAAAGCGAAATTGTTGGGCGATGAGCTTATGGCGCTACCGTCAGTCATTTTGACGGCAGCTGCTCTTAATTAAGCATTAACCTGGGCGATCCAGTCTTGCAGGTTATAATAATTGGTTATCCTGGCGACTTTGTTATCGCGGATTTCAAAAAAGGCACCAGCTGGTAAGCGGTATTTTTGCCCTTGTGCTATAGGCAATCCTTCGTCTGTTTGCAGGTATTCGCCAAGCACAATAAATTCAGCGGCTGCGCGGCTGCCGTCAGTTGTGGACATGATGACCATATCGACCAATTGCTCTTTGTAGTTGTGGTTCATGCAAGCCATAAATTGGGCGAACGCTTCCTTGCCAATTTCGCGCTTCCCTTGATTGATGTCATGGATTACGTCGTCGGTGAGCAAATTTAGAAAAGTTTCCATGTCGTTGTTGTTAAATGCGGCATAGTATTGTTCTATAAGGTTTATGGTGTTTTCATTCATAAATTGTTCCGTTATCAAAAGCTTGTTAAGAGCGCATATTTTATAATTAATTGCCGGATGGCCTTTGATTATTTTGCTAATGGCTTAAATGCGCCAATTTAACAAGCGATTTTATTGGTCAACAAGCTTGTAAAATGATAATTTAGAACTATTCTCTAACCATATTCGATGATGCAATTAAATATGACCGTTAATACTGACTTCATTTTTTGTAAGGACGAGAATAAAAATAAGCCCTTGCAAGGGGTTAATTTTTTCTGTTTGGAAGAAGCGAATATGCTCTGGTCGCCAGAGTTGTTAAATTATGCTGATTTTTTGGAAAAATTGGTTTTCCGTATTGCCAGAAAACCTAAAATGTTGATTTCCCATTTGCAACGGATATATTTTTGTTTCCATAAAGATTTAAATGAACAGCTTTTTGCTGCTATTGTTGATTTTTTGGTAATATTAAACAGAAGGGGGCAGGCTATCAGCTGGCGGGTCTTGGTGGGTGCAAAATCCCGTTTGAATGCTGAACAATTTAAGGCTATCAAAGATTTTTTAAAAGACGAACATGCCAATGCGAATTTAATTGCCGGTAATCAGTATTCGATTTTTACTAAAGGGATTTTAAGCAAAAATATTATGATCAACTATATGGATAAACCGGACGTGCTTGATTATGATCCTTTAGAAATAGCCCGGGACCACATCGAATATAGCCAATTGGAAGAAGCCAAGCGTGTGCTTGAGAAAGCAATATTAAAACAACCTACAAGATTTGAATTGCATCATGAGCTGTTAGCACTCTATCAATCTACTCGTGACCCAGATGGATTTTATAAAATGTTTGATGAATTAAAACAATCGGGTTCCGAAATAATTGATGAATGGAATCAATTGAATCATTTATTTAAAGGTCGAAATAGCAATGGATAAAAACAAAAATCCATTAAAAGTTGCGTTACATGGGATGAATGAACGCAGTTATAAAATGATGGCAATGTATTTGCAGGGGCCTTGTAAAGGCGTCGCATTTGTAGTCGGTAACAATAACGCAGAGCTTGATATTATTGATGCGGATTCGGTTGATGGACAGAAGTTATTGCGTGAGAATGCCGAAAAAGGATCAGCTAGACCCGTAATTATTTTATCCCTTAATGATGAGCATCCATTTGAAAATGTTCTCTGTGTCAAAAAACCTGTAAAAACCGATGATATGCTTTCTGCCCTTGCTAAAGGGCGAGCCTTGCTTGAACAAGGTACAAAGTCACCGGCAATGGGTTCAGTTGGCTTGCTTGAAGGCAATGATCCATATCAAGCTCCAGCAAATAACGCTGAGGAGCTTGTTGAAGATGAGCAGCCTGTCCTTAAAAAATATGTCATAGATTCTGACGAACAGAGAAAAACCTCCAAACACCAAGCTGCGATGCAGCTAAACGAAAAAGGTTTTGGCGCTTTTATTGGTAATGTTACGGGTATTGATGTAAACGACCCTAAGCAATTTGCCAAAGCCCACTATAACCCTAATGATTATTTTCAAGGCTACGTTGAATCAGCTTTTAAAGTCAGCCGAGAAAAGGGTCAAAACAGGCAGCTAAATTCAGGCTGGAATCCTTTGGTTATTTTTCCTGGAAATAATGAGGTGTGGCTTGATGTCGATGAGAGCCAAGTAAGGGCGTTTTCTGGATTGGCCATTAAAAATACATTAGGTTCAAAGATGTCAGTCACTCCGCTAAGCCAAGAAATTTCAGCAAAGGAGGACATGTCGTTGGAAAGGTTTCATAGTATGGATGCTTTCCTGTGGAAAGTGGCTTGTTGGGCATCAAAGGGCCGCTATCCAGCTACCATTGATATTAAAAAACCCGTTTATCTGAAAAGTTGGCCAAATTTTACCCGTTTATTGGTTACGCCCCATGCGTTACGTATTGCGGCCTTATTGATTCAAGGGCCTAGAACTTTACCAAATATTGCAGAAGTTCTTAACATTAAGCCACAGTATGTGTTTGTGTTCATTAGTGCGGCTTGTTCTTTAGGTATAGCAGGCCAAGTGAGAAGAGAAGTTGACGAATTAGTACAGTCACCTGAAATCAAACCTAACAAAAACCAAGGTTTGCTGAGTCGGATTCTCAGTACACTGCTTGGCAAGAAAGCATAGCGGAATCTATATATCAATATGAGTCAGTATAAAATTATTTTTACCGGGCCAGTAGGTGCCGGCAAAACTACAGCTATTAATTCAATCAGTGATGTGCCACCGATAAAAACTGATGCATCGGCGAGCGATATGGCTAAAACACGGAAAGCATCGACAACTGTTGCCATGGATTATGGTATTATGAATTTGCCGGGTGGCGAGAAGCTCCACCTTTACGGTACGCCTGGGCAAGAGCGTTTTGATTTTATGTGGGATATACTTGTTACAGGCGGCATTGGTTTAGTCCTGTTATTAGACAATACCCGGGCTGACCCCTTTCTCGACATGAAATTCTTCCTCGACACCTTTGACAAGTTTATTTCAGAAACAACTGTGGCAATCGGTGTTACTCAAATGGATTTAAGCGCGAAACCAACTATCGATGATTACCATATCCAACTAAACGCTTTAGGATTAAAACCCCCTGTTTTTGCTGTGGATGCTAGGGTAAAAAGTGATGTCTCTTTGTTAATTCAAGCTTTATTATATACATTAGATCCTGGGTTAGAGGGATAGTTATGATTAGTGACTATTCTTTAACCGAGGGGCTCTATTTATATCCCACCCCAGCTGGTGCGTATTATGCTGTCTCATCGTTGGAAACTGATAAGCCTCGGCAGTTTTTAAGGAAATTGCTTTTACAGCCTAAAACTCATGCCCTTAGTATTGAAAATTTGCAGCATTTGATGAATCAAAATGATGAAGAAAAATGCTTGGAGCTTTTGCACCATTGTCAAAAACTACGTTGGGTCCAAGGGTTAAATGAACCATTGGAATATCCATCTGGAGCATTGGAAGATATTTTGCCCGGATTATTAAGTAAAATTTCTGAAAACGGTAAGATTTTGCTTGCAGAAAGACAAGGCTTTTATCTCGCAACCCATGGGTTCCCCCATGAGGTGGCTGAAGAATTATCGGCATTAAGCGCAGAAATTGCGACTGTCCATGATAGGCGCGCCGGGTTATTGGTCAATAATATGGGCTTAATGAGCCAGGCGTGGTCTATAGTTGATGTTTTTGGAAACAGTGAGGTGGGTTTTTGGCCACTGTTTATCTCTAATAACCGATTTGTCATTGCTATTTATGGGATACCTCATTTTAATCAAGCCGAATTTGTTTCTTTGGTTTGGGCATTAAGCATACGTTATGCAACAAAGGAGAGTTAATTTGAACGTTAACATTACATTTTTGAAAAGAAAAAGAGGAAATTGAATATGCGTGCAAATATGTTGACTTCTGTATTGACAGAACTTAACGGTACATCGGCTGATATTGAAGCATCGGGAATCATATCCACCGATGGTTTGATGATAGCCTCTGTTTTACCAGCTTCAATGGATGAGGATAGGGTAGGGGCTATGAGTGCCGCTATGCTTTCTTTGGGGGACAGAACTGCCCAAGAATTGGCCAGAGGGACATTGGAACAAGTTTTGATAAAAGGTGCCAATGGTTATGTATTAATGACCTATGCAGGCTCAGAATCTGTATTGACCGTTTTGGCGAAACCTAATGCTAAATTAGGTTTGATATTTCTTGATGTCAAACGTGCGGCCGCCAGTATTGCTGACTTCCTGTAAGATTTTTGAAAATGTTAGATTTTAAACCGGAAGATATTGTCGGTGACTATAAGGAAGCTGTACTTGACCTCTATGGCGGATTACGTAGATTGGTTTTCTACACCGAGATAGAAATCCCTTATCCTGATGGCAAACTTATTGTGTCAACAACTGACAAAAATGGCTTTATCACGCACGTCAATAAGGCTTTTGTGGAGATGTCCGGTTATAGCGAGGATGAATTGATTGGTTCACCACATTCGATTTTGAGGCATCCCGACATGCCATCCGTAGCTTTTAAAGATTTGTGGGATACTGTTAATAGAGGCGAGCATTGGCAAGGAATTGTTAAAAATTTACGCAAGGACGGAGCCTATTATTGGGTTAAAGCGACCGTTATCCCTAATATCAGACAAGGTAAAATTGTCAGTTATACCTCGGTGCGGCGTAAGCCATCACGCACCAAAGTCGAAGAATGTACAAAGCTTTATGCTTCCTTGAAATAACCAATAAATATGACTTTTCAATTTACAGTCAGCCCGGATTTTTCCCCCGATCATATTTCTGGGTGGTATATATTCAATACTTGGCTACAAAAACAGACTGGCCAAGGCATTCACTTGGAAATGTACAATAATTTTCAAACGCAAAGGGTTGCAATTGAAAATGACGCGGTGGATTTGATTTATGCCAATCCTTTTGATGCGGCCATGTTAGTCCGTAACAAAGGTTTTTCCCCATTAGTTAAGCCGTTTGGTGTTTCTGATGAGGCAATTATCGTTGTCAATGCCGATAGCCAGATACTTGATGTTGCAGACTTTGGCCCAGGGACAAAGATCGCCTCTACTGATGACCCGGATGTTCTGCTGATGGGTATGATTATGTTGGAACCTGCGGACTTGAATGCGCAGAATTCGGTAAAAATAGGCTGTGATTCCTATATTTTGGTTGCAAAACAGTTGCTTCAAGGTAATTCTGATGTGGGTATTTTTCTTGCCGAAGCTTATGACAATTTATCCAATATGGTAAAAAGTAGGCTAAAGGTTCTTGTTAGAAGTGAGATTAGCGTGATCCACCACTGTTTGATGATTGGCCCCAAGCTATCTCCTAGAAAGCAGGAAATACAGGATTTATTGGTCGGAATGGATATGACTGACAAAGGGAGGGAGGTATTAAAAAGCCTTGGATTTTCTGGCTGGGTCAAGGTAGGGGAAGAAGAGACGGAATTTATGATCGATTTAATGGATGCCTTATCTGTATAGCCCCGGACTTTTATGCTAGCGTCTAATTGCATAAATCCTTGTCATACATAAAAGCAATCTAATCAATGTGATGTCTGAAAATAGTGATGGTTATTTTTGTAACCAAGCACTCGTTTAAGTGCGGCAAGTCCGTTTGTTAGGGAAATGGCAACTAAAGCAACTGCCTTTGCCAAGTTCACTGGTTATCTTCAACGTGGCCTCATGCCGCATCAGCACATGTTTAACAATAGCTAAGCCTAAACCTGTTCCTGGGACTTTATTCCGGCGTTTGTTTTCAACCCGATAAAACCGTTCTGTAACTCGGGGAATATCTGAGGCCGATATGCCTTCGCCAAAATCCTCCACCTCTAAAATGGTTTCATCTTTCCCCTGATACCAACGTACTTTTACGACGGAATCATCAGGCGAATATTTTAGCGCATTGCCTAACAGGTTAGTAAATGCGCTACGCAAGTCCTGTTCTTCACCGTAGAGAAATGCCGCCGTTTCCAAGGTTAGCTCAATACGTCTCGAAGCGTTTTCCATCGTATCACCTTCTTTACAAATCTGGCTTAATAAAGCAGGTACATCAATACATTGCGTTTTTTTCTGTTGGGTTTCAAGGCGTGTCAATAATAGCAAATCATCAACGAGATGCTGCATGCGCTCAGTTTGCCCCAGCATTTCTTTAAAAGAATTGGTAAGTAACGGTGAAGTATCGTCGTCCATATCTTGCAATGTTTCCAGATAACCTTTAAGTACGGTTAGTGGTGTCCTCAATTCATGCGAAACATTAGCCACAAAATCCTTGCGCATAGTTTGCATTTTTTTCAACTGGGTGACATCTTGCGCTAACAGTAAGCGTAATCCTGAACCATAGGAAATGACCCGAACTTCAAGGGTGACACGGTTATTTAGAGGGGATGGCAGGATCACAGGTTCGCTATAATTGCCTGATTTGAGATAACGGATAAAGTCAGGGAAGCGGACTAGATTTACGATACGCTGGCCTTTATCAGCTTGTTGCAGGCCTAAAACTTGCCGTGCCGCCTTGTTTGCCCATTCGATCTCGTCATTGCCCCGCAAGACCACCGCCGCGTCAGGTAAGGCTTCGGTCGATTGACGGAACTGCTCGATCATTTTCCGTAATTTCTTCTTACGCCGTTTGTCGCTCTTTTTGATACGATAAATATGGTAATAAATTTCTTCCCAAATCCCTGTTGTTTTAGGGTACAGCCCTTTGCCACCAGCGCTTATCCAAAGTTCAAAGCGACGGATTTGTAGGAATTGGCAGGCCAACAAAAATAGGGTTGCCATAAATAGGGCAGGGAAAATCAGGCCTGTTATTGTACCGATTATGAAGGCCGCTATCAGCAGCAGTGAGGCGGAAATGAATTCTTTATGCCAAACACCCACAAAGCTTACTCCATTAGTGAAAACCGATATCCGAAGCCGCGTACCGTTTGTACGAGGTCTTCACGCCCATGTTCCCCTAGAATTTTCCTTAAGCGGCGGATATGCACATCTATCGTCCGCTCTTCAATATAAACGCTACGTCCCCACACTTGGTCGAGCAATTGGGTCCGGCTATACACTTTATCCGGGTGGGTCATAAAAAATTGCATCAAACGGAATTCAGTGGGGCTCACTTCCAATTGTTTGTCGCCAATACTTAGCCTATGCTGCTCGGTATCAAGAACTAAATCGCCAAGGGCGATTTGGGCTAGCCCTTGTATTTTGCCGCTACGCCGTAATACCGCACGGATCCGGGCGACTAATTCTTTGGGAGAAAATGGTTTGGTAATGTAATCGTCCGCGCCTATTTCTAGCCCCCTGACCTTATCTTCCTCTTCACCACGGGCGGTTAGCAAAATAATAGGCAGATCCCGGTAGACAGGTTCCTTTTTTAAGCGCCTAGCCCATTCCACTCCGCTAATACCAGGCAACATCCAGTCCAAGAGGATTAAATCAGGTGAAAGGTCATCTAAAACCTTTTGTGCGTCTTCCGCATCAACGGCTGCGATAGATTTAAATCCGGCCTGTTCAAGCACCATCAGCAACATGCCCCGGATGGCATCTTCATCTTCAACAACAAGAATATTTAGTCTCGACATAAGTGATATGGCTAAAAATTAAATGGTTATATCGTAACAATTTAGACATGGCTTTTTAATGACAAAAGTGATGCCAATATGAGTGGGTATAGGTTTGTAGTGGCCGGTAACTAGAATTGGTTATTTGATCACCACTGTGTGTAAGGCTTCCAAATTGGCGCTGCTATATTCATTGAAGGCTTTGTCTTGATGTTCGATAAACAATGCCGCTATGCCCGCCTCATTGGCGGCCTTGATGCCTGCCACCCGGCCCAAGCATAGCAGGGCCGTCGACCATGCGTCAGCTTGCGTGGGGTCGGGATGCAGCACCGTCACTGAGACGGTATTGTGTTCTATCGGGGCACCGGTTCTGGCGTCCAAGATATGGCTATAGCGTTTCCCGTTAACATCGAAATAGTGGCGGTAAGTCCCGGATGTCATGATTGCAATCGGCTCGTTTTGTTGGATCGTGATGATTTTCTGCATGGTGCGTTCATCGGGCAAGGGTTTTTCCAAGGCGATACGCCAAGCCTCACCGTCAGGTTTATGTCCACGCGTCTGCAATTCGCCGCCAATTTCGACCAAGTAATTGTCAATCCCTAACCGCTCCAGCAAAGCGGAGATACGTGCCACACTGTAACCTTGCGCAATGGACGACAAATCAATTTTCAGCTCCGGGTTGCGCTTGCGCAAATGGTTATTGTCAAGCACTTCGATTTTGTCAAACCCCACTTCTTTTAACGTTGCTTGTAAAGTGTCCGGATTCGGCAATGAAAATTTATTGGCCTTAAAGCCCCATAAATCAAATAAAGGCTTGATTGTCAAGTCATAACACCCGGAACTGGCGATGCTGACGGCCCGGGCTTGCTCAATCAAAGCAATGATTTCTTCATTAACTACCTGTGGTTCACTGCTAACAGTCGAATTAAGCTGTTCAATTGCAGAATCGGGGCGGTAATTCGACAACAATTGGTCGATTCGGTTAAATTCATCATCGACTGATTGTTTGATCGCTTGTGCATCTGTCGCTTGTGGGGACCAAAAACTGACATGGTAGGTTGTGCCCTGCGCCTCACCACCAATTTTTTGCACCGTAGGCTGGGAACAACCGAAAAGCAGGAAAGTAAAAATTAAGGAGGCAAAAAGGTTATGGTGACAGTGGTGAAAGTAATGACACATTATGTTAATGGCGTTAGATTAAAAATTAGGGGCAGGTCGGTTACCGAAGCTGGCGATGCGCATGCAAAAGGCAGGATTTATGGTATTGGCCCGTAAAATCTGCCGGTCATTTCCAGGGTTGCGGTTAGTTTCATGGTTATTGGAAAAATCATTATTCTGGCCGCTGCATAAATCGGTCGTAATGTAAGCAAATTTGGGGGGATCGCTTGCATCATGGCCAATTTTAGACGGTATTGATTCAGATTTAATTAGGCTGGAGATACCAGCCCACACTGGAATGCCAAAGTTTCTTGTCTCTTCATGATTACCTAAATTTCAAGCCAGCCGGCATCCATTTTACTAATGGTTGTTGGCGATAACCCCATTCAGGGTTGTCCCAATAGTTATGGCCCACTTAAAAACGCTGTATTTTATCCTGCGATAATACGTAACCCTTAGGTATTATGCAACGTTGATCACCAATAATCGCAATGCCAGCAATAACGGACGCCATCGCCTTAGGCGGGCCATGCCTTCAGGCTGCCGATTTTGCCTGAAGGTTTATGTCGTTTGAAAAATGGGCAATCCGGTACAGCAAATCCTTGGATTTTTGATGGCTAACTGGCGTTGTGCGTTAGCCAAAGCATCGGAAAGGTTCAAAAAAACCCGCTAAGCGGGATGGCTTGCGGGTTTTTAGTTTACCGGTTGAAAGATTTCCGGTTAATTGACGGATACTTGATAATTGACCGTAAAATCATTCAGATAACCCAGTTCAACAGGCAACTGTTCATCTTTAGCGGGTTTAAAAGCATTCACCCCGACACGCGATAAGTAAAACACTTGGTCAGGCATGTAGTGGCCGGTGGCGCGTATTTCGCCTTGGTAGCCGTAACGGCTGCGCAGTAGCCACGCGTGGGAAAACAAGCGCCCATCGGCAAAGTCAGGGAAATCCAATTCCACTAAAGCGATTTTGTCCAGGTCGTCGGCAAAGTCGGCGACGGCATCGGCAGGGGTGATGCGGATGCCGAGCTTGCCGTTGTGGGCTAGTAACCTTGGTTTGTCTTGTTGCCAACGGCTTAAGGACACGCTGATGTCACCGGCTGCCAGTTCGGCGTCATCCGCCAGCGATTGCCAATTGTCGTCAATAATTTTCTTGTCTTTAATGAGTTGCATACACTTGTTCCTTGAAGGGGGTGATTCCTACCCGTTTTACCATGTCCAGAAAGCTTTCATCTTCTAGGCGTTGCTTGACGTAGACAGCCAATATTGTAGCCACGGCTTGGGTGACTTCGTTTTTGGCGACCGCCGGCCCTAAACGCTCGCCAATCGCGGCTTCATTTTCGGATGAACCGCCCAAGGTGAGTTGGTACCATTCAGTGCCTTTTTTATCGACCCCCAAAATGCCAATGTGGCCGACGCTTTGGTGCGCACAGCCGTTCATGCAACCGGACATATTGATTTTGACATCGCCAATGTCGTGCAAATAGTCCATATCATCCAGCGCTTCGTTGATTTCTTTGGCGATGCCGATGGAGCTGGCATTGGCCAAGGAACAGAAATCCAAGCCAGGGCAGCAAATCATATCGGTGGCCGTGCCGATATTGGGTGTCGCCAAGTTGAGCGCCACCAATTGCTGCCATAAAGCAAACAAGCCGGCTTGTTTGACATCGGCGAAAACCAGGTTTTGGCGGTGGGTGACCCGCACTTCACCAAAACTGAATTGGTCTGCCAAATCGGCGACGGTGTCCAGTTGTGTGTCGGTGGTGTCTCCGGGGGGCGCGTCAGGGGCTTTTAAGGACAGGAATACGGCACGGTAGCCAGGCATTTTATGGGCGGCGGTATTTTGTTTATACCATGTCGCGAAAGCGGGGTTGTCTTGTAAATGTTGCCCGAAGTTGGCGTCGTCAGCGGCATCGGCTGCATAATCCGGCAAGGTGAAATGGCCTTTGATGGCTTCAATACGTTCATCGCTCAGTTCCATGCCGTCTTTGATCTGTTGCCATTCCGCTTCAACCATTTCGGTGAATTTTTCCAAGCCAGTTTCTTTGACGAGGATTTTGATCCGCGCTTTGTATTTGTTGTCCCGGCGGCCAAATAGGTTGTAAATGCGCAGGATGGCTTCGAGATAGGAGAGCAGATGTTTTTTTTCAATAAACGGACGGATGACCGAGCCAATAATAGGCGTGCGCCCTAAACCGCCACCAACGAGTATCCTAAAGCCAATGTCACCCATATCATTTTTGACCAGATGCACGCCAATATCATGGAATTGGGTGGCGGCACGGTCATGCGCCGCGCCGCTGACGGCTATCTTAAATTTGCGCGGCAGATAATCGAATTCGGGGTGCAAGGTTGTCCATTGGCGGATAATTTCGCAGTAGGGCCGTGGGTCTTCAAGTTCATCGACACAGACACCGGCCAGATGGTCGGATGTGGTGTTACGCATACAGTTGCCGCTGGTTTGGATGGCGTGCATCTGGACGGTGGCGAGTTCGGCTAAAATATCTGGCACTTGTTCCAATTTAGGCCAGTTGTACTGGACGTTTTGGCGGGTAGTGAAGTGGCAATAATTTTTGTCGTAAGTGCGGGCGATATGCGCCAGTTTGCGCACTTGGGCGGAACTGAGCAGGCCATAAGGGATGGCGACGCGCAACATCGGCGCGTGGGTTTGGACATAAAGCCCGTTTCTTAAGCGTAAAGCGCGGAACTGGTCATCGGTGAGTTCGCCTTTTAAAAACTTTTCGGTTTGCCGTCTAAACTGGGCGACCCGTTCATTGACAAGGGTTTGGTCTATTTCGTTATATTGATACATGGTGCGTGTTTGAAGTACCTTTCAGGCGAAAAATCATGGTCTGTCATCATATACTCTGCGTCATAAAATGACAAAATTTATTGGATGGTGATACCATTAACTGTTAAATTTTGTGTATTTGTTCCATTTAAACTACTAAAAGAGAGGGGGTATTGTGTTGCGTTTTTTAATGGTAATGCTAGTGGCTATGCTAGTGCCGCAGTTGGCGTGGGCGGAAACGGAGGGGTTTGCTAACCTCGACATGACCGGTACCCAACGCGGTATTTATACGGTATTGATTTTTATTATTGCCTACGGCTTTGTGATGACGGAAGAGTTTACGCATATGCGTAAATCCAAACCGGTCATTTTGGCGGCTGGCATCATTTGGGCCCACGCGGCGATATTGGCGCAGCAAAAAGGTGTTCCGGCTGAAGAAATGCATGCGGCGTTTGAGCATGACTTGAAAGAATATGCCGAGCTGATGCTGTTTTTGTTGGTGGCCATGACTTACATCAACAGCATGGCCGAGCGTAATGTTTTTGAAGCCTTGCGTTCATGGTTGGTGAGAAAACAATTTGGCTACCGTCAATTGTTCCTGATTACTGGTGTTATCACCTTTTTCCTGTCTTCCGTTGCAGACAACTTGACCGCCGCGTTGTTAGTGGGTGCTGTGGTATTGGCGGTGGGTTCGGATAACCCAAAATTCGTCAGCATCGGTTTCGTCAACTTGGTGATTGCCGCCAACGCGGGCGGAGCATTTTGTCCGTTCGGTGACATCACCACTTTAATGGTCTGGCAAGCGGAATACGCAGAATTTTTTGATTTCTTCAAATTGTTCATCCCATCCGTTGTCAACTACGCTGTCCCTGCGGCGGTGATGTATTTTGCCGTACCCAACGAGCAGCCCAAAGAAACCAATGAAGCCATCGTGGTGCTGAAACCCGGTGCGATCCAAATCTGCGTGATGTTCCTGTTCACCATCGCCACGGCGGTCAGTTTCAAACAAGCCCTGCATTTGCCGCCTTTCATGGGCATGATGGTTGGTTTGTCCGCCCTGATGTTGTACGGTTTTTACTTGAAAAAGAACCATGCCCCAGAAGGCGAACATGGTTTTGATATTTTCAACAAAGTCAAAAATGCCGAATGGGACACCCTGTTGTTCTTCTTTGGTGTCGTGTTTGCGGTGGGTGGTTTGGGCTACATTGGTTATCTGGAATTGTTGTCAGGCGCCATGTACCAAGGTTTGGGGCCAACGACCGCCAACATCATGGTCGGTTTGATTTCGGCGATTGTTGATAACATCCCTGTCATGTTTGCGGTATTGAACATGGGCGTGGATATGGACTTGTACCAATGGTTATTGGTCACTTTGACCGCTGGTGTCGGTGGTTCGTTGCTGTCAGTCGGTTCTGCTGCGGGTGTGGCGCTGATGGGCCAGTCCGACCATAAATACACCTTCTTCAGCCATTTGAAATGGACCCCTGCGATTGCCGCAGGTTATGCAGCCAGCATTTTCACCCATTATCTGATTAATGGTTGATCGCTTAACCCGCACCGCGCTGTTTGTGCGGTGCATTTTTCAGAGGAAGGCCTTATGACGGCAATCAAAAACTGGCATAAGGCCTTTTCAATTTATGCGCAGCCCTGTGTCGTGCGCATGGCTTTTCTTGGGTTTTCCGCAGGTTTGCCTTATTTGCTGGTGTTTTCCACGCTGTCCGCCTGGTTGCGTGACGAGGGAATCACCAACACCACTATCGGCTTTTTTAGCTGGGTCGGTGTCACTTATTCCTTTAAAGTTTTCTTGGCTCCGGTCGTCGACCGGCTGCCGCTCCCTTGGCTCACCCGCACCTTCGGCAAACGCCGTAGTTGGATGCTGTTGGCGCAATTGGGTATCGCCGCCGGCTTGTTCGCCATGTCGCGCACCGACATCCACCAACACCTGGAGCTGTGCGCCTTGCTCGCTGTTTGGGTCGCCCTGTGTTCAGCCAGCCAAGACATTGCCATTGACGCTTACCGCATCGAATCCGCAGTCACTGATTACCAAGGGGCGATGGCGGCAACCTATGTGTTGGGCTACCGCATCGCCTTATTGCTTGCCGGGGCGGGGGCGTTTTACCTTGCCGATTTTTTTAGCTGGCCCGTCGCTTATATCGTCATGGCCTGTACGATGTTGGTTGGCTTTGTCACCACGTTGGCCATCAGTGAGCCGGAGCATCCGCCAGTCACGCCCATTTTCAAGCCGCCAACCCCAGGCCAAAACCTTTGGCAACGGGGTCTAAGCACTGTCTCCGAGGCTGTATTCAGCCCGTTTATTGAGTTTTTTCAGCGCAACGGTAAGACCGGCCTGTTGATTTTGTTGTTGATCGCACTCTATAAAATGAGCGATATCACAATGGGTGTGATGGCGAACCCGTTCTATTTGGATCTGGGGTTCAAAAAAACCGAAATCGCTGATGTCAGCAAAATCTTCGGTTTTTTTATGACCATTGCAGGCGCGGCATTAGGCGGCTTGCTGACGGCAAACTACGGCATCATGCGCCCCTTGCTGCTGGGTTCGGTCATGATCGCCTCAACCAACATCCTGTTCGCCGTGCTGGCGGTCAACCAGCCGGATCTGATGTTGTTGGCGGCTGTCATCAGTGCCGACAATTTAAGCGGCGGCTTGGCGGGTTCGGTGTTCATCGCCTACCTGTCCAGCATGACCAGCACCGCTTACACCGCCACCCAATATGCCCTGTTCACCTCGTTGATGATCCTGCCCGCGCAATTGCTGGCGGGGTTTTCCGGGGTCATCGTTGACCACTATGGCTATCCGGCGTTTTTTGTTTATACCGCTTTGCTGGGCCTGCCCGCCATCGGGTTAGTTTCGTTATTGTTGTTTCGCCAACGCGGCGGACGCTGATCCTAGCGGGAACGGGGTTACAAAACCACATCCCGCTCAAGGCAACGCTTTTCTGCCCACCGCTCTTATGCTTGGAAAAGGTGGGCAGAAAAAATTGCCCACCCTACTTGGCTGCCGGTTAAATCATACGTTCCGCATAATCGGCCAGGACTTCTGCTTCACAAAAAGCCGCTTCAGCACGGCTGGCCTTATTTTTCGGCAAGCAGGTTTGGTATTGTTGAAAACCCGCCGGTGAAACAAACATCACTTCAACATCGGGAATTCCGCAGAGCGTTTTCAAAAGTCCGAGCGCAGCATACCCCGTCGATTTAACATAAATTTTCGGTTTCCCACAACGGCTTTTTATAAACTTCGCAAGCTCATTGATACCTTCCAGCGTATTTTTGAACTGCCGTAAAAATACGGTTTTCCCATCGCTACGTTGCACGAGCAGCCATGCGTTTTCATTATTTTCAAGACCAAAATAGGTTTGGGTCGTCATAAAATGTTTTTCACCTGGTAGTTAAGACAAGGCTATCTTATTCAATTACACGTAAAATTTGTGTAAAGCCTTACGGTAAATGCATAAAAATTTTGTAAAAATAGTTCGGACGACGGAATTGAGGCCAGGTTTTAAAAAACAGCCGGCGTTAGGCTTTAAGCCGGTAACCCACACCTGATTCGGTCAGTAAATACTGGGGTTGGGTCGGGTCGGATTCTAGTTTCTGCCTGAGCTGGCTCATGTAAATCCGCAAATAATGCGAATTGTCTTTATAAGACGGCCCCCAGACTTCCTTGAGGATATATTGATGGGTCAAAACTTTACCGGCATTTTTAATCAGCAATGATAATAAGCGGTACTGGATGGGCGTGAGATGGACTTCATTATCGCCGACAAAAACTTGGCGCTTCAGCAAATCGACTTTCAATGCCCCGGTGACAAACATTCCCCCCTCATCCTGTGCCGGGCCGCTAGCAGAATGGCGTAGGGCGACCCGTATCCTCGCCAGCAATTCACCCAAACCAAAAGGCTTGGTCAGGTAATCGTCGGCACCCGCATCCAGCGCGTCGATTTTATGTTGCTCGGCGCTGCGTGCGGATAAAATGATGATCGGCATCGCCGACCATGCGCGGATGCTTTTGATGACCTCAACCCCGTCCATATCCGGCAGGCCCAAATCAAGGATGATGAGGTCCGGTTTGCGCACGCCCGCCTCGATAATGCCCTGCTGTCCCCGTTCCGCTTCAAACACCTTGAAGCGATGGGCGCTAAGGCCGGTACGCAAGAAGAGGCGTATCGCAGGGTCATCTTCTATCACAACAACGACGGGATCCGTATTGGTCATGGCTATTCAACCAAGTAACCCGGCTCTTCCCGTCCCATCACGGGCGGCGAATAATCCTGCGGTAGGCTGAACGAAAACACCGCGCCTCCGGTAGGCCGGTTTTGTGCCTGGATACTGCCGCCATGCACCTCAACAATGGCCTTGCAGATAGCCAGCCCTAATCCAACCCCGCTTTGCGCCGCCTCGTTACGCACCCGATAAAATTTTTCAAATACCTTATTTTCGTAGCCTGGAGGGAGCCCGTGGCCTTGGTCAGCCACCGATATTGCCACCGCGCCATCGGAAGCGACCGCCATGATTTCCAAAGGGCTGCCCTCCGGCGTGTAACGCAAGGCATTTTCCAGCAGGTTGACCAGCACTTGTTCGATCATCACCGCATCGACAAACACCATCGGGATGCCGGGCGGCAAGGTGACGCTTACCTGACGGCCCATGAGCCGTTTTTGTAAGCGTGTCAACACGACACCGATAATCTCGTCCAGCGGATACCATTGCTTGTTCGGCTCCACGGCCCCGGCATCCAACCGCGCCATGTCCAGGATATTATTGACCAGGCTGGACATGCGTTGCGCCTCGTCGTAAATGGCACGGTTCAGTTCCAGCTTATCTTCCGCCTTGAGGGCGTTGTCATCCTCGACCAAAGTGCTGGCGGAACCGACGATGGTCGCCAAGGGGGTGCGCAAGTCATGGGAAATCGAGCTGAGCAGGGAATTGCGCAGGCGTTCGGCTTCCATTTCCACTTGGGTTTTACGGGCTTGCTCGGTCAGGCGCACCCGGATGATGGCTTGGGCGATCTGCCCCAGAAAAGTTTCCAACAATTTCTGTTGTTCGGGCAGGAACACCCGGCGCAGATTGACCGGGAGCAACACCAAAACCCCCAACATGGTTTCTTTATTGCTCAAGGGAAAATAAATGGCTTCGGCACCGGGCAAAGTATGGGTGCCTTGGCCGGCGATTTCGTTATGGTCCATCACCCACTGCGCGACGCTCAGGTCGGCGGCGTGTAGGGATTCAGGTATGGCATGGCCGGTCGGATACACAACCCGCCCATTGCCATCAGGAAAAAGGATGACGTTGCGGCTGCCGAATTCGGCGTAGAGATGATGCACCGCCGTGCGCACGATTTCATCCTCGCTCTGGCTCGCGGTCAGGTCTTTGCTCATCGCATACAGCACCGTCGCCCGCCGTTCCCTATGCCCCGCCACCTTGGCTTGGGAGCGCACGTTCGCCATCAGGCTGCTGATCAGCATCGCCACGGTCAACATCGCTAACAAGGTCACCAGATATTGGCTGTCGCCCACCGTGAAGCTGAAATAAGGCGGGACGAACAACAAATCAAAAATCGCCACGCCCAGAAAGGAAGCAAAAATGGACGGGCCACGGCCAAAGCGGGTGGCGATATACACCACGCCCAGCAAAAACACCATGACCAGGTTGGCCAGTTCAAAGCGCCCGAACATCATATAGGCCAAGGCGGTGCTGGCGACCGTGACGACCACGGCCCAGATATAGCCTTTGGTGCCTTTTGTTTGGGCCGGGCGTTTCCCAAGCCCTGGCAAGGGGCTTTTCCGGTACAGGGAGTGCTCTGGCTTGTTGCCGTTATCGCCTTGCCCAGGCCGTGGGCTACCCAACAGATACAGGTTGATGTTGTGCGCATCACTAATCAGCACATCCACCACCGAACCTAGCAGCACCCGCCTTAACCCCCTACGGGTCGGCTTGCCCATGACGATCTTGGTCACATTGCGTTCATTGGAAAACTTGATGATGGCCGAGCTCATCTCTGGCGCACTCAAAGTCACGGTTTCGGCGCCCAATTGTTCGGCAAGGCGTAGGATGCGCAACACCCCGTCACGTTGTTCCGCGGCTAAACGTTGCAACTCAGGCGTTTCGACATAGACCACTATCCATTCGGCACGCAAGCTGGTCGCAAAGCGTTTGCCGGCACGGACTAGCCGCTCCGCCAGGGCATTAGGGCCGATGCAAACCAGGATACGCTCGCTGACTTGCCAAACTTCGCGGATGCGATGGTCTTCACGGTAATCCAACATCTGTGCGTCGACACGGCTGGCGGTTTGCCGCAACGCCAGTTCGCGCAGGGCGATCAAATTGCCCTTACGGAAAAAATGTTTGGCCGCCTCCTGGGCCTGTTGCGGCAAATACACTTTGCCGTCTTTCAATCTGCTAAGCAGTTCGTCAGGGGGCAAATCCACCAATTCGACTTCGTCGGCCTCTTCAAACACCGTGTCCGGCACGGTTTCCCAAACCCGTATGCCGGAAATCTGGCCTATATCATCGTTAAGGCTTTCCAGATGCTGGACATTGAGGGCGGTATACACGTCAATGCCGGCTTCAAGCAGTTCTTCAATGTCTTGCCAGCGTTTGGGGTGCCGGCAACCATGGGCATTGGTATGCGCCAGTTCATCGACCACGATGATGGAGGGCTTACGCTTAAGCGCGGCATCCAGGTCGAACTCATGCAAGGCCGTGCCCCGGTAGTCAATTATTTTGGGCGGCAACACTTCCAAGCCTTCCAACAAGGACGCGGTGTCCTTGCGCCCATGGGTTTCCACCAAGCCGACGACAATATCAATATGTTCCGTCCGTTTCTCCTTGGCCGCCAGCAACATGGCGTAGGTCTTGCCGACACCCGCCGCCGCACCAAAAAAAACCTTCAGCCGTCCCCGGCAGGCACGCGCTTGGTCGCGCTCGACACGGGCGAGCAATTCGTCTGGATCAGGGCGTTCATCGTTCATGGCTACTTTCCATTTATATGAAGGAAAGTGCCGAAGGCGGGTCTTGCTTTAGCCGATAAATCCGGGCTAAGTTTTCCATGCTTGCTCTCCATTGGGGTCAAATAGTGCCGGCTTATTTGAATTGGCTTTGATCTGCGCCCGATGACAGCTGCTGCTCCAACAACGCCATCCGCTCATGCAACCGGGCCAGCTCTGCGAGAATCCGCTCTTCTCCAGTTTGGATATCCCCCGTCTCTTGTTCGATCCGGCGCACGCCTAAGCCTAAAGCGTCCATATTTCTGCCAATCAGGACTACCGAAACTAGGGCGGTAAACAGCGAAAAAAACACAAGGCCAAACAAGATCAGCCCCGCCGCCAACAAACGCCCCAAAAAGGAGACTGGAACCACATCACCAAAACCCACATGGGTCATCGTCACCCAGGCAGACCATATCCCGTCCATAGGCGATTGGATATTCGGATCGACCAAAAAAAGCATCAGTCCGGCCGCCAGGGTGACCATGACCGCAAGCAAGACCAAATAACCCAACTTTTTGGATTTGAAGAGGTCGGCCTTAAGGCTATTCCCCCAAAGAAGTGCAGTATGACATTCCGCTAATAAGCGCATAGTTATTGTCCTTTTATTAAAACCCATCAGAAAATGCTTAAGATTAAACGTTGGCGTAATCCCAAACCACAAAGCAGGCTATCCTACCCGACCTATCCGGGCTAGCCTGTAGAAAACCTATCAGAAGCTGCCGTCGATTAGCTTCTGCTCACGGATGATCCTCCCGTTTGCCAAATCGCACTGCACGACTGATTCCGAGCCATCCCTGGCCAGTATTTCATAACGCACCCAAAAATCCCCGTGCCGATGTAATACCCGTTGTTTCTCAATGATGCCAGGATGTAAGAGTAGCGCCTCCCGCTGGCAAGGCTCGATGTAAACCTTGCTGGCGGGCAAGGTATAAAGCCCGGTCATATTGGCATCAGCATGGGCGGCCGGTAAGAAGGCCGCCAGTAACAACAAGCCAACTCTCAATTCCATAACGGCCACTCCGGCTTAATGGTTGGCATCCAATGCCAGGTTTAAGGCCAGGACGTTGACCCGGGGTTCCCCGAACATCCCCCATTGGCGGGCTTCGGTGTTGGCCTCAACCAGGGCACGGAGTTTTTCCGGTGCAATATGGCGGGCTTTCGCCACACGGTTGATTTGATATTCCGCCGCCGCCGGGCTGATGTGAGGGTCTAGCCCGCTACCCGATGCCATAACCAAGTCAACCGGAACCGGAGCCTTATGATTAGGATCGGCGGCTTTCAGCGCTTCAATACGGGCTTTTACGGCATCCGCCAGAGCCGGATTGGTCGGCCCCAAGTTTGAGCCGCTGGAAGCCCCGGCATTATAGGGGAATGGGCCGGTGGCGGAAGGCCGACCCCAAAAATGGCCGGGATCGCTAAACGGTTGTCCTATCAAGTTGGAGCCTATGATTTTGCCGTTGCTATCCGTCATCAGGCTGCCATTGGCCTGATGGGGAAACAACAGTTGCGCCAAACCCGTCACGATGGCGGGATAAACCACACCTGTCAACACGGTGAAAATCACAAACAAAATAACTGCTGGTTGTAGATGTTTAATCATTTTCAATCTCTAAAAGTAGGGTGGGCACCAACAGTAGGCGCTTTAGGCGACGCTTTTTTGCCCACCGGTTATCAGACAAAAGGTGGGCAAAAACAGCTTGCCCACCCTACTTTAACTGTTTTAAACAAGGCCCAGCGTGACCAGAACCAAGTCAATCGCCTTAATGCCGATAAATGGGACTATCAATCCGCCTACGCCGTAAACCAGCAAATTGTTTTGCAGTAGCGTGGCGGCACCGACAGGCTTATATTTGATGCCTTTTAACGCCAGCGGGATCAACGCAATAATGATCAGCGCGTTGAAAATCACGGCGGATAAGATGGCGCTCGCGGGTGTCGCCAGGTGCATCACGTTCAAGACATTCAGCACCGGATACGTGGTGGCGAACGCGGCTGGGATGATCGCAAAGTACTTGGCGACATCATTGGCGATGCTGAACGTGGTCAAGGCGCCTCGTGTCATCAGCATTTGCTTGCCCGTCTCGACGATCTCAATCAACTTGGTGGGGTTGGAATCCAAATCCACCATATTGCCCGCTTCCTTGGCGGCTTGCGTACCGCTGTTCATCGCCACCGCGACATCGGCTTGCGCCAGGGCGGGGGCATCGTTAGTGCCATCACCCGTCATTGCGACCAAACGCCCCTCCGCTTGATATTGCCGGATTAACCTCAATTTCGCTTCCGGCGTCGCTTCGGCCAGAAAATCATCAACGCCTGCTTCGGCGGCAATCGCGGCGGCGGTCAGGCGGTTGTCGCCAGTGATCATAATCGTCTTGATGCCCATCTGGCGCAATTCGGCAAAGCGTTCTTTGATGCCGCCTTTGACAATATCCTTAAGCTCTATCACACCAAAAACACGGGTGCCTTCAGCCACCACCAGCGGGGTGCTGCCGCGCCGCGCCACGTCATCGACCATTTTCTGAAGTTCCGGCGGGAATTTCCCTCCCAGTTCTTCAACATAACCACGAATGGCGTCGGCTGCACCCTTGCGGATTTGCCTGCCTTCAATATTGACCCCGCTCATCCGCGTTTGCGCACTGAAATGGACGAAAGTGGCGCCTAAAGATTGCACGTCACGTTCCCTGAAACCGTATTTTTGCTTTGCCAAAATCACCACACTGCGCCCTTCGGGTGTTTCGTCAGCGAGTGAAGCCAGTTGCGCGGCATCGGCAAGCTCCCTTTCGGCGACGCCCCTGACGGCTATAAATCCGGAGGCTTGGCGGTTTCCCAAAGTGATCGTGCCGGTTTTGTCAAGCATCAACACGTCAATGTCACCTGCCGCTTCCACTGCCCGGCCGGATGTCGCAATGACATTTTTTTGCATCATGCGGCCGATTCCGGCCACTCCGATCGCTGACAACAAACCGCCGATAGTGGTCGGGATCAGGCAGACCAACAGGGCCACCAGCACGGTGATGGTGATCGGTTGCCCTGCGCCTGACGTAGCCACGGCATATAGGGAAAATGGCAGCAAGGTCACGGTCGCCATCAGGAACACCAGCGTCAACGCGACCAACAAAATAGTCAAGGCGATTTCGTTAGGCGTTTTTTGCCGTTTGGCGCTTTCCACCATGGCGATCATCCGGTCCAGAAAAGCTTCGCCAGGGTTGGCGGTGATACGCACGACCAACCAATCTGACAACACCCGTGTGCCTCCCGTCACCGAGCTGAAATCACCGCCCGATTCGCGGATTACCGGGGCGCTTTCGCCTGTGATAGCACTTTCGTCCACAGACGCAACCCCTTCGATGACTTCGCCGTCACCCGGGACAAAATCGCCAGCCTCGATTAAAACCACGTCGCCACGCCGTAAACTGGAACCGGCGATTTTGGAATAATTGGCCCCATAACGTGGCTCATCGAGTTTTTTCGCGGCAATATCGCGTTTGGCGCTACGCAAAAATGCGGCCTGCGCTTTGCTGCGCCCTTCGGCGACCGCTTCGGCAAAGTTGGCGAACAAAACTGTGCCCCATAGCCATAAGGTAATCGCCAAAATAAAATTGGCAGGTTCTTCACCTTTTCCGTCAAGGGCCAGCAGCCAAAGCAAGGTGGTCAGCATACTGCCGATATAAACGACAAACATCACCGGATTTTTCCATTGCTGCTGCGGGGCAAGTTTACGGAAGGAATCGGCTAAGGCTGCGCTAAGGATTTGCTGATCAAATAAAGAGGTTGAAATTGATTGATTGCTCATGAGGTATCTCTCACAACTATTATAGTAGGTTGGGTTAGCGTGAGCGTAACCCAACACATCGAAGCGGCAAATGTTGGGTTATGCTCACGCTAACCCAACCTACATTATTTGTAATTGTTCACATCCCCCTTTGAAAAAGCACCCAGAGGGCATAAAGGGGATTGAGGGGGATTTATTTAAAAAATCTTCCCTAACCCCTCTTTTTCAAAGAGAGGGACTGAATAAATACCATTATTTAGCCGATGCAACGCCGAGCATTTGCAAATGCTCGACCACCGGCCCCAAAGCCAAGGCAGGTACAAAGGTCAATGCACCGACCATCAGTACCGTGCCGATCAATAACACGACAAATAGCGGTGTATGTGTCGGTAAGGTTCCTGGCCCTACGGGGACGATTTTCTTCGCCGCCAAAGAACCCGCGATAGCCAACACCGGCACCGCCAGCCAATAACGTGACAACAACATGGCCAGACCCAACATGGCGTTATAGAACGGCGTGTTCGCCGATAGCCCGCCAAACGCGCTGCCGTTGTTGTTGCCCGCTGACGAGAACGCATACAGCACTTCGCTGAAACCATGCGCACCCGGGTTAAAGACCGAGGATTTGCCGACATCCACCATGACGGCGATGGCGGTGCCGCCCAAAACCACCAGCGGCGGGATCAAAATGACGATAGCCGCCATTTTCATCTCATAGGCCTCGATTTTTTTGCCCAAATATTCCGGTGTGCGGCCTATCATCAGACCTGACACAAACACCGCGACGATGGCGAACATGATCATGCCGTACAGCCCCGAACCCACGCCGCCGAATATCACTTCTCCCAATTGCATCAGCCACATCGGCACCATGCCACCGATAGGGGTGAAGGAATCGTGCATCGCATTGACCGAACCGTTGGACGCGGCTGTGGTCGCCACCGACCATATTGCAGAGTTGGTGATCCCGAAGCGGGTCTCCTTGCCTTCCATATTGCCGCCGGATTGGGTGGCGTTTGCCGACTGGTCAACATTATTCAACGCCGCCAACGCCGGGTTGCCGCCTTGCTCCGCCGGTACCGCAACAAAAATCAGCGCGACCAAAACTAGCGTCATCGCCGCCAATATCGCCCAACCTTGCCGCGTGTCGCCGACCATCACACCAAAGGTGTAGCACAGCGCGGCGGGTATCAGCAGTATCGAGAGCATTTCCAAGAAGTTGCTCAACGGGGTAGGGTTTTCTAGGGGATGTGCCGAGTTGACGTTAAAAAAACCACCGCCGTTGGTACCCAGTTGCTTGATAGCGACTTGTGACGCGGCAGGCCCCACCGCTATGGTTTGCCCTTTGGTTTCGACCGTTTCCATCACGGGATTGCCCTTGGCATCTTGCAAGGCCACGCCGTCCGCACCCAGTTTAGGCTGCCCGTAACTGACGGTTTCCATCATTGGTACGGTTTGATAAGGCTTGAAGGTCTGCACGACTCCCTGTCCGACCAGCACCAAGGCCAACACCAAGGACAGCGGCATCAGGATATACAAGGTGCTGCGGGTCATATCCACCCAGAAATTACCGATAATGTCAGCTTTGCGGCGGATAAAGCCCCGGATCAATGCGACCAGCACCGCCATGCCCGTCGCGGCGGAAACGAAATTCTGAACGGTCAACCCCAGCATCTGGGTCAGGTAACTCATGGTCACTTCACCGCCATAACCTTGCCAATTGGTGTTGGTGGCGAAACTGGCGGCGGTGTTGAAAGCCGAGTCAGGGCTGACGTTGGGCAGGTTCTGCGGATTAAAGGGCAGGGAGGCTTGCAGGCTTTGCAAGCCAAATACCGCGAAGAATCCCAATAAATTAAAAACCAGCATGGCGATGGCGTAATCCGTCCAGCGCATCTCTTGTTTTGTATTCACCCCGCTTAAACGGTAAATCAACGCTTCAAACGGGGTCAGCCAACGGTTCAGCCATACCGGTTCGTCTTCATAAACCCTGGCCATATACCAGCCTAGCGGTTTCGCCAGAACCAGCAGGGTGATTACATATAAGGCAATTTGAAAAAAGCTGTTATTTGTCATCAGAATTTCTCCGGATAAAACAGCGCGGCGATCAGGTAAACGAAAATCACCAGCGCCAGCACACCACTTAACAGATACAGCCAGCTCATGATTGCCCCCTTAACTTTTCACAGGCATAAACCAGCGCGACGGTGACGGCAAAAAAAATCACCGTCAATACAAGATATACACTACCCATAAGACCACCTTTATATAGAGTTTTCAAAGCCTGCTAATTCCAACGGCTTTACCTTAACAGCAATGCACAGTCTAATTCCAAACAGGGTAAAAATTCCGTAAAAATTTAGATGATGATATGCGATGCTTAACTTTTAAATCTCAACTAAAGCCTCAAAAAGCAAAGTTGGGTTGCCCAGTAATTTTCCCAAAAAGCACCCCATCGTATGGGTAAACACTTTACGGATAAAGCGGTTGGCCAAATGCCAAGTGTCGCGGGTCTTGGCCTTTTCGATATGGGGGCCGTTCCGTCAATTGCCCGATGACGGTCTCCACCAAGCGCCTGATGTGGCTACACTAAACCGGACACACTTTGAAATGTCCTGAAAAGAGTGTGAATTTAATATGAACCAAGAAAAAGCCAAAACCTATACCGCCGAATTTAGAGAGTCAGCCGTCAAGTTGGCCAATGAAAGTGATAAACCCATTGCACAAACCGCCAGAGATTTAGGCTCTGTTGACATAACTTAGCGCAACCAAATCAGGGCGGAGACGAAACAAAGGCACCCCATATAGTTGCGTGTGAGCTTTTCGAAACGGGAGAAGGAGCGGCGGTAGTGCTTGATTTTGCAAAAGAAACACTCGATGGCATGACGTTCCTTATAAACGCCCCAGTCGCATTCGCGGGGTTCGGTGCGGTTGGCTTTGGGCGGGATGACCGCCGCCATGCCACGGGTTTTGAGGGTGGTGATCAGCGCGTTACGATCGTAGCCCTTGCCGCCGCCCAGGGCTTCGGCTTCTTCCGGGGCGAATTCCAGCAGGGCCTGGGCCTGGCCGGCGTCGCTTTTCTGGCCGCCCGTCAGGATGAAGCCCAACGGGAGGCGCAGCCCGTCGGTGATGGCGTGGACTTTGGTGTCGGAACCGCCCCGGGAGCGTCCCAGAGTCCCGGCCTCCGCGTTGCTGCCAGTCGCCCCCGCCGTGCAGGCGTGGGCAGGGTTGATGGTGGAGTCGATGAAAACGGCTTGCAGGTCAGGCAGATGGATGCAGCCATCGTGGAGCGCCTCCCATACGCCGAACTGGCACCAGCGCGAAAACCGCTTGAACACGGCGTTCCACTTGCCGTGTGCGCTTGGCAACAGCCGCCATTGTGCCCCGCTACGCAATATCCACAGCACGGCGCTAAGAAAGGCCCGGCATTACAGCTACCCACAAAAACTACTCGGTTTACCGCAAGGTTTGGCTAACACCAAACTTGCGTAGCTGGAATTTACCAACGTGGCAGAACTGAGGCAACTTAAAAACACATAACCGAGTACGCCACCAAACCGACGGCTTGCCGCCGACACAACCTGAAAAGTAAAAATGCCGAAGCCCAAAAACGGAAGGGAAGCACCGCCCGACAAAAGCCAAACGTTGCCTCCATAAATTTGGTTACAACCCAAGATATGAAAGGCCAATAGCAGCCAATTTAGTACAACGACAAAAAACAAGCTACTTGTTGCCACGGTGTAAGAAAATTTATAAAAATCATTGTATTAATAATTTTTTATGCCATGGGGTTTTTGTTGAATTACTTGGCAAACGTTACAGCCCCATTATTCCAATTTAGAAAGACGCCTATTTGTCTAACCCGGAAATACATTCAAACGCCCGGTCAATTTCCTCAAAAGTGTTATAAAAATGCGGTGAAAAGCGTATGCCGCCGCCACGCAACGCGCAAACCACCCCGTTGCCCTGTAAATGTTGATATAACAAGTCGTTGGCGGCGGATTGGTGTTTGAAGGTGACAATGCCGGATTTCAGCCGATTTTGCCGCCCCGACAATAAGACCAGTTGCCCCTTGTTAGCGATGGCGTCTTTTAGATAGTCCGACCTTTCGATGACCAGCGATTCGACCGTAGCCATGCCCATTTCCAGCAACAAGGACAGGCTGGCGGAAAACGCATGGATGCCCAGCATATTGGGGCTGCCGCATTCAAAGCGTCGGGCGGTGGGGTGGATTTCCCAGGGCTGGTTTTCGTAATTATGGGTGTCTTTCATCATGTGCCAGCCGTATTGGGTCAGCTTGAGCTTGTCCCTGGCGTCGGGTGCGGTGTAAAAAACCCCCAGCCCTTCCGGGCCGAACATCCATTTATGCCCGTCCGCCATGACAAAATCCGCTTGGCAAGCCTGCACATCAAACTGCACCGCGCCCAGGCTCTGGATGGCGTCAATGCAAAATAAAATGCCGCGCCGTTTGCAAAATTCACCGATCCGCTCCAAATCCATCCGCAGCCCCGAAGCGAATTGTATGGAACTGATAGTCAATAAGCGCGTGTTGCTGTCCACCAGTGCGAACAAGGCGTCCTCAGGCGTATTGGTACTGTGCAAATTAGCCTGACGGAATTCCACACCCTGATTGGCTAAGGATTGCCAAGGCAAGCGGTTGGAGGGGAATTCCTCATTGCTGGAAACAATATTGTCGCCGGGTCGCCACGGCAAACCATAGGCGACAAAAGACAACGCTTCCGACGTGTTTTTGACCAGGGCAACGTCATCGGAGGAGGGCGCATTTAACAAAGCCTGCAATTGGCTGCGCAAATACGCTTCTTTGTCCAGCCAATCGGGATAAAAACGCGAACCGTAATAGGTGTTTTGTTCGGCAAACTGGATCACCGCTGTGCTGGCCCGTTTCGGCCAAGGGGCGACGGCGGCATGGTTAAGGTAAATCAGCCCGTCGCTTAGGGGGAATTCAGGGTGTTTCATAGTATTGGTGGCGTTCAGAATTGATGATGCGGCACATAAAACAGAACAAATCTGGTAAAGGTTGCCGGGGTGTCCATAACAACTAGGCAACCGATAATAGCAGATCCAGGCCCAATATCGGTAGCCAGTTTGATACCTATCCCCAAGTGGCCAGAGACCTTACCACCCATCCCCTAACACATGGCCATACTAAGCCCTGCTTGGCCGCCCCAAGCAATACTATTTGCGGTGTTGTGGAGGGCTACTAAACCCGGCGGCCTTGGATGACCCGCACAAGGATCACAATGATTGCAATGACCAAGAGGATGTGAATAAAACCGCCCAGTGTGTAAGCGGACACCAAACCCAACACCCAAAGGATGATGAGCACTAACGCTAGAGTTTCGAGCATGTTTGCTACTCCGTAAGAGCCCGCCAAATGACGGGGAAGTTAACCACAGTTACCATAACATCTACCTAAAGCTATTTTGTTGCCTAGCCCAAATCGGCCGGCACTCTATTAATCGCCTGTGTTTAGGTGTGCGGGTATTCCGTGGCGGTTGGGGCTAGGCTAGTTTGAAATAACTCGCCTAGCCAGCGGGGCTTTTCTAACAGCAAGCTTTTTTAAGGTTTCCCTTGATGTCGCCAACTTTAGCCTGGGCTTTGCCGACATTTTTTTGGATATTGCCATCCACTTCCATGCCATCGTCACCCAAGATCTTGCCAGTGACTTCCTTAATTTTGCCTTTAGCTTCTTCAGCGTGGCCTTTTATTTGGTCTTTGTTCATGAGAATCTCCTAATGTGCGACCACGGCCATATTGCCATGATCCGAGTATGGAATGTGCCAATACTCATCATAAACAATACAGACAAAAGTAAACGGGGTCGGTACGGCAGCACACATTGGTAAGCCGGGTTTGGGATAAGGTTTGTGTGGCGGGCCTAATTGCCTGATGATTCCGAATTCAGGCTCCACCACCCGGCTTATCGGCTTACAAATCCGATCGCTTTTTACCCAATGCCCGCTGATGCAGACGCTCAATTTCAGCCAACACATCTTCAGGTTTGGTTTCCATTTCGAGGTCGGCGAGTTCACTGTCCTCATCGTCTTCAATGCCCAATTTGTCTTGGATGGCTTCGAGCATTTGCAATACCCGCGTCAATTCATGTTCGGCCAGCAAACCGATATGCAAATCAAGGTCGGCACGCCGTTCGGCTTCTTCGCTCTGGCGGTTCTGGCTGATGAGCACAAAGGTCGAGAGGAAAATTGCTTCCAGTGAAACGACCATGGTCAGGAGCCCGTAGGGGAACGGGTCAAAAGGCCGGATACCAAAGTAACCGTCGTTTAGAAAAATCCAGACGCCAAACCAGATGACATGGGCATAGACAAAGACCATGCGGCCTGAAAAAGAGGTGATCGCATCGGCGATGCGGTTTTGGAGGCTACGCTCACGCGCGGCTTTTTGACGGATTAGGATAATGGTGCGGATGTTGCGTTCGATGACGTTGCTTAGGGCAGGGTTGTCTTGTTGGTGATCGTCACTTTCCTCGGGTCTGTTCATTGGTGTGGTCGGCCATGTAAAAATAATAGGTGGAAGCCGGAACGCGGTTTTTACCCGTTGCGCAACGTTTGCCGTAGCGGATGGGTATTTTGAAATGGTAGTGACGGGGCTTTAAGCCAATGCCGTTAAGTTAAGAAAATCAATTTAAAAATCAAATAGTTATTTTTTATGTTGTGTGATCTTTTCTTCGTAGGTCGGGTCGCCTAATGCGCCTACTTTCGGTAGCGATAGCGTAACCCGACCTTATCAGAACGGCACACCGCTACGCTGTTGGGTTACGCTATCGCTAACCCAACCTACATAAGTGTAACAGATTGATTTCATGGTTTATGTCTTAACTTAACGGCGTTGGGCTTTAAGCCCGATCCCGTTCTGTGCTTTGGTAAGCCCAGCACGAACGGGTGATTCAGACAACGCTTCCTTACGTCATCAAGGCGAGCTTAACGTGGGGCGATTTTACCGTTGGCATCGGAAAGGATAATTTCCACACGGCGGTTCAATTGGCGGCTGCCGGCATCATCATTGCTGGCGATAGGGGAACCCTCGCCATAACCCTCTGCGGCGATGCGGTCACTGCCGATGCCATCGTTGATTAACGCCGATTGTACGGAACCGGCGCGCCGCTCGGACAGGCCTTGGTTATGCTCGTCACTGCCCGTGCTGTCGGTGTGGCCTTCGACCGACACTTTGTACTCCGGGTATTGCGACAGAAAATTGGCCAGTTTTTGGACGGTGCGGACACCACTGGATTTCAACTGGGCTTTGTCAACATTGAACAAGACATCACTTAAGGTGATGACCATGCCACGGTCAGTTTTCTTGGCGTTCAATTCATCAAGCTGGCGTTGCTGTTCAGCGATCAAGGCATGGTCGCGCACCGTTTCAGCCGTCCTCGCATCAAGGCGGACTTCGTTGCGTTTGGCCTCGGCATTGGTGACCGCCAATTCGGCGGTTTTGCGTTTGGCAACTTCCTGGGCGATACCGACTTGTTGGGTCGCGATATAAGCCAGTTGGTTGACTGTTTCAACATTGTCATCTTTGCTCAAGGCGGCGTCGGCTTTTTGTAGGGAAACGCCCGCATCCTGCAATTCCAGGGCGGCCAGGTTGGTGACTTCCGGGCTGCTTTGCGCATTGCTGTATCGGCTGTGGGCTTCTATGAGGGCAGAGTTTTGTGGTACGGAACTACAGCCTGACAAGATCGCGACAGCAATCAAGGTCATAGGGAAAAAGTGATTTTTTTGCATGATAAACTCCAATTAATATTATTTGGTGCTACGGTCAATTTCTTGACGAAGTATGACATTGTCTTCCTGTAACGCGCTGGCGGCCTTTTGTGCCTTGGCGGACCTCGACGTTGCGGCGGCGAGCTGGGCGTCAACCTGGGCTTGTTCCGCCAGTTGCCGGGCCAGTACATATTCTTTTTCGGACATCGCCCGCTCGGCGGCATCCATTTTGTCCATCGCCGACTTAAGCGGTAACGGCGCAAATTCGTTGCTGCCCGCGCTAGTGGCGCTGCCGACCGCGGCTTTGGAAACGGCCATTTGTTCTACGGGCGGCGGGACGCTTGCGCAAGCGGCGATAAACAAGGCGGCCATTGCGCTAATGCCGATGCCACGCAGCATTGGGTTTGTCCTAAGGTAGTTAAATTTTTTCATGACTTTTTATCCATTGAGTTGAACGTTGAATATGAGCGTTGCAATGAGATGTCCACGATTGCAGTGCTTACCACTTCCTAAATCGAAATCCATAAGGGTTTGTTAGAAAAGAATTGGTTTGGGGACCATTGGTGGCTATTAAACGCTTTTATTTGGGATTAGACGGTGCGTTTGCGAACATAAGTGCGCTGCACAGGGGGATATTGATGGATAGTGGGTTGGAGTGATATTGATGTGGGAAAAATTTCTTCTAAGTACGCTAACGAACTGAAGTTAGTGTGGCGGAGGTTTAAGCTGGCTAGGCTCAAACGGGATTGCTAGCCGATCCGGTTTGTTTGCTAAACCGCTCCTTCCACTTCCATAGGATTTCCCATGAACCGATTGATAATGATAACAACGCTGCTTGCAGCATTAGGCCTTGCCGCTTGTGACCAACCCACCGTAGTCAATGCCCCTGCCGGCCCCGCAGGCCCTGCCGGGGCAAAGGGCGCAACCGGCAACGACGGTGCCCAAGGCGCTCAGGGCGATACTGGTAGCCAAGGCAATACGGGTAATACAGGAAAGTCTGGTGACAGCACCACGGTGATCGTCACCCCACCCGCAGAACCAGCGAAATAAATTTATTTCCATATTTAAACCGGCTTTTTAGCCGGTTAACTTTAGTATCAAAGGCTTAATGCAATAATTCGACTGCGCGGGCCACAAATCGGGTGGGCTTTAGTCCCCTGTGTCCCGCGCTAACCCGCCTATTTTAGAAGGTGGTTGTTAAGTTCAAAACGCAGCACATTGTATGGGGTGGGGCAGCCAAGCCGGTTAAAACTATCGTGCTTGTTCAGGGTTTTCTTAACGGTGGACGCGTCATTTCCAACAGTTTGCCGACACCCACGGGTTCATCCTGCAACAACGGCACAACCGCATAACGTTTGGCATGTTGGTGCGCAACGGCATTAATCTCGCGTAATTCATTTGCGGCACGTTGGCGCAACAGAGGGGAATGTACGGTTGCTGCAGCGACGCTGTTATTGATCACCCAAGCCCACGGTTCAATCCCCGCACGGCGCAAATCCGCTTGCAGGTTTGCCGCTTCCAGCACTGGCGTGGTTTCCGCCAAAGTCACCAGCAACACTTTCGTTTGTTTGGAATCTTGCAATTGCATCATGGGTGTCAAGTAATGGATTCCGCTAGCCATCTGCCGGGCCACTTCGCGGTGATAAGCCCCCGTGGCATCCAGCAGTAGCAGGGTGTGCCCCGTTGGCGCGGTGTCCATGACCACAAATTTCTTACCCGCTTCACGGATAATTCGAGAGAAAGCCTGAAACACGGCGATTTCTTCGGTGCAGGGTGAGCGCAGGTCTTCTTCCAATAGCGCACGGCCTTGGGTATCCAATTTCGCGCCTTTGGTTTCTAGCACATGCTGCCGGTAACGCTCGGTTTCGGTGTGCGGGTCAATCCGGCTAACCGTTAGATTATCCAGTACGCCGACCAGTGTTTCGCCCAAATGCGCGGCCGGATCGGAAGTGGTGAGCAGCACCGGAAGGCCGCGTTGTGCCAAATCAACCGCCACGGCGGCTGCAAGGGTAGTTTTGCCGACACCGCCTTTGCCCATCAGCATCACCAAGCCATGGCCGTTTATGGCAATGTCATCGACCAATGTTGATAGGTTAGGTGTTTGGATGGCGGGCGTGATGGCCTCAGTGTGGGGGGTGGCTGTTGTTGTCGTCAGCAATTGCCGCAAGGCTTCCAAACCAAGCACATTAAATGGCTTAAGCTCAATGAGATCGCATGGCAGTGCTTCGAGCACGGCCGGCATAGTCGCCAGTGCCAGTTGTTCGCGTTGGCAAATAGCCGTGGCCAGTGGATCTTGTGCGGCTTCGGCTTGCGGCAAAATGCCATTGATTACAAGATATTGCCGGGACAAGCCAATCGCGTCCAATTCTTCATGCGTACGGGCCACTTCGCGTAATGTCGATAGCTGGGCACGGGCGACTAAAATTAAACGGCTGCGCTTAGGATCCGCCAGGGCAGCCACCGCCGCTTTATATTGGCCGCGCTGCTTTTCCAGTCCGGCAAGCGGGCCAAGACAGGAGGCATCGCCTTTGCCTTCTTCTAAAAATCCGCTCCAAGCACCGGGCAATTGCAATAAGCGGATGGTGTGGCCGGTTGGTGCCGTATCGAAAACGATATGGCCGTAGCCGGCAGTCATTGCCGAGTCTATGAGCAGCGCGGTGAACTCGTCAAATGCGGCTATTTCGGTGGTGCAAGCCCCCGACAGTTGTTCTTCTATGCCTTTCACCACAGCGTCAGGCAATACGCCGCGCACCGGGCCGACGATACGGTCGCGATAGGCTTGGGCCGCCGCTTGGGGGTCAATCTCCAATGCGGCGAGGCCTGCTATGCGTGGAATGGCGGTGATTTGGTTGCCAATACTGATGCCAAACACTTGGCCGACATTGGAAGCCGGATCAGTGCTGACCAGCAGCACCTGTTGTCCGGCTTCCGCCAAATGTACCGCCGTGGCACAGGCAATCGAGGTTTTGCCTACGCCGCCTTTGCCGGTAAAAAACAGAAAACGCGGTGCTTGGCTGAGAAATTTCAGTTGGGTCATGAGGATGATTTTAAAGGGATTTTATGAATTTCCCATTGATGCTTTGGCAAGCCCAGCACGAACGGAACATTAAAACAGCGGTTCCTTAGATAGGCCGCCCCTTAACGGCAACTGTTATTGCCTCCGCAACAGCCGGACTGTGGTTTTTCTTCGGCTGAGGCTATGCCGCTCCAACGTGTCAGTTCAGTACGGCTTGGATAACGTCCGGCCAACGCCACTTCACCGTCAACCAGGACTAACGGCAACGCTTCCGCGCCAGAGCGTTCCAAAAATGCTTTTACGACTGGATTTTCGGCAAAAGCCATCGGTTGCTGGGCTAAATTGAAACGTTCGAGGTATGCGCCGTTTTGTTTGGCCCAGTCGGCGTCAGCGGAAAAACCGACCAATTCCTGGTCAACTTCTACGCCGCAAACGCCAGTGCTGCAACATAGGGCGGGGTCATATATTTGGATATGGGGCATTTCATCTCTCTTTAAAGTTTTAGGTGGTAGGTGAGGCAATGGGCTGTGAAGCAGCCGTGCGGCTATGGTTTGTGTGGCGCCAAGGCAAGCCAGGACACAAACATGCTGGCTTATTCACACGTCACGGAAGGATTCGTTACGGTAGCGTCCTAAGGCCCAAAGCGGGAAAAATTTATCATATCCGTGATATTTCAGATAGAAAACTTTAGGGAAACCGGGGGCGTTAAAAATGCCGTCATCCCAAAAGCCATTGCCCTGTTGTTTTTTTAGCAGATATTGCACCCCGGCCTCAACCTCCGCACTGCTAATTTCACCTGCCGACAGCAACGCCAGTAAAGCCAGGGCGGTGTGGAAGGCCGTGCCTTTAGCGCTGTTATTACAAGTTTGGGGGGCGTGATAGCTATCGTTGTCCTCACCCCAACTGCCGTCAGGGTGTTGTTTTGATTTTAACCACACAACAGCCCTACCGATGCTGGGGTCATCAAGGGGCACACCGGCGCTTTCAAAACCGGCCAGTACAGACCAGGTGCCATAAATGTAATTGGTTCCCCAACGTCCGAACCATGAACCATCGGGTTCCTGTTCCTTGCGCAAGAAAGTGATGCAATCGGCTATGACTGTCCGGTATTCCGGGTGTTGCTTAAGCAATTTACTGAGGAACATAATACAGCGGGCGCTGACATCGGCGGTGGGCGGGTCAGTCAATGCGCCGTGATCGGCAAACGGGATGTAGTTAAGGTAAGCATGGGTGTTGTCCGCGTCAAATGCACCATAGCCGCTATTGCGGGATTGCATGCCAGCGATCCAAACCCCCGCCCGTTCGATAGGCCCGGCAAACGCGGGGTCTTGCGCTTGGATTAACGCCAAGGCCACCACCGCCGTATCATCGACATCAGGGTAATAACTGTTGCCGAACTGGAACGCCCAACCACCGCCCGGCAAATGGGGGCGCCGGATCCGCCAGTCACCGGGTTCGTCTTGTAACTGTTTGCCTGCCAACCAGCGCAACGCTGAATGAATGGCGTTTTGGGTGTATGGGTCAGGGTCTAGGCGTTCTATTTCTTGTAACACCAAAGCGGTTAGGCCAGTGTCCCAGATGGGCGACACGCAGGGCTGGCAGTAAGCCATCCCGTCATTGACCACCAACAACCGGTCAATCGCCGCCCTGGCGATAATCCGCTGTTCATTGTCTGCCGGTATCCCTAAGCAATCCATCGCTTCATAAGCGTTGACCATGGCGGTGAAAATCCCGCCCAAACCGTCGTAACCATTAAGCCGTGCCATAAACCAGTCGCGTGCCTTAGCGGTGGCTTTGCGCCGGACGAAGCCAGGGACCAAGGGTTCCATGAACCGGCCGGCTTGGTCGAGAACTAGTATGGACTTGCCTAGCGGTGTCTTGACATGGGAAAAATAATTTTTTTCACGCCCGGGCGGCGTGACGAACAGTTCGGCGATACCTATTTGATGGGGATTGCGGGCTTTGACTTTGTAAGTGCACAGGATAAACAACGGCACCATGACGGTACGCGACCAGTAGGAGACCTTATCCAAGTGGAACGGGAACCACTTAGGCAGCAGCATGATTTCCACTGGCATGAAGGGGACTGCCCGCCACGGGATTTGCCCGAACATCACCAGCGTGATACGGGTGAAGACATTGGCTTTTACGGCCCCGCCTTGGCCCAGTATCCAAGCGCGGGCTTTGGCGAGATGTGTTGCCTGGAGCGGGTCGCCAGCGAGCTTCATGGCGTAATAGGCTTTGATGGTGCAACTGATGTCGCCCGCACCACCTTTATAAAGGGCATAACTGCCATCAGCGCCTTGTTGCGAGCGCAAAAAATTAGCGATTTTGGTTTGGAGGCTGAGGTCGATTTCGTCCATGAAGTGCATCATCAGGATGTATTCGGCGGGGATGGTGCAATCCGCTTCCAGTTCAAATACCCAATAACCTTGTTCGTTTTGCAGGCTGAGCAATTTCTCTTTGGCACGGTAAATTGCCCTTTCAAGCCTTGATGGCACATAATTTGAGCTGGTATGGGCAGTATCCGGATCGGAAAGTGAGGTGGTTTCTCTAAACATATCGTGGTTTTCTCTGGGTGCACTTTGACGTTAACATCTTGATCCGTCCTACAAAGTGCCGGTTTTAGAGCGAGGCTCCGCCTCGTCGTTAAGGTCGCTAAAAAAGTAGCATAACGGCGGCGCCCAATTGCGGTCTGTACGGTATCGAACATAAAACGGCCCGTATTTAAAGCCCTCCGGACTTTTGTTATCCGTCCGGATTTCACGTACAGCTAAAAACTAGTGCCTTATGTGCGTTATAGAACGTATAAATAACCTATAATCCAATAACCTAGTGATCCATATAATGATTAGGTCTTATTGATGCATCTATACAAATGCCCAACAATTTTAAAGGTAGTTTATGGCTGACCCGAGTTGCCCCCGGCAAAACCATCTTATTAATAGCCTGCCTGAAGAAACATACCAACGCCTTTTGCCCCAACTGGAACGGGTGCAGATGCCGCTAGGCCATGTCATTTATGAGTCTGGTGACGAATTGCGCCATGCTTATTTCCCCGCCAATTGCATCGTGTCGCTGCTGTATGTCATGGAGAATGGTGCGTCCGCTGAAATTGCCGTGGTTGGTAAGGAAGGCATGGTTGGCGTCGCCCTGTTCATGGGGGGCAGTTCCATGCCAAACCGCGCTGTCGTGCAAAGTGAGGGTTATGCCTACCGGTTGCGCGGACAATTAATGCTAAAGGAATTTAACCGCTATGGTGTGTTCATGCACCTGCTGCTACGTTATACCCAAGCGCTGATTACCCAAATGGCGCAGACGGCGGTGTGCAATCGCCATCATTCGGTGGACCAACAACTTTGCCGCTGGCTGTTGCTAAGCCTTGACCGGCTTGACTCGAACGAGTTGACTATGACCCAGGAATTGATCGCCAATATGCTTGGCGTACGGCGTGAAGGGGTAACCGAGGCGGCCGGAAAATTACAGCGGGCAAAGTTGATTGATTACAGCCGTGGGCGCATTACCGTATTGGATAGGCCAGGCTTGGAAATGCGGGTTTGTGAATGCTACCAAGTCGTCAAAACCGAATTTGACCGTTTGTTGCCTTTAGAATTTAGCGGGGGCCATTAAGGCCAAGCAAGTGAGAATGGCCTATTGCTGGTCTTTGCACCGCTAGTGCCCAGTCAATGTTGAAGTGTCAGTCTTATTTCCGTAGGGGCGGGCGGTTGCCCGCCTGATCGCTGCGGATGTTGGCACAGGCCATAAAAAAGGCGGACAACCGTCCGCCCTTTGTATCTACGGCTTTAGATTGACCTGATAAAAAATCATTGGCTGGTCCCTAGGCTAAAACTAAAACGGCGGGGCAGTTTATTTCCAACCTTTATCCCAGCCACGGGTTGGATGCCGCCAGCCCCATCCTTGGCGGGGATGATACTGCCAAGAGTACCCTGGGCCGGGTTGTCTATAGGTCGGTTGTTTATAGGAGATGCCTGGTGTTACAGGGTGTCTGGCGACAGGCTGTAACGCGCATCCGGATAAGCAGAGCGTTAAAAAAATGGCTAAGGGAATTGCTTTCATAACCGGGCCCCTCTTAAAAACGTTTAGAAAAATCTTAGAAAAATCTTAGCAAGATGTTTCAATTTAGGACAAATGTTAAGGAACGGGTATGAACCCGTTCCGGCAATCTAACGCTACGTCAACCTCCGGCCCGAACACTTAGCTGACGGTGTTGAATGGGATTGTCACAGTTGCAGGCCTTTTTTACGCATTGATATTTTTGATCGGTTGGTTAGCCGCCAATGTCGTCCAACCTATGACGATCCTATAGACCAGCAGGATAAGCGTCGGGATCAAAATAAACAAACCGATTTCCAAACCTAGGCTAAAAGCCAAACCGGATAGGGCAAAGCCTGCCAAAGTCATCCAAACGGTTTTAATTTGCCAGTCAAAATGGGATTGAAGCCAGGTCCCTTGGACTTCATTGCGGTTGATAAAATTAATGGCGACACCGACCAGCAACGGGAATCCCACCAGGGCAAAAGCCAAAATCTGGCAGATATAAACGGTCACGGTCAGGTTTTTTAGTTTCTCCAAATTGCCGGTGTTTTGTTCTTTAGTGCCTAAATCATTCATAACAATTACCTCAAGTTAATGTGTAAGGTGAAGCATTTATCCCCGGATATGCCATCGTAAAGAGGGCGGAGCCGGGCCCGTCGTAAAAACTAAAAACATGGCCGCCCAACGTAGATACTCTGAACGGGCAGGTTTTCGGTTTTTTTATGATTCATCCCCCCCCCCCTTTGAAAAAGCACCCGGAGGGCATAAAGGGGATTGAGGGGGATTTATTTAAAAAATCTCCCTTTATGACCTTTAGGTTAACTAGCCCCTCTTTTTCAAAGAGGGGCTAGCAACTGATATTTTTTAAATCAACAATAGTGCCCATACAAAAACCGAAAATGTGACCGTTTGAAGTATAGCTAATCCATGGCAACGCCGAGGACGGGGCTGACCTCCACCACGACACTCATGATGGGGGATTGCGGGCTGTCGGCCACAAACGAGCCGGATATGGGGGGCACCGATTCGGGATGGCGGCTGACGGCAACGGCAATGTGGTCGTTACCGACCAATTGCCCGGACGTAGGGTCGAAACCTTTCCAGCCGACACCCGGTAAATAAACCTCAGCCCATGCGTGGGTGGAACCTTGGCCTAGCGGCAGGGTGGACGAAAACAAGTAACCGCTCACGAAGCGTGCCGCTAGCCCCAGGCTGTGGCAGGCTTCGATGAACAACGTGGCAAAATCACGGCAAGAGCCGGAACGTTTGTTGAGTGTCACCGCTGGTGTTTGCACGCCCGGCTCTTCGCGCTGTTGGTAAGTGAATCCGGTGGCAATGGCCTTATTGATCCAGTCCAATAAGAGATAAGTCTCCACGACTTGGCCTGCATACCAGAATTGCCGCATCCAACCACCCAAGACGCCGAGGTCTTCCTCAAACAGCGCCGACAGATAAGGCGTCAAATCAATGCGTTCGGCGGCATCGTACTGAAAAGGGTAGTACACGGCATAATCCTCCACTAGAAAATCCAGAGGCTGGTTGTCAAAACGCTGAAGCAACATCCGGCTTGCTATCGAGAGCCGGTTGCCTTGCCCGGTAAATGTCGCGAGCGCCACGGCATTGTCGTAAACGTCACGTTGCCAATGCAGTTGGTAGGCCGGGGAAATGCTTAATTCAGCCGATTCAATACGGATATCGTGGCCTTCGCGCGGGCGTAAGAGCAGCTTGTGCGGGAGCAGGGTTACGGTGTCAGAATATTGATAAACGGTCAAATGGTTTATTTGCAGGCGGTGCATGGTGTTAATCCTGTAAGCAATCAATCAAAAGCCTATTAAATCGCATTAAAATGTTTTTGATTGATGGCTGATACTTTCAATCGCACCTAAGGAGAATTGCCCGCCTTTGGGCGGGCTTTTAAACATCCGTTTTCAGTGGGCATTGAGGAGTGCAAACCTAGGTTGGTCAGCAATTCTCATTATGACACTCAGTAAAGGCTGGGGTGTACCCCGCAGGGCATAAAACGCAAGGAACCCCAGCAGAGTGGCTGGTGGTGCTGGGATTGCGCTATCGCTTCATCCCAGCCTACGGCACTCCAGTTTGATTTTAAGAAATGCCTGAAAACTTTAGCGTCGGTGCTTAGAAGTGATAATGCGCCCCTACACCAAAATACTCCACTTTTTCTTTATAAAACTGCCCGCTGGGCGAGTAGCCATTAAAGTATTCGCCAAGAATTTGCAGTTTCCTGCCTAACACCTGTAAATTTTCAAATTCAAAACCGGCTCTGGCGGAAATGTCTGTATGCCAATTATTTTCTTCGAAATTCTTAAAGTCAGCGGCAACCACCGGGCGTAATGCGGCAAAATCTAAACGCCACGGACTACGGAATTCTAGCCCGTATTGTGTCAACCACGGTTTCAGTGTTGATGGCTCCCGATCAAACATCCCGCCACCCCCGCCATAGAAACGCACGCCAAACGGCAGCTCATAAGACAATTTCAAGTCCAAGCCTTCGTAACTGAGGTTGACGCGGTGGAATTTGTCGTTAGTTTTACGGAGCAAAAATTCGTCGCCCAAATGTGAACTTTGATGGTACAGGCGGGCAAAGGCTGAAAATTGACCGGCCCGCATACTGGCATATAAGGAGGCGATAAAATCCGTATTGACCAGGTCTTTTGATTTTGTGCCCAGATTGAAGTCACTAAAGACCCCGGCTTGCAGGCCGGTTTCCCATTGCACATTGGATTGCCCGAAATTGCTGCGGTAAATCGGTATTGTTTCCCCGAAGCTGACGGCGGCAATGTTTTCACCATCAAAGCTGTTGTTTTGGTAATTACGGTAAGACGCCGAGAAATGCGCCCAGCGGGGGTCAGCCAATAAGGGTTTGAACAAATGCCCGGTAGGCAGCAAGCCTGTGGACAATACAACCGGTTCAGTTTTTGGGGCCAATTCAACAACGGGTTTTTGGTAGAGGTTTGCCGAATCGTCGGCCTGGGCAAACGCGGCGGGCAATAGCATGACGCCCATGATCCCAAACAATCGTAATTTAATCATGATCAATTGCTCCTAGGGATGGCATTGACGGTCAGCTTGGATTGCACGGATTTAACATGCTCTTGGCTATCCGCGTCTTCCATTGCCCTGCCCAAGCTTTGCTCGGAATCGACTGTGCCGCTCAAGGTCACGACACCGTTGGCCGTGGTCACGTCAATGTGCGAAGCCTTGAGTATGGTGTCATTGCTAAGTGCGGCCTTGACTTTGAGGGTGATCATCGCGTCATCAATATACTCTTCGGCTATCTCGGCCTTATCCTTAACCGACTGTTTGGCGTCGTCCATTTTATCGCCCGCTTTTTGGCTTGCACGGTCGATTTTTTGCTCTGCATGCGTGACTGCCTTATCTATTTTTTGTCCTGCTTTTTCAGCAGGCCCTTCTTGTTGGCAAGCTGCCAGACCAAAGACAGCGGATAGGCTGGCCATGGCCAGAAAATTATCTGCCATTGTCTTTGGCTGAAATTTGTTTATTGTTTGCATGGGTAATTCCTTAAAATTATGTTTTAAAAAGTATGCCCGGCGACATGGTGGTAATCCCGTTAGAAAAAACATCAGGGGAAGGCGGTTTCTTTGCTTGGATAAAGCGTAACGGGCTGAAAACACGGCCCAACTGTAGCCGGGATGGGCGGGCATAGTCTGTACGTTATCGAACATACGGCGTTGGCTGCCGATTATGTATCGGGTATTTGAGGCATTACCAAGAAGTGGCTTTTGGTTGCAGCCTTTTATGATGATGGGCCAACAAAAAAACCCGCTTTAGAAGCGGGTTTGAGCGTTGCAATGCTGATTGTTGGACAGACAGGGTTTAAAAAATTAATTTTCAATCCAGATCAATTCGACACGACGGTTTTCAGCCCTTCCGGCTTCTGTGCTGTTGTCGGCAACAGGCCGGGTTTCGCCGAAAGCGGTTGCCGTCAGCTTGTTGGCGATGCCTTTGGCCCGAAGATAATCAACCACTGACGCCGCACGACGTTCTGACAATCTCATGTTGTACTCATTGGAGCCTTCGCTGCTGGCGTGTCCTTGGACTTCGATGTCATTTTTCTGCGGATAAGCAATCAGGCTATTTGCTAGACTATCCAGAATTTCCTTGGCTTTCACCGTCAACTCGGCAGAATCATAATTAAAGTGTTCGCCTTTAAGGATAAGCCTGACCGGACATCCCGAATTGTCAACTTTGCTGCCTTCGGGGGTTCCGGGGCAGCGGTCCACGCAGTCGTTGACACCGTCAGCATCAGCGTCAAGCGTGCTGCAATCAGGGGCCACGGCAACAGGGGCATCAACGATAGGGGCTTCCGCTTGTGCCAAGTACGTTGGTTTGGCACCGAACGGGATCACGAAGCCGACATTCACCGTCATATCATTAAATTGGTCTATACCCTGAAAACGGTCTTGGTTGTTGTTGTAACGGTAACGCACATCACTGCGGAGCAAGAAGTTGTCGCTAACCTCATAGGTAAAACCGAGGCCCGCTTCACCGATAAAGCCAGTTGTGTCATTGCCTCGAAAATGGGTGTTCATCCCGCCCAAACCAATAACGGTGTAGGGGGCAAATTTGTTGCGGTTGAAGAAATATTGCACGTCCGCCGTACCGCCCGCCAATTGCCACGTTCCAATATAGCTGCTGTCAACGGGGCTAAAAGCACCAAACCCTTCATAAAAACCTTTTAATTCAACATTAAAATGCTCATTGAGCATTTTGCCGAAACCCATGCCGCCGCCCCAGCCATTGTCGGCATGACGGTCATCATCAGTCACAATCAAGGTGCCGAAAGGCGCAATGTACCAGCGTTTATCCACAAGTTGGTCGGCAGCTTGGGCCAATGGCAGGAAGCTTATGCCAGTTAATGTGGCAATAGTCAGTAAGTTATTTTTTAACATGATATTTTTCCTCGGTGAAATAAAAAAATGGAAACCCATAAAGCCCTTATGGTGTCACCGCATCAGGATGCACTTGACAGGCAAAATTTTGCGGCCTTACTAGCCAATGTCCGTCCGATAAACGCACACGCCGGAACAGGAAAGTGCCGGTAAATCTGATAGCGATTTCAAAATTCATCCCTATCCAAAACACCTGTGAACGTAACGGGTGTTGTTAAAAAATCTCAGACGTAGCTTAATCGCAACATCAAGTGGCCGTCAGTGCGTTAGCGCACATAAGTTGCCAAACTCAACGCGAAAAACCTTAGCCAGTGCCTTTTTATCCTTTATGTGCGCTAACGTACGGAGTGTGTTTGGCTTTGCAGTTATGGTACTTGTCAGGCCTTAACACGATTCATCTCGGCCTTGGCTTAGCAATAACCCAAGTCAGGCGCTAGGTATTAAGCCGATTTGAAACGTCGGGCCAAGGTAGGATGGAATATCTACAGGGCTAAATAAACATTTCTGAACAATAGGTTATTGCTTTACCTGAAGTATTGCGCAGGGCGGTGTTCCCGGAGTTCGGAACGGATGTTTACCGGAAACGCCCGGCCTTTCCGGTTAGGGTCAAAGGAACACTTGTTAAATGAATTAAATGGCTTAGTGAAAGCAGTGACGGTAAAAGCAACGCGTTTGCCGTAGCCCTTATCAACAGGCCGGAACAATATCCAGTTTAAAATTAAGGAACCCTTATGGAAACAATAGACAAAGCCTCCCATACCGCGCATGAGGTGGTCGATAAAATCGCTAGCGCGGGTAACCAGGCGGCGGATGCACTGGGCGAGAAAAGTGAGCAATTAAAAAATGCCGAACAGCATTTGGTGGACAACTGCCGGGGTTATATCCAGGATAACCCCATAACATCATTGGGTATCGCGGTGGCGGCCGGGTTTTTGCTAAGCCGCTTAGTGAGTGGCCGTTAAATTAGGCATGCACCCTGTATCCGGATGGCTACGGAAAGCTATGTCTTCCGCCAGCCGGCCAACACTTTAATGATGTCTAAAAATTGGGAAGGTGGTCATGAAAACAGCAAATTACTTGCCGATACTGTCATTGGCAGTTATTGGAACGCTTTACGGGACCTCCTTGGCATCGGCGTCACCCATTTTAGGTTCGGCGCAAAATTTCGCAGTCCTGGGTGATTCAACGGTGACTAACACCGGTTTGACCACACTTTGGGGGGATTTAGGCCTTGATCCCGGCACGTCAATCACGGGTGCAGGTAGCATCACCCAGACCGGGGCGGTCCACCAGGCCGATGCCGTCGCGCAACAGGCTCAGGCTGACGCCACCAATGCTTACAATATCCTTGCCGCCAAGTCCTTCACCAGTGATATGACAGGCCAGGATTTGGGCGGATTGACGCTCACGCCCGGCGTTTATTTTTTTTCGTCCTCAGCCCAATTGACCGGAACGCTGACCCTCGATGCGTTACACGACCCCAACGCCCTCTTTATTTTCCAGATAGGCAGTACCCTGACCACCGCCAGCAGTTCGATTGTCAACGTGCTGAATGGCGGTGCTAACAACGGCGTGTTTTGGCAAGTCGGCAGTTCTGCAACCTTAGGGGCTAGCACCTTGTTCGCAGGTAATATACTTGCTGACCAGAGCATCACCCTGAATACCACCGCAAAAATTCTGTGTGGCCGTGCCATTGCGCTTAATGCGGCGGTGACTATGGACACCAACACCATTTCTAATGATTGCTTAGGGGGTGGGGATATCGCTAGCGGACGCACCGACTATGGTAGTACGGGCTTTAGCGGCAGCCAAAATATTCCCGAACCCGCCCCCGTCATGCTGATCGTTATTGGGGCGGCTGACTTTCTGCGTAGACGCAGTTTGTTGAATAGGCGTTAGGCCAGGCATTCTCATGCACCCGGAAACAACCGAAACTGGACAGACGGCAATCCGTAGCGATCCGGCGGCTGATTCCAGCGTATCAGAAGATATCCGCTCCTTATGGCGTGAGCTGCTGGGATTAAGCTATGAGCATTTCCGGCTTGCCGGCCTGGAAACACGGCGGGCGGGCGAAAGCTTGGTGGCGATGATTGTCGCCGGGATCATGCTTGCGGTCTTGTTGGTCGGCGCATGGTTGGGGCTGCTGGCCGCTGCCGTGCTATTTTTAATCGGGCAAGGTTGGGTCACAAGTGGCGCCATATTGTTCGCCGTCGCTGTCAATTTACTGGCCGCGCTAATGCTTTACGCCCTGATCCGTCATAAAAGCCATTATCTGCAACTGCCCGCGTTTCTCCGCAGCCTTGAGCCCAAGCCCGCAAAATCCCGTAAGGATCTCTCATGAGAAGCCATCATCTTACCAGCCGGAACAAATCCAGGTCACTCCCTGCGCAAATCAAGGATGCCGAGCGGCAGGTTTCAGTCCGGCAAGGCCAGGTTGGGCTCCGCGCCAATAGGCTCTCCCAAACAATACTGCAACAAATGACCGCCCCGGCAAGCTTGTTATTGGCAGGCGGCATCGGTTTTATCATTGGCGAATTGACCCGGCAAACTTCCAGATGCAGGGCTGCCGCCGATAAATCAAAGGATACCAAAACCACACCCTTAAAAACCGCGCTTAATCTGTCTCGAAGCTGGAGCTTCTGGGACTTGGGTTCCCAAGCCAGAGCTTGGGAACCAGCGTTCAATCATGATATTAAAATTATGTAGGTTGGGTTGGCGATAGCGTAACCCAACATTTACTGCTCCGATGTTGGGTTACGGCTACCGCCTAACCCAACCTACATGATTGACGCTTGTTCCCAAGCTGCGGCTTGGGAATGGGGTTTTGGAAGCTCTAGCTTCCTGTCATTCTCGAAGCTGGAGCGGGACTTGGGTTCCCAAGCCAGAGCTTGGGAACCAGCGTTCAAAAACCGAAAACTTGACCGTTCACAGTATATTAATAGCCACTCTATTTGTTAAAGACAGTCTTTTTTTAAGACCCTAAAACCCATATATAGCATTGATTTATATTATTTAATTTCTTAACTTAATGGCGGTCACCTGAACCCTATGGCAATATGAAACATAAACCTTGGCATATTTTGTTGATTGAAGACGATGCTGATGAGCGGGCGGATCTCCGGCACATGCTGATCAGGGGTTCGGATCGCCAGTATCATTTTACCGAGGCCGGATTCGGTGCCGAAGCCTTGCAGAAATTCCGTGACCAACCTGACGGCCCTTATGATTGCATCATCCTCGATTATTTTTTGCCGGACATGAACGGCGAAGATGTGTTGGTGGCCTTGTGCGGGGGGGCGGAAGTGCCGGCGTGCCCGGTAGTGGTGGTCATGGGGCCGTTTAAGGAAGACGGGAATCTGCGGCTAGGCGCAGGCGCACCCGATTATATCGGTAAAGACAGGCTCACCGCCGAAAGCATCACGCGGGCTGTAAAAAACGCCATAGAACGTTTCGCGCTGATGCACGCCTTGCAGGCCCTGCGTAAGAGCGAAGAACGCTTGGCATTGGGTGTGCAAGTTGCGGCCTTAGGGCTTGCCGATATTGATTACACCACGGGCTTGTATCATCTCTCCGCTGAGGCCGCGCTGATGTTCGGTTTGGGCGACATGGCGGTGATATTGCCACGCGCGGTGGTACATGCCTGCTTCCATCCCGATGACCGTGCAGAGGTGATGCAGCGTATTGCCCAGACCTTAAACCCAGAGGGTATCGGAAGTTTCATGATGGATCATCGCGTGCTCTGGCCTGATGGCCAGGTGCGTTGGTTGCGGGTACGCAAGCACGTTTTTTTCGAAGGGGACGCTGGCGCACGGCGGCCTAGGCGGGCCACCTTGGTGGTGCTTGATGTCACCACCGAGAAATACGCCGAGCAGGCCTTGCGCGACAGCGAGGAAAAATTTCGTGCCTTATTGGAAGCCGCACCCGATGCCATCGTCATTGTCGATACGCAAGGCCTGGTTGTGCTGGTGAACGCCTTGACCCTGTCGCTGTTTGGCTATGGCCGTGAGGAGCTGGTCGGTGAGCCTGTGGAAATGCTGATGCCGTCCCGTTATCGTGAGGGCCATGCTGGTTTGCGCGGGGATTACATAACCGAACCACGTCCCCGCAAAATGGATGGCGGCTTGAATTTGCTGGGCAGGCGCAAGGATGGCGGCGAGTTCCCGATTGAAGTCAGCCTTAGCCCTTTGGAAACCAAAAACGGCCGCTTGGTATCCTGCGCGATCCGGGACATCACTGGACGTAAGCGTATCGAAGCGGAACTGAACGAGGCCAAGGTGGCGGCGGAAAATGCCAACCGCGCCAAATCGGAGTTTTTGTCCAGCATGAGCCATGAATTGCGCTCACCGCTCAATGCCATCTTGGGTTTTGCCCAATTGCTGGAATCGGCCGTCCCGCCACTCACGCCGCGCCAAAAGTGCGGTGTTGAGCAAATCCTGCACGCGGGTTGGTATTTGCTGGAACTCATCAATGAAATCCTTGACCTTGCCCTGATCGAATCCGGCAAGTTGTCATTATCTTTGGAAGCGATTGATTTACATGAAGTGATAGGGGATTGCCAGGCGATGATCGGGCCCCATGCCGCCAATAGCGGTATCCAACTGTCATTCCCTGATTTCACTGCGCAGGTTTTGGTCAAAGCGGACCGGACACGGGTGAAGCAGGTATTCCTTAATTTGCTGTCCAACGCCATCAAATACAACCGTACGGGCGGCAACGTCGAGGTCAGGTTCAGCCATTGCACCACGCCAAGTATCCGTATCAGCGTCCATGACACCGGCAGAGGTTTGTCACCGGAACAACTCGCGGAGCTGTTCCAGCCATTCAACCGCCTCGGGCGGGAGATGGGGGCTGAAGAAGGCACGGGGATTGGTCTGGTGGTGAGCAAACGTTTGGTCGAGCTGATGGGCGGCACTATTGGCGTGGAAAGCACCGTCGGCGAAGGCAGTGTGTTTTGGTTTGAATTGGCCCGTGATACATCAACGCAAGCTGGCCATGCCACGGCATCGCCTATTGACGTGGCGCCGCAAATCCAGGCAAACCAGCCTTTGTTCACCCTGCTCTACGTCGAAGATAACCCCGCCAACCTGATGCTGGTGGAGCAAGTCCTTGAAACTTATCCGCATATCAAATTACTGAGTGCGCAGTCAGGCAGGTCAGGCATCAAGCTAGCCCGCGCCCATCATCCCGATATGATCCTGATGGACATCAATCTACCGGGCATCAGCGGCATCGAAACCTTGGATATTTTGCGCCAAGACCCCGTAACGGCGGCTATTCCGGTGGTTGCGCTCAGTGCCAACGCCATGCCTGGCGACATCGAAAAAGGTTTGCAAGCCGGGTTTTTCCGCTATCTGACCAAACCCATCAAACTGAATGAATTTATGAATGCCTTGGATGATGCCCTGAAATTTTCTGAAACAGGCGCAATTCAGCCCCATACCACCGGACAACAACCATGATTAGCGCAGAAGAAATCCTTAACGCCAGCATTTTGATCGTCGATGACCAGCCCTCCAATGTGCTTTTGCTTGAACAAATGTTGGACGATGCGGGTTATACCCATGTCGCCTCGACCACCGACCCTTATAAAGTCTGCGATTTGCATGAACAAAACCGCTATGACTTGATTTTGCTGGATTTACAAATGCCGGGCATGGATGGCTTTCAGGTGATGGAAGAGCTTAAAGGCATTGAATCCGCCAGCTATCTTCCCGTGCTGGTGATTACCGCCCAACCCGGCCACAAGCTGAGGGCTCTGGCGGCGGGTGCGAAAGATTTTATCAGCAAACCCTTTGACCTCCTCGAAGTGCAAACCCGCATCCGCAATATGCTGGAAGTGCGGCTATTGTACAAAGAACTTGGCAATTACAATCAGCTGCTGGAGCAAACGGTCATTGAACGCACCGCCGAACTGCGGATTAGTGAAGAACGCTTCCGCCGTTTGACCGAGCTATCGTCTGATTGGTATTGGGAACAGGACAGGCACGGTGAATTCGTCAAAATATACGGCCCGGTGTTTGAAATGCTTGGCATCCGGGTGGACGGCAGTAGCGTCAAGATAGATGATCCAGGCGTGGTTTGGGACGAGGAGGAGCGGGCTGTCCTGGAAGCGAACCTGGCCGCCAGAAAACCGTTTCTGGATTTTGTCTACAGCCGGAACAAAATCGACGGCACCCGGCAATATTTGATGGTGAGCGGCGAGCCGATGTTTGACCTGTCCGGGCGTTTTATAGGGTATCGGGGGATAGGTAAAGATGTGACCGATAGCATGGGTTCCCAAAAGTGAGCTTAGGACCAAAGCAGGATGGGGTTTGAAACCCCGTCCTTAACGTTTCAAAATACCTATAGGCACTGTAAACGTTACGGAACGGGTTACAAACCCGTTCCAGCTGTGAATGGGTCGCTTAATGCGCCTACGGTTGGTACAAACCCGTTCCAGCTGTGAAATCAATATGTTACATTTATGTAGGTTGGGTCGCCTAATGCGCCTACTGTTGGTAGCGATAGCGTAACCCAACAGCGTAGCGGTGTGCCGTTCTGATAATGTCGGGTTACGCTATCGCCCGGTAATTGCTCCTGCATTACTCTGCATCCATGCAGCCGTAACCCAACCTACGTTAAATGTATGTGATTGATAATAAGTATAAAAATTAACTTTATAGCCGTGATCCCTTAGCCTCCCGCCCCTGTGATATTTTTACCATTTACTGCAAAGGATTACCCCATATGACCCGTATTCAAGTCGGTTGCAGCTTAAGCTATACCGTCACCCAGCCCACCAGTTTTTTATTCAATATCGCCGCCGCACGCACCTTACAGCAAACTATCGGCGAGGAAACGTTGCAGTTAAACCCTGCCATCCATTTTGAAACCTTCACCCTGGGCACGGAAGGCATCCAAGTGTACCGGCTAGTGGCCGAACCTTGCGAATTGCAACTCCAATACCATGCGCAAGTGGAGCTGTATCCTGACAGGTATGACGACACGGCCGGGATTATCGAGACCGATTTCCAGCACTTGCCTTATGAGGTGTTGCCTTATCTCAATCCTAGCCGCTATTGCGAATCGGACCGTCTGGCCCATTTTGCCACGCGCCTATTTGGCAACATCCCACACGGTTATTCCAGGGTCACGGAGATTTGCGATTGGATAAACGCCAATCTCGATTATCAGGCCGGCAGTAGCGGCGAAAGCACCAGTGCCTGTGATGTGCTGATACAGCGTGTCGGTGTCTGCCGCGATTACGCCCATCTTGCCATTGCCTTATGCCGGGCCTTGTGCATTCCTGCGCGTTATATTTCCGGCTACGCCCTGGGCTTGCAGCCACCGGATTTCCATGGATTTTTTGAAGCTTATCTGGGCTCGCGCTGGTATTTGTTCGATGCCACCCGCATGGCGCCGATTGAAGGTTTCGTCCGCATCGGCATAGGCCGCGATGCCGCCGATGCCTCTTTCGCGACGATTATCGGCACGGCGGCATTGACGACGATGTCTGTTTGGGCGCAATGAACCCTGCCTAATTCAAGGCGGGGTGTGGTTGGTGGCCAATGCCGTTAAGTTAAGGGAAATGATGTTGTAGGAGCAGGCCATGCCTGCGACAAACACCCAAGAATTCGATGGAACACTTATGGTTCGCGGGCATGGCCCGCTCCTACAACTTATGGCCCGTTCTAGCCCAAATAAGCCCGGTCATGGGTCATGGCCGGGCTGATGTCGCCTTAACGTTTCCAAAATACCTATAGGCACTGTAAACGTTACGGAACGGGTTACAAACCCGTTCCAGCTGTGGTTTTTGGGGGTTGATCCGGAGTTACCCGCCCCAGGCTTTTCCTTTGCTGATGTCACCTTGTGCGGCGACATAATGGAGCAAGCCGCCATCATCCCCGTGAACCGCCGTGATGGTGAGCCAGGCCGGATAAACCCCGCCATTTTTGTGCAGGTTCCAGATTTCGCCTTGCCATGCCCCCGTCGTATGGAGGCTATGCCACATGGCGGCATAAAACGTTTGCCCGTGCCGTCCCGACCTAAGCATCCGGGGCGTATGGCCAATTGCTTCTTCCGGGCTGAAACCGGTGATGCCTGTGAAGGCTGGGTTCACTTTCAAAATCACGTTGTTGGCATCGGTGACGAAAATGCCTTCTTGCGATTCAAAAGCGGCGGCGGCAATGCGCAATCCTTTCTCGACTTGCTTGCTTTTGCTGATGTCGGTCAGGGCAACCCGCAAGGTCGGCTGGGCATTGACAGGATCGTTACGGAGGCAGTCGAGGTGGGCATGGAACACTGAACCGTCGGGATGGAGCATTTGCAGGTCAAATGTCTGCTTGTCAGCTTTGGCAAGGCCCATCATGTTCAAAAACAGGCGATGCCAGCGGTCTTTGTCATCGGGGGCGACAAACTGCGAGAACCGCCGCTTCAGCAACTTGGTGCGGTCTATCCCCAGCAAGCTAGACCCTGTCAGGTTGAGTTCACTCATCAAACCCTCACGGGTGATGGTGATGTAGCCGATGGGGGCAAACTCATACAAGTCCACAAAGCGGTCCCGGGCTTCTTCAATGGCGATCAGGGCCCTGCGCAATTCTTCATTTTGCATTTCCAGTTCGATTTTATGGACTAAAAGCTCATGCAGCAGGATTTCTGTCGGTTGTGCCGTCATTTTTTCGGGGGATAAGCTGCCCACCAGTTTTTCGGCTTCCGTCCGTAATAGTTGGCGTGATTCAATCCCATCAAGTTTGTTGTTCATATCTTATTTTCCCTATGCTTATCAATGGAGCCGTCGCCAACCTCTTCTGTTGTCAACAAAATCAACGAGGGGCCGCTGGTTTTGCCGACAATCCGGCGGGCGTTCAGGAGGATTTTGTGCTGCCCGATCACCGGAAAATCATGCTCGACCAGATAAGCTTCAACCGCTTGGTCGCGGGGCAAAATGATTTCCAACAATTCGCGCAAGGCGGGGATATTCCACTGCCCATTGCCCAAATCGTAAATTTTGTGCCCGACCGTGTCGGTGGGCGTCACCTTAAAATAGTCGTAAAAGACGCGGTTGGCAGTCACCACTTGTAACTGGCTATCCAGCACCAGCAAGGGCTTGCGGATGTTGTCGACGACGTTTTCAGCCAGCTCACGCGCCAGTTGCACCGCCGTTTCTGCGGCCACGCGCTTGCTGATGTCGGTGAAGGTCAGCACCACGCCTTCGATGACATTATCCAAAGTGCGGTAGGGTTGGATACGCACCAGGAACCAGGCGCCGTTTTGGATTTGCACTTCCTGTTCAAACGGCACCAGTGACTCCAGCACGGCTTGGGCTTTGCTCAGCAATTCTTCGCCTTCGAGATTGGATTTGATGTCGTTCAATGGACGCCCCACATCGGTGGCCACCAGCCGGTAAAGTTGGGTGGCTTCGCGTGTGAAACGCCGGATAACCATGTGTTCGTCCAGAAACACCGTGCCGATATTGGTGTTGTCGAGCAGGTTCTTCATGTCATTTTGCATCCGTGCCAATTGCTCGATTTTGGCTTGCAGTTCGGCATTGACGGTGATGAGCTCTTCGTTGACCGATTGCAGTTCTTCTTTGGAGGTTTCCAGCTCTTCGTTAGTGGATTGCAATTCCTCGTTGGTCGATTGCATTTCTTCGTTAGCCGATTTGAGTTCCTCATTGGAGGCTTGTTGCTCTTCCATGCCCGCTTGGTAGCTTTCTTTCAGGTAAGCCAGCTCCTGTTCCAATTCGTCAATGCGCCCCAGTTCGGCAGGTTTGGCAATGCGTTTGCGCGATGGCTTGAGCGTTGGGTTGGCAATATCCTGAAAACTCACCAGCAGCAGGTTTTGGTTGCCATCCGTGATAGGCAAGGGCCTGACACTGAGGCTGACCGTACTAAAACCGCCATTGGTTTTGACCTGCACGAGCTTGTTCAAGGTCAAGGTTTTGTCATCGGCAGCGGCGCGTAAGGCCGAGCGTAATTCCAGTTCCAAGCCTTCGCGGGCCATTTCAATGATATTGAGCGTGGCTTGGCCCGGCGCGGGACGCAAGTATCTGCCCGTATCGTTATGTACATAAAGGATGTCGCCTTTGCCGTCGGTGACGACTGAGGGGGGCGCGTAATATTGCACCAACACCCGACGGGTCAATTCGGCAAAATTCGTGTCCTTCGGTTTGTTCATAGCTTCCTCGGAAGGTTTGTCGCCTGTTTCTGCGGTCCAAGACACCACATGGGACATGACGGCACGGGAAGACGTGATGGAATGGGTGGCACGGTAGAACTTCCATTTACGGTTCAGGGATGAGAATAAATCGGTGTGGTTGCCGATGCTCTCGGACGGCGACAAAAACAATACCCCGCCGGGTTTAAGCGCGTAATGGAAGGCCGGAATCAGCCGGTTCTGCAATTCCGCTTCCAGATAAATCATCAGGTTACGGCAGCTGAGCAAATCCAGCTTGGTGAAGGGCGGGTCTTTAATCACGTTTTGGATGGCGAACACCACCATTTCGCGGATTTCTTTTTTGACCCGGTAGCCTTTGTCTTCCTTGATAAAGAAGCGGCGTAGCCGTTCCGGGTTGACATCTTGGGCGATATTGGGCGGATAGATGCCCGCACGGGCGACGGCGATGACCTCTTCCGACAGGTCAGTGCTGTAAATCTGGATTTTGAATTCCTGATGTGATTTATCCATCAGTTCGCGCAGCAAGATGGCGATGGAGTAAGCCTCCTCGCCAGTGGCGCAGCCTGCCACCCAGGCCCGGAACACATAGTTGTCGGGTTTATCTTGGCAAAGTTTGGGCAGTATCTCTGTCTCCAAGGTGGCAAAGGCTTCCGGGTCACGGAAAAAATTGGTGACATTAATCAGCAATTCCTTAAACAGGGCGTTTACTTCAGCGGGGTTTTCTTTGAGGTAACGGGCATAAACGTCAGCGTCCTCAATCGTGTGCTGGGCCATCCGGCGTTCGATGCGCCGGCCTATCGTGCTTTTTTTGTAGAGCGAGAAATCGTGTCCGGTGATCGTCCGCAATTGCATGAGGATGCGGTTTATTCCCTTTGCTGATTTTGGTGTGGCGGGGGGGGCCGTATAAGCATAAATACTGCGGAAATCGCTTAACAGCGCTTCCGGCATTTTATCAACGGCCATAACATGGCTGGCGTAACCCGCCTGGATGGCGCTGGATGGCATCCCGTCATATTTTGCTGTGCCGGGTTCCTGTACCAGCGTGATGCCGCCACCCCCCAGGATGGCGCGTAAGCCTTGCGTACCATCCGTACCCGTGCCGGATAAAATGATGCCGACCGCGTTTTCTTGTTGGTCTTCCGCCAGTGAGCGCAAGAAAGCATCAATCGGCAAGCGATGTCCGCGTGGCTCATCCGGTGTGCTCAGTTGCAGCATGCCGTGGAAAATCGCCATATCACGGTTGGGCGGGATGACATACACGCAATTGGCTTCAACCAAGATTTGATCCTGTGCTTCAATCACCTTCATCTTGGTGCTGCGTTGCAGGATTTCAGCCAGCAGGCTGGTGTGGCTAGGGTCAAGATGCTGCACTATCACAAAGGCCATGCCGCCATTAACAGGTGCATGGCGGAAAAACTCTTCAAGCGCTTCTAAACCCCCGGCCGATGCGCCGATGCCGACGATAGGGAAGACGGAGGCGGTTTTTTTAGTTGCCATAGGCGTGCATGTCGGCAGAGGAATTGGCGATGATGGTTGTATTTACTTGCACAAAAGACCTTACATGAAATTAACCGGGCCATGATGGCTTGGTGGATTGCTATCTTAACATTATCCCTTCAGTCCGCTCATTTGGTGACGTGCCGATCAGCAATTCTCATTATGACACTCAGCAAAATAGGCTGGGGTGTACCCCGCAGGGCATAAAACGCAAGGAACCCCAACAGGGTGGCTGGTGGTGTTGGGATTGCGTTATTGCTTCATCCCAGCCTACGACACTCTTACAACACCATATCGCTAGTGGCCAGTGTGGTTATGCCTGTCAGTTGGATGGCGAACTCCGCCGTGTTATCAGCATCAGTGTTACCGTAAAGCACCCCGTTTGACATCATCAGTTGCCCTGCGAGCGTGAAGCTTGCGCCATTAGCAATGAATCCGGTAAAGGCATCGTTGGCGATGGTTGCGGTATTGGCGTCCAGGGTGGACAAGTCAATTTTGTCCTGCCCCCGCACAAAGTCGGTAATGACATCTCGTGTATTGCCGAGTATGCCCATTTCGGATAAGGCGTTGAAATCAAAACTGTCTTTGCCGCCACCACCCGTCAGGGTGTCAGCACCGCCCGCACCTTTCAGGACATTGGCTCCTGCGTTGCCAATAAGGGTGTCGCCATAATTGCTGCCGATAAGTTTCTCGATACTGACCAGCTTATCCGAGCCGGAGCCTCCGGTGGCCTGCGCCGCCGTCACCGCCAGACTGACTGTGATGGCGCTGCTTGCATAAGTGTATGAGACCGTATCGCTGCCGGATCCGCCATCAAGAATATTGTTGCCCGCCCCCGCATAAAGTAAGTTGTTCAAGCTGTTGCCGCTTAGGTTGGCTATACCTGTGGAAACCACCCGGCCATTTTCCACGTTGGCACCTAGGCTGTAGGCGCTTAGGGAACTGTTCACCAGGTCGATGCCGCCTGTGCTGGCGGTGGCGTTGGTTTCAGTGACCACATCATTGATGTTGTCCACAGAGTAGCGGTCAGAGCCGTTGCCGCCGATCAGGGTGTCGGCACCACTCCCTCCGTTCAGGCCATTAGCCCCGGTGTTGCCAATAAGGGTGTCGTTATAGTTGCTGCCGATGAGGTTCTCGATACCGACCAGCCTATCTGAGCCGGAGCCTCCGGTGGCCTGCGCCACCGTCACCGCCAAATTGACGGTGACGGCACTGGTTGCGCCATAGGTGTATCCGACGGTGTCGTTACCCGCGCCGCCGTCAAGGACATTATTGCCAGCACCCGCATAAAGTGCGTTGTTCAGGCCGTTGCCACTAAGGTTGGCCACGCCTGTTAACATAACCCGGCCAATCTCCACATGGGTAGGCAAGGAATAGGCGATGAGGTAACTGCGCACCATGTCGCTGCCACCTGTGCTGGTATTGGCGTCGGTTTCATGGACGGCATCACCCGCGTTGTCGACATCATAGCGGTCAGAGCCAGCGCCGCCGCTCATGCTGTCAATTCCGCTCCCCCCGTCAAGCATGTCTTTACCGGAGCCGCCCTTCAGGGTATCGTTGCCTGCGCCACCGTTCAGAATGTCGTTTCCGTTGCCGCCATTAATCGAATCATTCCCCGCCCCGCTTTTTATTAAGTCGTCGCCGGTTCCCCCATTGATGGTGTAGCTACCCGTAGCCGAAGCAAGGATGGTAATCTTATCGTTGCCTGCACCCGAATTGATGGTGTTGATTGCCGCAGCCGTCGAGGCGGTTATCACATCCGCCCCTGCATCCGTTGAAATGGTCTGCACCCCCGCCGTCGATTTTGCGGTTACTGTGACAGCATTGATGGCCGTGCTAGTGATGGTCTGTGCACCACCACCAGAGTTTGCCGTGACCGTTACAAGGTGTGCCCCTCCACCAATGGCGTCGCCAATAGTCTGGGCGCCGCCGCCTGTCGTGTTGGCCTTAACTATGGCAAGGCCAGCCCCATTGAGGGTCAGCGCACCCGCAACCGAGGTTGCTGTAATGGCGGCAAAACCAGTGCCCGTAGTTATGGCTTGCGCACCATCCGTGGAGATGGTGTTGAGTGTTGCGCTCCCGGTAAACGAGCCCATATTAACGGTAATCGCACCTGCACCGGATGTTGTCTTCAGGTTTACCCCGGCGGCTGCGAATGCGGCTTCAAAAAAAGCCCCCGTGGTGATGGTTTGTGCGCCAGCCACCGTTGTGTTAATGACAATTTTCTCGATATTTTTGATGTGGCTCCAGTAGCTATCATTGGGTGTGATAGCGGCAACACCAATCGGGATGATATTCAGTGTGTCAATGCCATCACCACCATTGAGGGCATCAAGGATACTCCATGTGCCCGTTGCCCCGTCATTGTAGGTCCCCTTAAAAGTGTCATTACCAAATCCTCCGACAAAGTTGTCTATATTCGTAGTCAGCCTGAAAGTGGCCATAAATTATTCCCCTAGATTAGTGTTGTCTATGCCCATAGCGGGCTTGGAAGCGGATCCTGAAATTGCTGGCCTTGCACCTGAACATTGGCTTGCCCCGCCCGTTATCATGACGGGGCTGCCCGAACAATTTAAAGAAGCCACATAAAATCGTTGCGCTGCATCATTCAGGATGAATGCCCATTTTTTCCTGGAAAGGCTTTAACGTTTATAACGGTCTGCCTGTGATTACATAAACCCCAGGCAAATCGTATAAATCGTTTGATACTTATGCGCCTTTTTTAAAAACCGCTCTGTGCGCTCCCGCACGGATTAGGCGAACTTTTTCTAAGGCCATGAAGAACAAGCCAGATGGCCACTAGTGCCCAGTCACTGTTGATGTGTCAGTGTTATTTTCGTAGGGGCGAGCGGTTGCCCGCCTGGATCGCTGCGGATGTTGGCACAGGCCATAAAAAAGGCGGACAACCGTCCGCCCCGGGTTTAGGTTGGCCCGACAAAAAATCATTGGCTGGGCACTAGGATAACAAGGTCTGTTTGGATTGGGTTTTTGGCGTCAACCGATAAGCAGGCTAACTTGGAGTGGTATGTAGTACCTTGATATTCAAGATAAATACCACGGCCATTAGCAACCAACTTTGATGGATATAAAACTTCCGCCCTTTTGTGATGCTGGTGGGGATATGGCTATTTAATGTTGGCTTCGGCAGCCGCCAAACCAGGGCGCAGGGTTTTCGCCTGTCCAATCACTTGGTGGATGTTGTTGTTTTGCTCAAGACTGGGTTTGGGTACGGATGGTGGGGCGATTTGCAAGCGATAGTCGGCTTGTAGCCCTGGCGCGTTCGCCAAGACGTTTCCAACTGCTTACCATCACTAAAAACGTTATGGAACGGGGCACCACCCCGTTCCGGCTTGGGTTACCCCTGTTTTTGCTTAAACTTGCGGGTGAAATAAATTTCATGGGAAGATTTTTACCAACACCGGAAACAGCTCGCCCAACCCTTTGGCGATAAATTCCACTGCAATGGATGTTAAAAACAGCCCCATGACCCGTGTCACCACGTTCATTCCGGTACGCCCCATGGCATCGGCAATCTTCGGGGCTGCCAATAACGCGGCCAGCACTAAAACAGACACCGATAAGATCACGCTGCCCACCAACAAAAAATGTTCCAAAGATTGCCCGCCATGCGCATAGACGATGGTGGTGCTGATTGCACCTGGGCCGCTCAACAAAGGGATTGCTAAAGGGACTATGGCAATAGAGTCTTTTTCGTAAGATTCGGCTTTTTCTTCAGGGGTATGACGGATGTTATCGTTGTTGGCAGAAAGCATGGAAATCCCCATCATCATCACCAATAACCCGCCTGACACCCGAAAAGCAGGGAGGCCGATGCCAAAAAAATGCAATATCGGTTCACCCGCCAGTAAGGAAATGAACAACACCATGGCGACTGAAAAGGCACAGACGATAGCCGTGTGCCGCCTTTCTTGTGGAGGGCGGTTGGTGGTCAGGGAAATAAACGTGGGAATAATGCCAATGGGATTGACTACGGAAAGCAAACCGACTAGAAGCTGTAAATATTCATTCCAATTCAGCATGGTTTATCCCACTGCTTGCGGCAGTTCCAGGCAACGACAGATCCCCTTCATTTTTTCGTATTTTTCATGGACATTATCACCCCAGCATTGTGCAAGGTGACACTATCGTCTAATTGGCGCCTGCCATCAAGCCTTATCATCGCAAACCCCGCATCATGCCCTTAGGATTTTCCACGCCAATCCCATAACGGCTGGTTTTGTGCTGATAAGTGATGCTGTGTTGGGTCACGCTTAGGGCAAGGCATGGCTATTTTCCGCTACGCCCCAGCAATTCCATTTTCGCTAGCCATTGTTTCCTTTTGCTATCGTCCATGCTATCGACCCTGCCGATCAGGGTTTCTTGGGTAGGTTTGATGCCGCAAAATTGCAGGATATTCCGCTCCAGGCTTTTCAAGCTATGGGCCAAGTAATACCAGCGAAAGATAATCGCTGGCATCCCCATCGTCACGACAATATGCGCGGTTTTCCCGGCCAGCAACTTTTTCCATCTGAGCCCATCAGTACCTTTGTCGATAGCAAACCCCGGACGGAACACCTGTTCGATAAACGCTTTTAAATACGCGGGCATGGAGCCTAACCATAAGGGGTAGATAACCACCAGATGCTGTGCGGATTGGATGGTTTGCCGGGCTTGTTGAAGGCTTTCTGGGGCTACGCCCTCATAAAAATCAGCGTAGGTGCGTAGTATCGGGAATTGGATGTGGGCGATGTCGATAAGTTGGACGTTATGCCCCGCCGCTTGTGCGCCTTTGATATAGGCTGCGGCAAGTGCATGGCAAAAACGGTTGCCGGCGGGATCGGGGTGTCCTTGGATAAGGGCGATGTGTTTGGTTTCCATAAGATTCTCGGTTGCTTGTTGAACACCATTCGGTTGGTTTACGACCATTGCGAAATAGCTTTGCAATTTGTCTTCACTCAGCCAGCGGCGTAGTTATAGCCTAAGCAATCATATTTGCCTAAAAGACTACGTTTTGTCGCGACGTTTATGGAGTAATTTGCGGACATTGTGCATGGTTAAAATCGAAAGAAAACTTTTAATACGCTCTTTTAAGTAGTAGTGCAAAAGTCTTTTAACATTACAATTTGTAAAGTCTGGGGTTCACACGTCTTCACCATCAAGCTAAGAGAGCATCGTCATTCCGGCAGGGATTGCCGGAATCCAAGAGTCACGGACGGCAATCTACACAGGGTACCTCCCTGTAATCTGGATTCCGGCGATCCTTGCCGGAATGACGGCCTCTTCTTAAAATGTTAAAAGACTTATGCACTCTTACTTACTCCCAACCTAGAGTTTTCAGTTTCATAAAGCGGGGCAATTTCCTCGGCTGTTTCAAGCGATTCATCTGCTAGATATTGGACGGCCACGGAAGAATCATCACGGATAATCTTTTCTATGTCCATTTCGTTGGTTAGTTGATGGGTTAATCTTCATTAGAAGCATGCCTGATATACCGCCCCAGCACTGTACGTTAGCGCACTAAATCTTTAATTATCGGCACGTGCTTTATGCCGGAAACGGCTTTCACGCCTTGCTCAAAAGTCCTAATTCTGGCCTACGGAGCTATCGTTCCCACACTCTGGCGTGGGAATGCAACTTGTGACGCTCCAGCGTTGCTTTTTTCGTTTCACAACGCCGGAGCGTTGGTGGATGAATTCCCACGCCGGAGCGTGGGAACTATGTCACGATGGCCACGGTTTAGAATTGACGCGGTTGTGGTTTAACATAGCTGCCAAAACCACTAACCCTTTAATTGCTACGCAGGCAAACCATGTCAGAAAAAGCCTCACAACGTATTGCCGAAAATATAAAGACCAAAGATGAAAACCTAGATTTGAGTGAGTGCGGTTTAGTCACTTTACCTATGGAGTTAAAAACCTGTAGTTGGTTGTCTGGGTTAAATTTAAAACGTAATTTCAATCTTACCGACTTATCTCCGCTGTCAGCCTTGATTAATTTGCAAACACTTGATTGCTCCTTCACCGAAGTCAATGACTTGTCGCCTCTGTCGGCCTTGACCAACTTGCAAGGACTTGATTGCTCCAGCACCCAAGTCACCGATCTGTCGTCACTTTCCAGCTTGGCAAGCCTGCAAAACCTTTCCTGTATGCGTTCGTCAATAACTGATTTATCACCACTGTCGGCATTGATTAATTTACAAAGCCTTTTCTGCACAGAAACATTAGTTTCTGATCTGTCTTCAATTTCTGTTCTGATAAACTTAAATCGAATTAGTTTTGCCTTTACAAACGTTACAAATTTGCTTTCTATTAGCAATCTAATTCAAAAAAATAACATTTCAGTTATTTCTGAAGATGAAACTTCAGAAAAAAGCTTTATTTTTATTGGGAATTGCCCCCTCATCTGCCCACCCCTAGAAATTGTCCAAGATTCCCCGCAAGCCGTGCGCGACTATTTTGAAGAACTCGGCGATGACCCGCTTAAGCTCAACGAAGTAAAAATCATTTTTCTTGGCGAAGCCTCGGCGGGCAAGACCTCTTTGGTCAAGCGTCTGATGGGCGAGGCGTTTGATGCCAAAGAAAGCCAAACCCACGGTATCCGCATCCGGAAATTGCCGTTTACGATGGCGGACGACGACACCGTGCTGGCGCATTTGTGGGATTTTGGCGGACAGGAGGTGATGCACGCCACGCACCAGTTTTTCTTGTCGCAACGTAGCGTCTATGTGTTGTTGCTGAACAGCCGCAACGACGACCAAGCCGAAAAGTGGCTAAAACATGCGGAAAGTTTTGGCGGGCGTTCGCCGGTGTTGGTGGGCTTGAATAAGATTGACGAAAACCCGTCTTTTGAAGTCGAGCGCAAAAGCCTGCAAGAAAAATACCCGCAAATCCGTGCTTTTTTCCGTTTGTCATGCAAGGATGACAAGGGCTTAGAAGAATTTAAGGCCGCGTTGTGCCAAGAGATCGACCGCGCCGACACCCGACGCACGCCTTTTCCGGGTCATTGGCTGGCGGTGAAGGAACATTTTGCCGATATGCAGGCTGATTTTATTGCATCAGCAGAATTTCAGCAGGTTTGCATGGAAAAAGGCGTGACGCGGCAATTGAGCCAAGATGTCTTACTGCAATTATTGCATGACTTGGGCGTGGTGATTAATTTCCGCAACCTGCATTATTTCGACACCCAAATCCTTAATCCGCTGTGGCTGACCAACGGCGTATACCGCATTATCAATTCCGAGCGGCTTGCCAACAACGGCGGTTTGCTGGCGGAAGCTGATTTTGACGCGGTGATTAACGATCCGCGTTATCAAATCCAAAACACCGGAGAAAAAGCCTTTCACTATCCCAAAGACAAGCTGCATTTTATTGTCCGGGTGATGCAGGAGTTTGAGCTGTGTTTTAGTTTGGATGACCGCCGCTATGTCGTGCCGCAATTGCTGCCCGCCAATGCGCCGGATTTTGCTTTTGACGGCGCGGTGCTGCATTTTGTCATCCACTTTCCTGAGTTTTTGCCGAACAGCGTGTTTCCGCGCTTGATGGTGAAACTGCATACTTTTTTACGCGGTGAAGACCGTTGGCGCACGGGTATGGTGTTGGAAAAGCCGAGTGTGTTTGCCGCTTTGGCACGGGTGCGCTGGGATAAGGAAGACCAAAAATTGCTGGTTGATGTTTGCGGCGAAGATCGGCGGCGTTTGTTGAGTTTTATACGGGAAACGGTGAAAGAAATTACCGCCGATTTTACCAGCCTAAATTTTGTTGAGTGGGTGCCAGTGCAAGATTGTGAGGATGTGCTGGACTACGATTATTTGGTGGAAGCCGAGAAAGCGGGAGAAACCGAGGTTTTCATCAAGCAACTGAAAAGGCGGGTTAAAATCGCCGATTTGTTAAACGGTGTGGAGGAAGCAACGATGCGTGATGAATACGAACAAAAACCAGTGCGGGCGTTTGTGTCCTATGCCCACGTGGACACTGAGCATTTGAAAGATTTACACACGGCTTTGTCGCCTTTAATACGCCTGCAAAAACTGCAACTTTGGGATGACCGCAGTATTGATGCTGGCACGGAATGGCGAGAGGTGATTTTTCAGCAATTGGCAGAAGCCGATATTATCTTGTGTTTGGTGTCGCCGAGTTTTGTAGCTTCCGATTTTTGTTATGTTGAAGAATTCGCGGCGGCTTTAAAGGCGCATCAGAAAGGCGACTTAACCATCGTGCCGATTATGATCCGTAGTGTTGATTGGTCTGATTTGCCGATAGCGGCAATCCAAGGTGTGCCTGGGGTTTGGATTAATTCAGCGACAAACAAAGACGAAGAATGGACAAAAGTGTCCCGTTCTTTGCGGCCTGTGTTGGAGAAGGTGAAGGCAAAACGCAGGTAGCTAAGTACCCACGCATAAGTTTTCAGGCATTAAAACCTGTCAGGTCTTTAAGACCTGATAGGTTTATACAAAAAATTTTGGCACGATCTCAACTACCCCATCACCACCCGCACCTTATGCACACCCCCGTCATCTTGCAAAATGACACGGTTGTCTAACTGCCGCTGACCATCCACTTCAACCATCACCACCCCGCGCATCACGCCATTGGGATTTTCCACACTAATCTCATAACGGCTGGTTTCGTGCTGATAAATGATGCTGTAACTGCGCCAAGCCTTAGGGATACAGGGATTAAAAACCAGCGTCCCGGCGCGGACTTGCAAACCTAAAATAGATTCCAAACCGGCGCGGTAATACCAACCCGCCGCCCCTGTGTACCAGGTCCAGCCGCCACGCCTGACATGTGGCGGTTCGGCGTAAATGTCCGCCGCCAGCACATACGGTTCGACTTTGTAAGCGTAAACACCGGTACGGGTGGACGTGCGTTTGATCGGGTTGAGCATCCGTAGCAATTCCGCCGCTTGGTCGCCATCGCCCAGCAGGGCGTAGGCAATCACCGACCACACCGCCGCGTGGGTGTATTGCCCGCCGTTCTCGCGCACACCGGGCGGGTAGCTTTTGATATAACCGGGGTCACGTTCGGTTTTATCGAAAGGTGGCGTGAATAGCAACAGCAGTTCCTCGCCATCACGCACCAGATATTCTTGCACCGAACTCATCGCCCGCCGTGCGCGCCCGTCATCGGCAACGCCGGACATGACAGCCCAGCTTTGCGCGATGGAATCAATCCGGCATTCGGCATTGGCGGCGGAACCTAAGGCGGTGCCGTCATCAAAATAGGCACGCCGGTACCAGGCGCCGTCCCAGGCTTCGGCTTCGATGGCGGCTTTCAGTTGCTCGGCATGTCCGTTCCAGCGGTTGGCGCGTTCGCTATCGCCCCGTGCGCTTGCCACTTTAGTAAATCCGTTTAGCGTGGCGATTAAAAACCACGCCAGCCATACGCTTTCTCCTTTGCCTTGGTTGCCGACGCGGTTCATGCCGTCGTTCCAATCGCCGCTGCCCATCAAGGGCAGGCCATGCCCACCGGTTGCCAGACTCACATCCAAGGCACGGGCGCAGTGTTCGTAAAGGCTGGCTTGCCGGGTGGAGTGGGTGGGTTGGAAGTAAGCATCATCCTGATCCGGCGCCAGCACCAGGCCTTCCAGAAACGGCAAGGCTTCGTCCAATAGTTGCGTATCGCCAGTCACGTTGAGATAGTGCGTAAGGACATAAGGGAGCCAGACACGGTCATCGGAAAAATGCGTGCGCACCCCCCGGCCTGTTGGCGGATGCCACCAATGCTGCACGTCGCCTTCGCCAAATTGCCTGGCCGCTGCACGTAGCAGGTGGGCACGGGCAAGATCGGGCCGGGCTACCGTTAAAGCCATGCTGTCCTGCAATTGGTCGCGGAAACCATAAGCCCCGCCGACTTGATAAAAGCCCGCCCGCGCCCACATCCGGCAGCTGAGGGTTTGATACAGCAGCCAGCGGTTCAACAAAATATCCAATTCGCGGTCCGGGGTTTTGACCTGGACTTTGCCCAGCACGGTTTCCCATGCTTGCGTGGCTAGCGCAAACGTCGCCACGACCGGTGTGGCGCGGTATTGCTGCACCAAGCCGCTGGCCTGGGCGCGGTCTTTGCCTTGCCCTAACAGAAAAACAATTTCCACCCGCCCGTTCGGTGCCAGTTCACAGGGGGTTTGCAATGCGGCGCAGGTGTCAAATCCCGCCCCGATCCGGTTTTTGAGTGGTTTTTCAGTGAGTAAGCCAGCAGGCGCGTCCAAACTGCCGTTGCGGCCGAGGAATTCAGTACGGTTGGTCGTCCAGCTGGTTTGTAAATCGCACAGATCAGCAAATGCGATACGCCCGCCGAATTCGACATCCCAAGGGTTGTAGGCAAACACTGCACCCGTCACCGGATCCAGTTCGGTGATGATATGCGGGGCGGTGACGCTACGTGACGCCCCTAACACCCATTCGACATAAGCCGTGACCGACAGTTTGCGGGGGCGGCCGGACACGTTGGTTAAGGTCAACACCGAGATTTTGACCGGATCGTCGGGGCTGACCAATTGCAGCAGTTCACTATGGACACCGTGCGAGGCGTGTTCAAAACGGCTATAACCTTGCCCGTGGCGGATCACATAACTGGCGTTTTCCACCCGGATCGGCAAGGCGGTGGGGCTCCATAGTTCGCCCGTTGCCTCGTCCCGGATATAAAACGCTTCACCGGGCGGGTCGCTGACCGGATCGTTGGACCAAGGCGTCAATTGGTTTTCGCGGCTGTTGCCCGACCAGGTGCAGCCACTGCCCACTTCCGACACGGTAAAACCAAATTCGGCATTGGCGATGACGTTAATCCACGGTGCGGGTGTCCACTGGTTGTTATCCAAAACAATGACATATTCGCGCCCGTCTTCGGTAAACCCGCCCAAGCCATTGAAAAATTCCAGTGGCGGCAAGGCCAAGGCGGGCGTGTTGGCGGCAATGTCTGGCAGGGTTTTGGGCAGGACGAACGCTGATGCGGGCCGTGGCCGCCTTAACAATTGCTCGGCTAAGGTGCCGCGGCTGCTGACCAGCACCGCGCGGGCGGCAGTCTGCAACAACCGCTGGGACTCCATTGGCAGTTGGTCGCCGCGCATGACAAAAATCGCCCCTGGGTTTTCGGGTTCCTGGTGCGTTGAAATGGCTTGGTTTTCCCGCACCATGCCTTCCAGTAAGGCCTGCAAATCTTCAACATAAGACAGTTCCTTTTCGTTCAGTATCACCAAATCGACGGCTAGCCCTTTCATGCGCCAATATTCATGGGCGCGGAGCAATTGTTCGACGATGCCGCGGTCTTCAAGTTCGGTGACCCGCAGCACGACAATCGGCCGGTCCCCTGAAATGCCGTATTGCCACAGCCCCGTGACATTTAAGGTGTTCATTTGCATTAGCTTGCTGGCGGAACGCATGGACGGGTCGGCAAACAGCAAACGGTTGGCCAAATCCTGGAACAATTGTGCTTCGTCAGGTTTGATGCGCAGATGGTGGAGCTGGATATGGGCATGTGTCCATGCCAAGACGGACGCACGTTCAAATGCCGCGATGTTGTGGTATTTGTCCGCCAAATCTTCCGCAGCCGTGCGCGAGTGGGCAATCAGCGTAGTGAATGTGGCATGTTCGGTCGTGCCCGGGGCGATACGCAAACGGGTCCGCAGACTAAAAATCGGATCCAACACCGCGCCGACGGTGTTGGTGAGCGGCCTGCCATCCATCACTGCGATGGGTGCGCGCACCGTTTGGCCGCGTCCGACAAAGCGGGAGCGGTCGGTTTCGTATTGGAAGCCTTGGCCATTTTGACGGCCTGCCAACACCTGTACAGCCCAAAGGACGGGGTCAGTACTGGTTCGTGGCCGACGGTGGGCCAGCAATCCGTGCACTTGCGGCAGAGGCTCGGTGTGGACGAACAGGTTGGAAAAGGCCGGATGGGCGATATCCGTGGGCATAGGGGCAAGGACAATCTCGGTGTAAGAGGTGATTTCAATTTCGCGGGTGCGCGGGCCATTATTGGTCACGCTCAAACGGCGGATTTCGGCATCGTCTTCCGGCGATATGACAATCTCCAAGGTACTGGCCAAGTCGCCATCGGTGCGGATGAGGCGGACGCGGTCTTCGGCAAACAGCACTTCATAGGCATCGGGTAGCGCGGCGGTGGGTTGGTAGCCCGCGGACCACACCTGGCCGCTGGCGACATCACGCAGATAAAGGTAACTGCCCCAGTTGTCACGGGTCACATCTTCACGCCAGCGCGTCACCGCCAGGTTCCGCCATGCGCTGTAACCGGAACCGGCGGCGGTGACCATCACCGCATAACGCCCGTTCGACAGCAAATGCGCCGAAGGCACGTTGGACGTAGGCGAAGGCACCCGCCGCACAGGCGGTTGCACCGAGTCCTTGACTTCGGCAAGGGCTTCTAGGACAGGCAAACTGCTGGTGTCCGCGCCGCGTGGGATGCGTTCCTGCAATAGCAAATCGGCCGCTTGGATTTGCGGCGCACGGTGGAAACGATGGCGCATCAACCCGTCATGGACGACATTGGCGAACGCCACCAGGGACATCCCTTGATGATGCGCCATATAGCAACGCACCATCGCCACGGCTTGGCCTTCCGCAAGCCGGCTCGGCGTGAAGTCCAGCGCTTCATAAAAACCGTAACGGCCCAACGCGCCATGCTTTTCCAAACGGGCGAAATTTTCCACGGCGGCATGGGGCAGATACATCGCCGCCAAGGCCGTGGCATAAGGGGATATCACCAGCTCTTCATCCAGCCCGCGCTTCATGCCTAAGTCAGGCACACCAAACGCGGAGTATTGATAAGTAAATTGCAAGTCACGCCCGTTAAAGGCCGATTCGGAAACGCCCCACGGCACCGCGCGTTCCTTGCCGTATTCAATCTGGCGTATCACCACCAAGCGGCAAGTTTGGTCAAGCAGGCTGTAGCGCGGCGTAAACGTCACCAGCGACGGCATCAGGTATTCAAACATCGAACCTGACCACGACAACAACACCGTGCCTTTGGCGGCGCGGGTCAGCCGTCGTCCTAAATGGAACCAGTGCGTGTCCGGCACATCGCGTTTGGCGATGGCGATAAAACTGGCCAGCCGCGCTTCGGAAGCCAGCAAATCGTAATAACTGGGGTCTAGCGTGCCTTCGGTGACGCGGTAGCCGATTGAAAACAAATGGCATTCCTTATCATACAGAAAACCAAAATCCATATCGTGGAACAAGCTATCGCATTGGGCCACCATATTTTCCAAACGCGCTGTGAGTGCGGTGGCTTGCTGCCTGGCTTGCCGAAGCGCCACTGCCAAGACTTTTAAGTCAGCGGATTCGATGGTGTTTTCGGGCAATGCCTGAATCCCGGCCAGAACCAGCGCGTAGCAGGCGGCCATCCCGTTCAGCGGCATTGCCAGCGTCAAGTGATGCGTTGGCGTATTACTGTTTTCGGAAAAATGCTCTGGGATATGCAGCCACGGCAACAGATTGTTCATATCCAATGTGTGCGAACGGGTGTCATTGCGTAGCAATTTTGCCCAGGCCAACACTTCATTGTCCACCATATCGCCCCGTTCGGCCGCGTAAGCCCTTGCCAAGTCGTGCAGCGATTCGGTGCTGAGCGTCAATTGCCGCCATAAATGGCTCCAGCCGTTTGCGTCAGAGGGTTGGCTTATCAACAGCCCGCCGATGACCAGGCTTTTTTGCTGCAACTCTTTCAGCGTCACGGTCAAGGTGCGTTTTTCATCGGTCATATTGGCGAGCGCGGCCAATAGCAGTTGCTGGGTGTCCGCCAGCCCCGTCAAGGCATTCGGTAGCCTAAGCGGGCTGGCCAGAAGTTCTTGGCAAGTTTCCGACAAAGCCAATAAATGCCCGGCCAAATTACCGCTGTCTACGGTGGAAATGTACCTGGGCTCCAGCACTTGCAGGGTTTGGGTGTCGTACCAATTGTAAAAATGTCCGTGCAGACGGGGCAGGGTGGCCAATGTCGTTAGGGTCGCTTCCAGCTGGTTGACGGTGTCGGTCAATCCCAACCAGCCAAAATCCCGTGCCGCAATAACCGACAATAAATACAGGCCGAAATTTGTCGGCGAGCTTCGATGCGCGGTAACTGGTTCGGGGTCTTCCTGAAAATTATCCGGCGGCAGGTGATTTTCCTCGGTGGTCACAAAAGTCGTGAAAAACCGCCAGATACGCCTGCCAATCAGGCGTAGTTTTGCGCTATCGTCAGACATCAGCGATTCGGCGTTATCGAGCCGGGGCGGCAAGCTTAAGGCTCTGGAGACTATCGGTGCCAGCCACCATAGCGCTAAAAATGGGGCGGCGACTTTGAGGCTGGCAGGGTTAAACACCAGCACCACCGCTGCCGCGCCGATGACCACGATAGACGAACCCAACAGGGGGCGGATGAGGCTTTTCAGGGTGTGGCCTGATGCGTCTTTTGCCTGCAAGGCGGTGACCCATTTCAGCAATTGGCGGTGGGTGATGAATAGCCGGATCAAAGTGAGGACAATAGCGTCTGTCATCCGCCAAGCGTGTTGGGCTAGCAAAGTCAAGGCCACCAGACTGTTGACGATGGCCCACAGGATATTTTCCACCGCCGCACGGACGTGGGCCAGCAACGAAATGCCGCGACGCGGCAAGGTGAATTCACAGGCGATGGTCAGCAAGGCGGGGAAAGCCAGTGCCGTCAGGACGAAGCCGATCAGTGCCGCCAGCGGCGCGTTCGGGATGGCCCAGATGGCCACCAATACCGAAAAAGTTGCCGGAGCGGATAAGGAACGGCGCAAATTGTCGAGCATTTTCCAACGCCCGATGATCGGCATGCCTTTGCCGCCCCGACCAAAAATCCACGGCAGCAACTGCCAATCGCCACGCACCCAGCGGTGTTCGCGGGACGCGGCGACTTCGGTGTGCGAAGGGAATTCTTCGAAAAACTCTATATCGCTGACCAAGGCGCAACGGGCATAAACGCTTTCGAACAAATCATGGCTGAGCTGGGTGTTGTCTGGCACCCGTCCCGCCAGCGCGGCCTCGAAGCTGTCAACATGGTACAAACCCTTGCCGCTGTAAGTGCTGAGCGCGAACAAATCCTGATACACCTCGGATACGGAACTGGAATAAGTGTCCGTGCCGGAAGTCCCGGCAAAAATCTGGTGGAACATCGAATGTTCGTGGCGTAGCGGCAACGTCGGCGTGACGCGTGGCTGGAGTATGCTGTAACCGTCCACCACACATTGGCACTGTGGGTCAAACACGGGTTGGTTAAGCGGATGGGCGGCGACACCGACCAATTGGCTGACCACGCCCATCGGCAAGCGGGTGTCGGCATCCAAAGTGATGACATAACAAACGCCTTGCGGGGTGGCGGCGGGCTCGCCGGCAATGGGCAGAAAAGACGTGTCGGTTGCGCCGCGCAACAAGCGGTTAAATTCATGCAGCTTGCCGCGTTTGCGCTCCCAACCCATCCATTTGCCTTCACTGGCATTCCACAAACGTTTGCGGTGGAAAACAAAAAAGTGCTGTCCGCCGTACTTGGTGTTGAGTGCCGCCACGGCAGCCATTGCGGTGCTGAGCAGTTGCCCGTCATCAGGCAGGGTTTGCTGGTCGGCATCGCACCAATCAGACAACAAGGCGAAATGCACTTGCCCTTCAGGGTTGGCGAGGTAACGGACTTCCATTTGTTCGATTTGGTTTTTCACTCCGGCTTCGCTGGTGAACAAGGTCGGCACAACGATAAAGGTGCTTAAGGCTTCAGGTACGCCGTCTTTAAATTCCAAGCGGGGCAAATGCCGTGGCGGCAAACCCGCACTGATAAGCCGGTTGACCAGCCCCACCGCAATGTCAGAAGCCGGGAACACGCCGAACAAGGCCAGCAAAGCCAATTGGAATTCGCTTAGCCCCGCAGCAAAGCTCAGGGTCAACGGCAATGCCAGCAACAATCCGGTCAACACAACCAAACCGCCCATGTACGCCAAGCCGGCGTTGGCGATAGTGGTGCGTAACCAGCGTTGCCGGAAAGAAGTCCGATAAGCGATTTCCTTCTCGAACGCGTACCTGCCCGCACCGATCAGATAAAACCCCGGTTCTTGCAGGCGTCCGTTGGCTGTGGTTTGTTCGCTGAGGTGCCGGATCTTGGCAATGACTAAATGGGCAATTTCCAGTTCCGAATGTGGCGAACGCCTAGCCAAGTCTTCTATGGCGTGGCGGTAACGGTCACGGGTGAGGAAATCCATCTTCCCATAGCCATCATGGGTGCGCAAACACGCATCGACCAAGCTGACTTCTTCGACAAACAACGACCAATCAAACGCAGAAATGGCCCGCATACTGGTGATGATGTTGCGGACGGTCGCGTTATCGGCGATTTGGTCGGCATGTTCACAATGCACGACATCATCAAGGCTCAAGTTTTTTCCGTTCAGCCATTCATTGATAAAAGCCAATGACGGCATCGCGCCCGAATGCGGGTCATGCAAACGTTGCAGGATTTGCACGGCGTAAGCTTGGCGCAAGGGTTCGCTAGGCAATACCCCGGCCGGGAATGGCGCATCCGGCTGGTCGGTGAGCGCTGCGGCTTGTTCGACTTGGTCAACAAAATCATCCGCCAACTTCCGGCCAGTTTGCGAGGCGATGACACGCACCGCTATGCGCCGCAAATTATCGACCAGCAACATCCGCAAGGTGATCGGTATCGCCCAGAGTTCGCCTAGCGTCAGCGGGTCAACGGCTTGATAGGCTTTAATAAAATGGATCAGCAAGTCAGCGGAAAAACGGCTGTCAGTATGGGCAACCAACGCCCAGACGATACCGTAAACGCGCGGGAACCCCGCCAACGCCCCTTCGGACAGTTTGGGCAATTCCAGATAATATTTTTCGGGCAAATCGCTTTGGATGTCGCTGACTTGTTCTTCGATGATATGGAAGTTGTCCAACAACCATTCCGCCGCCGGGGTGATGGCGTGTTGTTCCCGCACTGCCTTGGCGACGGTTTGATACGCTTCCAGCAACACTTGGGCATTATCGTGGACGCGGGGGATGAGTTTTTGGCCTTGTTTTTGGGCGCTGATTTTCTGCGCTTGCGCCAAACTGACTGCGTGTTGTCCTAAGCGTTCAGTGCTGAACAATTCAAAGCGGATGGGTTCTTCACCACCAGGATGGGCAACCCTAACACGCGGTTTTTGTTGTTGACGCTTCAGCATAGTTTATTTCCAAGTAAAACGTTGGTTAGGCAAGCGCTTTTTGTTGCCCAACATTCCAATACGCCGACATTCCAAAGTATTGGGCAACAAAAAAGTGTTGCCCAAGCTATATGCATCCATATAAGGCATTGGTTTTTAATTCCATATGGCGGTTTTATCCCGCACGCATGTGCGGTAGCCGTGGTTTAAATCCACCGGCTTCAGACGTATTGTTTTTAGCCGGCGGTTTAGTCCGTCGATCTTCAACCCACCAGCCTGGGCAGGTGGGTGTTGAGTTAATAATTATGGGCTTTATGGTGCTTATGAGGTGCATGGGGACGGGAATGACAACGTCGCCTTAATCGCTAAATTCTGCCCAATAAAATCAGGACCAAGATAATGATAAGCACCAATCCCAAGCTACCGCTGGGCGCATAACCCCAACTGCGGCTATGCGGCCAAGCGGGGATGACGCCAATCAGCATGAGGATAATTATGATGAGTAAAATTGTGCCAAGTGACATGGTAGTGCTCCTGTTTTAAGGAAAGGGATAAAACAATTCACCACGTAACACACTAGGTTACGGAGCGTATTATTGGTTCGGCTATCAAGAATGGGAGCTTCGTAATCTCCGTATGCCCTGGGGATGAATCAAGTTAGGGTAATGGGCATTAACCCTAAAATACCCCGGACGATTAAATACACCGCCACGAAATAATTTAAAAACCTTGGCACGATTAGAATGAGTATCCCTATCACTAGGGCCAGTAAGGGTTCGATTGCGACAGTCATAGCGTTCTCCTAGGTGTAAAAGTCTGGTGGTGGGGAATTGACGGGTTCCCGGCGCTGATGAAGATAAAACCGCCTAGGCCTTATTTAAATTTGGCATTGGCGCTCGCTAGGCCAGTCCTCAAGTCATCCCATACCTTATCCGCCGTTTCTTTGAGTTTTTCCCAAGCATCGTCGCTGGCTGCTTCAAGCTCCCTCATCTTGAGGGAAGCGGCTTGCTGATGGGTGCGTAGGTTATTAAGTTCTTGTCCGTATTTAAGTTTTGCCATCCCGACTGATTGTTCAGTTTTGGCGGTTATGGCATCAATTTGGGCGCCCCATTCTTTCAATTCTGCCGCCAGACTTTCAATGTATGCATTTTTTGTTTTCATGGGCTTTCCAGGGTGTGGGCGATTGGATAGTGTTTTTGTATCCGTTGGTGCTGCTTGAAATGGGAATAATGGATGGATCTTGGCCTTCGCCGGATTTTCCAGCAAGTCATTACCAACGCAGAAAAAATCATAACGGCAAAATGGGAGTTTAGTCGGTACGGTAACGTACATAAACTTGCTTGCCGCCATCAGCCGCTGGAATTAGCGTTGAAGGCGGCCGTTTCCGAAACCGGATAGGGCTTATGTGCGTCAACGGACAGACGGTGGAAGGTTTGTCCAATAAACTCAGATTGACGGGGCCAACAGGATGTGTGTTGGCATCGTGGCAGGCCTTATGGTTGGTTCTGTCGAACAGGCGTCACCCATTTGCCTGTACAAGATTTTTTTGAATTTTGTCCAGGTGACCACTGGCCGGCTATCCGAAAGCCACAATTGACCGGACATAACATCCGGGGATTTTATTTAAAGGGATAATAGTATGAAAAACTTACAAAAAACCGCACTTAGTATGGTCATGGCGGCTATGGTTCTTGGCTTGATAGGCTGTGCCGGAATGTCGGCACAAGGCAGAAACACCGCTATTGGTGCAGGCGTGGGAGCCCTTGGCGGCGCAGCCATTACGGGAGGTAGTGCGCTGGGAACCGTTGGTGGTGCAGCCGTAGGTGGCGTTGTCGGTCACGAAATCCACAAATAAGCAACACCGGCAAACTGAGTTTAACCGGAACGTATTATCAGAGGCCGTCCTATAAGTGCCGGTCTCTGTTTATGCGCGGCTGGAGTTGGCTTAAGGGTTTGCTTGTGTTTTTTTGAATGGGTTCAATGGACGGACGCACGGCCTGAAAGTTAAATTACCCCCGGCAATGCCGCACTGCCATTAAGTTAAAGAATAAAATTAATATTCATGTGGTTACGGTTGTATTTTTGCGGTGCATATCAATCGTAGGTCGGGTTTACCCAAAGGGCATAAAAGCGATAGCGTAACCCGACATTTGGGTGCTGATGCGTCGGGTTACGCTATCGCTTTTATGCCCTTTGGGTAAACCCGACCTACTAATTGTTTTATTTTGAGTAAAACCATTAACTTAATGGCAGTGCCGGGGTGATTTAACTGAAGTTTGGGTTTTTTCACCGAAGTGACATTGGCTTTGTTATGTTACAGGTGAGGTAGGTGAGTTGTGATACATTACGTCAGCTAATTTGTGGCTATAAATTGGCGGGGTAACGGGTAAGGCATTTTTTGTGGTAAGGCTAAGGCGCCCTTATGCAAGATTACCCGAAAGTGCCAAAAACTGCCCGACACCGCATAACGACATTTTAAATACGTAATAAGGCATCGTCTTGGAACTGCTTTGTCCATGAAACCTTCAGCAACTTCCGAAAATAGGGACCAAAAAACGCATGGTTTTGGGTTCCGTCTGTTCACCGCTTTCCTGATTGTCCTGGTGGTTCTGGGCATTGGCGTTTGGTGGAAGCGCTCGATTATGATGCAGTGGGTGCTGCAACGCTTTCTTGACCGGACATCCCTGGTATCGCCAAGGATTTCGGGGCTGCAATTTGGTTTTGACCAAGCCATGCTATCGGAAATGGAATTTGGCATAGACACCGGGGTAGGGCGGTTATCTGCCAAATTGGCGGAGGTGGGTGTGGGCTACGACTTCAGGATACCTAAAGTCAAAACCATTGTCGTGGCCCATGCGCAACTGAAGCTGGGCTACCAGGCTGCGGAGGTCGCCGGGGCTAAAGGTGGGGGAGCCCCTTTTGGCACCTTGGCCTATCCGCTTGAACGTTTAACCATCGAAAACCTCGATTTTGAATTCGATACCCCGTGGGGGATAAGCCGTTTCATCGGGAGGGCGGAAATCAGCCGGGGCACAGCGAATTTACTCGAAGCAAAATTCGAGGATGCCAAGAAATCCTTTCGGATGGAATTTGGCCCGGGATTCCGCACCGCTAAGGTTGTCGCAGAAAAAACGCCGGGGAATAAGGTTTTCGAACTCACCGCCGACCATCTGGATCAAGCGGATAGGCAAGCCCGTTTGCGGGCTGGCATTGGCGCACTGGGTGAATGGTTAAGCACCAGTGTCCTGATGCCGGAAACCTTAAGGGCAAAAATCGCCCCCTCCGTCACTACCTGGATCAAACCTAATGTCGCATCCGTACAACTGGACTTTAGCACTGGAACAGCGGACAAACTCCACATCCTACAAGGGCGGGCCTTGCTGACCCGTGATGGCCAGTATTTGGCCGGTTCCGATTTGTCGCTCACCAAATCGGGTGCGGTTAACCTTAATGCCCATCTGGATATGGCCGTTGTGGACATGCTTGAATTGGTGCAGCCCTGGTTGCCTGAAATGGCCCGTGCTTGGCGTTTTACGGCTGGTAAAGTCCAGGGGACATCGCAGTTGCGCTGGCAAGACCAGCGGCTTGTTTCTGGCGTGGCGCATCTTAATGCTTTTGACGTGGCCTTAGTGGCAGGTACGGTGCACGCCGTCCACGCTAGCATTAACGTTGATATGGCTGACCTTAGCCGTGCTTCCTTGGCATTGTCGGGGGATATTCCGGAACTTGGCTTCGGTAAGGAAATGCTTGCCCGAAACTTGTATGTCAAGGCGGCTTTTCAGGATAACCAATTGAAGCTAGAGCGCGGGGTCGGGTCGATGTTTGGCGGCCAGTTGGAGATATTGCCAACCACAATCGATCTCAAGCAACGTCCAATTTTGCTGACGTTACGGATCCGTGACGTTGACCTTTCGCAACTGTTAGCGACACTGCACTATAAAGATTTGTCTGTAAGCGGTATAGTCAGTGGCGAATTGCCATTGCGGGTCACCGGGAAGACTGTCGAATTGCAGGACGGCCTGCTTATTGGTGCGCGCCCGGGCGTGTTACGTTATCAAGGGCCGGTTGCCGATAAGGAAAACCTTGCGTTTAGGGCCTTGCGCAATTTGGAGTACCATAGCCTGCAGGCCAAGGTAAATTACCAGCCTAATGGCGGTTATCACTTAGGGTTACGATTGGAAGGCAGCAACCCAGAAGTGTTGTCTGGGCATCCGATCGCTTTCAACCTAAATTTAAGCGGACAATTACCGGAGCTCTTAAAAAAAGGCATGATGGCCGGCGATTTTGAGCGGGCCATCTTGGATGCGGCAAGCACGGCATCGGCAACCACTAACACATCAACGAAACCACTGCTGAAACCCCCAGTTGGGACCCATCAACCAAAGCCGCCGCTGGCGGATCGGAGAAGTCAATGAAGTGGAGCACTGTAAAGCCCGCCGCAATTTTGTGGGGGGCCTGTTATTTATTGGGATGCACGCCTTCTGTCAAATTCGAGGCGCCGGAGAAACCCATTGAAATTAACATGAACATAAAAATCGAACATGAAATCCGCTTGAAAATTGAAAAAGACGTAGACGAGCTGATTTCCACGCAAAAAGGGCTGTTCTAAAGGGGCGATTAATGAAAAACAAAAACTTCAAATATATGTTGGCAGGCCTGTTCCTTGGATTCGCATTGGCTGGCATGCCAGTTGTTGCGGCTGACCTAAGCCAGGCAAAAGCGGCCGGTTATGTGGGGGAGCGGATGAACGGTTTCTTGGGTTTGGTTGACCCCAATGCGCCCGCCGATGTGAAGGCCTTGGTGCAAGAGATCAACAGCCTGCGGGAAGCGGAGTACCAGCGCATAGCCATCAAAAACGGCGTGGCTGCGGAAGATGTCGGGAAACTGACGGCACAAAAAGTCATTGGCCAGACGCCATCAGGCCAATACGTGGAAACCCCGTCCGGTTGGCAAAAACGTTAAGGGGATTTTGATAGGGATAGCCGCATGGGTTGCCCTTATTAAAGTACCGCAGGGGCTGGATGGTTGGAGGGTGCGCCATCCGGCCATTTTTTATTATGACCGGGTTATCACCAAGTTGCCTAGCCCCGGGCTATTACAAGCTTTCTGGCCAGCTTGGATTCCATAAGCACCAGAGACTGTGAAAGAATTATTTTATGTCCACGAAAATCACGAAAAAACACGAAAGTGTAAAACCAGATTAAATATAAGTTATTGAAAGTTATTATTTAATTGTTTCGTATTTTTCGTATTTTTCGTATCCTGGGTATCCCCTTGACTGGAGTGACTACTATCGGTAGTGTTGTCATCCATGGACGACTACCCGAAGACGTTGGCTGAATTTGAGGAACGCTTCTCCACCGAAGAAGCGTGCTGGCATTATTTGTGTGAGTTGAGATGGCCTGATGGTTTTGTTTGTCCGCGTTGCGGTCATCGAAAAGCTTGGTTAATTGATCACGGGCTTCATTGGTGTAGATCGTGCGATTACAAAGCATCAGTGACGGCAGGAACAATTTTTGAACGGACAAAGAAGCCGTTGATGGTTTGGTTTCGGGTAATCTGGTGGGTCACAGGGCAGAAATATGGTGCGAGCGCCAAAGGACTGCAACGTATGCTTGGTATTGGTAGCTATGAAACTGCGTGGACATGGCTTCACAAATTGCGTCGCGCCATGGTTAGGCAAGGCCGTGATCGTTTATCTGGGAACGTTGAGATCGACGAAACCTTTGTGGGTGGTGTAAAACACGACGGAAAACGCGGACGTGGCGCCAGTGGTAAGGTATTGATTCTTATGGTTGCGCAACTTGACGGAAAAAAATTGGGGCGCATACGACTGAAACGAATAGAAGATGCTTCGGCAGAATCTTTAGAAAAAGCCATTCAGGATACGGTTGAACCAGGGAGCGTGATTCGAACGGATGGATGGGCTGGCTATAACCAAATTGGCAATCGTGGGTACATTCACAAAGTGGTTCGAACTGATGCTGAGGTTGGGGACAATCTGTTGCCTGCTTGTAATCTGGTTGCCAGCCTGATGAAACGATGGCTAGGTGGTACTTTGCAGGGGGCGGTTGCTCATGAGCATCTTGAGTATTATCTCGATGAATATACATTTCGATTCAATCGACGAACTTCACGGCACCGCGGAAAACTTTTTTATCGATTACTCCAACAAGCAGTGTTGACCGATGCCGTGACTTACGAAACTATCAAGAAAAATGTCCGTGGACGAAAACCAACTCACCACAACATATAGTGTTTACTCCAGTCAAGGGGATACCCAGGTTTCGTATTTTTCGTATTTTTCGTGTTTTTTGTGGAAAATCATTAATTCTTAGAGCATTTTGCAATACTTTCACAGTCTCACCACCTTATCCACCAATCCCAATCCCAATCCCTCTAGTTAAAGATCGTAACCCTATAAAATGTAATAACAATTATAAATGGCGACTTATATGCGCAACTTGCTGGTCTTTTCGGTTTTACTCTTGCTGGCTAGTTGTGCAGCGTATACGCGCCACCAACTCGACCAACGTTACGGCGTTGCCGACCCCGCCCGTTTCGAACACCCGTCCATCATCCCCTCCCCAATCAGCTACCGACGTGATGTCAAACCTATCACCGACAGCCGTTGCACGGTTTGCCATGGCTGTTTCGACGCGCCCTGCCAGTTGCAGATGGGCAGTTACGAAGGCATTACGCGCGGGGCCAGCAAAGAAAAGATTTATGACGACTTAAGGCTATCAATGATGGTCCCGACCCGGCTGTTTACCGATGCCCAGGACAACAGCCAGTGGCGGCTTAAAGGCTTCGAACCCGTGCTGAACGAACGTAAGCCCGATCCGGTGGCCAATCGGGAAGCCAGTGTCATGGCCAGGATGCTGCAATTGAAAAAGCAACACCTGTTCCCGAAATCAGGCTTATTGCCTGACGGGCGTTTCGACTTTTCCTTGTACAGGGAAGAATCTTGCCCCGCGATTGAGGTGTTTGACGGTTTCGCCGAAGACCATCCGGAGTGGGGGATGCCTTATGGCTTGCCCGCCTTGACCGATAAGGAACAACAAACCTTGGTGCGCTGGCTGGAAGCTGGTGCGCCTGTGGAAAAGCCGCAGCCCTTGGCAAAAAACCAGCTTGACCGTGCCCTTAAGTGGGAAGTGTTTTTGAACGGTGATAGCCTCAAAGCGCGTCTGATGGGCCGCTATATTTACGAACATTGGTTCCTCGCGCACCTTTATTTTGACGACCTTCCCAAGCCCGAATTTTTTGAGCTGGTGCGCTCGAAAACGCCGCCCGGCCAACCTATCGACCTGATCGCCTCGCGCCGGCCCTTTGACGACCCGCTAGTGGCGCGGGTTTACTACCGCCTGCGTCCGGTGCAAGGCGCATTGCTGGCAAAAACCCACATGCCTTATGCGCTGGATGATGCACGGATGCAACGCATCAAAAGCTGGTTTCTTGACGCGCCTTACGAAGTCACGCAGTTACCGTCGTATAAACCGGAAATTGCCGCCAACCCGTTTGTTGCGTTCGGACAAATTCCGGTGCGTTCGCGTTACCGGTTGATGCTGGATGAAGCGCTGTTCACCGTGATGGGCTTCATCAAAGGCCCGGTTTGTCGTGGCCAAGTGGCGATCAATGTCATCAACGATTATTTCTGGATAGGTTTTGTCCATCCCGATAATCCGTTTCAAGAAAGCCAGGATTTTCTGGCGGCCGTACTCAAGCAAACCAACTTGCCCACGAGTGACCAGGGTTTGACCAGTTTACTGAAATGGCAATCGTATGCGCAACAGGAAACCCGGTACCTACGCGCCAAAAGCACGCTGTTGAACTCGGCGCTGGCCGGACGAAATTTGCCTAACCTTTCCTTGTTATGGGATGGCGACGGCAACAACCCCAATGCCGCGCTCACCGTATTTAGAAATTTCGATAATGCCAGTATCGTCCAAGGCTTGGTTGGCGGACAACCGCAAACCGCCATGATCATGGGTTACCCTTTGCTGGAGCGCATCCATTATTTGCTGGTGGCGGGTTTTGATGTTTTTGGCACCGTCGCCCATCAATTGCAAGCCAGGTTGTACATGGATTTTTTGCGGATGGAAGGTGAGCAACACGTCCTCGCTTTTTTGCCCTTGTCGATGCGCGGCAGTGTGCAGGATAAATGGTACCGAGATGCACCCGATGCCGTGCTGGCCCATTTGCGGGATAGCCAGCGCGGGTATGTCCAAAACACAGGCCTACTTTATAAAACCCAAGAGCCGTGGCATGAATTCGCGGGGCTTTGGAAACAGCATCTCAAACCCGTACTGGATAAGCGTTACGAATTGGACGGAACCACTTTGCCAGGGGCGGTAGGTTTGCTGGAGCAGCTCGCCGGGCTTAAAGGCAAAGCCGTTTCTTACCTGCCGGAAACCGTGTTCATCACCATCAATGACGGGCAAAAGCAAGCGCACCATTTCACGCTGTTACGCAACAGTGCGCACAGCAACGTTTCCGAACTGTTCAAAGAAGAAGACCGCCGCCTGCCGGACGAAGACACCCTGACGCTAGTGCCTGGCTTTTTGGGGGCTTACCCGAATGCGTTTTATCAGCTGGGACTCCACCAACTGCCGGAGTTCATACGGACAATCAAGCACCTGGACTCCAAAGCCGCCTATACCGGCCTCAGCGCCCGTTTTGCTATCCGGCGGACAGCCCCCCGTTTTTGGGCGCATACCGATATGTTGCATGCGGCTTACCGCAAAAGTTTTCCGATAGAAGCGGGCTTGTTTGATTTTAACCGGTTTGAGAACCGGTAGCCCGGTGGGCCGATTGGCCGCCCTGAACCGCAGGTTTGGGAGCCCGGGCTACATGGTGGGTGGTTTGGCTAGCGGCACCAGCCTTAATTGGCTGGATTGGGGGCGGCGTTTAATCTTTGGGTTTCGGTTGTTGGCCTTGCCCATAGTGGTCATAAGACTGGGTGGCGGAATCATAACACCGGGCCCGGTCCGCATTGTCGGCGATTTTGGTGCATTCGTTCAGACGTGCGCCTTGGGCGGCGTTATAAACCCTTTCGGCGGTACAGCCTTGGAGTAAAGCGAAGAGCAGGGCGGTGAGGGTGAGTTTTTGCATGGCTTGGTCCTGGATAAATGGCTGGGTAATTTATTAATCGGTTATGTGTGGGATCCACTATAACGCCAACGGCACGTAAAAGGCTTGCGATTTTTCCCGTGGCCGCCAGGGTTTATCGGCTGGAAGCCATTTGTCCTCCGCCCTTACGCAAGCAATGCCGGCAATTCCAGACTGGCCGGGCGCTGGCCTCTTACGGAAACCCTTTTAAAGGCTTTGGCATAATGGCATCGGGCCATGATACTAAATAATGGGGCTGTTCCGCCAGAAACGGAAAGGGGAGTTTTCGGGTAAGCGCTTAAACCGCCGTGCCTGAACCTTGGCCATCCATGGCTGGCGATTCCAATAAACTGACCACATTCAGGCGTATCGCCAAGCGCGTCAGTTCTATGTCGCTGTTCACGCCAAGTTTGCGTTTGATCAGGTAATGGCTGTTACTGACGGTCTTCGTGCTGATATTAAGGGTTTGGGCGATCTCCCCGGCGCTTTTGGCTTCGACCAACAGGCGCAGGATTTCAAATTCCCGCACGGTCAAGGTGTCCAAGGCCATGCGTTCGGTGCCGAGTTGCGCCAAGGCCAAAGCTTGGGCGATGTCGGCGCTCAAGCTTTGGCGGCCCGCATAAACGTCGTGGATGGCCCGCAGCAACACCTCGGGCGGGCTGCTTTTGGTGATGTAACCCAAAGCCCCGGCGCGGGTCGCCTGTAGGGCAAAACTGGGTTGTTGGTGCATGCTGAACACCAGTATCTTCGCTTTGGCGTCGCGTTGTCTGATACGCGCAATCACTTCCAAGCCGCTGATACCGGGTAGGGACAGGTCGGTGACGACCACGTCAGGGGCGGATTCCTTAAACTGCTGGTAGGCTTGGATGCCGTCAGCGGCTTCGGCGACCACTTGCAAGCCCGGTTGCTTGGCCAATAACGCACGGTAACCGGCGCGGACTATGGCGTGGTCGTCCACCAACAAGATGCGGATGGGCGGGTTCATCTCCGCATCCCGGTGCTTGGGCCCAGCGGTAGCCAAACCTCCACCCTCAGGCCATGCGGTTGGACGAGGCTTAATTCTAGCCATCCGGTTAGCGCGGTGGCCCGTTCACGGATACCCAGCAGGCCGATGCCCGTGTGTGTGGGGAAGGGCAGGCGGGTGGCGATACCGTCGTCGGCAATGTCCAATTCCACCGCCCCAGGGCTGATCGCCAGCCTAACTTCGGCATGGCTGGCGACGGCATGTTTGGCGATGTTGGTCAGGCATTCTTGGATGATACGGAACACGGTCAATGCCAAGGCTTCAGGGAGCGCCGCACAGTCGCCGCTGATAACCAACCGGTAACGGGTGCCGCCACCACGGGCGTTCCAACCGGAAACCAAGCCCTCCAAACTGGCCTTAAGGCCTAGCCCGTCAAGTTCGGCGGGGCGCAAGCGTGCCAATAAACCCCGTACCCCAATCAGCAGATGTTGGGTGATCTGGCTGATTTGTCCGGTTTCGGCAAGCAGCTCAGGACATCTTTCTTCGGCGGTCTGGGCAATGGAGGCGGTGACGGCATTGATGGCGGCGAGGCATTGGCCGAATTCGTCGTGCAGTTCCCTCGCCAAATATCGCCGCTCTTCTTCTTGGGTTTCCAGCAGTTGTATGGCCAGCCGTTGGCGGTCCGATAACAATTGCTGCTGGCTGGCCGCCAGTTGGTTGACCGCTTCGGCGATGCGTTGCCATTCAATGAGTTCAAATTTTGGCAAGCGGTAACTGAGCTGGCCTTGTTCCAGATTCCCCAGCCCCTTAACCAATGTTTGCGCTGGCCGCAAAGCCCGGCGGATGCTGAGGTACACCAAACAACACACGGCAAAAACAGTGGTGACGGACAAGCCCAGCAAGCGGCGGATATTTTCCCAAGCCTGGGTGATTTCCATCTCGGCACTGGGTGTGACCGTCAATACGCCGTATTCGAGGCCTTTGAAGGTGATGGCTTGGTGCAGCGCTAGGCCAGGATTGAAAAACCAACGGTACAAGGCTTCGAAACTGCTGGGCACTGGAGTCCCGGGCAGTTCCGCGCCATTGCACAAGTTGTAGGTTTTTTGGCTGCTGGTGGCGGCAAAATGGACGCAGATCCCCGCCACGCTACGGGTTTGTTTCCATAAGGTAAAGTCAGGGAACGGCAGGGCATGGCCGAAGCCGGAACGCATTTGCAATTGTTGGAAACTGAGTTGTTTGCCAAGTGATTCGGTGACGCGCCAGGTTGCCTGTCGGGCGGCTTGGTTGCTGGAAACCAGCACATAAGCGGTGGTTGCCAGCAGGCACAGCAAGGCGACGGCGACGATGCGCAGCAATAAATGGCGGAGTAGGTTCATGCTAAGGGCAGGGCGGGACAAAATGGCCAGTCGGTGTGGCCATTCTAAGTGCCTGGGCGGGTTCTGGGAAGCCACTGCGGGATGTCGGGCAAATTGCCCGTGTTTTTAGGGCAAATCTCGGCTTACGGCAGGGCGGCAATTGCCTAAACTGTTGTTGCCCGCCCAATTCCGGTTAATGATTGGTATAGGCCGGGCATTTTCAATAACCAAATACGAGGCATCTACTATGGCAGACCATTTGTTCGACGACACCCGCATCCCCTGGCAAACCCTGGCAGGGTTTGAGCACTTATGTTATTTCATCCTAAATATTGACCAAGCCAACACCCTCATTGACGTGCTGTTTAAATTCTCCGCCCGGGAACAGATCGTCCTGCATCGGCATAAGGCCTTGAACCATACCTTTGTCATCCAGGGCGAACATCGGCTGTATTGGGCGGACGGCACGCTGAAAGAGGCTAGGCCCGTGGGCAGTTATACGGTCAGCCCGGCCAGTGACGATCCGCATCGGGAAGGCGGTGGCGACGTGGACGCCATCGTCTTTTTCAGCATACGCGGCAGTGCGGGGGTGTTATATGAAATTCTTGATGACAATTTGGACATTGTCACTACGTTGGGTATGCAGGATTTTGTCGCCCTGTACCAAAACCAAACCGCCCCGTGAGGAAAACAGTATGAATAAATTGGCATTGGCAACCCTTTCGGCGGCATTGTTCTTGCCGGGCACGGTGGTGCACGCCGCCCAACGCATTGCGGTTTTGGCTTTTGAACTGAACGACCTCACCTCCTTGCCCAATACGCCCCAGGAGCAAGTGCGCACGGCATCCATCCGGCCTTTGTTGGAAGCGGCGATAAGGCAGGCGGATGATGGTTATGAAACCGTCCCTGTCAGCCCCCAAGCCCAAGCAATGGCCAATGGCAGTTTTGGCTATTTGTTCCGTTTCCATGACCTTGCCGCCAAATTAGGCGGACAAGCCCAGGCCGATTGGGTGGTGGTCGGGCAACACAGCAAGCCCAGCTTTTTGTTTTCTTACCTGATGGCGCATGTCATCAACGTCAAGACCGGGATGCTTGCCGCCAGCTTTGATGTTGAACTCAAGGGCAACCATGAAGCCGTCACCCGGCACGGGGCCGTCGCGCTGGCAAAAAAAATCAAGGGGGCCATTGGCAGTGGGGGGGCTGGGGCGGTACATCATAGCCATTAAGTAGGCGCCGGAGCGCCTTTTCCGGGGCGCCAACCTAAGTGTGTGCCCCGCTGATTACACGTTGCCGTTATCCACAATAACTGGTGTAAGTTTCCATATCTCGTTATTGTATTCCCTGATAGTCCTGTCGGTGGAAAACTTGCCGCTAGCCGCGCAGTTAAGGATGCTCATTTTTGTCCAGCGCTCTTGGTCGCGGTAAGCGGTTTCCACCCGTTTTTGCGCGTTGATAAAACTGCGGAAATCGGCAATGGTCATCCAAGGGTCATGCGGGCTTTTAATGGAAGCGATGAGCGTGTCAAAAATGCCGAATTCGAATGGGTTAAAGTGCCCGCATTCCAACAGCCGCATCACCCGTTGCAAATCGGCATCTTGTTGGATAATGGCTTTCGGGTCATAGTGATGGTGCAAGTCTTCCACTTCCTGCGCATTCAGGCCAAACAAGAAGAAGTTCCCGTCACCCGCTTCTTCGCGGATCTCGATGTTCGCGCCATCCAAGGTGCCGATGGTCAAAGCGCCGTTCATCATGAATTTCATATTGCCGGTGCCGGAGGCTTCTTTGCCCGCCGTGGAAATCTGCTCGGACAAATCGGCGCCCGGACAAATTTTTTCCATGGCGGACACCCGGTAATTGGGTAAGAAAATCAATTTAAGCTTGTCGCCGACCTGGGGGTCATTGTTGATGACATTGCTGACATTGTTGATCAGCTTGATGATGCGCTTGGCCATGAAATAGCCAGGTGCGGCTTTGCCCCCGATCAATACGCAACGGTCTGTCCAATTGGCGGTGTCGCCACGTTTGATGCGGTCATAAAGGTGTATGACATGCAGGACATTGAGTAGTTGGCGTTTGTATTCGTGTATGCGTTTGACCTGGACATCAAACAGGGCGTTGACGTTTAGGTCAAAACCTAGCTCTTGTTTTTTAAAATCGATCAAGTTTTGTTTGGCTTGTTGTTTGATTTCACGCCAGCGTCCGCAGAACGCTTTGTCATCAACGTAACGCTTCAGGTGTTGCAATTGGGACAAGTCCGTTAGCCAGCCATCCCCGATGGTTTTTGTGATAAGTTCCGCCAGATTGGGGTTGCAGGCCGCCAGCCAACGCCGTGGTGTCACCCCGTTGGTCTTATTGTTGAATTTGTGCGGCCACAATTCGTAAAAATCGCGGAACAGGCCTTTTTGCAATAATTCGGAATGCAATTGGGCGACGCCATTGACCGAATAACTGCCGGCTATCGCCAAATACGCCATCCTGACATACTGTTCGCGGCCTTCTTCAATCAGCGACATGCGCCTTAAACGGGAGGTGTCATTAGGCCACCGCGCCGACACTTCCGCCAGAAAACGGGCGTTGATTTCAAAAATGATTTCCAAAAGGCGCGGCAACAATTGCCTGAACAGGTTGACCGACCAACGCTCCAGGGCCTCGGGCAGCAGCGTATGGTTGGTGTAAGCCATGGTGCTGCTGGTGATGGCCCACGCCTTGTCCCAGGGTAGGCCGTAAATGTCAACCAGCAGGCGCATCAGTTCGGCGACGGCAATGCTCGGATGGGTGTCATTCAGTTGGAAGCAATGTTTGTCGGCAAAGCTGGCAAAATCATGGCCATGCCGGCCCACCCAGGTTTCGATGATGTCCTGCAGGCTGGCGGAGGCCAATAGATATTGTTGGCGCAAGCGCAGGGCCTTGCCGTTTTCGTTGGCATCATTAGGGTACAACACCATCGTGATGTTTTCGGCGGTGTTCTTTTCGGCCACGGATTCGGCATAATCGCCCGCATTGAATTCCTGCAAATCGAATTCGTCGGTCGCCGTCGCTTTCCATAAACGCAAGGTGTTGACGGTGCCGTTCTGATAGCCGGGGATCGGGGTGTCGAAGGGCACGGCGTACACGTCCCGCGTGTCTACCCAACTCACGCGCAGGACGCCGTTTCCGTCGGTACGGGTCTCGGTGCGCCCGCCAAACTTAATCCGTTGCCGGTATTCCAGACGCTCAATTTCCCAGACATTGCCATTCCTTAGCCAATGGTCGGGTTTTTCTATTTGCTCGCCGTTGACGATGTCCTGGGAGAACATGCCGTATTCATAACGCAAGCCATAGCCATTGACAGGCAAACCTAGGGTGGCGCAACTATCAAGGAAACAGGCCGCCAACCGTCCCAAACCACCGTTGCCCAAGCCCGCATCGGGTTCGTTATCGACGAGTTCTTCCAACTCCAAGCCTAAGTCGTACATGGCCTCATCGACCGCGTCATGGATGCCCAAACTCAACATGGCGTTGCTGAGCGTGCGCCCCATCAAAAACTCCATCGACAAGTAATAGGCTTTCCGGCAATCTTGGTTTTTGTAAGCGTTGTAAGTCCTTTTCCAGCGTTCGGTGAGCCTGTCACTAATCGCCATGGACAGGGCTTGGTAGGCGTAATTGAGTGTGCGGCAATTTTCATCCCGTCCCAGGCGATGGCCGTAGTAACGTTTGAAATCGGCTTCTAATTGTTCTTTATCCATACCTAGCTCGGCAAGTTTAGTGATGTGGGGTTTGGGTTGGCTTTTGTAAAAACGTATGTGTGCCATAGCTGCATTTTGGTGTATGAGTTGTGTTTTTTTCATGACAAGCTTTAAATTTGGGCTAAAAAATGCATAGGCTATTGGGAAGTGTCTAGTTTATAACCAAATCCCCTGATGGTCTTGAGCAATTTTAAATCGTGCCCGTCATCAATTTTGCGCCGTAGTTGGCGGATGTAGACATCCACCACATTGGTTAGCGGGTCGCTGCTGTAACCCCACACTTGTTCCAGGATACGGGTGCGGCTCAACACTTTGCCGGGCATCCGCATGAAGCATTCAAGCAACGTGAACTCCTTGGGGGTCAGGTCGATCAGCACGCCGCCGCGCCGCACTTCATGGGTTTCCAAATTTAAGGCCAAATCGGCTATCTGCAATTCTTTGCTTTCCTGTTTCAGCTCGCCGCCACTGCGGCGCATCAGCGCCTCTATCCGCGCCAGCAATTCCTCAAATGAAAACGGCTTGGTCATATAATCATCGGCGCCGGAGCGCAAGCCCGCCACCTTATCTTGGATGGCGTCCCGTGCCGTCAGCATCAAGATGGGGGTGTCGACGCCCGTGTGGCGCAAGCGCTCGCACACCTCACGGCCATTGATATCAGGCAGGCCCAGATCCAAAATGATGGCTTGGAACTGGCCTTCGGTGCCCAGGGCGATGGCGTCCAAGCCATTGTTGGCCACTTCCACGCTATAGCCCTCGGCTTTCAGCCCCCGTTGGACAAAATCGACAATCCGTCCGTCGTCTTCCACTAGCAAAATTTGCATATCGGCTATCCCTTTAAAATAGTGTCTGTCAGTTATCATCTGATGTTACGCAGACTTTTTCTGCGAATTGAAAATAAATAAAGTAGAGTCGCTATCGCGATGTTTTTTTAATCGGGTTCTCGCACCCGACGGCGAGATACTTTCTTTTGCGCCGCCCCGGCAACTGCTCCTGCGTTGCCCTACCTCTGTCCATAGACCACCCTTTAGTGGTGGCATCCATGCAGTCGAAAAGAAAGTATCCAAAGAAAAGGCGGCCCGGTTGCCGCTGATGTCTTGCGCTCCTCGCATTGGTCGGGGGGCGGCAAAAGGGGCTTCCTGCCCCTTTGCCGCCGTGCGGCATCCATGCCGCACCCCTTTATGCCCTGTGGGTATTCGGGCTAGTCCCGACCAATACTGTGGTGCTCGACGCGGCAAACGGGATACAAACTACGTTACTGCGTAACGTCAGTTATCGTTTATCAATCCGCCGTTTCCGGGCGCAATCATCGGCAAGGTCACCGTGAACGTCGAGCCTGCATTTTCAATGCTGTCCACGGCAATATCACCGCCATGGGCTTTCAGTATCGACCGGGCCAACGGCAGGCCTAAGCCGCTGCCGTCATCGCGGGCGTCCAGGGCGTTCCGGCTGCGGAAGCGGCGGTCGAAGATGCGCCCCAAATCTTGGGCGGGGATGCCTATGCCCTGGTCGGCGACGCTGAAATGGGCTTGGTTTGCAGCCGTCCATAACTTGACCGTGATCCGGCCTTCCGGGTTTGAATAGCGGCAGGCGTTGTCGCCTAAAATGAACAGCAATTGCCGTAGCCGTTGTTTGTCACCGTACACCCATAGCGGCGTGCCCGGCGCATCCAAGGTGACCGAATGCCCCTGTTCTTCGGCCATCAACCGGAAATCTTCGGCAGCGGCGGCCACCAGTTCGGCCAAATCCAGGCTGTCCCATTCAAATTGCAGATTGGCGCTTTCGGCACGGGCCAAAGCCAGCAAGTCTTTGACATACGTGCCCAGTTGCATGGCCAGTTCGACGATACGCCGTAAAGCGTCTTTGTACTCTAGGGCATCACGGTCTTTGCCGCGCAAAGTCACTTCCGCCTCGCCGCGGATCACGGTGATCGGGGTGCGCAGTTCATGGCTGATGTCGGCCAAAAATTCCAGACGCGCCGTGTCCATGCGTTTTAATTCCTCATTCAGGCGATGCAATTCAAAGGTCCGCTCGGCCACCCGTTTTTCCAGCACGGCACGGCCTTCGCGCAGTTTGGTTTGTTGGACATCCAGTTCTTCGGCCATCTGGTTGAAATGGCTGGCGAGGTAAGCGAATTCGTCGTGGGTATTGACGGTGATGCGGTAATCGAGGTTGCCTGAGGCTATTTCGTCAGTGCCTTTCATCAGCGCCTCAACCGGCTTCTTGACGCCACGCAACAGCAACACGCCGGAGGAAAGGCTAAACACCGCCGCCGCCAAGGAGGCCAGGATGGCGACCCAACGCGACCGGGCCACCAAGTCTTCCATGGCTTGTTTGGCTTGCCCCGCCTTGCCGCGTTCGGCATTGATGGCGGCATCAATCAGCGGTTGGAATTTGCCGTCAATTTCTTCTTCCGAAAATTTTGATAAGGCTTGCATCGCCAGTTCGGGTTTGCCCTGTTCGCGTAGCCGTTCGATGTCGTCGAACCGGTATCCGCTGGCATCCAAAAACGCCGTGAAATGCGCGACCCGTTCCAGTTCGGCGGATTTGTCCGGGTCGTCCCCTGGCGGCTTGGTTTGTACCGCGTTGTCCCTCAATGCCTGCATCGCCAGGTAAAGCCGTTGTTTTGACAATTCCACGCCAGCGGCGGCAGTCGGGCTGTCACTGATCAGCCTGTCCATGCGCTGTTTGAAATGGCGGTAAGCTTCTTGCGACAGGCGCTCATAATGCTCAAAAGCCTGGTAAGCCGCTTGGCTGCGCTGAAAATGCCAGGCCACTTGGTTTGAGCTCCAATACAGCATGATCCCTAAAAATAGGACAAAACCAAAGGAAACAACGATGGCCATCGCCAAACGGAAACGGAACATGGCCTTTAATTTCCGCCGCCGCTCTCGTCCAAATGTTTTTCCATGGACCGTATGGCTTCCAGTTTCTCCCGCAGCAAGCGGTTTTCATCATCTTTCGGCACCGCCGTTTCTTTCTCATCGGCCGGGGAGGTTGGGGCGGATTTTTGTTTGCGCTTCGGCGAACCCGTTTTTTTTGTGGGGCAGTTGCTTAGGATGACCGGCAGGCTGTTGATGCGCCTTAAGGTTTCCGTGTCGATGGCGAGCAGTTTTTGCAGCCGTATGTCCGTCAAGTTTTGGGCGGGGATGGCGTTGACCCCGTCCAGAATTTTAGGGATGTCGCCGCAAGTATCGGACAACAAACGGCCAACCATCAAGTGCAGTTGGAACCCCGCCCCAGGCGCCTCTTGTTGGCGTTTCAATAACGTACGGCAAGTATCGGAGCGTGACGATGGCGGGATTTTCGCCATCATGGCCCCAAAAGCCAACAGCTCATCAAAGTCCGCTTGGGCATAAGGTTCGCTATAAGCGCCTGGGTTACCGTTCCAGCTGTTTGAAAACCCGGCGCATCCGGCCAACAATAAAAGGCTTAGCGCCAGGCTTGCTTTTAACATAAAAATAATGTCCCCCTTGTTATTAAGCCGCTTCGGTTAACGGGATTTGGACGCGGAAGCGCGCTCCTTGTTGGTCTTCCCTAGGGGCGATGATTTCGGCCTTGCCCTGGTGGTTGGTGACATATTCACGGACTATCGCCAAGCCCAGGCCCGGGCCTTCCCCGGCCACATCGGGCGGGTTGGCCTTGCCGCGGAAAAAGGGCTCGAACACATGCCCGCGTTCTTCGGCGGTTACGCCCGGCCCTTCATCTTCAACTTCCAATTCCATTTGCTGTCCTGAATCACGCAGCATGATGCGGATTTCACCGCCGATAGGTGAATATTTCACCGCATTGTCCAGCAATTGTTCGATGATGCAGCGCAATTGTTCGGGTATCCCGTCAACTTCCACGGGCCTGACCAGTTTTTTCAAGCTAATGGCTTTGGCCTGTAAACGCGGTTGGAAACCGTCAATGACCGATTCCAGCAGGGCTTGCATATTGACGCCGCCTTCGCGGCCCGTTTCCGGTTTGGTGTTGATTTGGCTATATCTCACCAATTCTTCGGACACGGTTTTCAGTTTGTCGACATTGTTGCATAGGCGTTGTGCGATTTCTTGTTGCGGGATGTCCGCCTCCTCGTCAGCCTTTTGTACCAGCCACTGCGCGCTGCCGCGGATGCTCTCCAAGGGCTGCTCAATCTCCCGTGCGACATTGTGCATAAACTGTTGCTTGGACACTTCCAGTTCCAGCAAATGGGTGCGCAGCCATTCCAAACGGTTGCCCAAGTAACGTAAGTCCGAGGGGCCGCTCACCGAGATGGGTTCTTCAAGCTCGCCGGAACCCAGACGGCGGATGCTGGTGTCCAGTTGCCGCATGGAACGTGACAGCACCGCCAGCAACGCCACAATAAAAATAAACGAAATGAACAGCAACACCGCGCCCTTAACCAACAAGCCTTCCTCAAGCGATTCCGATTGCTGGTGCAGTTCGCTGAATTCATGGTCAACATGGCTTTCAAATTCCAGCGACAGCTTGTGTGCCGATTCACGTAGCCCTTGGAACGCTTCGTCAATGGGCGAGGGGTTGTTGCCGTTCGCCGAGCCAATGATTTGTTGGTAAATCAGGTTTTCCTTCTCGGACAGCTCATTGACCAACAGGGCGATTTTATTATCGACGTGCAGTTTTAATAATTCGCCTAAGGCTTGTTTGAATGATGCCCGCGTGCTTTCATAAGATTGTTGTTCATAAGGCTGGCGCACCGCAGGGTCGGACAGCAGCACGAACAACCGGGCTTTGCGTTCAATATCGGCGGTTTTTTGCAAGACCGAGCGGATCACCTTGGTCTGTTCGAAAACCTGGGTGTTGATGGTCCTGCCCAATGCCGAGGTTTCCCGCATTCCAAAAGCCGCGTACATGACCGCAAAAAACAGCGGGATGACGGCAATCACAAAGCCGAGGATGATCAGCGATTTTAACGATAAAATATTTTTGAATTTCATTCGGTTGTAAAGAGATAAGAAGCATCCCCAAAATAGGGGAACGTGCAGGCGGAAGGTATCCGGCACATCGGCTGGTTAGTCTGGTCGGACATCCGCTATTATACAAACTTTGCGCCGCCCCGTTCAGCCTCTTGCGGGCTTGCCCGGCCCACCGTTCCGACTATCATAAGCTATGAAGCCATCAACCTTCTTGTTTCTTGCCCTACAGGCGCTGCTGGCGCTATCCGCCGCCAATGCCGGAACCCTTGCGGCTTTGCCGGTCAAGGCTTCAGCGGAGCGGCCTGCGTTGTTGTTGGAATTGGGCGCCAAGCCGCCGTCGCTTGGCGTTGGCGATAACACGACGCGGGTGTTTGCAGGCGTAGTCCAGACCCATGAGGGCGACGCTTTAGTCCGTACCGATGACGATGACATCAGTTCGTTGCATCCCGGCTTCGGCAGTTGGACGCTCGGCTTCCGCTTCCCTATCAAACCCGGCCTCCCGGCCCAGCCGTATACCTTTTGGGCGCGTTGGCGGCAGGGCGGTGATCCCACTGTCTGCGTGCAAACTTTCGAAGTCTGGGCTGGCCCCGACCCCTCCAAGCTGGAGCTGCGTGCGACGCTGCCCATGAAGCCCAAGGGCTGGGAATACGCCTGGATAGCCGCCGAAGCGCCGGTCAAGCTCAAGGCCGACGATGCCGTCATCGAGATACGCAACAGCGGGGCAGGGCATGACGCCAAGGTCTTCGACGCTTTCCTGCTCGCCCCGCCGTTGTCTTCGCTGCCTGAGACCGGCACGGCGGACAGGCCGCTGGTGCTGCTGGAGCTGGGCAAGACGCCAGCCTTTGCATCGGCGGAAAAAGACGCCGCCTTGCAAGTCCAAACCGGCGCGGCCACGGCCGGCCCCGGCGCTGGCTCACTGTTGACCGAAACAGACGAAGTCCAGGTTTTTCACCAGGGCTTCGGCAACTGGGGCGCGTCGTTCCGTTTCGAACTCAACCCAGCGATAGCGCCGGGGCAATACCGGTTTTTTGCCCGCTACAAAAGCGGCGGCGAAGTCTCTCAAGTTAAGCAAAGCTTCACGGTCAAAGCCGGAGCTAAACCTGAACAACTGGCGGCGCGCGGCGATTTTACATTGACCAACACCACGCCCTGGGAATACCAGTGGTTGCAGGCCGCCGGGACAGTCACCGTATTGCCGGGCGACCGCTGGCTGGACATCGGCAACACCGGCAAAGCGGACGGGGCGAAAGTCTTCGACGCCTTTTTGCTGAAACTGGAGACGCCGCTGGGCGACTGGATGAACGCGGAACAGGCTGAGATCCGCAATCGCTTCCTGGTCTTGACCAAGTCCTTGCCGAACGTCGAGCGTCGCTTGCTAGTACTCGACGGCAAGGGCGGGCAGGGGGATGCCCTGTTTCGCGGCTTGGCATCCGCCGCCGCAAAGCCGCGCTACGAAAAACTGGCAGTGTCCTATTTGATAGGGCCGGATGCCGAAGCGCTGGCGCGCAGCCTGAATATCCCGGCGCTGCCCGCCGCCGTGATGACCGACGACCATTACGGCGTGCTCGGCGTCCTGAGCGAGCCTAAAAACGAAGGGCAGGCGGCGAAATTTCTCGCCGATCCCGGCAAAGCCGGAGCGATGCCCGCGCTGCCAGCCGTGGCGGCGGACGCTGCCAAGCCGCTCAAGGGCGGCGTACCGGAAGCCTGGCTGGTGGGCGGCTTGCAGGACGGCTGGGCGGGCGTTTCGGTGTTCGGCCTGGATGGCGAAACCGTGCTGCGCCCGAATCCCGGCCAGCCCTACCTTAGCCTGCAAATGATGGGTGGGGAAATGCGCGCCTGGCGCGCCGCGGCCACGCAAGCCGACGGCTCCGCCGGCATCGAAGCCAGCACCCAGCATTCCTACGGCTGGTCGCGCGGCAGCGGCTATGCGCAACTCTATCTGCATGCGGATCAAACCACGCAGGCGCTGCTGCACCTGAAACAATCCGGCATCAAGACCGCCGCTTGGCTGGACGGGCAGCCTGTCAAATTGGCCGGTGATCCGAAGCCGCCCGCCGGATTTTCGGCGTCCACCGGCGAACAGCTAAAAACCTTGCTAAAGGGACTGACCACCGAAGGGCTGGTGGCAACGGCGTTGCCGGATCGGTCCGAAGCGCCGCAGCTCGCGACCCTGGAACTATCGCAAGGCTGGCACAGCCTGCTGGTCAAGCTGGTGATGCAACACGGCGAAGGCCAGCGGTTTTACTTCGCAGGGAAGTTCACCGATCTGGACGGTAAACCTTTAGATGCCATCAAGACGCAACTGAGCGATCCCGGCGCCGATCTGGCGCTAAATAACATCGCCGCCAAGCTGCGCCCGCTGGTTTTCGTGGACGCACCGGCCAACTTGCCGCATCCGGGCGATGCGCTGAAACTGCGCGTGGATATGCGCTGGCATCCGCTCCTGGAGGAAACCAGTTTGCCCGCGCCGCTGCCGCGCTTTCAGGCAAAATTGCGTCTGCGCGTGGTCGATTACGGCGGCAACGAGGTTGCGGTGAAGGAAATAACCGGATCGTTCCCCGGCCAAGCCGAAGCAGACTTCGGCAAGATTGCCGGACCCGGCTATTACGCCGTTTATGCGTCCCTGCATACGCCCGATGGGAAGCTGATCATGAACTATCCCGCCGATGGCTTTTCCGTCGTGCGCGGCACTGCCGAACAAAAACAACGGCTGGACAAGAAAAAACTCTGGAACAACGATTATTACGCGCTGGCCGACGGCGACAAGAGCTTCAAGCAGAAAGGCGGCTATTTCGCCTGGCTGCAGCGTATGGGTATCTATAAAAGCTACGGCTCTTATCCCGGCTTCGACCCGCAATACCGGCCTCAGTGGGAACGCGCGAAAAAGCTCGGCCTGGTGCTGTTCGCCGACTCTTCAGGCGATAGTTCCTGGCTGAACGACAATCCCGCGGACGGCCAAAACTTCATCAACACGGCGGCGGCATTTACCCGCTACTTCAAGGCCACCAACGAGATCGACATACGCAACGAGCCTGAATGGCAAAAACTGCGCGAGCCCGCGCACTGGGTGGAGCGGGCCAAGTGGGAATACGAGCAGGCGCACAAGCAGCGCAGCGACGCCCATTACACCGGCGGCAGCCTGGTTCGGCCGGGGGAGGGCGGCTGGTTCAAACAGGTCTTGCAGCTGGGTCTGGATAAATATCAGGATGCCTGGGATGTCCATGCCTATCCGCAACAGCCGCCAAGTTTCGGAGGGGCTATCGGCAACGGCTCGAATGAGGACGAGCGCGGCGTGCTGGCTGCTTACGCCAGCCTGGGCAAGAACAACAGCCTGCCGTTCTGGCTGGGCGAGACCGGAGCCAAGGCGATGCACGGCTTGACCGGCCGCCGCTGGCAGGCGGAGCAGGCCGCGAAGATGGTCGCCTGGGCCAACAGCCGTAGCGACTACTTGGGCCTGGCTTTTTGCATCGGCCACGAATACGACCTGGGCTACGGGCGGATTTGGGATTACTCGATGGGCCATAAACCCGGCGAGGCGGCGCTGTACACCGCCAGCGCGTTGATTGACGGGCTGCCTTACCGGGCTTTCGACGCTAAGGACGCCAACATCCAGGCGGCTTATTTCGGCGACACGTTCATGATTTGGCGTACCGACGGGACGGCCGGAACCTGGCGGATGCAGCTAACGCCCGGCAAGCCCTGGGTGCTGGTGGATGTGGTGGGTGCTGTCCGGAAATTGCCGGTTGACGCGGCCGGGAACGCCGACATACCCATCTCAGCCAGCCCCGTGTATGTGTTGCCGCAGCTTGGGTATGAAAGGCTGACGGGCGCATAAGCGGTAAGGCGGGTGTTGATGCCCCAGGGGGATCAGCGTACCTTTTTGGATAGGATGTGGCTTTAACATCTGATGTTACGCAGACATTTTCTGCGAGTTGAAAATAAATAATGATGAGTCGCTAGTTCGTAGGTTGGGTTACGCTATCGCTCGGCAACCGCTCCCGGCGTTGCCCTACCTCCTGCATCCATGTAGTTGTAACCCAACCTAATGCGCATCCGCATCAGGCCATCGAACTGATGGTCTTACGGAACCGTGACAGCGCCATTAAAAAGAATACGCCCCCGATCACCATCAGCGCCGCGAACTGCGGCCAAACAATGCCCAAACCCCCGCCCCGGAACAGGATGGCCTGCGCCAGCGCGACAAAATGCGTGGTCGGCGCCACCAGCATGATGTCTTGCACGAACTGCGGCATGCTTTCGCGCGGTGTCGTGCCGCCGGACAGCATCTCTAGCGGCAGCAGCGTGATGATCATCAACAGGCCCATTTGCGGCATCGAGCGGGCGACGGTGCCCAGGAATATCCCCATCGAGGTCGTCGCGAACAAATGCAGCGCCATGCCGACGACGAACAAGGTGATGGAGCCTTCGATAGGCACCGCCAGCGCGCCCTCCACGATAAAGACGAGGGACGCCGTCGCCACGACGATGACGACCAGACCCATGGACCAGACCTTGGCCATCATGATTTCAAACGGCGTCAGCGGCATCACCAGCAAATGCTCGATGGTGCCGTGCTCGCGTTCGCGGATCAGCGCCGCGCCGGTCAAGACGATGGACAGCATGGTGATGCTGTTGACCAGCTCCATCACCGACCCGAACCACGCCAAATCCAGGTTCGGGTTGAAGCGCGCCCGTACTTCCAAATCCACCGGCAGCGTCGCCAACGCCCGATGTCCTTGCACAAAGGCGCTGACTTCGCTGGTAATGATGTTGTGGATATAGCCGTTGCCGACGTAGGCCTGGGACATGCGCGTCGCATCGACGTTGACCTGTATGGTGGGTTCGCGCCCGGCCAGCACGTCGCGCTGGAAATCGGGCGGGATGTCGATGACGAAGGTGTACAGCCCGGTGTCCATGCCGGGATCGGCGGCGTATTGGTCGATCAGCACCGGCGGTAGGAAGTACGGCGGATAAAAGGCGTTGATGATGCGCTGCGACAATTGCGAGCGGTCTTCGTCAATGACCGCGATAGGCGCCTTGTTCAGAGCGCCGGGCAGGCCGGTCGCGGTCAGGTAGACCGAACCCGTGAACGAGAACAGGATCAAAACCATCATCACCCGGTCGCGGCTCAGGCTGCGCAGCTCCTTGATGCCAAGATGGAAAATATTGAGCAAGGTATGCACGGCTAACGCTCCTGTTTGTGCAGCAGCAACACGCTGATGCCGAGTATCACCGGAATCGCCAGCACCAGCGGCAGCAGCGACCAACTCAGGTCGGCGAAACCCAGTGCCTTCGAGAAGGTGCCGCGGCTAATCAGCAGAAAATACGTGGCCGGAAAAATTTCCCCGATAACGCGCGCGCCGCCTTCCAGCGACGACACCGGGTCGATCAGGCCGGAAAAGCGCATCGACGGTATGATGGTGGCGATCGCCGTGGCGAAGATCGCGGCAATTTGGGTGCGGGTGAAGGCCGAGATCAGAAAACCCAGGCCGGTCGCCGAAGCCACGTACAGCAGCGCGCCGACCGTCAACAGCAAAAAATTGCCCTTGTGCGGCACGCCAAATACGGTCACCGCTAGCAGGCACACCAAAAAGAAATTGACCATCCCTAAGCCGATGTAAGGCAGTTGCTTGCCAAGCAGAAATTCCAGGCGGGTCACTGGCGTGACGTACAGGTTGATGATGGAGCCGAGTTCCTTCTCGCGCACCACGCTGAGCGCGCTGAGCATGGCCGAGATCAGCATCAGCAGCATCGGCACCATCGCCGGGACGATGTCCGGCAGGCTTTTGACGTCCGGGTTGTAGCGATAGCGCGTCTCGATGCCCATGAGCCCGGCCGCAACGTGGTCGGTGGCATGGCGGCGCACCTGCTCAGAGAGCCAGGTCTGGTGCATCGCCTGCACGTAGCCGAGCACGTTTTCGGCGCGGCTGGGCATGGATCCGTCCACCCAAGCGCCGATTTTGACCGGATTGCCGCGCGCCAGGTCGCGGGCGAAGTTGGGCGGTATCTCCAAGGCCAGGCTCAGCTCGCCGCTGCGCATGCGCCGGTCCAGCTCGTCGTAATCGGCGATTGGCGGTTTGGCCGTGAAATAACGTGAGCCGCCCAGGTCCAGCGCGTAATTGTTGCTGAGCGTGGTCTGGTCGCGGTCAAGCACGGCGAAACGCAGGTTCTCGACATCAATGCTGATGCCGTAGCCCATGATGAACATCAGGAACACCGTGCCAAGCAGCGCGATGGAGCCGCGTATCGGGTCGCGGCGCAGCTCCATGCCTTCGCGCAGGGTGTAGCTGAATAGGCGCAGCAGGCTGAAGCGGGGGCTGGGCCGGGTGGTTTGGGGAGGCGTCCGTGGCGATGGGTTGGCAATGGGGAGGGGGGCTTCGGCCGGCCCGTCATCCAGCCCGCTCGCTGCCTTCAGATAGGCGATGAAGGCCTGCTCCAACGTGGCTTGCCCGCTGCGTTCGACCAGCTCGGCGGGGCTGCCCGAAGCCAGCACCTTGCCCGCGTGCATCAGCGAGATACGGTCGCAACGTTCGGCTTCGTTCATGAAATGCGTGGAGATGAACACGGTGACCCGGTCATTGCGGGCGAGTCCGACGATCAGTTCCCAAAACCTATCGCGCGCGATTGGATCGACGCCGGAGGTCGGCTCGTCCAGGATCAGCAAATCGGGGCCGTGGATGACGGCGACCGCCAGCGACAGGCGTTGGCGTAGCCCCAGCGGCAATGAATCGGGCATGGCGTCCAGCGCCTCGGTTAGCATGAAGCGTTCGGCCATTTCGGCGATGCGTCCGGGTATTTTGGTGTCGGGCAAGTGGAACAGCTTGGCGTGCAATTCCAGGTTTTGCCGTACGCTCAGTTCGGCGTACAGGGAGAACGCTTGCGACATGTAGCCGACCCGCTGGCGGGTGGCCATGTTGCCGGCATCGACGATTTGGCCTAACAGCCGCGCCTCGCCTTCACTGGGTTGCAGCAGGCCGGTCAGCATCTTCATGGTCGTCGATTTGCCGCAGCCGTTGGAACCGAGAAAACCGAAGATTTCGCCGCGCTCTATCGCCAGGCTGACATTATCGACGGCGGTAAAGCCGTCAAAACGCATCGTCAAGCCTTGCGCGGCGATGGCGATGCGGTCCTCGCCATCGCCGTTAACGCGCGGCGGTATCACGACCGCGCGGTGGTCTTTACGCTTGGCCTCGGGCAACAGGCGGATGAAGGCGGCTTCCAGGTCGTCGGCGCCGGTGCGCGCCTTCAGCTCGGCGGCCGTGCCGGTGGCCAGCAGCTTGCCGGCGTCCATCGCCACCAGCCAGTCGAAACGCTCGGCTTCGTCCATATAGGCGGTCGAGACCAGGACGCTCATGCCAGCGTGGCGGGTGCGCAGACGGGCGATCAAATCCCAGAATTGGGCCCGCGACAAAGGGTCGACGCCAGTGGTCGGCTCGTCCAGCACCAGCAGGTCGGGATCGTGGATCAATGCGCAGCATAAGCCTAGTTTCTGTTTCATGCCGCCCGACAACTGTCCGGCGGGACGGTCTTGGAAGGGCGCGAGGCCAGTGCTATCCAGTAATTCGGCGATGCGCCGGTGGCGTTCGGCGCGTCCGAGGCCGAACAGGCGGCCAAAGAAATCGACATTTTCGAACACCGAGAGCGTCAGGTAGAGGTTTTTGCCCAGGCCTTGCGGCATGTAGGCGATTTTTGGGCAAACCGCACGGCGGTGGGCGGCGTCGGCCATGTCGCCGCCTAAGACTTCGATGCGGCCTTGCTGCAACTTGCGCGCGCCAGTCAACAGCGACATCAGGCTGGATTTGCCGACGCCGTCGGGGCCGATCAGCCCGACCATCTGGTTGGCGGGGATGTCCAGGCCCAGGCCGTCCAGCGCCCTCGTGTCGTGATAACGCAGGCTGACGTTGTCGATGCGGACGACTGGCGCGGGTTTGCCTGTGCCCATTATGGCAGTTTGACCTGTAGCCCGGCGGGCCAGCTGGCTTTCGCGTCGAGCTTGACATAAGCCGTGCCGGGCACGCCGGTCTTGACTTGCTGGATGTGCTGCTTCAGCAACTCGGCGTCTATCCGGGCGCGGATACGGAACATCAGTTTCAGGCGCTCGCTTTCCGTTTCCACCGTTTTCGGCGTGAACTGGGCGACGCTGGCGACAAAGCTGGCCTTGGCCGGGATCACGTAACCCGGCAAGGCGTCGAACACCAGATGGATGTCGCTGCCGAGCGCGACCTTGCCGGCCGCTTCGGTGGGCAAAAAGAAGGTCATGTAAACGTCGGACAAATCCACCATGTTCAGCACGCGGCCGCCAGCGGCCAGCACTTCGCCCGGCTCGGCGACGCGGTACTGGATGCGGCCGTCGCGAGGGGCTTTCAGTTCGCTGTCGTCAATGTCCGCCTGTAGCCGGGCAACGGTCGCCTTGACCGCCTCGATCACCGATTGCGCCTGGATTACTTGTGATTTCGCGGCGGCTATGCTGGCTTGCGCCGCGGCGACTTGCGCTTGAGCCGTCCTTATCGCCGCTTGCATGCCTAACACTCGTGCGCGGTTGTCGTCGACTTCTTGCTGCGGCGTCGCGCCTTCGCCAACCAGCCGTTGCGAACGCCCCAAGCGTTTGGCGGCGGCATCGGCTTCGGCTTGGTGTTGGGCGACGACGGCTTGCGCCGCCGTGTATTCGCTTTCGCGCTGGGTCACGATGGCTAGGGCAGTCTGGTAAGCATTTTCGGCTTCGCGGACTTTGGCCAGCGCCTCGGCCTGCTGGGCATGCAACACTTCCGTGTCCATGCGCGCCAACACCGTCCCGGCCGTCACGAAATCACCTTCCCGTGCGAGTATTTCAACAACGCGCCCCGGCGTTTTGGTGGCGATATTGATTTCGGTGGCCTCGATCCGGCCATTGCCAGTGACAATGCCCGCAGGCAGGCCAGTTGGGCGCAGCAGCCAGGCTAAGGCAAGCGCCAGGACAATGGCGCCGCCGATCAGAATCCAGATGGTTTGTTTGTTCATGAGTTTCCCACAAATAGAATCATGTTGGTTGGGGTGACCCCTAAAGGGCATAAAACGTTAGGAACCCCAACAATAGCCTATGCATCGGAGAATGTTGGGGTTCCTAACCTCACCCCAACGCCCTCAATGTGCCGCATCCGCCCCGCCACCCAGCGCCTTATACACGGCGATCAGGTTGGTCGCGGTCGCGGCCTGCGAGCGGGCCAGGTCGATTTCGGCCACATAAAGGGTACGTTGCGCATCCAGCACGTCAAGAAAGGAGATGACGCCTTCCTGATAACGCAATTGCGACAAGCGTACCGATTCCTGCTGGTCGGCAACCGCACGGGCCAGCGCTTGCCTGCGGATTTCTTCCTGCAAATAGCGGGTCAAGGCGGTTTCGGTTTCCTGTAACGCTTCCAGCACCGCCTTTTCGTAAGCCAGGTAAGCTTCTTTTTGCTTGGCGTTGGCCAGGTCGATGCCCGCTTGGATGCGGCCGAAATTGAGTAAGGGCTGCACTAGGTTGCCGACTGTGCCGTAGGAGAACGCCGCCGATTTGAACAGGCTTTCGATGTCGGTGTTGCGTAAGCCCAAAAAGGCGGACAGCGAGATTTTCGGGAACAGTTCGGCCACTGCCGCCCCTTGCATGGCGGTGGCCGCCGCCAGTTGGCGCTCGGCTGCGCGAAGGTCCGGGCGGTGGCGTAGGGTCTCGGCTGGCGACGTCAAAACCTCCCGTCCCGGTGCCGCCGGGACGGTACCTGGCGTCTTTAACGTGGTTGCCAGCGAGCCTGGTTTTTGTCCGACCAAGACTTCCAATTGGCGTAAGGTGGCGACTAGATTGGCTTCCAATGTCGGCAGTTGGGATGCGGTGGTCTCGGCTTGCGCGCGTGCCCGCACCACGTCGTGCCGTGCGTTGACGCCTTCGTTGAAGAGTTTCTCGGTCAATGCCAGCGTGCGTTGTTGCGATTCCAGATTCGAACGGGTGATGCGCAATTGGTTTTGTAAGCTACGGTATTCTATGTAACTGCGGGCCAGATCGGAGGTCAAGGTCACCAATGCTTGGCGGTACTGTTCGCCAGCCGCATCGAGCTCGGCGGACGCCGCCTCCAGCCGCCGTTGCAGGCGGCCGAACAAATCAACTTCCCATAACGCATCAAAACCCAGTTCAAACATATTGTATTTGATGCCGGGCGCCAAGCCGGGGAAGGGGTTTTCGTTACGTTGCGCACCGGCTTTGGCGGCGACGGTCGGGAACAGTTCGGCGCGGGCGCCACGACGTTCGGCACGGGCCTGGTCGACACGGGCCAGGGCTATCTTGATGTCCAGGTTGCCGGCCAGGGCCTTATCCATCAGATGGTCCAGTTGGGTGTCACCGAAGTTTTTCCACCAGATTTTCAAGTCCCCAAGGTTGGCTTGCTTCAGGTTCGCCGCCGGTTTTGCCTGCCAATGGTTTGGGGTTGCCGGAGCCATTTCGTGATAATCCGGCCCCATCGAGCATCCCGCCAAACCGCCCAGAACGAATAATCCGCAAATTTTATGCATTATGGCCATGCCTTTTGAGTGATAAAGAGACGGTCGTGAATTAGGCGCTATTTTGCCGCATTGGGCATAACGTTCGGCCCAAGATTATAAGGTTTGTCTATCACATCGTTGAATAAAATCATTTGACGTTACCAAATTGGCGGCATTGTCATGCCAAGCCAGCAGCATGTCCGTAGGCAAGCGGCATTTTGTGGCTGAAAAAACTTGACCCTTACAATTGTTTTCCCATACCCTTGAAGGGCTTTAGGGCAACAATTAGGCCAGGCCTTTGGAACCCCTTCCGGCATAGCCGGGGATGTGCCCTGATCAAAATGCCCGCTTAACCTTAGGTCGCCGGAGGCACATGCATACGCAACGCACCAAGCCACTCCTATTTGCCCTGGTCTTACTGGTCGGGCTACTTGCGCTGTCAGGCGCTAGGCCATACGACCGTGCGACCTGGTTGTTGGAAGTGCTGCCCGTTTTCATCACCATCCCTGTGCTCTGGACGACTTACCAACGTTTTCCGCTCACCACGCTTTTGTATGTAGGGATTTTCCTGCACGCGCTAGTCCTCATGGTCGGGGGCGCCTATACCTACGCACGGGTACCGCTGGGCTTCGAAATTGCAGACCTTCTGGGGCTACACCGGAACCCTTACGATAAGATCGGCCACTTTTTCCAAGGTTTTGTGCCCGCCCTCGTCGCCCGCGAGATCCTTATCCGGGGTGGCTATGTCCGAGGCCGCAAGATGTCTGTGTTCATTGTCATCTGCATCGTCCTGGCGATTAGCGCAAGCTATGAGCTTATCGAGTGGGGCGCCGCCGTAGCGCTTGGCCAGGGGGCGGATGATTTTCTCGGCACCCAAGGTGATATATGGGATGCCCAGTCAGACATGTTCTTTGCGCTGGTCGGCGCCATTACGGCGCTGTCATTGCTGTCAAGGATACATGACCGCCAAATCCGGCAGTTGGGGAGCCCCGGGCGGGGCGGATAGGCCGGGCTACCACCTTTCCCCATCGGATACGGTTAGGTCTGGCAACGACGGAAACAGTGGCGGCCGCCGCCTAACCTGTCCTTGGCCCTTCCCTGCCGGATGTTTGACGTATTTCCACTATGCGTTGCCGCCGCGCCCAAGCCACTGCTAGCCATCGCTTTTTTACTCTGGTTGATGGTGTCCCCCTTTCTGCAGGCAATGCCGTTAAATAAATAAATAATAAAATCATAGTGTTGCGAGGTTATGTAGGTTGGGTTAGCGATAGCGTAACCCAACGATTGCCGTTTGGATGCTGTCGGGTTACGCTGCCGCTACCAACAGTAGGCGCATTAGGCGACCCGATCTACCTGAAAAATCCCCTGTAAATAGCCCATAACAAACTGATTATTTAAATGTTTTCATAAACTTAACGGCATTGCTTCAGCAAGCAGGCCATCAGCGCCTATCTTCATCTGATTTTAATCAAACCTAGCGGTTTCCCCTCATCTTGTTGGGGTAACCTTTGTCCAGCCGTAGCAACTGGGGCGTAACAGTGGCCGTGATGGCTGGGTGGATAAGGCCTTCTCATTGTCCATTGGCGCCATCCCAGCCTAGTTTTCAGGCATTCTACGTCCCTTTACGCGTCTTAAAGCCCGTTCCCTTGGGAAGTTGTTTGCCATTCAACATCAATAACGGTTTTAGTGCCGTTTGTTTGGATCCCCCTATCTATAACCATGAATAAGGAAAAGTAATATGAAAAAACTAATAAAGTTTTCAATGGTCGCCCTGGCTTACTCTTTGGTCACCGCCTGTGCAACGAATTCAGATGTTGAAAATTTACAGTCGCAAGTCAATAGCTTGGATAGTTCCGTTAAGCAGGCATCGGCTGATGCAAACCGCGCCCAATCGACTGCTGCTGATGCGGCTGCAAAGGCGGAGGCGGCAACGGTGGCGGCTAACCGGGCGGCTGAATTATCAGAAGAGGCCAATAACAAATTGGATAGGAAGTTTAAAAGGTCAATGATGAAATAAATCAGCTTGCTTTAGACGCAAACGGGCAGGCCGGTCGTGCTCTTGATGACCGGCCCGCCCGTTTGCGTATCCTCCAATTACTGGACGTTACAGGTTTGTCCGTGAACAGCGGGTTTGGCGGCGTAAGCCCATTCCCCACACAAGTGTTCCCTCGAACGCCGCAAACCTTATCAGGTTGTTTGGTATGCGGGGGTGCAGTGGGGACAACCACTGGCCTGTTTTCTTAATAATTCAGCCGCTTTTTTCACCGCACTTTTAGCGTTGCTGATCGACCCTAAATAATGCACTGTTTCTTTGGAAGGAAGCAAAGAACAATCTGCGGTGTGGACCACATGATCCCCATTGCCCTGAGCATTTTTTTCAACGTAAAACTCTGCCATCGTAATCACCCCGTCGTTAGGACATCCATTAAAAACCCCGCTCATCTGCACTACGTCCCATCTCCTGTCGGCCATCGGACATCCCGTGTTGACGATGTTGTGAAGGCGACAGGAACAACGCCGGATTCGCGTTACTTTTGAGCTCGTTTAATCGTTAAGCAAAACTTATACCAGCTGGCAGTATGGCAAGCGCATATAAATAAATTAAATATTCAACAAGTTACGATATTTTGGGTTTGCCGACATAAACCTTAGGATTGCACTAATTTTAATAAAGTGATTTTTTTCCGAGCGAATCACCATTGGGCAAGCCAGCGGGCAGCAGCGGGTAGTCTTCGATGATGGTCTTGCGCCCGCCGATGACATCGCCTAGCGTGGGGTTGGCCAGATTGTCCTTGATATAGGTTTCGAGTTTTTACCGGGCTTGGGTTTGGGCGTTTTGCAGGATGGTGGGGTCAAAGCCCGTCACCCAGCCTTCCGCGTCATTGGTCGTGCCGCTGGCGCCGAAGCTTTCGCCAGTTGCTGCGGGTCGATGCCGCTGATGGCGACGGCATCCAAGCCTTTTTGGTAGGTATATTGCTTGTAGCTGGGGTCCATTTCCACCCAACTGTCGGCATCTTTGTTTTTCGCGCCGCGTGAGGGGATGAAGTCAATTGCCGCTTCCACCCAAACATGTTCCAGGCGGACTTTCCTGAGCTTGCCGCCGCTGGTCACGGCGGTGACCGGGATGCCGCCCGAGGCGGCGGACACAGCCGGGTACAAGGCCGTCCACAAAAAGAAAAACAGGGTGGTGCCGGAAATCGGGCGCAGGCTACGGGGGCTAATGATTCAAAAAGATAATTCCATTGTTTTGATGCCCATATCGAATTGAAAACGTTGGTAACCCCAAATGACTTTTTTACGGTGTTCTGGCAATGTCAAATCTAAAGGCGTTTCCGTCAGTTGGATTAGCCAAGCACCGCTCCCGCAACGTTTGGCAACCGCTAACTGCTGCAAATCGCCTTGTGCTGGGAATCCGAATAAGTCGCAGGTCTCTTCCGACCAGTAGTTCAGCCAGCCCAGGCGAGACGGGCGCATAACTGGCCAATCGGAAGGGCGACAAGCACCGGGGGCGTGCGGTAGCTTCCCCTCGGCTTCGGCTAAAAGCTGTTGGGCTAAGGCGATGTCACCGGTGCCACGTTCATGAAAATAACGGCACAAGGCGCGTTCGAGTATGTAAAAAGCAGCTTTGGGTGTGTAATAGCAGTACGTGGCTTGCAGTATTTCGGCTACTGCTTCTAAGTACTTCAGCACCCGGTCATCGGGTTCTTTAAACATGATCATAACCCCATGCCTTGGTAAATATTGACCATCTTTCCCAATCCACCCCATAGCCGGCAAAAAAATCAACGGATGATCCGTATCGGAGTTTTGAAGTTTCATTCCTGATTTTTTAACCATTTTTTCAAAAAACTTCTGGCGATCTTTTATTTTTTTGTAATGTGTTTCAAGCAGAATCTTGCCCGTTGTAACCACCTCCCAGGTGATTGTTTCGCCGCCCGTTAGTTCCTCGAAACACCGGCAGACCTGTTCAAAAACAGTGGCGTTCCAACTGGACTCAGGGATTTCAAATCTCAGCCAAGTGAGCTTTGATTCGTCTCCAAAATCTTTGCTCATCCTATTTCTCCGATTAATCAATATCAAAGGCTATGTCACCGTTGATTGTTGAAAATTCCCCAAGGCGGCATTGAGCAGCCATTGGGGTGTTGGGTTATGGTGCTGCTCAAAGACCCGCCGCCAGCCGAGATAGTGCGGCAAATAGTCGGTGGCGACACCATGAAAGTGGTCTAGCCACAGCTTGAAGCGGCTGTGGTAGGCATTGACGTTCTGTATGTGGTAAGCCCCTTTGACCCGCTGGTGTTGGCTAAGGTTGACGGCTTCGTGGCTGATGCCTTCCGTCCGGCAGAACGCGCTGTAGGTGGGGTTGCCGTCACTGACCAGCAGCGCGTCCGTGGCCAGCAGCCGCTTGAGGGCTTCCGACAAACGCGTCCTGGTCAGCTGGCCGTTGCCGGTGACGAAATCCAGGGTGTGGCCGGAGCGGTCACGCGCCACCAAGATGCAGACCAGTTCGTTGGAGATGCCGCGCTTCTGGGCGCTGCCCCCACGTTTCCTGGGCTGGCGGCTTAAGTTCCGCTTGCCCTTGTCCGATTCCAGGAGATAGGTTTCATCCGCTTCGGTGATGCCTTCGAGCGCACCGGGGCGGTCCAGGCTGATACCGTCCAGGAACCGGTGCCGCCACCGGAAACTGGTGTTACGGTGGACACCCGCCTCGGCGGCGGACTCGCGCACCGTTTTCGACTCCGCCAACGCCGCCAAGTAACCCAGCCATTTGGGCTTATGGCGCAACCGCGCCAAGGGCGATCCCGTCAGGGCGTTGAAGGTTTTCCGGCAACTTTGGCAACGGTAGCGCTGCAGGCCGCTGGCGAAGCCGTACCTCGACAGCAGGATACCCGCGCAATGCGGACAAGCCGGTTTCAGCTCAAAGCGGGTTTCAACCACTTCTATGACTTCGGGCAGGTCGGTTTGACGGTCAAGTGCGGCCTTGGCCACGTTTCGCTGATGGTGGTTAAGCCCGCACAGGCTTGACAGCAATTCCTTAAAGTCTTCGGCAATCATGGGCTTGTCCTCGTCAAATGGCAGTTAACTGATCAGACAGGGCTTTGGGGGGTTGATTCCATAATTAACGGTGACATAGCCATATCAAAGGAGGGTTCTATCGGATCAGGTTGCAAACCGATGCCGCAGGTTTCATTCACAGTCACATTCGCATCCGGCAAGGCGGTCTTTACTGCTTCCACCATCCAAGGCTTGTTGACCACTACACAATAGGAAACGAATACCCTCCGCCAAATTTTCTTAAACTCTTGCTCCAATTTGATAAAAGCGTTGATATGCCCATTTTAGTGCTTCGATATGATCCGGGCGTGTCACATCAAACATATCTTCTGTCAACTTTACCATCCATGCCCCACTTGGCGTACGGTGAGAAAGCCGGATAAGGTACCCATCGGTGGCCGGGTCTGGAAAAGACAACAACTCGCAGGTTTCCGGTGACCAGTAATTAATCCAACCAATGGCATCTGGAATTCCAATACCTAACTCAATTTTATTTTCAATGCGCTTTAACATCGGCAATTCTAAGTGTGGGAATGTTGATATAAATTGCATTGTTGGAGGTAAATATCCTGCTTGTTTATCAAAATCTCTATTTTTCCAAGCATCATAAATTTGATGGGAAATTATTAGCTGTTCAGCTGGGGGCATCCACTGAATAAAATAGGGATCCAATGATTCACCAATAAGGTTTATCAGTATTGTAATTTTGCATTTAGCCGATAGAGGCAACAGAAAAAAAACTTCATAACCGACAAGTTCCCCGGAATTGAGACAAGTCACCACATTGTTAACTTGCAGAAAATTTTCTGATCCAGAATTAATAACAGTGAATGACCGAGGCAGTGTCTTTTTAGGGAAAAACTCTTTCAATCGTTGTTGACGATCAGACATAAATTCTGGATTGTTTGGATCGTCAGTTGCCAGCCAATTAAGTTTGTCATTTGGAAAAACCGTGTCAAGGCCATTCAGTAAATTAATGAATTGATGATAAGACGGTAGATGACGCAAATGTTTTACAGGCAAATACTCAGAAGACCATTCTAATACTTTTCTAAAATCCTCTATTGTCTGTATTTTTTTCATTTCAAAATCCTAGGCAATCTGGGCGAAAAAAGGTTTTAGCAGGAAGATAGCTCTCTACAATCGGCAAGTGCCGAATGTCTGTATAGACATAACAATAATCGAAGCCACATTGATCCGTTAAGTAATTACACAAAAGTAACCCGGTATTCATCGCCGAATTTTGAAAGGATGTCCAATACGGCCTGTTTCAATGTCCCGTAACTGGCATAGCACGATAGGGGCAGCCATTCATACTTGATCTTGCGCCAGACGATTTCGATCAGGTTAAGCTCAGGGCTATAGGGCGGCAGATAATGCAACACGACACCTTGCGCCATCCAGTCGTCGCGGCGTGCCAAAAAGGCNCGGCTGGTGTGCATGGAAGCGTTGTCAATAATGACGACGCACGGTTTTTTATGGACGGCGTAGCCGTCGCCATAGTGTGCGGCAAACAGGTCGAAGGCCCCGGCCACCTGTTCTGTTTTGACGCGCCCTTCAACGGTGTGGAAAAAAGACCGGCTGTCCCGGGAAACAAACCCCAGGACATTGAGGCGCTGGCTATGGAAACAGGGGATTTCCAACGTCCGGCCTTTGGGTTGCCAGGCGTAAGGCACGGAGGACGCGGTGCTGAAGCCTGACTCGTCAAAATAGTACAGGCTGATTTTGTCTTCATCGGCCCATTGTTTCATGACGGTTTGGATGGCTTTGGCCTTGGCAAAGCCATTGGCACAACGCCTTCCTTTTACGGAGCGCCTGCACCGCCGCCATGAATAACCGGTTTTTTTAAAATGCGCCTTAACGTCCCGGTCGCCGACTTTTTCCGGGTCCGGGCCTCCAGAAGGGCTTGGGCCTGCTTGATTTGGCGCGGTTCTTCGTCCAATTGTGCCCGGAACAGTGCGATTTCTTCCGGCGTGTAAATCGGTGGCCGCCCGGAGCGCGGCAAATCCCCAAGCCCGCCGACGCCTTGCGCGTTGAAGCGGTCGATCCACTGGCTGATAGGGTCACGGTCAACCTGGAAAATGGCTTGTAGCTGGTTTATCGTATGCCCGCTGCCGCTCAGCAACAAGGCGTGGGCGCGTCTTCGCACCTTAAAGTTTGGGTGGGTCTTGTAAAGCGCATCCAACTCTTGCTTGTCTGTGTCGCTGAGTGGCCGGACAAATTTTAAACGTGGCATGGGGGCGGTGGCTCAAAAAGCTTATATTTTATACCATAAAACTTATGTCAAATTACTTATGTTGCACCCTGGATGAAGCCAAGGCTGAGCGGGAAGAAGTGGCTTTTTTCCAAGCCGTTAAGGTGTTGCTGACCAAGAAAGAAATCAGCGGCAAAAAGAAAACCAATGAAGAACGCGAGCTGGCTATCCGCCAAATTATCGGCTCGGCAGTCGTCTCAGAAGAAGTCGTGGACATTTTTAACGCCGTTGGCTTGGATAAACCCAATATCGGCATTCTTGACCAAGATTTTCTCAACGACGTCCGCAACCTGCCCGAACGCAACCTTGCCGTGGAACTGCTGGAACGCTTGCTGGAAGGCGAAATAAAAGCCAGGTAGGGTGGGCAGGCTTTTTTGCCCACCATTTTTAAGCGATTGCGATGTTCCATGCAGTATTGAAGAAAGTGCCGTTCATTCCGCGTGGGCACAAACAGCATGTGCCCACCCTACCTGGCTGATTTTGCCGCCACTGGTCACGGCGGTGATGGGGATGCCGCCCGAGGCGGCAAAAGCCATCGCGGCGTTGCTGTCGCTAAAGCCGCCCGCCCAGTTCTTCAAGGCTTCGACAGGCACGTCAATGGTGCCGTGGGCGTAGCGGGCGGGGATTTTCGAGGTGCGTAGCAATGCGATGGTCAGGCCGGCAATGTCCATCGCATTGCTGCACAGGCTGGACAAGGTCAGGTCGGCGGCTTGGATGCCGCCCCAAGTGGGTTGTCATTCAACATGGTTCCTGACCCAATGGTAGATTTTCACGGGATCGTAGTTCAAAGCCTGTGCCTGTCTTTGATTGAAAAAATGGGGTCAGTTCCAACATTACAACATATGATAGTGAGTAGGGCTGTGAAAAAGATCAAGGATTGATGTTGTAATGTTGGAACTGACCCCTTAACTGTATTTAGTCCAATAATAGGTTACGCTATTCAATAGCAACAAAATGGCTAGTCAGATATTCCATAATTACTAAAATAAAACCCACAAATAAAATAATTGGTTTATAGGGAATCAGTATCGTTGGCCATCCAAAAAACTGAAAGCCAAGTAAGGATATAAACAAATATAATTTCCATGTTATGGCTAGAATAGAATTATGTTCTAGTTTCATTTTTAATCCACAGAAAGGGCATACATGAATATCCGAATTTCCATTTAAAAATCGAAATTTAGAAAAATAAAATTTATTTCTGCAATAAGGGCAATAATGTTTCAATTTCATTTAGCTACACCTTTTTAAGTGACGCAATCAATTCCGGTTGGAAGGCCTCCGGGAATCAAATTAGACAACACCACAAGAATAATTCCAACCTCAGGTTGTATATATAATGCCGCAGCACTAACACCAAAAAGCAAGCCTGCCAAAAAGCAAGGCTTGTTAAATCCCCCATCAGACATTGTCGCAAGCCAAGCTTCGATTGCTGCAACATGTAATGCGGCAGCGGCTACCAAGAATGGAAATAGTCCCAGTCCAGCAACTACCCCTACTTCTGCAGCAAATAATGCTAAAAAAAGAAAAATACTGCTAGACAGCAACACCCCCGCCCCGGTGTCCACATCGGTGATGATATAGCCCGCGCCCGTCCAGCCCGGCACGCTGACCGCGTCGGTGTGGGTGATGACTTCCTTGCCCGCGTTGAGGGCGTTGCGGATGTCGGTCATCGTGTCACTGTCATGGTGGATGTTGCCCAGTATAGCGGATTGGTTGGCGGGGGTGATGTGGTAAATCCGTTGCCCCGCCGCGCTGGCTTTTTTGATGGCCTTGACGGCGGAGATGGCCTCGCTGGGGTTCTGGGCGTTGGTGAACAGTTGCTCCGGCACGGCATGTTCCAGTGCGGAGCTTAAGATGCCGGTTTGTAGAGTGTATTGCTTTTTCTTAGCGGCATCGCCGTCGTTGCTGGCGGTGACCTGGATCAGCGGGATGTCCAGGGCGATGCCGCCGGGCTGGATGCTCCTGGGGAAGCCGAAGAAGTAACTGACCTTGGGTTCATAACCGAACGTGCCGATGCCCGCCGCCAGGGTGTAATGGGCGTCCGCCTGCAGCCCCATCAACTGGCTGAGCGCGGTCAGTTTCGCGTAATAGCCCAAACCCCCGGCATGGAACAAGTCGCCGAGCAGGTCTTCACGGCTGAGGGCGGCGATTTGGGTCTGGTCGGCACTTTCCAGCACGGTTTTGGTGTGTTCCAGTTGGGCTTTGGTGTCGCTGAGCATTTGCGGCGAGACGCTACCCGCGTAGGCGTTGACCGCGAGATATGATCCGGCGATGACATAGTAAGTGCGCGGGGTCTGGGTCAGGCCGCGCCCGGCAAAGCTGATCGCCGTGACCCAGGGCAGTTCTTTACCTAAACGCATGGGGCTGTCGGTCTTGATGGTTTCGCCGTTGAGCTTGAGTTCGGGGATGACGCTGACCAAGTAGCTGGGGATGCTTTTGGGCAGTTGGCTACGGTCGGTGATCTCGCCTTGCGGCAACAGGGACTGCAACACCTGTTCATCGGCGGCAGTGGCGGGCTTGAAAGACAACGTGAGTTTCTGGTTGTTGGCCTTGGCGAAGGGCAGGCTGATGGGGTTCAGCAGATTGCCTTCAATGTCGGTGCCGAAACTGTAGCGCAGTTGTTGTTGCAAGGCGGCGGGCAGTTGGTCGTAACGACTGCCGATCAATAACACCTTATTGGGCAAGCCGGAAGGCAAAAGCGGGTAGTCTTCGATGATGGTCTTGCGCCCGCCGATGACATCGCCGACCGTGGGGTTGGTCAGGTTGTCCTTGATATAGGTTTCCAGTTTTTGCCGGGCTTGGGTTTGGGCGTTGCTAAGGATGGTCGGGTCAAAGCCGGTCGCCCAGCCTTCCGCATCATTGACCGTGCCGCTGGCGACGAAACTTTGTGCCAGTTGCTGCGGGTTGATGCCGCTGATGGCGACGGCATCCAGGCCTTTTTTATAGTCATATTGCTTGTAGCTGGGGTCCATCTCTACCCAACTGTCGGCATCCTTGTTTTTCGCCCCGCGTGACGGGATGAAGTCGATGGCCGCTTCCACCCAAACATGTTCCAGGCGGACTTTACTGATTTTGCCGCCACTGGTCACGGCGGTGATGGGGATGCCGCCCGAGGCGGCAAAAGCCATCGCGGCGTTGCTGTCGCTAAAGCCGCCCGCCCAGTTCTTGAAGGCTTCGACAGCCAGGTAGGGTGGGCAGGCTTTTTTGCCCACCATTTTTAAGCGATTGCGATGTTCTATGCAGTATTGAAGAAAGTGCCGTTCATTCCGCGTGGGCACAAACAGCATGTGCCCACCCTACCTGGCTTCCTTGAAACGTTAATCGATATATCTCATGGAGCAGCGAGTAGCCCGCATGAAGAGCAACGGAATGCAGGATCAACGGAGCCACGAAAGCTCCTGTATTCCGCAAGCTCCATACAGGCTACTTGCTGAGTACTAGCTATTGGCGTGAAAACTCAGCAATATGCAGCCGATGAATAAAATGGTATATATTTTCCATAAACGAATAGACGGCAATTAGGTAACCGTAGGCCTTGCCATAAGACCTAGCTCGATAAAATTGTGCCAAACAAATTCCTATGCCCTCAGACTGGCTCATAAACCATTCCATCTGGATTTTGATCCCGGCATCAAGCGTTGGTGGATTACCTACCAATGTCTCCCATAATCCATTTTTATGGGATTCTAAATTATCCCGAAGATGAATTGTCCAGCCACAAGCATCTCCCCTGAACAAATAAAGCGAAAAAGCGTAATCTTCATTTTCTATGGGGCTTAGAATTATTTGGTAAAGAGATTCAAGTGCTTTTATAGCCCATAGAATGTCCTCATTCATGTCAAGATGATCACGCCAAATTTGGGGTTCAATAACAAATGTTTCTTCGATATGTATCAACTTGTTAAGGAACTCTTGGAGAAGCGATGCTTCTGCCAAGCGTCTGACTTGCCAATTTTTAGAAAAGGCAGCGGGTAATTTTCTTTTTTTGAAATGGGCGCAACGCTTTTGTTTCTCTTGCAGCCACAAATCCCGATCAATTTCCATTTTCGTAAGCTCTTATCGTCGATTATGAATAATTAATAACAGCTTCAGCCTCAATTACGGTCGCAGTCCAGTCATCAAATTCGGCAGGATATGCTTTTTTTCCACAGTTGCTGGTAATCTTTTCCAAAGCTTTTTTTAATCGGTCAGATGCCTCTTTAATTGCGTTTAAATGACCGCTATCGTGTAACCCTAAATTATCAATGTACCACTCATCAAGCCTTTGACGAAGAAGGCCATAAGCAGTTGCCGCTTCCTGCTTCGCATTTTCACAGCATTGGTTTTTATTGTAATTGGCCTGAGCTTGTGATGAAAGCAATAAACCTGAGCCAGCTGTAAGCACGGTAAGAATCGGCCTCAGCGACTTTACTGCAGCTCTCCCCGCTGCTGCTATTATTGCAATAGCTTCCGGCAAGACCGCTGCAATGATTATCACCAGAAGTGCCGTAAGCACAATAGCCACCACAGCTTGTACCAAAGGAGAAGGATGATCATCGCAATCTGGGTCAGCACCTCCGTTTAGCCCCCCATCAATTAGATAGGCCCCAGCTCCCGTGTTGGGGTCGAGCACGATATATCCCGAACCTTGTCAACGGGATGTCGTTAGTTCTTTTTCAGGAACGATTACAAGTTTATTGGCATTCACAGCGTTTGTGATATCGGACTTAACGTCTGTAGATACTTTTAATAACGGGAGTGTCGCATTAATATTGTCGGAAGTGACTTGATGAATAGCCGTACCGTTAGCTGCCACTGTCCGTAAAATTTGGATTGCGGAAATTGATCTTGCCCTGCTTTCACGGACACTCCACTAAGCGACTTTTTCGGCTTCAAACGTTTCGGGGCTGACATAGCCTATTGTAGAGTGAAGCCGTTTGCGGTTGTAATACACCTCAATGTATTCGAACACCTGGGACTTGGCTTCTGTCCGGGTCAAAAACCGCTCACCGTGCACAGCCTCGACTTTAAAGCTATGGTTCCAGTTTCCATTGCCGCGTTATCATAACAGTCGCCTTTCTTGCTCATGCTGCAAACCAATGGGTGTTTGATAAACAGTTTTTGGTAGGCGGCCGAACAATACTGGCTGCCCCGGTCAGAGTGGACAACCACACCCTTTGGCATGTGGCGACGCCATAATGTCATCGTCAGGGCATCACAGACCAGCGGTGCCGTCATCCGTTCGGCGATTGCCCAACCAATGGCCCGTCGGGAATAAAGTTCCAGCACCACCGCCAAGTACAGCCAACCCTCTTCAGTCCAAATGTAGGTTATACCCACACGGGGCACTTGTGTCAGACACCCACTTTTGGTCGGGGGCATCCGCAGTGAAGTTTTGCTCCAATAGGTTAGGGGCAACCGGCAAGGAATGGTTGCTGTTGGTCGTGGCTTTGTATTTCTTGGCCGCTTTCGCCCGCCAACCGTTGCAGCGCATGATTCTGGCGACCCGATGCCTGCCGACTACGTGTCCTTCCTCACGGAGCCGCCGGGTGATCCTGGGTGAACCGGGGCGGCCTTTTTCATCATCGAAAATACGTTTGATTTCACCAGTTAACAATTGGTTTACCTGGCTTGTATCGGAAGGTGGCCTGTGCCGCCAATCATAATAACCGCTACGTGAAACCGACAACAGGCGGCACATCATACCTATGGGATACAGCTTTTCATTGGCCTTGATCATGGCGTACTTCTCGGCAACTGCTCCTGCGTTGCCCTACCTCCTGCATCCATGCAGTCGACTTGGGCTGTTTGGCAAAGTACGCCGCCGCTTTTTCTAGTGCCCCGTGTGGGTATTAGGAAGGCCACTTCCTCTTCCAGCCGGGCATTTTCCCGTTTGAGACGGGACATTTCTGCCTGTTGGAGCTTCTGTTCTTCGAACGGCTGGTCTGTTTGGCGACGTTTTGCCCGCCAGGAGTACAATATCGACTCGGCAAGCCCTAAATCTTTCGCCACCGTTGGGATGCCATCACGGTCAGCACGCTCCAGTGCCTGTTCTTTAAATTGTGCAGTATATTGGTTACGTGCCGCAGGGATTTTTGATTCGGTTTTGGTTTTCATTATTTACCTCGGTTTTAGAGATTACTCTCTTAGCCGAGTGTCCGCTAGACCGGGGCAAGATCAAAATCAGGCGGCCATTCTTCCCCACACTCTTTCTGAATGGCTTTCAAACGCATAATTTCAGCCTCCAACCAAATGATTCCATGTTGAACAACTACAGGTGATATAAACAAGGTGCTACCCTCCATTAAATTTTACTGTTTTATAAAAACAAGAAACTGGGGGTCAGGCCTCACAATTTACATTAAAAAATGTCAAATTAAAGGCCTGACCCCAGGGCTTTTACCATCTCGCCAAAAAAGGTATTTTGAAAAAGGCATCATCCCTTAGCACATTACCCAAGCCCCACTTCGGTCAACTTATTTAATGTTTCATTTAATATCAGTATGTCTCGTACATCATCCCAATAATTATTACGACACCACTCCATATCCTCAGGTTTGTCGAGATTGATACACGCGGGGTATACACGCGATAAAACAAAGCGTGCCGCTTGCGATAGAGTTTCAATATTTTCGGCTGTGAAATCCGGGGGGGTGATCGTTACAGCGTCGCAGTAGTTCGCCATAAATAAGTAGTGGCTGATTTCAGCCAGCGCAAACGCCAGCCCCCCGCTTTGACGGCTCTGAAGCGCCTCATTAAATCTAACAGAAAAAGGCGATACACGCAGTAAGTAGTATTTTAAAAAACCAACTTCTAAGTCCAATTTTCCTAAAGCGATAAGCTCAGCAATTTTAGTTATACATGATTCGATACGAAGTATGGTATCTGTTGCTTCTGCTGTGCTTTTCCCGATTTCATCTTCTGCGTACTGGATAAGGGAAACAAGCACACAGCATGTCGCCCTATCATCCCAGCCTTGTATAATTTTTTGATAATCCATGCTAATTCACCTTGTTAAACTTGGGATGCGTTAATCTGAGCAATCCTTTAAACGTTTCGGTGGGCATTTTATCCTTTGGCTGCCATGCCCAATGGCCACCAGCACCTGCAACCACACAAAGTCTGACGGGTATGCCTGTTGGTTCTTCCTCTGGGTATTCATACCAACCGCCAGTAACGGCCTTGATATCTTTAGGCTTATCAAAAGTTGAAATTCCATGCTTGGGGTTAGTTATCAACGTTGGATCAATAAACTCAATGCCGTTTTCAATGCCAAAAGCATTGGAGTTAATATCATTATCACGAATACAGTCCATATTCGGCCAAGGACAGGCATCTGTAGCACCTCGATACATAGCAGGCGTACCGCAATCCCCACCGCCGCATATTTTTGTCCCAGCCGGATAAGCATAACTATTGGGACTGGCATTAGCCCCCAAAGACAACACCAAGCTGGACAAGCCCACTGTCGCCATAAGCGCTTTAATATTGATGGCTACGCCAAAAAAATCCATTATCCCGGCGGCTGCCACACCAATTCCTATTTCAGGGGCCGCCCCGGCAACTGCGATAGCCGCAAGCACTAATTCGGCTATTAACGTCGCAGTCAAAATATAATCCCTAACCGATGAAGTCAATGGCTCTGATTGTTTCCTGCAATCCACCAGTTCATTGCCATTCGCCCCACCGGAAATCAGGTAAGCACCCTCACCCGTCACCGGATCTTGAATGAGATAACCATTGCCCGTCCAGCCAAAGCGGGTGATGGGCGATTCCGGCGTAATGACGACTTTTCCGGCGTTAACCGCATTGGTTATATCAGCCATTATTTGTTGGGATAGCTTCAAACGCGGAAGCGCCGTTGCCTGATTGTCTTGACTGACCGCATAAAGCGGTATATGTGCCGCGTTCGCGGCAAGCAATAGTTGTACTGTGGAATTGCCTGAACCGGGTTTCCCGCCAAACAATTTTTCGTAGATCATCCCTTCCATCGCTGAGCCAAGCGCACCGACTGTCTTTAGGTAATTCGCCCTAGCTAGCGGATCTTTGCCGGATACGGTGGTTATTAAACGGGAAATATCCATTCTTCTGGAATGATAGCTACCTAAGCGCGGCAGGCCAAATGCGTATTTCACCGTTAGCGGTGAAGAAAAGAGTCCTGTGGAGGGGGTGCGTTGATTGACTAAGCCTTGGGACTGGGCAATACTTTTGTCAAGCCCGTCATTCACTACCCAGTAATGCAAGGCCGCTTGGTGCAGGTTTTCCGATGCTGTGTCGGAATCAACCGCATTGGCCCTTGCCTGAATAACGGATGGTGTCAAGCCATTGCCATTGACACTAAACACCACTTCGTCGCCAGCAGTAATCTCATAAGTATGAGAATATGGATTGGTGGTATTCGGACTTGAAAAAGACGTCTCCCAGTATTGGTCCGAACCCATCATGATAGATCCGCCAGTGGCGAGGGTTTGTCCATCAAGTTGGAGCACGGGCTGGACATGGATTAAATAAACGGGGAATTCGTTCGAATTTGCCTGACCCCGGTAGCTTTGCAAGACCTGGGCATCATTATCCGATGACGGGACAAAGCTCAAGCCGATACGATGGGAACTGATTTTTGGAAAACTGATTGAATAACTTAAACTTGGAGAATCGCTAGCCCTATCAAGTACAGTAGAGAAGAGCTTCAGCCTAAAATAATGCCGGAATTTGTCGGGCAGATTACCAAAAGCCCCCGCCTTTACAATTGTGGTATACGGTAAGCTGCCCATCAAAACCGGATATTTTTGTTCGACGATTTTCTTGACACCCAGCACATCGCCCACCGTGGCATTAGGTTTTTGGTTGTCAATATAGGCTTGAACCTGGCTTTGGTAGTCGGTCAGCGCGGTTTGCAGTGCTGTGCCGTTGAGGTTTTGTACCCAGCCTTCGTTTTCATTGACCGTGGCGCCTGCCTGAATTTGATCGGCTAAACTTTGGGCATCCAGCGGTACGGCGGTCTTGATGTCCATGCCGTCACTATATTGGTATTGCTTAAACGCCGCATCCAAAGGCACCCAACTATCGCCGACTTTGTTGATCGCCCCGCGCGAAGGGATGTAATCGACAAAGGCTTCGACCCAGACATGTTCCAGCTTGAAAGCGGTGATTTTGCCTTTGGCGACCATCCCTACAGTAGGAATGCCGCCTTGACCCAATAGGCTCTGTGCCGCTTCCGGTGTTTTTACGCCGCCGACCCAGTTCATCACTTGGGCGGCGGGGACTTGGATGGTGCCGTAGGCGTAGCGGGCGGGGATGTTGGACGCCCGCAGCAGGGCGACCAAGAGGCTGGCGGTGTCGAAGGCGTTGCCGCGCAGGGTCTGCAAGGTCAAATCGCTGCCTTGGATGGAGCCGTAGGTGGGCAGGAATTCGACGCTGTTCCTGACCCAGTTGTAAATCTCCACGGGGTTGTGGTGCAGGGCGGCGGCCTGGGTCTTGATGGCATCGGTGAGCGGCGCGTCCTCGGTGGCGGCCAAGTCGTCGGCGGTGGGCGTGGCGCCGGGGTCGTTCTGGGCGAGCATCCCCGGCAGCAATTCATTGGCGGCGACCGCCACGGCTTGGGGCGGGCGCACCAGGTCGTCAAGCTCCTGTTTGCTTTCTTTCGGCGCACGGACGTTGCCGTCGGGCGTGCCGAACGGCAAGTGTTTGGGGTCAAACGGTTGGTGCTGGCGGTGCTTTTGCTCCTTGACTAGGAAGTCCGCCATGGCTTTCAGCTGTTGGCGGGCGGCGGCTTTGTCCTTGCGCCCGTGGGCGGCCTTGAAACCCTGCGCCAGTTGTTTGAGCTGCTTCATCTTGGCGCGGTACCCGGCCAGGGCTTCGGCATGGCGTTGTTTGATTTCGTCCGGCAGGTGGTGGTCTTCCAAGTGCTTGCGGGTCTGTGCAAATTCGGCTTCGGCCTGTTGTTCTTCCGTGTCCAGTTTGTCGGCCTGGTCGAGCAGTTGCTTGGCTTCGTCGGACTCGTCCTCGCCGCGGTCGGCTTTGGCATGGGCGCGCCCGGCCAGTTCCCGTAGGCTGTCAAGGGTGTCGGGTTCGGACGGTTGGGCGGCTTGGGCGGCGGGCGGTGTGGCCTGGTCTTGCCCGATCGCGGCGGACACCGCCGGGTACAAGGCCATCCATAAAAAGAAAAACAGGGTGGTGCCGGAAATTGGGCGCAGGCTACGGGCGGTGAACATGGGCAGGTCTCGCGTTAGTGCGTAGGGCGGAATACGCCTATCGGCTATTGTGCTCTACTCTTGGCTGAGCTGGGATCAAAAAGAGCCTTACCCCTTGCCGATTCTGCCACACGTTGCTAGTGACCGTTTCAACGAAACTTTTATCGCCACATAAATCTGCGTTTTTTCCAATCAACAGGCCATGCAGTTGCTCGGCGATTTGCCCGTAGTCGTCGATATTGCCTATGTCCGTGTCAATGCCGATGGGCAATAAGCGGAACTCGACCACAGGTGGATTGCCGCTTTCGCCCATGGCCTCAAAATCCACGTCGTCAGGCAACCCTTCGAAATCCTGAATCCCGGATTGGCATGTCCGTCCGTCGGCAGCGGCTTCCAAAAGTAGGGCTTCACATTCGCTGTGAATGTTCAATAGAAATCCGGCACACTGGGTTTTTCTGCACAGTTCAAATAACATCGGTTCTTCCTTGCCTGGTATGGGGTTTGCCAAAAAATCACTGGGAAGCGTTTTTAGGACAGTCCAATCCGTTTCTCCTGAAATCAAACCGATGGTGACTATGTTGTCTGCACTGGCTTTTTTAGGAAGCCGGTCAAGGATTTGATAACCGTGTGACCGGAAGAAAGACACTATATTTTCAAAAACATGCAATAGCTTGCCATCTTGGATATAAGTCGTGTGTTCGGGATAAGTGAAGGATGGTGGTTCATCGGCTTTCTTGACGACCCGTAAACCAAGTTTGGGGAATCGGGCATAAACATCAGCAAAAATTTCCAGATGTTCCGGGCGGTCAAAATCCAGCGGTTCTGCACTAAGTTTCACTAGCCAGGCCCCGCCGGGTGTTGGGTAGGAATGCGCGAGCAAATCACGGTCACGCATGGGGTCAGGAAACCCTAAGTAGCTACAAGTCTCCGCCGACCAATAGTTCAGCCAGCCGAGTGCTATGGGTTGGGCGGGGTGGTGGCGGATGCCGTATTGGTTGGCGATTGGTAACGTCCGGCCAGTATTTATGAGCATAGTTTTAAGTTTTAGTGCTTCTTCAATTTCATTTTCAAAATATTGAATATCCCAGTTAAGACTACGATGTAGGCCCAAAATTTGAGTCAAATTTCCTGATAGAAATCGTTCGTAACAAGTCAGTTTTTGTATTGTAGAAAACGGCAAAATTTGTGCCGCATAAGCATTTATTGCATCCCCAAGACTTATAAGGCACTTTATGCATTCGTCCCACATACTGGTCTGAAAATCGACATCGAGCAGATAAACGCCGTTCTTACGTTCGTAAAACCGACCAGCGATGCCTAAATGACCATTTTCTAAAAATCCACCTTTTCCATCAGGCCGCAAATAATTTGCTTTTCCATTATGAAGGTCGAATTCCCAACCACTGCGTTTTAGCCTGGATTGAAGAAAGCGAATCCTATTTGAAATGGGCTTATCGTTCGCATAATCTTTTTCGGCTTGAGCGGTCATTAGTTTATATTGAGGAAATAATCCCTCTAAAACCACACAAGCTATTTCCATGGTATTAACCCAAGTTTTTTCATTGAGTGGAATTGCATACTGAATTCTGTGTGTCAGCATTGTATAATCTTATCTGTGTCAAATATTTGTAAGGTTAATACTGTTGTTGTTTCAATACCATAAGGTAATAGCCAATTACTCCCATCTCACTTTGAAAACGTACAACTTTGAAATAAGAAAACGCCTTTTAAATCAAAGGTTATTGCTCTGCAAAGGTATACGGTTTTTCAGTCCGATGGGAGTAGGATAAATCATTGGCACTGATTATCAAAAATTCGTGTTGCTTCATCAAGCCTACCTGCTTCAATAAAAAAATCTTGCATATCGCCCAACAAAACTGGATCTTTAAGGCCATAGAGAAATTCGAAATCACAAAATTGGGCGGCTATTCGTTCTCGATAATATCCATAAATTGCTTTGGCCTTTAGAAATTCTAAGAATTTCTTTTTGCCGGGGACTAATTCGCTTTGAAACCTGATTGTTCTATAAAACATACCCGTTTTAATTTCGTAGAGCGTTCCTGGTGGGTTTATCAATTTTTCCAAACTATCAAATGCGACACCACTCACCTCCACATCCTTATTTATATATTCATCATCTGTAAAACGATCTGCACACATATTGTGCACTATAGTGTATTTTGACGTTCCCCCACGCCGCTTTATGGCTTTGGGTTCACAAGAGCAACTATCCTCAGCCGCCGCCACTGCCACTTCCATCCCAAACAACGCGACCTCTATCGCCTGGAATGAACTTCTCACGATTGAACCTGACGCAGCAACGGCAACACCTTGGTAAGCGGTAGTTCCAACAATAAATTCAACTAACATGATTTGTTGGAAAGCCTGTGCGATACCGTCACTATTAAAGTTAAAATCATCGTCCACCATCCATGCGAATAAAATTATCCAGATTAAGGCAATATCAGGCACGGTCACCTTGACTGGTTCAGTCGAACGTTTGCATTCATCATCGAAATTGCCGCTCAACCCGCCGCTGACCCGGTAATCGGCCGCCCCAGTATTGGGGTTGAGCATGATGTAGCCACTGCCAGACCAAGCCCCATTGGTTTGTCGGGATTTTGGGATGATGACTTCCAGCCCCGCATTGAGGGCATTGTCAATGTCAGCCATGACTTCGGCGGTATGTTGTAATGCGGCACGGTTAGCGGCAATGTTGCTGGTTGTCAGGTGGTAAATTGGAATTTTTTGTTCGTTAGCCAGTTGTAACAGGCGCATGGTGTTGGAGCCATGGCCTAAAGGCTTTGAAAACACCTCCTCTATTGCGGCACCTTCTGTTGCAGAGGACATCATGCCGGAATTGAGCAAAAAGGTGGCTGTTTTCTTTGGGTTGCCATCTAATGCCACGGCAGCGACACTGGACAGCTTTACATCCACTTGACGGGAGTGGTAGCTGGCACGTCTTGGTATGCCAAAACTGTATAACACACTAATGGGTGATGCAAAAATCCCTACAGAAGGTAACCGCGTGACGGCAACGCCTTGTAAACGGGCGAACAGTCGGTCTTGGAAATCTTGCTGAGTCCAGAAAACCTTGTTGGCAACATACAAATTTCCTTCTGCCGTCGCAAGGTCACTACGGTCTTTAAGGGACAAACCCGCTAACGCAGACTGACCGGATCCGTTGATGCCGATTTCCATCTCATCACCGGAAACAATCCGAAAAATAGCTGTTTTAGTGTTCACGGAAACGCCCAATGTTACTTTGAGCAATAAATCTTGCCCAATTCCCAACATCGGGCCATCGGCAACAAGTGTCCCATTAATTGCCAACTGTGGTTTTACTTTCACAAGGTAGGAAGGAAAATCCGTTGCTCCCGCATTGGTATAACTAGCCCAAATATTGGCATCTTGAACGGTTGCGGGTGCATGTGACAAATTGACCGAGCCATACCCTAGTGAAGCTAGGGAAATTTTCTTGCTTAACAAAAGCCCGGCTTCTTCTCCATAAGGCCCTTCCATACGAAGTTCAATTTGAGCCATAACACGGGTATTTTCTGGTAAAACACTTGATTGCGTGGCCTTTGCAACAATGGCGTAAGGTAATGTACCTAACAAAATAGGCAAGGCAGATACTGTAATTGCCCTGCCTCCGATAATTTCATCCAAAGAAATTTTGTCAGGATTAGCTTCAAGCAACCCAGATATTCGTGTCTGAAGTAATTCAAATGACCCTGACAACAAATTAGCGTCGTATCCGGTAGACCATGAGCCATCTGACGCTTGATTGGCAGATTGCATAAAGTTCGAAGCTACCGTAGCCATGCCCGATGAAATATCGGATGGAATCAGCGAAGGGAGTGCTGAATACTGCTTAAACGCCGCATCCATCGGCACCCAGGTGTCGCCCTGCTTGTTCACCGCCCCGCGTGAGGGGATATAGTCGACAAAGGCCTCGACCCAGACATGTTCCAGCCGGAACGCGGCGATCTTGCCGCCAGATTTGACCGCAACGGTGGGAATGCCGCCTTGCCCCAGCAAGTCTTGGGCGGCTTCGGCGGTGGTGACACCGCCGACCCAGTTCATCACTTGGGCCGCTGGGATTTGGATGGTGCCGTAGACGTAGCGGGCGGGGATGTTGGACGCCCGCAGCAGGGAGACCAAGAGGCTGGCGGTGTCGAAGGCGTTGCCGCGCAGGGTCTGCAAGGTCAAATCGCTGCCTTGGATGGAGCCGTAGGTGGGCAGGAATTCGACGCTGTTCCTGACCCAGTTGTAAATCTCCACGGGGTTGTGGTGCAGGGCGGCGGCCTGGGCCTTGATGGCGTCGGTGAGCGGCGCGTCCTCGGTGGCGGCCAGGTCGTCGGCGGTGGGCGTGGCGCCGGGGTCGTTCTGGGCGAGCATCCCCGGCAGCAGTTCATTGGCGGCGACCGCCACGGCTTGGGGCGGGCGCACCAGGTCGTCGAGTTCTTGTTTGGTTTCTTTCGGCGCACGGACGTTGCCGTCGGGCGTGCCGAACGGCAAGTGTTTGGGGTCAAACGGTTGGTGCCGACGGTGCTTCTGCTCTTTGCCGAGGAAGTCCGCCATGGCTTTCAGCTGTTGGCGGGCGGCGGCCCTGTCCTTGCGGCCGTGAGCGGCCTTGAAGCCCTGTGCCAGTTGTTTGAGCTGCTTCATCTTGGCGCGGTACCCGGCCAGGGCTTCGGCATGGCGTTGTTTGATTTCGTCCGGCAGGTGGTGGTCTTCCAAGTGCTTGCGGGTCTGTGCAAATTCGGCTTCGGCCTGTTGTTCTTCCGTGTCCAGTTTGTCGGCCTGGTCGAGCAGTTGCTTGGCTTCGTCGGACTCGTCCTCGCCGCGGTCGGCTTTGGCATGGGCGCGCCCGGCCAGTTCCCGTAGGCTGTCCAGGGTGTCGGGTTCGGCAGGGGCTGCTGCTTGGGCGGCGGTCGGGGTGGCTTGGCTTTGCCCGACGGCGGCGGACACCGCCGGGAATAGGGTCATCCACAAAAAGAAAAACAGGGTGGTGCCGGAAATCGGGCGCAGGCTACGGGCGGTGAACATGGGCAGGTCTCGCGTTAGGAGTGGCTATCGTGTGTGTCAGGGGAGCGGGTTGGGGGACATTGCCCCAACCCGTTTGGTTTGGGTTGCCGGGCAAGGCGTCAGCCTGTGGCCGCCCCCAGCCTGCGCAAGGCCTCGTCAATGGCCTGGCGCACGGTGGCGGCGGTGTTACCGACGATGTTAAGCAGCGCGTCGGCGCTTTTCAGCAGTTCGGCGCGGGCGGTGTCGGGTTTGCCTTGGGCGATGGCGGTGGCCGCCCGCTGCGCGCTTTGGTAGGCGGGCAGGTAGGCTTTGTTGGTTTTGCTTAAGACCAGCAGTTGCGTTTTGGCGAAGTCCAAGGCTGGGGCATCGGTGAGCGGCACCGCCAAGCTGAGGCTTTGGTAAGGGTCTTGGGCACTGCCGTCGGCATGGATGTCCAAGCTGGCAAGGGACGTGCCTGTGCTTGGCAACCGCGCCCAGACCTGATGGCCCAGGCTGGCATCCGCCGCCAGCGTGAACGGCCAGCGCAGGCTGCCGTCGGCTTGCGCCGCGCCGCCGCCCAGGTCATAAACGCCAGCACCGCCCGCCAAGGCCAAGCCCAGCCAGCCCGTGGCGGGTTGGCTGCCGGCGTTGTGCAGGCTCAGGTTCAAGGCGATGACGTCACCGGCACGGTAAGCGGGTGCGGGGCTGACATCGGCGAGCAGGTCCAGCAGCAATTGGCTGAACTCGCCAGTGCCAGCCGTTTCCAGCAACGCGCCTTGCGCCAACAGGTCGAAGCCCAGGTAGGCGGCTTTGCCGCGCCCGTAGGTTTGTACCGTGACGGCGCAGTCGGCGGCTTTATTTTTGGCATCCAGGAATTGCCCCAACATTAGGGCCGTTAACGGACGGATGCGGTTGACCGGACAGGCGGTGGCAAACGGTTTGCCGAACGCGCCGTAGCCGGGCGAAGCCGGAACCATCAAACCGTAAGCCGTGCTATGGCCAACATAGTGCAGCCCCAACACGTTATCCAGGACATTGTTGCGTTGGTCATGGTCGCCGCCGACCAGTAGCCCCAAGCCGTGGTTGACCGCTTCGCGCAGTTCTTTCTGCACGGATTCGTCCAGTTTGACTTGTGCCGACAGCAGCGCATGGAGGCGGTAAGCCCCGCCACGCAGGGCACGGGTATAGGCATCGTCGGTGTCAACGATGGCGTACTGCCAACCGGCGGCCTCCAACACCCTGCCCAGATAGGCGCGTTCGGCCTGTTGGGTTTGGCAGGCGGCATCGCCTTCGTGGCCGTCGCCATGTTCGTCATTATCGTGACCGCTGTCTTCCTCGCTTTCGTGGCCATCGCCATGCCCGTGGCCGTCCGAGTGACGGTCATCATCGTCTTCCTCCTCATGGCCACTGTCATGATGGCCGCCATCGTCATCGTCATCGTCATCGTCATGCTTGCACTCCTTGTCCAACGGGTCGAGCAGCACCAGCAGGCGCCCGTGTCCGCCAAGTTCCAGCGTGCCGCGCAGGTCGATGGTAGCCTTGGCCGGTGTGATGGCGACACTGACCAAAGCGGTGGCGCACACTGTGGTGTCGGGTGCGGGCAGGCAGACTTGGTAGCTGAAGCTGTCATTACCTTGGTAACCGCTGGCGGGGTTGTAGGTGTAATCGCCAGTGGCGTTGAGGCTTGCCGTGCCGTGGCTGGCGGGGCTTTGCAGCGTATACAGCGCACCGGACGGGGCGATGTCATTGCCGGACACGCTGCCTCCGACGCTTTCGCCCGCTTGGGTCGTGGCACTATCGGCCACGGCGGCAGGGCCCACCGCCACGGTGAGGGTGGCGGTGTTGGTGGCTTGATGGAGGCTATCCTGCACCCGGTAGCTGGCTTGGGCAAGGCCGCTAAAGGCGGAGTCGGGGTTGAACAGGACGCTGCCGTCAGCTTGCCGCGCAAACACGCCTTGGCCTGCCACGCTCAAGCTAGTGTCGATGGTAGCGGTGGCGGGGTCTAAATCCAGCGTGGCGGCTGTGAACCCCATAGTGCCGGGGCCGGCCAGGTCATTGGCCAGCGGGGTCAGGGTGACGGCCTGTGCGTGGGCGGTGCCGGCACGGTCAGCGGTGGCGACGGACGGCGCACCGTCAATGGCGAAATCCAGCGCAGTGAGGGCGGTGATGTGGGTGGTGACGTCAAGGCTCCCGTCCGCGACGGCATCGGCTACACCGCTTATTATTTCACCTGTGTACGACCAGCCTGCAGGCAGGGCGGCTCCGGTGGCGTTGGCCGCCGTGGACAGCACCAAGCGGTAGGTAGTAACCCCAGGTACGGTGAGTTGGTAACTGCCATCGGCTTGCACAGGGGCGCTGGCAACCACCAGGCCGCCCTGGCTTGCAGTCACCCACAGCCCGCCAGCATCGGTGCCGGGTTCGTCCGCCGTTTGGATGCGGTCATGGTCAAGGTCGTGGAACACATGGCCATTAAGGGTGATTTGCGGTGCGATGGCGGTGAACGGCGCAGCGGCGACATCTTTGGCCGTGCCGTCCACGGTGGCGCGGAGCACGCAGGCGTAATGGCCGGGCAAGAGGTTTGCCGTGTCGACGCTGCGGTCAAGATGGTCGGTTTGCCCGCCAGCCAGATCAACGGTACGGTCAGCTTGGCTGACGAGAGTGGCGGTGTCGGTGTCGAGGTTGACCAGCAGGCCGGACACTGCCAAAGCGCCGGTGCCGCTGGCGGATTGGTTGCTGAGGTCTTCCGCGCAGGTGAGCGGTGTGCCAATGACTACCGGGTTGGGGCTGGCGGCAACGCTGCCGGCCAAGCCTTGCAAGGTGGTGCGGACGACGCTGAAGGTATTGCTGAAGCTGTCCATGACGGCATTGTCTTCGGCGCGGTTGATGGAGACCGCCACCTGGTAGGTGCCACTGGCGGCATCCGCCAACGCGAAGCTGAAGCTGGCGGGGAGGCTGCCGCCCGCCGCCAGATCGGCTATGTCCGTTGTCCCGGCATAGACCACGGTGCCGTCCGGTGCGGTGACGCTGACCGCCACGACGGTGGGCGGCAACAAGGCGTTGGTGGCGGTGTTGCTGATAAGGCCATCCAACTGCACACTGTCCCAACCACCATAGATCAGCTTGTCGGGGCTGAGGGTGGCGGACAGTGCGGGCGTCTGCGGGTCTTGGACAATAGCGAACGGAACGCTGCCATCGGCAACTTGGCGTCCGGCGGTGTCGTAAAGGGTGGCCTGGAGGTGGTAATCGCCAATCAGGAACAGCCCGGTGCCCCATAGGGCGGGATAGGCGACAGTGCTGGTGCCGGCTTGGCCGTTGATGGCAATACTCGGTAAATCCTGTACCGGGAAGCCGTCGGCATCGGCGACGCTAAGGCGCAGTTCGCCGTCGAATGGCTGGACACCGCCGTTGCTGACATCGACGGTGATGTGGACGGGCGACAGCGGGCCGTACTGGCTGGCATCCAGTTTGGGCGCCAGTTGCATGGCGCTGCTGGCCAGCACGTCAGGGATGGCCAGCGGGGTGCGCACGGTCTGCCCGGGCACGAAGCTGTTGTTGAATTCGATGTAGGCTGACTCGGCGATCGGGCGGGACTCGCCTTCGGCCATGCCCTTGAGCAACAGCCCCAACTGGATTTGTGCGCCTTTGTTGTCGACCTGGCTCAGCTTCCAGACATGCTCGAAGCGGCCGCCGCCCAAGTCGGTGGACTGGCTGGGGGCGGGCGTGAGGGCGGACACACCGACATCGCCACGGGTGACCAGATGGACATCGGCGTCAATGCCGCCGCAGACCAGCGGGAAGGAGAAGATCTTGCCGTTGTTCAGATCCGTCCAGATCAGCAGCCGCTGGCCGAAGCGGTCATAGTACAGCACGTCCATGTCGGACATCGCGGGGTCGTAGTCGGGGCCGTAGAGGACTTGGCGTTCCTCGCCCGTGTCGCCGACTATTTGAAGCAAAGTATCCTCTTCTTTATTTGTATTCTTGAAAGGATAGTCAGTCCAAGGTGCATAGAGCAGGTTATTGGAGCAGTCTGCAATGACATTCACCCCTTCAAATTCAAAAATGGCTTGCGGACGATGGTCAGCATAGCGTTTGCCGTCAGGGCTGATTCGGAGAACTTTATGGTAACTCCGCAGAATTCCATCTTCATCATAATGGGTTACTAAATTGGAAGTTGGGATATAGAAATATCCATAGGCATCAATGGTAAGTCCGCGGGCATTGGAGATACCGGTTTTGGTGACCAATTCCACCTGCCCATCGGGATGGATGCGCGACAAAATGTTGCCCGCATCCACCGTGTAAAGCAATCCGTCAGCCCCTATTGCCAGCCCTTTGATGGCGAAGCCGACACTGGCAAATGGGGTCACCGTCCCATCAGGGGCGATTCTCAGCACGGTACCGGTATCTGTCGTCGCATTAGGATAGGCATACAAATTGTCTTGGTTGTCAATGGCCAAACTGCTGCCTAATGCGTAACCCGACATGAAAGTGGACAAAGTTCCGCTAGGGCTAATACGTACAATACTGGAGGTAGTCGAGGCATTAGTGGCGTAAATATTGCCTTTAGTGTCGGCGGCAATGCCTCTTCCGGTGGTTTTTGATGAAGCCGCCAAGGTGGTGCCGGACGGGTCGATGCGGGTGATGCTGGTGGAATCGGCGCCAAACAGCTGGATAGTGGTCTGGTCGTCTTGATCACCAGGATGTACGGTGGGTTGGGACACCGTGATATCGCCGTGGGCGTTGGGGCCGACATGCAGGGTGTTCGCCAACGCGCCGTATTCGGCATGGGTATCCACGGTGAGTTCGGCTTGGAAATCACCGCTCAGGGTCGGTGTCCAACTGTCAAAATCTAGGGATATGGCGGCATCGCCAAGAGCCAACGGCGGCAACATGACGGTGCGGGTATAGATTTCTTCACCGATGTCGGTAGGTGGAGTCGATAGGGATAGTTTCAATATTTCGTCGTTCAGCAAAGAATTGGTATAGTCAACCACCGCCCTCAATTCAAAATTGGAATTCCAAACGATTCCTTGCGTTAATACGGGTAAAGCAGAAGTCATTTCACGACGACCTCTATTAGGAGCAATCAAGGCCAATTTGTATCCCCCATAAATGACAGCTATAGTTCCATTAGGAGCAATGGCGAAAGTTCCCAAAGAAGGCAAGAGAGTTTGGACAGTTTCCAAGGTGTTGTCGGATGTGATTCGAAAAATAGCCCCAATTGAGACATCGCCAACATATAATCTTTCTTGGTCATCGGCTTGTATTTCCGACAGATTGGTAAAACCAGTTAAAGGCAGTTTGGTTTTGATGCCGGTAGGTGTTATTTTCCATACGCCATTGCTAGCTGCCGCAATATAAACCGTCCCGTCCGCCAATACTTCAAGAGCACGGCCAGCTACTCCTGTTCCTATTCTTTGGCGGGAGCCATCAACTGACAGTCGATCATAGTTACCACCTCCACCGTTAAGAACGTAAATGTCTCCGTTTGATGCCACGTCCACGTCGATAGGATTGGAAAATCCTGAAGCAATTTGAGTTATTCCACCATTGGTTTCTATGCGGCTTAACGTGCCTGGATAGTGAACCACATATAAATTGCCTGCTGCATCCTTATCTATTGCTTGTGGATTGATCAAGCCATTGCCTTCGATAATTTTCTCAATATCCAAGACATTATTGTTGCTCTGGTAGCCTTGGTTTTTCAGCCTGACCTTGAGCGTCGCCGTGCCACCTGCCAAATCCAAATTGCCCCGGTTGCTGACCTTGGCTGTGATATGCACGGGTTGCTGGGCGGCCAGTTGCGCGATGGGCGGGTTGAACTCGACCGAACCGCCAATAGTTTTGGTGGGCTGGATGTCGAACGGGACGCCACGCTCGGCGAGCAATTGCCCGGTCACGCCGTCATAGGCCTGGACGGTGAGGCTGTAGCCGCCAGGGGCGGTGGCGCCGTTATGCCAGTCGATGTTGGTGGCGAGGCTGCCGCTCCCGGGCACGGTTTCCAGCGCGTCGGCGGCGTTGCCGCCAAGCGGGATGATCCGTGCCGGAAATTCGTCGATCACTTGCCCCGCCACAGTGGTGATGATCCCATACAGACGTACGCTGCGGTCGGTGCTTTTGGCGTTGGCGAGCTGGATGTCGGCTTCGATTTTGCCATGGGCCAGGAAGCTGGGGTGGTTCAGCACCAAGGAGCGGATGTCAATGTCTCCGCCAGCGGCGCGTTCCAAGGCCACGTTCAGGGTGGACAGCCCGGCTTGCGCCAAGCTGATGTCGCCTTGGCGGCTGAGGTAGCCGACCGCGCTGATGCTGACGCTAAACTGGTTGGCGCCAATGCCTTCGATCCGGTAAGAACCGTCGGCGGCGGTCTGCACCCGTTTGCTTTCGCTGGCGATGGTGACCACGGCGCCGGCCAGTGGTTGGCCGCCTTGGCTGTCGGTGACCACGCCCGCCAAGGTGTTGCCGTTGGCGGTGGCAAACGGCAGGCGGATAGTGCCCAAATCGGAGGTGCCAGCGGACGCGGTCAAGGACAGGCGCAGGCCTTGGTAACCGGCCCTGTTCACATCCAGCACCCAAGCCCCTGGCGCCAAACCTTCCAAGCGGAATTGCCCGTTGCCATCGGTCATGGCGGTGACAGTGCTGCCTGCGACCACCACGGAGGCATCCGATAAAGGCTGGTTGCTGGCGGCATCGACGATAGTGCCAATCAGGGTGGCTTGGGTCGGTACGGTGGCAGATTCGGTCAGCAGGCCTGGGGAGAAGGTGAGCGTGGCCCCGGCGGTGAGGGTGGCGGTTCCGGTCGCGTCCCGATAGCCCGGGGCGGAAGCGGTGACGCTGATGTTCCCGGTAGGGGCGACGATACGATAGGCGCCCAAGGCGTTGGTCACCGCCGATGTGGTGCTGCTGCTGCCGGTCAAGTTGATGTGGGCATTGGCAATCGGGTTGCCGGTGGCGGCATCGGTGATGCTGCCAGTGACAATGCCTTCATCTTGGGCGCCGGACAAGGACGGCAGGCGGATCACGCCCATATCGGAGGTGCCGGCCGGGGCGGTCAGCGTAATGTGGGCGGAGCGGTAGCCCGCCAAGCTGACATCCAATTCCCAATTGCCCGGTTGCAGGCCGGTCAAGCCGAAGCCGCCGTCGGCATCGGTGACCGTCCTGAGCGTGCCGCCGCTGACGGCGACATCCACGTCCGACAAGGCTTGCCCGCTATCGGCATCTACCACTGTCCCCAAAAGGCTAGTGGTGGTGGGCGGTGTACCGGAAGCTTCGGTCAGGCTGGGCGACAAGGTCAAGGTCGCCCCGGCCATCACGGTGGCCTCCGCTGTTGCGGTCAGGAAACCGGACGCCGCCAAGGTGACGGTGTAGGAACCGGCTGGCACCACTAGGCGGTAAGCGCCCGCCGCGTCGGTCAGCGTCGTGTTGTTGCCGTTGGCCGTAATGGCGACCCCAGCCAGCGGCTGGTGGCTAGCGGCGGCTGTGACAGTACCTGACAGGATGCCCGCATTGCTGGCGACCGTCAGGCCGACGCTACCAACCGCCGCCTGCTGTCCGGCATCGACCAGCGCCGTACGGTTGGCATTGGCGTAGCCGGTCAAGGCAAAATCGAAACCATGGAGGCCAGGGGTAATGCCCGTGAGCAGGAATTCGCCGTCGGTTCCGGTAAGGGCCGATTGCCCGCTGTCCGCCGTCACTTGCACGCCCGCCAAAGGCAGGCCGCTGAGTTGGTCCACGACGTGGCCCGTCACCGATCCGTTCCACGGGGATGTTGTCCCGCCACCGTTCTTGATGGCCTGCAAGGCGCGTGCCGCCAAGGCGGTCTGGTAGACATCCTGCCCCCAAGAGCCGTCACTCAATTGCGCGTTTTGTAAGGCTTGGATGGCGTTGCTGTAAGGTGTTGTGTCGGTGGTGGCCGGGATCAGCGCCAGTAACGTCCAGGCCGTGTCCATCGTGCTACCCCAACCGCCTGTGCCGGCTTGCGCGGATTGCAGGAAAGCGGTTGCCTTGCCAATGGCTTGGGTCAGGTCATAACGCAGGCGTAGGCTGTGCAAGGCCATTAAGGCGGATGCCGTGGTATAGGTCGCCCCCTGCCCGTAAGGGTTTTGGGTAAAGCTGCCGTCGGCGTTTTGTTGGTTACGCAGGTAGGCCACCGCCGCCGAGATCACGGCGGTAGGGCTGGCATTGGTTTTTGCCAAGGCCTCCAACGCGAAGGCGGTGTCCAAGGCGTTGCTGGTCTGCTCCGGTGCGCCGCCAAAACCGCCGTCGGGGTTTTGGTTGGCCTCCAGGCTGGCCAGCACGCTGGCCGCCGGGCTGCCGGCCTCGCTATGGGCAATGAGGGCACGGGATAGGTATTCGGTGACGGGCTGTCCGGTGGCGGTGTCCAGGAAAGCCAGCGAGCTTGCCAGGCTGCCGTTCGTGGCAGAGAGTGCCTGTTGGGTGCGCAGGGTTTCGGCAGTGGCCTGGACAGGGGTGGCGATATCGTCAGGGCGGGCGTAGCTGCCGTCCGTTTGCAGTTGGCCGTTAAGCCATGACAGCGCCGCCGTATTGGCCATCCCAGGCATAGGCAACAAGGCCAGCAACCAGAGCAGGGCAGTGATGGCTAGGGCGGTTGGCGCGGGCATGGGGGGGTTGCGGCGGGTGGCTTCCTTTTTACGGAGGCTCATGGATGTCAGGCAAGTGGCGGTCATCTGCAAACAGTCCTTTCGGTAGATGTGTTAGGTTAATGGAAGCCGGTAACGCGGAAATAGTAACCTATGGCACGGGCGGGTGTCTGCTGGTTTTCTAGCGCGTTTGTGAAGGAAGTTCCGCAGCCGTGCTGTTTTTTATATTTTTGTGATGGAAATCACGTTTATTATGGCATCCGGCGAATTTGGCTACCGTGCCGGGAATATAGGGAGGTCAAACAGCGTGAAACATGACCAGGGATTGTGGTGGACATGCGCCATCTTCAGTACGTTTTTTTAAAAATAGCCAGTGCTTGCTGATTATATTTTTAATGGGGTAGCTCTGGCTTCCCCCGCTTTTTTGTAAGATCCATCATCTCCCTGCCCAATCTTCCATACCATCAAGATCTAACTCAATCCTCATCTAATCTTAATCAAACCCCACCGTTTCCCCTCATTTTGTCCCTGTAAGCTTTACCTAAACGTAGCGACGGGTGCTTGCACCGCGTTGTTTGGGGATGGATGGTTTTCACCGTCCGTCATTGGGTAAAGACAGTATAGGAGTTTAGTGAAATGCCACTGGGTTTAGGTAATATTTTCAACGGGCTCATCAAACAATACGGGCACACAGTGATCCTGTTGCTGCGGTTTATCGACATAGCCATGCTGGTTGGTGCCGCTTGGGTCTCCCATTATTTTTGGTTGCGCCAATGGGACATCGATCAGGATTACCGGATCGTGATCTCGTTGGGTGTTTTGGCGGCCATCATCTTTTTTGAGATCGGCCAGGTGTACCGTCCTTGGCAGAATGATGCGATGCGCGGCGAAATTGCCCGCATTGTCAGGGCGTGGGCGTCGGCCATCGTTTCGGTGATCGCCATTGTCGCCTTGGTGCGCTTGCATTTCTGGTTTGGTTCCAGTTACCGCTGGATCGCCACTTGGTGGGGCTTGGGCTTGGTGTCCGTGCTCGCCGCCCGCAGTGTGCTTGCCAGCCTGTTGCAATGGCTGCGGGCCCGTGGTTGGTCGCAAGGGCGCATCATCATGGTCGGTTTGAACCAGATGGCGATTATGTCCACCCGGCAGTTGCGCCGTTCTTCTTGGGCGGGCCTGCAGGTGGTCGGCTATGTCGACGACCATTGTGAAGGCACGGTTACGGATGGCGATTTGTCGTTACCTTATCTGGGCAAACTGGGGGATTTGGCCGACATCGTCATGAAGGAAGCCATTGACGAAGTGTGGATCGCTTTCCCTCCCGAAGCGTTGGCTGAACGCGCGCAGCATGAACTGCGGCACTTGCCGGTCAGCATCCGGCTGGTCATCGACTGTTTTACGTTCAAGCAAAGCAAGTTCCTCAGCCTGAACACCGTCGCAGGCATACCGACCCTAGATGTTTCGGTTTCACCCCTGCACGGCGTCAACCGTTATATCAAAGAAATTGAAGACCGCTTCCTAGCCTTTTTCCTGCTGGTGCTGATCAGCCCCTTGCTGATGGCCATCGCCATCGGCGTCAAGCTTAGTTCCCCCGGCCCCGTGTTTTACAGGCAAGTGAGGGTAGGGTGGAACAACCGCAAATTCACGATGCTAAAGTTCCGTTCCATGCCGACGGATGCGGAAGCCAAAACTGGCGCGGTGTGGGCCAAGCCTGGCGAAAACCGTGCGACCCCGTTTGGCGCTTTCCTGCGCAAGACTAGCTTGGATGAACTGCCGCAATTGATCAATGTGCTGTTGGGCGATATGTCCTTGGTGGGCCCGCGGCCTGAAAGGCCCGATTTTGTCGAGGTGTTCAAAGAGCAAGTGCCCAATTACATGAAAAAGCACATGGTCAAGGCGGGCATCACCGGCTGGGCGCAAGTCAACGGCTGGCGCGGCGACACAGACCTGAACCAGCGCATCGAACACGATTTGTATTACATCCAGCATTGGTCGCTGTGGTTTGATCTGGAAATTGCCTTCCGCACCGTGCTGACCGGCTTCATCAATAAAAATGCTTATTAAGCCGAACAAGCCATTGTCCGCGAAAAACAACCGATTTTTTGAATTAAGGATACATTGCCATGTTTAGATTATCTCCCTTAGTGCTGGTTTTGGCTTTGTCGGCTTGCTCTTGGGTACCCGGCATGAAAATGCAAGCCGACAATAACGTATCGGAACTGGAAGTGCCGGTCATGAAAGGGGGCAGGATGGTCAAGGAAAAGACCCGGATTGTCCCGATCACCGCCGATTTGATTATCGCTAGGGAAAACGCCCGGCAGCAGACCGTCAATAAGTTGCCGCCCGTTGACCCGGACAAGACGGCCTACCGCATCGGCCCGCATGACCGGCTGCTGGTGACCGTTTGGGAACACCCCGAACTGAACGATCCCGGTGGCGAGAAGATCATGCCCGAATTGGCCGGGAAAGTGGTCGATGATGACGGCAATCTGTTTTATCCCTATGTCGGCGACCTCCCTGTCGCCGGGAAAACCGTCAGCGAGGTCAGGACGCTGTTGACGCGGGAGCTTTCCAATTATTTCAAGAAAGTCAAACTGGATGTCCGGGTGCTGTCGTTCCAAAGCCATCGGGCGGCCGTCGTCGGGGAAGTGAAAACGCCGGGCGTGCAGGCGATGAACGAGACGCCAATGACCGTGGCCGAAGCGATCAGCCGTGCCGGAGGGGTGACCGAGGACGCCGACATGAGCAATGTCGCCTTGGCCCGTGACGGCAAGCTTTACAAGATCGATGTGCTGGCGCTGTACGAAAAGGGCAATTCGACCCAAAACCTGCTGCTGAAGGACGGCGACGTGCTGAATATCCCCAATAGCAAGGACAACAAGGTGTTCATGATGGGCGAAGTGGGCAAGCAACAAGCCCTGCAAATGAACAAGGACAGGATGACATTGGCGCAGGCCTTGGCGGAAGCCTACGGTGTCGATTTTAATTCATCACGGCCAGAGGACATTTATGTGATACGGCCTGGCGACATGAACCCCGAAATTTTCCAGTTGGATGCGGAATCGCCCGACGCCCTGATTTTGGCTGACCAGTTTGCCTTGCAGCCACATGACACGGTTTTCGTGGGCACGGCGGGTGTGACCCGGTGGTCACGCGTCCTCAACCAAATCCTGCCGGGATCGTTCACATCCATCATGTCGCGTGCCGCGTTCGTGGGTATGTAGATGGGACATCCCCCTTTAAAAACGGGGACGCCTGGCTTTTCCAACAATTGGGATATAAAAGATCATGTATTCACAAAACGAACCCCCCGCATTGCCGCCGCTTAACCCGGCCAAAATTTTGGAGCAGGGTGTCAGCATCCGCGACATGATCGACTTGCTGTTAGAAGGCAAAAAAATCATTTTTTCGGCCTTAGGGGCGGTGCTGCTGGTGACGGTGGTGTATTTGTTGCTGGCCCCGCGCACCTACAAAGCCGATGCCTTGTTGCGTATCGACAAGAACAAAGCCTTGCTGGCCGCGCCCTTGCATAGCGAGGCCAACCAGTCGCCCACCGAAGCCGATAGCCCACGGGCGCAGCGTGAAGTGGAAATCCTGCGTTCCCGTTCGGTGCTGGGCAAGGTGGTCGATGACCTGAATTTGGTGGTGGAGGCCTCGCCCGATTATTTTCCGGTGATCGGTGAAACCTTGGCGCGTCGGCATGACGCCCATGATGGCATTGCCACGCCATGGCTAGGCTTAAGCCGCTGGGCTTGGGGCGGCGAAAAACTGAAGGTCGCCTCTTTCGAGGTGCCAGACCGCTATTTGGACAAGGAATTCACCTTAGTCGCGCTGGAAGCGGGCCGCTTCCGTTTGCTGGGGCCTAAGGATGAAAACTTAGGCGAAGGGCGGGTCGGCGAAACGGTCACCGGCGATATGGGCGAAAAAGTCCCTGTGGGTATCAAGATCGACGAACTGGCGGCCAATCCCGGCACCCATTTCGAGTTGGTTCGGAAAACCTCGCTGGCGGCCATCGAAACGTTGCAAAAGGCGTTTTCCGTCAAGGAAGTGTCCAAGGACACCGACATCCTCAGCGTCGAGCTTAAGGGCAGGGATCCTGAGCAACTCGCCAAATCGGTCAATGACATCGCCACGATTTATGTCAACGCCACGGTCAGTTGGGAATCTGCCGAAGCCGGGCAAAAACTGAGTTTTCTGGAAAGCCATTTGCCCATCGTCAAGGAACGTCTGGAGAAGGCCGAGCAAGGCTTGAGCGCGTACCGGCAAAAACATGGCGCGGTCGACATAAGTGCCGAAGCCGAAATCCTGATGAAACAGGCTTCGGAAATGGAGACTTTAGGCATCCAACTGAAGCAAAAATACGACGAGCAGAGCCAACGCTTGGAATCGGCACACCCTGACATGGTCGCCACCAATGCGCAAATCAGGCGCGTCAATAACAAATTGGCGACCTTGGAAAAACGCATCCGGGACTTGCCGCGCACCGAGCAGAGCGTGGTCAGTTTATCCCGTGACGTGCAGGTCAACACCGAACTGTACACCTCGTTGCTGAACAGCGCCCAAGAACAGCGCATCGCCGCCGCAGGTTCGCTAGGCAACTCGCGCATCGTCGATTTTGCGGTGACCCCGGAAAAGCCGTATTGGCCTAACCCCAGCCTATTGTTGGCCATCGCCAGCCTGTTGGGCTTGAGTTTGGGGTCGGCGTTGGTGTTCCTGCGGCATTCTTTGCAACGCCACGACAATTACCCGGCCTTGCTGGAATACCAGGTCGGCTTGCCCTTGTTCGCCGCGATACCGCATAGCAAAAAACAACGCCGCTTGGCGAAGCTGGTCGACCAGGGCAAAGACCGCGAACCGGGCATTTTGGTCAGCCAAGACCCGTTGGACATTTCCGTCGAATCGTTGCGCGGGCTGCGGACCACCTTGGAAACCACCTTGGCGCACCACGAAAGCAAAGTGATTATGGTCAGCAGCCCGGCGCCGGGTATGGGCAAGTCCTTTGTCAGCACCAACTTGGCGGCCTTGTTGGCGAGCATCAAAAAACGGGTGCTGGTGGTTGACGCCGACATGCGCAATGGCCGTTTGCACGAGACCTTTTCGGTGGCCAAGGAGCCGGGCCTGTCGGATTTTTTGGCGGGCAAGGTGTCGCTAGGCGAGGTCATCATCAGCCTGCCGGAGGTGGGCGTGGACTTTATCCCGAGGGGCAGCATGAGACTAGACCCCGCAGAATTGCTGGTGTTGGGCAACTTGGCGGAAACCTTGGGGCAGTTGAAGAGCTTTTACAACCATATCGTCATTGACTCGCCGCCGATTTTGGGGGCGACCGACGCGGCCATCTTGGGCAAGCACGCCGACGCGACCTTTTTGGTGGTCAAGGAAGGCCGCTACACGGCGCAGGAATTGGAAGTCAGTTTCCGGCGTTTCCAACAAGCTGGCATCAAACCGAATGGCTTTATTATCAATGACATGAAAGAAGGCTCGTCTTACTACCCCTATTATGGCTATGCCTATAACCGTAGGGAAAAGGACAGTAAAAGTGGCGCGCCGTGGGCGGCGATGGGCGATTGGTTCGGCAAACGTGACGGCAATGCGTACCTGCCCCCTATCGAATTGGCCGAAACTACGGATGACAGTGTCGGGGCTTAAGCGATGAAACTGCAATTGGAAAGGGATTTGCCGGTGCTGTTGTTCGTGCTGGTTTGCGTATCGGTGGTGGCCGCGTTGCCGCAAGTCGAATCGGCTTGGTTGGGGATCAAGGAAGTCTATGGCGAGCAGGATTTTGGTTTGCGCATCTTGCGTGAGCTGATGTTGGTGGTGATGGTCGCTTACGCTTTTTTTGAGCCACGCTTGCGTAACGGGGTCTCCAGCGGGGCCGTACTGGCTTTTTTGAGCGTGGTCGCCACTTATGTGCTGTGTGAAGTGGCTTATGCGCTATATCTGGATTTGCCGCTGGTGGTGCCGATGGCGGGGCTGCGGGTTTTTGAATACTTGCCGCTGGCCTTGATCGGCTTCGCCGTCAGCCAATTGGGCGCGGGCGAATATATCCTCAACCGCTTCACGCATTACCTGCGCTATTACATCGCCTTGCAGGCGGTGTTGGCGATAGCCCAGGCGCTGTGGGCGCCACCGTTGTTCGGGGTGTCATTTTTAGGCGGAGGCCGGCCTTTTGGCACCTTTGTCAGCCCTAACTTGTTTGGTGCGGCGATGGCGACTTGTGCGCTGGTGTTCGCCCTGGTGCCGGGGATGCGGCTATGGCTGGCCGTGAGTGTCTTCCTGGCGTTGCTGAGCGGTTCGCGGACGGCGTTCATCAGCTCGTTATTAGTGCTTTTTTTCCAGGTTTATGCGCTGCTGCGCCCCCGTGACCGTTGGGCCTTAGTGATGCCGGCGCCTATTTTGGCCATCGGTGCGCTGGTGCTGGCGTCCAGCCCCTTGCTGAGCGGCCGTGATGACGCCGACCCCACCCAAGATGGCAGGCTGGATTTGTGGCAGCGGATTTTTTCCAATTACATCCACGGGCCGGTGGATTTGCTGTTCGGCTGGGGTTTGGGCTTGAGTTCCAACACCATCAACATTCTGTATGGTGCCGAACATTTCCAAGGCCAATTTGATTCGGACAGCCTGTATTTGTTCTTGCTGAATGGCTACGGTTTGGTCGGCCTGTTGGCTTATGTGGGTTTTTTATGGGTCACAGCACGGACGTCCGTCCACCCGGACAAGGGCTTGGTGGTGACGTTCATTTTAGTCGCCGGATTGACGTTCAATATGTGGGAGTATTTTCCGCAAAACGTTTTGTTGATGTATTTGTGGGGCATGGTGTTGGGCACGAGTTTCCAAACTAGCACACCTGTAGACCGGGTTCACGCGGGTTCCCACACTGCCCCTGATGGTAAGCCGCAGCTTCACTGCCAGGAATAAATTTTAATATTCATGTGGTTACGATTGCTTTTGTGATGCGCTTCAATCGTAGGTCGGGTTAGCGATAGCGTAACCCGACGCAATCAGCACAAAAAATGTCGGGTTACGCTGACGCTCGGCAACTGCTCCTGCGTTGCTCTACCTTCTGCATCCATGCAGTCGTAACCCGACCTACTGAAAGTTTCAGGAGAAAACAAAAATGTTGCGGCTTTTGAAAGAAAAACGGATGTTTGGTGATGCGTTTTGGGTGCTGTTTGGGCAGTTAGTCTCCGCCATCGCTTTGTTGGCAGGGACACGCATACTCACTGAGCTGGTGACACCTGAAACCTATGGGCAAGTCGCGCTGTTGAACGGTTTTATCGCCCTGGGCGTCGCGGTTTTTTCTTATCCTTTCGTTTGCGCCGGGATGAGGCTGTTGCCGGAATGCCCGGACATTGCCTCACAAGCGGCATTGTTTAAGGTGGTGTTTAAATTGGCGGCATGGTCCACAGGTGTGGCGGTTGTTTTGCTGATGCTCGGCGGTTGGGCCTATAGCCGCATCGTCCCGGGCTCTATGACGCTGTTTGTGCTGACAGGCTTGTTGCTGGTGGTGACCGTACGGCGGGAACTGGGCATCCAACTGCTGATAGGCGGGCGTAAACAACGTGGGGCCAGTTTATGGCAAACCAGTGACAGCATCCTGCGCCCGGTGTTGGCCATCTCGTTGGCCGTGTGGGTGGAGCCCAAGGCCGAATGGGTGTTGCTGGGTTACATCTTGGCCAGCATGGTTTCGAATACGGCTTGGTCATTTGTGCAAACCCCTCAGGCCCATAAAAACCAACGCCCTGCCACCGTGCGGCCTTATAAGGCGGATGTCTGGGCTTACGCCTTGCCGTTGATCCCGATGGAATTGATCTTTTGGCTGAATGGCTTAGGCGATAGGTATGTCATTGGTTATTTCATGAGCGCCGCCGAGGTGGGTTTATATGCCGCCACTTACCTGATCATCAACGAGGCGTTCAACCGCTCGGCTATGGTTTTGCTACGGGTTTTCCAGCCGGTTTATTTCCAGTCATGCGCGTCAAACCAGGCCAAGGAAGGCTTTAGGATTTTATGGCTATGGATAGGCTGTGTGGTGGCGTTAGGGATTGTGGGTGTGGCGGTATTGTGGGTGACCAAGGATTGGGTGGCGATGTGGGCGCTGGCGCAATCTTACCATCCGGCGGTGGCGCTGATGCCTGCGATAGCTAGTGGCTGCGCCTTGCATTGCCTGGGGACGGTGGTGTCGCAACCGCTGTTGGCAAAAAAACGCACCCGCTTGTTGTTGCTAGGCAGGGTGTCGGGCGTGCTGACGGCGGCCATCAGCATCCCGCTGCTAGTGCAAGATTTTGGTTTGCTGGGCGCGGCGCTGGCGAACCCGGTTTACTTTGGTGTCGAGGCCTTGGTGTTGCTGATGCTGGCCAAACCTTGGCGGCCTATCAGTCCAGGGCATCGGGATGCAGATGCCATCACCCGGACGGAAGAGGAAATGGCAAGCGTAAGCATCACGGCATGAGATGCCGCTGGGCACAAGCCTACGGGCTGATCCCGACAAAAACCTGCGGTGCCCGGGCGCGGCAAACGGGAATAAAAAGACGTTACCGGGTAACGTCAGTTATTAAAAACAAACACAAGGGGAACATTATGATTTACGCATCCACCACTTCAGGAACTTATGGCGAAGTCTTACACGAATGTGTGGCTTGCCGGGCCGAGAAAATACGCTATTGGCGGCAAAAAAACTACCAATACACCCAAAGCGCCAGCCACAAGGAATTCCATATCTACCGTTGCGAAAGCTGCGGCACCGGGTTTTTAAACCGCCCGCCCGCCATGCAATGGCTGCAATCCATTTACCAATATTCCGGGCAAGCCCTGACCCAAGCGGTGACGCTGGAAGAGGTGTTGGCCAAGGAAACCGAGTTCCCCAATTGCAAGCTGGACGCGGCCCGTATGGGCCAGCTCGCCGACCGCTTCAACGTGTCCGATAATGCCCAGGCCTTGGATATAGGCTCTGGCTTTGGTTTCTACACGCAGGCGCTGAGGAAAGCGGGCTACCAAACCACCAGCATCAACCCTGGCAAATATGAGAACGAGGTGTTCAGGCAGTTGAACGGCGACGAACCTCTGGCCATGATGTTTGAGAATTACCAGCCCACCGGGAAGTTTGGCGTGGTGATGATGTCGCAGGTTTTGGAGCATTTGCTTGAACCCGACCAAACGGTAAAAAAAGTGGCCGGACTGTTGGCATCAGGTGGCGTGTTGGCCTGCGCCGTACCCAATTACGCGTCGTTCTTGGTCAAATTGCTGGGGACGAAAGACAACGCCTGTTTATGGGTGCCTGAGCATGTCAATTATTTTACCGAGCAAGGGCTAAGGGAGTTGGTCGGGCGCAACGGTTTACGGGTGGTGAAAGTTGAGCAGGTCACCCGCATCCCGTCCAACGCGCTATCCAAAAGGTTAGGCCTGAAAGGGAAAACGGCGGCGTTCGTAGACCGTCTGGTAGGCCGTTGGCAAAACCCGTTTGCCCGTTTTATGAACTTCCTGGGATTGGGCATTTACATCAATTTATACGCGGTCAAACCGTGATTTAAAAAAGGTAAACAAATCCCATGCTAACTATTGTCATTTTGACCAAAAACGAAGAAGTGAACCTGCCGCGCTGCTTGGCCGCGATTCCCGAAAGGTATCCGATAGTGGTTGTCGATTCGGGCAGCACCGACGGCACGGTCGCCATCGCTGAAAGCCGGGGTTGCCGGGTTTATGGCAACCCTTGGCCGGGCTTTGCCGAACAGCGTAACTTCGCCATCCGGCAATGCGCTATAGATACGCCGTGGCTATTGTTTGTCGATGCCGACGAAATTTATCCGCCCGCCTTTTACCAATGGTTTGAAGCCGGGATGGCGGGCAACGAAGTTATTGATGTGCTAATGGTGCCGTCGGTCCTGTACCTGCGCGGCAAACGCCTGAACCATGCGCCCGGTTACCCCATTTACCACCCACGACTGGTGCGCCGGGACACGGTGCGCTTTGTCCGCAACCATACCGGGCATGGCGAGGCGGTGATGGATAACTGCCAGATAGGCTATTCCGACATCCCATACCAACACTATTTTTATCATGGGGAAATTATTGAATGGATGCACAAACATGTCGATAAGGCCGCGCAAGAAGTGCAAGTGCGGCCCACCACGGGCGCGGTGATGACGGCGCGGGGGCGGATCAGCGTTTTATTGGGGCGGTCTTGGCTCAGGGTGCTGGCTCGGTTTTTATACCACTTCGTATTCCGGGGTGGTTTTTTAGATGGCATGGCGGGCTTAGAATTTGCGCTGATGTTCACTTGGTATGAGGCGACCATTTATGTGCAGGCAAAATCCGGTATCCAGGCAAGGGGGTAACATGAAAATTTCGTTGGTTTTAGCAACACTAGGCCGTGACCAAGACGTGCAGGTGTTTTTGGAGTCGGTGCGGCGGCAGACTTACCAAAATTTTGAGTTGGTCATCATCGACCAAAACCAGGACGGTAAAATTGACGGCATTGTCGGGCCATTCAAAAGCTGTATGGAACTGCGCCATATCAAAGTCAATTTTACCGGTAACGCCAGGGCCAGGGATTACGGCATAGGCTTTGCCAAAGGCGAAATCATCGCTTTCCCTGATGATGATTGCGCTTACGAAACCGATGTCCTGGAAAAAGTCGTGGCCGAATTTGCAAGGCGCAAAGGCCTGTCCATTTTGGTCGCGGGTTCTTATGACCTGGCGTCCAGCCGCTTCAGCATCGGCGTCAACAGCCGTAAAGCGCATTACTTCTCGCGCTTCCAGATGATGGGGGTCGAGTTCACGCAGTTTTTTGACCTCGCCAGGATAGACCGCAAGCAATTTTATCTGGACCACGATTTTGGCATTGGTTCCAAATATTCCGGCGGCGAAGGCTTTGAGCTTTTGTACCGTTTGCTGCGGATAGGCAGCGCGGCGTTTTATACCCCGGACATCAAGATTTACCATCCGGACAAAGACCACTACCAGCTGGGGACGGCCAGGATGCTGATGTATTCCACCGGGGTTGGCGCGTACATCCGAAAATTCGCCAACCAGCGCGATGCGTTCATTTTGTACTACATCGCCCGCAAGATGTTTATCGCCCCGTTCCTGAAAATGCTGTTGGCCTTGGTGTTATTGAACCGGAAAAAGCTGAGCTTTTCGTTTTACAACTTGGTCGGCGTTTGGCGGGGGTTTCTGGCTTATGGAAGCCAACACACCATTTAGCAAAAAAATCCTAGGGCGGGACGGGGTTTGCAACCCCGTCCTTAACGTTTAATACACTGTTAATTAATTAAAACGTATGGAACGGGTACAAACCTGTTCCAGCTTGAGCAAAAAAATAACTTATCAAGAATCGGTCTGTAGGAAAAGTATGATCCACGAAAGGCACGAATACCCTCTGGGACAAGAAGCATAAAAAACTTCACAACACGATTTTCGTGCTTCTTGTGCCCCTGCGGGTATTCGTTTTTTTCGTGGACAAACGCTTTTCCAGGCCTGTTTAACCACAATTAGATTTAGGAGAAATGCAATGGATGTAGGTATTGTCACTACACATATCCCCCCCGCCAAAGGTTACGGCGGGGTGTCCGTCACCGCCGCCGTGTTGACCAAAGCGTGGGCTGAACGAGGGTATAACATGGTGCTGGTCGCCTCTGACGAATCCACCGATGGCCCATTGCGGCCCGAAGACGTGCGGCTAGGCGACGGGGTGGAGGTCAAACTTTACCCTTGTTATGGCTTCAGGCGCTGGGGCTTTGGCCTGGGCGCAATCCCTGAGCTGTTCAAATTGTGCGTACAAGCACCTGTGGTTTATATCCACGGCATTGCCACCTGGCCGTCCACGCTGGCGGCGGTGTTTTGCACGGTGCTGCGCCGCCCGTTCATGGTGGCGGCGCACGGCGGCTTGATGCCGGAGCATGTGGCTTTGATACGCCAGCACAAACCCCATAAATGGCTGTTCTATAAATGGCTGACGTTCCCCACCTTGCGCCGGGCTATCGCCGTGCATTGCACCAGCAATACCGAAGCCCAAGGTGCGCGCGAGGTGCTAGGTGAAGGTTCACGCATTTTGCTAGTCCCCAATGGCATAGCCAGCCGTGATTTTACGATTGCCCCTTACCCCACTAGGGAAGGCCTGCAGCTTTGTTTCTTGGGCCATATCCAACAGGAAAAAGGCATCAACGCCTTTATCCGGGCGTGGTTGAAAGTGCGCCAGCCATCAGACCGCTTGGTGGTCGCCGGGCGGAGCGTGGACGGCGCTTATTTCCAAGAATTCCAAGCTTTGGTTGGACAGGCGCAAGGCGCTATCCGTTACCAAGGCTATTTGGAACGCGGCGAAGTCTTGGATCTGCTGGCGGCCAGCCATTTTCTGGTGTTGCCTTCGGGCTTGGAGGAAGCAGGCGGGATGCGCGAGAATTTTGGCAATGTGGTCGCCGAAGCCATGGCGGCGGGGCGTCCGGTTTTGGTGGCTAAGGGCTTGGCCTGGGATGGCTTGGAAGCCACAGGTGCTGGCTTTGTTTTCGATAGGAACGAAGCATCGGTATGCGACGTGTTGCGCAAAGCCCAAACCTTGGGCCGCTTGGCATGGGAGCAGATGTCTTCGAACGGTAGAAGCTATGTCGAACAACAACTGGATGCCGTCAAACTGGGGGATAAGGTTTGGCAGGCATTGACGGAATGTGGCCAAGCCGCAAACCCTATCCCATTAGCCGAGGAGTCTTTGTATGAATAAGCCTTTGGGTATAAGCAAGGTAGGGCTGATTGTCCCCACCTTAAATGCCGGCGGCCTTTGGGAATCGTGGTTGGAGGCCTTTGGACAACAAACCCGAAAACCGGAGGCTTTGTTGTTGATAGATTCTTCATCCAGCGATGACACCGTGGCGATGGCCCGCGCCCAAGGTTTTGAGGTGCGGGTTATCCCTAAGCCGGAGTTTAACCACGGCGGAACCCGCCAGTTGGGAGTGGATTTGCTGTCGGACATGGACGTTATCGTGTTCCTGACCCAAGACGCCTTATTGGCTAGCCCCGACGCCATCGAAAAGCTGGTGGCCGGGTTTGACGACGGGCAAGCCGGCGCTGCCTACGGGCGCCAGTTGCCGCACCGCACCGCCGGGCCGATTGCCGCCCATGCCCGGTTATTCAATTATCCGGCCGAAAGCCAACGGCGCAGCCTGAAAGACCGGAAACGCTTTGGCATTAAAACGGTGTTTATTTCCAATTCATTTGCCGCTTATAGGACAAGCGCATTGATGCAAGTTGGCGGCTTCCCTGTCGACACCATCATGAATGAAGATACCTTTGTGGCAGGGAGGATGTTGATTTCCGGCTGGAAAATTGCCTATTGTGCTGATGCCCAAGTGTTCCACTCCCATGATTACAATTTTCGGGACGAATTTAAGCGTTATTTTGACATCGGCGTTTTCCATACCACGACGTCATGGTTGCAACGGATATTTGGCGGGGCATCGGGCGAGGGCCTGCGTTTTGTGGTTTCGGAAATGCGCTACCTGATGCAGCACGCCCCTTGGTTAGTCCCGTCAGCCCTATTGCGTACCGGCTTGAAATGGCTGGGGTTCAAATTGGGTGCGCTACATTGGGGATTGCCGCAAGCTATGCGCAGGAGCCTTAGCCTGCATGGGACGTATTGGTTCCGCAGCTTGCCGTAATTCCCGTCAACAAAGAGGTGATGGGACTAATCTTCTATAGGGTGGGCACCGCTGTTTTGCCCGCCATTTGCCTGATAAAACGACTGAAGAGGCCACGGATTTAACCCGCCACCCACAAAGAAAATCCGGATGCCCCTACGCCCGATCCAATGGCCAACACTTATGTCAAACACCCAATTATCCCTATCACCGTCCAGGCTTTTGCTCCTGGCCATCCTGTCCAGTTTGTCCCTTAGCGGTTGCCAAACGTTGCCGTCGCTGACCCAACCGGAACCAGTGGCAAGCAAGGTGGACAACGGAACCCTGCCGGAGTCGGTGGAGACGCATGAGTTCGGGTTGGCTGACGGGCAAACCCTGGTCGGCGCATTGGCCGCGATGGAGTCGCGCGAAAACGATACCCTGCCGGATATCGCCCGGCATTTTGGCTTAGGTTACAACGACATCACCCGGGCAAACCCGATTGTGGCGCCGTGGACACCCGCACCGGGCAGCCGGGTGCTGTTACCGACAAGCTTTATTTTGCCAAACACACCGCATCAGGGCATCACGTTAAACCTGGCCAATATGCGGCTGTTTTATTACCCTAAAGCCGAACCCAACAAAGTTTACACTTACCCGATCGGCATCGGTAGGCAAGGCTGGAACACGCCAACAGGCTTGACCCAAATCGTCACCAAAAAAGCCAACCCGGTTTGGAATGTCCCGCCTTCCATCCACCAGGAACATGCGCAAAAAGGCGATCCCTTGCCTGGCTCAATTGGGCCGGGGCCCAACAACCCCTTGGGGCTTTATGCCATGAACCTGGGGTTTGAGCGTTACCTGATCCACGGCACCAATAAGCCCTACGGGATCGGTATGCAGATCAGCCATGGTTGCGTGCAGCTGTATCCTGAGGACATTGAAGTTTTGTTCCATAAGGTCGGGGTAGGGCTGCCCGTGCGCATCGTCCACCAACCTTATTTGACGGCATGGCAGGATGGCGGCTTATATCTTGAAGCCAATGAACCCTTGCCAAAGTGGTCGGGTGATAAAGCCCGGCTAAAAAAACAGCTGCTGAAAGACTTGCGTAAACTCAGCGCCAAACAACATGTCACGGTGGATTGGGGGAAGGTCGAGCGCATTGTCGAGCGGGCCGATGGTATCCCCACGCCTGTCCTAGTGCCCAGCCCTAGTGAAACGGAACTGGCTGCATCCGCCACCTTGCTTAAGCATCCTGAACGGCTTTACCAGCAACCGGAGCCTGGGATCATCACGGACAGTGACTGGGCGGCGTTAGTGGGCCGTTTTGACAACGAAACCGAAGCGCAAAAATTGGCCGCCATGCTCACGCACCAAGGGCCGATGATACCTGCCCATAAGATCCAGAAAGATAATGGCTATTTAGTGATCGCCGGCCCGTTTAAAAGCAAAAAAGAATTGAAGAGCGCCGTCAAACGTATCCGCATGGATTTTGATTTTGACGTTGAGCCGTTAAAACCGCGTACCATTACGGTTGATTGATGGCCATTTGGAGCCGGGTTGCCGGATCAACAACCCAAGCCACTGCCAGTTGGTTTTAGAAGGCCTTAGCCATCAAGCTACCGCACAGGCCTCTGCTCCCTTGCGCGGCAATTGCGTTGCTATTTCCAACAAAGAAGCCAGATTTTTAAAGAAGCCAGATTTTTACGGTGGTTATGCCGCCCTTCTTGGAGCGTGGCGTCCTCGTGTTTGGATAATTTGGGGCGTCCACTAAAAAGCTAGCCGATTGTGCTGGATAATTATAAACTTGGGCGCGTAAGGCAAACTGTCAACCTTGATACGATTGAAGGGATTGGGTTTAGAATGGCGTGGCGGGTTTTCAGTTCGGAAAAGGTCGGGTTTTGGATCAGCTAGAACTAAGGTCTTTGAATTAGCAAAAGTTTATCCAGATTTTTTACACCATAATTTGGAGGAAGCGGCAACCATGAAAACCAAATATCCTTTAATAGTCATATCCGTCACATTGCTTAGCAGCGTATTTTGTGGATCCAGTTTCGCAGACGGGGACGAGATAATCGACAGCGTAGTCAGTAGTATTGATGACAGCATAAAAACTTGGCAGATATTTTTCTGGATCAGCTTGACATCAATTGTCATTGTTGGCGTTCTTGGCGCAATCATTGCCACTCTCCAGGGTATTGACCAAGTCAAATATAAAACCCTCACCATCGTTTTCGGCGCGGTTATTACCCTGTGCACTTTTTTATCTAATAGTGTCCTAAAAGGGGATTATAGGCTGTACGACACAATCCAAAAGGAAGCGCGTTTAAGGAAGGCGGTGCTGAGTGGTTTAATTGAAAAATTTAAAGCTGCCGAAACGGCGGAAGCCAAGAATGAGTTGATTCCTGTGCTTCTTAAAGAAACTCGCCTGATCAATCAATTGGAAACAAAGCCGGCTTTGGATGCCGATGGCACGGCAATGTTGGAATTCCAATTCGTCAATTCAGCCTATGCGGACTCCCCTCCTAATTGGCTAACGGCGCTTCCTGAGGATAATGATTATTTATATTTCAGAGGCTCCGCCGACTCGGAATCCATCGCAAACCTAGAAACGGCCGCCAACAAAAATGCCATGCAGAATGCGGCGGATTTCATGGCAAAACAATTCGGCCCGGAAGCCAAAAATATCGACACCGGGAAATTGGCGGGGTTAATCGCCGATTCAGCAGAGCTTTATAGTTCATACATCAGCAGCACCGATAATAAAACTTACCGGTACTACAGCCTGATCAGAATCAGTAAAAATACAATGAAAATGGGTGCCAGGTTATTTGGTGTCGCAAATAATGTGGATATCCCCGAAACCCTGATTGCAAAAATCGATACATCCCAACGCGCCCGTGACGATTATACGGCGAAGCAAACAAAACTCTACGAAGACCAAGAGGATCAAATAAAGAACGACCTTCCTTCGGAATTATATTCGAAGTATCTAAAGGCTAGGCAGTTAAGGAGAGAGGAAAAAAACAATCTGGCGGCCATCCCTTTATTAAAGGAAATACTCCAACAATCAGCCGATTTCTATCTAGGTTGGTATAACCTTGCGTTGGCCTACGATGCCCTTAAGGAAAATCCTGCGGCTGAAGAAGCCTATAAACGGGCGATTGAGCTTGAATCCAAGTCCTTGCCCAGGGATGCAACGCTCTATAACTCTTACGGCCTCTTTTTGCGTAATCAGAAAAAATATCAAGAGGCGTTAATCCAGTATAAAAAATCGCTTAGCCTTGACCCAGAAAACCCAAGGGCCCAAAACAACCTTATTCAGTTGACCAAGGATCTTAAGTCCAATTAGATTCCCCAAGGCATGAGGTTGGATCACTACGGACGGGTTCCAATACCCTTACCAAAAATTTCAAGCCAGCCCGCGTAGGGCGCATTAGCGATAGAGACTGTGAAAGAATTGCAAAATGCTCTAAGAATTAATGATTGTCCACGAAAAACACTAAACAATTAAATGTTAACTTTCAATAACTTATATTTAATCTGGTTTTACACTTTCGTGTTTTTTCGTGATTTTCGTGGACATAAAATAATTCTTTCACAGTCTCGATAGCGTAATGCGCCGGATGATTGAAGGCCAACATGCGGTGCATACGGCTGTCGCCTATTGCACCCTACGGTATGTGTCTTACGGGTTTTATCTTTTTAACCGTTTGCCACAAAATCCCCAAACCACCTTAAAAATGATATGGGCAAGGCCTCAAGGATCCGTTATTGATGAAGCACAAACTTAAAATAGGTTTTTTAACGGCCCATGATCCGGCGGACCGGCGGGCGTGGTCGGGGATTATCCATTATCTGGCAAGTTCACTGGAGCGGCATGCCGGGGAGGTCATTCCATTAGGGCCGGCCTTGACCGGACGTGAAGACCACGTTAAGACCGTAGATTGGAAAGCCAGGCAGTGGTTCGGTAAGGGCTACGATTGTAGCCATAGCCTTTACCTGTCGATGGGCTATGCCCGATTGTTCAACGCACGGTTGCGGCAAAATCCGGTCGATGTCATTTTTGCCCCTGTGGCCTCCACAGAAATTGCCATGCTCAAGACCCCCATCCCGATTGTCTATATGTCCGACGCCACAATGGCGGCGATGTTGGGGTATTACCCCGGATATTCGGAGTTCATGGCCATTTCCAGGATCGAGGCCAATCTCACGGAACGGCTGGCAATCCAAAAAGCGGCGCAATTGATTTATCCGTCCAGATGGGCCGCAGATTCAGCAATCCAAGACTATGGGGCGGACGGGGGGAACGTCCATATTTTCCCCATGGGTGCCAACGTTGATGCCTTGCCTTTGCGGGAAGATATTGCCCGGCGCCGGCGCGGAGAATGCCTCCGCTTGCTGTTCGTCGGTGTGGAGTGGCAAAGGAAAGGCGGGCCGGTGGCTTTTGATACCTTGGTTGCCCTTGGACGTATGGGCATCCCGGCCCGCCTCACCATCGTGGGATGTGTCCCCCCTGCTGGTGTTTCACATCCTGCATTGACGGTAATCCCGTTCCTTAATAAGAACGATCCGGCCCAACGCACACAACTGTCCGAACTTTACCTGGATTCAGATATTTTCATTTTGCCCACCCGCGCGGAATGCATGGGGATTGTGTTTTGCGAGGCGGCGGCCTATGGGCTTCCGGCGTTTGCAACGGCGACGGGGGGAGTCCCTTCGGTGGTTGGCGATGGGGAGACGGGGCGGCTATTCCCTTTGGACGCCAGCGGCGAGGATTATGCCAAGTCAATCGCAGAACTTTGGCGTAACCCCGCATACCTGGATGAGTTAAGCAACGCAAGCCGGGCACGTTTTGATACTGACCTAAACTGGGATGCATGGGGCAAACAAGCCGCGAAAGTTATCCATAGGGCCGCTGGATCCGGGGCTTTTGGACAAACGCTTTAATCAGGAAAAAATATGCCGAAATTTATACGAAAACGGATAATGGTGACTGGAGGGGCCGGATTCCTGGGTTCCCATTTGTGCGAACGTTTGTTGGAGAGGGGGGATGATGTCCTATGCGTGGACAATTTTTTTACCGGGACGAAGGACAATATCGCACATCTGATCGGTAACCCCCATTTCGAGCTTCAGCGGCACGACGTGACCTTTCCCCTCTATGTTGAAGTGGACGAGATTTTTAACTTGGCTTGCCCGGCCTCACCCATCCATTACCAGTTTGACCCGGTGCAAACGACCAAGACATCTGTTTTAGGCGCCATCAATATGCTGGGTTTGGCCAAACGGGTCAAGGCCAAAGTGCTCCAGGCCTCAACCAGCGAGGTCTATGGGGATCCGGAAATCCACCCGCAACATGAGGGTTACTGGGGTAAAGTCAATCCCATCGGTTTACGGTCTTGTTATGACGAAGGCAAGCGTTGCGCTGAAACGCTGTTCTTTGATTACCACCGGCAACACCATTTACGGATCAAAGTCGCCCGGATATTTAACACTTACGGGCCAAGGATGCTCCCGAACGATGGCCGGGTGGTCTCGAACATCATTATGCAGGCCTTGCAAAACGAACCTATCACCCTATTCGGGAACGGGATGCAAACCCGCTCTTTTTGTTTCGTCGACGATTTGGTCGAAGCCCTCTTACGCTTGATGGACACACCTGACGATATCACAGGCCCCATGAACCTGGGCAACCCTAAGGAATTCACCATTTACCAGCTCGCCGAGCTGGTCATACGGATCACGGGCTCCCGATCGGCTATCGTGTTTAAGCCTTTGCCTTCCGATGACCCGCGCCAACGCCAACCCGACATTGCTATGGCAACAGGAACCCTTAACTGGAGCCCTAAAATTTCGCTAGAAGAGGGGCTGGAATTGACGGTCAGGCATTTCGAACAATACCTTTCAGCCTAGCAACGGCATCAATGCCATAAACTGGCTTTTGCCCCACCTGCTAGGCTTTTGACTATTTCAAATAATTTTTTCTTGAATTTGCTGCAAATTCCTGGAGTTTCCGATGGCTACAATTAACATGCCGTTAAAGCATTTTTCCTATTTTTATACCAAGAAAAGCCTGGCCGGATTGGCGGTATTTTTAAGCCTATTGTTCTTGCTGGGTGGCTGCCAGGACGTATTAACCCCAGAACAGGCCACTACGGCATTTTGGGAAGCGATGGCGGAAGGGGATATTGATTCGGCCAGGAAATATGCTACCGAGGAGAGCCAACATCTTGTAATTAAACAGCAAAACCTAGAAGGGGCGGCTGTAAAGACCGGGGCGGTTTTAATCGACGGTGCCAATGCAAGGGTATCGACGACCATGACGTTAACAAAACCTGGCAACAATAAGGTGTTGTCTTTTGACAGCGTTTTGTTACAAGAAAATGGCCGATGGAAAGTCGATTATCAGCGAACGCTCAATAATCTTTTTAGCCTGCCTTTCGGGGATATTTTTAAGAGTTTGCAAGGGATAGGCGAAGCCATTAACAAGGGGCTGGAACAACAGATCCCTTTGTTTGAGAAGCAAATCCAATCCTTCGGTGAAGCATTGACACGGCAATTGGAGGAATTTCGCCGTCAACTGGAAACCCCCGCCCCGCCTGAAAAACAGCAGCCCCGTTCTGACAGCATCTAACTGTTTCCCCTGAAAAGTCTGGTGAGTTGGTGTGTTAGGTTTGAATGGCCCGATGGTTATGTTTTATTTTCGGTTATTAGATGGTAGGTCGGTGGTGGGTTTGCGAACCCCAACATTTGCGGCTTAGATGCGTTGGTGGTTTGTTCCTCACGCCAAACCACCGCGCTGATTAATGTCAGCGATCATGACAGCAGTTAAGTCATCATGGCTAAAACTTCAAGTATTTGAAAAGGGTGTGCAGAAAGACTGCACACCTTCCTACATCCAATATTGAAATCTTCAAAATCGGCCAATCTTATATCCTCAGACCGGGCATTTTACTTTTATTTGCGCACGTAAACGCTCCAGTTCTTCCATTAAATCCAGGGCCAGAGCGATGCCCGGCAAGTTTACGCCCAAATCACGTTCCAAACTAAGGGCGGAACGGACCCGCACTAGGCTGTCCCCCGAAAAACGCCATGAATGGACTTCTCCACCATCGGGTTCAATGATGCTTTCATCGACCAAGCTGATCACCCAGTCGGTAGGGGCGCCGCAGGCATTGCACAACTGTTCTAAAGTTAACGTGTCATCCTCAATGATCGTGCCGGTGTGGATGACATAGAGATTGTTTGAGTTCATCGGTATCTACACTCCCAGAGACTGGCGTGGGTTAAAGTCAAACGCCTGCTGCAAATGTTGGTAGGCGGCTTTGGCCGCATCTGTATTGGCGGGCGGCAAGGCAATTTGCAGCACGATATAAAAATCACCGGGCGTTTTGGCGGGTAGCCCCCGGCCTGGCAAACGCAGTTTGCCGCCTTGTTTGGAATTGGGCGGCACTTTCAGGTCAACATAACCATCCGGTGTGGGCACTTTGATTTTTGCACCCAAAGCCGCTTCCCAAGGGGTGACGGGAAGGTCCAGATAGACATCGGTTTCGGAAACCCGGTAGAGCGGGTGATGGTTAAATTCAATTTCAAGGACCAGGTCACCCGCCTGTCCGCTGCCTAAGCCTGGGTTGCCTTGGCCTGCCAGCTTGATATGTTGGCCTGGCTTTATGCCTTTGGGGATTTTGACATTTAGGTTCCTGTGCTTAAGCTGCACTTGGCCTTGCGCGTTCATTTCCGGTGTGCTTAAAGAAATGGAGCGCGTCGCCCCGTGAAAACTGTCTTCCAGATCAATATGGATTTTGGCATGGCTGTCCTGCCCACGCGCATGGCCACCGTGTTGTTGCCCCGTGGCGTGGAAACCCTTTTGCCCAAACAACTGCTCGAAAAAATCGCTAAAGCTATTGGTGTCGCCGCCTTTGAATTCAAAGCCTTCATCCCAGTTGGGCGGCGGCCTGAAGTCTTGGCCGGATTTCCAATTCGCACCGAGTTGGTCATAAGCCAGCCTTTTTTCGGGATCCTTGAGGACTTCATAAGCTTCCCCCAATTCCTTGAATTTGGCTTCGGCATTGGCTTCTTTGCTGACATCGGGATGGTATTTGCGGGCCAGTTTACGGTAAGCGCGTTTGATGTCGTCCTGACTGGCATCCCGCGACAAGCCCATGACCTTATAGTAATCTTTGTATTGCATGATGGTGGTCTCTAGCCAATTACAATGAAATGCCTGTTGATAAGCCCCCTTGGGCGTAGATGGGAGGCTTACCGATAAGTAGTCAGCTTCGGGCGGTAAAGAACCCTGTTCACCTCGTATCATCCCCAACCAGCCGCCGAATCTGTTTTCTTTAAGTCCGGGCGGTATGGGAAATCATTGTAGGCCAGCTTTGGCAGTTTGCAATAGCCCTTGGGGCGGGATTTCAAAAAGGAGGGTAGCCGTCCGAAGGTGATTTACAACGGCTTATGGCCAAACGGGGTTGGTACAGCAGTTTGATAAGCCTGTTTTGCCCCTTTGCAGGGGGGGGGCTAAGTAAGCGGGCAAAAGTCTTTTAATTTGATTTTCTCCCCCCTTGTTCACCTCGAAGAAATGGTAGCTTCGTGATCTTCGTATCCTTCGTGGTTGGTACAAAATGTCAAAAGACTTCTGGACGGTTACACTTATTTTGCTGATTGGCAAGGGTTGCCAGGTAACTGGGTTTGGGCGGACGGCCATTGCCTCCATTTATGATTATGCCCGCAATTTGGCCAAAAGGGATACGGATGTGATAACCGCATCCCTGGTTCAGGCTCTGTGGCCAATCAATCTTTCTTGAATTTGGCCGCTTCTTCCGAACCGCCCGTAGCATTGCCTTTACTGTAGGAATGCGCACCGGCCCCCGCCAATTGCCCGCCTTGGACAATCAAATATTCGTCGCGGATGGGGCGGCCTTCGAAATGGCATTCGAGAATTTCGCGCGTACCCGCCGCATAACGGGTTTGTGCCGACAAACTCGTGCCGGAGATATGCGGGGTCATGCCGTGGTTGGGCATGGTGCGCCACGGATGGTCGTTCGGCGCGGGTTGCGGAAACCAGACATCACCTGCATAACCCGCCAATTGTCCACTTTCCAGCGCGTTGACTATCGCGTCACGGTCGCACAGCTTGCCGCGTGCCGTGTTAATCAAATAGGCGCCGCGTTTGAAGTTTTTCAAACTTGCTTCGTTAATCATGTGCTCGGTTTCAGGATGCAGCGGACAGTTCAACGTCACCACGTCACAGACCTTGGTCAAGCTTTCCAGGCTGGAGTGGTAAGTCAGGTTGAGTTCCTGCTCGACCGCTTCCGGCAAACGGTGGCGGTCCAGATAATGCAGCTTCACATCGAACGGTTTCAGCAAGCGCAACACCCGCAATCCAATACGTCCGGCGGCAACCGTGCCGACATGCATCGCTTCCAAATCATAAGAACGCGCCACACAGTCGGCGATATTCCAGCCACCTTTAATGACCCAGTGGTAAGACGGGAGGTAATTGCGCACCAACGCCAGCGTCATCATGACGACATGTTCGGCGACGCTGTTGCTGTTGCAGTAGGTGACTTCGGCCACGGTGATGCCGCGTTCCATGGCCGCCTGCAAATCGGTATGGTCGGAGCCGATGCCCGCCGTGACGATCATTTTCAGGTTTTTGGCCTTGGCGATACGTGCGGCGGTCATGTAAGCGGGCCAGAACGGTTGGGAAATGACGATTTCAGCATCGTGTAGTTCGTGGTCGAGAACGCTGTCGGCACCGTCTTTGCTGGACGTCACCACCAGTTGGTGACCATTAGATTCCAAATATTTACGCAGGCCCAACTCGCCGGACACGCTACCTAGCAATGCGCCGGGCTGGAAATCTATGGCTTTGGGGGTAGGCAGGGTTTGCCCATCGGGGTAACGTTCCGGTTGCGGCAAATCATCACGCGCATAAGCAGTGGGATAACCGCCGATAGGGTCGTCGTAAAGCACACAAACAATTTTAGCCATTTTATTATTACCTGAATTTTGATTGGATGGTTAGGCAGTCCGTTTTGCGGTATGCCCAAGTGTATCCCGGCCGGGTAACCGTATTGTCTGCGTTAGCGACGCGGGACGTCCAATCGTTTGCAGGTATGGCTTGATAGTTTGCGGTTATTAACGGTTTATCACATGTTGTTTGGCAAGTGCTTATGGTGTTTTGCCCACCAGAACTAATGGGGTTTTGTCCTAAAGTTAATTATTACCAGACACAAGCCGTCATTGGCAATTATTGGGAGTGGTAGGGCGGTTTCGGCCATTTTCTGCCGGTCAGTATGCCAAAATTCATGGAAATTGAGTGGCTGTTATCTGTGCTAAACCAGTCGTAGACTTGCTACCCATGATTCTAAAAAAGAATTCTGATTAATGCAATAGTTATTTTAAATCAATATGTTATATTTTTTTTAAAGCTTGGCGTGATTTTTTGAAAGTCCAGAGAGTCAGAAATCTTTACCCTAATCTCCACTTTGAGTTCCATTGCTAATTTTTATCTTTTCGAGGATATGCAGAACCCGGGAATATGCGGAGTAGCGATCTATCAACCCTTAACAATTACAGACAATCACAGCATCTAATTGAACAACTCTACACTATGGTATGTTAGAGTTTTGGCTACACCAACAGGGTGAATTCGATGAAAAGTCCGACTAAACGCCAACCGGAAGCCGTCTTTCTCCTTAACTCGCTACTCATTGCATTATTGACTGCTGTATCAGTGCGTTATGATGTTCTGGATGATCCCGAGTTTGGATTCCTACTTATTCTAATCTGGCCCATTACGCTTATCGCTTTGCTCTCAGTGCTTGCGACATCAGTAAACGCAATTATCCTAACCATTCGCACCAGCGACAAGAAGCCAATTTTAATAATCCTGTCTTGTTTGACGTTAGCCTATTTGGTATTTGTCATAGGCTCTACTGTGTTTGGCTTTGCATCCACCTTTATCGTCGTCACTGTCTCCTTCATCTATGCCGCAGTCACAGCAATGAATGTCACACTTTCTTATGGCGTTACAAACAAAAAAATACAAATGGTATTCATGGTAGCGTCTTTACTAACGGCATTGACTGGCGCCATATTATGGGATGAACAGCAAGGACGTTTCCACTTCCATTTCCATTTTAATATCGGCCCGAAATCCCAGGCTCTATTGCTCGCAGCTTACGAGGGGGATACAACGCAGGTGCAACAACTGCTTGCGGAAGATGCAAACATCAATGCCTTAGATGAAGCAGGTTTGGATGCTCTGCACATTGCTGTGCGACGCAACCATGTGGAGACTGCGCACACCCTGCTAGAGCAAGGCGCCAATCCTAATACACGGGAGAACAAAAGTGGTCACGGCAGTGTTAAGGTGGACTCGGACTATACCTTTAGGGATTCACTGAGCGGCAACCCAGTGATTGTAACGGCTGCCCAAAACGGCAATGAGAAATTGGTGCAGTTGCTTATAGACCACGGAGCCGCAGTCAACGCGACTAATAAATTCTGCGACTCAGCGCTTGACATGGCAGTACTCCATAAAAATGCCACCATGATTCAATTGCTTCTGAATGCCGGAGCAGATCCCGACCATAAAGCTAAACAACTATGCCGCTGAGCCTACATTGGGTATAGCCAAAAAAGGATGCCATGTGGAAATTACTCGCATGCTGCTACTTAACCGTGTAGCTCTGAACCTACGAAAATCGTATCAAATTTTTTATCAGCGTTATTTTAGGGTTCCGAATTACATAATCCTCAACCTATAGCTCCTGAGAACAAGTTATTGTCGTTCAGGTTGCGGCACTTCATCCAAAGGATCTGTCAGCCACTTCAACATATAATTTTTGATGTTGCTGATGTTTATGTCAGCTTTGTAGACGATAGCAGTCCGACAAACATCGCTATTGCAGCAGGCAGCTATGGGTCGCCATCCGTCGGTCAAAATTACACCAATCCATAGCTACCTATATCTGCTTTCAGATAAATTTATCCTGACTAGTTTTATTTTAACGGCCAGCGACTATGAAAATTTCATGGACACGGATTAGGGCATGGCCTTGCCGGATGCCACCCCACCCAACCATTGCCAAAATGCCGCCGCCCCTTGATAGCCAGTGTAACGGGCCACTTCCTGCTTATTTCTAAACAACACAATGGTTGGCGTGGCAAATAAGGGCTGGGTCAGCGTCCAGCCGTTTGGCGGTGTGGTTGCATGGGTGGCGACGATGGGGATGGGGTTCTTCCAATTCAACAACACCTCTTTGTCGAATAATCGGCAGTAGCCGCATTCGACCGACTCAAAGGCAATCAATTGTTCTGCGGCGTTCAGTTGGCTGTTTTGCCAACTCGGTTCGGTGGTGGCGTTTTTTCCCGTTAACGGGGTGTGGGGATTGATGCCGCTGGCGGGGTCGGCATAGGCCACGCCAGTCCCGCCCAAACCGCAATAACCCAGCGGGTTGTTCTGCAAATAATCCTGATGGTAATCTTCGGCGGCCGTGTAGTTTTTTAGCGGGGCAATTTGTGTGGTGATTGCTTCGGCGATGGCCGCTGTTTTTAAATTGCCTTGATAAATGGCGCGGGTTTTTTCCGCCATTTGGCGTTCTTCATCCGTCCGGTAAAACACGGCGCTGCGGTAATTGCTGCCCGTGTCATTGCCTTGACGGTTGCCTTGGGTGGGATTGTGGCTTTCCCAAAATTGGATCAAGACCCGCTCAAGCGTGGTTTGCTGGGGGTCGAAATAGACCTTCACCACTTCGGCATGGTTTGTTATGGCTTGGCCTTGTTGTATGGCCGCTTCGGTGTCATGCAGCGTTTCGTAGCCGGGATTGGCAATATCGCCACCCGCGTAACCGGCCTCAACATCCAAGACGCCCGCCAAAGCTTGCATACGTTTTTCCGCCCCCCAAAAACAGCCCATGCCCAAGACGATATAAGGGGTATCCGGGCCGACCTTGGTTTTGTCCAACGCAGGGTTGGCAGGGTTACCGGCCACTAAGGCCGAGTTAGGCAACAGCGCGGCGGGAAGCACTAACAGGCTTAGGGTGAGTAAGGCCCAAAATGCACGCAGCCATCTATTCATATATCTTGCTTTCAAATTCAGCTACCTATAAAGCAATTTGGGTTAATGTTGTTAGTTGCAAACGTTATACCCGTAATTGCCATTGTTGCAAATGAAACCATCTTACCTTACAGCAGCGCTTTGCCGGAGGGTAAGATGGCCAGCCGCCATCAATGAATCGAAGCGGTGTTGCAAATCCAACTGCCGGGCTATGTTCCAGGCGGCATCTTGGATGGGGGACGGCAAATCCTGGCGGCGGACGATCAGCCCTACCTCCCTTGACAGTTCCGGTGTTAAGGGCAATGCGGTGATGTCCTCATGGAGGGCGAACTGGTTCAACATGCTGTGCGGGACCACACAATATAATCCGGCGCTGCGGACATGGGCATATAAGGCGAAGATGGAATCGGTTTCCAGCATGACATTTGGGATCACGTTTGCTTCCCGAAAGGCGGCATCAATCAGGCGGCGGTTTTGCATGTTTTGGGTCAACAAACATAAAGGCAAGCTGGCAATATCGCGCCAATGCAAAGCACTTTTCAACAAACAGGGAGCAGGGTTACGGGCCAGCAGCACATAGCGTTCAAGATACAGCGGCAGGGTCTTGAAGCCTTTCAGACGGGGGTCATCCAGATAAGTCAAACCTAAGTCCAGCTCAAAATTGTCCAATTGCCGGATGAGTTCTTCGGCGGAAAGGGATAGCAATTTGATGGCGATACCGGGGTATCCGGCTTGGCAAGGTTGCGTCAATAACGGCGTGACGGGCAGCGTGGTCGGTATCGCGCCGATCCGTAACACGCCAGTCAGTTGTTGGCTGTATTGCGCCGCCGCTTGCCGCATCCCTTCCCAGTTTTGGGCTAAAATCCGCGCCCATTGCAGCACCCGTTCACCTTCTTCAGTAAAGCCCTGGAAACGTTGCCCGCGTTTGATGATAGTGACGCCAAGCTCTTCTTCAAGGTGCTGTAGCGCGGTGGACAAGGCGGGTTGGGAAACGTGGCAGGTTTGCGCCGCACGACCGAAATGGCCAGTTTTGGCAAGGGCGAGCAGATAGTGGATTTGGCGGATAAACATGCGGTGATGGCCAGTAAGGTTAAGGGTTGGGATTGCCAAAGCAAACGCCATAGAATGACAGCCCCCAATTGACCCAGGCCCATAAAAAACCAACAGCCTTGGTGGAGGTAAGGCGAATGGCCTATTTTCAGGCATTGCCGCTATCTGTATCAAATGCGACAAACCGTGTCGGGCTTGTCGGTATTTTGACACACTGAAAAGCGTTTTTATGGCCAGCCTATAAACCTATCCATCCGGTCTTGTTGGTGGTCCGCCTTATTTGTTGAACAACTGGCTAAACGCATCCAGGCCGGATTGGGGGCAATAAGAAAATGCCTGGGTTTTAGCCAAGCAATAAAGGGTGTCGCCTTCTTGTAAGTTCATCTCCCGGCAAGCCCTCAAGGTAATGCCGGCCAACCAGGTTTTGCCGCAGTCAATTTGCACCAAGATCCCGTTGCCGTGGGGTATTAAGGCGCAAATCCGTCCCTTGACTTGGTTTTGTATTGAAATGCCAGGGAGGTAAGTGCGCGACAAGGCGATTTCATGGGCGGGTATGCTGACCGTGACCCAAGAACCCATAGGCAAATCGCGGCGCAAAGGCAACACCAATTCAATGCCATAGGTTTTTGCCAGCGTGCAACCATCCATGAGGTCATGCCCGGTCACCATGGCCGGTATCTTGTTTTCGACAAGCCCCAAGCCAATTTTTTGTATCAGCTCGGCGTTTTGCAGCAGTTCCGTTATCAAGCCGACTTGGATGGCGCGGCCTTCGGCGACCACGACGATTTTGTCGCTGAATTCGACAATATCGCCCAATGCGTGGCTGGCGTAGAACAACGGCAGGTTCAGCTCGCTACGCACCCGTTTTAGGAACGGCGTCACGGAATTGGCAAAATACCCCATGGTCGCCAAGGGATCGTCCAGCAATAACAAGGCGGGCGACTTTAACAGGGCCCTTGCCAGCAAGACCCGTTGGAGCTCTCCAGTGGACAAATGCCCCATAGCTTGCCCCAATAAATGCCCGATATCGAGAAATTCGATCAGGTGTTTCGGTTTTAAGGTGCGCCGCTGCTTGAGCGTGCGTTCGTGGGCCGAAGACAGGCCATCGTTTACGGTCCCGTCGGATGGCCACCGGTCATCTTGGAGCACGGCACCGATAGGCCTTTGTTCACGGGGCACCATGATGCCTTTGCGGCTATCAAACAGGATTTTGCCATCCAACACTATCCGCCCCTCTTCCGGCATCAGGGTTCCGGCCAACAGGCCCAAGATAGTGCTCTTCCCGGCACCGGAACGTCCGATCAACCCCATGCTTTCGTCCTGTATCGACAAATCGGTGGTCAGGTCAAAATTGCCGCGCCGCATGGAGACGTTCATTTCTAGCAACATAGTATGCTCCTTTTCATTATGTGTTTAAGTAAATAACGAAATGCAAGCATTAAATGAGCCATATTTGGCCGGTTTAAAATAGCCCGATAGGTGGGGCGTTATGGTTGGCTATCCCAGGGCATAAAAATTAGGGCGGGAATGCAAACAGGGTTTGGTGACGGGTCAAATGGCCAAACCGATAGATAATGTAAGCCATATGCACTATCATGCAACAAAGTATCACGGAGATTTTTATGGCGGCATTACTCTGGCTACAAACTGGCTCTTGTGGTGGCGACACCATGTCACTCCTGTGCGCCGACAGCCCATCTTTGGAAGAGCTGGTGGATGAGTATGGCATCGAAATGCTCTGGCAGCCCTCCTTGTCCTTAGGGCCTGCCGGCAAATTGGACGCCTTGGTCGAAGCGGTCATCGCCGGCCAACAGGACTTGGACATTTTGTGCATTGAAGGCAGCATCATCACTGGCCCCAATGGTTCAGGCATGTATGACCCGTACCGGGGGCGTTCCAAAATGGGCCTGGTCCGGCAACTGGCCGAAAAGGCGCAATATGTGGTGGCTATGGGCACTTGCGCGGCATACGGCGGTGTCCATGCCGCACCACCCAACCCCACCGACTGCCTGGGTCTGCAGTTCGACAAACACTCCCCCGGAGGCCTATTGCCGGCCGGATGGCGCTCCCGCAAAGGCCTGCCCGTCATCAATCTTTCCGGTTGCCCCGCGCACCCCAATGCGATGACCAAAACCTTGGCCATGCTGGCTTTGGGGTTGGCCGTGGAACTCGACCATCTCAACCGTCCCAAAGCTTTTTTCAATACCACGGTGCACCAGGGCTGCACCCGTAACGAATACCATGAGTATGACGTGGAAGACGCCGAGTTCGGCGGCAAAGCGTGCATGTTCTTTAATCTAGGTTGCCAAGGGCCGGTCACGATGGCGGTATGCAACACCGAATTGTGGAATGGCCGCAGCAGCAAGACCCGCGCCGGTGTGCCGTGTTTCGGTTGCACGTCCCCGGATTTCCCGCTAGACCACGACTTGTTCCGCACCGAAAAAATCGGCCCTATCCCGTTACATCTGCCGCTGGGCGTTGAGCGGGCGAATTATATGGCCTACAAAAGCCTGGCCCATGAAGCGGCGCCTGAACGGGTGCTTAACAAGACCATGGATCCTTGAGCATGGCCAGAAGAACCATCCAAATCGACCTTAACCGCGTCGAAGGCGACCTGGATTTCCAACTGGAACTGGAAGGCAATACCGTCGTCGATGCCCGCTGTATCGGTTCGCTCTACAGGGGGTTCGAACAAATCCTCGTGACCCGCAAGCCTAAAGATTCGTTGGTGATCACGCCACGTATCTGCGGCATTTGTGGCACCGCGCAACTCAACGCGGCGGTGCTGGCCTTGGAACAGATCGGCCGCATCCCCGTGCCGCCCACGGCCATCCGCATCCGCAACCTGTGCCTGATGGCGGAGACGGTGCAAAGCGATTTGCGGCAATCTTTTTTATTCTTCACCGCCGATTTTTGCCATCCCAAATACAGCCAGCGTGGCTTTTATGAAACGGCACGGGCCGCGTTCTTGCCGTTCAAAGGTTCAGTCCACCGTGGCGCCCTTGAGCATTCGCGCCATATTGTCGAAATTATCGCCCTGTTTGGCGGCCAGTGGCCGCATTCGTCGTACATGCTGCCGGGTGGCGTGACCGCGCCCGCGAATAGCCGCCACATCATCGACAGCCTGTCCATCCTCAACAAATTGACCCGCTGGTTCGAACAGGATGTGATCGGGACTGGCCTGGACAACTGGCTAGCCTTAGAAACCGCCGATGACTTTTTCTCTTGGTTGGCGGCAAAAGACGCCCACTCCGACAGCGCCATCGGCCTGTTCTCGTTGATAGGCCGGGACATCGGCTTGCACCGTTTGGGCTTCGGCACACCCCACATGCTCAGCTATGGCGCTTATGACGACCCTGATGATGCGGAAACTCCCCCGCCGCAGCGCAAGCACTTGTTCAGGGCCGGTTTCCTGGATGGCGACACCGGTGAGCTTAAGCCATTCGAGCAAGCCGAAATTACCGAACATGTGCGCTATTCCTGGTTCCAGCCCTACGCAGGTGGCCGCCATCCGTTTCAGGGGCAAACCATCCCGGATTACCAGCCCCATTCTGACCGTTATACTTGGTGCAAGGCGCCCCGCTATCAAAATAAAGTCGTGCAATGCGGCCCGTTGGCCGATGCGCTTATCGACGGCGAGCCGCTGATCCGTTCCTTATACCAGCTTGAGGGCGGCAATGCCTGGCTGCGCCAGTTCGCCCGTTTACGCCGTACCGCGCGGCTGTTGCAGACAATGCGCACAACCCTGCACCAGTTGGCCGCGCATCCTGATGGCCCGCACATGGTTTCCCCCGTCGAAAAGGAAATCCCTGACGGCGAAGGCTTTGGGTTGGTGACGGCGGCGCGTGGCGCGCTAGGCCATTGGGTGCAAATCACCGATGGCGCCATTAGCCGTTATCAAGTCATCACGCCCACCGCCTGGAACGCCTCGCCCAAGGATAGCGAAGGCCGCCGCGGGCATTGGGAGAGCAGCCTGATCGGCCTGACGGTTGATGATCCCGATGACCCTGTGGAAATTGGCCATATCATCCGTTCCCACGATCCCTGCCTGGTCTGCACCGTGCATTTGCTCGATACGGGCAAACGCCTCACCGTATGGCCTTAAGTTATGGGCGGGCGCCATATCATTTGTTTTGGCAATGAGCTGCACGGGGATGACGGCTTTGGTCCCCGCATCTACACGGAGCTTTGCCAATTGGCGTGGGCCAGCGATGCCGAAGTGTTCAATGCCGGTATCGCCGGGCTTGATGCGCTAAGGTTTCTGGAGGGTTGCCGGCAGGCGATCCTGGTCGATGCGCTGGCCAACTTCGGGAAGCCGGGTGACGTTTGCCTGGTGAGGCCTGAAGAATTGGCTAACCGGCCCCAACGGCTTAGCGGCCATGGCCTGGGGCTTCCCTATTTGTTGGAGGCCTTTAAAAGCCTCCGGGGGCCAGTGCCGGAGATCCTGATCGTGGGGGTCGAAGTAACCGCTGCCAAACCCTTTTCCCCTGGCCTGTCCGCCAAAACCGAACAGGCCGTACCTACAACCCTCCAATTGATACGGAGCCTTTTGTCGGAATGAGCCGCCAAAGCCCCTATTTCCGCAATGCCATCATCGAATCGCTGAGCTTCCTCGACACGCCTGATCCCCCGCGTTGGACGGGCAAATTACGGCGGCCTGACGGGCATCAGCCTATGGATGTCCTGGTTTTTGACATTGCCGGGGAATTCCTGGCTATCCCGGCCTTATGTCCGCATGAAGGCTACCATTTGGCGCAATGCCCGCTGCTTGACGGCCACACCCTGGTTTGCCCGGCGCATAGCCTGCGCATCGACCTAAAAACGTCCGGGTTCCGTGTGGAAAAGGACGGCGACCAATTTCTGTTGCCCTTGGACGGAACTAGGCTTCCCGGAACAATTGAAAATGGACTTGGGTTTATCGCCTCCGCCAATGGTGCTAAGGGTGGCCCGGAAACCTTGGCCAAGTTACGGGAGGAAATCGAAAATCTACGGTTAGCCAATCTGAAACAGGAAAGGCAAATCCTCGTCATCACCCAAAGCATGGATGCCATGCTCAGTGAATCACAACAGCAGCAGCAAAAAATTAAAGAAAAAGCAGACCAGCAGCATAGCCTCAGCCGCTTTGTTGCCCGGGTCATGGATGCCATGGATGACCTGCTGTTCGTCATTGACACGGAAGGGCGGATCCGGCGGGTGAATACGGAAGTGGGGCGCGAGCTTGGGTTTTCCGAAGCCGAACTGTTAGGGTGCGGCATTGACGGCTTGTTGCCGCCTGCGGAACGGCAGCAGCTTGCCGGGCAATTGCCGGCCCTGCCTTGGCCCGTCCAATCCGTGCTGTTGGAAACCGTCCGGCTGCACGGGAACTACACTGGCGAGCATGGGCTGCTCGGCAAAAATGGGGATAAACCCGCAGCCATTTATTGGCTGAAAGGGGGTTTGCTGCATTCGGAACAGGGCAAACTGGAAGGCGCGGTCGTGACCGCTTTGGACATCTCCGAGCTGAAAGACCGGGAAATACGGCTGCGCTTAAGCGCCAAAGTCTTCGAGAACAGCAGCGAGGCCATTTTCATCACCGACCCGCAAGGCGTCATTTTGGATGTCAATGCCGCCTTCTGCTCAATCACGGGTTACGTGCGGCCCGAAGTGCTGGGCCAAAGCACCCGGATATTGAAATCGCACATGCACGACCCGCCGTTTTACGAACGGTTATGGCAAGCGTTATTGGGCAAGGGGGTTTGGAAAGGCGAGATATGGGACCGCCGGAAAAATGGCGAACTCTGCCCGATGCTGCTCAGCATCAATGCCGTCACCGACGAGCATGGCCTGCTTACCCATTATGTGGCGATTTCCACGGATATTAGCCACCAGAAACAAACGGAACAGGAACTCCAGCAGCTGGCGCATTACGATGTGCTCACCAGGCTACCTAACCGGTTTCTGTTCAAAGACCGGTTTGAGCAGGAAATTCTATTGGCGCGAAGCCATAACACCCGGCTCGCGTTGCTTTTTCTTGACCTGGACCATTTCAAAAATATCAACGATACCCTTGGGCATTGGGCGGGCGACTATTTATTGCAAATCATTGCCGTCCGCATCCAAAGTTGCTTACGTAAAACGGATACGGTCGCCCGTTTGGGCGGGGATGAATTCACCATCATCCTGCCCAATTTGGTCGGCATTGCCACTGCCACCGAGCTGGCCCGGAAATTGGTCGAGGCCATCTCGGAACCGGTGCAGATTAAGGACCATACCGTCTACGTTGGCATCAGCATCGGCATTGCGGTGTTTCCCGATGACGGCACCGATTTCGACACCCTGACCAAACATGCGGACACGGCGATGTATGCGTCCAAAGCCCAAGGGCGCGGCATGTTCCAATACTTCGAAACGGGCATGAATGAGGCGGCGTATCAGAGGCTGTCGCTGGAAAACGCCTTGCGGCTGGGGATAGAACGGGGGGAATTCCAACTTTATTACCAGCCCAAAGCCGCGTGTGTTTCCGGCCGGATAACGGGCGCCGAAGCCTTGGTCCGCTGGCGGCGCCCTGGTTTTGGGATGGTCCCGCCCGACCGTTTCATTACCGTCGCCGAAGAAACGGCATTGATCATTCCGCTAGGCACCTGGATACTGAAGGCCGCCTGTTTGCAGGCCCATATTTGGGCTAACAAACGGGCAGGGTTCCGGCTTGCGGTCAACCTCTCGGCCCGGCAACTGCTGGCGGATGATTTTATCGCCATCCTCGACGATATTTTGGCAGAAACCCAAACAAGGCCGGAATGGATTGAATTGGAAGTGACCGAGAGCCTGGTCATGCATGATGTCGAAAAAGCGGCCGAGCGTTTGCAACAAATCCGCCAGCGCGGCATCCAGGTCGCGATGGATGATTTCGGCACCGGCTATTCGTCTTTATCCTATCTGCAAAAATTGCCCATCCATACGCTTAAAATCGACCGTTCCTTCATCCAGGTTTATAGGGGCGACCCCGCCTCGAACGAAGCGGCATTTATCAAGACCATAGTGTCCCTCGGGAAAATCCTGGACATGAAAGTTGTCGCCGAAGGTGTGGAGACCGAATCCCAATTGCAGCTGCTGCAATCTTTCGGCTGTGACGAGATCCAGGGATATTATCTTTCGCCGCCGCTGCCTGCGGACGAGTTCCAGAGGCGTTGGATTGAACCAGCCGGGTAGGGCGGGCCATTTTTGTCCATGCGGAAGAGGGGGTCAGGGCGGGTAAGGGCGCCCTGCCAAGCTGTCATCCCTTAGGGTTGCATTCTTATCAAGCTTTGCCTTCCATCACTAGCAGGCCGTATTCTTCCGGTGTGATAGTCCCCCCCAATTTCCCCGCGACATCCTTTTCACGTTCGGGCAGGACGTCCTGTATCGCATCAATACGTTTCCATTGCGGTGCTGGGGGTGTTTCGCAGTCGGCTTGGGGGGTGTATTTGGAGTTTTGTATGCGCCCGTATTTGTGGATATAGCGGGGGCAATTGACGAAAATTTCAGTGACCGTTACGCGCACAAGCAATTCCGCCCCATGGAATTCCCCGATTAGCGGGTCTTGTTGGCTAACGCTGGCGGTGCCATGCACCCGGATCCGGTGGGGTGTCCCGAAATCAATAAACAACATTCCGACCTTGTTGTTGGCCGTAATATTGCCCATGGATAGAAACATGCCGTTGCCATCATAACTTGGGAATGCGATGGTGTTGTTATCTATCACCTTGACAAAACCAGGCGCGCCGCCTTTATAGGAGCAAGTGGGGTAGCCACGGTGGTCGATAGTCGTGAGAAAGAACATGTCGCGGCTTTCAATAAAAGGTTTATGGCTGTCGGTGATCTCCGGCAACACAATCAGTTCCTTAACCCTATCCGCCAATCTTGTGGTATCAAACTCTTGCTGCAAGAGCCTATGTTGTTCGCCGTAAATTGTGCTCATAATTTATCCGAAAGTTTGCTTTTAATGGGGTTGGCTGTGCTAAAGCGGACGGGTTGGCTCCCGTCCGCCCACACTAAATGGTTAACGCAAAAACCGTCCGCCGCTAATGTCTATCAATGCGCCGTTGATATGGGAAGCCATATTGCTGGACAGGAACAGCACCGAACTGGCGACTTCTTCGGCGTAGGTGTTGCGGCCCAAGGGGGTTTGTTTGCGGTAGTTTTCCATCATTTCCGGGGTCGAGTGGATTTCATGGTGCTGGGTTTCGACGGTGCCTGGCATGACGGAGTTTGTGCGTACCAGTGGGGCCAGTTCTTTGGCAAGCGTATGCGTGAACACCATCAAGCCGCCTTTGGCGGCGGCATAAGCCCCGCCCCCGTTGGCCCCGCCTGTTTGTACGGACAAGGACAGGATATTCACGATGCTGCCATTGCCTGAGGCACGCAAATGCGGGATGGCGCGTTTGGTCACCAAAAATGCGCTGGTCAGGTTAATGTCCAGCGATTTGTTCCAATTTTCTAAAAGGCAATCTTCAATTTTGGCGCGTTTGACCAAGCCGCCGCTGTTGTTGACGACAATATCCAGACGGCCTGTTTCAGCGACCAACTTATCAATAGCCGCGTTGGCTTGCCCTTCCTGTGTCAGGTCGGCAGGCAGCAATAGGGTTTTGATATTTGCTGCGGCCAATTCAGCCAGCAAAGCGTTGGCTGCGTCCGAGCTGGAGTAATAATGCAGGCCGATAGTCGCGCCCGCCTTGCCCAACCTTAAGGCAACGGCACGGCCTATGCCGACGGCGGCGCCGCTGATGAAAGCGACTTTGCCAGTTAGATCTAAGTTTTGTTCCGGTATCATAACGGGTTCCCCCTTAAGCTGATGGTTCCAAACGTTCACCGGCAAAATTCAATTCGATACGTATGCCTACAGGGTCGTAGAGAAACAGCTGGGTCATTTCCGGTGACGGGCGGTAGTCAATGTCAAAATGGACGGCGTGACGGTTTAAGTGGCTCACCCAACCGGTAACGCCGCTACAGCTTAAGGCGACATGGTTAAAGAGGGTGTCTTTGCCAGTGTAAGGCGCTTGTTCCACGACCGACAGATGGATGATCGCCGTGTCATGGCAATAAAGCCATGCGCCGTTACGCTTGGAAACCGCCCGCAGGCCTTGCCTTAAGCCGATGATTTGTTCGTAAAACGCCACCACGTCCGGCAATTGCGCGGACGTGACGACGATATTGATATGGTTGATGCCAGATATGTCCATACCTACACCTTAGAAATTGGCATGGCGCCCATTATTCGGCCTCAACAGGGGCTTCTTCAGCCACAGTCATGTCTGGATTGGCCAATGCCTTAATTTTTTCTAAGACTTCTTGGGCATGGCCTTCAGGCGTGACCCCATAGATGACATCGGCCAACACCCCGTTTTTATCAATAATGAACGTCGAGCGGAAAATGGCCATGCTTTTTACGCCTTCCTTTTCCCGTTCCCGCCAAACACCGTAGTTTTCGCACATCTCACCACGGGTGTCGGCCAGCAATTTGACTTTTAAACCGTATTTGTTAATGAAATCGGTATGGCTTTCGCAGGTGTCCTTACTGATGCCGATCACAACCGTATCCAGGTCCGCAAATTCATCAGCCAATTGGGTAAATTGGTTTGCTTCTATGGTGCAGCCAGGGGTGTCGTCTTTAGGATAAAAGTAGAGGACGATGTTCTTTTCTCCGGAGTAATCAGTTAAACTGACTAATTGATTGTTTTGGTCCAACGCCCTGAACATCGGTGCATATTGTTGTTTTTCCAGCATAAAATACTCCTCATTTGAACTGATAAATAATTATTGGACATAGACGGCACGCCACCTGCGCGTCCCGTGTGTGGCATGATAGATAGCTGTCAAGTGAATGTCCAGATAATAAATCGTAAAATTCGTTTGAAGACTTATCATCGTAAAATCATAAACTTAAGAAATAATTTAGCGCCTTTACAATGCCCCATAGCGGCAGTCTTAACCCTAAGGACAAACGACGTAAAAAATGAATAACAAGTTACCTGCTACGTTTACCACGCTTACTACAGCGGAACAAGATATTGTCATGGCCTTAGCGGTGATTTACGCCCCCATTAGCCAAACTAATTTCCAGAACCTATTATCCAAGGCCGGTGGTTTTGACCTTAAAACTGTCCGCCTCGTGGATAAGGCCCTCAAAGAAAAATTGCACAAAAGCAAATTGATCATTGCCAGTAACGATGGTTGGGCTTGCCATCCCGAATGCAGTGAGGCATTGATGCGCAATGCCGTTGACCAGCCTTGGTTTAAAAAGCTGGCGCCGTTGCTGATAGCCGATGGCGGCTACTACCCGTCGCATCGGATCATTGCCTGCCATATCGTCAAACAATTGCGGCTGTTTTTATATCAAGGCAGCGTCACCGCTTTTATGGCCAATATTGACAGGCTACATTCGAGCTATCCCGAATATTTTGCCGAACATATCAACCGGGTATTTTTCAACGATTTTGATGAAAATTGGTTCACGGGCTTGCCTGTGCAAATCCAATACGGTGCGCTCAAATATTTGGTGATAAACGATTGCAAAGGTTTTGCCAATGACCCGAAGGCCTACCAGTTATTGGAGCGCTTATTTGGGGCCAGTAAACCCGTCTGCACTGAAATCGCCCAGATATTGGTTGAACAGCGTTTGTTGCGCGGCAATTTTAAGGATGCCGAAATTTGGCTTGACGGCGACCATTCAAGCCAAAGTTTGAAATTGTTGGCGACCTTGTGTTTTTTGCAAAACCGTAATGATGAAGCCATCGGTTTGTTTCAAGTGGCGCTTAAACAGCTAAAAAAGGAAAGCAGCAAACGTAACATTACGCTTTATGGCCTGCATGGGTATTTTTTTAGCTTGGCCTTGCTGCGTTCAAGGACTGGCGAACATTTGTCTTATCTAAAAAAACAGCATCTGCCGATGACGATGAAAAAAGGCTATGACGCGTTTTACGAGGCCAACGCCCTTTTGGATAAGGCGGTTGATGTTTATCAGGCAAAGGCGAGTGTCGAGGAGCTGGTCCGGCAATTCAGAAGCCCGCGTTACCCTTATGAATGCCTATTCCAGGCTTTGATTTTTTATTGGTTGGTTGACTTCAATGCCGTTGGCAATAATACCCGTCTGGCTTTTGTTTTGGAGCAATTGGCAAAGTATTGCCCGGAAGCCCATAAACAAGGCTATGTGTGGTATGCGGCGGTCAGCTCCCAACTCCTGCAGCGGCTGGCCCATAAAAATGCCGATTGTGAAAAAATCGCCCTGCATTACGTTGACACGCCGTTCAGCACGATTTTTGACCTGTTGCCCAAAGTGTCCTTATGGGAACGCGCCTTGACGGCATTGACGCAATTAAGCGGCCAACCGCTGGCCGGCACCGAATCCCAACAAGAATTGCGCATGATCTGGAGCATCAGCCTTGAAGCCGGCAGTATCGTCCTGGTGCCTAAAGAGCAGCGTCTGAGCAAGGCCGGGCAGTGGAGCAAAGGCCGTCCGGTGGCTTTGAAAAAGCTTTACCATGATTTGGCGGACTACGATTACCTCTCGGAACAAGACCGGAACATTTGCACCAAAATCACCATAAACAAAGAGAGCGAATACTATGGTTATTATCCAAAAGATGTTTATGAATTGACTATCGAAGGCCTGCTTGCCACTGCCGGGCATCCCCATGTCTATTGGGCGGGCCAGGAACAGACCGGCAAGCCTGTGGACATAAGCATTGCCGAACCACAATTGCTGGTCAAAGAAGAGCTCCCCAATTTGCGGCTGTTCCTGATACCGGAAATTAACCGGCAACGGGTCATCGCCCAAAAAACCGCCAATAATGGCCTGATTTTATATATGATCAATGACCAGCACCGCCAGGTCGCCGAAATCCTCGGTAAGGACGGTTTGGTCGTACCCGCTTCCGCCCGCCAACAAGTCATAGACTCAATCGCGTCGATAGCGTCGATGTTGACCGTGCAGTCGGATATCGGCGGGACTTCCCGCCATGCCATTGAAGTTCCGGTGGATAGCCGTCTGCACATCCATTTGCAGCCCGTCGGCCAAGGCATCCAAATTGAAGTGTTTATCCAGCCGTTCGCCAACGGCGGGCCCTTATACAAACCTGGTGCCGGTGGGGCCACCGTATTGGCGGATATTGACGGCCAGCAATACCAAACGACCCGAGATTTTGAGTTGGAAAACGCCTATGTGGCGCAATTGCTTGCCGACTGCCCTGAGTTGTATAAAGAGCGTGATTTCAAATGGTTGCTGGATGACCCCGAAATAGCCCTGGAAGCCTTGTTGCATTTCCAGGAACTGGGCGAATTTGCCTTATTGGAATGGCCTAAAGGCAAAAAAATCAGGCTGAGCCGCGAAACCGGCCTATCGCAAGCCCATTTCTCCGTGCGTAAGGAAAAAGACTGGTTCAGTGTTGACGGTGACTTGGTCATTGATGATGAACAAGTCTTCAATATGCAACGCTTGATGCACTTGTTAAGCGGATCGACCGGCCGCTTCCTCAAGCTTGAGGACGGCCAGATCATCGCCTTGACCCGTGAGCTGCGCCAACGCTTGGATGATTTGACGGGTTTGGGGGAAGTGCAGGACGACAAAATCCGCTTCCATCCCTTGGCCGTGCAGGCGCTGGATAACATCACCGAAGGCATGACGCTGACCGCCAGCAAACCTTGGAAAGACCAGTTGAAACACCTGAACGACATCAGTGACCTGAACCCGCAAGTGCCGTCAACCTTGCAAGGCGAATTGCGGGATTACCAGCGGGAAGGTTTCCAGTGGATGTCGCGTTTGGCGCACTGGGGTGCAGGTGCGTGTTTGGCTGATGACATGGGCTTGGGCAAGACCGTGCAAGCCTTGGCCTTAATTTTATCCCGGGCCCCAACAGGCCCGACCTTGATTCTGGCGCCGACATCGGTGTGCATCAATTGGCTTGAGGAAGCCCAACGTTTTGCCCCGACTTTGAATGTGCAGCATTTTGGTTATGGTGACCGCCAAGCGATGCTCGATAGTGCCGGCGCGTTTGATTTGATCGTTTGCAGCTACGGTTTATTGCAAACCGAAGCCGAACGGCTGGCGCAAGTCCACTGGCATACTTTAGTGGCCGACGAAGCCCAGGCGATTAAAAACGCGCTGACTAAACGCTCCAAGGCCGCGATGACCCTGCAAGCGGATTTTAAATTGATCACCACGGGCACGCCGATAGAAAACCATTTGGGTGAGTTGTGGAATTTGTTCAATTTCATCAATCCTGGCTTGCTGGGTTCTTTGGCGCGGTTTAACGAACGTTATGCCCATGCCATCGAAAACCAGCAGGATCACGCGGTGCAGCAACGCCTGAAAAAATTGCTGCGGCCATTCATTTTGAGGCGCTTGAAAAACGATGTCCTGACCGAATTGCCGCCGCGTACGGAGGTCACGTTGCATATTGAACTGAGTGCGGATGAAAGGGCGATGTACGAGGCCTTGCGCCGTAGCGCCTTAAAATCCATCCGTGATGCCGCCGAAGAACCCGGTAACCAGCAATTGAAAGTGTTGGCGGAAATCATGAAGCTGCGGCGCGCTTGCTGTAATCCGCGCTTGGTGATGGAAGAAAGCCCGATTGGCAGTTCCAAGCTGCAAGCCTTTGAAGAGTTGGTCGATGAATTGCTGGACAACCGCCATAAGGCCTTGGTATTTAGCCAATTTGTCGGGCATTTGGAGTTGATCCGAGAACTGTTGGATAAAAAAGGCGTTACCTACCACTATCTGGACGGATCGACACCTGTTGCGCAACGTAAAAAAGCCATGAATGCGTTTCAGTCAGGGGATGGCGATTTATTTTTGATCAGCCTTAAAGCGGGGGGCACGGGCCTTAACTTAACGGCCGCCGATTACGTTATCCATATGGATCCGTGGTGGAACCCGGCCGTGGAAGACCAAGCCTCGGACCGTGCCCACCGGATGGGGCAAAAGCGCCCGGTGACCATTTACCGCCTGGTCGCCAAAGACACGATTGAAGACAAGATCGTCGATTTGCATAAACATAAACGCGATTTGGCCAACAGCCTGTTGGAAGGCGGTGAAGTCAGCGGCAAAATGTCAGTTTCAGACATGATGGAGCTGATTAGCGATTTGGACCATTAGCGGTTGTTTTAAATGCCATGGTGTGCAAACCTGGGATTGCACACCATGGCCTAAAAACGTATCACAAACCCGATATTAATCACGGAGCAATTCATTGATGCCGGTTTTGCTACGGGTTTTTTCATCGACCTGCTTGATAATCACCGCGCAATACAAGCTATAGCTGCCGTCGGCAGAAGGCAGGTTGCCGGATACGACCACGGAACCCGCAGGGATACGCCCGTAGCTGATCTCGCCCGTCATGCGGTTGAAAATTTTGGTGCTTTGGCCGATGTACACGCCCATTGAAATCACGCAGCCATCTTCAACAATCACGCCTTCAACAATCTCAGAACGTGCGCCGATGAAGCAGTTGTCGCCGATGATGGTCGGGTTGGCTTGCAGTGGCTCCAACACGCCACCGATGCCCACGCCGCCGGATAAATGCACGTTCTTGCCGATTTGCGCACAGGAACCGACCGTCACCCAGGTGTCGACCATCGTGCCGCTGTCCACATACGCGCCGATGTTGACGTAAGAAGGCATCAGGATCGCGCCGGGGGCGATGTAGGAACCGCGACGGGCGACGGCGTTAGGGACGACGCGCACACCGGCTTTGGCAAAATCGTCTTCACTGTAAGTCGAGAATTTGCATTCGACCTTATCGTAATAACGGGTGTTGCCGCCGTCCATCAGACGGTTTTCGTTGATGCGGAAGGACAGCAGCACGGCTTTTTTCAACCATTGGTGCGTGACCCAGTCACCGTCGATCTTTTCTGCTACGCGCAAGGTGCCGTTGTCCAGCAAGCCCAATACCTCGGCGACGGCTCCGCGCACTTCGGGGGTGGCGTTGGCCGGGGTGATGTCTGCGCGGTTTTCAAAAGCGGTGTTGATGATATTTTCTAATGATGTCATGGTTTTTCTATTTATAAGGTGTTGAGGAAATTTTTAATGCGGTGGGCGGATTTTATGCATTCGTCCAGTGGTGCGACCAGGGCGATCCTAATATGGTTTTTGCCTGGGTTGATGCCGTTAAATTCGCGGGACAGGTAGCTGCCGGGCAGGACAGTCAAGTTTTCATGAGCGAACAGCTGTTGGGCAAATTCACAGTCATCTATCGGTGTTTTCAGCCAGACATAGAAGCTCGCAGGTGGTTTGTTGACCACGCAGGCTTCGGATAGGATAGTGATGAACGCCGCGAATTTATCACGGTACAAACGGCGGTTTTCAAACACATGCCGCTCGTCCTGCCAAGCTTTGATGCTGGCGTGTTGGGTGGGTAGCGGCATTGCGCAGCCTTGGTAAGTGCGGTATTGGAAATAGTGTTGCAAAACCTTGGCATCCCCCGCGACAAAACCGGAACGCATTCCTGGCGCGTTGGAGCGTTTGGACAGGCTATGGAACACCACGCAACGTTTGAACGCGCTATTGCCCATACGGTAAGCGGTTTCCAGCAAGCCCACGGGTGGTTGGGTTTCATCGTCATACAATTCGCTGTAGCATTCATCGGAAGCGATGATGAAATCATATTTGTCTGCAAGGCCCAGCAGTTTTTCGTGGTCAGCTTGGTTCATCACCGCACCGCTAGGGTTTCCTGGCGAGCAGATATACAGCAGTTGGCATCGTTGCCAGATAGCTTCCGGTACGCTGTCAAAATCTGGCAAATAGCCAGTGGCTTCGGTGGTGTTGACAAAATACGGTTCCGCTCCCGCCAGTAACGCCGCGCCTTCGTAAATCTGGTAAAACGGGTTGGGCATGACGACCACGGGTTTTTCGTTACCGCTGGCGTCAACCACGCATTGGGCAAAGGAAAACAAGGCTTCGCGGGTTCCGCTGACAGGCAGGATCTGGGTGTCAGGGTTTAGCGCATCCGCAGGGATTTGGAAGCGTTTGGACAACCACCCGGCAATCGCCATGCGCAGTTCCAGTATGCCTTTGGTGGTCGGGTAAACACCCAAGCCTTGGATGTGGGCCAGTAAGGTTTCTTGGATGAAGTGCGGTGTCGGATGGGTCGGTTCGCCAATGGACAGGGCAATGTGGGCTTTGTCAGGCGGCGGCGTTATGCCTTGTTTAAGTTTTGCCAATTTCTCAAACGGGTAAGGGTGCAGGTAGTGTAAGTTTGGGTTCATGGGTTGGAACTAAGGCATAGAAGGTACGTGGCACCCGTTATCTATCGGAGGCCACGGTGATTTTCAGGTTAATTGCAATGCGGACGCCTGCCTGCCGCTTGGGCTTGCTGGAACAATGCCATGGCTTGCGGCATGCGCTGTTCCAGTTCTTGGATGCGCGTGGCGTGGCTAGGGTGGGTGGACATGAATTCAACAGGTTGCTGGCCTTGTGACGCCTGTTCCATTTTTTGCCATAAGACAATGCTTTGTCTGGGGTCGAAGCCGGCTTTCGACATGAGTTCTTGGCCGATCACATCCGCTTCGCTTTCCTGGGTGCGGCTGAATGGCATCAATACGCCATATTGGGCGCCGAGGCCCAGTAGCCCCAAGGTGGCTGGGTTTTGCCCTAAAGTTGTTTGGCTGATGATGCCCATGCCTTGTTGGACGGCCATTTGTTGCGATGCCCGTTCATTGCTATGCCTGGCTAAGACATGGCCGACTTCATGGCCGATAACGGCGGCCAATTGGTCCTGGTTGCCGCCGACCATTTGGATCAGGCCTGTGTACACGCCGATTTTATTGCCGGGTAAGGCAAAGGCGTTGGATGATTTGTCTTGAAAAACGACCACTTCCCATTTGCCGCCCGTTTGCCCGGTGATGGCGTTGGCGATGCAATGGGTGAGCTTATTGTACTGGGGGTTGCGGCTGATCGGTTTTTGGGTTTTTAAGGCGCTAAAGGTCTGTAGGCCCATTTGGTCAATTTGTGCTTCAGGCATAAAAATGAATTGGCTTCTGCCTGTAGGACTGGTCACGCAGGCGCTTAACAGGCTAGCAGCCAGTAAAACGAGGAGATTTTTTTTCAACATAATCTAAAACGGCCAGTGATAAATAAAGCCGCCATTTTAACGTAAGTTGTTACCGGAAGTTTAAAAATGTGCTTTGGGTTTAGGATGGCGGTGAAGCGCCATTTGGGGGATACGGCGCTTGTTGTGGGCAGGATAGCGTGGCTTTAAGGCGCCTGGATATTCCCCGGGGTCGTGGCGGTATCTAGTGGCGGTTCAGTTTAGCTATCCCTTAAAGCAAAGGCGCATAAATGCGCCATTATTCAAATGCCGCCACTGAACAAGGCCTGTAAACGGTAAAACCCGGCCCCTTCAATACCTAACGTATCCGCGAGCCAAGGTAAGGTGTGCGCCATTTCTGTGGGTAATGTCCACGGCGGGTTGATGACAATCATGCCACAGGCGGTCATCCCCGGTGCTTCGGAATCTTTTTGGATGCCCAATTCAAACAGGTGCATATTGGCGATGCCGCTACGTTGCAGCACCCGTTCCATAGACTGGTTGCGCCCGCGGTTGACCACCGGATACCATAGCGCGTAAGTCCCGGTGGCAAAACGCTTATGCATTTTCACCAGTGTTTCTATGACCAACTCATAATCGCTTTTGAGTTCATAAGACGGGTCGATTAAGACCAGTCCCCGGCGTTCCTTCGGCGGCAATAGGCCGTTGGCGTGTTTTAAGCCGTCATCATGCAAGACTGTGATCCGCTTGTCTTTACCGGCGAATTTTTGCAGGATTTTTTGTTCTGTCGGATGCAGTTCATATAAAAACAAACGGTCTTGTGGGCGCAACAATGATTTTGCAAACCAGGGTGAGCCCGGATAGCGGGCGGGCTGTCCTGCCGCATTGAATTGTTTGGCCAATTGCACGTAGTCGGCAACATTGGCGGGCAAATCATCACGTCCCCATAAGCGGCCGATACCATTGTCAAACTCACGGTTTTTTAAGGCATAGTCACTATCCAGCGCATAATCGCCTGGCCCCGCATGGGTGTCGATGTAGCAAAAAGCTTTGTCTTTTTGGCCAAGGTAACGGAGGATTTGTACGAGGACCGTGTGTTTTAAGACGTCGGCAAAATTGCCTGCGTGGAAGGAATGGCGATAACTGAGCATGCGGCGATAAAAGGTAGGTGTGGTGGTTAAGGCAATAAAGGTTGTGGTACCGGGTATTTTAGAACAACCGGCACCACAACAGCCCTAAATATTCATGCAGCACTAAAAAGGACTTGTCCAGGGCATCTTTGCCGCCCCATTGGCTTGTGTTTACGTTATTATGGGGCGTCCCATCAAAAATTACTGCCTTGTTATCATAATATGCCCGCCCGCCCTTTTTTCTCAGCCGTCATCTTTGACTTGGACGGCTTGGTGTTGGACACGGAAAGCACTTACACCCTTGCCTGGCGGCATGCGGCCGAGGCGATGGGGTATGGCTTATCGGAAAGTTTCTGCCAATCTTTGTCCGGTCTGCACTATCAAGACGTGGAGGCTAAATTGCTGGCGGTTTGCGGGGCGGATTTCGATTTGCAGGCGTTCAACCAACAGGCGGGTGCGTGTTGGCGGGCTAGTGCCAATGCTTTCGGCATCCCTGTAAAGCCGGGGGTACGGGAATTGTTGCGTTATCTGAATGGGCAGGGCATCCCGTTTGCCTTGGCGACCAATAGCCGTGCGGCCAATGTTAGGGAATGCCTGGCGTTGTCTGGCCTTAGCGGGGTCTTTTTGCGGCAAGTCACCCGTGATGATGTGGTGGCCGGCAAACCTGAGCCGGATGTGTTTTTGCAGGCGGCCACTTTGCTGCAAACCCCCATCCGGCAATGCCTGGTGCTGGAGGATTCGCTGACCGGTATCATTGCCGCGCAAAAGGCCGGGGCGTTTTCGGTGTTGGTCCCTTCGGTAAGCCCAACCGATCCGCAAGCGGCGGCATTATGTGATTTGCTGCTGCCTGATTTGCATGCTTTGCTGGCAACTATCCGCTCCGAGTTCCCCTATCCCCACCGCAATCAGGTATAATTTCGCCATTACGCACTACTTTCTATGCCCTCAATTTTGAAAGCTAAATATTCTAAAGTTTCCGTTATCGCCCCCGCCCGTTTGCATATGGGCTTTTTTGATTTAAGCGGTTCCTTGGGGCGCAATTTTGGCAGTATCGGTATTGCCCTGAATGAAATCAGCACCCGCTTGTCGGCAATGCCCGCCACCTCACGCGCCATTGTAGGGCCTTCGTCCGAACGCGCGGAGCTGTGCTTGACGATGCTTTGCCAAGCTTTGAAAGTCCCTGACCTGCTCAGTATCAGAATTGAATCGGCGATACCGGAGCATGTCGGTTTGGGCTCAGGCACGCAAATGGCGTTGGCGATAGGTTCGGCATTAAATGCCATTTATGGCCTAGGTTTATCGGTGCGGGAGATTGCCGCCGTGACGGAAAGGGGGTTGCGTTCCGGTATCGGCATCGGCATTTTCGAGCAGGGCGGTTTGGTGGTCGATGGCGGGCGCGGTGAAAAAAGCATCACGCCACCCGTTTTGGTGCACATGGACATCCCTGACGATTGGCGTTTTATTTTGGTGTTTGATAAGCGCGGCCAAGGCTTGCACGGTTTGCAGGAAATCCAGGCGTTCAGCCAGTTACCGCCGTTTTCGGCATTGGAAGCCGCCCGCTTATGCTATCTGTTGCTCATGCAAGGCTTGCCCGCCGTTGCGGAGCAGGAGTTGGAAAAGTTTGGCGAGGTGATCACTGAATTGCAACGGTCGGTGGGCGAACATTTTGCCCCCGCGCAAGGCGGTGTGTTCACGAGCACGGAAGTCGCCGAAGTGATGGCGTGGTTGGCGCAGCAAGGCGCGGTCGCGATTGGCCAAACTTCTTGGGGGCCTACCGGTTTTTGTGCGGTGAAAAGCCCGGCATTGGCCGAAGCGCTTGTCCAAGAAGGGCGTGGACGGTTTGCGCATTTTGAAAAATTGACGATGGTGACCGCCAGTGCCAGAAATAGCGGTGGGGAAGTGCTTGCTTTTTAGGTAACTAGCGGTTTAGCCCCGGAATATTGGCGGATTGAAACGGTGGTGTTTGATGGATGCACCAAAAACAACCAAAACGAGCGGTTTTGTGTCAAAAATTGAACCTTAATGAGGCAATTTATAGAAAGGGTTATTTTGAAAATAACGCGGTTAAATAGTTAACCTATTGTAATTAAATGACTTTAATTATATGGCATCAATAGTGCTGTTACCAAAGTAACAAATGCTTTACCGTCACGTTCGCCTGTGTTTGGTGCCATCCTGGCGTTCTATTTTCTCGGATAGAACGCCTTTTTTATTGCCTGGGATTTGTAGCGGGCCATCGGAAAGCCATTGGTTTTCCGGCTGTGGTTTTACCTTTGCCGTAGCTAAAGGGTAAAATCACCGGTTTATTACGTTATCTTATCTCAGGAATCCTATGTATAAGCCTGTCACGCCGTTATTGGCCGCCGATATTTTAATCGAGCTTATCGACTTGCCTAACCGTCCTTTTGTGCTGATTGAACGCGCCAACCCGCCGTATGGCTGGGCATTGCCGGGTGGTTTTGTCGATGTCGGGGAAACCATCGAGCAGGCGGCGATCCGTGAGGCCCAGGAAGAAACGGGTTTGGATGTCACCCTCAAAGTGTTGTTAGGCTTATATTCCGACCCCAAACGCGACACCCGCAACCACACGGTGACTGCCGTTTACATTGCCGAAGCCAATGGCACACCTAAAGCAGGTGACGACGCCAAAAACAGCGGCATTTTCACTTTTGACAATCTGACCAGCGAATTGGCATTTGACCATGCTTTGGTATTGGCGGATTACCAATATTATCTGACGACCGGGCAGGTCACGCCGTTGCGGTTTTAAGCGGATAGCCTACGTCATCCCCAACAAATGTGCATACTGTTGTAAAATGCCCCCTTGTTAATAATAAAAAGGGGTTTTTGTGGCGTGGTTGTTGCTTTTTTTGGCCGGTGGGGTGGAAATCGTCTTTGCGATAAGCCTGAAATACAACGAGGGCTTTACCCGGCTTTGGCCTAGCCTGTTGACGGCGGCTTCGGGCGCGGTCAGTTTTTACTTGCTGACGTTGGCGATCAAAACCTTGCCGATAGGCACGGCTTATGCCGTGTGGACGGGGATAGGCGCAGTGGGTGTGGCGATTTTGGGTATCGTGTTATTTAAGGAATCGGCGGACTGGCTGCGTTTGGTCTCCATCCTGTTGGTTATCGTTGGCATTATTGGCTTGAAATTGACGGACACCGTTTGATGTTACATTTGATTTTTCATTCCCCCCCCGATATTGCCGTGTTGGAACGCTTGGCTGCGGGGGATGATGTGGTTTTTCTCGATAGCGCGGTGTTGGGCCTGTTAAAAAAAAGCCGCTGGGCAGGCCATCTAAACGCTTTGGCAGCGTCTTGCCAGTTGTTCGTATTGGCCGATGACATAAAAGTGCGCGGCATCGCCGAAGAGGATCTGGTTGCCGGTTTGGTCGTGCTGGATTATGCCGGGCTGGTTGCATTGACGGTTAAAAACACAACGGTCCAATCATGGTCTTGATGGTTGACGGCGAGGTGTTGGCAACCACAGGACAAGGTTTTTTGGCCAACCTGGAAGACTGGAACGAGAAGGCCGCCATTTGTCTGGCGGAGGCCAATCATATCCGGCTAACGGATGCGCATTGGGAACTCATCTGGTTTATGCGCAATTATTACCAGCAGTATAAGCACTTGCCGAATGCGCGGGTGTTCGTCAAAGCCATAGCTAAAACGTTAGGGGAAGACAAGGGCAATAGCCGTTATTTGCTAAAATTGTTTCCTGACGGGCCGTTGAAATACACCTGCAAGTTGGCGGGCCTGCCTAAGCCGCCCACTTGCTTGTAGGGCATGGGCGATAAAGACCTCAAAATCTGATTGGGCTTAAGTTACAGCGCCCATGCGCCTGCTTCATGACGTTTAGCCCACCAATTTTACCTTTTCACTAATTCCATGGGCATATCATTGTCAGGCCGTAGCATCAGGCGGCAGATGGGATTGGCTATTTGGCCTGGGGTGGTTTGCAAATGGAACTGCCGCGCTAGCAAGGCCAGGCATAAGGTCGTTTCCACCGTACCCAAATATTTCGCGATACACTCCCTGGCGCCTAGGCTAAAAGGCAGGTACGTGAATGGGTCATGCTTAGTTGGCGCATCCTCCAAAAACCGTTCCGGCATGAAATGGTCGGGATTGTCCCAATAAGCGGTATGCCGATGCAATAACCACGGCACGATCAACATCACCGAACCAGCTGGAATAGGGCGGCCACGGATAGTGTCGTCGGCGCTAACTTCACGGATTAACATCGGGAAGGGCGGATATAGGCGCATGGTTTCTTCGACAATGGCGCGGGTATAGGGCAATTTTGGCAAGTCCTGGAGAGCCACAGTCCCTGCGTCCAGGGCGGTGTCCAGTTCCTGATGCAGGCGTTGCCGGACATCAGGGGCTTGTGCGATCAGATACCAGGCCCAGGCCAGGGTGTTGGCGGCGCTTTCGTATCCCGCTAAAAAAAAAGTGATGGTTTCATTACGGATTTGCTGATGGTCGAGGTTCCCGTCCGCTAACCGTAAAAAGTGCCCCACCAAGGTGGGGTCTTCCGGGGAGCTTGCGTTAATGGCCGCGCCGATAAGGTCGTGTAAGGTTTTTACGGCTTTCGCTGGTTTGTTGCCGCCAAAACTGGGTATCCAGCTTGGCAAGCCGAAAAAGGCGGTAAGATCTATGTCTTCAATGGCGCTCTGGTAGGTGGCGATGGCTTTGGTCAGTTGCGAAACTTGTTGGTCGCTAAAACGTTCGCCGAATAAGATGCGGCAAAGTATCGTCGCGCTTAAGCCTTGCATTTCCTCCAGCACGGGCAATGTGCTTTGGGGGGGTAAGGAAGCCCAACGTTCCGCCCATTGTCGGGTGGTTTTGGCCATCACCTCGCTGAATTGGGCAATTTGTTCCGGGCCAAACAAAGGCTTTTCGAGTTGGCTATGTTTATGCCACGTCCCGCCATCACTGAGGAATAAGCCATCGCCAAGCAAAGGGGCCAAGGTTTTCCGCAGCAAAGGCAGTTTTTTTTCATAATTGGCCTGCTTCGTCACCAGCACATGCCGCACCGCGTCAGGGCAGTTGGCGATGAATATCTGGCGGCTGATGATTTTTATCGTTATAAATTGACGGCTGAACGCCTTTTCAGGCCAGATGGATAAAAGGTTGTGGCGTAGATGTTTGATGGTGTCCAAAGGCCCAAGGGATTTTGGGTGCCGGGTCGGATAAGGCGGGATGAATCCACTCATTTGCTGCTCTTGCGTTAAAGGTAAAATGATAAGCCGTTATAAAACGGAGATTTGGTAATATTTTCAATAAAATAGTGTTTTTGCTACGGATAGGGCGCCAATTGATAGGCGCTTGTCCTTGAAAAGCCACCGAAGTTGAACGAAGTGTTTGTTGATGTCAAACTATGCACTTGCCCAGAATCCACAAAGCGATTTAAAAGGGCGCCTATTATAAAGATACAGTGGCCGCAAAACTTACGGAACAAGGTAAAACATGACGATTCGTTACACCCCATTTTTAAAATTTAGTCTATTGGCCAGTGCCGTGTTGGCAGGATGCGCCCAAACCCGGCAAGTCGCCATTGATTACCCAACTGCAGAAGCCAACGGCGCCCAGTCCGCACAAACCACCAAAGCGCATCCTTTCCAGGCTTTGCCCGGTTTTCAGGGCATTGATGGCGATGATTATTATGTCCGCCTGATTTCAGAATTTGATTTTAAAAGTGACAGTGCCTTAAAAAGCGGTTGCGGCAGCATCGTGCCGTCTTATGGCAAAAATGACTCGTCTTCCGCGCTTATTTACACCGTCCGCAATAACAGCCTCAAATTTAATAACGAAGCCGCCGGTTTTTCGTACCAGACGGCGGCCGGCCAATGTAATTTCAAGTTCGATGCCAAAAAGCTTAACCTGACACCCTGGATGCGGCTGGATTCCGGCAAGGAAACCCAAGTCGACTACAGTTTTTACTCCAGTGCCGATAGCGACGTGGATGTGGCCGGGTTGGTCAACAAAGCCACGGCGGCCAGCAGTTTGTTGGCGTTTACCGGCGTGGGCATGGGCGTCGCTGTGATGGGGCAGTTTGCCGGGCAATGGCTAAATAACAACCAACAAGCCCAGGCCACGGCGCCTTCAGCCACCCATAGCACGGAGTCCCATTCCTTGCCTGCAATGGTCAGGTATTCGGATAAGGGCGGCACGCTGAATGAGACGGTGTTCAAGGTCTATGCGGTCGCCGAAGGCGGGGTCAATATCATGGGTTCCGATCCCAAGCCGCTGGGCGAATTAAGGATTTACCCTGAAATCACCCCGTCTTTGCTGCTCAAGACCCAAACGAACGGCATACCTGATGCGCGTGACTTGTCCCTGAATGAAATCAGTTACTCGCCGGTAAAATCGGCGACTGGTGACATCAATTTGCAGCAATTGATCGAACAGTCGAAACATCCTGAAAAACCCAATCTAAAACCGGATTGGGGCAATTACGACGATGTCCAAAACAACTGCCGTAAATTGAAGCTGGTTATGAAAGATCTGGGCTTCAATAAATTTGACCGTAACGCTTTTATTTATTACTTCCTGGCTAATAATAGCGACTGGAAAAACTACAACATCACTGCGCAAAAAGTGTCGGGTGATGAGATTAGCGCAAAGGCCCTGCAAAGTTACCGCAGCAAAAATTTTGGCAACTGCCTTGCCGCGGATGATTACGCAGTGATGAAAATCATGGGCTTGCCCGTCAATACAGACGCCGATTGGGCGCAAATGGGCGATACCAGCCAGAAAAAGGAACAGTTTTTTATGCCGCTCAAATCCATAGAACGGCAGTGGGTCGCCGTGCTTAAAAACCCCAACAAGGCGGAAATGGAAAGCCAGATATATCCTTTGTTGAACACGGCGAAAAACGGTGACGGCACCGTGCTGCTGCAAAACCATTTAGGTGATTTTGGTTTGGAAAAGTTATTGCAGCCTGCACCTGTTGCCACCGCACCCGTAACAACTCCCGGCCAGACCATACCAGTCGCTGCAGGGCCGGTGGCGGCACCGGCAGCCCCCGCCCTTATCCCTATCCCTGGCGAAGGCTTGGTTGTCAGTGCGCACCAGCTAGCGCAGGTTTTTTCCGGGCTGGCCTTCAACGAACTGAGTTGCGCGCGTGTCCTGCCTGGGCAACAGGCTGGCAATGTGGGCATTTTGTTGTTTACCACCCAGGAAAATAGCCCGCGGGCTAAAGGTGGCGCGATGGAGTTTGAATTCTCCGGCGGAAAAATCAACCGTATCGCCTTCCAGCTCCCCGCCTACCGCGATTTTGAGCAGGATGTGCTGGACCATCCTGAAATTGGCGGCTGCCGGATTGACCCGGCATTTTTGGCCAAGCTGCATTAAGATTGGTTGGGGCTTTACCGTTCAATTATTCTGTGGCTTGCCTATAAGCCTAGTTGGAACGTTGGGGATGGGGCTACAAGCCCCGTCCTGCGGACAGCCGCCTTTGCCTCATCTTTACCTGTCACCACTTATTCATAAGCTTTAATCTGCAAAAGCTGCTCCACACTGACAATCTTATAGCCATTTTCCTGGGCAAAATGTAGCGTTTGTTTTAAGGCTTGGACAGTTTTGTCCGAAGTGTCATGAAACAGGATGATGGCGCCAGGTTTGATTTGCCTTTGGACGCGTTGGAATATGGTTTGTGCGTTGTCGGCGCTGGTGTCGAACGGGCGGACACTCCAACCTACCACGCGGTAGTCCAATAGCATCGAGGCTTTGGCAAGGTTAGGCGTGGTCACCCCGTAAGGCGGGCGGAACAATTTCATACGTTTGCCGATGACTTTGAAAACCGCCTCGGCGGTTTGCTTGAGTTCGTCCTTAAAGCCTTGCAAGCTTTTAAAATCCATAAAAAAAGCGTGCGTGTAGCTGTGGTTGCCAATGCTATGCCCGGCGGCATCTATTTGCCGCAAAATGCTTTCATTACCTTGGATGTTTTTGCCGATGACAAAAAAAGTGGCGGGCGCTTGGTATTGCGCCAATGCCGATAACACTTGCGGGGTATATTCGCGGTTGGGGCCATCGTCAAACGATAGGGCGATGGCTTTTTCCGGGTGGGCCGAGGAACAATAGGCGTGGGTAAAAAAATTGGCTTGGATAACTGACGAACCATAAATGATCAAGGCCAGATAAATGGCGCTAGGCAAGGCCAGCCAGCCTAGGCTGATGCCGAAAAACCAATGTGACAAGCCTGTCAGGCTGATGGCGATAATAAAACTGATGCGGGTCGATTTGAAAGTCATTTACTGTGTTGCGGGTCTGGGAAAGCAGCGTGTCCACGCCATTATACCGATATAAAAATCCTATAGGCCCAGGAAGTCGAGTTAGGCCCGCAAATCCCGAACCCGATGCCCAACCAGCGGCGAACACAGCAACGCCGTTAAGATACCCGAAGCGACGGTAAACCCGAAAGCATGGACAACTTCGGTGGAACTCAGCGCCAATAAGCCAAACGCCAGCAAGGTCGTCAAGGCGGATAGCGTCACCGCCAACGAGGTGCTGGCGCGCCGGTCCTCACCATCCGTTTCAGGCGGTCCGGCCGCGTCCGCCATGAAAAAGAAAATGGCGTCATCAACGCCTATGCCCAGCACCAGCAACAACGCGAATAAATTGAACAGGCTAAACAATTGGTTGCACCAGCCCAGCATCGCCAAGGCAACCAATGCCGCCACCACAGGCACCGACGTTATTTTCACCGCGTTGTGCCAACCAAATTTTAGCCCCAGACCGCCAAACACCAACAAATACGCGGCGATCAATAAGGCGCTGATGCTGAGCCGATAACGTTCGAACAACGAGGACAATTGCCCGACCTGGTCTACCCAAGTGACGCCTTGCAGGTTTTGCAAACCGGATAACTCGGATAAGTCAGTGGTTCCGGTCAAGGTCACCCGGCTTAAACAACGGCTAGCATCGCAACCTAGCCATAATTGCTGTTTTTCCTCATCGGCGGTTTTTAGCCATTCTGGCAAAGAAATCGAGCGGCCTTTTGCCTCTGCAAACTGTTTTATTTCTGCGTCAATGGCTTGTGTGCTAAAGCCCAGCCCCACCATATACCGCTGGGCCAGGCCGGACTGGTACAAGGTGGTGTCCAGCCGTTGGTAATTCAGCTGCTGGTCTTGTGCGTCAGGCCAGTAGTCGCTAAGCCCTTGGTATTGCATCAATTGATGCCGTTGCGTTAATGCGTGTAAACGCTGGAGCAACTGCTGTTCGTTGTGGTGCCACTCCTGCGGGTCATGCCCAGACACCAGAAAAAACTGGTTCTCCTGGCTCACCGGCAATAATTGCTTGATTTTATTGGCGGTCGCCAATAATTCGGCGGGGGCCGATTGCAACAGGCGCACGTCATCGCGGGGCTTAAGCTGCCAGAGCCCGCCCGCGATAAAAACCAGCAACACCGGAACCAACCAGCGGCGGTTTTTTAGCAGCCAGATAGGCCAGCGTTGTTGCCAGTAATTGGCGATTTTTAGGATGGCCGGTTCATGTCCGGGATCAAAACCGGTCAACAATAACGGGAACAGCAACACCACCGTCAACCAAGCCACCAACAATCCCACCGCTGAAAATAGTGCGACTTCTTGCAAACCTGGGAAAGGGGAAAACACCAGACCCGCATAACTGAGCAGATTGGTCAGTAAGCCGATGGCCAGCCCTGGAAAAATGTATTTCAGCCCCTCACGCGGCCGCCAGTTTTTGGCGCCGAAGCTGTCGCAGACAAAGTGCAGCGCGTAATCGTCAGCGACCCCGATCAAACTGGCGCCGAACACCAGGGTGATGATGTGGATTTTGCCGAACACCAACACGCTCACGACCCACGCCGCCAACAAACCGCAGCCTATAGCCAAGGACGACAACAACAAAGGCCGCAAGCTGCGGAAAGTCAGCAACAGCAAGATGATAACGCCCACGCTGGAGCCGACACCGACCGTTGAAATTTCCTGTTTGGCGGAATCCGAACCTTGGGCGGTGAACAGCGGCATCCCCGTGACCATCAATTCACCGCCTGCCGCCTGTACTTGGGTGGTGGCGCTGTTGACCAAGGCCAGCAAGGTCTCCAGCTTATCCAGCTGCAAATGTGCATCTGCCAAATCGCCCAGCAACAACGCCCAGAATTTGTCTGCGTCATGCAGGATCACTATGCCTTGTTCCACCGTCAGCTTGAGCGGATGTTGGGCGTTAAAATAGCGGCTGAAGAGTAACAACGGGTCATGCTCCAAATCTGCCGCCATCATCTGTCCCATCGGGCTATACAGCGTTTCCAGATTTTGCGCCAGCAAGTTTTGGGGATTTTTCTCCAGCGTAAGCCGCGTCCGGGCATCCAGTAACTGATAACGGTAGGGGAATAATTGCCGGTACTGTTGGCTGATTTGTTGTTGCGGCAATTCCAGCAACAGCTTGCTGAACAACTGGCTTTGCTGCAATTGCTGTTTAAGCTGCCGCGCCTGGGCAATCGCCGCTTGGGAGCTTGCCGCCCCCGTTAGCCAGATCACTTTCCGGTTGAGCTGCGCGTTATGCTGTTGGATGGCTTGGGCAATTTCCGGTTGTTGCTCGGTGACCGGCAACAACGCCAAAAATCCGGTTTCCAGCCAGTCTTTGGCCAATGTCCGGCTGCCCAGCACGCCGATGACCAACATCATCAGCAGCCAAAGCCATGTGGTTATTTTAGGGTGATAGGCGTTCAAAATCAGCTTGCTGTCCAGGGTTTAGGTGGTCGGGATGGGTGATATTCACAAACTGGATGCGCGTCAGGTTGCCGCTGGTTTCCTGTAGCTCCAATAAACGTAGCTCGGTGTCGCCAGTCAGCAGCATTGTGCCGATGATTTTTTTGAGCAATTCGTCTTTAGGAATAAGCCGCAATCGCCACGCGGTTTTTTGGTCTTCCGCAGCGATGTCAAAGCCTTCGGACAATTGCTTTAAATCCCCGCCCAGCATGGCCTTGAACACCTTGCCAAACGCCGCCGGAACCGCCTGCTCGCCTTGCCCGGTCAGCAGACGGGTGTCATTGACCAACAACAATGAAGGCATAGGCGTCAACGTTTTCCAAATCACGCCTTGGCTTTGATGGTAGGTGAACGTGCCTGTCGAGATTAATGGTTTGCGTAGGATTTTCAGGCGTTTTTCTTGTTGGAAATCGCCTTGGGTTATTGGTGTTTTTACTAGACGTGCGGTGATGCTGGCTAATGCATCGGCGGCGTGGCTTTGACCTAACGACAGAGAAAACAGTAATAACGCATTTAACAAAATAAACACGAAAAAGCGAAAGCGTAATCCCATACAACTCTGGAACAAAGCGGTTTTAAACATACAATCCAACCGCTAAATGGTGAAAATGTTTATCAACCGTCAATACTTTTACTTGATGGCGCTGGGCGATAACGGCAATTAACGCATCAGTCAAAGGCAAGGTTATCCCCCTGCTTCTAAGGTTTTGCAATAACACTCCGGCATTTATCCAATCGATTTCCTGCGTAGGGAAAGAGGTGACAGAATCGGTCAAAAAATTAATTTGCTGTTGCTGTTTTTCAGTCTTAATACCTTGCAGCAATTCGGTAATAATCACGCCTGTGATAGCAACTTGATTATTTTCTATTAAAACAGCAACTTGATTTCCTAGTTCACCTTCCTGGTAACGTAAAAAATCAATCCAGGCGCAAGTATCGACTAAAACCAAGCGATCAGTCATTAGTGATGTCCAATTCGCGCAACGCTTGCCAGTTATCTTCAATATCCACTTGTCCACGCAATGCTAATAAATCTTGCCGTTGTTTTGCCTGCTGCAAATAGGCTTGGACAGCTTTATAGATAGCTTCGGATTCATTGTTAGTATGGGTGTAAAGCATTAGGTTTTTTAACTGCTGATCATCAAAGGTTACGGTTGTTTGCATGGCGCATCTCTTAAAAATAGTTTTTTAACAAAGATAAATCATAGTTGGGTAGGCCTCAGGTTCAGCTCTTGCCACAGATACCGTCATCATAAACCCAATATTCGAAACCAAAAATGCCGGCGTTCGCACACTTACCTCGACATGCTAAGTTACCAAATACAGCGAAGGCTGGGGATAACGCGAAGCTTTTCGTCAGCGGTAATCAGTGCGGCACGATGGGCAAGTGCCGTAGCGGCGATAAGCCTGTCCGCCGGATCGCCGTGGCTAAATATAGCACCTTGCGATAATTCGGCTATTTCTGCCGTAATCGGCAACACGGTCATTGCCATGCCCGTCAAAATATCCTGCATATAAGCGGTCGGACTGACACCCGCTCGGTTATTGATACGTCCCCGCGTATAAAGCATAGCGATTTCCCAAAGGCTGATGTCAGAACAAGCGAGCGTTGCTGATTGAATCCCTAAGTCTAGCGCCGCCGACGCAGGCGTGGATAAGCGGCTGGGATCGTCAGCCCAAAATAATAAAATATGGGTATCACAAATGGTCAGCATCGCCCGTCCATTCCTCATCCAGGGGGCTAAGAATATCGCCGACAAGCATTTTGCCGCGTAGAGCCGCCAAGCGTTTTAACGCGGCATCGCGTTCGTCATCTTGGCGATCCGGCACGATACGGGCAATGGTTTTGCCATGCGAGGTAATGGCAATTTCTTCGCCTTGTTGGACTTGTTTAAGATAATCGGGCAAGTGCTGACGTAATTCGGTGATGTTGATTACTGAGGTCATGGCTACTCTAAATATGTACAAAATTTATGTACATTATAACAAGTAGGGCGCCCACTGCGTACCAAAAATGTCATTACCGTGTAGAGATATAAGCGGCTTTATCGTTAACCCGACATTTCGAGGCCAAAATATTGGGGGTCGCACACTCACCCTAGCTTTTACATGGTTGAATTATCGAATTACAGTTGCTGAAGAACCGGGAAATGATGGTCGCCATTGGTTGCGGACAGCTTTCCATCAAAACCCCCAGCTTTTTAAAAGGCGGGCGCCCCACATCAGTGGAAAATTCACATACGCTATGATTTCTATAATAGTGCTTGCATGCCCATTGCTTAAGGGGTAGAAACTATTTAGCTATCATGCTTATCCATATTGTGCTTGAAGCAATGGATAGCAGCCCCAATTCAGATTTGAGTTTGAATTTTCTCCGGGTGACCGTTGAAATACCATTTACTAAGCACCTTAGTAAATCCAATGAATAACAATAAGAAGGAGAGTATCAATGAACCCAACACAATTAGTATCCCGCACCTTTAAAACAGTGGCTATGGCAGTAGCGCTATTGGGGTCGGTATCAACCAGTTATGCCAAGGATAAAGATTGCTGGGCTGAATTTTTTCAGGAAAGCCAGTATGGCGGCGAACATTTCCGTCTCGAAGGGTCTGTCCAGCTGGAAAATTTAACCAATGTCCAAGGCGAAAATTGGGCGTCACGTATTGATAGCCTTAAAGTCGGCCCAAAGGCTACGGTGACGGTTTTTGAGAACACCAATTTCAAGCTGACGCTAAAAGAAATGGCAAAATACCCCGATTTGCTCCGTTCCTTGGGGCTGACGGAAAAGGATGTGCTGGAGGATTCAGAACTGATTTTTAGGCCTAATTCGGTGATCCATGACCTTAGCGATTTTAATTTCCATCATAAAATAAAATCCTTGAAAGTCGAGTGCAATCAATAAGCTTGGGCTTGAGTGGACACGGGTTCCGTCAAATGACGGACATCCGTCGTCCACCAGCCAGAGTGCGTATTCCCTTAGGTTGGAACGGGTTACAAACCCAATACCGTTAAGTTATGGAAAATATATAAATAATCAGCATCCGAACGGCAAGCATTGGGTTACGCTATCGCTAACCCAACCTACGAAATTTCATAACGCATTGATTTTATTATTTAATTTGTTAACTTAACGGCATGGCTTACAAATCCCATCCCGCTATCGGCTTTGAGTTTGTATGGGCGGTTTCCGTCATTTGGCTATCATCCGTACGCATTCATGCCCCAGCAGCCAATATCCCCAGCTTTTCGAACAAAACCTTAGGCGATTCAAAGCACATCTCTTTTGTCCGCATGTCCACGGCAACCTGGATGCTATGGCCTTTGGTCAACCTTACGCCCGTGTTTTTATCAGTAGCCAGGTAATTGATTTTTAGTCGGTTTTCCCATTCTACGATAGCCGCTTCCACGGTAATGGCCTGCCCGAACACCACCGGTTTTATATAGCGCATATTGAGGTCAATCACGGGCCACGCATAGCCGGAATCACGCATTTGCGGGTAGTTGTAGCCTATTTTTTCCAACACCGCACAACGGGCAATTTCAAAGTATTTTGCATAATGCCCATGCCAGACCACTTCCATCATATCGACATCGTGAAAGGGGATTTGCAGGTCGATTGAAGTTTGATGGATGGGGTTAGTCATATAATGGCCAGTATTGTTGCCGGATCAACACCAAACACGCCCGCAATTCCTGTTCCAACGCCCGGTCGGTGTTTAAAAACGGGCTGATCTGGCGCACCCAATCCAGCGTTTGTTGCAATGCCGGGCTTAAATACCCGACGTTACCCCGCAATTCCACGCCTTGCACCACGGCGAACAACACTGCCGCCGCGACCTGTTCGGCCAGTTCCAGTATGCGGATGCAATCCCTGGCCGCTATCGTGCCCATGCTGACTTTGTCCTGATTGTGGCATTCGGTCGAGCGGGAAAACACGCTGGCGGGCATGGTCAATTTCAGCGCTTCGGCAGTCCAAGCGGACACGGCGATTTGCAGGGCTTTGAAACCGTGGTTGACCATGCGCTGTTCGGCATCGGCGCCGGACAGATTGGCGGGCAGGCCGTGGTTGAATTTAGGATCCATCAGTTGCGCCATTTGCCTGTCCATCAAGTCGGCGAGGTTGGCGACGGCGGTTTTCAGGCTGTCCATGGCAAAAGCGATATGGCCGCCGTAAAAATGCCCGCCATGCAGCACATGTTCACCTTCGGCGTCGATGATCGGGTTGTCGTTGGCGCTGTTCAGTTCAGTTTCGATAAATTGCCGCAGCCATGGCAGCGAGTCTTCCAGCACCCCGATGACATGCGGCGCACAGCGTAGCGAATAACGGTCTTGCAAACGGGTGTCGTTGCGCGGCGCACTTCCGGTGACTTGCAAATCTGCGCGTATGCGTCCGGCGACGCAATTTTGTCCGGGATGGGGTTTGACCGAAAACAGCTTTTCATCAAAATGGTAGGCGTTGCCTTGTAAGGCAACGGAGGCCAAGCTGGTGATGCGGGTGCACAGTTGCGACAGGTATCCGGCGCGTTGGTAAGCAAGGCAGGCGATGCCCGTCATCGCCGCCGTGCCGTTCATGATCGCCAAGCCTTCTTTGGGTTTTAAGGCCAGCGGTGCGATGTTTAATTGGGCAAAAACCGCCTGCGTTGTTCGCCGCTCGCCTTGATACCAAACTTCCCGTTCCCCAGACAGCGCCGCCGCCAGATAAGACAGCGGGGTCAAATCGCCGCTTGCGCCCACTGAACCTTCTTGGGGTATCAAGGGCAGGATATCTTGTTCCAGTAGGGTTGTTATCTGCTGCAGGAGTTGGTAACGCACGCCGGAAAATCCGCGCGCCAGGCTGGTCAAACGGGTAGCCAAAATGGCGCGGGTTTGCTGGGCATCGAAATGCTGGCCTAAGCCGCAGCCGTGGAAGGTGTATAAGTTCCGGGGCAGTTCTTCAACCAAATGCAGCGGCACGGATACGGTGCAGGAATCGCCGAAGCCCGTGGTCACGCCATAGACGAAGCCTTGTTCCTTCAACAGCGTGTCAACGAATGCCGCGCCTTTATCAATGCGCGTGACGAAGCCTTCGTGTGTGCTGAGCCCAATTTCGGCTTGCCGTGCGGCGATCAGGCAGATGTCTTCAATGCTTAACGGCAGGCCATTGAAGACGATGGATTTTTTGTCAGTCATCATTCCCCGCACGCCAAAAATCGAAAAAATTGAACCATTGCAGCGGCTCTTTTAAACAGTAAGCCTGCAAGCGTTCCGCATAGCATTGGATGATTTGCTGCATGGCCTGCTCGCGGGTTTTTCTGGGGATGTCCAGCAGTTCGCTGAAGTGGTCGAAATAAATGACATGCTTGCCTTGTTGTTTGAGACAGAACACCGTATAGACCGGGCATTTCAGCAACGCCGCCAGGATGAACGGGCCTTGGGGGAACAAGGCTTCGGTACCCAGGAACCCGGCTTTGCTGACCCGTTGCTGGCCGCCCACCGGAGTCCGGTCGGCGGCGATAATGACCAGTTCACCCGCGTCAATTTTATCGTTGAGCAGCATCGCCGTGGCGGCAGTGATTTCAGTGACTTGGATCAGGTTTAAGCGGCTGTTGTCACTGGTCTGGTTTAACAGGCGGTTGAATTTTTCGGCATGTTTAGTGTGGACTAAAACATTAATCCGTAGCGTTTTATCGAAGTCGGCGATGACCCGGCACACTTCAAGGTTCCCGAGATGCGAGCCCAGCAACACCACGCCCTGGCCTAGCCGGAGCCGGGCGACCAGTGCTTCCCGTCCAAAATACCGCACATCGTCCCGCGATAACGCGCCCGACCAGGCGGCGAGTTTGTCAATGATGGCGTTGGCAAAACTGATGAAATGGCGGACGCTCCAGAGCAGGCTGCCATGCAATGTTAAGTCTGGGACGAACTGCGCCAACCTATCCAAATACGCCTGGCTGGCAAGCCGGGCAGGGCGGTTAAGCAGCCAGTAATAAATCACGACCGGATATAAAAACACTTGCAAAACCGTGCGCCCGAACAGCAAATAGACACGCAACAAAAGACGCATCCCCCAGATGACGCTGCGTTCTTCCATTTGCGCCCAATGTTTAGGCCCTTTCATCGCCAGCGTCTTAGGATAAGTTGCGGGATGCGTGGCAGCATCGCAAAAAACAAACGGGCATGGATTTTGGAAATTTTGACATTATCCTGCCAAAGCCGGAAATGGGACACACCATCCAATGGGTAGCGCACCGCTGTCGGCATATTGATGGCCTCGACGCCTTGCCAGTACAGGCGCACGACGATGTCGATATCAAAATCCATGCCCCGTCCGATCTGCGTCGTGCTGATTAATTGGTCTACGGCAGCCAAGGGATACAGCCGGAAGCCGCACATCCCGTCGGCAATGGCTGAAGACCACGTGTTGATCGCTATCCAGACATTCGTCACCCGCCGCCCGTACAGGCGGTTTTTGGGGACGGATGCATCAAAAACCGGCTGGCCTAAAATCATCGCCTTCGGATGCAGCTTGCCGATGTCAAGAAAGCGCGGAATATCATCGGTGTTATGCTGGCCATCGGCGTCAATTTGTAGCGCATGGGTATAGCCCAGCTCTAGGGCGGCGTTAAAACCGTCGATAACCGCCGCGCCTTTGCCGCCGTTTTCCGCCCGGTTGATTAGCGTGAGCCACCCCGCTTCCTGTCGGGCGCAGGCTTCCAGCACCGCCGAACACGCGGCCGAACTGCCGTCATTCACCAGCAGGCAAGGGATACCGTAACCCTTGATGTTGGCGATGACTTGGGCAATGGCATGCTCGTGGTTATAAACGGGGATGATGATGCAGGGTTTCATAGCATATTTATGTTCAAGCATTCCTAAAAGCCTCTTGACCATTCAACGGGGAATTAATCCTGAATCCGAGTTACGCGGTCATTTTCAAAATAAACAATAAATCTGTTAAATCTTGAACTCCAGTATGTCCATTGGTTAGATTCCAGCGTTAGTGTTTCTGTGATGGGTGGATAGCCTATTGCCGCAATCACCGCTTTTTTCCGCATGCCATTAGCGACTTGCCCTGCATTTATTTTTTCCCTTTCCAACTCCGAAAAACTGGACAGATCAACTTTATTTTTAGCTAACAGTTTAGGGAAAGCTTGTGTTGTGGTGTCGCCAGTATGCTTTTGCACATTTTCGATGCGTAATTTTGCGTGTGAGGAGAGTATTTCCAACAAAATTTCGTCGTCAGTTATCTCCTGCAATATGACTTGAGTATTAATGGGCAGTAGAACGCCGCGGCGATAATTGGTGGTCAAATACTCGCCATTTTCAAACTGCAATGACATTTGTGTGTAGTAAACATCATTGATTCTGATATAGGTGGGCAGCGAGGTTTCATCGAGTCTTTTGGAGCACCCAGCAGTTGCAAATAGGGTAATAACAACCATGAGGTAGCGAAAAAACATATTCATCATATATCCTTAAGTATTAAAAATTCATTGTGTAACCGCGATCTATTTGTTTTTTTGAAGGTACCATTCGGGTGGCCTTTGTTATTTCCCATAGATCATCCGCCCCGAACTATATGCCGCCACGCCCGAACTGAAATTAAAATATAACTTTCCAGATATGGCCTTCCAGTTGAGTGATAATGTCAATTCATCGCCGGGATGGATAGTCTTTGTAAATTTCACAACTTCCATCTGTGAAAAAGGCATGGATAATTTATCAAGGGCGAAAAAGAGTTTGCCGAAATGCTCCACCCAAGCCAGTTGTACCACCCCTGGCAGGATCGGGTATCCGGCGAAATGGTCGGGGAAATAAACCAATTCTTCAGGCACCCTGAGCAGCAGTTCCACGCTGCCGGGGGTTATGCAAATATTTTGCACTTGCGGTAACTTTTGCTGGTTGGTGTCCAGCAGCGCTGTTAGCAGCGGTTGGTCAATTTTGCCTAATGCCGTCAACGGCATGGTGTTTAGCATCAGCCATTTTCTTGGCAACACCACGGTATCAAACCATTGGTTCAGATGGCTGCGCGTCTGCCTGACCAAGGCGTTCCGGCCTTCGTTTTTCAAATATTCCAAACCGGCTTCATTCAGCACCACGGCGGCGGCCACCACATCCCGGCTTTTTACCAGGGTTAGGGTAAAGGCTTCGGCTATCCAAGGCATGTCAACTAGACGCCGCTCCAGTTCCGATAAGGACAGGCGTTTTTCTTCTATCTTAACGATACGGTCCACACGCCCGTGCAGGATGAACCGCCCGTCGGCTTGCAAACTAAGCTGGTCATCCAGTTGGAAAGAATGGCTTTGCAGGTAAGGCGAATGCAATTGCCAATTGCCATCCGTGGTGTTTAGGCACATGCCGTCAAACAATTGCCAGTGGCTGTCGTGCTGCCGCCAGGCAATCCCGCCCGTTTCCGAACTGCCGTAAATTTCAATCACCTCTTGTCCGCCATGCGTTTTAATCTGCTGCTTGGCGGTTTCAGGCAAAGCGCCGCCCGAACTGAACACGGCTTTTAATTTGGCAATGCTCCGCCAAGGGGAGCCCTGATCCAGGCGTTTTAAATGCGCGGGGCTGGCGACCCAACAGGCGGTATCATGAACAGCGTTGGCCAGCGTTTCAGGATTGAGGTAAGTTGGGCTATGGAAACATCGGCCTGCGGACAGCGGCCATAACACACGGAACAGCAGGCCGTAGATATGCTGGTGGCTGACGGTTGCCAACACTTCCGCATCACCAAGCAGCGCGCCCCATTGTTGTTCCAGTGTGGCGACCTCAAGCTGGAATTGGCCTAGGTTTTTTTCTATCGGTTTCGGCTCCCCGGTGGAACCGGAAGTGAATATCACCAACTGCGTCTGTTGCAAGCTTAGGGGCGATAACGGCAAAGCGGGGGCTTCCGCCCCCTCCAACGTATAATCAACGGTTTTACCGGGATCCCAGTCGCCGATTAACTGGCATCCGTGTTCTTGGAGTTGTTGCGCCGTGCCAGGGCGGTTGTTGCCGGCAATCCAGACCTGCTTGCCCGCATGGAGCAACGCAAATAACAGCACGGCGAAAGGATAGGCGTCTTCGGTGAATAAGGCATAACGCCGGGATGGTTGGGCTTGCAACTGGCCGGCCCGGCGGCTTACTGTGGCATAAAACTCATCGGCATAATAATAACGCCCGGCATGATAGGCGATCCGGGTTGCCGCCCCTTTGCTTGCCAGCAAGATGTCTGGCAAGGCTAACCATTCATTTGACATGTTTCTGAGTCTTCATCCTGATGATATATTCCCCGACCAGCAAAATCCCCATCAAAAGATAGGCGATAAAGCCGTTATATAAACTCCAGAGTCCGATACTGGCCCAAAGCGCCGTCGCCAAGGCAATGCCGCCGTTGACGATAAAAAAACCACACCATACCCAGGTCACCCGCCGCGTATAAAGGATGCCTTCCGGAGGCAAATCAGGATGTTGGAGCCGGGCCAGCCGTTCGATCAAGCTCTGGGATGACAACAGGCTAGCTGAAAACAACAGCAACATCGCCGCGTTGGCAATGGCCGGGTAAAACCGCAGGGTCAGCAAGGCATTGCTCCAGATGGCAAACCCGCAATACACCATACCCGCGATTAACAACGGGCAACTCCAATGCCTGACGGAATAGCTGGCAACCAGCCTGATGCCCAGCAACACAAACAGCACCGCCGCTATTTTCCAGGGCTCCAAATATTGGGTGCCGAAATAGACGGCAAACGGGTAGAGCATGGTCAATAGGCCGATGAGGCCATTTATCATCATGTGCATGTCAATGGCCTATAAGAGGCGTGCAAGCCCATACCATCACTCATGCAACATCTTATAAACCGCCTCAACCACGTCGCCAACCGTCCGGGTTGATTTAAAGTTTTCAGGCTTCACCGCTTTTCCGGTCATTTCCTTAAGCCTGACGATCATATCGACGGCATCAATGCTGTCAAAATCAAGGTCTTCATTCAGGCGGGCTTCCAGCGTGATCGCCTCCTCGTCTATTTCGAACATCTCTACCATGATGGTTTTAATGGCGGTTAAAATTTCTTCACGATTGTCCATGGGCGTGTCAACCTTGTACGGATTGGAGGTAGTCGGCCAAAGACGAAACCGAAGCAAAAATCTTCACGACATCTTCTTTTTCGGCCTCAATTTTTATCTGGTATTTTTTGCGGATAGCCAGGCCCAATTCCAGGGCGTCTATTGAATCCAGCCCCAGGCCGCCGTTGAATAGCGGCGCGTGGCTGTCTATATCGGCGACACTGATGTCCTCCAGATCCAGCGCATCAATGATCAATTGTTTCAATTCATTTTCCATAGTCTTTATAGCGTTCTCTTTGTTGCGTAAAGTAATCTTGCAAGTACCGGTTAAAGCGGCGTACGGCAATGGATTTGGGTTGTATTGGGGTAAATTCATCCAGGGCAATGTCTTCACCCACCTGCATGGCCAAATGGAAACGGCGTTCGGGGATTTGGTACCATGGCTCGGCTTTGGTTAAGGTGCCGGGGTAACACGAGAGGGTCACGGGCGTGACGGTTTTATTGGCCTGCAACGCTATCGCGGCGGCTCCGCGCTGGAAACGGCAAGGCTTGCCAGGCACCGAGCGCGTCCCTTCCGGAAAAATGATCATGGTGCCCCCGGACTGCAACCAGGCGACACAGTCGGCTATCATTTTTTCAGGGTCGCCGTTGCTGATATATCCGGCATTTAAAATAGGCCCGCGCATGAAAGGGTTGCGCCAGAGGCTGTGTTTGACAATGCAGTTCGCCTGCCTGACCCGGCTGATTAAAAATACAATATCGACGAGGGTAGGGTGGTTGGCAATGATCAGCTGCCCCGGACGGTTAAGCTTCTCCAGGCCGTTCACTTCATAAGTCATGATGCCAATACGGTGCATCAGCCCGATGAAAAAATAAAAACTGGCGTGGACAACGCGCTGGCCGCGGCTTATCCGTTGCAAACGGCTGCCGGGCAACACCGAAAGCACCGGAAACACCAATAACCACAATAACAAACCGCCCGCCCCGAAGCTAACAAAACTGAACCCGGTGGCCAAAAGGCGCCAGCCATAACTTAATTTGCGGATTATTTTTTGCACCATGTCCAACTATGCCCCTGATTGCCTAAACTCAACGACCGCTCCCCAGCAAGAAGGAACTTTAAAAAATTGAGCAATTGTACAGGATGCTCGCCATCATCACGAGGTTGCGGTGAACGCAAGAATTGCAAAGGCAGGCCGTCACCGGTTAAGGCGATGCGTAACGCCAGCACACAAGGGGAAGAGGTATTCAAGTTGAACGGGGCGATGGGATAAAAATCGGCGATGGGTTCGTCGTATAACAGCATCAGGACTTCCCCGGCACCTTCATGCAGCATTCCGAGCGCTTCAATGAAGGCGGGGGCAATGCCTTCTTGTCCTGGCGCCAGCACGGTGATTTCCTGGGTGTTGCCGTACGCGATGGAAAACAGCCCGGCGATGGCATTATGCACGGACAGGCTGAAGGCCGTCGGTGACAGCTCCTCACCGGCCTGGATGGTTTTAAGCATGGCCAAGGATTTGCAGATTTCCCCATGGGCGGAGCTGAACACCACGGGCGGTGTTATTCCTCTTCCAACGCACAGTTCGGAGACATTAAAAACCGCCTTGGCCAACGGTGTTAAGCGGCGCTGTAACGTCTTTGGCACGCACTTAGGGGCGGCGGCGTTACCGGATCCCATTAGCCTGTCATCCTTGCGCTCCAAACCCGGAGCCCACGCGCTCCAGTTACACAAGATAAAATCAGCCATCAATATTCAACATAAAATCCCTGTGGCATGAGTTCCTGCTAACCGGATGGGGGATTGCCCCGCCATTTGGCAGAAAACAGGTATGGCTTGTTTGGCCTTATCCATTAAGTCGGCCGGGCCAATTATTGGCTGGGTTGTGCCGGGTCTTGGGTGATGGATTTGACAACCCTTTTTGTGCCTTTGCCTATGGCCTGGACAGTGTCACGGGAGCCATGGCCAATATCCGTCGTCACGTTTTTTGTGGTGTTACCGATTGAATGGCCTGCTTCTTTTAATTCGGCACAAGCAGACAATAGGCATAATAGCGCCAAGCCTGTAAAAAATTTTGTAATTAGTGTGGTCATGTCATCCTCAACTTAAATAGGGGGCGTCACGTTCCCATAGGGCGTCAACGATTCCGCATGATAGTCAGCAATGTGCCGGAAGTCCACTGTGACCGGATAAAGTGTGCGCCAGTCCACTTGCAGGTGAATGTTTAACGGCAAAATGGGGAACCACAACATTTGTCAGCGGTAAGTCTGTAAAATCCGGTTAAAATAATTTAAGGAGCCAGCCGATACCCAAATATCCCGGGCCGGTCACGATAAATGCTCATCGCCAGCCCATCAGCCCCAGGTTTTAGAGGCGCTTCCTAAAGCCCCAACAATAAACGGAACAAGTCGAATGTGTAAAGTCATTATCATAGGTGCAGGCCCTTCGGGCAGTATTGCCGGTGCATTATTGCAAAACCGGGGCCATCAGGTGACCATACTGGAACGCCAGCTGTTCCCGCGTTTCAGCATAGGCGAGAGCCTGCTGCCGCAATGCATGGAATTCATCCAAGAGGCCGGTATGTTGGATGCCGTTGTCAACGCAGGTTTCCAGTTTAAAAACGGCGCGTCCTTTATGTTCCGTGACCAGCACACGGCGTTTGATTTTGAAGACAAATTTAGCGCAGGCATGGGCACGACGTTCCAAGTCCAGCGCGGCCGGTTCGATAAACTGCTTGCCGACGAAGCCGCCCGGATGGGGGTTGATATACGCTGGGAAATGGAGGTGACCGCCGTGGATTTTTCCGGCGAAAAACCAAAACTTGACGTGCGCGGCCCGTCCGGCGAAGTGACGGAATACGAGGCGGATTTTGTACTCGACGCCAGCGGTTTCGGGCGCATCCTGCCGCGCTTGCTGGACTTGGAATCGCCGTCCGGCTTTCCGGTCAGGCGGGCTGTGTTCGGGCATATTGAAGACCGCATCGGGTGTGCGCAATTTGACCGTAACAAGATACGCATCACCGTCCATCCCGAACACAAGGATGTTTGGTACTGGCTGATCCCGTTCAGCAATGGCCGCAGCAGCATAGGCGTGGTCGCCGAAGCCGGTTTTTACCAGCCGTGGGATGATAACGCCACCGCCTTGCAAGACATCATCAACCAAGACGGCAGCTTGCGCGAGTTACTTAAAAACGCCGTGTTTGACGGCGACATCAACGCCATCACCGGCTATTCTGCGAATGTCAAAAGCCTGTACGGCAAAGGCTATGCGTTGCTCGGCAATGCCGGGGAATTCCTGGATCCGGTGTTTTCATCCGGCGTGACCATTGCGATGAAATCGGCGAGCTTGGCCGCGGCTGTTTTAGACCGGCAATTCAAGCGGGAAGCCGTGGACTGGAACACTGAATATGCCATGCCCTTGCAGCGTGGCGTCGATACCTTTCGTGTGTTTGTCGATGCTTGGTATGACGGGCGTTTCCAGGATGTGATTTTCCATCAGAACCAACAGCCGGAAGTCAAGGCGATGATTTGCTCGATACTGGCCGGTTACGCCTGGGATGAGGCCAACCCTTATGTCAAAAACGCCCGTTCCAGACTGGATACCTTGGTCGAGTTATGCCGCGCGGATTAGCTTTTTTGCTGATGCTGGTTTGTTTAAGCGGTTGCGCCTTGGTAGGGACAACTGGCGGTTCAGGGTCAACCGAGCTGCTACCGATGGCCCCGCCAGTCGGCCCCGCCAGACGTATCGTGCAGCAAATAACGGCATTCTGGCCGGGCCGGCAGGAATCGCTGCTGTGCGTGCTGGAACTCGATAAGCAACACATTGCGATAGCGGGCTTAAGCGGCGACGGCCTCAGCCTGTTCAATTTAAGCTATGATGGTAAAACCGTAACTCTGGACAAGAGCCCGCTGTTACCGGCCGCCTTTTCCCCGGAATTCATCATCAAAGACCTGCAACTGGTCTATTGGCCGCTGGCCGAATTACAAAAAATATTGCCCAAGAACTGGCGTTTGGAAACCGATGGCCAGCATCGCAACTTGTATGACAATAATGGCAAACTTGCCGACGTCGATTATTTGCAGCCCGATACGGTGTGGTCTAAAGACGTGTCGGTGACCAACCATCGCTATCACTACCATCTGCATATTCTTACCCTAAGTTATGACACTCTACCTGAATGACTTAGGCTTGTTGTGCGCGGCCGGAAATTCCAGGCCCGAGGTCATCAAACGTCTATTGGCTGGCGACCGTTCCGGGTTAATTGCAACGGATGCGTTCGGCCCTACCACCATCGTCGGACAAATCAACTCCGAACTACCCGGGATCGGCCCGCGCTACCGTATCTACAATTGCCGGAATAACCAGCTGCTGCTGGCGGCGTTAAGCCAGATTAGGACGACGGTAGACCGGATGATAGAAAAATTCGGCGTAGATCGTATCGGCGTCGTGCTGGGCACGAGCACGTCCGGCGTCAGGAACACCGAACTGGCGCTGGCCTACCAGGCCAAACACGGTGCGCTGCCGGAAGGCTTCCATTACAAACAGCAGCAAATGGGCGCGGGCGCGGATTTTCTTAGCGAATACTTAGGCGTGACCGGCCCCGCCTACACCATTTCCACCGCCTGCTCATCCAGCGGCAAGGCGTTCGCTTCGGCCCGCCGCCTGATCAACCTGGAGTTATGCGACGCGGTCATCGTCGGCGGCGCGGACAGCTTATGCCGCCTGACCATTAACGGTTTCGCCGCGCTGGAATCGCTCAGCAACGGCTATTGCAAACCGTTCGGCCTGCATCGCAATGGCATCAACATCGGCGAAGCGGCTAGCCTTTTTGTGCTGAGCAAGGAACCGGGGCCGGTCGCGTTGCTGGGCATAGGCGCAAGCAGCGACGCCTATCATTTTTCCGCCCCCGACCCGGTCGGCACCGCCGTCATCGCAGCGATGCAAAAGGCCTTGCACGACGCCGGCAAGCGGCCGGACGAGGTCGATTACCTGAACCTGCATGGCACGGCGACCGTTTTAAACGATGCGATGGAAAGCAAGGCCGTTAACGCGGTGTTCGGCAACCAAATCGCCGCCAGTTCCAGCAAAGGTATGACCGGCCATACCCTGGGCGCGGCGGCGGCGTTGGAGTTGGGTTTTTGCTGGCTGCTGCTGACTGAAAGCGAACATGGGGCGTTAATCCCCAATATTAACGACGATGAGCCGGATACCGGCTTAGCGCCGCTGCATCTGGTGCAAAAAGGCGAAAGCCTGGGGCGCGGGATTCAGGTTTGCCAGAGCAATTCTTTTGCGTTTGGCGGGAATAATTTGTCTATTGTGGTTGCGAGGGCGTGACGTAAGGTACACGAGGCTTACGAGTTATTGCAATATCCATAATGAAGTTTGCTACTTATAGTCTGTAGTATCAAAGTCATCAGTCAGAAATAATGTACTTTTTTACTTGTTTTGACGATGCCCAGAATCCCAAGCTCTTCATTGCGTACCACTCTTGCTGAAAATGTCCGCGCTTTTCGCAAAGCACAGAGCATTTCACAAGAAGAACTAGCGGATCGTTGCCAATTACACCGCACATACATTGGCTCGGTGGAGCGTCAAGAGCGAAATGTTTCTTTAAGTACGCTAGAAGTTCTCTCTGAGGTTCTTGGTGTTAGCGTCGCGGAACTGCTAACCCCGAAGTCCCAGCATGATGCAAAAAACTCCAACTGATTACAAAAACCTCATCCTATCGTCCGGCAAGACCATCTATGATGCCATTGAAATTGGCGATACTGATTTCTGGATTCCCACAATACAACTAGAGGCGCTGCTTAACAAAGGCTTGCAAAGCAAAATCCTACAGGATGAGCAAGGCAGGACACTGCCCAATCGGACGCGCTCAAAGATTGTAAAAATGTATGCTTGCGAAGCCTTGGGTTACCCGATTCCGAAATCCTTTAAGAAAACCCAACCCCGCTTTGTCGGGCAACAATTTGACACCTATGCGCAAAAATCAATGAATTTGCAGATATGGAATGAAGAACTTGCTCCTAACCGTCGTTACGCAATCATCCAAATCTCAGAAGATGACGTAGTGCTAAAAGTGCGGGTCGTTAATGGACAGGAACTGGCGCTTCTTGATACCACAGGCACTATCACAACAAAATATCAGGCAAGACTTGAAACAACTACCAACACGCACGAATTGGTATCACCCCAAGATACCGTCCCAATGCTACCGCACGTCAGTCCTAAAATTTTTTTAGCTCCATCCACCAATCCCACTGATGATCCAGAAAGTGGCAAACTACTTTCCATTAATGAAGTTTTTGAACGATTGTCGCCTCTGGTCGGACAATCGTTTGCCGATCCGGGGATGGATCAAGAACGTAACCGGGGGGCTGCACTTCATCAGTTGATTTGCTCGCGCCTCGGTTACAGTCGTTATGAAGACAAAGGCCAGTTCCCTGATATTCGCCATCAATTGCTGGAAGTTAAACTGCAAACGTCACCAACAATTGATCTTGGCTTGGTGCTGCCGAGTAGCGAAAGTCTCCTTGATGTTCCACAACTTGGCAACTTTCACCCACGCCATTGTGATGTCCGGTACGTCCTGTTTTACGCAAATACTGATGGTATTTCCGTGACTTTAACCCATGTGATTGTAACGACTGGCGAGGATTTTTTTACGAGATTCCGACGCTTTGAGGGCAACATAAGAAACGGTAAAATCCAGATTCCGCTACCGCGTAACTTTTTCTCGTGATACTCCGAACACCTGCCAAACCCGCCCATCAAGTTCCAACGCCAAGTTGTCCGCCTCGACAGAGGGGATTTTAGAATGGATTTCTTTTGTCAGAGCAACAATAGTTTTTGATTCTTCGCGGTTCGGGTCCGGCAGAGGAAACTGCTCAACATATTGCGTGATAAAGCGGCGGCGGCCGGCATACAGTTTATTGTTGAAGCGATGATCGTAGAAGGTTTCAATAAAAGTCGAATTGGCCACGGCAAGCGCCAGCCATAGCAAATCCTGTTCACTTTCGTTTTCACATCGTAACCAATAGCATTCGCCGTTGACGATTCCGCCATCCGTGTCTAGCCAAAAAACCGGTTTATCGGAAATGTCCAAAAACACCAGCTTAGGGTAAGGCCATGCCGCCGGGTCTTGTGGCACCCAAAGTTCATACCATTGCCGCCCAGCCTGGATAACATAATTTCTTGCCGCCAAAACATCACGATACTGCTCAAGGTAATGTGCCGCTTTTGGGTAGCGATTTAAATCCACCGCGCTTCGGCCATACTCCGTCACCTCGTGAGGATAGAGTATTTTTTTAATGTGCTTAGGATTGGTTGGCACATTCGTTTTGAAGCGGCGGGCGCAATGGCGGGTTATCAAGGGGCGCAGCAATTCAGGGCATCCGCCTGGCAAGTCATCCCAATCATGGCGGATGAAAATCTTGTCAGCCGTTGACTTGACGCCTACCCTGATCTTGCCAATGCGTTGGAACGTCTGCCAAGTGTTGCTCTCAACTGTCGCCAGCCATGTGTCTGTTGCTTGAGTAGCAATCCTCCAAACCCCTTCAGAATTTCCAGTATTATCCAGTGTTCCATGCCGGATGCGGAAATGCCGACCATCGGGTAAAGCAACCACTGTATTATCCTCGGCGGCAAACGCGCTTAACGCATCAGGAGTATCCAATGACGCCTGATCTATGGTTTCATAGATTGACGAATAAGCAATAGGGTTGTTATTACTGCGTTTTCGAGCGCCAACACCATGCGCTAACAACACGGAAGGCAACACCGCCGCGCCAAAAAGCTTGGTATCGCCAAGATCCCAAGCGTGCAAAATTTGAAATCTTGACAATAGCTCGCGTCTAACCGCCTGTCCCGATTTCGTCGTCATAAACCGGTTCGAGGTAATTACGCCAGCGATCCCTTCGCTTGCCAAGACTTGGGGAATAGCCAATAAAAACGGATAATACAAATCGACTCGTCCAGACAAACCGAAATTCTTTGCCAGCTGTTGTGCTTGATAAGCACCCATGATTTGGGTGCGGACATAAGGCGGATTGGCGATAATTAGATGAAAAGGTTCTTGTTCTTCACCGATAGCAAAAAGGTCGCCACAAGATTGGATGCTCAGGACATGTTCCAGGAAATCTTTTTGTTCTAAATGTTGATGTAGGTAAGGAAAATTTTGTCGCAGACGTCTTTTAGCAAATTGAACAGCTTCGGGATTCGTGTCATATCCCACGACATCTAACCGCTTTCTGGTAACTAAAGGGATTTGCTTAATCAATTCCGCTAATAACACGCCATCACCGACAGCAGGGTCTAATACCCGGATTTTTCCGTGCTTGGGAAGACTGGCTATCCGCAGCATTTGTTCAGCGACAAATTGAGCAAGTATCCCAGGTGTGTAGGTTGCCCCATCGGCTTTTTGCTGGTTAGCATCACTGTATCGCGGAGCAGTTGTTACTATATTAAGCATTAATGAAGCCTATTTGATACTTATAGTCATCATTATAAATTGCTATGTAAGTCAATGAAAGCCCAAAAAATAGACAACATAAGGCAATAACAATAAATTTACGGTATTTTAGAGCGTTGGGGACAGAAATAGCGTTCGATGCGAGAATTAATAACAAAGAAATTACTTTTACCCATAACAGAAAAAGCATCGTCCGAGTAGTCGTTATAAGCATGATGGTATCCAATTTCATCTTGTCTAATTCCAATTTTAAATTATGAATCATCTAACCATTTGCCGTGGATATTGTGGTTTTGTTTTTGGTGAAACAATCAGGAGACAAATAATGAAATTATCAAATATTGAAAAGCAAGTGGTCGCCAATATGCACGGTTTGCCGTTAGATAAACAGCAATCGGTTTTAGAGTTTAGCTTGTTCTTAAAATCTATAGCCCAGGATGCCGTACAACAAAATAAACCACAAAAACGCCAGGCCGGCTTAGGGAAAGGCACTGTCTGGATGAGTGATGGTTTTGATGGCTCTTTGCCTGATAGCTTTTGGCTGGGCGAGGAATAAAGGGTGAAATACATCCTGTTGGCGTTCGCAAACTCACCCCAATCTACACAGATACATCCCAAGGAACCCCATTTGATAGATTGCACCGACATCGCCGCATTGATCCCGCATAGCGGCCAAATGATATTGCTGGACAGGGTTGTTGATTATGACGAGCACACGCTGACTGCGGAAATGGTTGTCCGGCCCGATGGCTTGCTAGGCGATGACAAAACCGTGCCGGCGTGGGCGGGTATCGAATACATGGCGCAGGCGGTGGCGGCTTATGTGGGCATTAGGGCTAAGCTGGCCGGGGAGCCGATAAAACTGGGGTTTTTACTTGGCACGCGCCGTTATGCTAGCAATGTCCCTTGTTTTAATGTCGGCACGGCGCTGACGATACAGGTAAAAATTATCATCCGGGACGATAAACTGGGGGTTTTTGATTGTAAAATTCATGGGGCAGGCATTGAAATCAGCGCCAACCTGAATGTCTATGAACCCCCGATAGAAATTAAGCTAGATACCAAACTATGAAGAAAACGATTTTAGTGACTGGCTCCAGCCGCGGCATAGGCAAAGCCATTGCCTTATATCTGGCCAAGCAGGGCTATGACCTGGTGCTGCATTGCCGCAGCCAAAAAGCCCGGGCGGACGAGGTGATTGCCGAAATTGAACAATTAGGTTCATCAGCTAGGCTGTTGCAGTTTGATATTGGCGACCGCGGCCAGTGCGCCGGACAACTCAACCAGGATATTGAGCGGCACGGCGCCTATTACGGGGTGGTCTGCAACGCCGGCATCACCGCCGACAATGCGTTCCCATCATTGACCGGCGAGGAATGGGACAGCGTGATCCACACCAATCTGGACGGCTTCTATAACGTCTTGCAGCCGGTCATCATGCCGATGGTCAGACGGCGCCAGCCAGGGCGCATCGTCACCTTGTCGTCGGTGTCCGGCATCATGGGCAACCGCGGCCAAGTCAATTACAGCGCGGCCAAGGCGGGCATCATCGGCGCCACCAAAGCGCTGGCGTTGGAGCTGGCGAAACGCGATATCACCGTCAACTGTGTCGCGCCAGGTTTGATCGCCACGGACATGGCCGATGGGCTGCCGCTGGACGAGATCAAAAAAATGATACCGGCACGCCGGGTCGGTGATCCTAAAGAAGTCGCGGCGGCGGTTGCGTTTTTAATGTCAGAAGATGCGGGCTACATCACCCGCCAAGTCCTATCGGTCAATGGTGGCTTATGTTAAAACGTGTGGTCGTGACCGGCATGGCCGGGATTTCACCGATAGGCAATGACTGGCAACAGGTCGCAGCGCGGCTAAAAGCGCAAGCCACCGGAATCCAGTTCATCGGGGAATGGGACAAATACGTCGGCCTGAACACCCGTTTAGGCGCCCCCGCCGATTTTACCCGGCCTGCGCATTATTCCCGGAAACAAACCCGGGGCATGGGGCGCATCGCCTTGATGGCGACTTATGCGACGGAACTGGCGCTGATCGACGCGGGTTTATTAAATGACCCTATCCTTAACAGTGGGCAGATGGGCATTGCTTACGGCAGTTCCGCAGGCAGTTATGAGGCGTTGGCGGAATTCGGCAATATGCTGCTCAACCATACCGTCAATGGCCTCAACGCCACGTCTTATATCCGCATGATGTCGCATACCGCCGCCGTCAATATCGGGATTTTTTTCGGCATCAATGGCCGGGTCTATACGACCTCTAGCGCCTGCACGTCTAGCAGCCAGGGCATAGGCTATGCGTATGAAGCGATCAAGCACGGCCACCAGAAACTGATGGTGGCGGGTGGTGCCGATGAGCTTTGCGCATCGGAAGCCGCGGTGTTCGATACGCTGTTTGCCACCAGCACCCGCAACGGCACCCCGGAAAAATCCCCCAGGCCGTTTGACCGTGACCGGGACGGCCTGGTCATCGGCGAGGGCGCCGGGACGCTGATCCTTGAAGAGCGCGGGCACGCGCTGGCCCGCGGTGCCCGTATCCATGCCGAACTGGTCGGTTTTGGCACCAATTCGGACGGCTTGCATGTCACCCAGCCTGACAGCAATAGCATGCAAACGGCGATGCGTTTGGCTTTGCAGGACGCCGGCCTTGACGCTTCGGCTATCGGTTATGTCAGCGCCCACGGCACGGCGACCGCGCATGGCGATGTCGCCGAAAGCCATGCCACGGCGGCGGTTTTTGGTGCGAAAACCCCGGTCAGTTCGCTAAAAAGCTTCACTGGCCATACGCTGGGTGCTTGCGGCGCATTGGAAGCGTGGGTGGCGATCAACATGATGAACGAAGGCTGGTTCCACGCCACGGCCAACCTTGAAAATATTGACCCGGCTTGTGCGCACTTGGATTATATTAAAGGCGATATCCGCAACTTAAATTGCGGGTATGTTATGAGCAATAATTTTGCTTTTGGCGGTATAAATACCGCCTTAATTTTTAAACACATCACACAATGAGGATAATAACAATGAAAAAACTTTATATCGTGTTGGTTTTATCAATGATGGCGGGCTGTTCGACGACAGGCCATTTTAAGGTGCCTGAAAGCTCCAGCTTGTATATCTATCAAAGGCCGCAGCCGGTGGATGTTAAGGCTAATGGTGAAGTGACGACCAAACCGTTTTTTTGGACCGCGGCCGGTATGCCACCTGGTGGCGGTATCCCCTATCGGCTGGAACAAAACGGCCAAACGGTTAAAGAAGGTAAACTGCGCACCAAATTCCGCCCCGTGTCATTGTTCTGGCCCCCTTTCGCCGCCATCTACTGGCCTATGGGATTCAACCCTGACATCACTTACGACCTGGTTAACGATAAGCAAGAGTAGCTGATGGCAGCCCCAATAAAATGTTGCGGAACCGGTCGTTCCATCCCGTGATACCAATGCGTTTCATTGGGGTTGCGCCGCCAAGCAGGCGCTGCAAACTGATCGGGTGGCCATGTTGTTTTGCGTATGGCGGCATCTAGGTGTTGGTTTTTAAACGGGTACCAGAGGATAGGCGAATGAAAAAAATTTATGCTATAACCGCGTGTTTATTATTGGTGGCGTGTGCATCCCCTGTGACCAAGGTTGAGCCAGTTCCGGCCACGGAGACCATTGCCCAGCTCTGCATAAAAGAAAACCCAAAAGTCTTTATGGAAGACTTTTTGCCGGAAGTAAGGCAACAAATTGAAGAACACGGTATCAAGACCGGACTTTTAAGCCCGGATTCGATATGCAACTATGTCTTGAGTTATGACGCGCAATGGTCGTGGGATTGGTTTTGGACATTCAGCGTTTACCTGTCGATGGCCGAGTTTTCTGTGACCAAAGACAACCACCAAATTGGTATGGCATCGTATACGGCAAGTTTAGGGCCATCAGCGATAGGCAAAACCAAAAATAAGATCCGCCCGTTATTGATTGAGCTGTTTAGGAAATAAGGCGGGCGGGCGGCGGGCGGGCATCCGCCCGCGGCTAGGGCTTAAGCCTGTGGCAAAATCCCAATAATCCCGTTGCTGATTCCTGACATGTTTCATTACCCAGATACTGGCCACACCATATAAAGAGGTTTTCTGGGGCTAAACACCTGACCCGGTAGTTTTTATGTACCGGGCGCCACCAACCCATGACAAAATGACCCATCCACAACTCCACGCATTTTTCGTGCAGATAGGCTTGATGCTGGCGGTCGCCTGGCTGTTCGGTTATCTGATGAAAAAATTCGCCCAACCTGTCGTGTTGGGCGAATTGATAGGTGGCATCCTCTTGGGGCCGACCCTATTGGGGGCTTTCTGCCCCGATGTTTATGCCTCGCTGTTCCCAATCGACAAAACCGTCACCACGAGCATTGACGGCCTGCTTAAGGTCGGGATGCTATTTTTCATGTTCGCGGCCGGCCTGGAGATCAATCTCGTCCATTTTCGGCAATGCAAGCTTATCATCGCCTCGACCAGCCTGATCGGCGGGGCGCTACCGTTTGCATTGGGGTTTGGCATGGTTTTGCTGTTTCCTGGGCTCTGGGGGGGAAACAGCCGTCCTTTGTTGCTTGCCCTGTTCATGGGGACAGCCTTGTCAATTTCAGCTTTGCCGGTGATTGCCCGCATATTGATGGACCTGGATTTGATCGGCACCCGGATCGGGATGACGGTCATGACTTCGGCGATGATTAACGATTTGGCCGGTTGGGCCTTGTTCGCCTTCATACTACGTAATCTGGGGCAGGGTGACCCCAGTGGAAATATTTTTTCGACACTGGCATTGGTGCTTGCCTATGCCGTGTTGGTTTTGGCGATAGGGCACTGGCTAATACAGCCTTTTTTGCGCCGTGTCCGTTATTTTCAGGATTGGCCTGGAGGTTTGCTGACTTTTGTTTCGGTGCTGATCGTGCTGGCGGCGGTGGGGGCGGAAGAAATCGGTATCCACGCCATTTTTGGTGCTTTTTTGGTAGGGATGGCAATCGGCCAGGATCAGGGTTCTGGACAGGAAAAGCCTATCAAATTGATGGTTCAGCCTTTTGCCATCAACTTCTTTGCACCGCTTTACTTCGTTTCCGTAGGCCTCAAGGCGAATTTTTTCAGCCAGTTTGACGGCATCCTGGTGCTGCTGGTATTTGTTGTCGCCTGCCTGGGGAAAGTCGTGGGTGCGGGCGTGGGCGCCCGGCTCGGCGGGATGCGCTGGCGGGAAGCATGGCCTGTCGGCGTTGGCCTCAACGCCCGGGGCGCCATTGAAATCATTTTGGCTTCGGTCGCATTGGAGCATCACCTTATTGACCAACGCATTTTTGTCGCCTTGGTGTTGATGGCTTTCGCAACCTCCATCATCAGCGGTTCCGTTTTGAAATATCTGGCCAAACCTTAACCGGTTTGTATTCGAATGCCATGTGGCAGGCCTTACAGAGTTAAAAAACCTAATCTTAGGGTTGTACCCCGCTGCTTATGAAATATAATGGCAGCTTTTAGCTGAACTGGAGTTTGCTTTGAAACCGATAAAAGTGGGTGTGTTGGGGTTGGGTACTGTCGGTGGCGGTACGGTCAATATCTTAAAGCGTAATGCCGCAGAAATCGCCCGCCGTGCCGGACGCGAAATTGTCATCACCCGCGCTTCGGCAAGGGATTTGCATAAACCGCGGATTTGCGATACGCAAGACATACAAGTCACCAACGACCCGTTTGAAATCATCAACGACCCCGACATCGACATTATCGTGGAAACTATCGGCGGGGCAGGGATAGTCAAGGACATGATCCTGACCGCCATCGCCAACGGCAAACATATCGTCACCGCCAACAAATCGCTGATCGCCACGCATGGCAACGAGATTTTCGCCAAGGCCAGCGAAAAAGGCGTGATAGTCGCGTTTGAAGCGGCGGTGGCGGGCGGCATCCCGATTATCAAAGCCATACGCGAAGGTTTGAGCGGCAACCAAATCCAATGGGTGGCGGGCATCATCAACGGCACAGGCAATTTTATCCTCACCGAAATGCGCGATAAAGGCCGCGATTTTGGCGATGTGCTGGCGGAAGCGCAGTTTTTGGGCTATGCCGAAGCCGACCCCTCGTTTGACGTGGAAGGCATTGATGCAGCGCATAAACTGACCATCTTGGCTTCGATTGCGTTTGGCATCCCTTTGCAATTCGAGAAAGTCTTTACCGAAGGCATCACCCAAATCACCCGTACCGATGTCGAATATGCCGAACAGCTGGGCTACCGCATCAAACACTTAGGCATCGCCAGAAAAACCCCGGAAGGCATCGAATTGCGCGTGCACCCGACCCTGATCCCCGAACGGCGGTTGATCGCCAACGTCAACGGCGTGATGAACGCGGTGCTGGTGAAAGGCGATGCGGTGGGTGCGACGTTGTATTACGGCGCCGGCGCCGGTGCCGAACCGACCGGTTCGTCTGTGGTCGCCGATGTCATTGATGTGGTGCGGGCTTTGACTTCTGACCCTGAAAACCGTGTCCCGCATTTGGCTTTCCAAGCCGATGCGTTGGCGGACATTCCGGTGTTGCCTAGTGAGTGCATCAAAACCTCGTATTATTTGCGCCTGAATGCGGAAGACAAACCCGGTGTATTGGCCGATGTGACCAAAATCCTTGCCGACCACAACATCAGCATTGAAGCGATGATCCAAAAAGAACCGTCAAAAGGCGAAACCGCCGTGCCAATCATTATGCTGACACAAATCACTTTGGAGCAGGAAATGAACGCGGCGATTGCCGGGATTGAAGCATTGCCGGCTGTCAGTGGCAAGGTTAATCGGATTCGGATGGAGACGCTGGGGTAAGCAAAACTACTTTCGGCTTGGAGAATATCATGCAGGCTCAAAAATTAACCCCGTTGCAACTGGAGTTATTAAAGCTGTTCAGCCACGAAATCACTAACCAGCAACTAGCCGATATAAAAAATTTGCTGGCAAATTATTTTGCCCAGCAAGCAACTCAAGAAATGGACAGGCTGTGGCAGGAAAAGGGCTGGAATGAAGGGACAATGATTGAATGGACGGATGAACATCTAAGAACGCCTTATCATTCTTCATGAAAGTTGTAATAGACACCAACGTATTGTTGGTTTCTATCCCAAAGCAATCGCCTTACCGCGTTATTTTCGATCATTTGATTGCCAAAAAATACGATTTGCTTATCAGCAATGAGGTGCTGCATGAATATACCGAAATCATTGCCCGAAAAGCTAATCCAGTAGTTGCAAATAATATCGCTGAAATGTTGCTGACCTTATCAAACGTGCATAAACATGAGGTTTATTACAAATGGCAGCTAATCGACGCGGATAAAGACGACAACAAATTCGTCGATTGTGCGATTGCGGGGAATGCCGATTTTTTGGTAAGCAATGATAGGCATTTCAATGTGTTAAAAACAATAGAATTCCCCAAGTTACAAGTATTGACCATTTCTGAATTTATTGGCCACCTATAATGGCGGGCTAATTCTTAAAATTAAATAACAATCTGGCAGAGTCCAGACGTAAACTCCTATAGGAACCACCATGACCCGCTATACCGGACTTATCGAACGCTACCGTGACCGCCTGCCCGTCAGCGCCAACACCCGCCTGATCAGCTTGGGCGAAGGCAACACGCCTTTGATCCAATTGCAAAACATCCCGCGCCTGATTGGCAAAGACGTGGATATTTACGTCAAGTTTGAAGGCCTGAACCCGACCGGATCATTCAAAGACCGTGGCATGACCATGGCGGTGACCAAAGCCGTGGAGGCGGGCAGCCAAGCGATCATTTGCGCGTCCACGGGCAACACTTCCGCTTCCGCCGCCGCTTATGCCGTCCGCGCTGGCATCAAGGCGTTCGTGTTGATCCCTGAAGGCAAAATCGCTCTGGGCAAATTGGCGCAAACTTTGATGTACGATGCCAAAATCATCCAGATCAACGGTAATTTTGACCGGGGCATGGCTTTGGTCAAAGAAGTCGCCGAGCTGGCTCCCGTGACCATCGTCAACTCCATCAACCCTTTCCGCATCGAAGGCCAAAAAACCGCCGCGTTTGAAATTGTTGATGAGTTGGGTTTCGCGCCGGACTACCACTGCCTGCCCGTCGGCAATGCGGGCAATATCACCGCGTATTGGAAAGGCTATACCGAATACGCACGCTATTCGGCTGGCCACACCGCCGTGACCCGCAGCTTGCCGGTCATGTGCGGTTATCAGGCGGCCGGTGCCGCGCCGTTTGTCGCTGGGCATCCGATAGAAAACCCTGAAACGGTGGCGACCGCCATCCGTATCGGCAACCCGCAATCTTGGGATTTGGCTTGGAATGTCCAAAAAGAATCCGGTGGTTGGTTTGATAAGTTCACTGACGAGCAAATTTTGGCGGCGCAAAAGATGCTGTCGCAGTTTGAAGGGGTGTTTTGTGAACCCGCCTCGGCGACTTCTTTGGCAGGTGCATTGCATGACATCGGCACGGGTAAAATCCCCGAAGGTAGCCGCATCGTTTGTACGCTGACCGGCAATGGCATCAAGGATCCTGAAATCGCCATGCAACAATGTGCCAACACGCATCCTGTGACGATAGATGCCAGTTTGGATGCGGTTAAACGGGCAATTTTGGATAACCTGTAAATCCCCCCAACACGGATAATGTCCAGGTAAGGATGTTATCCGTGGCTTCAACGATCGCCCATGCATTTTTTTCTGATCACTTAGAGATTGGAAACTGACATCATGGGCGGCTTGCGCTAAAATTTTTCATCCCTACGATCCGAGCGATTGTGATGAAAACGCCACCGAAACCAGCCGCACAACCGCATCCAGCGGAATTGCAACATCTGCATCAGCTTTATGAAAGCGGCCGCCTTGTGCAGGCCGAAACCACCGCGCTGGCGATGCTGCAAAAATATCCTAAGTCCATCGCCATATACAATCTGCTTGGGCTTTGCCAGCAAGGCCAAGGCAAACTGGGCGAAGCCGCCTCCAGCTTCCGCAAATTATTGGCTATCGACCCGCGCGTCGCCGAAATCCATTGCAATCTCGCGACGATATTAAGCCAGCTAAATGACCCTAAAGCGGCTATCGCCAGTTACCGTAAAGCTTTGCAAATCAAACCCCAACTGGCCTTGGCGCAGTTCAATTTGGGCGCCTTGTTGCAAGCACAGGGTCTGTTGCAAGAAGCCGCCCACCATTACCAACAAGCGGTCGCCATTGAACCGGGTTTTTTTGAAGCCTTGGGTAATCTGGGGACGGTTCTGCAACAACGCGGCCAGCTCGAGGCCGCCGAACAATGTTACCGCAAGGCGTTGGTTTTGCGTCCCGATGCCCGTGGGCATTTCAATTTGGGCACTACCTTATATGGGCAAGGCGAACACGAAGAAGCGATCCGCTCCTTCCGTAGCGCAGTCAAACTTGACCCGCATTTTGCCGACGCGTGGAATAATTTAGGTGAGGTATTACGTGATCGGGGTGACATGGCAGAAGCCGTGCATTGCTATAAAACCGCGATAAACGCCCAATTTGACCATGGCCGCGCCCATTACAATTTGGCGGAATTTTTTTGCCTTAACGGGCAGTTGACGGAGGCAATCCCGTATTTTGAAGCGTCACGTTTTGCCGATGCGCCAGAACGGGCCTTGCAATGTTTATATAAAACCCGCCAATTCGAAGCGTTTAAAGCCAAATTTGAGCGCTTCACCGCAAACAGGCGGCATGCGTCAGTTTTGCTTGGCACATTATCCACGCATTATGCGGTTAATTTTCAGCAAGAAAACCCTTACCGCTTCTGCAAAGACCCTATGGGTTATGTGCAACATACCCGGATAGAGGAATTGTCCGCCCCTGAAAATCCCTTGCTCGACCGTTTATTGCACGACATCCAAAATCTCGCAATCGCGGAACGCAAACAAGGACGCCTGTATTTCGGCATCCAATCCGCAGGAAATTTGCTGCAACGCCCGGAACCCTCATTTCAAAAACTCGCCACGCTTATCTGTAACAAAATCAAGGGCTACCAAAAATGCTTTAGGGGCGGCACGGATGAGTTGATAAGGGGCTTCCCTAAAGGGATAAGCTTTGCCAGTTCATGGTATTTGCGTATGAAACAAGGCGGATACTTGACCTCGCACATGCACGAAGAAGGTTGGATTAGCGGCTGTGTTTATTTGCAATTGCCGCCTGAAAATGGCCGCCATGAAGGCAGCTTTGAATACGGCCTGGATGGCGACGGTTATCCCCGCTTGCATGACGGGTTTCCTAGCCAAATTGTCGATTTGAAAATAGGTGACCTGGTGCTGTTCCCCTCGTCTTTATTCCACCGCACCCTCCCATTCCATGCTGGCCTCGAACGCGTGTGCGTGGCGTTTGATGTTAAGCCTGGGCCGGTTTAGTGGCCACCAGACCGGGATCCCGCCGCTGATAAGGGCGGGATTCCGGCCTATCGGAAGAGCTTATTTTTTAATGATGACCTTGTCGTCAATCACCAACTCGGAAATCCCCCCCAAAGCCGCTTTTAAGGTGCAGCTGGCGTTTTTGAAACCGCCGGTTTTACTGTTCTCGCCCACCCATTTCAGAGTGATATAACTCTCTTTATCACTGACTGTTTCTGACGGGAAAAACACTTGTTCGCCCGTGGCTTTTTTGACTTCCACAGGACATTTTTGGTTTGCCATCGTTTGGATGGCGACGTAATTCCTGATCATGGACGCCGCTTCCATTTCTTCTTTGGATTGTTGCTTATTGGTGCCGACCATAATAAATCCGCTTGCAAATACCGCAACGACCGCCAGTATGATTTTCATTGTTTCAGACATGGTTGTTTCCCCTCATGGTTTTTTTAGTTGGAGCTGTGGTGCCGTGTTACCGACGTGGAGTGGCATAAACCCCGGTTTATGCCGGATAATTCTAAAATTCAATCCCTTGCTCGGCTTTAATGCCTTGTTCGTAGGCATGTTTTACCATGACCATTTCGGTGACCGTGTGGGCAATGGCGATCACTTCCGGCGCGGCGTTGCGTCCGGTCAGTATCACATGCATCCACGGGGCCTTGTGGTCACGGATGAAATCGGCGATTTCTTGCCCGGAAATCCAGTTATAACCGCAGCAATAATTGATTTCATCCAGCAAGACCACATCAAATTCTTGCGACAAGATTTTTTGTTTGCTGAGTTCCCAAATTTCGCGGCTGGTTTTGATGTCTTGTTCGGGGTTTTTGGTGTCCCACGTAAAGCCATCACCCAGCGCGTGCCATTCGATATTGTCAAAACGGGCGGCGGCTTTTTGTTCGCCCGTTTGCCATTGGCCTTTGATGTATTGGATGACGCAAATTTTCATGCCCCAGCCCGCCGCACGGAAGACCATCCCTAGGGCACTGGACGATTTGCCTTTGCCGTCGCCCGTGTTGACCACCACCAATCCCTGCCGCCTTTCTCTGGTTTTCATCATCGTTCCCTTAAATACAAGTCCCGCCATTTTAACGCATCGGGTACTTTCAATCATGGTAAAGTTGCCTTATCCTGTATTGATGTAGATTTTCCGTAGCCACGACAGTTTGTTTCTGAGCTTCGTGGATGTGTATAACCCCTTGACCCTTGATTAATCCATGACTGATGCCAGTTTATTATTTTCCAATGCCAAACAAGTCATTCCAGGCGGCGTCAATTCGCCCGTGCGCTCCTTTAGCGGTGTTGGCGGTACGCCTGTGTTTATTGACCATGCCTGCGGCGCTTATATTTTTGATGCCGAAGGCAAGCAGTACATTGATTATGTCGGTTCATGGGGGCCTATGGTGTTGGGCCACGCCCATCCTGAGGTCATTGCGGCGGTCAAATCGGCGGCTGAAAAAGGCCTGAGCTTTGGCGCACCCACGGAAATTGAAACGTTGATGGCGGAAAAAGTCTGCCAATTATTGCCGTCCATGGACTTGGTGCGCATGGTCAGTTCCGGCACGGAAGCGACCATGAGCGCAATCCGCTTGGCGCGGGGCTACACGGGGCGCGACAAAATTGTCAAATTTGCAGGCTGTTACCATGGCCATGCCGATAGTCTGTTGGTCAAAGCCGGTTCCGGCGCGTTGACCTTTGGCGTGCCCAGTTCCCCTGGTGTGCCCGCGTCGGTGGCGGCACATACCTTGACCTTACCTTACAATGATAGCGAGGCGGTGGAAAAACTGTTTGCCGAATGCGGTGCAGACATCGCCTGCATCATCGTCGAACCCGTGGCGGGGAATATGAACTGCATCCCGCCCGCATCTGGCTTTTTGGAGACTTTACGGCAAGTTTGTGACGATTACCAAAGCGTATTGATTTTTGATGAAGTGATGACCGGCTTCCGGGTTGGCCTGCAAGGGGCGCAAGGCTATTACAACATCACGCCCGACCTGACCACGCTAGGCAAAGTCATCGGCGGCGGTATGCCGGTCGGTGCGTTTGGCGGCAAACGGGAAATTATGGAACGGCTCGCGCCTTTGGGGCCGGTGTATCAGGCGGGGACTTTGTCCGGCAATCCGGTGGCGATGGCGGCTGGCTTGAAAACGTTGGAACTGATCAGCCAACCCGGTTTTTATGAAACCTTGACGGCAAAGACGGAACGCCTGACGGCGGGGCTGGAAACCGCCGCCCAACACGCCGGAATCCCTTTCACCACCAACAGCGTCGGCGGCATGTTCGGCCTGTTTTTCAGCGCCGCCGACCAAATCGCCACTTTTGCCGAAGTCATGCAATGCAACCAGGAACGGTTTAAGCACTTTTTCCACGCCATGTTGGAACAAGGCGTGTATCTGGCCCCGTCGGCGTTTGAAGCGGGGTTTGTGTCGATGGCGCATAGTGACGCGGATTTGGATGCGACTATCAGCAAAGCGGCTGAGGTGTTTAAGCAGTTGTAAGCCCTCGTTAAACTAGAAAATTTAATGATTTATTGTCCACGAAAAGCACGAAAGACACGAAAATATGGCTATTTTCAGAATAGCAAGGCAATTGAAAGAACAGTTAACTTAATGAAGTAAATTTTTCGTGCTTTTCGTGCTTTTCGTGTCTTTCGTGGACAAATCCATCAATTCAAACACCTATGACACCCTCCTTCCAACTCCACCCACGCCTACAGGCAGACTGTATCCCTGTAGGCCGTTTTGAACTTTGCCAATTGTTGCTGATGAACGATAGCCAATACCCTTGGTTCATCCTCGTACCGCAAGTGGACGGTTTGCGCGAGCTTTACGAGCTAGGCAAAGCGCAGCAACAGGTATTCATGGAAGAATCGAGCTATTTGGCTGAACAATTGGCGGTGCTTTATCAAGCCGACAAAATGAATATCGCCGCTATCGGTAATCTGGTCCCGCAGTTGCATATCCACCATATTGTCCGTTATCAAACCGATAGGGCCTGGCCCGCGCCTGTATGGGGGAAATTTGCCGCGATACCTTACGGTGATGCAGAAATCGCAGGTCAACTCGCGCAAGTCAGAAATGCGTTGGCAACACTGCAATGGTAGTTTGCTTATAACTGCCATTGCGCAATAAACGGCAAATAAAAATCCATATCCTGCACGGTCGCGCCTTTTTGTGTCACCAGTGCCGAGGCAAAATCTTGCGCCCTGCGTAAGGTCAAGGTCAAAGGCCAATGATGCTGTAAACCCAATAATAAGACGCTGGCAAAAGCATCGCCCGCACCGACGGTATCAACCACCTCGGCAAGCGCGTTGGGGGTGACTTCCACATATTCACCGTTATCCGTCAACGCCACCGCGCCCAATTCACCCCGCGTGACAATCAACCCCGTTAATTGATACGTATCCAAAAAACCTTGCAAAGTCTCTTTTAGCGTAGCTTTGGTTTCGGCAAGTTGGCGCAATTCATCGTCATTGAGTTTGACCCAATCGGCAGTTTGTAGCCATTCTGTAACGGTTTTGGCTTGCCACCATGGTGCGCGTAAATTGACATCGACAAACACTCTCCCAGAATGCTGTGCCAGCAATTTGCGCAAGGTTTGCGTCGAGGTTGGATTCCGCAACGCCAGCGTCCCATGATAAATGACACCCGTTGACCCAGCGGCTTGACCCGGTTCGGCAAGGTAATCGTAAGCCTGATGGTCGAGAATCTGGTAGGCGGGTTCGCCATCGTTGACCGTGATTTGCACCACGCCTGTCGGGTGTTCCCAATCGGTTTGCAAATTCTCGGTGCCCATACCCCAAGCCATCATCCCAGTGCGGATTTTATCGCCCAATTCATCAGCGCCCACTCGGCTGATAAAACAAGGCTGTTGGCCAAAGGCCTGCAAATGCCAAGCGACGTTAAACGGTGCGCCGCCCAAAATTTGTTGCCCGTCCGGGAATTGGTCAAACAACACCTCGCCGATAATGGCAATGGTTTGTGGGGTCATGGTATTTCCTCGCTATGCAAATGGCTTAAATCTACTGATATTGATTGCGATTGTACAGGCGTAATGGTGTCCGCCAAGCAGGCTAGTTAGCGCAAATCAGCACTACCCGAAGCCCTATCGCTATGTAATAATAAACGGCTTTGATTTTGCGGTATTTCTTTAGTCACACTCCCCGTTTCTTGCGGGTCTAACGCACACATAAGGGCATTAATAATGGATGAGAACAAAAAGAAAGCACTCGGCGCGGCTTTGATGCAAATTGAAAAACAATTTGGTAAAGGTTCGGTCATGCGCATGGGCGATGTCGCGGCTTCACGTGATATAGAAGTGGTTTCTACGGGCTCATTGGGATTGGACATCGCCCTAGGCTGCGGTGGTTTGCCACGCGGTCGGGTGGTGGAAATTTACGGCCCGGAATCTTCCGGTAAAACCACGCTGACCCTGCAAGTGATTGCGGAAATCCAAAAACTCGGCGGCACAGCGGCGTTTGTCGATGCCGAACACGCGCTAGACCCGGGTTATGCCGAAAAGCTTGGCGTTAACGTTGATGATTTGCTGGTTTCCCAGCCTGACACAGGCGAACAAGCTTTAGAAATCACCGATATGCTGGTGCGCTCCGGCGCGGTGGACATTGTCGTCATCGACTCGGTTGCGGCCTTGACCCCAAAAGCTGAAATCGAAGGCGATATGGGCGATTCGCACATGGGTTTGCAAGCTCGCTTGATGTCGCAAGCCTTGCGTAAACTCACCGCCAATATCAAACGCGCCAACACATTGGTGATTTTCATCAACCAAATCCGTATGAAAATCGGCGTGATGTTTGGTAGCCCAGAAACCACCACTGGCGGTAATGCGTTAAAGTTTTACGCTTCCGTCCGTTTGGACATCCGCCGCATCGGTTCGATTAAAAAAGGCGATGACATTATCGGTAACGAAACCCGTGTGAAAGTCGTCAAAAATAAAGTTTCGCCACCGTTTAAAGAAGCGGAGTTTGAAATTTTATACGGCGAAGGCATTTCCTTTGTTGGCGAATTGGTGGATTTGGGCGTGAAATACGGCTTCATCCAAAAATCCGGTTCTTGGTACGCTTACGGCAATGAAAAAATCGGTCAAGGCAAAGACAATGCCAAACAATACCTGAAAGAACACCCTGAAAAAGCCTTGGAAATCGAACAAAAAATCCGTGCGGAAGCGTTTTCCAAACCGATTCCAGTGCTTGAAGAAGAGCTGGCCGAAGAGCCGTTTGTTGACGACGAGTAACAATGCCGGCAGAGGAAACCACCAAAACCATCAAAGCGTATTGCTTACGGTTGCTGGCTAGGCGCGAATACAGCCGCAAAGAATTGCTCAACAAATGTTCGCTGAAAGGTTTCCAAAAGAGCGATGTTCTGCCCGTGCTGGATGAATTGACCGACAAAGGCTGGCAAGATGATGCCCGTTACGCCGAGAGCTACGCACGGCAACGCATCCAAAAAGGTTATGGGCCGATTGCCGTGCAGTACGAACTCAGCCAGAACGGTGTCCAAATCGACACCATCCAACCGCTCCTGCACAGTGTTGCCGACAGTTGGCTAGACGTGCTGGAGCAGGTATACCATAAAAAATACACCCATGATCGGCGGTTAAGCCGCCAAGAATGGGCAAAACGTAGCCGATTTTTAATGCAACGCGGTTTCCCAGCCGATATGGTCAGCGCGTTGTTCACCCATTTAGCCATCCGTTTCCCTAAGTTTTAGACCACACTACTATCATGAAAAAAATGACTAGCGCTGCTTTACGCGCCGCCTTCCTGGACTTTTTCCGTCAACGTGGACACAGCATTCAGCCATCCAGCTCGCTAGTGCCAGGCAATGACCCGACTTTGCTGTTCACCAACGCAGGTATGGTGCAGTTTAAGGACGTATTTTTAGGCCGTGAACACAAACCCTTCACCACTGCCGCGACTAGCCAACGTTGCGTACGCGCAGGCGGCAAACATAATGATTTGGAAAACGTCGGCTACACCGCGAGGCACCACACGTTTTTTGAAATGCTCGGCAATTTCAGTTTTGGTGATTATTTCAAAAAAGAAGCCATTGAATATGCGTGGGAATTTCTGACCAAAGCAATGGAAATCCCCGCCGAAAAACTGTGGGTCACGGTATACGCGGAAGACCACGAAGCCGAAGCGATATGGTTGAATGAAATCGGCGTTGACCCGAACCGCTTCTCACGTATCGCCACGAAAGACAATTTCTGGTCTATGGGCGATGTCGGCCCCTGCGGCCCATGTACCGAAATTTTCTACGACCACGGCGAACATATAAGCGGCGGCCCGCCAGGCAGTCCAGATGAAGACGGCGACCGCTATATCGAAATTTGGAACTTGGTGTTCATGCAGTATGACCGTTCCGCCGATGGTACGATGACACCTCTGCCAAAACCTTCAGTAGATACAGGCATGGGCTTGGAACGCCTCGCCGCCGTCGCCCAAGGTGTGCATAGCAATTACGAAATCGACTTGTTCCAAAAGTTGCTGACTGCCGCCGCAGTGTTGGCGAAAACCGATGATTTGACCAACAGCTCCTTGCGCGTCATCGCCGACCATATCCGCTCTTGCGCGTTTTTGGTTGCCGATGGTGTGATGCCATCCAACGAAGGTCGTGGCTATGTCTTGCGCCGCATTATTCGTCGCGCCATCCGTCATGGCTACCGTTTAGGCATTCTCGATATTTTCTTCTACAAACTGGTCGCGCCTTTAGTTGCAGAAATGGGCGCGGCGTATCCTGAACTTGCCGCTGCACAAGAGCAAGTCGAGCGCATTCTGAAAAAAGAAGAAGAACGCTTTGCGGAAACCTTAGGGCAGGGTATGAAAATCCTCGAAGCCTGTGTCGCCAAGTTGGAAGGCACGATCATTCCCGGCGAAACCGTGTTCCAACTGTACGACACTTACGGTTTTCCCGTCGATTTGACTGCCGATTTTGCCCGTGAACACAATTTGAGCGTCGATTATGACGGCTTTGATAAAGAAATGGCGGCACAACGCGACCGCGCCCGTTCCGCCAGCAGTTTCGGGGCGGATTACGACCAAGACATCAAACTCGACAGCCAAACCGAATTCACAGGCTACGACAACTTGGATGACGAAGTGCATATTGTCGGTTTGTTTAAACTAGGCCAGCCCGTTGATACCTTGGATGAAGGCGACGAAGGCGTGGTGGTCTTGGACAAGACCCCATTCTACGGCGAATCCGGCGGACAAGTCGGTGACTGTGGCGAACTCAAAACCGACGGGGGCGTGTTTGCGGTAGCCGACACCCAAAAACAAGGCGGCACGTTGTTCCTGCACAAAGGCAAAGTCGTTTCCGGCGAGTTGAAAGTCGGGGATTTGTGCAATGCCAAAGTCAGTGCCGAAGAGCGCAAAGCCACCGAACTGAACCATTCCGCCACCCATTTATTACACGCCGCCTTGCGCCAAACCTTGGGCGACCACGTTGCGCAAAAAGGCTCGCTGGTCAATCCTGAACGTCTGCGTTTCGACTTTTCACATTTTGAACCCGTCACACCGGAACAAATCAGCGTTTTAGAAAAACTGGTCAACGAACAAATCCGCTTGAACCAGCCCGTTTCCGCCGAAATTATGGCAAAAGACGACGCGGTCAAAGCAGGCGCAATGGCTTTGTTCGGCGAAAAATACGGCGATGAAGTGCGGGTATTAAAAATCGGCGCATTCTCTACCGAACTCTGCGGCGGTACGCACGTTGAACGCGCAGGCGACATCGGCTGCTTTAAAATCATCAGCGAGACGGGCGTAGCCGCAGGTGTGCGCCGTATCGAAGCCGTCACTGGCGCGGGTTGCATGGCATGGCTAGGTGAGCGCGAACAGGTGCTGAACACCATCGCCGGATTGCTGAAAAGCGCACCCGACAAAGCCGCAGAAAAAGTCGAACAGTTACTGGCAAAAAGCCGTGACTTGGAAAAACAACTCGAACGCCTCAACGCCAAGCTCGCAAGCTCGCAAGGTGATGATCTAGTCAATCAAGCCGTCGAAGTCGCTGGCACGAAAGTTTTGGCGGTCAAACTCGAAGGCATAGAAGCCAAAGCCCTACGCGACCTCGCCGACCAATTGAAAAACAAACTTGGCAGCGCGGTGGTGGTGTTGGCAGTCGTCGAAGGCGACAAAGTCAGCTTGGTTGCAGGTGTGAGTAAAGACCGGATGGGGCAAGTGAAAGCAGGCGATTTAGTCAATTTTGTCGCCCAACAAGTTGGCGGCAAAGGCGGCGGCAGGCCGGATATGGCAATGGCTGGCGGGAATGATCCTAGTGGCTTGAGTGCGGCTTTGGGTGGGGTTTTGGGTTGGGTGCAGGAGAAATTAGCTTAAATTTTAGGGTATGCGATGCACACACCGCTTGGCTCAACCCGCGATATTTCTAAGATGAAGCATTTATATAGATTTCGAACAATTAATTCTTTATTTAAATTCAAAGAGCTAGAGAACCAAGAAATATATTTTGCATCTCCAGATCAACTCAACGATCCTATGGAAGGGTTTAAAGATATGATCTGGTGTGGCGATCAAGTTGTATGGGCAAATCTTCTGAAACATTATTTGTTATGTTTAGATGATTTTTTTGTCCTTTTTCTTATCTCGAATTCTTCTAAGGATCAAAAATTTCAGCTCAGCGAGTCTAAAATTAATATTTTCAAAACTAAAGAATGTTTTGAAAACTCAAATCAGATCGATATATATAAAGAAATCTGCAACCTTTTTTTCTCTAGTCAGGAAATTGCAGATTTTCCAAAATTTTTGGCTTCTCGGATAAAACCTATACGAAAAAATGAACTGTCTATTTATTTGCAAAGTTTACATTTACATGCGCTTAATGCGATTTTTTCTGCTTATGAAAAATATGCCGGCATAAAAAATGTTTTGAATGGATATGAGTTAGAAGCGATTAATCTGGATGGCTTATCACAGATAAATATCATTGAGGAAAATCATTCAAATGCAGAGGATTGGGCAGAGAAATTTTTCACTTTTTCGGGGATGATACTTGGGGAGATCGGTCTTATAACTCAATTCAATCATGACAATATAAAAAACAATGAAATGCAATTTTTTTCTTGGTTTCCGAAAGCATATGTTAAAGAACTAGAAAAGCTCACTTATCCAAATTGGTATGTCGCTTGTTTTATGGAGAATGACCATAATCCTTCAATGTGGTCTCATTATGCAGATAAACACAAGGGAGTTTGTTTGAAATTTAAAATAAACTCAATTGATGAAAAGTTTTTTATCAGGCTTTCACAAACTTTAAATTGGGATGGAAGGGAAACGAAACCAACCACGCATTGCCATGATAATTTATTTTATAAAATAAGTAATTACACAAAAGTAACCCGGTATTCATCGCCGAATTTTGAAAGGATGTCCAATACGGCCTGTTTCAATGTCCCGTAACTGGCATAGCACGATAGGGGCAGCCATTCATACTTGATCTTGCGCCAGACGATTTCGATCAGGTTAAGCTCAGGGCTATAGGGCGGCAGATAATGCAACACGACACCTTGCGCCATCCAGTCGTCGCGGCGTGCCAAAAAGGCGCGGCTGGTGTGCATGGAAGCGTTGTCAATAATGACGACGCACGGTTTTTTATGGACGGCGTAGCCGTCGCCATAGTGTGCGGCAAACAGGTCGAAGGCCCCGGCCACCTGTTCAGTTTTGACGCTCCCTTCAACGGTGTGGAAAAAAAGACCGGCTGTCCCGGGAAACAAACCCCAGGACATTGAGGCGCTGGCTATGGAAACAGGGGATTTCCAACGTCTGGCCTTTGGGGTTGCCAGGCGTAAGGCACGGAGGACGTGGTGCTGAAGCCGGATTCGTCAACAGGTGATTTTTCCGTCGGACATCGGAATTTGTCGAGCCCGGTTGGACCGTGTTGGTGAAGCCCTCAATAGCTGGCTTTTCAAGGCGCTGCTTGACACCCGCGACTGCCAACACGGAGCGGTAGCCCGTGTGCGTTACACCGCTGTGATGTCCGTCGGCCTCCAGCGCGCTCGCTGAACTTGGCGCCTCGTCGATCCACCTCGGTGGTCGGGCCTGGGGTGTCATAGTGGTGCCGCGGATGAGAGCGTGGCATGACGGTTTTGCGCTATACGGATTAGGGTGGGTCCAGTCGCTTGCGAGGTTTACTTGATATGCTGTGTGCTCCCGTAGTGTGCGAGTGTAGGTGATATTGTAGCTCCAGGGCTAATAGGGGACAGGTCTAGAGCTATGCCAATCACACTTGTTGCGAGCATCCAGTTTCTGTACGGCGGTCGTTGCCAAATAAGGCTTGCCTTAGGTTGTACGAGTGGTAAGACAGTTGCTCAATTTAATGAGCGGGACTGTGGACACGGTTTCTTTATGGACCGCGTAGCCGTCGCCATAGTGGTCGCGGCAACAGGTCGAAGGCCCTGGCCACGCTTGTCAGGTCTTTGACGCTCCTTCACGGTGTGCGAAAAAAGACCTGGCTTGTCCGCGGGAAACAAACCCCAGGACATTGAGGCGCTGCTATGGAAACAGGGATTCAACATCCGGCCCTTTGGGTTGCCAGGCCGTAAGGCATCGGAGACGTGTCTGAACCGATGTCGCAAAATGGCGGCTGATGTCTCACGGCACATAGTTCAGACGGTTTATGCCTTGCTTGGCAAGCTGGCAACTGCTGTTCGGACGCTCACGCGCATGTAACGTAAACTGCCCCAAGTCGTCGCGACTCGGTCGTCAGACTTGGCTGCTGATCGCGGGTTCTGAACTGTCCACAGTGTCTGGTAAATGGACGGGCGGTAACAGCGCGAACTTGCCTAAGCGGTTGACATGCTGATGGCATCACTGACTGAGCTGTTATCGTAATGCCGCTGCCGCTCAGCCAACAAGGCGTGGGCGCGTCTTCGCACCTTAAAGTTTGGGTGGGTCTTGTAAAGCGCATCCAACTCTTGCTTGTCTGTGTCGCTGAGTGGCCGGACAAATTTTAAACGTGGCATGGTGGTGGTGGCTCAAAAAGCTTATATTTTATACCATAAAACTTATGTCAAATTACTTACAATACGATAAAAAACATCCTGAAATTGACTTTTTTAGGTCATTCCAATTGCCAATTCCCGTTCTGAATGCCAATTGGTATGTTTCTGAAAATGGGCAGATAAGCTCCTGCCACGACGATGTTTTTGATAATGTATCTGAATGGAGAAACCAATATTGGGTTAAATTTATTAATTCAATCACAGTAAAAAACCAAGATTGGGATTATGAAAAAGAATATAGATTAATCCTTACTGGTATGACCAGTGATCTAGATTCATCAGAACGCAAATTGAAATACGACTTCAACGATTTAGAAGGCATTATTTTTGGAATCAACACGTCAGAGCAAGATAAATTAGAGATTATCAAAATAATAGAATCTAAATGTCGTACCAACAATCGCAATAATTTTAAGTTCTATCAATCCTATTATTCTAGTTACAACGGGCAAATAGAATCTAAAGAATTGAGTTTTCTTAAATTTAAAGGCTTGTAGCAAGGTAGCCCGTAAGGAGCAAAGCGGATTACGGAGTTTTCCAAATTCAACAAGTCAGGTAGGGTGGGAAACAATGAATGACGCAAATACCGATTGAAATACATTTTCAAAATCAAATGAGGTAGCAATTATGTCTAATAAATTCCACTTGATCTACTGGAAATCAGACCAGTTTTGGTTGGGAAAGCTCATGGAACACCCTGAGATTATGACGCAGGGTGAAACCTTAGAGGAACTGGAAGCCAATATTATGGATGCTTACCAAATGATGGTATTTGATGATTTACCGCCGCAATATCAAATAAAGGAAATCGTGTGTGAAGCGTAGCGAATTTATTCGTTGGTTGCAGCAACACGATTGCGTATTGCATCGCAATGGCGGCAGGCACGATATTTACGTTAATTTGAAGAATGGTAAAAAACAGCCTGTTCCTCGCCATAATGAAATTGATGATTTGCTGGTAAAGCATATTAAAAAGCAACTGGGTTTAGATGCTTAATTGGGCGGCTTGACATAAAGCCAGGTAGGGTGGGCAGTGCTTTTTTGCCCACCGATTATGCCGACAATGGTGGGCAGAAAAGCCTTGCCCACCCTACGGCTTCATAAGTAACGTTATCGGGCTTTTATTATTTCCAACTCCGCTATCGCTGCATACAGCCTCTAGGTTGGGGTGACGTAAGGAACCAACAATATTTGATTGCCTAAGTAATTACACAAAAGTAACCCGGTATTCATCGCCGAATTTTGAAAGGATGTCCAATACGGCCTGTTTCAATGTCCCGTAACTGGCATAGCACGATAGGGGCAGCCATTCATACTTGATCTTGCGCCAGACGATTTCGATCAGGTTAAGCTCAGGGCTATAGGGCGGCAGATAATGCAACACGACACCCTTGCGCCATCCAGTCGTCGCGGCGTGCCAAAAAGGCGCGGCTGGTGTGCATGGAAGCGTTGTCAATAATGACGACGCACGGTTTTTTTATGGACGGCGTAGCCGTCGCCATAGTGTGGCGGCAAACAGGTCGAAGGCCCCCGGCCACCTGTTCAGTTTTGACGCTCCCCTTCAACGGTGGGAAAAAAAGACCGGCTGTCCCGGGAAACAAACCCCAGGACATTGAGGCGCTGGCTATGGAAACAGGGGATTTCCAACGTCCGGCCTTTGGGTTGCCAGGCGTAAGGCACGGAGGACGCGGTGCTGAAGCCGGATTCGTCAAAATAGAACAGGCTGATTTTGTCTTCATCGTCCCATTTTTCAGGGGGCGGTTTGGATGTCCTTGGCCTTGGCAAAGCCCTCGGCACAACGCCTGCTTTTTACGGAGCGCCTGCACCGCCGCCATGAATAACCGGTTTTTTTAAAATGCGCCTTAACGTCCCGGTCGCCGACTTTTTCCGGGTCCGGGCCTCCAGAAGGGCTTGGGCCTGCTTGATTTGGCGCGGTTCTTCGTCCAATTGGGCCCGGAACAGTGCGATTTCTTCGGGCGTGTAAATCGGTGGACGCCCGGAGCGCGGTAAATCCCCAAGCCCGCCGACACCTTGCGCGTTGAAGCGGTTGATCCACTGGCTGATAGGGTCACGGTCAACCTGGAAAATGGCTTGTAGCTGGTTTATCGTATGCCCGCTGCCGCTCAGCAACAAGGCGTGGGCGCGTCTTCGCACCTTAAAGTTTGGGTGGGTCTTGTAAAGCGCATCCAACTCTTGCTTGTCTGTGTCGCTGAGTGGCCGGACAAATTTTAAACGTGGCATGGGGGCGGTGGCTCAAAAAGCTTATATTTTATACCCTTTAACTTATGTCAAATTACTTACAATGTTGGGGTTCGTTCCTCACCCCAACCTACAAATTAACGGGATGGTTACTTGCCAAATCTAAGACTTTTTACCATGTCCATCCAAATTAAACCCAGAAATAGAACGACGGCTTGGCTTTTTAGTGATGCAAACAGGGCGTTCTAAAGCCGATTCTCTGTAAGAAATCATTGAAAACGGCATTGAGGGTTTAGAGGGTTATTATCTGGCGACGGAAGTGATTGTATGGATAACATCGCACCATTTGCGGAACTTGGTCTGGTGGGTGTATTCTTGCTGTGACGGCAGCTGTTGTGTTTGGCACCGTAAATAAAAACTAAAAATAATATCGGAAGAATTAGAAATTTCGCGTTGGGACTTATGTGTTGGCATGGGTTCCAAAAGAAATAAGCAGAAGCAGCTAAATTTAATCAGGGAGGATATTTAATAAAGCAACTAATAAAAACAATGAGGAATTTATTATGCTGGCAAAAATAACTGTATCAGATTTTATGACTAAAAGATTGGTCACGTTGACTAAAGACACCAATGTGATTGATGCCATCAAAAAATTACTGGACCATAAAGTGACTTCCGCTCCGGTCATTGATTCCAAAGGCCAATTGGTCGGTATGTTTTCTGAAAAAGATGGCATGAGGGTTTTTTTGGAAAGTGTTTACAACCAGGGCATGTCGGGCAAAGTGGGCGAATACATGAGCACTGAAACCATCAGTGTCGATGCCAAATCCAGTATCGTAGATCTGGCTGAAAAATTAGATAAATCTTCGGTCAGAAGCTTTCCGGTATTTGAAGAGGGTGAGTTCGTTGGCGTAATTAGCCGTGTTGACGTGCTAAGGGCGTTGGTTGACATTTAAGCCGTAATCCCAAAAACAACTGGAAGCACAAGGTGTCCGTCCGGCCCCGTAGGCAATGATGCTGCAACCCGGTAGTCCAACGCAGGTAATTGAATTATTGCTTGTCTTATAAATATAGAAGTTACGCATTGACGACAGCCTGAAAATCTGGGTTCAAGTGGCTCATGGTAGGCATTAGTCGACCAATGAACCCTGCAATGACCCCGTTGAACAGGTTACGCTGGACGCTATAACAGTTATCTATCAAGGACATGGCACTGAGTTTCTGGAGTTGGACATAGCCGCATAGGGCGGCGAACAGGTGGTTTCGGATGGCGTTCTTGCTGCGCACCTGGAAATGTTCGATGTTGCAGACCTGCTTTATGGCGCGGTGGTACTGCTCAATATGCCAGTGCTTGTCGTGCTGTTCGGTGAAGGTTTTCCGGCCGACGGCGGCGAGCTGGTCGTCATCGGGCAAGAAAACCGCATAATGGCGTGGCTGGTCTTTCAGCCAGGTCCGGAACAGTTTCACGTTGCCGAAGTCCTTGAGCCAGACCAGCAGGCCGTCATCGGGGATGTCGAGCTTTTGCACCTGCGTCCACTGGCCTTTGTCCACGGACACGGTGCGGTTGCTTTCGATGGCGAACAGCCCACCCCGCTGGTGGTTTTTCACCCGCTTCAGGTTGTCCGCACCGCTGTACCAGCTGTCGCCGGTCACGAAAGCGGGCTCCAGCCCCCAGGCCAGGACTTCTTCCAGCATGTCGCGGAAGTAGTCGTTTTTGGTCTTGCCTTCCGATTTGTACCCTCTGGGGCATAAATCATAGACGCGGAAGTTGACGGGCAGGTGCTGCCCGTTGGTGTCGGTGTAATACAGCGTGACCAGGCTGATGCCCTTCACGGAACGCTTGTGCTTGCCGGACTAGAAGTAGCCGACGAAAGCCAGGTATTGGCTATACGGCTTGTCCAGCACGCTGTCGTCGACGCTCAACGTGCCGCCTTTCAGGATCAGGAGCGGCGCGGATTCGTTGTACAAATCCTTGCCCTCGTAGCGTTCCCGTTGCAGGAAGCGGGTTGCGCTATCGTGGGAAATCTCCATCACCTCACCCAGACGGCGGCAACTGCCGTATTTGGGTTCGCCCAGCAGGAAGCTGATGTACATCGGCAAGGTGCAACGGGCGGTGCTGGGGCGGGTGATTGTCCTGATCATGGTTTGGCCTTCCGGTGGCGGCTGCTTGGGGAATTTTAAAATTCATATTATAACTTGGCTGTCAATGCGTAACTTCTAAAATATTAAGCCTTTCAGGTTGTTAAAGCCTGAAAGGCTTTTTTATTAACGGCTCGTTACAAATGACTTAACAACTGGGAACCGCTAATACTTATCATCCAAGCCTTTGGTGGGATTCAGGTTGGCTATTGTTTTATAAGGTCAACTGATTTTCACGATGTATTGACACCGGCAGGAGCCCTGAAAAAATGCGATCAAATCCGTAAATTTAACAATTAACCATAGATTAATTATGGGATATAAGGCTATCATAACAATTATTAGAAAATGTTAATAAACTAATAAAATTTGCATGTAGCCATGCCCAAATTAAACATTGTGTAGGGGAACTTTATTTATGGTCAAATCAAAACTCCAATCAGCTATTTTGCTGATTTTTATGCTGTTGCTCAGTCACCATGTGAAAAGCGCCCCGATACAGGAATATAAAGTCTTTGCGGTAAACGATTTGGGCATGCATTGCGTCGATGATGATTTTTCAACATTTACTATTTTGCCGCCGTTTAATGTCGTGCAGGCGCAAGTGATTGGCATTGATACGCAAGGCCGCCCTTCGGTGTTATCGCCCGCTAATGGGGTGGAACTGACTTATGCCCCCACAGCTGATCGCTTAGGTTCAATTAACAGCTCATGGAAGGACAAATATGGCAACCCAAAAACCAATTTTTGGTCTTATCAACAAGCTTACGGGCTAAAGTTAGCGGACGGCGTGGGTATTTTTGGTTTGACCATGCCTAAAGATGCCAAAACCAGCGCCGACAAATCTTTCTCTTGGGTCAATGAAACAAGTGTTTTTAAAGCCCCTGGCATCCCAATTTTGCCGATTGATGATAACGGCAATAAAAACTTTTATCCCCTGTTAAAAATCCAGGCCAGCAATTCCGCTACCCATAAGGCGCTGGCGGGTGCTTCAACCAGCATTGTCTTGCCGGTCTCCGATGAAACTACCTGTAAAAATTGCCATGCCACCAATGCCAGCGCCGCCGATCCGGTCAAATTTCCGAAAATAGCTTGGTCACTCAATCCGGATCCTAGCGTCCAATATCGGGAAAATGTCTTAAAACTGCACGATGCCAAATTTACAACGGCATTGGAAGCCGCCAAGCCCGTGTTATGCGCTTCCTGCCATTATTCCCCGGCACTGGATTTAACCGGATCAGGGCCTAGTGAAGTGCAGAAGCTGCATAAGACCATGTCTGCGGTGATGCACGATAACCATGCTAATAAAATGGTGTTGAATAGCGTAAAACTTCCCGACAAACCTGTTCTGGTCGGTGGAAAAATCCCCAACCCTGCCAAGCAAAGTTGTTACCAATGCCATCCTGGCAGTGAGACGCGTTGTTTACGCGGGGCGATGACCGAAAATGTCACTTGCCAAAACTGCCATGGCAACATGCAGGCCACGGGCGGGCATTATCCGCTTAAAACGGGCGGCTCTTTGGATGGTAAAAATGACGGTGGCAAACGCCGTCCTTGGGTCGACCTGCCACGCTGCCAATCTTGCCACACAGGAGATGAAACCAACCATTTGCCGGTAACGGCCAGCACTTCTGGGGATGGCCTGCGCGAACATTTTGCCTTTGATATCGTTGACCGTTCCGCATCGCCACGGCTCGCAACCAACAAACGTTTTGCCGAACAAGCCAACACCCTGTATCGCTTCAGCAAAGGGCATGGCGGAGTCTTATGCGAAAATTGCCACAACAGCACCCATGCAATCTGGCCCGGTGATGCCAAGCATCCCAACGACAATGTCGCGGCGATTAAGGCACAAGGCCATACCGGCACGATTATGGAATGTACAACTTGCCATAAAAACGGCAGTTTGGCATTGACCTTAAATGGGCCGCATGGCATGCACAATGTCAATGATAAGGAATGGGCGAATGGTGGGCATGGTGATTTTTATGAACACAATGCCAAGTCCTGCCAGTCTTGCCATGGTCTGGACTTGAAAGGTTCACCCTTAGCCAAAGCCGCAGCAAATAGGGTGTTTGTCACTGAATTTGGTACCAAGAACTACACCGCCGGACAGAAAGTGACTTGTTTTGATTGCCATAACGGCCCGAATTTTGACGACTAACAGGTCTTGCTTGCTGGAAAATATAGGCTGAAAGGGATTTCAGCCTACGGAATTAAACACCCAATGATTGAGTGTAATCACTATAAGATATTGACCGGATTGTTATTCGCTTTGCGTGGTGCGGTTTGGTTAGTATCCATGTCAAGGGATAAAAACGGGGTAGGGAATTTTGGTAATGTGGGGGTTGCCAGCCAAGCTGAGAAAACCTCAGATGGCAATTCCTTCTTCTGTATTTCCGTTGTAATCCGCGTCAGTGCCGCTAAGCCTTGGTGCAGTTGGTTAGCATTCGCCGCCGGCATAAGAAAGGTTAAGGGCTCTGTGGTAGGCAAGCTGGCACTTTTAAAGCCAGGGTTAAGAAGGCTGAATTTCTCGATGCTTAGGTTGGCAAGCTGGGCGACGGTGGAGAGATTTTTACCTGCCAGCAGCTTGATGTCGTTATGATGCTCAATTTTGACTTTAACAAAATAGGGTTCATTGCTCACTGCGGGAAGTTTCAAATGGTAATTGCCAGGGTTGGCAAAGATACTCGATAAAGCCAGCAAGCGCGGGACATAATCCTGGGTTTCTTCAGGCAGGGGTAAAGACCAAAAATCGGTGGGCAGGCCATCGGATATATTGCGGCTAATGGCGGCATCCACTGCGCCTTGCCCACAATTATAGGCGGCCAGGGTGAGCAACCAATCACCATTGAAATGCTGTTTCAGTCCGGACAGAAAGCGTACGGCGGCCTGCGTGGAAGCCATGATGTCAAGCCTTTCATCATAGTCATCATTTTGCTCCAAATCAAAATCATTCCCGGTACTGGGGATAAATTGCCAAAGCCCGGCAGCATTTTTGGGCGATAGTGCGGTAGGCTGGTATGCACTTTCAACGATAGGTAGTAAAGCCAACTCCAAAGGCAGCTTGTTCTTGCTTAATTTTTCGACGATGTGATAGAGGTAAGGCCGGGAACGTTCGGCCACCTGACGCAGATAATCGGGCCGCTGGGCATACCAAAGTATCTGTTTATTGACGCGTTGGTATTTGTTTTCTGCCGGGCATTTATCAGCCAGTTGCAACCCTGGCTCCGCATCATCTTGGTTTTGCCCTTTAGGTTTAAGGCAAAGCGGATTGCCCATGATTGGTTTTGCAAAAGTAAACTCTTTGTTAGCGGAAAGGCTGCTTATGATAGGGACTAAAGGGGCTTTGGGGCGTTGTTTTCGCAGCTCCGAATGAAAACCGATTGTCGTCCGGTAACGTGTTTGCCCGGCCATAGTATTGCCGGGGACATTGATTTTTTGTATGGATATTCGGCCTGGATTATCATCTTCGGAAAGCGTTGGGACAGGCTTATGCGTGGCTGCGGCACTGATCAGGGCATTAATCTTGTCCAATTTCATGATTTCCCCCGGCTGTTTGTGAAACCGTGCCTGGATAGCTGAAGGGGTAAGGCGGGCATTTAATGGCTTGCCGTTTTCCAGAATGGGTAGGCGTTCGGGGAATTCTTGTGCCAGGTTAGGACGGGGAATTTGCATACCTAAACGGATGCGCTCCCAAACATCACCAGGATCCTGCAACCTGATTTTCTTGGTCGTTTTCCCGTTGTTTTTTCCGTGGTAGTGGCTTTTACTGTCCTTGATGCTTCCGTAAGCTGCGGAAACGTTGTTGGCGGGCGTCAATAAAGAAACACCAACTAACATATTCAATACCAAAACGAATGGTCGCATTCTATAACCTTTTATTTGTTAATTAATTATTTGAATAATAAGGGTTTTGCTTTATTTTTGATGTATGGGGCTTCAAGTAGGCCCATGGCTTGTGCTACGGTTCAGTATCCCCATTTAGGATAGCTTGTAAATATTTTATTTTATCTATTTATTATTATGGTGCGAGCTTTATTCATTGGAAACAGTTTTGCCCATCAAATTCAGGGGGAAGCGGATTTTATGGGGTTTGTCGGTTATATCCACTATAATCCGACCCAGCGCCCATTGGTGCATATTGGGCGGCTGGGGATGTTGTAACGTAAATTACGGGGTGGAGCATGGCTGATTTTATCATTCGGGAAATGGCCCGAAACGAACTGGATATAGTGTTGGGTTGGGCGGAGCAAGAAAGTTGGCGGCCTGGGTTGGCCGATGCCGATTATTTTTACCCGACCGACCCGCACGGTTTTTTCATCGGTTTGTTGGGCGGCGAGCCTATCGCCAGCATATCCGGGATCAAATATGGCGACGGTTACGGCTTTATTGGCTTGTATATCGTCAAACCGCAGTGGCGGGGGCAGGGCTTTGGTATCCAACTCTGGCATACCGCGATGGGCTATTTGCAAGGCCGCAATATCGGTTTGGACGGCGTGATCGCCCAACAAGGCAATTACCAAAAATCCGGCTTCCAAATTGCCCATCGGCATGTGCGCTATCAAGGCGTGTCGGTACATCAACCGGTGCCGGGTCATGGTATCGTGCCTGCCGGACAAATCCCGTTTGCTGACATCTTGGCCTATGACAACGCCTTTTTCCCAGAACCAAGGCCCGGCTTTTTACAAGGGTGGCTAAAACAACAACACGGCACGGCCTTGGCCATCACCCGGCAAAGCCGCGTGTCTGGTTACGGGGTGATCCGCGCTTGCCACACGGGGTTCAGGATCGGCCCCTTATTCGCCGATAGCCCTAGCGAAGCGCAAGTTCTGTTCAACGCCCTGCAAAACACCATTCCTGAACATAGCCCCATTTTTATCGACATCCCGGAGCCTAATGCGGATGCGATGGCTCTGGTCACCCGCTATGCTATGGAACCGATATTTGAAACCGCCCGGATGTACACACGGCAAGCACCTGATATTGATTTGACGCGGAGTTATGGGGTTACGAGTTTGGAGTTGGGGTGAGATGGAAGTTCTCATGCCACAATAAAATATCATTCAATGCCTTACTGCTATATAACAAAAAGATGCGTGTCATTATCTAAGCAATTTAATTAGAGAATTTTGGAGCCGCCATCCCGAATCTAAATCTGCGTTGGAAGAAAAGTTCCGCAAGGCAAGCCACCTTACCGTAGAATCTTCTCCTGAATTGCGGTGGGCATTTGGTCTGGCGGATTATTAAGTTTCACTCCACAAATATCATCCATTTTTCACTTTACAGCAACACCCTTCCATTTCTGAATGTCCACCACCGAACAGCTCCAACAACTCACCCGCCAATTACCACTGTGTCTGAACCAAGACCGTCACGCGCTGAAACGGCAGTTAGACCGTTTGCGTCAGGATGCCAAAAAAGGTAAGCCTATAGATAGTGCGTTAGCGAATCTTGCCAGCCGGATTGATAAATCCGTGGCGTTCAGGAATAAACGCCTTGCCAGTATTCCGCCGCTGAACTTCCCTGATTTGCCTGTCACTGGCAAAAAAGACGAGATTGCCGAATTGATTAAAAACCATCAAGTGGTAGTGATGTGCGGTGAGACCGGATCAGGCAAAACCACGCAATTGCCGAAAATTTGTTTGTCGATAGGGCGCGGCGCGGCGGGTTTTATTGGCCATACCCAACCACGCCGGATTGCGGCGCGGACGGTGGCAGACCGGATTGCCGAGGAATTAGGCGAGCCGATGGGCAAATCGGTGGGTTATAAAATCCGTTTTAACGACAAAACCCATGCTGAATCGCTGGTTAAACTGATGACCGACGGGATTTTGTTGGCGGAATCGCAAAATGACCCTTACTTAAACCAATACGACACCATCATTATTGACGAGGCGCACGAGCGCAGCCTGAACATTGATTTTTTGCTCGGTTATATGAAATGGCTGTTGCCGAAACGGCCTGATCTGAAACTTATCATCACCTCGGCGACGATTGATACCAAGCGCTTTTCAGAACACTTTGGTAATGCGCCGATTATTGAAGTGTCGGGACGAACCTATCCGGTGGATGTCCGCTATCGTCCGATCGAACCCAAAGATGGTGATGAAGAAGCGGCGAACGACGAGACTACCGATGACCTTCAAAATGCGATTCTCGATGCGGTCGATGAACTGACCCGTGATTTGCGCGGCGATATTCTGATTTTTTTAAGCGGCGAGCGGGAAATCCGCGAAACCACCGATTCCTTAAAAAAACACCATCCCACGCAATACGACATTTTGCCGCTCTACTCCAAGCTCAGCGTCAGTGAGCAAGAGCGCGTGTTCAATCCCAAAGGCGGCAAAATCCGCATCGTCTTGGCAACCAACGTTGCCGAAACGTCGCTCACCGTGCCAGGAATACGCGGCGTAATCGACACAGGCCACGCCCGCATCAGCCGTTACAGCCCCAAAAGCAAAATCCAACGCTTGCCGATTGAACGCATCTCGCAATCGAGCGCGAACCAACGAGCCGGACGTTGCGGACGGGTCGCAGAAGGTATTTGTATCCGTTTGTATTCGCGCCAAGATTACGAAGCCAGACCGGAATTCACGGAACCGGAAATTTTGCGGACAAATTTGTCGGCAGTTATTTTGCAAATGTTGGCCTTGAAATTGGGTGATATTGAGGATTTTCCTTTTATCGAGCCGCCCGATGACAAAATGATCCGTGACGGCAAAACCATGTTGCACGAGGTCAACGCCCTCGATAAAGCGGGGCAACTGACCGAAACGGGTAAACAGTTAGCAAAATTCCCGACCGATCCGAAATTGGCGCGGATGTTGGTTGCCGCGCATGAGGAAGGTTGTTTGCACGAAGTGGCGATTATCGTCGCAGCTTTGAGTGTTCAAGACCCACGTGATAAACCAGCGGAAAAAATGGGTCAGGCCGAAGCCAAACACGCGGCTTTCCGTCATCCTGAATCGGATTTCTTGACGCTGCTCAATTTGTGGAACACTTACGAGGCGCAGAAAAAGCACCTGTCCAACAGCAAATTGCGGAAATATTGCTCGGACAATTTTTTGTCTTATCTCAGGATGCGCGAGTGGTTTGATATTCACGCGCAGATTTTGCAGGTGGTGAAGGGCGATTTGAACATGAGCGTGAGCGAACCCGTTGCCCGCTTGGTGAAGAATGAGGAAAAATCCGTTAAGCCGCCTAAACCTAAAGATATTAAATCTGAAGTGCGGGATATTTTATCGAATGACCGCTACGAAAACATCCACCGCGCCTTATTAACGGGCTTGCTCTCAAACATCGGTTTCCGCCACGAAACCCACGAATACCTGGGCGCACGCGGCCTCAAATTTTTCATCTTCCCAGGCTCTGGCCTGCATAAGCTCAAACCTAAATGGATTATGGCGGCGGAGCAAGTCGAGACCAGCAAAGTCTATGCCCGTAACGTGGCACGTATCGAACCGGAATGGATAGAGGCCTGCGCGGGGCATTTGGTCAAGCACACGCATTACGACCCGCATTGGGAGAAAAAGGCCGGACGCTCGGCGGTTTACGAACGCACCATGCTCTATGGCCTCACTTTGCAAGCGGGTCGGAAAATTCCTTATGAGCGAGTTGATGCCAAATCAGCACGTATGCTCTTTATCCAATCGGCTTTGGTCAGCCACGAATACCACAGCAACGCGCCGTTTTATGTCGCCAACCAAAAGCTCTTGGAAGAAGTCGGCATGATCCAGCATAAAGGGCGGCGCGTCGATTTGGTCGAAGATGAATTGTGGCTGTATTCGTTTTATGACCAAAAACTGCCCGCCGAAGTGGTCAATGGCATCACGCTAGACCAATGGCGCAAAACCGTTGAAAAGACTAATCCGAAATTTTTGTTCCTGACCAAGGAAGATTTGACCCGCGAAAAAGACGGTTACGTTAACGAATGGGATTATCCTGACCATAAGAAAATCGGCAATCTCAGCATCGCCTTGCAATACCGTTTTGAACCCGGTCATGACGAAGATGGCGTGACGGCGGTGATTCCGGTGCATCAGCTCAACCAATTATCGCCTGTGCCGTTTGATTGGCTAGTGCCGGGGATGCTGGAAGAAAAATGTATCGCACTGATAAAAGCCTTGCCGAAAAATATCCGCAAGCATTTTGTACCCGTGCCGGAAACCGTGAAACGTTGTTTGGAAATCGAGCCGGATTTTAAAGGGACATTGCAAGGATGGCTCGGCAACCGTCTGCGCAAATTGACTGGCGAAGCGATTCCGTTGAATGCGTGGGTGCTCGATGGCCTGACCGACCATTTGAAAATGAATTTCCGCGTCATAGATGAAAACGGCAAATTGTTGGATTACGGGCGGGATTTAAAAAAATTACAGCAAAAGCACGCCACGCAAGCCGTGCAAAGTTTTGATCAAATCGCTGCTGATGAGTTGAGTTACACGGGCTGCATCCAATGGGCGTTTGATGATTTGCCGGACACGTATGCGTTTATCCAACAAGGGCAAAACTTTGTCGGTTTTCCGGCGATAGTCGATGAAGGCGATGCCGTGGGCGTGAAGATTTTCGATACCCAAGCCAAAGCCGATGCCGAACATCAGGCAGGGTTATTGCGCTTATTCCAACTGTCTTTGCGTAAAGATTGCACTTATTTGACCAAAAACAATCTGCAATCAGCCGCTGCCGAGTTAGCTTACCAACGCTTGCCTGCACACCCTATTTTAAAGCTGCCCGCCACCGCATCTTATAAAGAGGATATGCTGCAATTGATTTTGCACCATGTTTTTATCGACGGGCGCACCATCCGCACCCAAGCCGCGTTTGAAGACAGTTTGAGGCAACACAAGGGAAGCTTGTTGATGGTCGCCAACGAAGCCGGAAAACTGGCCTTGGAGGTGATGAACGCCTACACCGCCATCAAATCCCAATTGCAACGTTTAAACGCAAGTGACCCGCTGGCGCAAGATATCAACGCGCAATTGGCGATGCTGGTGTATGCGGGATTTTTGCGCAACACGCCTTACGAACAGCTCAAAGCTTTCCCGCGTTATTTAAAGGCGATCAGCTACCGCTTGGATAAGCTGGACAATAATGCCCAAAAAATTCAAGAGCTGAACCGCTATGTCTTGCGTTATTGGAAAGACGTGGAAAAAAAAGCCGCCAAAATCCAAATCCTGCCTGAGCAGGAGGTTTTCCGTTGGATGCTGGAAGAGTTCCGGGTGTCGCTGTTCGCCCAACACCTGAAAACGGCTTATCCAATTTCGGCAAAGCGGTTGGATAAGGCTTGGGATGAGCGGGCCTAAGATTGGGAAAATCATCGCTTGGTTTTGTCACGAACCATTTTGGGTCAAAAAAATGGTTTGCACACAGAAAAAATCAACTACCTAGCGTTTATTTCCGTTACGCAACAGAAACAGTAGTTAATGTATAACTTATTGATATTTTTAATAAATTAAATTGTATCCAATTTGTACAATCTAACAAAACTGTAATAAAAACCGCAATTAAGCGTCAATCCTAACAAGTAATGCACAAACTTATCCACAGGTTTTGTGCATAAGTTTTAATGCGTAGGGGGTTAAAACAGGGCCTGGTAAATTTTTAGGGGTTTGTCCCGCCGTTTGGACAATTTCAAAACCGCCTTATCGTTCCGGAGGCAATTGGTTTTGATTCAACAATAGTTGCCCACAGAAAAAATCAAGGACTTGGATTTGATACTCCGGTAAGCGTATGATTATCGGTTATAAAACCTAATTAATTGATAACTATGGTAATTGTGATATTGACCGATATTTGTACAATTTAACAAAACATTAATAAAAACCGTAGGTAACCATTTAAGCCGACACGCAATCCACAAAGTTATCCACAGGTTTTGTGTATAACTCAGAAGCCCACTATGATGGCTTTGCCGCCCTGATCCAAAGAAAAATCCTAAATCTATAGGTCTTTATGATCTGCATTCATGGTTTCCTATATTTTTACTAGACTTTTAGGTTAGAATAGTTGGCTATCGAAGCTGGACGGGTGAGATGCTAAGGGGGTCCCTTAGCCCTGATCCGAACCGAACCCTCTTGAGTTTAAGGTTCATGAGTGGTCACCCAAAAGTTTTTTATGCCCAACCTTAGAGTAAACACATGACAGACCTATCGTTATACAGAAACATCGGTATTTTCGCGCACGTTGATGCCGGTAAGACAACTACCACCGAGCGCATTTTAAAGCTCACCGGTAAAATCCATAAAATCGGTGAAGTGCACGACGGTGCGGCAACTACTGACTTCATGGTGCAAGAACAAGAACGCGGTATTACGATCCAATCGGCAGCGACCACTTGTTTTTGGAAAGACCACCGCTTCAATATCATTGATACTCCTGGTCACGTTGACTTTACCATCGAAGTTTACCGTTCGTTAAAAGTACTGGATGGCGGTATCGGTGTGTTTTGCGGTTCTGGCGGTGTGGAGCCACAATCTGAAACCAACTGGCGTTATGCTAACGATTCCAAAGTTTCCCGTGTGATTTACGTCAATAAGTTGGATAGGCTAGGTGCTGATTTTTACCGTGTTGTCAAACAGATCGAAGAAGTATTGGGTGCCGTACCGGTGGTGATGACTTTGCCTATCGGCTGTGAAGACCAATTTGCTGGTGTGGTTGACCTGTTGACCCGCAAAGCCTGGGTTTGGGACGACTCTGGAGACCCGTTGAAATATGAAATTAAAGACGTGCCTGCCGATATGGAAGCGGACGTGGAAAAATGGCGTGCACGGTTGATCGACCAAGTCGCCGACCAATACGACGACATTATGGAAAAATATTTGGAAGGCGAAGAGCCTACCTTGGAAGAAATCAAACGCTGCCTACGCAAAGGTACGATCAAAATGGATTTTTTCCCAACTTTCTGCGGCTCTTCGTTCAAAAATAAAGGCGTGCAATTGGTTTTGGATGGCGTTATTGATTATTTGCCCAATCCTACCGAAGTCAGTCCGCAACCGGAAGTGGATTTGGAAGGCAACCCCACTGGCGAATTCGCAAAGGTTGATGCCGACCGTCCAGTCCGTGCTTTGGTCTTCAAAATCATGGACGACCGTTTTGGCGCATTGAACTTCGTCCGTATCTATTCAGGCCGTCTGAAAAAAGGCGACACGTTGTTGAACACGTTTACCGGTAAAACCGAACGTGTCGGCCGTATGGTGGAAATGCACGCCGATGACCGTTCTGAGATTGAATCGGCACAAGCGGGCGATATTATCGCCTTGATTGGTTTGAAAAATGTCCAAACCGGACACACCTTGTGTGACCCTGATAAACCGGCCACTTTGGAGCCGATGGTGTTCCCGGATCCGGTTATCTCCATTGCCATTTCGCCTAAAGATAAGGCCGGTTCAGAAAAAATGGGCATCGCCCTGGGCAAAATGATCCAGGAAGACCCGTCTTTCCGCGTGGAAACTGACGAAGACAGTGGTGAGACTATCATCAAAGGCATGGGCGAGTTGCATCTTGATATTAAGGTGGACATCTTGAAACGTACCCATGGTGTTGAGGTTAACGTTGGTAAGCCACAAGTGGCCTACCGCGAAACGATCACCAAGCGCATTGAAGACGAATACACCCACAAGAAACAATCCGGCGGTTCTGGCCAATATGCGAAAATCAACTACATCATCGAGCCAGGTGAGCCAGGCAGCGGCTTTGTGTTTGAATCGACCGTCACTGGCGGTAACGTGCCAAGAGAATATTGGCCGGCCGTTGAGAAAGGCTTCAAATCCTGCGTCGACAAAGGTGTGTTGGCAGGCTTCCCTTGCTTGGACTTCAAAGTCAATCTGACCGACGGTGGCTTCCACGCAGTTGACTCGTCATCTATCGCTTTCGAAATCGCCGCCCGCGCCGCCTACCGCCAATCTCTGCCAAAAGCGGCGCCGCAGTTGTTGGAGCCTATCATGAAAGTGGATGTGTTCACGCCAGATGCACACGTCGGTGACGTGATTGGTGACCTTAACCGCCGCCGTGGCATGATCAAATCACAAGATCCAGGCATCACTGGCGTGCGTATTAAAGCGGATGTGCCGTTGAGCGATATGTTCGGTTACATCGGTGATTTACGCACCATGACTTCAGGCCGTGGCCAGTTCTCCATGGAGTTCTCGCATTACATGCCATGTCCGAAAAACGTTGCCGACGAAGTTATCAAAGAAGTCAACGAGCGCAACAAAGCTAAAAACTAATAAGGTTTTCGGCACAAGGGACGGGGGTATCACCCCCGTCCTTTTAAGTTTTAATGGCCGGGAGTGGCAACTTGGTTCCGGCTGTTTTCATGCTATATACCCTTTCTTACTGTCTTTCCGACCCTTTCCTTTGTGCGTTAAGGCGACTTGCCTTAAACATGACAGACCAAAAATGTATCCGTGGGCAAAATAGCCATTTTTACCGATGACCCAGGCTGGCATGGCAAGCAGCTACAACTGGCGTTTGCCGAGCGTGGGTATCAAAGCGATTTTACCAGCTTGACCGGATGCCGTTTGCGCATTGCTCCAGGCGAATTGCCTGTATTGATCCCAAAGTTTGAACAGGCCTTGCCGGATGCCGTTTTTGTGCGCGGTGTGCCTGGCGGTTCCTTGGAAGAGGTGGTGCTGTATTTGGACATGCTCCATGCCTTAAAAACACTGGCTATCCCTGTTTATAATGACGGGCATGCCATAGAGCGCAGTGTCGATAAGGGCATGACCAGTTTTTTACTGCACCATGCAGGCTTACCGACGCCCTTGACTTGGGTGTTGCGTGACCGGGAAGAAGCTTTGGCAATTGCCGAACGGGAATTAAATGACGGGCACTTGCTGATCAGCAAGCCACTGTTTGGTTCACAAGGCGAAGGCATACGCAGGCTTGAGAAAATGACCGATTTGTTATGGTTGACAGGAAGCCGTGGCGTTTATTATTTGCAGCGGTTTGTCGAGTGTTTTGGCGATGGCTATTGCGACCACCGCGTCTTTGTCATCAATGGCCGCGCTGTTGCCGCCATGCAGCGGCACGGAAAATTTTGGCTGAACAATGTCGCTCGCGGCGCGAGTTGTGAGCATGTCACGTTAAATGCCGGCTTGGCTGATTTGGCAACCAAGTCAGCGGCTGCCCTGGCCATGGATTATGCGGGTGTCGACATTATTGAAGACAGGGCGGGGCAGTACACCATCATTGAAGTGAACAGTATACCGGCTTGGAAAGGCCTGCAAAGCGTCTGCGATGTCAATATTGCCGCTTTGTTAGCTGATGATTTGATTGGTCGCCTTATAAAACCCAAATGGCCGTATCCCCTGAGCGTTTAGCGCAACTGTACCGCGAAGCTTGCGAGCTTGAATTGCAGGCCTTCAAGCCCGGCAACGTCAGTGTTTACGCTGATGGGCACGATATGACTGTCGCTGATTTCCGTATCAGCGCCGAAGTCAGCGCAACGCCTTTATGCCACCCTGGTTATTGTTTGGGCGAAAAAATATACTACGCTGTCAAAGCCACCCAGGAAGCGGTTGCCTGCAACACCAACCTAGGCATTATTTTGTTGGCCGCGCCTTTGCTGCAAGCCACCCTTAACGGTTCGGGCTTAACTTTGCGGGAATCCTTACGGCAAGTTTTAAGCGCCACCACCGTAACTGATGCCGATTGGGTGTTTCGGGCGATTGCCTTGGCCTCACCTGGGGGATTAGGTAAAACGCAAGAACAAGATGTGCATGCCGCCGCGACAGTTACCTTAAAAGCGGCGATGGGCTTGGCTAGTGATAAAGATCGCATTGCACTTCAATACCTTACAGATTATGAAGATATTTTTGATTTTGCTATCTTATACTACTATAATGCTATGAATATATGGAAAAGCAAAAGTTGGTCTGGAGTAGCCGTTTATACAACGTTGTTAAGCCGGTTTCCTGACAGCCATATCGAAAGAAAATACGGCAAGCAGTATTCTGGCATGATAATGCAAACAATGGGTAAACTTAGCCGTGCGTTGGCAACGCCAATGCCTGAACAGGTGATGCCGTTGCTTTATCAGGTAGACCAGGAACTGAAAGCCAAACGGATTAATCCAGGGACCACAGCAGATATGACCGTAGCAACGTTGCTGGCGGTACTTTTACAGGAAGAGTGGACATGACTCTATCCATCAAGAATTTGTTTTCAAAAACAAATAATCCGGCACGGACAGTATTAAACACGCTGTGTCACTATTAGCTAAAACCTTTCAACCTTTTTCTTCACAGGGGAAAAACAAAAATGGCAAAAATTACTAAATTGTGCGTTGGTGAATCTTTAGTTGGCGATGGCAACGAAATCGCCCACATTGACCTGATCATTGGCCCAAGAGGTTCAGCCGCTGAATCAGCATTCGCAAATGCTTTGACCAACAACAAAGACGGCTTCTCTACTTTGTTAGCTGTTGTTGCTCCTAACCTGATGGTTAAACCAGCGACTATTTTGTTCAACAAAGTCACCATCAAAGGTTCAAAACAAGCCGTACAAATGTTTGGCCCAGCACAACGCGCTGTTGCTATGGCGGTTGCTGATTGTGTAGAAGACGGCACTATCCCAGCTGACGAAGCTGATGACCTGTTTATCTCTGTTGGTGTATTCATTCACTGGTTGGCTGAAGACGACGCTAAAATTGAATCATTCAACTATGCGGCAACTAAAGAAGCCCTGAAACGCGCTGTATCCGGTTCACCAACTGCTGCTGAAGTTGTGGCTGCTAAAAAAGACGCAAAACATCCATTCGCAGTAAACAACGAAGCATAAGCTTTAAGTTGACGGATGTTAAAAATACCTCAGCTCGCTGGGGTATTTTTTTGCCTTAAGCTTTCCAAATCCCCGCGTCCAATCACTCCCGAATGCAACGCGCTAGCCACCAAGGCCTGCTTGATGCCCAAATCATTTAAAGCCTGTAAATCTGCAACATTCCTGACCCCGCCCGCCGCGATAAAATTGTAATCAGGGAAATCCCGGCAATACTGCGCCAAACGCCCCCAATCCGGCCCTTTGCCGCTACCTACCCGAGCCAACGTCATGATGATAATATCCCCAGGCCAATAACCGGCTCCAGAAAACAAGCTGGCCGCCCCCAAGGCCTCGCTATTCGCCGAATAATCCAGTGATAGGACAAAGTGTTTACCAAACGCCAGCAACTCGGTTATAGATGCGTCGCTATAAGACTCGCTACCCAACACAGGCAGGTAATTCGCGTGATCCGGCAACGTAGTGGCTTGCTGATAACCCTTGTCCACCCAAAACCGAATGTCAGGGAAAGCCGCCAGCACCTTGGCAATTAATTTGGCATGGTCGCCTTGCTGGCTGATGGCGTTCAAATCCGCAATGTAAAAAGTATCAAAGTCATCCAAAGCCAAAAAAGCTTCGATCACCTCAAAAATATCCGCTGACTGGCATAAACTGGAACGGATAGGCCGATAATGTTCACGGTCACCTTGCTTGGCGTGGACGACTTGGTTATTTTTTAGGTCTAGGACGGGGATAGTTTTCATCAAAATGGGTAATGGCCTGTTCACGGATATGATGGGTTCACGCTAAAAATGCGGGCATACCCGGATAAAGTTTATGTTTAAGGTGTGATGGCCCGCTTCGCATCACCAAGCGTTTCAACTAAATGGTATGTTTGTTAGGTGCAAAGCTTAAAAGTATATCGTTTTTGAATCAAACGGGAGCGATACAAAACAAATTGATACAACGTTAGGGCTAACGTAACTTCTGGTTGTGAAAGTGCTTGCGGGGTATACTTTATACCATCGGTCTGTTGTATTTTAGGTTGTTGGCTATCATTTTGGGGCGCTAGCCACTTTATTATTTCGTGGCATGGTTAAGACCCTTGCTTTTTATGCGGTTAAATTGACCGATAGTTTTTTGAAGCTCAATATTGTCCGGGCTTGAAATTAGACAGGGCTGATGGTTATTAAGTTATATGGCATTTAAAATGCAATGCCATTTTGTATTTGCCACAAGGTATCCAGCGCTTACCACCTTTACCAGAGGCCGCTTAACGGCCCGTTACGCAGCGAATTGAAGAGCCCGGCAGCAGTGATTATGAACGATATGTGGCATAAAAATCATCCGGAACGGAGGAAGGGCTCCATGGTTGTGGTGGCCTTGTTTCTTTTCTTGCTAAGTTTTTCTTTAGCCGCCGAAGAAATGATCTTGAAACATGCCACCTTCATGCCGCTGTGGAGCCCGCAGGCCCAGTTTGCCGGGTATTATGTGGCTCTCGACAAGGGAATCTATGCCCGTTACGGCATCGCCTTGAAAATTCTTGAGTCGGGGCCCGGAAATTTTCCTGACCAAGCCCTAAAGGAAGGTAAGGCGGACTTCGCAATCCTGTGGCTTACCACCGCCATTAAGTGCCGTGCTGCCGGTATGAAACTGGTCAATTTGGCGCAGATCATCCAGAAATCATCCCTGATGCTGGTTTCAAAAAAATCCGCCGGTATCAGGACTGTCGCCGACATGGATGGCAAGAAAGTGGGGCTTTGGGTCGGCGACTTGTCAATACCTCCGCTGGTCCTGTTTGCCAAACACCACATCAAAGTCCAAGCAGTCCCGCAGTCCCACACCGTTAACTTGTTTTTGCGTGGCGGCATTGACGTGGCTTCCGCTATGTGGTTCAACGAATACCATACGATTTACAGTTCGGGGGTCGATTTTGATGAATTGAATGTCGTTTCCTTCAGTGGGGAGGGAATGAATTTTCCGGAAGACGGGATCTACACTATGGAACAAGGTCTCCACAAAGACCCGGCCCTGGCGGAAGCCTTTGTTGCGGCGTCGCTGGAGGGATGGCGTTACGCTTTTGCCCATCCCGACGAGGCCTTGGACATTGTGATCAAATATATGCGCGAAGCCAAGGTGCCTGCCAACCGCGTCCACCAGAAATGGATGTTGGATAGGATGCGGGACCTGCTGGTGACAGGCACACGCCAAGAACCGCCCGGGCATCTCGATGAGCAGGATTACGGGTATGTGGGGCGTGTAATGCAAGAAGCCGGCCTGATCCGTAATTATCCCGATTACAATGACTTTGCCTGGAGAGCGGATGCCGAGAAAAAATAGTATCGTCACCAAGCTCATCCTGGTGATCACGCTCAGCAGTGTGCTGATTTTTGCCGTGACGCTCGGTTATAACTATTACCAGTCGCGCATGATCCTGGAACGTGAGTTGGAGAACAATGCGCATAATCTGGTCTCGTCGTTGGTCTATCGGGTGGAGACGGAACTGATGTCAGTTGCCAAGGTTGCGGAAGGGGTGGCTAGGTCATTGGAAACCAGCAAACATTCGGAGCAGGAATTGTTGGCCCTGCTCAGGACGACCGTCGAAAAAAACCCCGAAATGTACGGTTCGGGCATCGCTTTTGAACCCTATGCTTTTAGCGCCGAGTCCCGGCTGTATGCGCCTTATTATTACCGTGAAAAAGGCAGGATCGCTTTCAGCCGCCTGGATAAATCTTATCGCTACGTCCCGTATTTGTATTGGGATTGGTACCAGATTCCGCGGGAGCTGGGCAAGCCCGAATGGAGCGAACCCTATTTCGATGAGGGCGCGGGCAATATTTTGATGGCGACCTGTTCAGTCCCTTTCTATGGGGGGACGGGCGCCACGAAGCGGCTCCGGGGGATTGTGACGGCGGATATTTCCCTGGATGCGCTGACGGAACTCATTTCCTCCGTCAGGATACTCAGAAGTGGCTACGCCGCGCTGCTCTCCCGCAACGGGATGATACTTGCGCACCCCTTGAAGGGCGCCATCATGAATGAGACGTTCTTTAGCATCGGGGAGTCACGTAATGACCCTTCATTACGGGAACTGGGCAAAAAAATGGTCAGGGGTGAATCCGGCTTCATACTCTACAATAGCCTGATGGGGGTCAGGAGTTGGCTGTATTACGCGCCTGTCCGGTCGACTGGCTGGACGCTGGCGGTGGTGTTCCCGGAGGAAGAGCTGCTTGAAAATGTCAAACAGTTAAGTATGACCATGGCCGCCATGGGTTTCTTCGGGCTGATGTTGCTGGTTTCGGCGGTTGTCCATATTGCCAGGACCATCATCAAGCCCTTGGAATTGTTGGCTGATGCAACTGATGAAATCGCTGCCGGGAATTTTGATGTGGTGATGCCAAGTGTGGCCTCGGATGATGAGGTGGGTGTCCTGGCCCACGATTTTCAAGTGATGGCCGCGTCACTCAAGGATTACATCAAAAATTTGACCGAAACCACCGCCGCAAAGGAACGTATCCAAAGCGAACTCAAGGTCGCCACCCATATCCAGGAAAGCCTGTTGCCCCGCTTGTTCCCGCCGTTTCCTAACCACCCCGAATTTGAGATATACGCGTCGATGGTGCCTGCCAAAGAGGTGGGCGGTGACTTCTACGATTTCTTTTTTATAGATGACTACAACCTGTTGTTCCTGATTGGGGACGTCTCCGACAAGGGGGTGCCTGCGGCATTGTATATGATGGTGACAAAAACCCTTTTGAAGTCGGAAGGGCAACGGTTGGGCGAACCGGATAAGATACTGTCTTCCGTCAACAAAATCCTCGCGGCCGACAATGACAGTTGCATGTTCACGACAGTGTTCTGCGCCATACTCGATGTCAGGACAGGCGAGGTGCGTTTTGCCAATGCCGGGCATAATCCCCCGCTGATCATCGAGTCAGGGGATGTGCGTTACCTGGCCGTGAAACCTGGGTTAATGCTTGGCCCTATGGCGGGAACGGTTTATGGGACTGAGCGTATCAGCTTAAAGCCCGGGGATATGCTGTTCCTTTATACGGATGGCGTCACTGAAGCAATAAACCAGCAAGAGGAACTGTATGGTGAGCGGCAGTTGCTGAAGGCGTTGCTGCTCGCCCCTAAAGGGGATGTTTCAGGCATGGTCCACTATATCAGCGCCGAGGTGTCACGACATGCCGCTGGAGCCCCCCAATCAGACGACATCACCATGTTGGCGATAAAAATGACGGACAATACGATGGGCATCGAAAGTGCCAGAAGCGGCGCATGAAAATAGCGGCGGCATTTATGCTGGTCTTGCTGGCGGTGATGGCTGGCCTTGGCAGTTGCAGTAAAACGGAAACCGTCATCGCCAATTTTGATGACGCGCAAACGGCAAAAATTGGCGTGATGACCGGCTCCACAGGCGAGGCCATCGCCCAGGCAAAATTCCCTAAGGCGCAGGTCAAAAGCTTTGACGACATTATGGACGCGGTTGCGGCCATCAAATCCGGTCAAATCGACGCGATCGTGACCGCGTTCCCGGCCGCGCTACAGGTCACCAAAAAGAACCAGGAATTGGGGCTGTTGCCTGAACCGCTGGCTAATGAAGACACGGCCATTGCGGTCATGAAGGGGAATGCCGGGCTGCTGGCTTCCTTGAACCGGATTATCACAGGGCTAAAGCAGGACGGCACGCTGGAGTCCATGCAGAAGCGCTGGTTCAAGCCGGATTTGACGCCTTATGAGGAATTGCAAATAACCCTGCCGACCCAGGGGACGCCGCTAAAAATAGGGGTCAGCGCGACACGGGAACCCTTTAGTTTTGTTGACAAGACTGGCCGCGTGACTGGCCATGACGGCGAATTGGCCAGGCTTATCGGCGCCAAGCTTAACAGGCCCGTCGTGTTTTTGAATATGAAGTTCATGGCCTTGATCCCCGCGTTGCAATCGGGGAAGGTGGATATGATCGTCACCGGCATGACCGCAACGGAGGGGCGCAAAAAATTTGTCGATTTCACCGGGCCTTATTATGCCAATGCCCAAGTCATGCTGGTCAGGAAAGCCGCTGCCAGTGCGCCCGTTGCGGCAACGGCGGCGGATGCCAAGGCCATTACGGATTTGCAAGCCCTAGACGGCAAGCGGATCGCCGTGCTCTCCGGTTCCGCCGGCGACTTGGCGGCCCGCAAGCACTTTCCCAACGCCCGTTTCCAAGCGCTGGCCGCGTCGGCGGATGCGGCGCTGGCGGTCAAAACCAATAAGGCCGACGCGTTTGTCTATGACAAAAGCGTGCTGCTCAATGTGGCCGAGAAAAACCCGGAATTGGCGATTGTCGCCCAGCCGGTTGACCAGTTGGAAGTGGCGGCGGCCATCAACAAAGACAACCCAGCCCTGCTGGCCAGGATCAACGCCGTCTTGGTCAGTTTGAAAAAGGAAGGGGAACTCGACCGCTTACGGTCTAAATGGGTGGATTCCAAATATTCGGTCACGCCGCCGTTGCCAACAATCGCCAAGCCCGGAAGCCAGGGCGTGTTGAGGATGGGCACCAGCGCGACCATTGAGCCTTTTTCCTTCCAGGCTGACGGCAAGCTGACCGGTTTGGACATAGAGCTGGGCCAATTGCTAGGCCAGCGCCTGGGCAAAAAAATCGAGGTTATTGACATGAATTTTGAGGCGTTGATCCCGGCCTTGCAGTCCGGCAAAATTGATTTTGCGCTGTCCAATTTTAATGTCACGGAGGAGCGCAAAAAACTGGTGCTTTTTTCTTTGCCTTATATCCAAAACGACATATCTGCGTTGGTGCGCAAATCCGTCCCCTCCCAAGCCGTTGCCGTGCAAACGGGAAAGCTGGCTTCGGTGGCCGACCTGGCCGACAAACGCATCGGCGTGCTGTTGGGTTCCGCGCACGACACTTATGCGACCCGACACTACCCCAAGGCGACCATACTACAATACAAAGCGCCTGCCGACGTCGCGCTGGCAGTAAAAACCGGCAAAGTTGATTCCGCCTTGTTCGATGCCGAACCCTTGCGCGAAATTATGCGTCAGGACGACTCGTTCGCGCTGGTGGGCGGGCCGTTGTTTTCCTTTGGCGTTGGTGCCGGGTTCAACAAAAGTAACGGTGCGTTGAAACAGCAATTCGACCGCTTTTTGGCGCAGCTCAAAACCGATGGCGTTTACGGCGATATGGTCAAACGCTGGATGGAAACGGGTGACACACGGATGCCCGCCATTAAGAATCCCCAAACTAACGGCAGCCTGGGCATCGGTGTCAGCGATGCCGGGATGCCGTTCACGATGGTTAAGGACAATCAACTGGTCGGCTTTGACATAGAACTGGCCGCCCGCTTTGCCGCGCAGCTTGGTAAAGAGGCCAAATTTGCCAACATGGAATTCGGCAGCCTGATTGCGGCGGTGGCGACAGGCAAGGTGGACATCATTATCAGCTCCATTTACATCACCGAGGAACGGCAAAAACAGATCGATTTTTCCGTCCCTTATTACGAAATGGGCACACGGGTGTTCGCGCTGAAACAAAACGTCGCCGGTTACACCGCCCCGGTGGTGGCCCAAGCCGCACCGGTTTCTTTCCTGACGGGGATCGCCAACAGTTTTGACAGCAACATCATCCAGGAAGACCGTTATTTGCTGATCTGGGACGGCCTGAAAACCACGGTGACCATTTCGGTGTTTTCCGCCTTGTTCGGAACCCTGCTGGGCGGCCTCGTCTGTTTCATGCGCATGTCGAAAAAAATCGCCCTGAACCTACCGGCACGGCTGTATATCGGCATCCTGCGCGGCATGCCGGTCCTGGTGCTATTGATGCTGATTTTTTATGTGGTGTTCGCCTCCGTGGACATCAGCCCGGTGCTGGTGGCGATTATCGCCTTCGGCATGAATTTCGCCGCTTATGTGTCCGAGATTTTCAGGACGGGCATCCAGGGTGTCGATAGGGGGCAATCCGAGGCGGGTATCGCGATGGGCTTCACCAGAATCCAGACTTTCCTGTTCATCGTGCTGCCGCAGACCGTGCAACGTATTTTGCCGGTTTATAAGGGCGAATTCATTTCCCTGGTCAAGATGACCTCGATAGTCGGTTACATCGCCGTGCAGGATTTGACCAAGGCCAGCGACATTATCCGCAGCCGTACTTTCGACGCGTTTTTTCCGCTGGTCATGGTTGCGGTCCTGTACTTTTTAATATCGTGGGCGCTGATGCAATTCCTGGAATACTTGGAGCGGGCCACCGACCCGAAACACAAACGGCGCAAGGTAGGGAAGGTATGATCAAAGTAGGGCACCTTTCCAAATCATTTGCTGGCACCACGGTCTTGGCAGACATCAGCACGGAAATAAAAAAAGGCGAGGTCATCGCCATCATCGGCCCGTCCGGCACGGGCAAAAGCACCTTCCTACGTTGCCTTAACTTGCTGGAACAGCCCAGCGGCGGCACCATCGAGATCGACGGCATGGACATCCTCGACAAAAAGGCGGACATCGCCAAAATACGCCAGAAGATGAACATGGTGTTCCAATCGTTCAACTTGTTTTCGCATCTGTCCGTGCTCGATAACCTGACCCTGGCGCCCATCAGGCTGAAAGGCATGTCCACGCAAGACGCGCAAGCTAAAGCGTTGGAATTGCTCAGGCTGGTCGGGCTGGCGGAGAAAGCCGACAGTTATCCCGACGAGCTGTCCGGCGGCCAAAAACAGCGGGTGGCCATCGCCCGTTGCCTGGCCATGGAGCCTGAGATCATCCTCTTCGACGAGCCGACCTCCGCGCTAGACCCGACCATGATCAGCGAAGTGTTGTCGGTGATCCGCCGTTTGGCCAAAGACGGCATGACCATGGCGATCGTCACGCACGAGATGGATTTTGCCAAAGACGTGTCCAACCGGGTGCTGTATATGGATGAGGGCCTGATCTATGAAGAAGGTAGCCCGGCGCAGATATTTGACAATCCGCAAAAGGAAAAGACCAAAGCCTTCATCAACCGGATCCGCAGTTACCATTGCCGGATTGGTTCGCCCGACTATGATTTGTATGCGATGAACGCGGAGATAGAAGCGTTTTGCGAAAAGCAGGTTTTACCCAAGAAAACCCGTGACAACCTCTTGTTGCTGGTTGAAGAATTGCTGCAAATCTATACCCCCTATCTGCCAGCCATGGCTTTTGAGATGACCATAGCCTATTCGGAAAAAAGCGGGCATCTGACCTTAATGTGCGAAAGCGCGGGCGGGCCTTTTAACCCGCTGGACAGTGGCGGCCTGCCTGATGATTTTGGCTTGATGATCATCAAAAAATTAACGGAAAGCATAACCTACCAGTTTGTGGACGGCAAAAACCGGCTGGAGCTTTTGATGCAGAAAGGACCTAAAAATAGCCCTCATTTGGAATGACATTATGGATTTTAAGACAAAAAACGAAGCTGGCACCCTCATTGTTTCAGTCGGAGGCAGGCTGGACACGGTCACCGCGCCAGAGTATGAAAAACAAATCCGTGCCTTGATTGACGGCGGCAATAGCCGGTTTGTGGTGGATTTTGCCCGGCTTGACTACATCAGCAGCGCCGGCTTGCGCGGGCTGCTCGTTATGGCCAAGCTGCTGAACGCAAAAGATGGCAAGGTCTGTTTTGCGAACGTCAATGGCAATGTCCGGTCAGTATTTGAAATGTCCGGTTTCAACGACCTGTTCAAAATAGAAAACTCGGTAAGCGAAGCCCTTGCCACGCTGGCCTGAACCAAAGTTTTCATGGCCAACCTTTATCTCCGTTTGCACAGTTGCCTTGGCTTATTTTTGCTCGCCCTAAGCTTCTACACCCGCTTGCCCACCCCGCTTCACCTGGATTACCAAAAACTCCCCCAAGCCAGTATCTACCTGCCCTTAGTCGGCTGGGTGGCCGGCGGTGTTTGTGCGTTGGTGTTTTATCTGGCGGTGTTGGTATGGCCGCCGATGACCGCGGTTATCCTTTCCATAACCGCCGGAATTTTCATGACGGGTGCATTCCATGAAGATGGTTTTGCTGATGTTTGTGATGGTTTTGGCGGTGGATGGGGCAAGCAACGGATTTTGGATATTATGAAGGATTCGCAGGTGGGGGCTTATGGGGCGATGGGCATTGGCTTGTTGCTGCTGTTAAAAGCCAGTGTCTTGTCCGCTATGCCTGCCGCCGCCGTGCCGTTGGTGTTGTGGGCGGGGCATAGCGTCAGCCGTCTGCCGCCGTTGTTGTTGATGCGGCGATATGATTATGCACGGGTGGATAGCAGTAAAGGCGCGGCGGCGGTGTTTAAGCCTAGCGCTAAAGATTTGGGCTTTGCTGGTGTGTGCGCAGTGTCGCCGGTGTTGCTGTTGCCGACGGGCTGTTGGCTGGCGGCCCTTCCGGTGCTATTGGTGAACGGGCTGTTGGGGCGGTATTTCCACCGCCACATCGGCGGTTATACGGGGGATTGCCTGGGCGCAAGCCAGCAAGTGGCGGAAGTGGTGTTTTATTTGGGGGCCAGCGCCTTATGGACATTTATTTGATCCGCCATAGCAAAACCGTCGCGCCAACAGGATTGTGCTACGGGCGCACGGATATTGCGCTGGACGGTGACTTTGCCGGTGAACTGGCCAAAATACGCGCCAAATTGCCGGATTTGCCCCCCGGTTGCCCGGTGTTTTGCAGCCCGTTAAGCCGTTGCCTGCAACTTGCGGAGTGTTTGTCCAATAATGTGCAGCGTGACGAACGGTTGTTGGAAATCAATTTCGGCGATTGGGAAAATATCCTGTTTGACGCGATTGAAATCGAGGCGTTGCGGCATTGGGCCGATAATTTTGTCCATATCGCCCCGCCTAATGGCGAAAGCTTTACCGATTTGTACCACCGTGCGGGCGATTTTTGGCGGGATTTGACCCAAACAGACGCGCCGCTGGTGGTGGTCGTCACCCATGCCGGAACTATCCGTGCCTTATTGGCGCAGGTCTTGGCCTTGCCTTTAGCCAATGCCTTCCAGTTCCGTATCGCCTTGGGTTCCGTGCATAAGCTGCATTACACCCCTGCGTACACTTACATAGACACCCTCAACCAATGAAACCACTCGCCGTTTTTGGCACCAGTTCCGATGCCGGAAAAACCACCTTGGCCATGGCTTTGTGCCGGATTTTTGCGGATCGTGGCCTGAAAGTCGCGCCGTTTAAAGCGCAGAACGTCTCCAACAATTCCGCCGTCACAATAGAAAACCTCGAAATTTCCAGGGCGCAATGCCTGCAAGCGGAAGCGGCGCGGGTCGGGCCGAGCTTTTTGTTCAATCCGGTGTTGCTGAAAGCGCACGGTGGCGGCGGCGTGCAGGTCATCGTCAATGGCGTGGTGTACCAAAACCAATCGGTTGCCGATTACTACGATAACATTGGTAACTTGGAACAGGTGGTCACCCAGGCATTTACGCAATTGCAACGCGATTATGATGTGGTGATTGCCGAAGGTGCAGGCTCGCCCGTCGAGCTAAATCTGCTGGATAAGGATTTGTCCAATACCTTCATCGCGAAAACGTTCCAGACACAAAATATCCTCGTTGCCGACATCGAACGCGGCGGCGTGTTTGCGTCCATTTACGGCACCTTGGCGTTGATGGATCCGGTCATGCGCGGGAATTTGGTCGGTGTGGTCATCAATAAATTCCGTGGCGACCGCCGCTTTTTTGATGACGGCGAAACCATTATCCGCGAACGTTTCGGTGTCCCTGTGCTGGGCGTCATCCCCTACCGTAGCCTGAATATCGACATGGAAGATTCGCAGTCCTTAAGCAATTACCGGCAGCGTTTGGGTGCGGTGAAAATCCGTATCGCCGTGATCGCCTACCCAGGCCTGAGCAATTACAATGATTTGGATGTGCTGATGGCGGACAATGAAGTGGAAGTGGTGATGGTGGAAACCGGCCGTCCGCTGGATAGTTTTGATATGGTGCTATTGCCGGGCAGCAAAACCGTGATCCGCGATTTGCATTGGCTGAAAGCACAAGGTTTGTTTGAAGCTTTGCAGCAATTTGGCAAACCGATTTTTGGCCTGTGCGGCGGTTACCAGTTGCTTTGCCAAACCCTGCATGACCCCGATGCCTTGGAATATGGCCTGGCCAGCACCGAAGTAGGCTTGGGGCTGGTTGCGGACAGCGTGGTGTACCAAAACCCAAAAATCCTGGCGCGGGGTGCGTATGCGCTGTTTGGCTATCCGGCGATCAACGGTTATGAAATCCATTGCGGGCGGCTGGCGAAATATCCGCTGTTTTACCAGCAAGGCCGCATCGCCGGTACCCATGTGCATGGGGTGTTTGATGATGATCACTTCCGCACGGATTATCTCCGGTCTATCCACCGCGATTATCGCGGCTATGCTTATGGTGGCTACCGGGATGCGGAAATCCAAGGGTTTGCGGATATGGTGGTGGAGTGTTTGGATATGGAGGCAATTATGCGGGCCATACAGGATTCCTGATGATGAAAACCCTGTTTATCGGCGGCGTAAAAAGCGGCAAATCGCGTTTGGCCGAAGCGTATATCTTGGAGCGTTCGGTTGGCGTCAAGCCCTTTTATTTAGCAACGACGGAATTGTTGGATGCGGAAATGCGCCAGCGTATCGCCGTGCACCAGGAACGTCGGCAAACGGCGTTCATCACCTTGGAAGAGCCACTTAACCTGCTGAAAACTTTACAAGCTTGCCAAGGCCCGGTGCTGGTGGAATGCGTGACGATGTGGCTGAACAACCGGCTTTATCATGGTTTTTCACAAGCGGCGATTTTGCAGGAGTTGGAGGCGGCCTTGCAATTGCCGGGCGATTTCGTGTTTGTCCATAACGAAGTGGGTTTAGGCATTATCCCCGATAACCCTTTGGCGCGGCAATTTGCCGACTTGTCGGGCAAGGCCGCGCAGCTGATGGGCGGGCATTGTGACAAGGTGTTTTTTTGCAGTGCGGGCCTGATGTTGGCGATGAAGCCATAGCCCTTCCGGTTTAACGCCCTGGAAAAACCACGCCCGGTGAACCCGCCACCCAAACCGGATATTTCCCCATCACGGCATCAAACAACGCCGACGCCAATAGGCTATCCAGCCATTGCTTCAATGCCGGATAGCCGGACGCTTGGAACCACCGCCCGTCCACTGCCGCAAACTGCCGGACAAACGGGAAAATCGCCGCATCGGCTATGGAAAAATCCTGGCCGCATAAGTGCCCGCCGCATGCCAAGCGGTTTTCCAGTTCCGCCAAAAACATTTCCCCTTGCTGACGGTAATGGTGCGCCGGATAATCCGGGTAACGGTCTGCGTATTTGTAACGGTCCAAATAATATTTAAAGCCGCCGTCATTCCTCTGGATGAGCGGCATGGCGTCAGCAGCAGATGCCAGCCAATCCTCAGGGTCATGCTGCGCCAAAGCCCAGAGCATAATATCCAAACTTTCCTCAACCACTTGCCCGTTTGGCAATTGCAGCACCGGAACGGTTGCCTTAGGCGAAATGGCCAGCAGTTCCTGGGGCTTGCCTTTTAACGCCACTTCGCGGATTTCGGTGCGGATGCCCGCATAGGCAATGGCGAGCCTCGCCCGCATGGCATAAGGGCAACGGCGGAAGCTATATAAAACGGGGAGGGCGGTGTCCATGTCGTGGGCGGATAATAGGTTGTGAGGTGGATTCATGAAATTGACACATAAACTTCATCGCCATGTCAATTTGATACGGTTAACTAGGGGGTTCCATTAACCCACAATGAGGGCGTTTCATGAAAATCAGGAAATCACGCAGTAGTCTGTTGTTTGCTTTACCGTTAATTGTCGCAGGCACTTTGGCCATTGATTCTGCCGTGTTGGCGGCAAGGCCTCCGGTCATGGAGCAGGGCATCCAATTTGGTGATTTGCAAAATGGCCGGGTCATGGTTTGGAGCCGGTCTAACCGCCCCGCCCGTATGATGGTTGAATACGCATTGGATGAGCAATTTACCCATGCCAAAACTGTCCGTGGCCCTTATGCGCTCCCCAATACAGATTATACCGCCAAACAAGAATTGGCCGGATTACCGTTGGGCAAGGATGTGTTTGTCAAAGTCTGGTTTGAAGATTTGACGAACGCCCGCACCAAAAGCGCGCCCGTGGTGGGCCATTTCCATACCATTGGAAAAAACGACAATGTCCACTTTGTTTGGGGTGGCGATACGGCAGGCCAAGGTTTTGGGATCAACGAAGCGTTCGGCGGCATGAAAATCTATGAAGCGATGCGCCAAGTGAAACCGCAATTTTTTATCCATAGCGGCGACAACATTTATGCGGATGGAGTGATCCCGGCCAGCAAGACCGTTGAGAACGGTCAAATCTGGACTAACGTGGTCACGCCTGAAGTGTCAAAAGTCGCCGAAACCCAAGCCGAATTCCGCGGCCGTTACAAATACAACTTATTGGACACCCACGTCCGTGCCTTCAATGCCGAAGTGCCACAAATTTGGCAATGGGATGACCATGAAGTGGTCAACAACTGGTCAGACTCAAAAGATTTGAGCGCCGATCCCCGCTACACCGTAAAAGACGTGCCCTTATTGGTGGCAAGGGCGGCCACTGCATTCCAAGAATTCAGCGCACAACGCCCTAATAACGCCTTAGAGCCTGGCCGTGTTTACCGCAAAGTGTCTTATGGGCCCTTGTTGGATGTGTTTGTCATTGACATGCGCAGCTACCGTGGCCCCAACACCAATAACCTGCAAACTGAACAAAGTGCCGAAACGGCATTTTTGGGTGCCGAGCAAGTTAGCTGGTTGGAAAAAGGTTTGAAAGACTCGACTGCGGTATGGAAGGTGATTGCGGCCGATATGCCAATTGGCCTCAACATCAGCGATGATTTTGTCAATAACCCGCCAAAACTCTGGGAAGCGGTCGCTAACGGCAACGACGGCCCCGCTTTAGGCCGTGAGTTGGAAATGGCGGATTTGTTGGGCAACATTAAAGCCAACAACATCAAAAATATCGTTTGGTTGACCGCTGACGTCCATTACGCGGCGGCGCATTATTACGACCCTGCAAAAGCCCAATCAACAAATTTCAATGGCTTCTGGGAGTTCATCGCCGGCCCGTTGAACGCGGGTTCATTCGGCCCTAACTCGACTGACGCCACCTTTGGCCCGCAAGTGGTGTTTTATAAAGCCCCACCAACAGGCCAATCTAACTTGTCACCTTATGCAGGCCTGCAATTTTTTGGCGATGTCAACATCGACAAAACCAGCAAAGCCATGACAGTTGATTTGAAAGACATCAATGGTGATTCTGTGTACAGCAAAACCCTGGTTGCCGAATAATTAGGCTTTGACCACTACGGACAGAAAACTTTACCGTAGTTCTCACATTGTCGGCTTACTGACCGCTTAATGCGGTTTAGTAGGCCGCGCTTCAAATCCCTCAAAAGTTGGTGAATAGCAACTCCAAGTTGCTTTATTGCCACAAACACCTATAATTACCGCTTGCTTTCAGGTTCCAGTGGACAAATGTCCGCTGGTTAAACGGGAAGTCGGTGAGGCCACCCCAAATCCGACGCTGCCCCCGCAACGGTAAACCAGTAAAAGCTTGTCGTAATGCCACTGTGCTTAGCATGGGAAGGTGACAAGCCAGGCCATAAGCCACTGGTAAGCCCGGAGACCGGCCTAAAAGCACTTCGGCACAGCGGCGGGCTGTCTACGAAATTAGGCTTTGTTGCGCTGGTTTACATGGGTCTTCTTTTGTGGTCGTTTTCGCGCTGTGATTTTATTTTCACGATGCGCGGGCGGCGCACGACTGCATGGATGCAGGAGGTAGAGCAATGCAGGAGCAATTGCCGAGAGGACATCATGCAAAAAATTATAGCCACATCCTTATCAGTTCTTGTCATCCCTTTCTCCAACGTCCATGCCAGACAGCCAGTTGATTTACCGGGTGTCATTGTCACGGCAACCCGGACTGAAACCCTCAAAAACGAGCTCGCGGCAGGCGCGACGGTTTATACCCGTCAAGACATTGACCGCTTGCAAGTCAAAACCCTGCCGGATTTGTTCAAAGGCACCTTAGGCCTAGATATTGCCCAGAGTGGCGGTTACGGGCAAACCACTGACTTGTTCTTGCGCGGCACCAATCCAGGCCATGTGCTGGTGTTGATTGACGGCATTAGGGTCGGTTCTGCGACGGTTGGCACGACGCCTTATGAATTGCTCCCCATTGACCAAATCGAGCGCGTGGAAATTATCCGTGGGCCGCTATCGAGTTTGTACGGTTCGGAAGCGATAGGCGGGGTCATCCAGATTTTTACCCGCAAAGGCAACCCTGATGATGACAAGCCGCATGTCTCGCTGCAAGCGGGCGGCGGATCTTATGACACGGCGCACACGGCGGGCACGGTGAGCGGCAAGCTAGGGGCAAACTGGTATAACTTGGGGGTGTCACACATTGATTCACAAGGTTTTAATGCCAAACGCAATAGCGACCCTGACCGTGACGGTTACGAAAACACGGGCATGAATGCGCGGGTCGGGCATCGGTTTGCCAATGATGCGGAAATCGAAGCGTTTTTTATGCGCTCGCAAGGCACAAACGAATACGATTCATACCCTGGCTATGGTGATAATTCGGCGTTTGTCAATCAAGTGGTGGGGCTAACAGGAAAAATGGATGTGTTGGAAAATTGGCATAGCCTCTTGCGCTTAGGACGGAGCTCGGATGATTTGGACACCTTTTTCCCTGATGGAAGCTTCGAGAACCGTTATGACACGACCCGCTGGAATGCCAGTTGGTTGAACCAAGTGCAGCTAAGCGACGCCCATCAACTGACGGTTGGTGCTGACTATCGTTTGGATGAGGTTGAAAACAGCGATATAGTCCCCTACATCGCAGGTTTTGATACGTATGCCCGGCATTCCCGTTACGATGCCGGCTTGTTTACGGAATTGCACAGCCGCTTGTTTGACCGTCATTTTATTAACGCTTCAGTGCGCGGCGACAAAAATGAAGCGTTTGGTGATTATGCCACTGGCAATATTGGATGGCGTTATAATTCCGCCTTCGGTATCAGCCCTTTCGCCAGTTTCGGCAATGCTTTTAAAGCCCCAACGTTTAACGAATTATATTACCCATTTGATGGTTATGGTCACGGCAACCCGAATCTGAAGCCGGAAGAATCACAATCATTTGAAGTGGGCTTGGCCGGGGGGCAAGGCCGTTGGCAATGGGAATTGCGGGCCTATCATACCGATGTCGAGCAATTGATCTCCGGGTGGCCGCCCGTTAATGTCGATAAGGCGCGTATTGAAGGTATCGAAGCGCAAATAACCACAGACCTGTTAGGCTGGCATCAGAAGCTGAACTTGAATTTGCTGGATCCGGTTGATGTGGCGACGGGTTTGCGTTTGCAACGGCGTAGCGACAAATCCTTGTCTTTTGACGTGTCGCGCTCTTTTGGTCAGATTGATGTCGGGGCTAATGTGCTGGCTCAAGGCGACCGTCCTGACATTGATTACAACACCTTCCCAAGCTCCCGGGTCAACCTGCATGGCTTCGTCACGGTGGATTTGCGCACGGCGTGGCATATCAATAAAAGCTGGATGCTGAGCGGCAAGTTGAACAATTTGTTGGATGAGAATTATCAAACGGCGAATGGTTACAACACGCCGGACCGAAACTTTTTTGTGTCCGTGCATTATAACCATTAAGCTACACGGTATTGGCGTTGCCCATTGCGGGACCGGACTGTTGATGGGCGATGCGATGCCACTTATTTAATTTAGGAGAAACCTTATGAAATTAACCTTGAACACGGCAATTGTCCCTTTACTTGCACTGATGGCGGTTACACGGGTGCATCATTTCGGCTCGGCTTGGTCGTTGCCGGACGCATCCTTAGCCGTGTTTTTTTTGGCGGGTTTATATGTCAGCAACCGCATGTGGTTGGCGGGTTTGCTATTGGCGGCAGGGCTGTTGGATTATCTGGCGATCAACCAATTTAATGTCAGCGATTGGTGCATGTCACCCGCTTATGTGTTCTTAATACCCACTTATGGCGTGATGTGGTCGGCGGGGCGGTTTTGCCGGACTTTGGCGGCTTCAGGAAAACAGGAGTGGGCGGTGTTTGCAGCTTCGGTAACCTTATCGGCAATAGTGGCCTTCGTCATTTCCAACGGCAGTTTTTTCTTGTTTTCTGGGCGTTACGCGGATATGCCAGTGGCCAGTTACAGTTTGGCAATCGCCAAATATTTGCCCGCTTATGTCGGTTGGGCGGTGGCTTACGCAGTGGCAAGCTTGGCGGCGGTTAAGGCGGCACGGGTTTTGTTGCAGGTTGCGGGCGAGCATAAAACGGTTTAATAGCGGCATAAACCCCGGCAGGTTTGTGAAACCTGCCGGGGTTGTTTTTAGGCAATGAACCCGTAGTCCGTCAAAGCGGTGGCGGCGGTATTGCCAATGAGTGCAATCTGGCTAAGCTCACCCGCCGATACTTGCGCATCGGTGTTAGTGGCGGAAAATAAAAACAATCCTGTCGCAGCCCCATTATCGACAACAAACAAAACTGTTTGCCCCAAAGCGTAGCTTGAGTTTGCCGAACCGATGGCAAGGGCGGCGCTGGTCGTGGTGATGGCGCCAGCAACGTTTTGTTGCATGATCACCAGCTCCGCATTATTGGCGAAACCGCCTGAACCAAACCCCCTAACCGTCCCGCCTTCAACCAGCGTATCGCCATCGCCGATACGGATTCCTAATTGGCTAAACTGTAGCTTATCGGCATTTGTGGCAAAATCAGCCACGGTGTCGGAACCGATTTTGCTGTTAAAGACAAAAGTGTCTGCGCCGCCACCTCCGGTCAACCTATCCCCGCCCGCATTACCGTTCAGCACATTGTTATTGCCATTGCCTAGCAAGGTGTCGTTAAAGGCACCGCCCGTCAGGTTTTCAAAATTCAGCAAGGTATCTATGCCTGCCCCTAAGGTGTTTTGCGCACTATTGTTGCCAAGGTTAACGGTGACCGCCGCTGAAGCGTTAAAGTAGGAAACGGTGTCCACACCATCAAAACCATTCAGCGTATTGTTGGCTGCATTCCCGGCGATGGTATTGTTAAGCGCATTGCCATTGCCGTTTAGCGGGCCCGTCCCCAAAAGGTTTAGGTTTTCCAGATTGGGGCTTAAGGTATAGCTAAAGGCGCTGTTGACCGTGTCTATGCCTGAGCGGTCACTAATCCGGTCCCCAAAATTGTCGACGAAATACGTGTCGTTGCCTTCGCGGCCATTCATAATATCGGCTCCGCCCGAACCGTCCAGCACATTCGCCTGGGCATTGCCGACCAAGGTGTCGTTCGCAAATTTGCTGCCGGTGATATTTTCGATATTAATGAGGGTGTCGCCAAAGGCATCGCCACCGGATATGGTGTTGTTCCATAGGCTGATGGTCACGGCGGAGGTTGAATCAATATAGCTGGCCGTATCGGAACCGCTGCCGCCGTCCAGTTTGTCATTGCCGCTGCCGCCCGTCAGGGTGTCATCCCCACTGCCACCCAGCAGGGTGTCATTATCGCCGCCACCCAACAATTTGTCGTTGCCTGCGCCCCCATAGAGGTAGTCCCTGTCGCTCCCGGCCGGATTGCTGCTGTCGCTGCCAAATAATTGGTCATCGCCTTGTTCGCCGAAGAGGCGGTCATTGCCCAGGCCGCCAGACAATTTGTCATTGCCCAAGCCCCCAAAAAGATCATCGTCTTGCCCCCCGCCGGCGATGATGTTGTTGGTGTTTGCCGACGCAAAAAGGATATTGCTGGCGGCCAGGCTACCTGGAAGGATACCGTTGAGAAACACCCCGGACCTGGCGCCATAGGTGTTGTAAATGAGCACTATGTTGTAGTCCGTGGTGATGCTGCTTAGGGTTTTGATGGTGTCAAAATCGCTGATGCCCAGTGCGGACACATCCAGTTTGTCCTGGAAGAGGTCGAAATCCAAAATGCTGTCGTCTTGGGTGCTGTTTTCAGGCGCTATGACAAACGTGTCGCTTCCCGTGCCGCCCGTCATAAAATCCGGCCCCGCGCCGCCGTCCAGGCGGTCATTGCCGTCACCACCAAACAACTGGTCCCCTTCCGATGTTCCGGGGCGGCCACCGCCACCAAACAATAAATCATTGCCGCCGCCACCATACAAGAGGTCGGAGCCATCATTGACCCCGTTGACGGCCCCGGCGGAATTGCCGTACAAAATATCATCGCCGCCTTCCCCAAACAGGCGGTCATCGCCCAGCCCCCCCATCACCTTGTCGTTACCTAGGCCTCCAAAAAGATAATCAATCAAATCCCCGCCGGTTTTAGTGTCATTGCTGACGAGGCTGGAAAATATAAAATCGCTGGCGATCAGGTCGTCTTGGTTGACGCCCAGCAGGGCGGTTGTCAACCAGACACCGTTGCGGTATATGCCGAAGCCACTGTTGCCGGCGCCGGCATTGCCTAAGATAGATTGGATGGAAGCGAAATCGGCAATCCCTACCTTGGTCAAGTCAATACGGTCAACACCCAATTCAAAATCATTGATCTGGTTACTGCTATCCGTGGCTTCGAGGTTGATCATGAACGTGTCCTGGCCTTTTCCCCCCACATAGTTGTCATTGCCATTACCCCCTTCTAGCCTATCGTTGCCGTCACCCCCATCAAGGTAATCATTGCCATCATTGCCGAACAATATATCGTTGCCGCCTAAGCCAAAAATTTGATCGTCTGCAACCGTGCCATTCAAGGTTTCGCCTGCAGCCGTGCCTGTCATATTTGCCATTACTGTATGCCTTTATAAAGTAGTTGTTGGGGGGAAAAGCGCTATAAAAATAAGTGGCCGGATTGCCATCGCGCCAAGAGCGGATCCTAAATTTAATAGACAGAAACTTTTTGCTTAACTTGGTAAAATGCAAAGGAAAACCTTCATATCAACTGTTAAAACGAGTGAATCATGCCAAATAAAGTCTTTAAGAAAAGCCAGCCCAAATCCACTATTACTTTAGTTCCGGATTTAGGGATGGAAGTTAATGATATTGTCGCCGATTTTAAACGTAATTACAGCCACCGTTTGGGACGTGACCAAAACTGCCGGTCACCGCATTATGCTTATGAAGCTTTGTCATTGGTGGTCAGTGACCGCCTGATAGAACGCTGGAAAGACACCTATAATGCTTACCGGGATCAAGGTTGCAAACGCGCCTATTATTTGTCGATGGAGTTTTTGATGGGGCGTACCCTCAGCAACGCCATGTTAAACCTGGGCATTACCGATGCGGTCCAAAAAGCCATGTATGAAGTTGGCCTGGATATGGAAGAACTGATTGAAAGCGAACCGGACGCAGGTTTGGGTAACGGCGGCCTAGGGCGTTTGGCGGCGTGTTTTATCGACAGTTGCGCGACTTTGCAATTACCGGTGACAGGCTATGGCCTCCGTTATGAATACGGCATGTTCTGCCAAGCCATTGTGAATGGCGAACAAGTCGAAAAACCTGACCATTGGCTGCGTTATGGCAATATTTGGGAAATCGAACGCTCCGAATATGCCTACCGGATCAAATTTGGTGGCCATACCGAAAGGCATTTAGATGAAAATGGCAATGTCAGGGTCTGTTGGGTGGATACCCATGACATTTTGGCAATACCTTACGATACCCCGGTTCCGGGCTATAAAAATGGCACGGTAAACACCTTGCGGTTGTGGAAAGCCGCCGCCACTGAAGAATTTGACTTGCAGGAATTTAACGCTGGTGATTATGCCGAATCCGTAGCGGCCAAGAACACCGCCGAAAACATCACGATGGTGCTGTATCCCAACGACGCCAACGAAAACGGGAAAGCCTTGCGCTTGCGCCAGCAATATCTCTTGGCATCCGCCAGTTTGCAGGATGTGATTGCGGCCTGGGTGCGCGACCATGGCCATGACTTCACGCATTTTGCCGAAAAAAACTGCTTCCAGTTAAATGACACGCACCCGAGCGTCGCGGTTGCGGAATTGATGCGCATATTGTTGGACATCCATGGTTTGTCATGGGATGCCGCTTGGAAAATTACCCGTGACACCATGGCCTACACCAACCACACCTTGTTGCCCGAGGCCTTGGAGCGGTGGTCGGTTAATTTGTTCAAGCAGTTATTGCCAAGATTGATGGAAATCATTTTTGAGATCAATGTCCATTTCCTCGCCGAGGTTTCCGCCCATTGGCCTGGCGACACTAGCCGTCAAAGGCGCATGTCATTGATTGAGGAAGGCCAAGAGCAACACGTCCGGATGGCCTATTTGGCCATCGTCGGCAGTTTTTCGGTCAATGGTGTCGCGGAATTGCATTCGAAACTGCTGCAACAAGGCCTATTCCGGGATTTCTACGAATTGTGGCCGAAAAAATTTAACAACAAAACCAACGGGGTGACGCCGAGACGGTGGTTGGCCTCGTGCAACCCTGAACTGGCCGCGTTGTTGACCGAAACGTTGGGTGATGGTTGGCTGACCGACTTGTCGGTGCTAAAAAAGCTCGAACCCTTAGCTGGCGATAAACAATTCCGTAAACGTTGGTATGAGATCCAGCAACAATCCAAGCAAAGGCTGATTGATTTTAAAAAACAGGAATTGGATGTCGATTTAAGCGTCGATGCCTTGTTCGATGTCCAGGTCAAACGTATCCACGAATACAAACGCCAATTGCTTAATGTCCTGCATGTGATCCATCTGTATGACCGCATTAAGCGTGGTGATACTGTAAATTGGACTAACCGGTGCGTGTTGATAGGCGGCAAGGCAGCGCCCGGTTATTATATGGCGAAAAAAATCATTAAACTTATCAATAACGTAGGATCGGTGATTAACCATGACCCTGATGTCGGCGATAAATTAAAACTGGTTTTCCTGCCTAATTACCGGGTTTCCGCGATGGAAAAAATTTGTCCTGGCGCCGACTTGTCCGAACAAATCTCCACCGCCGGTAAGGAAGCTTCCGGCACGGGCAACATGAAATTCATGATGAACGGGGCGTTGACGATTGGTACGTTGGATGGCGCGAATATCGAGATCCGTGAAGAAGTTGGCGATGAAAATTTCTTCCTGTTCGGGCTGACCGAAGAACAGGTCGAGCAATTACGCCATCATTACGATCCGGTGACGATGATCAGCCAGGACGAAGATTTGAAACGGGTCATGAACCTGTTGGAATGCGGGCATTTTAACCAGTTTGAATCCGGCATATTTGACGCCGTGATTGCCGCCTTGAAGAGCCCTAATGACCCGTGGATGACCATTGCCGATTTCCGGAGTTTTGTTGACGCGCAAAAACAGGTGGAACATGCTTATCGGGATAAAGACCGCTGGACCAAAATGAGCATTTTAAATTGTGCCGGAAGCGGCAAGTTTTCTACTGACCGCACGATCAACGAATACAACCGGGAAATCTGGCATTTGACGCCTGTGCCTATTGCATCCCGTTAAACATCCCTGCCATTGGGTATGGGCGCCCGTTACGGCCCATACCTAATAAATGCCAGCCCAATTTTGTAAAGGCCCCCTCCCGGCATACCCAAAAGGCATAAGCGGGCCGCGCCGTAAGGGCGGCGCATCCGCCCTTGGCCTATTCCGGCAAATAAGGTAGGTTATGGATTGCCAAATCAAAGCTAGTTGCTTTATTTGTTTAACGGCACAGGGGATATTCCCGTTCCTGGCCAGATTAAAAAGCCTGGAACGCTTTGGCGGGCTTTTTTAATCGGGGTAACTACGGTTGTATCCTGGGGTTGTGGCTACAGATCAAAACAAAAAACGACTAGGGGGAGGGGAGCCATGCCGGATGAATTTACGCCTACGATATTGATCGTAGATGACGCGCCAGAAAATTTGGCTGTCCTCAGTGAATTGCTACAGCCGCTATACCGCGTGCGCGTGGCCAATTCAGGGCCGAAAGCCTTGCGTATCGCCGCCACCTTGCCTTGCCCGGACTTGATCCTGCTGGATGTGATGATGCCTGAAATGGATGGTTATCAAGCTTTTGAGCACTTGCGTAAAGACCCCGCCACCGCTTACATCCCGGTGATTTTTGTCACGGCAATGGATAACACTGAATCCGAGTTGCGTGGTTTGGAAATGGGGGCTTTAGATTACATCGCCAAGCCCATCATACCCACCGTATTGTTATCCCGTGTCCGCACCCATCTGGAACTGAAACGGGCGCGTGATTGGTTACGCGAACAAAATAGCTATTTGGAAGCCGAAGTATCAAACCGCATCACCGAAAGCGAGCTGATCCAGGAAGTGAGCATCCGCGCCTTGGCGCATCTTGCAGAAATCCGTGATCCGGAAACCGGCAACCACATTTTGCGCACCCAACACTATGTCCAGAAACTGGCCCAAGAATTAAGGGCGCTACCGCGTTTTGCGGAAATATTGACCGACCACTATATTCAAATCCTCGCCCGTTCGGCACCGCTTCATGACATTGGCAAAGTGGGCATTCCTGACTGTATCTTACAAAAACCGGGCCCGCTCACACCGGAGGAATGGGCCGTGATGAAAACCCATGCCTATCTAGGCAGCGAGGCTATTGAAACCGCAGAACGCGATGCAAGCCTTAAGGTGGAATTCCTAGCCTTGGCTAAAGAAATCGCCCATTGGCACCATGAGAAATGGGATGGGAGCGGTTATCCGGATGGCCTTAAAGGTGACGCCATCCCGGTTTCGGCACGGGTCATGGCCTTGGCGGATGTCTTTGACGCGTTGATTTCCCGCCGCGTCTACAAAAACCCAATGCCCCTTGAAGAAGTCCAACGCATCCTTTTAGCCGGGCGCGGGCAGCATTTCGATCCGGACATGGTTGATATGTTTCTGGCCCATTTCGATGCTTTCTGCGACATCCATGAACGTCACCGCGACCCTGAACCAGACTAAATGCGCCCATCGGGCTTATCCGTATCGGTTTGCCTAATATAATTAAGTATATGATTCCATAAATATTTTAATTAGTGATAACATCATGGCTAAAGGATATGGCTGAACCACCGAGTCCGTTAATTCATCACAGTTTGTGAGCCAATATGCCCCCCGTTATTGCCAACCAACTTGTAGCAACCCGCCGCGACAGGATTTTGACCGTAGTGTTGGTTTACACCCTGTTTTCTGGTTTATGGATACTCCTGTCTGATAAGCTGATGCAAATGGTCTTTAGTGACCCCGGGCAAATTATCCTGGTCGGCATGTTTAAAGGGTGGTTGTTTGTCGGCGTGACCGCATTGTTGTTATATGGCCTGATGCGGCGTTGGTTAGGTGCCGATCCGGAAACGACGGCCATGCCAATGGTTTCCCGCCGGTTGTATAAGCCTTTTGTAGGGTTGTCGGTGGTCATCATCACGCTGACCAGTGTGGGTATTATCAACGCCTTCAACCAGCACCAGGAAGCTGGAGCTATCCGCCTCCAAGCCATTGCCGATTTGAAGGCCCGGCAAATTGCCGATTGGCTCACGGAAAGGCAAGGCGATGCGGATTTTGTCCAGACCAGCGATTTTTTTGCAGACCATTACCGACGTTGGCAAGAATCAGGCGATGTGCTTAGTGGAGGCCGCCTACAGAAACGTTTGGAACAACTTCGCAAGAGCCGTGGGTTTTGCGCCATTTCCTTGCTCAACACCCAGGGTGAAAAAATTTGGGGCAGCGCATCCTCGCCCGCCAACCTTTCGCCGCCTTTGCAGGAGGCCGCGCAGTTGGCCTCCTCAAGCCGCAAAGTGGGCTTTGTCGGCCCCTACCGTGATTTGACCGGCCATGTGCGGTTAGATTTTGTCGCCCCGCTTACCGCCATGCCTAGCCCCGCCATCGTCATCCTGCATATTGACCTGGCGGAGTGGCTGCTCCCCACTTTACAAACGTGGCCTATACCGAGCATCAGTGGCGAAACGGTGTTGTTCCGGCGTGATGGCGACCAAGTGCTCTTCCTTAACGAGCTAAAATATAAAAAAGGCTCGGCCGCTAACCTGCACCTGCCGATAACCACGGACAAACTGATTTTTGCGCAAGTGTTACGTGGCGAAGCGCCGTTAGGCAAGCTCATCCAAGATATGGATTACCGGGGTGTCCCATCATCCGGGGTGGCACGCTCCATCCCTGGCACCAGTTGGTATCTTATGGTCAAGCAAGACCAGTCCGAGTTATATGCGGAAGTCCTTAATGACGGCATTTGGGTGGGTTTTGTCGGCCTGTTGTTCCTGTTCATGGCAGGCAGTGGTTTGTACCTGTTACGCCAACGCGAGGCGTTGGTTATCGCCAACAGCGTGCAACAATCCCAAGCTGAACGCCTGCGGGCCCTAAACCTGCTTGCCGCCATTGCCGAAAGTTCCGACGACGCCATATTCGCCAAGGATTTGGATGGGCGCTACATCTTGTTCAATGCGGCCGCCAGCCATTTCGTCGGCAAACCGGCCGAAGAGGTGCTAGGGCAAGATGACCGGGCCATTTTCCCGGCCGAACAGGCCGCACGGCTGATGGGGATCAACAGGCAGGTGATCACCGAAAACCAATCCTATACCCACGAAGAAACCCTCAGCACGGCAAACGGGCCACGGACTTTTTTGGCGACCAAAGGGCCGTTACGGGATGAACAAGGCAATATTATCGGTATTTTTGGCATTTCACGCGACATCACCGGGCGCAAACAGGCGGAGATGGCCTTGCATAGCAGCGAGAAAAGCTACCGCTCCTTATTCGATAATATGATGAACGGCTACGCCCATTGCCTGATGATTTATGAACATGGCGAGGCCAAAGATTTCCGCTACCTGAAAATCAATAAGGCGTTTGAGGCTTTGACCGGGCTTAAGGATGTGGTTGGCCGCCACGTCAGCGAGGTTATCCCGGGTTTCATTGAAACCAATCGGGATTTGTTGGAGATTTTTGGGGAAGTGGCGAAAGGCGGCCCGGCCCGGCAATTTGAAAGTTATGTCCCGACCTTGGGCATATGGTTTTCCATTTCCGTATTCAGTCCGCAAGCGGAACAGATCGTGGTCGTGTTCGACAATATATCCGAGCGCAAACAGGCAGAAATGACGCTACGTGAAAGCGAGGAATTCAAACATGCCATTTTGGATTCGGTAAACGCCCATATTGCCGTGCTTGACAATCAGGGCACCATAACCGCCGTGAATAGGGCCTGGGAATGTTTTGGCAAGGACAATGCCGCTTATCCTGGTGGGTTTATTGGGGTTGGCGCAAAATACCTGGACATCTGCCGGCAAAGCATAGGCCCTTACTCAGGAGCGGGCCAGGCCGCCCACGACGGCATCCAGGCCGTGCTCGACAAGAGCCTTCCCAGCTTCAACCTTGAATATCCCTGCCATTTACCGACGCGGCAACGCTGGTTCATCCTGACCGTCACCCCGATGGGGGAAGGGAAACAGGGGGCTGTGATCACCCATACCAACATCACCGAACGCAAAGAGGCGGAGGAAGCTTTGGGCCAGCTTACCGATGATATGTCCGCCACCTTGCAAGCGGTCCCCGACTTGCTGTTTGAGGTGGATGAAACCGGACGCTATGTCAAAGTGAAAACGACCCAGGAAGAGCAGCTGGCCGCGCCTCCAGCACAGTTGCTAGGGCATACTGTGCATGAAGTCCTACCGCCAGAGGCGGCCCGGACAGTCATGGAATCACTCGCGGCGGCAAGCCAGATGGGATCGGACTATGGCCGCACGATCAATTTACAACTGGCGGGGAAAGGGCGGTATTTTGAGCTGTCCGTGGCCCGCAAATCCGGTGTAAAAGGCAATCTCCAGCATTTTATTGTGCTTTCACGCGACATCACCGAACGCAAGGCCACCGAATTGGCCTTACGCCAGCAGACTGGCGAACTGGCTGAGCGTAACGCCGAACTGCAACGCTTCAACCGCGCCATGGTCGGGCGTGAGCTAAACATGATTGAACTGAAGCAGCAAGTCAACGCCTTATGCCGGCAGCTTGGACAAGAGCCGCCTTATCCATTGGCATTTCTGGATGCCGCAACTGCAACCACGGTAAAACCATGATGGGCAAGAACTGGGGCCTCGCGATCCTGCTGCCTTTTTTGGCACTCGCCTTGCAATGGGTGCTGTGGCCTTGGTTATCCCCTTTTGTCTGGCTCCTGTTCTACCCTGCCGTATTTTTCAGTGCGCGCCTCGGCGGGCTCCGTGGTGGCTTGGCCAGCACCGTCATCAGTACCGCCATGGCCTGGTATTTTTTTATCCCCCCGCAGTTAAGTTGGGCGGTGGATAACCCTAACCGATATTATTCGGTAGCCCTGTTCCTGGCCATGGGTTATTGGTTCAGCGACACCCATGAGCGTTTGCGGCGGGCGCAACAGCAGGTCAATGCCGATTTGATGGATGTCCGCCAGCGCACCCAAGCGGAATTGCAACGTTATGGGGAAATCTTCGCCACTTCAAGCGATATGCTGGCCTTCATAAACACGGAACGTTGCTATCATCTGGCCAATCCTGCCTATGCCGGGAGGTTTGGGACAACACCTGAGGGGTTACGCCAACGGCCAGTGGCGGACGTTGTCGGTACCGGCATGTACGCCCATCTCTCCCCCTATATTGACCGCGCCTTGTCCGGCGAGATGCAGCGCTGCATTGCCGAACTCACATTCCCTGACGGCAAACCACGGGTGTTGGATACTGAATACCTGCCTTTCCGGCAGGACGGGGAAATCCAAGGCGTGGTCCTCAGTTTACGTGACATCACTGACAGGAAAGCGGCGGAAGCTAAGCTTAAGGCCAGCGAGATGGCTTTGAGGGAAGCGCAAACCTTGGCTGGTATCGGTAACTGGCAATGGGACGTCCAAACCGGCACGCAAACATGGTCGGAGGAAATCTACCGTATCTATGGCCGGGACCCCGGCTTGCCTCCGGCCAGTTATTCGGAAGTCCGGCAATACTTTAGCCCTGAAAGTTGGGCGCTGCTGTCAGCGGCGGTGGAGAAGTGCCTGGCGGAAGGGGAGGCTTACGAATGCGATGCTGAAACCGTGCGTAGCGACGGGGCCCGCCATTGGATCACCGCCCGTGGCAAAGCCGTGCAGGATGCCAATGGCAACGTTATCATCCTGCACGGCACGGTGCAGGACATCACCGTGCGCAAACAGATGGAGCAAGGCTTGCGTGAAAGCGAAGAACGCTTGGCGAACATTATCGGTTCGGCGATGGATGCAATCATAACGGTGGATGAACAGCAGCAGATACGCTTATTTAACCCGGCCGCCGGGCAGGTGTTCGGCCTGGATCCGGCAGAGGCGATAGGGCAGCCCTTGGCGCGGCTCATCCCGCCACGTTTCCGCGATTCACATGGGGACAATATCCGGAGATTTTCACAGGTCGGCACAACCGCGCGGCGTATGGGCGCATTGGGCGAGATCAGCGGCCTGCGCGCCAATGGCGAGGAGTTCCCTATCGAAGCGTCTATCTCCCAAGCCCACATTGCCAGCGGCAAGCTGTTCACCGTGATATTGCGGGACATCGCCGAGCGGAACCGGAACCAGGAAGCCATCCGCCGCCTTAACGCCGAATTGGAACAGCGCGTGGTTGAACGCACCGCCGAATTGACCGCCGCCAACCGCGAACTTGATGCCTTTGCCTACGCGGTTTCCCACGATTTGCGGGCGCCGTTACGCGCCATGAGCGGATTTAGCCAAGCGTTGCTGGAAGATTACGGCGACCAGCTGCAGGATGAAGCGAAAATGTATTTGGACCAAATCAATATCGCCAGTAATAAAATGAGCGGTTTGGTCGACGGTTTGTTGGTGTTGTCGAGGAGCGTGCGGGGCGAATTGCAATTGGGTGACATAAACTTGTCCGCCCTTGCCGGACGCCTGTTGGCGGAATTGGGAAAAAATAATCCGCGGCAAGTTGTTGTGGAGGTTGAGGCAGGCCTGCAAATCCGTGGCGATGTCCGTATGGTTGAAGTGCTGATGTCCAACTTGTTGGAAAATGCCTGGAAATATACCGCGCATGTCGCCGTTCCGCATATCCGCGTTTATGCCGAGGAACGTGATGGCAAGCGCTATTTCTGTGTCGCCGACAATGGCGCCGGTTTCGATATGGCGTATGCCAGCCGCCTGTTCCAGCCCTTCCAGCGCCTGCACCGTCAGGATGAATTCCCTGGAATTGGCATTGGTTTGGCGACCGTACAACGCATTGTCCATCGCCACGGCGGCACGATAGAGGCACATGGGGAAATGGGCAAGGGGGCGGTGTTTAGTTTTACTATCAGGTGAGGGAAGGTGGCCTGGATTTACCCGGAACAAGTGCTTCCTTTATTTCGACGCTGGGGCGGGCAGGTGCCGGAGCCTATCAGTAAGTGGCCAAAAGTTTTTTAACATTTGATATTACGCAGACATTTTCTGCAAATTGAAAATAAAAAATAGTGAGTCGCTATCGCGACGACTATTTAATCGGGTTCTCGCACCCGACGGCGAGATACTTTCTTTTGCGCCGCCTCGGCAACTGCTCCTGCGTTGCCCTACCTCTGTCCATAGACCACCCTTTAGTGGTGGCATCCATGCAGTCGAAAAGAAAGTATCCAAAGAAAAGGCGGCCCGGTTGCCGCTTCATCCTGCGCTCCTCGGTTTTGTCGGGGGTCGGTAGAAGGGGCTTCCTGCCCTTTATGCCCTGCGGGTATTCGGGCTGATCCCGACAAAACCTGCGGTGCTCGGCGCGGCAAACGGGAGCAAAAACACGTTACTGCGTAACGTCAGTTAACATAATGAAAAATTCATTTGTTCCCCCTTATCCGCCACAAAGGTTAAAAGACTTTTGAACGGCCACTTAAGCCATCAATGCTACATAAACGAGGTTTGGCAATGAACCACAAAACTATCCTTTTGGTGGAAGACAATCCCCAGGACGAAATACTGACCTTACGGGCCTTGCGCAAAGCCAATTTGGCAAACCGGATAGACGTGGCGCGGGATGGCCAACAAGCCCTGGATTATCTTTTTAAGGCAGGTGAATTTGTTGGCCGTGAAGGCCCGGATTTGCCCACTGTGGTCTTGCTTGACATCGGTTTGCCGCGCCTGTCCGGCCTGGAGGTATTGGAACGCTTGCGTGGTGACGCCCGCACTGAATTGTTGCCAATCGTCATTTTGACTTCTTCAGATGAGGAACGTGACCGCCTTAAGAGCTACCAGATAGGGGTCAATAGTTTCGTGCGCAAGCCGGTCGATTTTGCCGAATTCGCCGAGACTGTGGCGCGTTTGGGGGTGTATTGGCTGGTGACCAACGAACCGCCGTTGGTACGGTAAAGCCGTTATGGACAGGCCATTAAAAATCCTTGTCATTGAAGATACCCCGGCCGATTTCCTGTTGCTGGAGCGGTATTTGCGCAAGCAGGACCCGTCGCTTGAGTGCAAGTGCGCCAGTGACCAGGAGGAACTGGAGTTGGCGTTGCTTGATGAATGGGATGCCATCCTGTCGGATTACAACTTGTCAGGGATGGATTTCCCCGCCACCCTGAGGCGTATCCGTTTGGCGAAGGACGTGCCCGTGCTGCTGGTGTCAGGCAGTATTGGCGAAGCGGCGGCGGTGGCCTTGTTGCACTTGGGCATCAGCGATTTCATTTCCAAAAATAACCTGGTGCGTTTATGGCCTTCGTTGCTCCGTGCCTTGACAGAAACGAAGGAGCGTCGCGCCCGCGCCGAAGCCGAAGCCGCGTTGAACGAAAACCAGCAAGCCACCCTACAAGCCCAACGGCAAGCCAGCCTGGCGGCATTGAATTTGATGGAGGATGCCGTCGCCGCCCGCGCCCGTGCCGAAGCCGCCAATGCCGCATTACGCGAAAGCGAGCAACGTTACCGCCTGTTGTTCGAGACCAATCCGCATCCGATGTGGGTCTACGATTTGGAAACGCTCGCCTTCCTCGCCGTCAACAATGCGGCGATCGTGCATTATGGTTACAGCCGTGAGGAATTCCTCGCGATGGCCGTCAAGGATATTTATCCGCAAGAAGACTTGCCAAAGCTTTTTGACAGTATCGGGCGGGTTACGCCGGGTATCGATAAAGCCGGGATTTTGCATCATCGCCGCAAAGATGGCAGTGTGATTTTGGTGGAAATCACCTCCCATGTCCTGGATTTTGGCGGGCGGCGGGCGGAACTCATGCTGGCTTTTGATATTACGGAACGCATGAAGATGGAAGACCAGCTACGCAAGCTGGCACAAACTGTCGAACAAAGTCCGGAAAGCATCATCATCACCAATCTGGACGCCGAAATCGAATACGTCAATGAGGCCTTTGTCCAGAACTCAGGTTATAGCCGCGAAGAATTGCTCGGGCGGAACCCGGGCATCCTCCAAACGGGCAACACGCCCTATTTGACCTATAAATCGCTGTGGGGAAATTTGAACCAAGGCGAGTCTTGGCAAGGGGAACTCCATAACCGCCGTAAAGATGGTAGCGAATATCTGGAGTTTGCCAGAATCTCCCCCATCCGCCAGCCTGACGGCAGCATCACCCACTATGTCGGGGTGAAAGAGGACATCACCGAAAAAAAGCGGACGGAGGCGGAATTGGAGCAGCACCGTTTCCATTTGGAAGAATTGGTGGCGACGCGCACCGCAGAGCTCGATTCCATGGTCAATAAGCTTAAGGCGAGCGAGGAACGCTTTAAATTGGCGCTGGACGCGACCAATGATGGTATATGGGATTGGAACATCCAATCCAACGCCGGTTACTGTAGCCCCGCTTATTACAAGATGCTAGGTTATGAGCCGGGTGAGTTTGGCCTGGACACCAACAATCTGTGGGTGGATTTGCTGCACCCTGAGGAAAGGGACAACGTTGTGGAACAGACCAGGCATCGGCTGGAGAACGAAGGCTTTTATGAAATGGAATTCCGGATGCGCACCAAGAACGGTAGCTATAAATGGATACTGAGCCGGGGCAAGTTAGTGGCGCGTGATGCAGAAGGCCAACCGCTACGTGCGGTTGGCACGCATATCGACCTTAGCCTACGCAAGCAATTGGAAATTGAATTGCGGCATGCCAAAGAGCAAGCCGAAACGGCCAATCGGGCAAAGAGCGCTTTCCTGGCGAATATGAGCCACGAAATCCGTACGCCCATGAACGCCATCATTGGCTTGACGTATCTCTTACGCCAAAACTCCCCCACGCCCGAACAAAGCGGGCGTCTGGACAAAATCGACGCCGCCGCCCAACATTTGCTGTCCATCATCAATGATATCCTGGATTTGTCAAAGATCGAAGTGGGCCGCTTGGAGCTGGAGCAGACTGACTTTGCCTTGGGCCCTTTGTTGGATCATGTCTATTCGCTGCTGGCCGAACAGGCTAGGATGAAAGGTTTGGACATTAAAATAGAAACCGGCAATGTGCCCCAATGGTTGCGTGGCGACCCTACCCGGTTGCGCCAGGCCATACTCAACTACGCGGGCAACGCCATCAAGTTCACCCAGCATGGCACGATTTGCTTACGCGCCAAACTGTTACAGGAAACTGGCCTGGGCTTGCTGATGCGTTTCGAAGTCCAGGACTCAGGCATCGGTATCGCTAAAGAAAATTTGCCGATGCTGTTTGAAGCCTTTACCCAGGCTGACATTTCGACGACCCGCCATTACGGGGGCACAGGGCTGGGCTTGGCCATTACCCGGCACCTCGCCCGGATGATGGGGGGGGACGCCGGGGCTGAAAGTGTCTTGGGGCAAGGCAGCACTTTTTGGATAACCGTTTTGCTCCAGCGTGGGCATGGCGCCATGCCCAGTGCCGCCGAAGAAAAATGGGCCGATGCCGCCATCATACTCCGCCAAAATTTTACGGCCGCCCGTGTGCTCTTAGCGGAAGACAACGCCATCAACCGTGAAGTGGCGTTGGAATTGTTGTATGGTGCGGGCCTGTCGGTGGACACCGCCGAAAATGGCCGGATTGCCGTGGAAAAAGCTGCCATGAACGGCTATGACCTGGTGCTGATGGATGTGCAAATGCCCGAGATGGATGGCCTGATGGCAACCCAGGCCATCCGCGCCCTTCCGGGTTGCAAAGCCTTACCCATTCTGGCGATGACCGCCAATGCCTTTAACGAAGACCGGCGCGCCTGCTTAGCGGCTGGCATGGACGATTTTGTTGCCAAGCCCGTGGTCCCCAAAGACCTCTACACGGCCCTGCTGCATTGGCTTGCGCGCTCTGACACCCCCAAATCCCGGACGGATCCGGATGCGCGGCCTGCTATGCCCGTGGCCGTCCCGGTGCCAGACCCGGATGTGGCCATCAACCTGGAAAACCGCTTGCAATTGATCCCCGGGCTTAATGTCGGGCGGGGGCTTGCCATCGTCATGGGCGACGCGAATAAATTTTGGCAACTTTTGCAAATGTTCGCCAATAACCATCGCCTGGACATGAAACATCTCCAGGATTTTTTGAAGGCTGGCAAAATCCAAGAAGCACAAGGTTTGGCGCACGAACTTAAAGGGGTGTCCGCCACTTTAGGCGCCCTTAGGGTTTCTGAACTGGCGGCCAAACTGGATACGGCCCTGCATCAGAAAGCCGCGCTAGCCGACTGCATGGAATTGGCCAAGTCGTGTGATGAGGAGTTGGCGCAACTGATTGGGGGCATTTTGAGCCAACCGGAAGGCCTTGGCCTAGCCGGAAGCACGGATAACTGCGTTGACCCTGAACAGGTAAACCGGGTCTTATCAGAACTGGAAGCTTTGCTTGCCGAAGACAATGCCATTGCCAGCCGCTTGGCTAGGGAATCGGCCAATTTGCTAAATGTCAGGCTAGGTAAACGTTACGCTGAGTTTAGCCGCCAAATTGACGCATTTGACTACGAAAGCGCATTGGCGACCTTGCGGGAAACCCTCCAAACCAAACCTGTCCCCTAATGGGCCAAGGGCCCGCCTATAATGTGGCAGGGGCCCCTGGCCTGGTTGCCCATTTGTCCAATAATTGCAGCTGTGCCGGCAATAACTTTGCCAGCGAGTAATGTTCCAGAACCGTTGCACGGGCGTGCCGCCTAAGCATATCCCCTAAGGTACCATTATCCAACGCTTCTTCGATACGGTCGGCTATCGCCTGGGTATCAAAAAAGTCCACCAGCAAGCCATTGTGGCCATCTTGAATGGCTTCACGGACAGGTGCGGTGTCTGACGCGACCACCAGGCAGCCTGCCGATAAGGCTTCCAATAAGGACCATGACAACACAAACGGTTTTGTCAAATAGACATGCACGGACGAGGCCTGCAAAACCTGGAGGTAATCCCGGTAGGGTAGGGAGCCCGTGAAATGCACCCTAGTCCAGTCCAAATCCACTGTTGCCTGCATCCAACTTTTCCAGCTTTGGCCTTCAGGGGGAGGTGGGCCGTAGGCGATGCGGTCGGCGGCGACGATCACCACATGGCAATTTGGGCGGCGGCTTAACAACCGGGTGAGGCTTTCAATGAATTGCGGGAAGCCCCGGTAAGTGTCCATGCCCCGTGCGACATAGGTGATAATTTCTTGGGCGCCACTTAAATCCAAGCCCGGCAGTTGCAGTTTTGCCCCTGTTTTGGGCTGGAAATAATCGGTGTCGACGCCGTCATGCAAGACTTGGATACGTGGCTGGAAGGCGTCGGGGAAGCGGGAATGTTGCCAATAGGTGGGCGTCACGCCAACATCACAGGCCTCCAGGTCAATCAACATTGCGGCGTTGCTGGCGCGGAAACGCAGGATGTCATCCAGGCTGGCCGGCGGTGCGCCAGGGTCGAAATCCAGGTCGCTGCCGCGGAAACGGGTGAACCATTCGCAATACAATAACAACGGTGTGTCGGGGAAGATGTCTTTGACGAACATGCCGCTGCCCCAGCCGGTATGCGCACAGACCAGGTCAGGCACAAAGCCTTTGGCCTTTAATTGTTCCAATATCCGCACCACCGCCTGCGCTTCCAGCACCGCATTTTCAAAGGCTTTCACATACAAATGCGTGCTGGCGTGGGCTTTCCGGGCGGGTTCGTAGACCAGTTTGGTGACTCCTGGCATCTCCGCGCTAGTTTTGTTTTGGGTGATAAAGCCAATTTTATTGTCGGGGTTATCGGCCAGTGCGCCGGCTATGTGGCGGTATTGGGCGGGGAAGTTGTTATGGATAAACAGGATACGCATACGGTTATTTGAATTTGATGACTTTGTTCAAAGGGTTGAGGTTGATTTCATCGACGACCATTTGGGCGCGTGATTCCAGCACATAGAGCACGGCTTGGGCAACATCCTCTGGCAATAAGGCGTTGCTGCCGTCATCGCCAGGCGAAAAGGATAAGGTATCGAAAAACTCCGTCCTGACCATGCCGGGGTTAACCAAGCAGACACGCACATTACTTTTGCTGCATTCCTCGCGCAAGGCTTGGGTGAAGCCCCGCAAAGCAAATTTGCTGGCGCAATAGACCGCGCCTTTCCGGCTGCCTTTTAACGCGGCTTCTGAGCCTATATAAACCAAATCACTGCGGGGCTTACGTTTTAAGGCGGGCAACAAGGCGCGGGTCACAAAGGCTTGGCTGGTGAAATTGACGCCCATCAGCCCGTTGATCTGCCGATAAGAAAATTCTTCCAGCGAACCAAATTGGCCTTGGCCAGCGCAAAAAACCACCGAATCAATCGCCGGATAGGTGTTCACCAATTTGTTCAGGTGTTGGGGCAAAGCGTCCAGATCCGACAAATCCAGCTGCACGCCGGTAAAGCCCATGACATTTTGGCGGAATTTACCGCAATCGCGGCTTACGCCGATGACGTGATGGCCTTGTTGCAACAACACCTTGGCGATGGCGCGGCCTATGCCGGAGCTGGCTCCGGTGACCAGGGTTGTGCGTTTTACAGTGTGCATGGGAAAAATTTGTCAGATGGGATGTGGGTCAGTATTTGCCCGGTGCAATAGCCTATCATGTCCTGTTCCAATTGTTTCGGATAGGACACCCTGCCGTTTTGCCGTTCCAAAGGGCTGGCGAAGAGCTTTTCGTCGGGATACAGGGCGTGGATTTTTTTGAAGAAATTTTCCGGCAAACGGAACACGCCCAAACTCACCGAGTGCAGCCGTTCAGGGTTGATGCGGGCAAAAACCTGTTCAAACAGCGCCTGGTAATGCGCCTGGTAATCGTGTTGGTACAGCAAAGGGTCAAAACGCAGGCCCACCAGCCAGCCCTGCTCCTGGCATTTAACTAAGGCATCCAGGCGTTTTTGTAGGGTAGGGGCTTTGGCCTCGACTTTTTCGGCGATAAGCCCTGGTGACAAACTGAACGCCACCACCGCACGTGGCAAGGGCTCGCGGTTTAACAGGCTGCGCACTTGGGTGCTTTTAGTGCGTAATTCCAGCCACGCATTGGGCAATCCGGCGAAAAAGGGCAGAAAGCTTTCGGCAAAGCCAGTCACGGGTTCCAAAGCGAGGCTGTCGCAATCATAGCCGGAGAAAAAATGCACCGCCTCATCCGGCGTTTGTGCGCACAGTTGTGTGATGTTTTGTTGGAAATCTTCGTAATTGATGAATAGCACGTAATGTGCGGATTGGTACATGCCTTGCAAAAAACAATAACGGCAATCGTAAAGGCAATTTAAGACGTGGGAAAAATAAAAATTGCGCCGTGCGCCGATGCCGTACCCGGCGGGGGCAGGGAGGGCAAAATGTTGGTATTTTTCGGCAAGGATCAACGCCGGTTTGAGTTTTTGCAACCGGAAATTCTGGGCCTTAGGGTTAAACACTTCCCCGTAGCGGCGGCAGGGTATGCGTGCGGCATTAGGGAAGCGCGCCAAAATTTCCAATACCCGTGGATGTTGGCGGATGGCTTCTTCTATATAAATGGTGTCGATCATTGTCGGGATGGTTTGGGGCTTAGGGATGAATGGCTTGCTTTCGCATGGGTGTGGCCGTCGTGGAGGTGGCTCCAGTCACTGGATGATGGGGGCAAATTAGGATCTGATGTTAGGCATTGTCCACGAAAAGCACGAAAAGCACGAAAAAAACGCACTAACGCCTTCGTGAGCAAAAATAAGCGGCAACTTGAAAGGGTCTCCCTAGCCTTTTTTCGCTTTGTAACGCAAGTTGTTCCCGTTACGTAACGATTTCAGTACCTATAGCGATTTTGAAACCTTAAGGACGGGTTTTGTCCTGCTCCGAGCAATCAAAGCCAAATAAATGCCCAGGATCCTTTCGTGCATTTTCGTGTTTTTCGTAGACAAAAGGAAGTCGTGCGTAACATCAGTTAGGATAACAATGCCGGCATTTTATATGAAAATTTTAGGGATTTATTACTCCAGCTTTATATAGGGTAAAATACCTGCAATGATTATCTGTACAGGGACATTATGAAAACGAATAAAATAGGTTTTATTGGCGGCGGCAATATGGCTTCAAGCCTGATGAACGGGCTGATAGCCAGCGGCCATCCCGCCGGGGCTATCTGGGTGTCCGATGTGGACGAAGCGGCGTTGGCGGCATTTGCGGTTAATCTGGGCGTTAACACGTCGCTGAGTAATGACACGGTAATTGAGGCGGTGGATGTGTTGGTTTTTGCGGTCAAGCCGCAAATACTGAAAGACGTGGCGTGCAGGGCGGCAAAGTTAATCCGGCAGCGGCAGGTATTGGTGGTTTCCATCGCGGCGGGCATCACCCAACAAAGTTTGGGGGCTTGGTTAGGCACAGAAACCGCCATTGTGCGTTGCATGCCCAATACGCCAGCATTGGTGTTGACGGGGGCGACGGCCTTATATGCCAACCCGCATGTCTCTGCCCAACAACGGGATTTGGCGGAAAGCATTATGCGGGCGGTGGGCATTTCGCTTTGGGTTAATGAGGAAAGCGATTTGGACGCGGTGACTGCGGTGTCCGGCAGTGGCCCCGCCTATTTCTTTTTGCTGATGGAAGCGATGGAAGCAACGGCGGTAGGGCTTGGTTTGGATGCACAAACGGCACGGTTGTTGGTGCAACAAACCGCGTTGGGCGCCGCGAAAATTGCCTTGGAATCCTCCGAGTCGCCAGAATTATTGCGTAAGCGGGTGACCTCGCCCGGAGGGACCACCCAGCAGGCGATCCAAACCTTTGAAGAAGGGGGGTTTACCCAACTGGTTGCCCGTGCGTTACATGCGGCACATGACCGTTCTATTGAAATGTCCAAACAAATGGAGAGTTCCTAATGGATTCGAGCTATCTGACTGATCCTATTATCCTTGTTGTCGATTCCTTATCGTCGCTCTATATTCTGGCCGTTTTATTGCGTTTTTTGTTGCAATGGTGCGGAACCTCATTTTATGACCCCATTGCGCAATTGTTGCTTAAAATCACTCATCCGCCTTTACGCATCCTACGTCGGTTCATACCCCCTATCGGCAGGATTGACACGTCTTCTTTGGTGTTGGTGCTTTTCTTGCAGATGGCGGCCAATTTCAGCATCCTGATTTTAAAGGGGGTGACAATCAACATAGGGGCGTTGACCATTTTGTCCATCACCGATTTGGTGGCGTTGCTGATCAATATATTTATTTTTGCCGTGTTCGCACGGGCTTTATTGAGTTGGATAAATCCGGAGGCTTATAACTCGGCATCGTCGATCTTAGTGAGCTTGACCGAACCTTTACTGGATTTATGCCGTAAGGTGATCCCGGACTTAGCTGGCATAGACTTGTCCCCATTGGCGGTGTTGTTGTTTTTGCAGTTAGCTAAAATGATCATCTTGCCCCCCTTGCAACAATTGGCCAGTCTGATCGGTTAACGGGCTTATTTGACTGGCTAATATAGCCATAATAGACAATGCCGTTTTGCCGTTTTGCTCGCCGCTAACAATAACGTTAAGAAAAGGTTGCCCTCAGATAATTAGGCTTTCTCTTTGGCTGGTCTTTATCCTATAATTCAAAATCTTGTGTAAAGCATTTAAAAGTCTATGCCTGTATCAATTTTGCAAACCTTAATAGTTTTAATATGCTTGCTTAGTAGCGAGATGGCCTTTGCCAAACGTTTATACCGTTTGGAAGACCAATACGGCAATACGGTGTTTTCAGATCAGGTGCCCCCCGAACAATCCCAAAACCGGCGGGAATTGTTAAGCCCTAGGGCAACAGTCCTTGAGATTACCGAAAGGGCAAAAACCAAAGAGCAACTCGAACTTGAAGCGCGGCTTACGGAGCTACGGAAAGAGGAAGAGAAGCTGATTGCCAAGCAAAAGGTCAATGACCACGCGCTGTTAAGCACTTTCCATTCAGAAGAGGAAATTGAGCAGGCGATGAATGTCAAAATGCAGGAGTTTGACAATCAGAGGAGGGTGCTTGAAGGCACGTTAAAAAACATGGCCCATCAGCTGAACAACCAGCAAAAAGCGGCGGCGGCGATGGAGCGTAACGGCCAGCAGGTTACGGAAAAACTGCTTGAAGATATTAAGTCAACGCAAGACCAGATGGAGCAAATCCATAGGGTCATTAATGCCAATGTCGATAAACAGGGCATGGTAAGGAATGAATACACCGCCAATATCGACCGCTATTTGTTCCTGACCCAATCGTTGAAAACACATAAGCCATTGAAAAACACCATACCCAGTATCCAATTGGCCAATGCGCTAGGTTTGTTCCATTGCGATAATGACCATCAATGCAATAAGGCTTGGGAAATTGCCCGGCAATTCGTAAACCGGAATTCGACTACCGTGCCCGATGTTTATAATGAAAAACTGATTATGAACCGGCCGCCAGCGGTTGACACGGACATCAGCTTGACGTTATCGCGCATTGCCATCACCGACAACGATTACCAGCTTTTTTTGGATATCCATTGCCACAATTCCGTAGTCGGTGAACAATTATGCGCTAGCCAAAAAATTAAAGACTTGCGGGCTTCTTTTCGGGCTTATGTCAACAACGCGTTATCGCGGACGGCTCAACAGTAACGTACCCACCCCTTGGTCTGTAAACAATTCCAGCAACACCGCGTGTGCGACACGCCCATCAATGATATGCACACTATGGACCCCGCCATTTAGGGCGTCAGTGGCGCAACGGGTTTTGGGGATCATCCCCCCGGAAATGGTGCCGTCGGCAATTAACGAGTCAATATCGGTGACCGACAATCCGGTCAATAAACTCCCTTGTTTATCCAGGATGCCGGCGGTATTGGTCAATAGGATCAGTTTCTCCGCTTTCAAGACTTCGGCTATTTTGCCTGCCACCAAATCCGCATTGATATTGTAGGAATGGCCGTCCGCACCCACACCAATCGGTGCAATGACGGGAATAAAATCACTCCGCCCAAGCATTTCAACAACGGAAGGGTCAATGCTGCTGACTTCGCCGACATGGCCCAGGTCAATAATTTCCGAGGCTTCGGCATCTAAGGACGAGCGTTTAAGGTTGATTTTTTTGGCGCGGATAAAATCCCCGTCTTTTCCGGTCAAGCCGACCGCCTTGCCTCCATTCATATTGATCAAATTGACAATTTCCTTATTCACCAAGCCTCCGAGCACCATTTCAACGACATCCATGGTTTCGCTGTCGGTGATGCGCATCCCATCGACAAACCCCGTCGTTTTCCCCAATTTCTCAAGTAACTGGCCAATCTGCGGGCCACCGCCATGCACCACTATTGGGTTAAAACCGACCAGCTTCATTAACACAATATCCCTGGCAAAACTGTTCTTCAAGCTTTCGTCAACCATGGCATTGCCACCGAATTTGACGACAACCGTTTTTCCTTTGAAGCGCTGGATATAAGGTAGGGCTTCAATCAATACTTCGGCGATCAGGGAAGGGGCTTTCTTTTTCGTCATTTTCTAAAATTCCAATAAATAAACTTTGTGCGCTATGGCCGCTTGGCCGCTATAGCTTAAAACCATTGACTTCATCAAACAAACCTTCAATATCGAAGTCATCGTCGTCATTTACAATAATGTTGACACCGCTTTCAAGCTCCGCTGGAGATTCCCTGTCCCCATAATCAAGGACCCGTTTGAATTGCATGAGGTTGGAAATGGCGGCTGTGAATTCGGTCAGCTCCAATGGGTAATTGCTTTGCGAATTATGGGTCATTATATCTTTAAAGGCTTTCATCAGGCTTTCCAAATCTTGCCTTAAGATGTTTGACAACCAGCGGTGCCCTACAAACAGGGCCAATAAGGCAACGAATGAGGTCGTAAAAATAAGGCTCCCTAAGAGGGCCAAATCGCCTAGCCCGGTACTATCCGGGTATTGGTAATGGATCGTCCAACCGGTATTGGCGACATTAATTTCTTTAGCGTCAATATGCCCGACAGCCATTTTGTCACCCAAGGTACCCAGCACTGCCGGCCCTTGTTTCAGTTCCATATAGCCGTTTTTTATGCTGGCAAGGCGTAAGCTTTTTAGGACGACATTTTCGTCAAAACTCGCCAGGATGACCCCTGTTATTTTGCCATTTTGGTAGATGCCACGTGCAATTGCGAAGTGCCGGCCCGCCCCTTTTTCACCTTGGATACCAGGAAATGGGTTGCCGTTCAGGGTTTCCCGCACTAACTCCAGGTCGGCAAACCCCATGCTTGGCTGGGTTTGGTCGTCAGTTTCATGGGTATCAGGCAGCAAGATCCTGATTTTGAGGATGTCAGGGATATATTGTTCGAGTTTGGCCGCCGCCATTTTTAAGAGCCCGTTGTTGCCAAGGGCCACGGCATTTAAAACGTCCGGGTCTTGGGTCATTTTGTCCAAGGTTTTATTCAATAGGTCAATTTGCGCCGATAAGCCGAGTGCAACATTTTTTGCCTCCGCAACCGCCGATTCTTCCCGGGCTTTGGTAATGTCAGATTGTGATAACCAGTAAATGCCAAAAGCCGTTGTGAGTATCATTAAAACTATCGCAGCCGCGAGCAAATAAAAGAGCTTTCTCATGTTATAACCTCAAAAATAAAGAACCGTTTTAATGTTGCCCAGTGTGGCCAAAGCCACCATCGCCACGTGCACTTTCCGTGAATTCGCCGACCTGCATGAATTCAACCTGTATCACAGGCACAAAAACCATTTGCGCGATGCGTTGGCCGACATTAATGGTGAACGCCGTTGCGCCCCGGTTCCAGCAAGAAACAAAAACTTGGCCTTGATAATCCGAATCGATCAAGCCGACCAAGTTACCCAGCACAATCCCATGCTTATGGCCTAAACCCGATCTGGGCAATAATACCGCAGCCAATTCAGGGTCATCAATAAAGATGGCCAAACCCGTTGGTATCAAAAGGCTTTCTCCAGGATAGATCAGGGTGTTTTCGTCAAGGCAGGCGCGTAAGTCCAGTCCCGCCGAACCTTCAGTTGCATATTGGGGCAGGGGGATGTCCTTGCCCAAACGGGCGTCAAGAATTTTTAGCTGTATTTTTTTCATGGTTTATGTAATTTAAATCGTTCGGCGATAAGGCTAAGCAATTGCTCGGCGAGAAGGGTTTTATCGGCCATTGCCAAGGTCTTATGGCCTGTTGGCCAGAACACTTGCAAGGCGTTTTGGTCGCTGTCAAAACCGCCCGCGTCACGCCCCACCCAATTGGCGGCGATCATATCCAGGTTTTTTTGTTTTAGCTTGGCCAGGGCATACTGTTCGAGGTTTTCGGTTTCTGCGGCAAAACCGACGGTAAATGGCCGCTGCCCAAGTGCGGCGACAGCCGCCAAAATGTCTTGGGTCTTGTGCAATAGCAATTGGCTTTGGCCATCCTGTTTTTTGATTTTTTCAGGCATGGGCATCGGGCTATAATCGGCCACAGCCGCCGCACCAATATAGATGTCGTGGTTAACGGCGGCGGGTAGGACCGCTTCATACATTTGCATTGCCGTTTCCACCTGGATGGCCTTCACATTATCCGGTAAGGCTAAATTCACCGGGCCGCTAATCAGCGTCACCTCGGCACCCGCGTTGGCTGCGGCGGCCGCCAATGCGTATCCCATTTTTCCCGAACTGCGGTTAGTGATGTAACGCACGGGGTCTATAGGTTCCCGCGTCGGGCCTGCGCTTATTAAAACCTTCAGGCCTTGAAGGGTTAAGGGGGTAGGCGTGCCGGACAAGTGACGGCAAATGTGTCCAGGTTCTGACATTCTGCCAAAACCATTTTCACCACATGCCTGGTCACCGGCTTCCGGGCCGATGAAGCGGACGCCTTGGGCTTTGAGCCGCCGGACGTTTTCCTGGGTGACCGGTTTGTTCCACATCGCCTGGTTCATTGCCGGAGCCACATAAACCGGGCAAGTTGCCGCCAGATAAAGGGTGGACAATAAATCGCCGGCCAGGCCATGGCTTAATTTGGCAAGCAAGTCCGCCGTGGCGGGGGCTATCAATAAAATATCCGCCCAGCGGGTCAGATTAATATGGCCCATGGCATTTTCCGCATCTACATCAAGTAATGCAGTATGGACAGGGTTGCCGGACAAGGCTTGGAAGGTTAGCGGGCTAATAAATCCGGTGGCGGCTTGGGTCATAACAACCCGTACATCCGCCCCTTGTTTGCGCAGCAGACGCACTAGTTCTGCCGATTTATAGGCGGCGATGCCGCCACTAATCCCTAATAAAATTCGCTTGTTAATGGTGTTTCCTGAATAAGGCAAAAACGGCTATTATGGCAAGTCTGGATAAATTGTTCTAGGCTTAATCGTATGCGGAAAGACGGTTTTCTTGAAACAATAGGATATGCCGGATCATGTAACGGCTATTCTATGGTATGGGGCATTTTGCCGTAGCGCCTACCCAACCTATATTAAGCAGATAAGGGAAATGGCAAGCATCCATAGGGCCATTTGTTTGGCCAGTTAGGGTCTGGGTGAATTCCCATACGGAACTGAAATTTACTCCATAAAAACTATATTTTGTGTTAATCTTTATTTTTTTCACTATATGCAGTGTCGGTGTCTGCCGTTTTTTGAAATTTGTCCGTCTTAAACCGCCTGCTAGCCATCCCCACCTATCACAGCACCCCCTATACCATTATGATCCAGCAAATTAATAAAAAAATTACCGCTTATAAAGTACTGTCCCCTAACGTATCGGCAAGCAATGAAGACCAGGATGCCACCCCATTAGCCGCCCAAGAGCCCGTTCCGAACTTGGAAAGCATGCATGAAAATGTCGCACGCCCTGAAATTTTGTATGGTTCAACCTATAAAATCAAAACCCCGCAATCGGAACATGCGCTGTACATCACCATCAATGACATGATTTTGAACCAAGGCAGCGAGCATGAAGAGCGCCGCCCTTATGAAGTGTTCATCAACTCAAAAAATATGGAGCATTTCCAGTGGGTGTTGGCATTGACACGGGTTATCTCGGCGGTGTTCCGTAAAGGCGGCGACGCATGCTTTTTGGTTGACGAGCTAAAGGCCGTGTTCGACCCGCGTGGCGGCTATTTTAAAAAAGGCGGGGTGTTTATGCCTTCACTGGTGGCGGAAATTGGCTGTGCCATTGAATCGCATTTAAAAAGCATCGGCATGCTTAAGGACAATGAGCTCAACGACCATCAAAAGCAGTTCCTGGCCGAAAAGCGCCGTGAATTTGACGCGTTGCACGCCGGGCCTGAAGCCATCGAAGTTGACAGCGGTTTTCCGGCCAAAGCGTTGTTGTGCGTCAAATGCCAGACCAAAGCCGTGGTGCTGATGGATGGCTGTATGACTTGCCTCAATTGTGGCGACAGTAAGTGTAGCTAAGGCGACGGTAGTGTTATTTGGGGCTTAGGCGGTTGGGGCACAGGCCTGCTTGGTGCTGTTTGTGGTTTCAGGGGTCTAGGCAAAGGCTTGTTAAGCGGGCGGTTTGGGGTCACGGGAACCAGGCTTTTTACGGGTTTAGGCAGTGGCTTGATGACGGGTTTGCCGGGCACGGCCAACGCCGGGGCGGTGGCGGGTGGTTTCACAAGTTTGGGTTTTGTCACCGGAGGGTTAGTCAAAATTTTCGGCGGTAAAACGTTAGGCGGAAGGGTTTGCGGCTTAACGGGCTTAGGTTTGCTGATAAGCGCCCTGGGGACAGGTTTTATGCCGGTGCCCATAGGGAGGGTTAAGGCCGGCAGGGTGCTTGGGCTGGTTACTAGCTTAGGCCTGACCAATTTCCGTATGGCTTTGGTGTTTCCGGTAGTTTGTGCAGGTTCCGCCTTAGGTCTGGGTGCGCCGGTTTTAATGGCCGCAACTTTGGCTTCCGGCTTAACCCCTTCTTCTTCGGGCACCATATTGATCAGCGGCGATAGCGTGGGCTTGAGGTGACGCATAATTTGCACGGGCAATGAGCTCGTGAAGTGGTAGCTGCCCGCATCGTCCCCGGCAACATAGGCTGTGATCACCCCAAAAAACCGTTCGCCAATAAAAAAGGTAAATACGGCGGCGCGGCTGATAAACTTCGATTCGATTAAACGTCCGCCCGGCCCCCAAATTTCCTTGCGGTGGTCTCCCGTACCGGTTTTACCGCCAACGGTCAATGGTTTGCCCGCCGCATTCGTGTATATGCCATTGAGCCGCGCCGCCGTCCCGCCTTCGACGACGCCGCTTAAAGCGCCACGCGCCACTTTGGCGATTTCAGGCGCAAACACCCGCTCCCCTTGGTCTAGGGATTTGTTCAACACCGTTTCATAGGGCGTGCCTTGTGCGAAATGCAGGCTTTCAAAACGGACGAAAGGGAGTTTCATGCCATCATTACGCAATATGCCCATCAGCTCGGCCAAGGCCACCGGACGGTCACCCGAGGCCCCGATAGAGGTTGCGTAAGACGGGGTGAGTTCTTCAAACGGGTAACCTACCCGTTGCCACGCTTTATGTATTGCCCTGAACGCCTCAATTTCCAACAAGGTCATGATGCGCCGCTGCTGGGCATTTTTTCTATTGTTCTTGAACAGCCAACGGTAGACATCCTGGCGCTGTTTGGTGCTGGCTTCCATGACCTCATCACGGCTGGCTTTAGGGTGTTGTGCCAAATAATTGGCCAGCCAGAGTTCCAATGGATGGATCTTGGTGATGTAGCCTTGATCCTGCAAGTCGAAATTATCCACGGTATATTTATCGTAAAGGCTATAAATATCGTCATCCGACAGCTGGCTATTATCCAAACGGGTTTTTAAAAATTTCTTTAATGCCTGTTCATCCGCATCCGGATAAACGGCCCGAAATAACATGGTCAACCTTGAGGGTTTGGCATATACCCGGTTGGACAATAACGCCAGCGTTTCTTCAGGTGTCTTGTCCTGATATTTGGCATAAAACCGCTGTAAGTACACGCCGCCTTCACGGTCGGCGAAACGTTGCAAATATTCTTTTCTACGCGGGTCATCAGGGCTTTCCAACCAGCGTGCCAAACCGTCTGGCTTGTAAAGGTGATGGTAAACCACATCGCGCATCAGCCTGACAAAGACCAAATTGACCGAGTCACGCAAAGCCTCGCGTACCGACATGATCTTATGGTTTTCATCTTTAGTGAAGTTGCTGAAGGTATGCAAGCCCCCCCCCGTAAAGAAACTTTCGCCCGGACTGGCTGAATAACGCCTGTCCAGTGCGTTGTTCAGCAAGTCTTCGAGACGGGCCTGGGGGGTTGCCAGTAGCTGCTCAATCACCCATTGTGAAAAATAATCACGCGGATGCAGTTGGATTTGCTTCAACACGGCCGGTGGCTGGTCTTTGTAGCGATGGTAAATGTCAGTGACCAATTCCAGGTAATGCACCATGGTGCGCAATTTGGCGGTCGACCCTAGGTCTATGCGTATACCCTCGTTGATGTCCAGGGCTTGGTCGTAATTGTCGGTTTGCACACGTAGCATATTCCCGGTCTTGCCCCGTTCAAACAGCATTAAGCTATAAATGATAGGCGCCAATTTACTGTTTTCACTGAGCATCCTTTTTCCCAGCAGGCCTGCCGCTTTTGCGTTTTCAGGTTCACCTAGCCGGCGCAATTCCTGATTGACGGCTTGCTGCGTATTGAAATCGAGGGAAGTTTTGACGGTCAGGTCGAGGCGGTCCAGGTCGTAATTGGATTTAATGTTGAGCAATTTCCCCAGCCGGCTACGTAGCACGGACTGGGTTTTTTTCTCAACGGCAAACTTGGCCGGGATCGTACTGGTTTTGGACGGGCGCAAGGTGGCCTCTTTCAATGCGGCGTCACGTAAGGCATTAGAAATAAGGCCTTTTTCAGCCAATATCCTTAAATAACTGTCGGTCAGGTTTTGTAGCGCATCAAAACCTCGCCCCAATAAATAAGTAGGCCTTCTTTGCGATAACAGAATCCCCAATACCTGCCGATAAGCTTGGGCCTGCTGCGGGCTAATGTGTTTCACGGCCAAGGCTTTAGGTGCCAACAATTTGTTGATTTCATTAAAGTCGGCGCCAAACCATGCGGTCAGGCCATCGCCAAGGCCATGGATTTCGCCGGATTTGGGGGTTGCGGAGAGCGGCATGGAATTTAAGTAAGAAAGGGCGATTTCCTGGCGCATCGCACGGGTGTCTGGGCCTAACAAATAAGCCCGCACCGACGCCGTGCCCATTTGCCGGAATTTATCCGTGATCGAATTGGTATAGCCGTTTGGGGAATGGCGGTATTTTTCAATTTGTGTCGCCAGGGTGCTGCCACCAGGGACGGCGCTCGTCGCGCCTAGTTTGTGCGCCATCAATTGCAAGCTGGCGAAGCCTAGCCTGTCCCATTCTATGGCGGGGTTAACCTGGGTGTTTTGCTCATCCAGCAGTTCCCTATTTTCGATGAACAGCAGGGTATTGAGGATGACAGGGGGGACGGATTCGAAGTTGGGGTAACCAAATGCAGGGTAAACGGCTTTAAAGACCAATTGGTTGCGGCGGTCCAGGATACGCAAGCCTGCCTGGCTTTTTTCGTGGTAAACGGTAAATAGCCCGTAATCGACCAATTCCGCCATCATCGGTGAAAAATCCGCTTGCGCGGTAATGCCATAGCCGAGTTTTGTTAATCGGCTTATCGCATCCGGTAATAAGGTGTAGCCCAGCCTTTGGTCATAAGGGCCAAATTGCGGGTAACGGACTGAAGTGCTGGCGCCGTTGACGAGCTTGAAACTCAGTTGCTTGCTAATTTGTGAAAGATATTGGGCCTGGTATTTGGAGGTTTTCACCTCTTGTTGGATCAGCCGCGCCACAACCAGCGTTACCGCCAGCAAGACCACCACAATGTAAATGGTCAAAATCCGCTTTATCAATGAGCTGCTATTTTGTTTCACGCGCCATTTCCATTACAACGTAAAAAGATGCCCCATTTTCTTGTGGGGGGAAAACATCATAGGTTTGATAATACTGAAGATGTTGTGAATGGGTTATGACATCCATGGTTCAGCCGATGGGGGCCATAACGGGAACTGATGCAAACACCAGGCAAAGCACCCTTAAGGTTTCCCAAACATCACCTGCTTGCTGGCCTTTGCTTTGCCGGTCAGCCTTTGCGCTTAACACCAGCACTTTGTCCAGGTCGCTGTCGCTTAACCTTTGCAAAGCTTCGCTCACCAAGGGTTTGCGTTTGTCCCAAATTTGGTGGTTTTTAAAAGCGGTTTCCAAGCCCTGGCCTTGTACGACGGCCCATTTTATTTTCACCAAAGTCCTGGCTTCGCGCATGATCGCCCATAATATCACTGGCGGGGCAACGCCTTCGGCATGTAGGCCGGATAAGATTTTCAAAATACGGTTGGGTTTGCCCGCCAGGATACTGTCCATCAATTTAAAGACATCATAGCGGGAGCTGTCCGCAACAGCGGTTTCGATTTGCTGCGTGTCCAGTGCCCCGTCCCCATATAGCACGTACAGTTTTTCAATTTCCTGTGCGGCCGCCAGTAAGTTGCCCTCGACGCGGGACGCCAATAACCTTAGGCCGGCCTGTCCGGTCTGCAAGCCACGCGATGACAAACGCTGTTGTAACCAGCGCAGTAAATCTTGGCCTTCCAACGCCCGCACCTGAATGGTCACCCCGGCTTTATCTAGCGCCTGGAACCATTTGCTTTTTAGCGATTCTTTGCTGAGCTTGCCGGCAGTCACCAATAACAAGGACGTTTCCGGCGGGCGTCCGCAATACGCCGTCAAGGCCTTCGCGCCTTCAATTCCAGGGGTGCTTGAAGACAAGCGTAGCTCGATAATTTGTTTATCCGCAAAAATGGACATGGAATCGGCGGCCATGCCCAACTGGTTCCAAGCAAACCCCGTATCAACCGAAAATATCTCACGGGAAGTGAAGCCGGCCTGGCGGGCGGCTGTCCTAATGGTGTCGGCGGCTTCACCGATCTGCAGGGGTTCATCGCCACTGATAAAATAAACGGGTGCCAAACTTTTTTGCAAAGCAGGTTTAAGTTGCTCAGTTTTAAGTTGCATGCTATTTGGTGTTGGCTACCAGTACGGCCTGGATACGGTCTATCATCATGCGCACGGCTTGGTGGTACATTTCGTTGCGGATGACTTGCTGCTCGTTATCCTTGGCGACCATATCCTGTTGGTCATTAAAATATTCCCTTTTTATTTCAAGTGGTTGGCTTTCTATTAGCACGGAATTATCGGCTTTCGCCAAGGTATAGTTCAGGCGGTAATACAGCTCCAGCTCATTCGACCGGCCCCTCGCGCTCAGGGACAGCACCCGTTGGTCATTGTTTTCGTTAGCGATCCTGATGAAGACACTGGCCGCGTCAGGCGAACTGACCAGTTCGCCTGACGCGGTGCGCAAGACCTTCCTGAATTGTTCGCGCAATTGCATGGATGCGCCTTCCAGATAAACTTTTTTTAAGCCTTCCGGCAAATCCACCGCACCGCGCAGATGGTAACCGCAGGCACTGAGGAATAAGGCAAAAATAAAGATAAAAGTTTTGGGCGCCATCAAGCAGTTCCTTTTAAATAACGATATTGATGAGTTTTTTTGGGACGACGATGATTTTTTTGATCGGCGCCCCCTCAAGGAAGCGCTGCACTTGCGCGTCAGCCAGCGCCATCGCTTGCACTTCATCGTTGGACGTGCCGACCGGCACGGCGATTTTGCCGCGCAGCTTGCCGTTGACCTGCACCATCATTTCCAGCTCGTCTTGCACCAAGGCGGCCTCATCGACCTGAGGCCAGGTTTCGGTCATCACGGCTTTTTCATGGCCTAATGCCTGCCACAAGCTGTGGCAGATATGCGGCACGATAGGCGACAACATCAGCACTATCGCTTCCAACACTTCTTGGCTGATGGCCTTGCCATTGGCGGATTCATCAGTGAATTTGGACATCGTGTTGATCAGTTCCATGTTCGCGGCGATGGCGGTGTTGAAAATCGTCCGCACGCCGACATCATGGCTGACTTTTTGGATGGTCTGGTGCAATTGGCGGCGGACGTTGCGTTGTTCAGGTGTCAAAGTTGCTTTATCGACCGTTGATGCCGCCAAACCGGAACTGACATGCAAATGCACTTGCCGCCACAGCCGTTTCAGGAAGCGGAACGCGCCTTCCACGCCGCTATCCGACCAGGCCAAGGATTGCTCAGGCGGCGCGGCGAACATGATGAACAAACGCACCGTGTCCGCCCCATACTGGTCGATCAGCACTTGCGGGTCGACACCGTTGTTTTTGGATTTGGACATTTTTTCGATATGCCCCACGGTGACTTCCGAACCGTCGGTTTTCAACTTGGCACTGATGATTTTGCCTTTTTTATCACATTCAACATCGACTTGGGTCAGGTTGTAATACTGTTTGTGGCCGTGGCCGTTAAGCTGATAAAAAGTCTCGGCAACCACCATGCCTTGGGTCAACAATTTTTTGAACGGCTCGTCACAGGTGATTAAACCTTCGTCACGCAATAGCTTGGTGTAAAACCGTGCATATAACAAATGCAAAATCGCATGTTCGATACCGCCGATGTAATAATTGACCGGCAACCAATGGTTGGCCTTGGTGTCTAGCATGGCGTTGCCGGGCTGGCTGGCGAACCGGGCGAAATACCAGGACGATTCCATGAAGGTGTCGAAAGTGTCGGTTTCGCGCCGCGCGGGTTTGCCACAAGTCGGGCAAGTGGTTTTGGAGAAGGTCGGATGCGCGACCAGCGGCGATTGTGAACCGTCCAACACCACATCACGCGGCAGGGTGACAGGCAAGTCTTGTTCCGGCACAGGCACAGTGCCGCAGCCGTCGCAATAAATGACCGGGATCGGTGCGCCCCAATAGCGTTGGCGGGACACGCCCCAATCACGCAGGCGGAAATTGGTCTTGCGTGTACCTTTTCCATCTTGCTCTAATTTTTTGGCAATTGCATCGAATGCCACCTTAAAGGGCATTCCATTAAATTCATCACTTGAGTTAATCAATTTGCCATTTTTTGTTGCGTACCAATCTTGCCATTTATCATTAGTCCAGAGCTCAGATTCACAACGGATCATAGATGATATTTGTGCTGGGTAAGTAGGCAAAGGAGGTGTTTCTTCAATTACCTGCCTCATTGGAATACTGTATTTTCTAGCAAACTCGTAATCGCGTTGATCGTGAGCCGGCACCGACATCACCGCGCCTGTTCCATAACCCATCAGCACGAAATTGGCGATCCACACGGGCACGGCTTCGCCAGTGATCGGATGCAGGGCAGAGATGCCGGACGCGACACCGCGTTTTTCCATGGTTTCCATCGCCGCTTCGGAGGTTTCCATCATTTTGCATTCGTGGATAAACGCTTCGATTTCAGGATGGGTTTCGGCGGCTTTCAAGGCCAGCGGGTGTTCGGCGGCAACCGCAAGGTAAGTCACGCCCATCAAGGTGTCAGGGCGGGTGGTGTAAATGCGCACAGGTTCGCCCAGCTCAGGCACGGCAAAATCCATTTCTACGCCTTCCGAGCGCCCTATCCAGTTGGCCTGCATGGTCTTGACCTGTTCAGGCCAACCGTCCAATGTGTCTAACGCGGTCAATAATTCTTCGGCATACGCGGTGATTTTCAAAAACCATTGGGCGATTTCCTTGCGTTCGACTTGGGTGTCGCAACGCCAGCAACAGCCGTCAATGACCTGCTCGTTCGCCAGCACGGTCATGTCGTTCGGGCACCAGTTGACGGGCGCGGTTTTTTTGTAAACCAAGCCTTTTTCCAGCAATTTCAGGAAGAACCATTGCTCCCATTTATAATAGCTAGGGTCGCAAGTGGCGATTTCCCTATCCCAATCATAACCAAACCCTAAGCGTTTGAGCTGGTCGCGCATGTAGTCGATATTGCTGTACGTCCAGTCGGCAGGATGGACATTGTTTTGCATCGCGGCATTTTCGGCGGGCAGGCCAAAGGCATCCCAGCCCATGGGTTGCAAGACATTTTTGCCCAACATACGTTGATAGCGGCTGATCACATCGCCAATCGTGTAGTTGCGGACATGGCCCATGTGCAGTTTGCCGCTAGGGTAGGGGAACATCGACAGGCAATAGTACTTGTCTGCTGTAGAAGATTCTGAAGCTTTGAATACGCCGGAATGTTCCCAAGCGTTTTGCGCGTCTTGCTCAATCATGAGCGGTTGATAATTTTCTTGCATCCTTCTCGTCTTTTACCGATCAAAAGCGTTAGAATACCGTACACTTGCTTAAATCTAAAGCGCCATTTTCAGGAGTTGGACTATGAATAAAAATAAACTTATCAATGCTTACCTAGAACTGATGAACCATCTTTACGAAGCGATGGACGACACCTTGCATTCGTTTGCCGACAGTCTGGAAATCGCCAAAGGAAAAATAAGCAAAGTCAGCAACTTGACCAGCGAGGAATTGGATAAAGTGGCGGGCTTTGTCAAACGCGATGTGGAGCATGCGGCGCATGGCTTGTCCGGCAGCACCGATAACGATTCCCTTAGCGAATGGTTTAAGTTTGATGTGCAATTGATAGAGAACTTTGCCCTGGACGCATTTTTAAGCCTTGCTGACAAAACCCGTATCGAATTGGCAAAACTTGAGCAATTGGCGACCAAGCATGTGTACCACAGCGGTGACATCACTAGCCCCGGCACTTTTATCTGCGATGCTTGCGGTAAGGAAATCGCCTTCAAAGCCGCCAGCGAAATCCCCGAATGCCCCTCTTGCCATGGCAACACTTTTGTCCGTATCTAACAATAGCCAAGGCTTAACCATAATTTAGCAGGAATAACCATGCGTAGAGTGATTTTTAATCAAAAAGGCGGTGTCGGCAAGTCAACAATCACCTGTAATCTGGCGGCCATCAGCGCTATGGAAGGCAAGCGGACGTTAGTGGTCGATTTGGATGTTCAAGGTAACTCCACGCAATACTTGTTGGGTAGTAAAGTCAGCGAAAGCGACAAAACTATTGCGCTGTTCTTCAAAAATTCCCTTAGCTTGTCATTGTTTGGTGGCAACAGTAATGCCTCGGGTTTGGAAGGCCTTATCCATGACACGCCTTTCCCGAATTTGTTTGTCATCCCTTCCCATCCTGAACTGGATCCCTTGCAAGGCCGTCTGGAATCGCGGTTTAAGATATTTAAACTCAAAGAGGCGTTGGAAAAATTGGCGGGTTTTGACAATATCTTCATCGACACCCCGCCGATCTTAAATTTCTATAGCCAATCCGCATTGATTGCGGCGGAAAAATGCCTGATTCCCTTCGATTGCGACACCTTTGCCAGGGAAGCCCTCTATACGCTGATGCATACGGTCGCCGAGGTCAAGGCCGACCATAACCAAAGCCTGGAAATTGAAGGCATCATCGTTAACCAGTACCAAAAACAGGCCAATTTGCCACGGCAATTGGTCGATGAGCTGATTGCGGAAGGCTTGCCAGTGCTCGCGGCGATGATTTCGCCTTCGGTCAAGGTCAGGGAATCCCATTCGGTATCGCAACCCTTAGTGCATTATGTGCCTAACCACAAATTAAGCGACGAATTCCGCGCCTTGTACGCGGAACTTCACACCCGTTAAACCTTATCCTGGCTTTCAAGTTTTTTACCCGTCCCCACTGATTGGCCATGGAAGTGAAACTGCTTGAAAGCCTTAGCCAAGTGGATGCCGCGTCTTGGAATGGCTTGGCAAAGGGTGCTTACCCGTTCTTACGCCATGAGTTCCTGCTTGCCTTAGAACAATCCGGTGCCGTGTCCGAAAAATCGGGCTGGCTGCCCAGGCATCTGTTGGTTTTCAATGCTGGCGAACTCTGCGCCATCATGCCGATGTACCTTAAATACCATTCGCGTGGCGAATATGTGTTTGACCAGCAATGGGCCAATGCTTACCACCAACACGGTCTGGACTATTACCCCAAGTGGCTGGCCGCCATCCCGTTCACGCCCTGCCAAGGCCCGCGTTTTGCCGTTAAGCCGGGCGTCAATGCTGATGAAACCCTGGTGTTGCTGCTTGCCACCGTAAAACAACTGGCCCTGCAATATGGCGTCTCGTCTTGGCATTGCCTGTTCCCTGATCCCCAACAGCTTGCGTTGCTGCAAAACGCACAATTAAGTATCCGTGAGGGTGTGCAGTTCCAGTGGTTTAACAAAGGCTATGGGCATTTTGATGATTTTTTGCAAACCTTAAGCGCCAGCAAACGCAAAATGGTCAAGCGGGAGCGGCGCAAGGTCATAGGGCAAGGTGTCCAATTGCAAAAAATTCAAGGAAAGGACATTAGTGAAGGGCAGTGGCAGGTGTTCTTCCAATTTTACGCCCTCACTTATCTAAAAAAAGGCTCCCAGCCGTATTTGAACTTGGCCTTTTTCCGGCAAATTGCAGAAACTATGCCCGGGCAACTCTTGTTGGTTTTTGCACTTAAAGACGGTAGCCCGGTCGGTGCCGCATTAAGTTTTATTGGCGAAGACACCTTATACGGGCGTTATTGGGGGTGTTACGAAGAATATGATTCCCTGCATTTTGAAGCCTGTTACTACCAGGGCATTGATTACTGCATAGAACATGGGCTGGCCAAGTTTGATTCCGGTGCGCAGGGTGAGCATAAAATTGCGCGTGGTTTTGAGCCTGTGACAACCTATTCCGCACACTGGATCCAAGATGGGCGATTCGCTGAAGCCATTGCCGATTTTTTACGCCGTGAGCGGTTGGAGGTGCAAACCTATAAAGCCGAAGCGGCCACGTATTTACCCTTTAAAAAGTGCGGGGCAGATTAGCATTGAAAATTATGCTGAAAATGTTACAGTCGGATAAGCCAACGACGAAAAGGGCGATACGGCTTTCTCACAACTATATCGATACAGGAAATGACTATGTCTGAATACAAAAAATACGCATGTGAAGTTTGCGGCCATGTTTATGATGAAGCGGAAGGCGACCCGGATGCTGATATTGCCCCGGGGACACGGTGGGAAGATGTGCCGGATGATTGGCGCTGCCCTGATTGCAGGGTCGGTAAGGAAGATTTTGTCTTGATGGATTAATTAGATAGGGATGCGGTTAATGGATATGAACAATCCTTTAACATGGAAATTTTGATGGCTTTAGGGTGATACTGGGCTTGACGTTCCGTCCTTAATAATAAAAACAAAAATAATAAAAACAAAAAAACACCTAACCGTAGACGAAGACGCGGCATTTACAATAACAATAAACGCCACTATGCGCTTCCTGCGTTTCTACACTAACCCGGTATTATCACAGTATAAATAACAACTTAAAGACAAAACTGTGCTGGTGCCACGTCCATAAGGAGTAAGGCTTATGTGGTATAAAAACGGATTTTTTATGCAATTTATACGTTTGGCGGGGCCATTCTGGTGCTCCGAAAATCGGGCCAAAATACGTTTACAAACGCTGTTGCTCATTGCTTTGACCGTGATGCAAATGATGCTTGCGGTGATCATCACTGAATGGAGCGCCGCACTGTTTGACGCCTTGGAACAGCATTCCATGTCCGGTTTGCTGAAAGAAATGGCCTTGCTGGCGCTAATTTTTGCCGCCAGTATGGCGGTCACCGTCAACCATCTGAAAATCAAGCGGCGTCTGCAAGTTGACTGGCGTGCTTGGTTGACTGAACGGGTCACGGGGCTATGGATGAGGGAAGGGCGGCATTACCAGGTGACCCATATCCAGTCTGCCGAACACGATAACCCCGACGGGCGCATCGCCGAAGATATCCGCATTGCCACTGAAGAAGCGATTGCCTTGTCCCACTCGCTTTTTTATAGCCTGCTGCTGATAGCCAGTTTCACGACAATACTCTGGGATATTTCCGGCACGGTCACGCTGGATGTCGGCTTGTTCAGCTTGACGATCCATGGTTATCTGGTCTGGGCGGCCATTATTTATGCCGTTAGCGCGTCTTTCCTGGGTTGGCGTATTGGCCAGCCATTGACCCAAGCGACCGATGCCCGGCAGACCGTTGAGGCCAACTTCCGTTTTGATTTGGCCACCGCCCGTGAAAACTCCCAAGCCATTGCCCTGATTTACGGGGAAAGCACGCAACGCAAACATCTTCAGGGATTGTTTGGCGACATTGTCGAAGCCTTCCATAAGCAAACCCGCGCCATGTCGAACATCATGCTGTTCACCTCCGGGTATTCGGTGCTGTCGATGGCCTTCCCCGTGCTGATGTCAGCCCCCCGTTATATTCTCGGTAGCATTAGCTTAGGTAGCTTGATGCAATCCGTGCAAGCTTTTCAGCAAACCACCTCCGCGTTATCTTGGCCGGTTGACAATATGTCCGCAGTCGCCCAATGGCGCGCTTCGGTCGAAAGGGTGTTAAGCCTGGTCAAGGCGTTGGACGACCTTGAGCAAGAACTCTCCCGCCCCGACCCCTACCGTATCGCCCTGGAAAGGACTGACCAACCGTTCTTGCGTTTTCACAACCTGTGCCTTGCCAAACTTGACCGCAAGGTTTGCATGTCCGCGTTTAACGAAGATATTAGGCCCGGTGAACATGTGTTGATGGAAGGTGATACGGCCACCGCCGCCAAATTGTTTAAGGCGGTCGCCGGATTATGGCCTTGGGGGGAAGGGCGCATCGAGTTGCCGGATAACGAGCCCATGTTCTTTATGCCGCCACGGCCTTATCTGCCGACGGGCACGCTCCGCGACGCCGTTTGCTATCCCGATGACCCGATAGATGTTGATCAAAACGAACTGCAACAGATTATGGAATTGGTGGGGCTTACCGAATTGATCGGGCAGCTTGACCGGGTGGAATCATGGGATACCGCCCTGCCGCGCGAACAGCAGCAACGTTTAGGTGTGGCCCGGTTGCTGTTAAAAAAACCCAAATGGATCCTGTTGCAAGAATCCCTGGATTCGCTTTCGCCAAACGGTGAGTCAGACATGTACCGCCTGATTTGCCAACAATTGCCGAACGCCACACTTCTGACGACCAGCAACCAACCAACGGCGGAGCCTTTTCATGAGCGGCGGATCGCATTGGGCTCTTGAACGGCATCCTGGCGGCATTGCCAAATGTCCTGGCAATCCCGCTTCACCCCTTAACCGATAGTGAATTAAGATGAAAACAACTTTCGCAAACAAATTTGGCAAAAAATTGCGCGGCGTCAACCTGGGCAGTTGGTTGGTCATTGAAAAATGGATGGTGCCCAGCCTATTTGACGGTCTGGAAGCGACCGATGAAACTTCCTACTGCGTGGAATTGGGCGAACGTGCCGCAGAAACCTTGACGCACCATTGGAACACCTTCATCACCCGCGCTGATTTTGAATGGATAGCCGCCAGGGGCCTTAATGCCGTGCGCATCCCTTTAGGGCATTGGATATTCGGCCACGATTACCCCTATCACCGCGCGTATGGCGATGCAAGATACCCGTTTGTGCAAGGCGGCATTGATGTCCTTGACCGCGCCTTCGATTGGGCGGAAGAATTTGGCCTGCATATCGTGTTGGACTTGCATGCCGCACCAGGCTGCCAAAACGGTTTCGACAACGGCGGCATTAAGGACGTGTGCGAATGGCACACCCAAGACGCCTATATCAACCATGCCTTATCCGTGCTGGAACGCTTGGCGGAACGCTACCACACCCGCCCTGCCTTACATGCCATCGAGACCCTCAACGAACCGCGTTGGGACATCCCGACCGATTTGTTAAAAAAATACCATACCGATGCCTACCACCGTATCCGCAAATACTGCCCGCCTGAAGACGTCGCCGTAGTTTTCCATGATGGTTTCCGTTCCTACACCGAATACAGCGGCTTCATGGCCGGACCTGAATTCCGCAATGTCATTTTCGACATCCACCGCTACCAGTGTTTCGTCCGCGAAGATATTGATTTGGACGTGCAAGGCCACCTTGAAAAAACCGTCGTCGAATGGAAAAACGAAGCCGACGACATCAACAATGACCGTGGCGTATGGACCGTGGTCGGCGAATGGAGCTTGGGGATTGATTTGCGGGTCGTGTCACTGTGGGCGAACGGCCCGTTCAACCACGCATTGGAAGGGCTTGATGATTTTCAAACCGAGGTTGCCTACCGCGCCCACGCCGGCGCACAGCTGATCACCTTTGAAAAATACCTGGGCTGGTTTTTTTGGAGCTACAAAACCGAAACCACACCGGCGTGGTGTTTTCGTGAAGGTGTGCAAAGGGGCTGGTTGCCCGACCAATTTGTATGATGCCAGCAACGTTTGGGCTAACCGTTTAGGTTGTGGCCACTTGCCATCACAAGCATGACGGATATGCCAAAACCCTTAGTTTATAAAGGCCGCGCCAGCATCAGCAATGCCGCCGGACGTTACGAAAAGCAAGGCAGCGTGGCGGAAGACGACGGCTGGGGCAGCCTGGATGCCGACTTGCCGCCGCTGAGAACCGAAACCATCATCGACAGCAGCAAGTCGGTGGTCAGCTACAATGATTCGCCGGATTTGCCCTTTGACCGCTCCATCAACCCCTACCGGGGCTGCGAACACGGCTGCATTTATTGCTTTGCCAGGCCTTCCCACGCCTATTTGGGCATGTCGCCTGGCCTTGATTTTGAAAGCCGCATCCTGATCAAACCCGATGCCGCGCGGGTGTTGCGCGAAGAGCTAGGCAAACGCAATTACCGTTGTGCGCCCTTGGCCTTGGGGACGAACACCGACCCCTATCAGCCGCTAGAACGCCAGCACAAAATCATGCGGCAACTATTGGAAGTGCTGGCGGAAACCCGGCATCCGCTGAGCATCGTCACCAAATCGGCATTGGTCGAGCGCGATATTGACCTGCTGTCGGAAATGGCGGGGCAGGGCTTGGTGTCGGTTTTCCTTTCGGTCACGACGCTGGACAAGGGGTTGGCAAGTACATTGGAACCCCGCGCCGCCGCGCCGCAACGGCGCTTGGAGGCCTTGGCGAAATTGCGCGAAGCGGGCATTCCGGCAGGCGTGATGGTCGCGCCCGTAATCCCGGCCTTAAACGACCACGAGCTGGAAAGCATCGTCAAAGCCGCCCACGCCGCCGGGGCGATGGGCGCCGAATACATCCTTCTAAGGTTACCGATGGAAGTTGCCGGATTGTTTGAAGAATGGTTGCATGGGCATTACCCGCTCAAAGCCGGGCATGTGTTGAACCTGATCCGCGAATGCCGGGGCGGCAAAACCTATGATCCGGCATTTCCCCAACGCATGACTGGCACTGGCAGTTACGCGGATTTGCTCGCCCAACGTTTCCGTTTGATTAGCAAACGTTTGCAATTGGATGGAGGCTTGCCCGCCTTGCGTACCGATTTGTTCCGCAAACCCGACGAAAGCGGGCAGATGAGTTTTGATTTTTTTGTTTGAGTTCCGGCAAATATGTTCATAATGGGAAATATGCCGGGTATCCATCCCGCCCTACTTGCGTGGCCTAGCGATGGGTTCATCTGACAGGGCAGTCACTTTATCCGCAGCCGATTTGAATTTTACCCATAAGTACAACAGGTGTTTCCCATTATGAACATAACCGAACTCCATAACCTACCTGCCATTGAAAAACTCAAGCTGATAGAAGCCCTTTGGGGCGATTTGGTCAGTGATGAAAGCAATTTGCCCAATTTGTCTTGGCATGAAACCGAGCTAAAAGAAACCGAGGGAAAATTTTTGGCTGGCGATATTGACGTGTTGGATTGGCAAGATGCCAAGAAAGCGCTACGTTCGCAATTTGAATGAAAATCCAAGTTTTCCGTTCTGCAATCGAAGACCTTGCCGCAGCGAGGCGGTTCTATGGCCGCCAAGCACCCGGTGTTGGCGACTATTTTTTCGATAGCTTGTTCGCCGAGATTGATTCATTGGCCCTCTACGCAGGCATCCATTCTGTCCATTTCGGATTTTACCGTTTGTTGGCCAAACGTTTTCCTTATGCCGTGTATTACAAAATTACGGGTGATACGGCAATCGTCTATCGCGTCCTTGATTGTCGGCGTGATCCAAACCGGATTCGGAAGGAATTATTGAAATAGTGAGTCCGTCGTGGAGAAAACTCTAACCCGCTAACTTTGCACTAGCCAAGCGGTTCAAACTGATACCTTGCTCTGCTGCTTGCATTGCCAAAGCGCGATGGATTTCTGGCGGAATCCTAACCCGAAATTCACCGCTGTAGTGTTTATCCGCCAAAGGCGTAGGGATGGTTTCGCCGTTGCTTTGCATATCAGCGATGACTTCCGCAACTACTTGCCGGATACCCGCTAAGGCTTCTTCTTGGCTGGGTGCTAACCACGAAAGCGATGGGAATTCAGTGCACAGTCCGATATGTTCATTATCTTCCGGTGACCAAGTGAGGCGGTAGGTGTAGTGGTCAATGTTCATTTTTGCGCTCCTTCAATTTGTCTATGGCTAGCAGCACTTGCCGGACTTGATAGGCCTTGGCCTTTCCTTTGTCATTTTGAATATTCACGCGAGGATCGCCAAGGGGTTTTGAATACGGTATGGCTGCTACCCGATTGTCGGGGGTTCCCAAAGAATTCCTCACAAATTTTGAGCAAGTCGGAATACCGCACATTGTTCGGTTCCCGGCGCATTTGTTCGAGTATTTTTTGGGAAGTGGTCATGCTTAAAATGGTATCAATAATGACACCATGGCGTCAATTGGGCTGGTTGATATTTTTCCGTAGGATCAGTTGGAGATAACCCGACAGATGCGCTTTGTGCCTCAGCACACACCCTATGGTGCTGTTGTTTTCCCTTGTGTAGATAGGATTTGACCTAGCATCCACTCAGTCCTATAGTTAAACTTAAACGGACATAAACTTAGGCCAAGCAAATGATTACAGCCAACGACTTAAAAACCAAAGGCATTGCCTGTTTGGAAGAAAGCCTAGCCATACAACCGGAAGCTGTTATTTCCGTCAATGGCAAAGAGTCCTTCGTGGTTATGAAAATTGACCATTACCATTACCTCCGTGAAATGGAATTGGAAGCGGCGTTTTATGAAGTCCAGCAAGATGTTGCAGCGGGGCGGTTTACTAAAGGCAGCATCGATCAACATGTGGACTAACTTTTTGCGGAATGAGCCACACCTTAATTTGAGAAATTTATATCACTTGCCAGTTTTGAGAGTGCTAGACGTACTTGCTCGAAAAGGTATTATTAAATTATCGGTAATATAAAATGAATGTATTCAGGAATACATGGAGGCGGAAGTATGGTTACAGATAAGAATTTGATGAATAAAATAACTTTAAATTTTTTGCCATTATCTGACCAAAATTTTACTATCACAATTTACCGAAAGGAGGCAAATAAAAGCCATGAAAGAAGTGAAACAGGCATTAGGTTCAGATTAAAGTTATCGAAATATAATAATTATCAGGAATTTGATATTAGTTGGAATAAACTCGATGGATTTGATGAATATATCTGCGATGCCAAAGAAAATTTTGATTTAACAAAGCGGTACTTACTTCGTTCACTTGAAAACCGATTAGAAGAAGTTGCTTGTTCATTCCAATGGTATTTTCCACCGAAATCTTTCTATAACGAATTACGGTTTATTATCAAAGAATATAAAGAAGGTAATTCAGAAATCATATTAATGCCTTATTTTCTAAAAAATCACCTCGAATTTGGTTTCCTAATTCAACATCATTTCAAAGTAAATTCGAATCAGCCTTTTAATAGGGAAGTTCAGAAATTAAGCCTTTCTTTAGATAATAGGTACCAACAAAATCGTAGTTTTTATGGTGATAAATTCCGGCTTATTTCAGATTTTATAAATTCTGTTATCGCAAATCTTGGTAACTTATTCGAGGATATTTCGATTGTGACCAAACTTGCTGATACACCATCTGATAAACTAGATACAAAGCAATATAAATTTGGCGGTGGTAATCAATCAAGCTCTCCATTTGTTGGGATAAAGCAAAATGGCCCTTATAAAGTTGTATCAGATGAAGTGAAATATCTGTTTGTATTTACAGAACCTCTCCGTTCATTGGCTCGTGAAGTTTATTCTGGTTTGGATGGCAAATTATTTCATGGTATGTTTTCTGGATTAGAAAGTATGTTTAGTTTGCCATTTTCAAAAAACTGTGTGGAGTACAAATTAGTTATCAATTATAACAATGCTGAAATGGCAGAAGTTATTGAAAAAGCAGTAGAAATGATTGGTAAAAATAATTGCAAGGTATGTGTGCTAACTTTTTTTCCATCATTGTTGACGGAAGATAAAAATAAAGAAATATATTCACATTTGAAATTTCAAGCGATAAAGCATGGTTTTTATACTCAGACAATTACTCAAGAAACAATGGGTAAAAAAGAACAACTAAAATGGTCAATTGGTAATATTGGGCTTCAAATATTTAGCAAATTGGGAGGCATCCCATGGTTGCTTATACCTAGTCATGAAAAATGTTTGATATTTGGAATTGGAAGTGCCCATGAAAAAGATTCTGAGGGAAATATCATAAAGTACACTGCATATACCGTTTGTATTGATACAAAAGGAAATTTTAATCGCGTACAGCCACTGTCATCATCTGAAAATGAGGGTGAATATTTAATTCGTTTAAAGGAGGAACTGATCAAAATTATCTGCAGCGAGAATAATACACATATCGAAGAATGTGTTATTCACGTTCCTTATAAAGTCAGCCGACAAGAAGTGGATATTATTAAAAAATCCGTACAAGAGGTAACTGGGGACATAAGCTTTCAGATAAAGGTGATCAAAATAAATTCAAAACATAAATTTTTGGGTTTTAGTTACCACAACACCAAAATTCCTTATGAAAGTTCGATGGTACAGTTATCGAATACAGAATATCTAATTTGGACGGAAGGTTTGCAATACGGTAATCCAACAGTCAGTAGAAGAGTTTCAGAACCTTTACATGTCGAATTTTTGCATGGCTCAGAAAATAATTATGATGATGATAAATCTTATCTTCAGGATATTATTAATCTTACAGGAGCAAATTGGCGAGGTTTTAATTCTAAAGCACAACCCGTTTCAATTTACTATCCATGGCTGATAGCAACATTTATGAAGAGGTTCAGCAAATACGAGGCAGTAGGTGATTTTTCAATATTGTCTTGTGAATCATTTAACCCTTGGTTTCTATAAAAGTTAAATTATGAACCCTGAATCCGTAATTTTTCTATTAGGGGCTGGTGCAAGTTGTGATGCCGGTATTCCAATGGCTATTAAAATGAGCCAACAGACTGAGGAACTACTTGGTGAAAAGCCTGAACTTCGTGATTTATATTATTTTCTTAAAAGTTCAATTATGTATCAGCGAGGGCTTGAGGGGAATTTTGAAGATCCAGTAGGTATTGAAGATTTATTAGGTGTTATCGAAGAACTTAATCAAAAGCATAAAAACAAGTTATACCCGTTTGTAGGCGCGTGGAATACCCATCTTACAAAAGTTGCTGGATCAGAATTTAGGAATTTAGAAGAGCTGGATACATTAATTAGAAGTAATCTAATAGATTGGGTTAAACCCAAAAATTCCTTTAAAGACGGTAGCTATTTAAATGGACTAGGTAATTTCAAAAAGCAATATGGATATGCTATTCGAATATTCACTTTGAACTATGACCTTTTGTTAGAACGAAATCTTAAAAATTCAAATTATCGAGTCGAAACGGGATTTGATCCAATTGATTATAAGTGGGAAGCATCACGTTTTGAGAGGAATGAGGCTGAGGATGTTGATTTTTATCTTTATAAGATGCATGGATCAATTGATTGGGAGCGTGGCAGAACAGCTGAAGATTTTTTATATTGCAGAGATGATTCATGTAAAAATCCAGAACTAATTTTTGGCGTGAACTACAAATTAAATTCTGGTGATCCATATCTTTTCTATACTCATGAGTTAAGGAAATATTCACTTGAATCATCGACACGCCTAATTTTTTCAGTCGGTTATAGTTTTAGTGATGACTACATCAATAAATTATTAAGTCAGGCAATCAAGCGAGACCCTAGGAAGCGTATCGTAAATATTGATCCGAACGCAAAAAAAAATGAAGAGAAAATTTTACGCAAATTAGGTATTTCACCAGATTCTTTAGTTTCGATAGAAAAGAAAGGTAAGGAGTTTTTTGAAACCTACTTAACTATAGAAATATGTACGAACAATATTAGTGCAGAAAATGAGATGCCTTTTTGAATTAATATTTATAGCAAATAGCTTGCGTTACTAATAGTTAAGTCAAGAGCACTAGTTTTTACAATCCCGCCAGCCTGTAATACAAGCATTAGCCGTTTATAAAGATAAATTTTAATATAATCAATAAGGTAAAACATGAATATTACCATTGAAATCCCCGATGAAATGAACACCGAATTGGCGGGAATCAAAAACATCAATGCGTTTGTACTAAACACTTTAAAAACGGCTTTGGCGGCACAGACGCGTAAGCCGGTTGATTTATTTGAACCAACCGAGACTATTTTTGTGGTTGAGGTTTCTGTGTTGGATGGCATTTGGACGGCTGAATGTGACCCCTTGGGTTTGGTCACCGAGGCAGAAAGTTATGATGATTTGTTGGAACGAGTTTGGCAAATTGCGCCTGAACTGGCGGAATTAAATAACGTGGGTGTCGATGCTGAGAATCTTCGGTTGCGTTTTTCTCATGAACAAACCACGCATCCGGTGAAAGCTTAATGGTTTCAACGCTCTATCCGCAGTTGATTGAGCTGTTACGCGCTTCTGGTTGTGTTTTTGTCCGCCAAGGTAAGGGTAGCCATGAAATTTGGCGTAGCCCAATTAATCAGAAAATTTTCTGTGTGCCATTTACCATTAAGTCCAAACCAACGGCTAATGCCATACTCAAACAAGCTGGTTTGAAAACGAAAATTTAAAATTCGTAGGATGGGCTGAACGAAGGGAAGCCCATCATTGGGTATTGTCGAGTTTGATGGGCTTCCTTACGTCAGCCCATCCTACATTGTGCCTCAACCTTTATTTCGACTTCCGCACCATAAAACTCTTGCCCTTAATCTTGCCCTTTTTCAGCCAAGCCAAAGCCATATCAACACTATCTTGCCTGACCGCCACATAAGCCTGGTCGTCAAAAATATCAATTTTGCCGATGTCGCTGCCAGCTATGCCGCCTTCGCCCGTCAAGGCGCCCAAAATATCGCCCGGGCGGAGTTTGTTTTTACGTCCGCCGTCTATCCATAAAGTCGCCATGGGCGGCCTAAAGCGTTCTTCGTAAACCATTTGGAAGGGGGCGAGTTCGTCCCATTTGGCGGTCATGTTTTGGTACTCTTCTATGGCTTTGACGCGGTCTAGTTCCGCTGCTATGCACAGGCTTAAGGCTAGGCCTTGTTTGCCTGCGCGTCCGGTGCGGCCGATGCGGTGGACGTAAATTTCAGGATCCCAAGGCAGTTCGTAATTGATCACGGCTTGCAGGTCTTTGATGTCCAAACCCCGTGCGGCGACGTCGGTGGCGACTAAAATCGAACAGCTTTTATTGGCGAAACGCACTAGCACTTGGTCGCGTTGGTTTTGTTCCAAATCGCCGTGCAAGGCTTGTACGGAAAAGCCGCAGTTATCTAAAGCGGCGGCGATGTCTTGGCATTCGCGTTTGGTGTTGCAGAAAATCACTGTCGATTCGGGGCGGTGGTAGGCAAGCAAATAACCTAAGGCACTGAGGCGTTTGGATTTTTCGGTGTGGTAGAAATGTTGTTCGATGACGCTGTCGTGGTGGTGGCTGTCGATGCTGACGGTGATCGGCTGGTCTTGGAATTTTTTGCTGATTTCCCTAATCGGGTCGGAGTAGGTGGCGGAAAACAGCAGGGTTTGCCGCTGTTTGGGCGCGTAGGAAATCACGTCGGAAATGGCTTCGGCAAAGCCCATGTCCAACATGCGGTCGGCTTCGTCCAGCACTAGCGTTTGCAAATGGTTGAGACGGAGGTTACGTTTGCGCAAATGTTCCTGCAAACGGCCTGGCGTACCGACGACGATATGCACACCATGTTCCAAAGAATCAATTTGCGGCCTGCTCGGTACGCCGCCGCATAAGGACAGGATTTTGACATTTTGGGTAAACCGCGCCAGCAGACGCAATTCCTTGCAGACTTGGTCGGCCAGTTCGCGGGTTGGGCAAATCACCAAAGCCTGGACGCTGAAACGGCTAAAGTCGATGCGCGACAGCAAACCGATGCCAAACGCGGCGGTTTTGCCGCTGCCGGTTTTGGCTTGGGCGATGATGTCCTTGCCGTCAAGGATGTGCGGCAGGGCTTCGGCTTGGATAGGGGTCAGGCGGGTGTAGCCCAAGGAGGCAATGTTTTCGAGTAGGGCGGGGTCTAGCGGTAAGGATGAAAATTCGGCAGTATTCACAAAAGGCTCTTTTAGTCACGCGAAGGGCGGCGAACTGCCGCCATTCAATGGCTTATGATAACAATACTGGGGGGTAATCTATAGGATTAACTCGATTGGCGATAATTTTTCGGGTTAGGGTAAATTGTCCACGAAAGGCACGAAAACCAACAGTAGGCGCATTAGGCGGCACGAACAAAATAGGGGCGGGGGCTTTTCGTGCATTTTGTGTCTCCTAAATGCGCCTATTGTTGGGTTACGCTATCGCTAACCCAACATACATAAGCGTAACAAATTGATTTTCATTAGTTATATATTAACTTAACGGCATGGGTTACAAACCCGTTCCAGCGAGTATCCCCAATTGAGCCACACGAAACAATCCAAGCCCCCGTATTTTGTTCGTGCTTTTCGTGGACAAAAATCAATCAACTGGCTTGCGCATGGTCACAAATTCTTCGGCCGCCGTCGGATGGATGCCGATGGTCGAGTCAAATACGGCTTTGGTGGCTCCCGCGCGTATCGCCACCGCCATGCCTTGGATGATTTCCCCGGCGTCCGCGCCGACCATGTGGATGCCCAACACCTTATCCGTGCTGCGCCGGACGATCATTTTCATCAAGGTCTTTTCGCCTAAGCCTGAGAGCGTATGTTTCATCGGTGTGAACACGGACTTAAACACGGCAATATCGTCGAAACGCTTCCTCGCTTCGGTTTCAGTCAAACCCACCGTGCCGACATTGGGTTGGCAAAAAACGGCGGTGGGGATATTGTCATAATCCACGGGTGTCCGTTTGTCTGAATAAAGCCCGTTCACTAAGGCCATGGCTTCGGCGGTCGCGACCGGGGTCAGGTTGATCCGGTGGGTCACGTCGCCCAAGGCGTAAATGGACGGGATGTTGGTCTGATAACTTTCATTGACCTTGATTGCGCCGCTTTCACCCAGTTCCACGCCCAACGCTTCCAGCCCCAGCCCGGCGATGTTCGGTGCCCTGCCGGTGGCGTATAACACCAAATCCGCATCAAGGGTAGTGCCTTCTTCGGTCTGTGCGGTAAACCCGCTTGCTGTTTTTGCTATGGCGTTGATCTGTGTGTTGAGCAGGATGTCGATGCCTTTTTTCCGCATTTCCTGGACAACAAAGTCCCTGATGTCTTCATCAAAGCCACGCAGCAATTTATCGCCGCGATAGCACAAGGTCGTTTCCACGCCCAAACCGTGCATGATGCCCGCAAATTCCACGGCGATATAACCGCCGCCGACGATCAGGATACGTTTCGGCAGCACCTCCAACGCAAACATTTCATTGGAGGAGACGATGTGTTCCTTGCCCGGCATGTCGGGTATGGCAGGCCAGCCGCCCGTGGCGATCAGGATACGTCCGCAACGGTATTGCTGGTCGCCGACACGCACGGTATGGGCATCCACCAAACTGGCTTGGCCTTCATAAATCGTCACGCCGGCATTGTCCAGCAGGTTTTCATAAATGCCTTGTAGCCGGTTGATCTCCTGGTTTTTATTCGCCAGCAAACGTGGCCAATCAAATTGCGCCCCGCCGACTGTCCAGCCGAAGCCTTTAGCGGCCCGAAAATCTTCGTGGAAGTGCGAGGCGTAGACGAACAGTTTTTTGGGCACGCAACCGACATTGACGCAGGTGCCGCCAAAATACCGGTTTTCGGCAATCGCCACCCGCACGCCCATCCCCGCCGCCATCCGTGCGGCACGGACTCCGCCTGATCCTGCGCCTATCACGAACAGGCCGTAATCGTAATTTGTCATGTGCATTCTCTTGCCTGTTATGAAGTTGGAGCGTGGTCATCTTGACCGCAACAGATGGCGGACAGGATGTCCGCGCTCCGGTTCTGACCCACTACTGTTTTAAATAAGCCAACATCGTGTCCGCATCACTGACGGTGAACGGGTCTTCGGGGTGGTTATCGGCTATGCCAGGTTCGCTGAACACTTTGACGATGGCCTTATCGTCCACCAACATCGCATAACGCCATGAACGGTAGCCAAAGCCCAGGTTCTCTTTTTTCACCAACATGCCCATGCCGCGGGTGAAATCGCCGTTTCCATCCGGCAACATCTTGACGTTCTTGATGCCCAAATGCTTGCCCCATTGGAACATCGTGAAGGCGTCGTTGACGCTCAGGCAATACACTTCATCAACGCCTTGGGCGATGATTTCTGGGTATTTGGCTTCAAAGCCCGGCAAATGGGTGCTGGAGCAGGTGGGCGTGAACGCGCCGGGCAAGGCCAGGACAACGATTTTCTTGCCTTTGAAAATATCGTCGGTGCTGACATCTTGCCAGCGGAAGGGGTTGTCGCCGCCGATGCTTTCATCGCGGACGCGGGTTTTAAAAATTACATTAGGTACGGTTAAGCTCATGTCATTGCTCCGGTTATTAGGGTTGGTGTAGTCCAAGGTTTCAATGCGCGATAGGCTTGTCGGTGAACAGGTAATCGCGCAGTTCATGGTCGAATTTCGGGTCTTTGCGGCGTATCCATTCCAGCACCATCGCCGCGTGTTCTTTTTCCTCATCGCGGTTATGCGCGAGTATCGCTTTCAGTTCGGTGTCCTTGCAGGCATCGACCCGTTGGTTATACCAATCAACCGCTTCCAGTTCTTCCATCAGTGACGTGATCGCCCGGTGCATGTCGCGGGTCGCATCGGACAATTCGTCAATGGGTTCGTGATAACCTTCATTTGCCATGCTCAGTGCCTCTGGTTTTGGTGAAAAATGCGGGCGGGGAAAATGGGGGCTGCTTACCCTGTTCCCGTCCAGTTGATGGATAGTCTAACGGCTGTGCGGCTTATTAAAAAATTGATTGTTCCTATTAAAACAATTGATATAGTCAATACAAGCCCCTCTGCTATTTAAGCGTCACCGGCAATCCGGCAGCCGCACCTTCGGCCGCCAACATCCGTATTTTGGTCGCCAGCCCGCCAGGTGCGGAAAACCCGCCGGGCTTGCCACCGGAAGCGAGGACACGATGGCAGGGGATGATGAGCGCGACCGGATTCTTGCCCAAGGCTTGGCCAACGGCACGGGCCGCCGCCGGGCAGCCCATCGCTTTGGCCAGTTCACCGTAAGTCCGGGTCTCGCCTGCCGGGATGGTGCGGGCGGCGGCATAGACTTGTTGTGCAAACGGGCCGGCGCCGCCCAAATCCAGGACGATGTCTTGAAAATCTTGGGGATCGCCATTGAAGTGCCTGCCAACTTTCCTGATAATCCGGGAAAGATAAGGTGGCGGGTCTGATGGGTGGGTGCCGCCATCCCGCACGATCCTCTGTCCGGTCAGCTCCGGCGTGGCCTCGGGAAGCTGTAACAAGGCCACGGCAGGCGTGGCTTCAGGGCTGCCTGGTTCCCGCCAAGCAATGGCGCACCACCCCAACGCCGTCTCAAACAGGCAATAGGCCAAGGGTGGCTTCATGGGCATTCTCCCTGGGTTAGCGGTGCTAAGGTCATGGCCGGCAATGGCGCTAGCACAAAGGCCATCATATCAACTGGCAGCACTTTGCCATTGCCCCAGGGTGACGTGGCCCGGCTGCCCGCAGACCCGGCCTAGCCAATGGCTGACGTTAGGGTAATCCGATAAAGTGAAGCCTCCCTCGCCAGCCACATGGGTGTAGGCATACAGCGCCATATCGGCGATGGTGTAACGGTCGCCGACAAAGAACGGACGGTTGTTGAGGTGGGTTTCCATGACCTCAAGGGCGGCACGGCCTTGCTTTTGTTTTTGTGCGAGCAATCCGTTGTTGAATGGCGTGTCCTCCAAGCCCTTGATGGACAACCAAAAACGTGCCGTGGCGATATTCGGCTCATGGCTATATTGCTCAAAGAACAGCCATTGCAGGACTTGCGCCTGCTCAAGCGTTGCGCTGGGCCAATACCTGGAACCTTGGGCGAGGAAAAACAAAATCGCATTGGATTCCGGCAAGAATGTCCCGTCGTCCAGTTCGAGCAGGGGAATCCTGCCATTGGGGTTTTTCTGCAAAAAACTGTCCGTCCGGGTTTCACCGCGCAAAATGTCCAGCGGTATGTAGTCATAAGGCTGGTTCAGCTGCGCCAGCAACAGCCTTGCTTTGTAGCCATTGCCTGATTTTGGGTAGTCGTAGAGCTTCATAGGGTTCCTTAATCTGGAGAATGATTGCCCGCAAGCCGTATAGCATCTGAAGTTACCGGCCCTGAGCGGGTTTGTTAGAATGATGGGCAAATATAAATCTTACAGCACGCCCAATGCTTTAAGGCTGGATTTGCCCAGTTCGATACGCTTGGCCGCATTCGTCATTTGCAGCAACCCCGTCCTGATTTCACTGGACTGGAGCCGGTCAATAATCCTACGAGAAAGCGGCTAAAAACAGCGTTGCAACAAAAGCTAGACGACAATTCATAATTTTCCCCTAGCCAAGAATCCGTTCATCATTTTGCTTTGAGTTTTGGCCACTAAATTTAAGGCAAGACAAAATAAAAAGCCGTTACGATATTTTGTATCATGGGCCAATTAGGCAACCCCTAAAATACCTGCAACGGCTGTTGTGATTATCATTGAAATAGCCCGCAGTGGCAAACAGAGCTCCAAAAGGCCAGGCCTAAGCTATTTGGCGGACATTCGCCGCCATCGTAGGCCTTAAACCCAAGGCGGCGCCGATACCTAGAAAAACAGGCGGATAACCTAACCTCCAGGAAAAGCCCCGGCGCTTGGACGGGAAATCCCGTCCGCAAACAGGCACTGCACTGCCATCAGATTGCTGATCGAAAGGGCCGGATCCGGTTTGGGTCTCCATGCCGAATTACGGGTTTGGCCCATCGCCTGAAAAACATAAGCTATTATGCCCCGTAGTTGTATAATCCATTGATTTTGTAAGTAAGCACCCATTCTAATAATAATTGAAAGAGGTATCTACCATGGCAAAAATACTTGGCAATTCCAATAATGACTGGCTTATCGGCGGCATCGAAAACGACTGGATCAATGGACTGGCCGGAAACGACCATCTGGAAGGTGGCACTGGCAACGATACATTACTGGGCGGGGAGGGGAATGACACCCTGCTCGGCGGTAATGGCAATGACAAACTTTACGGTGAAGCTGACGACGACCTGTTGAACGGCGGCAGTGGCAATGACTTGTTGGATGGCGGTAACGGTATTGACCGTGCCAGCTACGAGACGGCGGCGGCTGGCGTGACCGTGGACTTAAAGCTGGCCGCCGCACAAAACACTGGCGGCGATGGTACCGATACCTTACTCAACATTGAAAACCTCACTGGCAGCCGTTACAGCGACACCCTCTATGGCAACGCTTTAAACAATGACGTATTTGGCGGCCTAGGCAGCGATAAACTTTACGGTGATGTCGGCAACGATAACCTCTATGGTGGCGATGGCAGTTACGCCGATATTTTGGACGGCGGGGCCGGTAACGACACGCTTTATGGTGGTGACGGCAACGACAATTTAATTGGCGGAACTGGCAACGACAGCTTGGTCGGGGAAATTGGCAATGACACTTTGGGCGGGGGCACTGGAAGCGACACCCTCTATGGCGGCGACGGCAACGATAAATTGGACGGTGGCGACGGCAACGACACCTTATATGGGCAAGCCGGCGATGACAAACTGGTTGGCGGGGCAGGGGACGACAACCTGAACGGAGAATTAGGCAATGATATTTTGAGTGCCGGGATTGGCAACGACAATTTGAACGGCGGTGACGGCAATGACAAATTGGACGGCGGCGATGGCACCGACACCGCTTGGTACGATACCGCCAGCGCAGCTGTCACAGTGAGCCTGCTAGTAAGTGCGGAACAGGATACGGGCGGTTCCGGCCTTGACACGCTTAGCCATATCGAACAATTGGTGGGCAGCGGATTCGACGACACCCTTACAGGCGATGCCGGGAATAATTACTTCGAAGGCCGTGGCGGAAGCGACCATATCTATGGCGGGGAGGGCAACGACAACCTTTCCGGTGATAGTTACGGCGTGGCGGGCAATGATACCTTGGATGGCGGCAACGGCAACGACGGCATCGCCGGAGGTGGCGGTGATGACCTTCTGGAGGGCGGCGGCGGTAACGACAACCTGTCAGGGGATGGTGGCTACGATGGCCTGACGGGCAATGACACCGTGAACGGTGGCGACGGCAACGACAGCCTTTGGGGTAACGGTGGTGCCGATACGCTGAACGGCGGTGCCGATGACGACACTATCAATGGTGGTGCAGGCAACGATATTTTGGATGGCGGCGACGGGCAAGACACCCTTTACTACACGGACGCCACCGCCGGTGTCACCGTGAACCTGCTGACTGGCAATGCCACTGGCGGCGATGGCAACGACACGCTTAGCAACTTTGAAGCGGTCATCGGCAGCGGTTTCAACGATACGCTCACTGGCGATAGCGGGAACAATTACATCGAGGGCCGGGCAGGCGACGATAAAATTTATGGCAGGGAAGGTAACGATGTCATCTATGGGGACGCTGACGGCTTGGCTGGAAATGACATCCTGGACGGTGGTGATGGCAACGATAGCCTTTATAGCGGTGAGGGCAATGACAGCCTAACCGGTGGGAACGGCAACGATAACCTCTCCGGGCAGGCTGGGGATGACTCGCTGGAAGGCGGGGCGGGCGATGACAGCATGAACGGCGGTGACGGCAATGACACGGCGACTTATGCCAATGCAGGGGCCGGGGTAAGCGTTAGCCTAGGGTTCGCGGGCTGGGAATGGCAGAACACCTTGGGTGCCGGCAACGACAACCTGTCGAACATCGAAAACCTCATTGGCAGCGGCTACAACGACACCCTCACCGGCAATGACGGCAATAATCTCCTTGATGGCGGTGCAGGCAACGACACCTTGTCTTACCTCAATGCCACCGCCGCCATTACCATAAGCTTGGCAATCAACACCGCACAAAACACTGGCGGGGCCGGCAGCGACACGGTCAGCCATTTTGAAAACCTCATCGGCAGCAACTTCAATGACACCCTCACTGGCAACAACGGGGATAACCTCCTTAGCGGCGAAGGCGGCGACGACACCTTAAATGGCGGCACTGGCAACGACACCGCTGCTTACGGTTCGGCGGCCGTGGCGGTCACGGCCAATCTGGCAAGCAACACGGCCACCAGCGGCACGGATACCGACACGTTCGTCAGCATCGAGAACCTCATTGGTAGCAATTTCAATGACACGTTAACCGGTAACAGTGGTAACAATGTCCTAAGCGGCGGTAACGGCAATGACAGCCTGGATGGGGCGGACGGTAATGACACGGCTTCCTACCTCAATGCCGGAGCGGGGGTCAGGGTGAACCTTAGCTTGGCCACGGCACAAAATACGGGCGCAGCAGGCACCGATACCCTCACCAGCATCGAAAACCTGATCGGCGGCAATTTCAACGACAGCTTTATTGGCACTGCCGCTAACAATATCCTTGATGGTGGTGACGGCATTGACACCGTGTCTTACCTCAACGCCTCGGCAGGGGTGGCGGTTAACCTGGGTTTGTTGGGCGTACAGAACACCGGAGGGGCTGGGAGCGATAAGTTGTTGAATTTCGAAAACCTCATTGGCAGCAACTTCAATGACACGCTCACTGGCAACAATGGGGATAACCTCCTCAGCGGCGAAGATGGCGACGACACCCTGAACGGGGGAAGCGGGAATGACACCGCCACCTATGCATCGGCATCATCGGCGGTCACCGTTAATCTGGCGACCGGCAATGCCACGGGTGGTGCCGGTAACGACACCCTCACCAGCATCGAGAACCTTATCGGCAGTGATTTCAACGACAGCCTCACGGGTAATGCTGGTGACAACACCCTCAGCGGCGGGCTTGGCAACGATACCCTGGATGGGGGCGATGGCATAGACACGGCAGCCTATGGCGGAGCCTCGGCAGGCGTGGTTGTGAACCTGGGCTTGGCTGCCGCGCAAAACACTGTCGGGGCCGGTACCGACACCTTGGTTAATTTCGAGAACCTTATCGGAAGCCATTTCAATGACATCCTGACTGGCAACTCTGGCGGCAACCTGCTCGAAGGTGGCGGCGGCAATGACACCTTACTAGGCGGACTTGGCAATGACTCTTTGGATGGCGGGGATGGCAACGACACGGCGTCTTATGCCTCGGCCAGTGCGGGTATCATAGCCAATTTAGTGACTGCTACTGTCACTGGCGGAGCCGGTAGCGACACCTTAACCAACATTGAGAACCTGCTCGGCAGCAGTTTCAGCGACACCATCACGGGTGACGATGACAACAACAGCATCACAGGTGGCAGCGGCGCCGACATCCTGGATGGTGGTGACGGCAACGACACCGCGTCGTACACCTCGGCCAGCGCGGCAGTCATCGCCAACCTCGCTACAGGTAGCGCCACCGGCGGGGCTGGCAGCGACACCTTGGCCAACTTCGAAAATCTGGCCGGTGGCAATTTCAACGACACGCTGACCGGCAATATTGGCAACAATACCTTGAACGGCGGCACTGGCAATGACATTTTAAACGGCGATGCGGGCAATGACAGCTTATACGGAGGCCTAGGCGACGACACGCTGAATGGCGGCAATGGCAACGATTCTCTGAATGGCGGGGCTGGTGCGGACACCTTTAACGGCGAGGTAGGGACCGACCAAATAGTCTACACGGCTTCTGCTCTAGCCAGCGGTGATTTGGAAGCCGGTGGTTCCGACACGGTCATCGGTGGCGTCGGTGACCGGTTGGATTTCAGCGGCGCCATTGAGAACCTGCTACAACTGGGCGGCGGCAGCCTGTCTTCGTTAATCACCAACACTTCCGTCGGCCCGTCCATTAATGCCACCAACGGGCTTGCCTTCACGGGCGGTGTTTTGCAGATCGACCTGAATACGGACGGGAGTTTCAATGCCGCACAGGATTTCCAAATTGGCCTTAGCGGCGTAACTTCGGTGGTTTATAACGCCAGTGGCGATTACTTTTTATTGATGTAAAGCCCGTTATTACATATTGGGTGTTAAGTGCCCGTTTCCAAAAAGCCCTGTTTTGGCAGGGGAAACTAAGGTCAGCGGGCCATATAATGCCCCATAGCAAGGAAGGGAAGCGATTTACCGTGGATGTTGATGGCATTAAGATTGGCAAGGCCGCATCCAAAGATATCCACGGTTTGCTGGTGCTAACCCGCGCCTGTATCGGGCATATGCGCCGTCAAAATATCGACCAGTGGGATGAAGTTTACCCTGGCTTGGCCATTGTTGAAGCTGATGTCCGAAGCGGTGCGGCCTTTGTCGCTTGCCATCATGGAACGGTGGCCGGGGCATTTGTGTTGAACGGGTATCAAGACCCTGAATACAGCGAAGTCCCATGGACGTTCAGGGGCTGGCCAGTGGCGGTTGTCCACCGGCTCATGGTTTGCCCCGAATGGGAAGGCAAAGGCCTTGCCCGATTGCTCATGGAATATGCCGAAGCAAGTGCCGTGCAGTCAGGACATCGGATTATGAGGTTGGATGCTTTCTCGAAGAACCCAAGGGCGCTTAGGTTCTACGAAAAGCTTGGGTACCGTAACGCAGGCCAAGTCAGGTTCCGAAAGGGGGATTTTTTATGTTTCGAGAAAATCCTTGCCGGAATTGGATAGTTATGCGTTGTTGGGTTTGTCACCCTATCCCAACGGTTTTACAAGTTACGGTTTTTTCGGTATTTAAGGATTGGCGATTCAATTAAAAACCATGAGGCTAGGGTTATGGCTAACGTAACGGCGAAGGCGCTGGCTAGCATGGCTGTGTCCGGGTAAGCGAACCCACCGAAAAACGCACCCAATTGTTCGTAGCCGCTATAAAGCAGGACATGAATAACGGCATAATGCCAAAGATAAAAACCGTAGGATATAACGCCTAAACCAGCGAGTGGGGGCCAATCAAGCAGATGTGTTAACTGGCTCTGTTGGGCAACCAGAATTTTTGCAATTAGGGTTGCAGATGCAACGGCAGTCATGGCAAATCCGACAGATGTTACGGCGAAATCGTTACCTGAGTTTGTTGACAGGACGAAAATTAAATAAGCCACAGCGATTGTCCAGGCTTTTCCAAGTTTTTCCATCCATGACCTTCGTATATGGGCAAGTAATGCGCCCATTAAAAGGCCATCGGAATGGGTGTCGAAACCACAATAAGTCCTTGAGGGTGAGGTATGTATATTGGTCAGATAAACTCTCCACAAAATGACTATGATGGTCAAATTTATTAGGACAGTGATCCTATGCTGAGGACAAAGCCTAAAAAGTAGGGTAAGGACAATCGGCCATAGAAGATAAAACTGTTGTTCAATGGCCAATGACCAAGTATGTCCAGTCATTACGGCATCGTAACTTCCGAATGCACATACCCAGTTCATAACATACAGTAATGCGGGGATTATCTCTAAGGACGTATCGAATGGCGGCTTGAAAATCCATGCATATATTGCAATAGAAAACAGGAAAAACAGTAAGGCAGGATATAGGCGGCGTGTCCGCCGCAAATAAAATAGCGCAAACTCAATTTTCCCTTTTTTATCGTATTCACGGATTAGCAGCATAGTGATAAGGTATCCGCTTAAAACGAAGAACACATCAACCCCGATAAAGCCTCCATGAATTGGAACTAAACCGGTGTGGTGTAGGAATACAGCCATGACAGAGAGGGCTCTAAGACCATCCAGGCCTGCGATGCGTCCCTGATTGGCATCAATTGACGCGCTTTTTTTCTCAGTGCATACCGCTACGCATGGCTGCACTGGATCATTTTCATTCATAGAATAATCTGGTTGCGATGATGGGGTGCTCCTGTTCCTAATAGACATCTTTCCTAAATAATACAGATTAAATAAACCCCAATAAGGTTAAAATGGGCAACCTTCCTGATGCCGCCCAAAAGCCATGAAAACCTATGCCCAGCTGCCCACCGACAACCCCGAAGAATTCAAACGGCTGGTCGGGCTGTCAAAGGAAAATTTCCAGCATCTCAACGGCAAGCTGTGCGCTTACATCAGCGAACAAAAAAACCTCAGCCCGCTGACACGGCGAGGCCGGAAGGACAGTAAACTGGCAGCGGAAGACCGCCTGCTACTGACACTTTATTACCTCCGCCACTATCCGACCTTGATAAACTTAGGGGCGGTCTTTGGCATCAGCGAGTCGTATTGCCATAAAGTGTATTCGCGCACTGCCAGGCAGTTGGTCAAAATTGAAAGGCTCCCCAAGCGCAAGGCGCTGTTGGAAGACCCTGCCGCCACCTTGGCCGTTGACGTGTCGGAACAGCCCATCGAACGCCCCGTCAAAGGCCAGAAAGCCTTCTACTCAGGAAAAAAAACGCCACACGGTTAAGGCCCAGTTGGTCATCTGCGCGTTGACGCTGGCCATCCTGTCCGTAGTGGTGGGCAAAGGGCGGCAACACGACTTTGCCGTCTTCAAAGGCTGCCGCCTGTTGCTGCACCCTAAAGCCAACCTGTTGGCGGATTCGGGATACCAAGGGATGCACGGCCATCACCGGAATTCGACTTTGCCTATCAAAAAGCAAAAAGGCAAGCCTCTTTCTGCCGAAGACAAAGCCCACAATAAAATCCTTTCAAAACAGCGGGTTTTCATTGAGCATGTCAACCGCCGATGCAAGATTTTCAGGATCGTCAAGGACGTTTATCGGGGAAAACACAAAAACTACTCCCTGACCTGGAATTTGGTGGCTGCATTGGTCAACTTGAGATATGCCTGTATTTAGGAAAGATGTCTAATAGAGATAATAGTGGTGTCTTAAATTATTGCGCAAAACCTGAAATGCTAAGCCGTCCACGACGTTCTAACCCATCCTTCCCCTCATCCCATCTCGGCCATATCCTCCGCATAACGCCACACCCGGTCAATACCGCAGAACTTTCTGCAAGCGTTGAATTTAGCAATGCCAACGCCAAACAACATCGGCCAAAGCGCCAAGGTATGCGTGCCGCAATGATTAAAGCTGATGGATAACCGCCGGGATCCACGGCAATAACTGGGAACCAGCCAAGCCGGGGGCGTATCGCGTATCTTTTTAGGGTTGTTGATTATCTGTAGTGCTTCGAAAATGGAAAGCGACGCGTATACCCGATACCCTAGCAAACTTAAGATAAGTGCTTCTTGATGACGGACGGCAAACATTTAGGTGACTTAATGCGCAATTGCTTATTTACATTGAACCTGCCGAACACGACTTCAATAGCGTTTTCGGCGACCCCGAACTCTTTAGCCAGAAACTTGACCATATGGTCGGTCGCCTTGCCACCCACTGGCGCCGCCGTGACGCTAATTTTAAGTTGGTTGCCTTTGGCCTTGCCGATTACATCCTGTTTTGCGCTAGGTTTGCCGAGGATATTAAGCACTAATGTTTCCCCATCCCAAGCGCAGAAAGAATCCATGGCCACTTTTTTATTTGCCACCCTGCCTCCATTTGCAGCTGTATCGTTTTCACGTATCTTATAAATCGGTGGCTATGCCACGCTCGAATGAGGGGTCTTATAGCCAAGTTACTAAGATCTATTTATATTTAATTCAATGGCTTGTGGTTGTTATGCCGGAGAGTGACGGCATGCCTATAATGGGATGCCGTCCTTGGCTTGTGGATTCCGGCAATCCTGCCGGAATGAAGTTGTAACAGAAAGCTGGCCGGATATAAAAATTAACGGGTCATAAGCCGAATTTTTGTACCCTTTCATAAGCCGTTTGGGCGGCCTTCTGTTTTATTTTCAAGCATTTTTAAGGTGGGGGATTGGTTAGATTTTAACCAAAACTTCCCCACGCCCCATCTCAGCCATATCCCCTGCATAACGCTGCACCCGGTTAAATGCCGCCGCGCTGTCGGCAAATTTTGAATTGAGCGTAGCAAACGCCTTAAACAACATCGGCAAAAACGCCAAAGTATGTGTGCCGCAGTCGTTAAAACTGGGGGATAAAACTGGCGGGTTCCACAGCAACAAGGTGCCACGGCGCATCGCATAGCCCAGGTAGCGTCCGGTCTGGCCCATGACGGCGATGGTGCCGGCGGTCATGCGCGAGCCGCAGTAATCGCCCGCGTTGCCTTCGATTAAAATCGTGCCGCGCCGCAAATGGTCGCCGACGCGCTCGCCCGCGTTGCCTTTGACCAAAATCAGGCCGCCTTTCATGCCCATTTTGTTGCCGGGCAATGCGCCGCCTAAAAAGTCGCCAGTGTCGCCCGCGATTTCCAGATAGCCTTTTTTCATTTCGCAACCGGCGTACAAACCCGCATTGCCGGAGATTTTGATTTCGCCGGATTTCATGCCCATCGCCAGATAAGCGCCCGCATCGCCTTCGACCGTAATGCTGCCGCCGTCGAGTTCCTTGCCGATAAAATCCAATTTTCCGAAGCTGTTCTTGATGATGATGTTTTGCGTGTCTGAACCGGACACGTTGAACAATTCATCCACACGCAGTTTGCGTTTGCCGCTTTGCAGTTCAATGGCGGCGATGTCGGACGGGTCTTTATCTTGCAAGAGTTGGCAAACCAGCGGCGACATGTCCACGCGCTGGTCAGGGCGGATTTTTAATGTGAATGTCAATGCGCTCATGCCATGATCTCCTGTAAATGAAAGTGGAACGGCCCCAGTTTGCCGCCGTAGTTGCCCGCGCTGATGCGTTTGATGCCGTTCGCCGCGCCCAAATTGCACACCGCTTGGATGCCGACGCGCATGGCTTTGTCGATGTCTTCTTTGGTCAAGCCGTCGATGACGATTTCCATCACCGATTCGATTTCAGGCGACAAGTCGGTTTTGGTCATGCCTTTTAAGGTCGGGCAAAAAGCATCGTTCGTGGATGCGCCCAAGGATTTGTATTTGGAGCCGACTTTAGAACCGGAACGCACCACTCCGCCCGGAAAGGGCATAATGACGTTGGGGATTTTTTTCATTTCTTCGATGGCGGCTTCACAAGCGGCAAGGGCTTGTGGCTGCGATTCTGCCAACACCAAGAAATTGCCGCCGCCAACTGCGCTGACTTGTCCGGTGGTGGCTTCGGTCAAAAATTCGCCGTCCATGACAGGAACGCGCCAGTAGCGTTTCCCGGCTATCACTTTGGCGATTTGGAAGCCGTCGCCGAAATAGCGTAGGTTTTTGCCCAGCGGGATTTTGGTGTCACTTTCTATGCCGGCAAATAAAGCCGAAGTAGGAGAGGTGAGTACACATTGCCCCGCGCGGGTTTCCAATTGCTTCGCCAAGCCTTTCCCGCCCATCGCGAAAATCATCACCGCCACGCCAGGGCGACCGTCTGGTGTTTCTTCGGGCGTTAAGGTGCGTTCAATGCCCGCTTCACAGCCACAGGCGATCACCGACGTGGCAAAGCCTGTCATGGCTTGGGCGGCGATCATCGCCCATTTTTCATTCTGCGCCGTGATAATGGCGCGGGTCGCCTTCATCGGAAAAGCTTCCGCGAAGGTTGCGTCGATGGTTACACCGTTAATAATCATAGGGTTTTGCTCATTGTTGAGTGTTTTATATTTTTTAAATTAGTTGCATAAACTTTACAATAATGGATTGATAACACTAAAGTTTTCAATCCATTTGAAATCATCGGTATTGCGTGTGGCTAGGGTTTTATTATTTTCAATGCACGTTGCCGCAATCAGTGCATCACCTAACGACATTTTGCGCTGTTGTTTTAAAGCGATGGCAATTTCATAACAACTCGGATTGAGGTAAATAACCTCCAAATTATTCAACAAATCGGTAAGGGCTTGTTTTTGAATGGGCTGTAAACGCGCAAAACCCAACACTTCGACGCGGCTAATGATTGAATAGCTAGGTTCATTATCAATAATCCATTCACGCAAATTTTTGTACTCGGCTTGTACCGCGTAAATAATTAGGTTGCTGTCAATCAGCATCATTCGTCATAACCGATATTGCGGTCTTGGCGTTGCTCATTTTGCCAAGCCACGCCGTCTATATTGGCGAAAATGTCCAGCGCGACAGCCTTTTCCAACGCATTTTTTAATCGGTCTTTGCGTTGCTGTTGGTTATTTATCATTGCATGTTGAGCTTGTCTTTGTTCTAAAAACAAAACAAAGTCAAATACTTCCGCTTGGTGTGCCGGAGATAATGTTTTCGCGTGTTGTTGGATTATTTCATCTAAACGCATGGTTTTTGCCTGTTATAGTTGAATGGCAACGCTGTACATTTTGCAAATGTGGTTACTTAGTTACATGATGCAGGTTGGGTTATAGCCGCTTCGCCGCTGTTTTATAAACCGCGTTGCGCTCCCGTTTACCGATTGCCACTACTAAAATGACCAGCTCTTGGTCACGCACTTCATAAACTAATCTGAAACCCGCTTTACGCAGCTTGATTTTGTAGCAGTTTTTAAGGCCACTAAGCCTCGCACTTTCTATGCGCGGATTTTCTTTTAGAGTATGCAACTTTTTAGCAAACTGCTCGCGGATACTGGGCGCAAGGTCATGCCATTCTTGCCAAGCCTGCTCTTTGAAACGAAGCTTAAAGCTCATCCCAAGCCACTTCTATTTCCGGTTGAAGTTTTCTCGATTCAACAATAGCAGCCAATTCAGCATCTTCGATTTTATCCAGCAATAATTCATAAGCTTTAGCCGGAATGCAATAAAACGCAGGTTCATTATGGTCAAGTATTGCCACCGGAAAACCATCCCCAGAGGCTACTGTTGCCAATGGGTTGTTTTTGAGTTCGGCAAGGCTAGCAGCGGTTTCTGCAAGAATAGTGGTTGTCATGCTATCTTTTCCCATTTTGAAAGATGTGGAGAAATGTCGTCTATAACTTTTTTATAGGAATCGTTCGATTTGCAAGAAATGCTTAATTTTTTCTTTTGTCCTTTTATAGTTTCTGCTTCATCTTTCGATAAGATATAAAATTTTTCGTCTTCATCTATGACCACAATAAGCAAAAAATCATATCTATCTTTAAGGTCAACACTATTATTCTTACTTTATGTTTTGTAAAAATGTAGTTTTTACCTGAATTCTTTTAACAGTGTCGTTGGGCAAAACTACAACAATATCCCAATCTGATTGTGTGTCGCTATTTGCACGATAAGCCTCTATATCTTTTTTAAGCAACTCAGCCTTACAAGATGCTCTCCAATGGCACCGATTGCTTTCATTGTCATGCTGCGAAGTCTCATTGGAGGTTTATCCTTTCAAGGGATGCACCGTAATACTCCCCCGCCCATCTTCAGTAATTTCTTCATCGCTAATCTTGAAATTACCCAGTTTCATGGTCAGGTAACGGTCAAAATACTCTTTCAAACCTTTTTCGACTGATGGGTCAAAGTCTGGTTTAACGGTGTGCGTGGTGCCCCATTTGGTAGCAACGACTTTGCCGTCCACGACAACCAGCTCGCCGTCCTTAAAGACATAATCGGGCTTCTCGAACATTTGTTCACGGTTGGGGTTGTCGGTGTAGACGGTGATATCCGCCCAGTTACCGGCGCTTAACCCGCCGCGGTCTTTCAAGCCTATCAGTTTGGCTGCGCCGGCGCGGGTCATGATGGCGATTTCCTGCAAGCTGTATTCGCGGTCTATCGAGGCCAGCGTAGTCATTTTTTGCGCTTCGGGGTGGATAGTCGCCAGCATGTCGTTGCGGAAAGATTTATCCATCAGCAAGCGGATCAGATGCGGATAGCACGTGAACGGCGCGCCGTTCGGGTGATCGGTAGTCAGGAAAATGCGCCACGGGTCATCGACCAGCAGGAAGGTTTCCAGGCCTATCGCCCATTGCAAGGCGTTAACGAAGTTCTGGTCCTTGTATTTGAACGGCACGACGCCGCAACCGGCATCGCATTCGATGTCCATCGTCACCCATTTGTTCGGGCTGGCATGTTTGTGGTTGGCGTGCTGACGCATGCTGTCACCGGACGCGGTGACGGTTTGCCCGAACAGGATTTGCCCGACATCTATCGTGATATTCTTGTTTTTATTGACCGCTTCGGCAATCTGCGCCGCGCCGGACGAGAACTTGAAATCGCCTTCCGTGCCGTAACTGTGGAACTGGATATGCGTCAAGTGCATGGGCAGGCCACCAATGCCCTGGATGGTGTCCAGCGTGGTTTGCATATTGCCGGGTACGCCGAGGTTACAGCCGTGGACGTGCAGCGGATGGCTGACGCCGATTTCTTTAACGGCGGTTGCCAACACTTGCAGAATCTCGCGCGGCGATACACCGTAATGGCTATTTTGCTCGTCCAGATCGAGCTTGCGTTGGTTGAATTTGAAGGCATTGATGCCGCCGGGATTGACGACTTTAATGCCGATGGCTTTGGCGGATTGTATCGTCCACGCGACATAGTCGTTAATGGCTTTTTGGTCTTTTTTAGCCGTCAGCATGCGCAGCAGATAATCATCGCTGCCGAGCATGACGTAACCGCCTTTATCCAAAATCGGGATGTCACCCATTTCCATGTGCGCTTGGCGGGCATTGATCGGCAAGAGCGCGGGTTCAAAACCTGCGGTATAACCCATCTCGGCGTAGCGGTAGCCTGTCACAAACGTGCTGGGCATCGCGTGGCCGCAGCCGGAGCGGCAGATATGGGTGCTGGCGACCGGGTCTTGCCGGTGGTCTTCCGGTAACAAGGTACGTGCGATATTGCCTTTACCGCCGCCAATGTGGGTGTGCATGTCGATAGCGCCAGACATCACCACTTTGCCTTTTAGGTCGTATTCTTTATCGGGCTTGGCATCGGCGGGCGGGTTGATGATGCGCCCGTTTCCGATGTAAATGTCCTGTTGTTGTCCGGCGATGCCTGCGGCGGGGTCGTAGACGGTGCCGCCGCTCAATTTGATTAACATGATGTTTCCTTAATGCTTTTTCTGTAGGTTGGGTTAGCGTGGGTGTAACCCAAGTTCGGTGGACTGAATTGTTGGGCTTCCTTGCGTCAGCCCAACCTACATTGTCGTTCTATTGCATTCAGCACATCTGCGGTGCTGGGTAGTCCCGAATCCCGCAATTTTTTCAGACGGATGGCGACGACGTTATCCATACGGTAAGCGTGTCCGGCGTGGTCAATACCAGGCGTGCCGACAGGGATAAATACATCCGGTTCTTTGGTGAAAGTCATGCCAGAACGTCCGACGACAATGGTTGGTAAATCCGTTACGGGCGGAACAGAAACGGGATTAAACGCTTGCACCCAAACCAGTGTGTCCGCTTCGCCACTTGCCAACAATTCGCGCGTGTCATTCAAAAAGGGATCGTATTCGGGATAACCACGGCTAAAACGCGTCCGTGCCGGATAGCCTGTCGTCCAGCCGCAGACTTGATTGGCGGTTTGGTCACCTTCTTTGCCTGCCAGCGGCAAGCCGGAGCAGCGGACGTTTTGGTCGTTCAGGTCTTTAACCATTTCCGACAGCATTTGCACGGTCAGTTCGGCTTGGCTATAAGCCAATGCGCCTGCCGCCCAAGTCACCACGCCGTATTTGGCGGCTTTGAGCTGGTCGGCAATGGCTTGTAAATCGGCGACAGCAATGCCGGCGACACTTTCAGCACGGATCGGCTGTTTTTTGACCAACGCCCGTAATACCGCCATCACTTCCGGCAAATCCACAGTAGCGCATTCCAAAACGTGGGCTTTGGTGCCGTTAGGTGAAGTGGACGCTACTCCAGATGGGGCTTTGCCGAGATAAATCACTTGGCGTTGGCTGGTGTCTTCCAAAAACATCGCCTCCGTCCACAAATACCGTTCGAAAAAGCGCGGCGCGAAGGCTTCCAGATCCGTACCGACCACTAATAATAAGTCGCAACGGTTTTTTACTTCCGCCAGTGTGGTGTTCATCCAACCGGAATCTTGCAAAGCTAAGAAGTTATTCCGTGCGCCGACAAAATTCATATTATCGACCACCGCGCCACACCGGTCTGCCAAGGCCAACAGTCCGCGCATCCCGTTGACATCCGTCGCGCAACCGCCGATCACAGGCAGCTTGGTGCCTTTTAATAAATCCGCCGCTTTGGCCACAGCGGCTTCTAGGCTCGCTTCCTTGCCGTCCACGCGGGGGCGGGTGTCCGTGATGGCGTGTTCAAACAGCGGCGTGTTGACCGCGCAGCCGTTGGCCGTCACTTTCAGCGATACGCCGTCCACCTGGATGCTCAGGTCATCGGTGCCGATACCGCAAAAAGGACTGGGTACTTCAGTTATTTCAGTCATTGAACTGTCCTTCGAATGTTGTTTTTTAGTTTAAACCATTAACCGCTAGCGTCTTATGCGGTTATTTTAGCTTGAATTGTTTGGGCTGTCTTGATGTACGAGATAATAAGGGAATTAACCGGATTTCATTCGGGTTAATGCGGTTTGGGTGTTTTGGATAAAATGGCCGGCCCAGGGATATTGGATGGAAAAACGGATAATTAAAAAATAAACTTTTGTTTCAATAGGGGTTTAAAATTAATTTCCTACAAAATTTTAACCGGACTGTCAACAATACATCCGCTGTGGTGGACAAAAATATTTGCCCTGGTTTTGATTTATCATTTAAATGAGCTATACTTTGTATCAATAAAGCCACTTTAATTATCAAAGTAACAACATAATTTTTGTAAGTTGCTAAAAAACGATACCTATCGTTTATCAGACCGCAAAGGATGTTATGCCCGGCAGCTGTGTTAAAGCCTTGTGTATGGATCAGGAATAAAGTACGTATTGATATTTTTGATTCGCCTATTTATCCCTCAACTCTCTAGGAAAATTGTATGAAAAAGTCACATTTACTGGCTCTGGCCACTCTAACCAGTGTAAGCATGATGTCAATTGCCCAAGCTGATGAACTTGTAGATAACAGATGGTATGTCGCGCCTTTCGGCTCTTATATCCACACGGGCGGTGATCGTGGTGCAGAAGATGGCTGGGGTGCGGGTATGGGCGTAGGTAAAATGCTGGATAAGCATTTTAATGTTGAAATTAGGGGGTTTTATCAAGAATATGATGCCAACCCTGTAGGTGAATGGAAAAATGGAGGCGGCACAGTCGATTTACAATATTATTTTTCGCGTAATAAACTGGCCCCTTACACTGTCATTGGTGCAGGTGGCATGGCCACTTCAGCGGGTGGGGTAAGCCGTAACGGTTCTTTTATCGGCGAGGCTGGCGCTGGTTTGGCTTATGAAATAAACGATAATTTCTTGTTGCGTGGTGATGTCCGCTACCGCTACAACAACAATTTCGACACCACCTATGGCCGGAATACCGATGAATTCCACGACATGGTAGTCAATGTCGGTTTCGTTGTCCCTTTCGGACCTAAGCCAACTGCGCCTGTGGCATTTGAGATGCCCGCACCAGCGCCAGTTGTAAAAGCCCCTGATTGCTCAACTTTGGATTCCGATTCTGACGGCGTTAACGATTGCCTGGATAAATGCCCTGCAACAATTGCAGGTAGCAAAGTGGATTTTGAGGGCTGCCCAATTAGTCTGGAGCTTAAAGGTGTGAACTTCAAGCTTGATTCGGCGGAACTGACGGTTAATGCGATGAGCATCCTTGACAGTGTTGCTGCAAGCCTGATGGGATATCCTGAAAAAGATGACATTGAAGTGCGCGGACACACTAGCAGCGAAGCGAGCGATGCCTACAACATGAGGCTGTCACAAAGACGTTCACAATCAGTTGTCAATTATCTGAAAATGAAAGGTGTGACTAACCGTTTGACAGCGAGGGGTTTTGGTGAAAGCCAACCGATTGCTGACAATGCGACAGAAGAAGGCAGATCATTGAACCGTCGTGTTGAATTAATCTGGATGGGCAAGTAATCGCTTACGTCCCCGTCTGTTAAAAAACCCGCTGTGATGGCGGGTTTTTTTTACCCTAAAATTAGCCGCTTCCGGCTTGGCTTTGGTTGATATGATGCAGGAATAAAAATGCATTGCCAGTCCAGAATGAACTTTAGGCTATAATTTTGGGAATCCATCAACCATTAGAGATGGTTTTTTTATCAACAGGAAGTCGTTATCATGCGTTTGCCCGCTTCAGAACTCGCCCAGGCCATTAAGCATTGCCGCCAATCTTTTCAATCTGCCGCTATTTTTAGTTTGTTTATCAATTTGCTGATGCTGTTGCCGGCCATCTACATGATGCAGGTGTATGACCGGGTGTTAGGCAGTAACAGCACTTCGACCTTGCTTATGCTAACGCTACTGGCGGTCGTTTTATTTGCTATGTTAGGGGCGTTGGAATGGATACGTTCACAAATCCTGATCCGGGTCAGCACACGCTTTGATGTACTGTTAAATGAGCGCCTATATAAGGTGTTGTTCAGGCAGGCATTGGTTAGCGGCGGTAAAAGTAGCACCCAGCCCTTAAGTGATTTGCTGGTATTGCGCCAATTTTTGACGGGCAATGGCCTGTTTGCGTTTTTTGATGCCCCGTGGTTGCCCGTTTATGTCGGTTTATTGTTTTTGTTCCATCCGACTTTTGGGGTGGTCGCCATTATTTCTGCTGTGTTGTTGATTCTGTTGGCAATATGGAATGAGCGGGCGACACATGATGATTTGGAGCAAGCCAACCGTGTGTCAGTGGAAAGCGCCAATATCACCGCACGTAATTTGCGTAATGCCGAAGTTGTCCACGCGTTAGGGATGTTGCCGGATTTGATGTCGCGTTGGCAAGACAAGCAACAGCGGCTGATCATGTTGCAGGCGGTTGCCAGCGAGAAAGCGGGGTTGATTGCGGCCATGTCCAAAACTTACCGGTTGACAATCCAATCGTTGATCTTAGGGTTGGGGGCGTGGCTGGCGATAGAAAAACAGATCAGCCCTGGCGTTATGATTGGTGGCTCAATTTTGTTAGGCCGGGCATTGGCGCCAATTGATCTGATGATAGGAAGCTGGAAACAGTTTTTGAGTGCGCGTACCGCTTATGAACGGTTAAATACCCTGCTCGCCCAGTTCCCCGTTGAGCCCGAGCGTATGTCGCTACCCGCCCCCAAAGGTGAGTTGCGTGCCGAGCAGGCTGTGGTCGCGCCGCCAGGTGCAAAATATGCGGTTATCAAAGGCGTTAATTTTGTGATCCAGCCTGGCGCCTTTGTTGCCTTAATTGGTTCCAGCGCATCCGGCAAATCCACATTAGCAAGGGCGTTGCTAGGCATCTGGCCAGTGGCCAATGGTGCGATACGTCTTGATGGCGCTGATGTCGGCCATTGCGACCGGACTTTGGTTGGCCAATACATTGGTTATCTGCCGCAAGACATAGAATTGTTCGACGGTACGATTGCCGATAATATTGCCCGTTTTGGTGAGCTGGATAGCAATAAGGTCGTTGCGGCCGCACAAGCGGCGGGTGTCCACGAGATGATCTTGCATCTGCCACAAGGTTACGATACCGAAATAGGCGGTAGTGGCGGCGTATTGTCCGCCGGGCAAAGGCAGCGTGTGGGGTTGGCGCGGGCATTATATGGCGACCCGGTGTTGGTGGTGTTGGATGAGCCAAACTCCAATCTTGATGACCAGGGTGAGCAAGCGTTGGCCAGGGCTTTATTAACATTGAAACAGCGGGGCAGTACGATTATTGTGATTACCCACCGTGTAGGGATTTTAGGGTTGGTTGACCGCATCATGGTGTTAAACGAAGGCGCCATAGTGCTAGATGGCCCGCGCGATGAAGTGCTGGCGAAACTTAACCAACGGCAACTGCAACCTGCCACTCCGGGAACCTCAGCATGATTTCTTCTGATAAACAAGCTATTGATAGAAAAAAAGATATGGACATTAACCGTTATGCCGATGATGCCCCGATACGCCGTATAGGTTATGTTATTGTCATTTTAATTTTTGGTTTTTTTGGGGCCTGGTCTGCTTTAGCCCCGCTGGGCAGCGCAGCTTTGGCGCCCGGCAGCGTCACTGTGGAAGGTTACCGTAAAACCGTGCAGCATTTGGAGGGCGGGATTATCAAGGCCCTGCATGTCCGGGATGGGGACACCGTCACTAAAGGCCAGGTTTTGATTGAACTTGAAGACACTTCGTCACGGGCGCAACTGGAAACGTTGCGTGGCCAGTTATTTTCGGCGCTGGCGCGGGAGGCGCGTTTGACTGCTGAACGCGATGGCATGGCCACGGTAAGTTATCCTGAGTTATTGAAAAATGAAATTCAAGATCCCCGTGCCCAGGAAGCCATCCGCGTTCAAGACCAATCGTTTACTGTACGTAAACACTCCCGTAATGGTGAGATCAATATCCTACAAGAACAGCGCCGGCAATTGTCCGCCAAGATTGAAGGCATTAAAGCGCAAAAAAATAGCCGGAACAGCCTGGTCGATTCGCTAAGTAAGGATTTGGTTGATTTCCGTGCCATGCTCAAGGAAGGCTATATGGAGAAGCAAAAAGTCACCGAACTCGAAAGGCGGCTGACAGAGGCCAAAGGTGATGAAGGCGATTTCACGGCCAATATCGCCACCGCGCAAACGCAAATTAGCGAAACGTCGTTAAAAATACTGCAAATAGAAAAAGAGTTCCAGCGGCAAGTCATTGAGGAACTCAGTAAAGTGCAAACTGAGTTGTCGGAGTTGCGCGAAAAAATCCAATGGTTGGATGATACGGTCACCCGGACCGTCATCAAAGCCCCTGATGCGGGTATGGTGCTGGGTTTGACGGTACATACGCTGGGGGCGGTTGTTCCGCCGGGCGGGCATCTGCTCGACATCGTGCCCCAGCAGGAAAAGTTGCTGATTGAAGCGCAAGTGTCACCGATAGATATAGACCGTGTGCATATTGGCCAGACTACGGAAATCCGTTTTAGCGCATTTAAGAGCGCAAAAACGCCCAAGGTTTCAGGCCGATTGATCGCGCTTTCCGCAGACCGTTTAAGCGATGAAAAAAAAGAGGTCAGCTATTATCTTGCCAGGGTGGAAGTTGACCAGGAGGGGCTTAAAGAATTGACCGGGCGTGGTTTGATTTTATTGCCAGGCATGCCGGCCGAGGTGTTGATCAATACCGGGGACCGCACTTTTCTTGAATATCTGATGCAGCCTTTAAGCAATATATTCGCCCGCTCGTTAATTGAGGATTAAGCAGATGCGTTATCAGATGATTTTACCGTTGCTGGCAACGTTGAGTTTGCCGGTGGCGGCCGATGATTTGCTTTCCCTCTATCAGCGTGCCGTGCTGGCCTCGCCTGAGTTGAACAGCAGCGAATATTCACTGGATGTGGTCAAGGCCCAGGAAGACCAGGCATTTGGCAAGTTACTGCCAGAAGTGAGCGTGGTGGGTAACTACTCATTAAACCAGTATCACCAGCAAGCTGGCGGGTTACGTCGCCCAGAACAGACAAGTAATTATCCGGGTACTCGGGCTAGTGTGAACTTGCAGCAGCCGTTATTTGATTTGCAGGCGTACTTGCTAATGAAAAGCCAGCAATCCCGTACGTCGCAATACGAAGAAAACCTGCTTGCCGCCCACCAAAAATTGATTGCCGATTTGATAGAACGCTATGTCACCGCTTTAAAGGCCAAGGATAAGAGCGAAATTATTGCGGCTGAATTGGCCTCAACCGAAAAACAACTGGCTCGTGTTGATGCCATGCACCAGCGCCAACTGGCGATGGTCACTGATTTGTATGAATTGCAAGCACGTACAGAAACGTTGCGCACCAATCTGATTGATAGCGATAACGATGCCCGGATTGCGCTGGAAAAACTGCGCGAGTTGACTGGTGATGCGGTGAGCAGTATCCAGCCAGCGCGTTTGGATAGCGTGCAATTGCCGCCGGAAGGCAATATTGACTTTTGGGTCAATCAGGCCGGGCAAATCAACCCGGAATTGCAAGGGCTTAGGCATGCGCTCGAATCCGCCCGACAAAGCATTAATGCTTATCGGGCCGGCCATTTGCCACGGATTGAATTACAGCTCAGCGGCACTTACAGTGACACCGTATATAATAACTTGACCACATCGCCTTATGATATTGGCACTGCCGCCGTCCAGGCGGTTATCCCTATCTATGAAGGCGGCATCACTAGCGCCAAAGTCAGGGAAGCCGAGGCACGCAAAAAACTGGCCGAAGCGGAGTTGGAGAAAAAATTGCGTGAACTGGAGCAAATGACACGGGCGGCGTATTTGGACATAGTGACTTCGCCCAAACGTAGCCAAGCCACAGACCGGCAATTGCAGGCCAGCGAACAATCCAGGGACGCGATGAAAAAAGGCTATGAGCTGGGCGTGGTCACAATTGTCGATTTGTTGAATGCTGAAAAACAACTGTCCGAAGCACGGAAGGCCCAGCGTGAGGCGCGTTACCGTTATTTTATGGCGCGCAGCTCCTTGTATTTCCAGACCGGCAGGCTGATTGGGGGTGAGTTGCTCAAGTTCAACCAATGGTTGGTGGCTGATGCCCGCGCCGTAAAAAAATCACGTTAGTTAGTCGGGCAGGACATAAGAAGGAATGGGGTTATCAGCCCTTTCCGTTTTGCGCCACCCTAAAAACGTCAAAACACTTATGGGCAATTGCCCACAAGTGTCAAATATATTAAATTCTTTTGATCCGCTGTAGCCATGCCACTATTAATTGAATATTTGCAGCTTTGCTGGTTTACCAACAATCCCAAAGACTTGAACCCCTCCAGGGCATTTTTTTGGAAAAATGTTTTGTTTTATGTCGTCTCAGGGATCATTGTTGAGGCCAATATCAGTGACCCTGCCGACGCCACGCTTGAAGTGGCGATGCGGACAATTGTCGCTTTAATGTTGCTGTCTACACAAATACTGGCCACTAAAAAAGCGGCGGTGTTTTATCAATTGCAGACCGCCGTTTTCATGTGCGAAAACTTTATTATGACCCTGGGTATCGGTGTCGAAATTTTTGATGCGTTTGCGCAAGGCACGGCATACGAGGAGTATCCGATTTATTTGGGGGCGGTCTTGATCCTCTGGTATTTGGCAATTATCAGTTATGTCTTCAAACGCGTGTTTGAATTTCATTATGCCAAATGTATTGTGTTGGCTTTTGTCTATTTTGGCTTGACTTACGGCGGGCCATTTTTGCTGATGGAAGTCGTTTAATAGTTTGGTAAGCGACGGCCTGACATTTTTTGTCACAATATGACCCACATCGGCAGCTAAAAACAGTTTTTTAATAACATTTTTTATCGGCCATGTGGCGGGTTAGTGGCGGGTTATATAGTTAATCGGGACAAGGTGGCTGGATAACCTAATGATTGTAGGATTGAGTTATCAAAACTCAGCTAAGGGCCAGCAAAATAACGGTTAAATGAAAAGCCTAAAGATACTGTGGCATATATAATGCTTTATTCAGCTTCGAGTTTTCTCATTTCATTTCTAACCCAATAAAGGCGATACATTATGAAAAATCAAATGCAAAAGGTACAACAAGGTTTTACCTTAATCGAGTTAATGATCGTTGTTGCGATTATCGGTATTTTGGCGGCAATTGCGATTCCGGCTTATCAGTCTTACACTGAAAGGGCAAAATTCTCAGAAGTTGTGCAATCCACTTCGGCGGCCAAGCTGGCTGTGGAAATTTGCTATTCTGACACAAGCGACATTACTCAGTGCGACGGCGGAACGAACAGCATCCTTGATGTGGCGGCAAATCAAACCGCCGATAAATACGCCGATTCAGTAACAACTGTAGACGGTGTGATTACTGCTCAATCGAAAGCTGTTTTTGCTCCAGGCAACCAAGCGTACACCTATATTTTGGTGCCTGATGTTGCAACAGATCCAAAAAAGGTTTCCTGGAACACAGCCGGAGCCAACACCGGAACATGTGCCGCAGCAGCCCTGTGTAAATAAATTTTAAACGGGTAGGTAACAGCGGATTAAATTGTTGTTATCTGTGTGAATAAAAAACCACCCTTGCGTCAGCGTGGGTGGTTTTTTTATGTATTTTAGTTGTACTGGTTTCATGAAACATTTATTTCGACTGAAAGTTGCAAGTATTCATTTTTGCGTTAGCCTGGGCTTTTTTTTGGGAATATTTTATTTGTTGAGAAACTTTTGGTTTCCAGAGCCTTATTTTGAAAATTCAGGTGGATGGCAGGGCATTAAGATTGTCGCAAGCATTGATGTGGTGTTAGGGCCGCTTCTCACGCTGATTGTCTCAAGCCCTAAAAAAAGTATGCGTGAATTAATCGGAGATATTGGAATTATTGCGGCTTTGCAAATTATTGCCCTATTATGGGGCATTTATACGCTTCATAATCAACGTCCAGTCGCAGTGGTGTTTTGGGAAGATAGTTTTTTGACGGTGCCTGCTCAGGCTCTTAGTGATCAAAATTACGGGCTGGATGATTTGAGCGCTATCAGCCACACTTGGCCCCCGCTAATTTATGCGGAAAAATCTTACAAACCTGCCGATTTAAAGAAAATGCTGGAACTTATAATTAAAGATAAGATTCCGCCCCACCATCAAACTTGGTTATATCGCCCGCTCAAAGAGCATTTTTCTGAGATAAAATCCAAACAATTAAATATTGATGAGATCATCGCCAAGCATCAGGATGTAAAAAACCAACTATCCCCAATACTGCAAAAACATCACATCAACGATATCCACGATGTGTTATATTTTCTCCTACAATCCAAATACAGTAACAGTGTGTTGATATTTGACCAGCAAGCCCGGTATCTTGGATACATCAATCCTGATTAACTATTTTTGATTAGAATGTCCTGACAATAAAAGGCTTGTGGATAACACTTATCCTCAGGCCTTTTTTGATTTAGAGCAATTCCTAGCAAGGACAACTGGTGTCTGTCAGCATCATGGGTTAAAATTACACAGTTTATTTGTGATTATTATGGCGTAAATGGAAAAAGTCGGCTTTGCCATACTTTTAGATGTTGCGAACGAAATAAAGCACACAAGAGTTTATAACTACTATCGAAGGGGCTGCTCCGTGAAAAATACAAAGCAACTATTCGCAGGTCTGATTTTAATGGCTTTAGGTCTTGGAACAGCACAGGCGGACTATACGCTCAATTTAATGAAAGGGGTCACAAAAGTCAGTCATGACGTTTATGACCTGCACATGCTGATTTTATGGATTTGTGTGCTCATTGGTGTTGGGGTGTTCGGTACCATGTTTTACTCGATTTACCATCATCGTAAATCTAAAGGACATACAGCGGCACAGTTCCATGAAAACACCACGGTTGAGATTATCTGGACCATTATCCCCACTTTAATCTTAGTGGGCATGGCCATACCGGCCACCAAGACATTAATGGAATTGGATGACGTGCAGGATTCCGAGATGTCGATCAAGGTCACAGGTTGGCAATGGAAATGGGAATACGATTATCTGGATAACGGGATTCATTTTTTCAGTAGCCTTGACGAAGCCAGCAACAAAGCCCGTCAAGTCGGTTCCGGTATAGACCCGCGTTCAGTGCCCCACTATCTGTTGAATGTGGATAAGCCATTAGTTATCCCGACCAAGAAAAAGATCCGTTTTGTTTTTACGGCTGCCGATGTGCTGCATTCTTGGTGGGTGCCTGATTTAGGTTGGAAGAAAGACGCCATCCCAGGTTTTATTAATGAATCTTGGACTTCAGTCGACAAACCCGGCACTTACCGGGGCCAATGCACCGAGTTGTGCGGTAAAGACCATGGTTTTATGCCCATTGTGGTTGTTGCCATGGACCAACCCGAATATGATGCCTGGGTTAAGAAGATTAAAGACGAAGCCCAGAAAGGGGCTGATTTAAGTGACCAAGGCCATGATGAGTTAATTTCTAAAGGTGCAGGTGTCTACGCGAAAAACTGTTCCACTTGCCATTTGCCTGATGGCAAGGGTGTCCCAGGAGCGTTCCCTGCTATAACTGGAAGTGCGGTTGTCAAAGGTGACATTAATGCCCAAACTACGCTGGTGTTAAATGGTAAAGGCGGTATGCCCGCTTTCGGCAAAATGTTGAAGGCGGACGAATTGGCCCAGGTTATCACTTATACACGTAATGCTTTGGGCAATGCGGTAGGGGATGAAATACAACCTAAAGCAATCCAAGAATTGTTACCGAACAAATCAGCGGCTCCTGCCTCCAAACCAGAAGCAAAGGCCACCGCACCTGAAAAAATCGAACCTATCGCCGATATGGCTACAGAAGCATTGGTCGCCTTGGGCAAGACCGTTTACGAAGGCAACTGTGCATCTTGCCATCAAGCGGAAGGGCAGGGTATGGCTCCGATGTTTCCGGCTTTGACGGGAAGTGCGGTGGTTAAGGGAGACATGAATGCGCAAGTGAATTTAATGTTGAACGGAAAAGGGATGATGCCTGCTTTTGGCCATACGCTGGATGCAAAAGAGTTTGCGGCTGTTGTTACATTCACCCGTAATAGTTTGGGTAATTCAGTCAAAGATGCTATACAACCATCAGCCATCCAAAAACTGCAAGCCGCTCTGCCGCCTGCACAAGACGATGAATAAGACATTGCCGATTTGACCTTATCTGTCCATACTTTTTCTACTAATATTGAGGTATAAACTATGTCCGCTGTTATAGCTGAACATGATCATCATGACGATGACCACGCCCATGGCCCGGAAAAAGGCCTGTTAAGATGGATAGTAACCACTAACCATAAAGATATTGGCACACTGTATTTAGTGTTTGCGCTGACCATGTTTTTTGTGGGTGGTGCGATGGCCATGGTTATTCGCGCCGAATTATTCGAACCTGGCCTTCAATTTGTCGAGCCACAGTTTTTTAATTCGATGACCACCATGCACGCGTTAGTCATGGTTTTTGGTGCGGTTATGCCGGGTTTTGTAGGTTTGGCTAACTGGATGATACCTATGATGATCGGTGCGCCCGATATGGCGTTGCCACGTATGAACAACATGAGTTTTTGGATGCTGGTTGCGGGGGTCTTATTGTTGGCCAGCACGTTGTTTATGGAAGGCGGGGCGCCAGCTAGTGGTTGGACGCTATATCCTCCTTTAGTGCTGCAAACCGGTAAGGCATTGCCTTTTGCCATTTTTTCCGTGCATCTTCTGGGTATTTCGTCGATTATGGGGGCTATCAATATCATTGCCACCATTTTCAATATGCGCGCACCTGGCATGACCTTAATGAAAATGCCATTATTCGTCTGGACTTGGTTGATCACCGCATTCTTGTTGATTGCGGTTATGCCCGTTTTTGCCGGCGCGGTGACCATGCTGCTGACTGACAAGTTTTTTGAAACTAGCTTCTTTAATGCCGCTGGCGGTGGTGACCCAGTGCTTTACCAGCATATTTTCTGGTTTTTCGGTCATCCTGAAGTTTACATTATGATTTTGCCAACTTTTGGCGTGGCCTCTACCATTATTCCGGTATTCGCCCGTAAGCCTTTATTTGGTTACAGCTCTATGGTTTATGCGACGGCATCCATCGCTTTCCTTTCGTTCATCGTTTGGGCGCATCACATGTTCACTGTCGGTATGCCTATTGCCGGTGAGTTGTATTTTATGTATGCAACCATGTTAATCGCCATTCCAACAGGTGTTAAAGTCTTTAACTGGACGGCGACCATGTGGAAAGGTTCTATGACATTTGAAACCCCAATGTTATTTTCCATAGCCTTCGTGGTGCTGTTTACCTTAGGCGGTTTCACCGGATTGATGATGTCTATCGCGCCATCAGACTTCCAATACCATGACACTTATTTTATCGTCGCCCATTTTCATTACACCTTGGTTCCTGCTTCTGTGTTTATCCTGATGGCTGCCGGATATTATTGGTTGCCTAAATGGACAGGGCATATGTACAACGAAAAAATAGGCCAGCTCCATTTTTGGTTGTCAGCGGTGTCTGTCAATATTTTATTTTTCCCCCAACATTTTCTGGGTTTGGCAGGTATGCCCCGCAGGATCCCTGATTATGCGGTGCAATTTGCGGATTGGAATATGATTTCCAGTATCGGTGGCTTCATTTTTGGTGCTAGCCAACTGCTATTTTTGTACATCGTGATAGACACGGTTAGGGGCGGGACTGGTGAAAAGGTAAGTGATGAAGTTTGGGAAGATGCGCACAAGCACGGCCTGGAATGGACTTTACCGTCACCTGCGCCATACCATACGTTTACCACACCACCCACAGTAATACCGACCGAGCATATTTAATTTGTTTTGCAAGGTATTAAATACTTCTTCGATACATCACCTGCCAACTAGGTGATGTATCTGGTAATAGAATGAAAACAAAAACAAAAAATTTATTGACGGCGTTATTATTGGCAGTTGTCGCGATTGCCATATATGTTTTTGCCGTGATTAAAGCGGTTTCGCAATGAACAATGACATCAAACAAAAAAATATCAAATTACTGCGCACCTTATTGTTGGTGGCGGTTGCGATGTTCGGTTTTGGTTTTGCGCTAGTCCCCCTTTATGATGTCCTGTGTGAAATCACCGGGCTGAATGGCAAAGTTGAAGGAAGCGCGGTAAAAGAGGTTGTTTATACAGTCGATAAAGATAGGGAAATTACTGTTGAATTTATGACATCATTAAACGAATCGGCACCGATGGTGTTCCGTTCGGAAATGAAAAAAATAAAAGTCCATCCGGGTGAATACTATACAGTTAATTTTTATGCTGAAAACTTGACCGATAAGATCATGGTTGCACAAGCTATCCCCAGTATTTCACCGGGGCTAGCCGCTGAATATTTTAAGAAAACCGAGTGTTTTTGTTTTACGGAACAAACTTTCAAGCCGCGGGAGGGCAGAACAATGCCTGTGCGTTTTGTGGTCAATCCTGACTTGCCTAAGCAGTACAAAACAATCACGCTTGCCTACACATTTTTTGATAATACTAAAACACAGTAGAAAGGAAAGGGGAACAACATGTCTTCACATGATACGTATTACATTCCGCATAAGGCAACTTGGCCGGTTATGGCAACCGCTGGCCTGATGATGTTCCTGGCGGGCTTTGCCAATTATTTAAACCATTCATCTATTGGTTCGCCCATGATGATGATAGGTTTCGCCATTTTCATCGTTATGTTGGCTGGCTGGTTTACGCTACAGGCGACCGAGAGCGAATCGGGGATGTATAGCACCCAAGTGGGCATATCCTTCCGTATGGGCATGATGTGGTTTATCTTTTCCGAAGTCATGTTTTTTGCCGTTTTCTTTGGTTCGCTTTGGTATACCCGTAATTTATCGGTGCCTTGGTTAGGTGGTGAGGGCATAGGCGCGGCCACTAAAGAACTGTTATGGCCTGAATTTGAAGCCCATTGGCCTACCAACGGCCCGGCAAAACTGATCAAGGGTATGCCAACCGAAGATGGCGAATTTGAGCCTATGGGCGCTTTCGGTTTGCCATTGCTTAACACCCTGATCCTATTGACTAGCGGCGTGACGTGCACTTGGGCGCATCATGGTTTGTTGGCCGGCCATCGTGAACAACTTATAAAAGGCCTGATTGCAACCGTAACGTTGGGCTTTTTGTTCGTGGCTTTCCAGGCGTTTGAATATCATGAGGCCTACACCGAAATGGGTTTGACCTTGGGTTCGGGCATTTACGGTTCAACTTTCTTTATGTTGACGGGATTCCATGGTTTCCACGTTTGTGTGGGGGCGATTATCTTAAGCGTGGTGTTGTTCCGTAGCAGTAAAGGCCATTTCAAACCAGAAAATCATTTCGCTTTTGAAGCGGCGGCTTGGTATTGGCATTTTGTTGACGTGGTTTGGTTAGGCTTGTTTGTATTCGTATACCTGATCTAAACGGTCTGGAAAAATAAAAAAAGCGTTGTCTGAGGCAACGCTTTTTTTTTGTTTAAAGGTTTCCTGGGTTATTATTTACTTAACTGCTGGTAATGTAGGTGTGGACTGCCTGATTATTTGTATTTTTGCGCCAATGCCTTCCGGTTTTAACAATCCGGTTGCCAATGCAATAACAACAAAAATAAATAACAAAATGGAAAGTGAGATGCGGACAGTCAAAGCCTTGACGATTTTTTCGGAATGTTCCCGGTCTTTGCTTTTTACTAAATTAAAGAGTGCGATGCCAAGGCTAATAATAATTAAGGCAAATGCGATAATGGCGATACTTTTAATGATCATGTGATTTATTTATGCGTGTGGAGTGTTGATATTTTCGGTTATTAAAACCTGATTGCCAAACGCTTTTTGATAAGAATACGTATCCAAGGAATAGCCTATGCCGTTTAAATTACTCCCCACCGCGGCTTATTTGCTTGTCATGTTGATATTACTGGCTTTGGGAAACTGGCAGCTTAACCGCGCAGAAGAAAAACGGCAATTTATTGGCTTGCAGGAGCGCCAAGCCAATAACGATGAGGTGATTGGCCTGTCAGCATCCTCACCTGATGATGCCCAAGGTTTTAGATATAAAAAGGTGCGCCTGACCGGATATTATGATGTGGCACATCAATTTTTGCTCGATAATCAGATTTATGCAGGCAAGGCCGGCTATTGTGTCCTGACGCCTTTTGTGCTTGAGGGTGGGCAAAAGGCCGTATTGGTTAATCGCGGTTGGTTGCCGTTGCCGGCAAAACGGACAGAATTACCCTACATAGGCATTGCCAATACACAAACCAACATTACCGGACGGATTAACCATTTTCCAAGCGTTGGCATCAAATTGGCCAATGCCGAAATACCCACCGAAAACTGGCCTTCCACGGTGCAATTAGTTGATAGCCCTGTTCTGGCTAAGAAATTGGGGTATCCTTTATTCGGTTTCCAGGTTGAACTGGATACGCAATTGCCAGATGGTTATACGCGCGATTGGCACGCCAACACCCTGATGCCGCCCGAACAGCATACGGCTTATGCGATGCAATGGTTTGGCTTGGCTTTAACTTTAACGCTGCTGTTTATTGTGTACAGCATTAAAAACTATAATGATTAATCAACAACAAAAAAATCGCCTGATCATCCTAAGCCTTTTCGGCATGACAATTATCCCGTTCCTGATTGCTTGGGGTTTGAGCAAAAACTCAGGGTTACTTATGGGCAGCGTCAATAAAGGCCAACTGATCACCCCCGTTGTCGCCACTGAGCGGGATGATTTTTTGGGTTTTGACGAATTTTCTGTGCAAAATATCGGCGAGCTCAAAGGCCATTGGCTGATCGCCAACGTCATCCCGCACGGCCAATGCGCCGCAGTGTGTTTGGAGGCCATCCTGAAAACCAAACAATTGCGTCTGATGCTCAACAAAGAATTGCCTAGGACGCGGCGTATCGTGATGATCCTTAAGGGCATTGCTCCGGATGCGGCAAAGCAGTATTGGCTGAAAGACGCGTTATTGTGGCGGTTGCGGGTTACCCAAAATAAACAGGATGACGCACTGTATACCCGGCTCTTAGGAGAGGAAAACAAGCTTGATGACGCATTAATGACCCAACTGGTCGCCCAGGACAAACCTGAAATGGCGGCGGCCTCTGATTTGATCCGGATTAAACCCAGCGCCTCTTTAGCGGAGAAATTGGCGGGCACCATGAAAAATGAAGTGCCGGAGGGCATGTTGTTTTTGATCGACCCGTTGGGTAACTTAATGATGCGATACGCGCCAGGCTTTGATCCTTATCAAGTGAAAAGCGATCTCATGCATCTATTGAAAATATCCCAGATTGGCTAATAATAAAAAAGGCATAAGAAGAATAATGTTTAGAAAAGTAACCGTGTTTAGCGTTGTCCTGGCGCTAATCGTTATTGTATTGGGCGCGTATAACCGCTTTGCTGGCGGGCTATTGGCTTGCCCTGATTGGCCGCTATGTTACGGGCAAACGTTCATTAGTGACGCCGCGCAATTGCCAACAGGTGTGGACATTGCAGCTGTCTGGAAAGGGTTGGCCTATCGTTATGCGTATGGATTGCTAAGCTTGGCCGTTTTGTTAATGTTTTTGTTGAGCTGGCGGGAAAAGGCGTACCGTTTGGCGGCGGTGACGGCCACGCTCGCTGTATTGGCTTGTATCAGTTTACAAGCCGCCCTGGATTTTTGGGTGGTCAAACTACACGCTATGCCAGTGGTTGTGGCAGGCAGTGTCCTCCTAAGCATGATCGGCTTTTGGTTATTGTTCGGACTGTACTTGCGTAGCCGTGCCCGGCTTGTTTCGCTCACCTCTTGCAGCTCAGTGGGATTTTGCCGGTTTGCCATGCTGGTTTTGTTTTTGCAAATTAGTTTGGGGACGTGGGTCAGTGCCAACCATGCCAGTTTGGTTTGCGTAGGGTTCCCACAATGTAACGGGCAATGGTTACCTGCCGCAGATTATCTCAACGCGCTGAATGTATTGGACAGCCTGTTTACCGGTTACACGGGCGATTTGGCTTATGGTCAACAAATGGCAATCAATGTTTTTCACCGTTGGGGCGCGGTGTTATGTTTCTTGCTTTTTACTTTGGTGATATGGGCTAGTTTGTCAGCCAACAAGCCCAAAGCCGTCAGGACAGCGGGCTTATGGTTAAGCCTATTGCTTTTTGCCGAAACTGCCCTGGGTATTGCGGGTTTTAAATTAGGTATGCCAGTATGGGTTGTGCTAGCCCATAATGCGGTTGCCGCGTTAATGATGCTACCACTGTTGGCGATCAGTTTTTATAGCCGCTATGGTTTCATGGCGGCGGAGCCAACAACCACAGGACATCAAGCCATAGCGGCGACCGCTCCGGCTGGCGTCACCGAAGACGTGTATACAGAACTGGCACCAGAATCCTTATTCTTACGGCTGAAAAGCCAACTGGCACGTACCCGTTCTGGCTTAGGCGGTATTCTCGCGAACCTGTCGCTAGGTTCTAAGGCTATTGATGGCGACCTGCTTGAGGAACTGGAAACCCGTTTGTTAATGGCGGACATAGGCATAACTGTCACGACCGACATTATCGGGCGGCTAACGCAGCGGTTGGAACGCCATCAGCTGAATGATGCCGCCGCCTTATCGGCGGCGTTGAAAGAAGAATTGCTCGCTATCGTGAAACCCTGTAGCGAACCATTGCGCATCCCTAAGCAAGATAAGCCGTTCGTCATTTTGGTGGTCGGTGTCAATGGGGCGGGTAAAACCACGACGATTGGCAAATTGGCTAAACGCCTACAGGCACAAGGCCATAGCGTCATGCTGGCGGCGGGCGACACGTTCCGGGCGGCGGCGGTTGAGCAGTTGCAAACCTGGGGCGAGCGTAACCATATCCATGTGGTTGCCCAGCATACCGGAGCCGATTCCGCTTCAGTCATTTACGACGGTGTGCAATCGGCACAAGCCAAAGGCATTGATGTGTTGATCGCCGATACCGCCGGGCGCTTGCATACCAAATCCAACTTGATGGATGAACTGAAAAAAGTCAAACGCATCATGGGCAAGTTGGATGAAACGGCGCCGCATGAGGTTTTACTGGTGCTGGATGCAGGCACGGGACAAAATGCCTTGTCGCAAGCGAAGTTGTTTAATGAAACCGTGGCCTTGACCGGACTGGTGTTGACCAAACTGGATGGCACGGCAAAAGGCGGGGTGATTTTTGCCCTGGCCAAGCAATCAGGCATCCCTATCCGTTTTATTGGCATCGGTGAAGGTATTGATGATTTGCAGGATTTCAATGCCGAAAATTTCGTCGATGCCCTGTTTGCTAATGATTAAGCGTTGACGGTTACCGCCTATGTTAAAGTTTGAAAATGTCAGTAAGCGTTACCTGGAAACCGGCGAAGTGTTGCGTGATGTCAGTTTTCATCTGCGGCGCGGCGAATTGGCTTTCCTGACCGGACACTCAGGTGCAGGTAAAAGCACCTTGTTAAAACTGATAGGCGTGATGGAACGTTGTAGCAAGGGGCAAATTTTTCTGGATGGGGAAAATTTAAGCCACGCCAAAGAAAAGCACATTCCTTATTTGCGCCGGAAAATGGGCTTTATCTATCAAGATTATAAGCTGTTACAAGATAGGACGGTGTTTGATAACGTGGCTTTGCCCTTAGTTATCGCAGGTTACGGGCATCACGAAATTACCCGTAAGGTGAGGGCGGTATTGGATAAAGTCGGTTTGACGGGTAAAGAAAAAAAATTCCCTTTGGCCTTGTCGGGCGGTGAACAACAACGGGTAGGCATTGCCCGTGCCGTGGTGAACAAGCCGCCGATTATCATCGCCGATGAACCTACCGGAAACCTAGACCCTGAATTGTCGGCAGAAATCATGCGTTTGTTTGAAAATTACCAGCAAGTGGGGGTGACGGTCCTGATTGCCTCACACGATATTACGCTGATAACAAAAATGAACCGCCGGGTGTTAAAGCTGGACCATGGGCAATTGGTGGCTAGTTAAATGAATAAAAATCCCAATAAAAGGCGGCAACAGACACGGGATATTAAAACGCCTAAATACGCCAAGCCCGCAAAATCTGAGAACCGCCAAAATTCCGAAGCTGGGGGTGGGGTTGCTGATAAACTTAATGCTTGGCGTGACCTGCATGCCCATGCGTTGTTTTCCAGTTTAGGGCGTTTGGTGGCTTCACCGTTCTCATCCGTGATGACTATTGCCGTGTTAGCCATTGCCATATCACTGGCGAGCGGTTTTTATCTGGTGCTTGTCAATTTCCAGCAATTGACTAACCATTTGGAGACGAGCACGCAAATTTCCCTATTCCTTAAAGAGGAAGTGTCGGATATTCGTGCCTCGAAATTGCTTGAATCCATCAAAAATAACCCTAAAGTCCAACAAGCCACCTTGATCAGCAAGGAGCAAGCCTTAGAGGAGTTTAAAACTTACAGTGGTTTTGGCTCGGCGGTTTCGGCGTTAAAAACCAATCCCCTGCCTATAGTCATTCAAGTTTTGCCAAAAAATTCCCTAACTGACAAAAATGAGCTCGAGGCGCTTCAGCATGAATTCCAGCAAAATGAAGGGGTCGATCAGGCCCAGCTGGACATGCAATGGTTGGCGCGTTTGCAATCCATTATTGCGGTGGGCGAGCGGGCGGCGGGGCTATTGAACCTGATGCTGGGCCTTGCCGTAGTGTTTATTACTGCCAACACCATCCGGCTAGAGTTGCATAGCCGGCGCGAAGAAGTGATCATCGCCAAATTGGTGGGTGCGACCCATGCTTTTATACGCCGCCCGTTTTTATACGCAGGCGCGTGGATAGGCTTTATCTCCGGTATTGTCGCTTGGTTTATTGTCACCGTGATGATGTTGATCTTGAGGTCGCCAGTGGAAACTTTGTCGTCACTTTATGGCGGGCATTTCCATTTGTTATTTTTCGGTTTTGTGGAAACCATCAAATTGATCGCCCTATCCACTGCATTAGGCGTTATTGGTTCATGGGCAGTATTGGTTTACCAACTCCAACGCACCAAACCTGAGTAAAACCGGAACTTAAAAAATCATTGGCACTCTCTTGTTGCGAGTGCTAAAATTTATCCAAGTTTTTACCCAGTGGGAGACTATCTATGAACAATGCCTTAACTTTACCCGTCAACCTGTCAGTCGGGACTTTTGATGCCTATGTGAATCTGGTCAAACAGATGCCCAAACTGACATCAGAGCAAGAGCATGAATTGGCAGTGAAATATCGGGACTATGGCGACCTGGAAGCGGCGCGCCAATTGGTTATGACCAACCTGCGCTTTGTTGTCCATGTTGCGAAAGGTTACAGCGGTTACGGCTTATCCATGCCTGATATTGTCCAAGAGGGTAACGTGGGGTTGATGAAGGCCGTTAAGCGTTTTGACCCTGATATGGGGGTGCGTCTGGTGTCTTTTGCCGTGCATTGGATTAAAGCCGAAATACACGAATACGTCATCAAAAACTGGGCTATCGTCAAAATCGCCACCACCAAGGCGCAACGCAAACTGTTTTTCAATTTGCGTAAATCAAAAGATGATTTGGGCTGGTTGTCAAATGACCAGGCCGAAGCGATTGCCAGTGACCTGGATGTCCAATTGAGCAGCGTTTACGAAATGGAAAAACGCCTGGGTAACCGTGATATGTCGTTTGACATCAGCGATGACGATGCTGACGACGATAGCTATATTGCCCCCGCCAGTTATTTACAACAACACGGTGCTGATCCAGCGATGTTGTTGGAGAATGCCGATTGGGGCGGGCACGAACATGATTTATTGCATGATGCAATGGCGACATTGGATGAGCGGAGTTTGGACATCGTTTCTAGCCGTTGGTTGGCGGATAAAAAAGCCACCTTGCATGAATTGGCGGAGCGTTATAACGTTTCAGCCGAGCGTATACGGCAATTGGAACAAAATGCCATGAAAAAGCTGAAGGCGGCAGTGGTGCTTGCAGCTTGATTTGGCTGCCTCGTTGCAGATTAAAAAAGGCTTAACGATCCCCGTTAGGCCTTTTTTGTTGGCTATGTCACCGTTAGTTGTTGAAAAAATTTTATGTTCGGCGCAAAGCCTTATTTAATGTGGATTGCGGCTTTCGCTCAAAGCCGCGTCATTTAAGGCTTCCACAATTAACGGTGACATAGCCTTTTTGTTTGGATAAGATGGGCTAAATGGTTTATCGGGATACAACTAGGCGATACGCTTCCTTCCGCCGATAACCTGCTAGCCCATCCATTCAGGAATCCTAAGCCGGATTTATCAAATGGAACAAAGTTTGCGCCATTTCGGCCGCTTCATGGCCAATGGCTGTCAGATAGCCGCCATCTTCCTGTGTCGTCAAACCTTTGGTGAATAAACGGTGCGCGGCGGCAACAGTGCCTGGTGTTGCGCTGGAGGCGTGGACTTTCAGCCCCGCTAAGGTGGTGTCCAAATTGTAAAGTGCCAATAGGTTCAGTTCTTCGATCATTTCTTGATTATAATTCATCGTTTTTCCTCGTGTGTTTTGCCAAAGCCAAAACCTGGGCATGACGCTGGCTTTGGGGGCTGATGATTATGACTGAAGCCTTCGAGATTACCAAGCCTTTATACAACACGGTCTTCCGGTTCGCTCCCGGCAAAAAACGCGGCGATATTAGCCAAGACCCTATTGCCCATTGCCACCCGTGTTTCTTCGCTGGCACTGCCCAAATGCGGCAGCAGCGTCACATTGTCGAGCTCCAAGAACCCCGGGTTAAGATGGGGCTCGTTTTCGTAGACATCTAAGCCTGCCCCGGCAATCCAGCGTTCTTTTAGCGCCTTAATCAACGCGTCGCTATCGACCACGTCGCCACGCGCGGTATTGATAAGATGGGCGGACGGGCGCATCAGTTTCAGGCGCTGTCCATTCAGCAAATGTTTGGTGGCCGCACCGCCAGGGCAATGGAGGGAAACGAAATGTGCTTCGGTCAGCAACTCCTCGAGCGATCCACAACGCACGGCTTGCAATTCCTCGACAATTGCGGGATCTGGTGCGGATGGCACATAAAACAAGATTTTCATACCAAAGCCATGATGGGCTTTACGCGCCATCGCTTGCGCAATACGCCCAAAACCAATGAGGCCTAAGGTTTTGCCTGTCACTTTTTGCCCCACCAATTGCGTGGGCCCCCAGCCTTTCCATTGCTTGTTCAGGATCAGGCGTTCCCCTTCGGCGGCGCGGCGGGCGGACATCAACAGCAGCAACATGGCAATATCCGCCGTGCAATCCGTCAAGACATGCGGCGTGTTGGTGACGACCATACCGTGTCCTTTGGCCGAGTTAATGTCAATATTGTTGTAACCCACGCCAAAATTGCCAATGACCTTAACACGCCGGTTTTCAACGCCGATAATGTCGGAGGTAATCGGGTCGGTCACCGTCGGCAATAGCGCATCGGCGGTTTGCATCGCCAGTTTCAATTCGTCCGCAGTCATCGGGATGTCGGATTCATTTAACTGCACATCGTAAAGGGCTTTCAGCTGGTTTTCGACTTCGGCGGGCCAGCGGCGGGTGACAATGATCTTGGGTTTGTTCATGGTTGGTTCTCCACGGGGATTTAATGCTTCAGGTTTGGCAGCGATTCATCATAAATGACAAACGAGCCTGAAAATTTTTGGGCAAAATACAATATTTTTCAGGGCTGTCAAATATGTAAATCGGATTTGAAAATCGGTGGGTGGCGCGCCCTAAAAAACCATCAATAAAAATGTTTAAAAAATAAGCCAGTATAAAGGCAACCTAAAATCATCTTCATACTGGCCTGATAAGCCCTAAAACGGTAATGCCGCTCCGGTCGCCAGGCTTAAGGTTTGCCCTTAAAGTCTGGTTTTAAAATTATTTCGCTGTAGCGCGATAATACTCAATCGCTGCGCCAACACCGCTACCGGCTTTAATGTCAAAACCACAATCCAACATCGCCATTTCAGTCCCGGCGATTGCGCCGAGCATGGATACGTCGTTCATGTCGCCCATGTGGCCGATACGGAAGACCTTGCCCATCACTTCGGATAAACCGCCGCCTAAGGAGATGTTGTAACGGTTAAACGCGGTGCTGATGACTTCGCGCGCATCTTTATCGGCTGGCACAACCACCGCCGTGACGGTGTTGGAATGGAAGCCTTCTTGGGCACAAGTTGTCAAGCCCCATGCGGCAACGGCGCGGCGCACGCCTTCGCCTAAACGGGCATGACGGGCGTAGATGTTGTCCAAACCTTCAGCAAACATTAAGTCCAAGGATTTGCGCAAACCGTACAATATCGGCAAATTAGGGGTGTAAGGCGTATAACCTGTGGCGTTGGTGGTGATTTGGTCTTTTAGGTCCAAAAAGCAACGTGGGTAGGTTGAGGTTTCAACCGCTTTCAAAGCTTTGGCGCTAAAGCCTAGGAACGCCCCGCCAGCAGGTAACATGAAGCCTTTTTGTGAGCCGCTGATAATCGCGTCCACGCCCCAGTCATCCATGCGGAACTCAATGCTGCCGACTGAACTGACGCCATCCACGAACAAAAAGGCCGGGTGGTTTGCCGCATCCAGGGCTTTGCGCACGCCAGCAATATCCGAAGTCACGCCCGTTGAGGTTTCGTTATGGGTGGCTAACACGGCTTTGATCTCGTGGTTGGTGTCTTCTTTTAGACGTGCTTCCAGTTTGTCCAGAGGAATGCCTTTGCCCCAGTCTTCTTGATGGATTTCCACATCAAAACCCAAACGTTTGCCCATTTCCGCCCACAAATGGGCAAATTGCCCAAAACGGTAGACTAAAACTTTATCGCCTGGGTTTAACACGTTAGTGAACGCGACTTCCCAGCCTGCCGTGCCTGTTGCCGGGAAAATAAACGCTTGCCCGGTCGTGGTGTTAAAGACCTTTTTCAAATCTTCCAAGAGTGGCGTTAACAGTTTTGGAAAAATAGGTGAACGGTGGTCTTCCATAGGGACGTGCATGGCGTTCAGCACTTCATTGGGGACGTTAGTGGGGCCTGGGATATAAAGGTGGTTACGACCAGCCATGGAATTTCCTCTTTTGTAATAGTTAAGAAAGGGATGGAATCATTGTGCAAACAAAGGCTTGCATAATTTTTGTATGCGGATGGATAGGGCGGTTGCTTTTCGCTTCCCTTAAACCAGCGTGGCTTAAGTATAGAACAGCTTGCGGTTGTTAATAAAGTCCCGGCAAAAAAACGAGCAATAATGACATAGCCACTGCCAATCAGCAACATTTGATTGGCGATTTATCGAGGTAACAATTGACTTTACGGTGTCTGAAAGTAGAATGGGCGATTTATTTGTTTCTGGGGTACGCCAGAATTATTTTTTTAAGTACTGCTGGTCAGTACGTTAACACCCAATAAGTAGGAATGTGCAGATGAGTCACACTTTATATACAGCGTCAGTCCAACGGGTACAACGCTGTGAATTGGCTGTCCCGGGTTCCAACCCTGACATGTTTGAAAAAGCAATGAAGAGTGGCGCGGATTTTATTTTTTTGGATCTTGAGGACGCGGTCGCCCCAGATGACAAATTGCGGGCCAGGAAAAATATCATCGAAGCGATTAATGATCTGGACTGGAAAGGCCACGGTGTGACGGTTTCAGTACGTATCAATGGGCTGGACACCCAATATATGGTACGTGATGTCGTCGATTTGGTCGAACAGGCGGGCGGCAAAATCGACACTATCCTGATCCCTAAGGTTGGCGTGTATGCCGACGTTTACATGGTTGAAGCCATGTTGAACCAATTGGAAATGCAGCAAGGCCTGAAAAACAAAATTGGCATTGAAGCCCTGATTGAAACGGCTTTGGGCATGGCAAACGTCGAAGACATTGCCCGCCAAGGCGCGTGCGGACGCTTGGAAGCCTTACATTTCGGTGTCGCGGACTATGCCGCCAGCAATCGTGCGCGTACCACCAACATCGGCGGTTTAAACCCGGATTACCCCGGCGACCAATGGCATGCGGCGATTAGCCGTATGACCGTGGCCTGCCGCGCTTTTGGCCTCCGTCCTATTGACGGCCCGTTTGGTGATTTTAAAGACCCCGAGGGCTTCAAAATGGCCGCCAAACGTGCGGCGGCTTTGGGGTGTGAAGGCAAATGGGCTATCCATCCCTCCCAAGTTGAATTGGCGAACGACGTTTTCACACCACCTGCGGCAGAAATTGAAAAGGCCAAGCGTATCCTGGTTGCCTTGCAAGAAGCGGCGGCACAAGGCAAAGGCGCGGCGGCATTGGATGGCCGTTTGATTGATGCGGCTTCCGAAAAAATGGCGAACAACGTCGTTAAGGCTGCCGAAGCGATTGCCGCAAAAACCAAAAATTAATTTTTTAAGAGTGACTGGGCGATAAAAATTTTTATCGCCCTACGGCCAATTAACTACACAATTAATGGAGATGCTGTGGATATTCATGAGTATCAAGCAAAAGAGATTTTAAGCGGTTATGGTGTCAAAATCGCCGAAGGCGGTTTGGCCTACAGCCCTGAAGATGCAGTGCAACGGGCACGGGAAATCGGCGGCCATGTTTGGGCGGTCAAGGCGCAAATCCATTCCGGTGCGCGTGGTAAAGCGGGCGGTATCAAAATCTGCAAAACCCACGACGAAGTCGAAGCGGCAGCGGAAGCCTTGTTGGGCAAACGCTTGGTGACCCATCAAACTGGCCCGGCGGGTAAGGTTTGCAACCGTTTGTATATCGAAGCGGGTACTGATATCGCCAAAGAAATCTATTTTTGTTTTTTGGTTGACCGTTGCGCCGAGCGTATTGTCATGGTCGGTTCCGCCCAAGGCGGAATGGACATTGAAGAATTGGCGGTGACCAACCCCGAAGCCATCACTAAAATCTACATAGAACCCGCCGTGGGCCTGCAAGATTACCAGGCGCGCGAGATGGCGTTCGCCTTAGGGCTGGATGCCGAAATCATCAGCCACGCCGTCAAAACCATCAAAGGCTGCTACCGTGCCTTGCGGGACTTGGACGCCAACATGTTGGAAATCAACCCCTTGGTGGTTACGCATAGCAATGAATTGGTCGCACTGGATGCCAAAATGGGCTTTGACGAGAACGCCCTGTTCCGCCAACTGAAAATCTCCGAATTGCGTGACAAAACCCAAGAAGACCCGCGCGAAACCGCTGCTGCCGACCGCGGCCTGAGCTATGTTGGTCTGGATGGTGACATCGGCTGCATGATTAACGGCGCGGGTTTGGCGATGGCGACCATGGACATGATCAAGCTGGCTGGCGGCGAACCTGCCAATTTTTTGGACGTAGGTGGCGGCGCGTCGGCTGAGCGTACCGAAAAAGCCTTCCGTTTGGTGCTTGCCGACAAAAATGTCAAAGCCATGCTGGTCAATATTTTTGCGGGTATCAACCGTTGTGACTGGATCGCCGAAGGCGTGGTGCAAGCAGTCAGGAAAATCGACCTGCAAGTGCCGTTGATCGTCCGGTTGTCCGGCACCAATGTCGAGGAAGGCCAACGTATCATCAGGGAAAGCGGTCTGCCCATCATTACCGCAGAAACCTTGGCGGAAGCGGCGGAAAAAGCCGTGCACGCGCGTAACGAAGTTGCCGCCAGACTCAGCACAGCGGCTTAAGGAAAATCAGAATGGCTATTTTAATTAACGAAACCACCCGCATCATCGTACAAGGATTCACTGGCAAAATTGGCAGTTTCCACGCCCAGGATATGATCAACTACGGCTCCAAAGTCGTCGGTGGCGTGACCCCAGGCAAAGGCGGACAAACGCATTTAGGTTTGCCCGTGTTCAACACCGTCAAAGAAGCCGTGGAACAAACAGGCGCGGAAGCCAGCATCGTGTTTGTGCCACCCGCGTTCGCTGCCGATTCCATCATGGAAGCCGCCGATGCCGGCATCAAATACTGTGTGTCCATCACCGATGGTATCCCGACCCAAGACATGATGACGGTCAAAAATTTCCTGCGCCGTTTCCCTATCGGACAACGTATGGTGCTGACCGGCCCCAACTGCGCCGGCACCATCAGCCCAGGCCGCTCCATGCTCGGCATTATGCCGGGCCACATTTATATGCAAGGCAACGTCGGTATCGTCGGCCGTTCCGGCACTTTAGGTTACGAAGCCGCAGACCAATTGAAACGCTTAGGGATAGGGATTTCAACTTCCGTCGGTATCGGCGGTGACCCGATCAACGGCAGTTCGCACCGCGATATTCTGGAAAAATTCGAACAAGACCCGGAAACCAAAGTGGTCGTTATGATCGGCGAAATCGGCGGCCCACAAGAAGTCGAGGCCGGCTTATGGGCTAAAGAAAACATGAGCAAACCCGTGATAGCCTACATCGCAGGCCTGACCGCCCCCGAAGGCCGCCGCATGGGCCACGCAGGCGCGATCATTTCGTCGGCTGGCGAAAGCGCTGCGGAAAAAGTGGCTATGCTTAAGGAATTGGGTGTGGTCATCAGCCCGACCCCGGCGGCGATGGGCCAGACTGTTGCGGAAGTGTTGGCGAAAATGTAACGGTTATCGGCGCAGCCACTAGCCGTATTGCACTGCGTTTTGTGATGAGGAGTAAAAACTTAGTTTTTTACTCCTTTTTATTGCCAGAATTAAATTGGGAAATAGCTAAAGGGAGGCATCAGTTTTTCATGTTTTTATAGCTTTCTTCACTTTCACGCATGATCTTACTGCCTTCTTCAATCATGCGGTTGCCTTCTTCAACTTTTATTTGGCCTTCGCGCACCAGATTATTGCCACGTTCGGTTAGTTCTTTACCGCTTTTCCAACGGTTACCTAAATGTGCCATGCCTTGGCTTTCCCGTAGCATCTGCTCATCAGAAATGATCCTGGCAGGCGTTTGCGTAGGGGCATGCGGTTCGGATGCACAAGCACTGGCCAATAAGCTCAGCAAGGTGATTGTTAACGGGTTTTTGTAGATGGAAATGTATTGCATAGGGGCTCCAAGAAGTTGATAAAGATATGAACTGTTTAATTTTATACATTCTATTGGGTTCGGCAACTTCTTCTTGATTAAACGGCCGGGCAGGGGACATTGCTAAAGCAGCAATGGCAGGATAGGTCTGAAATACTAGGGGCATCCCGGTTCCCATGCTGGAGTTTGGGAACCGGGACAAATGTTAGACCGGAGAATGGGGTTTTGCCACGCCCTTAAGTTACTGGCTGGAAGCCGTGCCAGAGTTAGGCTTTGGAAAAGACCAAATCCCCTTCATCATTGACATTCACGCTAATCACATCCCCGGCCATGAAATGCCCTGACAAAATCTCTTGGGCCAGCGGATTTTCCAGATGTTGTTGGATAGCCCGTTTCATTGGCCTTGCGCCATAAACCGGATCAAAGCCCGCTTCACCCAATAAATCCAAGGCCGCATCGCTGATGACAAAACCAATGTCACGGTCTTGCAGGCGTTGCCTCAAGAGGTCGATTTGGATGCCCGAGATGGCGCGGATTTGTTCGCGTCCCAGCGGATGGAACACCACGGCTTCGTCAATACGGTTGATGAATTCGGGGCGGAAGTATTGGCTGACTTTTTCCATCACCGCCGCTTTCATGACCGGATACAAGGCTTCGCCCGCCAATTCTTGGATCACGTCCGAACCTAAGTTGGAGGTCATGACGATGACGGTGTTACGGAAATCCACGGTGCGGCCCTGGCCGTCAGTCAAACGCCCGTCATCCAACACTTGCAACAGCACGTTGAACACATCGGGATGCGCTTTTTCTATTTCGTCCATCAGGATCACCGAATACGGTTTGCGCCGCACCAGTTCGGTCAAATAACCGCCTTCTTCGTAACCGACATAGCCCGGAGGGGCGCCGATCAGCCGTGCCACGGAATGTTTTTCCATGAATTCTGACATGTCTATGCGCACCATCGCATCGGTGGTGTCGAACAGAAATTCCGCCAAAGCCTTGCACAATTCGGTTTTACCCACACCCGTAGGGCCCAAGAACAGGAACGAGCCGTTCGGGCGGTTCGGGTCGGACAATCCGGCCCGGGAGCGGCGTATCGCGTTGCTGACCGCAATCAGGGCTTCTTGCTGGCCAACGACGCGTCGGCGTAAGGATTCTTCCATACGCAGCAATTTGTCGCGTTCGCCTTCGAGCATTTTTGAGACCGGGATACCTGTCCATTTTGACACCACTTCGGCGATTTCCTCGTCGGTGACTTTATTGCGCAATAAGGTCATTTTAGGGGCTTCGGTAGGCACAACGTGGTTCAATTGTTTTTCCAAAGCCGGAATAATGCCGTATTGCAATTCCGCTTGCTTTGCCAAATCGTTGGCGCGACGGGCTGACTCCAAGTCGGTTTTCGCTTGTTCCAGCTTTTCCTTCACCGATGCCGAGCCTTGTAGCGAGGCTTTTTCGGCTTTCCAGATTTCTTCCAAATCGGAATATTCTTTTTCCAAATCGGCGATTTCATCTTCCAAGCTTTCCAGGCGTTTTTTCGATGCGCTGTCCTTTTCTTTTTTCAGCGCGACTTGTTCGATTTTCAATTGGATCAAACGGCGGTGCAGCCTGTCCATCGCTTCCGGTTTGGAATCAATTTCCATACGGATACGGCTAGCGGCTTCGTCGATCAAATCAATGGCTTTGTCGGGTAATTGGCGGTCGGCGATATAGCGGTAAGACAAAGTGGCGGCGGCGACGATGGCGGGGTCGGTGATTTCCACGCCGTGATGCACTTCGTATTTTTCTTTCAGGCCACGCAAAATGGCGATGGTGTCCTCAACCGAAGGCTCATCGACCAAAACTTTTTGGAAACGGCGTTCAAGGGCGGCGTCTTTTTCGACATATTTGCGGTATTCGTCCAGCGTGGTCGCGCCCACGCAATGCAGTTCTCCCCGCGCCAAGGCGGGTTTGAGCATATTGCCCGCGTCCATCGCGCCTTCGGCTTTGCCTGCCCCGACCATCGTGTGCAATTCGTCGATGAACAAAATGACTTGGCCTTCTTGTTTGGCAAGGTCGTTCAACACGGCTTTCAGGCGTTCTTCAAATTCGCCACGGAATTTCGCCCCGGCAATCAACGCCGCCATGTCCAAAGCCAGGACTTGCTTGTGTTTCATACCCTCCGGCACTTCGCCGTTGACGATGCGCTGCGCCAAGCCTTCGACGATGGCGGTCTTGCCCACGCCAGGTTCGCCGATCAGCACCGGGTTATTTTTGGTACGGCGTTGCAAGACCTGGATGGTGCGGCGGATTTCGTCGTCACGGCCAATCACGGGGTCGAGCTTGCCTTTTTCGGCGCGTTCGGTCAGGTTGATGGTGTATTTGTTCAAAGCCTGGCGTTGGTCTTCGGCATTGGCATCTTGCACGGTATCGCCGCCACGCATCGCGGTGATGGCATTTTCCAATGCGGCTTTAGTCACGCCAACTCTTTTTAGCAGTTCATTAAGCACGCCTTTTTCTTCGCAAGCGGCAAGCAGGAACAACTCGCTGGAAATGAACTGGTCTTGGCGTTTTTGCGCCAGTTTGTCGGTGAGGTTCAGTAAGCGCACCGATTCGTTAGATAAGGTGACGTCACCGCCAGAACCGCTGACGGTGGCAATGCGGTCGAGCATTTTGCCCAAATCTTGACGTAATGGGGAGGTGTTGACGTTAAGTTGGGTCAGCAAAGGCTTGATGCTACCGCCTTGCTGGTCTAACAAGGCGGTCATGATATGGACGGGTTCTATAAATTGGTGATCTTTGCCTAACGCCAGGCTTTGGGCATCGGCAAGGGCAGATTGGAATTTGCTGGTTAGTTTGTCCATGCGCATAAGGTATGACCTGTGTAGAGTGTTTTAGTTGTTGTTAATATGGGGAGATTACGGGGCATTTCAAGCGGAGATGTGATGCTAGACAAAAATAATTTTTTGCTTTTTAGGTAATCGTTTGACAGTGCAAGCGCATATAAACTGGATCGGAAATGTGCTGTAGCGAAGCCGGGCCGGGTGTGGACGACGGATATCACCTATGCCTGGACACAGGAAGGCTGGTTCTACGTAGCCATTGCCGTCGATTTGTTTTCCCGGCAAGTTGTGGGCTGGGCAATTCGTTTACACAAAACTCAGGACACCCTCTTTCCATTATGTTAAAGGCTTTTGGTTACTTAACTTAATTAGGGCAAAAAATATTGTTGCGGGGACAAATATTTTTCATCCTGATATTTTATTTTCAATAAATGCCCCAATATCCCTTGTTTAAAAAATACCGCATAATAATTTAACTGAGGTTTTATCAAAACTTCACTGGCTAGCGATTATTGCTGGTACTAGATAACAATTTCACGAATAATTATCGAATTTACAAAACAAGGGTCAAATATACACATGGCAGATAAAGAAGATTTTTATAAGGTACTGGGTATTGAGCGAAATGCCAGCGATGCCGAAATCAAGAAAAAGTATCGCAGCTTGGCGATGAAATTCCATCCTGATAGAAATGCTGACGCTCCCGAAGCGGCGGAAGCAAAGTTCAAGCAAGTCAAAGAAGCCTATGAAGTGCTTTCCGACCCGAAAAAACGGGCGGCTTATGACCAATTTGGCCATGCGGGGATTGACCCGTCAATGGGCGGGCGCCCTGGTGGCTTTAGCGGGGAAGGTTTTAGTGATATTTTCGGTGATGTGTTTGGCGATATCTTCGGTGGCGGGGGCAGGCAGCGGGGAGGGGGGAGCCAACGCGGTTCCGATTTACGGTATAACTTGGAGATCACCCTGGAAGAAGCGGTTGCCGGGACTGAGCAAAAAATCCGCATCCCCGTGTTGGTGGCTTGCAGTGAATGTAGCGGCTCCGGGGCGAAAAAAGGCTCGTCTCCGGTTATTTGCTCCACTTGTCATGGCCATGGCCAAGTCAGGATGCAGCAAGGATTCTTTTCCGTCCAACAATCCTGTCCGACGTGCCGTGGTACGGGTAAGCAGATTAAAGACCCGTGCGGAAAATGTTACGGTCAGGGCCGTGTCCAAGAATCCAAAACCTTGTCGGCAAAAATTCCTGCCGGTGTGGATACTGGTGACCGTATCCGTCTGGGCGGCGAAGGTGAAGCCGGTGAACGCGGTGGCCCGTCCGGGGATTTGTACATTGAAATACGGGTGAAAGACCACGAAATCTTTACCCGGGATGGCGCGAATTTATTTTGCGAAGTCCCAATCAGCTTTGTCACCGCCTGCCTAGGTGACGAAATACAAGTGCCTACGCTGGATGGCAAAGTCATGCTGAAAATTCCGCCCGAAACACAAACCGGAAAATCTTTCCGCTTGCGTGGTAAAGGAGTCAAGCCTGTACGTGGCGGCCCGGTCGGCGACTTGTTATGCAAAGTGCAAGTGGAAACGCCTGTCAATCTGACCAAAGAGCAAAAGGCCTTAGTCGAGCAATTGGGTGAATCGTTGACGGGTGGGGGCAAGCATCACAGTCCGCAAGAGCATACGTTCTTGGATGGGGTTAAAAATTTTTTCGATAAATTAACGGGTTAATGGGTCATGAATCGTATAGCCATTATCGGCGCGTCAGGACGCATGGGTTTGTGTTTGATCAAAGCGGCAAAAATCGCTGAAGACAATGATGTCAATGCCCGTTTCACCGCCGCCATTTCACGCCCGGGCAGCCATAGCGTAGGCCAGGATGCTTGCCTGTTGGCTGGTATAGGCAAATCAGGCGTTATGGTCGTTGATGATGCGATGAAAGTGCTTGAGGATTTTGATGTGCTGATCGACTTCACCCGTCCCGACACCTCTATGGAAGTGCTTGAACTTTGCCGCAATGCCGGGAAAAAATGGGTGATTGGCACCACAGGGTTTAGCGACGCCCAAAAAGCACAGATTGCCAACGCCGCGGCGGACATAGCTATCGTGCTTGCGCCAAATTTTAGCGTTGGTGTCAACCTGTCGCTAAAGTTGTTGGAAATCACCGCGAAGGTTATGGGGGGATACACTGACATTGAGGTCATAGAAGCCCATCACCGCCACAAAATCGATGCGCCATCAGGTACGGCTTTACGTATGGGGGAGGTCATTGCCCATAGTCTAGGCCGTGATTTAAAAGACTGCGCTATCTACGGACGTGAAGGCAATACCGGTGAGCGTGACCGTAAAACCATCGGATTTTCGACTATCCGGGCCGGGGATATTGTTGGCGAACATACCGTGATGTTTGCCGATGAAGGCGAACGTGTCGAAATTACCCATAAAGCCAGTAGCCGCATGACTTTTGCCAACGGTGCCGTTAGGGCCGCCCTCTGGTTACAAGACAAAAACAACGGCCTGTATGACATGCAGGATGTATTGGGCTTAAAAGATGATCTTTGACTGTAAGCCAATGAAAATAGCACTACAGAAACCCAAATGACACAAAGTTTTTACGGGTTTAGCCTTTCTGGACGTTGTGTTTACTCTTAGAAACTGATCAAGAGGTGAATGTTATGGCTTGGAGAGAAATAACCCACGATGAAACCTATACTGATGCTGAAGTGAATGAACGGCTAAATGCCGAACTGCCCCACTGGTATCTCGAAAATGGCTGGATACGCCGCAAATACAAAACCAGTGGTTGGAAGGGCACGCTTATGGTCGTCAATACCGTCGGGCATTTGGCAGAGGCCGCCTTCCATCATCCTGACCTGACGGTGTCTTATGCATTTGTTATCGTTAAGTTAATGAACCATGCTGCAAAAGGCATCACCAATAAGGATTTTGAACTGGCCAAAAAAATTGAAGAAGTCATTATGTGGCAGCCTGGGAAGGAAGAGGGCGGTTCCTTGACAGGGACACCTGATGATCCGCGCTTCAAGTATTTGAAATATGATTAATTCTCAAATTAAGGCCGTGTTTACGGACGGGTGCTAGGCTTATATTGGCCGTTACCTGCAAAGAAGTGATGAACCACACATTAGCCTAAAATAATCAGACCTTAAGAAAAATGTTTTTGCTCTTCGTGTATTTTTAGTGCTAACATGGGTTGCAGTTCAAGTTTAAGCCAGCTTTTTTACATAGCTGGGATTTATAGAGCCAATTCGCATTGGCGATTTTTTAAGTAAAGAGTGTCATATGTCAGATCAAGTTGTAGGTACCGTTAAGTGGTTCAATGATGAAAAAGGTTTCGGATTTATTGAACAGGAAGGTGGTAAAGATGTTTTCGTTCACCACAGCGCAATTAACGGCACTGGCCGCAAAACCTTGCGCGAAGGCCAGAAAGTGACCATGCAGGTGACTCAAGGTCAAAAAGGCCCGCAAGCTGAGAACGTAACCCCGGCGTAAATATCTTTAAAAAAACCCAAAAGCGATTCACTTTTGGGTTTTTTTTGAACCTTCAAAAAGCCTTTTCAATAGCTGGCTTTTAAAATCACAAATTTGGCATTGTTAGCGATTGGCGACACTTTGCTGAATAGGCGTTTTAATGTGATGTGATAGTTCAAATGGCGATTGCCAATCACCCAGAGTTCCCCGTTTCTCTTAAGCACCCGGCGCGATTCTTTAAACATGCTAACCGCAATGTGGTCGCCTATGGTGTTTTGCTGATGGAAGGGAGGGTTGCACAGGATAGCATCCGCCGATGCGGGTTCTGCCGCAGTCAAGCCATCACCCACTAGAAACGATGCCATCCTACCTTCGCCAAAAGCCAAGCGGAAATTCTCTTCCGCCGAAGCCACCGCCATAAAAGATTCGTCAATAAAAAGCACCCTAGCCTCCGGGCTGCGTTCGGCGGCCATTAACCCGACTAAACCATTCCCACAACCTAAATCAACAATATCGACCGTCCCCGCATAAGTTGGCAAATGCTGGATGAAAAAACGTGTGCCAATATCCAGGCTGTCCCGTGAAAACACATTGGCATGATTGGCAATCCGATGACCCGTGTTTTCCAAGGTGTAGTACAAGGGATAAGGGTTTGCCGGGATGACCAGCCCAAGATCAGGGCTGGCAAAGATCAGCCGGGCCTTTTTTTTCGCTAATGAAGTTGTGGTCACACCCACTAAACGCTCCAGCAATTTCCAGACACTGGCGGGCAAGGCTTTGACCATGCCCGCAACAATCACTTTGCTCGTCTCCGTTAGATGCGGGCGTATGCGCAATAATTGGTCTTCCAGTAAGGCCAAGGTTTTGGGCGCCTTAATCAGCACCAGATCAAAAACGCCTTCCAACGGAGTTAGGCTGCTGAGCAAATGCACTCCCGCTTCAGGCAAGCCATTCGCCAAGAGGTTTAGACGTGTCGCCTGTTGCGACAAATAGGAGTCCGACATGGCAAACGGTTGCCATGCGCTCAAGGCCACTGCCAACGCCCCAAAGCCGTCATTAAGTAGCAGCACCCTAGCGTCCGTAGTAGGTTGCAGACATCCAGCAATGTAATCCAATAGGTATTCATCCGCCGCATCAAACGCGCGTAACAATTCGTTAGGGCGCTTCGGTAAACGGCTTAGCTTAAATTCCCCTTGTGCAGCCCTCAAAATATGGTCGTTTGCTTCCATTATCCGGCCAGATCAAGCCCGTGACGAGTATTTGCCTGTTTCGGTGTTGACCTTGATTAGTTCGCCCGTTTCCAAATATTCCGGCACTTGCACTTCCAGGCCAGTGCTTAAGCGTGCGGTTTTCGTCCTCGCGGAAGCCGATGAGCCTTTAATCGGAGGCGGTGTTTCGATAATCTCCAATATTACTGTGGCCGGCAACTCAAGGCCTATGGGTTCATCGTCAATCAATAAGGCGACGATGCCTTCCAAACTTTCCGATAAATATTCGGCTTGGCCCTCCAGGTCTTCGGCACCCAAAGTGTATTGGGTGTAATCTTCCGAGTTCATGAACACAAAATTGTCGCCATCTTTGTATGAATATTGGACTTTGGCGCGGACCAATTCGGCGTCTTTAAACATGTCATCGCCTTTTAGCGACTCATCAAGCTTAAGCCCCGTTTTCATATTGGTGAAGCGGACTTTGTACAAGGTTGTTGCGCCACGCGATGATGGGCTTTTTACATCAACGTTTTTGACGATATGCGGCACACCGTTAATGTCCACCACCATACCGCGTTTTAAATCACTTGCTTTTGCCACAATTTGTTCCTCGTTATTGTTTATAGTTTTTGATTAGCCCAATTGCCGCGTTGATTTCCATGAAAAACACAACATCAAACTGTAACGGTGTTGGAAGGCCCTTTGGGAACGTTAACAAACTTCTAATATGTGCTTGAAAGGTTGCCCGCAACCAGCGGCAAATCAGGGATAGTGTTGCAATTTTTGTGGATGCTTAAACTGTCGGTTTAGGCTTTATCAAAGCCGCCTTTTTTAGCTGGGCTTTTTCCATTTTTTCCGCCGCTTCCTGTGCCTTGCGTGACTCCCTGGCTTCATAACGCCGCTTCGCCAACGCCGCCCTTTCGGGTTTGCTTGCGCCGTCCGGCCCGTCCACAATTTGCATGACAATGCAATCTACCGGACAGGGCGCGACACACAATTCACAGCCCGTGCATTCGGCCGCAATGACTGTGTGCATGAACTTGGCCGCACCCAGGATAGCATCGACCGGGCAGGCGGCAATACATTTTACGCAGCCTATGCAATCTTGCTCAATGATAAACGCCACTTGTTTAGGTTTGTGTGTGCCGAAGGCGGGATTGAGCGGCTTCGGCGATACTCCTAGCAATTCCGCTAACGCGGCAATGCCATCACCGCCACCTGGCGGGCATTGGTTAATGTCGGCTTTGTTTTCAGCGATCGCCTTGGCATAAGGGCGGCAACCTTTAAAGCCGCACTGGCCACATTGGGTTTGCGGGAGCAGGGAATTGATTTGTTCGATTAACAGCTGCATTCAAAATGGTTGGGTTGGCTGGCTATGGTTGGGCCAAACTGTTTTTTGGTAGGCCGCATTCCGGCAACCCATGCAGGAGGCTGTTCCCGAACGGGCAGCTGCACCACCCATTTGGTCGGTTCCAAGCAATGGTGATGCGCGTGTCATCAGTTGGATAGGATCGGGGTTTTGGGGGCTAAGTGCTTTATCCTAGCGATGGGTTTACTGGCCAATAGGACGCGGGGTTGGGTAAGTGCAATCCAGCCGGATGCCATTTTTAGGCGGTCAGTTTTGCGATGGCTTTTTTAGACAAGTCACTTAAGCCTTCGCCATTTTCTTGGTAATAAGCAATAATCGCTTGGCGCATCCTTGGTTCCCATGACCTCATAAGATGGCTTCTTACACCTTCTGCCGCGGCTTCCTTGTCAGGCTCGGCGTTAAAAAAATCACTAATGTCATTGGCCATTTTGATGAGTCTATTTGTTTTCATGGTCTAGTTTATGTTTTTCTAAGGATGGTAAGGGTGTAGTAATCGTTGCGGATGGGCATAAACGACATATTGTTGGTCACGGGCAAAACCGATCAGTGTCACGCCCGTGTCGTTGGCCAAACGGATCGCCAAACCGGTGGGTGCGGAGATGGCGGCAAGCAAGGTGATGCCGACAAAGGCCGCTTTTTGCACCATCTCATAACTGGCGCGGCTGGTGACAATCACAAACCCCGCGCTTAAATCACGGTTGCTTTTTAGCAATAAGCCAATCAGCTTGTCGAGGGCGTTATGCCGCCCGACATCTTCGCGCAAATCAATGATGCCTTGTCCGGGTATTGCCCAGGCGGCGCCATGGACTGACCCCGTTAATTTGTTCAGTTTTTGCCGCTGCTTGACTTCGGCCAGTGCGGCAACCAATTCCTCGGAGGTGACAACCAAGTCACCATGGACAGGCGGGGGTTGGCGTATCGCCTGTTTTAGGGTGCTTGCGCCACATAAACCACAACCCGTGCGCCCCGTCAGGTTCCGGCCTTTATCGGCAAGGCATTGGAAACGTTGCTCAGGGATTTTTATCTGGATTTCAATGCCGTTGGCGCGGTTGTATACACGGGTCGATTGGATTTCTTTCGGGTCACCGATAATGCCTTCGGTGATGCTGAACCCGAGGGCAAATTCTTCAAGGTTGGTCGGCGTCGCCAGCATGACGACATGCGGCACGCCGTTGTAAACTAAAGCGATGGGGACTTCTTCTGCAATATAATCAAGCTCTTCTGAACGCTGGTTGTTATGCCAGCGTTCAACGGTGCTTTGTTGGTAACTAGGCCATCCTAAGTCTAAGGACAGCCCATTAGCCATGACTCATGCCTTGCGCCAGTAAGTCCAATTGCGTTTCAGAGAAGTCTTGATAGCTTTCTTGCCACTTTGAAGTATGGGTGACTTTCGTAACTTGCACGGCGGTGACCTTGTATTCGGGGCAATTGGTCGCCCAATCCGAGTTATCCGTAGTGATCACGTTCGCCCCGGATTCGGGGAAATGGAAGGTGGTGTAGACCACACCCGGTTGTACCCGTCCGCTGATTAAGGCACGTAACACGGTTTCCCCGGCACGGCTTTTGATGCCCACCCAATCGCCATCGTTAATGCCACGGTCTTGCGCATCGTGCGGATGGATTTCCAAACGGTCTTCTGAATGCCATTGGTTGTTTTCGGTACGGCGGGTTTGGGCGCCGACATTGTATTGCGACAGGATACGCCCGGTAGTCAAAATCAACGGGAACATCGGCGTGATACGTTCTTGGGTGGCGACATAATCGGTCAGCATGAACAGGCCTTTGCCATTGTCACGCATAAACTCTTCGACATGCATGATGGGCGTGCCTGCTGGGGCATCGTCGTTACAAGGCCATTGGATACTGCCCAACTCGTCGATTTTAGCGTAGCTGACGCCGGCAAAGGTAGGCGTCAAGCTGGCGATTTCCGCCATAATTTCCGATGGATGGCTGTAATTCATCGGATAACCCATCGCATTGGACAACAGTTGGGTGATTTCCCAATCTTCATACCCTGCCAACGGTGTCATCACCCGGCGCACGGGCGAAATACGGCGTTCGGCGTTGGTGAAGGTGCCCGTCTTTTCCAGGAAAGAGGCGCCAGGGAAGAAAACATGCGCAAATTTGGCGGTTTCATTTAGGAACAAGTCTTGGACAATCACGCATTCCATAGACCGCAAGGCCGCATGGACGTGTTGGATGTCCGGATCAGATTGGGCAATATCTTCACCTTCAACATACAAGCCCAAAAAGGTCTTATCCATTGCCGAATCGAACATGTTGGGGATACGCAGGCCCGGTTCAAGGCTGAGTTCGGCATTCCAGGCTTTTTCAAACAGTTGGTTGGTTTCAGGGTTGGCGACATGGCGGTAACCTGGGTATTCATGTGGGAACGAACCCATGTCACAAGAGCCTTGCACGTTATTTTGACCACGTAAGGGATTGACGCCCACACCTTCACGTCCCAAATTGCCGGTCGCCATCGCCAAGTTGGCGATGCCGATGACCATGGTGGAACCTTGGCTATGTTCGGTCACCCCTAAACCGTAATAGATGGCCCCGTTATTGGCTTGGGCATACAATCTGGCTGCCGCCCTAACTTCCGCCGCAGGGACGCCAGTGATGCTTGCGGTGGCTTCAGGGGCGTGTCTAGGATCGGAAATGAAGGTTTTCCATTTGTTATACGAGGCAACATCGCAACGGCTGATGGCAAAGTCGTCTTTGGTCAGGTTTTCTGTGACGACGACATGCGCCAAGGCGTTAATTAAGGCGACGTTGGTGCTGGGCCGCAATTTCAAATGATGTGAAGCTTGCACATGCGGGCTATTTCTGACCAGGTCAATTTCGCGAGGGTCGATGACTATCAGTTTCGCACCTTGGCGCAGGCGCTTCTTCATGGCGGAACCAAACACCGGATGGCCGTCAGTAGGGTTGGCGCCAATCACCATGATGACATCGGCTTTCATGACCGAATCAAAATCCTGTGTGCCTGATGATTCGCCGAAAGTTTGTTTCAGGCCATAGCCAGTAGGGGAGTGGCAAACCCGGGCGCAAGTGTCGACGTTGTTGTTGCCAAAGCCCGCACGGATCAGTTTTTGTACCAGATACGTCTCTTCGTTGGTGCAGCGTGATGAGGTGATGCCGCCGATGGAATCTTTGCCGTATTTGGCCTGGATACGTTTCAGTTCGGAAGCGGCGTAAGCGATGGCCTCTTCCCAACTGACTTCACGCCATGCGTCTTTGATGCTGGCACGGACCATCGGTTTGGTGATGCGGTCTTTATGGGTGGCATAACCGAAAGCAAAACGGCCTTTGACGCAAGAATGCCCGTGGTTGGCTTTGCCGTCTTTATTGGGGACCATACGGATGACTTGCTCGCCCTTCATTTCGGCGCGGAAAGAGCAGCCGACACCGCAATAAGCACAAGTGGTGATGATGGCATGTTCTGGTTGGCCGTTATCAATGACCGCTTTTTCCATCAATGTCGCAGTCGGGCAGGCTTGGACGCAAGCACCGCAAGACACGCATTCGGATTCCATGAACGGTTGGTTTTGGCCGGGTGAGACTTTGGAATCAAAACCCCGGCCATCAATGGTCAGCGCGAAGGTGCCTTGGGTCTCTTCACAGGCGCGGACACAACGTGAACAGACGATACATTTGCTGGGGTCGAAAGTGAAATAGGGGTTGCTAGTGTCCTTGAGCGCATTCAAGTGGGTTTCCACGGGGTTATAACGCACTTCGCGCAGACCGACCGCACCGGCCATGTCCTGCAATTCGCAGTCGCCATTGGCGGAGCAGGTCAAGCAATCTAAGGGATGGTCAGAAATGTACAATTCCATGACCCCGCGGCGGACTTCCGCCAAACGTGGGTTTTGGGTGATGACTTTTTGGCCTTCGGCGACAGGTGTTGTGCATGAGGCCGGCATACCCCGCCCGCCTTCAATTTGCACCAGGCACAAACGGCATGAACCAAACGGTTCTATGCTATCCGTTGCGCACAATTTAGGGATGTCTATGCCGATGCTGGATGCGGCACGCATGATGGATGTGCCAGCAGGTACAGTGACCTTAAAACCGTCGATTTCCAAGTTTACTGTAGCGGTAGCTGGACTTGCGGGCGTACCGAAATCTTTTTCTTTATTGATGGACATGGTTATTACCTCTAAGTCGATTAGGCTACATTAGCGTGGTCATGAATGCCGAAATCTTCGGGAAAATGATTTAATGCACTAAGCACAGGGTAGGGGGTCATGCCACCCAACGCACATAACGAGCCATTAAGTAAGGTGTCGCAAAGCGAGCGTAACAAAGGTACGTTTTTGGCTAGGTCGCGACCATTTATGATGTCGTCCATGAGCTCCATTCCCCGTGTGGAGCCGATACGGCAAGGTGTGCATTTGCCACAGGATTCCAAGGCGCAAAACTCCATGCTGTAACGCGCCATTTCCGCCATATCGGCGGTATCATCGAACACGACCACGCCGCCGTGGCCCAATACCGTCCAATTGGCGGCGAAGGCTTCGTAATCCAGCGGGGTGTCGAATTGTGATTCCGGCAAATAGGCGCCTAAGGGGCCACCGACTTGCACCGCCTTGATTGGTCGGCCTGTGGCGGAACCACCACCGAAACCATAAAGCAATTCGCGCAGAGTCAAGCCAAATGCCAATTCAACTAGGCCGCCATGTTTGATGTTGCCGGCCAATTGCAGTGGTAATGTGCCGCGTGAGCGCCCCATGCCAAAATCGCGGTAATAATTGCCGCCTTTGTCGAGGATGATGGGCACGGAAGCCAAGGAAATGACGTTATTGACAACCGTCGGTTGGCCAAACAGGCCTTTGATCGCTGGCAACGGTGGTTTGAAGCGCACCAAACCGCGTTTGCCTTCCAAGCTTTCCATCAGCGATGTTTCTTCCCCACAGATGTATGCGCCTGCGCCTAAACGCACTTCCAGATGGAACGCTTTGCCGCTGTTTAAGATATTGTCGCCTAGATAGCCGGCAGCGTAGGCTTTACCGATGGCGGTATTCAAAGCCTTGTGCGAGTGGGGGTATTCAACGCGCAGGTAGATATAACCCTGGGTTGCGCCCACCGCCAAACCGGCGATAGTCATGCCCTCGATTAGGACAAACGGGTCGCCTTCCATGACCATGCGGTCGGAGAATGTGCCGGAGTCGCCTTCGTCGGCATTACAAATAATGTATTTTTGCTCGGAAGGAGTGTTCAGCACCGTATTCCATTTGATGCCAGTAGGGAACGCCGCGCCACCGCGCCCACGCAAACCAGAATCGGTGACGTTTTTGACTATTTCCGCTGGTGGCATTGCCAACGCGTTGTTCAAGCCACGGTAGCCATCGTGGGCAAGGTAATCTTCCAGGCTGACAGGGTCGGTTATGCCAATCCGCGCAAAAGTCAAACGCTGCTGTTTTTTCAGATACGCCAATTCTTCGGTCAATCCCAAAGACAAGGCATGGGCGCCACCGTTAATGAAATCGGCATCAAACAGGCTAGGGACATCGGATGCTTGGACAGGGCCATAAGCAATACGGCCTTGTCCGGTTACAACCTCAACCAACGGTTCCAACCAGAATAGGCCACGCGAGCCGTTGCGGACCATTTGGATTTCAATGCCACGTTTGTCGGCTTCGGTTTGGATGGTTTTTGCGACATTGTCGGCGCCTAAGGAGACTGCGCTGGCGTCACAGGGAACGTAAATTGTCTTAATCATGCCGCAACCCCCTTGTTGGCGATAAGCGTGTCAAAGAGTTCATCAGTTACCCGTCCATAAATATCCGTGCCGATTTGCATGGCAGGTGAGCAGGCGCAGTTGCCTAAGCAATACACGGGTTCTAAAGAAAATTCACCATCGGCTGTGGTTTCATGAAAATCAACGCCCAGTTTGGATTTGACATGGTTTGCCAAGGCATTGCCGCCCATCGCTTGGCAAGATTCGGCACGGCATAGGTGTATGGTTTGCCTGCCTGGTGGTGTTTCGCGGAAATAATGATAAAAACTGATGACACCATGCACTTCAGCACGGGAAAGGTTCAGTGCCTTGGCAATAACTGGGATGCTATCGGACGGGATATAACCTAACGCGTCTTGCACACCGTGAAGAATCGGTAAAAGTGCGCCGGGTTTATCTTTAAGGGCAGTGGCGATTTCCTGCACTGTCGATAGCATAGTGCTTGTGTCTGTCATAATTCTCTCACGGTAGTGTATCCTTGCTTAAAAACAACATCTGCCCTGATCGTTGTGTAATAAAAAAGCGGTGTGGAAAATAGCGCTGTAACAAATTGGTAACCCCTAGCATAGCACAAGAACTTTTATGTGTAAAAATCACAAAAAATGTGAATATTCCACTCATATGCCCGCTGGAATTGTCTCTTTATATCGCTCAATTGAAATAAATAAAGCTATTAAGTTCATTTCCTTAGGTGGCAAATCGGGGGGATTTTACGGTAATTGGGTGCAAGCGTCCAAGGCCATTTCCCCTCTTAACAAAGGGATTGCTTAGTTACATTAACTGTCATCAACTTGATTGGCGATGGTGGCAATTTTTTGGGTTAACTCGCCCAGTGTGGCATCTGTTAGGGTTCGGATGGTGGCATGGGCAACTTTACGGCCTTTGCGCGGTTCTTTGCCATACAGATGCAAATGCACACCCGGGATGCCTAAGATGGATCCGGTCTCCGGAAGGCCGCCGATAAAATTGACCATGGCTGCCTTGCCAACGGCTGTTGTCGCCCCTAAAGGCAAGCCTAAAATGGCACGTAGATGGTTTTCGAACTGGCTGGTTTCGGCGCCTTCAATCGTCCAGTGCCCTGAATTATGGACGCGTGGGGCGAATTCATTGGCGATTAATCGGCCATCGACTTCAAACAGCTCCAAAGCCAAGACGCCGACATAATCCAAGGCTTCGAGCAAGCGTGTGACATAAGTTTGCGCTTGGGTTTGCATGGGATCATCTGTTGTGCATTCGGAAACCCGTAAGATTCCGCCACGATGTAGATTTTCAGATAACGGATAGTAAACGATATCCCCGTTTACATTACGTGCGGCAATAACGGACACCTCGCGTTGGAAAGGCACAAACGCCTCAACAATCGCAGGCACCCCGTCCAGCGTATGCCAAGCGCTAGCCAAATCATCGGCGGATTTCAGGACGGATTGGCCTTTGCCATCGTAACCTTGGGTGCGGCTTTTCAAGATTGCCGGATAACCGATGCCCGCCATCACGGCTTGTAAATCAGCCAAGCTGTTGACCGCCGCATAAGCGGGGGTGGCAATGCCTATGTCATTAAAAAAGTTCTTTTCGGTTAAGCGGTCTTGGGCAACCGCCAAAGCTTTGGGTGACGGATGAACTTGCGTATGCGTGGCTAAGAATCCGGCCACTTCCGCAGGCACGTTTTCAAATTCATAAGTGACCACATCGGCACGGTCTGCCAGTTGCGCCAATAAATCCAGATTGTTGTAATCACCGTGCAGGTGTTCCCCTAAGTGGTTGGCGCAAGCGTCGGCGGACGGGTCTAAAAATATAAACTCCAATCCCAAGGGATAACCTGCTAAGGCGATCATTCGGGCGAGCTGTCCTGCGCCCAGTATTCCCACTTTCATAAAACTTCAAACCTCGTTTCTTGGATCGGCATGGGCCAACACGGTTTCGGTTTGCTCATGACGGAAAATTGTTAATGCTTCCCGATATTGGGTGTGTTTGTTGCTGATAATGGCTCCTGCCAACAAGGCGGCGTTAATGGCGCCAGCTTTACCTATGGCCAAGGTGCCGACCGGGATGCCAGCGGGCATTTGCACAATCGACAATAATGAATCCATACCATTTAAGGCTTTTGATTGCACAGGGACGCCTAAGACTGGAATCTGGGTTTTGGCCGCGGTCATGCCGGGCAAATGTGCGGCGCCGCCCGCTCCGGCAATAATGACTTCCAAGCCCCTGGTCTCGGCTGTTTCGGCGTAACGGAACAGTTTGTCTGGGGTGCGATGGGCTGAGACAACTTCCACTTCATAAGGGATACCTAGCTTGATTAAGGTTTCCTCGGCAAAGCACATCGTTTCCCAGTCAGAAGTAGAACCCATGATAATGCCCACCAATGCGGTCATGATGACTCCTTGTTAATCATTTTTTAAGTAAAGTGTGTCTGGATAAAATTTAAAGTCGCGTAGTATCGCATAATTAGCGTGCCAATGTTTTCAAAGTTATCAAAAAAGCAAAAAATTAATTAAAAAGTAATTGTTAATAAATGGTTGTCAATATATAATGCCCGGCTCAACAATGGAGCGGTAGTTCAGTTGGTTAGAATACCGGCCTGTCACGCCGGTGGTCGCGGGTTCGAGCCCCGTCCGCTTCGCCATTGTTATTTTCAAATGCTATTTAAAATAGCCCATAAAAAGCCAGTTTCATCCCTCCGGATTTTAAGCCCTCAAGCCCGTCCATCATTGCCCTCCAAATAAACCTGTCCATAAACGGCACCTTTTTCATGGCAACATAAATATGGCAAGGCGTAACAAGCATACTCCCGAAGAAATCAAAGCAATGGTTTTGTGCGCTGCAAAAGCCATTGTCATTGAACAGGGCGGTTCCGCATTGACGGTACGGAAAATTGCCCAGCGTATTGGTTATACTGTGGGCAGTGTCTATATGGTGTTTGAAAATATGGCCGATGTCATCCGCCATATTAACGAGCAAACGCTGGAAAACCTTTTCCGGGATCTGGCGCAAGTGCAGGGGCATGATCTTCAGGCATTAGGCTGTGCCTACTTAGGCTTCGTCAAGCAAAATTACCATTGCTGGTGCCTATGGTCGGAAAGCCAAGCCAATGGGCACCACCACGCCTCAGAATCCTATCAGGCAAAAGTTGATGCACTGATCAACTTGATCGGGTCACATCTGCCAAATACCGAAACCCCAGGTCTAAAAAGGCAGTTGGCTAAGACGCTATGGGGAAGCATGCAAGGTGTTTGTGCAACCCAATTGGGAAATGGTGCTGATAATTTCAGGGAAGTTGAAGACAACCTACGTATCTTGACCGGGCTTTTTTGTTGCAAGCCAAGCCTCACGCGAATCCGCCCCGGCTAACTTCAGCCCCATTCCGAATTGCTAGGGGCGAGCCTCTCCAAGGTATCCTTACGCAAACTTAAGGACACTAAAAAAGTCCCGATAAAAACCAGCAGCCCCAGTGCCATCATGCCGATGATTGGCCCGGTGTCATTTGCGGCTGCGAAGGTATAGCAGCCCACCCCCAGCAACATGGCGAGATTGTTGAAAAAGCCTTGTAGGGCGACAGCACGGCCGCTACCGATGCTTTCTTTGCCTAGCTCTTGCAAAACCGCGTTTACCGGAACGATGAACATGCCGCCCATCATGCCGATCACCAGCAATGCCGTTCGGGCAGGCCACACGCTTTCGGTCAGGCTTAAGGCAATGACACCCAAGCCCATCAAATATGAAGGGAACCTCGCGCGCCGGATTTTCTCCAGGGGAATTAGCCGGGGCACTATGGCCGAGCCAACAATAATGCCGATGGCCAGAAAAAAAGTGAGTTGGGCAATTTCCGTGGTGTTTTTGGTCAATAGCACTAGCGGGGCCCAAGCAATCAGGATCACCCGAAGCGTGGCCGCCGCCAACCAGAACAAACCTCCCCCTAAAATGGCGAAGGCCGAGCCTGATAAAGTAAAGAATTGTCTTATTTCCCGGCTGAAAGCAATAATTTTAGAGCCGGAAACCGCTTTTTTGATTTCGCCTTTAGGTAAAAATAGGGTGGCTAAAGCAGAAATCATAAATAATCCCATGCAGCTTGCTAAAGCCCAATGTATCGAATAATCGGCGAGTTTGGCCCCCGCCAACATGCCCAGCAGGATTGCCAAAATCGTTGAACCTTCCATCAAGCTGTTGGCTTTGACCAAATAGTCGTATTCGGCAAGTTCGGGCAATATGCCGTACTTGACCGGATTGTAAATGGCCGCGCCGATGCCGACAACGCTATAGGCCAGGATCGGTTCAATGTTAAACAACAATAATCCTGCGCCGCTAGCTTTGACTAAATTTGCCAACATCAATATCTTAGGTTTTGCATGGGTGTCGGCAATTTCCCCCGCCCAAGGGGCCAGGAAAACATAGGCAATCGTAAATGCGCTTTGTACGGCGGGAATATACCAACTTTCGGCATGGGTAGATTGCATGACGATGGCAATAACGGTAAACAACACGGCATTATCGGCAAACGCCGATAAAAATTGGGCTATCAATAACGGGTAAATGTGTTTATTCATGATTTTAGGCTAGCCTTTGAAGTGAATTCTGATAGTGGATGGGAAAAATGTAGTGATTGCCATAGGCTCTGATTGGGGGGGCTTGGGTAGATGATGGCACCCAAGCACGATATAGGGTAGAAAAAATAGCGGGTTGGCTTTGCCATTAAGCAATTACCGGATACCTTAAGCACCTTGGTTGCTTTAAAGTGATATTTTGATGATTCAGGTGATAAGATTTTAACGTTTACTTTCAGTAGGGCAAATAGTAGCATCAACGCTTGTCCAGGTAATTTTAGATTTTACATTAGTAAGCGGCCAGTCCCGTAGGGTAAGACGTTGTAAAAATTAACTTGAATTAGGGACGATCTTAAGTCACCGCTTATTTATTTCATGCATTTAAGCAAATTTCTGGCGACAATACTAAAACGCTTTAAAACTAAAGGTAAACCGATGGCAATTGTTGAAGACTATATCATCACTGTCGCATGGGCCAGTGATATTGGCTGCCAACGGCAAAATAATGAAGATGCCTTAGACTATTTTTCACCGACCGGAAATGCCGGGATAGGCTTGGCAATCCTCGCCGATGGGATGGGGGGGCATAGGGCAGGGGAGGTGGCAAGCAAAGAAGCCGTGGAAACTATTGGCGAGCTTTGCCTTGCCAATAACTTCCTAAATCCGCAGCAAACGTTGGTCAATGCCTATTTGGAAGCCAACCAAAGGATTTACCGCCATTCGCTTGATAGTTCCGATTGCCAGGGCATGGGGACTACCGCAACCGCCCTTATGATTGCCAATGGTATGGGGTGTTATGCGCATGTGGGGGATTCCAGGCTTTACCGTATCCGAAACCAGCAGATAGAGCAGATGACCCAGGATCATACCCTGGTTGCCCAAATGCTTGAGTATGGCATGATCACCTTAGAACAGGCCAAAGTCCATCCTAATAGGAATATATTGACCAATGCGTTAGGGACTAACCCGGAGATATTGGTTGACGTTTCTGAAATTCTGTTTCCCATCCAGATTGGTGACACCTACCTATTGTGTTCGGACGGGCTTATCGACAAGGTGACTGACGAAGAAATACGCCTGATCATTGTCAACAATTCTCCCGATGAAGCTTGTTCCGGGCTGATCAAGGCGGCCATAGCCTACGGTGGCGATGACAATATTTCGGTCATTGTGTTGACTGTCCAGAACAGTAATTGAGGGAAAATCACCATGGTTATTCAAGAGCTTGATGATTTATGCATGGGCTGTATGTCCATTAATAAAGCAGGCTCCATCTGCCCCCATTGCGGCTTTGACAATAATACACAGCAGAGCGCTTTGGAACTGCCGTATAGGACTATCCTCCATAAAAAATTTTTGATAGGCCGGGTACTGGGCAAAGGCGGCTTCGGCATCACTTATTTGGCTTTTGATTTAGTCCTGCAAACCGCCGTCGCAATCAAAGAATACATGCCATCCACATTGGTCACCCGGGACGGCAAACGCCCTTTTGTCATAGCGCATTCCGATGATGACCAACTTGAATTTGAGTATGGTTTAAAGCAATTTTTACAGGAAGCGCGTACATTAGCCAAATTCAGCCATGCGAACGTGGTGCGTGTAAGGGAATTCTTCCCGGCCAATAAAACGGCATATTTGGTAATGGATTACTATAAGGGGCTTTCGCTCCAGCATTTTCTCCAACAGAACAACCAGAAACTCTCTGAACAGGAATCTTTACGGATTATGTTGCCGGTTTTAGATGGTCTGGCTCAAGTCCATCAAAAAGGTTTTTTACACCGGGATATCAAACCTGACAATATATATCTGGTTGACAGAAAACATCCTGTGTTGCTTGATTTTGGGGCCGCCCGGAATGCATTCAACCAGAAAAGCCAGTCGCTTTCGGTGATTTTAACGCCCGGTTTTGCCCCGTTTGAACAGTATTTGTCACGCGCCAACTTTACCCCATCGACGGATATTTATTCAGTGGCCGCGACTATTTACTACATGGTCAGCGGTGTCAAACCGCACGAAGCGACAGCGCGATTACAGAATGACCCCATCATCCATTTGGCAAATATGGAACCGTCATTAAGCCCGCAATTTTCCAATTCAATTATGAAGGCGCTATCCGTCTATCCGGAAAATAGGCCGCAGACTATTGAAGAATTTGAGCGGCAACTGACTGAAATACCAACCCAGATCCAGGCATTTAATAAATCGCCGTATAAGTCGGTGTTCGACAGCCCGCCGTCGCCTGTCGAGCCCGAATTGCCCGGGTTGGGTTTGGCGCCTATTGACCCACCTTTTCCCAGGGAGAAAAAATACGAGACCTATTATTGCCCGCACTGTAAAACCAAAAATGTCCTCCGCGAAGGCAAGGTACTTAATGATTCAAAGTGCATCAAATGCCGTAAAACGCCTGGTGAAAAAGTCAAAGAGCCTTTGTCGTTTGCTTTTCTGATCAAAGTAAGCTTGGTGTTGCCATTGGCATTAGGGGCATACCACTTCATTGTTAAGGACGCATTGAAAGGGCCAGAAATAAAGGATTTGACGGCGCCTTTGGCAGCCGGGTCTGCTATGGCTCCCGTCAAGCCAAATTTTCCTGTGCAGGCTGCTGAAGAATCCCCCGGAGCGCTAGAACCCCCCCAACCTGAACCTATCAAGCCATCTGATGACAGCCCTGTAAGGCCATTTGCAAGAGTGCCACCGCCGCCAGTCCGTTCGGATGAAGGCCTACCTAGGTTTGCCCCCCAATTTGCTTTAGAGGCTTGTAAGGGCAAAGCTGCCCATGATGGTTGCGTAGCCAATACCCCGCGCAGAAAATTATCCGGGGTTTGTGAAGAGGTTAGGGGGGAATTGGCTTGCATACCTGGAAGCCCTAATGAATAGCCTCATTGGCAAGCCAAGTGCCATGCCACAGCTCTTAAACAAGTGCTTGCTAACCTCAAATCTCCAGTTGAAGGTGGGTTAGATCGCCGGACGGGTTGTTACCCGTCCGTAACCTTTCAACATACTAAAATGCTACGGACAGGTGGCGCAATCGCCGCTTTACTTCCCGAACCATAATCCGGGTGGTCACCTATGGATAGGCAAAGGTAAGGCGACGCTATGGTTTACGTGGTGAAAAATGCCGGCATCACCGGCATAACTTTTTTACGGGGAATCAACGGGACTTTGCCAATTCTGTCACGGCAGGATAATTGGTTTTCCCTGTTGCCAATACTGGAATTGCTTCGATATAAATAATTTGCTTAGGTAAACAAATTGACGCCACGCCGCTAGACAATGACGCCAATTCACTGGCTGTCGCATTTTTGTGCGTAGTCAGCAAAATAATTTGCTCGCCTTTTTTTGCGTCCGGCAAGCTAATTGCCGCGTGTGCCGCTTCAGGCCATGCATTCGCGGCAATTTGCTCAACGACAGACAATGAAACCATTTCCCCTGCGATTTTTGCAAACCGTTTGCTGCGTCCCCGGATGATAAGGAAGCCTTCATCGTCAATTTCGACAATGTCGCCAGTGTCATGCCATCCCTGGCCATAAACCGAATTGGTCGGTTTCAACGTCCCTGGTTGCTCCACCAGCAAATACCCCAGCATGATATTGGGCCCGTATACGTGCAGCTTACCGGCACCGCTTATGCCTTCAACGGGTTCGAGCCGGTGTTCCATATCCGGCATAAAACGCCCGACTGTCCCCGCCTTACAATCCATCGGCGTATTGACCGCCAACACCGGTGACGTTTCGGTCACCCCGTATCCTTCCAAGATACGGATACCAAATTTTTCCGCCCAGAGCGTACGGGTACTTTCTTGCAATTTTTCCGCACCGGCCACCACATAGCGCAGATTATAAAAATCATAGGCATGGGCTTTTTTGCCGTAAGCGGCGAAAAACGTATTGGTCCCAAACATGATGGTCGCGTTAATCTCATAAGCGATTTCAGGAATGACGCTAAAATGCAGGGGGGTCGGATAAAAAAATGTGTTCATCCCGTTCAGCACCGGCAAGAGCGTGCCTACCGTAAAACCGAAGGAGTGGAACATGGGTAAAAAATTTAGCACCACATCCTGCGGCGTGAAACTGATGCGCGAGGCGATTTGTTTATGGTTTGCCAGAATATTGGAGTGTGATAACACCACGCCTTTGGGCACGCCTTCCGAACCGGACGTAAACAAAACCACTGCCGGACTGTCAGGAGGAAATTGGTCGTGTTTGTACCAAAAATTTGCCGTTTTACTTTGCAAAAAGGCCTTGATTTTGTCGAACTTAGAAATCTGTTGGGCCACATCCTCCAAATACACCAGCTTAATTCGGGAAGCCAGTTGCCCGGCTTCAGCAGATAAATTGCCCAACTCGATAAACCGGTGTGACGTCAACACGGTTTTGACATTGGCAACGGCACATGCGGACATCATCCCCGCCGACCCTGTCGAATAATTCAACATTGCCGGAACCCGTCCGTGCAGTTGCAAACCTAGCACCACGCACAAGGTTTTGCTTGAATTAGGTAGAAAAACGCCCACGTTTTCGCCAGCTTCAGTTAACTCCAACAATGCGTTACCGACCGCAATTGTGCGTGCCAGTAATTGGTCATAACTCAGTGGGATACGCTCCAAATCCTCGGCCACTTTGTGCCGGCCTCCGTGTATGGATCTGGCCTCCAACAAGCTGGCGAAAATGCTCTGCCGATAATGGCTAGTCTTAAACATCATCTCGGTCATGATGTCAGCCAGGATATGCCCGCTGTATTTTCGGCGGTTTTTGCCGCTGAGCCCGCGTTGAGTGTGGATATGTGTCGGGGGCAAGATTTGCAGGGTGATTTTAGGGAACAGGCGTAAACGGAAAATATTACGCAATTTAGAAAAATGCGTGTACTGCGCACCTTCTATCCGTATCGGTAAAATCGCCGCCCCTGATTTGTCCGCCACCATTCCGGTGCCATCATAAATCTTCATTAATGACCCTGTCGCGGTGATTCTGCCCTCAGGGAAAATCACCGTCTTATTGTCGTTCTGCAAATGTAGGATCAGGTTTTTCAGTGATAATGGATGTGTCGGATCCATAGGAAAAACCTTAGATAAGCCTAGGAAGGGTTTTAACCACGAACGTTGGGAAATATGGGTGTTAATTGCAAAGGTAACGTCCTCTGGTAAAAACACACCCAGTAGCAGCGGGTCTAAAAATGACGTGTGGTTGGCGATAATCAAAACCCGGTCGCCCGCTTGGTGATAATTGTCCAAACCTTTAACTTCAACCTTGTAAATCAGTGTCAAGAGCCTATGTAAGAATTTTTTTAGCATTATATTTTCCTCCTGGGGGCATTCTAACAGATATTTTGGGCTGGGTTTTGTCGTCTGGTGCTGGACAGCTTGCGGGAGGAGGGCGCGTCAAAGATTTTTTTGCAGGTAATTCAGTTTTGCTAAATAGCTTTAATAACAATATGTTCTATTGTTATTAAAGCCTTGGGTTGCTGAAAGTTAATAAAAAAGCACGGCCTTTAGCGGAATGGTGTTTTTAGCTTGATGAAATATCAACAGATACCAAGGCACCAATACGGTACCGCCTTGGTGGCTTGCACTGTTGGAAAAGGCCGCTGATTGCCGTAGTGGATTGGCCAATATCCACAAGCCACTTAACGATGATTATTGCCAGTTTATTAGGGCAGAAGAAATTTTGGATTAGTCCACACTTATAAATTTTTTTTATTGATATAAAAAAGAAATTATTAAAAATTAACTTAGCTAAGTTATTAATAATCAATTGAATATTATAAATATAAAAACTTTAGTGAAGCAATTCACATAGATGTAGTGAACCATTGCCTATTATCAATAATGAAACTCTGATATAAAACCACAAAACAAATATGTTTAACGCTTAAATTGCAGTTTCGGATAAGCAAGTGAAAAGTAGGGCCGTTGTTATTTTTAATCAACAGAAGTTAATACTCTGTACCAGGTGCTAAGGATTCGGTTCATAAACGTATTTTTTCGGTAATCAAATATTCATGCCATTATTCCTTTTTCTTACATCGCTGATAGCCGCACTTTTTTTAATCATCCTTTTAATCCCTTATGCTAAAAAAATAAGTTTAGTAGACAGGCCAAACCAAAGAAAACAGCATAAAGATTTGACTCCTCTGATCGGGGGATTAGCAATTTATCTTGCTATGTTAGTTACGCTGTTGGTTAATGATATTCAGCTCCTCCATCAAAAAGAGTTTATCGTGGCGGCAACACTTTTGGTTTGTGTAGGGGTGATTGATGATTACAAAGAACTGAGTGTTAAAACTAGAATAATTGCCCAAATTATAGCGGGGCTTATTATGGCCGAGTTTGCGGAAATAAAGATAACAGAGCTCGGTGATATATTTGGCGCTGGTAGCATTAAACTAGGCGAATTTTCAACGGTATTCACAGTTTTGGCGGTAGTTGGCGGTATCAATGCTTTTAATATGATTGATGGGATTGATGGGTTGGCAGGCACTTTAACGTTAGTGGCAATCACATCAATTGCTATAGTATCGAAGTTATCCCAAAATTGGCCAATCTATTATTTCTGTCTTATTTTGATGGCATCAATCATTGCCTTCTTACTGTTTAATTTACGTATTGCCGGGCGGAAAAGCGCATCAATTTTTTTAGGCGACACCGGAAGCACATTGCTTGGTTTTTCTGTATGCTGGCTCGCGATTTGTGCATCGCAAGGCGAAAACAGAATAATGCCGCCAGTTACTGTCCTATGGTTAACGGCAGTCCCATTTTTTGATTCCATTAGTGTAATGTATCGCCGAATCAAAAATGGACGCTCCCCTTGCTCACCAGACCGCGAACATCTCCACCACTATCTGGCCACATTAGGCTATGGTGTCAATCAAAAATTAATAATCCTTGTCTCTATCGCTGCTATTTTTTCAATTGTAAGTTTATTTACCAGTTTAGTTCTTGTTGTCCCTGAGCAGATACTTTTTTTCACTTTTTTAGGTCTTTTTGCCGGGTACTATTGGTATATAAATAATGCATGGAAAGCAGTGAAAGTAACTGAAATCCAGATGCAGTATCCCGAAATTCAAATAAGAAAAACCGAAGATCTAAGCAATTGATTTTATCGTATAGTTATTTTCGATAATTTGTATTTATAAGCAATAAGTTATGGATAGAAAATATAGGTCACGCCGTAACTATAAAAAGCACCGATTAATGCGCGGGCATTGGGCCATTAAAGTTGTTATTAGCCTTTTGATAGTTGTGGCAATTTGGTTCTATCAAGAAGTGATGCCCCGCAAAACGGCGGCAGTCTGGTTCGAATCAAAGGCGGCATCAAATAACTTAATATCATTACCAAAAGATGATGCCCCCCATCAATCTAAGATGGAGTGGTGGTATTACAATGGCCATTTGATAACTGAATCGGGTAAAAAATACAGTTTTCACGACACTACATTCCTGGTGAATGGAGTGATGAACATGATGGTTAACCATGTTTCATTTGCTGATTACCAGACAGGAAGACATTATATTGATCAACGCAGTGCAGCCGGGAATTTATCAACAGGTTCTGTTAACCATTTTGATTTTATATCGGGTGATTGGAGCATGTCAGGCGGTAATGGGGTTGATAAATTACAAGTATCAACTTCTGACTTCAGTTTTGATTTCCAATTGGTTAGCACACAAGCTCCGGTATTTCATGGCAAAGACGGTGTGATTTCGTTAGGTTCGGCTGGTAGCAGCTACTATTATTCGCGGACTCGAATGGATATTTCTGGAACCGTCAAGATTAATGGGCATACCGAAGTAACCAAAGGGATAGCTTGGTTCGATCACCAGTGGGGGGATTTTTCAACTACTCAACTATCCTGGGATTGGTTTAGCATACAGCTGGATGATGGTAGTGACATTATGCTTTATCAATTGCGTGACAAGTCGCATACACCAATAATCTATACTGGCAGCATTACCAAAAATGGCAAGACTGAAATTCTCGGCATGGAAGATTTTTCACTTAATAAAGCTAAAAGTTGGCTCAGTGACAAAACAGGTGTTAGTTATCCCATTGAATGGCAGCTAAAAATACCGGCTAAGCATATTGATGTGACCACAAGAAGCATCCTAAGCAACAGTGAATTTGATGCCACCTTAACAACCTACAATATTTACTGGGAAGGGGCAATCCAGGTGACAGGAACGCATACCGGAAAAGGCTTTATGGAATTAAGTGGTTATAAGAAACAGTAAAATTGATGAGAATAACTAAAAACCTGTTTTCAAACAATCAGCCAAGGTTATCAACTAAATAATAGGAAATGTTTTTTTGTTTAATAACATTTTAGTAGTGTGTGTCGGCAATATATGCCGAAGCCCTATGGCAGAAGTGCTTTTTAAGGATGCCCTTTTAAAAATTAACCAGAACAATTGCTCTGTCTTATCTGCCGGGATTGGTGCTTTAGTTGGGCATAAAGCGGATGAAAAAGCGGTTAAGCTTATGCTTGCAAGAGGCTTGGATATTTCAGGGCATCGGGCAACCCAATTAAACACACAAATGATCCGGAAAGCTGACCTTATATTGGTTATGGAATTGACCCATAAAATAGACATTGAAAATACAGAACCCAGTGCCAAAGGGAAGGTTTTTAGATTGGGCGAATGGGGTGGTTATGACATTAACGACCCGTACCAATTGGATTTGGCGGCATTTGAGTCGGTTCTGGTACAAATTGACCAGGGTGTCAATCAATGGGTCAAGAAGCTTTACCAGTAATTGCTATATGAATTATCAACTGCGAATAGAACATTGAATACACGGGCACAAAATATGCGGCAAAACTCTTTATTTACCATCTTGTTGATATTAATCAATTTGACTGGCTGTACCGTTATTCCAGGCATGCACATGAGCCAATTTTCCAAGCAGTCCAGTATCGAAATGCCGGTTGAGGAAAAAAATGCAACCACTTTAAAAAAACTGAATATTCATGCCATCACAGCCCAAACGATTGTTGATTTAGAAAAGGACTTTAATAATCGTAGCTTAGGCCCAAATAACGTGGCAAACCGTTATTTCGATTACCGTATAGGTTCCAAAGCCGTAAAAGGGGTTCCTGAACCAGAAAACCATAGCCAATACTTAGTAGGCCCTAGAGATATTCTCAATATCACCGTATGGGAACATCCCGAATTGACTATCCCGGCTGGTGAATTCCGAGCCGCTGAAAGCGCAGGGAACGTGGTTGGCGAAGATGGCAATATTTTCTATCCATATGTTGGAGTAGTTAAAGCGGCTGGTAGAACAGTGGAAGATATTCGGGCGGAATTGACCAATAAATTATCTAGATATATTGAACAAGTCCAATTGGATGTACGGGTGACCGCATACCGTAGCCAACGGGTTTATGTGGTGGGGGAAGTCAAACAACCAGGAATCCAGTTGGTGAAAGATATTCCTCTCACCGTATTGGAAGCCATAAATGGTGCGGGGGGGCTGAGTTCCGAAGCTGACTTACGCAATATTACTCTGACTCGTAATGGAAACACTTATAGCATCAACCTTTTATCCCTCTATGAAGGGGGAAATATTTCCCAAAATGTAATGCTCAAACACGGCGATGTGTTAAACGTACCTGATAATAGTTTAAACAAAATTTTCGTTATGGGCGAAATCGCAAGTGGCTCAAGCAGTTCATTATCAGTAGGAGGTGTCGGGGGGGGGCGTAGCATTCTTATGAACAAAGGACGCATGACTTTGACTGAAGCAATAAGTGATGCAGGCGGCATTAGTCAAATCACCTCTGATGCAGCACGTATCTTTGTTTTTAGAAGTGGGATTAAAAAGCCAGAAATTTATCATTTGAATGCAAAATCGCCGGATGCCCTTTTATTAGCTGATCGCTTCCCTTTGCAGCCACGTGATGTAATTTATATTGATAGGGCTGAAGGCATCCGGTGGAATCAAATCATTGGTGAAATTGCACCCACACTTGCGATGTTAAATATATTTATTCATTAGCAAGGTTAGGAAATTGTAATGCGATAGATATAGTTCCAACCCAATTTATAGTAACGTTCTTAAAGGCTTCAATATTGATTTTCCAATATTTCATAAATATTGCCATATAATTGATATTAAATAAATTTATATGCTAAACAATGGAACAAAAACAGACCACAGCATGAAAAATCATCTTCCAGATATAAATTCCTCTCCGGGTAACTATCAAGCCAACCAAGAAGAGGATGAAATTGATTTAGGAGACTTAATTGCGACTATCCTTGATGGCAAATATCTCATTATTTTTGTTACCTTGGCTTTTTTTGCTGCGGGGATTGCCAAGGCATTGTTAGACACCCCTATTTACAAAGCCGATGGCATGTTGCAAATAGAAGAAAAATCAAACACCCTCGATGCTCTGGAATCGGTAGCTCCTTTATTAGAAAGTAAAGTGCCTGCATTGGCAGAAATAGAAATTATTAAATCCCGCAAGGTGTTGGGGGAGGCCGTTAAAAATCTTAATTTGGAAATTGCTGCTAAACCTAAATATTTTCCAATAATTGGTGAGGCAATCGCCAGACGGTTTCAAAAAAAGAACTTAAGCGGACAAGTGTCCGCACCGCTATTCGGTCAGGATCAATATGCCTGGGGTAGTGAGTCGATAACCATAGATACATTGACTGTGCCTGAGAATTGGATAGGAAAACAGCTAACTTTAGTAGCTGGTGAACAAGGACATTTCAGCTTATTGGATGACGATCAAATAGTGCTTGGGGGAGAAGTTGGAAAACCAATAGTCAAAAATTTAGATGGAAGTCAGGAAACGTTTACCCTATTTGTATCGCTAATAAAAGCCCGTCCTGGCACTCAATTCACTGTGATTAGGCTATCATTAACCAGTGCGATTGATAACCTGCAAGAGAATTTGACTGTTTCTGAAAAAGGAAAAAGCACAGGGATCCTGAGTTTTACCTTGGAGTCTGCCAATCCAATAATGGCAATGAAGACGCTTAATGAAGTGGCCAATATTTATGTGCGGCAGAATGTTGAACAAAAATCTAAAGAAGCCCAAAGCACCCTTGAATTTCTGGATAAACAACTGCCCGTCATTAAAGACCAATTGGAGGCGTCCACAGCAGCCTTAAATGAATTTAGAACCAACAAAGGCTCAATTGACCTGGATATAGAAACACAAAACGTTTTAAGCGGTGTGGTTGAAATAAAAACCCAAATTACATTGTTGCAGCAAAAAAGGGACGAATTACGCGGGAAATTTACCGAATCACATCCGACAGTCATAGCAATTGATAAACAAATCGCTAGGCTGCAAACGCAAATGAATGCAAACGATAAAAAAATCGAAGCATTGCCTGAAACCCAACAGGTCATCTTAAGATTATCCCGCGACGTAAAAGTTAGCACCGAGCTGTACACCACATTGCTCAACAACGCACAAACTTTAAGAGTCGCCAAAGCTGGTACCGTTGGCAATGTAAGGGTTATTGACGAAGCGGTATTACCCACCGATCCGATTAAGCCTAAAAAATCTTTAATTGTTGCAGTGGCGTTAATGTTAGGGCTAATTGTTGGCCTGGTTGTGGTCTTTATCCGTAAAGCAATGCATCGTGGAATTGAAGACCCTGATCAAATCGAAAAACAACTCAATATTCCGGTTTATGCCACCATCCCCCATAGTGATGGCCAAGCAAAACTCAGTGAGAAAATAAAAAAACTAGGCAAAAAGCCGCTCAATGAGGTGGGTATCTTAGCGTTGGACAACAAAGAAGACTTGGCGATAGAAAGCTTGAGAAGTTTGCGCACTACCTTGCATTTTGCTTTTTTGGAAGCGCAGAACAACGTTATCATGATTACCGGCCCTAGCCCGGGTGTAGGCAAGTCATTCGTTTGTCTTAACCTAGCCACTGTACTGGCCGATGCCGGGAAAAGAATCATGTTAATTGACGGTGACTTACGAAATGGCGTTATTAACAGATCCTTAGGGTTAAACAGGGAGGATGGGCTATCAGACCTAATCTCTAATGCCATTGCTTTAGATAAGGCAGTCCACCATATACTAGAGGCCAATATCGACTTTATACCAACAGGTTCCATTCCTCCTAACCCATCAGAATTATTGCTGCACGAGCGTTTCGGGCAGTTATTGGAAACGCTTAGCAAAAAATATGACCATATTATAATCGATTCGCCACCTATATTGGCAGTTACGGATGCTTGCATTATCGGCCGTATGTCAAGTGCAACCTTAATGGTAGTAAAAGCTGGCCAACATCCGATGCGTGAGCTTGAGCAAAGTGCCAAACGCCTTGTTCAGGCTGGGATACACATGAAAGGCATTATCTTTAACGACCTGCCACGAAAATCCTCAAGATATGGATATGGATATGGATATGGATATGGATATGGATATGGAAAATATGTGTACCGATACAATTATCAAAGATCCAACTAAATTTTCATTCCGAGACTTAACCATAAAATGAATAAAGTAGCCCTAATTACTGGCATTACTGGACAAGATGGTGCTTACTTGGCAGAGTTTTTACTCAACAAAAATTATATTGTCCATGGTATTAAACGCCGTTCATCGCTATTTAATACAGACCGCATTGATCACTTGTACCAAGACCCCCATGTATCCAATCGAAATTTTGTGCTGCATTACGGTGATTTGACCGATTCCACTAACCTCATCCGTATCATTCAGCAGGTGCAGCCGGATGAAATTTATAACTTGGCGGCGATGAGCCATGTGGCCGTCAGTTTTGATACCCCGGAATATACCGCTAACGCTGATGGCATAGGCACGTTACGCATCTTAGAAGCTATCCGTCTGCTTGGGCTAGAAAAGAAAACCCGTTTTTATCAAGCTTCCACCTCAGAGCTTTATGGTTTGGTGCAGGAAATACCACAAAAGGAAACTACCCCTTTTTATCCGCGCAGCCCCTACGCAGTTGCCAAATTGTATGCGTATTGGATTACGGTCAATTACCGGGAAGCTTATGGTATTTATGCTTGTAACGGCATTTTATTCAACCACGAATCCCCCATTCGTGGGGAAACATTTGTTACCCGCAAAATCACCCGTGCTTTAGCTAGAATAAAACTGGGTATGCAGGATTGCCTTTATCTAGGAAATTTAAGTGCCTTACGCGATTGGGGGCACGCCAAAGACTATGTTGAAATGCAATGGTTAATGTTGCAACAAGAAACGCCCGATGATTTCGTTATTGCTACCGGTGTCCAGTATTCAGTCCGCGACTTTATTAATTTTGCAGCGGAAGAATTGGCTATCAAGCTTCGTTGGGAAGGTGAAGGTGTTGATGAAAAAGGCTATTGCACAGAAACTGGAAAATGCCTTGTGGCGGTTGACTTCCGTTATTTTAGGCCAACCGAAGTTGAGACCCTGTTAGGTGACCCGACTAAAGCCAAAGAAAAATTAGGATGGTTGCCTAAAATTTCCCTTAAAGAATTAGTTGCAGAAATGGTTAATGCCGACCTTAAATCCGCCCAACGGGATGAGTTATGCAATCGGGAAGGTTTCAAAACGTTTGAATATAACGAATAAGCAATAATTATTGGGTGGTGGGGCATCTGTGATTTAACAATGTAGGGTGGGCAAAGCCTTTCTGCCCACCGTTTGCCAGTAAAAAGTTGTGCTCTCAGGGCATAAACGCAAACGGCAAGGCTATTTTTGCCCACCCTACAAATATTGTTCAACAAACCTACAGATTTACCTGCCCGCAGTCACCGATTATTGGATACCTAAGCTAAAGCTAACAAGAGATAGTCTATGGAAATTAATGTAATCCCAGCCATCATCAACCAAATCACAAAGATATTTGTTGCGGGTCACAATGGTTTGGTGGGTTCAGCAATCATTAGAAATTTGCACAGCAAAGGCTATCAAAATATTGTCACTCGGACACGGCAAGACCTTAATTTGATGGATAAAGCCGCAGTTGACCGTTTTTTTTATCAGGAAAAACCTTCGGTAGTCATAGATGCTGCCGCTAAAGTAGGCGGAATTCATGCAAATAACAGTTATCCAGCGGAATTTATCTACGACAATCTCAGTATTCAAAACAACCTGATTGATGGTGCCTACCGTGCTGGTGTGCAAAAATTTGTTTTTCTGGGATCTTCCTGTATCTACCCTAAAATGGCTGCCCAGCCCCTAAAGGAGGAATACCTTTTAACAGGTGACTTAGAGCCAACCAACGAATGGTATGCCATCGCTAAAATTGCCGGTATCAAAATGTGTCAGGCCTATCGAAAACAATACGGATTTGATGCCATCAGCTTGATGCCCACCAATCTCTACGGCCCAGGTGATAATTTCGACCTTCAGAATTCCCATGTACTGCCCGCTTTGATTAGAAAATTCCATGAGGCCAAAATTAACAAGGATTCTACCGTAACGATCTGGGGTACGGGCACACCAAAACGCGAGTTCCTCTATGTTGATGACATGGCAGATGCCAGCGTTTTTTTACTGGAAAACTATTCGGATGCAGAAATTGTAAATGTGGGTACTGGGGAAGATATATCCATTAAAGAATTAGCGCAATTAGTACAAGATGTCGTTGGATTTAATGGTCAGATCGATTTTGATGCAAGTAAACCAGATGGGACGCCTCGAAAACTATTGGATGTAAGCAAATTACAAAGTCAGGGCTGGGAAGCCAAAACAGACTTGGCAAAAGGGATACAACACACCTACGACTGGTATTTGATTAATCAACAGCTTCTTAGAACTGAAAAGTAAACGACTTAAACGCTTGTCGCGCAACAAAACGAACTTCAGTATATTGGAAGGCTTTTTAAGTGAGCTCTGAAAGAAAACATTACTATTCTAGATGTGCTGGAAAGTGAAAGTATCAAGCTAGCATGTTTGGGTCTTCTTTTAGTGACAGCTTTTATGTACGAAAAACAGAAGGCGAGGCTGTAAGGATTGAGAAAGGTATAGGACATACGACAAAATTGAAAGCGTTAAAACTTATCCAACAAGGCACGGATATTGAAAACATCGAGGTAATGCAGGGTTGGCATCACTGTGATAGAAGACCTTATTTGCACCGAATAATATAGAGGTTTGACCTCTTTCTTTTTTATACGCAGCGAATCGGAATATAAGTAATGTGTACAAAAATAGGATCTGACCATTTTTTTTATCTTCAAGTACCCGAAATTTGGATGGCAAAGTCTATTTTGGGTAGTTCATTGTGTTGACACGCATCAAGCAAATTACCCACACAGCCAAAACGCATCAAGGCTTCCGCCGCTATTTTGCCAATACATCCTGGATGTTTGCCGAGCAGATAATGCGCATGGTTGCCGGAGTGCTGGTGGGTGTCTGGGTTGCGCGTTATCTGGGGCCAACCCAGTTTGGTGTGTTTAGTTATGCCCTCGCTTTTACTACCTTATTCAGCAGCATTGCCAAGTTAGGGCTGGACAGCATAATTGTTCGCGATCTGGTGCGTGATCCTAGCCAGCGTGACCTCTATATGGGTACGGCATTCTGGTTAAAAGTGGGCGGTGCGGTTGCCATGCTTGGAGTTATTGTGCTTATCACGCAACTGACTCCAAATGACCCTACCACAGAACTTTATATTTTAATCATCGCCAGCGGAACCATCTTTCAATCGTTCGAGGTGGTCAATTTTTACTTTCAATCCAGGGCGCTTTCAAAATTTGTTTCAATCTGCAAGCTGACACAACTTCTAGTGTCCTCGCTGTTGAAAATATATTTCGTCCTTACGGGAGCGGGTTTGTTTTGGTTTGTGATTGTCAGCCTTATCGATCAGGCCACGGTTGCGGTGTCGCTTTACATCGCTTATCGATACCAAAAACTCGGAAGCTTTTTTCGCCGTTTTGATATGGTCATGGCCAAGCGGCTGCTTAAGGATAGTTGGCCGCTGATTCTGAGTGGTCTGGTCATCATGATTTATATGCGTATCGACCAGATCATGATCAAAGAAATGCTGGGCGAAAAAGAAGTAGGTCATTATTCCGCAGCAGTGAGGTTAAGCGAGGTGTGGTACTTTATTCCGGTGATTATCACCCAATCTCTTTTTCCCGCCATAATTAGTGCCAAAAAGTCAAGTGAAAGACTTTATCATGCAAGGTTGCAAAGGTTATTTACTTTTCTGGTATGGATAGGAGTGGCTCTTGCCTTGCCAATGACTTTTTTGAGTGATTGGCTGATAATTCTGCTATATGGCGAGGCCTATAAAGAAGCAGGCCAGGTTCTTATGATACATATATGGGCAAGTATTTTCGTATCTCTGGGGGTTGCAAGTAGTAGTTGGTTTACAAGTGAAAATTTACAACGGTATTCATTTTATAGAACATTTTGGGGGGCGATCATAAACGTTGTGCTGAACTTGGGCCTTATACCAATTTATGGTTTAGTGGGCGCTGCAATGGCTACTGTTTTTAGCTATATGGTCGCTGGACTTGCATTTGATATGTGTAGCAAAAAAACAAGGGGTATGTTTTTTATGAAGGTCGGGGCATTTATGTTGAAAGGGGTAAGAAGTGGTTATTAAGAAAATTATTTCAAAGTGTATTTCTGTATTGTTGCCAGTCTCCATTAAGAAACAGTTAGTAAATTTTCGCATTCTTGCTATAAGGTATGGTCAGTTTAAAACTATTCGCCAGTGGGAATGTGTTGACATTACGAACGCCAAGATACCGTGGTACACATATCCAGCCATAGAGTATTTAGACAACATTGATTTTAGCAACAAGATTGTTTTTGAATACGGTAGCGGTAACTCTTCCTGTTATTGGGCAAAAAAAGCTAGGTCGGTATTTTCTGTAGAGCATAACAAAGATTGGTATGAAAAAATAAAAAAGGACGTGGCAATAAATCAGAAAATTTATTTTTGCGAAAATGAAAATGAATATTTGGATGCAATAAATAAAATACCAGAAAAATTTGACGTGATAATTATTGATGGGATATACCGAGAAAAATGTGCCCAAATAGTTCAAGAGCATCTTTCGGATAGCGGGATTGTCATTCTTGATAATGCAGATTGGTACAAAGAAACTTCAAGTTTTTTAAGGGAAAAGTTGGATTTATTGGAGATAGACTTTCATGGTTTTGGGCCGATAAACAATTATACTTGGACGACAAGCATTTTTTTTACGAGAAATGCTAGATTTCGACCGTTAAATAATTCACAGCCACATTATTCTAAAGCTGCAGTTGAGAATAGTCATTATGAAAAGTTTAATTAAGAGTCTTATTCCTAATCGATTATTGAAATTAATTATATTTATTAGAAATAATTATTTCGATGGCTATTCAATCAAATCCTATTCGCAAGAAGGCGAGGACATGATATTGATGCGTATCTTTGGAAAGCAGCAGATTGGCTTCTACGTCGATGTTGGTGCACACCACCCCTTTAGATTCTCGAATACATATTTCTTTTATAAACAAGGCTGGAAAGGAATCAACATAGATGCTATGCCAGAGAGTATGAAGCTATTTCAGAAATTTAGACCGAGAGATATCAATTTAGAAATACCAATTAGCAATAATGATCGATTGTTGACCTACTATGCGTTTAATGAGCCTGCATTAAACGGATTTTCGAGAGAGTTATCGAAGGTACGAGATGGAAATAACGGGTATTTTATCCAACAAGAGATAGAGCTACAAACTTCAAAGCTTTCTTCTGTACTGGATAAGCATTTGCCAAATGGAGTGGAAATAGATTTTCTAAGCATCGATGTTGAAGGCTTGGATTTGGACATTTTGCATTCAAACGATTGGAATAAATACAAACCAAGAATTATTCTCGTCGAAATTTTGGGAAGCTCATTGTCTGAAATTGAGAATAGTGAATTTGCGATTTTCTTGAAGAAATATAGCTACATTGTGTTTGCAAAAACTATGAATACAGTTATTTTTATCCAAGAAACTGTGAGTTGAAGCAATCCAATTTATGAAACAATAGATTGATAATAGCTAGTGTTATATATGGAGTATGGAATAAATGGGTACACTCTACAAAGGCAATGAATGTGATTGTTTGATAGCTCTTCTAGTTTGTGAGGCTTGAATGAGATACTCTGTAACTGTGGATGTTCCCATATTACTGGTCATTTTCAACAGGCCAGATACTGTTGCGAAAGTAATGGGCGTACTTCGCAAAATAAAACCAAAATACTTGTATGTTGCAGCTGATGGGCCAAGAGCTACTAGACCCGATGAGAGATCAAAAACTGAAGCTGCAAGGGAAATAGCTATATCGATCGATTGGTCGTGCGAAGTTAAAACTCTATTTCGTGAAGAGAATATGGGTTGTCGCCGCGCCGTTAGCGGAGCTATTGATTGGTTTTTTGAACATGTTGAAGAGGGCATTATTCTGGAAGACGATTGCGTACCAGATCCTAGCTTTTTTCGGTACGCAAATGAATTACTAGCTCGTTATCGTAATGACACCCGAATCATGGCGATTTCTGGCGATAATTTCCATGGTTCGGTACATCAATCACCATACAGTTATTTTTTGAGTCGCTATCCTCACTGCTGGGGATGGGCAAGTTGGCGGCGAGCTTGGAAATTATATGACCGTGATATGTCCCTTTGGCTCGCTTTGCGCGATTCAGATTGGCTACTCGATATTGGTGTTGGCAGTAGGCAATTTCAACGTTATTGGACTGATATTTTTGATCGTTCTTATGCGGGCGAGATTGATTCATGGGCTTATCGCTGGACTTTTACATGCTGGGCACAAAATGGCCTAACCATATTGCCGATCCGTAATTTGGTGAAAAATATAGGCTTTGGTGAAGACGCTACACATACCAAGGGAAGTAAACGCTTGGAATCCAAATTAGAACTCGAGTCACTTGATTTTCCGCTTTCTCATATTCCATATATGACTAGGGACGTTGCAGCAGATAAGTGGACAGATCGCCATGTGCTTGGAATAAGCAGATGGTCATCTTTGAAAAATTTAGTTTTTAAAGTACCCTGTGTTCATGGAATTAAAGTATTTTTACGCGGACAATGAACTTATCAGTTTTATTTCCGCCAAGAATGATTATCATTTTTTTCTAAAAGACATCACCATTCTCATAGTTTATTTATTTTGTCTGAATTTAGATAGAAGGTAGAAAGATGCAACTAAAATATTATCTATCACAAGAAGTCGCTGTATATAAAAAAATAGCAAATAAAGTAGCCAAGCTGATTCAGGTCGCGGGATTAAAAAAGAAATATTATCGAACCCCCAAAGAAATGGAGCATTTTTTCTTTTCTTTAGCGGTTATCAGACCAAGTGTGACTCTTGATATCGGGTCTGGACCTGAACCTAAAAACCCGTTCAATGCTGATAAAGTTTATGGTGCAGACTTGCGGGAAAATAAAGAAAAAGGAGTGGTATTTTCTGACTTTTCTTCTGGTTACTTGCCATTTGCGAATGATTCATTTGACTACATTACAGCTTATGACGTATTGGAGCATATACAGCGAGTTTCTATAGTAAATGGCGTAACACATTTTCCATTTATTCAATTAATCAACGAAATATTTCGTGTACTAAAACCGAATGGTATATTTTTTAATAGTCAACCTTGCTTTCCTTCTAAGGAAGCATTTCAAGATCCGACTCATGTAAATATTATGACCGAAGATACTCTCTATCTATATTTTTGCAAACCGGCATGGGCACGGATATATGGCTTTGAGGGTTCTTTTGAAATGATCAACGATGGATGGGTTCGAGGTTCATATTTTTCTTTCATGAAAAAATCATTTAATCATCCAATTAAAAACCTTGGTTTTATACAAAAATAACCGTGTTTTTTGTCAATAATTACGTCGTTATATAATTTGCCTCACACGAACTTTTTAAAATATAAAATGAAAACGACTAATCGAACTTTAACTGTAATCCTTCATTATGGATCAGAAGTATATACATGGAACTGTGTTAGATCAATTCTCGAATGTGATTTTGTAGATATATTGATAGTAGACAATGATCCTTATCAGAATTTGGAAATACCTTTTGAGTTTTTGCCAAGGGTTAAACTCTTTAGGACAGGTGGGGTTTCTAGTTTTGCCGCAGCAAATAACATGGGGGTTAATTTTGGTAGAAAAAAAAATCATGATTTTGTTTTGATATTGAACAATGACACAATTGTCTTAGAAAATGCTTTACAAGAGTTGTTAGCCGTTTTAAATAGAAATGATGTTGGTGTTGTGGGGCCTTGTATGCCGTTTGCAGATGAGCCAACGAAAATTTGGGCTTGTGGTGGCACAATTAACAGACTCCGAATTAGTATATATGGTATTGACACACAGCGTGGAGTTGATCCTTATGATGTGGATTATCTACCTGGCGCGGCAATTGTTTGCAAACTTTATGTTTGGGATTTGGTTGGAGGTCTGCCGGAAAAATATTTCTTAGCCTACGAGGAAGCGGAGTTTGCCCTAAGAATAAAAGCTTGTGGTTATCGGGTCATGGTATTACCAAATGCACGCATACTACATCACGTTGGTATATCATCTGATTCCCAGCCGATGTATATTTATAATACTGTTAGAAATAGAATTAAATTCGGTCAGTATCTATTTGGACATAATATTGGCTTTTTGTTAGCTATGATTTTTACGATGCGCGTAATGCTGAAATCAAGATATGGATATAAGTTGTGGGCGCAAGCTTTAGTAGATGAGATTATTGGTAAGCCTTTAGACAGGGCCATTCTTCAACGAATTAAAAATCGTTACGTTTGAGAGGTTGTAATAAAATGATTTCAATAAATACTCAGAAAAAGATTATAAAAAATACTTTCAGGAGGTTTGGCTTAGAAATAAATAGGTATGCTCCAGAATCATCTCAAGCTGCACAAATAACTTCCATATTAAGGAAATTTGAAATCGATCTGGTTTTTGACATCGGTGCCAATGAAGGACAGTTCGCATCAGAAATACGTAGTGGTGGTTATGCTGGGAATATTGTTTCATTTGAACCGCTTTCTAACGCTTATGTTGTTTTACAACAAACGAGCGCGAGGGATACTAAATGGGTTGTATATCCACGCTGTGCATTGGGGGCGCATAACGATGAGATTGAAATCAATATTTCAGGTAATTCTGTAAGTAGCTCTTTGCTGACCATGCTCGATAGCCATATATCGGCAGCCCCACACAGCACTTATATTGGAAGGGAATCTGTTCCTTTGTTAACTTTAGATTCAATGGCGTTCGGTTTTACTGAAAAATTTAAGAATCCGTTCCTGAAAATCGATACTCAAGGTTTCGAATGGGAAGTTTTAAATGGTGCGCAGAATGTGCTTCCTCATATGCGAGGAATTCTTCTCGAACTATCGCTGGTTCCACTATATGAAGGGCAGCATCTTTGGCAAGAGATGATGGAACGATTAATTGCAGAAGGTTTTGACCTGTGGGCTATCCAGCCCGGATTCACCGACCCACATAACGGTAGAACACTTCAGGTCGATGGAATTTTCATTAGAAAATAATAAGTTTAAATGAGATTGGTTAACTGGCCAGTGTTTGTTTTCTTATAGTAGTTAAGCATAAATGCTGAGTAAATATAATTGTAGCATATTAGTTCTCGGAAAGCTGGGATAAAGTTTATATAGCAGGAATTGGTAGTGGGAATAGGCTGAATTATTTGAGGGATAAATAAAGTTTATGGATAATTAAATCTGGTAAACCCCAGGCCTTGCGGTTCCCCAAAGGTTTGACCTATAAGTCTGTCGATCATCCTCTGATATTCGATAAAGAGAAAGTGGAATCAACCCTGCGAGGGTGTCAAAGTCTGAACTATACCAAGTGGAATTGCAAATACCACATTGTGTTTGTCCCGAAAAGAAGAAAAAAAGTGATCTTTGGGAAATTAGGGGGGGCTGAACTTGCCAAACAGAAAGGTTGTGAGAGTTGGAATGGTCTTTGATGTCGGATCACGTACTAATGTACCCGAGAATCCCACCCAAATATGAAATTTCGAATGTGGTGGGATTTATCAAAGGCAAAAGTGCCATATCCAGATAGTTTATGGACAAAACGAAAAACTTTGCCGGAGAAAATTTTTTGTCGAGGGATTACTTTGTATCCACTGTGGTTCTGGATGAAGAGAGGGTGGCTTTTATTTTATGTGTATGTGTGAGGTATCATGAGTTTTCTTGTTGTAAAAAAAGAGACTATGGGTGCAGTAGCTCTTGTATTGATGGCTACGATACTATGTGGTTTCTTGAATACAAGAGGCGCGTTGTTATTTGTGGGATTGTTTTCGTTAGCCCTACTTTTTGTTCTAAGGTCATCTATTGCGAGAATATTTATTAATAGACCATCCATTTTTGTTTTGTACTTTATGGTGTTAGCTAGTACCACATATTCATATTTTTTAGGTTTGGAGATTAGTATATGGCAAATCGTTAGATCGCAAATTTGGACTCTAATTTCAATTCCATTAGGACTTGCAAGTTATTATTATGCTAATTCAATTAATGCTATAACAATAAAAATGATAGTTCGATTTGTTGAGGTGTGGATCACTATGGTTTCTGTATTGGTAATAATAGAACTACTTACCGGGATACCAATTTCTCCTGCAATGATTCGTAGTGATTTGGACTCTGAGATTAGGTTATATATAATCGGTTCGAATATTGGGTTGTTTTTCTTACCAGTGTTTTTGTACATGAAAAAATATATTATATCGTTTCTGTCGATATTTCTTGTTGGGATAACAGGTGGAAAAACTGCAATGTTTTTAGTATTTATGTATATAGTTTTTTCAGTATTTACGATTAAGGGAGGTAGAGGTAAAGTCGTTAAGTTGATTGCAATTCCATTATTTGTGGTTACATTGTTTTTTTTAAGTATGTATTTACACAGAATCGATGACTATATCGAACATGGAGATTCATGGAGACATTCTCAAATTATAGCTGCATATAACTTATGGTCTAGCTCTTTTAAGACAACCTTATTTGGAATTGGTATGGGCGTCCCCTATTGGGATGGTTTTTTAGGTTCATTAAATGATGATCCTGTGATTGTGAATTCGAGATTTGATATTGAGAACGGGTACCTATATTTACTTACTAGATTTGGAGCAGTTGGATCAATACTTTACCTTTATCTGACTCTTATTCATTGGGGGCGCTATAACATTTTGTTTATTATTGATATTTTAGTTTGGTGGATGGGAGGGTCTCCTAGCGGAGGGTCTGTAGCCATCACATTCGTAAGCTTTGGTATATCTGCAGGGATTTTTTCTTATCTTATTTCAATTGATCATTTATATCCAAGCAAAAAGTATTGAAAAAAAGTAGACTTGTATCTATAAAACAATTCCTGATTAAGAAAATACTTCAGCTAGGGGAAAATTCCCATTAATCCGTCAGGAAAACAAGAACTCAAGTGCAAATAATGTAGCTTATAAACAATCATTTATGAAGTCATAAAAGTACTAGCTGAAGCATCTTGCCAATCAGGAAACAATTTGCCTGGTAAGTATCATGGAGATACGTGAGGTACTTTCACTTTATTTTATGAGCTATGCAAATTGGCTAAATAAAAAATTATAAGAATAGTTAAGCGCTATCAGATATTTAAAATGAAAAATAAAACTGCTACTTTTTTTTCTATAGTTACAATTTGCTACAATGATTTGGGCGGGCTTAAAAGAACGTACAGAAGTATAAAAAGCCAGAAGTTTCATGCATATGAATGGATCGTTGTAGATGGTGCATCTATAGATGGCACTCAAATTTTTTTAAGAAGTATAGAGAATGATATGCCGTTGGCCTGGAGTTCTGAACCAGATAATGGCATTTACGATGCTATGAATAAGGGAATTGGAAAATCGATTGGTAATTATATTGTTTTTATGAATTCAGGAGATGCATTAGCTTCCAATAAAGTACTTGAAATGGTTTTTCAAGTAATAAAAGAAGAATCTAATATTGATTTTCTATATGGTGATGCATTTGAACAAGATAAAAAGGGGAGATTCTATCTAAAAAAAGCTAGGTCACATAATTTTATTTGGTACGGAATGTTTACGCATCATCAAGCAATGTTCTATCTCAGGGAAAGGATTTCTAATAAAAAGTATAGGGATGATTTTAAAGTTGGAGCTGACTACGCTTTTACATGCGAGTTTCTGCAGAAAAGTTCTGTGATTCGGAGATTAAGTTTTCCAATATGTATATTTTTACAGGGAGGTATTTCATCTCAATTAGTTGAAATAGCCGCCCATGAACAAAAAATTGTTTGGGATGAAATTTTGCAAATTCCTTTAGTTTTACAATGGGCAATTAGGTTCATTCAGTGCTCAGTGTTCATGATTAAAAAAAAAATACCTTGGATATATAACTTGATTCGATTCACAAGATGACTTTGTCAAATAGCCATCCTAATTATCGATTTCAATGATGAGAATATCTTAAATAAGGTCAACAACATTTATGATAAAAACATAACGAAATAAGCAGATTTTTCATTTTCATGATGTTAGTATTATGTAATTATAATTGCCAGCTCTCAAGGAAAAATCATGCTACAAAAAATTATTCTCGATAAAAAAATTAGTCCACTATTGAGACCTATTAGGTGGTTATATAGAAAGTTTCGTAATATTTTACCAAGCACTCAAACATTGAAGCAGCTAAAATTGAATGAGGTTATTTACCTTGTCTGGCTAAATGAAGATATCGGAAAAAAGATGATGATTACCCGGTCTTTTGAATCCAGTGAGACAAATGCATTAAAAAAGCTCATTAGAAAAGGCGATGTCTGTTTTGATATTGGCGGTAATATAGGATATTACTCCCTAAATATGGCTCTCCTTTCTTCAAAGGAAGGGAAAGTATTTACCTTTGAGCCCATAAAAAGAAATGCATTAGTTATTGAACTCGCGGCGCAATTGAACGCATTAACAAATATTATTGTAGAGAACGTAGCCGTATCTAATTCAGTTGGCTGTGTTGTCCTGAATATTCCTGAAGGAGATGGTGCTTATGCATATTTGGGCAGTAGTTCAGATACTGAAGGTTTAATTGTGCCAACCATTACAATTGACAATTACTTTTCAAAATTAGAACTTAAACAAGTAGATATCATTAAGGTTGATGTAGAGGGGGCAGAAATGTTGGTTTTAGAGGGGGCAATGAAACTAATAGGATCTAACAGCCCTCCCAGGGTGATTATGATGGAGCTTGTTGATGAGTATCTAAGTCGTTTTAATTCTTCTGTGAATGATGTATTAGTCTTAATGGGTGAATATGGTTATAAACCATATTATGCTATTAATAATGGGGATTTAATTAAGGCCAACAGTGATTGTTCGGAGGCTAATTTTTTCTTTTTACGGCCTGATGCTGAAGGGACACTTTGAAATGCTGACAGCTATTATTCTGACATTTAATGAAGAGTTGCATATTGAGCGCTGTATTCGTTCTGTTATCGACCTTGCAAAAAATGTTATTGTTATTGACTCTTTTTCTACAGATAAGACTGTGGAAATTGCGGAGTCACTCGGAGCTTACGTTGTGCAAAGAAAGTTCATAAATCAAGCTGAGCAATTTCAATGGGGATTAGATAACTTAGAAATTCAAACAGAATGGATTATTAAATTGGATGCCGATGAATATATCGAATCTGATTTGAATACAGAGATTGCAAATCGTTTGGTATTATTAAATTCTGAAATTCAGGGAGTATATTTAAAGAGAAAAATTTTTTTTCATCAAAAATGGATACGTTTTGGCGGGATATATCCTCAATATTTTCTCAGAATTTGGAAAACAGGCAAAGGTCGGGTAGAGCATCGTTGGATGGATGAGCATACAGTTCTAGATTCTGGTGCTAAGTCCATTATATTTCAAGGATCATTTGTAGATGACAATAGGAAAGGTATTACATTTTGGATTAATAAGGTGAACTCTTATGCCTCTAGAGAGATGCTGGAGTTATTGAATTTAAAATATTCACTTTACGATAAAGACGATTCAATCAAAAATTTTGATGACCCACAAGCAAAGAAAAACAGGATTTTAAAGGAAATACTGTATTCAAGGTTGCCGATAGGTGTTAGGTCATTTGGCTATTTTGTTTATAGATATATACTTTGTCTTGGCTTTCTTGATGGTTATAAAGGACTTATTTTTCACTTATTTCAGGCATTTTTTTATAGACTTCTCGTAGACGTGAAATTACTAGAAATTGAGATGGAAACAAAAGGTGATAGGGAATATATGAAGGCATATATAAAGAAATATCATGGAATTGAACTCTAGCAGAGTAATGGGCTTGTCTCAGCAATTCTCATTATGGAAATTACTATAGGTTGAGTATTCTACTTATTAAGAGAATTGTGTGATTTGACTATTTTTTGATCAAATCGGCAATCACTGCGGTGAAAAATAACAAAATATAATTATTTTAATTTTTACTGTATTGATTTTTATTGAACATCCCATAATTATTCTTGTTTGACTTACTACAATTCAGCAAGCTGTGGAGCCACTGTGCAATTAATGAAATATAACGATGAATGTTTTTTACGTGGCAGAGGTACTATTGTCGAAGGGCTATGGATAATCACACAATGGCTTTTCGTGAGTTCATGGTTGCCCGGAAGCTTTCACCGATGTTTATTGCTCAGACTGTTTGGTGCTAGAATTGGAAATGATGTAATTATAAAACCTAGGGTTAGGATTAAATTTCCTTGGCGATTAGTAATTGGATGTTATTCCTGGATTGGCGAAGCTGTTTGGATTGATAATCTTGATCAGGTGACTATCGGATCTAATACTTGTTTATCACAAGGTGTATACGTTTGTACTGGTAGCCATGATTGGGGCAAAATTGAATTCAATCTAATTGTAAAACCAGTGGTTATAGAAGATCAAGTTTGGATCGCTGCCAAAGCAATACTTTCACCTGGTACAGTTGTTAGGCAAGGCGCTATTTTAACTATGGGGAGCATGGCATCTAAAGAGTTAGACCCTTGGACTATTTATGCCGGGATCCCTGCGAAACCTATTCGTGAGCGTGAAGTGTAAAATAGCTAAACATGAAAACTCTGGTTCAATGAAAATGATGAACTGAGTATCATGGTTTTTGGTTATTCTCTACTAAATGAAATCAAACGGATCATCTTTCATTAGGTCGACAATTTACAGTGAAAATCGGGCGCAGCGATATAAAAGAACAAAGCAGTTTGGTGAATTCGGAATGCTCTCATATCAAAGGTTTCTATGAAAAGATGGTAATACCCTTCTCAACCCTTTAAACCACACCATTACCCACAACTCCAAAAAATCAGCGATGATATAACCTTTTCACTAATCATATGAGCTGGGTACAACAGGAATTGGGGGCCTAGAATTAGGCGACAAACGGCGGACGAAACGGTTGGTGTCACTGATGGAAAACTTATCAAATTCACCCAGGGCGAGCATTCCAAGCGCCTCCGAAGGCTGGGCGGAAACGAAGGCGGCTTACCGCCTGCTGTCAAACGGCGCCGTAGACCCGATGGAACTGTTGGCCTGCCATGCCGGGAAAAGCGAACACAGGGCGCAAGGGCATCCGGTGGTCCTGTGCATCCAGGACACCACCGAACTGGATTTCACTAGCCAGCCCGGCATCGCCGGGCTGGGCCGCCTCAGTTACGAGGCACAGCACGGCCTGTACGCCCACCTGACGCTGATGGCCACGCCGCAACGCCTGGCCTTGGGGGTGATGGACGCCTGGCTGTAACCTAAGGGTCATAAATGGGCGCGGCAACCCAAAGGCACAAGCCCTGTCCCTAAGGAAAGCAGCCGCTGGAAAGAAGGCTACACCCTCGTGGCCGACACCGCCGGACGTGTGCCGGACAGCCGCTTTGTCCAGGTCGGCGACCGTGAGTCCGATATCCGCGAACTGATGGATGAGGCGAGGCGGCGCAACTATTCGGCTGACTTTTTGTGCGGGCTCGGCATAACCGCAACTTGGCGAAAACGGGTGAAGAAGAGGCTGCCCAAAAGCTGTGGGACAAAGCCAGCCAGCAACAGCCACTGGGGCAAATTGAATTTATGCTCGAAGCCAACGGCGACCGCAAGGTTTGCCAGAGCCTGTATGCCCTGCGGGCCACCTTGCCCAAGCACAAAGGCGAACCCGAATTGGACGTGACGGCCATCCTGGCACGCGAGGACAACCCGCCGCCGGGTGAAAAGGCCATTGAATGGCGGCTGCTGACCAACCGCGAGGCCGCCACCCTCGAGCAGGCGGCGGAACTGGTGGGGTGGTACCGTTGCCGGTGGCCGGTTGACGTGTGCCCTTTAGGGTAAATCTTTTTCCGCATCCTAAAAAGTGGTTGCCGTGTCGAGGCCAGGCAACTGGCCAGCATGGAACGGCTGGAGCGGTTGCTGGTGATTTATTTCATCATCGCCTGGCGGATCCTCCATCTGGTGACGCTTGGCCAGGAATGCCCGGGGCTGCCGTGTGACGTGGTGTTCGACCCCGAAGAATGGCAGGCCGCCTGGATGGTGGCGCATCGGAAAAAGCCGCCGCCGGAACCGCCACCGCTGGGCGAAATGGTGCGGCTGGTCGCCCGCCTGGGCGGTTTTTTAGGCCGCAAATCCGATGGCAAGCCCGGGCCCAAGGCGATTTGGGAAGGCATGGAGAAAGTCCGGCATTATGCTGTCGGGATTGAAGTGGGCAAAGCGGTTTATGCCATTTGATATAAGATGTGGGTAATCGTGTGCCTTTAAACCTAAGGCAGCTAAAAAATTTCAAGTTGATTTATATTTCTGTTTTCGGTGAGGTTTAGGGTGTTCCGATCGTGGTTTTGACGCATCCGGCACAACTCCGATCAAATTTTTGGTGATTTCTTTTAAAGTGGTAGTGAAAACTGTCCCCTGGTTGGCATGAGCGCGTGGCAAGCACCGTTTGAGGTGTGAAAAGGTATAAGTTCAGTTAATCTTATGGCCTTATCTGATGCTCTGGGTAGGCTTCGGCTTCATGATCCGTCAGCGAATTGAGGTTATTGGCAAGGATTTTAAAGCGGTGGGTTTAAGGCGGGATTGCTCGAACAGTTTTGATGAATGCAAAAAGCCGATAATGCCGATTAAAATATTGGCTCGATATGTGTTTTGAGGTCTTTTGATAAAATAGTCTGATGGAAACCTCAATCATAACTATCAAACAACTGGTCAGTGAAGCCCAATGTTATGCCACCATCCGGCAGTTGCGTTGGGCTGATGGTGTCAGCTGCCCGCATTGCGACAGCGGCGACACGATTCGTCGTGGCTACGACAGCCCGCAACACACCTGCCAGCGTTACCAATGCAAGACTTGTGACAAACGTTTCGATGACCTGACCGGGACGGTTTTGTCGGGGTATCACCAGCCGCTGTCGGTCTGGGTGCTGTGCCTGTATTTCATGGGGCTGAACCTGTCCAACCAGCAGATTGCCCAAGAACTGGACTTGAACAAGGACGATTTGCAGTACATGACTGAACACCTACGCACAGGCATTGATAAAAAAAGGCTATGTCACCGTTAATTGTGGAAGCCTTAAATGACGCGGCTTTGAGTAAAAGCCGCAATCCGCATTAAATAAGGCTTTGCGCCGAACATAAAATTTTTTCAACAACTAACGGTGACATAGCCTAAAAAAAAGAGCCGGTAACCCTGTCCGGGGGGGCGAATGCGACGAGGTCTATATAGTGGCGGGCCACAAAGGACAACCGGAAAAAGTTGCCGAAGCCGGACGGAAACCCCGTTGCCGCCGTCTGAAGGGCGCGCGTGGACGTGGTACGCTGGCGACGGAGAAACCACCCGTTTTTGGCATGATCCAACGTACGGGTGAAGTCGTCATCAGGATGCTAGACAACGTGCAACAGGCCACCATCAACCCCTTGATCCTACAAACCATTATGCCCGGCACACCAATCTATACCGACGAATACAACATCTACAGCCGCTTGGAAGCGTGGGGCTACCCACACAAGACCGTCAACCATTCGGCGGGTGAATACGCCCGCGATGAAGATGGTGACGGCTTCTGCGAAGTCCATTCAAACACCATGGAAGGCTTCTGGTCGCTGTTGCGTTCCTGGCTGCGCCCGCATCGCGGCATTTCACAAGCCAAGTTGCCGCTGTACCTGAGCTTTTTTGAGTTTGTCCATAATGTCAGAAAACGCGGTAAAGGCTTGCTGTCTTCGTTATTGGCTGTTTTGGTTAAAAAGACCCCAAAAGCCATATAGAGCCAAAGCTAATTGCTGATGAAATTCTCGAAAATTTAGGTGAAATATAAAATAGGATTGTTGTGTGAAAATTTCTATCATCACTTCGGTTTTTAACAACCAAGAAACCATCGCTGATGCCATCGCTTCGGTGCTGTCACAAACGTATCCTGATATTGAATACATTATCATCGACGGCGGTTCCACTGATGGTACGGTAGGTGTTGTGAAACCTTATCAAGACCGTCTGGCTACATTTATCTCCGAACCGGATAAAGGCATTTATGATGGCCTTAATAAAGGCATAAAGCTGGCGACGGGCGACATTATTGGTTTTTTGCATTCGGATGATTTGTATGAAGATAACCAAGCGATCGAAAAAGTCGCCCAAGCTTTTATGGATTATGGTGTTGATTCTGTTTACGGAGACCTGACTTATATCGATAAAAATGACCCTACGAGAATTATCCGTTATTGGCAAAGTGGCGGGTTCTCGCTGAATAAATTGCGTCATGGCTGGATGCCGCCCCATCCGACTTTTTTTGTTAAACGGGACGTCTACGAACGCTATGGTTTGTTTGATACCCGTTTTAAAATTGCCGCCGATTATGATTTGATCTTGCGTTTTTTGGGTAAGCAGCAAATTTCAACACATTACATCCCTAGCATTTTGATAAAAATGCGTGTGGGTGGGGCAAGCAATAAGAATTGGAAAAATATTTTAAGAAAAAGCACCGAAGATCTCCAAGCCATGAAAAATAATGGCATAGGCGGGGTATTTAGCCTGGTCATCAAAAACTTATCAAAACTACAGCAGTTTTTTCGTAAGGCCTAGAAAATTCACTTCAGGCACAGTAATCGGGCATAGCAGAATATTTTAATTGGTAGTGTCCTGCCTTAAGTTCAAAAATCCCCCAACTTAACGAACGTCGCTTTAGTTACAAGCAACAGAGAGTAGAATATCGCCATTATCTGTAACTTTGTTCATGCATGGCTATTTTCGTTGATGATGCGGCTTAATATTTTCTTAGGGATGGGGTATTTTTTTGCGGGGTATTTAGGCAATTTGATTGCCATTCCTCCTAGCCATGCCAGCCCGATTTGGCCAGCGGCGGGTGTTGCGTTGGCGGGTATTTTTGTTTACGGATGGCGGGTACTGCCGGGTATTTGGTTAGGGGCTTTTTTAATCCAAACCTATGCATTTTTGGATAGTTCCAGCCCGCAAACAGTTTCTTCCTCATTGGTTATCGGTGCCATTGTCGGTACTGCCGCCACTTTGCAAGCCGGGTTGGGGGCATGGCTGGCCAAACGGTATGTGGGTGCTGATAATGTCTTGATTAGCGATGGCAGTATCCTGCGCTTCTTAAGTTTGGGCGGGCCTGTCAGTTGTATGGTTTCCGCATCAATAGGCATGGTGACCTTGTACCTGAGGGGGGTGAGCACTCAAGAAGATATGGGCTTTGGGTGGCTGACTTGGTGGAGTGGCGACACTATAGGCACACTGATTTTCGCGCCCTTGTTGCTATGCTTGATAGGTGCGCCAAGGGAGCGGTGGCGCTCCCGGATCAATTCGGTTGCCGTGCCGCTGGTCATTTTGTTGCTATTGGTGACGGCGTTGTTCCATTTGGGTAAAAACCAGGAACAAAAACGCATCGGCACGCTTTTTGATGAACGTGCCAGCCTGCTCAATAATGCCTTGCAAAATGAATTTGACCGTACCGTTGATATTACCCATACCTTGAAGGCGTTTTTTGACAGTTCGGCGGATATAAGCCCGGCAGAATTCAAAACGTTTACCCATACTATTTTCAGTCTCCATAAAAATATCCAGGCCTTGGAATGGATCCCTAGGGTCACCGCCGATAACCGGCTCTTTTATCAACGCCTTTTAGGCACCTCTTTCATTATCCACGGATCTGATGGCAGTTATAATCCGTCCCGTAGTGAATCTTTTCCCATCGCTTATGTGGAGCCTTACCGGGGTAATGAACGCGCTTTTGGTTTTGATGTCAGTTCTAATCCGGTTGCGTACAAGGCCGTCCAAACGGCACGGGATAAAGCGCAAACGACCCTGACGGAAAGGGTGCATCTTATCCAGGATACTGGCAATTATCCCGGTGTCGTTATTTATACGCCGGTTTATCAGGCAAACCAGGCCGTAGATACCGTGGAACAACGCCGGCAGTATCTCCGGGGGGTGGTTGCGGGCGTTTTACTGGTCGGCGATAAGGTTAGCGAAGTGCAAAGCCAGTTTGGGCATTTGCAACTGTCGTTGAAGATTACCGATGGCGATAGCGAACTTTTTAATGATGGGGGCGGTAATCCGGCGTCAACGTTGGATTTCCCGAAACTGGAAAAAACCATGCGGTTGCAGGTGGCGGACCGTCTTTGGAATGTCGCCTACACGGCAACGCCACGGTTTTATTCGATAGAGCTTTCTTGGAGTGTTTGGTGGTTGATTTTAGGTTGTTTGTTGCTGGTTAGCCTGATTGGCTTGGGTTTGCTGATGTTGACCGGGCGGGCCATGCAAACCGAAGGGATCGTCGAACTCCGCACCCGCGAGTTGGAAAAAGAAATCACCGAACGTAAAGAAATTATCCTACGGCGTAATGACCATAATAAAGTGCTGCAAGCCATCGTCAGCACATCGCCGCTGGCGGATGTGCTGGATATGATTGTGCATATCGCAGAACGGATGTATCCGGGGAGCCTGTGTTCAGTTTTGCTGCTGGATGAAAGCAAGCAACGGCTTTATTTGGGGGCCGCGCCCACGTTGCCAGAGTTTTATAACCAAGCGATAGACGGTGTTGCCATCGGTGACGGTGTGGGCTGTTGCGGGACTTCAGCCTATCGTGGGCAGCGTGTTATTGTCGAGGACATTCAGCACCATCCCTATTGGCAGGGTTATACGGATCTGGCCGCACAAGCCGGATTGGCAAGCTGCTGGTCGGAGCCGATTTTTTCTTCAAAGGAACAAGTGCTAGGCACATTCGCCATTTACCATCGCAGGCCACATTGTCCTAGCGAAGCGCAGCTCAATGAGCTTCAAGAGCTTGCCCAACTGGCCAGCATCGCGATTGAAAAGAAAAATTCTGAAGAGCAAATTATCCATCTGGCTTTTTTTGATGCGCTGACCAATTTGCCCAATCGCCGCTTATTTTTAGACCGCCTAGATCAGGCCATTCTAAAAACGTCGCATCACCATAGCAGCAGCGCGCTGTTGTATCTTGACCTTGACCATTTTAAGACCTTGAACGATGCCTTAGGGCATGACATTGGTGACGAACTGTTGCTACAAGTCGCCAAGCGCCTTACAGAATGCGTGACTGATGATGACACCGTCGCCCGGTTGGGCGGTGATGAATTCGTGTTATTGCTGAACACCGGGGATGCGGGATCATTGTTTGACCGCGCCTTAACCCTTGCCGAGCGGGTGCAGGCGCTATTGCAGGCCCCTTACCATCTAAAAGGCTACATCCATCACATCAGCTCCAGCATTGGCATCACCTTGTTGGAAGCTAGCGGAAGCCAATCGGTTAAAATTACATCGGGGGAGCTTTTAAAGCAGGCGGACACCGCCATGTACCATGCTAAGCAAAGGGGCAGGGACACCATCAGTTTTTATAACCGAGATATGCAAAAGCGTGCCGCCCAACGCTTGATTTTAGAGCAGGACTTGCGTAACGCAATTGCCAGGGACGAATTCCTTTTATATTACCAGCCACAATTTGACAACAACGCGAAATTGCTAGGGGCGGAGGCTTTGCTGCGTTGGCGGCATCCTCGTGAAGGCCTGTTGCCGCCTTCTGAGTTTATTCCCGTTGCGGAGGAAACCGGCTTGATCATACCGATAGGTGAATGGGTGTTACGGGAGGCCTGCAAGCAATTGCAAAAATGGCCGGGGCTGCCGCATTTGGCTGTCAACATTTGCCCCAAGGAGTTTCAGCAAACCCAGTTCGAGGCCAACATTATCGGCATCCTGAAAGAGCATCATATTGCGGCGTCACGGTTAATGCTGGAAGTCACCGAAGGCATCATTATTGACAATATCAAAGATAGCGTCGCCAAATTGCAGGCGTTGAAAAATCTCGGGGTTGAGATTGCCATTGACGATTTTGGCACGGGGTATTCGTCGCTGTCTTATCTGAAAGTGTTGCCCATCAGCCAGTTGAAAATAGACCAAAGCTTTGTCCGCGACATTGGCATCGACCCCAATGACACCGTTATCGTTGAGACCATCCTGGCAATGGCCAGGCATCTGGGTTTGTCGGTCATAGCCGAAGGCGTCGAAACGGCCGGGCAATTGCAATTTTTAAACGACAAGCACTGCACAGGGTATCAGGGCTATTATTTCAGTAAGCCGCTGCCAGAAAATGAGTTTGCACAACGTTATTTGTGAGCGGGGTTAAAAAATCCCGCCAAAACGCCTTATCAAAACCAGGGATAACAGTTGACTCCGCCATGGTTTGTGTCAAATTGTTAGCTAATCTTGTGAAATACTCCCCTAGCCATCATACTTTATGAAATTTAAGATTATTTTTTTCAGCGTGATAATGACCATGATGAATTCGACACCGACACTGGCTTCAGCCATTGATAAAAAATTGCCTTTGTGTGCAAGCAGCCCTAATTGTGTCTCTAGCCAGGCCGGGATACATGACAAACAGCATTACATCTTACCGTTTGAGATTAAGGGCAACCCGCTACAAGCCTGGGCGGCCTTAAGGAAGGTGATCATAAAGCAACCCCGCATGGTGATCACCCATGAAACACACACCACGCTACATGCCGAAGCGACCAGTTTGGTGTTCCGTTTCGTTGACGACATCAATGTGGTCATGGATGCGGACGCCGAATTGATCCATATCCGTTCCGCTTCTAGGGTGGGGCATAGCGACTTTGGCGTGAACCGCAAGCGTATTGAAACTTTACGTACGGAATTGCGGAAATTGGGTGTGATTGATTAACTGATGTTACGCAGTCATTTTTGTCTTGTTGAAAAATGAGGTATAGAGTCGCTATCGCGACAGTTTATTTAAAGTCGGTTTCCGCACCGACAAGCGGGATACTTTCTTTTGCGCCGTCAAAAGAAAGTATCCAAAAAAAAGCGGCCCGGTTGCCGCTTTTGCCTTGCGCTCCTCGATTTTGTCGGGGATCGGCAGAAGGGGCTTCCTGCCCCTCTGCCGATGCGCGGCTTCCCTGCCGCACCCCTGTGGGCTGATCCCTACAAAATCTGCGGTACTCGGCGCGGCAAACGGGAATAAAAAGACGTTACTGCGTAACGTCAGTGATTAAGCAACACTGATGGTGGCCAGGATAGCTCACAACAAGCGGCATTTGCCCACCCGCTTGTTCCGGTTACCCTGCAAAAAAGGTATTAACTGTGCAAAATTGGTTTGGTAAAAGGATATGGCCGTACCCACAGCTTACTTTTTAATAACTGAGAAATCTAAAACTTTTTGATTTTATTGAATTATTTTTTGTTTCAGGGTATGGCATAAGATTCGCTAGTATTTTTAGTAAGCACTTGCTTCAAGTGTTTATCGGGTAGCCAATACTATTGAATTGTCGGAGCTAAGGCCATGAAAAAAGAAATATACCAAGCAGTAGGATTCACAACCTTATTAATAGCCTCATCGTTGCCGTTATCTTTTTTTGGGATGCAATTGCTTAACTTATTTTTCAGTATGATCCCAGTCTGACCTTAGGCATGAATGCCAAATGACGGCCGAGGCTATAAAAGGTGGCGGACGCGATCGGGCCAACACAAAATAGCCTGGACCGGTGGGTTTGGGCTATTTTTTTGTAGGCACCGGACGATGGGCTGCATTACGGGGCTTTAAGAGCTGGCTTTATGATGCCAGCTCATTTTAACTAAGGAAAACCCCATAAAAATCATGTTGATCCCTAAAAACACCCCTAATAGCCAATGGGCTGTTTCAGACCAGCTGAGGATAATGATCAGCGCGAAAACCAAGGCGCTGGCACCGCTAAAAAGCATTAATCCCCAGTGGGCCAAGGGCCGCATTAACAAAGCCAGGGAGATTTTGGCAATGCCTTCAAAGGCAAAAAACAGGGTCATCAGCAAGGTGATGGTTAAAACGCCGACGAGGGGCGTGGTGATAAATAGATAGCCGGCGATAACCTGCAAAAGGCCCATAAATAGCCATAACCAAAAACCGGGCATGTCTGAAAACACCAATGCCCGGCCAACATGGGCTATCCCACCGAACAACATAATCCAGCCTAATAAAATGACAATGGCCTCCGTAAAGAATTGGGGTATCGCCATCGCCCCTATCCCTAAAACGATGAAGAAGATGCCTTCCGCCAAAAAAAATCGCCAATGTTCTTGTAAGTAGCCCTGTATCTGTTGCTGTAACTGCTGCATCTCAATCTGAAAGTCTTCTTTGTCGTTCATGGGGTTTGCACTCATAATAAATGAAGTTAAGCTTTGATTTTAGAAGCTTGTTAGGTTTCTGTCTTCCAGTTTTGAACTTGCCGGTTCGGGCAGTCCCGGGTTCCTGCTGGGCTGCTCCTTATGCCTATAGTCTTCCCGCAAGTTTACACCAAATATCCGCAACCCAATCCTTACCAGTCATCCTATGGAAAAACCGTTCAAAATCCACAGCCGCTTCCAACCCGCTGGCGATCAGCCTACCGCCATTAAGCAACTGGTCGAAGGCTTGAATGATGGCGAAGTGCACCAAACTTTGCTGGGTGTGACCGGTTCCGGCAAGACGTTTACTATCGCCAATGTCATCAATGAAGTGCAGCGTCCGGCGATGATCATGGCACCGAACAAAACGCTGGCGGCGCAATTGTACGGCGAGATGAAGGAGTTTTTCCCTGAAAACAGCGTCGAGTATTTTGTTTCCTATTACGACTATTACCAGCCGGAAGCTTATGTCCCCGCGTCGGACACGTTTATCGACAAAGACGCGTCCTTGAACGAGCACATCGAGCAAATGCGCTTGTCGGCGACCAAGGCCCTGATTGAACGGAAAGACACCATCGTGGTGGCGACGGTGTCGGCGATTTATGGTTTGGGCGAGCCGGAATCGTATTTCCAAATGGTCTTGCATTTGGTCAAAGGCGATTTGATCGACCAACGCACGATCCTGCGCCGCCTTGCCGAAATGCAGTACACGCGCAACGATGTCGAGTTACGGCGGGCGACTTACCGTGCGCGCGGGGAGGTGATCGACATTTTCCCGGCCGAATCGGATAACGAAGCCTTGCGCATTGAGCTGTTCGATAACGAAATCGAACGGCTGTCGTTGTTTGACCCGTTGACGGGCGAGATTTTAAGCCGCATCGTCCGCTACACGGTGTATCCGAAAAGCCATTATGTGACACCGCGTGAACAATTATTGGCGGCGGTGGAAGCCATCAAAATCGAGCTGAAAGAGCGGGTGCAGCAGTTGGAAGCGGCGAACAAATTGGTGGAAGCGCAACGCTTGGAACAACGCACCTTGTTTGATATTGAAATGATCCTGGAAGTCGGCTATTGCTCCGGGATAGAAAATTACTCGCGGTATTTGTCAGGCAGTGCGCCAGGCGAGCCGCCGCCGACCATGTTTGATTATTTGCCTGATAACGCCCTGTTGGTTATTGACGAAAGCCATGTCACCGTGCCGCAAATCGGGGCGATGTACAAAGGCGACCGGTCACGCAAAGAAACGCTGGTGGAATACGGATTCCGGCTGCCGTCGGCGTTGGATAACCGGCCTTTGATGTTTGCCGAATTTGAGGCGAAATCGCCGCAGCGCATTTATGTGTCCGCCACGCCCAGCGTTTATGAAAGGGAGCATTCCGGCGTGTTTGTCGAGCAAGTGGTCAGGCCAACCGGATTGCTTGACCCTATCGTCGAAGTGCGTCCGGCCACCACGCAAGTGGATGATTTGCTGTCGGAAATCAACAAGCGTGTCGCCTTGAAAGAGCGGGTGCTGGTGACGACCTTGACCAAACGTATGTCCGAAGATTTGACCGAATACTTGGCCGAGCATGATATTAAAGTGCGGTATTTGCATTCGGATATAGAGACGGTGGAGCGGGTCGAGATTATCCGTGACTTGCGGTTGGGGCAGTTTGATGTGCTGGTCGGTATCAACTTGTTGCGCGAGGGCTTGGATATTCCCGAAGTGTCGTTGGTGGCGATACTCGATGCCGATAAGGAAGGTTTCTTGCGTTCGGTGGTGTCGCTGGTGCAAACCATAGGCCGCGCCGCCCGCAACGCCAATGGCAAGGCGATTTTGTACGGCGACAAGATCACCAACTCGATGGCGAAAGCCATAGAAGAAACCGAACGCCGCCGCGAAAAACAGCACCGCTTCAACCTCGAACACCACATCACGCCCGCGACGATTTTGAAATCCATCACGGACATTTTGCAAGTGGCTATCCCGGGTTCTGGGACGTCAAGCAAAACGCTTAGCAAAGTGGCCGACATCACCGCCGATTACCATGTGATGACGCCTAAGCAAATGGGCAAAAAACTCAAGCAACTGGAAGAGGCGATGTACCGGCACGCCAAAAACCTGGAATTTGAACAGGCCGCAAAGGTTAGGGATGAGATCAAGCGGTTGCAGGCGCAGATTTTGGTGTGAATTGGCTTTAAGGTTAAAGCGGGGGTTCACCCACATTTTAAGCAATGCCAAACGCGATTGGTGGCGCTTACCATCTGCTTGCCTGATTGGGGGTGTATCAAAAAGCGGGCAAGCGCCCGCCACGACAATGGCCATGTTCCGCTACCAATTGGACAGGTTCTTAAGGAAGCCCCCAGTAGTGTAAAATCAACTTTTTTCCATGTATTTTTATCGGATGGTGCTGTGTTAAAAATAAAATTCTTGGCGGTCGCCGCCGCATTATTGTTGCCAACGGGGATTCTGGCCAATCCATGGTCGCAGGTTTCGCAGCCCGTAAATATTGCCGGCACGGCGCAAAGTATCGGCACTTATAATGGCGGTTGTTTGAGCGGCGCGGTTTCCTTGCCCAAAGACGGCATGGGCTATCAGGTGATGCGTTTGTCCAGAAACCGGTTTTATGGCCACCCGGATTTAAAGCGCTTTATTGAAAATTTAGGCCAAGCCACGGCTTCCCATGGTTTGGGGACATTGCTGATAGGCGATTTAGGGCAACCGCGTGGCGGGCCGACGTTAACGGGGCACCGTAGCCATCAGACAGGCCTGGATGTGGATATTTGGTTTTTGTTGTCGCAACAGGCCGCCAAGCGCAGCTTGACCCTCAATGAGCGGGAGACCTGGAGTGCGGCTTCCGTATTGGCTTATGCCGATACCATCAACCCTGCACAATGGACGCAGGAGAATGCCAAAGTGTTGGAACTTGCCGCGGCTATGCCGGAAGTGGACAGGATTTTTGTCAACCCCAGCGTCAAGCGCGAGTTATGCCAACGCCGGACGGCGTCGCACCAATGGCTGAGGAAAATCCGTCCCTGGTGGAAGCATGATGACCATTTCCATGTGCGTTTGAAATGTCCGGCCGGCAACCGGCATTGTGTGGCACAGGAGCCGTTGCCGCCAGGTGATGGCTGCGATGCCGGGCTTGATTGGTGGTTTTCGGCAGAAGCCAAAAAACCCGCCACCGGGAAACCGACGCCCCCGCCGCCGTTACCGGCTTTGTGCAATCTGTTGTTGAAAAATTAGCTAGGGCAGGGGGTGTAGGGACAAAGGCGCTGGCCTGCGTTGACAATTTCCCCTTCACTCCCCACAAACACTATCCACCACACACAAAGCCGTCATGTTGACTATCCTGCGTACGGTTGCGGAAGCGGTCAAAATATGCACTGGTTTCGCGCACCCCAAGAGTACGGGGCCAATGGCGATGCCGTTACCGGCAGTGGCTTTTAGCAAATTGTAGGAAATGTTGGCGGCGTCAATGGTCGGCAACACCAGCAAGTTGGCGCTACTTTTTAAAGTGGTGTCGGGGACGATGCGTTTTAGCATGTCATAGTCGATGGCTTTGTCTCCGTGCATCTCCCCGTCAACTTCCAGATCCGGGGCTTGCTCACGGATGATCGCCAACGCCTTGCGCATTTTTTGGGCGGAAACGCTGTTGCTGGTACCGAAGTTGGAGTGCGACAACAACGCGACCCTGGGGATCAGGCCGAAATGCAGCATTTGGTCGGCGGCCAGCAAGGTGATTTCCGCCAATTGTTCGGCAGTCGGGTTTTCGTTGATGTGGGTGTCGACCAAGACAATTTGCCGGTCAGCCAAAACCAAATAATTCATCGCGGCATAGACCGAACAGCCCGGGCGTTTGCCCAGCACTTGGTCAATGTAATGCAGGTGCAGCCTGGGAGTGCCGAATGTGCCGCAAATCAGGCCATCCGCTTCGCCTTGATGGACTAGCATCGCCCCGATCAAGGTGTTGCGGCGGCGCATTTCCAGTTTCGCATATTGTTCTGAGACGCCTTTACGGCGGGTCAGCTCAAGGTAAGTGCGCCAAAACGCTTCATAACGCCCGTCTTGCTCAGGGTTGAGCAGTTGGAAATCCTCACCGCATCTCAGGCGTAAACCCAGTTTCTCGATTTGTTGCAGGACAATGGCGGGGCGGCCTATCAGCGTCGGCACGGCCAGTTGCTCGTCCACGATTATTTGTACGGCCCGCAACACCCGTTCATCTTCACCTTCGGCAAACGCGATGCGTTTGCGTGAGGCGTCGGCTTTTTTGGCTTTGTGGAACACGGGCTGCATGAACGAGCCGCTGTGATAGGCAAATTGCCGCAAACGTTCGGTGTAAGCGTCCATATCCGTTATGGGCAGGGTGGCGACGCCGGATTCGGCGGCGGCCCTAGCGACCGCCGGTGCGATTTGGCCCATCAAACGCGGGTCAAAGGGCAGGGGGATCAAGTAGTGCGCCCCGAATGACAAGTCTTGGGTGCCATAAGCCGCGGCGACGATATCGGAGGGTTCGGCTTGCGCCAGTTGTGCGATGGCGTGGACGGTGGCGATTTCCATTTCACGGGTGATGGTGGTCGCCCCGCAGTCCAAAGCCCCGCGGAAAATGTATGGGAAACACAAGACATTATTGACTTGGTTAGGGTAATCCGAACGGCCGGTGGCGATGACCGCATCGTCCCGCACGGCACGGATTTCTTCGGGCAGGATTTCCGGGGTCGGGTTGGCCAAGGCCATAATCAAGGGCTTGTCCGCCATGCTTTTGACCATGTCCGGTTTCAACACGCCGCCCGCCGACAGCCCCAAGAAAACATCCGCGCCGGGGATGACCTCAGCCAAAGTCCGTGCCGGGGTGTCTTGGGCAAAACGGGCTTTGTCCTCGTCCATCAGTTCGGTGCGGCCTTTATAAACCACGCCCGCCAAGTCGGTGACAAAAATGTTTTCAATGGGGAAGCCCAAATCGACCAGCAAATCCAAACACGCCAACGCCGCCGCGCCCGCCCCGGAAACCACCAGTTTGCAATGGTTGAGGCCTTTGCCGACCACTTTCAGGCCGTTCAGTATGGCTGCGCTGACGATGATCGCCGTGCCATGCTGGTCGTCATGGAATACGGGGATGTGCATGCGCCCGCGCAATTGGCGTTCAATGTAAAAACATTCGGGGGCTTTGATGTCTTCGAGGTTGATGCCACCGAAGGTCGGCTCCAGTGAAGCAATGATGTCGCAGAGTTTGTCGGGGTCGCTTTCGTTGATTTCAATATCAAACACGTCAATGCCGGCAAACTTTTTGAACAAGACCGCCTTTCCTTCCATGACCGGCTTGGCGGCCAGGGGGCCGATATTGCCCAAGCCCAGCACCGCCGAGCCATTGGTGATGACCGCGACCAAATTGCCCCGTGCGGTGAAACGGGCGACATTGTGCGGGTCTTCAACGATTTTTTCACAAGTGGCCGCCACGCCCGGTGAATAGGCTAGGGACAAATCCCGCTGGCAGGTCAGCTGTTTGATCGGCGTGACGCTAATCTTCCCCGGTTTGGGGAATTCATGGTAATCCAGCGCAGCTTGGTTTAATAGGCGGCACTGTTCTTCTTTGGGGAGCGAGGAATTCATATTCGATGGTTGTCCTTTAACAGTAGGCGTTGGGCAAGTGCGTTGTCATCCGTCTCTTTTGGGGTCGCTACGCGGACCTGGTTCCGGCAATCCTTGCCACGGCAATCAGTAAGGGTTATAGCGTTACAATCAATCATTAAGGTTGGCGGAATCGGGCCTTCAAGGCTTGGTTCCGGTGGTTTCAGCTCCATCCGGTTCATCCAGCGCAGCCACACAGCCTTGTTGGTAAAATATCAAGGATGGCGGGAAAGCGGCAATGTCGATGGAAAGCGTGGTTTCTTTTTCAAAATTGGCAATTGCCGCCACTGCCGCCTTTTGGAAATTGAGGCTTAATTGCCGGGCAAGTTTTTCACGGGCTTCATCTTTACCTAGCGCAAAAGGGTCTTCAGCCAAGGTGGTGGCGTTAACGGCTTGTTGGAGCACTTCCTCGGAGAAAGTTTGGATTTTAGCTTCAAAGTCACCGAATATTTTCGCCCCTTTTTCGCGTTTGATGCGTTCTATATCGCTAGGGTCGGCATAGAGCAGGAAACTGCCTTTTACGCCTTCAAAGTCATTTTTGCACGCGGCGCCATCCATGATCCTGACCAAGTTTAGTTTTTTTCCGGCTTTAGTGAGGGTCATCGCCGGATTTTGGCCCGAGGCTTGTGGGGTGTCAGGGGTTGCCGGTGCGGCCTGTTGCGGCCCGACGTTTTTTGCGCCGTTAAGGTCTTGTTTTGTTTCCTGTGTTGAGCAAGCGGCTAAAGTTGTCAATATGCCAATTATCAATAAATGTGAGCTTGCCTTCATTAAAATGTCCTGCTGATGAATAGGGTGGTCAGTTTTTTGCCTATTATAATCGTTTAGAAAGCATAACCGTTAAGAAAGCAGTAAGATGTGCCACTGTTATGCTTAAAAAGCCCGCTTCAGGCCTTGAATTTTGGCAGCTGTGGAAGTAGGCTACGGCTAGTGGCGATGGCTTGTTAAACCCTAAAGCCAGCTAACCTAATGTGGCCACCCGTTGCGGCTATTCTCCCTAACCTAACTTCGTGGGCCCGGTATGCTTTGGGGTTCAATAAGTTATATTGCAACACTTCCTGCCTTACCCGATAAAACAGATGAATAACCGTGTGACTGATTTTTATGCAAAGCTGCCTTTGCTTGTTTTCCTTTGGATGTTGGTTGCCGGGGGAGTCCGTTTCCATGATGCCTATGCCGCCCAGCCAAAGACGGCGGTTTTAGACACCACCAAAGACGCCCTGCAGACGAAGATTGACGCGATCAATGCCCGCCAGGATTTTGATGAAAAAACCAAGGCCGCGGTGTTGAAGTTTTATCATTCCGCGCAAGACAATATCGCCAACCTGGCTATTTTTAAATCCAAGGCGGCGGATTTTAAGCAAGCGGCCAAACAGGCGCCGGAAACCATTAAAAAGCTGCAAAAAGACATAGAGCAAGCGCAACAGAAACAAGCCAAACAAAAACCGGAAGATTTTTCCGGCATCGTGACCGAAGAGCTGGAGCAGCGGCTGATTATTGAGAAAGAAAAAGCCAGCAACCAGGACGAACAGTTGAAAAAACTGGAAAACGAACTGGCCTTGCAAAACAGCCGCCCGCAAATGATCCGTCAGGAAACCCTCACTGCCCAGCAAGATTTGGAAAACAGCCAGAAAAGGCTGGAAACCCCCGCCGCCACGGCATTGAAAGTGGAGTCGGAAGCGGAACTGCTGTATCTAAAAACCTTGATGGAAGCCCGTACCGCCGAAATGAAGATGCTTGATATTGAGGCCATCAGCAACTCGGTCAGGGTCGATGTGTTGAAAAGCCAGTATCAACTGTTGGACTTGCAAAAAGTTGCATCGGCCACCGTGCTTGCCGCCATCGAAAATGTGTTGGCGGAGCGCCGCCAACAAGCGGCCAAAGAAGCCCAGGATTCGCTTAGCCAAGCGGAAAAGGCGCTATCCGGCAAACATCCGGTGATCCAGACCCTGACCCGCGAAAACATCCAGTTCAGCAAAGACTTACAGGCGACCACCGCTAAAATTGATAGCTATAACGAACAAAAAGCCAAGCTGGATGCGCAAGTCGCCGGCATTGACAGCGATTTTAAAAGCGCCGAAAAAAAAATTAGCCTGGCCGGATTAAGCCCGGCCTTGGGCAAAATTTTGCGGGAGCAGCGCCGCAATTTGCTGACCGACAAACAACTGGATGAACAGTCGGAAACCGTCCAAAGCGAGACCGCACTGACGAGCCTTGAGCTGTTTAAAATTGAAGATAAGCTGAAAAATCTCGCCGATATCGACCATGAATTACAGCAAATCATGAGGGTTCAAGTCGACCGGCAAATGCCGGAAGAACAGCGCATGATGATCCAAGCGGAATTGCGGGTGTTGATGACCAGCCAAAAGGAGTTGCTGAACAAATTGTCGGTGGCCGATGACACCTATTTGCGGGCGCTGGGTGATTTTGATTTTTCCCGCCAGCAAATGCTTGCCCAAGCGACCAAGTTCGCCGTTTATCTTGACGAGCGCCTGCTGTGGGTGCCTAGCTCGGAGCCGGTTAACGCTGATTTTATCACGGGGCTTTACCATGCCACCCAGTGGCTGTTGTCACCGTTTAATTGGGCCCGCCTCGTTAAAGACACTTTGAAGTCCATGCTTAACAATCCGTTTTTGGCTTTTGCCGCGGTATTGAGTTTATCGGTATTGGTGTCAAGCAGGCGTTGGTGCAAATTACATTTGACGGAAATTTCCGAACAAGTCGGCAATTTTTATAGCGACCATTTTTGTTATACGGTCAAGGCCTTAGGATATTTGCTGTTGCTGGTTTTGCCCTTGCCCTTGCTGCTGTTCTACTGGGGTTGGTTTTTAAGCCATACCTTGAACCTTGACGAGTTTAGCAAAGCCATTGGCGCGGGTTTGCAAAGCGCCGCCATCCCGCTTTTTTTCCTGCAATTTTTTTACCGTTTGTTTGCGCCCGCAGGGATTGCGGGGAAACATTTCCAATGGCAACAAGACACCGCCAGTTTGTTCCGGCGACAAATTGCCTGGATACGTTTCATTGCCGTACCCAGTGTGTTCCTGATCACTAGCACCAGCGCGTCCGGCGTGGCGTTATATAGCGATAATGTCGGTAGGCTGGCCTTGGTCCTTAGCATGTTGGCATTGGCTTGGTTTTTCCGCACCGTCCTCCATCCCAACCAAGGGCTGTTAAAATATGCCATTGCCGCTAATCCGCAAGGTTGGTTAAACCAGTCGCGCTATGTTTGGTATCCGGCGGCCATTTCATTGCCATTAACCATTATCGGTTTTGCGGTGGCGGGTTATTACTTGAGTGCCTTGGAATTACAACAGCAACTCATCATTACCTTGCGGCTGGTGTTTGTCATTGTCGTGGTGCATGAAATCGTCATCCGCTGGTTGACGTTGGTCAACCGGCAACTGGCGATAGAAAATAACCGGCAAAAATTCAAAGCGGCGGCCCTTCCTGAAAAACCAGTTGTGGTGGCTGGTGAAGACCCTGTTGTGCCACTGGAAGACCCGTTGTTGGATATTCCAAAAATCAATGCGCAAACGATCAACCTTTTGAATGTGTCGGTTAGCTTGACCTTGATCATTGGCATTTGGCTGATTTGGAAGGATATTTTTCCGGCATTTTCCTTCCTTGACCATATCGAGCTTTGGAAGCATCAGGTCACCGTGGACAAGGAAGAGGTCATGGAACCCGTGACCCTGACCAATTTATTGCTGGCGGGGGTGTACGTCTTCCTTACCATTGTCTCGGTGCTGAATTTTTCCGGCCTTATGGAAATTTTACTGTTCCGCCATTTGACCATAGAGCCGGGGAGCCGTTACGCGATCAATAAGCTTGCCAAATACTTGCTGATTTCGATCGGCTTCCTTTGTGTCGCCAATGAACTGGGTGGCAGTTGGACACAAGTGCAATGGCTGGTGGCGGCGCTCAGCGTGGGTTTGGGTTTCGGCTTGCAGGAAATATTCGCCAATCTGGTGTCGGGCATTATCCTGCTGTTCGAGCGGCCTATCCGTGTCGGCGACACGGTGACGATTGGCGATGTCACGGGTAAAGTCAGCCGTATCCAAATGCGGGCGACGACCATTATGGATTGGGACCAAAAAGAGCTGATCGTGCCCAACAAGACGTTCATCACCAACCAATTGGTCAATTGGACCTTAAGCGACGCCATCACCCGCGTGGTGATCCCCGTGGGCATCGCTTACGGTTCAGATCTTGAGTTGGTGCATAAGCTCATGCTGGAAACCGTAAAAGCTACGCCATTTGTGCTTCCCGATCCTGAGCCCGTCGTGTTGTTAAGCGGTTTTGGCGATAGCGCGTTGAATTTTTCGATCCGCGTGTTCGTCAGCGAAATGTCCCACCGTCTACAAGTCATCCATGAGCTGCATCTGCGTTTGGAACGCACTTTGCGGGAACACCATATCGAAATCCCATTGCCGCAGCGGGAAGTGCATGTGCGGGCGGTGGCTGGGGAGCCTAAGATTCAGGCAGCCCTATGAAATGATATTTGGGCGCACTAATGCAGGCTAGCAGTTAAGGACATTAGGTCTGTACGGCACATTAGCGAGGGGGGTTGCGCCGGATGGTTGAAGGCTAACATGAATTTCAATACGGCGTATGCGCCTTACAGGCTATGTTTTGATTGCCCAAAATTGGCAATCAGCTAGCTATTGTTTCTAAATAATGAAGCGGAGACATTTATGATTTATAAAAGGGACGCCGTATTTTGGCAATTAATAGGCGCATTAACCTTCATAGGCGGCTGGACAGCCAGCTATGCTAAACCAGGTGATATGACATTGACCGTACCGATGTTGGATTCCCAGGTTGTGTTGCGTACCAGCGCCGAATTTGGCGGCGGTGTGTCTTCTTTGGTGTTTCGTAATAAGGAGCATATAGACCGTAGGGATCATGGCCGGTTACTGCAAAGCGCTTCATCATATGACGGCTATGGTGGATGTTTTAATCCTACTGAAGGCGGAGCGGGGCATGATCCTAAGGGGCGTACCAGTAGCCAATTAATAGACGCCTATGTGAAAAACAATCAGCTTTGGACGTTATCGGACATGGGTTTTTGGTTAAAGCCCTGGCAAGCCTATCCGGGAGGGTGTGGCATCCATAAAAAAATTACCCAGGCGGTCAATACGACAGAAATATCCGGACATTTGCTTGAAAAGGAAATTACTGTGGGGATACCCAAATTTGGGAACGTCATTGAGCATAAAGTGAGTTTTCATGTGCCAACCCATTTTTCAGCGGGCACCTTTGAAGCTTCTACCGGCTACATGCCTAAAGAGTTTTCCTTGGCGCTTTTTTATGATCCTGTGACCGGCACGGAAACCAGTGCCGGTAACCATAAGGGGGAACAATCACTGCCTGTCATTCTCGCTACCCAGGATAGAAATTATGCAATGGGGGTTTACTCAAACCAATTGCCGCAAAACGGGGTTGGTTATGGGCGGTTCAGTTTTCCCGACGTCAATAAATGGAATTGTGTTTTTAGGGAAAAAAATGTGCTACCCAAAATTTATCAATATACTTGCCTGATTATTTTGGGTAATGTTGATGAGGTAGAACGTACGATGCAACGCTTACAGGGTCAGGGAAGCAAATAATGGCCGCCTTCCACAACCCAAGACGGGGGCGGCCGTAAGAGGTTGAATATTCATGATCCGCAAGCCAAAGGGCTGGCCGCCCGTGGCTGACAGGGTTGTTGGTGCTTGACTGGCAATCCTTTCCTTACGTCTTCGATCACATTGAACGCTTAAATGTCGGCCGACAATACTGCGGCGTCCGATAAAATTGGCACTGCGGTAAAAGCCATTTGGCCTAAATGTGTTTTGCCATAATGCCTAAAGCCAATTTAATTGAAATAACTTGTCTATTATTTGACAGCAGCTTGTCAGAACAGTACCTTAGATAGCTTTTTTAACATTACTCACACCCTGGTTGCCCAAGAGCTGTAAATGGAACAATTTCAAAGAATAAGTCGCTTGCCCCCCTATGTTTTTAATATTGTCAACGAGCTGAAAGCCAAGGCGCGAGCGGCGGGTGAGGATATTATTGATTTTGGGATGGGAAACCCTGACCAACCGACCCCTAAGCACATCGTCGACAAAATGATTGAAGCGGCGCAGCGGGAAGACACGCACCGTTATTCCATGTCCAAAGGTATCCCACGCCTGCGTAAAGCCATTTGTAACTGGTATAAGACCCGCTTCGATGTCGACCTGAACCCGGAAACTGAAGCCATCGTCACCATCGGCTCTAAAGAAGGTCTGGCGCATTTGGCCTTGGCGACTTTGGGCCCGGGCGATGTCGTGCTAGTCCCTAACCCCGCGTACCCCATCCATCCTTACGGCGTGGTGATTGCGGGTGCGGATTTGCGCCATGTCCCGTTGATCCCTGGCGTGGATTTTTTTGATGAGTTGCACAAAGCCATCATTGATAGCTGGCCCAAGCCGAAAATGTTGATCATCAATTTCCCCGGCAACCCGACCGCGCAATGCGTGGAGCTGGACTTTTTTGAGAAAATCATCGCCTTGGCGAAAGAGCACAATATCTGGGTGGTGCATGATATTGCCTATGTCGATATTGCTTTTGATGGCTATAAACCCCCATCTATCCTGCAAATCGAGGGTGCGAAGGATATTGCCGTGGAATTTTTCTCCATGTCCAAAAGCTATAACATGCCGGGCTGGCGGGTCGGGTTTATGTGTGGCAATAAGGAATTGGTGTCGGCCTTGGCGCGGATCAAATCTTACCTGGATTATGGCACGTTCACGCCGATCCAAATCGCCGCGATTGCCGCGCTGGAAGGCCCGCAAGATTGTGTCGCGGAAATCTCCGAAATGTACCGCAAACGCCGCGATGTCTTGTGTGATGGTTTGACGGCTGCGGGTTGGCCTGTGGAAAAACCCAAGGCGACGATGTTCGTTTGGGCGAAAATCCCTGAAGCCTATCAGGCGATGGGGTCGTTGGAATTTTCCAAAAAATTGTTGCTGGAAGCCAAGGTCGCCGTCGCGCCGGGTATAGGGTTTGGCCAATACGGCGACGACCATGTCCGGTTTGGCCTGATAGAAAACGAACACCGCACCCGCCAAGCGATACGCGGCATCCGTATGATGATGAAAAAAGACCAAGTCATCTGACGGGCTCCCCCCTCTAAATCGGCACAGGAAAGGCACGCTTAACTTGTGGAGCAGCCTTTCCGGCGTGGATTGCCGAACCTAGGCCACATGGATGTGCCCCATATTTTCTTTTCCAACCCCGGCATGGGACGCTGACGATTGCCCGCCCAGCCCAACCCGCAGCTTTTGGCCTTTATTGCCGTGGCCTCTTCATCCTATTTGTCCGGCACTGGCAACCTATGCGCTTACTGTTTAGGGTTACTTGCCGTAGCGCTTGGACTTTGTTCCAGTCCAGATTCCGGCAACTCGCCCGATGCCCCGCAAGGGAACGCGCCCAAGAAGCAAATGCCATTTTTAGGCCCGCGCCGGAAATTCCTGCCTCACCACCTTGTCCTGCCATCCTGCCGGATAGGTTCCTTCTGTGATCTTTGTGCTTATGCCATAGCCGGGAAGGCGGCGATTTTGGGTGGAATCGCACATTTTTAAAATAAAACCCCAAAAATCATAAAAACCTTTCCCAACAAATTACCAAAAAAATCATAAAAAACAATCGCTTTCAGGGGTGGTGGAATAGTCACCTTTTTGTAGGTAATAGTTAATACTTTTGGTGCGCCTTGAATGTTAGTGTTACGCAACTTTTTAGGGCCGGCAGTTTGGCCCTTTAAGATATTTGCGACAGAACCACTAACATTGAACACAGGATCCCGTCATGATTTCCCATGCCTTGACGATAGTCATTAATGAACTTGATGCCCATCTGGCTGCTGCTTACGGTGCTAATGGGGGAACCCAAGCCCAATTGGCCAATGTCGGGGAAATTTTGACTGGGCAGGACAGTAAGCTGAGGGAAATGCTCAATTTGTCCCTGGTGAACATCAAAGAAGAAAAAGCCCTCAAAAACCTACCTAATTACACCCGTAACGACATCAAATTAACGGCGGTTTACGAAAACCAGCCCATCTACCTAAATTTTCAGATCCTTCTTTCTGCCACCCACAGTAGCTATGGCAACGGGCTGCTGATGTTGTCAAGGGCCATCCGCTTTTTTCAGTTCCATAATGTGTTCACCCAAGATACGGTGGCTCCCGTCTCAATCAGCAACAAAGCCCCAGTCAATGCGTTAGACCGGTTGGTGGAATTTAAGCTGGTTTTTGATTTGTACTCCCCATCCATGGAAGAAGTGAACCATCTGTGGGGCACGTTAGGGGGCAAGCAATATCCATTTGCGGTGTACATGATGCGTATGCTCGACTTCAAATTTAGCACGATACAAAGCGAAAGCACGCTGATTAATGAAATTGTCAGCGATTTTTACCAGCAACCTTTGGTGGCAAGCAGATGAGCGAACGTGTCGGAAGCGCCTACCAACCGCTTTTTGAAGTGCGGCTTTTACATCATTACTGGCTGGATGAAGGCAGCGTTTTGTTTGACGAATTGCCTAAAGATGCTGGCGAGAAAACCGCTTTAAATCTCCCTGAAGATACCCCCACCCGTGAGCAACGCCTAAAAAATTATGACAGGCGCACGTCCCTGACTGTACACCCTACCGCGGCGACGCTTAATTTGTTGGCGGCGTTAGGCGGTATTTACAAAGATACTGCCCTGGGTTTTGTGGTGGTTGTGCCAAAAGGGCGGGTTATTCCGAGCGACGTGATATTCGAATTTGCAATTTCAGTGGCCGATGCCAGCTTTTTCAACTACACCTCCCTGACATTGCCGCCCCAAAAAATCTTCGATTTTTACCATCCACATGAAAAAAGAACTTATCGGTACAAAACCAACGTCTTTGTCTTTTCTAACCGGACAGGTGCCGCACGCGGAACAGGAAGTAAAAAAACGCTGTTTTTATCCAGCAAATATTTGGTGCGCAGCGCAAACGACACGGTTGAGTCCTTGGTTATCGTTGGCGGTGCCTTGATGCAATTGACCAGTGACGCACCCAATCCGAACGCACAACAAATCAATCCCAAAGCGACGAACCTGCCAGCGTTTATCCACCAAGGTGATATACCCGCCATCGTGCCACCTGTTGGATTGCCTGGCGTACCCGAGCGTGGCATCGAGTTGGCGGAGGATAGGCCTAGCGATATATTTGCCTTAGTCCGTTTGGCGCCAGTTCGGGATGACGACAAGGACTTTAGTTTGGTCGGGGATGATGGTATGGCAAAGGCGGCCTTCCCCATTTTCCAGCTTCGCTTTCGGAACCGTTCAACTTATTGGCTTTATTTTGATAAAGCCGAAGGCAAGCCTAATGGAAAAATCGACCTTAAAAAAGCGGGACCGGTGTTGCCATTGACTTTTTATGGCAATGCCAGCCCCACCCCTAACAAAAAACGAAAACCGTCGGCCAGCTTGGTGAAAGCCATGCTCGACAACAGCGACCCAAGCAAAGCCAAAGTGACTGGGCTAGTTTCAGAAATCTTTGAGTAATCCACAATGCAAACTAAACGGTGAACAGTATGGCAACAAGTTATAAGACCCCTGGCGTTTATATCGAAGAAATACCCAAATTTCCGCCTTCGATAGCTCCCGTAGAAACCGCAATCCCCGCTTTTATTGGTTATACCGCAAAGGCCCAAGAGAAAGATGCCAATGATTTGAACTTGAAGCCTAAGCGCATTGCGTCCTTGGTCGAATACGAAAAATATTTCGGTGGCCCCCAGCCCGAAACAAAAATTGTTGTCAGTATCACCGAAAGCCAAGATGCCAACGGCAATACCCAGCTCGTAACTTCAGCTGCGTTGGCTGATGCCGACCGTTCCAAGCACATTATGTATTACGCCTTGCAAATGTTTTTTGCCAACGGCGGCGGGCCTTGCCACATCGTCTCGGTAGGCGCTTATAAGGCGCTTGGTACCGCACTGGTCGAAAAGGAATTGGAAGCCGGCTTAGACGCATTGGTAAAAGCTGACGAACCGACCCTAATCGTATTTCCGGAGGCCCAGTTCCTACATGGTATTGCCGATTTCAAGGCCTTACATGACCTTGCCCTCGCCCAATGCGAAAAACTGAAAGACCGTTTTGTCATCATGGATGTGCATGGTGACGACCTTTCCTTGTCCGACGCGGATGCCAATCTTTTGGATGTGGTCGGCAATTTCCGCGACGACGGGATTGGCGCCAACAACCTCAAATATGGGGCTGCGTATGCGCCCAATTTGGAGACTGTCCTGGACTATACGGTTGTCGAAGCCCAAATCGATGTCAGTTTTAACGGTGCTAATGCCGTCAAACTGAATACGCTACAGGAAACCCAAAACAACCGTTACGAATTGGCCAAAGCCGCGATCCGAGAACTCCCGTGCATATTGCCGCCCAGTTCCACAATGGCGGGCATTTACGCCGCTGTCGATAACAGCCGCGGCGTTTGGAAAGCCCCGGCCAATGTCAGCGTCAACGCAGTGATCAAACCGACCATCGAATTTTCCAATGTCGAGCAAGACCAAATGAATGTCGATCCGACGGCGGGCAAATCCGTCAACGCCATCCGGCCTTTCATTGGCAAAGGCACGCTGGTTTGGGGTGCCCGGACACTAGCCGGTAACGATAACGAATGGCGTTATGTCAATGTCAGACGATTTTTTATTTTTGCCGAGGAATCTATCAAAAAAGCCACTGGGCAATTTGTCTTTGAACCCAATGATGCCAATACTTGGGTGCGGGTGCAGGCGATGATTGAAAACTTCCTTTCGGTCCAGTGGCGTCAAGGTGCATTACAGGGCATTAAACCCGAACATGCTTTTTATGTGGCGGTCGGTCTAGGCAAAACCATGACCCCACTGGATATCCTAGAAGGCCGGATGGTGATTGAAATCGGCATGGCGGTCGTCCGTCCGGCTGAGTTCATCATCCTCCGGTTCTCCCACAAAATGGCGGAATCCTGATAGCGTCTTAAGCTAACCCTCCACTTCAACCTAACGAAAGGATAAACATCATGGCACAAGAATATCCAATTCCCCGATTTCATTTTCAGGTCGACTGGGGCGGCGCAAAAATCAGCTTCACCGAAGTCACCGGCTTGGTGATGGAGCGGGAAAAAATCGAATACCGGCATAGCGACAGCAAGGATTTCAATAAAATTAGCATGCCGGGCATGGTCAAAAACAACAATATCACCCTGAAACGGGGCAAATTTGAGGGTGACTTCGACTTTAACACCTGGCTGGAAGATGTTGCCAATGACCGCGTCAATGGCCGGCGTGACTTGACTATCCGTTTGCTTAATGAAAAACATGTGCCGGTCGCGGCGTGGTCGGCGACCCGTTGTTTCCCGGTGAAAGTGACTGCGCCAGACTTTAAGTCCGATGCCAACGAAATTGCTGTGGAAAGCATCGAAGTGGCGCACGAAGGCCTTAAGTTGATGAAAATCTAAGCGGCTAAAGCTATGTCCGGGCAAACGATTGATTACTACCCGCCGTTTGGGTTTTATTACCAAGTCAACTTTAACGGCGTCAGCAAAGACAAAAACGACCTGCGCTTTCAGACCGTGTCGGGGTTGTCTGTTGAATACGAGTACGAGAGCTTCAAGGAAGGTGGCGAAAATCGTTTTGAACATAAACTGCCGGTGCGCACTAAATATGCCGATATGGTGTTGAAACGCGGCATGCTCACTAACTTGAAGGATAAAACAATCATCAAGTGGTTCCTGGATGCGTTTCAGGACCGTATCTTCCAGCCGGCTGATATCAGCGTGATCTTAATGAATGAAAAAGGCCAGCCCTTGCGGACTTGGAATGTCGTTAATGCCATCCCCAAAAAATGGTCGGTCAGCGACTTAAACGCCAATGAAAGTGCCATTGTTATTGAAACGCTAGAACTGGCCTACCGTTATTTCAGCGTCAAGGAAGGCGCGTGATGGGCTGTCAGGGCGATTTTGGGTGTGGATATGCCGATTGAAATTAAAGAATTGCATATCCGCGTATCGGTGACCACGCCGCAACCCAACAGGCAACCGGACAGTGGCAAAACTGGCTCCGGTGGCGCACCTGGCCATGACGATAAAGAAGCTATCGTTGCCGAGTGCGTCGAACAGGTGCTGCAAATCCTGCAAAATAAAATGGAGCGATGATGGCTGACAACGGCAAATTTGAAAAAATGCTGATCTTGGCGTTCTCCGATTCCAAAAAAGCGGAATCTGGCGGCAAACAGGATGCCGATGATTTTTTTGAGGCATTAATCAACCCCGAAACCTATACCCAAGAATACAAGCTCAAATTTTCCGAATCCGGTCAAGGGCATGGCACTAGCGGCAAGCAATTGAAATATGAATACACGGCACCGGAGGAAATCAGCTTTGAATTTTTGTTTGACAACACGGGCATCATAGACGGCAACCCCAGGGACTCCATAGCGGATGACCTCAAGAAATTCAAACAAGTATTGGTCGGCTACCAGGGCGATGCCCATGAGCCCCGTCACTTTAAGTTGGTTTGGGGAGAAAATTCGATTTTCAAAGGCAGGGTCACCGAGCTTGGCATCACCTACAAAATGTTTAAGGCTGATGGCACCCCGATCAGGGCAATGGCCAAGGTTAAGTTTAAAAGCAGTATCGAGGAACAAAAACGCGCGGCTAAAGAAAATAAATCTTCCCCCGACTTGACCCACATCCATAAAGTCAAGGCGGGGGACACCTTGCCCTTGCTGTGCCTACGGATATATGGTGATCCCAGATATTACCTGCAAGTCGCCGACATCAATAAATTGGGGAATTTCCGTTTGTTACGCCCCGGAACGGCATTGCGTTTTCCACCTTTAGATAAAACCTCGTGATTATGGCCAGCAACGAATCCACCATCCCCACCCCTGCGACGCCAGATGTTTGTACGGCGGCAATCTTAATTGACGGGGCTGAAATTTCCGGTGAATTCCATGTGCTGGCCATCTCCGTTGCGCATGAATTAAACCGGATTCCGACGGCGACTATCCAATTGCAAGACGGGGAGGCCTCGAAAGCCACATTTGCCGCCAGCAACACCGGGCATTTTATCCCCGGCAAAAAGATTGAAATCCAGCTTGGCTACCGTTCACAAAACGATCCGGTGTTTAAAGGCCTCATCGTCAAACACTCGGTCAAGATCCGTAAGGACGGCAGCCAGCTTATCATTGAGTGCAAGGATGAAGCGGTCAAAATGACGGGTAGCCTGAAAAGCCGCTATTACAGCGACAAGAAAGACAGCGACATCATGGATGAAATCATTGGCCGCCATGGTCTGCAAAAAGACGTGGCCACCACCCAACCGGCATTAAAAGAAGTCGTCCAATATGATGCTAGCGATTGGGATTTTTTGGTTTGCCGGGCCGAAGCCAACGGCCAGGTCGTCAATGTCAAAGACGGTAAAGTCATCGTGGCTGCTCCGGTAACGGGTTCGGCCCCGGTTGTTGCCGTCAAATTTGGCTCCACCTTGCTGGAACTGGATGCGGAGATGGACGCCCGCTGGCAGAGCCAAGGCATTAAGGCCAGCACCTGGAATGCAAGCGACCAGAAGGTCACGGAAACTGACGCCAAAGAACCGGCAACGACCAACAACGGCAACCTTAGCGCGGACGATTTGGCCAAAGTCCTCGGCAATGATCCCTATGAGCTTAGGCATGCCGGCAAAATCAGCCAACCGGAGTTGCAAGCGTGGGCCGATGCGCGGTTACTGAAAGAACGCTTGGCAAAAGTGCGTGGCCGCGCCAAATTCCAGGGTTTTTCGGGGGTCATGCCCGGTGATGTCATCGAACTGACGGGCATTGGCGAACGTTTTGAAGGCACGGTGTATGTTTCCGGGGTGCGCCAGACCTTCGCCAACGGCAACTGGGAAACGGATGTCCAATTTGGTTTGAACCCGCAGCTGTTTGCCGAAACTTACCAACTCCGCCCTCTGCCTGCCGCTGGCTTGTTGCCTGCGGTGGGTGGCCTCCAGATCGGTGTTGTGACCGTATTGGAAAACGATCCCGAAGGCGAAGACCGCATTAAAGTCAGGTTGCCGTTAATCAGCCCTTCAGAAGAAGGCATCTGGGCGCGTGTGGCAACCCTAGATGCCGGTAAAGGCCGCGGCACATTTTTCCGGCCTGAAATCGGGGATGAAGCCGTTGTCGGTTTTCTAAACGACGACCCCCGTCACCCCGTCATCTTGGGGATGTGCCACAGTAGCGCCAAACCTTCACCCGAACCCGCCCAAGACAACAATCACCGGAAAGGCTATGTCAGCCGGGAAAAAATGAAATTTACCTTTGATGACGAAAAAAAGGCCGTCATTTTAGAAACTCCAGGCGGCAACAAACTGGTGCTTTCCGAAGAAGACAAAGGCATTACGCTCCAAGACCAGAACGGCAACAAAATCATCATGGACGACAGCGGGATCAAAATTGAAAGCAGCAAGGACTTGACCTTAAAAGCCGGGAAAGACGTAAAAATTGAAGGGACTAACATCGAATTTAAAGCCCAAGCCGCCTTTAAGGCTTCGGGCGGCGGTAGCGCCGAAGTTTCCGGTGCCAGTACCACCATAAAAGGCAGTGCCACCGTGGTGATCCAAGGTGGCATGGTGCAAATTAACTAACGGGGGAGGTTTCAAAATGCTACCTGCTGCACGCGTGACCGATTTGATTGTCAGCACGGCAACCCTAGGCGTACCCACACCGATCATTCCACCCGGTGCGCCCACGGTTTTAATCGCCGGTTTACCGGCGGCGCGGATGGGTGATAGTTGTGGGCTTGACGCGATTATCAAAGGCTCGGCGACTGTCCTGATCGGTGGCATGCCCGCAGCCAGAATTGGCGACCTAAGCGCAGGAGGTGGCGCAATCATGCCACCTGGCGCGTTAACCGTGCTAATCGGTGGCTAATATGGGCAGTCCGTTTTTAGGTCGAGGCTGGTCGTTCCCTCCTGCTTTCAATTTCAGCACGGGCGGCATTGTGATGCTGGAAGAGGAAGCCGATATTGTTTCCAGCCTGGAAATTTTGCTCAGCACCCGACAGGGCGAACGCGTCATGTTGCCGCAATACGGCTGCAATTTGGACGAATTGGTATTTGAAAGCCTAGATACGCGCATGAAAACCCTAATGGCGGATAAGGTGGAGTCCGCGATTTTGTACCACGAGCCGCGCATCCAACTGGAAAAGGTGCAACTGTATGAGAACCGCGGCTTGGAAGGGATTGTTCTGATTGAGGTGGTTTATCGGGTAAAGGCCACCAATTCCAGATTCAATTTTGTCTACCCTTACTATAAACAAGAAGGTACGGACATTAATCTCACCACAACCGTCAACCTGTTACCTGATGGTGTTTGATTATGGCAAATTCGAGCGATTGCAAACAAAACACTGACCCTTTAAGGTTGATCCATGAAGGCACTAACCAGGATAGCCGCTCTCCTGCCGGATTAGACCTCGGTTACTCGCCAATCGACGAGCGTAGGCTTGAACATGCGCTGGTCTTTGCCAAAGCTTATGCGGGGCATCTGAAATTTGAGCGCATTGATAATTCGGCGACCGTCTATTGGACGAAGTTTTTCAGTGCGGATGCCGTAGTGCAACTGGCCGTTGCGGCGACCCAGGACGTTGAGGATTACAAAAGCAACCTTAAGGCATCGTTTGATTTTTTGAATGACCGCCGTAATGACACTAGCATCCAAGAAAGCCAATTAAAATATCATCTGGGCTATTTGTTCAGTGCTATCGCCACGCTGGCCTTGCATTTGGATGAGTTAAAAGAACAACTGCCTAACGGGATTCCGTTAAAAGCAACCTTGCAGAATTTGATTAAAAACCAACTGGCCAGTGGTTTTGGGCGGCTCATTGCCTATTTTGAAGGGGGGAAAGCGCTGGGGCTTATCGACACCCATGCGGTTTATTCCACCCCTATTTTAGGGGGCGCCCCCGTCCCGTTTGCTTCCGTGCAATCGGAGGGCTTATCCACCGACTGGAGCAACGGCATCGCTTGGGCGAGCTATTTAGCCGGTATCACGGGCGATGCTTCAGTTTATGGCGGTTCTCCCAACCTGTTTACCCAGACCAACCACATCGCCACCCATAATCTATTTACGGGTGTTTTCGCCCAGTTCCTAAAAGTGTACGCCCGCATCATTGCCGAAGCCAAACAGTCATTACAGCAAGCGTTGACCGGACGTGACGACCACGAACCCCATTATGCCCTGCTGCTGTCGTTCTTAAGGTTGTTCGATCATGTCCGTACCGAAGCCAACACGCTGACCGGGCGGCACTTGGATTTTTATTACCGGGACGTCTTGCGCCTAAAAGAAAAACCGGCGGAACCTGGACATGCCCATTTGCTGGTGGAATTGGCCAAACAGGCCGGGAGCCATGAATTTAAACAAGGCGAGTTGTTTAAAGCCGGTAAAGATGCGCTAAATAGGGATGCATTTTTTGCCAATGACCGGGATCTTGTTGCCAATCAGGCGAAAGTCACTAGCTTGAAGAGCATCTACCGGCATAACGATGAAAAAATACAAAGCCCAAGCTCTGCGGGTAGCGAGGACAGCAACCGGATTTACGCATCGCCGGTTGCCAATTCTGATGATGGCTTAGGCCCGGCATTAACCTCAGTCGACCAATCTTGGCATCCTTTTTTTAATAAAGCTTACCTTGACGGCAAATTGTCCGGTATCAAAATGCCCAAAGCCGAGCTTGGTTTTGCCGTTGCCTCCCACTATTTATGGCTGTCAGGAGGCACTCGGACGATAACCTTGACGTTATCATTGGGCGGTTCCGACACCGCTTCCCCCATAAATTTAGTGACGGAGTTGACTTGCTTGCTCAGTTCGCCTGGGGGTTGGTTAGAACTGCCCGCCAAGACAGTGACTTTGGAAGCAAACGACGATGGTGAAAAACTGGAACTGATTATCGAATTGGCGGGTGGAAAACCCGCCATCACCCCTTATGACATAAAAAAACATGGTTACGGGTTTGATACGGATTTGCCCGTGCTGTTAGTTAAAATCCTGCACACTGACCATCCGTACATTTACCACCGGTTCCGAAATTCAAAGATCAAGAAAATTGGCCTAACCGTCAATGTTATCGGGTTAAAGCCACTCGCCCTATCGAATGATTTTGGGGCTATTGATGCGTCCAAACCTTTCCAGCCTTTTGGCGCCTTACCTAAAAAGGGCAGTAGCTTAATTCTTGGTTCAAACGAGGCGTTCCATAAGCAATGCTCGTCTTTCCTGTTAAATATCCAGTGGCAAACAAAGGCGGTGGCTTATGGCACTTCACCCGCAGTCAATTTGTCATTTCTGGCCGAAGGGGATTGGAGCGCTTACCCAACGTCAAACAGCACGTTTTTGGGCGCTGATGGCAGTTACGAGCTAAACAGCATTAATGGGTTCAACCAGGCATTTTCCGATACCCAGAAAATGCCTGGAGATGAGTTTTACAACATTAATTCCCGCCAAGGTTATCTGCGCATAACGTTATCGGATGGTCTCGGACAAGCGGACTATTTAGCGGCGCTTAGAACTTACCTGATTGCCCAATCGAAGACACCGGCTTCCGGGACAAACCCGACGCCTGTTCCCCAAGATCCCGTCATCAACGCCGTTTCTGTCAGTTACACCGCCGGGCAAGTGTTGGGCATAGGCGGCCAGGGAAGCACCAGCCCAATGTGTTATTTCCACTTGGGGCCTTTTGGCCAAACCCAACAAACAGTGGAGCCAAACAAAACCTACCTGCTGCCCCAGTTTAATTGGCAAGATGGTAATAACGAAAGCGAGGCCGAATTCTACATTGGCGTCACTGGCCTTAAGCCCGCCCAAAATCTGGCCCTGTATTTCAAAATAGCCGACGGCACGGCCAACCCGTTAGTTGAAAAACCAAGGCCACATCTGCACTGGAGTTATCTCGGCAACAACGAATGGCAAAGTTTTGACGAATACACGGTTGAAGACGGTACTGGCGGGTTGTTAAATTCCGGCATTATCACTTTTGCCGTGCCAGATGATGCCACATCAACCAACACTTTGTTGCCTACGGGGCAGCATTGGCTAAAAGCCGCCGTAGCCGACCGTAGCGACGCGGTGTGCCGGTTGCAGATGGTGGCGGCACAAGGGTTTGCCGCCACCTTCAAAAACCAGGCCAATGATCCGGCATTTTCGGCCAAACCGCTGGAGGCTGGCACTATCAGCAAATTGGCACAACCCGATGCCGCCGTCAAAAGCGTCAGCCAGCCGTTTCCAAGCTTCGGCGGTAAAGGCCAGGAAGAGCCCAACGCATTTTATACCCGTGTCAGTGAGCGCTTGCGGCATAAAGACAGGGCTATCGCGCTTTGGGACTATGAACATTTGCTGTTGGACGCGTTCCCGCAAATTTATCAGGCCAAATGCCTGAACCATACCCGTTACGAACCTGGCCCTGATGGCACGGGCATTTACCAAGAACTTGCGCCCGGACATGTCACCGTGGTGACCATCCCCAACCAAGAATTACATAACTTACGGGATCCGTTGCGGCCTAGCACCAGCTTGGGATTGTTGGTTGAAATCGAAGCGTTCTTACAAAAACGGCTGTCCTGTTTTATCAAGCTACATGTCAGGAACCCGGTGTTTGAAGAAGTCACCGTAGATTTTTGGGTGCGTTTCCTGGATGGCTATGACGATACCTTTTACAAGCATAAATTGGACGGGGCGATCACCCAATTCCTCTCGCCGTGGGCTTTTTCTGGCGGTGGCAAACCCAGTTTTGGCGGCAAAATCTACCGTGCCGTGCTGATTAATTTTGTTGAAGAACAACCGTATGTTGATTATGTGACTGATTTTAAGTTGTCCCATAGCTATAAAAGCGTCGGCAACATGAGCCAAGAAGAACTGATGACCGATGCCGACGTTGCTGAAATAGCGGGCTCGAAAGCCATTTCCTTGTTGGTTTCAGCCAGACACCACAACATCTGGACTATTAACCCCGCCCAAGGCACCGCCCCAAGCGCAACCTGTCCGTGTGCATCCGTATGAGCAAGATACCCGACAGCATCCCCAAAAATCCCCAACTGAAAGCCGCTGAGGATTATTATCGCCTGCGCCGGGAAGGCATTGGCTTTATCGCCGAGATGGGCAGTGCCTTATGGACTGACTACAACACCCACGACCCCGGCATCACCATCCTCGAAAGCCTGTGCTATGCAATCACGGATCTGGCTTATCGCCTAGGCTGGCCGATTGTCGATTTGCTGATGCCGGAAACGCCATCGGCAAACCCCCAACAGCCTTTCCCAAACCAAGCGTTTTTCACTGCCCGTGACATCTTAACCGTCAATCCTGTAACCCCGGACGATTTCCGGCAGTTATTGATCGACCTTGACGCTATCCGCAATGCTTGGGTGTTTGGCAAGGAATGTGTGTGTGAATCCGGTTATTATGCTTGGAGCGCAAACGGGCAGCTACAACTGGGCTACCAAGCCCCGCAAAGCCATACGGATACTGTCAAAGTCGCCCCGCAAGGTTTGTACGACATTTTATTGGAACTGGAAACCGACCCCGAATTAGGCGATTTAAACGACCGCAAAATCAGCCAAACTTTCACCGAGTTTGATGCTGACGGGAACCCCCATCCGGTGCTGCTAGAATTACGTTTCCCCGATTGGCGGTTGGCAAACCTGCAATATTGGCGGCTGTTTCTTAATGACCAAACCCGCATCGGCAACGTCGGGGTCAGCCGGTTCAGCGCCACTAAACAGTACAATTTATTGGCCGATCCGGAGTTTGCGGCATTGACAGACGTTGGGCGTGAAGCCAAACGCGACCAATATTTACGTGACCACTGGCGCACGGTTTTTTACCTGGATTTTGTGGTCGGGCTGTCGCCTGGCGGCGGGCAATTTGCCATCGAAAATGTGGCGTTGCGGATCAGCGGCGATAGTGCCGCCAAAGCCCAAACAACCCTGGCTGCGCTACTGGATCGCTTTGGCAATGCCGGTACCGCCGGTTTTATCCAACATTACCAGCATAAGCTTCAAAAAGCCGAACACGGGATTAACCAAGCCAAAGCGGTGTTGCAACAGCACCGTAATCTGGCGGAAGATTATTGCCGGGTCAAAATTGTCGACATTGAAGAAGTCACGGTTTGTGCTGACATCGAAGTGGCGGCGGATGCCGACATCGAGCGTGTCCAGGCCGAGGTTTGGTTGGCGATAGAAAACTACCTGGCCCCGCCCGTGCCGTTTTATAGCTTGTCGGAATTGCTGGCCGCTAAAATGCCAGTGGAAGGCATATTCAACGGCCCGAAATTGAGCAGCGGTTTCATCAAGGCCGATGATTTACAAGCCGCCAGTTTAAAGCCGGTCTTGCGGACTTCGGACATCATCAATAGCTTGATGGACATCAAAGGCATTATCGCCGTCAACAATTTGCTGCTCAGCAAATACGACGCCGAAGGCAATCTTGTCAAAGGTTCTGCCGACCCGGCCTGGACGGAAAACGGTGCGGCAAAATTTGATGGCAACCGTATCAGTGCGGCATGGTTGTTATATATTAGCCCCCTACACCAACCGCGGCTGCATCGGACATTGTCACGGTTTTTATTTTTCAAAAACGGTTTGCCCTTCCTGCCCAGAAAGGATGAGGCCAACGACACGCTAGTGCAATTGCGCGGGCAAACTGAACGCCCCAAAATCAAAAATACCGGCGAAATTGACTTGCCTATCCCTAGCGGCACATACCGCGATCCCGAAGCTTATTTTCCACTGCAATACGGCTTACCAGCGGCCTACGGCGTAGGCCCTGAAGGTTTGCCCAGCCAAGCTTCGGCAGAACGTAAAGCCCAAGCCAAGCAATTGAAAGCCTACCTGATGGTTTTTGAACAATTGCTTGCCAATGCCCAAGCACAAATTGCCCATACTGCGAATTTATTTTCGTTAGATGCCAACATCCGGCAGACTTATTTTGCCAAGCTGTTCGACGGGGAGCTAGTTAAAGGCTATGACGGGCTGGCCGATAACCTGTCTGAAGATGCCCTCCATGCGTTGGTCGAAACCCAGTCTGAATTTTACGGGCGACGCAACCGTTTCCTCGACCATTTGCTGGCGCGTTTTGGCGAACAATTCAACGAATACACGCTGTTGTTGACGCAGGTGGAGGGACGGCAAAAAGCACTGGCACAGTTGGTGGACGACAAGATCGCTTTTCTTAAGGCCTATCCGGATATTAGCCATAATCGTGGCAAGGCTTTTAATTATCAGGCCAACTTGGATGCCGATAATGTCGCCGGACTTAAAACACGCGTCGCCTTACTATTGGGCTGGGAGGCTGGCGAACGTTCGATAGTGGTCGAGCACCTGCTGCTCCGCCCCAAATTCCCTGGTGATGCGCTTTTTCCTGTTTGCAGCAACGATAGCAATGGCAATGGTGCCATGTGTGGCGACGTAGACCCGTACTCATTCCGGTTGACGTGGGTCATGCCTGGCTGGTTGCCGCCTTATGACACCAACTTGGAATTACGGGGTTTTGCCGACCGCACTATCCGCAAGGAGATGCCCGCCCATCTCTTGGCAAAGGCCTGTTGGGTTGGTAATGATGGTTTTCTTGAAACCGCCGATGACCCGATGGTTTGCAGCGTGGCCGACCTGTTGCTGGCAAAAGCGGTTACCGCCGCTGGGGTTAGGCCAAGCGAGGCCGATGCTTGCGCCTGTGCCGCGGCCATTGCCGGCAAATTCGGGGAAGTTTTTAAAGCTTGGTATCAAGACAAAACCTTGGCCATTTTCCATCCCGATGCGTTTACTGCGGCATTAACCGCAGAGTTTAGCTCCAAGATCAAGGTGGCCGGCTTTACCTGCACGGCGGTTTTGGCGGCCAGCTTATGGGCCGAAATCCAGGCGCTGATGGTTAAACAGGCCTTAAGCGTCGCCATTAACGGCTGGCAATTCGAGCGTTTTGAGCTGGCGTGGCGGCAATGGTTAGTTGCCGATGCCCAATTCGACTGGTCGGCTGAGCAATTGCCTGATGAGTTGCTGGCCATCCTTAAGGCCAGTCGGGTGGATGACGGCCCGGAAACTGCGTTATGCCAGTGCCGTAGCGAAATACTGACGGCATACGGTACCGCTTTCCAACGATGGATGCTGGATAACCTCGCTGCTGGCCATGAATGGGATGCAAGCCCGGCGGCCAGCCAGTTCACCGGGTTCCAACCGGTAACCATCACTGTGCCTGAAGAGGACGGTCAAAGCGCAACGGATTTTTGCCCTGGTTCCAGGTTTAAAGCGGGTACCAGCGCCCGTTTGCAAGCGTTGCTGGATAACCGCTACCAGGCTTATCAGGAGGTTTCCTACCGCCTTAGCCTGGTCGTGAACTTATTGGGTAAGCTAAGCAACACCTATCCAGACGCAACCTTACACGATTGCGACGACGGCAGCGACCAAAATCCGGTGCGCTTAGGCCAAACCGCGCTGGGTTCGTTGCCCGCCAGTTCTCCATCTGCAACCATCTGATAACGGTGACATCGCCATGCACGCAAAACAAGATAATTATCCGGTCTTTGAAGCCAATCAGGTACTGACCAATGCCCATTTAAACCAAGCATTCGATTTTCTGGACGAACAAGAGCGGCTGACCCGCGCCAACCTCATCGGCATTGGCATTGCTTGCGGCTTGGAGTTAAAAACTGACGGCATAACCCCGCCCACCGCCATTCATATTTCCAGGGGGTGCGGCGTCACTTCCGAGGGCTATCTCATTGTCGAATCCGGCGACTTGGCATTAGTAGCGTACCGGAAGTACGAGTTGCCTACCGATATTGCTTATCCGCCATTTAAAAAAAGTGCGGACACGGCTTATCCGCTTTGGGAACTGTTCCCGGCAGGGGAACCGGACACCCGGCCACTGCAAACCCCGCCTAATTTTCTGGACGATAAGGCTGTTGTCCTATTTCTGGAGTTGGACAAAGCGGGCTTACGCAATTGCAGCCCTAACAATTGCGACGATAAGGGAGCACGGGTAGCCGTTAAAGTCAGGCGCTTGTTAGTCAGCAAAGCTGATTTGGCTGAAATCACCACTAAGGCCAAGCAAACGTCCAGTGAATTGACGCCATCCGAATTGGCGGCGTCCTTATTGGCGCAACTGGACTTGCCTGATTTGCGTATGCCCCGTTTTGACGTCCCCAATAGCCATCCGGTCAGCAGCAACCAATTGTTGAAAGCATTTTTAGAGCTATTTGGCAGGGATAATCTGGTGGCCAACACCAGTGCGGCCTTATCCCAAGCGTATCAAGCCTTTCAACCCGTCCTGAAGGCGGCTTACAGCAGTAACCCTTTTGCTGGCTTTAGCGCCCAATTTGGATTTTTAAGCACCGCCCCAACCAGCACGGCGCAGGTGCGCTTCCTGCAATATTATTACGGTTTCTTTTCTGATTTGCTGAGTGCTTATGACGAATTCCGCCAAGCAGGGCAGGGCTTATTGTGCGCTTGTTGCCCATCGGAACAACTTTTCCCCCGGCATTTGGCACTGGGTTTGCCGATTCCCGACAACCACGCGGTAAATTACCGGCAAAGCTTCCTGGCTTCGGCGGCTATCAGCCGTTGCGAACAACTTACCCGGCAAGTGCTGCTGTTGTTCCGGCGCATGGTCGAAATGGTCAACAACTTCACCGACTCGCCTAGCTTACCGCCGATGACCGACGCGGCAATAGACCCCCAAATCCGCATCACGCCATCAAAACTGGGCAACCAACCGCTGTCCGAAAAGGCGATACCTTATTATTACGGACAAACCGCAACGCCACCGTTGTATCAGTTATGGAATGACGATAAAACCCAGGGCAACAAAGCCAACCAGAACTTAAGTTACCGTGCCGCTGAATATCAACCTGCCGCCCCTGCTTTTGCCAGCAACCCCCTGGCTTATGACTTGGAACCTTTTAATTTCCTGCGCATTGAAGGGCACTTAGGCAAGCCTTACCCGCATGTGATGGACAATTTGTTGGCGATCAAATCCAGCCAGCGCTTGCCTATCGACATTATCGCCTTGCGCTCAGGCGCGTTCGACGAAACCGCACCAATAGACGTAAGCAAGGAAAATTGCCGGTTTCAGGATTTGGATTTGCTTTATGTGACGACGCGCGAGCAAATCCTATGCTTTTTGGTGGCGGAGCTGACATCTTTCTATGACCTGCCTTACGAAAGCGGCTCCCAAGTCACTTCGCCAGTTAAGTCCCAGTTTGCGGCCATCAACCGCTATCAGCCAGATTTTTTTGTCAAGCCCAACACGCTGGGGCGTATTTTTGAAGATGTCATTATCCAGCAGGGTGGGGTTGTGCCTGAAATTGACGCCCATTATATGGCTGACTTGATTAACAGCTTTAACCCGGACGACAGTATCGTTTATTACAGTTTTTTTTACTTGGTCAAACTAACCGATGCCTTGGTGGAGGATTTTGCCAATGTTAATTTTGTCGGCCTGGAAACCCGTTATCGGAATTTGGCGGTTATTGTCAATGCCATTGAAAGCAAACGTGAGCAAATCACTGATAACCTGTACGGCACTGCGGTGGTTTTGAGATGGGAAGAAATCGATGACAGGCTTGAAGCCATCCTGTTTGCCTGCCAATTGGATGCGCTGAAGGCGCTTAACAATGAGTACCTGCTCCGTATACGTGAACTAAAGAAAAAACAGTTCCTCGGCAATTTTCTTACCGTCCATCCGGGCATACAGCATAAAGCGGGGGTGCCAATGGGCGGCACCTTTATCCTCGTTTACCACCAAGAGCCGTCTGCGCCATCGGACTTTGCTTCCGCTAATAATAGTGGCATTGGAGCCCTGGCCAACCCGTTCCAAGCCAGAATTATCCTGCCCCAGCATATAAATCAGGAGAGCTTTGGCCCTTTCGTTTATAACCCGACCTTCACCGCCGCACCATTAAATGTCGAAGTGGCGATTAGTCCGGAAGCCGCGCCTTCACCTGTGCCGGCTAACCCGGCTGGGTTTGTGGCTTCCCCGGTCGCCGTGAATCCGGTGTCCGCCAATACCCGTGTGCTTAATGCCGGAACGGAAGTGACAAGAGGGGCGCGTGCGCCTATATCTGCGGCATCGCTGTCTACGGCCGCCAGCAACGATTTTTTAAACCCGGAAGTCACCCGTACAGTAAGCCCCAATAACCTCGTGTCTGCCCCTAGCGCAATTGCCGCCAGCCATAGCGCCTTTGCCGGCATCGCCAGCACCGAAAAATTGGATGCCGCCAATGTGGCGGTAAGCACCGGGAAAATGGCAATTAATCCAGCTGTCATTGGCAACGCCCTAGTGGACGCTAACACGCCAGCCACCGTCCTGGGTCAGGCTGGCGTCGGCATCGCCCCTGCCCAAGCCGTGTTAGCGCCAGTTGTGTCCGATGCCGTCACGCAGAATCTTTTTGTGGATGCCGTTAACCGTTTGCATAATAAAACAGATTTCATCAATGACCCCGATATGCAAGTGGTATTGGCCGGTTTGGCAGGCATAAATCCGGTCTTTGACCCTAGCCGGATCCCAATCAGGCCATCTTTCCCACCATTGAACCCACAATTGTCGGCAGTTGACGAAATTATCGCCCAAACAGTTGACGGCTTTGCCGACGGGACGGTCATAGGCGATTTTTACCTGCCTTATTTATGTCACGCTGGCTGTGCGTCCGTGCAGTTTGTCTTACCGAAAATACCGCCGACATTCACAGTCAGCATCGGCTGCACCCAAACCGACCCAGAGGTGGCATTCGCGCCCGTGACGGTAACGCCAAAAGGCGGGATGCCGCCATATCGCATTAAGGTTGATGACGGAAGCTTCCAATCCTTGACCAACCCGGTGCATGTGCCGGTCGGCGAACATACCTTGATAGTCCAAGATGCCAACGACACGTCATCGGCCAGGAAAACTGTCAACATCACGCAAGCTTTACGTATTGGCGAACCGGCAATCACTTGTGATGAAAACGCCCAAACCTATGTCGCCGTCATTCCGGTTTTTGGCGGCACGCCTCCATACCGTGTCAATGGCCAGGATATGGTGGGGGCCGGTTTCACCTCCGGCCCGATTGCAAGTGGCGGGGATTTTTCAATCAACGTCATTGACCAAAACGGGTGCGCCTTAACCGCCACAATCAGCCACACTTGCCCGCCACCTTGCAAACTGCCAGATGAGGGCAATTCCCGACGCTGCGCTTACCGGCTTTGGTTGCAGCCTACTAAAGAGGGTTTGCCCTATGAAGACTACCAACAGGAATCCGAGGTCGCATTAAGCTTCAATGGCCAAAACCTCAAATTGGAAGGGGCTGGGGATTTGTTGCAAATCAAAGCCGATGATCTCAACCAGGATTTTAACCAGGCCATAGGCGCTGTCATCCAAAAACTCAACGAAGCGGTCAATCAGCAACTCAGCGAAGTTTTTGGGGATTTGGGCACGGATCGTTTGAAAATCAGTTATGAACCCCAGGACAGCGACCCTTTTGGCGTCTTGTGGATAGAACATTTTATTAAAGACCGTTTTAAGCTCGGTTTCGATTTTAATTTCTTCATTTCCGGATTTTCCACTGATTTGGCCAGCTTTTCCGTCAGCTATGGCAATGAAACCGGCGTCTCAGATGCGCCCACCGATGGGGCCGTGTTCGTCAACCGCCATCGGGAAAATAAAATGGCCAGAGTGCCCGCTTTTGCTTGCAGCCAGCGCAACCAGTGCACTGGCAGTGGCTTCGCCGACGTGTGTACGGGCTTCGACCTGAACCCCGGGTTCATTTCTGATGGCATTGGCGATAACCATTTCTTTTTTGCCATCAACGAAGACATGCCTAGGACGGGTATTGCCGCATGGGTTTGGGATTTTACGAGCCAGACGGACGAGCCATTTTATGTCGGGGAACAACTTGAAATTTTCTGGCAACCCGGCGGTTTTATCAAATTGACGGCGATCAGCGATACCGGTTGCTTTAGCTTTACCGTTGAAGACCGAACCTAATGCCCCATACTATCCGCCAACAGCACTTGCATATTGAACTGGCCGGTAGTGAGGCGGAGGGCATGGCGTTGCAAACCCGGCTGCCTGTTTGGGTTCAAGATAATCTGTTACCTGTGCTTGAGCGGACGTTGGGGCGGTTGGTGCCGGACGGCGAACATTGGTCGCTGGAGCGGCTGGAGATTGATGCGGGCGAGGTGGGGATTGAGCGTTTTGAGCTGGATTTGCCCATCCTGATCGAACAAGCGCTTGAACAGGCCATCCGGGCGCAAATGCCCGCCAAAACCCGACCAACGGTTAGGCTAACAAGCCCTGACGGAATGAAGCAACAACCGGTCTTGCACCACTTAGAAGACGCCTGGGTTTACTTTTTAACGAATGGCACACTGCCTTGGGGCCTATGGTTGCCGGAAGGCCAAAATCTGGAACAAACGCTACTGGCGGCCTGGCAAGACAATCCGTCAAGCCGCATTTCCGAGGCCGCCTTTTCTACGCTAACCTTAGTCCATTCCAGGCAACGTCTAGTCCGGCAATTCTCCGAAGGCTTTTTGGCCATCCTATTGGGACGGATAGCTCCAGACCTTAAAAAAGTTGTCGATGGGCTGTTGCAAGGGCTACAACACATTGAAATCCCAGCGGATTTCCGCCAGCTTTTTATAAAGCAGGTTTGGGAAACCGTATTTGCGCTGATACCGACAAAAAAGCATTACCCGGAAACCCGGATCATCCAAATCGTTTGGCAAAAACTGCCGGTTACGTTGGCCCAAGCAAGTGATTGGGCAACCCTGCTGGAAAGCCATTGGCCCGGTGCCATTCTGGATGGGGGAATCCCACGGCCTTTTAAAAATCCGCCGCCTTCACGACAACAGCCCAATAAACCTTCATCTGACCTGCCTACCCCGTTTGGACGCGAAAACCTGGCTGGCAAAAATCCTGCCGGTTCCGGTCACGCACCAGCCCAAGACGGACAAGCCAAGCAATACCCCCAAGAGGCAACCGCAGCGGTTACCGGCCACGATATGGCTGGTGCTTTTGCCATAGAAAGCCCGCAGACCAACCAGCACCCTGATGCCCATGACGGTATTTATATCGGTAATGCCGGAATGGTGCTGCTGCATCCGTTCCTGCCGCAATGTTTCAATGCCTTAAACATTGCCACCGACGACCGGCTTACCCAAGCAGAGCGTGCAGTGGTGTTATTGCATTTTTTGACAACGGGGCAACGCACGGCACCGGAATATGAACTGGCCTTACCGAAACTGCTTTGTAATATCCCCTTAACGGCTCCAGTCGAAGCCAATATTAGCTTGACTGATGAGGAAGCAATAGAGGCAACCGCTTTGCTCGAAGCGGTCATCCGTCACTGGGAAGCATTAAAAAACACAGGTATCGACGGCTTACGGGGCGCTTATTTGCTGCGTGCAGGCAAAATCAGCTTACGGGATGATGGCGACTGGCGATTGCAAGTTGAAGGCAACACCTTTGATATTCTGTTAAACCAACTGCCTTGGGGGATCAGCATGGTTAGGTTGCCATGGATGGGGCGGCTGCTTTGGGTGGAATGGCTATATTAAGGGGGAATGATGAAAACCAGCGCCGAAAAATCATCCAATACCTCCTCTAAAAAGGCGAGCCAGTCGGCAAACCAACCCTTTTTTGCCAAAGCAGGCGGCGGTTTTTTTGCGCCTGCGGTACAAATGAAAATGGCGGTCAACAAGCCAGGAGACACATTCGAGCAGGAAGCCGACCTTATGGCGGATAAGGTCATGCGTATGCCATCACCGGCTCCCATGCCCGGAAAAGAAGAAAAACTGCAACGCCAGCCGGATGAAAAGCTACTGAAAAAAGAAGAAGGCAACATCCAAAAAGCAGCGATGCCTGAGGAAAAAGTCCAGAAAAATGAAGAGGGGAAGATTCAAAAGGCCGCTATGCCCGATGAAAAAATCCAAAAGAAAGACGACGATAAACTACAAAAAGCACCCGCTAACGAAGACAAGCTGCAACGTAAAGGCGGCGATGGCACACCTGCGGTACATTCAAACATTCAATCGGCAATTCAGAACAAAACCACTGGTGGCCAACCTCTTTCAAGTGATGTGCGCAGTTTTATGGAACCGCGCTTCAATGCCGACTTCAGTAATGTGCGCGTCCACAGCGACCCCGAATCGGCTGGCTTGAGCAACCAGTTGAGCGCCCGCGCCTTCACCTATCAAAATCACGTTTTCTTTTCCCACGACCAATTCCAACCCGGCAGCAGCGAAGGCAAAAAACTGCTCGCCCATGAACTGACGCACACCGTCCAACAAGGCCACACCATCCAACGTAGCCCGCAGATCAGCACAACCACCACCCCCCCAAAAATCCAGCGTTCAGCCAAAGACGAAATACGCGACTGGATTGCCGGTAAAGCCAACAACATCATGGGCTTCCGCATGTTTACCATCATCCTCGGTGTCAACCCGATTACGATGCAGGGCGTAGACACCGGGGCGGCCAACATGCTTCGGGCATTGATCGAGTTCATACCGGGTGGCGCACTGATCACCAAAGCGCTGGACAGCCACGGGATTATCGACAAGGTCGCCAATTGGCTGGGCGGGCAAATCAAAAGTTTGGGCATGGTTGGCAGCCAATTCAAAAACGCCCTCAGCGATTTTATCGCTACGCTGGGTGTGGCAGATTTGGCGCCTTGGAATTGGGGAGGCGTGTTTAACCGTGCCGTCACAATTTTCACTGCACCCATAGACCGGCTCATTTCCTTCGGCAAAGGGCTGGCCACTGACATCATCACGTTCATTAAGGACGCCATACTCAAACCCATCGCCGCCTACGCCAAAGCCAACACTAATGGCTACGCCCTGCTGTGTGCGGTGATGGGCAAAGACCCCATCACCAACGAAAAAGTACCTGATGATGCCGAAGCGCTGATGGGGGCGTTCTTGAAATTTATCGGCCAAGAAGAAACTTGGGCCAACATGAAAAAAGCCAACGCGATAGCCCGCGCCTTCGCTTGGTTTAAGGGCGCTGTCGCCGCCGTCAAAGGCTTCATCAACGAAATCCCAGGGCTGTTCCTTGCCGCCTTCCAAGCATTGGAAATCGCCGACCTCATTTTAATCCCCAATGCGTTTATCAAACTTGCCAAAGTTTTTGGCAGTTTCGCCGGGCGCTTTATCAACTGGGGGTTGGATGCGGTCTGGAACCTTTTGGAAATCATCTTCGACTCGGTCAAGCCAGGGGTGATGGCCTATGTCAAACGCACAGGCGCAGCACTCAAAAGCATTCTCAAAAATCCCATGCCCTTCGTCGGCAACCTCGTAAAAGCCGCCAAACTTGGCTTTGAAAGTTTTGGCTCCAATTTCGGCGGCCATTTCAAAGCGGGGCTGATTGATTGGCTCACAGGCTCACTGGCCGGGGTTTACATCCCGAAAGCACTGAGCTTGCCGGAGCTGGGCAAGCTCGCCCTCAGCGTCTTGGGCATCACTTGGGCGGGCATACGCAAAAAACTTGTCAAGGCGCTGGGCGACAAAGGCGAAAAAATCATCGGCGGCATCGAAAAAGGCGTTGAGTGGGCCATCAAAGGCTTTGAAGTCGTCAAAAAAATAGCTGAAGGCGGCATGGCGGCGGCATGGGAAATGATCCAGGAGAAACTCACCGACCTTAAAGACCAAGTCGTCAGTGGCATCACGGGTTTTGTCACCGACACCATCATCAAAAAAGCCATCCCCAAGCTGATCGGCATGTTCATCCCGGGCGCAGGTTTCATCCCCGCCATCATCTCGATTTACGACACCGTCACCGTGTTCGTGGAGAAGCTCGCAAAAATCGCCCAAGTGGTCATGGCCTTCATAGACTCCATCGTCGCCATCGCCGCTGGCAACATCAGCTCCGCCGCGCGGCGGGTGGAAAGCATACTCGGCGGCCTGTTGTCCTTGGCGATCAGCTTCCTCGCAGGTTTCTTAGGGCTAGGTAAGGTCACCGACAAAATCAAGGAAGTCATCGACAAAGTGCGTGACAAAGTGGACAAGGCGATTGATGCGGCGTTGGCTTGGGTTGTGGCTAAGGCTAAGGCGTTGTTTGGGAAAGACAAAGATAAGGGGCCCGAAAATGAAAATCAACTAGCCTTAAAATCCGCCGTCGCAGAGGTTAAGCAAGAAATGGGGGTCAAAGATGCTACTGTTAAGACGGTAGAAGCAAAACTCCCAGCAATAAAGGCCAAGTTTAAATTAACCTCTCTCGTATTGGCGAAAGACAAGAAAGGCCAATATCACGTCAGAGCCATTATTAATCCAACTCTTGAAGGGCCTCCAGGTATCTTATTTACCCCCGAAGAATTACTTGAATTGGACAAAGTTGCCAAGGAATACTCCGAGCAAATTAAGAAAAAGGACTCAGAAAAACCAACCTTAGGTATTAAAGCGTCATATATAGCAAACCCTCAGGCTTTTATTAGAACTGGAGGCCATGTAACAACAGGTAAAATGGTCGAAGCAGTAGGAGCGGTTGCTCTACAACAATTAGTTGATGAAGCAAAACTCACCATGATTAGGAATCCTTACTTACAATGGGTTTCTGCCTCCGGTAGCGTTATAGGGGGAGGGCAGGCAGAGCTTGATTATCTTATAATTGGTACTACAGGCGTACAAGAAATTGTAAGCGCGAAAACAAAGCCAACTGAGTTTAAAGCCAAAAAAGACCGAAAGAATTTAGGACATTTCGCTAACGTACCGCTAAGTCCTCCAGATATAGTCACTTATGTGAAATCTCATTTCGGAATAAATAAAAAATATGACCTAATTACTGGAGTAAATGTTGTTTCTAGTGCAGGAACCACCTCTCTAGCAAACTTCCGATCCATGTATCTAAGCAAGGTGCTTGTTGATAAAATCGTCGTTACCCCTATTACTCCAGGCCCCGATCAATCAACTGGAATTCAACTTCGAGTTACCGAAGCTGAATTAGTTAATAAAGTTATTGACCTAATGAAAAAATATATTTGAACTATGAAACTCGGAGCTTAAAACACTCTTTAATTGAAGGATTAGACAATGAAGCGATCATGGCAAATATTCGTAGCGCCAGGTCAAGATACTGATACCTTGCCACTTGAAAACTCTCCATGGCACGACGAACGCTGGGTCACTTTACCCAAAGAGCATTGGGATTTAATTTTGGACTTCGGTGAACATTTAGACGCCAATAACACAGAAAGGCTTCGGTCATTTTCATGCTCGGAGAACAATGACCCTAATGACTATATCTATGCTTTGCCAGAAGAACTTGAGACTTTGGTCAAATTTATAGAGAACTTAGCTGATCAGATAAGTCATTCGCCACCTTTAGTCCCAGAGGCCACCGAAGAAATCCCTGATGAATATGTCAACGAAGAGCATGTTCGCATGTTGAAAGCTGTCGCATCTGTCTTCCGTGAGTCATTACGTTTGCATCAACATTTTCGAGCATGGATTGAATAGCCCTGTAGGGTACGCTGTGCGTACCCTTGTACATCATGTTATCGGTTATCACTTTTTGGTACGCATAGCCACCCCTGAATGTAACCGGGCATTCACCTTATCACGACGAGTGTTCGGAGCAGGCTGAATGACCTTCGCTGTTCAAAACCCAATAATCCCAACAGTTGACACAATGGACACCAACATAGCCAACCTGCAACAAGCCCTAATCTGGACACAGAATATCGTCACGTCCCGCTTGCGGGTATTTCTCGGACAAGAGGAGGGCTTCCAGGCCCAACCCCTGGATTTCTATACAGAAAACTCATGGCTAGCCCAGTTTATCGCCTACTACAACCCCAGTTTTGAAGAGTTTACCGTATTGATGTTAGCGGTTGCCACCCATTTGCAACCTGGATTTTTTAATAAAGCCATCGCCGCGTACTTTCCCGAAGGCGGCGATTTTCCAGAGTTTGGCGGGGTAAAAGCGACCCATCATCGGGGGATGCTGCCGACTGGCGAAACCGCCCAGTTTATCCTCGCGGGTGATGACCTTGAAAAACGTTTGGTGGTACAACGCATTTTTGGCTATGAACATTGGTTTTCACAACAACATATCCTCTGGCTTGAGACAGTGCCAGAAGGTGAACCATTGCTAAGCGGCCGGGTGTTGGTTGACCCGGAAATTATTGAACTGATCACTCTTGGTACCGTCAGCAAACCACGTTTCAGCATGGATTTCCCTGCCGAACCTCTGGAAACGGGTATGGAATGGGGGGATGTGGTGCTACATCCTAATACTTTGCGCCATATCCGGGAGATTGAGAATTGGATCACCTACAACGATATTTTGTTGCAGGATTGGGGAATGCACAAAAGGCTAAAGTCTGGCTACCGGGCTTTGTTTTACGGCCCGCCCGGCACTGGCAAAACCTTGACCGCAACGCTGTTGGGCAAGCAAACCGGTAAGGACGTGTTCCGCATTGACTTGTCGCGTGTGGTGTCCAAATACATCGGCGAGACCGAGAAAAACTTGTCAAAACTCTTCGATAAAGCCGAACATAAAAACTGGATATTGTTTTTTGACGAAGCCGACGCATTGTTTGGCAAACGCACCGACATCCGCGATGCCCATGACAAATATGCCAATCAGGAAGTTGCCTATTTGTTGCAACGTATAGAAGGCTATAACGGCTTGGTGATTTTGGCATCCAACCAACGCGGCAACATTGACGACGCTTTTGTGCGGCGCTTCCATGCGATTATCCATTTCCCCATGCCAAGTACGGAAGAACGCTATGAAATCTGGCGCAAAACCTTTCCTCCCCAACTCAATATCGCCGCCGACATCGACTGGCAACAGATCGCCGCGCGTTACGAACTGACCGGTGCGGGGATTTTAAACGTCACCCAATTTTGCGCCATTGAAGCGCTGGCCGACAATTCCGTTTGTCTCGACCTTAAACGGTTGGAAGCGGCGATTTTGCGGGAATATATTAAAGAGGGCAAAGTGGTTTGAGCGCAAGGCGCATGGGCGTGGATCCCCTACGCGTAGCAGCACATGAGGGAGGCGAGCCTCCCACGCCGCCAGTTTAAGGAGGCGCTCTGGGCGGGCAACCGCTTTTTAAAACAAGTCCCTAGTGAACAAGGCAATGGATTCCACATGGGCGGTCTGTGGGAACATGTCCATAACGCCAGCCTTAACCAGTTTGTAGCCTAGTTCGTTGACCAAAATCCCTGCGTCACGGGCGAGTGTTGAAGGGTTGCAGGAGACGTATACAATTTGCTCGGGCTGCCAATTTTTAATATGTGCCAAGACTTCGGACGCACCCGCCCTAGAGGGGTCGAGCAAGATTTTATTGTATTTGCGGTTTGCCCAAGGTTGGTCGCTGATGTCTTTGCTCAGGTCGGCCGCATAGAACTCGACGTTGTGGATATTGTTATGCAGGGCGTTTTCTTTGGCATGGTTGACAAGGGGTTGGTCACCTTCAATACCAACGACCGAGCCCGCCTGGGTCGCCATCGGCAAGGTAAAATTGCCCAGCCCGCAAAACAAGTCCAAGACATTGTCATTGGCGTTCAAATCCAGGGTGTCAAGCACGCGGCTGACCATTTGCCGGTTGATGTCGTAATTGACTTGCGTGAACATGGCGGGCCGGAATTTAAATTCTATGCCTTGCTCAGGTAGCCGATACGTGGGTATGGCTTCCGGCTCCCCTGGCAGCGGGGTTATCGTATCCGGGCCTTTGCTTTGCAAACACAAGCTGACCGCATGGGCATGGGCGAACACACGCATTTTTTCAATGTCATCGGGAGTTGGCGGCTCCAAGACCCGGATCGCCAACACACATTGTTCATCGCCGATAGCCACTTCAATTTGCGGGATTTTCTCGCGGATGCTTAGGCTTCCTATCATTTCACCTAAAGCCACAAGGCGGGTGCCGACCCAAGGATGCATGACGATACAGCTGTCTATTTCAGCTAAATATGGATGGCGTTTTTCCCGGAAACCGACCAAGACGCGGTTTTTTTTGGCCACATACTTGACACCCATGCGGGCTTTCCGGCGGTAGCCCCAATGCGGGCCTTGCAAGGGTTCCCACAACTCGGGGATTTCCACTTTGCCGATGCGCTTAAATTGCTCCACCAGCAAACCTTGCTTGATACGGATTTGTGCCGATGATTCCACATGCTGGAAACTACAGCCACCACACGTCCCGTAATGTGCACATTCGGCATCCACCCTGTCTTCGGCGCGGCTCAACAGTTTAACGACTTTACCTTCCGCGTAATCTTTGCGGCTTTCGGTATAAATAAATTCCACTGCTTCACCTGGCAAGGCTTCGTCAATAAAAATCACTTTGCCATCGACATGCGCGACGCCGCGCCCATCGTGGGTCAATGATTCTATGGAAACGGTCACGGGAGTGTCGGGGAGTTTTGGGGTTCTGCTTCTTCTTCGGGCCATTCTGTATGTATGTTCTTGTAGGGAAAGGTGGTTGGTTTTTTATGTGTTCAGGAACCGTTGAAAAAACGGCCCCCTTCGACAAGCCCGGCATGTGACGGAATCAAAGCGTTGCCGTTACGCTCGTCTTGGGCTTATCGAAGGGTTTTAAGGGATTATCTTAGCCAGGAAAGACGCCTGTCGATAAATAGCGGTCACCACGGTCACAAACAATGACCACGATCACTGCATTTTCAAGTTCAGCGGACAATTTCAATGCGACCGAAACAGCCCCGCCAGAGGAAATGCCGGCAAAAATACCTTCCCTTGCCGCCAGGGCGCGGGTAGTTTCTTCAGCCGTGGCTTGATCTACATCAATAATGCGGTCAACCCGTTCGGCTTGGTAAATTTTGGGCAGGTATTCTTGAGGCCAACGGCGGATGCCGGGGATCTTGGAGTTGCCTTCCGGTTGCACGCCGATGATTTGGATATTGGGGTTTTGCTCTTTAAGAAAACGGGAGTTACCCATAATGGTTCCGGTTGTCCCCATCGAACTGACGAAATGGGTGATTTGCCCTTGGGTGTCGCGCCAGATTTCAGGGCCGGTGCTTTCATAATGGGCGCGGGGGTTGTCGGGATTGGCAAATTGGTCAAGGATTTTACCTTCCCCGGCGGCTTCCATGCTTCTTGCCAAATCAATCGCGGCTTCCATACTGCCAGCGGCGGGGGTGAGGATAATTTCTGCGCCATAGGCTTTTATTGAGGCGCGGCGTTCCTCGCTCATATTGTCAGGCATAATTAAAGTCATTTTATAGCCTTTAATTGCGGCCGCCATGGCTAGGGCTATGCCGGTGTTGCCGCTGGTTGCTTCGATAAGCCGGTCACCAGGTTTGATCTCGCCCCTAGCTTCGGCGTGTTTGATCATGCTCAGGGCAGGGCGGTCTTTGATGGAACCGGCCGGATTATTGCCTTCCAGTTTGGCGAGGATGGTGTTGCTTGTGTTGCCAGGCAAACGTTGCAGCCTGACCAATGGCGTATTGCCGACAAAGGATTCAATGGTTGGATAAATCATGGCTGTATCCGGATATGAAAATAAAAGGCCAGATTATCCCATAAAAACGATGTGGGTCTTAGGCGATTTATACTGATGGCGGGAGTACAGGCGAGGGCTGGTTGTGTGGTAGGGACAAATTACCCTTAAGGGCTACGGGACAATCGGGTGCTGACAGGCTTGAAAGCTAACCACGGACGGGATGGCTTACCGTTCGTGGCTATATCCATTATTTCCATAAAAACTGACGCTTAGGCAATAAGCACCATTTTATCAACGGCATGTTTAACATTAGAAAGCAGATTTTCCAACTCATCATGGGATTTTATGATGACGGTCAATATGGATTCTTTGCCCGCACGGGCCATTAATATGTAATTTTGGGTGCTTTTAATCAAAATGTGCTCGAGGGCGCCACCAGCAAGCTCACAAATGCTTTGGGTCCCCACAGAATTTAAAGCGGCACTAACGGCGCCAAAAGTGTCCTCATCCATGCCTTTTGGCAACGCAGAGGCAATGACCAAACCATCGGTTGAGATAAGGGCTGAAGCTTGGATATTTAACGAAGTTTTGTTTAGGTCTTCGAGTATAGAGTACATGACGGAAATTCCTTAGTGGATAAGAGACGGAAGGGAGCGCTATTGTAAATATTTAACAGCCACCAGAAAGTTGGTGGCTTACGGTTACGGACTGGAAGCCCGAATCTGTGCCTTTATTCCATTATCTAAACTTCGGTTTTTATTATAACACCTGGCCTTAGTGTTTTTAACCTTATAAATCAAGTAAATTACGAATGTTACACACTGTCTGTTAGCTTTGCCGTCACCTGGTCAGGCATAGCGGGCGGCATAGCCCTTAGCACCAATGATACGGTTGTGTATCCCTCAGTCGGCAAATCATGCTTGGAATCCGTCATGGCCTTAAATTGTCGTTTCGTTTCACACGCCAGCCCGGCTTCCCATCAGCCAGCTTATGTGCCGGCGGCTGGCTGTCTTTGGTTGGCAACCGATTTTTGGATACGTCTAGCCCCGGCGGCCTTTTTTACCCAAAGGGCACAAGTGGCGGATAACGCCCCTCCATCAATCGGGCGTTTTCTTTCTTCAGGTGCTTGAGTTCTTCATATAAATGACCGTCCGTCCGCACCGTCTTGTCCCAGCGGCAGGCTATGCTTGCGGTGTTTTTTGCTGGACAAGAGCAAGAGGCCGCATGATACTTATGACTGAACTTCGAAGTTGAATCCACACTTGTTTGTTAAGTGAAGTTTTCTGGCCGCTGAATTTGGAAGTTATTTTTGGCCACCTCCTTACGCCTAAATCCCAGCGATTTTTGGATGTCTTTTACAGTCGATTGATATAGGCTTATGGGCGGCATAAAAACGCGATGTATGCTGATATGGGGAGGATAAAGGATGGCGGCACCACCAAAGTATAGCAATCAGGGTCATCAACCTGCCGGATATTGGCCGGTATTTTGTCTTGCCCTGAAGATATTCTCCCAAATGAACGGTACGCAGTCAGCCGCCGCATTCGCACATTACGCTTTTTTTTCGCTGTTTCCTTTAGTTATCCTTTTTGTCACCATAGCCTCGATTTTTATTGACCGTGAACAGGCGGGATTAGAAGTCATTGCTTATGTTAAAACGTATGTCCCCCTGAGTGGCGACATGCAGAGTTATATTTTTGACACCATTTTTGGTGTGGTCAATGCGCGTGGGCAGGCGGGCATCATTGCGCTGCTGATGCTCGTTTGGTCAGCCATGCAGTTTTTTACCACATTGATTAGCTCCACCAATCAAGCTTGGAATGCCAAAGCCTTTAACTGGTGGCGGCTGCCTTTTAAAAGCCTGCTGTTCTTAGCCCTTATGGTTAGTGCGGTGCTTTTTTCAGTCGCAATGCCCGTGTTGGTGAAAGTGGCGAGAGATTGGCTGTTACCAACGGGGGGGCTAAGTCCCTGGATCTATGGTTTGGCGGGTTATTTCCTTCCCTCGGTCGTCGTATTCATTGGCCTGGGCCTGTTTTATAAGTTAGCCCCCAATCGGGCCACCCGTTTTTCCGAGGTTTGGGCCGCCGCTTTATGTGTTACTGTGCTTTTGCAGGTGGCACAAGGATTATTTGTGATTTACCTTAAGCGTTTCGCAACATTTAACGCGGTCTATGGCGCATTCGGCGGAATCATGGCATTGTTGCTGTGGATTTACCTTTCCGGGTGTATTGTTATCTTTGGTGTTTGCCTGTGCTCCGCTAAGGCCGAATTAAAACGATACGCCCAAAACGAACAACGGTGGGAAAATGAAAATACATAGCAAAGAGTTCCGGGTGAAGGAAGGCGATGAAGTCGACCTTAAAAAATGGCCGACGCTTATGGATCCCTTATACGGATCAAAAAAAGCTTACCATCAACTCCTGGACGAACAGGTGGAGGAGTTAAACTCCCTGCAACAGCTCCAATACGCCTCTAACCGCTACGCCGTGCTGCTGATTTTTCAGGCGATGGATGCCGCCGGAAAAGATGGCGCTATCCGGCATGTCATGTCCGGCGTCAATCCCCAAGGCTGCCAAGTGTTCAGCTTTAAACACCCTAGCGCGATGGAACTGGATCATGATTTTCTCTGGCGTACGACCCAGTGTTTGCCGGAACGGGGCAGGATCGGCATTTTTAACCGTTCTTATTATGAGGAAGTGCTGATCGCCCGGGTGCATCCTGAAATCCTGCGCAGCCAAGGGTTGCCCGATGAATTGCTCGACGAGAAAACCATCTGGCAGGAGCGGTATCTTTCTATTGTGGATTTGGAGAACCATCTTTACCGTAATGGCACACGGATCATCAAGTTCTTTCTGCACATTTCCAAGGAAGAACAGCGCAAACGCTTCCTTGAGCGTATAGACAACCCCGAAAAATACTGGAAATTCAGTGTCGCCGACATCGAAGAAAGGAAATTCTGGCATCAATACATGAAAGCTTATGAAGTATGTTTAAGCGAAACCAGCACCGAAACCGCGCCTTGGTACGTAGTCCCTGCCGATGACAAAAAAAATAGCCGCTTGATTATTGCCCAGATTATCCTCGATACGTTTAAGGCGCTCAAAATGGGCTACCCCGAAGCCGATGCCAACCGCCAGAAGGAATTGCTGTCCATACGCCACCAGTTGATGCAAGAAGAGTGAACTGGAAACGGGTGTTCGGGATTGATTTATGCTCTGAACGGTCAAGTTTTCGGTTTTAGGATTAACCGTTCGTGGTGAGCCCTTCGATACCTCAGGAGAGCCTTGTCGAACCATGAGCGGATTAACCGTCCACCCTTCGACAGGCTCAGGACGAACGGTTAATCCTAAAACCGAAAACTTGACCTTTCGAGGTATACCAGGAATCCTAATAACGTTTATCTCCATTACCAACGGGCTTTAAAACTTCATCATGACAGACAGTGTTCCGTGTGTAATTAATGTCAGCCGTCAGGGGCAGACGATGGAAGCCGCTTTCGTGGGTGATTGGGTTTTGGATGCCGCAGTCCCGGCACTTGATGGGGTGTTGGCGCAATTGGGGGAGGGGGATATCAGGAAGCTAATATTCTCGACCCAAGATTTAGGCCGTTGGGATAGTTTGCTGATGACCGAGCTGATCCGCCTGGTCAATCACGGTGCAAATCAAGGCATTGAAGTGGACACCAGCAGCCTGCCGGAAGGCATTCAAGGTTTGTTGCAGTTGGTTTATGCCATACCGGAACCGATCGGGGCAAGGCGTAAAGCAACCCGGGTTTCTTGGTTGGAAGTGTTGGGCGCTAGCGGTTTGCGCCTATTTGATGATGTCCAGGCTATCATCGTTTTTATCGGTGAAACGGCGCTTGGCCTTTGGGCTTTGATGCGTGCCAAGGCCCGCTTCCGTACTGTCGATTTATGGACGAATATCCAAGATTGCGGCCCGTCGGCATTGCCCATCATTACCCTGATCAGCCTGTTGGCGGGGTTGATCCTCGCGTTCGTGGGGGCGGTGCAGCTAGCCTTGTTTGGTGCGGAAATCTATATTGCCGATATGGTGGGCTTGGGCATGATGCGGGAAATGGGGAGCTTGATGACGGGCATCATCATGACGGGCCGTACTGGTGCAGCCTTTGCGGCGCAACTGGGCACCATGCAGGTGAACAGCGAGATCGACGCCCTCAAGACGATGGGTTTTAAGCCGATGGAGTTTTTGGTTTTGCCGCGTATCCTGGCGCTTATTTTTATCATGCCCCTGCTTTGCCTGTATGCTGACTTGATGGGCATTGTTGGCGGCGCCTTGGTGACCGTGAATTTTTTTGAAGTGTCGTTGTTGCAATATCTAAACCGCACAGCCGACGCCGTCCATCTCAAGGATTTTTTTATTGGTATCGTCAAATGCGGGGTGTTCGGCGTATTGATCGCACTTTCCGGTTGCCTGCGCGGCATGCAATGCGGGCGCAGCGCTTCGGACGTGGGCGACGCCGCAACTTCCGCCGTGGTGACGGGCATTGTTTTTATTGTCGTCGCCGATTCGTTAATAACGGTGATCTGCAACCGTCTGGGAATTTAAACCATGGCCACGCCCTGCCTGACCATTAAAGATATGACCTTGGCTTATGGTGATTTTGTGATCCAACGCAACCTTAATTTCACCATCAACCGGGGGGATATTTTTATCATCATGGGCGCCAGCGGCTGCGGTAAAAGCACCTTGTTGATGCATCTCATCGGCTTAATGGAGCCTGCCCAAGGCGATGTGTTTTATAACGGGGAAAGTTTGTGGCAAGCAGGGCCCGAAGACCGGCAACGTATCTTGCAGCGCACGGGGGTGTTATTCCAAAGCGGCGCGCTGTTAAGTTCCATGACCTTAGCTGAGAATGTGGCGCTGCCATTGACCGAGCATACCCATTTAGAAGCCCAGCGGATACGTGAACTGGTCTCTTACAAACTGGCCCTGGTGGGGTTGGCTGGATTTGAAGACTATTATCCTGCCGAGCTGAGTGGCGGGATGCTAAAACGGGCGGGGCTGGCGCGGGCCATGGCGCTGGATCCTGAAATCTTGTTTTTCGACGAACCCTCGGCGGGCTTGGATCCGGTCAGCGCCAAGCGGCTGGACGATTTGATCCGCAGTTTACGTGACCATTTAGGCGCAACCATTGTTTTGGTGACCCACGAGTTGGCCAGTATCTTTGCCATAGGCAGCGATTCGGTGTTTCTCGATACCGAAGCCCAAACAATTATCGCGACGGGCCCGCCCAAACAACTGCTGGCCGAATCTAAAGACCCGAAAGTCATCCATTTTTTGACCCGTGGCGAAACCCAAAAACGGTATGCCGGCAACCAACAACCAGGAGTGGTGTGATTTATGAGTAAACCTGTCAATCCTTATGCCATTGGCCTTTTTCTGGTGGGTTCATTGGTGCTGCTGATTGCTGCGATCCTGATTTTTGGCGGCGGCCAGTTGCTCAAAAAGAAAACCCAGTACGTCATTTATTTCGATTCCGCGTTAAATGGCCTCAATGTCGGGGCGCCAGTTAAATTGCAAGGCGTGCAGGTGGGTACGGTTAAAGAAATTTCCTTAGAGCTTGACCAAAAAGCTTCACGTATCATTAAGCCCGTGGTGATCGAAATTGACCAAGAAATGGTGTTGGATTCCAGCGGCAAGCCTTTTAGGGCTGCAACGACATTTGAAGAACGCCAGCAAAACGCCAACCAGCTCATTGAAGCCGGGCTCAAAGCCCAGCTGCAAATCCAAAGTTTCCTGACCGGGCTTTTGTACGTGGAATTCAACTTCCACCGTGACGATCCGCTCAAATTGACCGGGATTAACTACAAAGACTTGGCCGAGTTGCCTTCGGTGCCCAGCACTGAGGATCAAATCAGAAATACGGCGGATGAGATATTGACCAAACTCCGCCAGCTACCACTGGAAGACATCATAAAAGACCTTGCCACCACGTTAAAAGCCGTCCGTGACATAACCACGTCGGACGACCTTAAAAAAAGCCGTGCCGCCTTGGCGCAATCGTTGGAAGAAACCGACAAGCTCATCACGACGATGAACCGTAACTTGGTGCCGTTGTTGAATAATGTGAACGCCACGGTGACCGACACCCGGACGATGGTGCAGCAATTTACCCGTGACATTAAGCCAGTGTTGGTTTCCACCGAAAAAACCCTGGATACCGCCAACAGCCTCTTACTGGATTCCAAACATTCGATGAATTCCGTGGAAGCCATTGCCACCCCGGAAGGGCCATTATGGCAATCATTGGAGGCCTTGCGTGAAGCGGCCCGGTCCACTAAGGAGTTGACCGATTACCTACAGCGTCACCCTGATTCGTTGCTTTACGGAAAGGAGTAAAAAACCATGTCATATCCAGGTGCGATGAAAAGCCCGGCCGTTTTTTTATGGGTGATGCTGATGTCCACGCTTGTGCTGGACGGTTGTATGCACACCGGAGGAGACAAGCCTATCCAATTTTACCGTTTGACTGCCGGCTCCGGGCTTGACATGCGCCTTCCGGCGGCCACCAAACCCCTGGATATGGACATGACCGTTGGTTTAGGGCCGATACACATTCCGGAGTATTTGGGTCGCCCGCAAATGATGGTGGCCGTTACCGAACACCAGTACCGGCTTTCCGAAGAACACCGCTGGGCGGAACCGTTGGAGCAAAACATTTCCCTCGCCCTGTTCCAGGCCTTGCCCGGCCTGCTGGGCACAGACCGGATAGTGCGTTATCCGTGGCCGCAGCGGCAGCTGGTCGATTATCAGATTGGTATTGATATATTGGAGTTTAATATTGACGCCAGCGCCCAGAGCCGCTTAATTGCCCAGTGGTCCATTAAGCGTAAAGGCCAAGCTGGCATCGACAGGCGTTCGGTGATCCAGTTTCCGGCTTCAACTACCGACTACGAGGCGATGGTCCGTGCCCAGAGCCAATGCCTTGGCAAATTGGCGCAAGAAATCGCCGTGACCTTACGGCAAAACCAATAAGGGGGCTAAAACGGTGAATGATGGTATCTATAACCCACAGGCTATGGTGGCTGAGTCCCCGTCATTGGCGGGCGTTTTGTACCTTTCCCATGGCGGCGGGCCTATGCCGTTGCTGGGTGATCCGGGCCACAAAAATTTGCTGGATTTCCTAAAAATAGTCACGCCGATGCTGGGCAAGCCATCAGCCATTTTAGTGGTCAGCGCCCATTGGGAAGCGCGGGTGCCGACTATCACCAGTGGCCCTATGCCGGCATTGGTCTATGATTATTACGGTTTCCCTAAAGAATCTTACCAGATCCGCTATCCGGCGGCGGGCAACCCGGTGTTGGCCGAAAAAGTTTTCAACTTATTGGCAAGCCACGGTATCGCCGCAAAACTTGATGGCCAGCGGGGCTTCGACCATGGTCTGTTTGTGCCTTTAAAAGTTATGTATCCGGAAGCGGATATTCCATGCGTCCAATTGTCTTTAGTGGACGATTTGCAGCCTGAAGGGCATATCCGGATAGGCAAGGCCATTGCTGGCTTGAGGAAAGAAAATGTGCTGATTATCGGTTCAGGCTTTAGTTTCCATAACCTCAGGGCTTTTTTTGATCCCCCGACAGCAGAAACCCAAGCCCTGAACCAAGCTTTTGAGGGCTGGTTGATTGACACCTGTTCCAATAAGCAGCTGACCGAAGCGGAGCGGGAGCGGCGCCTGGTTGATTGGCAACAAGCGCCCGCCGCAAGGTACTGCCATCCCCGCGAAGAGCATTTATTGCCCTTGCACGTTTGTTACGGGGTCGCGCAAACTGCCGCGGGCCATGTGTTTGAGTTTGGTGTGTTGGGCAAGATGGCCAGTGCATATCTTTGGCAATAAGCGTTCCCTTTCAAGGGAATAGCCGCCCATTGCCTCCCGCTGGGCTGCCCCTCCGCTGTTTTAGTGCTGTCAAACACTGGAAGTGTTTATGGAGGGCGTATGTTGGATGCCCAGCATGGATTCCCACCTCCCGTCCCATGCACTAGTACCCAGTCACTGTTGAATTGTCAGTGTTATTTTCGTAGGGGCGAGCGGTTGCCCGCCTGATCGCTGCGGAATTCGGTGCAGGCCATAAACAAGGCGGACAACCGTCCGCCCGGATTTAGATTGGCCCGACAAAAAATCAGTGACTGGGCACTAGGGCAAGTCCTGATGGTATAAATGCACGCGGTTCCGCCCCAATTTTTTAGCTTGGTACATCGCCCAGTCCGCGTGACGTAAAAGCGAATCGCTGTTGCCATCATCACTTGGAAAAATAGTGATGCCGATGCTGGCGGTGACCTTCGCTTCGTCATGCCCGTTTAGCCTAACGGGCTTGTTGATTTCTGCTATGACGCGTTCCAAAACCATTTGGTGTTCATTGGCGTCTTTTAAATCGGTCAGCAGCAGCACAAACTCGTCCCCGCCTAAACGGCAGACGGTATCATTGCTTCGGACAGACGATTGCATCCTGTGGGCGGCTTCTTTCAGCAACATGTCCCCGGCAGTATGGCCAAAATGGTCATTGACCTGTTTAAACCCGTCTAGGTCGAGGTAACAAACGGCGAGCAAGTGTCCTGAACGTCCGGATTGGGCGATGGCTTGGTCCAGCCGGTCGGCAAGCAATAAGCGGTTGGGTAGGTCTGTGAGGATGTCATGGTGAGCAATGTGCTGGATTTGTTCCTGTTGTTTTTTGATTTCGGTAATATCCAGCATCATCCATAATGAATCATGGCCATCGCCAGGCAACAGGGCCCCACTGATATCCACCCAGACCTTTTCGCCATTTTTCCGTACCAACTCCAACTGTGCCCGGTATGTGCCATTGGCTTTCAGGATAGGATAGGCCGATTCGCCTAAGGCTTGGTACGACTGGTCGTCAGGGTAAAGGGCTCGGGTCGGTTTTCCAATCAATTCACCATGCTCATAACCAAAAATTTGTGCCGTCGCCCTATTTTTCCAAACGATAATCCGGTCACGTATCTTGAAAATGGCAATCAGGTCATTGTCAAGCATAGCATTTTGTTCTTGGGCCAGTTTGTGGAGCTTTTCTTCAATTTGCTTGCGTTCCGTAATGTCGTACATCACGCCTCGGCTCCTCAGAAAATTGCCGTCGGCATCCTTTATGGCGGTTGCGCTCAGGCTGACATATCTGCTGCCGCCATCTTTGCATATCAATTCATATTCCAGATTTTTAACTTCACCCTCCCTCAAAAAAATCGGGAATTGTTCATTGAGCTGCCGCTTGCCTTCAGGGGTATAAAAATCGGAGAGATGCTTTTTGCCAATAATTTCTTCCCGTTGATAACCTAACCAAGAGAGTTCTGTGGCGTTAATGCGTAAATAGACGCCATCCGGGCCTACAGAATGATAGCCGCAGGGGGCGTGGTCATACAGGTCTTCGATTTCTTTTGTGGATGCGGCGAGTTTTTCTTCCAGTTCCTTACGTTCGGTGATGTCCCGTCCGACCGACTGGGTTTCTATCAAACGGCCTTCACTGTCGAAAAATCCCCGGTTGATGAATTGCGCCCAACGTATGGCTCCACCTTTAGTTAGGATACGGTTTTCAATAACGGCAATTGGGTTATCAGGGGACATCTGTTGCAGCTTTTCATGAATGAGCGGGATGTCTTCGTGCCATGCAACGGGTTGCCATTTATGCCCGATTAAGCTTTCACGCGGCTTTCCAAATAAACGGCAGTACGCATCGTTGACATACAGGATGGTGCCATCCACCTTAAAGCGGCAGATCACTTCTGTTTGGTCTTCCAATAATGCCCGGTAGCGCTGTTCGCCCAGTTGCAGCTCTGACATGGCATGGTGGAATTGTTCGGAGTGCCGCCGCATTTGTTTGACTATCGAGGCCGTCAAATAGGCCGTGATCAGGAAAGATATTGCCGCAATTGCCTCGTCTTTGTCAGGGGCAAATGTCCAAAAGGGCGGGATGAAAATGTAATAGCCCGTTACCGCGCTGAGGATCACGGTCACCGCCCCTGGCCTGATGCCACAAATATAGAAGCTGACAACCATCGCGGGATAAAAAGTGATAAAAGCGAACCCGGCATCTACTGGAAGTGCCAAAAAGCGCAGCTGAAGTGCGGTCAAAAAAATGGTTGCTGCTAGCGCGTAGCGTAATATCGGTGGCAACTTGGAATAGGCTTCGTTTAAATTCATCTACGGCTGCTAATGGGTCTGTTTTAGGTGCGGTGGGATAATAACCCTCCCTTGGTTTCTAGGTGTTCAATACCAAATTAAATGCTAAACCTATTGTTTGGCTGGTATTGCTTCTTAAAAGAAAAATCAATGGTTTATGAATAAAAATGGCGGTAGGCCATTGATGGCTTATAAGCTAGTCACTGCCATTAAGTTAAGGTTTTAATAAAAATAAAACAATTAGTTACGAACGAATTTGTAGGTCGGGTTTACCCAAAGGGCATAAAAGCGATAGCGTAACCCGACGCATCAGCATCCAAATGTCGGGTTACGCTGACGCTAACCCGACCTACGATTGATTTGCACCGCAAAAATACAACCGTAACCGCATGATTAACTTAATGGCAGTGTTGTAAGCCAGTGCGTATGCCCATTATTGGCCTGGACAGGCCTGCCTTAGGGCAAGGCCTCTGTTATTGGCATTTTCCATGAAGTAATAAGGTGGTCGCAATTGATGTCTGGGCATCCCGCCACCTACAGCCCTAATCATCTGGGCGTGCCTCTATTTTGCCAAATCATAAACCGCATCAAAGTCCGCGGCCACCTCCTGTGCCGCCAATTCTTCCAAGCGCTGCAGATACAAGGCGCTCGGCTTATCTTGAAAGCTACCAACCAAGCCGGTGAACAGGATTTTTGCTTGCGGGAATTGCCGCTGGCGAAAAGCGGCTAACGCGTCGGCAAAGTTAAGGCAAAGCTGGTGCTGTTCGGGCGTCAACTGGCTGTGCCTGGCGATGACTTCATAAATCGCCACGTGTTGTTGTTTGCCCTGCACCCGCACAGTGTCCAATTCGCGGCAGGCGAACCTTGAACAAACCTGTTGGTAGGTCTGTTCCGAGATTAGTATTTCGCTGCCGTAGTATTTGTTCGCCCCTTCCAGCCGCGCCGCCAAATTCACGGTGTCGCCAATCATGGTGTAGTCCAAACGGTCGATAGAGCCGATATTGCCGACGACGGCGTCCCCCGTGTTGATGCCGATGCGCATGGACAATAAGGGCAAACCCTGCTGCCGCCAGATCGTGCGCAAATCCCGCAAAGCGTGTTGCATGGCCAAGGCGCAGTGCACGGCTTGTTGGGCGTGGCCTGCATCAGCCACGGGCGCCCCCCAAAACGCGACGATGGCATCGCCGATAAATTTATCCAACACGCCGTGATGGCGGCTGATTTGGCTGCTCATTTCGGTCAAGTAGCCGTTGAGCAAGGCGACTAGGGCTTGGGGCGGCATCTGTTCGGCAATGCTGGTGAACCCCGCCAGATCAGTGAACAACGCGGTGATTTCCCGCGTTTCGCCGCCTAGCACCACATCATGGCTGAGCAATTCCGTCGCCACGACGGGGGACACGACTTTCCCCAGCAAGGTGCGGATTTTTTCTTTTTCCAGCAATTGGGTGCCCATCGCGTTAAACGCCATGCCTAGCTGCCCCATTTCGTCTTGGCTATGGATTTGCACTTGATAACCGTAATTGCCCAACCCTATGGCCTGCGCGCCCCGCGCCAGTGTTTGCAAGGGCTTGCTGACCGTCTTGGCCAGCCACGCGGCGGCTAGGCTGGCCAAACCGATGCTTAAAAGCGCGATCATCAGCAGTAGCCATTGCAAGCGGTAAAAATTCTCTAGGGCTTTAGGCCAGGAGCGCTCGATCAGGGCGATCAGTTTGCCGGTCTGCTGGTTTTCCAAAACCACCAGCCGGCTTAAGTACAAGTCCTTATCGGTATGCCAAAAAAAGCCATCGGCATCGGTCTGGAACAGGGGCAGTCGTTGCCGTGGGGATGGGACGAGCGTCGAAGCCTGTATCTGTAAGGTTTGGCTCTGTTCGCTTAACAGGCTGATTTCCACTTGCGTCAGTTGCTTGAGCTGCGCCAGCACCGTATTGTCAATGACGAACCCTAGGCATAACCAAACAATGGGTTCCGGGGCTAAAACCGGCACGATGATCAGTTGGTACGGGGTTTTACCGATCAGCATCAAGCGGGCCGCCGCGCCTTCCGCTTCGGCTTGGGCAAGCAATTCCTCGGCGAAAAACAGTTGGCCGTTTTGTTGCGGGTCTAGGCTATTGGCTAGCACGCTATCATCAATCGAGACTAAAAAGGAGGCATCGGCCTGCACCCGTGCGCCTAAGTTGGCCAATGCGGAGGTCAGGGTGTCTTGGTCCTGCGTGGCAATGACGCGCTTAAAGGCAAAATCACTGGCTAAGGCGGTGGCTTGTTGGGTCAATTGTTGGCTACGTTCGGACAACAAGCGTAAAAATATCCGTTCGGTCACCAAGAGTTCATGGCGGATAGTCGCTTCGGTGTTGTCCCTGAAAACCTGGTTGACGACGGCGACTACGCCCGCCAACGCCAATAGCAACAGGCCGATGGTGTAAAACAATAAGCGGCTGCGGAACTGCCTGAAAGGCCGGAAAAACTTAACGGTAACCGGCATCTAAATTGGCAGTGGCGGGCAGGCGGATGGGACGGAAGCTTTTTTTCAGATCCAGCGTCAAGGCCAGTTCTGTGGAATTGCCAGCGGCAACGGTCACTTTTGCATTGCCGGGGGGGCGTTTTTTTACCTGTGGATGCCATGCAGATACGGCATAACCGTGCCCTGCGGGCACCTCCAGTTGCGCGGCACCTTGATTATCGGTCAATGCAAAAAAAGGGCTGTCGACCACAAGCACATAAGCCGACATCCAATCGTGGATATTGCAGCCTAGGGTGACCACACCGGCCTTATCAAACACCACAGGCTTGGCTGGCGTGCCTTCATACAGCGGCAGTTCAAAGTTTTTTGCTTCCGAGAAAGAATAGACATGATGGCGGATCTTATCATGGTTAGGGAATGACACCGGTGTCCCGGTTTGGACGATGGTGAGGTGGTTGACGAATTCCTTATCAACCTGGTCGATGATAAGGGTTTTAGGTTTTGCCCGTGCCACAGGTTGTGGCGTATCGGGGGTGGCGTAAACGGCCGCTTGCCCAATGGGTTTGCCGTCGCTGTCCAGCACGTTAACCCGTATGGTGACGGCATGGGCGTTGCCCAGTAGCAAGCCCAAAATTAACGCCATTGCCTTTGTCCGCATAAACCCGACCTCAGTAACTGTAATGGACGCTAAGCTGGATTTGGTGGCTTGCGTAGCCCACTCCTAATGCCAGGGCATCGGTGTCGATGTAGCTGTAATTCAACGCGGTGGCCGCATGCCCGTCCCACAAGGCGTAGCTTAAACCTAGCCGGTAAAGGTTGGTTTCCCCTTGGGTACGATAAGTCCAACCCGGGAAGGCATCATCATCGGCTATGCTGTCCACCTTGCCCAATAGGGCCGGGGGTAGGCTGTCCGGTAGGTTATTGCTGACAATGTCCCCCCAGCGGTGGCCATAACTGGTGGTCAACTGCACCTGTCCGGTGACGGCAAAATTACTGCCGATTTCAAGCGCATGCCCTTGTATGTCGAAGGCGGAGGCTGTCGACCCCATCCTCAGGTTTCTGGGCGGCGCGTTGCGGTCATCAAAACGGTAAGCGACAAAGCCTTGCAAAAACTCATTGCACCAGGAGGACAGGCGTAGCCCTGCGCTTAACTGGTTACCGGAACGTAATTGGCTGGCGGAGAAAATTTCCGCATCCGCCAGTTCCAAATGCAACATCGGCGCTTGTCGGCCCAAACCGAATTTGTGTGTCAACACCGCTTTGCCCCCGACCGTATATTGCCCAAGTTTTTCGAAACGCCCGTAAGTTTCGCCACTCCAGTCAGCGGTGAAATAGCCGCGTGTATAACCGCCAAACTGGTAGGCACGGCCTGCCGATAACAAGCCTTTGCCTAGAAAATCATCCAGTTGCTGCGCGGAAAAAAATGAGCCGTTGATATTGCTGGCAAATTTCCCTGACACACTGCCGTCGGCTAACCATTCGACCCATTCGGCGTGGCTAGCCGGGCTGCTTACGGCAAGGCAACCCGATAAAACAATAACAGACAGTGGACAAGCCGTTTTAATCACTGCAAAAACCTATTAAAAATATTTAGACGCAATCATAAAGATGAATTTATATCACTTCTTTGGGTATTCCCAGCAGAATTTACAGACGGGAAAGGCCTGTCTTGGAATGCCGCCGGGAAATCAATCTGGCCCCTTCGATGGCATTTATAGGCCCGGCAATAACATAAACATATAATGCATTGAATTGATTTACATTTTAATTGATGGGCTTACCGCAAGTTTTTACAAACAAGGCATGGGCTTGAAATCTGTCGTTAGTTGCGCCATGATCCCTAAACCGCCCGGCGGCAACGGGCAGGGAGGGCGCTATATTTAAGGGGCGCCATTTTAAACTACATGAGGTCAGCGATGTTTTCACATTCATCAGATATAAGGCGCGAATCTGTTATCGATGCCGATGTTTGTATTATAGGTGCAGGTTGTGCGGGTATTACGTTAGCGACAGAATTAAACGGTTCGCCATTAAAAGTGATTCTGCTGGAAAGTGGGGACCTGGAATACGATGAAAAAACCCAATCTTTGTACCAAGGTGAAAACATCAGTGCAAATCCCCTGAAATTGGAGGATGTGCGCTTACGTTATTTTGGAGGCTCCACGAACCATTGGCATGGTATGTGCCATCCTTTAAACGAAATTGATTTGCTTCCCCGTAAAGAAATTGCTTATCCTGGCTGGCCCATCACGTTAAATGACTTAACCCCTTTTTATGTAAGGGCGCAGAAGGTATGCCAACTGGGGCCTTTTGTTTATGATGATGAAAATTATTGGCGGCAGCAGATGAATTTCTCGCCCTTATTAAGCGGCAATTTGTTAAGGACATCATTTTTTCAATTAAGCCCGCCTACGCGTTTTGGGGCTGTTTATAGGGAAGTGCTCAAAAAATCGGCTAATGTTGAGGTTATCCTAAATGCCAACGCATTGGAATTGGAATCTTCAGGGGATGCCGACCACGTCACCCAAGTCCGTGTGGCACATATCAATGGCAATACTTTTTGGGTTAAGGCAAAAAAGTTTGTCCTTTCGGCAGGCGGTTTAGAAACCCCGAGGATATTGCTGTTATCCAATAAAATCCAAAAAAAGGGTTTAGGCAATGGGCATGATTTGGTCGGGCGTTATTATATGGATCATCTGGCAAATTTGCGTAGCGGAACATTACAATTTATCGCCGACCAGTCCAAATACCCCTGGTATTTCAAATTAGGGACAAAGGTCAACCATCTGCCCGATACGACGGTAGGCGTCCTGCTGACGCCTAGCACGGAGCTGATAAAAAAAGAAGGCATAACCAATTTTCGCATCATGTTGTTGCCGACACCCGAAGAAAAGGGGATAGACTCAGTAAAATCCATTATTAGCGGAATAAAGTCCGGGCATATTCCTGATGACTTAGGCGGCCATATTAAAAACGTATTGTCCGAGATAGATTCCGTCACCAATTTGGCCTTTAAAAATATTTTCCATACGAATAAAAATTTGCTTGGGGCCCGTGAGAAAAGCACGGCGATCACTAGGGCGGATATCGACCTTAACATGGAGCAGCTGCCCAACCGTGACAGTAAGGTAAGCCTGTCGGGCCAAAAGGATGTTTTCGGACAAAACCGCCTTAAGCTCGATTGGAAAATTTCTGAAATGGATAAGAAAACAGCAGGCAAGGCTTTAGAAACGATAGCCCTTGAATGTGGTAAATATAATCTTGGGCGTGTCCGGATATCGGATAGCCTAAAACAGGATACGTCGTTCGAAACCAGTTGGCATCACATGGGGACGACCAGGATGTCGGTGTCACCAACCGATGGCGTGGTAAACGTGGATTGCAAAGTGCACGGGGTTGATAACCTTTTTATTGCGAGCAGTTCGGTCTTCACGACGGGGGGGTGGGCAAACCCGACCCTAACCATTACCGCATTGTCGATAAGATTGGCGGACCATTTGAAAACCCTATTCAGTTGAATGTGGGGCTAAACAGTTAAGGAGCAAGGGTTATGCAAACGCGAAGACAATTTTTAATGACGTTAATTGCCGGATGTTTTGTTCCGGCAGGAACTGCTTATGCGCTGCCATCTAAGGCATCCGGCCATTTATCCGCAACGGGCAAGTTATCCGCTTTATTTGGCAATAACGGTTCCGCTATGGTGATAGGCAACAGCTACCGGTCTTTCTCTAAGACGGCATCAAAAAATTTATCAGGGGAACTGGCCGCTTTACTGGATTTTATAAGCCTTTCAGAAACCGATTTTGTAAGTATGGACAACGGCAATTTGTTGCAACATATAAAAAGGGTTATCAGTAAAGATTTTGAGCATGGAAACGTCACGCAGGTGGATGGTTGGTTATTGTCAACAACCGAGGTCCAGCTCTGCCACGTGTTGTCATTAGCCCCACACGAATGAAGGCCTTTTTTATATCGTGGCAATGATGGGTTACCCGTCCTTAAGCGGGTAGCTGATTTGGCTAAAGGAAACGCTATATTCATTGTGCCAAAGCAAGGTCTTGCCATCACGCGGCGCAATCGACATCGACTTGACCAGCTTTCCGTCTAAAAGCCCTTCTTTGCCGTATAACATCCCAAATTCAGCCGTATTTTCGATTAGCGGTGACAACACTAAACCTGATTTTGCCATATCCGCGATGATACGAAATTGTTTTTTCAGGCCGTTTCTTAGCGCCAATGTTATTTGGAGTTGGCTGGGTTTGAATAACATACTGGCTATACGCCCTAAAAGGGTTGGCTTAATCCCGATCCGGACAAATAGGGGTTGGCCCGATTCGGGTAAATTAACCGTTTCACCAAAAGTATGTTTTTCGCTAATTAGTTCTAAGGGATCCCCAATCTCGCCGATAGGCCCCTTTTTTTGGAGAAACAAAAAATTTCCCTCCAACTGCGTGGGCCGGTAGTTAAGCATCAGTATCGGCCAGCTTGCGCCATCTGCGATCGAAGGGATCCTCCCGTCAATCCGTTCGACCCTAAAAATAATATTGTCTGGAGCTTGGTGGCTCAGGAGATGCTTTCTATTTATCCCGGCCAATTCGGGCGTGTAAGCGGAATAACTTTGGAATATTGGGCGAGGGGACCAGGTGTTTTCCGAAGCAATCAAATACGCTTGATTGTAAGAGTAGATGTCTGTGGTGCCTGGCAAAACGGGGAAAATGGTCTTTTCCTTTATGGTATTTATTGCGGCATCAAACTCAAGCCTCGGCCAGTTTTTGTCTATGACCCTATTTTTAATGCCGCGCCACATCGGGGCATAAGTTGACCTGACGTTCTCGGTAATGCCTGCGGTGGATGTGTTGATGTGATAACTGTCGATGTAAAACCAAGCTATCAACGCAAAAACTGAGGCCGGAACAACAATCTGGGCATTAATGATAAATGGCAACAGTAGCGCCGCGATCAAGATGGAAATGCCTGAAATAAGGGCATGGTCATCGTGACGGACAAACCCTGCTTTGAAGGAAAGGAATAAACAAAAAAAATAGATAAGGAATAAGAATATTTTTGCAGCGCCGGTAGCTTGCGTTTGGAGGGATATTGCCAATAACAAAAAAGCGGAAGCCAATAAATATAAAACCACCTCATAAATATTGCCGTCAAGGGCCATGGCTTCGGAAAAACCGGAGACGATGGGGGTCGTGTTAACAAAATAACCAGGTAAATCTGCCGCGGATTGCCCTGATGCAACCCAGAAAAAAAGCATCGAAGCCATAGGGGATAGCAGGCAAAGTGTTGCAAGAAGCCTATGCCCGTTAGCAAAAAAAAGTGCCGAGCATAAAAGGGCGACCGCACTGCATAGGATCATGATGCTGCATTTCACCAAAGGCAGAAAACCTAATGGCGAAATTAGTAATGCAATAAGGAACGGCGCGGTTTTGTTTTTAAGCCACCCCCCATCGGGTGCCGTTTGGATCTTGAAGATGGCTAATCCGGCAAGCAAGGGAAGTGAAAACAGCAAAGCGTCCCGTGAATAGAGGGAAATATAAAAATCCCCCCCGGTATTCACTACGCCGGCGAGAACGGCGTTTAATGAAATTATCGTGAGCCATTGGACATTTCCCATTAGCAGGAAAAGATAGGCCCAATATGCCAAAGCCAAATATAAACTTCCGCTAACCATCATAAAATCAGTGGATGGATGGTAAGTTTTGGTATGGATAGAGGAATAAGGGCCATAGGAAAATATTATTTCCTTACCAAAAGAAAGGCCCTGGGCCACGGCTTGGTTCATCCCAAATATCCAGGACTGGTCAAGACCGGCTGCCGGCATTTTGGGGGAAAATGGGACAAATATGGCGATGGTTGTGATTAATGATGCCAGCCATAAAATGGCGTTGGCCGTCCGTCCTAGTTTTTCCGGGTTGCATTGATTAATTATGTTGTTAAGCGCAAGCATCTCAAATTTCCGGTTTATTAAAAATGATAGTTGGCGGATCCTTGACAATTGGCGTCGCCACGTCTTTTACGCTGGCTTTGATGTTTCAGGTGGGTGTCCATTGGGGTGTCTGTGGGGGATGGCAACGGGCTATGGGCCATCAGGTAAGCGGTGGCCTTTGTAGGCCAAGCGTCTACTCTGGGCTATGTGCGGGCAACATGTTCTAAGCGGGGAAAATTTTACCCCAAAGGGTCATGATAATTTCAAAGGCAATCAGACCGATGATGATCAGCTCCAATATCGAAGAATGGCGGTGTTTCTGTTCATCCGCCAGCATTTCAAATAACTCGTGGATGGTTTCCAGTTTTTTCGACAACACGCGGGTACGCGGTTCTATTTCCAGGTACTTTGCCGTGATGCTGTAATAATCTTCGTATTCGGGATATTCCCAAAAAAAATCCGGCGTATCGAGCAAATCGTAGTTGAGGATAATGTCGCTTTTGGTCAAAAACAGTTGTCCCCGGATTTTGGCGATTCTATGGCGGCTGAGTTTGATCCTGCCGTTTTCAGCCAAGGATTTGGGGATGTAACTGGTGTTGTTGATGGTGGTGATGGCATTGGTTTCGAACGATGCCAGCTTTATGGATTGCGCCATGCCTTGTGACAGTGAAAACAACAGGATAGGGTCAGATGACTCAACTTCGATATGGTCTTCGACAATACGCGTGTTGGGGCAATCCAGCTCAAAGGTAAAATTGTCTTCTTCTATGACGGACAGCGGGTTTTCAGCGAGGCCCAGGAGCAATTGGTGCAGTTTGCCTTGCTGTTCAGTGCTGACATTCCAATGGACGACCGCGCCATAAGAAAACACCACTGACCAGGAATGGTTGTCTTCAATCAATAAGGCGCCTTTAATGATGCGTATCAGCGTGGTTTCGGAAATAAGTTTTGCCAATGCACCAATATCAAATCCTTGAGCTAGGCAAAAAGCTGTGCATTGCTTTGCAGGTTGTTCAGACATAATGCGCTCACGGTAGGGAAGGGGGTTCGCTATTTTACGGCGTGTGCGGGGTTAGTAGGCAGTTTTTTTCTTGATGGGCCTAACTTTTTCAGATTTTCTGGGGCTAGTTTTACCAAAAACTAAGCCGGAAATAAGGTATGGGATCAAGAAAAAGTTTCTGCAGCCAACAAGCCTTTAACGGGAAGTTCCCGCCCTGTGAATGCTCGTTCGGACGCATTCCTAAACGTCCAAAAGCAGGTTGGCGCCAACGCTTCTAGCCCCACACTAGCCTTTGCTATACAATCAAAACCTCATCCAGCATCGGGACGGCTATGTTAAAAAACCGCTTCATCAAACAGCTCTTCAGCAGCTTATTCGATTTACTGCCGATTCTGGCGGTGGTGCTGTTTTTCCAAATAGCCATCATCCGCCAGCCAATTCCCGATGTCCTGCATTTGGTGCTGGGGATGCTGTTTGTGGTTCTCGGTTTGGCCTTGTTCGTGCAAGGCCTGGAACAAAGCCTATTCCCCTTGGGCGAATCTTTGGCCTACGCGTTTGCGCGTAAGGGCAGCGTGGTCTGGTTGCTGGTGTTCGCGTTTTGTTTGGGGTTCGGTTCGGCGGTGGCAGAACCGTCCTTGATCGCCATCAGTAACGAGGCGGCGCGGATTGCCGGCCAAGGCCATATCATTGCCGACTCTGAGCTTGCCAAAAGCGATTATGCGTTGGGTTTACGCCTGACCATCGCCTTGGCGGTCGGCGTGGCGATTTTGGTCGGCGTGTTGCGGATTATCCGTGGCTGGCCGATTTATTATCCGATTATCGGGGGTTATGTCGCCGTGGCGGCCATTACCCCGTTCGCGCCGAAGGAAATTGTCGGCATCGCTTATGACTCGGGTGGCGTGGCGACCACCACCATCACCGTGCCGCTGGTCACCGCCTTGGGCGTGGGCCTGGCAACGGCGATCAAAGGCCGCAACCCGATGAGCGACGGTTTTGGCATGATCGCCTTGGCCGCCTTGTTGGCGATGCTATTTGTCATGGTTTACGGGATAGTACGATGATCGCCTGGTTAGTGCATTTTGCCGGGGTGTTGCTGCAAACCTGCCGCGATATTTTGCCGATAACGGTGATTATTTTTGGTTTCCAATTTTTGGTGATCCGCAAACCGCTGGCGAACCCGCGTAAGATTACCGCTGGCTTTGTCTTGATGCTGGTCGGCATCGCGTTTTTCCTCGAAGGCCTGAATATGGCCCTATTCCCGCTCGGCACGCTGATGGCGAGCCAATTGACCGCGCCTGAATTTCTCGGCATCCCCGCCACCGCCCCGCGCACTTGGCTGACGTACGGCTGGGCCTATGGCTTTGCCGCCAGCTTGGGCCTGACCACCGCTTTGGCGGAACCGACCCTGCTGGCCGTCGCCAAGAAAGTCGAAAATGTGTCCGGTGGCACGATACGGGCCTGGGGCTTGCGTGTTGCCGTGGCCTTGGGCGTGGCTTTCGGCTTGGCTTTGGGCACGTTCCGCATCGTTACGGGCACCGATTTATATTTTTATATTGTCGCTGGCTATGGCGTGGTGATTGTCCAAACCATTTTCGCCCCGAAAGTCATTCTCGCGTTGGCTTACGATATGGGCGGCGTGACCACGTCCACCGTCACCGTGCCGTTAGTGACGGCCTTGGGGCTAGGGCTGGCCGCCACTGTGCCAGGCCGCAACCCGGTGCTGGACGGTTTCGGCCTGATCGCTTTTGCAGGCCTGTTCCCCATCATCGCGGTATTGGCTTACGTCCAGTTAGCGCATTGGCTCAGCAACCGTAAATCTAAAACTTGAGGTTTTGTATGCACTTTAAATTGATTATCGCTTTTGTCGAAGATGATAAAACCGACCTGGTATTGGCAACCGCACGCGAAAACGGCGCAAAAGGGGCGACGGTGATTAACAACGCGCGGGGCGAAGGCCTGAAACAGTCAAAAACCTTTTTCGGCCTGACCTTGGAAACCCAGCGCGATGTGCTGCTGATGCTGGTTGAAGAGCATCTTAGCCGCCATATTTTGGAGAAAATAGCCAGCGTTGCCGAATTCGACAACAAACCCGGAACCGGCATCGCTTTTCAGATTGATGTCGAAGACGCCATCGGCGTGACCCGCCAGATGGCCATATTAAGCCATGAAATTGAGGATAAATTATGATTGAAAAAACTTTGGTCATCCGTGTCAAGGATGTCATGAAAACCGATTTTGGCACAATAGATGGCATCGCCACCGTCGCCGAAGCCTTGCGTATGATGAAAGCGCAAAAGACCTCAGTGCTGATCGTCAACAAACGCCATGACGATGACGAATACGGCATCATCAATTCCGGCGACATTGCCCGCCATGTGCTGGCGAAAGACCGCGCACCCGAACGAGTCAATGTCTATGAAATCATGAGCAAACCCGTGATCTCAGTACATCCGGAAATGGACATCCGTTATTGCTCGCGCCTGTTTGCCGATTACAACCTGGTGCGGGCTCCAGTGATTGCCAACCGTGAAGTCATTGGCATGGTCAGCCCCAATTCTTTGGTTCTGGATGGCCTGTTTTTATTATCCCAACAACCTTGATAAGTGCGGAGATGAATCACAGATTTTGGTGCTTTTGCGTTGAGAAATAGCATCGGGCAAAAAATATCAGTACAATTCGCACCCACAGAGTCGAGATGTTGAGCCAGTGGAAGTCCCTTTTAATGCTTATACGGTTATCAATGTTGTAGTTCTGTTCTAACCGTAAGTTTTAATTTCAGGAGTTTTCCAATGGCAACAGGTACTGTAAAGTGGTTTAACAACACCAAAGGTTTTGGTTTTATCGCACCCGCAGAAGGCGGCGAAGATGTGTTCGTGCATCATTCCGTGATTCAGGGCGAAGGCTTTAAAACGTTGACCGAAGGTCAAAAAGTCACTTTCGATATTGAATCAGGCCCTAAAGGTTTGACCGCAACTAATGTAAGCACCAAGTAATTTCACTTACATCGGCCTAAAAAAGCTTTTGTGATTTTTCACAAAAGCTTTTTTTATGGGCGGGAATTTTACAAAATTAACGCCTGCAACGCCGTATCCCAAAGCTTTTTATGCGCTTCTCCATCATTATCCCAACCCTAAACGAAGCCGCTGGCATTGAAGCCTGCCTGTTGGCGTTGCAAGCCTTACGCGCCGATTGCGAACTGGTTGTGGTTGATGGTGGCAGTGTGGACGGAACGGTCAAATTGGCGATGCCGTTGGCGGATAAGGTGCTGGTTTCAAAGCCAGGGCGCGCCAGGCAAATGAACCATGGGGCAGGGCATGCGACTGGCGAGGTGCTGGTCTTCCTCCACGCCGACACTTATTTGCCGGCACAGGCCTTGGAACTGGTTGCCGCGCATTTGGATGGCATCCATCAATGGGGGCGTTTCGATGTTAGGTTGACCGGCCCGCATGTCATGCTGAAAGTCATCGCATGCATGATGAATTGGCGGTCGCGTTGGACAGGGATTGCCACGGGTGACCAAGTGATTTTCGCCACGCGCGGTGCGTTTGTGGCGGCGGGGGCTTATCCTGACATAGCGCTGATGGAAGACATTGCATTTAGTAAGGCCTTGAAAAAAATCAGCAAACCTGCCTGCTTAAAAGCCAAGGCAAGCAGTTCAGGCCGCCGATGGGAACGCCATGGCGTTTTGCAAACCATGGTGCTGATGTGGTGGCTACGCGGGCGTTTTGCTTGCGGGGCCGATCCCGACAAACTGGCGGCACTGTATGCCAAGGGGCGGTTATGGACATGTGGTTGAGGTTGGCGGTGGCGGCCGGGATTTTTATCTTGATGATAGGCCTGGAAGCGTGGGTGCCGTGCCGTACAGACGGAATTGACCGTAAACACCGCTGGCTTAGCAACCTTGGCCTTGCCGCATCCAATATGCTGGCCATGCGCATCACTATCGGCGGCCTGGCGTATCTGGCGGCGGATTATGCCCAAGCGCAAGGCATAGGCCTGTTGAATTGGCTGCACTTGGGCGGGCCGTTGGCGCTTACCCTAAGCTTGGTGTGGCTGGATTTCGCCATTTACTGGCAACATGTCGCCAGCCACCATATCCCGATGTTCTGGCGTTTGCACCAAGTGCACCATAGTGATCTGGCGATTGACGCCACCACCGCCGTACGCTTCCATCCGCTGGAAATAGCCCTATCGATGGTTTATAAAACCCTGTGCATCCTTTTTATAGGGGCGAACCCATTGGCGGTGATCCTATTCGAAATGATCCTGAATGGTGCCGCGACGTTTAACCATAGCAACATCAGGATTCCCGTCCCGCTGGAAAAAGCCCTGCGTTGGCTAGTCATCACCCCCGACCTGCACCGCATCCACCATTCCGCTTTGCCCGTTGAAACCAATAGCAATTATGGTTTCTCAATCCCCTTGTGGGATAGGCTGTTTGGCACCTTTACGGCCCATCCCCAGCTGCCACAAACCACGATGGTTATTGGTTTGGCCCAGTTCCGCAACCCCCATGATGTGGCTTTTTGGGCGTTATTAAAGATGCCGTTTAAATATTGGCACACTGGGTAAAACGCAAGCCCGTAAGCCTATAAACGGGTAAATCCGACAAGTTTCCTAGGAATAAAATTGGTATTTTTTCCCAGTACCGATATATTAGGCGGCCAGCTCCGGCAAATCCTTTTACTGGTGGGGAGTTTATTGCGTAAGCTTCGGTTTTTAAAACAAATAACAAATAAAATCTGCGGGCAGCAGATAATAAAGGAGGCATATCCCATGAACAGAGTCATTCCAATCGCATTCCTGGCTTTATTTTCATTCACGGCTAGCCATGCCACCGAGCATCATAGCGGCCATGGCGGCGGCGTTATGGGGGGTGGCGGCGGTGGCGGCGGGTGCATGAAACCGAAGCTGGCGAAATTCACCCCGGAGCACTTGGCGACGGCCGCACCGGAAAGTGAAATTTCCTTTGTGGTGCTTAACATCGAGCATCCCAGCCAAATTTCAGTGAGGATCAAAGACATCCCTGTGGAAATCCTCACCGAATACAAGGAGCCGTTTTATTTGGTGAAAACCAAACTGCCCGCCAGCTTGCGTAACACCGCCGCCCGTGTCAACATTAAAATCAGCGCAAAATCAGCGCATTGCGAAGGGGAAGGCGGCTGGTTACTGAAAATATCCGGTTAGGCATTGCCGCTGTTAAGCACGTAACCAAAAGCCTTTTGACATAATGAAAGGTTCATTTGCCCCTCCCTTATTTGCCACGAAGGGCATGGAGATCCTGGAGAAACAATAATTTCGTGATCTCCGTGCCCTTCGTGGTGGGTGCAAAAGGTTAAAGGGCCTTTGGACGGTCACTTACACACGTTAAGCTCCCTTAGGCCAGGTGCCAGACACACATTTATCTTTAAAAATGGTAGAACCGAAAATTTATCTCAATGTGCCTTACGCCCAAAAAGATGCCGCAAAAGCTTTGGGTGCGCGGTGGGACGCCGCTAATAAAAAATGGTATGTGACCGGTGATAAGGACATTACGCTTTTTGCACAATGGCAACCGGGGTCTTCCAGTTCGCCGGTGCCGACCGCTGGCAACCTTAAGGCACAGGCTGTCCCTAAAACCAATGCTTCAGGCAAAAAGCCGGTTCTGGGCGTGGTCACCTTGGCGGCGGATAAGCATTTTGTGGCCTATAGCGGCGATGAGCCGCCGTGGGATTGATGCTTCCGAAAGGCCGCCCCCGATCCCCCAATAACGCTTCCGTTGTTTGGCGAAAGCGTTATTGGCTATCCTGTTTGGGGGATCAGGGCGGGCTCAGGTTATCCGTGTACAGGCTACTACTTGGGGTTAACAGCAAACCTATGGCTTTGCCGGGGTGGTTTTGGGCCGGGGCATTTAGGGATACAACGCCACCGTCGCCAACCCTAGGGTTTCTTCCAGGCCAAACATCAAATTCATATTTTGCACCGCTTGTCCTGAGGCGCCTTTGACCAGGTTGTCGATGACCGAGAGCACGACCAAAGTGTTTCCGCCTTGTGGCTGGTGCAGGGCGATTTGGCAATTGTTGCTGCCACGCACGTTGCGGGTGTCGGGATGTGCGCCTGGCGGGAGGACATCGACAAAGGCTTCGTTTTGGTAGCGTTGTTCGTACAGGGCTTGGATGTCCTTCGCGCCGACCTTCAACTGTGCGTACAAGGTGGCGTGGATGCCGCGTATCATGGGGATCAGATGCGGGACGAAGGTCAACTGCACGGCTTGCCCGGCGGCGGTGCCCAGGCCTTGGCGGATTTCCGGCAAGTGCCGGTGGCCGCCGACGGCGTAAGCTTTGAAACTTTCCCCGGTTTCGCTCATCAATGTCGCCAATTCCGCTTTGCGGCCGGCACCGCTGGCACCGGATTTGACATCGGCGATCAAGTGGCCGAGGTCAACTAGCTGGTTTTCAATGAGTGGCAAGAAGCCCAGTTGCACGGCAGTCGGGTAGCAACCAGGGCAAGCGACTAGGTTGGCTTGTTGAATGGCTGCGCGGTTGGTTTCCGGCAGGCCGTAGACGGCGTGTTTGACCAGCTCCGGGCAGGCGTGCGCCATACCATACCAATGTTGCCATTCGTCGACATTTTGCAGCCGGAAATCGGCGGACAAGTCGATGACCTTAACGCCGCGTTCCAGCAAAGCTTCCGCCATGTGCATCGCCGTGCCGTTGGGTGTGGCAAAAAACACCACATCGCAGTGCGCCAGGGTCTCTATTTCCGGCTGGGTGAAGGTGACGTCCAGCAATTTGCGTAGGCTCGGATACACCGCATCCACCCGTACCCCGGCATCGGCGCGTGAGGTGACTATGGCCACTTCCACATCCGGGTGCCGTGCCAAAATCCGTAATAGTTCCACACCGGTATAACCTGTGCCGCCTACAATGCCTGCTTTAATCATGGGTTGTCCTGTTGTTGCTGTTTCAATTATTTGGGTATCTAGGTAATGGTTTACGCTGGAGCTGATAAATGACAAAGGGCAAGGAAGATAGCACCGCCTATACCATAACGTCAATTGCCAGCCATTCCGCCGGAAAAGAAAATGTTTATAATAACCCATTGTCTTTTTAGTTGATTGTAACTCCATGCGCGTAATCGAAATACAAGAGTGTGCTTTATCGCCAACCGAGCGGGCTGTGCCTGTACCCGCCGCGCATCAGGTGCTCATTAAAGTTGCCGCTGCCGGGGTCAACCGTCCTGATGTCATGCAGCGCAAAGGCTTGTATCCGCCCCCGCCTGGCGCGTCGGATATTCCTGGCCTTGAAATTGCCGGGACGGTGGTGGAGCTGGGGGAGTCGGTCAGCCAGTTAAAAACGGGTGACACCGTATGCGCTTTGGTCACGGGCGGCGGTTATGCCGAGTATTGTTTGGCTTCGGCGGCACTATGTTTGCCTGTGCCAGAAGGTTTGTCTTTAGCCGAAGCGGCGGCCTTGCCGGAAACTTTTTTTACCGTCTGGAGCAACGTCTTCGACCGTGCCCGTTTGGCCATCAACGAAACCTTATTGGTGCATGGCGGCGGCAGTGGCATAGGCACAGCCGCGATCCAACTTGCCAAAGCTTTCGGGGCGACCGTGTATGTCACCGCGGGTTCCGAAGAAAAATGCCAATTTTGCCGCGCATTAGGGGCGGAAGCCGCAATTAATTACCGCGAACAGGATTTTGTTGAAAAAATCTTGGAATTGACGGCGAACCGTGGTGTGGATGTGATCCTCGACATGGTCGGCGGTGATTACTTGCCACGCAATATCACCTGTTTGGCGACGGACGGACGATTGGTACAAATCGCCGTGCAGAACGGCGTTAAAGCTGAGCTAAACTTGTGGAATGTCATGCTAAAACGCCTGACCATCACCGGTTCCACCTTACGCGCACGGGATGATGCCTTTAAGGCCGCCATTGCCCGGAAACTTTATGACAAGGTCTGGCCTTTATTGGCGGCGGGCACTCTCAAACCCATTATCCATCGTATTTTCCCCCTTGACGATGCCGCGCTGGCCCATGAGTTGATGGAAAGCAGCCAACACATCGGCAAAATTATCTTGCAGGTTTCACCATGAGCTACACCACTTTAATTTCCGCTACTGATTTGCGGGCTAATTTGGCCAATCCGGATTGGGCCGTCGTCGATTGCCGGTTTTCCCTGGCCGATAGCCATGCCGGGCGCATGGCCTATCAATTCGGGCATATCCCTGGCGCCCGTTATGCTGACCTGAACCAAGATTTATCATCAGCCATCACCGCCCAGACAGGCCGCCATCCTTTGCCGGATTTTCGGGTGTTGGCAAAAAAATTAGGTGCCTGGGGCATAGCCAACCATAGCCAAGTGGTGGTTTATGATGATGCCTACGGTGCGTTTGCCGGGCGTTTATGGTGGTTGTTGCGCTGCATGGGACATAAGAAAGTCGCGGTTTTGGATGGTGGCATCAAGCATTGGCAACAACAGGGGCTGCCGCTCACCACGGTGTTGCCCAAGCCCAAAGTCACGGTGTTCAGGGCGTATCTGGACACCTCGGCTTGGTTGGATGCCAGGGCTGTGGAAAATGGTTTGGCGGCTAAAAAACTCCGCCTGATTGATGCGCGCACGCCGGAACGTTACCGTGGCGAACAGGAGCCGATAGACCCTGTGGCGGGGCATGTCCCGGGTGCATTAAACCGGCCGTTCCAGCATAATCTGGATAAGGAAGGGCTGTTTTTACCAGCGGCGGCTCTGCGGCGACAGTTTGCTGTGTTGACAGTCGGGTTCGCGCCGGATGAAGTCGCCCATAACTGTGGTTCGGGGGTGACGGCTTGCCACAATTTGCTGGCGATGGAGCATGCCGGAATGGTTGGTTCGAAGCTGTATGCCGGCTCATGGAGCGAGTGGATTAGGGATGGCAATCGGGGCGTGGCGACACAATGACAGCTTGTTTTGCTGGTCCAGTGAGTGAATTTTAGACGATGCTGGTTTTTTTACGGGCTAATACGGCGTGTAAGTTATGTCGGGGTTTTTATACGCCACTATGTTATACCGCAATATAAGGTGTGTGAGTACGGGTCTGTCTTTGATAATTTTGTAAGGGGAATAGGATGTTAATTCGGCCAGACCGTCTTGCTACAAAAATAGAGTTAGTCGATGTCCAGCATCAAAAGCTATTTGAACTGCTGACAAAATTATCCGAAGGCTTTGGCCAGGGTAGCCCCAATGAGAAGCTGATTGGCGACGCTTTGCAAGAACTGATGGCTTATGCGGACAAGCATTTTCTTGAGGAAGAGTTGCTGATGCTAAGAAGCAAACTGGATCCTAGGCATATCAAAATTCACCGTATGGAGCATAGGTCGTTTATGTACGATGCAAAAAGTATGTGGGAGCATTTGTGTGTCGAAGAAGATTTGGCGAGCGTCGCCGAAAAATTGGTGCGCTTTATTACGTCTTGGCTAATCTTTCATATCTTGGGGATAGATAAGACAATGTCCACACAAATATTTGCCATCCAGCACGGTGCTAGCCCCGAACAAGCTTATGAGGCCCGTCACGCGGTTAAATACGATGCCGACATCACCCACATGATGTTGGATTCTGTGTTGGATTTATGGCATCTGTCGTTGGAGCGTTGCCATAAATTGGAAGAAGAGCTGGCCCGCTGTAGGGATGTCCCACCCGGCAGGTGACCGCCTTCCCTAGCCCGGCAACAATAGCAAAAATTCCCGCCTGCCATCGGGGGAAAGCCAAGTTCTATACTGGTTTGTACGGGCCTTATCTAGGCGCCATCCCTGAAAACCAACATCAACGTGTCATCAAACAAGCGGCCTGGGCCAGCATAGGACGCTTTAACTGCACTGGCCAACGGGTCTCGCGGCTCGCCCGGTCCTCTTGGCTTTCTCCAAAAAATTCGGCCCTTATATTGGGGCTGTCGCCTATTTCATTGTTAAAGCCTTATGCCAGCCTATCACGCCTGTGGTGCGATCTATTCTGCCGCAGAAGACGCGCCCCAGCATACAGAAAACCACCAACATTTTACGTAGAAATAAGCAGCAGTTGGCTATGCGTTGTTGATATAACAACACCGGGATACGTGCGTAATGGTCGTTTTTTAATGAATCCAAGCGCTTAGGAAGTGGCATATATATTGATTACTGAATGTCACACATCGGCGATTTTTAAGGATTTCAGGTGTGATTTTGCTTCCTGAGGGCTTTTTCAGGGATATCCGGCGAATGCTTGGTTATCTGGAGGCTTTAAGGGGCAAACATTCATTTAAGATTTTTATAGAGGTTTATTATGAGAAAAGGCACCTTAACACCTGTTTTGCAGCTATCAACCCTGGCTTTGGCCATTGCTTCACCATTCACAGCTTATCAAGCGGCTGCCGACACAGTCACCGACTGGAACAAATACACGGCTTGGGCGACCAAAGGAGCCACCTCGCTTACCACCGGGACTGCCAGCATCGCCCAAAATTCGAATGTGGCGACACGTATTGCCGCCATCGAAGCGCGTGCCGTGTTTGATGCGGTCAATGCCATTAACCATTTTAGCCCGACCAGTTATTATTACAGCAGCGCAGTCCCTGCGGGTATTACCGACAAGTCGGCGGCGGCAGCGGCGGCACAAGCCGCCCATGATGTGCTGATTGGGGTTTTGCCTAATCCTGCCAGTGGGACTTGGAACCCGACCCGCAGCTGGTTGGACGCGCAACTGGCCAGTGATTTGGCGGCATTGGGGGCCAGCAATTCTGATCCTGGCATCGCCACAGGGCAAGCTGCGGCAGCCGCCGCCATCGCCGCTAGGGCAGGTGATTTTTCCGCCATCAGGACCACTTACACGCCATCAAGCAACCTGTCCGTTTCAAGCACCGGCACTGTGGCCGCCAATGCGTCCGGAAATCCTGGCGTTGGCCTTTGGCGCCCTAGCAACGGCGGTGCTGGCGTCAATGATCCCGTCACTGGAGCACCGACTGGCTTTGATGCGGAGGGCGTCATCCAAGCGGCAGCGGGGATTGATTTTAACTGGAAAAACGTCACGCCATTTAGCCTGACGGATTTGCGCAAGCAGTTGCTCGTTGCCTTCGTGCCGCCTTCACTTAAAGTGGGTAGTGACGAATACAATGCCGAATTGGAGTTTGTCAAAACCCATGGCCAAGATTCGGCAAACCCCGGCAGCCGCAGCCATGACCAAACCCTGCAAGCCCTGTATTACAAATCAGATGCCGAACTTTTCGTCAACGAGGCGGCGCGCCTTGCATCGGCAAGCCGTGGCCTGACCTTAGACCAAAATGCCAAATTGTTCGCCGTTCTGGACAATGCGCTGGCGGACGCCAGGATTGCCGCTTGGCAATCCAAATATGACCTGACTTTTTGGCGGCCCATTACCGCAATCAATGCCAATCCGGACGGCAGCGTCAGCGAGTACATTTGGAAACCGTTGGCCGCGACCCCGTCCCATCCGTCCAGCACTGGCGGGCATAGCGCCACCGTTGCGGCAGGTGCCGAGATACTCCGGGCATTTTTCAAATCCGACAAAATCAATAAAAATGGCTCCCCGGTCACACTGACTACAATACCGTGGTTGATCGGAACCAATAATGGCACAGGCAAAGTTGACCCGTTGGTTTTCGGCAGTGACGCCACCACCCGTGATGTGGCCACCTTCTCAAAATTACAGCTGGAAAACGGCCGTAGCCGCATTTATCTGGGGGTGCATTTTGGTAATGACGATTATCAAGGGCAAACGCTGGGCTTGACGGTGGCGGACACTATCATCAACCTTAAAACCGATCCCGCGGCGGCTAATTTACGGGTGTTTTGGGGTAATGCCGGCACCCCCAACAAGAAGCATTTGAAATCTATCCTGGTGTCCGACTCGGTTAATTCAGGTTTCTTTGGCCTGTAATGGCGTATTGGTTGCCGATACGCTTAGGTGGGCAAGGGCGGTTTTCTTGCCCATAAAGTGATTGGCATAACCTATTGCCCAGTCATTGATTTTTTGTCGGGTCAGTCTAAATCCGGGCGGACGGTTGTCCGCCTTTTTTAGGGCCTGTGCCAACATCCGTAGCGATCAGGCGAGCAACCGCTCGCCCCTACGAAAATAATACTGATAATTCAACATTGACTGAGTATTAGGGGTTATCCCCGTATCAAAAACTTGCCATTAACTGTTAAGGCCAATGCGAAGCCAGCTATTCCGGCTGGACAACGTATTGGCGTGTAATGGTCTAGCGAAAGGTTATGCCTGCGTTAATGCTTGAATAGGTATCTGACGCCCATCACTCTCCACCCTCGCCGCCAGCCCGGATAGTTCTCCAGCGGCACATCATTGGTTATCTGACGGTTTTCCTATTTATCACCAGCGCGGCGCATCCCGCGAGCAGCAAGCCAAACGCGCCGGGTGCCGGGATACCCGCAGGGCTTAAGGCGACGTTGTCAACCAGCAATCCGGACACCGCCAGGTTATCGCCGGCATCCGCCACGCCAAAACCCAAGGTGTGCGCCCCGCCAGCCAAGGTTTGGGAAAAACTGGCGAATCCGGTCTCATAATTAAATATCGAACCGGAAGCTTGCAAGGATGAGAACGTGCTGGCCAACGGGAACAGGGTGCCGTCCAACACGAAGAAGGCAAAATCGTCGAAGCCAGTGTTAGCGGAAATGTCGGTCAGGAAATTCCAGTCAAACGATAAGACATCCCCTGCGTTCGCAGTGAAGCTTTGGGCCAATCCCGAACCTTCGATCGCGGCCAGGGTGCCTGCGGAAACCTGTAAAAAGGTTTCCAGAGGGTCGTTGGGGGCGGCATCATTGCCGGAAAAATTGTAACCGTCAGCCGTGTCCGCAGCGTTTGCTGTGGTCAGCAACGCTTGGTAAGTTCCGGCGGCTGGCCCGGCGCCGAAGCTGGAATCGGTCGCGGCCACATCGCCCAGGCTTGACCAGCCCGTCAAGCCGCCGCTTTCAAAATCACCGTCCACCACGTTCGCTTGGGCCGACAGGCTTAGGCAGTATAGGGATAAGGCTAATGCGCCAGGAAGTTTTTTCATCGGTTTTTTTTCCTTAGTTTTTTATTGTTGGGCGGTGCCTTTGACCGTGACAGACACTTGGTCGCCTTTATGCACGACCAGGCCGGCATTTTTGCAATCCCAAGTCGCGCCGACCAGGTTAAACGAGATGTTTTGGCGGGTGGTGAGGTTTTGGCAAAGCACCTTGCCTGCTTTGACCGGTTCCAACCTGCCGGTAATGCGGGTTTGGACAGGGCTGGATTGGATAAATCGGCCCAAGGAGCTAGGCGCTTGGCCTACTGCTATATGGGTGTCCACTGCCAGTGTGGCGGCGTCAACCACTGAAACCGCCCTTTTGCTGGCGTTGCCAGGGTCTGGCAGGTAGCTGCTATTCACTGCATAGATTTTGCTGCCATCCGGGGTTACTGACACACCGAACAGATGTGCATCCAACAGCGTGCTGCCGGTCAGCGTCAGCGTGGCGGCATCAATCACCGAAAGCCCGCCGCCTCCGCTGTTCGCCACATAGACCTTGCTGTTGTCCGGGCTGACCACCACGCCTATCGGATTGATGCCTACCGGCACGGTGGCGCTTACATTCAAAGAAGCCGTATCAATCACCGAGACTGAATTACCAGAAAAATTCGTCGCATAGACTCTGACGCCGTTCGGGCTGATATCGATGCCAACAGGGTAAGTACCCACCGATACGGTGCCTGTCACGGCCAACGTTGTGGCATCGATGACTGAAACCGTTGAATCTATCAGGTTTGCCACATAAATCTTGCTTCCGTTCGGACTCGCCACAACGGCTACGGGGCCGCCGCCAACCGGTACAGTATTGACCACTTGGTTAGTGGTGGTGTCAATCACGGAAACCGTATTGCTCAGGCCGTCCGCGACATAAACCCTGGCGCCATCCGGGCTTACCGCCAGACCATAAGGCCCGTCCGTTGTGGCTATGTTGACCGTCGCGACCACGGTTTGGGTGGCACCGTCGATCACGGATACCGTGTGGTCACCCTTATTCACCGCGTAGGCCCTGGCACCGTCCGCACTCACCGCCATGCCCCAAACATCGGTGCCATTGCCCAACGGCACGGTGGCGGCCACTTGGTTAGTGGCGGTGTCGATGACGGAAACGACGGCTTGGCTTGTTATGAGGTCTTTGTTGGTGATATAGGCGAAAGGCTGCGCCTGCGCCTGGCCCAGGAGGGCTGAAAATAGCAATAGGCTGGACAAAGCTTTCATGTTTTCCCCTTGTTGGTGTCGGATAAATGTCGCGAAATTGCGGTTAACCAAGTGTTTTAGGCAAAGTATTTGCTCTGGCTAGGCCGGATTCTACAATAGATCCCGTGTGTTTCGCATTAGACATTTTGCCTGGCGTCCGGCAAATTCGCTCAAGACATCGTGGCTGGCGGTTTTTTTGTTCGGGAGCTTCGCAACCGCGGTGCTTGGCCGGACAAACTTTCATCCAAACCATACCAAACGGCCAACCTTTGGGTTTCCCCATTTTGCGGAAATATTGCAAAAAGGCAAAATTGCCGCACTGGACACCCTGATCCCCTAGGATTGGCCGGAGGGCAACTGGACGGGCCTTATGGACAATGCCGTTAAATTAAGCCGTTCATGCTTCGACAGGGCTCTCCTGAGGTATTGAAGGGCCCGGCACGAACAGAAAATCCTTAGCTTAAGGCATTGGCCTTATGAAGGTAGGGGAGCCAAACAGTAAGGCTGCAAAAGCCTTGTCCCCGTTGTTTTTCATAACACTTTGTTTTTCTATAAATTATCAGAATTTCAGGGTGTTTCTGAAGGAACAGTGAACAACCAGCTTGTTGCTGAAAGGACAGCGCAAGTGATAGGCGAGGGCTTAGTGGCCATGTTGGTCGAAAAATTGGCACTAAGCCCGTCCGGATTTCTATTTTTAACATATTGTATTTACATTGTTTTATAGGTTTATGGCTGGTTTTTAAAAAAATTGCCCTGGTTTTTTTGTTATGGCACACCTTGTGCATTAACCCTATTGAAGTCAAGGGAAACCAGTCTGCATGCGGTGTGGGCATAGGGTTTCCAGCTAACATTAATAGTGGATACCTGTCGGGTGCCATAGGAACCAGGTGATTAGAATGAATAGTCCTTTATTAAATTTCCAGCCTGCCGGGTCGGATTTAAGTTCGCAAAAAAGAAGTCATGTGGCGAAAGTATTCCCATTCAAAGCCGCTGCGAATGAATGGGATGGCGGATCACTGCCTGTCGCGTCCAGCGCGTTGGTGTTAGGCCATCCTCAAAATGGCGCAGGACAAAAAGATGGGAAACTGTTGGATTATTTGATACTCGGTGCACTGGTTTTATTGGCGCATGCCGCCGTGGTTGACCATTTTCAAGGGGCGCAATTCGGGCAAGAAATTATTGAGCCAGCCAAGGTTCCGCCTAAAGTGGAGATAACCTTGGTCAAGCCACAACCGAAACCGGTTATCCAGCCGCCGCCACCCCCTCCACCGCCCCCTAAAGTCCAGGCGCCACCTAAACCCCCCGTCCCCAAAGCGGTGCCGCTTAAGCCAAAGCCCAAGGTAAAACCCAAGGTGGTTGAAAAACAAATGGTGCAGCCCCTTATCCAGCCGCCTGCGCCGTTTGTCGAATCCAAAGCCCCCGTGACGCCAGCCCCCCCGGTCGTGCAAAAAGCGCCGGTCGAAGAAAAAGTGACCGAGCCACGGGCCGGGGCTTCTTATTTGCATAACCCTTCGCCAGAGTATCCCGAAGTGGCCATGGACAGGGGCTGGGAAGGCAAGGTGTTGATGAAGGTGCATGTCCAGCCCAATGGCCAGCCCGACACCATCAATGTCATCAAATCTAGCGGCCATTCAGTACTGGATGACGCCGCCGTACGGACCGTCAAACAGTGGTCTTTTGTGCCCGCCATGCGCGGCAAGACCCCTATCGCTGGCTGGGTGACCGTACCTATCGCTTTTAATTTACAAAACTGAGGTTTCTTATGTCAGATATTGCATCCACCGCCATTGTTGATGGCACCCTTTATGCGTTGGTCGGCTTTTCCGTGGCGACGTGGTCTTTGATACTCATTAAAGGCATACAGCATTTACGGATTGCCCATTACAACCGGCTTTTTAGCAAACAATTTTGGGGGGCCGCCGATTTGCAGGCCGCTTCTGAATCGAAGATTTATCACGGCCCGATAGCACGCGTCGCCCAAGTGGGGTTCACGACCTTGCTCGAAACCGACACGGGGACATCCACCCACGACCTGGAGCATACCGGGGACCGCCAAGAATTGCTGGACCGGCGTTTACGCCAACAAATGCAGAAAGAACGCGGGTCGCTGGAAAGCGGCTTGGCGATCCTTGCCACCGTCGGCAGCGTCTCGCCTTTCGTGGGCTTGTTCGGTACGGTGTGGGGGATTATGGGCGCATTGACCAGCATCAGCAAAAGCGGCTCGGCAAGTTTGGACGTGGTCGCCGGCCCTATCGGTGAGGCCTTGATTGCCACCGCCGTCGGTATCGCGGTCGCCGTGCCCGCCGTTATCGCCTATAACTTTTTTATCCGCAGGAATAAGGTCGTGTGGGCCTTGCTGGATGATTTTGCGATTGATTTCGTGCATCTGGCTTTAAAGACCTCCTTCATCATCAAACGTCCGGCGCCCAAACTGGCGGCGACTTCACGGCCAAGCGAAGCGGGCAATATTGCCAAACTTGAACAAGAAGAATTGCATGTGAAAGGGGCGCAAATCTAATGGCTTTTAAAACACAGGATGAAGGTGATGATGTCATGGGTGAAATCAACGTCACCCCGCTAGTTGATGTGATGTTGGTGCTGCTGGTGGTGTTCATCGTCACCGCGCCGCTATTGACCAACGCCATCCATGTCAACTTGCCGAAAACGGCTGAGACCGCGCCGCCCGAAGAAAAAGACCCGGTGTATGTGAGCGTGGACGCATCCGGAAAAATTTTCATCGACAAAACCGAAATTGCGTTGGATGCCTTTGAAAATGAATTGCTTACGCGTAAGGCGGCTGATCCGGAAATAGCCCTCAATTTAAACGCCGATGACGGTGTGCAATACGGCATAGTCGCCAAGGTCATGTCATCCATAGAACGGGCCGGCATCAGCAAGTTGTCAGTCCTGACCATCGCCCAGTAAAACCTTAGTTAACAGCAATAATTAGCGGCTTTTTAAGCCGCATTAGGGTTGCTTTGCCCAAAATTTATTAAAAAAGCCAATATTTGGCTGGAATGCTACCCACTTATTTAGATGATATAAAGGAAATTGTGATGAAAAATGAGCATATCAGGCGACTGCCAAAGCAATATGTGGAATCTTTATTGACGGCGACCGGCATGCCATCGGCATTAAACGCAGTTGCGCAGAACTTGCCTGGCATTGCGGCGAAAAGGGTGAGGCTGGGTGGTAAGAACGCCTTATTGGGTGGCGCCGCTGTCCTGATTGCCGGAGTCTCTTTACTGGCGCCGGACAATGGCTATGCGGAGGAAAAATCTGTCAATTACGAACTGGAGTATGAAAACAGCCGTTTGAAAGAAGAATTGTTAAAAGCCAAAGCAGAAAGCGAACGGCTGAAAAAAGCCTTGGCCGAAAGCGGTAATCCCGCGGCGGCCCAACCGCCTGTGACCGATGCCACCACTGGGGCGGCGGCTGTTAGCGCGCCCGTGCCGGCTGTCGCGGCGGAAGAAAAAGCGGTGGTCAGCGAAACCCCCAAGGCCTTGGGCGAAGTCGTGGTGCAATCGCGGCGTAGGGAAGAAAAACTCCAGGACGTCCCGTTGCCCATATCCGTTGTCGGCAGCGAAACCACTAAACGCGACAATATTGTCACCGTCCAGGAAATCACCCAAAAAGTCCCCAACTTGCTGTTCACCGCCAGCAATGCCAGGCAAACCAGTATCGCCATCCGTGGTTTGGGCAAGAATGCCAGTGACGAGGCGCGTGACCCCAGCGTCGGCGTGCAAGTGGATAACGTGCCGATCATTTGGCCGGGCAGCGCCTTCACCAACTTTGTCGACCTCGACCATATCGAATTGTTGCGCGGCCCGCAAGGCACTTTGCAAGGCAAAAACGCCAATCTGGGTTTGCTGAACATCGTCACCAAATTGCCGACGTGGACACCGCAATATTATGTCGAAGGTTTCGCCGGTGACCGTGATTCGCTGCAAGGCAAAGTCTCCGCCTCCGGCCCGGTGATTGACGGTTTGCTGGCGTACCGGGGGTCATTTTATATCGACAGGCGCGATGGCTTTGTTGACAACTTGGATGGCCCGGTGACCGTGGGCAAATTGAAGGAGACCGACCGCTTGGGCGGGCGTTTGCAATTTTTGTTCACCCCCACCGAAAAAGTGTCCGCACGGATCATTTTGGATAGGGCCACGGCCACCAACTCCCAGATCGCCGATTATGTCGTCGCCGATCCTGACACCTTCATTAACGGTGAGTCCCGTGCGGGCAAGAGCTATAGTTCCCGCTTGGCCCGTGACTATTTCAATGTCAATGGCAAAACCTTTAAGCCTATCGTCGGCGACCCGCGTAAAGTCCAGTTCGATGACATCCGCGCTTCACGCGGCGACCAGGAAGGGGTGTCCGGGCAAATTGACGTGGATTTGGGACGGCACAAGCTGTCTTCCATTTCTGCGTACCGTTGGGGCTTGTTTGAGCCGCACAATGACGGTGACCGCTCCCCGTATGCCATCTCGGAAATTGCCGGGGGCACGGTTGAAGCCCGGCAATGGTCGCAAGAATTGCGTTTGACATCCCAAGAACCCGGTTTTGGCTTTATTGATTACCAAGTGGGTGGATTGGCCCTTAGGACGGACAACGAGGTCACTAGCCAAACGGCTTATGGCGCGGATGCCGGGGCTTTTTATGCGGGCCAGAAAGTCTATGACCGCTTGAATGCCAGCGCGATAGGCAGGGAGCTGATGAAAGACTCGATGAATGGCCTGTTGACCACCACCAAGCTCAACCCAACGGTCACCAGCTTGTCGGCTTTCGCCCAAGCCGACTTGCATTTTACCGACAAGGCGACCTTGACCTTGGGTGTCCGTAACACCTACGAAGACCGCAGCAACAGCTCCAACAAATACTATTCAACGCCTAACCAAAATTTAAGCCTCAGCAATGCCAAATATGCCGGGGCGACCGCCCAAAATATTGCCGACGCCATCAGCATACGTGGCGATGGTGTCAGCGGCGGGCAATTGGGCAACGTTTATGGCGAAGTCGCACGCCAGGGCATTGAAGAGAATTCACAAAACTGGCTGGTCAACCCCAATTATAAGTTCAACCGGAACTTGATGGCTTATTTCTCCGTATCGGGCGGGGAAAAAGCGGGTGCGGCCTTATTTGACGCCAATGGTTTGGCGGAAAACGCGGCTCCGGAAAAAGTGCTGGATTATGAATTGGGTGTAAAAACGTCTTGGTTAGACCGGAAATTGTTCGTCAACATCAACCTGTATGACACCATCGTCAATGATTACCAAGCCAGATTGTCGGTCTTGGACACAACCAAGAACGATGGCAGTTACCGGACGAAAACCGGGAATGTCGGTGAAATCGAAATGCGCGGTGTCGAGATTGAGACATCATGGAATGCTTACCAGGGCTTGAATTTGTTTTTCAACGGCGCCTATAACAACGCGGTTTATAACGATTTTGCCAATGCCCCTTGCCCATTCGAGTACAACACCCCTACGGTGGCGTGCGACTTCACGGGCAAAACCATCCCTAACGCACCTGAGTTCACCGCCAATTTCGGTGCCGATTACCGTAGGCCATTAGGTTTCTACGGTCTGGACGGGGTGATTTTCCTTAACAACAGTTACCGTTCACGCGCCAATATGAACGCGGATTTGTCCATATACGGCGTACAAGACGCTTACCATTTGACCGATGGTGGCCTCGGTGTCGCCACCCATAATGGCAAGTACAACCTTAGCCTGATTGCCAGAAACATCTTCGACACCAACTACGTTACCAACGTGGGCAGCTTGAGCAGCACGGGTACGGTGAGCGGTGTCCAAGGGGAGGCGCGTTATTTTGGGGTGAGTTTCCGGTCTAACTTTTAAGCCATTGTAGGGTGGATGCCGACGTGGCGTGCCAAGCAACGCACCTTGTCCGCCCTACAGCTCCGTCCCAGTTTTAATGGTGATGTCCTTTGCCGCCTGCAACTAAAAGGCGGCTTTTTTTAATTGCTGCGGGCCTTGCCGTCTGTGCAAGCTTGCAATAAACACAACTGATTTGATTAAAGGGGATACCTCTTATGTTTACACCGACACTGAATAAATTATTGCCCGTTATCGGGGCGGTTGTTTTTGCCGCCTCATTCCCGGCTTATTCCGAGCAAGCTATTCCTGAAGACACGTTTGCACCGGCCATTTCCGGCGTCACGACGGGTGGCAGCCCTATCCATTTCATCAAAGACGGTTTTGATGGCACGGAAGGCCCGGTCGCGGCAGCGGACGGTAGCGGCAGTGTGCTGTTCACCGAAACCAAAGCCAACCGCATCACCCGTATTGCGCCTGACGACAGCACTTCGACTTTCCTGGAAAACAGCAATGGCGCGAACGGCTTGGCGTTTAACGGCAATGGCGAATTGTTCGCCGTACAAACCCTGAAAACCAAAGTCGGCATCATTTATCCGCCGGGTAAGGAAAAAGTCCTGAGCGAAAATTTTGAAGGCACGGCTTACCAACGCCCTAACGATTTGGTGCTGGCTAAAAATGGCGGCATTTATTTCACCGACAGCGGCATCCGCCCATCGAAAGAAAACCCTAATCCGCCAGCTTCCACGCCAGGCGTCTATCACATCGCCGCCGACGGTATCGTGAAACGCTTGGCCAACGACATCAAACGCCCTAACGGCATCCAGCTTAGCACCGATGAAAAAGTGCTGTATGTCGCCAATACCGACGGTGAATACATCCTGGCCTACGATGTGGCGGCAGATGGCTCTATCGGCACGAAAAGGAATTTCGCCAAGCTGGCAGGTTGGGGCAAAACCGAAACCGGCGATCTCGCCAGCGGTGCGGATGGCCTTGCCGTTGATGCCAAGGGCAGGCTGTATGTCGCATCAAGCGCCGGCATAGAAGTGTTCAGCGACAAGGGCGATGCCTTAGGTGTCATCCCATTGCCCAAAAAGCCCCAAAACATTGCTTTTGCAGGTAAGGACAAAAAGACGCTTTATGCCGTCGGGCGTGGTGCGGCTTATAGGATCAATGTGCTGACACCCGGTTTTGAGGGGCGTTCGAAATAACGGCGGCGGACATTTCCCCATACCCATTTATGCAAGCTCGTAGCTCGTAGGTTGGGGTGAGGTACGAACCCCAACGTACCAACACCAAATGTTGGGCTTCCTTACGTCAGCCCAACCTACATGATTGTAATTATTTGATTTTTATGATTTATCTCTTAACTGTAGGCAGCTCGTAGGTTGGGGTGAGGTACGAACCCCAACGCATCAACATCAAATGTTGGGCTTCCTTACGTCAGCCCAAGCTACATGATTGTAATTATTTGATTTTTATAATTTATCTCTTAACTGTGGGCAGTGAGGCTCAAGCCTAGGAACGGGCATAACGACGCAACCCGCTGAGATTTTTCTAAAACAACACCAAGGAGAAATTCTATGACCCGTAAAACCGCCAATGACTTTGATCCTGAAATCCTCAAGCTTTTTGACAAATACGTCCACGGTGACATTTCACGGCGGGGATTTTTAAGTTCCGCCGCTAAATTTGCCGTGGTGGGTCTGAGCGCAGAGGCATTGCTGGAAGCATTGAACCCAAAATTTGCGCTGGCTCAGCAGGTTGCCGGCAATGACCCGCGCATCATCGCGAAATACGTCGAATATCCCTCGCCAGAAGGCAACGGCACGTTGCGGGGCTATCTGGTGCAACCTGCCAAGGCTACAGGCAAACTGCCGACGGTGCTGGTGATACATGAGAACCGGGGCCTGAACCCGCATATTGAAGACATAACCCGGCGCATCGCATTGGACAATTTCATTGCCTTCGCCCCCGACGGGTTGGCTTCCGTAGGCGGTTATCCGGGCGATGAGGACAAGGCCCGCGAGTTGTTCCAAAAATTGGATAAGGCCAAACTGCAAGCGGACTTTATCGCGGCGGCAGGGGTGCTGAAAAATTTGCCGGAAGGTAACGGCAAAGTCGGCGCGGTGGGTTTTTGCTACGGTGGCGGGGTCGTCAATTTCTTGGCGACCCGCATCCCCGATTTGGCGGCGGCCGTGCCTTTTTACGGCAGCCAGCCGACCGCCGAAGAAACGGCAAAAATCAAGGCGCCGTTGCTGATCCATTACGCCGGCAATGATGAACGCATCAATGCTGGCTGGCCGGCTTACGAAGCCGCCCTGAAAACGGCGGGCGTCAAGTATGAGGCCTACGTTTACGAAGGTGTGCAACATGGCTTCAACAACGACACCACGCCGCGTTTCGATGAGGCGGCGGCCAAGTTGGCCTGGGGGCGCACCATCAAGTTCTTCAACGATAATTTGCGCAACCAGCAGTTTGTCAACGGTTTTTAAGGGGGGCAGGCGAACATGAAAGTGACTATCCGCATTTGGGATTTCCCCACCAGGTTATTCCACTGGTCATTGGTGCTTGCCGTAGTGGCGGCCTATATCACCGCGACCTTGGGCGGCAATCTGATGGACTGGCATGGGCGCATCGGGTCGTTCATCTTAGGGTTGCTGGTTTTCCGGCTGATCTGGGGTTTTGTCGGCTCGACTTATGCTCGTTTCGGCAGTTTTTTCCCTACCTTGCCAAGGCTTGCCGCTTATCTTAAGGGCCGTTGGCATCACCTTGGGCACAATCCGCTGGGCGCGTTGGCGGTGTTTGCCTTGCTTGCGGACTTGTCGCTGCTGGTGGGGACAGGCTTATGTTCCAGCGATGACATTGCCTTTGAAGGGCCGTTATTCAAACTGGTCAATGATGAGTCCTTGAAAGATAAGTTAAGTGGCTTGCACGCCCAGGCCTTCAACTTTTTGTTGGTGTTGCTGGCGCTGCATATCGCATCCATAGGCTTTTACCGCGTCATAAAAAAGACCAATTTGATCTTACCGATGCTGACAGGCAAGAAAGAAGTGCCTAAAGCGTTGGCAATCCCAGTGACAGGCGGTGGCCCGGTACGGTTTTTCACCACTGTCATTATCGCCGGTGCGGTAGTTTGGGGTGTTTGGGGTGGCGTGGAATTGATCAAACCCGTCGAAAGCGCCCCGGTGCCGGTCACCACACCAAGTTTTTAAAGCAATAATAATTTTTAAACCCTTCAGGAATTGAACCATGAAAACAAAACTGACCTTAGCCATTATCCTTGCAACAGCCACCGCCGCCGCAGTCGCCGGCCCGGTTGAGGAACAAATCCGTTTCCGCCAATCGGCGTATTCATTTTTGGGCTGGAACACCGGAAAAATCAAGAAACAAGTCGTCGACCATCCTGAAACGTTCAACAAAGACTATGTCGCCGCTGCCGCGAATGCCATCGCCGCTGTTGCCAATTCCGGATTGGGTGAATTGTATGGCGCGGGTACCGACCAAGGCATTGGCTGGAAAACTAGCCGCCTGAGACCTGAATTTTTCCAAAAGAAGGATGAAGTGACCGTCGTCGCCAATCATTTTAATGAAGCCGCCAATGAATTGGCGAAAGTGGCGGCAACCGGTGACATCAACGCGATTAAAACCCAATTTGGCAAACTCGGTGAAACGTGCAAGGGTTGCCACGATTTGATCCGGATTAAGGAATAAAATCGGGTGCTTAGATCCCGGCCGGAACGGGTGTTTACCCGTTCCGTAACGTTTTAAGCATCTATAGGCATGTTGGAACGTTAAGGGCGGGGTTACGAAACCCGGCCCGGCTACGGCCTGACAGGCCTTTCCCTGTAATAAAAAACCTAACTGTCCAGGAGAAAACGCTATGCCCCCATTCCCTTACACACGCCGTGATTTTCTAGCCAATGCCTCCGCAGGCGTCGCTTTGGCGGCCTTCTCGCTGGATAGCCAAGCCGCGGAGCCGCTAGCGGAAACTCCCCCCAAACTGTCGCTGACCTCATCGTTCACAACCGTCCACGAACCCAAGCCTTTGCCGTTCAATCCGGCGAAACTGGATGGCATATCCGAAAAACTGATCCGTTCACATTGGGAAAACAATTACAGTGGTGCGGTAAAAGCGTTAAACACGGTGAAACAAAGGCTTGCCGTCGCTTTGGCAGATGCCGACACCCCGCCTTTCCTTTACAATGACCTCAAACGCGAACACCTGACACGCACGGGTTCCGTGGTCTTGCACGAGCTGTATTTCCATAATCTGGGCGGTTCCGGCAAGGTAGGCGAAACGCTGCAACAAGCCTTGGCGGAGGCGTTTGGCAGTTACGAGGCTTGGGAAAAAGAATTCCGCCGCGTCGGTGCAGGCCTTGGCGGTGGTTCAGGGTGGGTGGTCTTGGGCTATAACTTGCACACGGGCTTATTGGAAAATTATTGGTTGGCAGACCATTTGCATTCCTCTGCTGCGACACTGCCCATTTTGGTGTTGGACATGTACGAGCATGCTTACCAAATGGATTATGGCGCGTCGGCGACGCAATATGTGGACGCTTTTTTCCGCAATGTCCAATGGGATGTGGCGGCGGCCCGATTGGAAAAAGCCCGGAAAATCCAGGCCATTTAATGTGGTTTTGCCCTAAACGGCGCCGGACGTGGTTTGGGGCCCCATCCTTCATGTTTCAAGATAACATGGGCATTAACAATAGGAACGGGTTATGGGCCCGTTCCATCGGCAGTGATATGTCGACGCCGGGCATCAACGCCAGGTTTCTCCCCTCCCCAACATCCCCGGCACTTGGCCGCCCGTTTCCTGAGCCTAACTTTGGCTGTTCACGTAATCTATTTTTCCCAGTATCCCCTCCCCACAGAATTTTTAACCCGATAGCCTTAGGGCAGCGGCCTCCCCATAGTGGCTGGGGCCATCCATCGAATTTTGGCCGATAACCAGATTTCAGGCGCTGATTGCCGCCCAATTAGGATCTGGTTGTTTGCGCCACCTGATAGACGTTTGTCCTAACCAAGCTTTGTCCGCGCTCATCAAACCGTGGCTTGGATGCTATACTAAGGCCGATCCGGGGCAATGGATAGGGCGGGCTATATCGTTGCCTGTCAGTTGCATAGGTATCCACCCAGAATGGCCGCGCCCGTCTGCTTTGGGGCTTACAATCCTCCTGTGTCCCGGAAGTTGCCGGAATGGCGGGCTTATATATGGCAAGTTTTTGAAAATGTTAAGTGTTTTTATGATCCGGGTAAACCCGCTTAGAAAATGACCATGGACATTACCATAACACCCGTTGTTATAAACGATGCCGATGACATCGCCATCATGGTCGGTGAATTGTTGGCTGAAATTATGGCGGCTATAGGTTCCCAAGCGTTCAACTTCAGCCTTGATGATACAAGATCCAGGCTCAAGGCTTTTTTGGGGCAAGGACAGTATGTGGCCTTCATTGCCAAGACCGAGGCGCTTTACCCCGTTGGTTTTATTACCCTAACCGAAAACCATGCTTTATACGCCGAAGGCAGTTTCGGCATCATCCCTGAACTTTTTGTACGCCCCGGGTTCCGCTCACAACGCGTTGGTTTTCGGTTGCTGGGACAGGCCAAGGCATTCGGCCGTGCCCAAGGTTGGAAACGGCTAGAAGTGACTACGCCACCGCTCCCGCCATTTGACAAAACCTTGGCATTTTATGGGCGTGAGGGGTTTGCCGTTACTGGCGGACGTAAGTTGAAGGTGCTGCTGTGAATACCTTGTGCAGGCCGGCCAGGGCCAACCGCACTGGTTAGTGCGCTGGTGAACTTTTTTCCAATTCAGGGGGATTAACCCCATAACTGCATGGAATCCACCCTATGCCAGACATTAGCAGCCCCCATCATCCATGACTTCACCGGCCATCACCCTTATCAATAACTATCGGGCCGTCGATGGCTTATTGTGCACATCCGGGCAGCCCTCAGTTGCCCAGTTGCATGACATTGCCGCCGCAGGTTACTCTGTTGTCGTCAACCTCGCGCTGCATGATGATCTACGGTACGCTTTACCTGATGAACGGGGCCTTGTGCAAGCGCTGGGCATGGATTATCTGCATATCCCCGTACCCTTTGATTCACCTTCGGAAGCCGACCTGCTGGCATTTTTCGCCGCGATGAGGGCATATCAAGGGAAAAAGATGTGGCTACATTGCGCGGCCAATAAGCGGGTCTCAAGCTTTCTGGGTTTATACCGGGTCATCGGCTTGGGTTGGGCGCGTGGGCCAGCGTTCGCCCTGATGGATGGGATTTGGCAGCCTGATGAAGTTTGGTCGTCGTTTATTGCCTCGATGCTGGATAAACAGGGTTGCTGACGGGAAGGCAGCTTCCAGTTAGGCCATTGGCCACCTGCGCGGCCGGGTTAAAATGCCCTGGCAAAAGGAGCCCGGCCGCCTCGGACGGGGCTTCGCCCCAGGGCATTGCCGCCCTGGTTTTTAACGTAATTTTTGATTTTTTAATACCTTACCTGGAGAACTGGAATGAGCCGCCACCAACATGTGCGCTTAATGGCCTCGTACAACGCATGGATGAACGCCAAACTGCTGGAAGCCGCGCTGGAATTGCCGGAAGCCGAACTTATAGCCAATAAAAAGGCCTTTTTCGGTTCCATTTTGGGGACACTCAACCACTTGGTCGTTGCCGACACCATTTGGCTTAACCGTTTTGCTGGCCATCCCGCCCGTTACAGCGCATTGGAGCCCCTCGTTAGCCTGCCGATGCCTGATACGCTTGACCAGATGGTGTGCCCTGACATATTTAGCCTTCAGGCACGGCGCAAGCTGCTTGATGACATTATCCTGGACTGGGCGGATGCGGTTACGGAAGCGGATTTGGATTATGTGCTGCACTACGCCAACACCAAAGGCATTCCGGCGGACAAGAATTTTTATAGCCTTGTCATGCATTTCTTCAACCACCAAACCCACCATCGCGGGCAAATCACCACGTTGCTGTATCAAGTGGGGATTGACATGGGCATCACCGATTTGGTGGCCTTGATCCCTGACGAGCTTTAGCAACAGCCGTGAAATGCCCGCGTCCGTTATGATGGCTGAAAACCAGCGGCCATCAATATCCGCATGGCTAGTGCCCGGCCAGCATTGTTTTGACGGGTGGGGCTTGTAAGGCTCAACCTGACCCGACATTACAAAAATGACGAAGCACTGGCCATTTTACAATGGGCCGAAGTGCGGTTTGGCCGCATCTACCCGCAAGCGCACATAATCCGCCACCCAGCCTTGCCCTTCACTATACAACGTTGGTTTTAGACGTGCGGCCACTTCCTGCAAGAACGCCGCTTTTTGCGCGGGGAGCAGGGAATGGGTAATGCCTTCGGCGAAAATCTCCAGCCATTTGCCGATGCCGCTGGCCAGCGGTGTCGGTCTGGGGATGAGCTGGATATACCGGACAGTAAAGCCTGCCTGTTCCAGCAGTTGCCGGTATTCGTCAGGTTCCGGGAAATACCAGGGATTGACGAAACCGCCCCAGTCAGGGTGTTGCCGGAACACGCCTTCCATCGCCCCGACCAAGGCGGCGATATTGCCCGCCCCGCCGAACTCGGCCACAAAACGCCCGCCGGGTTTTAACGCGGCATACACGCCCCGTACGACCTGTTCCGGTTGCACCATCCAATGCAGGGCGGCATTGCTGAACACGGCATCAAACCGTTCATGGAAATCCAAGGCGCAACCGTCCTGCACATAGGCTTCCAAGCCACGTCGCCTGGCGGCGGCGACCATGTCGGGGCTGGCATCGGCACCTATCACCGTGCAGCCGCAGCGTTGCAGTTGCGCGGTCAAGGTTCCGTCGCCGCACCCCAAATCCAGGATACGCTCGTGCGCTTGGGGGTTGAGCAAGGCCAGCACATCGTTGGCCAAAACCGGCACAAAGGCCGCATGGGTTTGGTAGGATTGGGCATTCCATTCTGGTTGGCTCATCATTATCCCCTTAAAACAGGCTATTCAAAACGGCGGCCAACGATGCGCTGACCATATCACGGTGGCACGCCATGCCCATCTTGCTTGACCCGTCACACCGCAAGCGCACATAACAGGCCGCTTGTGCGTCACTGCCTTGGCCTATGGCATGTTCGTGGTAATCGCTGATGTCGAAAGTCCGGCCAAACTGCCTTGCCAGTGCGTCGGCAAACGCCGCCAACACGCCGCCGCCTTGGCCGTTGATGCGGATTTCACCATCCGGCCCCTGCAATTGCGCGGACAATTGGTACAGCGGGGTGACTTGGAAAGCCAGCAAGCGGTAAGCTGTTGGCCGTTCCAGATAATGCCGCCGGAACAAGGCCACCAGTTCCGGCGCGGTGATTTCACGCCCCTTCGTTTCCGATTCCCGTTGCACAATACGGCTAAAACCTTCCTGTAACCAGCGCGGCAGTTGCAAGCCCAAGGCCTGTTCGACCAGGTATGCCGCGCCCGCCTTGCCGGATTGGCTGTTGACGCGGATCACTTCATGGTAACTGCGCCCGACATCCCTGGGGTCTATCGGCAAATACGCGACTTGCCATGGGTCGCCATCGTGGTAAGAGTTGAGGCATTTCTTGATCGCGTCCTGGTGGCTGCCGGAAAACGCCGTGAACACCAAATCACCAACGTACGGGTGGCGCGGATGGATGGGGATGTCGATAAACCCGCTGACTTGCCGGGCAATCCGGTCCAAATCCGACAAATCCAATCCAGGGTCAACGCCTTGGCTGTACAAATTCATCGCCATCACCGTGATGTCCAGATTGCCGGTGCGCTCGCCGTTGCCCAACAACGTGCCTTCAACCCGTTGCGCCCCCGCCAACACCGCCAGCTCGGCGGAGGCGACGGCGCAACCCCGGTCATTGTGGGTGTGCACGCTTAAGATGATCGCCTCGCGCCGCTTGATATGGGTGCTGAACCATTCGATCTGGTCGGCGTAAACGTTGGGCGTCGCCATTTCCACGGTGGACGGCAAGTTGATGGTCACGGGACAGCCTATTGTCGGTTGCCACACGTCACACACCGCTTCGCAAATCTCCAGCGCATAATCCAGTTCCGTGGCGTTGAAACTTTCCGGCGAATATTCAAATCGCCATTGGGTGTCCGGTTGCATGGCGGCGCAAGCCAATATGGTTTTTGCGCCCGTAACCGCCAAGGCGGTGATGCCTTCTTTGTCCATCGCAAACACTTTGTCGCGCTGGAGCTTGGACGTGGAGTTGTACAAATGCACCAACGCCTGTTTCGTGCCGCGCAAGGCCTCGAAGCTGCGGGTGATAAATGCCGGACGGGCAGGGGTCAACACCGACACGGTCACATCGTCAGGGATCAGGCCGCCTTCTATCAACAGCCTGGCAAAATCAAAATCCGTTTGCGAGGCGGACGGGAAACCGATTTCGATTTCCTTAAAGCCGATGGTCACCAGCAACTTGAAAAACTCCAGTTTCTGGGCGATCGACAAGGGGTTGACCAAGGCCTGGTTGCCGTCGCGCAAATCGACGCTGCACCAGCCCGGCGCTTGTGTGATCTGGCGGTTTGGCCATTGCCGGTTAGGCAAGGCGATGACTTGTAAGGGTTGGTATTTGCGGTGGTTAAAGGTTTTGTCCATGCTCTTTTCCTAAACACAATGGGGGGTTGGCTTCGGCCTGATGGCCAGGGTACGGGCAACAGTATAGAAAAACGGCATGGGTGAATGATTGTTTTTATTGTCAAATAACTACTTATTTTTGCAATTTATCACCATTAATTTAGAATTAAATGGAAATTAATTTTTTTATTAACCAATAACCGGCAATTTAAAATAGGATGGGCAGATGAAGCTGGACAAAATGGACAAGCGCATCTTGGACGAGATGCAGAAAAATGCCCGCATTTCCAACCTGGAGTTGGCGGATAAAATTGGCTTGTCACCGTCACCGTGTTCGCGGCGGGTCAAGCAACTGGAAGACGAAGGCCTGATCGACCGCCACGTCACGTTATTGAACCAGTCGAAACTGCAACTCAAGCTAATTGCATTGATCCAGGTCAGCATGGATTTGCACACCCCGGAGCGTTTTGAAACTTTTGAGGCGGAAGTGAGGAATTACCCCGAAGTGCTGGAATGCTACCTGATCACTGGGCAGGCGGCGGATTATTTGTTGAAGGTCATCGTGCCGGATATGGAGTGTTACCAGGAATTCCTGCTCGGCAAGCTGACGCGGATCAACGGCGTCAGCGGCGTGCAGTCCAGTTTTGTGCTACGCAAGGCGGTGGACACCACCGCCTTGCCGTTAGGGCATTTATGATGGGTCTTTAAAAAACTAACAAAAAACAAAATCCCCTCGCCGCTGACTCTATATAATAGGCGGCTTTCTCTTCCCCTTTAGCTTCTGTAGACCTTAATTCATGCCTTTATTACGTTTAACCAATGTTTCCATCGCTTTTGGCACCCACGCCTTATTAAAAAACGCCGATTTCCAGCTCGATGCTGGCGAGCGGGTCGGTTTGCTGGGCCGCAATGGCGAAGGCAAATCCACGTTAATGAAGATCATCGCCGGGAACATTTACGCCGACCACGGTGACATCTGGCAACAACCCGAATTGCGCTTGGCCTGGTTGGAGCAAGCGCCCGAATTGCCGGACGGTGCGACCATTTACGATGCCGTTGCCGATGGCCTGGGCGAACTGGGGCATTGGATCACCCGCTACCATGCCTTATCCATGACGATGGATTATGAAGACCCCAAGGCCTTGGATGAATTGGGCGATTTGCAGCATAAGCTCGAAGCGCATAACGGCTGGCATTTCCAACAACGGGTGGATACCACCTTAAGCAAGCTGGGTTTGCCTGGCGAACTGATCGTCGATAGCCTGTCCGGCGGTTGGAAACGCCGCGTCGCTTTGGCGCGTGCTTTAGTCATCGAACCGGAAGTGCTGCTGTTAGATGAACCGACCAATCATCTGGATTTCGAGAGCATTTTGTGGCTGGAAGAACAAATCCTTAATTTCCAAGGCGCGGTGTTGTTCGTCACCCATGACCGGGCGTTCCTACAAAAACTGGCGACCCGCATTGTGGATTTGGACCGCGGCAACTTGGTGTCCTGGCAAGGCACCTACGACGATTACCTGCGCCGCAAGGCCGCCGCGTTGGAAGATGAGGCCAACCAAAACGCCGAATTCGACAAGAAACTTGCCGAAGAAGAAGCCTGGATACGCCAAGGCGTAAAAGCGCGGCGCACCCGCAACGAAGGCCGCGTCCGCGCCTTGGAAAAGCTCCGCGCCGAACGTGCCCAACGCCGCAATACCCAAGGCACGGCGCGTCTGGCCTTGGAAAGGGCCGATGCCTCCGGTAAAAAAGTCATTGAGGTTAAAGACATCAGTTTTGGTTATGGTGAAAAAACCTTGATCAGGAACTTCTCCACGCTGATCCAGCGCGGTGACAAAGTCGGCCTGATCGGTGCGAACGGCGCCGGCAAATCCACCTTGTTGAAACTGTTGCTTAAACAGCTTGAACCGACATCCGGTAGCGTCGAGCAGGGGACGCGTCTGGAAATCGCCTACTTCGACCAATTGCGCGACCAGCTCGACCCCGAAATGACCGTTGCCGAAACCGTCGGTAATGGCAGTGATTTTATCGAGATTGGCGGCAACAAACGCCATGTCATGTCGTACTTGGGCGATTTCCTGTTCGCACCCGCCCGCGCCCGTTCGCCGGTAAAAAGCTTGTCCGGCGGCGAGAAAAACCGTCTGTTATTGGCGCGCTTGTTCACCAAGCCCGCCAACCTGATCGTCATGGACGAACCGACCAACGACTTGGATTTGGAAACTTTGGAATTGCTGGAAGAAAAACTCATCAATTTCGAAGGCACCTTATTGCTGGTCAGCCATGACCGGGCTTTCCTTGATAACGTCGTCACCAGCGTGTTTGTGCTGGACGGTTCCAGCAAAGTGCAGGAGTTCATCGGCGGCTACAGCGATTGGCTGGCCTACACCGAAAGCAAGGCCCAACAGCAAACCGCCGCGCCAACCGTCAAAAAAAACCAGCCGATCCAAGCGATTGAAACGAACAGCGGCGCCAAGAAGAAAAAACTCAGTTACAAAGAACAGCAGGAACTGAAAGAAATCCCCGGGTTGATTGATCAATTGGAAACCCAACAAGCCGGGCTGACCCAACAAATCGGTGACCCGGATTTTTATAAAAATCCGCCCGATAAAGTCAATAAGGCGTTAGATGATTTGAAAAAATTAGAAGCCCAACTCGCGCAAACTTACCAACGTTGGGACGAACTGGAAGCGGCTAACGAAGCGTAGGCAAATTGTTAGGCCTTGCCGTGTCATTTGGGGCGTTGAAGTTTTAATGAAGCTAAATAATTCATAAAACTGATTGCAACATAAGGCAAACTGCATTATCCTATCGGGCTATCTGTAGCCCTACAGAACAGATCAGGAGAGATGGCCGAGCGGTCGAAGGCGCACGCCTGGAAAGTGTGTATACGGCAACGTATCGAGGGTTCGAATCCCTCTTTCTCCGCCAAACAAGCATCCAGCGAGGTGCAAAGAAGTACAAAAACCCGCAAGTCACAAGGCTTAGCGGGTTTTTTATTGTCCAATCAATTGTTGTACGGCATTGACATACCCAATACCAATGATGCCAAATGCCGTAATACTTCCAAATGAATGGTTTTGATTGGATTATGCCGTTAATGCGTTTTTTTTTGATGCTGTAATTTTTTAATTAAAAAGTTGATATAGTCATCAAAATTTTTATTATCGGGCAAGGGGTAATTTTTAGGATCATAAGGGATGGTTTTAGGTTCTTCCAAATCCTCAAATTTATAGATAAGAAACCTAAAATAATGGCGTTGGGCTAAGGCATGGCCTTGCTGGTAAATTTCTTCATAACGGCTTACTGGGCCAGCTTTTTTGAGAAATTGAGCGAAGAAAAACAAGGCTTCAACGCAATAGTATTTGATGTGTTTTAAGTTATCTATAGCCTTTTCATACAGCTCGGTGGCTATCTCTGTATCGGTTTCGGCAAAAGCCAAAATGAGTTGTTGCAAGCCTTGGGTATAGGGATTGATCATCACCAATTGCTTGACTAGGGATTTGTCAATAACACCCATTTTGGCTTTGATGTAGTGGCAGGTTGTTCTTTCAATATGCTGTTTCTCATAAAGGGATTTTAGATAATTATCCAATGCTTCACTATTTAAGGTGTTGCAATTAAAGTCTATTTCAAAAGATATGAAATCAGCATCTGCAAGTGATTTAAGCGTTTGGTTGTATTCGCCAATATAAAATAAACCGCCATTGTAGCTATCTCCCACATAATTAATTTTTTCAAATATTCCTGCACAAAAATAAGCATCTCCTTCCATGCTATAAATGCTTAGTGCTGTGATTAATATACGCCTTTCCACAAACCCTACGTCAGAGTAGGCACGTTTTTCAATTTCATCTTTAGGCAATATTTTATTTAATTGCTGAAACACTCTGTCAAAATCACCGTCGAAATAGCGTGAACATAGTGATATTAATTCAAAATATAACTTTTCATCGGCATCGTCTGCAAAATGGCTTTTCTTGGAACGTAGCGCGTTAATAAAATTTTGGTTTGTGCAAATGTTAATAAAAAAAGTACCTATATCTTCTAAGTAATCGAGTAATTTACTTTTTTCATAACTAAACGTATCAATATAGCCAATACTTTTCAAAAAATTATTTTTCTGATCATTAAATCCCGTTAAAGCCACTTGTTCATGCGACGTACTTAATTTTCTAATAATGCTGGCCAATAATTGATTGTATTCAAACGCATTTTTATAATGCTTTTGCATATTGTCACGTTGCTGGAGTTTTTGTTCGGCAAACTTACCAACAATGGATTGCAACCGAATAATCCCGTTATTGTTTTCAATGACGGATTTTTTATCCAGCGCATTGATAATCGCTTCAGTGATACATAAGTGATGAATTTTCTCTTTATTGCCGCCCTTACGCATTTCTTGACTGTTTGCTTTGGTAATGTGCCTTAGGTTTTCCATGTGGATACCGTCAGGAAACAGCGACAGCAATTCAAAAATCATTTTCTCGTCTTCACTTAAATAGCGGTAAGAAAAATTGATGGAAGCATACAGGGATTTTTTGCGCTCGATATTGGTGTCGGCGTGGCTGTCAAATGCGGCCATGTCTGCATCGGTCAGTTTTTGAAAAATATCCGCTTCCAGCTCTTGCTTTAAGGCGGCAAAATCTTTGCCTTTGGGTAAGTTATCGGTGATGATTTTAATTGCTAAGGGATTGTTGTCTAACAGGGTTTCTAGGATTTCTTCCCGCAGGAATTTTTGGTCTGGTTCAGACAGTTTTTTACTTATCTCTTTGATGAACAAATCTAAAGCTTCATCGGTGCTAAAACGCCGCAGCTCATAAGGTTGTTCGCAGTCTAGCCCCAGGAGTTCCCTTGACGTCACTACCACGGTGACATAATCGCAAATAAAATTTAAAAAGGCCTTAATTTCGTCGGCATCCGGCAAATGCAGCAAGGTTTCGGCGTTATCTAAAATCAATAGTCCGTCTTTGGCTTCATAATACTGTTGTATATGGGCTTTAACATCAATGGCTTGCTCCAGATTAAACGTTCTTGCTACGTTAAATTCAAACAATTTATAATCGCTGATAAATTCGCAATCGACAAAATCAATGCCGCCTGTAAAAAAGCCCCGTTCCGCCAAAGCGACGGCCAGTTTTTTTATCGTGTGGGTTTTGCCAATGCCACCAGCACCTTTTACGGTGATAAACCCATTTTTCTGATCCCTTAAGTCGGTTATTTTTTTACAGATGTTTTCTAAATCCGTGGTTCTGCCGACATAATTCCGCGTTGTTTTCGGGTCTATCGAATTGGGTAAAAGTGGTTTGTGGCGGTGTTCTTGATAAGAGCTGGTTAATTTTTCGAATTGTAAGGCTTCGCGATTGGCAAACAACTTGTTGTCATCCGTAATAGCTAATTTTGTAAAGGCCTGGAAGATAAAGGTTTCAATCTCGCTTTTTGAAAGGGCTGGAAAAACAATGGTGGGTAGCGATAAGCCATTAAGCTGGGCGAGGTCTACGGATTGGTCGAGAAAAATAAACAAACCTTTGGTGTTTGTATTGCCGATATTGTCCACCAAATCTTTTAACGGCACGGTACGGCTTTTTAAACCATCGCCTTCGATAACGATTTTGTTCTTAATGATTTTTGACAGAATGATTAGGTAGTCATAACCATCAAGTTCGTGCAAGGTGTCATAACTGAGGTAAAAATAATCGACGGTGCATTTGAGTCTTTTAAAAGCCTTTTCTTGTTCGCTGTAATCGTATTGTTTATCTATTGGGTTGACGGTCAGGATGGCGATTTTTTGCTCTAGCGCTGTTGGTGCAATGGGGCTGGTAGGTGGAAATGCTAACGCGGGTGCTGGTTCAGTTGAAGCGATAAAATTTTCGCAAACGGTTGGTGATTTATTGGTCTGAGGTGTCGGAGTTAAAATTCGGTTTGGTAGAGAAGGGATGGTAAATGGAAAGCGTCCATCGTCATCTTCATTCAGATTAATATCGGTATTTTTAGTCCACTGTTGGTCTTTATCTAAGTATTTATAAAACTGGATTTTGCCGTTGCTCATATCTAAATCTAATACGCCGACATTAAAAGAATTTTCGCTGGTTCTAGTTTCATAACATGCCCCCGCGCCAATAATTACCGTTTTACCCGCCGAATCGCGTTGGTCCGTATTGCTGGGGTCGTGGAAATGCCCCGTTAAAATTAAGTCCGCCCGTTGTTTGAGCTGATTTAGCTGACTGACTTCACATGGGTGAAAACAGCTAAACGGATGATGGAAAAGGGCTAGCGTTAATGCAGTTTCGTTGGTTAACAACTGAAGCGCTTGTTTAATTTGATAGGTGCCAAACGCTAACTTTTGCTTGTCGTCATCTTTATAGCCAGCAAATAGGGCGGAATTTAAGCCCAGTAGATTGATTGTGAAAGATTTATTTGGAATTTCAATGGGCTTTGCAAATAGGTAGTGCTGTTCGAGTTGGCAATCTAACTCTAGATAATCCTTAGAAAACTGATAAAACGCCTCTAGTTTGCGAAGCAAAATATGCTGAGTCTCTTGATTGCTTAAAATTTCTCCGATTTTGTCACTGGTTTCAAATATACACAAACTACCGTGTAGTAATTTATTTATTTTTTCACGATCTACATCATGATTGCCCGGCACAATAAATAATTGCTGTTTGCTTAATCCGGTGATGGTTAACAATTGGTTACAAAACTCTTCTGCAACTTGATATTCATCAGGTTTTCCGGAATACGCCAAATCACCCGTAATAAAAATCAGGTCAGGCTGTATACCTTTTTTAATTAAAAGCTTATTAATAGCATCTAATAAAGAACGGATAACTATATCTTGATTGATGCTTTGGACTGTCCAATCTTTAGCTTTTGGTAAAGCTGTCAAATGCAAGTCTGATAAATGTAACCAAGTCAGGGTATTACTCATTCTTAACCTTATTTATGTGGGGATTTAGCGTTTAAGCATATTCGAGGCTGAGTCAACCAGAATTCTTTGTATCGGTGCTTTTGTGATCTATTTTTCGAAAACTGGGGCGGATGGTTGGTTGGTGAACATCGCCGATTTTGACTCATTCCGTACATTATCACTATCAAAAGCCTAACGTTGCAAAAAAAGAGTCTTCATCAACGCCCTTCGCCAGGGGGGGGGGGGTTCGCCGTTGGCTTTGGCGGCCTCGCGTTGTTCCAGTTTGTTTAGCCGTTGTTTGATATTCATGTCCCGCCCTATCTTTAGAGTAGGCCGTTTTTGATGCTCATGATTTTAGCTCCAAGTGACGCGGTCTGTCAGGGCACGGCGGCCAATTATGCCGACGAGAAGCTGGAGGCCACCCTGCATATCTCGGAAAAAATCAAGGAGGGTTTTGCTGTTTTGCCAAAACAGTGAGTGGTCGAACGGGCCTTCGCTTGCTTGGGCGGTTCCCTCGGCTGGCAAAGGGGGTTGGGATACTGGCCGCCTCCGCCGAAAATATTGTCCGTATCGCCATGGTCAAAATGACGCTTGCAGAATGTGTTTAAACTTTTTCCAGACAGATTCTTAAAACACGCACTGAAAATAATCCGGTCTTATCGGCCAAAGCCTTATAATGCACGCCCCGTTATGCCTTAAAACGGCAACGGCTTGATAGCAACGATAGAAGGGCAATTATGGATAACAGTAAAATAGGCCACCACATCTCCCGGCAGTTTAATACCGAACTCGAAGACATACGCAATAAGGTGCTAGAGATGGGGGGATTGGTTGAGCGGCAGCTGGAGTTGGCCATCCAGGCATTCACCACCAATGATGTGGAAACCGCCGAACTTGTCATCAAACAGGACAATCAGGTGAATGACATGGAAGTGGAAATCGACCTGGAATGCACGCAGATTATTGCCTTAAGACAGCCCACCGCGTTTGATTTGCGGTTGTTGCTTACAGTCATCAAGATTATCAGTGAGTTGGAAATCGCTGGCGACCACGCCGAACGGATTGCCAAAATGTCCATCCAGTTATCGGATACGGATGGCCGGCATGACCAATACCAAGAAATACTGCATATGGCCGATGTGGTGAAGGATATGCTGCATGGTGCGTTGGACGCTTTTGCGAGGATGTCCGTTGACGGCATCACCGTCATCACGGGCAAGGATGAAAAAGTTGACCGTGAATATTCCAGTATTGTCAGGCAATTGATCACCCATATGATGGAAGACCCAAGAAACATCACGCGGACTTTAAATGTGTTATGGACAGTCCGGGCTTTGGAGCGAATTGGCGACCATGCCTGTTACCTTTGTGAGCATCTGGTTTTTATGGTCAAAGGCGAAGCTGTCAGGCATTTGAACCAACAGGAGCTGGAAGAAAAAATGAAAGGTTAAAACCGCGGCGGTTCCAATGCCAGGACGGCTTGTCTTTGGCTGTTAGTGGCTTACAGGCGCGCGGAGTTAGATATTGATGATGTTAGAGAAACCACGGAGGACGCGGATAAGGCCTTGTCCTCCGTGGTTTAGTCCGCTTACAAGCTGCCGTTGGCTTTCAAATAAGTCAACAATTCCCGTAATGCTTCCGGTTTATTGGTGGGTGTGGGTTGGCCGATTTGGTCTTTGGTGTTGATCCCGTGACATGCAGGGCAAGTGCGGATTTCGCCAGGTTGCATGGATAGCCAGTTACGCTCCCTGACCACAAATTTACCTTGCGGGTCGGTCAATTGCCAGCTTAAGGCGCGGCGGGTCGGCAGTAGCATGGCGACAGAGCCGTCATTGGCGATTTTGACGCTGCCTTTGGGGGCGCCGGCGCTTAATGGTGGATTGGCGTTGACGCTATGCAATGGTTGCGCCAATACGCGGCGGCCAGCTTTAGGTGTCGATGAACAACAGCCTGTCAGGCCACGTATTTGGTCGGCCTGGAACGCTTGGAAATGCGCCACTTCATAGATTTTTCCATTGTTAGTCGCGGTTTGTGTGCCGGAACCCGCGACCGCCAAATTAAACGGTTGCTGCTTGTCGCTGTGGTCGCGTTGGGTGACATTGCGCATCACCGCCAAAGCCAACCTTTTGCTTTTCAGGTATTGCCGCAAACTCGCTTCGCTCACGCCTTCTTCTTGTAAAACTTGCATTTCGGGGGGGCCCAGGGTGGGCAACAGTTTGGCGGGTTTAGGCCGTGCTTTGACTTCAACGGGCTGTAATTCCCACAATTCACTGGTGTAATGGATTAAGGTGTCGGGGCTGTAGTAGGTGATATTTTTGCTGATGCCGTTGGTCAAGGGTTGGTCGGCAGCCCAGGTGCCGTTTGGCAGTTGTTTCAGGGTGCGTATACGGAAGGCATACCGGGCTTGTGGGTAGGTATCCGCATAATCAGGCGAGTTCGTGCCTTCATTCCTATCCTGGCGGGTTTCGAAAGTATGCGCCGCCAGCAAAGTGCCATCCGATAATATCGTAGGGTCACGGTAATGGCCTGAGTTTTCAGGCAAAGGTGTCTCGTTGTCCCCGACAATAGAAGAGGTGCTCTTGTCGGTGAGGTAATCAACCTTCATCTCATCGGCATTATGCGTTGGGGCGACATTGGTCAGGCGCACAATTTGTCCTGAGGCATGGGTGCCGAATTCCGGCGCGTTAATGCCGATAAAGTAGTTGGGATTGGTCGGATCTTGTTTGATCTGGAAAAAATTGCTGATTTTGTTGGGGTTGGAAGGGTTAGTCAAATAGGTCAGCACCGGGTCGTCGGTAAATACGGCGTCGACAAACGAGCCGCCCAATTCATGCCTGCCGATATGGTTGACCAACTCCAATTCACTGCCGTCTTCATGCGCTTGCCAAGGAAAGAAGTGGTTGAAACTGTGGCCATGCAAATTAGTGCCTGCCAATGAAATAGTGTCAAACGTCAGCGGTTCGGGAAACACTTCTTTACGGCTATTGAGGATTTTTGCATTGGCCGCTTCACTTGAATAGTTAAACGTACCGTAATGTTCGCCGTTGCGGTCGCCTGCCGCTTGTTGGTCCTGTTGCAAATGGTCCCAGCGGGTAAAAATCACCCGGCCGTAGCTGTCGATAAATGGATTAAAATCCCCTGAAGGGGCATGGGTCAGCATGACTTGATTGCCTGTATTGGGGTTCAAGCTCCATAACCCCGTGTTTGATGGGGCTTCTTCATATTCGTCCAGTTGCGGATACAAATGCGCTTGGCCGTTACGTGGCTGGTCAGAGACAAAAATAATGCGCCCGTCCGTGCCATAAGTGGGGTTGATGTTATTGTAATTGCTTGGTTGGTTGGCCACCTTGGCGATGACAGGCGTGTCATTTTTGCCTAGGCCAGTGATTTCATAAAGTTGCCAGCGATAAGTTTTCACTTGATAATGCTGGGGCGCGCCAATGACCATACTGAAAATGATTTTTTTACCATTCCAATGCACGGCGGGATCCCGTACCTGGATGGCTTGGTTGCCTTGTAAGCCATTTTGTCCGTAACCCGCTGCGGCGGTCAGGTTTTTCAGGGTGCCATCAGGATAACGTATCCATAAGTCGCCACCGCGTCCAGAAATGTCAATGCTGGCCTGATGGTTGCAGAAAGTGGCGTTAATGGTGCAAAAATCTTGGGGGATAGGCACTTGCGTGACAAATGCGATGGGCGAGGTGATGGCTGCTTGTGCAGGGAGGGATAATTGGGCCAACAGCGCGAGGCTCAGGCCGGTCAGTTTTTTGTTCATTAAGTGAATCCTCTGTTTTTGTAATAGTTAACTGACGTTACGCAGTAACGTCTTTTTATTCCCGTTTGCCGCGCCGAGCACCGCAGATTTTGTCGGGATCAGCCCGCAGGGGCGCGGCAGGGAAGCCGCGCATCGGTAGAGGGGCAGGAAGCCCCTTCTGCCGATCCCCGACAAAATCGAGGAGCGCAAGGCAAAAGCGGCAACCGGGCCGCCTTTTCTTTGGATACTTTCTTTTCAACTGCAAGGATGCAGGAGGTAGGGCAACGCAGGAGCAGTTGCCGAGGCGGCGCAAAAGAAAGTATCCCGCTTGTCGGTGCGGAAACCGACTTTAAATAAACTGTCGCGATAGCGACTCTATACCTCATTTTTCAACAAGACAAAAATGACTGCGTAACATCAGATAGTTAAAGCAAGGCGCCGATAATCAAGGCATGTTCTGATTGGGGGTAATATTTAAATTGGTTGTTGCTATATCGGGCATAACCCACAATGTCACCGTTTGTTATATCTGAATAAAGCCAAAAAAATTCAGTTTGGCTATCCCATTCAAGCTCTGTTTTCAGTGTTTCGTCCAGGCAATCATTGGCTGGGCGTGAATGGTAGACTTCGACTTCGTATTGGCAGTAGCCAGCAAAAACAGGGGCCATCGGCGGTACTTTCTTGGGGAAATTCCGCACCAGCATGAGATGGCCATCATCGTTGCGGTAAGTGATGGCAATGACATGGCCTATCTCAATGCTGTCAATATGCCTTATCACGCGAAAGCCATGCCCCGATTGTATGGCGTTATAGTAAAATGCCGCATTAGGGGTCGTGTCCGCCAGCCATGATTTGAAGCCGTTGCTATCCCATTCTTGGATTTGGTTTACTATGTCAGCCAAGCAACTTAGGCTTTTGTTGCATAAAGACTGGTGGCCATAAAAATAAAGCACCCATTTATGAAACGGGGAGGTGGCCGTATTAATTGACATTTCCATAATGCGTACGCTTGTGGTTATTTCTGAGCCAGGCTTTTATTAAGTTGCTCACCATTAAACTACAAAGCCAGATAAAAAATTGTGCTATACCTACATGGGGGCATGTGATTTATGCACATTACAAACTTTAGTCACCGATCAGAGGAATTTCCTACCATGCTTGAAAATGTACCGCTGTTTGAATCACTGTCGCCTGAAGACCGTTCAGAGCTGGAAGTGGGAATACATACGCAATTTTTCACTCGAGGCTCCGTTCTGGTTGGTCAAGGCGAAGCGTCCAATAATTTGCTCTATATCGTGTTGTCGGGAAGGCTGAAAGTGTTTACGAGCAATGAAGAAGGCCGTGAACTTTTGCTGGATTATCTTGTGGAAGGCGACACTTTCGGGGAATTGTCGCTATTTGACGATGAGCCGCGTTCGGCAACGGTGATGACGGTCGAGGATTGCAAGATCGGCCTGTTTCCGCGGGCTTTCCTGTTCACCTGCCTGCAAAACAACCCGAACATCGCCATTGAGCTGTTGAGGACGGTGATTAAAAGGATGCGCAATACGACCGAACAGGTCAGCAGCCTGGCGTTGCTGGATATTTATGGCCGGATTGCCAAGGTGCTGACGGGCATGGCGAAACCCCAAGAAGACGGCAGGCTGGTCACTGACACCTTGACGCATCAGGAGCTTTCAACGATGGTCGGTTCGTCACGCGAAATGGTCACCCGTATCCTCAATGACCTGAAACGCGGCGGTTATGTGGGCATTGACAACCATCGTATCGAAATCAAAAACCGCTTGCCGTTACGCTGGTGATTTGCGGGTAAGCGTTTGTGGCGATTTCTGAAAAACAAAAAAAAATCCTATCGCTATTGGCTGACGGCGGCTTCCATTCCGGCACCGAACTGGCGAAGCATCTGGGCGTGAGCCGCTCGGCTATCTGGAAACAATTGGCGGGGCTGGCTGAATTGGGTTTGCCGCATGCCGCCGTCAGCGGCAAAGGTTATAGGCTCGAGACCCCTTTGGAATTGTTGGCCGAATCTGCGATTACCGCCGCGCTCGAACCCCGCCTACGGCCATTATTGCAACGGCTGGAAATCCATGACCAAATTGATTCGACCAGCGCCCATTTGGGCAAACAAGCCCAGTTGGGCGCCCCTTCAGGGACAGTGTGTTTTGCCGAGCACCAGACCGCAGGCAAAGGCCGCCGGGGCCGGCAATGGGCGTCACCGTTCGGCAGCAACCTTTATCTCTCCATACTTTGGCGGTTCCAATACGGTTACGCCAGCACTTCAGGCCTAAGCCTTGCGCTGGGCGTCGCCGTCATCCGTGCCTTGCAACAGCAGCAGATCCATCCTGTTGGCCTAAAATGGCCGAATGACATCATCAGCGCGGGCAAAAAATTGGGCGGCATCTTGGTTGAAGTGTCGGGTGAAAGCGAAGGGCCGTGCGCGGTGGTCATTGGTTTAGGGCTTAACCTTTATTTGCCGGACGCCGCCGCACAAGGCATTACCCAAGCCTGGACGGATGTCAGCAAGGTCAAACCTGGCCACTCCATTAGCCGCAACCAGTTCGCAGCCAGCGTGCTTAACCATTTGCTCGCCGTGTTGGCGGATTTTGAAACGCTCGGCATGCGGCATTATCTTGACGAATGGCGGCGTCACGACTGCCTGCAAGGCCAAGCCGCCACCTTGTTTATCGCGGAACAACCGTATCCGGGCATTGTGCAAGGCATAGACGAAAATGGCCTGCTCCTATTGCAACATCCCGATGGCAAAACCCAGGCCTTCGCCTCCGGAGAAATCAGTTTTAGCCGTGCATGCCCATGAAATTGCTGATAGACATGGGCAATAGCCGCCTGAAATGGGCGGTGGAAAACCAAGGCCAGCTGGCTGGCGGGATTGCCGTAAACAACGGGCTGCTCAGCGCAGAAACGCTACGGCAACGTTGGCACGCACTGCCACCGCCAAGCTGCATCGGCATCGCTAGCGTCAGCGCCGGGCCTTTGCTTGCCTTAGTGGCAAGCATGGCGGCCGAGTTGTGGCCCGATGCCCGGATAATCCAGGCCAAATCCCAAAAACAGGCGTTTGGTGTGACCAATGCATACCAGCAACCGGAAAAACTGGGCGTGGACCGTTGGTTGGCGTTAATCGCCGCCCATCGGCATTATCCGGCGGCGGCGTGTGTGGTCGATTGCGGTACGGCGATCACCGTCGATTTGCTGGAAGCGAATGGCGAACATCGCGGCGGTTACATCAGCCCGGGCCTCGCCCTCATGAAACAAGCCCTCGCCCAGGGCACCAACGCCTTGCCCCTGATCGACAGCCATTATCCTGACCAACCCGCGCAATCCACCGAAGCCGCCATCCATAGCGGCACGCTGCTGGCCGCCAGGGGGCTTATCGAACACGTCCTGGCCACCCGCGCCGCGCCCAGCCAATTGCTGCTCACCGGCGGCGATGCCAGCATCATCGCCGAGCACCTGAATATCCCGGCGGTGATAGACAGCGATTTGGTGCTGCGCGGCTTGGCGATAGCGGTAGAAGGGCAAGCATGAAAATCCTGTTTTTTGTTATCGTCCTCGCCAATTTGGTGTTATTCCTTTGGGAATACCGTTCCGGCGCGTTTATCAAGCCTGAAACGCCAGTGATGGAGGGGCTGGAGCCGATTTTGTTGGTGGGCGAGGATAAAAAAGGCCCGCAGGGTAACAGCCAATAAATTCACGGTATGTGGCTTATGGGCAAAACGGCATTGCAATAATGGCGGCCAACCTATCAAAACTAGCGGAAAAATGATCGTCCTTCCCGGTGATCCGTCCTACTTTAGTCCCTAATTCACAAGTGATTGGTGCGATACTTGGCGATAAACAAACCCACCCTATAAGCCCCACAAAACATGTTCATCCTCCATAGCTCGAATAAAACCGAAAACCTCGTGGCGCATTTATCGCATGTGATCGCCAACATGCCGTTAAGCTCGCCCTTTGCTAAGGAAGTGTTCCTGATCCAAAGCCAAGGCATGGAGCGGTGGTTGTCGCAGCAATTGGCGCAGGGATTTAAAGTTTGGGGCAACTACCAGTTCCTGTTCCCGGGCAAATTTTTCAGCGAGATGGCGCAGAAGATTGACAGCCGTTTGAGCGATGCGGCGTTTGACCGGCATTTGATGATGTGGCGCTTGGAAGGCTTGTTGCGGCGGGTGCAGGGGGCGGAGTTTGCCGCCATCCGGCAGTATCTGTCGGGGGCTAACCACGGTTTGAAGCGTTACCAATTGGCGCAGCAATTGTCGCAGTTGTTTGACCAATACCAAATGATGCGCCCGGATATGCTGGAGCTGTGGCAGGGCGGGCAGTTGCTGTACCGCAGCGATACCGAACGCTGGCAAAAAGCACTGTGGTTGCAGGTATTGGGGCAGACGGGGACGCGCCACCGCGGTTTGTTATGGCAGGCGGCGATCAAAAAATTGCTGGACGCGCCCGAAGGCCAGTTCAGCGGCGTGATGCCGGAGCGCATCAGCGTGTTTGGCCTCAACACCATGCCGCCGCTGTTTTTGCAATATCTGCATGGCCTGTCGCGGCATTGTGATGTGCACCTATTCCTGTTGAACCCCAGCCAGGATTTTTGGGCGGACTTGGAAAGCCGCCGCCAGCAAATCTTGCATGAAGACCTCCACGGGCATCCGCTGTTGGCGACCTTGGGACAGCAAGGCCGGGAGTTCCAGGCGATGGTGTTGGAACAAGCCATCCCTTTTGATCTGGAGCCGGACAGTTTTGAACCCACCGGGGCCACAACCTTACTTCACCAACTGCAAAACGACATTTTGACCAACAGCTTGGACGCAATGCCCATGCCCCTTGACGCCTCGCTACGCATCCACGCTTGCCATTCGCGTTTGCGGGAAGTCGAAGTGCTGAAAAACGAGTTGCTGCAAGCGCTGGCGGAGGATCCGGGCTTGGAATTGCGCGATATGGTGGTCATGGCGCCGGACATCCAACAATACGAGCCGTTTATCGCGGCGGTGTTTTCTGACATCCAACACGCGGTTGCCGACCGTAGCTTGCGTTTAAGCAATGACGCGCTGGATGCGTTCATCAATTTTTTAGGCCTCAGCCAAAGCCGGTTTGGTTGGCAAGCGGTGTTGGATGTGCTGGAACAGCCCGTGGTGTATCCTGGTTTTGGTTTGTCGGAAACGGATTTGGAGCTGATCAAGCATTGGGTGTTGGACACGAATATCCGTTGGGGACGGTCCGCCCAACACAAACAGGAGCTGGGCTTGCCGGAAGCCAGTGAACACACTTGGCAAGCGGCGTTGGAGCGTTTGCTGATGGGCTATGCGGTGGGCAATGACGCGGAGTTTATTGATGGCGTGTTGCCGTACCGTGATATTGAAGGTTCCTCGGCGCAAGCCTTGGGCGGTTTGTCCGAGTTCATGAATGTGTTGTTCCGCGCCAGCAAGGAGCTGAAGCAGCCGAAAACCTTGGGCAATTGGAGCAAGCGCCTGTATGTCTACGCTGACCAATTGCTGCAAGCCGTCAGTGCCATAGAACGCCAGCAACTCAATGAATTGCTTGAAGAATTGTCCGCCGGATTGGATGGCGTCCATGATGACAGCGTGGAATTGCAGGTCATCATCAGTTGGTTGGAAGGGGCGGTGGCGGAGCGCAAATCCACGCACGGTTTTTTGCGTGGGCAGTTGACGTTTTGTTCGATGCTGCCGATGCGCTCTATCCCGTTCAAAGTCATTGCCTTGTTAGGCATGAACGACGGTGAATTCCCCAAAATAGACCGCCCGCCGACCTTTGACCTGCTGAGCCAGCATTACCGCAAAGGCGACCGTTCGCGCCGCGCCGATGACCGTTACCAGTTTTTGGAGATTTTATTATCGGCCCGCCAGCGGTTGCTCATCACTTATATCGGGCAGTCGATCACCAGCAATGACAGCATCCCGCCCTCGGTGGTCATCAATGAATTGTTGGATGTGCTGCAAGAAAGTTACCAACTGACGGACATCACCATCAGGCATCCCTTGCAACCGTTCAATGCGCGGTATTTTGGCGGTGCGTCGGCGGATTTGTTCAGCTACTCCGTGGCGGACTGTGCGACGGCGCAGAAACTGGCCGGACGCGATTTGCTGCCGGAGATGGGACCCGTTTGGTGGCAAGGGAGTATTCCGGTTGCTGCCGGGGACGAAACCGCGATTGAAATTAGCGAACTGTTCCGTTTTTTCCGCCATCCGCAACGTTATTTCCTGCAACAGCAATTGGCGGTGCGTTTGACAGGGATCGGAACGGATGCCGAAGAGCGCGAGCCGTTTGCCTTGGGCAAGGCGGAAGCATACACGATTTATCAGGAATGGATTGCCGCACGTTTGCAGGGCGATAATTTGTCGGTAAAAAAACTCCAGGCCCAAGGCCGTTGGCTTTCCGGTGCGCTGGGCGAGCTGGAGTTCAGCCGCCAGCAACCCTTGGTGGATGGCTTTGTCGCAGCCATCCAAGCTAAAAATCTCGGCGCGGCGGTGGATGATTTGCCGATAGACATCAACATCGGCGCCTACCGCTTGATCGGCAAACTGGGCAATTTGTATGAAAACGGCAGTTTGTTCTATCGCTATGCAGGCTTGAAGGGCAAGGATTTTGTCTGTGTCTGGTTGCATCATTTGTTGATGAACCGGATGCAGGTGCAAACGACTTATTTATTAAGCAGCGACAGGGAGTTATGTTTTTTGCCGGAAGATTGCCAGGATGCCGTGTTGCTGGGTTTGTTGGATATTTACTGTGCGGGCCAACAGCAGCCTGATGCGTTTTTTGTCGAAGCGGCTTTGGCGTATATCGACCAAGCGTATAAGTTGGATCATAACGGACGGTCAAAAAAATCGCCGTTGGACGTCGCCAGGGAGCAATTGGAACGTAGCGTGCATTTGGCTTATGAACCTGAACTGCGGCGGCTGTATGGGCAAGCGGATTTGGATGTGTTGCTGGGCGATGTTTTTGAAAGGCAATGCCAAGAACTGTTGCAGGCTGTTTGGAATGCCTTGCAACAAAGGGGGTGATGGCGCGGTGTTTCAATATTCATCGGCGGCGCAACAGGATATAATCCCATTGGCAGACACTGGAGACAACTATGGCTTATTTATTACCCCGCGATGCCTATCTTTTGTTGGAAGAAGCGTTTAACCATGACCGTGCGAAAGCGGAAGTTTTTGCCCATGCGATAGAAACGTCCATCACCGCTATTCAGGATAAAGCAGGCGAGCATATCGTTGATTAAGAAAGAAGCACTCAAATCTACTCTATAACGAACTGCGTTCAGAGTTGGCGACGAAAGAATTCGTCCGTGCTGAAATTAATGGCTTACGCGACGAGATCCACCAAAAAATGGGCAGCTTACATGCTGAAATGAAACAGCAAGGATTACTGTTAAAAACCTTAATCGGCCTGGCGATTTTTGGCCTGACCTTATTCAATCCGGCGTTTGTCAAGCTGGTCGAGCTAATGATGAAGTGATTGCAACAAGGTTTATTTATGTGACAAACGAAGGAGAGTTTCATGGCTTATTCATTACCCCGCGATGCGTTTCTTTTACTGGAAGAGGCGTTCAACCATGACCGCCCGAAAGCGGAAGTGTTTGCCCATGCGATAGAGGCGTCAATCACCGCCATACAAGACAAGGCCAACGAATATATCGTTGACAAAAAAGAAGCAATTAAGTCGGAATTGTATAACGAGCTACGCACTGAATTGGCGACCAAGGAGTTTGTCCGTGCGGAAATAAATGGATTACGCGCAGAAATTAAACAAGACATAAATGACTTGCGTACAGAGCTTAAGCAAGACATAAATGACTTGCGCATAGAGCTAAATGATTTGCGTACAGACGTCAAACAAACTGCCTTGTTATTAAAAATTTTAATCGGGCTGACGATTTTCGGCCTGACCTTATTCAATCCGGCGTTTGTCAAGCTAGTCGAATTGCTAATGAAATAGCAACCACCGCAAACGCACTTCCATCCACAATATTGTTATCAAAGGCGAACATGAAAGCAAATATCGGTTTAATTGGCCTCGCGGTCATGGGACAAAATTTAGTGTTAAACATGGACGACCACGGTTTTAAAGTCGCTGTCTTTAACCGCACCACCAGCACTGTGGATGAGTTTTTGGCGGGCCCTGCCCATGGCACACAAGTGGTGGGCGCGCATTCGTTGGAAGAATTTGTCGACCAATTGGAATCGCCGCGTGTGGTGATGCTGATGGTCAAGGCGGGTGAAGTGGTCGACCAATACATCGAAAAATTGATACCTTTGCTGTCGGCGGGTGACATCATTGTTGATGGCGGCAATTCCCTGTTCACCGACACCAACCGCCGCACCCAATATTTGCAGGAACAAGGCATTTACTACATCGGCACGGGCGTATCGGGTGGTGAAGAAGGCGCAAGGCACGGCCCGTCCATCATGCCGGGCGGCAATAAAGCCGCGTGGCCTACCGTCAAAGGGATTTTCCAGGCCATCAGCGCGGAAGTCGACGGGCAGCCATGCTGCGAATGGGTAGGCGACAACGGCGCAGGGCATTACGTCAAAATGGTGCATAACGGCATCGAATACGGCGACATGCAGTTGATTTGTGAAGCCTACCAATTATTGTCGCAGGGTTTGGGCTTGTCAGCAGGCGAATTGCATGAGATTTTCACCGAATGGAACCACGGCGCATTAAGCTCTTATTTGATTGAAATCACCGCCGGGATTTTTGCTTATAAAGATGAGGACGGTAAGCCTTTGGTTGATAAAATCCTCGACACCGCCGGACAAAAAGGCACGGGCAAATGGACAGGCATCAATGCCCTGGACTTGGGGATCCCGTTGACCTTGATTGGCGAGTCGGTGTTTGCCCGTTGTTTGTCGGCACAAAAGGACGAACGGGTGAAAGCGGCGAAAATCTTGCCAAAACCTGCCAAATCGGTGTTTAACGGTGACCAACAGGCGATGATTGAAGCCGTCCATGACGCCTTGTATGCCGCTAAGATCATTTCGTATGCCCAAGGTTTTAGGTTGATGCGGGAAGCGTCCAAAGAATATGGACTGTCATTGAATTATGGCGAAATCGCTTTGATGTGGCGCGGGGGGTGCATCATCCGTAGCCAATTTTTGAACAACATCAAACAGGCTTACGATGCCAACCCTGGGCTGGAAAACCTGTTGCTGGCGGATTTCTTTGTCGACGCCATTAAAAATGCCGATGCAGGATGGCGCAAAGCGGTGGTCTTAGGCATTGAAGCCGGTATCCCGACCCCGGCGTTCTCTTCGGCATTGGCCTATTACGACGGCTACCGCACCGAACGCTTGCCCGCCAATCTGCTGCAAGCCCAACGCGATTATTTTGGGGCGCATACTTACGAGCGCACCGACAAGCCACGCGGCGAATTTTTCCACACCGATTGGACAGGGCAGGGCGGTAAAGTGGCATCAACGACTTATACGGTTTAAATCTAATTCAAGTACGCACAAGCGGTATGGTAACTTTCCTCTTTTGGAATGTAGGGCGTACGCGGCGGCTAGATATAGTTTGCCGTTTGGTGCGTGAATTTGACGTTGATGTGCTGATGCTTGCTGAAAATACTTTGGGGATTGCAGATATATTAGCAAAGCTCAACACACCTGAAGTTTCTGATTTTCATTACAATTCAGGGTTATGTGAAAGGATTGCCATATTTTCAAAGTTCCAAGATAGGCAAATAAAACCACAGTTTGAATCTAAACATATTAGTATCCGGCATTTTAAACCGCAAAATGGTACTGATTTATCGCTAGTTGTTGCCCATCTTCCTAGCAAACTTAGGCAATCAAATGACAGCCAAGCGTTTGAGATGGCGGCAATAGCAAGGGACATTATCAGAATGGAAGAGAAGGTCGGGCATCAGCGCACGGTGTTGGTGGGTGATTTGAACATGAACCCGTTTGAAACGGGGTTGATTGCGGCCAATGGCCTTCATGCCACAATGGCAAGGCATATTGCCGAGAAAAAAACACGGATGGTGAACGGACGGAGTTATCCGTTTTTTTACAACCCTATGTGGAGTTTGTTGGGTGATGCGTCCAATCGACCATCTGGTAGCTATTATCACCAGCAAAGCGAACACGTCAGCTATTTTTGGCATTTGTTTGACCAAGTGTTGCTCAGGTCTGATGTGCTGCCAATGTTTCAAAATGAGAACTTAAAACTGATTGATAGGGCGGGAGATTGCTCACTGTTAACTAGAAATGGCATTCCTGATAAGAATATTTCTGATCACCTACCTATCCTCTTCCAGTTAAATTGTTAATAGTTGGAGAATCATAATGACAGATTCAAGTGATGATTTATGGCCTGATTTGACGGGTGAGCCTTCCCAAAAACCACCTTTACTTATTCTAAGGGAACAAGCCGCAAAATTGGGGGCAAAGACATCAAATATTATTGAAGCGGAAGTGGATGCGTATCCTGATAACAAAGGACGTTTGCATATCCGATTCACGCTCAAGGCTCCTGCTTTAAATGGTTATGAATATACGCTTTTTAAAATAATACAACCCATTGATTTATATCCGGTATATTTTTCTGACTCTGATGCGGATTTATGGGACGACAATAATTTAAAAAATGAACGGGAATTTAAACAATACTTGGAAGATGTTTTTAAATCAGAGCATACCGTAAATATTATTCGTAGCCTGATTGCCCAAAGTAAAAATTAATAAGCCTTTTATGAAGATCGCTTGTTTTTGATGTGCGTAAATCATTTATTTTAATCCTATCGGCACCAAAAATCCTATGAAAGCAGAACCTTGTACTTATGTCATTTTCGGTGCCACTGGCAACCTCTCCCGTATCAAGCTGATGCCCGCGCTTTACCATTTGGATGTTGCAGGCCGTTTGCCGGAAGGCACTCGGATTTTGGCGATGGGCCGCCGTCCTTGGGACCAGCCAAAATGGCAGGCGGAAGTCCGTGATATGGTCATGGCAAAAGCCAAGGATGATTTTGATGAGGCGGTGTTCCAACGCTTTAGCGGACGGTTGGATTATCACCAAGGCGACATTAGCCAAGCCGAATGCTATTCGACCTTAGCGACGGCTTTGGAACAGAAAGGCTTTTCCAAAAATATCGCGTTTTATCTGTCCATCAGCCCTGCCGATTTCGGGCCGGTGATGAGCATGTTAAGCGCCAACCAGTTGTTCAACGAAGAAAGCGGCTGGCGGCGCGTGATTATCGAAAAACCCTTTGGTTACGATCTTGACAGCGCCCAGGCCTTGCAGAAACGTATCAGCCACTATTTGCGCGAAGAACAGATTTACCGCATCGACCATTACCTAGGCAAAGGCATGGTGCAGAACGTGCTGGTGTTCCGTTTCGCGAATGTCATGCTGGAACCGTTGTGGAACCGCAATTACATCGACCATATCCAGATCACCCATTCGGAAAGCATCGGCATTGACAGCCGGGGCGATTATTACAACGGCGCAGGGGCCTTGCGCGATATGCTGCAAAGCCATTTGCTGCAATTGCTGACCTTGGTGACGATGGAGCCGCCCGTGTCCATGGAAGCCGAGTCCTTGCGTGATGAAAAAGTCAAAGTCTTAAAATCCATCCGCCCGATCCCGAAAGAAGCGGTCCATGCCCAAGCCTTCCGTGGCCAATATGCCAAAGGCGTGGTCAATGACGAAAAGGTGAAAGGTTACCTGGACGAGGCCAATATCCCGCCGGAAAGCACCACCGAGACGTATGCGTCGATGAAACTGTACATCGACAACTGGCGTTGGCGTGGCGTGCCGTTTTACATGCGCACCGGCAAACGCATGGCGAATGCGCAATCGACCATTTCGATTTGCTTCCGCCATCCGCCGCTGCAATTTTTCCGGGGCACGGACGTGCAGTGCATGAACCCGAATTGGGTGCTGCTCGGTATCCAGCCGGAAGAGTGCATCCGCATAGAAATGACCGTAAAAGAACCCGGCCTGGAAATGAGCACGCGCACCAGCAGCTTGGACGCCAGCTTCCGTAACCAAGACGAAAAGGCCATTGATGCTTATGAAGACTTGCTGTTGGATGTGCTGAAAGGTGACCGTTCATTATTTTTGCGTTTTGACGAAGTCGAATATGCCTGGCGCATCGTCGATCCGATTTTACAGACGTGGGCGATTGAGCGTGATTACATCGCCACGTACCCGGCCGGCTCGTGGGGGCCTGAAGACAGCCGATTATTTGATAAAGAAAGCCAATCCTGGCGTAGTTCCTTAACACCGGAGTGTAAATAAATGCAAGAAAATAGCCGCTGGCATACGCTGGCAACTGCCGATGACGTTGCCACCGTTGCTTGCCAACATATCTTAAAATCCGCCCAAGCAGCGATTGCCAAACACGGCAAATTTAAATTGGTCTTGGCAGGTGGCACAACCCCTGAAAAAATCTACCGTTTACTGGCAAAAACCGATGCCGACTGGGCGAATTGGGTGGTTTACTACGGTGACGAACGTTGCTTGCCGGCCGATGACGCCGAACGCAATAGCGTAATTGCCCAAACCACTTTGCTCAACCATGTGCCCATCCCTGCCGGGCAAATTTTCACGATGGAAGCCGAACACGGTGGCGAACATGCCGCCGGACATTACCATCCCATCGTCGCCGCCGCCCTACCGTTTGATATGGTGTTGTTAGGCTTAGGCGAAGACGGGCATACCGCCAGCCTGTTCCCAGGCCATGTTCATGATGCCGATGAGTTGGTGCACGCGGTTTATAACTCCCCCAAACCACCGCCCAAACGCGTCTCCATCAGCGCGAAAGCCTTGAGCGACACGCACGAATTGTTGTTTTTGGTGACTGGCGCGAATAAACGTGAAATTGTCAAAGCGTGGCGGGCAGGTGCGGATTTGCCGGTTGCGTCCATAAAACCGGAAAATACGCTGGATATTTATATTGATAGCGACGCTTATCAGGCTTAGTGAAATCTGGGAACGGTTTTGGACTGTTCCCAGATTACCCCCTTACATGCCCTTGGGTACTCACTAGATTTAAAATCTCTGTAAGCCCTAAATCTGGTTTGAAGTTCATTCAAGCTAATGATTTTTAATAAATAAATTCGCAGTAGTGGCGGACGGCTGTCCGCCTGATTGCTAATGGATTTCTATACTGTCTATAAAAAAATGCGGACAACCGTCCGCCCCTATGCAAATGTCAGCGTCCTAAGCCACCAGATAAACAAACACGTTATCCCACCAAACTCGCCATCACATTAATCGACAAACCAATAATGGCGACATTAAACAAAAAACTCAAAATCGACTGTGCCAAGACAATTTTCCGCATCGGGCGGCTCATCACCGAGACATCGGCGGTTTGCGCCGCCACCGCGATGGTGAAGGCAAAATATAAAAAATCCCAATAATCCGGCTGTTGTTCGTCATCGGGGAATTTTAAAGGCCTTTGGTCGGCCAGTGTTGAGTAATACATCCGCGAATAATGGAACGTGAACAACACGCCGATAAAAAGCCATGAACCTAGAATAGTCGCACTGGTCAGCAAATAGCGGAATAACTGGAAATTGCTTGAAGGCCCGTCATTGGATAGTTCCAAAACTATCGCCACTAAACTGGCCACAGTGGCAATCGAAAACATCGCCAGAATAGTCGCCCCGTGCTCATCTTCCTGGATAGCGATTTTAATGACCCGCTCATGGTCAGCCCTTAGCATCAACCAAGCCATTAACGATAAATAAATCCAAACCATCATATTCCAAGACATCAGCACTTGCGTGACCGTACGCCAGGAATGGGGCATTAAAAAACCGGAGATGACACCAATCAAAACGGCAACTAGAAGACGGGGATGGGGATGGCTAGCAAAAAAGCGGAATAGGCGTGTCATTATTTGTGTTAAGGCGTAACCAACAATAGCTGTACTCTGGCACTTTTTTAGCATCCAGTAAACCTATAACAAAGCGACTTTATGGTATGGTTTATCGCTTAAAACCATTCAACAGGTGCAATATGAATTTAAGAGACCTGCATTACCTCATCGCTGTCGCTGATTTACGCAGTTTTGTGCAAGCCGCTGAACGCTGTTTTATCAGCCAACCGACGTTAAGCACGCAAATTAAGAAAATGGAAGATGGTTTGGGTGTGCAGATTTTTGAGCGCACCAACAAAAAAGTCTTACCGACCGAGTTAGGCGAAAAAATCATCGCATCGGCGCGGCAAATCCTCAAAGAAGTCGACCACATCAAAGAAATGGCGGAAATCGCCCAAGACCCACTGGCAGGCAATTTACGTTTAGGCGCGTTCCCGACCCTATCCACTTACATATTCCCCCAGCTTGTGCCGCTCATTAAACAAGCCATGCCGAAAATTCGGCTGATTCTCGTGGAAGAAAAAACCGATTTCCTGCTACAGCAATTAAAAAGCGGGCAAATGGATGCGGCCTTATTAGCTTTGCCCATTATTGATGACCATTTGGAAAACCAACACTTGTTTGATGACGAGTTTTTATTGGCTGTCGCGCCAGATCACCCGTTTGCAATTAACAAGGTGATTGACCCCGCAGATTTAGCCGATCAAGAATTGTTGTTATTAGACGAAGGCCATTGTCTACGCGGTCATGCCCTGCAAATCTGCCAAACTTATCACGCGGATGAGCAACAAGACGTAAGGGCGACAGGTTTAGAAACCTTAAGGCAAATGGTACGTGCGGGCACAGGGATTACTTTTATGCCGAGCATCGCTATTCGTGAAAATGATGACGGGATTTGTTATTTGCCGTTCACCAAACCTGCGCCGAAACGGAGTATTGGCTTAGTTTGGCGTAAAACCAGTAATCGGATTGAATTGATTAAACAATTAAGCCAATTGATTCAAACCGCGCATACCTATTGTTGATCAGTAGCCCAGACAATCCCTTTTGCCTATCTTCCCTATGGAACTTTGTTTACCGCTTTATAACAATAAGGGTTAAATGCAGATAATTGCCTTAATATTCATCGGCTTTTCCATAGGTTCGGCTACATTATTAATGGTCGGTAACAGCTTGCAAGCAGTGGCAACCCAGCGCATTGCCCAAGCCGCCGGATGTTTGTTATTGATAGGTTTGGCAGGATTACAATTTTTGCATTTGGGCATACTGCTGAAACAATTCGATGCTTTCCATTCCCCGCTGTATTCGGCAATGTTGTACGGCATTGCACCTAGCTTTTACTTTTATAGCCGCCAAATACTTCTTGCCGATAGCCTGTATCAACAACGCGACCTTTACCATGCCGCACCGATAATATTCAGCCTGATTCTGCCGCAGTCCATCGCCGTACCCGTCGCGTTTTTGATCGGCAGCGGCTATTTGCTGTGGTTGGCACAATCGGTTTACGCTTTGCGCGAACAACGCCAGCGTTTCCGTTTAGAACTCATGGCCTTGGCGACGCTGTTTGCCATAGCCATTGGTGTCGTGTTGCTGGGATTTATCTGGCCTTTGCTCGGCGAGCATGATTTTATTGTCGCTTACAGTATCTTGATTGGCATGGCATTTTTCGCCGCCACCTTGACCTTGCTGCGCTTCCCGACCATCACCGCCGATGTCAGCGAAGCCGTACAAGCCGCCTATGCGGAATCCACATTAAAACATATCGACAAAGCCGCCGTGCTGGCCAAGCTGGATAGGTTGATGCGGCAAGATAAGCTCTACACCTTAGAAACCTTAAATTTGCCCTTACTCGCCGAGCAATTGGAGTTAAGCCAGCACCAGTTGTCCGAACTCATCAACACCCAATTCCAACAAGGCTTTTCGCGTTACATCCGCGAACAGCGCATCCAAGAAGCCAAACGCTTGCTGCTTGCCGAACCCCATGCTTCGGTGTTGGCGATAGGTTTGTCCGTCGGTTTCAGCACCCAATCCAATTTCTATGCGGCATTCCGCGATATTGTCGGCATGGCACCTGGGCAATATCGGAAAAATCAGGCTTAAGAAAAATCTGGTTGGAATAAAAAAATAGGTTTTTCACTCCATCATCAAAATTCAGCCGATTAATTATTCCTCTTTTATCAATTTGGAAGCCAACCCAGCTTTTGCACACTAAGCTAGCCGCTACTTTCATCACGATTGTAGAGGAGCAATACTGTGCAAACACAAACCTGCCCACCCAGCATTAAGCCTGATGACAAAGTGGTGCTATTCGATGGCGAATGCAAGCTTTGCCATGCTTGGGCGACTTTCTTAATCCGTTTTGACACGCAGCGTGTTTTTAAATTGGCATCCGTCCAGTCCGATGCAGGCCAAGCCATTTTGCAATGGTATGGTTTACCGACGGATGTTTACGAAACTATGTTGCTGGTTGAAGGGGCGCAGATGTATCAAAAATCCCTGGCATTTATCCGCGTCATGCTGGCCTTGCCTTGGCCTTGGAAAATCGCCGCGAGTATCTGGCTTATTCCCAAACCTTTGCGCGATTGGTTGTACGACCGCATTGCCCGTAACCGCTATACATTATTCGGCAGATACACGACTTGTCTGTTGCCTACCCCCGATCATTTAAGCAGGTATCTCAATGGCGGCTAATACGCTGGTTTTACAAATTTGCCGATTTTCGGTGGCGTTCGTGTGGTTTTATCAAGGGTTGGTGCCAAAGATATTGGGGCCGCATCGGGATGAGCTGCTAATGAATGGGAGCCTGGGTATGGCGGAGGCTTCAGCGGTTAATCTGGCTTATGTGGGTGGTAGTTTGGAAATTTTATTAGGAATAGGGGTGTTGGTGTTTTATCAACAGCGTTGGCCTTTTCTAGTGACTATCGCCGCCATGCTGGGTTTGTGGCTCTGCGTAGCTGTTTACTCGCCATTGTTTTTGCTGGCGGCATTTAACCCGACCACTGTCAATCTGACGGTGGTGGCGTTGTCGGTTATTGCCTTGTTGGCAAGAAAACCAATATAAAGGAGGCTAATCGTGAACATCCTAATCACTGGTGCTACAGGTTTCATCGGCAATGCCATTTTGCTTGCCCTAGTGCAACAAGGCCATAAAGTTACCGCTTGTAGCCGCAACCCCGAAAAGCTATTAAGCCAATCCGAACACCTAACACGGCTACAAATAGATTTCGAAACTACCAATCAAGCCAAGCATTGGCTACCGCATTTTAAAAACATCGACGCGGTCATCAATTGCGTGGGCATTATTGCGGAAACCAAACAGCAATCCTTTGCGCAATTGCACACGAATGCACCAATCGCATTATTTACCGCCGCCGCCCAAATGGGCGTAAAGAAAATCATCCAAATTTCTGCGCTGGGTGCGGATGAAAATGCCCAATCGGCTTATCACTTGAGCAAACGCGCGGCGGATGATTTTTTGCGCGGTTTGGATGTGGCTTGGTGGGTGTTGCAGCCATCGCTGGTTTATGGCGGGCGCTCCCAAAGCATGGCCTTGTTCCACGCCTTAGCCGCCTTGCCTGTGCAGGTGTTGCCGGATGGCGGTGGGCAATGGTTACAGCCAATCCATATTGATGATTTGGTGGCGGTGGTTTGCCAGTGCTTGGAACCGTCAGCAAATGCACGGCAGGCCTTGGCTTTAGTCGGGCCTGCACCGATTCGCTATGCCGATTTGTTGTTTAATCTCCGCTTGCGGCTAGGCAAAGCATCTGCAAAGACTATCAATCTGCCTCAAAACTGGCTTTTGTGTTTGGCAAGCCTAGGCAAATTTTTGGATCTGCCGATTTTGGCGAAAGACAATATCCCTATGCTTTACCGCAACAACATTGGTGATCCAGCTCCCATCACTGCCATTTTAGGTCGCCCGCCGCTAAGCATCCATCAGCGATTATTTGCCAAACCCGCCTCAAGTGCCGAACGCTGGCACGCGCAATTGTATTTCCTCAAACCGTTACTGCCGTTGCTGATTGCTATTGTCTGGTTGTGGAGCGGCATCACCTCGCTGTTTTTTTACCCGCATGAAGCCAGTTATGAATTATTGGCGGTGACTGGCGTTACTGGCAATGTCGCCCCGTTAGTGCTGTATGGCTTGGCGTTAATGGACATCGGCTTAGGGCTGGCAACTTTAGCGCGGTATCGCTTGCAAGCCTTACTGAACTTACAGATGGCGATTGTGTTGGTTTACACCATCGTCATTAGCGTGGCGTTGCCGGAATTTTGGCTGCATCCGTTCGGGCCGATTTTAAAGAATTTGCCGTTTTTAATAGTTTTGTGGATTTGCGCGATCATTAGCCGACCTACGCTCTGAAATATACGACCCCATCAGGAGAACCTCATGATTTACCTAACCCTAAAACTCATCCATATCCTCAGCGCCATCATCCTGTTCGGTCTAGGCTTAGGCACGGTGTTCTACAAAATCATGGCGGACAACAGCGGCGACCATGCCGCGATAGCCATCACCAGCCGCCATGTCGTGCTGGCGGATTGGTGGTTCACCACCCCGACCGTCCTCATCCAGCCCATCACTGGCTATTTCCTAGCCCAGCAATTATCGGCTTCGTTTAGCGACAGTTGGTTGTTTTGGTCACTTGCGCTGTACGCCCTGACGGGTTTGTGCTGGTTGCCCGTGGTGTGGCTGCAAATCCGCATGCGCGACCTTGCCGCCGGTTCCTTAACCCAAGGCCAAGCTTTGCCAGAGCGCTATTTTTATTATTCCAAATTATGGATGTGGCTAGGTGTCCCGGCGTTTTTCGGCATGATCACCATCACCACGCTGATGGTGTTCCACAATTCCCTTTGGAGCTAGGCGATGACGGCTTTTTTACTGCAACAGGTGGTAGGCGCAGATTGGCAAAAGTTGCCGCGCGTCATCCAACGCCATTATGAAGTGCAAGACGGGCAGGGCAGTTGCCTGCAAGGCGTGATGGCGATTAACTACCCGACACTCATGTTGCCGATGGTTGGCATTATCCACCTGTTCGGTGGCCTCATTTTCCGGCGCGGGCAAGCCGTGCAAACCCGTGTCGAAAAGACCGCCAGTGCAGATGGCAATTGGTTGCACTGGCAACGCACCATGGCTTATCCCGACGGCAAAACGCATTTTTTCCGCTCGCGTATGGCCTATCTGGCGGAACACGAACTTATCGAAAGCATAGGCTACGGTTTTGGTATCCGTTTGCAAGTGGACGTTGAGGACGGCGATTTGGTTTACCGCAGCAACGGGCATGTTTGGCAATGTGGCGGCATTTGCCTGAACCTTCCGGATTGGTTGCTGCTAGGCACGGCGACAATCAGCGAACATGCCGTTACCCTGGATAAATTTTATCTGGACTTTACTATCCGGCATCCGTGGTGGGGAGAGACGTATAGTTATCGGGGGGAGTTTGGGTATTGTTAAAACGGGGCATTGTTTTCTTGCCCAATTATTCGCTTGGGCGGGACGGGTGGCAACCTCGCGTCCTAATCGTCTGGATGCGTTGATAACCAAGTTAAGCGTTACGGAACGGGATAAACCTGTTCCCGCAGGGATCCCATTCCAGCGTTGAAGATTAGTGGTTTGAACGCCTAACTTTTTGCTGAAGCGACGCCCGCTCACGAAACAACTAATCCTGCCGTAACTGCCATCAATAAAGTCCCGCCTACCCAACGTCCCAGGATCAGGCCGCCGATAGTCATTGAAAAAATACTTTTCACCAATGAATTGACCGAGACGGCGATAAGGATCGCCTTGCCAGCGACATTCAGGTTTAAACCGTCTTGGCTCATGCGTGACATGGTCAGGGTAATGGGGTCGACATCGGCGAGGCCGGAAGCCGCCGCCAGAAAATAAGTGCCCATATTGCCGAAGTACATCTTGAGTAGATTAGATAATAATAGGATGACGGTTAAAAAGGCGCCGAACTTTAGCGCCATGCCTAATTGGAAAGGGTTTTCAAGGCTTAGCTCTTCGCCAGTACGGAATTCACGCGCATTTTTCCATAGCAGGAAAGCCACCAGATAAGTGGACAGGCACATAAGCAGCAGCGCAGGCAGCAAGGCACGGAACAGCACCGGGTTCATGATTGAGACCAGCAGCAGGGTGCGTGCAAACATGGTGGCGCAGGCCGTCAAAATCCCAGCCGCCAGCACGCGGTCATTATCGGGATAGTGTTTTGATAAGCGTGACAAGTTAAGCGTCACCGCCGTTGAAGAAACCAATCCCCCCAACGCACCTGTCAAAACCGGGCCATGGCGGTCGCCGACTATCCTGATGGCAAAATAACCGAGGTAAGAAATGCCCGCGATCAACACCACCATCCACCAGATGTGATAAGGGTTAAAAGCGGCCCAGGGGCCATAGCCCTGGTCGGGCAGTATCGGCAGGATCACGACGGAAATCAGCAGCAGTTGCAGGGTCGCATCCAGTTCCTGCTGTTCCAGTTTTTTCATCCAGCCGTGGAGCAGCGGTTTGAAACCCAACAACGAAGTGATGACCACGGCGGCCGAACAGGCGACGGTGATATGGCCAAAAACGGCTAACGCCCCTAACGCAAAGGTGATCAGTGACGCTATCATGCTGGTGATGCTGAAATCTTCAAACTTATCAAGGCTTTTGCTGTAAGCCACCAGCAGGACTAAGGTGAGCCCTAGGAAACTGAAACCCAACAAAATAGGGTCTATTTCCTTGGACAGGATGCCCCAAAGCCCGCCTAGCAAGCCGATCAGGCCATAAGTGCGCAGCCCGGCAACCCGCATGCCTTCATCCCTGTTGCGCGTGCGCCACCCGCGTTCCAGGCCGATAAGCAGGCCTATCGCCAGGGCAATGCCTAATAATTTGAAGCTTTCCAGTTCTGTCATCTTAAAAACCCAGTAAAAGTTGATATTTCAGCCTTGCCGGGCTAATTTATTTTGGGCGGGACGGGATTTACAACCCTATCTAAAACGTTTTGAGGTGCCGATAAGCGGAACGTTATGGAATTGGTAAGAAACCCGTTCCAGCTTGGAGTGTACCTGATTTCCCGTCTGGTTTTTGTGCCTTTTGTATTTTTCACTTCGTGTCCAAATTGCAGATGTTTAGAATACGTTGGATAAGACAGGCTGCTCAACTACATCAGCGTGTTTGGAAAAAATGGGCGTCACGGCTTAAGTGTCACCTACGGCATCCACAATAGAGGCTTTCAAAATGGCATCCAAGCAAAGTACAGTCGATTACATCCTGGAACAAACCGCAATGGCGGGAATGGTCTCTGCGAGAAAGATGTTTGGTGAATATGCGGTTTATTGCGATGGCAAGGTGGTGGCGTTGGTTTGCGACGACCAGTTGTTCGTCAAACCAACGGCGGCGGGCAAGGCGTTTATCGGCGACATTGAAACGGGCTGCCCGTATCCTGGCGCGAAGCCTTATCTGCTCATTTCAGGCGACCAGTGGGATGACGGCGACTATTTGACCCGGCTTATCAGCGTGACCGCCGCAGCATTGCCCCTGCCGAAAACGAAAAAGAAAAAAACTTGAACCATTTTAAATGGTTTGGCGGAACGGGGTTTTGTAACCCCCGTCCTAAATGCTTTGATGCATCAATCAGCAATTGGAAGGTTATGGGGTAGGTGACAACCCCGTGCCAGCCAGGCCTAACTTTGTCCGGCTTTTGGAGCCACCTCGGCTTTTCCGCCATCCCCAAACCGCAACCATCCTTTCAAAAACAACCCCTTAAAATCATCCAGGTAAGTGTAAGCGACCGGGATCACCAATAAACTGAGTAAGGTGGACGTGACCAAGCCGCCAATCACCGCGACCGCCATCGGGCTACGGAAAGACGAATCCGCCGCGCCCATACCGGTGGCGATCGGCAACATGCCGGCGCCCATGGCAATGGTGGTCATGACGATGGGGCGGGCACGTTTATGGCAGGCATCAAGCAGGGCGTCAATACGTCCCATGCCGTGGTCGCGCCTGGCGACGATGGCGTATTCGACCAGCAGGATGGAATTTTTGGTGGCGATGCCCATGAGCATGACCAAGCCGATGAGCGAGGGCATGGAGAAGCTTTTCTGTGCCAGCAACAGGGCGACGAAACCGCCGCCAAAGGACAGCGGCAAGGCCACCAAAATGGTGATGGGTTGCAGGAAATCCTTAAACAACAACACCAGCACGATAAAGATGCATAACACGCCGATGAGCATCGCCCGGCCAAAGCTGGTGAACAGCTCTTCCATCATTTCGGCGTCGCCAATGTTGATTTGCCTGACGCCCGCCGGAAGCGACCGGATGCTGGGCAAATTTTGCACGGCGGCGGTGACATCGCCTAAAGGCAGTTCCGCCAATTCAATTTCAAAGTTGATGTTGCGGGAACGGTCGTAGCGGTCAATGACCGCCGGGCCGCTGGATAGCTCCAGGGTTGCGGCTTGGCCGACCATCACCGGGCCGTTGCCAGTTTTGCCGGAGGGGACGGCGAGGCGTTCCAGAACGGCCAAGTCACGCCGTCCGTCGCCGTTGAGTTTCACCATCATCGGCACTTGCCGCTGCGCCAAGTTGAACTTGGGCAGCGACATATCATAATCGCCGATAGTGGCGATACGTAGGGTTTCGGCGATGGCGGCGGAAGTCACGCCCAAATCGGCGGCGCGGGCGAAATCGGGACGTACGGCAATCTCTGGCCTGACCAAGGCGGCGCTGGAGGCGATATTACCCAGGCCATGGATGGTGCGTAAATCTTTTTCCACGGCGTGTGCGGCGGCACTTAAAGCTTGAGGGTCTTCACCGCTTAACACCAGGATATATTTCTCTCCAGATGCGCCTAAGCCCACTTTGGTACGGACACCCGGCAAGGCTTGTAAGGCCTGCCGGATGTTTTGTTCTATGGCTTGCTTACGTACCGGCCTATCCTGGCGGTCCGCCAGCAGTATCGTCAGCGTCGCTTTGCGGACTTCGCCGCTGCCTTGTATGGCAATCGGGTCAACTCCGGCCGAACCGGCGCCGATGGTGGTGTAGACGCCTTTCACGTACGGCACGGCGGCGACCAGTTGCCTTGCCGCTTCGGCGGAAACGCGGGTTTGCGCCAAGGTCGCCCCGGGCGGGAGCTCGACAAAGACTTGGCTTTGCGGGTTGTCGTCCGGCGGGATGAAGCCCGTCGGCAACAGCGGGATCAGCAGCAGTGAGCCGATAAAAAACGCCACCGCCGCCGTCAGGGTGAGAAAGCGGTGCCTGAGGCACCATGCCGCCAATGTGAGGTAATGGCGCATGATGCGCCCGTCCTGTTGTTCCTCATGTCCGGTGTTTTTGAGCAGGTACGCGGACATCATCGGGGTCAGCATCCGCGCCACAATCAGCGAAGCCATGATCGCCAATGCCGCCGTCCAGCCAAACTGTTTGAAAAAGCGTCCGGCAATACCGCTCATAAACGCCGTAGGCAAGAACACCGCGACTAGGGAAAACGTGGTGGCGACCACCGCCAAACCGATTTCTTCCGCCGCTTCCATTGCCGCTTGGTAAGGGGTTTTGCCCATGCGCAAATGGCGGACGATGTTTTCCACTTCGACGATGGCATCGTCAACCAAAATGCCGATCACCAAAGACAAGGCCAGCAAGGTGACGATATTCAGCGAGAAGCCAAAATATTCCATGCCCAGGAACGCCGGGATCACCGACAAGGGCAAGGCCACGGCGGAAATGAAGGTCGCCCGCCAGTCACGCAGGAACAGCCAAACCACCAGCACCGCCAGCAATGCGCCTTCGTAAAGGAGCGTCATCGAACCGTCGAATTCTTCCTGCACCGGGATGACAAAATTGAAGGCCTCGGTGAATTCGATATCAGGATGGGCCAGGCGTAATTCCGCCAAGGCTTGTTGCACGCCCGCACCGACTTCCACTTCGCTTGCGCCCCGGCTACGGGTGACTTCAAACCCCACCACGGGTTTGCCGTCGAGCAAGGCCAAAGCGCGCGGCTCGGCGAAGCCATCGGTGATGGTGGCGACTTGGTCGAGCCGGATGCGCCGCCCATCGGCCAGTGACAATTCCAGTGGGCGCAGTTCTTCCACCGACTTGACAGTGGCTAAGGTACGTACCGGTTGTTCGCCACTGCCCAAGTCGGTGCGCCCACCGGAGCTTTCTTGTTGGATTTGGCGCAATTGCCGGGAAATGTCAGAGGCGGTCGCGCCTAGCGATTGCAGTTTGACGGGATCAAGGGCTATCGTCACTTCGCGGCTGACCCCGCCCACCCGTTTCACGTCGCCGACCCCGCGCACGGTGAGCAGGCGTTTGGCGATGGTGTCCTCGACAAACCAGGACAGGGCTTCATCGTCGCGTTGGGAAGAGGCGACGGTGTAGGCCAATATGGGGGAACCGGCGAGGTCGATCTTATTGACGACAGGGTCACGCAAATCGCCCGGCAAGTCCGCCCGTACTTTGGACACGGCCGAACGCACATCGTCCACGGCTTCCTGCACGGGCTTTTCCAGACGGAATTCGGCGGTGATGCTGGCGCTGCCGTCTTGGATTTTAGTGATGATGTGTTTCAGGCCTTGCAAGGTCGCCATCGAGTTTTCGATTTTTCGCGCCACATCGGTTTCCAGTTGCGAAGGTGACGCGCCCGGCAGGCTACATGAGACGATCACGGTGGGCAAGTCCAAGTCCGGGAAGTTTTGGACTTTCATGGACTTGAAACTCATCATCCCGCCGATGCTCAGCAGCACAAACAGCATCAGGGCGGGGATGGGGTTGCGGATACACCATGTGGAAATGTTCATTGTTGCACTACCCTGACGCTATCGCCGTCTGTCAAGAAGGCCGCGCCGCTGGCGACAATCCGGTCTTCCGGGTTGATGCCCGAAAGGATTTCATAATGGTCGCCCATCCGCCGCCCCAATTGCACTTTGACTTGGGCGACCGTGGCTTGGCCGTTGCTTGGTTTGCCTAAACGGAAAACATAGCTAAAGCCTTCGCGTAAAGACAAGGCGTCTTGCGGCAATGTCAGGGCGGGGCTGCTGCCGAGATAAAATTCGCCTTGGGCAAACATGCCGGCCCGTAAGCCTTGGGCGGCGGCATCGGGCAAATCGACATAGACCAAGCCGTTACGGCTTTGCGCATCCAAGGTCGGGGCGAGAAAACGCACCTTGCCGTCGACTTTGGCAACATTGGGGACTGTTACGGAAACGCTGATGCCCGGCGCCAATTGCGCCATCTCGGCCGCCGTCACTTCCGCGCGCCATTCCAAGCGGTTTTGCCGGATCAGGCGGAACAATTCCTGGCCGCTTGCCGCCACCGCGCCCAGTGTGGCGCTACGCGACGAGACCACACCACCATCACTGGCGATGACGCGGGTATGTTTTTGCCTTAGCAATTGGCTATCCAACTGGGCTTGGGCGGACTGCACTTTGGCTAGCGCAGTTTTCTCGCTGGTGAGGAATTGCGCCACTTGTTGGGCGCTGAGCACGCCGGAACCCGACACTTGCCGGGCCCGCCCGGCGTCCAGTTTGGCAATGGCGAGATTGGCCTCGGCTTCCGCCAGACCTGCTTTGGCCTGGGCGATATCCGCCAAGACGCTGTCATCGCTGAACACCGCGAGCACCTGGCCTTTGCGGACAGTCTCGCCCACTTGCGCCCGTACTTCGCTCAAGCGCAAGTCGGCCACTTCCGCACCGATGACCGCTTCCTGCCAAGCCGCCACCGAACCGTTAGCGCTTAGGCTTAGGGGGATTTTAAGCCAGTTGGGGCGGATGGCGTTGACGCTGAGGGCGGGGCGCGTGGCTGGTTTGGCCTCCGGGGCGGTGGCGTTGCCGCGCCCGATAACGACGCCAAAACCGATAAGCAAGGTTAGGATAGCCAAAAGCGCAAAGGTTTTGCCTTTTATCATGTTTTCCTCCGGTTCAATTCCGGTATGGTGTGTAATGAAGGTTTAGTTGTTGGGGTGGCGGTGTTTTTTGTGATTCCAAGGGGAAACCCGTCAAGGGTTATGGCGTATTTTTTTCCCAACCGCCGCCGACAGCGCGGTACAGTGCGATCCAGGCGCTGGTCTTTTCTTGTTCCAGACCCTGGATGGCCAAATCGGCGGCCACCATCGAACGCCGTGCGGTTTCGGCGTCCAGCAAATTGCCCAGGCCGATTTCGTAGAGCTTTTGGGCGGACTGGTAGTTGGTTTGGTAACCCTGCGCCGCTGAACGGGCTTGCGGGAGTTGTTGCCCGGCACTGGCCAAACGCACCAACGCGTCTTCGACTTCCTTGACGGCTGTCCGTACGGTGGCGCGGAATTGCGAGGTGGCGGCGATATAATCGGCTTTGGCGGCTTCCACATTGGCGGCGCGTTTGCCCGCATCGAACAGCGGCAAACTCAGCGTCGGCCCGATCGACCAAGTTTCCGCCAAGGTCAAAGCCGCACCGTTGATATTCTGGAAAACCGGGGTGATATTTCCCGACAAGCTGAGTTTAGGGAAGCGTTTGGCCTGTTCGACGCCGATTTTGGCGCTGGCTTCCGCCATATCGCGTTCGGCGGCGGCGACATCAGGCCGTTGCATGAGCATTTTGGCGGGTATGGCATTGATAGTGAAGGGCGGCGGGCTGGGCAGCCGGGCCTCCTGTCCGGGCTTTGGCGCCAACCATTGCCGTAGCTGTGTTTCCTCCAACCCGGTCATCGCCACCAAGCCTTTGATGGAACGTTCGCACTGCGCTTCTTGTTGCAGCAAGGATTTCTTGCCTTCGGAAGCGCTGGCACGGGCGAGGGCGGCGTCCGCCGAATTGCGCAAACCCGCTTGGGCCGCCATGTCCAAAAGCGTTGCTGAGGATAAGCGGGAATCGGCGTCCGTTTGCGCCAGTTGTTTCTGCACTTCGCAATAACGGTAAGCCAGGTAAGCGTTGGCCAATTCCGCCGCAACGGCGACGCGGGCATCATGCCACGCCGCCGTGCGCGATTCCAACTGGCGGGCCGACGCTTCTTGTTGCCTTGCCAGCCCGCCGAACAAATCAATTTCCCAGCTGGATTGCACGTCGAGCTGGTGTTGGGTGCGCAGGAAAGGTGCTTGCCCGAAGGAGAAGGACGAACGGCTACTGCTTAAACTGGCATCCAATTTGGGTAGGAACATCGAATCCGCGCCGATCAGGCTCGCCCGCGCCTGTCCGATACGTGCCTTGGCATTGGCGATGGTCGCGCTTTCGGTTTGCGCGGCGGCAAGCAAGCGGCTGAGCACGGGGTCATTAAACTTTTCCCACCAGTGGCTTAGCGTGGACACCTCACCTTGGTGCGCGATGGCCGCGGGTGCGTACCAATGCTTGGCCACGGGCGGCGTGGGTTTTTGGTAATCCGGGCCGACCGTCATGAGCCAACCTCCCTTTAAACCACAGCCTGATAGCAGCAACGGGATAACGATAAGATGTAGCGGACGCATATCAATGCCCTTCATGGCCTGGACCCAACAGACGGCGTTTGGCTTCACCTTCGATCATCGCGGCGGCGTAACCTGCCAGACGTTCGGATAGCGTGTCTATGGCTTCGGGCGTGTCCAGCAATTCTGGGCAAATGGCCGACACCACTTCATGTCCGACATAGTACTGCACCGCCATGCCAATAATGGCGAATGCCAAGCGATGCGCATCGCTATCCACGCCCTTAAGCCCTAAGTGCTGTTCCAGCAAAGACACCAACGCTTCGTGTTGTGGCTTGATTTCGGCATCAATTTCCTGCTGCCAAGCGCCGGTAGGCTCGATCATTTCCCGGAAATGCAGTTTCATGACCAGCCTGACTTCTTCGCCTTTTTTTAGCGGGTCAAGAAATTCCCTGAAGAACAAGTGCAGGGCTTCCGGCAAGGCCAGGCTGGCGTATGCCTCTATATGGGTATGGCAAGGCGCGTCGCACATGGGTTCGGTGAAGGCCGCCCGGTACAGCCCCGCCTTGTCGCCGAAGTAGTAGCGGATAGCGGAAATGTTCGCCCCCGCCAATTCGCAGATGTCACGGGTGGTCGCGCCTTCAAAGCCTTTTTCGGCGAAAATGCGCAATGCCGCCATTACCAACCGGCTGCGGGGGTGGGGGTTGTTGGCATCTGTTTGGGTGGCTGACGGTTTGGCCATAATATCCTCAATAGGGAATAAATCAAACGATTGATTTATATTGTGTCAATCAAACGATTGATTGTCAATTTTTTGATATTGAAAGTTGTTTGGGTGGTTGGGAAAAATTTTTGCAAAATATCCCGTTGCTATTTTTCCATGCCGGTTTGTCACGGGCTATCTCGCAAAAAATTGGTTTGGAAAGCCGGTTATGCCAGGGCTGATGAGGCCAGTTTAAGGGCCGCCAATTTTGGCAGAAAACGAGGGAACACTGTCGTTGTGTAAAAGCAGGTAATGCGGGAGGATATGGATGAAGCCATTATCCCCAGAAGAGGTGGTCACGGGGCTGATGGCATAGGTTGGTTCGTATGTAAAAGAACAGTGTGTTTAGAACAATAATTAGAACATGGCGTTGCATGCCAGTTTGCAGTTTCTATGTGAGGAGGATAAATGAACAACCCTTTCGTGTCCCCATCCGCCATACCGCCTCCCCAGGTTCGTGAGGCGAAAATTAGGCCGGTCAAGATAATTGTCTATCCTGGAGTTGAAATTATTGACACTGCCGGCCCGATGGAAGTGTTTGCCTTCGCCAGTAATCGCTTGCAACAGGCCGGTGTTTGCACTGGACTCGCCTATCCTATGGAGGTGTTGGCGGCTAAGCCGGGGCCGATAACGACATCCTGCGGGCTTCAGATTATTGCCAATAAATCCTATAACGACGTCCATGACGATATTGATACTTTAGTCGTTGCTGGCGCACCTGATGTCAGCTGCCTTTTATGCGACCCTGCATTACAGGTGTGGATTCGGGCAATAGCACCAAAAGTCAGGCGGCTAGTATCTGTCTGTACCGGGGCGTTCTTGCTGGCGGAAAGCGGGCTTTTGGACGGGCTTCGGGCAACCAGCCACTGGGATTATTGTGAATGGTTGGCGCGGGATTATCCCTTGGTCAATGTTGAACCAGACCGGATTTTCGTGCGGGATGGCTTTATTTCAACATCGGGAGGTATCACCTCAGGCATTGATTTAGCCTTATCAATGGTCGAGGAGGATTGGGGCAGTGAGTTGGCTTTACTGGTTGCACGCTATCTGGTGGTCTTTCTAAAAAGGCCAGGCGGACAATCCCAATTCAGTGCCTATTTGACCAGTGAGGCTAGCCGCCCTGAGCTTAAAGATTTACAGGCTTGGATTATGTTGCATTTGACAGAAGATTTGCGTGTCGAAATATTGGCGGAAAGGGTTTGTATGAGCCCCCGCAATTTTGCCAGGCATTTTTTAGCGGAAACAGGCATGACACCTGCCAAGTTTGTGGAATTGGCGCGTATTGATGCCGCCCGGCATTATCTGGGAAGCACTAAGTTATCAATAGAGGCTGTAGCTGAAAAATCCGGGTTTATTGACCCGGAACGTATGCGCCGCGCTTTTATCCGCCACTTGGGAATTAATCCGCAAAATTACCGTGACCGTTTTGGCTTTTCTGATGATTATCAATGCAAGGCGGCCTAGGAGCCATCTGTCCAAAGGGCATGACAGTCTTGTTTGCCACCTATTGGTTATAAGGAGTCCATTATGCGAATTTTACTCATTTCATCGGCATTTTCAGGCTTAACCCAACGTTTTTATACCGAACTTGAGGATGCTGGCTATACCGTCTCAGTTGAACTGCATTTAGGGGATATGGCGGCTTTGATAGAAGGGGTGTCGCTATTTACACCGGATTTGATACTGTGCCCTTTTTTAACCCGGCGTCTTCCTAAAGAAATTTATGAAAATTATAAATGCCTCATCGTTCATCCCGGCACTAAAGGCGACAGGGGCCCGTCTTCATTGGATTGGGCAATCCAAGCTGGCGAACCGGAATGGGGCGTGTCATTGCTGGAAGCCGCTGAAGAAATGGACGCCGGCCCCATTTGGGCGCATAAAACGTTTCCTATGCGCCAAGCGACCAAAAGCAGCCTTTTCTACCGCGAAGTGACCCAAGCGGCAGTGGATTGTTTATGGGAAGTGTTAAGTTATTTCGATTCCCCCTTTTTTAAACCCGAACAGCAAGACTACAGTAGGGCTGATTATAAAGGCAAGCTACAGCCCGCCATGAAACAAGCGGATCGGGCCATCAATTGGAAAGTGCATAAAACCGATGAGATTTTAAGGCGGATTAACGCCGCCGACGGTAGCCCAGGCGTACTGGATGAGCTGGATGGCAAGCCGGTCTTTATTTTTAATGCGCATAAGGAAAGCCATTTGACCGGCAAGGCAGGTGAGATCATTGCCACTGCCAACCATGCCATTTGCCGGGCAACTGTCGATGGCGCCATCTGGATAGGGCACCTCAAACCGAAATTGGAATGGGGGGCCACAGGGGTAAAGCTGCCCGCCACTTTTGTCACCAATGGGTTAAAAATTAAACAAGCGGCTGCGGTGTCGGCTTTAAAAGGTTTGTTGTCAAAAACTGTCAGATGGATGGACATCGACTATACCAAGCCAGGGAGGCAATTGCCTTGCCAAGAAGTTTGGTACGAACAAGAGGCTGATGTCGCTTATTTATATTTTCCTTTTCACAACGGCGCCATGAGTACCGGACAATGCCGGCTTTTACTTTCGGTTTATCAATACGTCGCCATCTTGCCAGTCAAAGCGATAGTGCTGATGGGGGGCGAGGCCTGTTTTTCGAATGGCATCCACCTTAACCATATTGAAGCCGCAACGTGTCCGGCGGATGAATCCTGGTTAAACATCAATGCGATGGATGACCTGATCTATCAGATCATCACCACGCTGGATAAATTGACCATCTCTGCGGTGGCGGGTAGTGCCGGGGCGGGCGGGGCGATTTTGGCTTTGGCTACGGATCAGGTGTTTGCCAGGGAAGGGGCGATTTTTAACCCGCATTATAAGAACATGGGGGAGCTGTACGGCTCCGAATATTGGACGTATTTGCTACCCAAGCGCGTTGGTAAGGAAATGGCAAATACCTTGACCGAACAACGTTTACCGATAAGCGCCAAAAAAGCGTGGCGGATAGGTTTTATCGATAGGGTGCTCGACAAAAACCATACTATTTTTGCCGCCCAGGTCAGGCATCTAGTCAATAACCTGATAGCCGATTCCGAGGCATTTAGGCAGTGCTTGATGGATAAAGCCAAGAACCGTTGCCATGACGAAGCCTTAAAACCCTTGGCGGCCTACAGGAAAATGGAGCTGACCCAAATGTATGCCAATTTTTATGGCGGCGAGCAATATCATACGGCACGGCAAGCTTTTGTTTATAAGGCGTGCAACGTTAAGGCAACCCCCGAAAACATTGCCAAACATCGTCAAAATAATGACGATAACAAGCTATCGACGGGAAGCCCCTTCGTTTGGCAAGATTATTATCAAATGGGCAATGACGTTGTGGATAGCCAGCATAAAGAAATTTTCCTATTGGCCAATCAATTGGTGTCTTCTGTCACTAACGAAGCGCTAAGAAAAAATATTGAGTTGGTCTATCAGCATGTCAAAGCGCATTTTAGGACGGAAGAAAAACGGATGCAGCAGTCGGACTATCAAAATTATAAAGCCCATGCACAAGAACATCGGGCCATGCTGGAGAAATTGGCTGACATTGATCATAAAATCGAAAATGGCCTATGGAAACAAAGTGACATTCAGGATTTTATGGATAAATGGGGCAGGCATATTGTTGATTCCGATATGCCGTTTAATTTTTATATAAAAAAACAATATGTTGAGTCAATATAACAAAGTAAGTGGCGAAAAACATTGACGCCCATAGAAGGCCTTGGGTCGCCGCCCGAAAAGATAAACGGTTATTCCGGTAACCTTTGCCGGAATAACAGGTTTCGGCAATGACGGTTGTAGTGTTACCACCAACTCCAACCCGTAAAGGTTGCCGGGCATGCCCATCGCGTCACTGCCTCCGGTGCAAGCCATAAAACAGCACAAATCCGGCGAACATCGCCCCGATGAACACATAACTGCCGGACAACCCGCTGGTTAACCCGACCAACGCAGGCCCCGGGCAAATGCCGGACAAGCCCCAGCCTATGCCGAATATCGCCGCCCCGACTATGAGTTTGCCATCAATCTGGGATTTTGGGGTGCCGCAAGACGCTTGGTCTTGTTGCGTGGCGGACTCCTCGGAGAGGCCAGGAATAAAACGTTGCAAGAGGCCCAAAGTCAACAAGGCGCTGGCCATGACCAGTGCCAGGCTGGGATCCCACGCCCCGCTGACATCCAAAAACGCCAGCACTTTGGCGGGGTTGGTCATTTGGGCGATGATCAGGCCCAAGCCAAAAATTAGGCCGAAAATAAACGCGGCAATATGTTTACCCATGATCCCCCCTCAAAGCACATGGCGGCTAAGATAAACGACCAGTCCGGCGGCCAACATAAAAACCAGCGTCGCCACGATGGAGCGCACCGACAAGCGGGCAATGCCGCACACGCCGTGGCCGCTGGTGCAGCCGCCACCAAGACGGCTGCCGTAACCGACCAGCAGCCCCGCGGCGGCCATGGCCACCCAGGGCGCATCAATCTGCACCGGAATGGCATAGCCTGCCAACCTATACAGCGGCGCGCTGATGATGAGCCCGGCCAGAAACCATAGCCGCCAACCCGTGTCAGCGCCCCAGGGCGGCAAAATCCCGGCGGCAATCCCGGAAATCCCGGCGATGCGGTTGTGGGTGAAAAGCAACAATGCCGAAGCCAAACCAATTAGCGCACCGCCTGCCAAAGCCGATAAAACGGTAAATGCTGTCATATTTCCTGTTCCGTTTAAAAAACCGTTTATTACATCAAAAACGCCGCGACCAAGCGAATTGCAATGAAAATTGCGTCATCGCCAGGTCAATGGTTTGTCCTGGGCTCAAAGGGTTGGGGCCGGAAACCGTTTTTTCCGGCGAATACATGACCGCAAAGCTCAGTTCATCCTGTTTGCTGAGGGCGTGGCTGAAGCCTCCCGTCAGATGCCATTCCTGCACGCCCGGTGCCAGGATGTTGAACAGCACCTCGGTATTTTCAATCGGCTGTTGCCCATAGCTGAAACCGCCGCGCCACGTCCAGTTCCCGTTTTGTTGCCATTGTGCGCCAAATTTGTAGATGGTCATGTCGTTCCAACCAAAACCGGGCCCCGTGGCCGTCCCTAAAGCGGCGCCTTGGAACAAGGGGAGCAAAGGCCTGCCGACCGATTTGATGTCGCTGTAGCGGATGTGTTCGACATCAAAGGCGGTGATGAAGCGAGGGCTGACGTTCCAGGACAGGCCGACATTAAAGCTGTCGGGAATATCAAAACCGCCTTGGTCTGCAAACAATCCGGCGTAATTGTCAAATTCCGACATGTAGATACGGCTTTTGTAAGACGCGCCCAAACGCACGCCAGGCAGCAATTCCGCCTGGCCGCCGACCCTAAAACCCGCGCCGAACGAGAAATCCGTATCGTTATTGGTCAAACGGGACGGATTGCTGGAAAAGCCCGCAAAAGACCCCAAACCGTGGGCTTCGAAGGTTTGCATCGCGAAAACCGGCGAAATGCCCAGGGCAAAACGGCCCTCGTTAAAAGAGCGGGCATAAGTGGCGGTGATGAAAGCCTGCATCATGTCGATGCCAGTACGTCCCGCACAAAAAGTGCCCTTGCCGCTGCTTCCCGGCGGGCATAAGGGGTTGGTGAAGCCGGGGTAATCGGTATCCATGCCGCCATTGCCGTACAAGGCGACGCCTACGGTTTGCTGGCTGTCCAGCTTATGGCTCCAACCCACCGTAGGCACGGGGAAGAAATCGTTATCGCTCTCAACGGTGCCGGGGTTAAGCGGGAAAGCGCCTGGGGCTAAAGTGGGCGCGCCTTGCACGCGGTATTCCCGGTGCGGGCTGAACAGTTCCAGTTCCAAGTCCAGACGGTCACCGACATAAGCCAGGCTCGCCGGGTTTATGGCGGCGGCGACGGCATCTTGCGAAAACGCCGTCCCCGTCCCGGCCATCGCCTTGCTGCGTACGCCGTAGCCGTGCGCGAAATAGCCGTTGGTGGCATGGGCGGTTAAAGGGATTGTCGCTAGTGCGGTGCTGATGGCGGTAGCCAACAATAGCGTTTTTTTCAGGTGGGTCATGTTCATATTCCTTGAGTCATAGCAGGTTTATGGACATGGTAACGATGAGTTGTCTTTCTGGTAAAACGATATAATTAGAACTATAGTTCGAAAAAAATCATAAGCGTATTGTGCCTTGCCGCCAGCGCTTAGCCGTTTAATGAGGACTGTGACCGCAGATTGGCCACGGTCAAATCCACAAAGGCCCTGACTTTGGCCGAAGCATAACGCCCTTCGCGGTGGAGGACATGGATGGGCAAACGCTCTGGCTCAAACCTGTCCAGCACGGATTGTAGCGTCCCCGAGGCCAGATACGGCGCGATTTGGTAAGACAACAACCGCGCCACGCCGAGGTTTTTTAATGCCGCTTCAATCGCCGAAGCGTTATTGCTGGTGGTCAGGCGCGGCTTGATTTTAACCGTCTGCCCTTGCGCGAATTTCCATTCCATTGCGGCCGAAGCGCTATTGGTGGCGACAATCAGGTGCTGGCTGAGGTCGGCGGGTTGCTGCGGTATGCCCTGTTTGGCGAGATACTCGGGCGAGGCGCAGACCACCCGGCGGACATGGCCGACTTTGATGGCGTTCATGCTGGAATCGGGCAATTCGCCAATGCGGATGCCGACATCAAAACCCTCTTCCAACAGGTTGACGACGCGGTCAAGAAACACCGCCGACACTTCCATGTCCGGATACCGTCCCAGGTATTCGACTATGCCTGGCATCACAAAAAGCTGGCCGAACAACACGGGGGCGGTGATGGCCAAATGGCCTTTGGGGATGCCGTTAATCCCCGCCACTGCCTCATCGGCTTCATCCGCGGCGCTGATGATACGCCGCGCATCTTCCAGATACCGCTGCCCCGCTTCGGTCACGCGCACATAACGGGTGGTGCGGGTAAGCAGCCGGACTTTCAGGCGTTCTTCCAAACGGGCGATCGCCCGCGTCACTGCTGGCGGCGACATATCCAGGCGGCGCGCGCCCCCCGCAAAGCTTTGTTCTTCGGCGACCGCCACGAATACGGCCATCAAATCTAGCCTGTCCATACACCATTCCAATTATCGTAATAATATATTGTAAATTATGGCTATTCTTCTTGATAGTGAAATTATATACAGTATGCCCACCCAAGACACATTGGGTGACACCCACACTTAAACCACTACCGGAGAATGGCCATGAGCCGTATCAACACCGTCACTAAAGAAACCGCCAACGCCGAACAACAAGCCTTGTTTGATGCCATCCAGGCCAAACTGGGCATCGTGCCTAATTTTTTAAAAATCCTTGCCAATTCGCCGTCCGCCTTACGCGCGTTTTTGGGTTTGCATAGCATAGCGGGCGAGGGCAGCCTTGACCCGCAAACCCGCGAGCGCATCGCCCTGGCGGTGGCGCAGCAAAACACCTGCGGATACTGCGTGTCAGCCCATACCGCCATCGGCCATAAAGCCGGATTGGACAACGCCGAAATCCAAGCCAACCGCAGCGGCACCAGCCAAGATGCCAAGGCGGCGGTGGCGGTCAAGTTTGCCCGTTCCTTGGTGGAGAATATGGGCGAAGTCACCACGGCTGAAATTACCGAAGCGCGGGATGCAGGTTATAAGGATGCGGAAATCGTCGAGATTATCACCCATGTCGCGATGAACATCTTCACCAATCTGATCGGTAAGGCCAGCCGTGTTGACATCGACTTCCCTAAGGTCGAACTGAAACTGGCGGCTTAATTGTTAAAACCCACCGGCGGTGCGTGGCACCGCCGATTTTTCCAGGAGCATCGTCATGGCAATGGCCTTTGCAGACATCACCTTCACCCCCAGCGTCAAAGCCGCGCAAAGCTTATACGGCAGCCGCGAAAAAAACCGCCGTTTCGAATTGACCGACGAGGCACGCAATGTCTTGACCCCACAGGAGACCGGCTTTATTGCCCAACGCGACAGTTTTTACCAAGCCACGGTATCGGAAACGGGCTGGCCTTATGTCCAGCATCGTGGCGGGCCGGTGGGCTTTCTCAAAGTCTTGGACAACCGTACGCTGGGTTTTGCCGATTTCCGTGGTAACGTCCAGTACCTCAGCGTCGGCAACCTCAATGCCAATAACCGTATTTCATTATTTTTGATGGATTATGCGAACCGGCGGCGCCTGAAGGTTTGGGGAACCGTGCGCATTGCCCATGCCCACGACGAGCCGGAGTTGCTGGCGGAATTGGAAGTGCCGTCTTACCGTGCGCGGGTGGAACGCGGCATCGTCATCCGTGTCGAGGCTTATGATTGGAATTGCCCGCAGCATATCACGCCGCGTTATAGCCAAGCGGAAGTCGATCAGGTGATTGCCCCCTTGCTGGCGGAAATTGAACAATTAAAAACCCGATCCCTTAACGATAGGATATAGCCATGCTTAAACTTTACGAATTCGCCGTATCCGGCAACGCCCACAAAATCCGCTTGATGCTGTCATTACTGGGTTTGGAGTACGAGGGCATCGCCGTCAACGGCAGTGAAAAACAACATAAGTCCGCCGAATTCCTGGCCATGAACCCGTTCGGGCAAGTGCCGGTGTTGCTTGACGGCGACCTCTGCCTGCGCGACAGCAATGCCATTTTAGTGTATTTGGCGCGGCAATACGGCGATGCGCATTGGTTGCCGGACGAGCCGGCGGCAATGGCGCAAGTCATGGCCTGGCTCGCCACCGCCGCCAACGAATTGGCTTGGGGGCCTAGCCGGCTGCGCGTCCACTATCAATTCGGGCGTGAGATCAATGTGGCCGAATCCGGGCAAATCACCACCCATTTGCTGCATGTTTTGGAATCGCAATTGGCTGAAAGCGATTGGTTGGCGTTGGGGCATCTGACCATTGCCGACATTGCCATATACCCGTACATTGCTTTGGCGCCTGAAGGCAAGATTGACCTTTCCGTTTATCCGGCGATAATCGCCTGGCAGCGCCGCATCCAAGCCCTGCCGGGTTATGTGGGGATGCCGGGGATGTGGCAAGGCTGATTTTAAGCGATGTCCACGAAACACACGAAAAGCACGAAAAACAGTCACGGAAATGGGATGATGGTTAGTCCTAACAACAACCCGTCCGGGTGCTTTTATAAAACGCTTCCGTGCTTTTCGTGTGTTTCGTGGACAATCTCCATCACTAACTAGAGGATTAAACCATGACAACTATCGACGAACCCCGCCCGCCGTTCCCACCTTTCACCAGCGACACCGCCACGCAGAAAGTCCGTATGGCGGAAGACGGTTGGAACAACCGTAACCCTGAACGCGTGGCTTTGGCCTATACCGTAGACAGCCAATGGCGCAACCGCAACGAATTCCCCCAAGGCCGCGAACAAATTATCGAATTTTTAACCCGCAAATGGGCGGGTGAGCACGAATACCGCCTGATCAAAGAATTGTGGGCGTTCACCGACAACCATATCGCCGTACGGTTTGCCTACGAATGCCATAATGACAAAGGCGAATGGTTCCGCTCTTACGGCAATGAAAATTGGGAGTTTGCCGACAACGGCCTGATGCAAAAACGCTATGCCAGCATTAATGATTTGGCGATTGCCGAATCGGAACGGCTGTTCCATTGGCCGCAAGGCCGCCGCCCTGACGAACATCCTGGCTTGAGCGAGTTGGGATTGTAGAATCAGCATGTAGGATGTGCTGAACGTGAGTGAAGCGCATCTTAATGTTTTTGAAGTTATTCGAGACTTTGAAACGTTTAAGGCTGGGATGAAGCGATAGCGTAATCCTAGCAATGAAGCTAAGCACTAATTTCACGATTCAACGCTTCAATAGCCCATTGGTTAAGACTTTTGCCAACGGACTGTGCCTTAACCAAAGCCGCTGCATGTAGTTCCGGCGGAACCCTAAGCAGCAATTTGCCGCTTGCAGGTTTTTCAGGCGATTTACCGATTTTTTCACAGGCTTCCAAATAATCATCCACCGCCTCTTCGAACGCCGCATGTAAATCCGCAACATTATCGGCGTGAAAGCAGATGATGTCTTGGATACCCAACAACTTGCCAACTAAAGTATTGTCGCGGTCATCGAAGTCAATACGGGCGGTGTAGCCTTTATAGGTTAATGTGTTCATGGTTTAACTCCAATAACGGTCAAGAAATCCCGCGCTTGCTCGACTTGATAAGGCTTGGCCTCTTTAGCCGGATGCGGGCGATGGAACGCTGTAATTTTGCCATTGAATACGCGACCCACGCCCTTCGATAACACGGCAACCTAACGCAATAAATAACGTTTCGATGCGTATCCATTCGAGAGTGGCTGTGGTCGGTTTTGCAAAAATGGCTTGCAGGGTTTTAGTGTGCTTGGCGTTCATGGATTTTATGCTATCAAAAAACGATAGCAATAAAAAGCTATTTGAATTTCTTTAGTGAAGTAGGGTAGTTTCACTTCGTGTTCTGACGGATCGCCGATCAATCTTTTACGTTGAAAGGGCGCGGGCATTTAGTGTTTGCTAGAACGGCTTGCTGGACAGTCCCGTAACATTTTCAGTGTCCAGCGGCATCTTGAAAGTTAAGGACGGTGGGCAGCCCAATGGCCCAGCCGCCGTTGCAATTCCTGTCCCGCCTTGCTTTATATCCCGTAGCGGCCAACTGCCATTTCGCTTAAGGAAACAAGGAAGCACTGACTGTGGCTTTATTGTTTCAATCGTTTCAATGGCTGACGGGAGGGGGGCTTGCTGTCATACTTGGGCCGTTTAGCCACTGTTTTTGAGAACACAGCCATGCCGGAGCTACATAAACTGCTTTTTGTTGATGATGAACAAGACCTCAGGGAAATTGCGCTTGAGTATTTTGGTACCCAATATGAAGTGACGGCTGCCGAAAGTGCCAAGGCCGCCCGTGAAGTGTTCAGGACAGCCCCTCCCCATGTAGCGATATTGGATGTGCGGATGCCGGGTGAGGACGGTTTGTCTTTGGCGCGGTGGATACGCGAGAACCATCCGCAAACCGGCATTGTGATGTTGACCACGGCGGCGGAAGTGGTGGATAGGATCATCGGCCTGGAATTGGGGGCGGACGATTATGTGGCCAAACCTTTCGATTTGCGCGAGCTGTCGGCGCGGGTAAAGAGCGTCTTACGGCGGGTCTTCGCCAAGGCCGATACTGGCCAACCCGCCCTGGCCAAGCCACATCGGGTCAGCCTGGGGCGGTGCGAGCTGGACTTGCGCGAACACCGCTTGTACGGTGGGGATGGCGCGGAAATCGCGATAACGTCAATGGAGTTTGATTTGTTGAAAGTTTTTGTCGAGCATCCCAACAAAGTCATGAACCGTGACCAAATCATGGAACTGGCCTGCCATCGGGATTGGGACGTGTATGACCGTTCCATCGACTTGCGGGTGATGCGCCTGAGGCGGAAAATTGAAGCGGATCCTGATAAGCCCGAAGTCTTAAAGACCGTGCGCGGTTCAGGCTATATGCTGTTGCTGCCATGAGCCAAGGCAAACCCGATCCTGCCGGATGCCGGGTGGGGAAGGGGTACCGCCGCTGGTGCATTTACATCACGCTGCCGCTGTTTGCTTGGGTCGTCATTTTGGCGGTGCTTGAGGCCGTTGTGCTTCGCGGCCAGGCGTCACCGTTGGTAGGACAGGACGCCGCCATCCCCCACGCCGGGCTATTGTCGCCGGTCAACTGGCATCTCGTGCCTTATGGCCTCATTTTGCTGGCATTATGGGCAACACTGCTGGTTTATCTCCAGGTTTTACGGCGCAAATTCATCACCCCCGCCTTGCGTTTGGTCGATTATTTACAACAGGCCTGCCATCAGCAAGAGCCGGTTGAGCCGATGCTGCCGGCCATGTGGAAGCCTACGTTGGACATTATCGCCGAGTGTTTTGGCAAACACCGTGAAGCCCTAGGAAAGCTGAAAGCGGACGAAGCCTTCAAACGGGCGGTGGTGGACAATTCCATGATGGCGGTCATTTCCATGAACCAGCAAGGGGTTGTCACCGAATTTAACCGCGCCGCCGAGCAGGTGTTTGGCTTCAGCGCCGGGCAAATAGTGGGGCGGGATTTGGCGGACATGATCATTCCCGAACATTATCGGGCGGCGCATCGGGCCGGTTTGCTACGGTTTTTGCTGACAGGGCAAGCCAGGGTCATTGGCACCCATTTGGAGCTTAACGCCTTACATGCGGACGGGCATGAATTTCCGATAGAGCTGACTATTTTTGTCACGCCTGTTGACCAGAACCTTTCCTACACGGCTTTTGTCGCCGACCATACCCAACGTAAGCGGGCCGAAGAGCAAGTGGCCCAGCAACGGGAGGCCTTGTTGCAAAGCGAAAAGCTTTCCGCGATGGGCGCGTTGTTGGCGGGGGTCGCCCATGAACTGAACAACCCGCTCGCCATCTTAATGGGGCGGGCGGCGTTGCTGGAAGATAAGGCCAAAGATCCCGAGGTGAAGGCCGATGCCGAACGGATCCGCATCGCCGCTGACCGTTGCGGGCGCATTGTCAAAACCTTTTTGTCTATGGCGCGCCAGAAACCCGTGGAACGCAAATGGTCGTCACTCAATGATGTGGCGACGGGTGCCGTTGACCTGTTGAATTACAACCTCCGTTCGGACGGGATAGAAGTGGCGCTGGAATTGGATACCGGCCTGCCGCCTGTGGAAATGGACGCCGATAAAATCGGGCAAGTGCTGCTCAACCTGATGGTCAATGCGCAGCAAGCCTTATCTACGGTTTCCGGCACCAGGAAGCTGCGGTTAAAAACGGGCGGCGTGGCGGGCCATCAATATTTACAAGTGACCGACAATGGCGCGGGGGTGCCGGAAGGCCTCGAAGGGCGTATTTTTGAACCGTTTTTCACGACTAAAAAGGAAGGCATGGGCACAGGCATTGGCTTATCGGTCAGCCGGGCGATTTTACGCGAACATGGCGGTGAATTGACGCTGGAAAATTCAAAGTCCGGCGCCTCATTCAAATTGAGCCTGCCGTTAACGGGGCAAAAGGGCAGGGGCTTGTCTGATCGCCGCACCGGGTATTCTGACGGCCAGCACGAAGGCACGGTGCTGATTGTTGATGACGAGCAGGAAGTCGCCGCCGTATTGGCGGATATTTTGCGTTCGGCCGGTTATGCCGTGCATGTCGCCAGCAGTGGCGCCGCCGCCTTGCATTGGTTGGAAAACAACCCTTGCGACCTGCTGTTTACGGATATGCGGATGCCGGGCATGGACGGCATCACCTTATGGCGGACATTGCGGGAACGGCATCCTGGGTTGGCCGGACATATGGCCTTGATTACGGGTGACACCTTATCCGCCAACATTGCGCCTTTAATAGCGGAAACCGGTTTGCCCTGCCTGGAAAAACCCTTCCTGCCCGAAGAGGTGTTGCAGCTCGCCGCACGTATTGAAGACAATTCATAGGGCATCAGCTTGGAAGCCATGCCCATGCGGTTTGGCCGGGGCACGGTTGGAATCGGAACGGCCGTCCCTGGTTTCGAGGCTGTTGTCATGGCGGCTATCCGGGCTTACGAAATTTTAGGTTAAAATTAACAGATGATAAATTCACTGGCCGCCTTGCCCAATATCGGGTCGAAATCCACGCAAATGCTTGAACAAGCGGGCATCACTAGCTTGCAACAATTGCGCGGTTTGGGTTCGGTCGCCGCTTATGTCCAAGTGAAACGGGCGGGTGGCCCTGTTAGCCTTAACCTGCTGTGGGCTTTGGAAGCGGCGCTCAGCAACCAGCCTTGGCAAGAGGTTGCGCGGTTGCACCGGACTAGCCTGTTGCTGGCTTTAGAAGAATATGAAAAACAAAATGTTATGCCGTAAAAGGCGGTTTCCGTAGGCGGGCTAGGCCAATGTTTGAATCGGGTTTGAACCGAAAAAACTCCGGACTGGCCGTTTATTGCCCTTCATGATCTTTGTCACCCTTCAAAATAAAGGAAATCCAAATGAAAGCCGTATTGATGGCCGCCGTCGGCGGTAGTGATGTGTTAACCGGGCAAACGATAGCCGAACCCAACATCAGCCAAGCCCCCGAAATAAAAGTCCGCCTCCGTGCCGCTGGCGTCAACCCGGTAGACACCAAAATCCGGCGTAACGGTTTGCTGTATCCCAATGCCGCATTGCCTGCCGTCTTAGGTTGTGACGGGGCAGGGGAAGTGGTTGAGGTCGGTTCCGCTGTCAGCCAATTTAAAACCGGTGATAAGGTTTGGTTTTGCCATGGCGGATTAGGCCGCGAACAAGGCAATTACGCCGAATTCACCGTACTTGACCAACGCTGGGCCAGCCTGATGCCCACCACTTTATCATTTACCGATGCCGCCGCCGCGCCGTTGGTGCTGATCACCGCATACGGGGCGTTGTTTGGGCGCGGCGGATTGCAAGCAGGGCAAACCGTGCTGGTCCAGGCAGGCGCGGGCGGGGTAGGGCATGTCGCCATCCAATTGGCAAAAATCGCTGGCGCACGGGTCATCACCACGGTTAGCTCGGCTGAAAAAGCCGCGTTTGTCAAATCGCTAGGGGCTGATGAAGCAATCATCTACACTCAAACAGATGTCGCCGAAGCCGTCTATCGCCTGACCGGCCGGCAAGGTGCGGATTTGGTGTTTGACACCGTAGGCGGGGAGGTTTTTAAAGCCAGCATCCCGCTTACGGCACATTTCGGACGCCTGGTGACTTTGTTGGAGCCCAAAAATGTCGATTTAAGCGAAGCGCGGATACGGAATTTGTTGCTGGGTTTTGAGCTGATGCTCACGCCGATGTTGCGGGATTTGCATTCGGCCCGTGACCAGCATATTGCCGTGCTCAAACAATGCGCAGAATACATTGATGCCGGGAAACTGCGCGTCCATGTCAGCCAGGTCTTGCCCTTATCCCAAGCCAGCCTAGCGCATGATTTGCTGGAAACAGGGCATACGGTAGGCAAGGTCGTGCTGTCGGTTTGAACGTTTTCAAGATGATTTTTCATTTTCAGTGACGAGGTGTGGTAAAAAGCCTGTTCCCTAAGGGGTCAGGCTTTTATTATGCCCAGTGTTTTCCCTACCCGTTGGTCGGCACGGTTCCCGGTGCAATGGGCAAGCTTTAAACCCCCGACGGAAAACGCCCCTACCCGCTTTTAGGGTTACCCGACAAAAAAACAGTGGCTGAGTATTTAGGAAACTGCACCATCATTGATTTATTTGGATGATTAGAAAATGAAAAAAAACCTGTTCACCTTTGAACAAATCCATATCGAAGTGGCGCGCAACGCTTCCGACGATTTCAATCTGTTCCACGACAAGCATAAATGGCTGGAAATCACCCACAACCCGTTCAAAGGCCCGATTGTGTTGGGTTTCCAGCTGAACACGCTGATCGAATACCAAATGCGCTTGTACCGCGAAGCGCAGCATGAAGAGCAAATCATCGCCGACAAGAAACTGCGCTTTAGCAATTACCAGATGATCTTTGTCAATGCCTTGCGGCCGCGCCAAGAGATGTCCCTGGAGATAAAAAAAACGCTGATCAAAACCATTCCTGAATTGACCTTGACTAACCGGGTTTCCATCAAGTCACAAGGAAAAACCATTTTGCTGGGCTATAAAAAAGAAACCCAAACCCCCTTGTTTCTGGCTGATACGGATTTAAGCACTTTACCCGACCTCAATAAGGTGTCCGATAAAACCATAGTGCCGGGCACCGAGTTTTTTTTAAAACGCAAATGGATGCATAACGGCAACGTCAAAAACTTCCTGTCGGGTTCCTTAGCCGAACAGTCCGATTATTTTGATGAATTGACCCATGTCGCCCAGTATCCTGAAGTGTTTCCTTGCAGCTTGACATCGGGGGCTTTGCTGGTCAAAGCCCAGCTTGAGAACCACGATTTCAAAGCCAATCCGATGGTTTACACCTCGCATGACATTTCGGTTGACCGTCTGCTGATACAGCAATTAAAAAATGGCGATAAATTGCATATTTTGGTCAAGCAATTGCCCGAATCAACAGAAAACACCCTCAACCACACCAGCATCATGCTGCGGACTTACGAATGTTATGGGCTACTTGAAAACAAGGAAATCCTGTTTAGGATCAAGCTGAACCTAGTGCCCTTGGAAGAAATCATCAAAAACCTGAGTTCTAAAAATTAGTGGGGGGATTGGTTCGGAATTGACTTAAAGCGGGGCGGGGTTTGTAACCCAACGCCGTTAAGTTAAAAATAAAATAATAAAATCAATACGTTATAATATTGTGTTGTTGATGGTTAAAGCGCTACGGAACGGGGTACCGACTGCCTTCGGTATGCAATTCCTGGCAGTTCACTGTAGGGGGGCATCCCGTTGGTCAGGAACTCTTATGGATTTAAATTCAGCGCACTTTATAGAATTGTTGTGCCTTAGGCAGGTTATAATGGCTATTTTTATCCACGCCCCATTGTTGGCCCTACGTTGGCCGACCAGACCCTATACAGGATTGCCCCATGATTATTAAGCCAAAAGTCCGCGGTTTTATTTGCACCAATGCCCATCCACAAGGTTGCGCCGCCCATGTCCAAGAACAAATCGCCTATACCAAAGCGCAAGCAGGCCTTGCTGCAAAAGGCGATGTTGCCGGCCCTAAAAATGTCTTGGTTATCGGCTGTTCAACGGGTTATGGCCTGGCTTCACGGATTACCGCCGCATTCGGTTACGGTGCAAAAACCTTAGGGGTCTGCTTTGAAAAACCTGCGTCGGACAAAACCGCCTCGCCAGGCTACTACAACACTTCCGCCTTCCATGACGCCGCCACCGCTGAAGGTTTGTTCGCCCACACCATTAACGGCGATGCGTTTTCCAATGACGTGAAAGACCAAGTGATCGACGTGTTGAAAAGCGGCATGGGCAAAGTGGACTTGATCGTTTACAGCCTGGCCTCGCCACGCCGCACCGATCCGGTGACCGGCCAAGTTTATTCGTCGGTGCTCAAGCCTATCGGCAACCCTTATACTTCCAAAAACCTGAACACCGACACCATGAAAATCTCCGAGATTACCCTGGAACCGGCGACGGAAGCGGAAATAGCCAACACCGTCAAAGTGATGGGCGGCGAAGATTGGGAATTATGGATTGATGCCTTAAAGGCCGCCGGTTTGTTGGCGGATGGCGTGAAGACGGTTGCCTACACGTATTTGGGCGACAAGTTGACCTGGCCCATTTACGGGCAAGCGACCATAGGCAAAGCCAAAGAGGATTTGGACCGTGCGGCAACGGCGATAGCCAGCAAGTTGCAGGACGTCAAAGGCCATGCCAACGTTGCGGTGTTAAAAGCCTTGGTTACCCAAGCCAGCTCGGCCATCCCGCTGATGTCGCTGTATTTGTCCATCTTGATTAAGGTGATGAAGGCGGCGGGCACGGATGAACATTGCATCGAACAAATCCAACGTTTGTTTACCGAGTGTTTGTACAGCAATAACCCGCGCATGGATGCGGCCAACCGTTACCGTGTGGATGAAAAGGAATTGGAACCCGCGATACAGGCCCAAGTGGAAGCCATCTGGGCGGACGTGACGGAAGATAACTTGATGCAAACCACCGATTACAAAAGTTACAGCGAGGATTTCTTAAAACTGTTCGGTTTCGGTTTTGCAGGCGTGGATTACGATGCGGATATTAGCCCGCAAGTGGCCACAAATTTTTAAGCCAGGGCCGGGTTTGTAATTAAACCTAAGCCCTTAGGCAAAAGGACTGGAGTACAAACTTAGGTTTGTACTCCAGTTTGGTTTTTAACCACCTGAAAATGCTTGTCCCCGTTTTAAGGATGCCAGGACGGGACAGGCAAAAATCAGCAGCCATACCGTTGTGGCTCCCCGCTAGTGTTTCATATCACCACCAATATCTAACCACCCGCCTTTTTGGCGTTTATTTAAACTTTGTAGCTCTAGTGCGGCGCGTTGGTGGCTTATCCGTTCCGTGACCAAATCCCTATAGATTTGATTGGCTTGTTTACGGCGTTTAACGGCATCGCCAGTGTCCAAGAAGGCTTCCAAGGCTTTGTTAAGGTAATACAGCCATGAATTTCCGGTGCTTTCCAAGCCATTTTGGTTGCTTTGGCGGGCTAATGAGCTTTCAAAATTGGCTTTGATAAGGCTTAATTCGGCTTGGTAAAACTCATTTTGGGCCATCGCTGAATTAATGGCCTTTTCGAGCGTTTCTTGCATCGTTTCTTCGGCCAATAGCCCGTATTCTTGAAAGCTTGCCAAAGCCCGCAAGCCTTGGTTCGACTCGGCGGCAACCAGGCTTTTGAGTTGTTGGCAGGCCTTATGGCAAGCCTCCCAGGCCTGCCAGCGGTAAACAAAGTCCAGGCCAGTGCCTTTGATGTTTTGGATGCCCATGATTTTGCCATAAAACCCTGGGGGGGTTGCGTTCCCAATGGTTTCAATGACTTGGTTGCCTGTTGCGTAATAATCTTCAACCACGACGAGTTTTTGTTCAAACCATTGCCAGAGCGTGCCGTGGAAGTTTTTTTCTAAGCTTTCGCTGGCCTTCCCCTCTGTTTGCCCGATTTGTGTTAAAAGCCCGTTGTAGCCCTCCAATAACCCCAAGCCTTGCCGGACAAAATCCACAATGGCTTGCTGATGGGGGATTTTTGCTGCCGACAAATAAGCGGCCAATGCGTCAGGCTGGTCAATTAAGTCAAGCGCGGCGTCAAGATCAATGTCCTGGTTTTGCGCCTTGACCATGAGGCTTAGCCGTTGCCTTAGCATTGCTTGGGTATAAGGGATGCGGAAGCGTTGCGCCATACGCAGCAAAATGTCTTCGGGGCGTTCATTGCCAGTTTGCAAGGTAATGGTGTCCAACCATTCTTGCCAGGCTTCTTTGATGTAACTGATCAAACCGCTCAGGTTATTCCCGATCAGCACGCAACGGTCATAACTGATGTCTTTGACCACAATGCTGGCGAAAACCCGCGAACGCGCAATCCGGTCGGCACGGTTATTGACGACGATGCTGATCCAGGTGTCCGGGTGCTTTTCTACGGACAATTGGTCGAAACCACAACGTTGCCAATTGCTTAAGCAACCAAAACGTTCGTTGGCCGACATGCCGTTGACAAACTCCAGGTGCCTGCTGCGCCAAGGTGCGGCAGGGAAGGTTTTTAACACGCCAATGTCGGCAACCACCCTGTCAGCCATTTCTTTGATGGCAAAATCACGGTCTATCCCGAGTTCGTCACCCAATGCCAACACCAGCGCGATATTGAACGGGTGCTCGTCGTAAGGGAAACGCGCCAGGACATCATCCGCCAATAATCCGGCTTCCAACCAACCCACCGATTTGAACCGTGTCTTACGTTGTAAGGCGGCTTCCCGCAAAATCGGGCGCATTTGTTCTTCAGTCGTGATTAACATGCCTTTATAGGGGATGAAATTGGTCATCACTTGGGGGATATTGATCCCCGCCGGCCCCTGAATGTCTTCGTGGTCCGGATACGTGTTGGTGATGGTGGAAATGTCATCACGCATCCATTGCCGTTGCAATATGTCAACGTAGGATGGCGTCAGACCCATGCATTCCCATAAAAACACCTCACATTTTAGCTGATCGGCTAGGCGCACCAGGGCATGTTGCTCCCATATCGTGGCCTTGTCGTAGGGGCGGAATAAAAACATTTCCCGGAGCGTCCCAAACGGATGGGCATGTAAGAACATGGCTTCGCAGCCTGTGGTTTTGGAGACGATGCTATGCCCCAAGGCGTTGATCAAGGCCGCTTTGATCCGTTCTGTCCCCGATTTCCCACGCGTCCCCCAACCGCCCAGGACTAAGGGCAAACGGTTCCGTGCAACCCGGATTTGCCGGTAGAGATAAATGTTCCTGCCCATAAAATAAGCCAACGAGGCGGACATAAACGCCGCCAATTCAAACAAGGAATTTTCGTAAACGGAAACGAAGTAGTCAGTAAAATCCGACCACAGGGATGCCAGGGTACTGGCGCTGGGCAAGGCGGGTAAAAATGCCGGAAAAAACCGCCGCACCGCAGGGTCGCTGGACGGGACAGCCGGGTTTTCTGGCCCATAACCCGTGAACGTCACTTGAATGCCCAATCCGGCGAGCGCGCTTAAATAACCTTGCGCCGGTTGTTGGCTGTTTTCGTGCCAGTTCCTTAAGCGGGCGTAATCGGCGAAATGCCAGGTGATTTTCCAACTCGCCAGGCTCCGTTTGAAGGGGTTACGTGGCGGCTGTAGTTGGGTGACGCCTTCGCTGTGGTAAAAATAACTGGGCCGGGCGCCTAAAGCCAAGGCGGAAATGACGTCGTCAACCAGGGGCAAATAGCCCCGCCAGCCGTCTTCCGTATCCATCAACAACGGCTCCCCCGGCACTTTCGTTTCGGCAAGTTCGGCTAAAATTGCCGATGGCACGCGCAGTTCGCCCCAGAACAAACGCCCGACCGTATGGTTAAAAGCCTGGCGTTTATCCGGGGAAGGATGCCGGAATTCATGCAAGAACCGCCAAACCCTAAAACCGAAGACATGGCCCCGGGTCATAAACCGCCCGAACATGGACTGTTCTATATCAAAGCCAAAGTCATTTTGGGCGATGACCGACAGAAGCCGGCCCAGCTCGGCATCGTCTGTGTGGTGTAGCTTCCGGGGCATCCGGCGGGTTTTGCCTGGCGTTATGGTGTTGGCGAATTGCATTAACCGGGTGATATGGCGATGTTTTTCGTCATCAGAAAACACCAGCAAATGTTCTTTGGTCTGCGCGGCGTAACGCCTTATTGCCAAGGATGCCGCGTTGCCATGCAGTGTGTTGACCGCGGGCAGCAAGGCATTGACATAGCTTTCCTTAGCAAATGTCCGGGTTGATGCTAGCAGGCCTTCCAAGCCCATGCGGCAAACATAAAGCCCTACACGCAGCACGAAGCGGTCTTTTTCCGTCGATAAGCTTTGCTGCAAATAAGCCAATGCCAAATCAAAACCATCCTGGCGTTGCAATAATTCCAGTAAGCTTAATAAGGCCGAAGCCCGGACAGGGGCGGCGGTGTCTTCAAATAACAAGGCGGGATAATAGCGGGTGGCTACGGAGCGCCCGGTGTGGGCGAGCATTTCCGCCAGCTTTTGCCTAACCGAAGGGCAGGGGTCTTGTAACACCATTCCGTATAAATCCGCGAGCTTCGGTTCCACGCTGAGTTGCTCGGCAATAATTTGCACCACTTTACGGCGGACAAACAGGTCTTCGGTGTTTTTAGGGTATTGCAGGCGTTTGCTTAGCACGACTTTTAAGGATTCCGGCGACGCGCTTTGCAATAAGCTTAAGGCTTCACACTGCACCCAAATCGACTGGCTGCCTTTAAAACACGAATGGTAAATGAAGCGCAAGCTGGATTCGGTCACGCTACGGTGCTGCAAGTCTTTTGGCAAAGCCCGCAACGCGACGGTCAAGGCATTGAAGGCGCTGCTGGCGACGCGCTTATCGCCGTTGTATTCCAGCAAGGGCTTAAGTACGGGTTCCAACGCCAAGCGTTGCCATAAACGCGGGTATCCGACACTTTTATGGTCTTCTTTTAGCACTAAGGCGCCCAAGCGGCCCAGGCACTGGAGGATAAAGCTGAGGTACCGTTCGGTTTCCAGGAAACGCCGATGGTAACGGTCACAAACGGCGTCATGGCCAAACCAGCGTTTAAAGGCATTGGCGTCAAGCAGGAGCCGGCGGCGGGACGCGCCCAAGGTTTTGGCATATTTTAAAATGTGTTGCCTTTTGTCCTCTTCATTCTGGGCTTGCAAGTAGCGTTTATTGTACGCGCCAAACTGTTCCTTCAATGTCGCCAAACTGGAGGTGGTTTGGTTGATGCCATAGCAGATAAAGTTGACCAGATGCTGCGCTTTCCGGCCCGTGTCGCTACGTCCAAGTTCTGTCTGGGCCACCAGGACATCAGGCCAGTAGTCGTAATCCGCGCATAAGCGTTTGACCAGATCTGCGTTCAGTTGCTGCCAATAAGCATTCTGCCCGTGCGAAAGCAGCACTTTTATTTCCCTATGGCTAAGGATGAGTGTCTGTGATGGGCTAATTTTGTGCATTGTTCAGGTGCTTTGGGGTTGGCGGGCTTTATTGTGTTGGCGGATAGGCATCGTGCATGAAGTTGTTCTTCCCGTTGGTAAACTGCCGCTGCCGGATGTCCCGGAAATCCAGTTCATTCGGCGCGAAATCCCTAAGGCCACGGCCTTCGCCGAAATGCAAGGTCAGCGACAGGGTGGCAAGATGGGCATAGCGTTGCACGTCGTAGCTATATTGCGCCGAGACCTCGAAGCGGTTTTGGTGGCTAGTCCAATGTTGCCAATTCACTTCCAGTTCCGCATAACTGCGGGTTGAAGAATTGGGCCGGTCGATAGGGTTGGCTTGGTAAAAAGCGCTACGGTAAGAGGCGTCCAACACCACGCTGCCGAGCAATTGTTGCCAATGGAGTTCAGTCCGGTAATGGTCGGGGTCGGTAAAATCCAGGTCTTCGTAGGATTGCACCGCGCTTTTAGAAGACCAGATTGTATCCAGCCAAGGCCGGTGCTCTAATGCCAGTGCCGGGGTTAAGCCCGCGCTATGTTGCGCCTTATAAGGCGTGTACACGTCTTGGTCGATTTCTTGGGCTCTTAAGTTAAAGTCAGTCGACCGGCTATCTAAGGGGTTGTTGTGTAAGCTTATCACCCGCCCGAAAAACGCTAAACTGGGGATCAGGCGGGTTTTTGGATGCAGGTCATAGGCCTGGGCAATCGCCAAATCCCACTGGCCTAGGGCTTCCCAGTCATCATGGGGCGCTTGGGCGAATACTTTGGCGGTGGAGCGGACATTAAACGGTAGCCAATCGGGGTTGTAATAAAGCGATCCGTTTAAACCCAACGTCGGCCCACCGTATTCGCGGAGCCTGAATAGTCCTTGGGTATTCCAATAAGCATCACGCGGCTCATCGAAATAACGGTAATTTAGCCGGTATTGGGCAAATTGCTCTTCATTGAGCATCGCCCCGCTTTCTTGTTTGTTGTTGCGGCGCACAAAATCTACCCCCGGGCTCAAAGTGCCGTCTTCTTGTTTGCCTAACTTAAACACATCGCCTAAAGCCACTTTTTCGGCTGGCGGGTGCATATCTAGGGCCAGTCCAGGTTTAGGCACTGGATTTGGCATCCGCGGTATCACCCGGTTGCTGGGCGGTTCCGGCTGTAAGTCCACGACCCGTTGGCTGACGCGTAATAAGCTTCGCGGCTTACCCATCGGAGGCGGCAAACTGATGGTATGCCAGCCTTCCGGCACCTCTTGATAACGGTAAGAAACCTTGCCACCGTCCAGTGCATCAATGCGCAAGACTGAAGGGCCTTGGCTGTAAAACTGCAAGGGCGCATCCGCCGTGCTAATGAAATACGGGCGTTCCTGGGCCACGGCTAAATTAGACAAAGGGTCATCAAAGCGCAGTTTGACGTATTGGTTGCCAACCGGCTTTTGTTGGTAAAAGCGCAGGGCGTGTCCGCCAGCCGGAATCGTGAGGGTAAGACGCTGCCAATCGGCCTTATCAAGCAATTTTATGGCTTGGACGGGCAAGTCATCGACCTGATACAGCAGTGTCGTGGGGGATTCGGGCAGGAAAGGCACGTCGTCCAAGCGGGCATCGACGTGCAGGGAAACCGTTGCGGGATTGGTCCATAACAAAACCAAGCGTTGGTCGGCGAAAATGACATGCTCATTGTCCGCCACTGGCGGCAATAAGGCGCGGCGTGTGCGGATAAACGGGCTTTCGGGTTGCCAGCCATTGACGCTGGCAAAATCAATGCCCGCATGGTTGATGATCGAATTTACGGGTTGCCAATCACTGTGGCGCGAAAGCCGCTGCAATAAGGATTGCATCAATTCGTCATCGGGAAATTGCCTGGCCAGCTGTTCTGCGTCGGCGATTATTTTTTCAATGTGTTCCGGTTGTTTTTCAACCACCATTAAATACCGGATGAGTTTTTTTTGTGCCTGTTCCAGGTTGGCGGCAGGCGATGCTGGCGTTGCCGATGCGGGGTTCACTGGCGTCTCCACGGCCAGCGAATTGGATGGCGTCACCGGAAATTGCTTGGGGTTGATGCGAACGCCATTTAACACGGTGATCGGTCTGCTTCCCGCCACCACGCTCAGGTGGTTGTCCCGCCCGTTTTGCCGTATCAATAAAGCGGCGTCGGGGGCAAGCCAGGGTTTGACATCGTAAACCGAACAGCCCGGCAGGAGGCCGAGTGCTGCCAATAGGATGGCGGCCCGGTATTGCTGCCAACGGCTACAGAAGCTTGTCATTGCCATGCGTCGCCCCTTTCAATGCCAGGTTCGCCAAGAGGCTGCGCTGTAGCATGGGGGCTGGCCAAACCCATTTCCGTAAAGGTGTCGGTTTGCAGGGCCGGTAACACCGTCAAAGGCGTTTCGGGGCGTTGTTCTTGTATGCCAATGGAGAGCGGGGCTTGTCCGGAGCTGAGTTGCAATTCATGCCAGCCTTGCCCGACCTGATAAACCAGATTGACAAGATTGCCTAGTTGCAGGTTATCCGCCCCGGTCACCTGTAGCCCTTGTGCGGGCAGGTTGTTCGTGTAGGGGTAGCGGTAAGGTTGGGTGTTGTCGGTGATTTGTAGCCAGCCGTCCAGCGCGGAATCTGGCCGGGCGTTGGGGTGTAATGGCCGGATTTGTAAGTTTAGCGTCACCGGCCCCAAAATCCCTAGGGTCACGGGGCGTTCGGCGGTCGCCCTGACCGCTTGGGCGTAAACATCGCGGTCAACGGCGTAATAACTGTCGCCGCCCGCATAATCCTTGACGTGCCACAAGGCGTTTTGCCACGTTTTAGAGCCAGGATGCTGCTGTTGCCATTGCGCCCATTGCCCATATAACGCCAGCCTGTTTGGCTTCGTGGCCTGCATCAGGCTGTCGCGTAAGCGTATGCCTTGTTGTAGATGGTCGTGCCAGGGTTTCAATCCGCTGGCCGACCATGCCTTAAGCGCGGCAGCATAATCCCCCTGTTTTTGGGCTTTTAAGCCTATCCAAAATGCCCGTTGCCCAAGCGGCAATTTTTCCTGCAACCATTGGTAGCTTTCCCACCATTCCAATTGGTAGGCGGCGGTAAGCAAGCTTTCTAGCGGCGCTTGTTCGATGAAACTTAAACCCACTAGCAAGACAAACCGGTATTCAGCATTTTTTAATAGGGCATTGATTAGCAAACGCCTGTGTCCGGCGCTGGGGTGATGGATGAACATCGCGGCAGCCAGGGTTTGCAGGGCGGCGTCATGGTTTTGTGCCTGGTACTGCTTGCCCAATTCGGTGATGGCCTGTTCCGCCACCGGGGCTTCGGCAAACAGCGATAGGTACCGGCGTAAGTTTTCCGCTAAATAAGGTTCGCCTAATTTAGTTAACGCATTGGCTTGGGCCAGTTGGGCTTGTTGCCGTTCCAGCCCTGGTAAAAAATTGGCGGCCTTGCCCCAATGTTCTAGGGCTTCTAGCCATTGTTGCCGCTTTTCTGCGGTTTTGGCTTGGGCCATTTCATCCTCCAGCAGGGATTTAGGGGCGAACAAGGCCGTTTGGTTTTGTGGATAAGGGATGGATGACACCGATGCCCTGTATAAGGCATATTCGGCATGTAGCAAGCGTTTTAAGGGTAACCATTCATTTTCCGCGTATTGGCCGGACGAAAATGGCTGGGCAGGGTACTCGGGGTTGGGCTGGGTTTTGGCTGGCCGGGTGGCATTTTGGGTGAACCGGGTCGTTATGGGTTTACCGTCCAAATCCCGCAAGCGTTCCAGGTAACTGTGTTCGGACAATAAAAACGGTTTGCTGGCGCGGTACTGTAGCGCAACGTTCACAGCCGTGGCTTTACGTTCGGAAGCCTGCCATATTTTTATCGTGTGCACATCTTTGGGCAATGGTAGCTCATAAACTGATGCGGCAATGACGGGCGCTGCCGGCGCGACTGCGGAAAACAGCCCGTCCAAACTAACATTCCTGCTGTCGGGCTCTTGTTGTAAACGCATCAATGCGGTTCCGGCCAAGGGCCGCGTGAATGTTTCAGGCCTGCGTTCCTGCCCGCAGCGCAACCAGATGTCTTTGGCGGTTTGCTGGTTGATTTCAATGCGCAATAGGCGTTGCACACAATCACGCCCATCAACAATCAGGCGCAGTTGCCCGGCGGTTTGCTGTTCGGGCAGGGTATATCCATTCGCCGCATCCCTGCCAATATCGGTGAGCGGGGTGAAATAGGCGTTGCTTAACCGCTTTAAGGCATCGGCCAAATGCTGGTCGGCCAAAATGGCGTCGCTTTGCGGGCGATTGGCCGCCGGTAAGGTTTCGGCCAAAAAATAAGCCATGAACTGCGGGGACGCGGAAGCTTTTTTAGTGGGCAGCAAATCCCGGTAGAAAGTCCTAAAACCGCGCAATTGTTCGGCTTCCGCCAAACCTGGGGGATAGTCCTGGCGTTGCAAGGCCGCCTCCCGCAATAAGTTGCTGGCCGCCATGCCGCCTGCCTGGCGGCTATTGTCTAGGGCAATGCCTTGGGCGGATTGTGCTTGCAATAGCAACTGGGTGCCGGGCAACAGGCCTTGCTTCCTGATTTCTTCAACGGGCAGGCGCGGGTTGTTCAGGCTGTTAAACAAATAATCGTGTCCGGTTTGTGCCAATACCTGCATATACAAATCCCGGTCCGTTTCCAACACGAGCCTATGCCGTCCGGCAGGAATTTCCAGGTAGGCCTGTTCTTCGCGCCCTACGGTTTCGATGGCCGCATTGACGGTGATGATGCGGCTGGTTTCCGCGCTGGTGGAAAAATTCAGGTCTTGTGGGGGGGCGGCATCCAGCCAATAACGGATGCGGTACTCCTGGACCAGTTCGCTGGCACGCCGCCCATAATGCAAACGGTTTTTGAGCGCCAGCCGGGCGGGGCCGTTGACATGAAAACTTTGCGGCTGCCGGGCGGGCAGTTGATTGTAAAGTTCAGGCAAAGCCGACGGCTGTTGGGCCAACAAGCACCATCGGGCTGATGTCCACACCACGTTGCGGTAAGGGGCGATGTCAGCGATGGGCACTTTACGCGAGGTAAACAACGCCACTTCAAAGTCGCCGGTGCTGGAATAGGGCCGGCTGATATGGATTAGCAATGGGTTCGCCGAGTTGGGCGACACCACTAACGAATGCCCGTCGGTGGAACGTTGCGGGGTTTGCTTGACCGCCAAGCCTGTGCCATTGGAAACCAGCACGTCCAGCTCTGTGCCCGTTAGCGTTTGGTTAGGGTGGTATAAACGGAAAGTTTCATAAGCGGGCAGTAACACGGTGGTTTGTTGCTTAGGCCCCAACAGCACACGGTGCATTTGCCAGCCTTTATGGTAATAAGGCTTGACGCCATTGAGCCATTCAGGTGCCGATTCGATATTGTCCCAACGTAAGTCTTGGCTATACGCTTCCGATAGGCGTAATTGCATCGCGTCCAGGCGGGCATGGGCCGGAACCATAAGCACAAGGTAAAGGAATATGGTGCCGGTTAACGCGCTGGAAATGGGGCGGGGATTATTGCCCCGTCCTTGATGTTTTATCATCCGCATAAATATCCGAAACGTTACGGAACGGCTTACCGGCCCGTTCCGGCGGCGCATGGGTAAATGAGTTAAAGAAGTTACGGGCATCTATTTATCACGATACGCAATGAATGCCTTGTGGGTTCATAAGCAATCAATAAAGCGTTTTCTTAAACCAGCGTCTTCCAGCAATTGCCCGCGCAGGTTTTTGCTCATTTCAATATGTAAGAAGCCATCATGCCCCAAGTTTCTTAGCAATTGCCCCTGGACATTGGTGGTCCCGCCCAATTCTTGGACATCGGACTGGTACAAACCCACGCGCTTGGGGAAGGCCTTTTTTAAACATCCGGACGTCTGTTGCACCCATAAAGGCGCAATCTTTTGCCCGGCACTTAAAATCATGTCGATGGCCTCGCCCGCTTGGGTTTTGCGCTGGGATGGCTCAAAACCATGGAGCTGGATGATTTTGGCATCGGGATATTGCTCCGCAAAGGTTTGGGTAAACATTTGCCAGTAGGTATTGGGCGTGTGGGCCATATCGCTGAGGTCGCGTTTGACGGTGTTCCATTGCGCGGCTTTGAAATCCCCTTCCAGAAACAAACGGCTGGCGATTTTACCCGTGTACAAATCCGAATCGGCATGGGGGGCTTGCAAAAGCCAGTTTTTGCTTGCTTGCTTCCTGACCGCAAAAAATCCCCGCCCTTGTTTTGCCGCTGGCGATTCTTCTAAGGTGATGAAATCGCCCTGTGTGTTTTGCTGCATTTGCAGGCTTTGCCAATCACTTAAGCCAGCGCCATGAAACAAAGGCTTGAGTTTGTCCCTAAAGGCCTGCAATTCGGCCATTGCCGCTGCCGGAACCACCGCAACCGGCCCTGATGCGAGCTTGATTTGGTCATCCAGGCCATTGGCCTGGATAGTCCAGGACATCAGCATCCCTACGAAGAAAAAACATTTATGGTGCTTCAAGTGCCGTCTCCCGATAAAAACGCCGTTGTTGGTGTTCGCCTGCTTTGGTTTGTGATAGGGCGATATAGCCCGGGGCGCCTTTGGTTAACGCCATGCGTATACGGTAGGTACCCGCAGGCAAATCGCTGTTGATGGGGATGGAGAAACGCTCGCCATTGCCCAGGGTTTGCCCTTGGGCATACAGGACGGGCATACCCTTAGAAGGCAATGGGCGTATGTCGTATAGACGGTTTTGGTAAGTCCAGTTTGCCGATAACACCGCTTTAGGCGCAAGCGTGTTGAGGGCCTGGATATCCACTTTAATTTGTGAGCGTCCGGCCATGTTGCCGGGCGAATACAAACGGGCGGAGTACAGTTCATCTTCTGCGGCGTGCTGGACGGTAAAATCTAATGCGGCATCCGGATCCAGGGCAAATACCCGCCGTTTCAGATAGCGTTGCCCTGGGCAGTGCGCTTGGTAATTCATTAGCCACTGCCCGCCGCCATTGGTTTGCAGGCGCAGCTGTGGGTAGCCCAAGGCCATTTCAGGGATATGCAGCACGCCTTGCCGCCCCATCGCATTGATGGCGGCCACCTTTTGTTGGTTGACAAAAAATTCGGCGGAAAACGGGGTGGCGGTGCTCCGCAAGAAAATCAGTTCCGGGGATATGCTGCGCAAGCCTTTGAAGGCGTCGAGTTTGACGGTTATGTCCTGATTGGTGGCCAACGCGCAATAGACACCCGCTAAGGCATCGGCCCGCGGTTCATCGCCAGTGTAATCGGTTAGCACGTAACGCCCGGCAACTTGGCCTTGCGGTAGGTAGTCTTGCCATAAATAGTGCCCTGCCGCCATTTCGGGGTCATCTTCGGGGGGATGGTATTGCCCGCTGATCCACTGCACCGCTTGCTGTAGCGATAAGTTTTCGTCGTTGAGGGCGCGGAGCGGAAACCAAGCCAATTGCTGGTCGCGGGTGTCGTTATAGGCTGTGTTGGCGATGTAGGCATCTTCGGGGACACGTTGCCATTTGGTGTGGCCGTACGGTTGGTTATAAGCGTTCACCAACCATCCGGGGGTGTCGGACTGTAGGCGCAATTGCGTGGCTTGGGCAGGAAGATAAAAAAAATAACTGCTGGGCTCACTGACATTGTTGCCCTCCGCCATAGTGTCGGGCCTATCAAATAAGGAGGGTTGCGCCTCTGCGCTTAAGCGGCCACTGCCAATAATGTGTTGGTTTGCATCTGACAATTGATAGCTTACCTGGCCTTGTTGCGGGCTGGCTGTGGCCGCCATCAACCTCCTCACATCAACCCTGAGTGCCGCCGGTTGCTGTTGGTAATGCAAAATGCCGAAATCAACGCCAACGCTTGCCATATAGGTCTTGACTGACAATAACGCATCAGTGATGTCATGTTTGGGTTCCGTCGCTGTTGTCAAATAGGCGTTGACAATGACCGGCGAGGCAGGGCGGATCACCAGCAAGCCACCGTCCAGTTGGTAATCCAAATGATCCGTCCCATTTGTCCAGACGGCGTTGTGTTGCCAGCGTTGCCCTGGGTCGCGTCCAAACCATTGCAGGCCAAGGGGGGCTGGGGATTTCAACGCCGTACCGTCCAGCGCTTTCAGGGTAAGCGTCACCAGCCCGCCATGTTCTGGTAGCGGTATGGCCCCGTAATGTTGCGCGTCAGCTTGTAAGCCTGATGCCACCAATAGGGCGTCTTGATTGACGGGTTCCAGGTTTTTATCGTTTTGCGTGTATAACGTCCGGGTTTGATAGTTTGTCCCTTCAATGCCCACCGGCCCCAGCGCTTGCCATTGGTGTTTCAATAGGTTGGCCTTTTCTTCTTCCGATAATAAAAACTCAGGATGGATGCTGCTTTCGGCCAATTTAGTTTTTTGTTCTTGGCTCATACGTAACCATGATGTGGCTAATTGATGTTCGGAAACGTTGGCGGGCACATAAACGCGCACAGCGGTTTCGAGGATAGCCGGATTGATGGCTTCGAAACTGATGCGTAAAAACGCCACTTTTTGCAACCCTTGCAGTTTTAACAAAATGAAACGTCCGTCCAAAGGTATTATGCCTTTGCTGGGATAATAATTGCCATATATTGCTTGGCCTTGCCCGTCCTTATACACCGATAACTGGCTATGCAGGTGGTACAGGCCCGATTTAATGCGGGTTTGGTTTCTGTCCAGCAATTCATAACGCACCGCATAATCCCAATTGGGGTTCAAGGCGTTGGCATCCGCTTGTTGGATATGGGCGTTGGTGATGATGCGCAGTTGCGGGCTCTCTTCGTTGAGGGCGAATGTTAGCCATTGTTTGGGTTTGATGGGATACACCAAACTAAAATCAGCGGTTGTTGACAGGATGTTCAGGTTACCGACCTGTGGGGAATTGAGCCACTTCTGTGTTTGTGTCCGGAAAAAAGGCAAGGCTAACCAGGAGCCCGCCAAAATTAAAACTAGTGCCCAAAAATAACGTCCGTAGTGGCGCATCAGTCAGGCCGCCTTAATAGCCACGTTTTGCGCTGGTTGATGTACCCGGCAACTTGGACGGTTAAGGGCGAATTGTCATCGACGTAAGTGGCGTCCCATGCCCTTGCCGCCAAGTTCACCAATAAACACGGGATGCCGGCATTGTCTTTGACCATAATAAACGCCTGTTTGCTATTGCGGTCAATGAGCCGGGCCACTTGATAGCCCTTAGCTTCCGCGGCACCCAGCACTTGCTGTAAACGCAGGACATCTTGTTCCTTCAGGTACTGCGTGAGCAAGTCACGGAACTGGCCGTCCACTGTTGTATTTGAACTGAATGCGCGGAGTTTCTCGAGATAAGCGCCTACATTCTCGTCCAAACTTGGAATCTGCAAGCTACTGAATTGCGCGGCTTGCAACACGTTGGCGCTTTGTTGCCGATAACCGGCCCTGGCTTTGGGCGATAGCCATAAAACCGCGTAATGTTTGTTCGCCGTCGCCGCCAAATAAAACGCCTGGGCGGTGTTTCCCACCTCATAGCCCACCGTTTGCTCGGAACCATCGGCCAGCTGCACGGACATGCCGTCATGTTCGAGTAGGGACAATAAGTTTTGGGGCAATATGTCCATTTGCCCGTGGGCCAGCAAACCTTCCGCCAAGGAAAATATCACGTCAGCGTCAGGGAATGGCCTGTCGGTCCGATACGAGAAGGCACGGGTGCTAACCAGCATCATTCCGGTATCATGGGCTTCCCTTAACAGCACTTGACTGACCAAATTAAAGACGCTGTTTTTGTTATTTGCATTGATTAAATCCGCGCTGCCGTCGAAATTGGCTTCAGGATGGCTACCCCCTATCAATAAGGCTTGGGCCTGCAAACGTTCAAATAATGCCACGCCATATTCAAAGCTATTGATTTCATAGATAGGCCTGGGGATTTGCAGCACGTAGGGATTGGCCGCCCCTAGCCTGAACACATACAGGCCCCAATGCCGCATCGGCTGACGGTCTTGTTCGGCCAGCACCCAATAGTCTTGTTGGCTCAGGCCGTCACGGTACTTGATTAACCGGTAGCCAACAAGGCCAGCCGATTGGGCAATGATTTGCAATTCATCATCCAGGGCAGTGCCTGGTAAACGTGGGGCATTGCGGATGGTTGCCAGTAAGGGCGTGAGTATTTGTTCATCAAAAAACAATAATTCTTCTTGCTTAGGGGGTTGATAACGTTCGCTCCCTTTCGGCGCAATGTCCTCTTTCCGGTTTAAAACCCACTCCTGTAAATAGCCTTCAAGGTGTAAGGCCTGGACAATATTTTCTATGGTCACGCCTGGGGAGCGGATTAACGGGCTGATTAAGAGTTTTTTCAAATCTTGCTGCGTTAAGAGCAATTCAGCGAAGCCGTATTGGGATAGCTCGCGTTGTTGGTTATGAAACGGCGGTGCGCCCCAAAATATCCGGTAATCCGTTAATAGCTGTTTTAGTTTGGTTAAATCTAAGCTTTCCGGTAAACGTTCTTTAATCCAAAGGCTAGTGCCCGAACCCGCCGACGGGAGTTTGCCGTCGGCGGTTGGTAGGGGCATGCCGTCACTGTAGGCGCGTATTTGCAGGCTGTTGTGCGGGTTAATGAGGCGATGGAAAACTTGGAATAAACCCTGTGGGTTTTTTAGCGCATCAGCGGCCACTTGCCCGTGGTTTTTTTTCCGGCTGCTCCCGGAAATGGCCAGGCTACGCGCCCCAAAGCCATGGAATAGGCCTACCCCCGCATCAAAGACGCCTAGTTCATCCAAAGGGGCGGGGATCTCCAATCCTAAGCCGGATTGGGCTTGGGTATCGAGGACATAAGCCCCCCATCCCCGTAGCGGCGGTTCTTCATGCAGATACAAATAACGGCCATGATCGGTACGTTCCAAGCGGTAATGGATTTTTGCCAAATCGGCGCCCGCCTTTTGCAAGGGTAAGGCGCCCGGCTGTTTCAAGTAAGTTTGGAGGTGGGTTAAGGCGCTAGTAAAAATGTCGATGTCTGAGCTTGACGGTGAAATGAACGCCTCGGTCAGTTTAGTCTGATACTGGTCTATTTGCTCCTGTTGTAACAGGGTTTCTAAAGTTTGGGCTTTCCCAGGGACGGTTTTGTCAAGAGCGGCAGGAAGCGCGGATCCCTCAGGTGTGGTTTTAAACAGTTTTGGGAAAGGCAATAAGGTTAGCGTAAAACCTAACAGATTGGCGGCGATGACGGCCGTGAACGAGGTTTGTAGGGTGGCCCGGGTCAAACGGGCAAAAATCGCTTTGTCATGGATTTTGACCGCCATCAAGGTGGAAAGCAAATATCCGAAGCCAAAATAATCGGTGGCTTTTAGGGCAGGGAACCAGTCCAGGATGGCATAGCCCAAGAGGATTTTATAAACAAAACTGATATTAAAAAATAATAGTAGCTTACGGGCCCCTTCAATCGTGATTTTGCTGAGCAACGGTGTTTTTAACAGCAAGGTCGCTAGCCACAGGATAATGCCGGACTCAAGTATCGTCGCCAGGATTTTGACGGGTTGGTACCACTGCAAGGCCAGCAAGGAAGGGATTAAGATGCCGTTATAATCCCAGCCGTAATACAAGTTCATCCGTGAAGCTAAAAACGCCGTTGACACTAAAATGATGTACGCTTTGGGCGTGGCCAAAATGGACGTCGCCATATCCTCGTACAAATAGCCGATATTGCTTAAATTGAAATTGGTCAATTCCATCAAGCCATAACGCACGATCAGCAAGGTCAGCGTCAAGGTGGTTATTAAGGGGATCAGGCCTTTGACAATGCCCGTTTTCCAAAATTGGTTGGCAATCAGGGACACAATGACTAAGCCAAAGCTGTGTAAGTTATTGCGGTAATCAAAGGCGATTTGCCAATGGGTGGTTGCCCAATCCCCTAGTTCGGGTAATAACCAGCCGTCAAAAAACATCCGTACGGCGATGCTGCACAGGACTAACGCAAAGAAACGGTCACGCCCAAAAAAATTGCACCAATAGGCCCAGCGTGATAAGTATTCGGATACCAGCCAGATTAGGAAGTAAGTTAAAAAGCCTTCAAGCAACACCACCGCCGCCGACCAAGGTTTTAACAGCATCAGTGGCACTAAATATCCGGGGACCACTAAGCCCGACAACACCCAACCCAGCCGCAAATTGAAAAAACACACCACGGACATGCCCACCCAAACCACGGGAATAACCGAGCTGGATAAGCTGCCTTGCGGGAAAAGGGCTAAAGGGAAGAGATCCAAGCAGTTTAAGTCCTACATTAATTGTTCTATTTGCTTGATTTTTGACAATAATTCAGGAAACTGGATGGGCTTGTAAAGCAAAGCGTCGCCTCCCGCCTCTAGGACGTGTTGTTCGGTGTCGGCAGCGACCATTCCTGTTAACACAATGGCTGGCGTGGTGGCATTGGCTTCTTCACGTAGCCAATGCAAAAAGGCCAGGCCATCCATTTCAGGCATCATCAAATCAAGGATAATCAAATCCACTGGCTGTTCGGATAACACCTTGACCGCATCTTTGCCATTATTTGCCGAAATGATCCCGTACCCTGACTTTGTCAATACCAATGATAGTAAGCCCACAAAGAAAACATCGTTTTCAATGAGCAATATCCTTCTAATCTGAGGTTTTTCCATATCCATTTATAACTATAAAAATCTCTTTAACATTAACGTCACCGTTGAGCCTTTGCCTAATTGGCTGGAAAACTCAATGTGCCCCCCCCAAAATTTGACGGCCTGGGCCACTTCATCCATTTCTAATTCTTCGGCCGGCAGTTGTGGGATTTGTCCGTCCAGTTGTTGTAGCTTATTGCTGGCGATGCCGATGCCGTTGTTGCGGAAAAAGAAATGCACCCATTCATTCTTTTCTTCGATGGTTATCCACACATCCGAGCCTTCAAAAGTATCATTCAGCATTATTGTCAATAGGGTGTGGAAGGTCGAGTACAGCTCGTTAGGTGACGCCAACACTAGGGAAAGTAGACGGGGTGAATTTACCTGGATTTTGATGGCCCTTAATGCGGCGTATTCGGTTAGGGAGCTGACGGCTTTTTTTAGGGGTTCTTGCCCGTTTATCGGATAACAGCCTAAGTTTTCCGCCAGGCTTTCGATATCAATGTTCATTTGGGCATTGACCGATTCCAGGGTGGCCAAGGTCTCTTCGATTTTGCCCTTAATGCTTGAAAGTGCGAACCCTTTTTCTTCAGTGGAGGTCGCCGTATCCTCCAAAATCGTCAAAGCGAAAACCATGGTGGCGAAATCGTTGCGCATCTGAAAATTAAAACGCTCGAACATTTGCTCCTTTAAGCGGTAAATGGCTTTTAATTCGGTGACGTCCTCCAGTTCGCATAAAATCCCTATGATTTCGAACACCGGTACGGATTCGTCCGTCTGGAGATTCATATCCTGTAATTTTAAGGGTTGGATATGTAAAATAAAATCCCGTCCGGCCTTAAAATGCGGGATAGGCAATGAAAGCATTTCCCGGTCAAAAATGGCCTTTTGCATAATGAGCCGGGCTTCCGGCGCATCGTAGCCAGTCACGGCCGCTATAAAATCCATGGCCGTTAAATTGTAAAGTTTTAAGTCCTCGGATTTCGCCAGTTCTTCCATATTATTGTTCAGCAATAGCACCCGCCCAAACAAATCGTACAAGACACCGCCAGTGTTCAGGCTATTGAACACCTGCTGCAATTCGGCTATCCGTTTATCCAATAACACCAATGATTTGCTGAGCATCTGATAAGGTTTTGAACCTTGGCTAAAGCTTAAGTAAGACAAAATATTATTTTGTTCTTGTGCCTCACGTTTTTGCCATTCTTGCCGATAATATAAGATTTCACTGATCTGCGTCATAAACGCATGGGTCAAATCGAGGAATTTTTGCGTAGGCCGCACCGCCTTGGATGCTACGGTAAATGCCCAAAAGCCCAAAATATCCCCGGCAAAAATTAAGGGGGCCAAATATTGCTGTTCTTCAATGCCTATAGGCCTTAAATAGGGACGTTCAAGTAACAACGGTTTTTGTTCCTGGATGACGGTGCTATAGGGTGTCCGCTGGAAATCGCGGCGGGCCTCGCCCACATCGGAAATGCTGCAATTGAAGGCCTTGATTTCTTTTAAACGGTGGTCATCGGGAACGCGCTCCAGAAAAATCATACGGTTTAAGTTTAAGGTCTGGTTAATCATGATGATTAATTGTCCCCAAGGGTCTTGGGAATAATAAAAACTGACAGGGAAAGCCTTTTCCTGCAGATTGACAGACAAATTGAATAGCATGGCGTCGAGCACTTGGTTTTCTTGGACAATACGGTAACGCCAGGCCACGGCAAAAGCTAACCATTGCGCCGTCAATAAAGGGACTGGCGGCACCCAAAAAAACATCCCTTGGAGCGCTAGCCAACAGGCCAAGGTGTAAACCAACGAAGACACCAGGGACAAACCCAAGGCATGCTGGAAATCCATTTGCTGGCAAAACATCAGCGTCGCCAATGTAATCACCAAGATCAACGGTAACATCCAAATATCCGGCAATACCCCAATAGCCCTTTGGGCCAATAATGTATCCAGGCCAAATGCATGGTAAAGCACGTCGGAAGTTTCATGGCTGGCGGTTGACAGGGGGGTAAAGTAAGTGCTCAAAGGTTCCAAACCATAGATGCCTACCAATACGGTGTGTCCTGCGATAAGCTCCTTAACTAAGCCGCCTGCCGCCGCTTGGGCCAATTTGACTTTAGGTATCCGCGCGCTACCGCCAATGAAATTAATTAAGTAATCCGGCGCCGCCAGCGCCGTCGGCCCGCCCAATAAAGTCTGGGCTGCACGGTATTCCAGGCTTGCGAAACTCCGTCCATCAATGCCGATAGTGCGGCGCTGGGTGCGGTAAATGCCGCTTTGGTTGGGGGCGGCTTCCACTAAGCCAACCGTCAGGTTTTTACCCAGCGCCGCGGTGGGAAAATCCTGTAACGTAGGTGGGGAATAAGGGTCGCTATTTAAGACATGCCGGCCAAAAACAACTTTGCCGGAATCCGCCGCCAATTGATAGAAATTGGCGGATACCCGTTCAGGCAGGAAGTTAAACACGACTTGTTTTGCATCTTGCGCCAGCAAGCCCTTTAGCAAAGGCAGCCAGACCTCATCGCCGCGTTCGGCGTATTGTTTGTCACCATCAAAAACGATCAATTGCCCGGAAGCGCTGGCGTTAATGTAATTGCGCATTAAATGGTCGTAAGCAAAGCCATTCAGTGGATTAAAGACGGCAAAAATATGCGCGAGCCACACTAAAGAAATAATGGCCGCGCCAATATTTAATGCAGAGTATCGCTTATTGTTGAGGGGCATTTAGATTAAAAATTTATTCTGAATGTAAGTGTTTGTATTATATTAAAAACTTTAATTTTGGTTTTTGTATGTCGTGGCGTCTGTTGGGTTTGAAAGGAGCTGACCGGGATAATGCCCTTGATTGTGGGTTCAGGGGATTATTTTACACCACATTTGATGTGGGGGTTTTGATTGGCGCAGGTGTTGGCAACCTTTTGTGGCGCCACCATTCCGGTATGGGTTGGGGCCAGGGCTAAGGATGGCAACCGCAAATATAGGCGATGGGGCACCTGCTTAAGCCCTTTAGGGAAGCCGAAGCGTCTTGTCTTCAGGGCGTATATGAATGGCATTGCTTACTCCGGGGCTGTAGAAATGTGCTGCCTACACTAATACATAATTGTTTTTAATATGTTTTTTCATCAACAACACTATCGGTAGCCCCGCCGCCGCGACACTGCCCATTTGGGTGTTTGGCCTGTACGGACAGGCTTATCAAATGGATTACGGCACAGCGGCGGCCCAATACGGGTTAGTGGTAGGCTTTTGCCTAGTTAATGTGCTGTAGGGGCGACGACACATAAAAAATGTTGGGGGTTATTGCTCTCAAACCGGATGACCCTATTGACAATATCCTCTGCGCTGCTGTCACCGATTGGGCCGGCCGTGACCCGTCCAGTGGCTGAACTGACCAGATGGACGTAACTCTGGTAAGGGCCGCCAGCCACCGTTGTGTTGGTTAAAAACTTAGCCTCACCGTACAGAGGTATGTCATTCGGAGCCTCGCTGCCGGGATTGCAGGCACCGAAAAAAATCAAGCCGTCCGCCGTTACCAGGGAAGTTAGGGAGTTGGTGAACAGCAATAAGCGTTCCGGGGATATTTCAACGTATGACTTTAGGTTGAACAGCGGTTCGCGGCAAACCACTTCACAGATATTGATGCGGGATTCCTGTATCTCCTTACGGGCAGTTGCCAGTTTCTCGGAAGAACAATAACGCTTGAAGCAAGCTTGGTCTAACGGCTGTAGCTGTTTTTCCAGTCCCTTTAACTGATGCCGGATGTCGATGGGATCCATCTGCACCAGTTCCAGCCAATGTGCGGAGATATAATCGGTAAATATTTGATTTTTATTGATATTAAATTCAATCGACAAAACCTCCCTAAGTCCAGGTTGGGATTCGGAAAATTGCAGCAATTTGCCATGGGTGCCAGTTATCGTGAAATCTTGCCAAAACACCTGGTCATTGAGTATCGGGTCATCGAAACCGCCATGGCCGATAAAAATTAGCCGGTCAAAAGGGGGAGGCTGTTGTAATATTTGTCCGGCCTGTTGGTAATAATCCTCCCAACTCCAAATATCACGCATTTGCCTGACATCCGCCTTAAAGCGGTTGCGATAAAAGGCCGCTATTTTGTCGGCGGGTTTCTCGGCCCACCTCTTGCTCCCAATGGTGCCGGAATCTCCGCTCAGCAAAGGCACAATCAGTACCCGCCTTGGCGGTTGCAAATAGCTCAAGGCCCCATGTGTGGACTGGCACGACAATAAGATAGCATCTACGCTGTAAACACTGTTCGTGCACAACCACAACAAAAAAGTAGCCAGAAACCGGATGCTCAGACTATTGGTCACGACAAGGCCTCATTAAAAAGTCCAGGTGCTGGTATATTGCCCTTACATTATGGGCCAGGGAAGTATTGGAACCACTAATAATTTGGGGCAAAATTAATTTTACCCTGAAACAAGAAACCTGTGCCCATCTTTGACAAATCGACGGAACAATGGCAACCGCTAACCTTTTTAAAAACATACCCAAACATTTGCCCGAAGAGTGGTTTGAAACCTTATGCAAAACCGGGCAGGTGCATATTGAGCGGATTGTGTCCAGAGGCCATGTGACAGCGGAAGCTTATTGGTATGACCAGGATTGGGCGGAATGGGTGGTGTTGCTGCAAGGGCGTGCGGTGCTTGCGTATGAAGGCAGCTCGTCCATTACCCTGAATCCCGGGGACTATGTGCTGATACCTGCACATACCAAGCATCGGGTGGAATGGACGCAGGAGGATGCCGATACGGTTTGGCTGGCGGTGCATCTGCTGGAACCGCCAGCGGGTTAGTAACTTCGCGGACAACAACCCGAAGCCCGGCAACTTTGGCCATAGGGCGCCCTATGTTTTCAAGCACCCGTATGGCTTAAAATTTGGCTATGTCACCGTTAATTGTGGAAGCCTTAAATGACGCGGCTTTGAGCGAAAGCCGCAATCCGCATTAAATAAGGCTTTGCGCCGAACATAAAATTTTTTCAACAACTAACAGTGACATAGCCTAAAATTTAGATAATCGCTGACTGTTTGATGATCCGTCTTAATTTACGCATAAAACCCTCCATAGGCTTTCTTTTGTAATGGTTCATGATGCCGTCAACTTTGTTGTAGACTTGGTCGTGCATGTGGATTTTTCTTTGCATGGCGTTTTCCTCATTTTGAATGGCAAGGGTTAATGGGGTCGGTAACTGCGCATTTGCCCAACCAGCACGCCTTGGATTTCAACTTGCTCAGGGCGGTAGGAAAGGGCGGTCATGGTGGCATTGGCGGGCAGCAGCAAGACTTGGCCTGCGTTTTGCTCAATGTATTTCAAAGTGGCTTCGGAATTTTCGATGAGGGCGACGACAATCTCGCCGTTATTGGCGAAGCTGCGTTGCTCGATCACCACCCAATCACCATCAAAGATTCCGGCTTCAATCATGGAATCGCCTTTCACTTGCAAGACATAGCAAGGTTTGTCGCTTTTTAGGGCTTCGGGCACGGTCATGTAACTGACGGTTTCCAGGGCTTCAATCGGTTTGCCGGCGGCGATGGAACCGACAAAAGGCAAGCCTTGTTCAACAGCATCCCCTTCCATACGGGCTTGGACGGTCAACCGGACCCCCCCTTGCTTATTGCCATTAAACGGTTCCACTAGGCCCGCATTGATCAGCGCCACGATGTGTTTGTACAAGGAGCCGCGCGAAGCCATGTCCAATGCGGCACAAAGTTCGTCCAAACTGGGCGGGCGGGTAAAGTGGTCTTGGTTGTCGCGGAGAAAATTAAAGATTTCCCGTTGGCGGCGGGTCAATACGTCCATGGGGGGGGGCAGCTCTCTTGGTTGGTTTAAACTTGGTGTTAGCTTAACAAAATTTTTTCATAACGCAAGAAAAAAGAGAACAAAAAGAAAACATGGTGGTTTCATAGCAGGGAGGCAAGCCAAGTTTCCACGTCGTGGAGCACTTGCCCGCGTTCGGGTTCGTTGAACACTTCGTGGTATAAGCCTTTATAAAATTTAAAGGTTTTGTCTTTAGAGCGGGCTTGCCCGTAAAGCAGGTGCGCCCCGGCGGGGTCGACAATTTTGTCTTCGCTGCCTTGCAGGACAATAAAGGGCAGGGTGATTTTATCCAATTCGCTAGTGGCCCGGTGCATGGCTTTCAACAATTCCGCCGCCAAGCGGGCAGGTGTTTTGCCGTGGAAAACCAGCGGGTCATTGGCGCACGCCGAAACGGTTTCCGGGTCACGGGAAAGGGTGCGGGTGTCTAAGGCCATCAAGCCTTGTTTGGGCGCAATGATGGAGAGCAGTTTGCCAAGCATGATGATGGCGGGAGGGATGTTTGCGCTAACTTTGAGGCTGGGCGAGGAAATGACCGCGCCGTGGAATTTGTCCTGATGGCCGATCAGGTAGTGGGTCGCCACTAGCCCGCCCATGCTATGGCCGAGCAGAAAAATGGGCTTGCCGGTTTGGGCGTTGTTGACGAGCCGGTAAAAAGCCGTCAGCGTGTCGGTGTAGTCGTCAAAACGTTCAATATATTCGCGGCGGCCTTCGGATTTGCCATGGCCAATATGGTCAAAGCCATAGACGGCGTAACCCAGGTTGGCAAAATGCGCGGCGAGGCGCCCATATCGCCCGCAATGTTCTCCAAGCCCGTGGACAAGCAGCAGCACGGCTTTGGCATCGGCTTCGGGGCACCATGCCTGATAATAGATGTTGGCGTTGCGCACGCCTTGAAAATAGCCTTCGATGTGGTTCATAGCGCGTCCAAATCTAAGTGTATGGCTGCCCAAGCGGCACCGTCAATTTAGCCGTCATCAAGGACCCACTTTATCATTGAAGGGTAAGGCTTTATCCCCATTTCTTCCGCCCGCTTCCCGTCGGCTGTGAGCCCAAGCCATTGCAGCATAGGCACTCCAAAATACCGCCCTTTGGTAAAGTTTTCAATGAGTGATTCTGACTCGCCGCGATAGCCCCCATCGTGGAACACGCAGGATGGCTCCAAGCCAAGATGCACCAATGCGGCATAAGACCAGGCGATTGCCATCATTTCCTCGGCGGCTTTCATGCCCACGTTATTTTGGGTTTGCTGCCTTTTCTGTGCCGGGATGACTGCCAGATGTCCGGCTTCATGCAACAAGTCGCCGGGGTGGAGCAGTTTGGATTCGTCGATAAGGATGGTGCCGTGTTCTATGCTGATGCCTGGCAAGAATGTTTGCCGGGCCAATTCGGTTTTCTTTACCGGGATGCCAATATCAAGAAAAAATTGTAGGATCTTCTCTTTCGTAGCCAGTTCAGGGTTATCAGTCATAAGCGCAAGTCCTATAGTTGGTGTGGGCGGGTTTTGTTGGCCTAACGGTAAGCAAGGTTTTGGACATCAGGAAAATACAGGCATCACCGATGCCATGCAGTCATTTTTATGTTATCGAATTGATGTTACGCAGACATTTTCTGCAAATTGAAAATAAAAAATAGTGAGTCGCTATCGCGACGACTATTTAATCGGGCTCCCGCACCCTAAGGCGGCGCGGCCTTCGGGCCTTAGGCGCTCCGGCGTTAATGTCCAATGCGATGATACGATAGCCGCCTTTACCTTCAAAACAAAAATAATTGGGCGCTAGCCGGGCAATACGGGGTTTATGGATATCTGGCATTAAAAAACCTAGCGGTTTTAAATGGCTATGTTTTTGCAATAGAGGGGCCATGTCGGGGAAGCGGCCGCAGAAGTGCCTTGGCAGTTTGCCATAATGCCGTGCTTAAGCGAAAATGCCGGCCTCTTTCCCGGAATTTGGGATGCTGGTTGAGTCCAGTTCCCATAAACCTCCCCATACAATCTCTTATTTTCAAAACCATGGATCTTATATTACTGATTAAAGCCTTTATTTTGGGCATTGTTGAGGGCTTGACCGAATTTTTGCCAGTGTCGAGCACCGGGCATTTAATTCTCGTTGGCGACTTACTGAGTTTTAACGATGACAAAGGCAAAGTGTTTGAAATTGTCATCCAGGTCGGGGCGATTTTGGCGGTTTGTTGGGAATACCGCGTCAAAATCGCTACGGTCATCAGGGGCCTGCCTAGCCAGCCATCAGCGCAAAAATTCGCCTTGAACTTGGCGGTCGCCTTCATGCCGCTGGCCGTTTTGGGGTTGTTGTTTGGCAAATTTATCGATGTGGTCTTGTTTAAGCCCATTCCCGTGGCATTGGCGTTTATTGTCGGGGCTTTTGTGATTATTTGGGCGGAAAAACGTGACCATAAAATCCGTGTGCAAGAGGTTGAAGATTTGTCTTGGCAAGATGCGTTAAAGTTGGGTTTCGCCCAAGCCTTCGCATTGATTCCCGGGACTTCGCGCTCAGGGGCTACCATCATCGGCGGCCTGCTGTTCGGCTTGTCCCGTAAGGCCGCAACCGAATTCTCATTTTTTCTGGCCATCCCGACCCTAACGGTTGCCAGTGCTTATAAGCTATACAAGCATCGTGAAGCGTTGGATTTTGCCGCCGACGCACCTTATTTTGCAGTAGGTTTGGTCGTGGCATTCCTTAGCGCCTTAATCGCCATCAAGGCTTTGTTGCGCTACATCAGCCACCACGACTTCATCGCTTTCGCGTGGTACCGCATCGTCTTTGGCCTGATCGTGCTGGCAACGGCGTATAGCGGTTTGGTGCAGTGGACACCTTGACACCAGAATTGATTAAGGCCGCCCTGGCGGCAGCCCCGGCAAGCCCGCAGATATTTATCGGGTACAGCGGTGGCGTCGATTCACATGTCTTGTTGCATTTGTGCGCATCCAGCGCCATGCTGAAAGGAAGGGTCACAGCGGTTTATGTGCATCATGGCCTGCAAGCCGAAGCGGGTCAGTGGGCGGTACACTGTGAAAAGGTTGCCCATGGTTTAGGCGTTAGTTTCAAATCCTTGTGCGTCAACGCCCGTCCGCAAACTGGCGAAAGCCCTGAAGAAGCGGCCCGAAATGCGCGTTATGCGGCGTTGGCGGCGTTACTGGGCCAAGATGACGTGTTGCTGGTCGCCCAGCACCGTGAAGACCAACTGGAAACGGTCTTGTTGCAGCTGTTCCGTGGCAGCGGCTTACGCGGTTTGTCGGGTATGCCGGAGCGCATGGCGTTTGGTGCGGGATGGTTGCTGAGGCCGTTGTTGGATATTCCCAAGCAAGCGATAACGGAATATGCCCAAAGCCATTCGTTGGGTTGGGTGGAAGACCCCAGTAACCAGCACAGCGACTATGACCGCAATTTTTTACGTAACGAGATTGTGCCCTTGCTGAAACGGCGTTGGCCCGCGTTGGACAAAACCGTGGCGCGCGCCGCCGGGCATTGCGCCGAGGCCCAAACGCTGCTGCACCGGTTTGCCGGCCAGCTAAGCGACACCGCCATTAATGCCGACCATACCCTGTCGGTCAGCCACCTGTTGGCACTGCCCGAGGTTGAGCAAAAACTGCTGGTCCGCCATTGGTTGCAAGGCTTAGGCGAAAAAATGCCCTCGCAAAACGTCCTCAAGCGGCTCCAATCCGAAGTGCTGGCGGCCCGGGCGGACGCCGCACCTTGGGTGTCCACATCCGGCTATCAGCTACGCCGTTATCAGGACAAGCTGTATTGCTTGCGCCCGGATGCCACGGCCCTGTTGGCTGGCGTTTGGCCTAAAGGGCAACAGTCCTTTGCTATCACCGGACAACGGCGGTTGGCCTGCGTCCCTTCATCACGCGGCATAGCCAAAGCGGTTTGGGAACAAGCCCATGTGGACATACGCGCACGGCAAGGCGGCGAGAAAATCCGTCTTCCCCATCGGCAAGGCCGGCACAGCCTGAAAAACCTGTATCAGGAAGCGGGTGTCCCACCATGGGAAAGGGAATTGATGCCACTGATATATCTGGATGGCCAGTTGGCGGCGGTGGGGGCGAATTGGATTGGCGCGGAGTTTTATTGCGAAGCGGAGGCCGGGTGCATGGCTTTTGTTGTGCAAACTGCCGATTGACCCCCGGCCTTCCTGTGGACGGCAACCCCGTTATGGCGCTGCCGGTGCCACCGTAGATGCGTTGCAGTACAAGTCCCTACGCCGGGTCAACTGCCAAAACCTCACTGTAAACCGAACCTTGCCCAAAGCGCACCGTCAACTTGTCGCCCACCTGCACTTGCGTGCTGGAGCGTACGACATGCCCTGAAGCCGTCTCCGTCGCTAGCGCATAACCCCGGTTTAAGGTCGCCAACGGGCTTACCGCGTGTAAAGTTTGGCTATGCGCCGCCAACTGCTGGTTAAGCCGGGCCAGTTTATGGCGCATGGCATTTTCCAAGCGTTGTTGCAAATAGGCTTGCTGTTGTTGGAACTGGCTGATTTTTGCCGCCGGATGGTGTTGCCATAGCCGCGCGGTTTTGGCTTCCAGCCAATGTTGGTGATGGTGTAGTTTCCTTTGGACCGCTTGGTTCAGGCGCATTTCCAATTCATCCAGGCGTTGGGCGTTGCTGGCGAGTTTTTGCCCTGGATGCTGCTGTTGCAGGCGTTGTTTAAGCCAGTCCATGCGCTGTTGCTGTTGCCCGATCTTGCGCCGGACCAGTTGTTGCAAACGCCGCTCAAGCCCGACCAATTGTGCCAGCCAGAGTGGCCCGTCGGGCGTGGCGCGCTCGGCGGCGGCGGACGGGGTCGGCGCACGGGCGTCGGCGACAAAATCGGCAATGGTGAAATCGGTTTCGTGGCCGACGGCGGAGATCACCGGAATGGCGCTGGCAAAAATCGCCCGCGCCACGGTTTCTTCATTAAACGCCCACAAATCTTCCAGCGAGCCGCCGCCGCGCCCGACGATCAGCACATCACAATGCCCGTGGTCATTGGCGGTGGCGATCGCCTTGGCGATTTCATGCTTGGCATTGTCGCCCTGCACGGCAACCGGATAAATGATGACTTCCGCCACCGGAAACCGCCGCTTCAACACCGTCAAAATATCCCTGACCGCCGCGCCGCTGGGCGAAGTGACCACGCCTATGCAATCGGGCAGGGCAGGCAAGGGCTTTTTGTGTTGGGCGTCGAACAGGCCCTCGTCCGCCAACTTGCGTTTTAGCGCGGCAAACGCCAATTGCAACTCGCCTTCGCCCGCCGCTTCGATGCTCTCGACGATCAACTGGTAATCGCCACGCGGCTCATACAAACTGACCTGCGCCTTCACCCGCACTTGCTTGCCATTCTCCGGTTTGATTTTCAGGCCGCGCTGTGAGTTTTTGAACATCGCACAACGCACCTGCGCCTGGGCGTCTTTCAGGGAGAAATATAAATGTCCGGAAGAAGGTGCGCTTAAGTTGGAAATTTCCCCTGCCACCCAGACAGACCAGAAATGCTCGCTGAGCAATTGTCCGACGGCGCGGTTAAGCTGGGAAACGGTTAGGGTTTTGTGGGTTCCGGTGGGGTTTGAATAAGGCATAAGGGGAGTTAATGTGAATCTACCTGCTAGGGGAACAATAAGCTATGGCCGGCAGGCTTTAATTGTTAAGTGATGGCATCCGGATTTTCGTGAAGCCGTCAAAATGCGTTTTAAATTCTGCGCGTAGCTGTTGTTTTTGGTTTTGCAGAACCTCAACCAACAATTGCCATGCCACTTGTTTTGCCGGAGGCAATTGTTGCAAAAATTGAATTTGCACACACAAATCTTGGTGTGCGCCTAAATTGTCTTGCAGTCTTTTCAAGCTGTTGAGTAGTTTTTCGGTGTTTTCGTCAGGGTAAAACTCACCAAAAAACTCTAATAGATAACGCAGTTTCTTACACCGCTTGCGCAAATCATGAAAAATCTCATCGGGCGTATCTAAGGTGATTGACTGTCCCTGCTTTAAGATCGCCAAGTAATTTAGCCGGATACGTTTGTCAGCAAAATGCCCAATAGGGCGATTGGCAAATTGGGCTTTCATCGTCTTTGGCGTATAGAGGAAAACTGACCAATCCGTTAACAATTTTTGGTAACGCCCAGAACCAAGCACTTTCACCATTTCATCATAAGCCATAGCTTGTTCCGCCAGTAAGTGCTGATTTAACAGTAATAAATCATGTTCAGTAGTGGCTGGCAATAGGGTTTTGTAATATTGCAAATGCTCTAAGTGGACATCCATATCACGCACTTTGCTGGTCGCACCAAACAACCAAAAAAATTCAGCACGGAAATGCCCAATAGCCTGTTTATGAAAAACTTGTTTGAATTGGCTTAATAAACAACGGGTGCGACGTATGGCGACACGGTAATCATGCAAAGATTCCGTGTCGCTACGGTTTAGAACATCATTCTTATTTTTGCGGATGGTGGCAAATAATGACAAAAGAATCGCGTTTATGGCTTCTGGTATTGTATTTTCTGTAGATAGCTTAAATTTTTTCATAGCAAGGTCGGCCCATATAGTGCGTAGCATAGCGTAGTGCGGCTTTCGCGGCTTGGATGCCCCGGCTTCCTCTATGGACTTAATGCCGTTCATAGCCAATCGCAAGAATACGCTTATCCTATTGGGTTTCCTAATAAATAGGGCTGATAAGCGGCAATCCTGAATTAACAGGGCAACGCGCTGCGACAAATGGTGGTTGCCGCGTGTGGCGTTGTTGGAAAGCTTACAGGCCAGACAGGTGTGAAATCGTTGGCAGGCCAATGGTTTTAAATATAATTCATTGATTTTTAACGAATTATATTGTAGTTTTTAGTCGCAATATATATGGCATTTTATTTGCTTTAATTATAGCCAGCCATGATTGTCCGCATCATGGGCCAACGCGTTTTACGCGATGTTTTTCTACTAGAACCGAGGTATTGATATGATCGAAGTTATTGTGTTTTGCTTGCTGGCACTGGCCATCACCGCCTATGTTTTTCTGCCCTCCCAACGTTCCAATGCCAGCAAATTGGCAAGGGAATTGGACATCCCGGAAGATTCAGTGCTAAGACGGCACTTCCTCACCCATTTACGGTACGAAGACCCCTTGCTCGCCACTGAATTGGAAAAACGCTTGGCAAGGGGCTAATTCCTAAGGGTCGGGGCTAATTAAGCACAGGTGTTTGGCCACATACTCCGGTGTCCAGTAACGCCGAAGTATGTGGGCCGTAAAGAACGTTGTGACAAGGGCCGGAACAGTTTTACCCACAGTGTAGGCGTGATAGCGGCCCCGTCCCGTAGCGCTTTGGAGCAGGGATGCCGTAACCTTGATATGACTTAAGTAACGGATACGCCAAGAAAATAACGAAAAATAGTGACCTAGTGCCCTTCGTGGTGAATACAAAAGCTTAAAAGGCTTTTGGAGGATTACTTATAAATCCTGCTTTATATCCGCTTGTAGGGTAGGCCAGCGGATAAACGCAAAAACCCAAATCATGGCGATGTTGACGATAGGGACCAATAACACCAACACCCACCAAGCCTCGAAACCGGCTTTCCGCACGATGCGGATACCCAGCCATAGGCAAAACGCCACATACACTGGCAGCAATACAAAAAACAACGTCATCATCGATCCCCCGTTTCATCTTCTTCACGCAAATTAGGCCAAGGCAGCAGGGCCAATTGCATGAAAACCAAAAGCAGGCCGAAACCGGGCAAGAACACTAACGCAGCCCAGGCCGGATGAAAGCCAGCTTTCCTATAGATCAAACCCACCGGGATGAAAATTAACAGCCCGACAATAAAGACCTGAAAGACTTCGGGAAACATTATCATAAGTCACCACCCTTATTAAAAATAACCTATAAGGCAGTTTCGCGATAGCAAACCGCCAATACCTTCAAAGGCTGGCGGATTGCCCGAAGGCGAAGCCGCCAGCCCTATCCGCTTAAGCCAACTTCCCTTTAATAAAACCAAGCACATCCGCCAAAGCAAAGGCTTCATTCTCTTTTGAAGTCCGGCTTTTGTATTCAACAATCCCGTCATCCAAACTTCTGTCACCCACGACGATGCAATGCGGGATGCCGATCAGTTCCATGTCCGAGAACATGAAACCGGCGCGGACTTTGCGGTCGTCCAGCAACACTTCCAGGCCCGCGTTTTGCAAATCCTGGTACAAGGTTTCCACCAAAGCCCGCAGACGTTCGGATTTGTGCATGTTCATCGGCAAGATGGCGACTTGGAACGGCGCGAGGTTTTTCGGCCAGATGATGCCGCGCCCGTCGTGGTTTTGCTCGATGGCCGCCGCGACCACACGGGAAATGCCGATGCCGTAACAGCCCATCAGCATGATTTGGTGCTTGCCGCCTTCGTTGATGATGCCCGCTTTCATGGCGCCGCTGTATTTGCTGCCGAGCTGGAAGATATGGCCGACTTCGATGCCGCGAGCCAAGGTGAGGTGGCCTTTGCCGTCGGGGCTGGGGTCGCCTTCGACGACGGTGCGCAAGTCGGCGGTTTCAGGCACGGGCAGGTCTCGTTCCCAATTGACACCCTGGATATGTTTGCCGTCTTGGTTCGCGCCGCAAATAAAATCGGCCATCAGCGGCACGCTACGGTCGGCGATGATGGGCATGGCCAAGCCGATGGGGCCGATGGAGCCGGGCTTGCAACCGCAAGCAACGATGATTTCTTCTTCGCTGGCGAAGGTCAGCGGCGAGAAAACGCCCGCGAGTTTTTCGGCCTTGATGGTGTTCAAGTCGTGGTCGCCGCGTAGCAGCAAGGCCACCAAAGTGTTTTCTGCTTCGCCTTTGACGATCAAGGTCTTCAGGCATTGGGTGGACTGAATCGACAAAAATGCACAGACTTCGTCAATGCTGTGCTGGTCAGGCGTATCGACCAAAACCTTATCGGCAGTTGGGGCAGGGCGTGTGCCTGTGGGCGCAAGGGCTTCGGCTTTTTCGACATTCGCCGCATAGTCGCTTACCGTTGAGAACGCAATCCCATCTTCGCCAGAATCTGCCAAAACGTGGAACTCATGCGACACCGCCCCGCCTATCGAGCCGGAATCGGCGATCACCGCACGGAACTTCAGGCCAAACTGGTTGAAGATATTGGTGTAAGCGCGGTACATCACTTCGTAAGTTTCTTGCAAGGAAGCCTGGTCTAAATGGAAGGAATAAGCATCTTTCATGATGAATTCGCGTGAGCGCATCACGCCAAAACGCGGGCGGATTTCGTCGCGGATTTTGGTTTGGATCTGGTAATAGGTGATCGGCAATTGTTTGTAACTTTTCAATTCGTTACGCGCCAAATCGGTGATGATTTCCTCATGCGTGGGGCCTAGGCAAAAATCACGGTCATGGCGGTCTTTCAAACGCGCCAATTCCGGGCCGTATTGTTCCCAGCGTCCGGTTTCCTGCCACAATTCCGCGGGTTGCAAAGTCGGCATCAGCACTTCCAAAGCCCCGGCTTTTTCCATTTCATCGCGGGTGATTTTTTCGACCTTGCGCAGCACCCGCAGGCCCAGCGGCAGCCAAGTGTACAGCCCGGCGGCGAGTTTGCGGATGAGCCCGGCGCGTATCATCAGCTGGTGGCTGATGATTTCGGCATCGGCAGGGGTTTCTTTGACGGTGTTGAGGGGGAACTGGGTTGTGCGCATGATGATTACAGTTTGCCAATAAAAAGCGGGTATTTTACAGATTTTTGCTGGCTTCCCAAGTGTTTGCGGGTTTTATCGGTTATTCCTGGCCATTAGGCGTGCCCGGACAGCCGTCCATTAAGCTTGGCTAATAACCCTGGGCGGGACGGGGTTTCGCAACCCCGTCCCAAACGTTTTGAAATGCCGACAATCAATCAAAACGTTATGGAACGGGTAGCAAACCCGTTCCAGCAGCTTAGGCTGCTCTTCGGCACTTTCAGATTAACGTTTAACTTTAATATACTCCCCCCGCGCTTCACGGTTAGAGCCCACGACGATCCGTTGCAAGCCATTGGCCGTCTGCTCCAAGGTGCCCGACACTTCAACCTGTTCGCCTGTAAACGCCTGGCCAACATAAGTGGCGGTGAAGCTGATAACCGTTTGGATGGTCGGATGGTCGGTCACAAACTGCGCCGGATAATCAAAGCTGTAGCTGTCATCAGTGATTTTGCATTGCACCGTGACCGCCCCGTATTTTTGGCAACCGTCAGCTTCGGCCTCACTGGCATTCAGCAAGCTGAGGTCAAATTTTCGTCCGTTAATCAGGGCCTTGTTATGTTTGCGCCGTTCATGCCAGACATATTCTTCATAATTTAAATCCGCTTCACGGCGTTGGTAAGATTGTCGCCAGTCGGTTTCCGTCAAATCCTCCAGCTTGCCCCGTGCAATCAAGTCGCGCACTAAAGCCCGGCAGTGTTGGAATGTGGCGCGGTCATAACAGACCAGATCAATGTCCGAGGCGGGGTTTTGCACGCCTAAGAGCACCGACCCCGTTACGCCCAAGCTGGCCAAATCCAAGCCGTGCCGTTGCAATAATCGCCCTAGTTGATATAAATCCTGTTCTACGGCATCTTGCGGAAGCGTCCGCATGATCGCTTCCAAGCGCCCGCGCGGCTGATGGTGCCGGCTGATTTGCGGTACCGCGACGGCGTGCAAGTCGGCGGCCAGGCGTGTGGAAAAATGCAGGTAATCAGGGTGGTGCGCTTGCAAATAGGTGTTGGCGGCATGGGTGGGGTATTTTTTCCATCCTGAAGCTTCCAGGACATAGCGCAAGAAACACAGCACCTTGCCATTTTCAATGCCGTGCGCCACCACGGCAAATAACAGCCCTTCGGCGGTTTCTATAAAATCTTTCGGGTAAAATAAGGGGGAGGTATCCATCAGGTATCACACAGGGTAAGCAAACATGTTTGCTGTTATTATGCCATTGAAGAGTCCTTTCAGGTTTTTATACCCTCTCTGGGGCACAAGAAACCTGAAAGGACTAGCTTCCACGATTTCATCATTTACTTTCTTATGCCCAGATTAGCAAATTATTTCACCCGCGCACTTTGGCTTAAAGTCCACCTGTATATCGCACTTTTGGGCGGATTTTTCTTTGCCTTGATAGGGCTGACGGGAAGCCTGAACGTTTACCGTGCCGAGCTGGACACCTTACTAAACCCAAAGCTGGTGATTGACAACCCGCAAGGGCAACACCAATCCTTGGATAAAATCATCGCCGCCGTCAAAGCCGCCCATCCGGACCGCCACGGCAGTTGGACGTTGGAGCTGCCGCAATCGCCTAATGAAATGCTGACGGCTTGGTTTGAAAAACCGCAGGAAACCTATTTTGATTATTACGCGCCGCTGATGGTGTCGGTGAACCCTTACACCGCCGAAGTGGTGGATAGCCGTTTTTGGGGGAGTACGGCGATGACGTGGTTGCTGGATGTGCATACCCAACTTCAGCTAGACCAATTCGGCTGGCAATCTGTCGGTGTGTTGGGCGGGCTGATGATGGTGTCCATCGTCACCGGATTAGTTTTATGGTGGCCTGTGGGAGGCTTCCGGCAAGCGTTCGCGTTCCGGCATAATAAAGGCATGATGCGTTTGCTGATGGATTTGCACCGCTGGCTGGGTTTGCTCGGTGCCGGCGCGCTGTTGGTGTTGGCCTTCACGGGGATGCAGTTGAGTTACCCGCAAATCTTGGAAAGCTTGACGGGAGCGGAAGATATGGGGCACGGCAACAACGGCAAACCCGTATTGAGCACGGCGCGGCCGAATAACCGCCCCGTGCGTTTGGAAGAAGCCGAGTTCATGGCCCGTGGCCCGTTCCCCCGCGCCACGTTAAGGCGGGTGACCACGCCAGTCGGTGAGAACGGCACCTACCGCATCAACCTGCGCCAATCCGGCGAAGCCAACCAAAAACACCCGTTCACGATGGTCTGGGTAGACCGCTGGAGCGGGCAAATCAAAAGCGTCCGCGACCCCAGCCTATTTTCCTCCGGCGAAAAACTGATGACCTGGATGTGGCCTTTGCATACCGGCGAAGCCTTAGGCGGGATGGGGCGGTTTGCGTGGTTTGTTGCGGGGCTGTGCCCGGCCTATTTTTATGCCAGCGGTTTATTGCACTGGCTGCATAAACGCGGTGTGGTGCGCGACCGTCCGGTGCGTTGGGATAGGCTGCGGATCGGCGCATTGCGGTTATGGGCTAGTTGCCGGCGTATTGGGTTGGCTTGTCTGCCACATCTACAGGCCCTGTTGAAACGGGGCATGCGATTGGGCCGTTTATGGGGGGAAAGATTGGTGGTTTGGTTGGAGAAGCGGCAATAACGGAAAGCCATATCGTGCAACAATTTTGTTGTGCAAATTATTTGTTGCGCCAAGCCGGACGGGTTTTCAAAACCCGTCCGGCATAGGAAGATGCGGCGACTTATTTGCCGTTTAAAAACGCCACTTAAGAACCATTGATAACGGATGCTGAAAACCGTATTATAGCTATAAATATAGCCATAATACGAGTGAAAACTTATGAAAACCAGCACCATAGCCGAAGCTAAAAACAACCTCTCCCAATTAATCCATCAATTAGAATTAGACGAAGCCATTCATCTGACCCGTCATGGCAAACCTGTTGCTGTTATGCTATCTGAAGCAAATTACCAAAAACTCACCTCAAAAAATAATAGCCTATATCAAGCGATCCAAGAATGGCGTAGCCAAAGGGATACAGATGGGGCGTTAACCGAATCGGAACTGGGCAATCTACGGTCGGCTAGCCAAGAACGGGAATTCACATGGGACGAATAAGTTACTTGCTCGATAGCAATATCCTCTCAGAACCCGCCCGCGTAAACCCCGATAATAATGTGTTACGGAACTTCGCCGGACAGGATGGTAAATACGCAACAGCGGCGATAGTCTGGCATGAAATGGTCTACGGCTGCGAACTGCTGCCAAGCTCCAAAAGAAAAACACAAATACAATCCTATCTGGCTATGTTACTGGCTAACGGTTTGGTGATTTTGCCGTTTGATCAAGCGGCGGCAGATTGGTATGCCAAAGAAAGGGCCAGATTAAAACGGGAAGGCAAAACTTGCTCTTATGCCGATGGCGAAATCGCCGCGATTGCCGCTACGCAGAGTCTGGCTTTAGTGACCCGTAATAGCCAAGATTTTGAAAACTTCCAAGGCTTGGTTTTAGAAAATTGGTTTGATTAAAAATCTTGCTAAGTCAAATAATCGCAGACTGAAAAGTAGTCAGATTACATTTGTGAATTAGGCTCTATATGGATTTTTTGGGATTTTTGCCAACAATGCACGGCGACCCCATATAATCATCGTCACCGCCAAAATATCCGTGCCGCTTAATGGATAATTTATCTTCGCTTAAAAAAACGTATTCAACATCAACGAGATAACGCCTGCTGATAGCACACCCAGCATCCATCTATTTAACTTTAGCTCACCGTCAATACGTTCAAAACGCACATTCATTTCTGCTTTAATTTCATTTTTGGCTTCGGTTAAATCATGTGCAAAATTTGCTGAAACGTGTTTTGCAACTGAGCCGATTATGGGGGAGGAAGTTGGTGGATTGGTTGGAGAAGAGGCAATAACGGAATAGCCATATCGTGCAACAATTTTGTTGTGCAAATTAATTGTTGCGCCAAGCCGGATGGGTTTTGAAAACCTGTCCGAAACGTTTCTGCTTCGATAAAAGATTGAAATTACTCCCATCTCATTCTAAAACCGTTTAACTTTAGAACGGGCAATGAAACCCAGCAGGTTGTGCATTTGCTGGTCGTTCATGGGCGAACCCAGTGCCAGTTGGTTGTTTATGCGTGCGGCCTTTTCTTGCAGGGTTAACGTACAGGGCACTTGATACAATCCGTTCCGCCGCACTTCATGGATCAGGTATTCGGCCGGGTTGAGCCGTGGCGAGTAGCGGGGCGTATGCCAAAAGCTGAGGGTATAGTCCGGTAGCTCGACTTGCTGTGCGATGTCGGCCAGCCACTGCTGGACACTGGCTTCCATTTTTTTGCCGTGGATTTTGGCATTGTCGAGCAAAAAGGTCAGGTGTTTGAAGCCTTGCTGTAGGTAAACCAAGGCGGTCAGCACAACAATCCCTATCACCGTTTCCGTCGAGCTGTGTTTTTTAAAGTCCACCCGCGTGCTGCCGCGTTGCACGTCAACGGTCAAAAAGCCGTTGAGTTTTTGCCGATGGCGTTCGTCGCTCCAGATTTTGGGCTTGGTGTTTTTTTCGGCCCACGCATAATGCGTGTAAGGCGTGCTTTGCAAAGCAAATTCATCCAACGCGATCAAGGCGCTGTCTTCACGGGGCTGCGCCGTTTTTTTTTAAGTCGGCTATGAATTGGGCCTGTTCCTGGGCGTTGGTGGGGCCATAGTCGCGGTGAGCCTTTTGTAGCGACAAGCCCCATTGGTCAAACAATTGGTACAGGCGCGGGCAACTTACCTTGATGTGCCACTTTTGCCAGGCGACCGCGCTGACATGCCCGGCTGTCCATTGGTAGCTGTCGATACCATAATCGGCAGGCGTCTTATGCAGCACGATATAGCGCAGGATGCGTTGCCGCTGCCCGGACAGAAGCTGCTTCCTGTGTACGGATTCCCGTGCAAGCAACGCATCAAACCCGCCATGCAGATAGCCGTCGAGCCAGTGCGTCAACGTTTGCCGCCGGACTTTTTGCTGGCGGCACACCTCCGCCAAGTTTTGGCCGTCCCAAATCGCTTTAAGTGCCAAAAGCCGTCTGCGTTGCCAATGTTTTTGATGACCATAATACTGTTTTTGCCAAGCCTCCCGGTCTTGGGGCGCTAGGCGTTGAAGGCGAATCCTGCGGATCATTTTCCCCTCCTTCCCTTTACAGTTTCGCTAACTCAAAGTATACGATTTTTGAGTCAGATGGGAGTAATACAACGCTATTTTGAAAAGTTAAGGACGGAGTTGCAAACTCCGTCCTGCACAGGATTTGTGGGCGTTCAACGAAGAAATTGTCGCAAGGGCGATTTTTGCCAGCACTATTCCAGTCATCTCCGCCGTCGGCCATGAAACCGATTTCATGATCGCCGATTTTGTCGCCAATGTCCGTGCGCCCACCCCGCTGCCGCCGAACACGCCACGCCGGACGGGCAACTTTGGTTGACGCGCTTTACCGGTTTTGACCAACGTTTGCAATTGCTGGTCCGGCGCAAAATCGGGCAACAACAGCGTATGGACTGGCTCAAGCAACGTTTGCAACAGCAACACCCAGGGCAAAAACTTGCCGGCAATGCGCAACGCTTGGATGAGCTGGAACAACGCTTGAACCAAGCGGTTCAAGGTAAACTGCGCCATCACCACCATTGGCTGGAAGCAAAAACCGCGCGGTTATGGCAACACCATCCGGCGGCAAAAATCAGCCGGCTCCAGCAGAAGCAAGGGTTTCTGCAACAACGTTTGGAAAATGCCATGCGCCATAAATTAGCCCGGCTTAACCAGTAATTGGCGACCTTAAACCGGGGTTACGCGCTGGCGACCGAGACGGCTTCGGGGCAGGTGGTGCGCACCAGCGCACAAGTGCAGGTGGGCGACAAGTTGACGGTGCGCTTCGGGCATGGGGCCGTGTGCAGCGAGGTATTGTCGGTTGAGCCATAAATTGGCGTAATGGGGGAATCAAGGAAAGCGTGAAAATATTTCGAGATTTTAGTAACCCCCCCCCATTTACACAAAATTTATGACACAACCAAGCAAACCCACGACCGGACAAAATGGTTTATTTTAAACCCACATAAGCTAATAATTTTTTAACCAGGCCACCGGATTTCTTTTTATCCTTTGTCCTCTGAGTAGCAAGCATTTCCGCCTCTTCTTCTACGCGTTCGGCCATATCCTTGTCGAGCAATTTTAATATGTCCCTGAATTTTTTATCGTATAAGCCCTTCTCTGCCGCGATGGAGATGGGCGTAACCCCATTATCGGTACTGAAATTACGGTTAGCCCTGTTTTCAACCAGTATTTTAACTACCTCGTAATGGCGATTTGCAACCGCCTTATGCAGGGCTGTCAAACGGGTAGTGGTCGCGCCATCAACCAACGCGTTCATATTGATAAGCTGCTGCACAGCATCAGCATGGCCATTTACCGCAGCCTGCATCAGCGGCGTTATACCGGTGAAACTGTGCGTATCCGGATCTGCACCTTTACTTTTCAATATCCGTAGCATCCTTGAATAGCCATTTTGGGCACTCCAATGCATAGGTGTGTAGCCATTCACATCATGCACAAGTACGTTAGCACCCATTTCGATAAGCAGCGTTGCCGCTTCCTCGCTTGAATTGAAGCTAGCCCTCATTAATGGAGTCCAGCCCTGATCATCCAATATCTCTATATCCATACCTGCTTGCAAAAACAGGGCAATTTCCCGCACCCTACCTTCAATGACACAGTTAAAGAAGTTTCTTTTGGTAAACGCTATGCCTAACAGATTTAATTCAGCTATTGCTTTTTCCCGTACATGCGCCCAAACGTCTTTTTCATTTAACTTTGGAATTGGGTTTATCGCCTCATAAACAAGAGACAGTTTATTTATTTCAGAGGCAATGTCCTTCGGAAACCCCTGTCTTCCTGGTTCGACAAGCAAAAGGTCTTTAAAATATCGGCGTTCCATTTCCGGCAAATCCCAAAGTTCAACGATGCGTTTTATAATGCGAGGAAAAACCTCAGCTAAACGATTAGGAAAATACTTTTTATAGCCATCCATAAGGGCAGCAAGTTGATTGCCTAAATCTGTTGGGTGAGGGGCAGTCTCTACCATGTTTTCTCAAAAATTGTTAGTTATAACATTAAGTTATCTGTTTTGCGCACGGAACAAATTTCTCCATGTCCATCAAAAATTCGTGGTGCATTTCACTCAAAAACCATCATTTGAGGATCATGAAAAATCCGGATGATTTTCCATAGCGTACAATAAAGAAAGGCTCAATTGAAGTTATAACGCCTAGGGGGCTTGGCTGATGTTAGCGGCTCCAAGGGCGGCCAGATTATACCGACAGATAAAATTGGGGACAGCACCAAAGGTTTCCAAAAGCCATCCCCGAATTGCGCCCTCATCGTAACTTTTCCTATCCAAGATTGTCATTTACGCCAAAATTCCGGCACAAACAAAATCACAATCGAGAAAATCTGCACACACCCCAACAACATGGCAAAAGTGCAGACACTGGTTTGGAAATCCGTCAACACGCTGTAATTGGTCGCTGGGCCGACGAGATTTAGGCCGGGGCCGGCATTGTTGAAGCAGGCGATGATGGCGCTAAAGGATGTCATGAAATCTTGAGCGGGACGGGGTTTTGTAACCCCGTCCCAAACGTTTCAACAATGCCCAGCAGTACGGCAAAACGTCAGGGGCGGGTTGAATAAGCCGCTCCGCATCCAGCACCTAAACATTTTGAAATACTGACAATAAATCAAAACATTATGGAACGGGTAACAAACTCGTTCCAGCTCCTGTTGCTTCCAGCTCCCAGTTGATGCGTATACCCACCGTGACACTCCACCCGCACCAAACAACAAGCTATACTTTCCCATCATTCCCAATCAAAAAACGTCGCCCATGCCCTCACGCCGCGTACCAATAGCCTTAAACGCCGGAACTTATTACCTGACGCTGACCATAGAACGTTGGTATTATCTTTTTGACCGTTTCAACCGCTGGCAACTGCTCGCTGATTCCTTACGCTATTGTCAGGAAAACAAAGGCTTGCAGTTAAATGGTTATGTGTTCATGCTGAACCATATCCATTTGATTGTTACCTCACCTGATGTCGCTGGTTTTTTGCGTGATTTTAAGCGGTTTACGTCCAAGCAATTGCGGGAGAACCTGCAAAACCATGAACCCCGCGTTTTGGAGCTGTTTGTTGATAAGGAAGGGACGTATCGGTTTTGGCAGGAGACCAACGCCCCAAAGAAAATCGAGAATCCGGCGTTTTATCTGCAAAAGCTGAATTACTTGCACGAAAACCCTGTGCGTAAGGGTTATGTGCTGAAGCCTGAGTATTGGGTTTGGTCATCGGCTAATGCTGGATCGCCGTTGTTGGTTGCTTTTTTGTAGATTTTTAAGCAGGTCGAAACGTTACGGGCGGGTTGAATAACCCGCCCGGCATCGGCTTCTCCAAACGGTACGGAATTTCGTAACCCAAAGGTTTTGAAGTGCTGGCAATCAATTAAAACGTTATGGAACGGGTAACAAACCCGTTCCGGCCTCAAGCCCGAAACGCTTCAATCATGCGTGGCAAGGGAGTTGTCAAGCGTGGTAGACTGGATATTGAAATGACAACAACGGGGTAAATACCATGGCCACCATAACATTTGATACCCTTGAACTGGTAGACCGATTAAAAACTGCCGGAATCCCGCAAGCGCAAGCTGAGGCGGTTGTGCGCGTAATTGCCGAAGCCCAAAACGGACTGGTAACAAAACATGATTTAACCGAAGCCAAAAATGAAATTAAAGCAGAAATGAATGTGCGTTTTGAACGTATTGATGGTGAATTAAAGTTAAATAGATGGATGCTAGGTGTGCTATTAGCGGGTGTTATCTCGTTGGTGTTGAAGACGTTTTTTTAAGCGAAGCGAGTAGCCTGGATGGAACTTGTGGCATCCGGGCTTCGGGCTAATGTTCCCCTCATGTGGGACGGAATTTGTCATCCCGTCCCAAAGGTTTTGAAGCGCCGACACTTAATTAAAACGTTATGGAACGGGTAACAAACCCGTTCCAGCCAAGGTGTTTGATTAAATCCTGTAGGCAGCGTTTTTTTTCACTTTTTAGGCGAAAGATGGGCAGAACAGCGTTGCCCACCCCACAAAGAAAACACCGTTTTGATCCGCTACTCTATAAGCCAATGCTTTTATGGAATTCACAGAAAACACCTTAACCGGCCTCGCCAACGACATCAAGCAATGGGGTAGGGGGCTAGGCTTCCAGCAAGTCGGTATCAGCGACACTAATTTATCAGACGCAGAACAGCATTTGCAGGATTGGTTGGCGAAGGATTTTCAGGGTGATATGGCGTATATGCAGCGGCATGGGCTAAAACGTAGCCGTCCGGCGATGCTGCAAGAAGGCACCAAGAGCATCATTTCCGTGCGTATGGACTATCTGCCGGAAGCCCCCGCCATGCATGAAACATTGGCTGACCCCGCCGCCGCCTATATTTCCCGCTATGCGCTAGGCCGTGATTACCACAAAGTCCTGCGCAACCGCCTGCAAAAACTCGCCGATAAAATCCAAACGCAATGCGGTGAATTGGGCTACCGTGTGTTTGTGGACAGTGCGCCCGTGCTGGAAAAGGCGATTGCCGAGAAGGCGGGGTTGGGGTGGATAGGCAAGCATTCCAACTTGATCAACCGCAAGGCCGGGTCGTGGTTTTTTCTGGGGGAGATTTACACCGATTTGCCGCTGCCAGCCGATGTGCCGACCAGCAACCATTGTGGTGAGTGTGTGGCGTGCCTTGATGTTTGTCCGACCCAGGCGATAGTCGCACCGTACCAAGTCGATGCCCGCCGTTGCGTGTCGTATCTGACCATTGAATTGCATGGCGCTATCCCTGAAGGCTTGCGTCCCTTGATCGGCAACCGCATTTACGGCTGTGATGATTGCCAGTTGGTTTGCCCTTGGAACCGTTTTGCGCGTTTTACTGGGGAAAAGGACTTTCATCCCCGGCATCGGCTGGATACCCGGCAATTGCTGGAGGTGTTCGCTTGGGATGAAGAAATGTTTTTAAGCAAAACCGAAGGTTCGGCGATACGGCGGATTGGTTATGGGCGGTGGTTGCGCAATATTGCCGTGGCTCTGGGCAATGCGTCCGGTTCTGTTGGCATTGTCGAGGCTTTAAAAAATAGGTTGGCGCATCCGTCCGAATTGGTTAGGGAACATGTGTTGTGGGCTTTACGGCGCCATAGCCAAAACCGGTAGGCAAAAACCGCTGCTGTGCCACCCCTGAAAAATGTTAAGCTGGACTACATTAGCAAATACAGGAACCCCTTATGGACGCACTCAACCAAATAACCACGACCTTGGCGTTAACCATGGGTTTGGCGTGGGCCAGCGGCATTAATCTGTACGCGACCTTATTGACCCTGGGTCTGCTGGCCAATACCGGCAATATCGTGTTGCCGCCTGATTTACAAGTTGTCGCCAACCCTGTTGTTTTAGGTGCGGCGGGGCTGATGTATTTTATCGAATTTTTCGCCGATAAAACCCCCGGCGTGGATACGGGTTGGGATGCCATCCACACCTTTATCCGCATCCCGGCGGGGGCTATGCTGGCTGCCGGGGCGATAGGCGATTTGAACCCGGCGGTTGAAATCGCCGCCGCCATTTTGGGCGGAAGCTTGGCGGCAGGGAGCCACGCGACCAAAGCCGGGACGCGGGTGCTGATCAACACTTCACCCGAACCGTTTAGCAACTGGTTTGCCTCGGTGGGTGAGGATGTCGCCGTCATAGGCGGTGTTTGGGCATGTATCAACCATCCGGTGTTGTTTTTGTTTGCCTTGGCGGGTTTTATCGTGTTGATGATCTGGTGGTTGCCCAAAATTTGGACGGGCGTTAAAAAAGTTTTCCGTTTTGTCACTAACCTGTTTAATCACGGAGCCCCGCCGCCCAATGCCAATCCGCCACAATAAAAAGTGCGAATTGTTTGTCTGAACGCGTTGGGCGTCCAATTTATCCAAAAATACAGGTTCATTAAAAAGACACAAAGACGGCCTACAATCCTCAAGTTTTACTATCCGCCCCCAGTAACAACTTTAGGAGTTTTATGAAATTTCGCGCCGCTATCGCTGTAAGCCTTGCGCTATCAGCCATGTCATCAGCCTTCCTTCCATCCCAAGCAGAAGCGGCGACTAGCCGTAAGGCTTGGGTCGTGCAGAAAATCTACAACCAAAACCACCCGTTCGCCGCCAATCTGCCTGGTGAGTTGGCGGTTAAAATGACCAAAATGGCGGCCAATGCGTTTGCGTTTTATCGCGGCACCGCGCACATTTTTTACGAAGACGCCAACAACACCGCCACTTGGCCTGCTTCATGGTATAGCAATGCCATCACCAACGGTGTTTGGCTTGAAGGCGACATGCACATGCAGAACATGGGCGGATTCCGCGATGCCAACAGCAATGCCGTCTTCGACAGCAATGATTTCGATGAAGGCTACTGGGGGCCTTACACCTGGGATTTGCGGCGCATGGCGGTCGCCATTTTGTTGGCGGCGGAAGAAAATGGCCTTGGCAGTACGGATCGCCAGGCCTTGGTCAAAAATTTTGTGGGCAGTTACGCCACCCAAATTGCCGCATTCAAAGGCAACGACAACGAATTGTCCTATCGCCTGACCACCGGCAACACTAACGGCATCGTCAAAGACACCATCCAAGCCGCCGACGGCAAAACCCGCTCCGGCCTGTTGGCAAAATACACCGCCGTTAGTGGCGGCTCGCGTTATTTCCTGACCATCAGCGGTTCCTTGCAACCCGTCGACAGCAGCACATTTTCGGCCATCAACGCCGCTATGCCGGGCTACCTCAGCTCGATCGCCGCTTCCAAGCGTAAAAGCAACAGCTATTATGCGCTGAAGGATGCGGCCTTGCGTTTAGGTTCCGGCACTGGCAGCTTAGGCCGGTACCGTTATTATGTGCTGGTCGACGGCCCGTCCACGGCGACCAGCGATGATGTGATCCTGGAAATGAAGCAAGAAACTGACAGTGCGGTGGCCATCGCCGCTTCCGGCAACATGCCTGCTTGGGTTTATGATGGCCACAATGGCGAACGCGTCACCAAAAGCATGAAAGCGATGCTGACCAACACCGACGTTTTGGCGGGCTACACCACGATGAATGGCTTGCCGTTTTTCCTGGTTGAGCGTTCACCGTATCAGGAAGATTTTGACTACACCTTGCTGGCCACCTACACCAAATTCAATGATGCGGTCAATTACATGGGCAAAATTTTGGCCAAGAACCATGCGTTGGCAGATAAAGATTATGATGTGGCTTTGATCCCTTACAGCATGGATAAGGAAATCACGGATGTGATAAACGGGGATGTTTCGGGTTTGAAAACCGAAACGTTGAACTATGCACTCGGTTATGCGGCTCAGGTAAAACAGGATTACACGGATTTTGTCAGTGCAAAGAATAGCGGTGCGGTGCTTTATTAGCCTAAAAGCCAGCATAATGCCATTGGGTTTGCCTGGTGGTTTAAAACCCCGTGGCCGGAATCTGTGGTGCGGAGATGCTAGCCCTGTAAAGATTTGCAGAAGGGTCTGGGCCCAATATCCCCTAACCCTATGATGCGGTTAATGCGTCAATCAAACCGTCCGCGCGCCTTGGCGGGGGAGTGCCTGGTTGGGCGCTTTGTCGGGTTTTGTCCGCGTTTTGGGTGAGCGCCCTGTCCAGAAATTCCAGGATATGCCGGGCAATCTCTACGGCTTTTTCCTCAACCGCAAAATGGCCTGCATCCATTAAATGTAACTCGGCATCCGGTAGGTCTTTAAGGTAGGCCAATGCCCCTGCCGCAATGAAGGCAGGATCATGTTCGCCCCAAACAATCAGTGTTGGGGGCCGCCTCTTGCGTAGGAAAGCCTGCCACTTCGGATAGGCGAGGATATTGTTGTTGTAGTCCTGAAACAGCTGGACTTGGATGGCCTTATCCTTGTTGCTTTGCAAAAATACCAAGTCATGTGTCCAGCTATCGGGGTTCATGATGGCTTCTTTGCCTTTCACATCCCTCAAATACTGTTTGTTGATCACGGCTTCGCGCCCGACAAATTCAAAGAGCGAGGCCACTTTTTCAGGGGAACGGTCTTGATTGGCCGTCCTAAAGAAGTTTTGCCGGGCATCCGTTAAGCCGGCTAGATAGGCGTTTGCGTTCTGTACGATCAAGGCCTGCAGCGACTCTGGCGCAGCCAACATCATCCTGTAGCCGACGGGGGCGCCGAAATCCTGCATGTACAGCACGTATTTCGTAATGTCCAGTGCGGACAATAAGCCAGATACATATTTTGCAAGAAGGTCGAAGGTGTAGGCTGTCTGCCCGGGATCAGGATGGTCGCTGTAGCCGGAACCCAGATAATCCGGTGCGATAAGATGGAACTTGCCTGATAGTAGGGGGATTAGCTCCCTATAGGTGTGCGAGGACGATGGGAAGCCATGGAGCAGGACTATCGTCGGTTTGGACGGGTCCCCCGCCTCGCGAAAAAACACTTTTTTGCCTTCGACTTCCTGGAACCGATAGTAGGTTTTTGCAGGCCATCCCGGCCCTTCTGCGTAGGACGATGAAACCATGCCGCACCAGAAAATTGCGATAAGGGCCATTTTGCTTATGCAGGTTAAGGAAGCGGAGGATTTCATGGGTTTTGTGCCTCAAATAAGGGTGGGGGCTGGCTCTATTAGGGTTAAGATGCGGGCAAGCCATTATAGGCCATGGTGGCCTTCAAAATACAAAATACCTGCCATCCCGGTATGGATTGCTAATGGCCGTTTTGATCCGGGCTGTTATCCTGTAAGCACTCCCCGTATTGGGTAGGAACTGGCATATTGGCTGCCTAGATCCGAATAGTGAAGCAACCCTGAAGTTGGTTTCCGTCGCCAAAACGCCACTTGCCCCGCGGGTATTTGCCGGGCTCTGACACACAAGGATGTGTGCATGTGGCCGTCAATTGCCCAGCCCACGACTTGCCGGGAAAGCAAATCGACGACAACGGCTACGTAGAGCCAGCCTTCCTGTGTCCAGACATAATTATCAATAGGACGGTATTATCGGGCTTCATATAATTTTACATAATATGCATTATGCGAAGTCTTTAGGAGAGGAAAAAACGGGCTTGGGTCACAGATCCGGAAAGCTTTTTAAAATTCATAAACCCGCCACGGCATAACGCCATAGGGTTTCCAAATCAACAATAGAGGCATCAGAACATCCCTTGGCTTCCATTTCCGCCTTAAGCAAATGGTATGAGCCCGTCAAGGACATTGGCCGGGGTTGCCGGTAATCCCTCAAAAACTTTTCAACCTGGTGCTGTTCGTCCGGCGTCAGGCCGCCCAGGGGGACGGCGGGGGTTTGTTTCCTTTTCTCGCGGTGAAGCCGTTGCCTATCTGCGTTACTCAATGAATTTGGCGACTTAGGCCGACCGCGACCGCGGCCAGCAGAAGGAAAAAGCTCTATTGTCAGGTTGTCGTTTGAATCTTTCATCTTAATTTCCGTTACTGTAACATTAATTAAATTATAAATAATTTCCGTTACTGTAACAATAAATATTACCCGCCTTCCGGCTGGCCAAAAAGCGGCTATTAGGGTCAAGGATGGCTAGGTTCGATGTTGGGAATTTGATTGACCAATGGAAATTGGCATGAATGGCCATCCTTTCCGGCAGAGTGAAAAGCTAGCGTTGCTACGCTTTTAGTTTTTAAAAGTCACGCTATCGCTATATGAAGATGCTGGCGCACTTCATGGGCGGCGGCTACGCGGATTAGTTTAGATATCAGCGATAAATAAATGGTAAAAAACCGCTTGCCAAATGTGAATGAAGGCCGCCGCTTAACGCTGTGCGCGTTCCGCAAGCTCCACGTGCGCGCGTTGCGCCGGCGGCCTCACTTCAAAATGGAAGCGGCCAAGATATTGGGTTCGGCCTTGTCAGGTTTGGGTGCGTTGACGGGGAAATACAGGGTGCAGTAATGGTTAAAACAAACCCGGTTGGTAGACACCGCCACGGCCTGAAAATCGCTGATAGAATCACGTTTTATGGTGCACTTGACGTGCTTTTTATAGATACGGCAGGTCATGGGCACGGTGCGCAGCTCTTCGGGGGCGATGCCCATATAAGACCAGGTGCGGATGGTGTCGGCATCCAGGACGCGTTTTACGCCACCAGGAGCAAACGCAGCAGTTTTGACAGGAGAAGCGCCACCAGGATTAAGACTGTCAGACGGAACAGGGCGCGGCCTGTCAGGCGGAGGGCTGGCAGCAGGAGCTTTGCCCACAGTTGAGCCAACAGGCTCATGAACAGAGGACGCCAGCCCGTAAACAAGGCCGCAAACGAGGAAAAGAACAAGGAAACCCAAAATTTTAGGGTCTGCCAATACAGACTTACGGTTGGCTTTGACATGTTCGCCCGTCGCCGTGCTCTGATAGCAGCGATAGATTCGCTGGTCGGCTTTGTAGCGTTCGGGCGTGGCTGCAAGGTGTGCTTTGGATTTGCCATTGTTTTCAGGGTCGTGTTTGTGTTCTATCCAGGTGTCTTTCCACCACGGCAGAAAGCCGGACAGGTCACGGTGGCGGTAAGCGAAGTCAGTCACTTCCCGGATCTCGCGCTTAACTTTCGCAATGTTAGTGGTCGAGGCCAATATGTCCCAATTGAAATGCCGTTGTTTGTCGTAAGCGATAAAGACATCTTCAGGACGGCCTTCAGCAATCATGCCCGCATCAAAAACGTCAGCGGGGTTAGGTTGCCATTTGTCGAGGCTTTCCAGTTTAAAATCCCGCCTATCGGGATAGATTTGCTGTATTTCATCAATGATGATCAATGCGCCAAACGGCACCCATTTGTAAAAACACGCCAGCATAGTCCGGGTTTCCTGCCCGGTCGTGTCCAACCATAAAATGGTGGCGGTGGACGGGAAGTCCATATCAGGGAAAGCGTCCTTGACCAAATCCATATCGTTAAAACCACGGATATTCGTCACAACCACCCTGCCCGCTTGCAACGCCGGAATAGCAAAACGCTGGACTAGGGTGAAGCTTTTAAACGAGCCAGGAGGCCCATGGTGTATTTCAGTAGCCATCAGACACCGATAAAAGTCATCACATAACGCGTGATGTACGCGCTCATGATGGTGTTGCAAAACTCAGGCACCCGAAAAAAACAGATGAACCCGAGCAAATCGTCGTCCAACGCACCAAAAGCGGCATTAACGTAAGAGGACAAATTCAACTGGCTGATAATTTCCTGGGCGACATCCCAGGCAAAACTGATCATGGCCAATTTGAACTTAATCATGGCGACCGTGGCATAAATGACATATTGGGCGAAAGCGGCCGTAACAAAGCCATAAAGCTGGTTATAGAGAAAATCAAGGGTTTGGTTAAAAAACGAGATGACGCTATTCAGGAAATCCATAAGATCACCGCTTGTCTAAAATAATGACTAAGGCCAGGAGAAACGCCAAAAACAGGATCGCTTGGGCAATCCAAGAGAGTTGGGCGGCATAAGGGGTCAGGTCGAAGGTATAAGGGACGGAAGAATCCCACAAAGGGTTGGCAAATGAGCCAAAATCAAAGTTAGGGAGCTGGCCACCTGAAACATCCACCGAAGGCACCAGGTTAGTTAAACCCGCCCTGATTTCAGCAATTTTTGAGGAATAATCAGATTGTGCGACATCCAACGCATCCATGGCAGACGTGCCAAAATTGCCAGGGGTTGGGTTGGTCAAGCCATTGGCAGAACCGCCATTGGTGCAATTGCCATTGTAAAGGGTTTGGCCATCGGGGCACGCATGGTTGCCCGTACCATCACCGGAACCGGTACCATTACCCAATTTACCGGATATGCCATCCAATTTTGTGCCAATATCACCTAGTAAAGAGTTTGTGCCATCCAATTTACCGCTTAAATTATCAACTTTAGCCCCAACGCCATCACTTTTAGCACCAAGACCATCAGCATGGGCTTGAGCAGCAGTGATAGAACGGTCAATAGCCTGGACAACCGGGGTAATGTCAGTCACACCACCCTGGCCACCCTGCCCACCGGCACCCCCCATGCCACCATCGCCACCCTTTCCGCCATCACCACCACGACCCCCCTGACCACCCGCCCCGCCAGAACCACCGGCACCCGCTGAGCCGCCAGAAGAACCACCGGCACCACCAGTACCCCCAGCACCAGGCGCACCACCCGCACCGCCACCACCACCCGTACCAGAACCACCAGAAGAACCCGCGGCACCATCAGAACCCGTGGAAGGCGTACCGGGGGCGCCACCACAAGTAGGAACATCCTTGACTAAAATAGAAGCACCCGCACACGTGGTACCGGAAGCCGTACAAATGGAATTGTCAGGAGTATCCTGACAGGGGGGAGCAGAAACGCAAACATTGCCGGAAATATCCAAAACGGTAATAGGAGGGTTACAGGTAGGAGTTCCCGCACAAGTGGTTGATGAAGTGGCAAGGCAGGAATTACCGCTTAATGAATAGGTGGAAGGACAAGTAGCAGTAGCACCACAATGGACAATCACATCATAAGTATTACCAGTAGAGGGAGTCTGATGTGTACAAGCAATATCGGCAGCAGTAGTACCGGAGAAAGAAGAAGAGCAATTGTTATTGTCCGTTGGGAAAAGGTGATACATAACACCAAGGGGCGAGGAATAAAAACCGGAGCCCCCAGAATAACAACGCGGATTAGTGTACGTAGGGGAAACTGAAGGGCAACTAGTTCCATTTGCCCAAAGGTCGAAGGATAAAAAAAGGCCAATAAGAACAAGTAAGGTGTAAAGATACTTTTTCATTATCGGCCTTCAAAGGTCAACGGGAAGAGACATAACCCGCCGCGAACATCAGCACGAACGTGACTGAAAATAACACGGTGGTAAACATGGCTTACTTGCGGATGAACGAAATCACCAGAGCGACACCCGTCATCAATCCGGCGATAGTGATAATGCCGGGGGCGACTTTGGCAAGCAATGCGGTACCATCAGAAATGGCGGTGTCAATGGCAGTTGCGGCCGCAGAATCAGTAGCGAACGCCATTTCAGGAACTAAAGCAGAAACGACAACCAAAGCAGAACCAAGTAATACAGGAACAAATGTTGATTTTTTCATGGGTATAACCTCAATAAAGATAAATAAAAATGCCCAATGGGCGTTACACACTAAACCCGGCGCAATCCCGCAAGCACTTTGCCCAGGACATGGCCTGCAACAAAGGAAACAATGAAAGCGCCCAGTAGAGTTCCGGACAGCACAGGGTCAAATGCCAGATACTGTGCAAATAAAGCGTTAATGTTGAGATTGGCCTGATAATCGGCATTGGTTATCAGCAAATAGGCGCAGCTGTCAGGACTGGACACGGCGTCCAGGAACAGGGTGTTATCCGGGGCGACAGCGACGCAGGAGGCCATGGGCTAACCTATTTGTTGCCAAAAACAGGCTTGGCAGCATCGGCGGCCGGGGCGGCATCGACAGGAGCCGAAACAGGAACCGGCGACGTAGCAAAGCCAACAATAATGTTGCGCCCTTCCCTATCCAAAACGGTGTCAATGTCATACAGGACGGGCTGGCCTTTAAAATCAGCATTGAACTGGTTTTGGAAAGCGGTGATAAAACCGTCAGAGACGGACAACTCAACCGCGCTCAAGCCTACGCCGTGGCATTGGAAATTGGCGGTGTCAGTGGGCTGGAACGGGTTCAGGACAACGGCGCGCGCCATGGAATACGGCTTTTGTGAGGCTTTAGCGATGCCGGAATTGACGAAAATGGCAGAAACTAAGGTTTTCATAAGTGGCCTTTAAGAAGGTAAGGTTAAGGTCAAGAATCAGGCGGCGATCAGGCCGCGGTCATACGCCCATTGGGGAATGCCAACGGGCACGGCTTCAATGACCCGCATCAGCGGCACAACGTTGTTGTGTTCGGGGGCGAGGTGCATAGAATTGATGTCAATGCCGTGTTCTTTGAGAACACGGCGGTGACGATAAAAGGTGTTATGGGTAAGCAGGTTGCGCAAATCCGCGCCTTGACGCCACAACTGGTAAGTGGCCTGGACAGGACGGGGCAACTTCAAAAGGTCGTCATCTAAGAGGGTGGCTTGTTGGGTCATGTCAGTTTTTCCGAGGTAGAAGCCAAAGAGCTCGTCGACTTTGGCAGGGGTTAGATGGTAACCATGGGTGATGCCCAGTTGTTGCAATTCTTTCGATAAAATACGCAGCTCAGCGCGAAGCTTGCCCTTTGAAAATTCTTCCAAGCCAATATCCTGAAGATAAACCGGCAAGGTATGGGTTTTGCCGCCCGCCAGCATTTCCCGCCACTTGTTGTAGAACTTGAACGCCCAGCGGCGGGAAGTCTTGCCGAGGTACACCGTGCCCTTGTCCGAAGTACTACGGCCATGGCGGGAATGGGCACGCATTTCGGCGGCATGGAGCCAGGCTTCCACGCTTTGGTCATTGCCCACGTCATACATCTGGTTAATGTCAACCATCTTCACCTTGTAAGCCCCTTTCTTGATCTGGGCGCGGGTCAAGGCGGGGCTGGAACAGCCATGTAGATGATCGGCAAACAGCTCCAGCAACTTGTCAAACGATAACAGCAGCAACTGGTTCAGGTCACGCGAGCCAAACACGTTATGGCCTTGCAGGAACTTGGCAAGGTTGCCGTCAATGTGCAATTCAGTAGCCACGCCCTGATGGTTGAGGTTGGCGGACTTGATCTTCAGGCTGGTTTCATGGGAACTGCGGACTAACAGTTTTTTGGCACATTCCCAACTGATTTCGCCATCAGCCTCAATGGACATCACCCGCCCGGCAGGAATCGGTTTGTGCAGGAAATAAACGGAACCGCGAAACCAATCAATCATGGGCGACCCCGAAAAATACCAAAAATGGTACAAAAGGACAGTATTACTAACCTTTGTCCTTTCGGTTGTTGCGAACCGTTCGCATTGGGAAAAAAAAGCGGGTTCATTTGGACCACTCCCCCGCCCCAAAACGCGCGGCCACTTGCCGCCGGACATCAGCCAAATACTCTGCGTGGGTCATCTCATCAAACAGGCAAGAAACCGTGGAACGGCTCCTCATCGTGTCAGGGTCAATCTTGGTCTCGACCGAGACATGTTCACCACAGCCACAATGGGTGCGGGTGACGATGGTGTAAGGTTGGTGCGGGTTATTGACCACCTCAATCAACTGCAACAGGTTGCAGATTGGGCATGTATCGCCGATGAACTTGGTAGGCGGCGGCAGGCCGGGACGTTTGATCACCGACACAGGCCGCAAGCCGACACCGCGGCAATGCGGGCAATCCAAAACAACGGAAATGGGCTGGTTCAGGCAATAGGGGCAGCGGTGGCTGGTCATAAAACCCCGCCGGCTTTTCGTAACGTTAAAGCAACGTTTTGAAGCAAATCCGCCGGAACCGACAAACTAACGCCGGCATTTCGTAACACAAACGAAGGATGGGCAACACAACGATTGGAAACCCGCACACGTTCAAAACCGTTTTTTTGCCAACGGTAAAAAGCCTGCCGACAAGCATTTGAACAAAAACGGGGTGCGCGACCCATCGGGGAACGTTTGACCGTATTGTGGCAAGTGGGATAGTAACAAACCGTCATAAGGGTGAACCCCCCAAGTTATCGCCCGCTACGGGGAGGGTTCGGGCAAGCGCGGAGAAATCAGGGAAAAGGTTCAGCAGTTCATCGGCTTTATTGACGGCGATCTCAAAGAGGATCAGGAGGTTTTGCCGTTGGGGGGGCGGGTACTAAAGATAAATCGAGTTTTGCGCGTGTTAGGGTCATTGGCTTGCCTTCAATGAGGTAATTTTTCAAATTTGTATACAAATCCCAAATGATTTGTGAGTTATTTATATACTAACCACAAATGACATGTAAATAAGGGATTTATATAAAAGAAATAAATGGAATAATTAACAAATCACAAAACGACAAAAGGCAAAATAAATGGCAAGTCACCACTCACTAAGGGTTAGAGGTTCACGCTGGGAAAAAATAGAAAAAAAGGCGTGGGAATTTTCGATTAAAGCTAACAAAGTGATAAAACCTACAGATGTTGCAGACGCTTTACTTAGCTTATTTTTAGATAAAATAACTATCGAAGATGTAGAAAAAGCAAAAGAAGAAAGATAATTAAATCAATTAGATAAAATATGAATTTCTTAAGAAACCTGCTGATATGTACCTTAGTACTATTCGCCGGATGGTTCATCCTCAAATATCTGGAAATGGCCTACAAAGACACAGGCAACTGGCTACCCGAAACAATAAAAAAAGAAGTTCAAAACAAACAAAACAAGACACACATCCAATACACCGTAACAAAAAACGGAATGGTGGAAACAGAAGGCGGCCTAACACTAACAGCCGATAATGAAGGTTATTACCGAGGATACGGACTAATAAACGGGATAAAAATGCCCTTCCTGATCGACACAGGAGCAACACATGTGACAATCCCCATCGAAATGGCGAAAGCGGCAAACCTACCAGCCACGGGAACCAAGAAATTTTGGACTGCCAACGGTGACATAATCGAATCCACCACCAGCATCAACGAGCTAAAGTTAGGCAACGCCGTGCTAAACAACGTGGAAGGGACAATAAACCATTCTATGAAAGAAATCCTGATGGGCATGAGCGCGTTAAAACACTTCAACATGGAAGTAAAAGGCAACACAATGAAATTGGTTTCAAAGGGATGGAGTGGACGGGAAAGACTACCAAAATGGAAAAAAACGGTATCCTGCAACGAGGAAAAAACCGATTGCAGGACAATCTATAGCGAATAGACCTCGCATAATGCACGTTATGCAAAAAGGCCGCCGTGGGCTTGCGCATTGTCCACGGCGGCCTTGTTACATAACGTAAACGGGTAATTATGCGAAGTCTCAGACGGGTTATTTTCGGGGGGTGCATGACCCTGCAAACAGCCGGTTTTACCCGCCTTCCGGCTAACCAAAAAGCGGCAAAGCGGTGCCCATGACTTAAGCAGTCTTCTACTGCTTAAGTGCATGGCAAGCTTATTTTTGTTGTGTAGCCGTTCAAGTGTGCGCAAGCCGCCAATCAAAAAAATGGCTGGCCACGGATGTTTTGAATTTTTTTGAGTTGGCGCACTTGACGGCCTGGACACACAGCGAACTATTAACCCCGACTGGATGAATGGCTACGCCATGATTTAATTGGGAAGACCTTCACGGTCTCCCCAAACCCCACCCCGTTATGATGTAAGCATCATCATCAATACACACGGATTTTAGCAGGGTCGCGGCAGCCTCAAGCAAAATGACGGTTTCCAAAAAAATAATGGCTAAGGAAAAGGCCATTTTGAATTATTTTTTCAGACCCTCCGTAATTTTGCTTGACCCCGCCACTTAACCCCGCTGGCTGATGTGTGCATCGACGTGATGCGCCAATCAACCGGGGTATGTTATGAAAAACGAATATGAAAAAATGTGGCAAATGGATTGGGAATACGACGTGGTGATGGCCGGGTTTTATGAATGGGTGCTCAGTAAAGCCCCTAAAACCCCGGACATCTGGCGGGAAGATATTGAGAAAGCGGAAGCGAATTGGTTGGCTTGAAAAACAAGGCCACGGACGGCCTTTTTAAAAAATGCCGTTGCCGTATTGTTTACTGATGATATACCAATAAAACGGCGTTTTTAGGAAAAAAGGCGAAAATCGGGGATTTTTGGTGGGCGGTTCCGGCGGAACCGGATTGGCCAGGCCGCAAAAACGCTGGCTGATTGTAAAGCGTAAGGAAACGATTAACTTAAACAGCCCGTTTCGCGTTACGGCTTGCGGGACTCCGCAAGCTCCGTTCCTCAGCCTAGACGCTCAACGGGCGGCGGACAGGAACGGCGGGGATGGCATGGGGCTGTTCTTTTTTGACAATGGGAAAGTACAGGTAACAGGACTTGAGGTTGCAAAGGCGGTTGGTGACGGAGCTGAACATGACCGTGTGGCTTTCCTGAAGCGATACGGTGCAACGGATGGTTTTTTTTGAGGACACCGAGCAAAACGGCGGCAACTGGTCGAATTCATCGACGGTGATGCCGGCAACATCCCAAGCCGCAATGTTTTGCAGCCAGGTCTTTTTTAATGGCCGAGCAGGACTAGCCGGAGCAGCCGCGACAGCATCAACGCCACGGCCAGGAACAGGACGCCCCGAAGCAGGAGCCTCGACAGCTGGCGCAGCAGCCAGGTCAGGGGCGGCGGCTTTTGATTCGGTGTGCTCGCCCGTCGCCGTGCTCGAATAGCATGCAAACACGCGGGGGTCGGCTTTATATCGTTTGGGTGCGCCGGCTCTGCTGGCATTGGATTTACCGTTGTTTTCAGGGTCATGTTAGTGCTCCATCCACGTATGTTTCCACCAGGGCAACAGTCCGGACAAATCACGGTGGCGGAACGCCCACTCGGTGACTTCGCGGATTTCTTTTTTGACTTTGGCAATGTTCGTGGTGGAGGCGAACAAATCCCAGTTGAGGCTCTAGTCCTCCGGCATCAATCCGCATATCAAAAAGTGCCCCCTGCCCTTCCCGCTTACCGTGGTTTTTACCCTCAACGTATTCATGCGGGATCAGTACGTTGATTTTGTCGAAGCCAAATTCTTCATGCCGAACAAAACGTTTACGACTATTTGCCGAATGCGGAAATTGTCATCATCGGGCATATTGGCAAGGTAACGTTCCTGTGCCTCAGCTGTCCAGGCAAAATAATCCGGCACAACGCTGATGATTGCCCGTCTTATTGCCGCTTCTTGTTTGGAGGATATCGATGTAACAATGGCCATTTATTTACCTTAACAATCAACCAATTTATACCCTAAGTTTTTATAGCCTATTTGCCGCTTTCCGCTCATTTTGGCTAGCATGGGCACATGGCTATCGACATAATCATAAATTCTGACTTCGGTTTTGGCGTGGTGCAAGCGGTGCAGCCTTCCGGCATACTGTGCCAAGGTGCCTTTCCAAGAAATTGGCATGACCAAAAATAAGGTGTCGAGCCGGTCATCATCAAAGCCTTCACCCAGATAACGTCCGGTAGCGATAATGATGCGTTCCTCATCATCGGGGATACTTTGCAAAGTATCTGCCAATTGCTTGCGTTGTCGGCTCCCCATGCCACCTTGCATGACAAGGACATTTTTCGCAAACGTTTTGATTTGCTCGGCCAACAACACAACATGCTCTTTCCGTTCGGTTAACACAATCGGTGAACGCCTTTCTGATAGCGCTTGTTTAATGTCATCAAGAATCAACTGGTTGCGTCGTCCGTCAAGCACCAATGCCTGATAAATTGCATGGATATAAGTGCGGCTATCGGTGCTTGGGATTTCTGGCATCATAAATGCCGTTTGCCGCTGCGTCACGTAATGGTTAAAAGGCCGTGCGGATGCTTGTTCTTTAGCACTGGCCTGAAAACGGATAGGGCCGCATTGCATGAATACGATGGGGTGATGTCCATCCTTGCGGGTTAACGTTGCCGACAAGCCTAAAACGAATTTTGACTTACACGCTTTGGCAACGGATTCAAAGCTGACCGCCGATAAATGATGGCATTCATCAAAAATAACCTGTCCGTAATTGGCCACCAAGTCATTCACTTCATGATTTTTTATCAGGCTTTGCATGATGGCGACATCAATAATGCCTGTCGGTTTGTTTTTGCCGCCACCGATCTTTCCCACCTGATTTTTAGGCACGTTCAAAAACGTTTCTATGCGTTCCAGCCACTGATCTAAAAGTTGTCGGCGGTGGACAATAATCAGCGTGTTCACTTGACGCGTTGCCAAAATATGCAGTGCGACCACCGTTTTTCCAAAAGCGGTGGTCGCAGACAGCGTTCCAATATCGTGTGCAAGCAACTTGTTTGCGGCTTGGTTTTGCTCTTCTGTCAATGTTCCCTGAAATTGCAAATCGGCAATGGGCTTACCCGCAAACCGCTCATCCTGAATAACAGGCTGGATTTTTAATTCGCCAAGAAGGTTCATGGCATCGTCAATACAGCCCCTAGGTAAGGCAATATGCTGTGGAAAATAACCCGCACAGGAAATGATTCTGGGTTTACCGAAAGTTGACAACCTCATGGCTTGGGATTTGTAAAATTCCGGATTCTGGAACGCCGCCAACCGGATAAGCTTGCTTTGCAGTGATGGCGGCAACTCGGTTTTATCGATGAATAACTGGTTTCCCAGAATAATGCTGACTTGTTTAGGCAGGGGCCCATTAATAGTGGTTTCTTGAATTTTGCCTGAAGGTGCTATTTTCCAAGGTTCATCTTCCTCGGCAATAGGAAGTATCACGCCTAAAATACGGTTTTGTTGTTCAGCTTTTACGATCAATGGGTTTAACTCACCCAACGATATGCGTTTAATGGTCGATAGGTAAGCCCATTGATCGGGATAGGGTATAAAGTTGTTATCGACAAATACGCTGTTACCCTGTTCGCGTGGTTTTTTCTGTAAAGGTAAAGCAATCAAATTGCCGAAGCCGCCTTTCGGCATGGTATCTTGGTTGGGAAACAATCGGTCATACGATTCAAAACCCAATTCCGGGTGTTTATCCATCGCTTGCGTAAGCAAGTAAGCCCCTAGTTTCCTGGCCTCCAGGGCTAAAATGGGGGAACTGAAAAACAACCAAACATGAGCACCCTTACCTGAACGTGATATTTCAACGCCATAAGGGATGCCGTTTTCTTGACAAGCCCCGGCAAAAGCACCGACATCCAATTGCCACGATGCCTTATCAAAATCAACAGCCAAAAACCAACAGCGTTCATCTTGCATTAACGGGTAAACACCAATGACAAAATCGCCTGACCGATTGCCCTGGTTAACTTTACCTGCCAGATGATTGGCTATGACGGTGTCGTTAACGGGAATGAATGAACGGGATTTGCAGTCGCCACACTTGATGCGGGGCTTTTCGCAAATAGTGGGTTTCCATTCATTGGCACAGGCGGGTGAATAGCCTGACTTTCCGGTTTTGCCGTTTTCCCAACGTTTGGGAAAAATATCAGTGCGCCCTTTGAATAAATCGCCAAACAGGCTAACTTTTTCTTGACTCGACGATCGGTGATTAACGGTTGCATCCACCCTGATTTTCACCAAATTGTCTTGCTGTTGCCGTAGGTGTTCTTTTAAGGCTGTTAACTCGATAAGCAATGCTTCACGTTCAGCATCAATGGCTTGGATTTTTTGTTCTAATGCGGAGATTCGCTGTTCAGTGTTGCCCATAATTGTCTGAAGAGCGAGTGATCCTACTCATTCACACTCAACAGTACCTGATTGATGACAGCCGACGCAATGCGGAAATCAGACGTATGTAAAATCTGAAATACGGCGCGGGCTGATGGTATCAAATTCTGCTTTTTTGCTTGACCGATAATGGCGGCGGTACCGATGACACGTAGGCCATTTTCTTTGGCAACCGCACGTCCCGCACGTTCATCCATCACTAGCAAAACCTGCTCCACATAGTTCAACGCCAAATTGATACAATCCGTTTCACCCGCATCCAAATCCATATCAAGGCAAGGCGTTATTGGCTCAGGCCATACTTTTAGCCAGTCTTCTGCGAGTGCTTTGGCGATGGCCTCTTCACCACGGGCACCTGTTCCTGGCAATACTTCGCGCTTGACAGTTTCCGGTAAATAAACCGTATTAAAGAGTTTAGGTAACCAGACCAAACCCTCTACCATAGCCAAACCAATTAACGGGCTGGAGTCGATGACAACAAAACCAGCCATGCGCTATCCTTGGGTTAACCATTGATCCAAGGTATCCATATCTTGTTGGACTTCAACGGCAGTCTGGTTAATCACCGCAATACCTAACCGGGATACATGGGCTATAAAATCGGCCAAGGGTGTGTCGGCCAGTTTGGCAGAGCGGGCCAACGACAATTCCCCATCCCTGAACAATGCCGTTGCCAACGCCTTGCGTACACCCGGCAGATCCATCACCTTCAGGGAGTTAACGCCGATCATTAACGCATCAGGCTCATTTCGGTTCATTACCAGTACTAAATCATCATGCGCCATGCGTAAAGCTTGGCTAGGGTTGTTTTTTAAGCCGCTGACATTCACTGTTTTCATAGGACTATCTCATAGGAATATTAGATGGGATTATTATATAGGATATTTGAAGGTCTAGGTTTGCACTAAATATGAGAGAGTGGCTAAGTAATTTGACATAAGTTTTATGGCATATAGCCCAGCGGCGAATGGAACGAGCAAAAGAACCTCAGTAACACACAAAAACATGGGATCTATTTTGTGGCGGTAACTTCGGTATTTGAAGCCCCCCAACTACAAGCATGTCACCACTAGACAGCGATCTTTGCCAATTCGTGGCGTTTGGTATTTGCCCTTGATTTACGGCACAAATAAGTCATTGATTTGTAGGTTTTTCTAGGTATTGTCAAATATCTTGCGTTGTTTATGTGTTGACATTGGTAACACAATTGATTGAATGCTGAAAATTCAGATTGATTTAACCGGACAGCATTTATGAAAACAGAACACGCACCCGCAGAAGTAAATATCCATTTACGGGCAAAGGCCCATGACAGGTTGCTCATTGACCAAGCCGCAGAATTGCTAGGCTCCAACCGTTCGCAATTCATGATGGCATCGGCTTTGAAAGAAGCAAAGAGCGTCATTCTTGACCAAACTTCACTTTATGTAGATAACCAGACATTCCAAAAAGTGTTGGATTGGTTGGACAAACCTGCAACACCAGAACAAATAGACGGAATGAACCGGCTGAAAGCCACTAAATCGTTATGGTCAAATGAGTGAAGGCAAGCAATTTACCCCGCCCGTCCCGCTTACCCTAAAGCATGATACCGATGATTTTTGTTCTGGTGAAGAAACACTACATATCTGGTTGCGTGAGCGGGCATTGGACAACATGGCGGTATCGGCAAGCAAAACCTATGTTGTTTGCCCATCAGGTTCCCATAAAGTCATTGGCTACTACGCCATTTGTATGGGGCAAATTTTTAACCAAGAGTTTATTGGCTCTATGCGTAGAAATATGCCCCGCCAGATTCCGGCGGTCATTCTTGCCCGTCTGGCCATTGATGAAAAATGGCAGGGTAAAGGACTGGGAAAGTCCTTGCTTCAAGATGCCGTGCAACGGTCAGTCCGTGCAGCCCAAGAAGTTTCCGCCCGCCTCCTGATCGTCCATACCATTTCAGCCGCTGCCGAAGCTTTCTATTCCCATTATGGGTTCACCCGCCTACCGACAGAAACACCAACTTACGGGCTAGACCTTATCAAGTTTGCCAACCTGCCAAAATAAGCCCACCTCAATTTGAATTGTCTGAAAGCAGACTGAACTTTTGATAACGGCGGTTTTGGGGAGATAAGGCAGGCGTATAAATCCATTGATCTTATCCGGCAATGTTCCGTATATTAAACACATGAAAGAAGCCAAACCACCAACTGCCCGCCTCGAAGCCCGCCTGCCCGTCCATGTCCATGCGATGCTGAAATGCGCCGCTGAAATACAGGGGCGGACGTTGACGGATTTTGTTGTCGCCGCCTCCAGCGAGGCCGCAAGGCAAACTATCGAAGCCACCGAGATTATCTGTCTTTCGGTGGAAGACCAACGGCTTTTTGCCGAGAGCCTCACCAACCCGCCTGAACCGAACGCCGCCCTGCGCCGGGCGTTTGAGAAACACCGCGAATTGTTCGATACCAAGTGACCTCGCTTTTCCGCCTCACCGCTTTGGACGGCAATCGTGACCGATCGGCATTCGCCAGCGGCGAAGAGCCGCTTGACCGCTATCTATGGGCTTTTTAAAAACAATGAGATAATAAAATCTGTTGGTAAATTTTGACACCCTTTTCTTGCCAAAAATGGCAAGTTTTCCCCGCTATTTTACAGTCATGCCACTCCATACGCCCCTATCCCCAGAAGCGCAAACCCTGATCGAAACCCGTCTTTCCACACTGGCTATTGAACATCAAGTCAAGATCGTCTTTGCTTGTGAATCAGGTAGCCGGGCCTGGGGATTTCCGTCACCGGATAGTGATTACGATGTCCGGTTCATCTATGTCCATCCTCAAGAATGGTATCTGGCTTTAGACGAAGGGCGCGATGTCATTGACTTGCCCATAGAAGACAGTGCGGTCGGGCTGCTGGATTTTGGCGGCTGGGATATGCGCAAAACCTTGCGCTTGGCACGCAAATCAAATCCGGTCATTTGGGAATGGCTGCAATCCCCCATCATTTATCAAGGGTTTGATACGATGGCGTTGCTGGCTTTACGCGAGATACTTGACCCTTTTTATTCACCCATCAGTGCTTGCCACCATTATTTGTCTTTAGCCCGTGGCACGATGGAGCGGAAATTGACGGATTCCACCGTTAAGATCAAGAAATATTTTTACATGCTCCGACCTTTGCTGGCAGCGGCATGGATTGAACGATACCGCGAAGTTCCGCCCATGGAATTGACACCCTTAATGGCGTTGCTAGACGGGCAACCGACGATAAAAGCCAGTATTGATAACTTGCTGGAACGCAAACAAGTGACGGACGAACAGGTTCCAATTGCGCGGATTAACGTGCTTGATGATTTTTTGGCACAGGAATTGGCCCGATTACAGGAATCGGCTAAACAATTACCCACGGCGGTTGGCGATCCGGTAGTTTTGGATGGCCTATTTCTAGCGTTTCTTGGCGGATCAGAATGATAGATACTTTCCCGCCCTGCCCTTTAATTGTCCGTCCGTGAATCTGAACATAGACGATCTTAAACGGCAAAACCTGATTTTGCTGGAAGCCTTAAGCGGCAGCCGGGCTTATGGTTTGGACACGCCACAATCCGATACGGATCTGCGCGGCGTGTTCATCTTGCCGCAGGAACGCTATTTTGGCTTTACTTACATCGAACAAGTATGCAGTGAGCACAATGACCATGTTTATTATGAACTGGGCAAATACCTCAAACTATTGGCAAAGAACAACCCATCCAGTATCGAGTTGTTGTTCGCGCCCAAGGAAACGATCATTTACCAGCATCCGTTGTTGGACAGGATTGAACCAAGACGAGTCTTGTCACGTTTATGCCGGGACAGTTTTGCCGGTTATGCCTTAAGCCAAGTCAAACGTGCCAAAGGCTTGAACAAAAAAATCTTCAATCCCGTCGCTGACATATTGCCACGACCGATTGATTGTTGCCATATCGTCGAAGGCGACCAAACGGTTCCAGCGGAACACTGGCTTGTCACACAAGGGATGCAAGCAGAACGTTGCGGCCTGAGCGCGTTGCCACATGTACGCGATGGTTACGCGTTGTTTTATGCCGACGATGGTCAAGAAGGCAACGCCCGCTTTAACGGCCTATTCCGCTCCGACCCACAGATGAATTCGTCATCACCTTCGCAAGATGTCTGCCTGTCTTCAATACCTAAAGGCATGAAACCTAAAGCTTGGTTGGTGTTCAACAAAGACGAATTCGCCCGCCGCCTACGTGAGTATCATGATTATCGGCAGTGGGAACAATCACGCAATCAGGTACGCTATCAAGGCACGCTGGCACATGGCGGCGGTTATGATGCCAAGAACATGATGCACACTTTCCGGTTGTTGCGCATGGCGAAAGAAATCGCCACGATTGGGCGACCCCTTGTGCGCCGTCCTGACCGCGAAGAATTGTTGGCGATCAAGGCCGGGCAGTATAAGTATGAGGATTTGATGGCGAAAGCGGCACAGGAACTGGTGGAGATTGATGCAGGTTTTGCCGCCTGCCAGTTGCCCAATGCGCCCGATGTCCAGCAAATAGAACGCTGGGCGGTGGAGATTCGCAGGGCTTGGTATTGTTGTAGCTAAATTTGGGGTGGGTAAATTGAATTGCGTGGATTTTAACTTACATCCGCTATTGCCGATAGGCTTGCTCAGTTCGGTAACCAATAAATCGGACTATTCTTTTCGGGATGCCGTTTTTTCATACAAGTTGAAGTGTTCCTAAACCAATGCCGTCATAATTTATGCACTATCAATTTACAACCGCTTTGGAGCCAGTATTCCTGAACAATTCCCGCCTGATATTTTTTCAGTAATACCCATACTTCCCTAATCAAATCATACTGACTATTATCCAAAGTGCTTTGGCAGTCTGCCGATTGCTTTGTGTATAATTCGGGATTGGCTTTTAACCGATCATTTAGCAATGCTTCCAAATCGGTTAAACGGGGTGCAACAAACCCCGTTACCTTGGCAAAGGACTGGACAATTAACAAACCCTGGGGATCGATGTCAGTCATCACCAGTACAGGCAAGTCCAATTTTGCCAACAACTGCCGGACGGCTTGTTGACTGTAGCTGTTATCGCCACGATACAGCACTAAGGGATCATCGTAGTCTGTTGGCAAATCTAGGTGCAGATTTGCTAGCCGGTCAAAACAGCGGTAATTTTCAACAATCAAAATACAGTTATGGGCGGTGCTTGAGAAGTCTGCCAACGCTATATCAAAATGACCGCAAGGTGGTAACAAGTAAGCATGGCCGTTGACTTTTAAAGTAAAACCAGTCAATACCTTAACAGCCAATCGATTTTTTTTAACCGCCAGCCCCGCCAATTTCTCATTCAGTGCAACAGCTAAAACTTGTTCTCGCGGCATGGCTGCAAAATCAGTGACCAGCGATTGTTCAAGATCGATGCCCGTTGCTTCTTTAACCAACACCAACAGTTCAGCCTTATCCTGAGAGCTAATTTCCAGCTTTGTGCCCTGTGTCCGGCCAATATTGAATTGCTGATGCAAGGATTGCCAAGTTGGGTTAAGTGGAAACAGCTCTTTTTCTGATTGTAGGGCGTTTTGGATAACCTTCAGCACTTGCTTGTTCAACGCTCGTCACCTTTAAACGCCAGGACAATATCCTGCACTGTTTTATTACCCGAAAACGGCAGCCCGTCATCAGTTTCAATCAATTCCAGTTGCAGGCGTTTATTGCTTTGTTGGCGCCGCAACCATTCATTCAGCACACAACTTAACCAGATCGACGGCTCTATGTCGCTCACGAATGCTTTGTAAAAAGCGATAGCGGAAATCGGTTGGCTTGGGTTGCGTAGTACCCGTTCGAAATAGCGTGCCGTGTGTTTACGGTATAGTGGCAATTCCAGAACGTGTTTGCTTGGCGGATTTAATGACACGGCGTTGACAGCGCGTGGTTTGGGTTTTGCTAATAAGACATCGGTATCGCGGCGGATTTTTTGCGCAATCTCAATCAGGTCTTGGGTTAATGTATTATCCAGCGGGTCAGCATAGGCAAACAATGCCAATGGCTTAACTTGGTTCCAGTGTTCGGGGATGTGCTCGCTCTCACTCCAGTCCTGCGGTTGGTAATTCTGGTTTTGTTGCAAAAAAAAAGCAAAGCCTTGCACCCGTTGCGCCCTTGCTTCAATTTGCCGAAGTTCAAACAAAAACACCTTCAGCTTATTGAGAATGTCCTGCATACGTTGTTGGTAAATCGGTAGCAGGCGGATCAATTGTTGGTCGAGTAAGGCATACAGCAACGGTTGGTCTTCCACCAGTTCCAACAAAAATTCCGGTTGCAAGGCGGTGATGGCATTGACCAGTTTTTCCAAACGGGAAATGTAAAACGTGTTTTGCTTTTGCTTTTCCGCCAAGGTGCGGACATTCGCGAAACGGCTGTTGACCAACATCAGTAAATAGCGGGTGTTTTCTTCCAGGGTATCGGACAGATCAAATACCAGCCGTTCGATTTCGGCAAAATAACTGTCGCCATCATCCACGCGATTTTCAGCCAACGCATCCTGATATAAGCCGATTTGTTGTTCAAGCGTATCAATCCAGCTGGCCAGATCGGTGTCCAAACGGCGGACGCGGTCAGAACTTAAGGCGCTGTCGATAAATTGCCCTAAGCGTCCGGCGACGCGATAGCCATCAGCGTTATGGTTGACCAATATTTTCAATTGTTTCAACTGATTAAGAACACGCTGGTTTTGGTTGTCTTTGTAAACCACACCGTTGTAATAGGCTTCGGCAATCAGCTCGCCATGTGTCGCCAAGGCTTTAAACAGGCGTTCCAGCCCCTGCCCTGCCTGGCTCAAAACAAACTCTCCTGAATCGTGTCGTTTTCGCCTTGCTCTATTGGGATTTGTTCATGTTCTTGGATAAACTGCAAGGCCTGATAAAAATAATCCATCTTGCCCGTGACCTGATAAATTAAGGTGTCGCGGTTGGCTAAATGCAAATAGCCCCATTTTTGCAAAGTGTTCAGCAACTTTTCCAAACGGCCTTTCACCGAATCATCACTGCTGGTGAAATCTTTAAATCTGGCAAAACCTTGCAAGCGGTCAGCTTGGGCTTGGTTTTGTTCGATGGCTTGTAACAAACCCGAAAAACTAAAGGTATCGCCGGGCGACAAGCTTGTGTCTTGGTTCAAGCAAGACATCATCATATCCAGCCATTCCACGACGGGTTGTAATTCAACCCGAAATTGCTGGAAAACCTTGCGGATGTCGCTACGCGCTTGGCTGTCGATAGTCCGGTAAGACGTATAAAAAGCCAAGTGGTTTTGAGTGCGTGACAAACGGTAATCCAAACGTTGTAAAAACGATTCGACTTGCTGGGCATTATCTGGGTCTTGTAAATAACGGAAACCTGATTCATCGCTGATATCGCAAACAAACTCACCTTGTAACAGGCGTTTCACGACGCTTTCAAACATGTTCGGCTTCCTCAGCCAAAGGCACCAATGCCGATAAATAATCGGCATCCACCGCCATTTCCAACAATTGTCGATAGCCGAACACTTGATAGCGATTTTTAAACAGCCGCAATACATCGGGATCAGGATCGGGGAAGGCTGAAAACAGGCTGATGTTGTTTTTGGTGAGAATGTCCACTAGCATTTCAATGTTCATTTGGTGCAATTCTTTCAGTTCATCCATAGGCCAGACGATAGTTAAAGGCTGGTCTTTGCGGATCATGTTAACCAACGCGATAAAAAACACGCATAAAATCAGATACGACAAACCGTGGCTGGAGATTTGCCGTAATTCCTCGGCGTGGGTGGCTTTTTTCGTTCGCCCGTTTTCGGTGACCATGATCTCCAATTCCAGCAAGTTGACCAGCTTCATTTCCACGCGGCCTTTGCTTTGCAATTGCTCGGCGACTTGTTGGACGATGTCGGCAAAATCCTGGGATGGTAACGCACCATCATTACTGCGGTTCCACTCATCGTAATCTTTGGTAAACCGAACGATTTGCTCCCAATAGCCCAAGGAGGTGACTTTGGAAGTCAATCGGCCTTCAATGCGTTCAATTTTTTCAAAGCGGATATTGCTGTCGATGTTTGCCGCCAAGCGTCTGGATAAGGAATCAATGCCGCGGTCAAACCGTGCCAAGGCTTGTTGGTAATTGCGGATAGCACTGCCAAATAGCCTGGCTTGGCTCAGCAGCCAACTTCTGGCAGTATCCGATTCACTCGCATACCAGGCTTGGATACGTTCCAACCAAGCCAAGTCTTCGCTATCAAACCCCAATTCATCTTCGACGCGGATGTAATAGCGGCCTGGATGAGTTAAGGGAAACCTTGCCAAGACTTGCTTAAAATGCCGGATCAAAGCGGCAAGGCCTTTACGGGCCTCCTTGTGCTGTTCGATCAAATGACGGTATTCGCCATGCAACAACGCCAAGGTGTGGGCATTGTCAAAACTGACTTGCTCAGGTACACGTTTGGAATAAGCCGACAAATTTACCAATAATTCGTTAATCATTTTGATCTCTTTGGCAAGCTTGTCCAGCTTGCTTTTTATCCGTTCTAGCCCTTCATTTAAAGCTTTGCGCTGTTGTTGGCTTTGGGCATATTCCGTTTCATATTGGCGTTGTTGCTGCTGTATTTGGGTTTCGCAAACATGGCGTTGGTTGGTTAAATCATCATAGCGTGACCAGTCATTCTCCAGCCAATGTTGATAGTCATTAACGCTAAGCCTAGCTGCTTCCGCCGCTTTTTCTTCGGATTTTAATCGGGTAATGCTGGTTTCCAATGCGGTTAGCGTGGCAGTATCGACTTTACGCTCTTGTAAACTGTGCAGACGCTGTTGTTCCAATTGCTCCAGTGCCGTTCGTTCTTGTTCTTTGAGTTGCTCGATAAGTTGTTCGATTTTGTTGCTTGCCGTCGCCGTTTCCGCATCGATTTGATTGCTCTTAGCGTCAAGTTCTTGGCTTAAACGTGTCAAATCGGCTTGTAACTGCTGTTTAAGCGTTTGTAGTTCGGAGTTGCAGCGTTTGATTTGCTCTTCCAAGGTCTTTTTGTCTTGAACAAGTTTGGCCGCGCGCTCCCTTTTGCTACGCTCGATCTGCTGTTTTAACGAGCTTAATTCTTCAGTGAGTTTATTTAACTGGGTTTGCAGCTGTCCGAGCTTTAAATCTGCCGCTTTCTTTTGGTTGTTAAGCTGGTTGGCTGTTTTTCTCAAATCTTCCAATTGGGCATCGTTTTGTGCTTCGGAAATCGCCAAGGCGTTGATTTGATGTTGGTTCGCCGTTATCAGGGTGCGGATTTTATTTTCATCCGCCGTAAAATCAGCAGGCAAGTTATCCAGATTCAAGTCCACGCCATAAAAGCTGTGCGGGATTGGCCGTAACATCGGCTCCAAATCTTCTCTTAACAACAGTTCAGGATTGATGACTTTGGCGATAGTCTCCGTCCACTGCGGCTGATGCTCGCGCAAAAAGCCCAGTAATGTGTCGGGGTTGGCATCCAGTTGTTTCTGTAAAAGCGCCAGTCCGTCCTGCGCGTCCTGTTTGGCTTTTGCCTGTTTGCTTTTTTCGTTCAGCAACGCGTCAATAACAGATTGGTTTTGCTTGATGCTGGCTTCAACCTCCCTCAGCGCTTTTTCCGCGTCTTGTCTGTGTTGCTGAGTTTTATGAAAGCTTTCCTGCTTGAATTCCTGGTTGGCAAGCAAGTGAGGTTCAGGTTGGGCTTGGGTAATTTGGCTGTTCAGAGCCCCTCGCGCTTCGCTTAATGTTAATTGTTCATTCTGTTTGTCATCTTGTTGGATTTGATTGGTTTGTCTGAATGATTCTTTTTGTTGTTCATTTTGCTGGGTGGCGATAGCTTTACTATAGGCGGCTTTCAGAGTTATTAAGCTTATGGATTGCCTGTAGCCATTTATTTGTTCGGCAAAGTGCTGGGCTTTTTCGGCTTTAAATTGCTTGTATTGGGCATCAATGTCCTGCACATCCGTTAGCAACCGCTGATAATTTTCCTGCTCTTGCTGCAAATGTGCCTTGATCTGCGGTAGACGCAAAAACAACTGGTTTTTACTTTGAATATCCTGTTCATCCCATTTCTTTTTTTCGTTTACCAATTGGGTTTGTTGTCGCCGCACTTGCTCCAAGGCTGCTTTAACTTCCGCCAAGGCCGATTTCAATTGCTGCTCGCGTCCTTCCCAACTCTGTTTGATCTGTTCCAATTGTTGATGGCAGAGATTACCTGCATCTTGCTCTTGCTGCGAATAGTGTTCATTTTGGCTGAGTAAACAGCGTAAACGATGCTGAAGTTCGCCAAGACCCCATTCGATTTGCCCAAACTCCGTTTCCAATTGGTTCAGGTGGTCAATTTTGTCGCGCTCCGCTTCGGCGGTTTGGAAAGCGCGATACTCCTTGTGCCAACTGTCCAAGGTTTCCATCTGTACATTCAAAGCAATCGCATCTCGGTTTTCTTCGATGCAATTCACTAACATGTCGCGCAAATCAGCAAAGTCTGTGGAGCGCGTCAACATACCCGTAATGATTTTTTCGATGTTTTTTAAGCGGTGTCCGGTGCTGTGGTTGCAAAAACTGTAACGCGCTACCATTTGCCGCATTTCTTGGCCTTTTTTATGCGGTAAGTTTTGGATGACGGTGCGGTAATCGCTACAAGCGGTAAGCTGGTCACTGTGATTGATGTGCCGTTTGGTCAAGTGCGCCCGTAAACTGCGGCAAGACACCGGGTAAAAAGTGCCGTCGCGGCGGGTTTCGATAAAATCATCCCTTTCAAAGCCTTTATCGACAAAGCGGTAACACAGACCGTCATCGCTGGGCGCGGCGTAAATCACTGCCATGCAGGTCTGTTCGTTACGTTGGTATTCAAAAATGATGTAGGAGGATTCATTGGGCAAATAATGCTTGGCGAAACTGTCAGTGACACGGCTTTTGGGTACCAGTCGCCCTGGCCTTTCGCCAAAAAATAGCGGGATTAAACGCAGTAAAGTAGTTTTTCCTGCCCCGTTAACGCCGTTAAGATTGGTGTGCCCATCTAGCCTCACCTCAACCAGTTCGCCAGGTTTGTAGGAGTCGATAAGAATTAAGCGGTTAAGTAAGTGCATGCTATTGTTCTAGATAATGAAGCTGTAAAACAGCGTGGAAAATTTGCCAGTTTTTGCAAGGAAAAAGCGTCAAAATTTACCAGCAGATTCTTTTTATCCCATTGTTTTTCAAAGTCCGTAGTCGAATTTTACTGGAAAAAGCGGCGCTAATTAGTGGCAAATATTGGAAGCTGTTTTGCACGTATATGAGTTCCATTGTACGAAAATGGCTTTAAATCTTCTAAAATCTAGATTTTTTGCCCCATAAGCTTCAGTACCAAAAATACGTTCGTTTGTTAGACAAATCTCACCATAGCTGATAGAGATAGGTTTTTCCCTTTCAGGGAGACGTCAAAAGTAGGGTTTATTTTGTTGTTAGTCAGGCTCGGCCAAAATTGATCTGACGGTTTCAAGTGTCATGATAAGGGTCATCGGCTGCAAAGGCGATTCCACGAAGCCCCGTGACAGATAAAACTGCTTGGCCTGGTCAGAAAGCGCATGAACCAGTAGAGCGAACACACCCGCATTGCCGGAGACGTTGACCGCCCGTAGCATCGCATCACGCAGCAGAGCCTGCCCAATTCCCTGGTTGTGGTATCGCTTATCGACGGCAAGCCGACCGAGGAGCAAAACCGGCAACGGGTCTGGCATGTTGCGGCGCATGGCTTTGGGTGCTGCTTCATGACTGATCGCCCCCGCCGATAGGCTGTAGTAGCCAATAACCTTCGCGTCGGCACACAACACAAAACAGCGCGAAGCTCCAATTGCATGGTTTTTGAACGCACGTCTTTTGAGCCATTCGTTCAGGGAAAATTCGCCGCTGTCGAAGTTCGACAGCTCCAGTTTATCTGTGATTGGAGCTGGCGGTGTGAGTTTGAGCGAGATCATTGCTCCCAGGGTGCTTTCGTCTTGAGTAATCGGCGTAGCTTATCAGAGGGCGGCAAAGGGTTATCGAGCAGTGCCTGAAATTGGGCAAAAGTGACTTCATCGACGGTAAAGAAGGTTTGGTCTAGCAAAACATCTTCCGCTTCCCGACAAGCCGCTTCCAGCATGAAATCAGACCGGCTGCGACCGAGGCGATCCGCGGCCTGGTCAATCAGGTCGCGTTGCCTAGCCTTAGCGCGGATGTTGATGGAAACGGAACCCGTTTCTCTAGTTTGTGTCTGGGGCATGGCAATATTCCTCTGTATGTATAATAAATATACATTATTGTATAGAAATCAGCAACACATCTAGCAGTGGTCGTTAGCCACCTTTTGTATCCTTGCAATATTTAGATAATGGGATTGGTGATGGGGCTGTAAGCCGCTATTGGACGAATGACAATGCGTGTTAGTCAGGTCGAACTATACCACTTTTTTGACACTTTTCGGTAAGACAGGAAGTTTTGGCTCCTGTCATACTATTTCGTTCGAAAAATTAACGCATAAGCTTTAGTTGTTGCCCGAAATGAAACTATCGAGAGACCCTGCCCAGGTAATAGCGGCGATCGCTGAACGTCGAAAAAACATAAGCACTCAAAAAAGTCCGAATCCGATAAACGCTCCCTCATCTCCTGTTCCGGTACAACTCGACTTTTGGGAAGATGGAAAACGCGCCGCCCCTAATGCCATTTTTCGGTCTGCATTATTTCCAGCCTTGAATCCAAAACAAAAAGAAAACCGCAAATTCATAGAAGAAAAGATTTTCTCTGTTGCGGGTTTGACTGTTTTTTTTACTGGCAAGCAATTTGACCAATCCGATCTTGATGTCTACCTCGAACTTTTAAATATGGCACGTCCTTATCCTTTAGGTTCTGTTGACGTTTTGATAAAAAATTAATGCTTTATTTTCATTATGTTAGGAAATTAACTTTGATTTTATCATGTCATTCCGGCATGGATTGCCGGAATCCAGTGGCCAAGGATGGCTTCCCGGCCATCTGGATGCCGCCATTCCTTGGCGGCATGACGATAACCTTTTGATTTTTTCTTAATGAAACGTCAACAGAACCTAGGACAGCCAATAAAATTCTCCGCCTATGGCCTCTTAAAAGCGTTAGGTTTGACGACTGGCGGAAAAGATCATGCAAGATTACATTCGGTTTTACGACGCCTTTGTGGTGGTGTTATCGAAATAACTGATCACAAAAAACGCTATTTTGGACAGCTCATATATGGCGGAATCCGTGATGAAATCACCCTTAACTATGAAATCACTTTAAACCCGGATTATGCCCAATTGTTTGGTTTAGGAATGTGGGCCAGTATAGATAAATTACAACGACAGGCATTAGGCCGGGACGCAACCTCTAAGGCTTTACAAGCTTATTATTTACTGATGTTACGCAGCCCGTAATTTCTGTAACTCTTCATACGCCATTTGATTCGCTTTTATAAACAGCTTAGCCCGAGTGGCGAAATGGTTGGTTTTATGTTTAATCTTCAAACATTCTAGCTTGAACACGGCATAAATCGACATGAAGATGTGGTTGTTTTGCGTGGTGACGGTGCGGGTGGGCGACTTCGCCAGCCCCGCGTTGGATTTCAGCGACTTATGGGACTCCTCGACTTTCCACCGTTTTTGGTAGAGAGCCGATGCTTGTCCGCCGTCGCACGCCAAATCGCTGCACACCAGATTCAACAAACCGGTGCTGCCGTCTTTGTTTGTAAAGACCCGCCGGACGAACAGCACTTCATGGTTGAAGCCCTTCATCCAGCCGCGCACCGATTGTTGATCCGCCAATTCCAGATGGCTGATCCGTACATAGCGTCCTTCATTCTTGTCGGTTTCGGTCAATGCCACCAAGCGGTTGTCCTTGAGCGCGCTGATGAAGTGTTTGCCTTTCTTGAGGATGAACTCGAAGTTCTCCTTAGCGGCAAACCAGCTGTCGGTCAGGACATAGCGGAACTTGATGGCGTTCGCCACGCAGGTGGCGATCATCGAACGCATCAGTTCATTCTTGGTGAACTCCGCCGCCCGCTTGACCTTGCGGGTTTTTACGTCGCTGAACTGATGCGGTTTGCGCACCACTTCGAAGGCGACCGGAACCGACACGTCCCCGCTGTGGTACAGCGCGTTCAGCAGGTTGATGCCTTTGACGGAGCGGCCTTTGCAGTGGTCATAGTGCCAACACATGATCTCGTTCTCGTCGGTGCTGGCCTTTTCCTGGACGGTGTCGTCGAAGATCAGGCACGCGTCATCCTTCTCGATCTGGCGCACGGTGCGTTTGACATCAACCCACAAGTCTTTTGAGGTATACAGCCTGGCGGACATGTGGCGGGTTATCTGGTCATGGCTGACTTCACCGTCAAGCATCGCCGACAGGCTGGTCGCCGTCGCCAAGCCTTGGTTGCAAATCAGGTAGTCTGTGTAGAGTTCTGTTTTTTCTTTATCCATCCTGAAATGATACGCTTTTTGGGATGGGGGTGCGTAACATCAGTTATAAGCTGAAATTTCCGGTATTCATCGAATGGTGTAATTATGGCGGCTAAAGAAACTTCCTCAGATCGCAAAACGGTCGCTTATCTGCGGGTGTCGACGCTCGATCAGGATCTTGAGAAGAACAAGGCGGATATCCTGAGTTTTGCCAACCACCATGATTTGGGCAAGGTGAATTTTGTCGAAGAAATTGCTTCAGGACGAAAGCCTTGGCGGGAACGTCAAATCGCCCAGGTGCTGGAAGAATTGCAGGAGGGTGATGCCATAATTGTGGCCGAACTTTCGAGACTGGGCCGCAGCATGCTGGAATGCATGGAAATTCTGGCGCTCGCTACCCGCAAGGGTATCCGAGTCTATTCAGTGAAGGGAAGCTGGCAACTGGACGACAGCATCCAAAACAAAATCATTGCGCTGGCGTTTTCGATGGCGGCAGAGATAGAACGCGATTTGATTTCGCAACGGACAAAGGAAGCGCTACGCTTCAAAAAAGAACAAGGCCTCACGCTGGGTCGGCCCAAAGGGCCTGGCAAAAGCAAGCTGGATACATTTCGACCGGAAATTGAGAGCCTGCTGGCGAACGGCTCGACGCAGAGATTTGTCGCCAAGCGCTATCATACGACCGAGGCCAATCTGCATAATTGGCTAAAGAAACAGGGGTTGAAGGCAAGCAAAGCCCGTACCCATTGGTAATATTAGAGAAATAGCATGAGTGAAACAGAGCAGGTACCGGCGGCGCTACAGGGAAAATACGATGAGATCGTTGAGCTTACCGACCGATGCTGCCAACAGCATTTGAACGAAGAATATCGGGGCCTTTGTCGGCGCATGGTAGCGAAGCTTTGCCGCAAACGTCCGTCGCCAATCGCCACCGGAAAAACCAATACCTGGGCCTGTGGCATTGTTTACTCGGTGGGTCGGGTCAACTTTCTGTTTGACAAGAGCCAAACGCCGCACATACGGGCGGATGAGCTATGCCAGCACTTTGGCCTCAGCCCGAAAACAGGCTCGGCGAAATCAACGGCGATTATGGAGTTGTTAAAGTCCGGGCAGGCTGATCCAAATTGGACGCTCCCAAGCAGGATGGCGGCCAATCCAGTGGCGTGGCTAATTCAAGTGAACGGTCTTATCGTTGACGCCCGGCATATGCCGCGTGATATCCAAGAAGAAGCCTTTCGACTTAGATTGATTCCCTATCTGCCGTGAGCGGGCCAACTCAGTAGAAGTTTACGCCTTGTCACCGCTCAAAATCCTATGGGACTTTAGTGTCGTTTGTTTAAACTCACCCAATGTGCTGGTGTTGTCTGTCAAAGAATATGTTCTATGCGCCACCTCATCAAAAGAGGTCAACGCTGGCTATGTCTACGCCGTGAACCTCTCCGCCGCAAATAAAACCCCTTGGTTTAAAACATTTAGCCAAGAGCTTAACGGTACAGGAATTTTGCCAGATATGAACAATAACGGCACCGGTGAATTATTGGTTGTGACCACAAAAAGTAAGTCGGTAATTCAAGGCCAATTTGATGGTAAAGACGTTACCGCGACGACGTATATTTATGACGGGGAAACCGGGATATCGCTGGCCACCCCTAAAAGCTATATTGTAGACCGATAAAAACCAGCCATTTGCATACAATTTCGCCATAAGATATACCTAATTAACTCAGGTGTATCATTTGCCCGGCATATACAAATCAAAAAATGTTACGGAACGGGAATGTAACCCGTTCCGTCTTTATTTAAATTCTTAAATCCACCCACACATCCATCATCCCTAACGCCTCGGCAACCGCTTTACAGGTGATTTTGCCATCCATGACGTTGACTGCCTTGGCAAAGCAGGGGTCAGACATTAAGCCTTCTTTACCTTTAGCGGCAATGCCAATGATATAGGGCAAAGTGGCATCTTCCAGGGCAACGGTGGCAGTCCTGGGGTAAGCCCCGGGCATGTTGGTGACGCAATAATGGACAACGCCATGTTCGATAAACACCGGGTTGGAATGGCTAGTGGGTTTGGATGTGGCGATGCAGCCGCCTTGGTCGATACTGACATCAACGACCACTGAGCCTGCGCCCATAGACTGGACTATCGCTTCGGTGATAATTTTTGGAGCCAGGGCGCCGCGGCACAATACCGCACCGACGGCCAAGTCGGCATCGGCGATATGCCGGGCAAGACTATCAGGGGTTGATAAGAAAAAGTTCGCCTCGGGCAAAACGTTGGTTTTCAGGTTTGCCATAAAATCCGGATCAATCCCCGCCACCCACACTTCCGCACCCATACCACAAGCCACTTGCGCGGCATGCTGTCCGACCACGCCATCACCAACCACCACCACTTTGCCATGGCGCTTATCCAAAACTTTACCCAGTTGCAAGCCCTTGCCGTGATTGAACCTAGCCAGATAATATGCGCCCATCAGCGTTGCCATATTGCCCGCAATCGCGCTCATCGGTGCGAGTATTGGCAAGCGCCCATTTCCATCTTCCAAAGTTTCATAGGCTATCGCTGTGGTGCCTTTAGTCAACAGGGCTTCGGTCAAGGTCGGGGTTACGCCTGCGAGATGGAAAAACGTAAACACCATTTGGTTACCAAGATATTGGTATTCAGTGGGTAGCGGTTCTTTGACCTTAACCACCAAATCAACCGCCCAAGCTTCAGCAGTTGTCACCAGTTGCGCCCCAGCGGCCTGATATTGCCGGTTGGTAAATCCAGCCGCCACACCGGCATCGGTTTCGACGACGACGTTCTGCCCTTGTTCACGGACAAATTGCACGCCCGCAGGTGTCATCGCCACCCTGCCCTCTTGGTCTTTAATTTCTTTAGGTATTCCAATTCTCATAGTAACGCCTCGATTTGTTGCAATAATTGGGTTTATGACCTAGGTTTGGTCAAATAGACTTGCTGATGGTGTCCATTAAAATAAACATAAAAGCAATTTTAAGACCATAATCTTTCCAATTTGCTTCCTTCAGCTTGGGAAGTATCAAAGATATTGATTTTCATAACCTATTAGCTTTTGTGCTTGTATTAAAACATTAGATATTTAATTTCGGCCCACCCTTTGAATGTAAGGGATGGGCCAATCGGTTTTGATTGGATTATAAAACCGACATGATAAGCAAGGACAAATGACAGTGGAATTAAATAAGGATAACCAAATATCCGTGGACATGGGTTTTTATATCCTGCAATTTTAGGCTTAGCAAATTGCAGTCCATACTGCATGGCAGAAAAAATTAATGGGGCAAGGGAACTTTATCGTAACAATTACGGTTTAACCAAGCATGTTCCGTCTGGCACCGAATGCTTTGTTAGCAGGGCATAGCTGTATTTTTCATCGACCCCCCTTCACCTTCTTATCGTTGCCTATTTTGATGGGATAACAATAAGGAGGTTTTTTTTGCCCTGTGACCCGTCTTTGCTTAACTTACAGACGTTGGCAAAAGATGCTGGCTAAACCTTTTATAGGGGGAGTGAATATAAGTCCTGGGACGCTAAACACGCCCCGAACTCTGTTTGGCGGGATTTTAAGCTTCTGGGCGTTGCGATTGGGCAGACCGCATAAAGGAAATCGGGGCGTCCCCTTCGTCATCAAAAGTGACCATTTCCCAAGCGTCATTTTCCTCGAGCAATTTGCGCAATAGCTTGTTATTCAAACCATGGCCTGATTTATAGCCTGTGAACCCACCAATTAGGCTGTGCCCTAACAAGTAGAGATCGCCAATGGCATCAAGGATTTTATGCTTGACAAATTCATCGGCGCAACGCAAGCCTTCTTCATTGAGAATTTTATTGTCATCAACAACGATGGCGTTTTCCAGGCTGCCGCCCAAAGCCAGATTGTTTTGCCGCAACATATCAATGTCTTTCATAAACCCAAAGGTTCTCGCCCGGCTGACTTCTTTCACAAACGTAGTTGAAGAGAAATCCATGGTCGCCGATTTCACATCCTCTTCAAATGCCGGATGTTCAAAATCAATCGTGAAGGTGACTTTGAAGCCATCAAACGGTTCAAATGACGCCCATTTATCGCCCTCTTCGACCCGGACATGGCGTTTGATGCGGATATACTGCTTAGGCCTATCCTGTTCTTCGACACCGGCCGATTGCAATAAAAACACAAAGGGCCCGGCACTACCATCCATGATAGGCACTTCGGCGGCACTGACATCTATGATGGCGTTATCAATACCCAATCCGGCAAAAGCGGATAGCAAATGTTCTACGGTAGAGATTTTAACGTTGCCTGCAACCAAGGTGGTTGATAATACGGTCTCACCGACGTTATCCGGGGATGCCTGGATAGTCACGGGTTCTGCCAAATCAACGCGGCGAAATCTAATTCCTGTGTCGGGTTCGGCCGGGCGTAGTGTCAAATAAATCTTTTCACCGCTATGTAAGCCCACACCTGTGGCACGGATGGTATTTTTTAAGGTTCGCTGTTTAATCATAAAATAAATAACTCCGAATGAAAGGAGCAAAAAAGCGTGAATATATCACAATTGGCTAATAAAGCGGAATGTTAACGACTAGCGCCCACGGCGCAGGGTGACATTAAATTGACGGGGATAATGGTTATTTTCGGCCTTAAATAACTGCCGATAGTTTGCTGTAGCAATTAATGCTACCCTAAGATCAATTATTTTCATAAACCACAAAATAAGCGACAGTGTTTTTGTTATCCATCTAGGTTCTGTTGACGTTTCATTAAGAAAAAATCAAAAGGTTATCGTCATGCCGCCAAGGAATGGCGGCATCCAGATGGCCGGGAAGCCATCCTTGGCCACTGGATTCCGGCAATCCATGCCGGAATGACATGATAAAATCAAAGTTAATTTCCTAACATAATGAAAATAAAGCATTAATTTTTTATCAAAACGTCAACAGAACCTAGGAAAAATGCTAAAAAAAATCTTCCGACAATTTGATTTGCCAACGCAAGAACCGCCCCCCCCTGCCCTAGCCCTATTGGCAGAACAATATAGCCTTCAGGTGGAGCAAAAACATATCCAATATGACCAAGCCCAAGTCCAAACTTTGGAGTATATGCAAAAGATTTTGGACTGGTTAGCGGTCAAGGAATCGGGCAATCACATGCATTGCCCGAGCCTATATCTATATGGCGATGTTGGGCGCGGTAAGTCCATGTTGATGGCCTTGTTTTACCAGGCTTGTCCGATTCAACAAAAACGTCGGGTGCATTTTAATACCTTCATGCAGGAAGTTCACGCATTTATCCATTCTTGGCGGCTACAAAATAAAACCGACGCCATTTCGGCCCTTGCAAAACATATCCGCTCTTCAGCCCGTTTATTGTGTTTTGATGAATTCCATGTCTCCGATATAGCCGACGCCATGATTTTAGGCCGGCTATTCAGCAAATTGTTTGAACTGGAACTGGTGGTCGTGATCACCTCCAACCGCCATCCCACTGATTTATACCAAGGCGGATTGCAGCGCGAACAGTTCTTATCTTTCGTGGAAGTCTTACAAAATGCGGCCAATATCATCGAACTGGCCGCCGATCAGGATTACCGGCTTAATTACCCGTCTTCTACGCAACAAACCACGTATTATTGCCCCCCCGCCGAGGAAATCGGGGCGCAAGGCTTTGCCAAACCCGCCCATGAATTTGTCAAGCGGTCTTTCCGTAAATTAACCGAAGGGGCGCTGCCACAACCCGACAGCATCCTGATGCTAGGACGTGAACTCCGGCTGGCCGCAGTCCATAACGACATATTGTTATCGTCGTTTAATGAATTATGCGGGCAAGCCTTGGGTTCTGCGGATTACCTCGCTATCGCAAAGCGCTTTAACATCGTTATGGTTGCCGCCATCCCCCGCTTGGGCTCGGAAAAACGGAACGAGGCAAAACGTTTTGTAACGTTAATAGACGTGCTATACGAACACACCATCAAGCTGATTTGTAGTGCGGAAGTCCAAGCACAAGCGCTCTACACCGAAGGTGACGGCGCATTTGAATTCAGGCGCACCGTATCGAGACTGGTTGAGATGCAATCAGACAGTTATTGCCAACGGGCCGAGGCCTTACGGAACTGGCAATTATCGCCTTAACCTACCACCCGCTATCATCGTCATTGTAAGGTTGGGATTTGGTTTGTTTAGGTATTTTCGGCGTATTTGCCGAGCGTAACAGCATAAGCGCACTACCTAAAACAAACAGCAATGCCGCTATAAAAATAAGTACCCACATTGTTAACTCCTATTGAGAATGGCAAAGTTGTTCAGACAGCCCAGTTATGCCACATTGAAATTATTTTTTAGACTTCGGGCTGGTTAGCCACGATCAACAGGCACATAGACAAACATCCCGTGCCTAAAAAGAACTTGGCCGATACTGCCTTTATAAGCCCGCTTGTTTCAGGACGCAAACATGTTCCATATCGCCCTCTTTGAACCCCAAGTCCCACCCAATACCGGCAACATCATCCGCTTAGTGGCCAACAACGGTTTTAGCTTACACCTAATAGAGCCTTTGGGGTTTGATTTGGAGGAGAAAAATCTCCGCCGCGCCAGCCTTGATTACCATGACCTTGCCAAAGTGTCCAAATATCCTAATTACTTGGCGTTTGTAAACGCCATGGGCGGCAGGCGAATCCTGGCTTGCACCACCAAGGGTGGCCAACCTTACGACAAAATGGCTTACCAAGCTGGAGATGTCTTGTTGTTTGGTTCAGAGACCTCAGGCCTGCCCGCTGAATTACTCAATAACATTGATCCTGACTGGCGATTAAAAATCCCCATGATGCCGAACAATAGAAGCTTAAACCTTTCGAACGCGGTCGCCATCATCAGCTACGAAGCTTGGCGTCAACAGGGGTTTTATGGTGCGGGCTAAATCACTCTAAACCAAACCGCAGCCTTCAATGTTTTTTACCGCGGCCAATATTTGACATTTCCTCGCCATATGGATATACCAAACCCATATGCCCTTATAAGGAGTATGCCCCATGTCAAAACCTAAACGTTATTTGGAAGACCAGGATACCGAACCCGTCGCCGCAATTGTCAAGGCGATTGATAAGGATGTCGAACGCGGCGAAGACATCCTAATGTTTGGCTTATGTTTAGTCATACTGTCCTCTACGTTTGCACCGTTAGCACCGCCAACCGTACTTCTGCCACTGGTCGCTCTGACCTTTGCGGTTTCTTCTGGTTTTGCCCGCAAAAATTACCATGATATGGAGCGTAAGCTCCAAGAGGCCATGGTGCAACTTGAACGGCGTGACCAGGCCGTGTTACGTCCAATCGCCACGGTATTTTCTGAGCATCCCATGCCGCCGTTAATCGATTCTTATAATTTACTGGGAAACCTCAAACGCACCTGGAAAAGTGTATTGGGAGGCATATTGATCAACCCCTTATGGATGCCTATTTTTTATGTGATAGGTATCCAAATTTTCGAAGAGAGGAACTTAGGTATCTTGAACAAGGCGGTTTGTGGGGTTGAGCAGAAGATTGCCCCACCCGCTATGGATATTGAAGAAGGCCAACCATAAAGTAAACAATAACGGAAAATTATTTTCCGGCCCGTCCTTACCCCCCTGCCCTTTATATTCCATGAGACATGTTGCTTGTTCAAGTGACGTTCAGGTTATAATGACCCTTTAGTGAATTACCCTTGTTTTTATGCTTAAAAAACCTGGCAAGGCCAGCTGGCTGATTATAAGCGCCTGCCCTATCCGGTGATTTTATGATGTTTACCTTACCAATATGACCCAAAAACTGTATATCCAAACCAACGGTTGCCAAATGAACGAGTACGATTCCGACAAAATGCGGGATGTGCTCCATGCTTCACACGGTTTTGAATTGATTGATGACCCTAAGCTGGCCGATGTGCTGTTGCTGAACACCTGCTCCATACGCGAAAAGGCCCAAGAAAAAGTCTTTTCCGCTCTCGGCAAATTCCGCATGATTAAAGAAAAACGCCCCGACGTGATTATCGGGGTTGGCGGCTGCGTCGCCAGCCAGGAAGGCGCGGATATCCAAAAACGTGCGCCGTTCGTCGACATGGTGTTCGGCCCGCAAACCTTGCACCGCTTGCCGCAGCTGCTCGATCAAGTCCGCAACAAACACCAACCCGTCGTTGATATTTCCTTCCCCGAAATTGAAAAATTTGATGCCCTGCCCGAACCCCGCGCCGAAGGCGTGAAGGCCTTTGTCTCGGTGATGGAAGGGTGCAGCAAATACTGCACATTTTGCGTTGTGCCCTACACGCGCGGCGAAGAAATCAGCCGGCCGCTTGATGATGTCATCGCCGAAATCACCTCTTTGGCCAAACAAGGCGTACGTGAAGTCAATCTGTTAGGGCAAAACGTCAACGCCTATCGTGGCATGATGGACGATGGCGACAGCGCCGATTTTGCCTTGTTGCTGCATTATGTCGCGGCGATAGACGGCATAGCCCGTATCCGTTTCACCACTTCACATCCGGTCGAGTTCACCGACAACCTGATCGAAGCCTTTGCGGAAATCCCGCAATTGGTCAACCATTTGCATTTACCTGTGCAAAGCGGCAGCGATTCCATTCTGAAAAAAATGAAACGCGGGCACACCCGCGCCGATTACATCGAAACAATCCGCAAATTGCGCGCCGTACGCCCGGACATTTCCTTATCGTCTGATTTTATCATTGGCTTTCCAGGCGAAACCGATGAAGAGTTCAATGAAACGATGGCGTTTATTGAAGAAGTGGGGTTTGACTTGTCGTTCAGCTTCATTTACAGCGCACGGCCTGGAACCCCTGCCGCCGACTTGCCTGACGATGTGCCGATGGCGGTTAAAAAGCAGCGCTTGGAACAGTTCCAGGACCGTATCAATGAGATGGCGGCGGCGATTGGCAATAGCATGGTCAATACCGTACAGACGGTTTTAGTGGAAGGCCAGTCCAAAAAGAATCCCCTACAAATGCAGGGGCGTACGGAAAATAACCGCGTGGTCAATTTTATCGGCCATCCCCGCTTAGCCGGACAATTTGTTGATGTCCTGATCGCCGAATCCTTACCCAATTCCTTACGTGGCCGGATGGTGGATTTCTCAGCCGATAAGACCATCGCCGCTTAATCATGTCTATGACTTCACAAGAAATAGCGTTACTGCCTGACGACAACGCCAGATTATCCAATTTTTGCGGCCAACTTGATGCCCATTTGCGCCAGATTGAAGCCCGCCTGCAAGTCGAAATCGCCAACCGGGGCAACCAATTCAAGGTCACGGGCGTGGACACATCCGTCAAAGCCGCTTGCGCCATTATGCAAAAGCTCTTCGACAGCACCGAGAAAGAATTGCTGACCGCAGAAACCATCCATCTCGCCATGCAGGATGCGTCGATAGACGAAATCCTCAGCGAAGCCCAAGCGGAACAACCTCCCGCCAATGTCTGCATTAAGACCAAATGCGGCATGATTAAAGGCCGCGGGGCGAACCAGCAAGAATATCTGCGCAAAATCGTCGGCCATGATGTCAACTTCGGCATTGGCCCGGCAGGTACGGGCAAGACTTTTTTGGCGGTGGCCTGTGCGATTGAAGCCTTGCAAACTGAAAAAGTCCGCAAAATCATCCTGGTGCGCCCGGCGGTTGAGGCGGGCGAAAAATTGGGTTTTTTGCCCGGTGACATGGCGCAAAAAATCGACCCTTATTTGCGGCCTTTGTACGACGCCCTATACGATATGCTCGGCAATGAGCGCGTCGAAAAAATGATCGACAGGGGCATCATCGAAGTTGCGCCGCTAGCCTTCATGCGCGGGCGGACACTGAACGACGCCTTCATCATCCTCGATGAAGCGCAAAACACCACCGTCGAACAAATCAAAATGTTCCTGACCCGCATCGGTTTTGGTTCAACCGCCGTGGTCACGGGCGACATCACCCAAGTCGATTTGCCATCCGAAAAAATGTCCGGCTTGCGGCATGTCCTGGAAGTGCTGATAAATGTCGAAGGCATCAGCTTCACGTTTTTCAACAACCGCGATGTCATCCGCCATCCTTTGGTGCAACGCATAGTCACCGCTTACGAAGCCTACGATAAAAAAACCAAGCCAAATGAACCAACTTGAAATCCAGCGTATTGTTGAATCCGAAGGCCAGCCGGATGCGGCCAGTTTTCAACAGTGGGCCGATATAACCCTTGCAAACCTTGGGGAAGACACCGAAATGGTGATCCGTATCGTGGGCACAGAAGAAAGCGCCGGACTTAACGAAAACTATCGCCACAAACAAGGCCCGACCAATATCCTCAGCTTTCCTTTTGAAGCCCCTGACATTGAAGGTTTCCAGTCCAATCTGCTCGGCGACCTAGTGATTTGCGCCCCGGTATTGGCAACGGAAGCGCAGCAACAAAACAAGCCGTTGCTTGACCACTGGGCGCATATCGTTATCCATGGCATTTTGCATTTGTTGGGTTATGACCATATCAACGATGATGAGGCCGAAGAGATGGAAAACAAAGAAATAGCCATTTTGCAAAAATTGAATATTCCTAATCCTTATTTACAGGTAATAGACCATGAGCGATGACCACCCTCCTAGTAGACACTCTCCGCATAAAAGCTGGGTTGAAAAGCTTGGCCACTTACTCAGCGGAGAGCCACAAGACCTGGAAGACCTCAAGGAAATATTAAGGGAGGCCCGCGAAAATGACTTATTGGACACTGACGCCCTGGCGATGATCGAGGGGGTTTTGCAAGTGTCACAAATGCGCGTCAGGGACATCATGATACCGCGCATACAAATGGTGGTTGTCCCCCAAGAAGCCGAACTGGAGGCCATCTTTCCGCTCGTCATCGAATTTTGCCATTCCCGTTATCCGGTCATTGAAGATGACCGTAGCAAAGTGGTTGGCGTATTGCTGGCCAAAGACCTCCTCAACCACGTGTTGCAGAACAAACAACTCACCGTCCAGCAAATCATGCGCCCGGCCTGCGTGGTCCCGGAAAGTAAACGCTTGAACATATTGCTCAAAGAGTTGCGCACTAACGGCAACCACATGGCGATAGTCGTTGATGAATATGGCCAAGCCGCCGGATTAGTGACCATTGAAGACATTCTGGAACAAATCGTCGGCGATATTGAAGACGAGCACGATGACCATGAAGACCAAGGTTATATTTTTAAGCGCAACGAGCATGAATACATCATTAAGGCCTTGACACCGATAGAAGAGTTTGACGAACACTTTTCGACACATCTGGCCACTGATGAGTATGACACCGTTGGCGGTTTCATCGTCAGCCAGCTTGAGCACATGCCCAAAAAAGGGGAAAGCCTTGTCGTCGGTGACCTGCGTTTTGAAGTCATCCGCGCGGACAACCGCCGCGTCCATTTGATCAAACTTAAAATCCGGAAACCCAAATGATGCCCAAGAAAAAAATCCTGGTGACTGGTGGCGCGGGTTACATTGGCAGCCATGCTTGTGTCGAACTGTTGCAAGCCGGATATGACATCGTTGTGGCCGATAATTTATCCAACAGCAAAACCGAGTCATTGGCACGCGTCCAGCAAATAACCGGCAAAAATTTGAAGTTTTATCAGGCCGACATTCGTGACAAAGCCGCCTTGGACGAAATTTTTGACCAAAACCCAATTGATACGGTCATCCATTTTGCCGGCTTAAAAGCGGTTGGCGAGTCCTGCTCCAAACCCCACCTGTATTATCACAATAATGTCTATGGGACACTTGTGCTAACCGAAGCCATGCAGGCGGCGGGGGTCAAGCGCTTGGTGTTCAGCTCTTCGGCAACGGTGTACGGCGAATCTGATACCCCGCAATACGCCGAAGACTTCCCCTTAGGCGCGATCAACCCTTATGGCCGTTCGAAAGCGATGATCGAGGATATTTTGCGGGACTTATCCGCGGCCGACCACATCAACCAAGATCCGTCCCCGTGGAAAATCGCCCTGTTGCGTTATTTCAATCCGATAGGCGCGCATGCCAGCGGTTTAATCGGCGAAGACCCCAATGGCATCCCCAATAACCTGATGCCCTATATCTCCCAAGTCGCCGTCGGCAAACTGGCGCAATTATCAGTGTTTGGTAACGACTACCCGACCCCTGACGGTACCGGCATCCGCGATTACATCCACGTCGTTGATCTGGTCAAAGGCCACATCAAAGCCATTGAGACATTAGACAGCGACGCGTTTGGCCCGGGTGGCTGCAAAGCCTATAACCTCGGCACCGGCCGCGGCTATAGCGTATTGGAAATGATCCAAGCTTTTGAACGCGTCACAGGTAAGGCCATAAACTATCAAATAGTCGGACGCAGGGCCGGGGACTTGGCGGAATGTTTCGCCAACCCTAAACGGGCGCTACAAGAATTAGGCTGGCAAGCGGAAAAAAACCTGGATGATATGGTTGCAGACACTTGGAATTGGCAGAGCAAAAATCCCCAGGGATACGGGTCATTGATGTAGGTGGCACATTGCATGATATTGATTCTAGTTAATATGCAATTCCACAGATTACATGGTTAGCCAGTTAATAATTTGATTTTCAAACATATAAATTTATGACCACAATATTGCTAGATGAGCCCAAGTTAAACTGGTTGGCAGAAAACCGGATTTATTTCCAATACCTGACAAACACGTCAAGACTTAAAGCGGCCCAGGAGCTCCGTTGGCCTCCACATGTGCAAATTGAGCCATATGTCGCTTATCTGACCGGCCATCACGTTTGGTCAATGGGATCATTTTCTTATTCGTGGTCATCACTGCCAATGGATATAAAAATCGGAAGATACTGTTCCATAGCGACTGGGGTTAAAGTCATGGGCGTAAATCATCCGTTAGGACGTCTGTCCACTTCATCTTTTACTTACGATCCCAATTTCCAGATGCTCTTTCAAGCGGTCGAGGATTTTGGAAAAGGTTTTATGGCCGCCGGGCATGCTTCGACCAAACCCGCCCCCATCATCAAAAACGATGTGTGGATAGGCGCAGATGTCACGCTCGGACGAGGCATCACAATTGGGACTGGTGCTGTCGTGGGTGCTGGCTCACTTGTGACAAAAGATGTCCCAGCATATGCTGTTGTCGGCGGCTCGCCAGCTAAGCTGATCAAATTTAGATTTCCTGAACGGATCATTGAACAGCTATTGACTATTGGATGGTGGAATTACGCGTTCCCAGATTTTCGGGGTATTGACATGAATCTTGACATTGAAAAGCAATTGAAACTGCTTGAAGAACTGATTGCATCCGAAAAAATAAGCCCCTATAAGCCTAAAAAGCTATGCAACTCAGATTTTCTGGCAGTGCCCCCCGTTGCCAAATAAGCCCAGGTTGATCCTGAAAAGTTAGGCCTTCCTTTTTTACTGCCAACAAGCCCCGCCATAAACAGATCAAGCCCAGGGGGACACAACTAAACCGGCCATCAATTTTCTCATTTCAGCGGCGAACATAAGCGCAAACAATTTCTGTCTCCAAAACTACCCCTTAACCGCAATCATACAAACAAAATTAAACCACTGGAAAAAAGTGTCCCAGTGCGTAAACCCGGCTCGTTCTAATAACGCCATATTTTCATCCAATCGGTAAGGGATCAACACGTTTTCCAGCGCTTCACGTTTGCGCTGGTTTTCAATGTCGGTATAGCCGCTTTGTGATTTTTTGAATTCCAAATAATGGTCGATATACAAGCGGTTCAACAGGGTGTCCTTAACGAGAATTTTTTCAGATAGCAACAGAATGCCGCCCGGCTTAAGTGCGTGGAAAATAGCCTTTAACAATAGCTCCCTGTCAATCGGGCGGACAAATTGCAAAGCCCAATTGAGGATCACAACATCGCAATCCGGTAAATTCCTAAGATTACCCAAATCCCCCAACCTTAGGGATACTTGCCCAGTGGCGGTGTGCGCCGATAATTTCGCTTTAGCTTTTTCAAGCATGGGTTCAGAATTGTCAAAACCGATGAACAAGGCGTTATCAGGGCAGCGTGGATGGCCGATAAGGTGCCCAATGGTCGTCCCCGTTGAGCAACCTAAATCACAAACAACCCCGGCATCTGGCAGGAAGTCCATAATCAAATCAGCTTGGATACGTTGGATTTCGTTGTAAAAAGGCACGCTCCGTGAAACCATGTCATCGAAGACATGGGCGACACGCTCATCAAAGGCAAAATCCTCGACTCGGGTGATATATTTGAAAAGTTTGTCTTGCTCAGTCATGGAAGGCGGGGGGCGTCTACGGGGAAGTGAAGCCGATGCGCGGCAACTTAAGGCAGGAAATCAGGAAGCCCACGAAAAGCACATGAAAGCCCTTTCGTGGACGCGATATGATCCGTAACCCTATAATTTATGTCAGAAAAAACTGGTTTAATCGAAAGCTAGCATTCAATTCCGGTTGAACAATTCCACCAAATGCGCCAACCGGTCGGCACGTTCTGGAGTCAACTGCTCCCATTGGAAGCGCCACCGCCAATTGCCTTCGGTAGTGCCCGGGGTATTCATACGGTGGTCAGAACCTAGTTCCAAGATATCCTGCATGGGGATGATGGCAAGATTTGCCACAGATGCCAACGCCGCCTGGATCAATGCGCAATGTAGGGTGGCCAAAGGGTTGCCCAAGTATTCATACACGTGCTTTTTCTCATCAACACCCAACTGTCCAGACCATCCTATGGTCGTGTCGTTGTCGTGTGTGCCCGTGTAAACAACACAATTTTTTATGTAATTATTGGGCAAATAAGGATTGTCCGCCCCGCCCCCGAAAGCAAAATGCAAAATTTTCATGCCTGGCAAACCAAATTCATCCCTGAGCTCAATGACTTCGTCAGTGATTATGCCCAAATCTTCCGCAACTAAGGGAATGGAGCCCAAATCGGCTTTGATCGCATTCAATAAGGCTTTACCCGGCGCTTTCACCCATTCACCCTGTTTCGCAGTAGGTTCACTGGCGGGGATTTCCCAAGCCGCTTCCAAGCCACGAAAATGGTCGATACGCAGTATGTCAAACTGCTCCAACTGGGTATGCATGCGCTCTAGCCACCAGTTGAAACCCGTTTTTTTCAAAAACGTCCAGTTATAATGCGGATTCCCCCAACGTTGCCCGGTTTCGGAAAAATAATCCGGCGGGACACCGGCGACCACTGACATTTCACCGGAGTCATCGAGTTTAAAAACATCGCGGTTAGCCCAAACATCGGCACTGTCGTAAGAGACAAAAATAGGGATGTCGCCAAACATCAACACGCCCCTTTCGTTAGCATATGCCTTTAACGCCATCCATTGGCGGAAAAAAACATATTGTTCAAATTTTATACAATCAATTGAATGGCTTAAACGGCTACGGGTTTCTTTGATCGCTTTGTTGTCGCGCTCCTTGAAACAATCAGGCCACTGGTTCCAACATTTCCGGTCAAATTCAACCCTTAAAGCCAAAAACAAAGCAAAATCATCCAACCAAAAAGCTTTTTCCTGGCAAAATTTTGCAAAGCCGTCTTTATCATATTGGGAAGCACGCCCTATAAAACCATTATAAGCTTTAGTGACCAGGCAGCTTTTATTAAACTTGTCAGTCTCCTGGCAGTCTTCGCATTTTTCGGACAGCTTTAACCATCCCTGATTGACTAGCCAGTCAATATTGATCAGTTCGGGGTTGCCGGCATGGGCGGACAAACATTGGTAAGGTGAGCCATCAGCATGGGTCATGCCCAAAGGTAAGGTCTGCCAAACAGTGATGCCTGCTTTATGCAGGAAATCCACAAAATAATACGCATCCTGCCCCAAGTCACCGGTACGGCCAGCACCGGGTAAAGACGTGATGTGCAATAGTACGCCAGCACGGCGTTTGTTTAAAATATCATTCGCTGAAAGTTTCAAGGTAGCGTGTCTCGAGTTACAGTGTGTTTAAATTAAAATTCAACGCCTGGACGCATCGCCCCGCCCATTGCCGGAGCTCCAGAACCTTGTGTGAATGACAGGGACAAATAAGAGGGGGGTTGCTCGCCTAGCAAGCGGTGTAGGTTAGCCAGATTCAAGCGGAATTGTTTTTCAAAATTGCTGACCGCTTCACCGGGGTTATAATCGCCAAACCACCAGAACCAATCGGAGCCTTCACAAACCGCCAGTTGTATCTCAGCGGCCTTAAGCTGCTTGGCGGATAGGCGTTTGGCCGCCACGGCTTGGTCAAACGCAATTTTGGCATCGCCCAGCATATCCCAACCACGGTTTTTATCGGCATCACCTATCCATGTTGAAAACGAGCCATACACCCAACTGCCAGCCACCATCCGCGATAAGGGTTTAATGGCCACCTTGCTTTTTAGGCATTCGGAAAAGGTTGTCAATTCAATTGCCGGATGCAAAGCCAAGCGTTTATATAAAGCGCTCAAGAAATGGTAACCGTTTTCCGGGAAATATTCCCAAGCATTTTCACCATCCATGATAATCGACACCACCGTGTCACACGGCTCATTGGCGGCGATATTTTCCAAATGGCGGATCAGATCCGCCACCGCATCATCGGCATGCCATTTTGAATATTCAAAACCGATCAGATCGGATAAACCATCATCCCGGAAAAAACAGGTGATATTGGTTTTTTTAAGTTTGAACGGGTAATGGACACTCAGTGGTTTTTCGTTTTCAGGAAGATGCAAGCTGTTACCGAGGACACTGCCGCCGCTCGCCGTCCATTCAAACCCAAAATCCCCCAATATTTTCAAAGTCCTGGCACTGACGCCACCTTCGGAAGGCCAGCAGCCTTTGGGTTTAAAACCAAAAAAGCGTTTAAAGACTTGTATGCCTTTATCAAGATGGTAAGCCACCCTGTCTTCACCCCCGGGATAAGCTGATAACTCGGGCATAGGCGAGTTGGGCATGGCTTCTTGGGTGACCTGCAAATCCAGCAAGAGCGGCATGATCGGATGTGCATAAGGGGTGACCGACAATTCAAGCTGGCCTTTTTTTACCAGCACCTTATAGCGGCAGATCACATTTGCCAACAAATCGCCGATGACTTCGACTATCTCAATCCGGTCATGCAAGGTATAGCCCGACCCTTTATCAAGCAAATGTTTGATCCGGCTATCGGTCAATTTTACCGTTTCCCCCATCCAGGCCAGATGGTACCAAACCAGCAAATCACTAAGGTATTGTGAATTGACATACATCAAGGCGTCATAGTGATGCTCAAGCCAATCAGCCATTTCCGCCAATTTCTTGTAAGCGGGGTAACGGTTGACCTGCCGTTCACGGTTAGCCCGCAAGCACTCCCTAATCAGCCGCAAACGTTCTTCAGGGTCGGCCGGGATGCTGACGTCGACCAATGCCGCCAGCAACGGGTCTGTCATGGCCACACGGTCATGTAAGTAGACATTGATCTGCTTGGCATATTCTTCAATCTGCTCCAGCAAGATGGGCGCGAAATTAATGACGGCCTTCGCCCTAGGCACCGCCTCAATATGGGCGACCATGTCCACATAATCTTTAATAACATGTAGGTAAGTCCACGGCAACTTGAATTCACCAGTCTGTAAATCTCGATATTCAGGCTGGTGCATATGCCAGCATAATACTAATTTCACAAATGTTTCCCGTTGCTTACCCGTTAAAAAACCAGCCCGTCCTGTCTTAGCCAGCCCCTTACAATGCGCGGGCTATTTATCTGACATAATGCAAACGTTGGCCCAGCATATCAGGCGTCACCAACACAACCCCGCCGGCACTGACATGAAAGCGTTTTTCATCGGCGGCCCTATCTTCGCCGATGATAGTGCCTTCGGGGACTTCGCAGCCCCTTTCAATAATGGCTTTGGTAATACGGCAATGGCGGGCGATGTTCACGTCAGGCAAAACGATCGTATCTTGCAAGGTGGTATAAGAGTTTACGCGCACATTGGTGAATAGCAACGAATGCCTGACCTTGGCACCGGAGACAATACAACCTCCTGAAACCATGGAGTCCACCGCCTGGCCGCGCCGGTCATCATCGTCGAAAACAAATTTGGCGGGCGGGGTTTGCGCCTGATGTGTCCAGATCGGCCACGTATTGTCGTATAAGTTCAAATTGGGGTTGACGCCAATCAATTCCATATTGGCGGCCCAGTAAGCATCAATCGTACCGACATCACGCCAATAGCTTTGCTCACCGCTTTGCAAATCCAAGAACGGGTAGGCGTTGACAACATATTTGTCAATCACGGACGGGATAATGTCCTTGCCAAAATCATGCGACGAACCTTTGGTGTCGGCATCTTTCAGCAATTGTTCAAACAGGAAACTGGCATTAAAAATATAAATGCCCATACTCGCCAGGGCGGTGTCGGTGCGGCCTGGCATGACGGGCGGGTTGGCGGGTTTTTCAACGAAAGCCTTGACCCGGCGGTTCGCATCAACGTCCATCACCCCAAAGGCAGTGGCGTCTTCCAACGACACCTCAATGCACCCGATAGTCAAGTCGGCATTTTTCTCGACATGATCCGCCAACATGGAACCATAATCCATTTTGTAAATGTGGTCACCCGCCAATACCAGAATATATTCTGGTTTGCGTGTCCTCAGGATGTCGATGTTCTGAAAAATAGCATCCGCCGTGCCTTTATACCAAGAGTCTTCGTCATGGCGTTGCTGGGCGGGCATTAAATCGACATATTCCCCAAACTCACCACGTAAAAACCCCCAACCTTGCTGGATATGCCTAATCAGTGAATCTGCCTTGTATTGCGTCAGGACACCAATTTTGCGGATCCCCGAATTGACGCAATTGGACAAAGGAAAATCAATGATACGGAATTTACCGCCAAACGGCACAGCGGGTTTGGCCCGCCAATCGGTCATATTCATCAACCGAGAACCACGCCCACCCGCAAGAATCAAGGCAATCGTATTTCGGGTTAAGTGCTGGATGTTAAGATCGTGCTTTTTTGGACTTGATGCCGACATTTTCATCTCCAAGTGGAATTGATTCACAATTATTGTTTTATTTTGGTAACATTTACTTGACCATTATTCTACTAAATCGAGGCAAAGCAAAGTGAAAAAACAAGCAATCAATACACTTGACGCCGATTCTATAAAAATTATAGCAGCCAAACACCATGACCCTTTTTCCGTGCTGGGACGCCATACCGTTAATGACCAGACAAAAATTAAAGTCTATTTACCCCATGCGGAATCCGTCAGTTTTGCTGATAACGGCGCTAAACTTGACCGGATACCCGGCACGGATTTTTTTGAATATATTGATAAAAACAATGGATTGCCAGCGCATTACCGCCTGTCTTGGCTGGACAAAGACGGTGACGCCCACGAAAACCACGACCCCTACACCTTCGGGCCGCAATTGCCCGAATTTGACCAACATTTATTTGCCCAAGGCAAGCATTGGCATATTTACCAAAAACTAGGTGCGCACTTACACACCATCGACGGCATTGACGGGGTGTTGTTTGCCGTTTGGGCGCCCAATGCGGGCCGCGTCAGCGTCGTCGGCGATTTCAACCGTTGGGACGGGCGTTGCAATCCCATGCGTAACTTGGGGGGCAGCGGTATCTGGGAGATTTTCATACCTGGATTAACCATCGGTTGCCTTTATAAGTTCGAAATCCTAAATGCGAAAACCCACCAGCTTTTGCTGAAAACCGACCCTTACGGGCAACAGTTTGAGTTCCGGCCTAGCACCTCCTCCATCGTCGCCAACGAAGGCGACTACACGTGGCATGACCAACAATGGCTGACAGACCGTAGCAATTATGATTGGTTACACGCCCCCATAGCGATTTATGAAGTGCATCTGGGCTCATGGCAACGTGACGACCAAGGCAATTTCTTAAACTACCGGGAATTGGCCGAACAGCTCATAGCCTACGTTTCAAAAATGGGCTTTACCCACATCGAACTGCTGCCTGTAACCGAACATCCGCTAGATGCCTCTTGGGGTTACCAAACCACTGGCTATTTCGCACCGACCAGCCGCCATGGCAGCCCCGACGATTTCCGCTATTTTATTGACCAATGCCATCAACAGGGCATCGGGGTCATCCTCGATTGGGTACCCGCGCACTTTCCGAAAGATGCCTTCGCCCTCGCCCGTTTTGACGGTAGCGCCCTGTATGAACATGAAGACCCGCGCAAAGGCGAGCATCGTGATTGGGGCACGCTGATCTACAATTATGGCCGCAATGAAGTCAGGAACTTCCTGCTTGCCAGCGCCATGTTCTGGCTTGAAGAATTCCATCTCGACGGCCTACGCGTCGATGCGGTCGCGTCGATGTTGTACCTGGATTATTCACGGAAACACAATGACTGGGTGCCCAACAAATACGGCGGCAACGAGAACCTGGAAGCCATCGACTTTATCAGGGAACTGAACGCGGTCATGCACGAACAGCACCCTGGCGTCGTCGTCATGGCCGAAGAGTCCACCGCTTGGCCGCAAGTCACCCGCCCTACCTGGACGGGCGGCTTAGGTTTTTCGATGAAGTGGAACATGGGCTGGATGCACGACACCTTGGCTTATATGAGCCTGGATCCTATCCATCGCATGCACCATCATGACCAGCTGACTTTTGGTCTGCTCTATGCGTTCACCGAAAACTTCACCTTGCCTTTCTCCCATGATGAAGTCGTGCATGGCAAAGGTTCGCTATTGAACAAAATGCCGGGGGATGAATGGCAACGCTTTGCCAACCTGCGCTTGCTGTACACGCTGATGTACACCTATCCGGGCAAAAAACTGTTGTTCATGGGCTGTGAATTCGGTCAAGGCACCGAATGGAGCTTTAACAAAGTCCTGGATTGGTATGTGCTGGAATATGAGTATCACCAAGGCATACAAACCCTGGTCAAAGATTTGAACCAGCTGTATAAATCCGAACCGGCGTTATACCAGCATGACTTTGATTATCTGGGCTTTGAATGGATAGACTGCCATGATGTCCAACAGTCCATCATCAGTTTCCGGCGCAAAAGTGGCGATGAAGAATTATGCATCGTCCTGAACTTCACGCCGGTCACCCGCCAAGACTACCGTATTGGCGTGCCTAAGGAAGGTGTCTACACGGAAATTTTCAATTCCGACTCGACCTATTATGCAGGCACCAACGCCGGTAACGGTGTGGTTACGTCAGAACCCAAACCGTGGATGAACCTCCCCCACTCCATCAACCTGACCTTACCCCCCTTAGGAGGCGTGATTTTAAAACTCTAAAAACCGATCACGCTCAGGAAGCTATAATGAAAAAAATACTGTTTGTCACCAGCGAGGCACATCCTTTAATTAAAACCGGGGGGCTTGCCGATGTGTCGGGCAGCCTGCCGAAAGCTTTGGCGGAATTGTCACAAGATGTCCGCCTGATCATACCCAATTACCAGGGGCTTAAGCTCAACAATGATGTCCACACCTTGTTTTCTATGCGTGTGGACAACATGGACATTAAGATTTTGGAAACCCGCCTTCCGGACAGCTCCATTCCGGTCTGGCTAGTCGATTGCCATGAATTTTTTAATTATCCGGGCAACCCTTATACGGACGAAGAAGGCAACCCCTGGCCCAACAATGCCGAACGTTTTTCCTTTTTTTGCCGGATTGCGGTGATTTGCGCAATGGACAAAATCGGCCAACACTGGAAACCTGACATAGTCCATTGTAACGACTGGCAAAGCGGTTTGGTGCCAGCCCTCTTGTCTTTGGAAAAAGACCGTCCTGCGACCGTGTTCACGGTACATAACCTTGCCTATCAAGGCCTGTTTTCCGCCAGCCGCATGGTCACGCTGAATGTCCCGGGACAGTTGTGGAACCCCGAAGGCCTGGAATTCCATAATATGTTGTCGTTCATTAAAGGCGGCCTGGCGTATGCCGACTGCATCACCACCGTCAGCCCCTCCTACGCACAGGAAATCCAAACCTCGGCTTTTGGCTATGGCCTGGAAGGCTTGTTACGCCACCGCAAAGACAACTTGATCGGCATCATCAATGGCATTGACACCGACCAATGGAACCCCGAGACCGATGGTTATATCCACCAACGCTATAACGCCGATTCTGTTCATGACAAAGTCCGCAACAAAACGGAATTGCAACATCGTGTCCAACTGCCCGTTAATGAAAATGTGGCGGTGTTTGGCCTGATTAGCCGCTTAGTTGAACAAAAAGGCATAGACATGGTGCTGGATTGTTTACCGGAAATGGTCAATATGCCGATGCAGTTCGTCTTGCTGGGCAGTGGCGACAAAAGCGTCGAAATCCGCCTGCAACATTTGGCGGAGCTATACCCCGATAAGATCGCCATCAGGCTGGGTTACGATGAAAGCCTCGCGCACCTGATTGAAGCGGGGGCGGATATTTTCCTGATGCCGTCCCGTTTTGAACCCTGCGGTTTAAACCAAATGTACAGCCAACGCTACGGCACCATCCCCATCGTCAGGAAAACCGGGGGCTTGGCGGATACCGTCATCGACACCTCAACGGAAACCCTGGCCAATGGCACGGCCAGCGGCATCGTGTTCAATGATGCCCATTCGGGCTCCTTGCTGGAAGCCATCAAACGGGTGATGTTGCTCTATAACATGCCTGAGCAGTGGCGAAAGATGCAGGTCAATGCCATGCGTAAAGATTTTACATGGCGGCAAAGTGCGCAAGCATATTTACGCCTGTATGAAAACCTAAACAAGCATTAACAGCCTTAGGGACAATATCCCGTCCAAGGATGTTGTCCCTTTTGAAAACTACTTCCTGGCTTCAATCAATTTAACCATATCCCCGCTACCCTCATCCACCCGTACTGACACGAACGGGCAGGCTTTGACGCTTTTGACGGTATTACGGTCAATATTCGCCCCAAACAAACGTAGCGCCAAGGGGTTCAACTTTTTCATCAACCATGCCATCCACGGCCTTGAACTTAACACATGCTCCAACAGCAACACCTGCCCTCCTGGTTTGCAAACACGGTGCAATTCTTTCAAACCTTTTAAGGGCATGGGCACGGAACAGAACACAAAAGTTGCGACCACGGTATCAAAACTGTTATCGGCAAAATACAAAGACTGCACGTCCATCAGTTCCAAATCCACCACAACTTTTTTACGCTCCCGCTGCCTTTCCGCCTGTTTAAGCATGCCCGGGCTAAAATCGATTGCGGTGATACGGGCATAACCCGGGTAATAATCGAAATTTTTGCCCGTGCCGACACCGACCTCAAGGACATGATAGCCCTCCACCCGCTCCCAGAGCTTTTTGCGCAATCTCTTAAACAATAAGCCTTCGATAACTGATTCAAAAATATCAAAATACGGGGCTATACGGTCATAACGCCTTTTAATGGTTTCGCTACCTGCTTTCATAAACAATCAGCCGTGGATGGATGGGAAGCGGGCATGTTACAGCGTGTAAGGAAAGGGCGGCAATATAATTTTCTTCCCCATAAGCCCGAATAAGCCGTAGTTCCAGGGTTGGTGGGCACAACCTCAGGATGACCCACTTCCCGTTTTTTAGGAAGCCGTCGCCAGCCAATTATCCTGGCTTTGGGGGTGACTGAGCAGGATCACTTTCCTGGCACCACCAACAGTTTTCCTGGCCCGCCCGGCACTGTTCGTGTGCCTTGTGTAGCCAGGCCGCCCCAGCCCAATGGGTAGCGGACAGGAAGACAGCCCCTTTTGGGGCGGCAAATTTGGACAATTTGGCTTTCACCACGCTTTCCAAGCGGCGGCGGCACCCACCTTAAGGCATTCCGGCAGTATTCCAATGGGGCCAACAGCCCCCTTCCCTGCTGGAGCCCGCTAAACGGCTGCTTTTCAAAGGGGGGGGTGCAAAAGGCCGGGCATTCATCGTAAACTATGCCTTAAGCCACACAAAGGGCCGGATTGCTTTGGCTCCTCGCAATTCCACAGAACATTGATCAAACAAGTTACGCTCCGGTAACTTTCAGAATTCCAACCTACGGGCAACTCCTATGAAAAACCTCCAACAAACACTTATCTGGCTAACCATAGCCATCATCGGTGCGTCGGCAATCGGTGGCATTGCCATCCAACGGGGCGAAAGCATCAATGCCTTATGGTTTGTCACCGCCGCCTTATGTGTCTATGCGATCGCGTTCCGGTTTTATGCCGCATGGATCGCCGCGACAGTGTTGGCGGTGGATGAAACCCGCGCCACGCCAGCAGAACGGCTGGACAACGGCCATGATTTTACGCCGACCAATAAATGGATCGTGTTCGGGCACCATTTTGCCGCGATAGCCGGCCCCGGGCCTTTAGTGGGGCCGACCTTGGCGGCGCAATTCGGTTATCTGCCAGGGACGCTATGGATTTTGTTCGGCTCGGTCTTGGGCGGTTGTGTGCAGGATATGGTGACCTTGTTCGTGTCCACCCGCCGTGACGCCAAAAGCCTGGGGCAAATGGCGCGGGACGAGCTTGGCGCACTGGGCGGTACGGCGGCATTGCTTGCGACGTTTACGATCATGATCATCCTGATCGCGGTGTTGGGTTTGGTGGTCGTCAATGCCATGAAACACAGCCCGTGGGGGACATTCACCGTGTCGGCCACAATCCCCATCGCCATCATCATCGGTTTTTACATGCGCCATTTCCGTCCTGGGCAAGTGCTGGAGGCCTCGGCAATCGGCGTGGCCTTGTTGTTGTTATCGGTGGCGGCAGGCGGTTGGATAGACCATCATCCGGTCATGCGCACCTGGTTCGACCATGAAGGCTTGACTTTGGCATGGTGGATTATGGCTTATGGTTTTGCGGCGGCGATTTTGCCCGTCTGGATGCTCCTTGCGCCGCGTGATTATTTGTCCACTTACATGAAACTGGGCACGATCACCTTGCTGGCGGTGGCGATCATCGTCCTGCAACCGACCGTAAAAATGCCCGCGGTCACCCAATTCATTGACGGCACCGGGCCGATTTTCGGCGGCAAATTGTTCCCGTTCGTGTTCATCACCATTGCCTGCGGGGCGATCTCCGGTTTCCATTCCTTGGTCGCATCCGGCACCACCCCCAAACTGTTATCAAACGAACGTGACATCCGCACCATCGGCTACGGCGGCATGTTACTGGAATCGTTCGTGGCGATGATGGCGATGATCGCCGCCACCGTGCTGGATCCTGGCGTGTTCTTCGCCATAAACAGCCCGGCGGGTGTCGTCGGTAAGGAGGCCATAGAGGCGGTGGCGAAAATCTCGTCTTGGGGCTTTCCGGTTTCAGTCGAGCAAATGCAGATACTGGCCAAGGAAATGGGCGAAACGACCTTGTTTGCGCGTACCGGTGGCGCACCGTCTTTGGCTGTGGGTATGGCAAGCATTTTCGGCAGCGCGTTCGGGCAAGGCATGTTGGCGGTGTGGTACCACTTCGCGATTATGTTCGAGGCGATTTTCATCCTCACCACGCTGGATGCCGGAACACGGGTCGGGCGGTTCATGTTGCAGGATATGCTCGGCAATATCTGGCCAAAAATGGGCGAGACGTCATGGGCACCATCCGCGCTCATCACCAGCGCGTTGGTGGTGTCCGGTTGGGGGTATTTCCTGTACATCGGCGTGATCGACCCGAATGGCGGCGTGAACATCCTCTGGCCGCTGTTCGGCATCGCCAACCAAATGCTCGCGGCGATCGCCTTGTGCGTGTCCACGGCAATCCTGGTGAAATCCGACAAGCTGAAATTTGCTTGGGTGACGGGCTTGCCGCTGGCTTGGCTAATTATCATCACCAGCACCGCCACTTGGCAAAAACTTACCAGCGAGGATATTCGTATCGGCTTCTTCGCCGCCGCCAACGACATGGCCGACAAATTGGCCAGCGGCAGCCTACCGCCGGAAAAGGCCGCCACCGCCCCGCAACTGATTTTTAACCTGCATTTGGATGCTTATATCAGTATCGCTTTTGTCAGCCTGCTATGGCTAATTGTGTTTGATATGTTGCGGGTGTGCAGCCGTTACCTAACCGGAAAAGCCGTGCCGCCGTTGACCGAGTCGCCGCACATCCCTAGCCGTTTAGTTGAAGAATGGGTGAGGGACTAATGTTGAAGCACCTCAAAGTGTTTTGGCGTGGCGTGCGCCAATTGTCTGGCGATGACGCTTATGAACGGTATCTGCGCCATTACGCCCGGCACCATGCCGATGCGGAAAACCCGCCCTTAAGTAAGGCGGAGTTTTTTAAACAATGGCAAGATGGGCAATGGCAAGGCGTGAAGCGGTGTTGTTGAGGGTTTTGGCGTTATCGGAAGGTCATTAAACCTGTTTCTGAAGCCATTTGAACCTTAATTGGAAACGCCTAAACACATCTAAATCGAAACGCGCATATACAAGCCAGACGATTTCGATTACAATTTGCCCCCTTCAAGATCTTGGGGTGTTAGCTCAGTTGGTAGAGCAAGGGACTCTTAATCCTTGGGTCGAGAGTTCGAGTCTCTCACGCCCCACCAATATAAACAATCGGTTATATATTTACAGTTACTATCGAATTTATTTTTTGTTTGATAAGTAACCAGTATGTAACCGATTTTATTCTATAGTATGACCAAATCGCCAATATTTGGCAGATACAAAATTTCCACAATAATTGCCGTAATTTTGGAAAAAACCCACTCATCAAAGTGACGACTAGGATTTATATCCTTACCTTCACTCACAACCCAGCAAGGCTTATCCTATGAGCCAACTGCAATACATCACCTCAAAACTTTCCTTATAGGCATAAAAAAGCCCCCTTAGGTTTTACCTTGCGAGGGCTGTGGTCGCGTAGAAGCGGTGCCTACGAAGAATCTCATTGGTATAAAATGCACCATGCAAATTACAACATTGGTATGAAAAGCAAATAGGCCTTAGTCGGTTACACTGAGGCTCCGATTATACAGTAGGGGAAATCATGGGCAAGAAAGTTTTAGGTCTGGATCTAGGCAGCAACTCCATCGGTTGGGCGTTATTGGCGGAAGAAGACGGCAAACCCAACCGGATTATCAATATTGGCAGCCGGATTTTTATTAAAGCCGTTGAAGAAAAAACGCCAACCCCGAAAAACGTCAAAAGGCGCAACGCCCGTTTGACCCGCCGCGTCTTGCAACGACGCGCCAAACGCAAACTGCGGATGCTAAAGTTTTTAATCAGCCTGAAATTATTGCCCGATGACTTGCAAAGCAGTTTCACCCCAGAAATCGAACTAAACGCCATCGGCAACCCGTACCCGCTTCGCGCTAAAGCCCTTGACGAACCGCTCACCACCTACGAATTAGGCCGTGTGTTACTACATTTGGTACAGCGGCGCGGATTTTTGAGCAACCGTAAGACCTTGTTGGGCGATATGGCGGATGACCCTGACGTACTCGCCGTGTTAGCCGAATTGGAAGACGAGGAAGATAATAGTACGGAACGCGCGAAAGAAGAAAGTGCGTTTAAGGAGCAAATCAAGAATTTTAGAAATGTTATCGCCGCTGCTAATTGCCGGACGTTGGGCGAATATCTGGCAACGCGAGACCTTCACGAATGCCAACGCAACCGCAGCCACGATGGTGGGCATTTACGCACCGACCGTCAAATGTACCACGAAGAGCTGGATAAAATTTGGGAAAAACAACAAAACTATCACACCGTTTTGACCGATGATGCCAAAAAACAAATCGACCACATCATATTTTACCAGCGTCCGCTAAAACTCCGGGCTGACCGTATTGGCAAATGCTCGCTAGAACCGAAACGTACCCGCGCCAATATTGCCCGTTTAGAAAGCCAACGTTTCCGCTACTGGCAAGACATCAACAACTTGCAATATTTTGAAAACCATACCGATCAATGGCTAAGCCTGAACGAAGCGCAAAAAACCAAGCTAGCGCAATTGTTTGAACACCAAGCCAGCATCAGCTTTGCAGGGATTAGAAAAGCCCTGGGCTTTGACAAAACTATCGAATTCAACTTAGAACGCGGCAGCAAAAAGCTCAAAGGCAATATCACCGCTTGTGAAATTTGCCGCGTATTTCCGGCTTGGGACAGTTTTAACGACGACCAGCAACACGCGCTGGTGGAAGATTTACTGACCATCCAGAAAAAATCCGTGCTTAAAAATCGCTTGGAAAAACATTGGCACATACCGCCTGACATTGCCGTGCAACTGTGCTTGCTGGAGTTTGAACCCGGCCACAGCAACTTATCCGTTAAAGCCATCAACGCCTTATTGCCGTTTTTGCAACAAGGGCAGATTTTTTCCGATGCCCGCGTCAGTGCCGGTTATGGCTACGAGCGGCAAGAGATCATCCCGCTGGCCAAGCTCCCCGCGCCACCCGAAACAGCCAATCCCATCGTCAACAAAGGCTTGCATGAACTGAAACGTCTCATCAACGCCATCATTGCCGAATACGGCAAACCCGATGCCATCCGCATTGAAATGGCGCGGGATTTGGAAATGAACACCAAACGCTACGCCGAACACGACAAACAGCAAAAGGCCAACACCAAAGCCAATGACGAGGCGACCAACAAATTTCAGGAAATGCGCCAGCAAAACCCACATTTGCAGCTACGCAACTATCCCGGCAAAACCGACAAAATCAAATATCGGCTCTGGAAAGACCAAGACCAACGTTGTGCCTATTCTGGTAAAGCCATCAACCTATCCACCTTGTTTGGCGCGGAGATAGAAATCGACCACATCTTGCCGTACAGCGAATCGCTGGATGATTCGTACATGAACAAAGTGGTGTGTTACAACCAAGAAAACCGCTTTAAAGGCCAAAAAACACCGATTGACGCTTTCGGCAAAGACGAAAGCAAATGGAACCAGATCACCCAAGCCCTCAAACGCTGGGACAGACGATTGCAGAGTAAAAAAAACCGCTTTGTCATGACCGCCGCCGACGTGCAAAAACGCGACTTTATCAGCAGCCAGCTCAACGACACCCGTTACATCAGCCGTGTTGCCTTGGATTACGTCAAACAACTGGGTGCAGATGTATCGGTCAGCAAAGGCATCACCACCGCGTGGGTGCGGCATCAATGGGGCTTGAACAACTTGCTGGGCGAAGGTGACGCAAAAGACCGCAGCGACCACCGCCACCATGCCATTGATGCCGTGGTGATTGCTTGTGTTGACCGGCGTTTTTACACCGCGCTGGTAGGCATCGCCAAAGATTTGGAACGTAAACAATCGCAGCTCAACATGAAAGACATCCACATTGACCCGCTATGGCCTAGCTTGCGTGAAGATTTGCAGCAAGCCTTAAGCCAGGTGATTGTTGCCCACGCGCCGCAGCTTAAATTGAGCGGTGAATTGCACGAAGTGACGGGGGCAGGATTTATTGAGGGTATTGGCAACGTCAACCGCAAAAATTTGGACGGCAATTTTACCCAAGTGGACAAAATTTACGATGCAGCCGTTAAGGAACAAGTTGAACAGCATTTAAAACGTTTTGGCAATAAACCTAAAGAAGCCTTTGCCGAAGGCAATGTTGTGTTGCACAAAGACGGCAAAACGCCGATTAAGCGGGTGCGGATTGTGCAATCCAAAACCACCTTGGCGAAGCTGGAAAAATCCAAATTTGGCGCACGTGACAAACAAGGCAAGGTCTTCAAATGGCTGGCTTACGGCAATTTGCACCATGTGGAAATTTTACGCGACAAGCAATCCGGCAAATACAGCGGCGAGTTTGTCACCATGATGGAAGCCAGCCACCGTGCCAAAGGCATCGGCAAACCTAAGCAGCCGATAGCCAAAAACGACCACGGTGAGGGATTTGAGTTTGTGATGGCCTTGCACATCAATGACATTGTGAGTATTGAGAATGGCGGACAGAGGGTATTTTATCGGGTGCAAAACCTAGATAGCCATAATAAACGGATGCAGCTAAGGCTACACACTGCCGCATCTTCAAAAACGCAAGACAAGGCCAAAGATAAAGCGAGAGACCAAGCAACGACATTGCCGGATAAAGATTCAACGATCCCTGCATTGATGGCATTGGGCTTGCAAAAACATAAGCTCAATATTTTAGGGAAAGTCATCGCATGATTAAGCGCGTCATAGACATTAGCGAGCAAGCCTATTTGCACCAGCTTCATCAACAACTGGTGATAGACAAAAACGGCAAAACCGTGGCGCAAATACCGATTGAAGATTTGGGCGTGCTGATTTTGCAGCATCCGGCGATAGTCATCACCCAAGCCGTGGTTATCAGTTGCCAGCAAAACAACGCCGCCATCGTATTTTGCGACGCGCGGCATTTGCCGTATTCGGTGCTGTTGCCCATCAGTGATGGCAATAGTTTGCACAGCAAAATCATCCGGCAACAAATCAGCCTGAGCTTGCCCGCCAAAAAGCGCGTCTGGCAGCAAATTGTCAAACATAAAATCAGCGGTCAAGCGCAAGTGCTAAAACACGTCGGCAAAAACCCTCTGCCTTTAAAGCGGCTTGCCGAAAACGTAAAAGCGGGCGACCCTGAAAATTTGGAAGCGCAAGCCGCGCAAAAATACTGGCGGCTATTGTTTGGCGATGGGTTCCGCCGCGATACCGATGCCGAAGGCATCAACAGCTTGCTCAATTACGGCTATGGCATCATGCGGGCGATGGTGGCGCGGGCAATTGTCGCCAGCGGCTTGCATCCGGCTTTAGGTGTGCAACATAGCAACCAATACGACGGTTTATGTTTGGCAGACGATGTGATGGAACCGTTTCGTCCGTGGGTGGACTTGCGCGTTTATCAGCTCAGCCAACAATACCCCGCTTTAGAAGTCAACCAAACCACTAAACTCCCTTTTCTTAAACTGTTAAGCGAATCGGTGTGCTGGAACCAACAAACCATGCCACTGATGGTTGCCAGCCATTATCTGATGGCGGACATTAAGCGGGCGTTTGACGATAAAAATCAGAAAATCAACTACCCTGAATGGGGTGAACTACTGTTATGAGCTTTGGCGGCTTAAATTCCATGTGGATTATCGTTTTGTTTGATTTGCCGACCGACACCAAGCAAGCCCGCAAGCAATACACCAAATTTAGGGGCTTTTTGTTGGATGATGGTTATACAATGATGCAATATTCGGTTTACATGCGCCATAGCAGCAGCGATGAAAACGCCAAGGTGCATGTAAAAAGGGTGAAGCAGAAGTTGCCGCCGGACGGCGAAGTGCGGATTGTAAAAATAACAGACAAGCAGTTTGGAAAAATTGAGGTGTTTTATGGGAAAAAGCGCAGACCTATTGAACCCCCCCCCTGAGCAACTCTCGCTTTTTTGACAGTAAAAGCGGGGGTTACTCACTATATTTCAGTGGGTTATTGATGGGGTAGTGTAACCGACTAAGGCTTACCCACAAATCACAACGTCACGGCAGAATTGCCCGGGGGTTATTTTAGTGTAACCGACTAAGGCTTACCCACAAATCACAACGCCGAGGCCAGCGCATTAAAATTAGGTGATAGTGTAACCGACTAAGGCTTACCCACAAATCACAACTCTATGATGCGCATTTACGCGAACAATACGAGTGTAACCGACTAAGGCTTACCCACAAATCACAACGTCACCGTTTGGATCACCGTACCCACCGGGAGTGTAACCGACTAAGGCTTACCCACAAATCACAACGGGGCGGTAGGGATTTGCTATCACGTTCTAGCGGGTGCCGGAAAGACGGCTTTTGGGTATAGCGCCATTGCTCTGGCTACCCCACAGCATCCCCGCCTTCAACCACCACATCTTCAAAAACCTCAACCAACGCCATCGAGACTCCTATGCTGGTAAACTGACAAACCTGTTCGCCGATGTAATCCTGCAACAACCAGCCATTGTCGGTAGTGCGGCGGAAGCATTCCACGCAGCGGTCGGCGATGTCGACGATGACGTATTCTTGTAACGACGGCAGACTGCGATAAGCGGCGAATTTACCGCCCCGGTCAAATGCGGCGGTGGCATCGGACAAGACTTCGACAATCAGTTTGGGTTCGGACAAATAAAGCCCGGCGTGGTGGTCTTGCGCCGAGCAGGACACCGTCACGCCAGGATAAAAAAAGCGTCCGCTTGCTCGACCCGTAATTTCATGTCGTTTGGCAACCGCTTCCGCATAGGGCTTGCTTAAAAGCGGCGGCGATATTCAGGCTGACCACGACATGCTTGCGCCGCGCCCCGGCCATTGCAAACGCTTCGCCCGCCAAGTATTCGTGCTTTTCGCTTTGCCCGCTTTCCCACTGTAGATAATCATCGGCAGTAAAACGTGGCTTGAGGACGGTATTCATGGTTTACGCTCCATTAGTGTGCATGGGATGCTGTAGGTAAGGTAAGGTCAAATCATACTCCAAAATAATGGGGATTAATGAATGAATGGTAATGGTGGCCTCGTTCCCAAGCTCCAGCTTTGGAATGCAGGAGTGGAAGCTCTAGCTTTCTGTCATTCTCAAATCTAGAGCTTCTGAGACTTGGGTTCCCAAGCTGAAGCTTCACTGCCATTAAGTTAAGAAATAAATATTAATATTCATGCAGTTATGGTTGTATTTTTGCGGTGCATATCAATCGTAGGTCGGGTTACGCTATCGCTAACCCGACCTACAAATTCGTTCGTAATTAATTGTTTTATTTTGATTAAAGCCTTAACTTAATGGCAGTGAAGCTGAAGCTTGGGAACCAGCGCAACCATTTCGCCATCCGGGCCAAGCGGCTTATTAAGGCCAACCAAATGGCTTATGAAGAGCTACAGAAATTATTGGCTGCGTAACATCAGCTATAGACGTTCGTTGATCAAAAACAGCCGGATTATGTTGGCTTTGCACTTTGCAAAAATGCATTCAAATGCGCCCCCAGGATTTTATAAGTTGCGCAGTGACAAGCGTACGCGCTGCCCGCCAATTGTGCTAGTTTGCATCAATCACCCAGCCCGCGACTACAGGAAAATATCGGTTTTTAGAATAGCAATTATGGTCAGGATACCCGTTCAGGAGTATGGCAGAATAAGCCCCACCTAGAAGAGATATTAGAGATTACTGGAACAATGGCTGGCCTTGCTATGCAGATAAGTTCATATGAAGACAGAATGGAGCGAGTATGTGGCTACATCCGGGACAACCTTGATAAAGATTTATCTGTCGAACGATTAAGCCAGATTGCCCTATTTTCTAAATATCACTTCCACCGGCAATTTTCTGAGTATATGGGGATTAATGTCTTCAGGTTTATCCAGTTGATACGTTTAAAACGAGCATCGTACCAGTTGGCATTTAGCCAAAATCTACGGATTATCGATATTGCATTTGATGCCAAATTCGAAAATCCAGAATCGTTTGCCCGCGCATTTAAAAAATCCTTTGGTCAGACACCCTCACAATTCAGAAAAAAACCGCAATGGAAGTCCTGGCATGAAAAATATCGGCAACCCATACCCAGAGGAAAAACCAACATGCAAGTAAACATCGTGGAATTTAAAGAAACCAAAGTCGCCGTACTGGAGCATCGTGGGGCGGTTGAGACATTGAACGATTCGGTCGGGGTATTTATCGAATGGCGCAAGACCAGCCAATTATCCCCAGTGAAAACCAGCAATACTTACGGACTCGCCTACGACGACCCTAAAATCACGGCTCCTGAAAAATTCAGATTTGACCTCTGCGGCTCAGTCGAAGCGGACGTGCCGGAGAATCCGCAAAGTGTCATGACTAAAATAATCCCGGGCGGGCGTTGCGCTGTGATTCGCCATTTAGGCCCGCATGAAGCTATGGACGACAAGATACGATTTTTATATGGGATATGGCTGCCGGAAAGCAATGAAGAATTACGTGATTTTCCTTGCTTCTTTCACTATCTGAACCTGTTTCCGGACGTGCCCGAGCATGAGTTGATCACCGATATTTATTTGCCTTTGAAAGGAGCCTGAATTTTTACATCATGGCTAAAGCATAAGTGGCCAGCCTCATTACGATTCAAGCACGGCCTAAACCTGTCACTTGTGCGCCTGTAATGGTCGAGAGCCTGCAAGTGATGCGCTGGGGTGTGCAAATGAGCACAATTACGCATACTTTAGCCATTCTTCATTAATGTGGTTCCTGACGCCCGGATATTATCGGCTAATGTGGTTCCGAAAGGCGATTTTATTAAACCTCCTATAACGCCCCGTACTTTTGATAATTGCCAGATGACCTTAGGCAGACATATCGATCTTTAACGCAAGATAGGGGTACAATATTGACCCGATGCTTAACCTCCACAACCTTACCGATAGGAATGCAGCATGTCCGAGAACCACCCAAGCACCCAACTCCCTGAACCCATCAACAAACAGATGACGCCTAGTGAAACCCCGCCCGGCTCGCCCAACCTGTACATGGCGATTGCGCAAGCTTTGGCCAACGCCGCCAATAATGCCGTCAACGCGCAACAACAGAGTTACACGACCATGCTCGCGGCAACAACGATGGGCGTGGAAGCCTTGTACACCCTAGACAGCGCCGCACCATCCGCCGGCTCGCAACAGATTTTACAAACCCAAACGGAACTTGAAGAGGCGATGAAATCCTTCCTCATCACCCCGTCAGCCGCCCTGCTGGATGCCAGCCACAATTCGTCCACCACCAACGATTTTTCCGACAGCATCCGCCTCATCAGTGAAGCCTTCGCTGCCTCATTGGATAAGTTTGGCGAGACGGCTTATTTGCAAATGCTGCGTATCATCCAACTCGCGGCCATCGCCAGTTCCTTGGCGGCATTGATCAAAACGCCGGAACAGGCCGAAAACTACGAACGCGTATTGGCTATCATTAAAAACTTACGCTGAGTGGTATTAAAAATTGCGATGGACGCTACATAAACACATGACAATCAATGTCGGCAAGTAGCCTCTAAGGTTCAGCAATGCAAACAATCGACCAGCTCCGCTCCGGTGAACTTGCCGGCAGTCGCCATCTGAAATTATCCTGCGGCCTAACCAGCTTTCCGCGCGAAATTATGGGCCTGGCAGATACGCTGGAGGTTCTTGACCTCTCCGGCAATGCGCTCTCTGAGCTCCCCGATGATTTTGCGCAACTGGGTAAACTGCGCATCGTTTTCTGCTCTGACAATCAGTTCACGGAGTTGCCTGAGGTTCTGGGCCGTTGCCCTGAGCTGGGCATGATCGGCTTTAAGGCCAACCGCATCCGCAAGGTATCGGCCAAGGCGCTACCGGCCCCATTACGTTGGTTGATCCTGACGGATAACGAGATCGAAGAGCTGCCTCACGCAATGGGGAATTGCAGCCAGTTGCAAAAATTAATGTTGGCTGGCAATAATCTCCAAGCGCTACCGGACTCCCTGGCCAACTGCAAGCGGCTTGAATTGATCCGCATTGCCGCTAATCGGCTCAACGAGTTACCCATCTGGTTGTTGGCTTTGCCTCGCTTATCGTGGCTGGCGTATTCTGGAAATCCATTTGGGGCTGAATTGGAAAGCAAGATGCTGACGGCTTCGTCAGTTGCTGATATTCCTTGGAATGCCCTGGAACTTGGGCATCTGTTAGGCGAAGGCGCTTCCGGGGTTATTCATCATGCTAACTACCATCATGCTGGCGATAGTGCTTATGGCGTTGCTGTCAAATTGTTCAAAGGCGCAGTGACCAGTGATGGTTTGCCGCATTCTGAAATGGCGGCCGCCATCACTGCCGGACAACATCCGAATCTCATTAATGTGCTCGGCAGGGTGAGCGGCCATCCATCGGGTGTCAGCGGCTTGGTGATGGAACTGATTAGTCCGGAATTCAAAAACCTTGCCGGGCCTCCTAGCTTGGCGTCTTGCACCCGCGACATTTACCCTTCAGAAACCCGCTTCGATTTACCGGTGGTGTTGCAGATAGCCTATGGCATTGCTTCTGCGGCCTGGCATTTGCATAAGCAAGGGATCATGCATGGCGACCTTTATGGACATAACATTCTGCATTGTGGCCAGGGACGGGCATTGATTGGCGATTTCGGCGCGGCCTCTTTTTACCCGGCTGATGATAGGGTAATTGCCGATGGCTTAGAGCGGCTTGAGGTAAGGGCTTTTGGTTGCCTGCTTGAAGAATTGCTTGAGCGGTGCAGGCCAACGCCTGACAATCAGCAGGTGTTTAGTTTGCTTAATGATTTGAAATCGGCTTGTTTGTCCGATGAAAGTGGACGCCGGCCATTTTTTGATGAAATCACAGGACGATTGATTGAGGCTATCGGAGGGCTGAATTGAAAGGCAACGCGGTAAGGCGTAATCGACAGGGTGCAACACGGCTATCGCACCCTAAGAATTATTGCGCCTTACCGCGTTTTCGATAAATGCCACATCAACACATAGCTAATCATAGCCATAAAATTCAGTAGGCGACTACAAAGAATTAGCATCACCCATAAAGGTAATGAAAGCCATGGATCCTTTAGGCAACAAGCCCTTAGCTTAGACGGATTGGTCTTTTTTCATACTGTCGAGCAATTCACGGGCCTTGGCGATTTCTTCTTCAGTACCATGCAGGATAAGCAAGTATTTGTCTGCGATAAGATCCCTTTCGTATTTAACAACCTCATCTTCTTCCAACCCGGAACTGATTAAGGCAGCTCCGAGGGCGGATAGGCCACCCATTACCATTGAGCTTTCCAAAGCGGCAACTAAGGTAGTGACAATCGGGCCTGCAAGCGCGACCAAACCGATACCAGGAATAAAAAATACAGCGGGAGCAAATAGCAAACCCCATAGCCCTCCCCAAACCGCCCCAATCCCCCCCCAAGTTTTGATACGGTCACCTTTGGTATAGAAACCTACCGGATGTTCCTCAGTTTGGTAGCCTTTACCGATGATAGACAGTTTTTGCATATCAAAACCAAATTTATTCAAGGCCTTAATGGCTTCATCAGCTTCAAAATGCGTGTCAAATACGGAAATGACGGTGTTTTCTTCTGTACTCATGTTGTGTGCCCTATAGTTATTATAAGAACGGTTGGATAACCGCATCCGGTAAGCCAGCTATTTCAAATTGATATAGGTCGCTGGAAAGCCAATATCATAAACCATCAGGATTATCAATAGTCCGACAAGCTCCCCTGGAATGAATTCAATTTCGTCACCTTTCATCTGTCCTCAGATGACAGTTGCGGCTGAAATTCCCGAAGGGCGACGTATCAAAATTTCAAATCAATTGGATAAATTTCGACCCAATTATTTAGCCCATATCAAGCTGTGACGATATTTTTCGGCAAGAGACAAAACCATCCATCGCGGGCCTGTCTCTTTTGGAATGTGGGCCAGTTGATTGGTGTTTCATCTTGGCTGGCGGATTAGCACGTCAAGTGATCCGCCAACTGGACGGATCACCAAACATTGCCGATAAAAACATAAGCTTGTACCAAAACGGCGGAGCAAATAGTTCAGAAATGTTCAAGATTCAGTCTTTTTACGTAAGCGCTCAGCCAATACCCGCATGACATTCAAAGCAAAATAAGGATGTTCTTGGACTAAGAAGTTGAAATATTTTTCATTAATAGCAACCACTTCGCAATCCGTTTTAGCGATGGCATTAGCGTATCTGATTTTGGTGTCAATCAATGCCATTTCCCCAAAAATCTCGCCTGCCCCTAGGGTAATCAACTCTTTGCCATCCAACACGATAGTCACTTCGCCTGATTTGACGAAGTACATTTCTTCACCGACCTGACCGGATTCGAATATTTTTTGTCCTGCGGAAAAGCTTTCGACATTTTTATCGCTATTTAAGATATTAAAATTAGGGGGTAATGACATGATATTTCCTTGAATAAAGTGGGGACGTTACAACGCCAGGTTGACAAAGCTGCATTTTAGCACGCTATGGGAAACTGCGGTTTATACCCAAAGTGCCTGTCCATTGCCCTGTATCCCATTACGGTCAGTCAACGTCAATTTGATAATCATCCAAAAATTGCTCGGCATAACGTCTATAGACTTTCTGATTGATGAAAGCATCGTATAAATCCGGATCGATATGGTGGGTTTCTTTCATTTTTTTTAAGATGGCCAAGGCTTCAGACAGTTTTTTGCCTAACTTATAAGGCCTGTCTTTCGCGGTTAAGGCCTCAAAAATATCGGCTATTGCCATGGCCCTGGCCTGGATGGACATGTCTTCCCGGCGCAAGCCTTTAGGATAACCCGTGCCGTCCATTTTTTCGTGATGGCCGCCTGCATATTCGGGGACATTTTTTAGATGTTTTGGAAACGTGATTTTTTCCAGCATGGCGATGGTGGCGACAATATGGTGGTTAATGATGCCCCGTTCTTCCGCTGTCAATGTGCCCCTGGCAATATTTAAATTGTATATTTCATTCTCAGACAATAGCGGCAGCTGCTCGCCGTTTAAACACCAGGTTTTTTGCCCGAATGAACTTATCCGGCTCTGGTCTTCGGGCGACATGAACTCGCCGCCCGTATTGGACTGCCTGATGAATGCCAAATCCTCATCAATTTCGGCAACGGCTTCCAAATAGCGTTGTCCAATTCCGGCATCCGGTTTTTCCCCATTTTGAAAAGCAAGCATCTGTTGCTTAAGCATGGCTATTTCCTGGTCACGCTTTAAAACTTCAAAACGTGTTTCAATCAACCCTATACGGTCATAAATAGTTTGCAACTTGGTGGACTTGTCTATGACGGACTCAGGCGTGGTGATTTTTCCGCAATCATGTAGCCAACCGGCAATTTTAAGTTCATAGCGGTCAGCGTCCGTCATCGCAAAGTCTTTTAGATAACCTTGCTGGGTATTGTGCGCCGCTTCGGCAAGCATCATTGTCAATTCCGGCACCCGGCGGCAATGCCCGCCGGTATGCGGAGATTTATCGTCAATAGCGGTGGCGATGAGCTGAATTAATGATTCAAACAGATTTTCCAGATCCGCAATTAAACGTTGCTTCGTCAACACGATAGCCGCCTGGGAGGCGAGGGCTTCGGTGATATGCTGCGAAATATCATCAAAACCGGTCACGCCGTGGTTTTCTTTGTCTATTGAATTGATGAGTTGCAGTATGCCAATGATGTCGCCTTCATGGTTTTTCATGGGTACCGCAAGAAAGGATTTCGAGTGGTAATTATTCTGACGGTCAAAAGCTTTAGTCCCGGAAAAATCAAAGTCTTGATCGTTATAGGCATCGACAATATTAATGGTCTTATTGTTATGGATGGAAAAGCTAACGACATTTTGCAGGTTCGGGGAGCCATCGTCGAAAAACAAAGGTATGTCAGGCATGTTTATTGGAGTTCCTGAACTTCCACCTAACTTGATACCCAGGCTATCAGAATGGACAATCTCCATTTTTATGGCATTGCCATAAATACGGTATAAAGTGCCGCCATCGGCATTGCTGATCTGCTTGGCGCCTTGCAATATCATTTCCAGCAACAAATCGGTATTCATTTCAGATGACAAGGAAATGCCAATGCTTATCAGCTGTTCGAGCTGATCGTTGATGTTTTGATTATTCATATAGTTAAACCGATCCGCTATTACCTTGGCCCAAAATGTGAGCCAGAGTATATCGCACATTTCTGATCCCACCCACTGCTGTAATGGGCGCTAAACATACCCTGGTAAAGCATGGCGGGTTTAAGATAATGGCTGAAACGGGATATGCATCGGCTTAGCGACGTGTGCCTGATCTTGCCACGGTCTAGTGGACACCCGGCTTTCTTATTTTCGTTGGGGTCGATACCGCCATCTATTTGCTTTTTGGCCGTATCTCGCTTTTCCCTCGCTTCTTTAAGTGAGGTGGCTGGGTAAATGCCAAGTGCCGACGTTTTGCACTTGCCATTGAATCGGATGTGTAGCGGAAGCATTTAGAGCCGTTGGGATTGACTGGCAAATACAAGCCATTTTCATCTTGTAGGCCTTATCTGGCGTGGGTTTGGCGTCGTTCTTGAGGCGGTATCAACTCCAGTCAATCTGAATGTACCGCCACTTATTTCGCCACAAATGGCGGTATATCGATGTATCTGCTTGCACTTCGTTGGACACAAAAAAACCCGCTAAGCCTTACGGCTTGCAGGTTTCTGTACTTCGTTGCATCTGCTTGTATGCGTAAATGGTGGAGAGGCAGGGATTCGAACCCTGGGAGGGGATCAACCCTCAACGGTTTTCAAGACCGCCGCATTCGGCCGCTCTGCCACCTCTCCAACAAGCCCCACATTATAAATAGAACACCAATTGGAGTCAATTTATAATTTTTTGATTAAAAATCGGATTATCCTCACAGTCGATTCTGGGAGCTTTATACGGAATATTTTTGAGCCAATGCCACAACTTAGAATATGTTTTATACGCTGCCACGCGGTTCGTTGCGGCGTTGCAGCGCCCGCTTTCCTCAGGTACGTCCAGCACTCCGGTTTCTACGCTCCGTGCGCCCCGGCAATTGCTCTTGCGTTGCCTTACCTCCAGTAGTCGTTGCACTCGAACCGCTCGCGACACTTTCAAAACACGTTCTTATACCAGATAAAAAAACATAGGCTTCCAAATAACTAACGCTGACATAAATGAAAACGGGCGCAAGTTGCGCCCGTCTTTAACAATACACTGCTGTCATTTATTAATCGTGATAAGCTGATTCACCATGTTCTGAAACGTCAAGGCCGATACGTTCGACTTCTTCGCTGACACGCAGGCCAATAACCATATCGACCAATTTATAAGCAATTATCGATACGCCACCAGACCAGACAACGGCAACACCTACGCCCCAAGCCTGGTTGATCAATTGCCCCACCATGTCATATTCAGGAGCCACCGCATTGGTGACATAATCCCAAATGCCTGTACCGCCCAGAGCAGGACTAGCAACCACAGCAGTGCCTAAGGCCCCGATAATACCGCCAACACCGTGGACACCGAAAGCATCTAAAGAGTCATCATAGCCGAGCATGCTTTTTAGGCTGGAGACCGACCAGAAACAGACCGCACCAACCAATAAACCTAAGAAAATGGAACCCATGGGGCCAGCCCAGCCACATGCGGGGGTGATCGCAACCAGACCAGCAATTGCACCTGATGCGCCGCCCAACATGCTGGGTTTGCCACGCATCAGCCATTCCGCCGCGACCCAAGACAGTGTCGCCGCCGCAGTCGCCAACAAGGTATTGACAAACACCATGGCCGCGAGACCGTTAGCTTCCAAGTTTGAGCCGACGTTAAAACCAAACCAGCCCACCCACAATAATGACGCGCCAACCATCGTTAAAGTGACGCTGTGCGGGGCTAATGATTCTTTCTTATAACCTATACGCTTGCCAACCATGATACAGCCAACTAGGCCGGCAATACCTGCATTGATATGCACAACAGTACCGCCAGCGAAATCCAACGCGCCTTTCTGGAACAAGAACCCGGCAGTCGCACCGGCAGTTTCTGCAGCGGCAGCATCAGTATAGGCATCCGGACCCGCCCAATACCAAACCATATGCGCCATTGGCAAATAAGCAAAAGTGAACCATAGTAAAATATACAGCAAAATCGCGGAGAACTTAACCCGTTCAGCAAATGCCCCGATAATCAAAGCAGGGGTAATGCCAGCAAACGTCAATTGGAAAGCGATATAGGCATACTCAGGAATAACCACGCCTTTGCTGAAAGTCGCCGCCACTGAGTCGGGCGTGACACCTGCCAAGAACATCTTGCTAAGCCCCCCAAAGAAGGCGTTACCTTCGGTGAAGGCGATACTGTAACCATAAATGGCCCACAATAAGGCGGTCATCGAAAAAATGACGAAAACTTGCATTAAGATTGAAAGCATATTCTTGGCGCGGACCATGCCGCCATAAAACAATGCCAAGCCCGGAATGATCATCAGGATGACCAATACGGTCGAAATCATGACCCATGCGGTATCACCTTTATTGACAGTCGGTGCGGGGGCGGGGTCTGCAAAGCCTAAATGGGCAAAACTAAGCAAAATCAATGCTAACAATGTAGCGATAAGTGGTTTATGTTGTTTCATGTTCTCTCCTTGGACTAGAGTGCTTCGTCGCCAGTTTCGCCGGTACGGATCCGAACCACTTGCTCTAAATTAGTTACAAATATTTTACCGTCACCGATTTTGCCTGTATTTGCTGCCTTAGTGATCGCCTCAACGGCTGCGTCAACCAAGCCCTCCCCCACAGCCACTTCAATTTTGGCTTTCGGTAAAAAATCTACAACATATTCAGCCCCACGATAAAGTTCGGTATGGCCTTTCTGACGACCAAAGCCTTTGACCTCGGTTACGGTGACACCAGACACCCCTATATCCGAAAGGGCCTCACGGACATCGTCCAGCTTAAATGGTTTAACAATTGCGGTTATTAGTTTCATTTCATCCTCTTTGCGTATAGTAACGATTCGAAATTACGTAAAGCACGGAGTATGCCAAATATAAACTTGAATTAACGCGCTTGTTGTCTGCTAGTTTTTGTCATACCCATCCATATATCGCACTGAATTGGTTCGTTTTGTTATTTTTTGATTCAAATAAGTGCAATTGGATATTTAGTTTCGGCTCGATACTAGTTATAATGCACCCCTACATTTAACTTCTTGGAAAAAGCTTATGCCCGCGTTAAAAACTGCTTTAGGTTATCATCGGCACCTACTCAAATCATTGGCGTTGACCATGTGTTTACTTGGGTTTTCTTTGGATAGTTTTGCGCAACCTCAAGTGGCCCAATTAACAGACGTAAAAAACTGCCAGTATCTTAAGCAAATTGAAGGCGGGTCAGGTTATGGGAAAAACTTTAGCTGGCAGAAACTGGCTAAATACGCGGTACTTAGCCAAGCAGAGAAGATAGCGGCAACCTGTCATCTGGGTGCGCTTTGATCCTGTGGGGGGGGGGTCAACGGAATAGCAGTGGCTAACGCCTACCGCTGTCAATCTTGATTAACTATAAGACGCAAAAAACACACCCGAAGGCGTGTTCTTTGCTGGAATAATCCTGAAGATCAAAACGTCACAGTAAAATCGGTTGAGAAAGTGATCTGATCTGTAACAGTAGTCGATCCAGGTTGGCCGGGATTGCCGTGAACAACAAAAGGTGAGTAACCATTTGATTCGCCAACAATATCATAGCGGATATTTGGGCGAAGCCTTAACCACTCTTTGGGTTTCCATGTCACGCCCGCAGTGAACTCGTAATAAGTTGCAGGGGCGCAGGTAGATAGATAAGTTCCTGCTGCCGCGTAACTGACGCCTTGATTATCGGTTGCCGCACCGACCCTTCCAGGTGAGCAAACCCTCAAGCCATTTTGGTCGCGGAACCACTCGGCACGGATGCCCACCACAACTTTATCACTGACATCATAGTAAAGATGCGAGTTGATACCATACCACTCGGCATCCAATGAATTTGGAGTCCCGGTTGTAAAATTGAAAGTTTTATCCGCAAAGCCATGGTCATGTTGCAAAACCAGATGCGTTTTCTCATTAATGTTGTGCTTCAAAACCACGCTATACAAAGCCCATGGGGCGCTGCTGGTCTCGGAGGTGTCGCCATAAGTACCGGCAATATTCAAAGATGTCGCTTTGTCAGTAGTGGTATAGGTGGCCCCCATCAAGCCCGACCAATTACCCAATTGCCGGTCCCAACCACCATCCCAACCGCCAGTCGCGCTACCAGTAACCAAGCCGCCCATGACAGCCCAGTTATCATCTACCGTATAATTGCCCATAACACCCGTGTGTGTAAAAGGTTCGCCATATTGCATGGTATAAGCATGGGTATAAAAGAAATTGTCAGGCGCAGGAACGGTTTCATAGCCAATCGGCGTATAAAAATGACCCACCTTTAAATTCAAGCCATTGCCAACTGGGACATAACTTTCCAAATAAGCCTGCGGTAAAGCGATGTCGTAGAACCGGTTGGAGTTACTGCCAAGCATGCTCAAATCCCAATCGCTCCGTTGTAGGGATTGTTGTGTATTGACATCAAATGAAGGCACACCGTAAGCTTGGGTAAAAATAGAATCGGAACCGTACATAAAGTCGAAACGTCCGCCGAAGTCCCATTTGCTCCCTTCAGTAGCCACAGCACGCTGAATGAACACATTCAACTGGTTCAACTGAAACTCGCTGGCCCTATCCCCAAATGTCACCGGGCCGTTAAAGTTGTCATCGGGTTCATTGCCATTGTAAGTAACACCACCATTAGCCCAAGCCCCCACAACAACACCATAATGGTCTAAAGCACTTTCTATCTCTTTATACGCCCCGCTAGCATTCGCGTCCGTTATTCCTGCTGTTGCCGATAAAATACTGCTTACAGCTGCAAACAATATCTGATTCTTACGTTTTAAAATAATTTTCATCTTTGAAGTCCCCTCGTAAAAAGGTCTGAATATTAAGACTTGTTGCAATTAGACAACGATTTTAGTATTTCAGCATAAAAACACTGTCTAGTACCAAGCATGTTACATGCCATATTTTTTTTTATTTAAAAAACAATAATATAATATATTTTTCATGTGTGAATAATTACCCACTTAGAACTATTATGGTGCGTATAATTATTTTTATCACCATTATTGTGCGCTATTAAGTTGTAAATTAGCCACAATAGCAACAATAGTGGCGTGATTTGCTTATAACCCCAAAATTCGTTTTGGCGATGGCCACCCCAGCGATCACCTTCAGGAAAAACAGCGGGCCACCTCAAAATAATCACCTTGCCAAGCAACTCATGGGAGGGCATTTTTTATTGGCTATCACAACAAAAAAAATGTTATCGTTATCAGTGTCCGGCATATAAAAGCCGACCTCATAATAACTACAGTTAGATAACCCAAAATAGGAGACAATGATGTCTGTAAAACATGTACTAAAACTGATTCAGGAAAATGACGTTAAATTCGTCGATTTTCGTTTTTGCGATACCCGCGGCAAAGAGCAACATGTCACCTTCCCTGCCCATTCCATCGATGAAGACACCTTTGAAGAAGGTAATATGTTCGACGGCTCTTCCATCGCGGGCTGGAAACACATCAACGAATCCGACATGATTTTGATGCCAGATCCATCAACCGCTGTTATGGATCCTTTCTATGATGACAACACGTTGATTATCCGTTGCGACATTATCGAGCCAAAAAACATGCAAGGTTACGAGCGTGACCCGCGTTCATTGGCAAAACGTGCTGAAGCTTACTTAAAATCAACTGGCATCGCCGACACCGCATTTTTCGGCCCAGAAAACGAGTTCTTCATTTTTGACGACATCCGTTGGGGCTCAGACATGAGCGGTTCGTTCTTCAAAATCGACTCGCAAGAAGCGGGCTGGAACTCTGAAAAAGTCTATGAAGATGGCAACATCGGCCATCGCCCAGGTATAAAAGGTGGCTACTTCCCCGTACCTCCAGTCGATTCCTTCCAAGACATACGTTCCGCCATGTGTTTGACTTTGGAACAGTTCGGCATGATGACTGAAGTGCATCACCATGAAGTCGCCACTGCAGGACAATGCGAAATCGGTGTCAAATTCAACACCTTGGTGAAAAAAGCTGACGAAGTGTTGGGCTTGAAATATGTGGTTGCCAACATTGCCCACGCTTACGGTAAGACAGCGACTTTCATGCCAAAACCAATGGTCGGCGACAACGGCAGCGGTATGCACGTCCACCAATCTTTAGCTAAAGACGGCGTCAACCTGTTCTCTGGCGATTTATACGGCGGCCTGTCTGAAACTGCCTTGTACTACATCGGTGGCATCATCAAACACGCCAAAGCACTGAACGCTTTCACCAACGCGTCAACCAACAGCTACAAACGCCTGGTCCCTGGCTTTGAAGCCCCTGTCATGTTGGCTTACTCGGCCCGTAACCGTTCCGCATCCATCCGTATCCCATTCGTCAGCAACCCTAAAGGCCGCCGTATTGAAGTGCGTTTCCCAGACTCCACGGCAAACCCTTACCTGGCATTCTCCGCCATGTTGATGGCTGGTTTGGACGGCATCCAAAACAAAATCCATCCAGGTGAAGCGATGGACAAGGATTTGTATGACCTGCCACCTGAGGAAGAAAAAGCTATCCCACAAGTTTGCCATGCTTTCGACCAGGCCTTAGATGCATTGGACAAAGACCGTGAGTTCTTGACTCGTGGCGGCGTCTTCACTGACGACGTGATCGACGGTTACATCGAACTGAAAATGCAGGAAGTGACCCGTCTGCGTATGAGCACCCACCCTGTTGAGTTTGACATGTACTATAGCTTGTAAGGATTAAGCCTGTTTCAAGCAGGCTCAAGCCTACCCAAGACCCCGCAAGTTTACTGGCTTAGCGGGGTTTTTTATGCCCAGACGTTCCCACACGAAACCACTGAAACTCGTTATTTTCTCCCTCAATATGTCCCCTTTTTAAAAAACCCTGTAAAATCGACAAAAATATGAAAAAACAGGGGACAAAAATGGCATTAACCGACACAGAAATCAAGAAAGCCAAAGCCTTAGAAAAAGATTATCAAATGGGTGATAGCAAAGGGCTTTCGTTGGTTGTCCGAAAAAAGGGGACAAAGACTTGGCGGTATGAATTCAGGCTTAATGCTAAAAAAGACAAATACCATTACGGCAATTACCCGGAAATCACGTTAGAGAATGCGCGTAAGATTCATGCGGTGGCGAGGCAGCTTGTCGAATTTGGCAAACATCCATCAACGCTACTGGATGCCCCCGAAGCAAAGCAAATGATTGTTGATGGTTACAGCATAAAAGAGATTGAGGCCAAGATAACCGCCACCAAAGAGGCCGAAGCCATCCAAGCCTTGATAACCTTTGGAGATGCCGCCGACAAATATAAAACCGAGTGGGTAAATAGCAAATGGAAAAACCCTGATAAAGGCTGGACACCCGTTAGGCTGCACTTACTGCCAAAACTGGAGAAAATGCCACTCGAATTAATAGACGTCGCCCTGCTTAGAGAATTGATTTACGACATCAGGGAACATAAAGGTGTGGCAACCGCCCTTTCCAGTCATGGGTGGGCAGATCGGATATTTAGCTATGCCGTGGAGCATGACTATTGCAAACACAACCCCGCCGCATTAATAAAGGCCGCTAGAGTCGGCAACCGCAAGAAGCGCACCCGTTGGCTATCAACACCAGAAATCAGGCGTTACCTGAGCGGGCTTTATCAGTCTAACAGTTATCGGGGCTACAAACTGGCATTGCACCTGCTTTTAATGCTGGCGTTACGCAAAAGCGAATTATGCGGCGCGGCATGGAGTGAAATAGATTTTGAAAAAGGCGAAATGCTAATACCCGCCGGACGTATGAAAACCAAAAAAGACCACTTAGTCATGCTACCAGCCCAAGCAATAGAAATGCTCTATGAACTGCAACGCCTAGGTGGCGGTAGCCCATGGGTTCTGCCCATGCCCACCGACCCGAATCGAGCCATGCACAGCAATAATCTGGATGGCGCACATAACGCGGCACTGGCGGCAGGCGACATCATAGATTACAACATCCACGACCACCGTCACACCGCCTCGACACACCTAAGAGAACAAGGGCATTCACCAGAAGTGGTGGAAACCGCACTAAGCCATGCTATCCCAGGCATGGCTGGCACATATTCACATGCTCAATACAAAACCCAACGACTGGAAATGTTGCAATCATGGGGTAATTTCCTTGATACCGTGATGAACGAGCGGACGGTGATACAGGCGACATTTAGGAAAGCGGTTTAACCAATTTAACCGGATAGCTTTAGCGGGCGACAAGTGGGAGTCATTACCCTATTTCCGGTTAATCCCTTCGTAAGGGTTGCGCTTTAATGGGGCGTTATGAACAATAACCTTGATGACTTTACAAATGCCTTGGCGGAAAAACTCAAGCAAGGCAACCCAACTCCTGATGAGATCAGGCGGCTAGCTAACCAATACACAATGAAGCCTAAGCGCGGAAGACCCCGCAAAAAAAACCCTGTGACACCTAAAGAGACGCTTGCAAGGGGAAGGCCGCGCAGTGATGAATCAATGAATACCAAATTTAAGGTAATGATTTTGTGGGTAATGCTAGACCGTATTGACATGCCCCAAATGGCGAAGCGGGGAATTATTGCCAAAGTGACATACAAATCACGGGCATTTGTCGATAAGGCCATTGCCAAATTAAATGAACTTGTCTGTAAAAGGTTGATTGTTGCAGGTTATTCACATGAGAAAGGCATGGGGGTGCTTTTGCCAGCCGATGATGCCGAACGATTACAGGCCGCTTGGGAAGCGGGCGAAGATATTGATTCTATTCTTGAAAATCCAGAGCATTTTCACAAGCTGGAGCTTCCAAAAATCATTCTTCCAAAAATACCAAAAAAATAGAATTGTTTTTACGGATTTAAATCCGAATACAACCCAATCCCGTGACCGAATAATACAGCCATGCCCGCAGCATCCCGCTGGGGCGCAGACCTTCGCAGGTATGAAATGGCTACGCAAAATCAAGTTCTACCAGTCCTAAACCCTCTGTACCGCCGCCCGATTGTCGAACAGGCAACGGGCGATTCACGGTCAACTATCTACCGCAAAATCAAAAACGGCCTATTCACCAAGCCCGTGCCAATTGGCGGGGAGCGTGTGGCATGGCCCGCCAATGAAGTGGCGGCAATCAACCAAGCGCGTATTGCCGGAAAATCCGACGAAGAAATTAAACAGCTTGTTGTTGAACTGGAAGCGGCGAGGGTAGCGTAATGGACAGATTCAACGACACCGCCCAAGGCTGGCGCGTTGCCTACAATGGCTTGACGGATTGCCAACACGGGGTTATTCGGCTTCCCCCGTTGGGGATTGTTGGAACAATCAACAACCTAGGATTTCCGGCAAAAATCAAAGCATATAAAGTCTGCAAGCGCGACAGCTACAGCGTGATGGAACTTTTACGAAACCTGGTACAAGTTGTTAGTGAAATTGATCGCGGCTTGACGGATCGCTACCGTGGGGCTATTCTGTCCGCGCTGTCACCACATGTGACAGTCGGGCCCTCAACCCCGTTTAGATATGGCGAAAATCGCCGCTACCCTTTGCGGTATTTTTTTGCTCGTCACTTTTACGCGGCTTCGTGCCGTCTATTCATTATGGTGGCGCGTAGAGGGCCGCAGAAATGCGGGCCGGTACCATATCCCGGTGTTGAGAACCCGCTACGCGCCGCCTCCCGATTATTCTCAACAATCGGCGGCGGTTCATTCCTACTAGATATGGAGTCACCGCTATGAACAACACTCAGCCAAATTCCGCCCAAAATCCGGGCAACGACCAAACCACCGAAGAAACCCCACGCGCCCGATACGGCGTACCCAAGAACAGCACGGCCTTTGAAATGCTTTTCGAGACGGCGGCTGGGCATTTACACACCGACCAATTGCACTATCTGGCGCGTATGGGTGAAGAGGCCAAGCTCCAAGCGGAAAGCCTTTCATCCGGCCTCATGACATGGCTATGTCACCGTTAATTATGGAATCAACCCCCCAAAGCCCTGTCTGATCAGTTAACTGCCATTTGACGAGGACAAGCCCATGATTGCCGAAGACTTTAAGGAATTGCTGTCAAGCCTGTGCGGGCTTAACCACCATCAGCGAAACGTGGCCAAGGCCGCACTTGACCGTCAAACCGACCTGCCCGAAGTCATAGAAGTGGTTGAAACCCGCTTTGAGCTGAAACCGGCTTGTCCGCATTGCGCGGGTATCCTGCTGTCGAGGTACGGCTTCGCCAGCGGCCTGCAGCGCTACCGTTGCCAAAGTTGCCGGAAAACCTTCAACGCCCTGACGGGATCGCCCTTGGCGCGGTTGCGCCATAAGCCCAAATGGCCGGGTTACTTGGCGGCGTTGGCGGAGTCGAAAACGGTGCGCGAGTCCGCCGCCGAGGCGGGTGTCCACCGTAACACCAGTTTCCGGTGGCGGCACCGGTTCCTGGACGGTATCAGCCTGGACNNCCCCGGTGCGCTCGAAGGCATCACCGAAGCGGATGAAACCTATCTCCTGGAATCGGACAAGGGCAAGCGGAACTTAAGCCGCCAGCCCAGGAAACGTGGGGGCAGCGCCCAGAAGCGCGGCATCTCCNACGAACNGGTCTGCATCTTGGTGGCGCGNGACCGCTCCGGCCACACCCTGGATTTCGTCACCGGCAACGGCCAGCTGACCAGGACGCGTTTGTCGGAAGCCCTCAAGCGGCTGCTGGCCACGGACGCGCTGCTGGTCAGTGACGGCAACCCCACCTACAGCGCGTTCTGCCGGACGGAAGGCATCAGCCACGAAGCCGTCAACCTTAGCCAACACCAGCGGGTCAAAGGGGCTTACCACATACAGAACGTCAATGCCTACCACAGCCGCTTCAAGCTGTGGCTAGACCNCTTTCATGGTGTCGCCACCGACTATTTGCCGCACTATCTCGGCTGGCGGCGGGTCTTTGAGCAGCACCATAACCCAACACCCCAATGGCTGCTCAATGCCGCCTTGGGGAATTTTCAACAATCAACGGTGACATAGCCTTTCACAAAGCCCACAGGCACAAAAAAGCCCGCAAAATTAAACAATTAAGCGGGCTTTGGTGTACGGCTATGGCAATCAAACAGCAGGGTAATTATACCCGATTGCCTAGCTGTACGCTATCCCGCGATTAAGGATAGCCAACATGTGTAAAGAATTTCAAGACGTAATCAGGGCTGCTGGTTTAGTGCCGCCTGACCATATCCCAACAGGCAAAATTATCGCCTTTGCCGGATTGGACAAACCCAAAACCAACAAGGCGGCGCGTTGCCTTTTGTTCGATGATCGGCGCGGTGGCTGGTTTCAAGATTACACCACCGGACTTTTTGAAGTCTGGCAAGCCAAGCGCGAAAGCCCCTACACCGAAGCCGAACGCGCCGCATTCCGTGAACAATGCGAACGTGACCGACTGGCACGGGAACAAACCCTTATCCAAGCCCACCAGCAAGCCGCCACCAAGGCGCGGAAACTCTGGAAACGCGCCATTTATGCCGATGCCGGCAACGGTTATTTGCATCGTAAACAGGTGCAGCCCAACGGCACGAAAACGGGCGATTCAGGCAGTTTGAAAGGTGTGCTGATTGTTCCTCTTTACGATGAAAGCCTTAAGCTGGTGAACCTGCAATTCATCCAATCGGACGGCACTAAACGCTTCCTGACTGGCGGCAAAAAAAGTGGCTGTTTCTGGTGGCTAGGCAAAAAATCCGCCACCGTGTTGGTTGCCGAGGGTTTCGCCACGGCGGCAAGCTTATGTGAAGCCACGGGCCATCAGGTTTTTATTGCCTTTGACGCGGGCAACCTTGCCAACGTGGCTAAGATCGTCAGGGATAAAAACCCTGATGCCGACATTATCATCATGGGTGACAACGACGAGAACCGCACAGGCCAGAAAGCCGCGCACTTTGCGGCCTTGGCGTGTGGTGGAAAATACCTGATACCGCCTGTTATCGGGTATGACTGGAACGATGCCGTCAACGCGGGGGTGACGGTATGAGAGGATTGCCAAACCATGACCTGTTTGAAGACCTTGGCGACACCATCGACAAACCGCCTAAAACCCCAAAGAAACGGGGCAGAAAACCCAAGCCAAAACCTATTGAAGAAAAAACGGGGGTTATCGGTGGTACAGGTGGCACAGCCAGCAACGGCGGGGCTTCCAACGGTAACACCGCAAAAAGTGAAGGTGTTGGCGGTGTTACCGTCATTGACTTGGATGCCGCCATCGACCCACGGGAAAAAGCCACGCCAAATGTTCATTTGCTTGACCGTGACGACAAGAAAAAATCCCAAGCCACCCTTTTGATTGAGCTGGGGCAGAAAAACCGCCTGTTCCATTGCCCCAACATGGACGGCTACGCGCTGATTGGCGACTGTCAGGCCGTCATGGCCTTACGTTCAAGGGATTTTCGGGAACACCTCAGCCATGCCTTTTTCAAGCTCACTGGCAAAGGCTGCAATGCCAACGCCCTGACCGATGCCTTAGCCACGCTTGAATCCATTGCCAAGTTCAACAACCCTCAGCACGACGTGTATATGCGGGTGGCTAATCTGGACAAGTCCCTCTACCTTGATACAGGTTGCCCGGATTGGCGGGTTATCGAAGTCACGGCGGATGGCTGGCGGACGCTGGACAGATCGCCCGTGAAATTCTTTAGAAAACGCGGTGCGATGGCTTTACCCGAACCCTCGACCCATGGCGACATCACGTTATTGTACAAATACATCAATGTGGAAGCTGCACAACTCCCCTTAGTTGTAGGCTGGCTATTATGTGCCTTGGCGGGTGTCAAACCCTACCCCATCCTGATATTGCAGGGCGAACAAGGCACGGGCAAAAGCACCACCAGCCGGGTGTTGCGCTCATTGGTTGACCCGTCCACAGTCCCCTTGCGCTCACCGCCGAAAGACCCGCGTGACTTGTTGGTGTCGGCAGGCAATAACCATGTCGTGGTGCTGGACAATCTCAGTGGCCTATCGCCGGAATTGAGCGATTGCCTTTGTCGGCTTAGCACAGGCGGCGGTATCGACCTTCGCGCCCTGTTCACCGACAACGAACAGGTTTTGATCGACATCCAGCGGCCTGTGTTAATCAACGGTATTGATGATGTGGCGACCCGCCCCGATTTGGCGGAACGCTCCATTATCATCAACCAGCCCGTGATTGGGGGAAGCGACCGCAAAGGCGAACTGGAATTCTGGAAAGCCTTCGAGACCGCCAAGCCGCTGATATTGGGCGCATTGCTGGATGCCTTGGTTGCCGGATTAAATCACCGTGATAGCGTCAAACTCCCTTATAAACCACGCATGGCGGACGTGGCGCAATGGGTGACGGCGTGTGAACAGGGCTTGGAAAGCGTGGGCAGTTTCATGGCGGCGCATGAGAAAAACCAGAACGAAGCCGTCGAATTGGGCTTGGAGTCTAGCCCTATCGGTTCAGCCATCATGACCTTGGTGTCGGAACGTGAGCGGTGGCTAGGCAAGCCCACTGAATTGATGGTGGCCTTGGCGGATATTGCGGGTGATTCACAAACCAGGTCGAAAGCCTGGCCACAATCGCCCAAAGGTTTGAGCAACGCCATAAAACGGCTGATGCCTTCATTGCGTAGAGTCGGCATATCCATTGAAGAAAGCCGGACTATGACGGCGCGGCAATACACAATAGTGAATACGGGTTTTTATGCGTCATATCCGTCATATCCGTCATGTGATGACCACAGCCCACAGGCGGCGCGGCCTACAGCCATGACGGATAGAATTGAATCCATGACGGATAGGCCAGTTATGACGGATAGCATGACGGATAGGAAACAGCCGCAAGCCACGGACGGCGTGGGCTATGACACTTATGACGGATATGACGCTTACAAACCCACCCTTCACGTTTTTGATGATGACAAGGGGGTTATATGAGCCACGCCCTAACCAAAATCAAGGCCGCTGGATTTGTCGTGGAGCTGGACGGGATGGACTTAGCGGTAAGTCCGTTTTCCAAACTCACGCCGCCCCAAGTGCTGTTCCTCAAAGCCCATAAGGCCGAAATCATCCAAGAGTTGAAGCAGGAAAAAGCCAGTAACGATAACCATGCCCCCGAACATGTCTTGGTGGAAGACGATCGCCACTATTGTAGCGAATGCCAACACCTGAATTACCTAGGCCGATGTAAGGCAAGCCCGACCCGGTACAGTCCAGCGGACACCCACCCGCGCCGATGCGCAATTTACTTAGGAATTAAAAAATGAACAACGAAGTTTTCGAAAGTTTTCTGACCAGTTATGAAATTGGCGTACTTACTCAGACACCTCATAAGCGTGTCTTGGAACGGGCCTGTGAAACTTTCTTGGCAGCCAACATTGATCCCAATCAGTTTTGGTATGACCAGGAATGCCCGCCACGTAAAGTCTTAAGCCTAACCAAACCATTAGCCATCATTGCCTTGAATCACGAATGGTATAGCGATAAAGCGCGGGCGGCGGTGCTGGACGTGTTCGCTACTTGGGAGCGTAACGTGCTGGATTAAACATTAAACTAAGAGGAATTTGAAGCCCAACGTGACGGTAAGGGGCTGCCCGTTGGTTGCCTACAGCGGAGCCGCCTACCAATGAAAACCAAAAACTTCGCCAGCCATAATGGCGGGCAGTCCCTTTGATCGGCTTGTTGGGCATGATGAAGCACAAAAGCCCTAAAGCCGCCAACAACCCAAACAAAAACTAACCCCGGCCGCCCCGCAGTGACGGCAACCCCGCCGCACCCGACAGGCCGGAAGTGGAAGCCGGAAACCCGGCCGGACAACCGCCAGGCAAAAGCCAAGGCTTCAAGCTTGCCCAAAACACCAACCAAGCAAACCGCCAAAACTGAAGGGGACGGTTGCGCCACCGCCGCCGGACGGAAACCCCAAACAGCGACATGCCGAAGGTGGAAGCCGGAAACCCGACCGGACAACCACCGGGCAAAATCTAAACCCCAACTTTACCCAAAACCTTGGCCAAGCAAACCACCGATGCAGGACAACACACCCGCTACAGCACCCGACCGCCCAAACCAAAGGGGACACAACCCGCAAAACGCATACGGGAACGGCAAAGCCAACAATCCGCAGCATTCAGGGATAACGCTGAAACCAACCCGCAAAAAAACTAGACAACGGCAACCGACAGCCCGAAAATCACCAGCGCCCCACAAGCCTAGCCGACAAGCTGAACCCCGCCCGGACTAAGGCCGCCCAACGCAAAGCTCAGCGGCGGAGCGTTAGCGGAGTCCGCTGGAGCGTTGAGTTAGACCAAGTGCTTTCTAGCATCAGCTTCAAAGGCAGAAATCATACCGTCTATATTCTTTACAACCTCAGAAGCCTTTCCGTCTTTATTGTTATTAATGATCCCATAAATAATTGATGAATATGCTTCCGCGATTTCTTTTGCCTTAGATGAAAGGTCTTCGCCAATCCAAAATGAGCAAGAATTCACGGTTGCCATTAACTCAGAGGTTTTAGAGCCAAAATCGTTAACAGATTCAAGGTAAGATGCCCTATATGACTCTTTTAGATTATCATCTTTTGAAACAATATCGGCCATGTCCTCAAATGGTCCGGTGCAACTTTGTCTTGCAAAAGCGGTAAGCATCGCATTAAATGCTTTATCGCATTCCCTAATTTTTTGTACAACTAATGATATATTCTCAACTTCCTTATCTTTGTTTTTATTTTGCCGATCAATCTCATTTTTATAGTTTTCCAAGGTTTTGCTTAAAATGAGCGGAGCAGGATTAAAGAAAAAGATAATTACAAACACTGCAATAGCGCCACCTGCACGAATTAGCAGTTCCGTGCCTGTGCTTAGCTCAAGATTTATGAATCCTGGAATCATCGCCGCAACACCTGAAGCAGCAAGAGAAAGGATGATACGAAAGACGTTGTATTGAAATGCTGTTGGATTTGGATATTTAACCGCAACAACGAGAAGCGTAATAACAAAAGATACGCCAAAAAGAAATGCTATGGTTATTTGTGCAATTTCCATGATTTAAGTCCCGACGATCAACATCTAACGTTACGGTAAGGGGCGCGCCGCATCTGCGGACTTAAGCGAAGCCCCCGAACCTTGATAAAAACCAAACTTCAAAACCGCCAACGGGCGACGCGTCCCTTTGACTGACTTGTTGGGCTGTAAGCAGCACACCGCAACTAAACTAACACTTCCTATGATCCCTTACTAACCATCATTAGTATGCTTCCGCATTCGTTTGTTCGAATTGTTGGAAACCCTCGAGCTGTCAGAACAGGGCAATCAAGTAAGCCACAAAGAACTGTCATTGAAACGATTTGCTTTTTATTTGGAGTCTTAACGCTTGCCCATTCATCGTAATGTCGAAAATTTGCGGCGGCTGCTGCAAATATTTCACCAATCGAAAAACCTTTAATCGTTGGACTAGCCGATTTCCATTCATTGTCTGACACATTTAAATCTTGCTTAAACCGCTGAAGAAGATTGTTTAGAACAACAAAAATTGAGCCTGCTAGAACTGAAGATACTGACTGGCATTCAAGTATGTTGCTGGTTACTTCGTGATATTCTCTCGGTTCACGACTTAACGATGGCCCCTCGTCCCGTTCTCTTGCTTTAGATAACTCGTCAAGCTGTCTTGATGCTCGAAGCATTGGGATAAATAATTCATTTATAGTGGATTCACTTTGACGCCATCTTTCTACTAGCCTAAATATAGCATTCGATTGTATGTTACCCATTTGCAAATCACCGTCACGAGTTATCGCTAAATCACCGTTTTTGTTTACTTGGAGATCAATTCTGCTTTTCAGGTTTTCCAGTTGAAATTGTGCAAGAGTTTCATCATATCCTTTTAGAGGCATCGTTAATTTCCGTTTTGTCAAATGATAAATGAAAGCATATTGCTGATGAAATTTAGCTGTAACGATTTTTAATAAGCCCAACGTTACGGTAAGGGGCTGCCCGCGTGATGGCCTACAGCGGAACCGTCCACCTGTGAAAAAACCTAACTTCGCCAGCCGGAACGGCGGGCAGTCCCTTTGACTGGCTTGTTGGGCATGAGGATGACGCTTGGCTCGAATCGGAAAAACCCGCCGCACCGCACTGCCGCACAACGGGAAAGAAACTAACCCCGCCAGGCCCGACAACACCCAACTGAAACCAGCCCGAAACCACCAAAACCGCCAGCCACAAACCAGAAAACCCAACCGGCAACCGCACAGCAAAAACGAACCGGACAACCCGCCAAAAACCCAAAGCCAACAAACCGCCAGAAATGAAGGGAACGACAAAAACCTATGCCGGACAAAAAACTTACAGCGGTGGCAAGCCGCCCAAGCCACAACTTCCACAACCCGCGAAACCGATACGGAGACGACCCTGTTGCCAGCACGCAGAATTCAGAGATGACGCTTAACCCAACCCGCAGAGAAACCAAGCAAAGCCAACCGACAGCCCCCACGCCGCCGCCAATTTACAAGCTCGGGACAACCCCCAACCCACCCGGACTAAGACCGCCCAACTTCGAGCTAAGCACCGATTCCTCGGCGACCTGAACGGAAGGGGGATTTGGGGCTTGCCCGTTGGTTGAAAGGTGTGGGGCTGACCGGAATCGTGTGCTTTAGCGAGTTGTTATACCACGCGACAGGGCAGACCCCAATAAACAAAAATGCCGCCAAATTTTGCAAAACACCGGTAGGTGAAGCGAAGCCGCCTGAGGTCGCATCAACGCTTCCAGTTATGCACTTCAGGCGGCTTCGCTTCACTAATAGCATTTTTGGCGGAATTTTGCAATTTTTTGTTTAATATCAATAGGGAAGCTTGATCGTGGGGAATAACGTTAAGTAGGCACCTAAATAGGCACCTAAAAAGGTGTATTGAATTACACACAAATAGGTGCATAAATTTTTATCAAGTTCATATAAATCAATAAAATAAGACTATATTATTTTGATATGGGCTTATTTTTGCCATTGATTTATACACCTCATCCAGAATTTTCCCCTTGATCTTGGCAGGCTTTTATCCTTTTCAGAACAATCATTGCCAATTCGCTTTTTGATTTTCCAAAAACGGCTCAAAAACTAGCATTGAATCGTCACAAAAAATATTAACGATTACCTGAAAAATAGTGAATTTCCCACTACCTCTAAAAAGCCGTTGTTTTACTTTGGTTTTTTCTGAAACTATTTTTTACCATCAGGGGATTTCGGCCTGAAATAAGCACCCTATTTTCAAAAACAACCGCCTTATTTGCCTATATAGCCATAGCGTTACGGCGCAAGCAAAATGTCCATTTCCCAGAATAAATAGGATAGACTTACCCCATCCTATTAGCCACACCCCGCATTAATACATGACCGCCCTACAAACCCTGCTCAACACCTACCGCGAAGCCGCCCAAACCCACCGTGAAAAAGGCACTTATTTTGAAGACTTGATTTGCACCTACCTTCGCAACGAAGCCAGCTATAAGGATTTGTACAGCGATGTGTGGACGTATGGCGATTGGGCGCGGGAACAGGGCTTGGACGCGCGGGACACGGGCATTGACTTGGTGGCGAAAACCCAAGGTACGGACGAATACCATGCCATCCAATGCAAGTTCTATGAAGAAGGCCACCGGGTGCAAAAATCCGACATCGACAGCTTTTTCACCGCCTCCGGCAAAAAGCCCTTCACCCACCGGATTATCATCAGCACCACTGATAACTGGAGCGAACACGCCGAGGACGCGCTGCAAAACCAACAGCCGCCCGTCAGCAAAATAGATTTGAACGACCTGGAAAACAGCCAGATTGGCTGGTCTCTGTATCAGCCAGATAAACCGCCAGTACTCAAACCCCAAAAAAAATTAAGGCCACATCAAACCAATGCTTTATATGGTGTTAGGACAGGCTTAGAAACCGCCAACCGTGGCAAACTGATTATGGCCTGTGGCACAGGCAAAACTTTCACTAGCCTAAAAATTGCAGAACGTTTGGCGGGAAAAGGCAAGCGTGTGTTGTTTCTTGTACCTAGCCTGTCCTTGTTGTCGCAAAGCCTCACCGAATGGACGCAAGAATCCGCCACGCCCCTGCACAGTTTTGCCGTGTGTTCCGACAGCGACATAGGCCACAAGCGCAAAAAAGACGATGACATCGTGCAGACCTTCACCCACGAATTGCGCTACCCCGCCACCACCCACGCGGGGCAGCTTGCCAAGGAAATGACCAAACACCACGACAGCCATCACATGAGCGTGGTGTTTTCCACCTACCATTCCATTGAAGTTCTCAGCAAAGCCCAAAAAGAACACGGCTTGGCTGATTTTGACCTAATAATCTGCGACGAAGCCCACCGCACCACGGGCGCAACCTTTGATGACGATGACGAATCCACCTTCGTCAAAGTCCACGATGCCGGGTTTATCAAAGCCGCCAAACGCCTGTACATGACCGCCACCCCGCGCATCTATGGCGGCATGGCAAAAGCCACCGCTGAAAAAACCAACGCGGCCTTGTGTTCAATGGACGATGAAGCCCTGTACGGCAAAGAGCTGTACGTCATCAGCTTTTCTGAAGCGGTCAAACAGGAATTATTGGTCGATTATAAAGTGCTGGTGTTGGCAATAGACGAAGCCCACGTCAGCCAACGCCTGCAAAAACTCTTGGCGGATGACAACAACCAACTGAAAGTAGACGATGCCGCCAAAATTGTCGGCTGCTGGAAAGCCCTGTCCAAACAAGGTGCAAGTCAAGACCTAACCGACGATGCCGCGTTCATGCGCCGCGCCGTGGCCTTTTGCCAAGTCATCGAACCCGCCACCAATCCCAAAACCCACAAAGTCAGCTCCAAAAACATCGCCAAGATGTTCAAGGCCGTCGTGGATGCCTATCGGGAAGCCGAAATCGAAGCGGGTAACATCGCCCAACCTGCACTGGAACTGCAATGTGAGGCCGAACACATCGACGGCAGCATGAACGCCAGCGAAAAAGAAACCAAGCTCACTTGGCTAAAAGCGCAAACGCCCGACAACACCTGCCGCATCTTAAGCAATGTCCGTTGTTTGTCCGAAGGCGTGGACGTACCCGCCTTGGATGCCGTGCTGTTTTTAACCCCGCGCAATTCGCAAGTGGACGTGGTGCAATCGGTGGGGCGCGTTATGCGCCTGGCCCCGGGCAAAAAGCGCGGCTACATCATCCTGCCTGTGGTAATCCCCGCTGGCGTAGAGCCAGACAAAGCCTTAGACGACAACAAGACCTACAAAGTCGTCTGGCAAGTCCTGCAAGCCTTACGCGCCCATGATGACCGCTTTGATGCCATGATTAACAAACTGGATTTGATCGGCAAAGACACCAGCAAAATGGAAGTGATCGCCATCACCGACAAAATCCAGAAAAAAGCCAAAAAGCCCGCCGACACCAACGCGAATACCGCCGCCAAAGCCAAACGCGAATACGGCATTGGCGAAACCGTCAAAAAGCCCAAACAAGAAGACATCATAGAAACCTTTGAAGTGGACGACATCCAACGCGCCATCTACGCCAAAGTCGTGCAAAAATGCGGCAACCGCAGCCACTGGGAAGATTGGGCGAACGACATTGCCAAAATCGCCCGCACCCACATCACCCGCATCCAAGCCATCTTAGACACGCCGTCCAACACCGAAGAAATCGCCGCTTTCAATGCCTTTGCAGAAGAACTGCGCGACGACCTCAATAACGCCATCACCGACACCGAAATCGTCGAAATGCTGGCCCAGCATCTCATCACCAAACCTGTATTTGATGCCCTGTTCCAAGATTACAGCTTTGCCCAGCACAACCCCATGTCGGTTGCCATGCAAGACATCCTGGACAAATTGCAAGAACACCACCTCGACAAAGAAGCCGACACCCTGAAAGCCTTCTACGACAGCGTGAAAATGAGGGCGGACAAAATCGAAAGCGCGGCGGGCAAACAAAAAATCGTCGTCGAGCTGTACGACAAATTTTTCCGCAACGCCTTCCCGCGCATGACCGAAAAACTGGGCATTGTCTACACGCCCGTGGAAGTGGTGGACTTCATCATCCACAGCGTCAACGACGCGCTACAAAACGAATTCGGGCAAACCCTGGGCGATGAAAACGTCCACATCATCGACCCGTTCACGGGCACCGGCACGTTTATCACCCGCTTGCTACAAAGCGGCCTGATTAGCCCCGAACAACTGCCCTACAAATACCAACACGAAATCCACGCCAATGAAATCGTCTTGCTGGCCTACTACATAGCTGCCATCAACATCGAAGCGGTTTACCATGACATCGTTGGCGGTTCTTACCAGCCTTTTAATGGCATTTGCTTAACCGACACCTTCCAGCTCTACGAAAAAGACGACCTGGTCAGCCAAATATTGGTGGACAACAGCGCACGGCGAACCAAGCAAAAAGCCTTGGACATTCGCGTCATTATTGGCAATCCACCGTATTCGGCAGGACAAGAAAGCGCGAACGACAACAACGCCAACGTGGCCTATGAATCGCTGGACAACAAAATCCGCACAACTTACGCGGCGCACTCCACCGCCACCAACAAAAACGCCTTGTATGATTCCTACATCCGCGCTATCCGCTGAGCCAGCGACCGCGTGGGCGATAGCGGCGTAATTGGCTTTGTCACCAATGCCGGATTTATCGAAGCCAACACCGCCGACGGTTTACGTAAATGTTTGGTGGATGAATTCAGCAGCATTTATGTGTTTCATTTGCGCGGCAATGCCAGAACATCCGGCGAATTACGCCGCAAGGAATAAAGACAATGTATTTGGTCAAGGAACGCGCACCCCGATTGCTATCACCATCTTTGTCAAAAATCCCGAAGCCAGCAGACACGGCAGAATCTACCTGCACGACATTGGCGACTATCTGACCCGTGAACAAAAACTGGAAAAGGTTAGCAGCTTTAAAAGCCTGAACGGTGTAACGGCTGCGGACGGCTGGCAAACCATCACACCCGACCAGCATAACGACTGGCTAAAGCAACGGGATGATAGCTTTGGCGGATTTATCAGTTTGGGGGATAAGAAAGATAAAAATGCGGCGGTGATTTTTGAGAATTATTCGAGCGGCGTTAAAACTAATCGTGACGCTTGGTGTTACAACTTTTCAAAAATCACGCTTGCCAAAAACATACATGGAATGATTGATTTTTATAATGCGGAAGTGATGCGCTATAAAGCCGCTTGCCAAGGATTAAGCAAAGACGAATACCCATCAGTAGATCATTTTATCAATCCAGACACGACGAAAATTAGCTGGAATCGCGGGCTTAAAAATGATTTGAGCCGATTCACAAAGCACGACTATCAAGAATCGGCATTAGTGACAGGATTGTACCGACCATTTACCAAGTCCTTTGTTTACTTTAGCAAGTATATGAATGACATGGTTTATCAAATGCCACGCCTTTTTCCTGATCCAATGATAAATAATCGGGTTATTTGCTTAACTGGACGTGGGGCAACCAAAGAATTTTGCGCTTTTATCACCGATACCTTGATTGATTTGGAAATGGTGTCAAAGGGTCAATGCTTCCCCCTAAAACTCTACGAACCCGCACCAACCGATGCCAGCCAACAAGCCAACGACCTAAAACCACAAACCGACCTGTTCAGCACCGAACGGATCGCGCCAACGGCGGCAGTTTCTGGGCAAATGGACGAACAGCCGCGTTATACCGTTAAGGATGGCATCACCGATGTCGGGCTAGCCCACTTCCAAGCCGCTTATCCTGACGAAACCATCAGTAAAGAAGACCTGTTTTATTACATCTACGGCTTGCTGCATTCCGAAGACTACAAAGCCCGCTATGCAGACAACCTGAGCAAAGAATTGCCGCGCATCCCCTGCGTCAACAAGGCGGCGGATTTTTGGACGTTCAGCCAAGCAGGGCGGGCGTTGGCGGAACTGCACATCAACTACGAAACCGTAGAGCCTTACCCCGTGACAATGGAATGCGGCAGCACGGCGTTTGACGATCTGAAAGACGCGGATTTTTACGTCACCCAAATGAAGTTCGCCCACAAAAGCGATAAGTCCATCGTGGTCTATAACCCGAAAATCACGATTAAAAATATCCCGCTGGAGGCATACGCCTACATCGTCAACGGCAAACCCGCGCTGGAATGGGTGATGGAACGCCAAGCGGTAACGAAGCACAAAGACAGCGGCATCCAAAACGATGCCAATGCGTGGGCCATTGAAACGATGGGCAACGCCCGTTATCCCCTGGAATTGTTCCAGCGCGTCATCACCGTCAGCCTTGAGACGATGAAAATAGTCAACGCCTTGCCAAAATTAGAGATAAATTTACATGTGGTGTAATCCCAATAATCAACAATCCCATTTTTAACAGCAAAGGTTACATGACTGATTTTTACCCCATAATCCCAATTCCTGGTGATGCGCCCGTACAGCTCGAACAACAAGGGACTAAAACCAAATATTGGCTGTGTTTAAATGAACAGCAGCATTTATTTAAGATTGGCCGTGAAAACACAGGGGAAAACTGGGCTGAAAAAGTTACTTGTGAATTATGTGTCTTATTGGGTTTGCCCCATGCTCATTATGAGTTTGCGGTAAGGATGGATATAAAAGGCGTTCTCACTAAAACGATTGTACCGACTGATGGGAGATTGGTTATGGGCAATGAGTTGTTAGCGGAAATTCACAGTACCTATCCAGCACAGAAAAACTATAAAGTACAGGATCACACGTTAGGCCGAATTGTTGCCTTATTAAATAACCCAGAGATTTTATTGCCTATGGATTGGCAGCCACCCAGTGATGCCATACATAATGCAGTTGATGTATTTTTAGGATATTTATTGCTGGATGCGTGGATTGCTAATCAAGACCGACACCATGAAAACTGGGGTCTCATTCACCATAATGAAATTTATCTAGCCCCAACCTACGACCATGCCGCCTCACTGGGACAAAACGAAAGTGACGCAAAACGAAAAGAATTGTTAACTACTAAAGATAGCGGACGGCATATCACCCACTACGTAAAAAAAGCCCGTTCAGCAGTTTATTTAAAGAAATCTGAAAAAAAAGCATTGCTTACATTATGTTTGTTTCAGTTGCTTGCCGCCAAAAGACCTAAAGCGGCAAAAGTGTGGTTGCAACGATTAGGCGACATTAGCCCCGAACAGTGTCAAAATGTCTTTAACAGAGTACCGCCGTCTGAAATCAGTGAAACGGCGATTGAGTTTGCTATGAAGTTATTAGAATTAAACAAAAAGAGATTATTAGAGGTAGCACCATGAATCCCCTTTATATTGCATGGCAAGACCCAAAGTCACGCCTTTGGCATACGGTGGGGCGATTGAGTCGGGAAAGAGATTTATACACATTCGCTTATACCCAAGGTGCGCTAGCTTCGCCACACTTCAAATATTTGGGCAGAATGAGAGATGTATATAAAACATATTACTCACAAGAGCTGTTTCCGTTATTTGCTAACCGTATTTTAAACAGTTCACGACCAGAATACCCCGATTATGTACGTTGGTTGGCCATGAATCCTGATAAGGAAAACGACCCAATGCAATTGTTGGCCCGTTCCGGTGGTGAGCGTGCAACTGATGAGCTGTATGTTTATACCCATCCTGAAACTAACGATCAGGGGGAATTGGAATTATTTTTCCTTAGCAACGGTTTACGTCACCTTGATCCAGCCAGTCTACAACGTATTGGGCAATTACAAATGGGTGACAGTTTGGCATTACGGCGGGAAGCTGAAAATGAACATGATCGCTTTGCATTAGTGATTGAAACTGATGAACCCATTAAAGTTGGGTATTGCCCACGTTATTTAAACCGTGATTTATGTCAAATTATGGAAAATACCACTATTAAACTGACTGTAGAACGTTTAAATCATGATGCCCCAATTCAATTTCGTTTATTGTGCAAGGCTCTTTTTAAATTGCCCCCAGGATTTACATTGTTTGGGGATGATGAATATCAACTTTTAGGAGGGGAAGTTGTGGCAGCGTGATTAGGGTTTGTTGTGACTACTTAACACCTTGATTTACACCGTCAAGGATCGCATTACGAAACCGTTCATTACCGCTTTGAAAATCGTCAACGCCTTGCCGCCGTTAGATATTGCAGCCAAGCAAGGCTAGCCAATGAATCCGCCAGGGGTCGTGAAACGCGCCCCCTGTATAGGCTTGCCTATCAATACGGTATTTCCGTTGAAAGCAGGGGCAAGCCCAGTTATCCAAGCGGGTTATTTCCCATTTTCAACACGCTTTGGCTAAAGCCGTTTAGTGGGTAATATTTGGGTGCAGGTAGGCGGTATTCTGTCAGCCATTTTTTTCACCACAACTAATTGATTATTTTGTCTATCATCAATTAGTTGCGCAATTTGTCCGTGCATTACCGCAACTAAAATGTCACTCAAAAGTTGCGCAAAAACTACGCAAATGTCACTCAAAAGCTACGCAAAAGTTGCGCAAAAGTTGCGCAAAAGCTACGCAAAAACGGCCTTTCAAATCAGGTGGCAAAAATTACAGCCTTAATACATTCAATGGCTTAACCGTGATTGTTTCATGGGTAAACTCGACTAACCAAGATAGTTTCTTGAGTCCACTTAAACGTATTTTCTGAACCCCATCTGGGATGGTTATCTCTTAAGTCGGTCAAAGGGCATTATCCAAGCCAGTCCCGCAACCATCCACACATAGGAAAACCCCGCCTAAACGCCTTTACGGGAAGTGCTTTAATAACCTCACTTTCCCTCACTAGGCCATGCCCATGAATGACTTTTACCCGCTCTTGCACGAACTCATCCAATCCCACCTGACCGCCAATGCCATTGATGACGGACTGGCTGGCGGCATTGCCCAAAACATCATTGACGGCTTGGCAGACGGCTATGGAGGCCAAACGGTTTATCTGAAAAATAACTCCGCCGAGAGGATGGCGCGTAAACATCGGCAGATCGTGGCGGAATATGACGGCAAAAACACCATGGCGATTTGCCAGAAATACCGGATCACTTCCATTTGGTTAAAGCGGTTAGTAGCGAGGGCTGGAAATGAACCTGCCAGCTAATAGCCAATGCCAAAAGCAACGCTTGCTGGCTTACCTCAAGCAGCATGGGCGCATCACCACCTTGGAGGCCAGGACAAACCTGGATGTGTTCCATCCGGCGGCGCGGATTCAGGAACTCAAAGGGCAAGGCCACCACATCGTCACTTACCGAAGAATGGTGAATAGCGGCCTTGGCGACCACAAAATCGCCGAATATGTGCTACTGGCATGACACTGATACAAACACTGGGCTTTGCCAGTTATTCAAGCTACTGGCAAGCCATTAATAACAACCCCCAACCACCGATAAAGAAGGCAATATCATGCAACACGCCATTTATGAATCCGTTTATAAAACCCGCCACCCTGTTATCCAAGGCCTCAAACAGGCGATAGAGGTTATCAATTATCAAAAAACAGCAATTGACAGCCTAAGCCATGATAAAAGGCTCAAGGATTTGCCAGACAGGCTGAAAACGGCACTGGCTGAACTGGACTACATCCGCAACGCCATTTTTAATGCCTATGCGGACGACAAGGCAGCATCACAAGGCCGATGTATGCCGGAACTGGTGAAGCTTTGCGCCCGGCGGATGCTGAAAATACCCACCGAGATTGAAGGTAAGGAAAAGGGGTTCGAGTTCGCCCAACAACGCTACGATGACAAGGAGGAAAATTTAAGGAAAATAGGTTATACATCGGAGCAGGTGGCAAACTTCCTGAAGGATGAAATGGAAAAACCCTGCGAGGAAAGCCATAAGGCCGAACTGTCCGTACTCAGGAAAGAATTGGGCGCATTGGACGCCTTTACCCGCGATTACCCCCGATATGACCAGAGGCTATTGATCGGCACGCTGTTCGAAAACTGGAAACCGGACAATGCCGATGATTTTGACAAGGCGGCGGGGGCGTTGGCACAGTAACGGGAACGGCAACCGATTAAAGGGCCGCCTTCGGGCGGTTTTTTATGCCTTGGATATTTTGGGATTATCGGCAAGCAAGCGTAAAAATGGTGGCTTTATGGTGCAAAAACAAAAATCCTGAATCAAAGCCCCCTGTTTTGCCCCCTTTTTATATTTTATACCGCCGTAAGCCTTGATAATCCTAAGTCCATGTACTATAGCTTGGCCCCAAGACCCCGCAAGTTATCTGGCTTAGCGGGGTTTTTTATGCCCGCACGTTTCATACTGGAACACCAAACCGCGTTATTCTTGCTTTAGGCCGGCCATTTGACAGGGTGACTAAAAAGTTTTCCCTATGCCGCGAATTAACTGTAGAATTCGCAAATTTTTCTTTTTCAAAGGAGCGACAAGCAAATGGGTAGAGCCTATCAAAACCGTAAAGTGTCCATGGCCAAAACGTCTGATGCCAAGGCAAAGGTCTACAGTAAGTATGGACGTGAACTTTATGTTTGCGCTAAAGCGGGGGGCATCGACCCGGATGGCAACTTGGCATTGCGTGGCCTGATTGAGCGCGCCAAAAAAGCCCAGGTGCCTGCCCACGTTATCGAAAAAGCCCTCGATAAAGCCAAAGGCGGTGGTGGTGAAGATTTCGCCCCTGCCCGTTATGAAGGGTTTGGTCCCGGTGGCTGCATGGTGATTGTCGACTGCCTGACCGATAACCCCAACCGCACTTTCAACGATGTGCGCCAATGCTTCACCAAAACCAAAGCGAAAATTGGCATCCAAGGTGCGGTCAGCCACATGTTTGACCATTCGGCCATCATGGCCTTTGCACATGCTGACGAAGACACCGTCTTGGAAGCCCTGCTGGCGGCCGATGTGGATGTCTCCGACATTGAAAGCGAAGACGGCAAAATCACCGTGTTCACCCCTCCCGCCGACTATTTTAAGGCGAAGCAGGCCTTAACCGATGCCTTTGGCGAGATTGATTTTGATGTGGATGAGATTCAATTTTTACCTAGAAGCGTCACGGCGATCAGCGGTGATGACTTGGTATTGTTTGACAAATTTTTGGACATGCTGAATGAATTGGATGATGTGCAAAACATTTATCATGACGCCGAAGTTTAAGGCTTTATTTAGCGGCCTGTGACCGATACATTTAAAGTCCGGCGACCCTTTTTATATCCCCGCCACCAGATTAACCTGAGTTCTGGGCAAGGGCTCGGGTTAAGCAAGCAAAAGCCTTTTAAATCTGTTTGCGCTCCCCTCCTCCACCCATCCATTTTGTGTTTTCCACCCCATTACATTGACCAGGCGGGCGAATCCTTGACGCCCGTAAAAACACCCCGAACCGGGGCGTTTTTCGTTTAACCCTGCGCAAACAGCCCTAAGCACTAATTTGGTGAGCCCAAAACGACCTATTTTGGTGCGTTTCTTATGGGCCCGGTTATACTTGTTCCGATAAAGGTTATGCACATCACACAATGCATTATCCAAACGACGGCTTTCGGCCTTCTATAATAATTGGTCTAATAATTGCTTAGCCAATCAATGCAACCCAAATGGATTTCAATATATTTCATGTACAAACGCATACTTGACCATCTTAATACCGCAATCTTGCTATTTAATCGGGAATTAACGTTAACTTATATCAATACGGCCGGGGAAATTTTACTGGCTGATAGCGCACACCATTTGATCGATCAAAATGCCTGCGACTTGTTCAAATCATCCGACCCGGCGTTACTGCTTAATTTAAAACAGTGCTTGGCTATGGGGGAACCGCTAGTGGAGCGCTCATTGACCCTCAACCGCATGAGCCAAAACGTAACCGTTAACCTAAGCACAACGCCGTTATTCAATAAGGAAGAAATTATTGAAATCTTGATTGAACTTCAGCAAGTGGACACCCATTTGCGGATCTCTAAGGAAGAACGGCTGTTGACCCAACAAAATACCGCAAGATTGCTGGTCAGGGGGTTGGCACATGAAATCAAGAATCCCCTAGGCGGCCTAAGGGGGGCGGCGCAACTGCTGGACTTGGAGCTGACCGATCCCGAACTGAAAGAATACACGCAGATTATTATTGCCGAATCTGACCGCCTGCAAGGGCTAATGGATAAAATGCTCGGCCCCAATAAATTGCCCAATAAAAAGTTATTAAATATCCATGAGGTATTGGAGCGCGTCAGGCAATTGGTGCATGTTGAAGCTAGCGGCAACTTAATTATCAAGAATGACTATGACCCCAGCATCCCGGATGTTTTGGGGGACAAAGACCTGCTCATCCAGGCCATGCTGAACATTACCCGCAACGCGGTCCAAGCGACCGAAGGTAAAGGGCATATCATCATAAAGACCCGTATACACCGGCACATGACCGTGGGCCGCAAACACTACAAATTAGCCGCAAAAATTGACGTCATTGATGACGGCCCAGGTATAGACGCCGATATGTTAAACCAGATTTTTTATCCGATGATTACCGGCCGTGCCGAAGGCACAGGGCTCGGTTTGTCCATTGCCCAATCGTTGATCAATCAACATAACGGCATTATTGAATGTAACAGTGAACCTGGAAACACCGTGTTTTCAGTCTTTTTACCCGTGGAGAACGGCAATGAATAAGTCCGAAACCGTCTGGATTATTGATGATGACAAATCTATCCGCTGGGTGGTTGAAAAAGCCTTACAAAAAGCCGCCATCAACACCCGCTGTTTTTCGGGGGCAAAAGAATTGCTGGCCGCATTAGAACATGATTCCCCTGATGCCTTGATCACCGATATCCGTATGCCCGGCATGGATGGCCTGGAACTGCTCAAAAGGGTCCAAGACAGCCACCCCAACCTGCCCGTGATTGTCATGACCGCACATTCTGATCTGGAAAGCGCGGTTTCGGCTTTCCATGGCGGGGCATTTGAATATTTGCCAAAACCCTTTGATATTAAAGAAGTGGTTGACCTCGCGCATCGCGCTTGCATCCACGGGCGGCAACAGCATTCCGGCGCTGACGAACAAGCTAGCCAGGAAGCCACACCGGAAATTATCGGCGCCGCCCCCGCCATGCAGGAAGTGTTCCGGGCGATCGGAAGGCTAGCGAAATCGCACATCACCGTCTTGATTAATGGCGAATCCGGGACTGGCAAAGAGCTCGTGGCTAAAGCCCTGCACCGGCACAGCCCGCGCGCCAAAAACCCCTTCATCGCGCTGAACATGGCGGCGATCCCTAAAGATTTGATGGAATCTGAATTGTTTGGCCATGAAAAAGGGGCGTTCACGGGGGCGGCGGCACGGCGTTCCGGGCGTTTTGAACAGGCCAATGGCGGGACTTTATTCCTTGATGAAATCGGTGACATGCCCGCCGAACTACAAACCCGTTTATTACGGGTTCTGGCGGATGGAGAGTTTTATCCGGTCGGGGGGCATGCTTCGATAAAAGTCGATGTGCGCATTATTGCCGCCACCCATCAGAATTTGGAAGTGCTAGTCCAGCAAGGCCGCTTCCGGGAGGACTTATTTCACCGCCTCAACGTCATCCGCATCCACATCCCTCCCCTGCGTGACAGGAAACAAGACATTCCCTTGTTATTGCGGCATTTTTTAAACCAAGCCGCGCAAGAGCTCAACACCGAAATAAAAACCCTAAAACCTGAGGCGGAGGCGTTTTTAAGCACCTTGGAATGGCCCGGCAATGTCAGGCAATTGGAAAATATCTGCCGCTGGCTGACCGTTATGGCATCGGGGCGGGAAATCCATCTCCATGATTTGCCGCCCGAATTACTCAACACGCCGGCAGAAAAATTCAGTGCGGGGACGGATTGGGAATCGCTGCTAAGGACTTGGGTGGACCAGCAGTTGCTCAATAAAGAAAACGAAGTCGCCAAACAGACGATCCCTACGGTGGAAGCGATCTTAATCAAATCGGCGTTGAATTTTACCCATGGCAAACGCCACGAAGCGGCGATTCTGCTCGGTTATGGCAGGAATACCCTGACCCGGAAGATTAAGGAATTGGGGATTGAAGACTAAAGACCTGTTGATGCAGGTTGTTAACAAAGCCCCCGCGATTAGCACCGGAAAGATCATGTAACGGATTGGATCTGAGAATGAAAAAGGCGGGTTACCGCCCGCCTGGGACACCACCAAAAACCATTGGCAGGTGCACGCCTGTAATTGCACCCGCTGGCTTGCCTAATTGGCCGCGTAAGTTTTTTCTTTTGGCGCGTCAACCGACCACAGTTTTTCCAGTTGATAAAATTCGCGGGTTTGGGCGGTCATGGCGTGGACTATCACATCCCCCAAATCCAGCAATATCCAGTCTGAACCCAGATCACCTTCCATACCCAATGGGACACACCCTTGCTCTTTCGCCGCTATGGCGACATGTTCGCATAAGGATTTCAAATGGCGGCCTGATGTCCCCGTGACCAGCACCATGTAATCGGTGAAACTGGTTTTCCCCCTGACATCCAATGTGGTGATGTATTGGCCTTTGCGCTCATCCAAAACAGTTTGGACGATCTTCAATAATTCTTCTGTTTGCATTAACTACCTTAAATTAAAATGGCGTGACGTTAAAAAAATCTCACTTGAACAATCATTCAGGTGATTGATAAAGCTGGTGGTGGTGGATGTATTCTATAACCACATCGGGCAATAAAAAACTCGGGTCTTGCTGCTTGGCGAAACTCTCCCTAATCGCGGTGGCCGAGATATCCAGCAAGGTCACCGCTTGAAAAAATAGCTTGCCGGCTTGCGCCTGTTCCAAGTCACCGGCATTTTCAGCCACTCTGGCTTTGAGATCATCAAATGCCTGCGCTTTCCAGCCAGGCCGCGCCATAACGACGATATGCGCGTAGTCAAAAAGCCGTTGCCAACAATGCCAGTTTGGCAACTGGTTGAACGCGTCATTGCCGATAAACAGCAATAATGGCTGCTCCGGAAAATCTTCACGCAATGACGCCAGGGTATCAACCATAAAAGATTGTTTGCTTGGCGACTGCAAATAACGGTCAATTTCACGGCGGTCGCAGACTAAACCGGGATGGTTTTTGATCGCCAGGTCAATCATCTGCGCCCGTAATAACGCAGGCACTTCAGGGGATTCCTTGTGCGGCGGATACGCATTAGGAATTAACCGGACTTGTTCCAAGCCGAACAAGCCCTTGACTTCAATTGCACAACGCAAATGCCCATAATGTATGGGATTAAACGTCCCGCCAAGAATACCTATCATTACTGCCGGATATGGCCGTCACCCAAGACAATATATTTTAATGAAGTCAGCCCATTCAAGCCCACCGGGCCACGGGCGTGGAGCTTGTCGGTGCTGATGCCAATTTCCGCCCCTAAGCCATACTCAAAACCATCCGCAAACCGTGTCGAGGCATTGACCATCACCGAACTGGAATCCACTTCGCGCAGGAAGCGTCTCGCCAGCGTGTAATTTTCCGTCACTATCGCTTCGGTATGTTGTGAGCTGTAGTGGTTGATATGTTCAATCGCCTGGTCTATGCCATCGACAACCCGGATGGATAAAATGGGCGCAAGGTATTCGGTATGCCAATCTGCTTCGGTAGCGCGTTTGCATTCGGGGATGAACGAACAGGTTTTTAGGCAACCGCGCAACTCCACGCCTTTATCCAGATAAATTTTCGCCAATAACGGCAATACCCGGTGCGCGATGCTTTCCGCCACCAGCAAGGTTTCCATCGCGTTGCAGACCCCGTAACGGTGGGTTTTGGCGTTGTCGGCAATCGCCACGGCTTTGTCCATATCTGCCTGTCCATCAATATAAACATGGCAAATGCCATCCAAATGCTTGATGACCGGAATGGTCGCTTCTTTTGAAATGCGCCCGATCAGGCTTTTGCCGCCACGGGGGACGATGATGTCAACGTAAGTGTCCATTGTAATCAGCTCGCCGACCGCGTCCCGGTCAGCCGTGGCGACAATTTGCACGGCGGTGGCGGGCAAGCCCGCCGCCTCCAAACCTTGGGTGATGCAGGCCGCTATCGCCTGGTTGGAATGTATGGCTTCCGAGCCACCACGCAGGATACAGGCATTACCCGACTTTAGGCATAACGCCGCCGCATCAACAGTCACATTCGGGCGTGATTCATAGATAATGCCAATCACCCCCAAAGGCACCCGCATTTGCCCCACCTGAATCCCGCTGGGACGGTAACTTAAGCCCGTGATTTCACCGACCGGGTCAGGCAGTGCGGCAACTTGTTTCAGGCCTTCTATCATGGCGTTCAGCGCTTTTGGCGTTAACGCCAGCCTATCCAATGAAGCGGAATCCAAGCCGTTTTCCTTACCCGCCAGCAAATCCTTTTCATTTTCCGTTGCCAACAAGCCACGGTTATTTTCAATCGCGTTGGCAATCTCCAGCAAAGCACGGTTTTTTTTCCCTGATTCAGTGCGGCTGAGTTCTCGTCCAGCTTGCCTGGCGTTACGCCCAAGCTGTTGCATATAATTTTTAATATCCATGTTCTCACCAAACAGGTTGGAAGTTGACCCGCGATTATAACGGTTAATGCCGCCCATTAACAGCGTGGATATTTGTTAAGTCACTGATTTTGAATTTTTTAATGTTTATGCCTTACAACCCGGAACAGACGTTTTACGTTATTTCTCAATTGGCCTGGGTTTGTAATAGAATAATGCAGTTTTGCCATTGGGCTGACTAGCTGGATAAGCGGCAAAACGCAACGCGTGGATCAATCATCAATCGACGCAACTTTAAAATGTTACTGTTGTTGCAAACGGATAGCCCATTTTGGATGGATGCTTGCGATAACGGCATAAATAATAATAAATATAGAGGTCAAGTTTTATGTGTTGGAGTGGAGAAGCGTCAGGCGTATTAGCCGCCGCAGGTCTGAGCACCGCCGTTTATGTTGCCATGAAAGGGGAGTCCAAAGAACTATGGATCCCATTGACTTATTTCGCGCTAATGGAATTGTTGCAAGCGTTCACTTATGTCTATATCGACTTGTGCGACAACCCGAACAATCAGATACTCACCTTATTTGGCTATCTGCACGTCGCGTTCCAGCCGTTTTTTGTCAATATGGTGGCGATGTATTTTATCCCCGAAGCGGTCAAATTAAAGATACGCACTGCCGTTTACACGATTTGTGCGATCGGTTCATTGGCCATGCTGGTAAAGATGTACCCCTTCGCTTGGGCAGGGACTTGCAACGTCGGTACTGAAGGTTTTTGCGGCCCTGAAGTCTGCTCCACCCACGGTGCTTGGCATATCGCTTGGCACATGCCTTTGAACGGGCTGTTATCCGACCCGGTCACCTGGCTGTTCGATTTTAGCTGGGGCTTGCATGCCCTAACCTATATCGTCGTAGCTTTTTGCCTCCCGGTCATTTATGGCTCCTGGCGGTTCGTGGGCTTCCATTATGTGATTGGCCCGTGGATTTCCGATGTGACCACCGACGACCCTAATGAATACGCAGCCGTTTGGTGCCTGTTTTCAATTGCCTTGTGCGTATCGGTGATCAAGACCCCGATCAGAAAGCATTTACATGTAAAAAGCTGGCCGTTTTACAACAATGCGGCCAATAAACCGCTTGAAACGGGCGTATCTGTTACAATCCAGCCAGATTGATTAGCGACTTGCTTGATTTTTAATTGAAAACCGAGGGTTAATCTTTTATCCTCAAAGCCAAAGGTTTTGCCTATGCGGCAAACTTTTGGCAATGCCTTAACTCACTATCACAGGAGACTGTATGAAGATTGGTATACCTAAAGAAATGCACCGTGGTGAAAAACGGGTCGCCACCACCCCGGAAGCAGCCGCGCAAATTATACAATTGGGCTTTACCGTATCCATAGAAAGCGGGGCGGGACTGGGGGCCAATATTTCCGATGAGGCCTATCAGGCGGTAGGCGTAGAAATCGTTAACGATATAAAATTGCTCTGGGACCAGTCAGATATCATGCTCAAAGTCCGGGCCCCTGAATGGCGCCCAAACCCGAATAGGAACGAATTGAATTTATTCCGTGAAGGCCAAACCATCATCAGCTTTATCTGGCCGGCACAAAATGAAGAGCTAATGCAAACCTTAGCGGCAAAAAACACCACCGTGCTGGCTATGGACAGCGTGCCGCGCATGTCCCGGGCGCAAAAAATGGACGCCCTCAGCTCCATGGCCAACATTGCCGGATACCGCGCCATTGTCGAAGCCGCCCAACATTTCGGACGCTTTTTCACCGGACAAATCACCGCCGCCGGCAAAATCCCGCCTGCCAAAGTCTTGGTCATCGGTGCCGGTGTCGCCGGATTGGCGGCCATCGGTGCGGCTAAAGGCATGGGGGCTATCGTGCGGGCCTTTGACACCCGCCCTGAAGTCAAAGAGCAAATCGAAAGCATGGACGCCGAATTCCTGATGCTAGATTTCAAAGAAGAAGGCTCAGGTGTCGGCGGTTATGCCAAAACGATGTCACCGGAATTTATCGCCGCTGAAATGGCCTTATTCGCCGAACAAGCCAAAGAAGTCGATATTATCGTCACCACCGCGCTGATCCCTGGCAAACCCGCGCCGAAACTGATCACCGCCGAAATGGTGCAATCCATGAAAGCGGGCAGCGTGATTGTCGATTTGGCGGCGGAACAGGGCGGCAACTGCGAGTTGACCGAGAAAGACAAGGTCGTGGTCGCCCACTCCGTCACCATCATCGGCTACACCAACCTCCCTAGCCGCTTGGCCAACCAATCCAGCCAATTGTACGCCACCAACTTACGGCATTTGCTCACCGAACTTTGCCCGAATAAAGATGGCATTCTCAACGTCAATATGGATGATGAAGTGATCCGTGGTGCGACGGTCATCAAGGAAGGCAAAATCACCTGGCCACCTCCCCCACCTAAACTATCGGCCGCACCTGCGGCGAAACCAGCGGCAGTTGCCGAAACAACCGCTAAAGCCCCTGTAAAACCCTCCGTCATCAAACAGCTGTTGCCGCTAATCATCGCGGGGCTAGCCTTGTTCAGCATTGGTTCGGTCGCCCCCGAATCATTCATGACCCACTTCACCGTATTTGTCCTGGCGTGTTTCGTTGGTTATCAGGTGATATGGAATGTCTCGCCATCCTTACATACGCCATTGATGAGCGTCACCAACGCCATCAGCGGCATCATTGTCATCGGCGCGATTGTGCAAGTGTCATCCCCCACTGTCGGCTTACTGGCAGGATTGGCGACACTGATTGCCTCAATCAACATCGCGGGCGGCTTTTTAGTCACGCGCCGCATGTTAGACATGTTCAGAAAATAAGCGGAGTAGCGAAATGTCCCACAGTTTAACCACGATGTCTTACATCATTGCCGCCATCCTGTTCATTCTGAGCTTGAGCGGTTTAAGCAACCAAGAAACATCCCGTCGCGGCAATTATTACGGCATGGCGGGTATGGCCATCGCGATTATCGCGACTGCCTTAAGCGGCACCGTCACCGCCTATGCCATTTTAATCATTGCCGTCCTGATAGGCGGTTCGATAGGCGCGATGTTGGCCTCGAAAGTCGCCATGACCCAAATGCCGGAATTGGTCGCCATCATGCACAGCTTGGTGGGGATGGCGGCGGTGCTGGTCGGTTTCGCCAATTTTATGGACAGTTCCAGCGGCTTGGCCGGAGCCGAAAAAACCATCCATGAAATCGAAATTTATATCGGTATTTTGATCGGCGCCATCACCTTTTCCGGTTCGGTGATCGCGTTTTGCAAATTGAGTGAAAAAATCAGCGGCAAACCGTTGCTGCTGCCTGCCCGCCATTGGTTTAACCTGCTCTTGCTGGTCGCCGTATTCGTGCTCGGCGCCCAATTCCTGCAACAAACCGAAGGCGGTGGCGGCAACTTGCCAATGTTGTTCCTCGACCACAGCGGTGCCTTGCCATTATTGATCATGACCGTCATTGGCCTGACCTTTGGTGTCCACATGGTCATGGCGATAGGCGGTGCGGACATGCCGGTAGTGGTGTCCATGCTCAATAGCTATTCCGGTTGGGCGGCGGCGGCGACAGGCTTTATGTTAAGCAATGACTTGCTCATCGTCACGGGCGCATTGGTCGGCAGCAGCGGCGCGATCCTGAGCTACATCATGTGCCGTGCGATGAACCGTAATTTTATCAGCGTCATCGCCGGTGGTTTTGGCACCGCTTCCGGCGGGGCGGCGGCTGTCATCGAAGGCGAAGTGCAACCGATTGATGCCGATGAAACCGCGCAATTGTTGTTGGCGGCGAAGAACATCATGATCATCCCGGGTTACGGCATGGCGGTTGCGCAAGCCCAGCACACGGTCTACGAAATCACCAAGTTCCTGCGCGAAAAAGGCAAAAAAGTGCGTTTCGGCATCCATCCCGTCGCAGGCCGCATGCCAGGCCACATGAACGTCTTGCTGGCGGAAGCCAAAGTGCCGTATGACATCGTCTTTGAAATGGAGGAAATCAACGAAGACTTCGCCAATGTCGATGTTTCCATCGTCATCGGCGCCAACGACATCGTCAACCCATCCGCTTTAGATGACCCGAACAGCCCCATCGCCGGAATGCCCGTGCTGGAATGCTGGCACGGAAAAACCACCATTGTCCTCAAACGCAGCATGGCTTCCGGTTATGCGGGCGTGGGCAACCCGCTGTTTGTCCTGGAGAACACCCGTATGTTGTTTGGTGACGCCAATGCAACCATGCAGGCGGTTTTGAAGGCCTTGAAAGGCTAAGCCTAGAATCAGGGCGGCCGGTATTACCATTGCCCGTTTTTGATATTTTATAAGGGGGTCGACAGAAAAACCGATCCCCCTCTCCAAACATGCGTAGGGCGGGCATAAACAACAATGCCCGCCCTACAGCCCTCACAATTTTTGCAAAACCAAAGCCAGTTCGGCACTAAACTGCCCCAACACTTGGCTGAGCGCATGCACCGTTGCCGGATATGACTTATCTATCAGCGCGTGGCTGATTTTGCTGCGCCCATGGTCAATGATGCGGTGGTTGCTTTCGTCCATAACCGCCCAAGTCGCCTCAAAATTAACGGAGATGCCGGGCCGGGTGTCGAAACGGATGACATCAACCAACACCCGGTAATTGACCGTACCATAAGCGCTCCACGGATAAGGGCGGATAAAGCTTTCCGGTTGCAATTGGGTCAGGTTCTGCGTCAACGCTTCCAAGACATTGTCTTTTAACGGTGATGCCCATTGGTGGAATTCCGCGACTTCGATGCCGTTCATCAAGGTGCGGGTGACGATTTGTTTGCGGTCCAGCAACGGCGGTAGGGTGATGGGGCCAACGCCAACCAGGCGTTTTTTCAGGTTTTTGCTGGCTTGAGGCGGGGCTTGGCTGACGGCTTCCAAAACATAAAAATTGGTTGCAGGCGTCGATGCGCAAGCCGCCAACAACAATACCGCCATAAACGTTAGGGGTTTCTTGATCATGACTAATCGGCCTTTTTCCCGCGAATTAACGTGTCCGGGTGTTGTTGCAAATAATCGGCAAGTTGTTTGACCGAGCTGGCGGTTTGGGTGAGTTCCTGTAGCAATTGGTCCAATTCATAATGGGTGGTGGAACCGGGTTCCAGTGAGTTTAAGAGTTGGTGTGCGGACACCATGGTTTTGTCCGTGTTGGCCAACGCCGCTTTGGCGCTGACCAGCGTATCGGTCGCGGCTTTCGAAGTCGTTTGTAAGGTTTGTAAGGTTTTCGTGGTTTCCGCGCCCATTTCCTCCAAAGGCAGTTTGGCGACCTTGTCCATGATGGTTTGCGCGGAATGGGCGAACTGGTCCAACGAGCTGGGGATGGTCGGAAATTCAGGATAAACACTGGAATTGTTTGCGGCCAGCGTAATTTTGTTTTTCGGGTGAAAATCCAAATCGACCAGCAACTGCCCGGTCAACAAGCTGCCCGTTTGCAATTGCGCCCGCAGGCCTTTGTTTATCAGTTCCGCCATGATGTTCTTATGGCTGACTTCGGGCAAATTATTGACGGATTCAATGCGGTTTAGCTCCAATTCAACCGTCACCGGAATACGTATCTCGGCGGTTTTTTCATCCAGTTCCAATTTGATGTGGGTGACCTTACCGATGGGTATGCCCCGCAGTTGCACAGGCGCCCCTTCCGTCAAACCGCGCACGGAACCATTGAAATACATGACATATTTCAAGGTGTTGCCGGAAAACACTTCCTCGGATTTTTCGTAATTGTCGTACAACTCGAACTCGCTGTTTTCCGGCTGCACATCGCTAGGTTTGTCATAAGGCGAGGTACGGAAAGCAATGCCGCCACTCAGCAAAGAAATCAGCGGCCCCGTCCTGACTTTAAAACCATCCGCGCTGGCGGACAAATCCACGCCGCTGTCTATCCAAAAACGGGTGTTTTTTCTGACAAATTGCCCGTAAGGCCGGTTGATGAATATTTTTAACTTAATGGCATCGGCGGTCGGCGACAATTCGTGGCTCAACACTTCGCCGACATTGATGCCATGAAAACTGATCGGCGTACCGGCATGGAGCGAACCCAAGTTATTGGTTTCCAATGTAAATTGCCGGCCCTCGGCGTTGGTCTTTAATAACGGCGGCGTGGTCAAGCCGACAAAGTCCGTCTTATCACGCCCGCCGCCCGGCTTGATTTCAATATACGGGCCGGAAAACAGCGTGCCCAGGCCTGACACGCCACCCAAACCGACTTGTGGCCTGACCACCCAAAAGCTGGTCTGGTCTTTCAGGTAAGGTTCCGCTTCGCTGTGCATTTGCGCGTTCACGACAATGGTTTTTAAATCATCGCTGATGCTGATGTCGGTCACCTTGCCCACTTCGACATTCAAGTACTTGATTTTGGTCTTATCGACTTCCAACCCTTCCGCATTAGGGAAGCTGATGGTGATTTGCGGGCCTTTGGCGGCGATGGACTTGTACACCAGCCATCCGCTGACAATCACGGCGATTAGCGGCAACAACCAAATCAACGGAAAACGGGCTTTTTTATCAATGGCAGGCTCTTCGGCCTGATAAATGTCGGGGTCGGAAAAATCGTTCATAACTTATTTTGCTTATCCCAGATCAGACGCGGGTCAAGGCTTTTTGCCGCCAGCATGGTCAACACCACCACCGCCGCAAACGCCGTCGCCGCCGGACCTGCGATCACTTGGGAAACGCCGCCGCTTAAATCCACTACGGCGACCAGAATGGAAATCATAAAAATATCTAACATGGACCATCGTCCGACAAACACAATCAGCCGGTACATGCGCATCCACCACTGCGGATGGCGTTGCCAACGTAACCGGACGTTGAGCAACAACGCGCTAAGCCCCAGTAATTTTAACAGCGGCACCATAATGCTGGCTATGAAAACCAATGCCGCAATCGGGGCCATGTCTTTTTCGACCAAGGCAAAAATGCCGCCGATGATGGTATGGCGTTCTATCACGCCAAATTGGTTGACGGTCATGATGGGGAAAATATTGGCGGGGATATAGAGCGCGTAACTGCTGATCAGCAAGGCCAAGGTGTGCTGTAAACTGTGCGGCCTCCGGGCATGCAGCACACCACCGCACACCGGGCAATGGCGGGCACGGCGCAGCTTGGCCAGGTGGCCGCACGCGTGGCAACGCACCAAGCCTTGGGCTAAGGCGCCGCGTTCAGCCTTGCCCATGAAGTTTCCTGCGTAATTCGGCGATCCGCTGCCAAAACAAGTACCCGTCAAGGCTGCCCGTCAGCATCACATTAACCAGCAACAGCGCGACAAACGCATACAAACCAAAACCCAGTTGCACATCGGCAGTGTCAGAGAGTTTCACGCAAGCGACAATGATGCCTAACATATACACTTCCAGCATGGCCCATTCTTCCAAATGTTGCAACCAACGCATCCAATGCGCAAGAAGATGGTGCGGACGGTTAAAATGCAGGTGCAAGCTGATTAAGAGCGCGAGGGAAATATTCAGCAAAGGCACAAAAATGCTGGACAAGAACACCAGCGCCGCGACCAGCCAAAAACCCTCGGCGAACAATCCCGCCGTACCCGCCCATAAAGTCCCTTCATGGCTATTGCCTAGAAAAGTGATGCCAATCAACGGTAAAAAATTAGCGGGACCCGCCAAAATCAAGCCGGCGACGGACAAAGCCAACACGCGCTCGACGCTTTGCTCCCGGGGACTATGCAACAAATAGCCGCAACGGGGGCATACGATTTTTTCACCGACAATCGGGCGGGAGGGCCGTAGCAACAAATCGCATTCGGGGCAAGCGTCTGGCGGATGGGTCATGGGAAGGAGGTGTTCAATCGGGTATACGGATCTGCAAAATGTAAATACCATATCTTGATTCTGTCGCTTTGGGAAGGCAGGATCAAGATATAAGGGTTCCGGCATCTTGCTTGGCCAGAGTGCCGGCGTTTGTGTCGGCCATCACCGTAGGGGCCGGCATAGCCAGGATCCTATGGATAACCTGGAAAATTTGCGGGGCAATGGCCCCCACATCATAACTCTTGACCTTTTCGGCTGCGCGTTCCCCAAGACATTGCCGCAGACCGGGGTCTTTTAAAAGGGTGACCAGACGTTCCCCCATCAGTCCGATATCAAGGTAGGGGACAATATAACCTGAATCGTCTTGGACAAATTCACCCGCACCGCCACCTTTATCAAAACAGAGGATGGGTTTGTTGAGCATCGCCGCCTCCAATACCACGAGCGGGAAAGGGTCTTCACGTGACATGAGTGAAAACACATCGAAGCTAGCGATGTATTCAAGGTAGTTCGTCTGTGAACCAATAAAATGTATGGCATCGCCAAGGCCTAAGTTGGCAATGTCATGGGTTATTTCGTCGATAACGGCACCTGTGTGAACCCCTCCGACCCATACAAAATGGGCTTGCAGTTCTGGCGCCAGTTTATAGGTTACCTGCGCCAACTGAATGAAAAGGTCATAACCTTTCCGCCATTCGATGGTTCCGGCAGCGCCGACAATAGGCGCGCTGTCCGGTATCCCCAGTTGCGCCCGGATTCTGCCCTGGACGCCGGGTTGAATGCCTTTGTCCGGGGTTACCGGAATGAATTCGTAAATGGTTTCCACCCGTTCAGGGGCGACACCATGGTTTTGCACCAAGTTAAGCCTGACAATTTCCGAACCGGCGACGAAATAGTCAGTGTTTGCAAACAGCTGGTGTAATGCCAACCCGCTGATATGATGCCGCATCAAGTGTTCCAATTCGTGGATATGGGAAATGATCGGGACGCCCAAATCACGCAACCATGCCAGCACCTCACCATTGGTTGCCGTATTCGAATACACAAGGCTTATACTTTCCTTGGCGAAAAATTTCTTGAGCCTTGCCTGCGCCCTGGCCTCTACAAAACTATTGAAACCCATAATGCTGGCTAAACGCTCGACTATCCCGCTTCCGTATGACATTTCGCGGGATAGGGTGATTGTTGGGGCTAAAGCTTCAAACTCCGGCTCAAGGGCGCCTCCCCTTTTCAGTAGGATGCAAAATGGCAGGTCAGCATGCCCCTTAAACCACCTTAAGAAATGCAGCAACAAAAAAGGCGCACCAGTCCGTGTCGCATCATGTGATATGAACAAAATTTTTCCGGGTTTAATAGCGGTCATTTCTCTTACTTGTTTTATTGCCAGAACGGATAAATGCGGTCAGCCATCAGTTAGTCTTTTAGTGTTCCGGCGTTCATCCATGCCCACGTTCTTGCTATGCCTTCAGTGATCGTGGTTTGCCGGAACCAGCCCAGTTCATCCCCTGCGAGCCGGGTATCCAAGCAATTTACCGGGACATCCAGCTTGCGTGACGGTGAATAAACGACATCAATGTTTTTTCCGGTCACGTCGCGGATGATTGAAAGCAGCTCGTTGATACTTAAACTGCTCCCGCTTCCGATGTTGAATATCTTCGATCGGGGGGATTGTTCGGCCGCCTTCACAAACGCGCTAACCAGGTCGCCCACATAAAAATAATCACGCCGGACATGGCCGTCACCCCATACGGTCACGGACGCCCCCTCAGCCACCTTTGCAAGGAAAGTTGTGACCGCCCCTTGGCCGCTAAGCGGATTTTGGCGTTCGCCAAAAGGGTTGGCAAGGCGGAGAATAATGTATTCAAGCCCATAGAGGTGTTGGTAAAGCTGAAGGTATTTCTCAATCGCCAGCTTGGTTATCCCATAAGAGCAAAGCGGTTCTGTCGGGTGGTTTTCAGGAATGGGAAAAATGGTGGGCCTCCCGTAAACCGTGCCCCCTGACGATGCGAAGACAATTTTCCTTACCCCTGCACTGAGCGCGCAATCCAGCATACGCAAAGTGCCGGCCAAATTGGTCTGCACATCGTAGGCCATATTTTCATTGGAACTGCTGGGAATAGTGGTGGTGACCAAATGGACCGCAACCTCAACCCCGGAAAGTGCCAGGGCCAAGTCTTTTTCATTGAAAAAGTCGCCATGGATGGCCTCGATTTGAGAAGGGATACCGATATGATTGCGTGTATCTGAACTTAAGCGGTCAAAAACCCGGACATCATGGCCCCTAGCGACAAAGGCATCGGTGACATGGGAGCCAATGAAACCCCCACCCCCGAAAATGACACATTTCACAGGAAGCCCATTAAGGGCGCGTTTGTCCCGAAATAGCTGGAATTGGCCGCCATTATGGCTTTCCAAGCACGGCCAAATTCGACAGGTAAACCGGATACCTGTCGTCATTTAACACGTATCGGTCTTGCAACCATCGGGCCTTTAATAATTTGTACACAACCCTGACCATCACCGACAAGAACTTTGAGACAATTTTAGAGCCACGTCCGTCCTTAGGGCTGGTGCCGCTGTAAGTGGCGCCTAGGACAGTGCCCAGCACGTCCCAAGCCGAACCCAGCCGTCTTATCGAATGCTCGCGAAGACCATGACGTTGCGCGTAGAACCGGATCGCGTGGACGGTAGGCCGCCAGAAATCATAGGGTTGTTCATGCAGGATATAGACGTGGGGGCAAGTAATGAGTAGGGTGCCTCCGGGTTTTAACAGGGCCGCAAAGTTGGAAAAGGCCTTATCCCACAGGGCGACATGCTCCATAACCTCAGTGCATAGGATAAAATCGAAAGGGGCCTCGTTAAGCAAGCCAAGCGGCAGGTCTTTGTCTATCTCGGCAATATGATGCACTATGCCCAACGGATCCTGGGTATCTGCACTGACATATTGATAGCCACGCTGCTCAAGCAACCCCCGGAACGGTTGCCCCCCGCATCCCATATCTAGCACCTTGAATCCCGTCGAATCGGCCGATAACGCGTGTAATACTTGCTCAATGCCGTCCCGGAGCAAGGGCACCATAAATTCTTCAACAGGAAGGGTGGGCTGATACACTTGTCGTTCAATAATGGTAGGCCGGCTCATAAAAGTCCACTAATTTTCAAGGTAATTGGCTAATTTTGCCAGGCTAATCAGATTGTCGCCGTCAAAGCCGTAAGCAGATCAGCCCGAAGAGTTCCCTACGTCCACCCAAAAAACTATCCTAAGCAATGGTTCCGTAGCGTATTTGCGAATAATTGCCGCCACATTTTTTGCTCAAGTCAGCTATGGAGATATTCCCCATGGTAGCGGACGATATTTGAATAGCTGTCCAGCTAGCCTTTCAGAGGGATCTAATGAACATCCCGGCACATCCACAAAGGATATAACCGGGGGATTTTATCACCAAAGGCATCCACTGGACATTTAGTTATTCAATATTGCCAAGAGTGAGGCTATTTGTGCATCCTAATTGCTTGCATTGTGATTCCTGCAACTTGACAAGTTTTTAGACAATGGGGCCAGAGCCCCGCTTGCGTAGCCGAATCCAAGTGTATCCATACCCTACCCAATTTACCCGCCCTATCTGGAAAATCATGGAGATGCCGGACAGCGTTTCTTAGGGCTATTATGGCCCCTTAAAGATTTTGCCTTCCCCCTATCCCCTTGTAAACACGCTTTTTCCTGATCCAGCTAGCAAACTGGCTGCACAAATAAGCCCTGGAGATGGTGATTTCCCTGCATTTTTGCTAGCCGTGCAAAGGTTATTCCAGTAAAGTGTGGCTTATTTATTAGCCTTTTCAAAACCCGTATGGCCAGACGTTTTATATCCAATATTATATTTTTTAGCGTTATCTTAGGTATCCCGGCATCCGCTTTCGCTGGCGAAAATATGGCTGTGGCAACCACCCCCATGAACCTTACCGGACATTGGGTCGGCTATCTTGCCATTGCCATTTTTTCTATTGCTTATGTGTTGGCGATGCTGGAAGAAGTCACGGAATTACGCAAATCGAAACCGATGGTGCTGGCCGCCAGTTTGATTTGGGCTTTCATTTCGGTGATTTACGTCAATAACGGCATGAGCGAGTTGTCAGGCCAATCTTTCCGCATGGCGCTTGAAGGTTTCGCCGAGCTGTTTTTGTTTATCATGGTGTCCATGGCCTATCTTAACGCCATGGAAGACCGGGGGATTTTCGAAAACTTGCGGATATGGCTGTTAAGCAAAAGCTTTAGTTACCGGCAATTATTCTGGATTACCGGCTGGATGTCCTTTTTCTTGTCTTCGGTGTGCAACAACCTGACCACTGCGCTATTGATGGGGGCAGTGGTGTTGGCAATGGGCAAAGGCAATAAACGTTTCGTAGGTATCGCCTGCGTCAATATTGTTGTCGCCACCAATGCGGGGGGGTCTTTCAGCCCGTTTGGCGATATAACGACGTTGTTGGTCTGGCAAAAAGGCGTAGTCCCATTCACTAGTTTTTATTCTTTGTTAATCCCTGCGATGGTCAATTTCGCCTTACCTGCGGGGTTGATGCACTTTTGGGTGCCCAAAGAGCAACCTGCGGCGGCGATTGAAGAACCCATGATGAAACGTGGCGGCATCATCATGATCGTATTGTTTTTGCTGACCATCATCACCGCGGTTTGCTTCGAGAACTTCCTCCATTTGCCTCCTGCGGCAGGTATGCTGATGGGGTTGACTTATCTGAAATTTTTTAGCTATTACCTGCAAATGACAGCGGATAAATTTACCGACCAACAAAACCGGCTATACGCTGACCAGATGGAAATGCCGCCGGACTTGCTCGGCAAACAAGACAAGCACGATTTTGACGTGTTTGAAAAAGTTGCGCATTTGGAATGGGATACGTTGCTGTTTTTTTACGGCGTGATGATGAGCGTCGCTGGCCTGAGTTTTCTTGGGTACTTAGGTTTCGCTTCAAACTTCCTCTATGACCAAATCGACCCGACGGTAGCGAATATTTTGGTCGGAATTTTTTCGGCCTTCATCGACAATGGGACGATCATGTATGCCGTTTTAACGATGCACCCGGATATTTCACAAGGCCAATGGTTGTTGGTGACGTTAACTGCAGGGGTGGGGGGGAGTTTACTGGCGATCGGGTCGGCTGCCGGAGTTGGTTTGATGGGGCAGGCGAAAGGGCTTTATAGCTTTAGTACGCATTTAAAATGGATGCCACTCATTTTAATCGGTTATTTTGGCAGCATAGGCGTGCACTTTTTGCTGAACCAACGATTTTTTTAAGGGGGCCGGGATGCCGCTTGGGTTTGTCCTACCCGCAACATCCCTATGGATAAGCTAGGGTAAGTCCAATTGGGGCTTGCCCTGCAAATAAGAGGCATTAGGCGCGATGATAAAGCGTTTATCCAATGCAGTGCGCCCAATCAATAGCCTAAACAGCATGCTATCGCGGTTAGTCAACGTCATTTCGGCGGTGATCACCGATTGCCCGACCACCAACTGGGTATCTATCACATAACGCAGCTGTTTGTGCCCGCCGGAATCCGAAACGACCCGCCGGTCTTTAACGGGTGCATGGCATTCTATCGCAACGTCGGTATTTTTTTGGATAGGATGGATTGCAAACATGACCCAACGCTCACCGCCTTTTCTATACGGGTCTATGGCAAAGGCATGCAAGGCCGACGAACGCGCGCCTGTGTCGATTTTAGCCTTAATTTGCATGATATTGAAATTTGGCAAACCCACCCATTCACGCCAACCCAACATAGGTAAATCTGTCAAAAGCTCCGGCATTCTCCTCTCCCCTCTTCCCGTTGTTCTATGAATTGGTTTGTTTATATAATTTTGTGTACTGATAATTCGCTTTATACCGGGATTACTACCGATGTATCGAGACGCTTTGCTGAACATGCCAACCAGCAAGGGGCGAAATATTTTCGTGGGCGGCAACCGCTGCAAGTGCTTTATGTTGAAACCAACCATAACCGCAGTTCCGCGAGCCAACGTGAAAATAGGATCAAGAAATTAAACCGGGTGGAAAAATGGCGGCTGGTCAATTCTGAATGTAACCAATTGACCGCTGTGAGAAATTACCACAATGGCACTGGAAAGACGACACTTATATGCACTGGGGATTAAAAAAAACCACTGAAGGCCGGTTGATCTTGATATTTTTCCCTATTGCGCCAACACTTCCAATCCGCTATCAAAAAAATCGGGTTCTTGGCTTATCAAATCCCTACCGAGCGTTAGGCCGACAAAGTCAAATATTTTAGGGTCGGCAAGTTGTGACGGGGCGACATTTTGCAAGCTAGTGAATATGGTCTCCAAGCGTCCCGGAAACTGTTTGTCCCAGCCTTTTAACATGACTTTCATCGCCGCCCGCTGGAGGTTTTCTTGTGAACCACACAAATTGCAAGGAATGATCGGAAACTTACGGAACGCGCTGTAGCGCTCTATATCCTTTTCCCGGCAATAGGCCAATGGCCTAATGACGATGTTTTTTTTGTCATCGCTCAATAACTTGGGCGGCATGGCTTTAAGCTTGCCACCGTAGAAAATGTTCAGGAAAAACGTTTCCAAAATATCGTCACGGTGATGGCCTAAGGCGATTTTGGTCACGCCGTTGGCTTCCGCATAACCGTACAAGGTGCCTCGCCGCAATCGCGAACATAGGCCACAGGTGGTTTGGCCTTCGGGGATCACGCGCTTGACGACGCTGTAAGTGTCTTTCTCGATGATGTGGTACGGCACCCCCAAAGATGCCAGATATTCAGGCAGCACATGTTCAGGGAACCCCGGTTGTTTTTGGTCAAGATTGACGGCGATCACCTCAAAGCTGACGGGCGCGGTTTTTTGCAAATTCAATAAAATATCCAGCAAGGTGTAAGAGTCTTTGCCTCCGGACAAGCACACCATGACTTTGTCGCCGTTTTCGATCATTTTGTAGTCGGCAATGGCGTCGCCGACATAATGCCGTAAGCGTTTTTGTAGTTTATTGAATTGGGTACGGGATTTTTGCGAGAAGTTGTCGTCTGACATGGTCAGCAATAATAGGGGGAAGTGGGGCTGCAGGATGGGTTCTTGGCAAACACGAAGTTGGCATCGCCACCAACTTCGTGTTTTATTGTTTAGCCGTTATAGCGCTCAAAAATCAAGGTGGCGTTAGTGCCGCCAAAACCAAAGCTATTGGACATGATGGTGTTAAGCGTCACGTTTTCTTGAAGCTCGCGGACAATAGGGATGCCTGCCGCGCCGGAATCCAATTCTGTGATATTGGCGGACGCGCTCAAAAAGTTTCCTTGCATCATCAACAAAGAATAAATTGCCTCATTGACACCCGCCGCACCTAAGGCATGGCCCGTCAAGGATTTGGTCGAACTGACCCAGGGCATAGTTTCTTCAGCAAACACCGTACGCAATGCACCCAGTTCTTTAGTGTCGCCAACGGGCGTGCTCGTGCCATGCGCGTTGACATAGTCAATTTTGTTGTGGACGGTCGCCATCGCCTGCTGCATACAGCGGACCGCCCCTTCACCGGAAGGTTGCACCATGTCGTAACCATCAGAGGTTGCGCCGTAGCCAGTCAATTCGGCGTAGATTTTCGCACCACGGGCTTTGGCGTGTTCCAATTCTTCGATGACCAACACCCCGCCGCCGCCGGAAATGACAAAACCATCACGGGTCTGGTCATAAGGCCGTGATGCCGTAGCTGGCGTGTCGTTGTATTTGGAAGACATCGCACCCATCGCATCAAACAACACCGACATGGTCCAATGGACTTCTTCGCCACCGCCCGCAAACACCACATCTTGTTTGCCCATTTGGATCAGCTCCATCGCATGGCCGATGCAATGCGCACTGGTCGCGCAAGCGGATGTGATGGAATAATTGACGCCCTTGATTTTATAAGGCGTTGCCAAACACGCGGTGTTGGTGCTGGACATGGCGCGGGGGACCATATAAGGGCCGACTTTTTTTACGCCTTTGCTACGCAAAATATCAGCGGCTTCAACCAGATTGGAGGTTGAAGGCCCGCCCGAACCCATCACCAAGCCCGTCCTAACATTCGACACCTCGGATTCTTCCAAACCCGAATCATCAATGGCTTGCTGCATCGCAATATAATTGAACGCCGCACCATCCCCCATAAAACGTTTGATTTTACGGTCGATGAATTCATCGAAATCAATGTTGATGGCACCGTGGATCTGGCTCCTAAACCCAAGCTCCTTATAAATGTCTGCAAATACGATTCCTGACCGGCCTTCCCGTAGGGAACCGATAACCTCAGTTTGGTTGTTGCCGATGCTGGAAACAATTCCTAAACCGGTTACCACGACTCTTTTCATTGCTATAGCCTCTAAAAATCTTCTGTAGATGTAAACAAACCAACCCGCAAATCAGTTGCTTCATAAATGACTTTACCGTCAACATCCATGGTCGCGTCGGCGATCCCCATGACTAACTTACGCATAATCAGGCGTTTTAGGCTGACGCGGTAAGTGACTTTTTTAGCGGTGGGCAAAACTTGCCCTGTAAACTTAACTTCACCCACGCCTAGCGCACGGCCTTTGCCGGGGCCTCCCATCCAACACAAATAAAAACCCACCAACTGCCACATGGCATCCAAGCCCAAACAACCTGGCATGACCGGGTCGCCTTGGAAGTGGCAGGCAAAAAACCATAAATCCGGGGTGATATCGAGTTCAGCCACCATTTCGCCCTTGCCATACAAACCGCCTTCTTCCGTAATAAGGGTAATCCGATCCATCATGAGCATGTTGGGTAGAGGTAGTTGCGCGTTTTTAGGGCCGTATAATTCCCCCCGTCCAGACATTAACAACTCTTCACGCGTAAAACTGTGTTGTTTACCCATTGTGCACCCTTCAACCTTTAGTGATTATTTTTATAATGTAACCCAATATTATCTAACATACCTTAGGAAAAATCAGCTCAATTTTTTAATTACCTGATAATTCCGCCAGCATATTTTTTAATTTCAGGCCATTCGTCTGCAAACGGTGTTGATAAATAATTGCGTAAGACAATACCGAAGTCACATATTTCCGGGTTTCCTTATAAGGGATGGTCTCAATCCAAATATCGGCCGGCACATGCCCATTGACAGGCAGCCATTTTGCCACACGGTTAGGGCCGGCATTATAAGCGGCGATAGCCAGGGCGGCATGCCCGTCAAAGCGCTGCAAAAGTTCGGCAAAATAATAACTGCCATAACGGATATTAACGGCAGGCATAAATAACTGCTGGTCACCCAGCCAATTTTCGTCCAGTTTATTTGCCACTTGCTCTGCGGTTGCCGGCATCATCTGCATCAGCCCTTTCGCGCCAACCGCTGATAACGCCTTGCTGTCGAGCATGCTTTCCTGTCGCATCAACCCTAAGATAATAGCCGGATCAAGGTTTTGCCGTGTCGCGTTACGGCGCACATCATCAACGTAACGCAACGGGAAGCGTAACGCCACATCATCCCAATAGCCGGCCTTCACCAAAGTCATAATGGCAACTTGATCCCATTGCCATTGCTGCGCAAGCTTAGCGGCAATCATCAGCCGCTCTTTGTCCAAACTTTCTATGGCAAACCACCATTGCCGCCGTGCTTCCAGATCCCGGCCCAGCAACCGCCATTCTTCTATAGCCCTAAATCCCGGCTGTTTAAGCAAAGCTTCAAACTGGCCATCAGCCACCAAAACGGGTTTATCGCCAATAGTATAGCCGCTACCCAACTTATCTGCGGCTAAAAATCCATAAAAACTTCTATCGTCGGACAATTTTTGGTAGATGGTTTGCGCTTCCTGAACCCTACCCATCATGGTTAGCGCCCGCCCCCGCCAATATTGCCAGGCGGGTTCCTGTTGCACCGCCCAAGGCAAGCTTATCAGCGCCTCATTGACATGCTGCCAATTTTGTTCCAATAAGGCCGCCCTGATTTTTGCCTCACGCACTTTATCGTCAGGCACACGCACTTGCTGTAAACGCTGGTAAGCCCGATGATCCCGATGGCTAAACAAGACCAACGCCAGCTTCTTATCGACCTTGTCAATAACCTTATCATCTAGGGACAGATACTGCTTGCGCCCGTCCCACAGCTGCAAGGCCATTCCCACATCAGAAAGGGCCAGCCTAGCCACCCCCTCGGCAAAAATGCGTCCGGTCATCGCATCGTTGCTGACCCACAGGCCGCTATCCTTGACCAAATATGGATTTTTATAAACTTGCAGCCAAAAATCGGCGGTTTTTTGCGCCGTTTTATCTAGCAAACGGCGCAAATATTCGACTAATGGCCAATTTTCCTGATCAATAGCCAATTCAAAACGCTGCCAAATTAAGTCGCTGCCAAACATAGGCGATTGCATGAACTCCGCAAACAAGGCATCACATGCTTGCGGTTGGCTCACCCCGGTCAGCCACAGGCGTTGCGCTTCGCCTAACGCTTTTTGTTTATCGCCTGTTTCGTGTAAGGCCCAAAGGTAATGGCATTCGCGGGCTGCATTTTCGCCGCCCTGATAATATTTGGCATACTCCTTCCAACGCCCATGTTTCGCAAGATAATCCAACCATTTCGCGCGTAACAATGGCGCATAGCGGGTCTTTTCATAGCGCGACAAAAAATCGGCCACCTTATCGGTTTTCTGCAAATGCTTTTTTAACCATTCGTACAACAAATGCGGATACAACGGGTAATCGGCCAGGGTATCGCCTAACTCCAAGAACGCTTCATCATGACCCTGCTCCAACAATTGCTCGGCGCGTAAAAAATCCGGCCGCTGTTCAACAATCGGTTCGGTGGGAAACCATTTTGTCAAAAAAAACAGGACGGCGACCAACACCAGCTTATAGAAATAGTTAACCGCCATACTGCCCCCAACCCTTTATCCGCACGAAGGACCAATAACCCATTGGGTCAAAAATGGCCGGTATTGTGGCAGGAAAAAAAAGAAACGGAAAATAAATTGGCTGGGGCAAACGGCGGCACTGGCTATGCGCAATATCAAGGGTGTCACTGGCTTAGTGCGCCATGACCCTGAAACCTAGCATATCCCCTGTGCCCTGGCCTAGTGTTCAAAATAACTGCAGCGCCAGCATAATGGCATCTTCACGGCCATTTTCAGCGGGATAGTAATTTTTTCTGATACCAATTTCATTAAAGCCCATGTCTTCGTATAAGGCGATGGCGACGGTATTGGAGGGGCGGACTTCGAGAAATACGGTCTCCGCCCTGCCCCTGGCCAAGTCAATTAAATGCTTGAGCATTTTCCGGCCTATGCCTTGTTTTTGCTCGGCGGGATCCACGGAAATATTCAGGATATGCGCTTCGCCAACCGCAATGGAGATAAGGCAATAACCCAACACCCTGTCCATTTCTTCACATACCCAACAGCCATAGCTACCCTTAAGGCAATCTTCAAAAATATCTTCTTCCCACGGAAAGGGATAGTTTTTGTTTTCAATAGCCAACACTGCTGGCAAATCCGCCATGGTCATGCGCCGCATACGGAACAAATCCTTACGCGGCACCGAATCGGGGAAAATTTTGGCATAAAACTCTTTGTCGGCATCGTAAACAACCAACGATTTAAGCTTATCGAACAGTTCACGCATGGGTGGCCTCCTTTTCTTATTATTGTTGTTCTTGTAGGGTGCGCATTGCAAATTGCAGGTCTTGCCAAGCTTTGCGCTTTTCCAACAAAGACCTGAGCAAGTACGCGGGGTGATAAATGACGATTAGTGGTGTCGCGTTTAACGTATGCACCTTGCCCCGTAGTTTGGACAAAGGCGCATCCGTGTTAAGCAGGGTTTGCGCGGCGATACGGCCCACCGCCAAGATGATCTTCGGTTGGACCAGGGCGATTTGCCGTTGCAGGTAGTCATGGCAGCTCGCCACTTCATCGGCATGCGGGTCACGGTTGTTGGGCGGGCGGCATTTGACGATATTGGCGATATACACCTCATCGCGGCCCAAACCAAGGGCGCGGATCATTTCCGTCAACAATTGCCCGGCATTGCCGACAAACGGCAAACCTTGCTCGTCTTCATGCTGGCCCGGGCCTTCGCCGATAAACAGCCAATCGGCGATTTTATTGCCGGAACCAAAAACTGTGTTTTTGCGGGTGGTGCAGAGGCCACATTTTGTGCAATTGGCGACTTCGGCTTGCAGTGCTTCCCAGTCGTCAGCTACTTGGGGACTCACCGCTAGCCCGTCAAACGGGCCGGGTGCTAGTTCATCCTGGGGTGGCTCCCTGGAGACCCAAGAGGTGATTCCCATCGCCTCCAGATACTGCAAACGCAGTGCGTTGTCCACAACCTTACCTGCTAAACATCACCTTTCTGCGGGTGTTGGCGCTTATTGGGATGGTGCAGTTTATTGACGGCGTTGATATATGCCTTGGCCGAGGCCACGACTATATCCGTGTCCGCACCCAAGCCGTTGACAATACGTCCGGCTTTTTCCAGGCGCACGGTGACTTCACCTTGCGAATCCGTGCCGTTGGTGATGTTGTTGACAGAATACAATGCCAAGGTCGCATGGGTTTGCACCAATTGCTCGATGGCTTTTAAGGTGGCGTCAACCACACCGCCGCCTTCGGCACAGCCAATGGCTTCCTTATTGTCGATGCGCAAGGTCACCTTGGCATTAGGCGTTTCCCCCGTTTCGGAGCAAACTTTTAAAGAAATCAATTTGACGCGCTCGTCTTCGGCGTCAATGCTGCTTTCCGAAATCAAGGCTTGCAAATCTTCGTCAAAAATCTCGTGCTTTTTATCGGCAAGTTGTTTGAAGCGCATGAACGCATCGTTGATTTCTTCTTCGGAAGCGAATTCAAAACCCAACTCCGTGATGCGGCTCTTGAACGCATTACGGCCTGAATGTTTGCCCAACACCATCCGGTTCGCCGACCAGCCGACATCTTCCGCCCGCATGATTTCATAGGTTTCGCGGCTTTTCAGCACACCGTCCTGATGGATGCCCGCTTCGTGGGCAAAGGCATTCGCGCCGACAATGGCCTTGTTGGGCTGCACCGGGAAGCCCGTGATGGTGGAGACCAACTTTGAGCAAGTCAAAATTTCGCGGGTGTCGACGCGGGTTTGGCAACTGAAGACGTCATGACGGGTACGCACCGCCATCACCACTTCTTCCAAGGACGCATTACCGGCCCTCTCTCCCAAGCCATTGATGGTGCATTCGACTTGGCGTGCGCCGTTCATCACCGCCGATAAGGAATTCGCCACCGCCAGACCCAAGTCATTATGGCAATGCACGGAAAAAATCGCCTTGCCGGAATTGGGGATGCGTGCAATTAGGCTAGCAATGGTCGCGCCGAATTGCTGCGGGATGCTATAACCGACCGTATCAGGGATGTTCAGGGTGGTCGCACCTGCGTCTATCACCGCCTCCAAAATCCGGCACAAAAAATCCTCTTCCGAACGTCCGGCGTCTTCCGGTGAAAATTCGACATCGTCAGTGTATTGCCGCGCCCGTTTTACCGCCTTGACCGCATGTTCTATCACCTGTTCCGGCGACATGTTCAGCTTCATTTGCATGTGTATCGGTGACGTGGCGATAAAGGTATGGATGCGGCGGCGTTCGGCGTGTTTCAGCGCTTCGCCCGCACGGTCGATGTCCTTGTCCAAAGCCCGCGCCAAACCGCAGACGGTGCTGTCTTTGATGATTTTCGCCACCGCCTGGACGGCTTCAAAATCGCCCGGGCTGGCTGCCGGAAACCCGGCTTCAATGACATCAACCCGAAGACGCTCCAAGGCCCTGGCTATGCGGACTTTTTCGTCGCGGGTCATGGACGCGCCCGGGCTTTGTTCGCCATCGCGCAAGGTGGTGTCAAATATAATTAAGTGGTCTTTCATAAAAATGCCATACACGAAGAAGCATCAACATACATGTTAATGCGTGGAAAAATGGATTGTGGAAGATAAAGATAAATTAGCCGCCCGCCAGAGCAGTAATCCTAGAGAAGTACGTAGACATGCAACATAAAAAATATCAAGATAAACTTGTCGACAAATCCATTAAGTATTTTTATAACCGCAGTATTCATCAATTGTCCGTTCAAATTCATCAATTATCAATTGGGGTCTTGTGTGTTTGTTTGCATCCAGCAACAATGATAAGTAGTAAGGACGCTCGTCATCAAATTCAAAATCATATTTTTCAAAACCGTCGCCATGTTTCTTAAACCAGTTAGCAAACAGCTTATGCCTAGCGTTCTGTTTTTCATCCCTACTCTCACAAACAAAAATAATAATGTTCCCTTTTTGTAAGATTGCTTTGACAATTTCAACAATCGTTAAACTAACCCTCTCGTCATAATGGGAAGAAGCTCGGGAAGATTCAAAAGCGATTTCATAGCTTAATGATTTTATTTCAGGGAAATTTGAAAAATAGACATCACCTGCTTCTTTCAAGGCAACTTCATAGTCTGCGCCATTGTTTCCTTGAAACCGAAATACCCCCAATATCTTATCAAACGACCAATCATAGGGGCTTGGCAAGCTTAATACCTCTTTGCAACAGCTCTTCTTTGGTCATTTCCCCACGCATATACGCTTGGAGACAACGCTTATCTTCCGCCATACGCTTAACAAATGGCGGTGTTTGTTTAAAGTAACGGACTGTTTTGCTTGGGTGTGGGCGTGTGTTCATCATTATTTATCCGAACAATTAGTTAATGCCAAAGAATATACCCGAATGCCAATACATGCTCAAGTTTGGCTCACCCCTTACGCTCTTGCAAAATCCGTTTGCGCTGCACCAGGGTAATGACCGGCCCGGAAATCGCATAAGCCAGGAACAGCAAAAACAGCATGGTTTGCGGTTGCGCCATCACGAAGGCGATGCCCAGCATCATGGCAATGGCGACAAAAAACGGCACTTTGCCTTTCAGGTCTATGCTCTTGAAACTGGTGTAGCGGAAATTGCTGACCATCAACAAGCCTGTGCTGATCGTCAAAGCAATCGCCACATATTTGACCATATCAATAGGATATTGGTGCTCCAGGCAAATCCAGATAAAACCGGCCAGGATCGCCGCCGCCGCAGGGCTGGCCAAACCTTGGAAATAGCGTTTGTCTGCAGTTTCCAACTGGGTGTTGAAGCGCGCCAACCGCAAGGCCGCTCCGGCGGTATGGACAAAGGCCGCGAACAGGCCTAGGCGGCCCAGGCTAGAAAACGCCCACAAGTACATGACCAAGGCCGGGGCGACACCGAATGACACCATGTCCGACAAGCTATCGTATTGGGCGCCAAACTCGCTTTGGGTATTGGTCAGACGCGCCACGCGCCCGTCCAAACCATCAAGGATCATCGCGACAAAAACAGAAACCACGGCGGTTTCAAAATGCCCGTTCATCGCCGAGGTGATTGCGTAAAAGCCCGCGAACAACGCACCAGTCGTAAATAAATTGGGTAATAAATAAATGCCTCGACGGCGCATAGAAGTCTTATTAGATGCCATACTGCAATTAATTCCTTGATGAAATCGTTATTCCTTTGAATTATACAATGGGTCATCCTGGCAATGGCTGATTTTTACAATTTTTCACATAATTGCCGTTAAATTTAACCGTACTTAACAGCCAGCTTATCCTGTAGCGCCAATACCGCATCAACAATTGGGCCTTGTTTTTTGATCACCACTTCATCCAGCGCAAACGGTTGGCATTGGTGACAACGGTCAAAGACGACATCGCCATGGCCGCGCCGGCGATCATGGGGTTTAACAAGATGCCAAAGAACGGGTACAACAAACCAGCGGCCACCGGGATACTGAGGACATTGTAAAAAAACGCACCGGTTAGGTTTTGCCGGATATTAGTGACGGTCGCTTTGGACAAGGCAATCGTTTCGGGCACTTTTAACAGTGAGCCTTGCAAGATCACCACATCGGCGCTTTCTATCGCCACATCGGTCCCCGTGCCTATCGCCAAACCGACATCCGCTTGTGCGAGCGCGGGGGCGTCGTTGATGCCATCACCGACCATACCGACAATTTCGCCCTGGTCTTGCAAGGCTTTGATCAAGGCGGCCTTATCTTGCGGCAACACTTGGGCGTTGACTTCGGTGATCCCGGCTTGCTTGGCAATCGCATGGGCGGTGATTTGGTTATCGCCGGTCACCATAATGATGCGGATACCTAGCTGCTGCAATTGCGCAATCGCCGCCGGAGAATCTTTTTTCAAGGCATCGGCAACCGCAACCAAACCGACCACCTTATCGTCCACCGCCAGTAACATGGGCGTTTGGCCTAATGCCGAAAGTTTTTCCAATTTATTGTTATAGCGGGTGAATTTAACCCCTTCTTTGTCCATCAGGGCTTTATTCCCGAATAACAGGCGCTGGCCTTCACATCTCGCGCTAACCCCAAACCCCGCCAGCGCAGAAAAATCCGTCACCGTTTTTAGGGGCAGCCGCTTTTGTTCCGCCGCCGCGACAATGCTCGCCGCCAACGGATGCTCGGAAGCCGCTTCAATGCTCGCGGCCAATTGCAATAAAGTGTCCTCGCTTAAATCGCTCATCGTTTCAACACTGGCGACCGTTGGCTTGCCTTCCGTCACCGTCCCGGTTTTATCGACAACCAGGCAGGTCAGTTTACCGGCCGTTTGCAGCGCATCACCATTGCGGATTAGGATTCCGGCTTGTGCCGCCCGCCCTACCGCCACCATGATCGAAATGGGTGTCGCCAACCCTAAGGCACAAGGGCAAGCGATGACCAGTACGGTCATCGCCGTTGCAAAGGCATACCCCAAGGAAGGTTCAGGCCCGAACACATTCCAAACGATAAAAGTGAATACAGAAATGGCCACCACTATCGGCACGAACACGCCAGAAATCTTATCGGCCAAACGCGCAATATCGGGTTTGCTGTTTTGCGCTTGCCGCACGCTTTTAATGATTTGCGCCAGGGCGGTGTCGCGGCCTATGCGGGTTGCGGTGAACAAAAAACTGCCCGTTTGGTTAAAGGTTCCGGCGACCACTTTGGAGCCCACGCTTTTTTCAACGGGCAAGGGTTCACCGGTCAGCATGGATTCATCGACTGATGAATGGCCTTCGGTCAATACCCCGTCCACCGGGATTTTCTCGCCAGGCCGGACCCGGACGGTTTCGCTTAATCCGACCAGTTCTATGGCAATGTCAATCTCTTCGCCATTCCTGATAACCCTGGCCGTACGTGGTTGCAAACCAATTAACTGGCGGATCGCACTGGAGGTTTTGCCCCTGGCGCGGGTTTCCAGTGCGGTCCCCAGATTGATAAACGCCAGGATCACCACCGCCGCTTCAAAATAGGCGTTTTTTGCCAGCGACGGCAACATGGCGTGATAGTCGATGACAATACAGGAATATAGCCACGCCGAACCCGTGCCCAAGGCAATCAATGTGTCCATATTGGCTTGGCCCAACAGGAGCGATTTGACCGCGCCGCTGTAATAATGCCAACCGGAATAGAGCATGATCCCTAAGGTAATCAACGCCAGCTCAGGCCATAACCATAAGCCCGTCTCCGAACCTATTTCCGGCAACCATTGCCAATGCTCGCCCAGCATCAACAATAGCCCGAAGCCCCCCGCCACCCCGGCTTTTTTCAGTAACTGGCGGTACCTTAGCAATTCTTGCCCTTCCTGTGCGCTAGGGTCTTCCAGGCTTTCCATAACCGCCGCATCATAGCCGGCTTGTTTGACGGCTTGGGCCAACAACCCGGCATCCACCTGCCCAGTAACCGAAGCCGAATGGTCGGCAAAATTCACGCTAACGGACGTGACGCCTGCAACCGCCGCCAATGCACTTTCGACCGCACTGACACACCCCGCACAACGCATACCTGCAATGGACAAGAGTATCGCGTCGTCATGTTCTTCTGTATTCATGTGTCACCCGAACCGGCGGCTAAACCGAAACTACGGTATAACCCGCATCGGCAATGGCGTCTTTAATGATGGCCAGGGAAATTTTTTCGGGGTTAAAGTCAACTTGCACCGTTTGCCCTTGGCTGGACGCCTTGGCGGAAATGACCCCGTCCAATTCGCCCAATTTGCCTGTCACATTGGCCTCGCAGCCCCCGCATTTCATGCCGGTGACATTTAAGATGACAGATTCGCTCATGATCTTTTCTCCTGATGATAGCTGATGGTTTTATGGGCAATTTCAACCCATACGTTGTAAAAGGCTTAACAGGGCTATATTACGCCCTTTATGGCCTAAACTAAATTGAACAAGGGTGTTTATTCTTGGTACGATAATGCCCCGACCCAACCCTAGCAATAACTATGCAATTACAAACCATCACCCATCAAACTATCGCGCTAGCCGGAGTTGCCCAAGCGGCCGCTTTGGTGCAACAGCTGGCGACCACTGGAACTGCAGATAGCGCCGCTATGGAAGCGAGTATTGGTAGTGTCTTAAAAATCGACGCGGACACGGTGATCGAAGTTTACGGTAGCTTAGCCGGGCTCCAACTTGGGCTTGGGCATTTGAAACAGCAAATGACCAACTATAAAATTGCCAATGCGGAACAGGCGCGTTATTCCGCCTCGTTGGTGTTTTTAGAAAACCAGCTGTCCAAACAGCCGAAAATGCTGAAAACCATCTCCGAAGGCATTGAAAAAGCCCAACTGCAAGTGGAGCACTTTGGGTTGTTGCATGATAATGTCCTGGCAAATTTGGCGGACATTTACAGCAACACCGCCAGCAAATTACAACCCAAAATCATGGTCAATGGCGAAAGCGATTACCTGACGAACCCACACATCGCCGACAAGATACGCGCCTGCTTGCTGGCGGGCATCCGTTCGGTGACCTTATGGCGGCAATGCGGCGGCACGCGCTGGAAATTTTTGTTTTACCGTAAAAAAATCCAAACCGAATTAGAAAAGCTGTTAAAACAGGTGTGACGGCGAATGACCCTATTGCTAGAAGCAGACCACCTATACCGCCATTACGGCAAGCGCTGTGCAGTCAATGACGTCAGTTTTACCCTCTCGCGTGGCGAAGTGCTGGGTTTTTTGGGGCCTAACGGTGCCGGCAAAACCACCACCCTGCAGATGCTCTGCGGATTGCTGGCGCCCGATACCGGAACCATTAAAATCAATGGCATTGACTTGTTAAGCCACCCCAAACTTGCCAAACAGTCGCTAGGCTATTTGCCCGACACACCGCCGCTCTATAAAGATTTGACCGTGCAGGAGTTCTTACGCTATTGCGGGCAACTGCACGGCATGGCCAAACCGCAGATTGCCCGTGCCATCACCCAAGCCCAAGACCGCTGCGGTTTGCAGGAAGCCACGCATCGCCTGATCGGGCAGCTGTCCAAAGGTTTCCAGCAACGCCTAGGCATTGCCCAAGCCATCCTGCATAACCCCGACGTGATCATCCTCGACGAGCCCACGGTTGGGCTGGACCCTTTGCAAATCCGTGAAATCCGCGCCTTGATCCGTGAATTGGGGCAAGGGCATGGGGTGATCTTATCCACCCATATCCTCAGCGAAGTCCAAGAATCCTGCACACATGTGCAAATTATCCATCAAGGCCAATTGATACTGCGGGAAAATGTCGCGGGGCTTAACCAACAGTTGGAGGCCGGTAGCCTGGAAGTGACGACACGGCTTGCGGCTGATTTGTCGGTGTTGGCCGCCATCCCCGGGGTCACCCGAATCAAACCTTTGACGGACTTGCGGTTGCAAATCCATTACCGCACCAGTGACAATCCCAAGCAAAAAATCACGGAAACGATTATGGCTAAAGGTTGGGGATTGCAAGAGCTCACGCCGATAAAAAAATCGATGGAAGACATTTTTATCGGCCTAACCCAAGATGACGCCCCATGATCTCCACCATCGCCATTCGGGAATTTAAGGCCTTGTTTTTATCGCCGGTCGCTTGGAGCCTGCTGGCGGTGCTGCAATTTATTTTGGCTTATTTGTTTTTGAAACAAGTGGAAACCTTCATGGTGCTGCAACCCAAACTGGCGGCCATCCCCAATAGCCCCGGCTTGACCGATATCGTCGTACCGCCGTTGTTCGGCAATGCCGCAATCATCTTGTTGCTGGCCGTGCCGCTGTTGACCATGCGCCTGATCGCCGAAGAACGCCGCAACAAAACCCTACCGCTATTGTTGTCCGCGCCACTTACCAACGCTGAAATTATCCTCGGCAAATTTTTGGGCTGTTTGGGCTTGCTGGTTATTGTCATTGGCTTGGTTACGGCAATGCCCCTGTCGTTATTGCTGGGTGGCGAATTGGATTTTGGCAAGCTGTCCGCCAATGTCCTGGCTTTATTGATGCTGGTCTCCGCCTTGACCGCCACCGGCTTGTATTTGTCCTGCATCACCCAGCATCCTGTCGTCGCGGGCATAGGCAGTTTCGGCTTGTCGTTGGTTTTATGGCTATTGGACACTGGTTCGCAAATGCGCGACCATCGCAATGAATGGCTGGAATATTTGTCGCTGTTACGGCATTTCCAGAACCTGCAAAGCGGCTTGATCAACTCGGTTGATGTGGTTTATTTTTTAGTGTTCATCAGCATTTTTATCTTACTTAGCATCCGGAGTTTGGATAAGTTGCGGTGGCAAAAATGAAGCCATCCATCCGTAGGATAAACACCCTAAAGACCCTGGCGGCCCTGTCTTTATTGCTAGGGCTGGCTTGGTCAAGCACCCGCCACCCCTGGCAAGTTGACATCACCGCCGCGTCGAACAACACCTTGTCGGCAGCTTCGCAAAAACTGTTGCAGGCCATGCCGGATAGCATCAAAATCACCGCCTACCTTAAAAAAGGCTTGCCGGTACGCTTGCAAATTGCGCAATTGCTAGACCGATACCGCCGTTATAAAGCGGATCTGTCTTTGGAATTTGTCGACCCCGATAGCCAACCGGAAAAAACCCGCGAATTGGAAATTGGCCCTGAAGGGGCGGTGCTCGTTGAATATCGCGGGCACACCGAAAAACTGACGTTTGTCGATGAATCCACGTTGACCAATGCCTTGCTGCAAGTGGCGCATGCGGAGCGGCGGTGGGTGAGCTTTTTGACCGGGCACGGCGAACGCGCACCGGACGGCATCGCCAATTTTTCGTGGGGGCAATTTGGAAAGGAACTGGCCTTGCGTAAGGTCACCGCCTTGACCATCAACTTGGCAACGGTGCCCACCATCCCGGACAATTCCGCCTTATTGGTCATTGCCGCCCCCACGGTAGGGCTGCTTCCTGGCGAAATCGAGACCGTCAAGCGCTATGTCCAAAATGGCGGCAACCTGTTGTTACTGGGTGAGCCGGACAGCACGCACCTTGTTGCCTTGCAGGGGCAACTTGGCATCCGCCAAGCAACCGTCCCGATCCTTGATGACAGCACCCGGATGTATGGCATCGACGACCCCCGTTTTGTCATCGCCAGCAGTTACCCGTCGCATCCGATCACGCGGGGGCTACAACTGATTAGCCTTTACCCGTTAGCGGCGGCGCTCACTGCCGACAAAAGCGGGCCATTCCAAGCGAAACCCTTACTTGAAACCACGGGCCAAAGCTTGGCCTCCAAAGCCAACGGCAGCCAAATTTTTGCTTACGCGCTCACCCGCGACCTGGCCAGGAAACAGCAACGGGTCGTGGTCGTCGGCGACAGTGATTTTTTGTCGAACGCCTACTTGGGCAATGTCGGAAATTTGGATGTGGGGATACGCATCATCAATTGGCTGCTCCAAAATGACGGGTTTGTCGACATTCCGGCAAACACGGCAACCGACAAACACCTGGCCTTGAGCGCGCCCGCCGTCGCCGTCATTGGTTTTGGGTTCTTGCTGGGCTTGCCGCTAGGGCTGGCCATTACGGGATTTGTCATCTGGCGTAAACGCAAGCGGCGCTAACCGGCCCTTATTGGCTTTCTTCAGCCACTTTTCCGTCAGTTCACCCGCTGTCACCGGGCGGCTAAAATGATAGCCTTGAAACAGCAGGCAGCCTTTCTCGACCAAAAATGCCAATTGCCTTTCGGTCTCCACCCCTTCCGCAACCACCGCCAACCCCAGATTATTCGCCATGTTGATGATCGTTTCCACAACCACCTCATTGCTGCGGTTCTCAAAAATATCTTTGACGAAACTTCGGTCAATTTTTAACTGGCTGATAGGGAACGCGGTCAAATACGCCAAAGACGAGTAGCCGGTACCGAAATCGTCGATGCTAATGGCGACCCCCAGCGCCTTCAACGCCAACATCTTACCGACCGCTTCCTCGCTATGGTCCATCAACCCGCTTTCGGTCAACTCCAGCATGAGTTGGCTAGGGATGATGCCAATGTCCGTGATCGCCTGTGCAATCCCTGCGACAAAATCAGTCTGCTGGAATTGCCGGGCACTGACATTGATGGCGATATGCGAAAACTCGAAACCTTGTTCCGACCATTTTTTTATCTGCTGGCAAGCTTCCCTAACGGCCCAATGGCCTATCGGCAATATCAGCCCGGTATCCTCGGCAACCGGAATAAAATTGACGGGCGGGATAACGCCGTTCAGGGGGTGGTCCCAATGTATCAAAGCTTCCGCACTGACCAAGTTGCCCCCGGCATCCACTTGGGGCTGGTAATGCAAGGCAAACTGCCGTTGCTCAAGTGCGGCCCTCAAATTGCGTTCCAGCTGCAAATGCTGGTCTGCCGCCTCTTGCATACTGGCATCAAAAAAACTGATGGTGTTGCGGCCTTTCGTTTTGGAACGGTACATGGCGGTATCCGCCTGTTGCAACAATTCCTGGGGGCCACAGGCGGATTCGCCAGAAAATAGCGTGGCTCCGATGCTGGCGGAAAAATAATGCTCGCTATCGTTTAAGGTGTACGGTTGGTTCAAGGACTGCATCACCCTCTCGGCGCGGTTGAGTACGAAATTGGTTGCGCCAAGCCACTGTGAAGTATGGGTGTCCAGTAAAATAACAAATTCATCGCCGCCCAAACGTGCTGAAATGCCTTCGTCCTGAACCGCGTTCCTTAGACGTATCGCGACCAATTTTAACAATTCATCCCCAATCTGGTGGCCTAGCGAATCATTAAGCCATTTGAAATGGTCAAGGTCCAGGAACAGGATGGCCATATAACTAGGCTCCCCCCGGGTATTGCCAATGGCCTGGGCAATCCTTTGTTCCAACAAACGCCGGTTAGGCAGATTGGTCAAGGGGTCATAAAATGCCAGCTGTTTGATATGTTCCTCAAATTCCTTTTTTTCACTAATATCGGTGAACATCGACACATAATTGGTGACCACACCATCACTGTCGGTCAGCGCGGTGATGCTTTGCCACTTGGTGAAAATGGTGCCATCTTTACGGCGATCAATCACCTCACCTTCAAAGCGCCCGTCAATGTCCAGCTTCTCCCATAAATCATCATAAAAAGCATCATCATGGATGCCTGAACGGAGGATATTTGGCTTTTTGCCCAGCACCTCTTCCTGCGAATACCCCGTAATATTGGTGAACGCCTGATTGACCCGCAAAATATGGGTATCGGCATCGGTGATCATTATGCCTTGCAAGCTATTGAAGGTGATCGCGGCCAGGCGCATTTCCTCCTCATGTTTTTTAAACTCGGTGATGTCCATCCATGCACCCATGATTTCATCTTGGCCGCCATCGACCGAAGATAAAAATTTGACCTTATCGTGTATCCAACGGTAAGAGCCGTCTTTATGCAGGAAACGGTACTGCATATTCAAGTTTCGGGTTTCCCTTAAGGAATTTATTTCCGCCAACAAACGGTCACGGTCTTGGGGATGGACATGGTTGACCCACAACAGGTGGTCGCTGTACCACTCATCAGGCGTATAACCAGTAATCGGCAAAAACGCATCGCTGATGAAGGTGTTCAGCAACAAATAACGCGGGTCATCGGTGAACACGGACGTGTATATGGCCGCCGGGCTTAAATTGACCACCAATTTAAAACGGTTTTCACTATCCTGATAGGCCCGGTTACTGGCCTTCAACAGGGTGACCGCCTTATCCAAGTCGATATTGATTTGTTTCAGTTGGTCCCGGGTTTGCATGTGGAACAGGATTTCATCTTGCAATTGCCGGTTTGCATGCAACAGTTCCGAGGGGTTGGGGATTAACAAGGCTTTGGGGATCAACGGCCATAAAACGACCGCCGTCAGCAGGGAAACGGCAGCAGTGCCGGCCAAAACCAAGCCTTCCCAAGCATAGTAAGGCTTCCAGATAGTGACGATGGCGAAGAGATGGGTAATGCCACAACACAGGATAAACGTGCTGAATAACCAAAAAATACCTTTAAAAGCAATGTCTTTACGTTTTTTGATGAAATAGGCAAGTGCGATAGGGATTGAAAAATAGGCTAAGGCAATACTCAGATGGGACACCACAAACAGCCAAAGCAAATCTGGCCGCCACAGGAAACAAAACCCATGGGGCATAAGGGTACTGCCTGGCAATATAAAATCGAGAAAACCTTGCATTACGCCCGTCCTTCAACCCCATCGCTATATTAAGACATTATCTACGTTATTTAATGGGCTTATGCAACCTATTGATAAATTTTAGTGGCCTATTGGCTTTGGGTCGAAAAGTTAAAACCGCCCAGATTTTAGCATTAATTAGGCCATTTTTTGATTAATATAAGCTTTTATGAAAAAATATGGCGCCACCTTATTTTATATACAGGGCCAGTTTTAGCCTTGGCCGCGCAGCTGACAAAAATTGTTATTTGCTGACAATTTCTTATGCGCCTAAATTGCCCTGGGCATCTGGCTCGGATGCGGCCGGTCATGGCCAAGCCCAATAACCATCAGCCAAAAAACCAATAAGCCACGAACATGCTCGCCACCACCCCTGCCCCGTCGGCAAGCAAACCGCAAGCGACCGCATAGCGGCTATACCTGACCCCGACCGCCCCCAAATACACCGCCAGCACATAAAAAGTCGTTTCGGTGCTGCCTTGGACTATACACGCCAAACGCCCGGCAAACGAATCCGCCCCCAAGGTTTTCATCGTGTCCAGCATCATCGCCCGCGCCCCGCTGCCGCTAAACGGCTTAATCAAGGCGGTTGGCAACGCGTCGACAAAACGGTTGTCAATGGCCAACCCGTCGGCTAAAGCGCGGATGCCGCTGGACAACAACCCGAACGCGCCGCTGGCACGGAACACCCCAATGGCCACCAGCATCGCCACCAGATAAGGGACAATTGTCACCGCCGTCTGGAAACCGTCTTTTGCACCGTCAATAAACGCCTCATAAGCATTCACGTTTTTATAAACGGCACCGGCAATAAAGGCCGCCACCAACGAGAACAGCAAGACATGGCTTAAGGTCGCCGATTGCTCCAGCATCTCCTGTTGCGGCAAGGCCGAAAAATACCCCAGCAGGCCGCCCACCATGAGCGTCAAACCGCCCAAATAAGCCAACACCACCTTGTCCAGTAGATTGATTTTCTGGGCATAAGCAACCGCCAGCAACCCCGCCAATGTGGAAATATAAGTCGCGATCAGGATAGGGATAAACACATCGGTAGGGTTGAGCGCACCCAATTGCGCCCGATAACTGAAAATCGTCACCGGAAACAAGGTGACGCTGGAGCTATTGATCACCAAAAACAGGATTTGCGCGGAACTCGCCGTATCCGGCTTGGGATTGAGTGTTTGCAACTCCTGCATCGCCTTAATGCCCAACGGGGTCGCGGCATTATCCAGCCCCAACATATTGGCCGAGATATTCATCACCATCGCCCCCAAAGCCGGATGGTTGCTTGGCACCTCCGGCATCAGGCGGCTAAACAAAGGGATCAGCCCACGGGTCAACAACAGGATAAAGCCGCCCCTTTCACCCACGCGCATAATCCCCAGCCACAAAGCCAAAATGCCTGCCAGCCCTAGGGAAATTTCAAACGCGGACTTGGACTGCGTGAACATAGCCGCCATAATGTCGGCAAAAACCTGCGGGTCACCGAAAAAAAGCCATTTGATGGACGCGATAAGGAAAGCGACGAGGAAAAAACCGATCCAGATAATATTGAGCATGAAAGTGCCAAGGAAAAAGCCGCCTATTGATGGCGATTGCAAATCGGGGTTGAAAAACCACGGATAGCCGGGTTAAGTGTTTATGCCACACACATAAATGGCCCTCCCATAACACTGCACCGTTAAAAGGATTTTTAAACTTAGGTGTGGAAATGGCGATAAACGGTAAAATACGTTGGCTATCACCGCCGCCAGTTAACAGGTAAATATATTAGGCCGCAACTGTTTTTATCTGTTTATTTCATTAATCGAAGTTAAGTTATCTGGAGAAAGAAATGTTAGTTTGGTCAGACAGTTTTGCGACAAAAATAGAAATCGTTGATACACAACATAAAAAATTATTTGAACTACTAAACCGCTTACCCGAATGTGTTGCATCAGGCAGGCCTGATCCGGAGATGATAGATTCCATATTAAAAGAATTAATGGCTTATGCCGACAAGCATTTCGTCGATGAAGAACTACTGATGGCACACCATCACTTGGATCCCAGACATATCAACGTCCACCGTATGGAACACAAATCCTTTATGTATGATGTTCAGAACATGTGGGAGCACTTGTCCTTGGAAGAAGATTTGACGGAAGTTTCAGAAAAGCTCGTGCGTTTTGTCACTTCATGGTTGACATACCACATCCTTGGGATAGACCAAGTTATGGCGCTTCAAATTTTTGCCATCCACCATGGCGAAACTCCAGAGCAAGCCTATGAGTTGCGCCATACCATCAAATATGACTCGGCAACCACCCATTTAATGTTGGATTCTGTGCTGGATTTGTGGCACATGTCTATGGATCGCTGCCATAGGCTAGAAACTAAATTGGCGGCGTTGGAAAACCCTTAACCATACCACCTGGCAAACGGTCCACGCGCATTAGGCCTTGCGCCACGTCAATTCCGGGTTCGCCCACCATTAACCGGCCGCCCCGACAAGGTCAGGTTTGAGCACTTTGATGCCAATGGCCGACAGTGCCGCGTCCAAGCGCCGGTACATCGCGTCATCGGTATAAGTCCCGATAATGGCTCCCCCTGAACCGGTAAAGTTTGCGCTGGCTCCCACGCTTCTGGCGGCTTCGACCATGCGCAGATTGCCGCCGCTGATTTTCAAAATACGTTTCCTTACATCAAAATTGCGGTCAACCAATCCGGCTATCTCGCCCCCCCTGCCCGCTTCCAGCAAGGCTTTGGCCTGTACGGCCAAGTCCGCGCACTCCGCCATGGCATTAACCACGTCCGTATCCCCCCGGCCATAACGTTCCCTAAGGTCATTGTGGGTGGTTTCCGAACCTTCGGCCAAATCGCTACGGTAGGCTAGGTAAAGGTTCGGCAACAGTTTTATATCCAGATTCACATAATCGCCATAGCCTTGCCGCTCCATCAGGGTTTTATCAAAATCCATATAAACCAGCCCCTGGTAGACCTGCGCCACCCTATCCTGTAGCCCCGCCCCAATCAGCAATTCATCCTTTTCAACGGAGAGTATCAGGTTCGCCAACTGCGGTTTCGGAATGCTAACGCCATAAAACTGCATCAGCCCGCGCAGGCAGGCGGTGACAATCGCACTGGATCCTGCCAGCCCTAGCCGCTGCGGGATGGTCGTGCCGTAACCCAACGTAAAATTCCGGTTATCGGGCGCTATGGCTTGGCTCAGGCAATACTCGTGAAAACGCTTGATGGCCGCTTTCAACAGGCGGACGCCGCCGTAATAACCGTAAGCCTGAATATCCCCGACCAGCTGCGCCATCGAGGCAAACACCAGTTTGTCCCGGTCATTAGGCAAAATTTCCAGCCGCTCCGATTCAGTCAGGCTAACTTCAGCATGGAAATTACTGAACACAAACGCAAGCGTCTTGCCGAAATAACCGTCGGAAGGGTTCCCGACCAACGCGGCGCGCGGGTAGGAACGGGTTACGATGATGTTCATGTGGATTCCTTCAGGCAGACCCACAAACAATACGCAAAACGAAAGTTTTCATGTCTTCCGTGCTGTCCGTGGGCACATAATCGGATTAGGCAAGACCCAAATTGCCCCATAATTTAAGGCTGACCCCCATCCAGGCAGGTACGGAAGGGTCATCCGCCAATAACCGGGAGTGGCCCAAACCCGCAGGCCGTGGGTTTGCCTCCAAAAACACCGGAATAATCTTGCCGTCCTGGCCGCAATCAAGCAAAACGTCCAGCCCCATCAGCAGCAGGCCCTCGAACAAACTGGCCGCCCGCCCGGCCTGCGTGCAGATACGGCGCCAGTCTTGGGCATCAAGACGGACGGGCTTGCCGTCATAATCTAAGCCGGAAATGGCTTCATCAATAGGCATAATGCCCCCGCCGCGCCCACAGGACGCAGGATGTTGCCAGTCCCGCCCCAATTGCGCATAACCCGATTCCAGCCCATACCGTTGCCCGTCGAAAGCCAAATTGAGGCGCAAAGCCAAGGTTTGCCGGATACCGCTGAGCGGGTTCAGGAAGCCCACGCCATCGCAGCGTTGTTGCATGATGGCGGCACCCTGCATCCAGCAGCGTTGCAGATGCGTTTCCAGCAAAGCTTTGGCCTGACCATCACCCCGTTGGAAAAAAGCCACCAACTCGCCTTCGGTGGCCTGATTCGGTTTCACCACGATTTCGGCACAACGCTCAAAAAAACTAAACGCCGTTTCCCAATCCCCCGGCGCAACAGTTTGCCAAACCGGCACGTCCAATCCCAAAGCCACCCAACCCGCCAAAGTGGCGGCTTTATCATCGGCCAGCCTTGACGGCGATGCCGGATTGACCTGTAAGCAATGGTAGCGTTGGGATAAGGCTGCGTGGTGTGCTTGCTCCTGCTTACCCAAGCAAAGGAACTGTACGCTATCGGGATGCAGGGGCACGGCCAGATCGGTTTCGACCAGCCGCCCTGACGCAACATCAAGATAAATGGCACGCCGCAAAGCGCCGTTTTCGGCAAGCCAACCCATATGCGCCCCAAAAACATGGGTGCGCGGCCCACCATAACGCCCGCAATCATGCTCGTAGGCATCGACAGCCAACGGGTAAAATTCATGGGTGAAAAATACGGCGGAGGCGAACAAGACCACATGGATGCCGTCTCCGGGCAACACCGCCGGGAATCCAGGCGCTGAGGCAGGGCTTGATTGGAGACAAAGTTCCGGCGCCAACGGCTCGCTGAGTACAGTTTCCAAAGCCAGGTCAACCAGGCGTTGCCGATAAAGCGATGCTTCCGCCAATAGACCCCATTCCATCTCCGGCAGATTATTGATGGCGCCCATGCCTGCCAGCATATCGCTTAGCAATGCCTCCAACCGCCTGCGTAACGCGATGCCTGCATCGGTTTGCCAATGGGCACGCCAGTAACGGATTTCCCCGCCGCCCAATCCTTCCAACAGGAGATACTTAAGGAACACACTGGCCTCAAGCATAGTGAGCGGGGAATCAGCTTCAATCCCTAGCGCATCGCCTGTCCGTTCGCGGGCGTTTTGTATTTGCCGGGGATCAGGAAAATAAGGCATCGGACAGCTTCTTGGCCTTGAGCGCGTCAAGATACGCCTCCCCGGCACGGTTCAAATCCCTCAGCACTATCCTGGCGTTCTCACCGATGCGGTTCCAGTCAGGGTCGATGCCTGCGTCACGGGCACGTTCCAATTCGTGATGCTCCTCGCGCAAGGCCACGCGGTCCCACAAGCCCACGCCGATATTCGGCTCGATCAGCACGATACGCCAATCAACAACCGTGCCCGGAAAACGATGTAAGCCTTGTTGTAAGATAAAGCGCGAGCCTACGCGGCAACCGTTGCCATCAAACATCGGTTCGATTTCAACTAACTGGCCTTCCTCACCGAACACTGGCGTAATCAAAAAATCCAGCATCATATAGCGGGGCATGCCGTAGGAAACGCCGGTTAAATCGCTACCCACCATCCGCCCGGTTTCCTGGGTATACGCCGCCGCGCCGCAGGCTTCGTAGGCGGCCAGCGCCTCCATCACCTGCCGGCCGGCTTCGGCCAGTTTGCCGAGAATGGTTTGCCGGTATTCGGGACGTATGGTTTCCGGCAACAGCAAATCCAAGGTTCCGCCCCGGCCGACATTGGTGATCAATTGCTTGCTGTTAAGCGTGATCCAATGGGAAATATGCCATTTTTTATCGGCATCCGCTTCGTCCGGATGGCCCGTGGACAGGATAATCCGGTGCGATCCAAAAATCGGCGTATAAGGCAACCGTTGCCGGTTCACGGCGCTACCCCACTCAACGATTTGCCTATGCACAAAACCCTGCATGAATGCCTCGGTGGCCCAGTGTTCTGGTGAACTCAGGATCACTTCCTGAATACAGACATGGTGTTTCAGCGAGATTTGATAAATAAAATCCACCGCCTGCCCGATTTGCCCGTCATCCAGGCCGCCGTCAGGGCCTACCAGCAGGAAAGCCTGGGCGTTGCGGCCACCGGATTCGGCGGCGTCCTTAATCATGACTAAGGGATGGCATCGGGAAAACGCCAGTAAACCGGGATAGCCCGTTTCCGCCCAACCATTTTTGATCCAGCCTTTAACCACGGATTTTTCCGCACTGCGGGCGGTGTCATCGGCTAGCCAATTGATTTCCTCCGGCATGTCCACTGCGCTGCCAGCAAAAATATCCCGGTATTTGGCCTTGTCGTAGGTCGTCCAGGTGTGGAACAACGATTGCACCGTATACGGCAAGCCGCAGGCTTCAAGCTTACCCTGGGTGTAGACAGGGTCACCGTGGAAGGGATACACCAGCGCGGCCAGCACCGGCCGGGAGAAATGCGCCGCCACCCGTATGCCCTTGGGCGGTATGCGGGATGCCAGATGGTCGGCTTCCTGTTCGGAACAGCCTTTATGCTTTATCAAGGCTTGTTTATAGCTGGCGGCATCCAGATAAAAATGGCCGCTGCCGATCAACGCCACCGGACGTGGATATTCTGGCTGTTCAAGAATATTGACTTTTCGGGTGATAATCAGGTTGCCGCCACGCTGGCCTTGCGTTTCCAATTCCCGCGCCAGACTGGGGCCTTCGCAGAGCATACGCGAAAAATGGGTGCGGCCGACTGGCGCGGCAATGACGTGGTTGACCCTGGTACGGTCATGGATAAGTTCGGGATCGAATTCAGGAAAGACTTCTGGCACAGCAAAACCGTCGTTGCATATAAACGCCAACTCCCGCAACTGCCCATAAGCCCGCCAGATTTTTTCCGCATCCCCGTCCGCGCCAGCACCGATGGCTTCCATCGCGTTGCCGTCCAGAAAATTGCCCAACAGCATATCCTGCTCTGCTTCGGGCAACGCCCTCAGCTCGGTGTAACAGGTCAACACAAAACGCAGGTAACGGTACAACCACTGGTGATGTTCCACTGCCAACCGATACAGCGCTTCACCGTGGTAATCGGCATAACCGGTGCCACGGCTATACAGCCAGGGCCGGTATTCATAACTGTGGTCGTTGAGGGTTTGGGCGAAGAAACCGGACAGCGCCCGCCATAAAGGCACGGCATCGACCGCCGCCGGTTCCTGATGGGTATAAGCGATGGTGCTATCAACCGCCAAAACGATGTAAAACAGTTCGCCGCCCTGGGCTATGCAGCGTAAGGCCTGATCCTTGCTTGCCGCGTCGATTTTGCCTTGCCGGGCGCGTTCACGGACATTTTGCGCCAAACGGCCAAAATCGCCGATGTCTTCATAGCCGCCAGCGATGCGCTGGTAAACCTGTTCGTCGATTTGCCGGCCTGAAAACAATGGCTCCAGACTGGCCAGCATGGCTTGCGTGTGTTCGGGATGACCGTCGTCCTGATAGGCTTTGGCCAAGGCTGTCAGCGCATTGCGGGCAAATTTCAGGAACGCACCGAAAGCCGCTTCGGACACTGGCTGACCGCCGTTGCCCAGGGTTTCAATGGCCTGGCGGTAATTATCGGAAAAACGGTCGGACTCGGCTTGCGCCGTCGCAAAACCGGTTTGGCGCTGGTTCAGGGCACGGGCCTGGGCAATGCGGGCGGCCAACTGGCGGCGGGTTTCCAACGCCACCGCAGGCCGCTCATCCATCGCTTTGTTGGAGCTTTCTATGCCTTTTTCCTGACGGAATCCGGCCACCAGCCCCTGCCGCTGTGCCGATAACAATTGGGCAACAAGGCTTTCATCCATATCGCCTGCGCTGCCACCCAACGATGCAATACCGTTGGCAAAGCCCGTCATCGCGGCATGGATTTCGTTTTCGTCTGCGCCGACAAACAAATACAATCCACCCAAGGCCAGAAAACCAATAAAATCCAACTCCGCCAAGGTCAAACCGCTGCCGATACGCACTAAGGCTTCCACCAGCATCCGGTCGCGTCCGCTGTCACGGCCGAAACGGCCTAGCTTATCGGTTTCAGTTAAGGCCGACTGGATTTCATGATCCTGCTGGATTTCGCCGACAACACGCGCGTAAAGCTGGTTGGCAAGCGTAAGATTTTGGGAAGTTAAAGCTTGCCAAAGCCGTTCGGCGCGACGACGGCGACGGCGCATGTCCGAACGCCAGGCTTCGACGGTTTGCTGGCCCACGCCCACGCTTAAATAGATGGATTCTTTGCCCAGGCGTTCGGCGGCGGCAAACCAGAGCATGACATCGCCACGGTTCATCGCCCGATGCCTAGCCCCGGCTGCGCCATCGGCAATCACCAGGGCGCTGTTCGGGTTTCCTTCCAACATCAGGCGGCAAAGCCGGGCGGGGTCGGCCAGCAATTCCAGCAGGCTGCGGTGGGGAATGCCGGTGTCGATGACATCCGCGCCCTGCACGGCGTATCCGTAATGCCGATCCGGCCCCAACACGGCTAGCGCCAGCGCATGGATACGTCCGCCCAGCCGCTCCTGTAAATCCGCGCCAAGCACCGAACGATAATCCCATCGGCCCAAGCGGCCGCCCCAGGTGCGCAAATTGGCTTCGATTTCCTTATCGCTCAAGCCCAGCGCCAGCAACTCCCGGCGGGTTGCATCGGCGATGGCTTCAAGCCGGGTGTCGCTGGTGTAATTCAGCAAATCCTGGGTGGACAAGCCTGTCGGCGAAACCATGCGGATTTCCGCAGGCGGCTTGGCGGGCGGGAACAACGGGGGCAACTGGGCGATGGCGGCCTGGTCATCTCCGTTTATCCCCATCATGTCCCGGATACGGCCATCCCAACCGCGCTGCCGCACACTGGCAAAGCCTTCGTTCATTAGCACGGCAACCATGCGGCCATCCAGGTCAAGGGCGTGCAGCAAATGCCCGCCGGTACCCGCCAAGATTTCAAACTTGCGCAAACCGGTGGCGAAACGGGCATCCTGGGTGTCGGGTTTGTATTCGGCGGTCAGCACGACCACGCAGTTTTCAAAATTGATGGCAATGTCAGGACGGCGGCGGGCGGCTTCGGCAACGCCCTGGCGGATCAGCCAGGATTTGAAGAAGGGCATGAAGCGGTTGACCTGCTCGCCGCCAGTCACCATTTTATGCAAGCCCCAACCGGCGGCCAGGCCGGAGGCGACCCGATAAGGATCACGCAGCTGCGGTTTGCCCAAATGCTCCAGGACATGCGCGATACGGGTGATCTGGAACACCGGCAGGCCACGGCTGACGCTGAAATAAGGTTTCAGGCAATCTTGCCGCTGCAATTGTCCGGCGGCCCAGTGTTCCCATTCCAATGGGCTGGCAAATTCCGGTTTGCGGTCGAGCAAACGGTTGGCCAGCGCGACAACGGCTTGATGGTACATTTCGGGCAAACCGATCTGGCGTAGTTTTTCCGTCCGGTTCAAGGTCAACACGAATTCCAGGAACAACCCGTCCTTGGGCACACAATAACCGCCGTAACCTTCTCCAGCGGGATGGATAAAACGGTCGGAACGCTGGTTCATCAAATCCGCCATCGCCTCGAAATCGCCGTGCGCCGATGCCGTCACCATCATGCCCAAGGCATTGGAAAAACCGAAATGCGAAGCCATAGACGCATTTTCACCCGTTTTCAGTATTTCCGGCTCGGTCAGGCTTTCAAAACAACGCACATCTTTATTGATCAGGCTGTAGATTTGCCGCCCCACTTGGGCGGCGGCGCGGTCGGCACCGCCCACCCATTGCGCCCAGGTTTCCACGGACTCGCGCTCGCGTTTGCCCAAATCCACGCGGCTGGGGGTGTAAATCAGATGATAACGTTTACCGCCGCCGCTGGCTTTGAAGTAATACAGCGGGCTCAGCGTCAGGTGGTTCAGGCCGCCCTCGGCAATAATCTCCTTGCGGGCGGTGGTTTTGCGCAACTGTTGGAAACGGCGCAGATAGGTTTCGCGGCATCCGTTTAGATGCCGTTCCGGGTATTCGGCATCCAAAGCCGCCAATACCCGGCGGCGGGCAGTTTGGCGCGTGTAGGCTTGCAGGTCTTCACGGTAATATTCATCCGCCAAAACCCTGCGGCGCAAGGCATCGTCGGTGCAATCCCCATCCGTCTGGCTAGCCAACATGTCGCGGTTGCGGGCGATAACCTGTGCCAGCGCCGCTTCCTGCAAGGCTTCGGTATGCTTACGCAAATAATCTTCCACCGCTTCCGGCTCATCACAGTCTTCGGCGTTTTTGCGGCCTTGCCGGGTTTCCTCAAATTCCAGCAAGGCCCCCAGGCAGGACAGTTCATCCTGGATCAGGCGGTTCCGGTTGATGACCCTTAATACGGCGGCGGTTTGCGGGATTTGCTCGCTGGCGCATAACTCTTCGACTTCTATCCAAACACCCAGCTCGCGGATGACTTTCTCGCCCAAACTCAGGATACGGGCGGCAAAAAATGCCTCGCGTCCGGCTATTTGCCCGTGCAACTGCAAGTCTTCGGCGATGTTGAACAAAGCCATCGACTCTTCCAGCCAAGTGCGGATGTAGCCTTCGGTCATGCCCGCCGATTGGGTGGTCAGCACATGCAGGGTCGGCAACGGACGCCGGGGCTTGAAGGCTTGGGCTTTAAACCGGGAACACTGCTGGTCGAAACCGTCGTTTTGCAGTAACGCCTTAACCGATGCCGTCCAGGAACCGGTAATGCGCTGATGTTGCTCCAGCGGCATCAAACGGCCGTCGGCCAGCAGGATTTGGCGCAGGGCCTCGAACGGCGCAAGCTCTTCGGCTTCAACCAGTGCCTGGATGTCACGGATACGCGCTTGGTAAACGTCGGCAAGAAACACCGCCACGGCGGCAATTTCGTCACCATCACCTGCTTCGCGCAAACGCTGGCGCAGGCCGTCTTCATCAAGACCGGGGAAGTTTCCGGCGGCAACACATTCTCTCGCCAAACAAAGCAACTCGCTGTCCAGGACTTGGCGGAGATTGCCCGCCCACAAGTCAGCCATTTCTTCACGGAAGGACACTTCCATGCCGGAAATGTCGATGACGGTACGGGTGGTTTCCTGCCCGTCCTGCACCAGCACTTCTTCCTTGATGAACAGCGGGATGGCCTCTATCCAATGGTCGGCGACGGCGAGCCAGCCATAATCGGGGCTGCTGTAAATGCGGTCTCCTGCCAGCCGGACCAGCTTGCGCAGGTTTTCTGACTTGCCCGGATACGGGTCTTGGAATTCGTTGATTTTAACCAGCAAATGCGATCCGGTAGGCGAAGGCCGTTGGCTGATGACGACATACGCAGCGGGGCGTTTGGCCGCGGCCAAAAATGCCTGGCGTATGCCATCGACCAGACGCAAGCCCTGCCCTGCCCGCGCCATGATAGCCTCGTGTGCGGCCATTGGCTGAAATGGCCTGGCCAACGGGTCGCTATGGTCTTCCACCCGGGTGCGGGAACCCATCAGCGCATCCTCCAAAGCCTTTTTTTGCCCGTCCAGAACCGCCGCTTCGAAACGTTCGCAAGCGCCTTCCAGCGCCGTCAGCGGGATTTCGGTGGCACTGTCCAGCAACAACGCCAATGCCCCGGCGCTAGACTGTAAATCCGGGGATTGGTGCGCCAGCACAGGCAATTCAGCCGCCAGTTCCCGCCAACCCGGAGCAGGCGTCAGCCATACCGCGTTGGCGAACAGCGTCGCCTGGTTGTGGAAAGCCCGGCTCATGCGCCCGAAAACCAGTTGTTGGCGGGCTGCGCGCACTTCGGAGGCAATACGTTGAATATTGCGCTGTTCCAAGCGTTTGTCGTAACCGCGCAGCAGACGGTAAAGCCGCGCACGCTGTTCGTCCACGTTGGTTTCATTCTGCAGGATGTCCAACGCCGCCTGGCGCGGATAAGGCAGGTCAATCCTGTCCTGCCCCAGCAGCCAGGTGATCTGCTGGTCTTGCCATACTTCCGGCTGAAGGTTTCCGATGCCGGTGGCAGGGGTTGAAGCGGCGCGTTTCAGGAAAATGCCAAACAAGTTGCCGCTATCCAGGCGGCTTTCCTCCAACACGCCATGTAGGCTATCGCGTTCGGCTTTTGAAAACGAGGCGTAGAGCCTGACGGTTTTGGCAAGCGCCTGACGCGGCGGACAATCCAGCAGCCAGCGCAAAAAAAGATGGTGGTGGCCCAGCATCAGCAAGGTTTCCAAACTTTGCTGGCCTTCCGCCTTAAGGGTGGGCTCATCACCCCGAAAAGTTGCATCGGGATCACCATAAAGCCCGGCCAAGTCGCAGGCGACCAATAGGACGCCGCCACTGTCAAGTTCCAACAAATGCCCCTGGCCTTCGGTAAAGGCGACAGGCAACTCGCGCCCGGCCAATTTTTCCAGTATGTCCATGTTGGGGCCATCCGCTTTAAGACGGGAAAGCATCCGTTCCAGGGCGTTTCCACACAGTTGCGCGGTAATGGCTACCCGGCTGCCGGTATCGCCGAAAACGCTGACTTGCAGCCCTTCCAAAAGATTTTGCCCGAAACGGTAGGCGCCCCGGGCAACAACAACGCCAGCGCCACGGCGGCCACGCGAAGTCCCGTTGTCCGTATTAAGCTGATCGGCAATACGCAGGGGGAAGTTGTAGTTATTCACACGTATCGGTTCCTAATAACAGGGTAAGGTGATTTGCCGGGAAAAGATGGCTCCCCGCCCGCACCGGTGTAAACCATTCCCACCGTTTTTTCCAGAGCCAAAGCTTGCATGAGGCAAAATGGAGGCCAATACCGAACCAATAGCTGATGACACGAGCGTGTAGAACCAGAAATTGGCCACGCCTTTGTGAAAATCGCCCGCGCCGAAATAACCGACATGCCGGATTAGCCCCAACAAGCCTTGTACCGCTATGACCAACAGGATTAGCAAAGCGCCGTGTGATTCAAAGCGGACGGCCCCCCACACTAAAAACACGAACATCCAAAAACCCAACATCGGCTCCAACACATCATTAAACCAGCCAAGAAAAATGATCTGCCCGAAGAGCCAGCTCAAGCCAAAACAAGCGATGGTTTCCAGCACCCGATCCGCTTTGAACCAACCGATAGGCGGTTGCCGCCACACCAAGATTAGCGGAGCCATCAAAACGATGCCTAGAAAATCGCCCTGCCACCAGTTAAGCCCGATCGAGAGATAGTCCTGTGCCGTTAAAGGCCCGGACAACCGTAAGGCGCCCGTGCCGATCACCGCGCTCACACATGAGCTGACCATACCGGCCGCACCTACGATAAAATAATTTTTAGGGTCTTTTAGGACAAGGTCAAAATGGCGGTTGCGGGCCAACAGCCAAAACCCTGCCAATGCTTCCAAGGTGTTACCCAAGGCGATAAAGGTGGAGATGGCCAGTGGATTGCCGGTCATGAAGCTGCCAAGCAATGCCCCGATAAAAACACCTGGCCAGTATTTTTTACCGCCTATCAGCAATGCGGCGAGTGCGAGGCCGCTACAAGGCCAAACGATGGAAACCCAGCCGTTAACGGAAAAAAAACTGATGGAAATTTTCGCAAATACTGCGTATACGGCGGCCAGAAGCGCTAATTTGAGTAAATAAGGCTTATAAGAAGCTGTTATGTGATCCAAGCATACACACCGTAGGATAAGTTGATGTTTTTGAAGTTTAACAATGATCATGGAAATTGTACAAACGGATATTCATATCGGACAACGTAGATCTGGCCGCCCCTTTTTGTGGCCCATCATCTATCATTTTTGTTTAGTGGTTTTTGCGCTTTGGCGGTATTGCCATGTCCAATAAGCCAATCAAAGGGCACGCCGCCCATTGGCGGTTTTGTAGTTTTGGTTTTTATTAAGGCTAGGCAGCTTCGCTTAAGCCCGCGGATGTTGAACGGCAATTTTCTGGCCCTTACCCGCGTTATCCTAAAATTATTGATAGGCCGCCTTTGCGCCGGACTGGAGCCATCAGTGTCAAATCCAATTCCAAAGAAGGATAAACCAACCAATGGACATGGCTTTGGCAGTTTGTAGCGGGCGCTTAACATCAGCTACAATGGGAAGGCACGGCTGCATTCTTGATCCCTCCATCATCCCCAATCAACACCGGCCCAAAGCACCTTTGCCGCCTAACGACGGGAGTTGGCGTTTTGCAGATGTATGTCATAGGACATGACAAAACTTTAACTATGGCCCTGATGCTCATGGATACGAAAAACGTTGAAATATTGATTGTTGATGACACCCCTGCAAACTTGCAGTTGCTGGCGGGCATACTCAAGGATGAGGGTTACAAAGTCCGCCCGGCGTCCAGCGGCAGGATAGCCCTGGACGCCATCGCCAAAAGGCTACCTGACCTGATCCTGCTCGACATCAAAATGCCGGAAATGGACGGTTACGAAGTCTGTGCGGCACTGAAGGGCAACCCGCTCACCGCACCTATCCCCGTGCTATTCATCAGCGCCCTGACCGACGTCAATGACAAACTCAAGGCCTTTAGTGTCGGCGGCCTTGATTACATCAGCAAACCCTTCCAATTTGAAGAAGTGAAGGCCAGGGTTTCCACCCACCTGCAATTGAAGGCCTTGCAAAACCAAATGGAGCAGAAGATTGAAGAAGGCATCAACAAGATCCAGGCGCTTAACCAGGAAATCCTTGACACCCAACGCGAAGTGATCCTGACCCTGGGCGAAATTTGCGAGACACGCTCCCATGAAACCGGCCTGCATGTCAAACGGGTGGCGGACTATTCCTACTTGCTGGCGCAACTGTCTGGCTGCGCCGACGCCGAACTGATCAAACAAGCCTCGCCTATGCACGACATAGGCAAAGTGGCGATACCGGACCGCATCCTCAACAAACCCGGCCCATTGACCCCGGATGAATGGGAAATCATGAAAACCCATAGCCAACTAGGTTTCCAGATGCTATCGGTGTCCAGCCGCCCGCTGCTTAATTTGGCGGCGATCATCGCCCACCAGCATCATGAGAAATGGGATGGCAGCGGCTACCCGCAAGGCCTGAAAGGTGAAGATATCCACATCGCCGGGCGGGTGACCGCCATTGCCGATGTCCTGGATGCTTTAGGCCATAAGCGTTGTTATAAGCCCGCTTGGGAACTCGACAAGATTTTGGCCTTGTTTAAGGAAGAACGGGGCAAGCATTTTGATCCGGCGTTAATCGACTTGTTTTTCAATCATCTCGACCAGTTTTTGGCCATCATTGAACACTACCGGCAATTTGAGCATGACTGAAGCCCGACAAGGGCCTGCCCCCTGCCGAAACGGTGCGGACCTAGCCGGGCGGCTGGTCTGCCGTTGACCCCCATCACCACCCGGCTGAATTTAATCGGCGAAGGAGCATCCATGAACAAACGGCTTTGGCTATTTCTGGCGCTATTTTTGGCGCAAACCACAGGGTTTGGCAAAGGCCCGCCAAGCACCGTCAAACCGGAATCGGTAGGCCTGTCTGCGCCGCGTTTGCGGAACATTGACCGCCTGATCGACCAGCATATCGGGGAAAAGAAAATTGCCGGTGCGGTGGTGCTGGTGGCGCGCAAAGGCAAGATCGCCTATTTTCGCGAAGCCGGGCTGGCCGACACCGGCAAGCCGATGCAAAAGGACACCATTTTCAGGGTCGTGTCCATGACCAAGCCGCTCACCAGCACCGCCATCATGCTGCTGTATGAGGAAGGCAAGCTATTGCTGTCTGATCCGGTCTCCAAATACATCCCCGAATTCAAGGGTCCGAAGGTGCTGGAACTGCAACCGGAAGGCTCGGCATCCGAATACAAGCTAGTGCCTGCGCACCGTGAGATCAGCATCCGCGACCTGCTCACTCATACCTCCGGCCTGCTCTATCTGTTCCCCAACAATTATTACCACGAGCGCGAACGGCAACTGGTGGTCGATTTTTATAAGGAAGCCGGGATTACCGACGGTTTTTGCCGCCCTAACGAGACCATCGGCGACATGGTCAAACGGCTGGCGCGTTTGCCGCTGTACAAACATCCGGGCGAAGTCTGGGATTACAGCCTGGCCAGCGACGTGCTGGGCTACCTGGTCGAGGTGGTGTCCGGGATGCCGTTCGATCAATTCATGCAGAAACGGGTTTTCGGGCCGCTGAAAATGCGCGACAGCCATTTTTACATCCCGAAAGAAAAATTGGGGCGCGTGGCCGCAGTCTGGAAAAGTGATTGGCAAGGCTCGCTAAACAAAGTGACCGGGCCGATGATAGACCGCGATCTGGCGCTGTGCCCGTCCGACGCCTATGCCTTGTCCGGCAAATACCTGACTGGCGGCGGCAATGTGTTGTCAACGGCTTACGACTATTACCGCTTCGCGCAAATGCTGCTCAACAAAGGCGAGCTGGACGGCGTGCGCCTGCTCAGCCGCAAAACCGTGGAACTGATGACCGCGACCAACCATATCGGCAACTTCGACGCGACCTTCCTGCATGACCACGGCTGGAAATTCGGCCTGGGTTTTGCGATCCAGCAAGACCGCGCGCATGATGTCGATGCCGGCGATGTGGGCGTGTTTGAATGGGCGGGGATTTATTCGACCCGTTTCAGCGTCGACCCTAAAGAAGACAAAATCACCATTTTCATGTCGCAAACCTCACCGTTTAACCTGCATTTCAATTTGTGGGATAAATTGCTGGTGTTGTCGGGTTCGGCGATTAACGATTGAACGGAGGTATTTCGATGGATATTAAAAAACGGCCCGCACGGCTGGCGGTCTTGTTGTTGGCCATAGCGGTTTGCCCCGCCAGTGTTTGGGCCACCGGGCCCCGCATCAAGCAAGATTTGTTCACGCCCAACGCCAACGTCATTTATGCGCTGGATTTCCCGCCGTTCATCACCACGGAACTGGCGGGCGGCGGCATCGCCATTGAGCTAGTGAACACGGTGCTGCAAGCGGAAAAAATCAACGCCCCGATCAACACCCTGCCGTCACCCCGGATGCTGGCCTACTATATTTTGCAGGAAAAGGCCTTGGCGGCAGTCGGCGGCCATTTGCATTTTACGGCCGAAGAGCAGAAGTCACTGGTCTTCGTGCCGCTGTTGCGCCTACAAGAACACTACTATGTTTACCGGCCCAAACATCCCCAAGGCCTGCCTTGGCAAGGGGACTTGAAGGCCTTGGCAACATACGTCTATGGCGCCAACCAGAAAGAAGACGTGGCCGCCTACCAACAAGCCGGGGTCAAAGTCGAAACCGGCAACACCTTGACCTTGTTGGAAAAACTAAAGGCCGGGCAGGTCGATTTTATTGGCGGCCCGGAACTGGCGATCAATTGGTATCTGGACAGGAACTTTGCGGCTGACAAAGACAAGTTCAGCAAGTTGGAGCCCAATGCCGGTGAAGGGACGCTATTTATTATCTTCAACAAAAAGCATCCGCAAGGCGAAACCTTGGCTAAGCAATTTAAGAAAGGCCTCGCAGCCCTCATCGCCAATGGCCAATATCAGGCGTTGCTAGAAAAACAGTTGGGGGGCGGTGACGCCGTCAGCCGCTACAGCCTGCCGCTGCAATAACGGGCGGCAAGCCATGATACGCCTGTGCCTTTTGCTGTTGCTGCTGTTTCCGGGAGGGCCTGCTCAGGCCGGCACCATCGTGCTGGAAGCCAACGAAAGCCCGCCGTATTGGAGCAAATCCCTGCCCGGCGGGGGGCTAGGCAGCGAATTGGTGCAGGCGGTTTCCGAAGCCGCAGGCCTGCAAACCCGGATCGACTTTGTGCCCTTGTCGAGGATGATAGAAGATCGGGGCAACAACGATTTGGGCAACCCCGAATTTTATATGGCGCAACAGGAGTTCGCCGCGGTCATCCCGATTGCGGTGTCGGAAGCGGCGATTTTTTATTACCGCCCCCGCCACGGCCCGCCACCGAAAATCAACAGTTTTGACGATTTGAAACAATACAAAATCGGCGTGTTGAAAGGCACCCTGATCGACCGGCGGGCGTTTGAACAAATGGGGCTGCATTTTGAATCCAGCTATGCCCAAAGCTCGTTGTTCAAAAAACTTAAGCTGGGCAGGGTCGATCTGGTGTTTGAAATTGACTTGGTTGGCCAACAAATCCTTGCCCAATTGTTTCCTGGACAAAAAAATGATTTTGTCCGGCAACCGTTGCCCAACAGCATTTCCCCCATCGCCATCATGATCGACGCCGAATACCCGCAGGCCAACGAAATAGCGGCGCAATACCGGAAAGGCTTGGCGGCGATCATCGCCAATGGCCGCTATCGGCAAATTGCCGAAAAATACTACCCGGACGGGCAATTGCCCCCCGGTTGGTTCGCCCATTTACAGCGCTTCCAGCAGCTGTATGCTTTCTAACCGATACGGGTAGCGCATGAAAAAACGTCCGAAAAGCATCAAAACCCGTATCACCGTTTGGTTGCTGGCGGTTGTCGTGATCGGCTTGGCCCCTTACGAAATACTGAACTATATCCAGGTTGAACAGCGCCTGCACGGCGAATTGGAAAACCAAGCCGATAGGAAAATACTGCGCCTGAAAGAAAACCTGATCATTCCGCTGTGGGAAATGGATGAGGAATGGATAGGCAAGATGGTCGACGTGGAGATGATGGACAACAACGCCTATGCCGTCCAGGTCAGCGGCGGCGGGCCTGTCTTCGTCTCCCGGATGAGGGACGGGCGCTGGCAAGTGGTCAAAGGCGGCAACCCTCCCATAACCGGCGATTTCGTCGTGCGCCAGCAAGAGGTCTTGCACGACGGCACCCCAATTGGCCATGTGCAGCTTTATCTCAGCAAACATAGCCTACAGGGGCAATTGCGGAACGAAGCGTTGGCGGCGGTGACCCGGGCGGCGGCGCTGATTTGTTTGATCGTGCTGTTTTTAAGGATGGCCGTGAACCAACTGGTGGTCAAACCGCTGTTCCGGATTTTGGACGTGGTCAACGCCATCGCCAGCGGCAAGTATGATGTCACCTTTTCCGAGCAACGTAACGATGAACTGGGGGTGCTGGCATCGGGGATCACCCTGATGCTGGAAAACCTGCGCTTGCGTGAAACCGAACGTGACCTTGCCACCGCCGGATTGCAACAGGCCAACCAGCGGCTGGAATGGGAATTACAGGAGCGCACCAAAGCGCAAGCCGCGCTGAAAGAATTGAATGAAACCTTGGAGCAACGCATACAGGAACGGACAACGGATTTGCAGGTGAGCAACCGGCACCTGCAAGAAATGGGGGCGGTGCTTGAAAAAGCCAAAAACGACGCCGAAGCCGCCAATCGGGCGAAAAGCATTTTTCTCGCCAACATGAGCCATGAATTGCGCACACCGATGAATGCCGTGCTGGGTTTTTCCCGGCTGATGCAAGGCGATGAAGGGCTGACCGCGTCGCAACGTGAAAACCTCGACATCATCAACCGCAGCGGCAACCATTTGCTGGATTTGATCAACCAAGTGCTGGATATGGCCAAAATCGAGTCGGGGCGCATAGTTGTCGAAAATGCGCCGTTTGACCTGGGTGCGGTGATCCGCGACATCATTGACATGATGCACGAACGCGCCGAATCAAAAGGGCTCAGCTTAAACATAGACCAAGGCTCGTCATTTCCGCGCTTCGTCAGTGCCGATGCCAGCAAGCTGCGGCATATCCTGATCAACCTGCTGGGCAACGCGATCAAATATACCCTACAGGGCCAAGTGATCCTGAGGCTGGGCACGCAAGCGCCATCACAGGACGGCTCGTTGGTTCTGGTTTGCGAAGTCGAAGACACCGGTATTGGCATTTCCGGGCAGGATTTATCACAAATTTTCCATGCGTTCGTCCAGGTCGGCAAGCTGACGGACCAACATGGCACCGGTTTGGGGCTGGTCATCACCAAGCAATATGTGGAACTGATGGGCGGGTCGATTACGGTCAGCAGCCAGCCCGGTAAAGGCTCGCTATTCCGGGTTGAAATTCCGGCGGCCCGCGTACCCGAATCGACCATAGAAAGCTTCCATGGCTCCATCGCAAGCCGAGTGGTCGGCCTAGAACCCGGACAACCCGATTACAAGATACTGATCGTCGAAGACCGGGCCGAAAACCGCTTGTTATTGAAAAAAATCCTGGAGTCGGCCGGTTTTCCGGTGCTTGAAGCCACCAATGGCCTGGAAGCTGTGGAAGCCTTTAAGCGTTGGCATCCCGATTTTATCTGGATGGACCGGCGTATGCCAGTGATGGACGGGATAGAAGCCACCCGGACGATTTTAGCCTTACCGGAGGCGAAAAACGTCAAGATCGCGGCGATAACCGCTTCAGTGTTTTTGGAAGACCGGCAGGCCTTATTCCAAGCCGGTGCCTGTGCGATTATCAATAAACCCTACCGCAATGAAGAAATTTTTGATTGCATGGCCCAGCAATTGGGTGTCCGCTACCTCTATGAGGAAGGCCAGGGCAAGCCCGTCATGGATGACAGCTTGAGCCACGACGAACTGGCCAAGAAGCTGGAAGCGCTGCCTAAAGACTGGCTAAGGGCATTACAAACAGCGGCGGTTGAACTGGATGTCGAACAATGTTTGGAGCTTATCCACCAGACGGATCCGGTTGACCCGGCGTTATCCAGGCAGTTACAGGCATTAGTCAACCAATTTGATTTTGAAGGTTTGTTAAAGCTATTGTAAGGGAGGCCATGCTAAAGGCGAGCGCTGCCGCCCAGGTCGGACTTCCCGCCCCCCCAACCGGCCTATGCCCCCATCCGCCCCATTATTTACGGATCAGCTATTTTTAAAATCAATTGCCCCGCTTGCGATGCTTGCTTGCGCCATTGCCGCCAATAACTGGCCGTTTGTTGCTGGCGTAAACAGCGTAGATACCGCACCCGTTGGGCGGCATCCAAGTGCTCATGGATCAGTGGCATCAGGCCATCTTCCACATTGTAGGCAGCCTGCCCGGCGGCGAGGCATACGGGCACAACGCAGTCTAAAGGCAGGCTTAACTCGTGGGCGATCGCTTCACACGCCTGCCGGATAGTGTGGGCTTTGGCGTTGTCCGGCTGTTGGATATTGTAAGGCGGTTGCCATTCCCGCACGGGGCGCAAGCGGTCGATTTGCGTTGCCACGGCAATGATGACCGGTAACGTCTGGTTGGGGCATTGTTCCTGGAAATACTGGCGTATGGCCTCCAGCTGTTGCACATCGGCTAGCCGGGCGGCTTGCGCGGCATGGCACACCATTAAAATGACGTCGACCTTCGCCCATTCTTGTTTTAAGGCTTCGGAACTCTGCCCGTGGGCCAATCCGCCGTAACCCGCACTATCTAAGATAATGGCTTGTTGCAAGCCATCCCGCTCCAACAAATAGGGGACAATCCCTGCGGTGGTTGGCAGGACGCCTTCCGCACTTTTGATCTCGCCAAACAAGGCATTGATCAAACTGGACTTACCGCTGCTGACTTGGCCTAAAACCAGGAAACGCAGCGGTTCCATTGATAACCCATGCGTGGCGCTTTCAGCGATGTCTTGCCTTGAGGCGGTGCTTAACATCCCGGTCGGAACCATATCATCCAAAGTCAATTGGCCGCTATAAAGCTGGATCGCGTAATAGCCCAATTTGTTGATATAAGCACTAACCAGGCGTTTCGACAGCTCGTCCGTCACGGTATTCAGGCCTTTGGCAACCAACAACCCCCGCGCTTTCGCCAGTGCCGCGCCAGACCAGTTGAACAACCAGTTCCCGATACTGAAGGCCGATTTGAATTTATTCAGGGTATCGACCGCCTGCTTGGCGCGTAGCAAGTCGCCGACCAGCACGGCATGGCTGCCGGGGATTTTGTCCAGGACCTCGTGCTGGATGTCCCCGCACACCAAGACGATCAGCTTGAGCAAATACGGCAACGGAAATTCCAATACAGGATATGGGGAATCCGCATGGAAATGCCGAGCCACCAGCGTCAACACTTCGTTGGTCAGTTTTAGGGCCTTGCGGGTGTCGGTCAATACCCCCGTTTCGGTTTGCCAACGCTCGGCCAAAGGCTGAAGGTCTTGCCAAGCCAATTGGGCTTTATCCGGCCAGTTAGGATTTGCTTGGACGGTAAACGGCTCTATGAACACCGGCTTGGCGCTACGGCTGCGCCAGTGCAGCAAGCCGTACACCAGCGCGATATTGGCGGATAACATGCCCATACCTTCGTAAAGCCAACCCTGTTGCCATAACCAATAACCGCCCAAACCGGCCAACGCCAGCCAGGGCAATACCAACAGCACGGTGACCAAGAAACCAAAGCGCGTCAGTGACATGGGCATCGTTAATCTCCCCTTCTGTTGAGAAATTGCCGGGCTTGGGCGAAGGCTTCGTCATACGCTTGTTTTAACAGCGCATGATCAGGCAGGGCCCCGCGCCCGACACCATACAAATACACGCAAAAGGCTTTGCCCAACGCGTAAGTCATCGCTCCCGAATAAACGCCCGCCACCGCCGCACCGTACACAGGCACCAGTTTCAGCAATTCCCGCCCTAAAAAACCAAAGCCAGCACTGACACCGATCAGGCTGGTGAATTCGGCGTACAGCCTGCGGGTCAATTCCAAACCATAAATGGACGCGATGCTATGGAACAGTTTCGCTTGCACCGCCAGCACCAAAGGCAAACCTGCCAAAGGGACTGCACCCAAACCGACATTCAACACGGCATAACCGATCAGATGCGGATGGGCTTGCCTGGCATGAAAATCCAGCAAGGCCTTGTGGTGTTCAGTCCCGCGCAATAAGCCGATCACGCCTATGGGCAACGCGTTTTCAACCGCGTCCCATAAGGCATCCAGGCCATAATCGGCAGGTTCAAAACCATCGTCGGGCAAAGTGAAATCGACAGGGACAAAATGTGCCGGCACGGTTTTAAACCAATCACGCTGATGCAACAGCGCTTGTGCCAAGGCATGGGGCACTTGCGGCGGGAACGGGGATTGTTGAAAAGGATAAGGTTGCAAATGCCCGGCACCCCGGGCATAGCCTTCATGCAAAACGGTTTGCACCACGATGATGGGCCAGTCCGGGTGTTGCTTGTGGATGCCCAGCACGCTATCGACCACCCCGGCCTGGTTCATGTCCAAAGCGCGGAGCACCACGACCAATAAATGCGCCTGCCGGGCGCACCAAGCCAAATCTTCGCCAGGGTCATAAGCCGTTTCGCCTAAGCCGCGCGTGTCCAGAAAACGCAGCATCGGATGGCTAGCCGATGGAAAATCATAAAATTGCGAGCGTTTCGTACAGGCCTGGAAACCATTGCCAATTTCCGCCGCCCCATTGCCCGTCAAGGCGCGGATCAACGAGGTTTTCCCCGATTGGGTTTTGCCCAATAACCAAAACACCGGAATCGGCAAGCGTTGCCTGACTTCGTTGATTTTCGGATCCACGCCGCTGGCTTTTGGGCTAAAAAGCGCGTCGCTTAAACCTTTCCACGTCCAATTGCCGATCATATTCATACTGGTTGCTTTAACAGGTGATATTTGGAAACAGTAGCGGCAAGCGGCTACCCGCCTGATAGCTTTGGGGTTAAGTAAAACGGAGGGTATTTCAATAAAGCTTCCCCACCAAATCCAGGTAAGTCAGATACAGCCGCATATCAAATTCCAATTGATGGTAGCCGGGTTCCATATACTTGCATAAGTTATAAAACGCCTTGTTGTGCTGCTTTTCGCGTAAATGCGCCAATTCATGCACGACGATCATCCTCAGAAATTCAGGTGGCGACTGTTTAAAAACCGAACCGACACGGATTTCATGTTTCGCTTTCAAATTACCGCCCTGCACCCTGGATACAAAGGTATGCATGCCTAAGGCCTGGTGCAGCACATCCAGCTTGTCGTCGTAGGCCACCTTGCTCAACGGGTTGGATTGCCGGAGGAACTGGTTTTTCAGCTCCACCGTATAGTTGTATAAGGCTTTGTCTGTCCTGACATCATGGACAACCGGATATTTTTTTAACAACAGGCCAGCCAATTTATCGCTGTCCAGCAGCCCTTGCACTTGGTCTGTGACATTGGCCGGGTATCCGGCCAAATATTTTAAGGTGTCCATATTTTCAATACCGGAGCCAAAGGCCATAGGTGCGGCCTTTATGGGGGAAAGCGGGCATCATCAAGCAATTCTCATTATGACACCCAGCAGAGTGGCTTGTGGTGCTGGGATTGCGCTATCGCTTCATCCAGCCTACGACACTTACGGCCTATTTATGTAGATATTTTTCGGGTAGGTCAGGTCGCCTAAATGCGCCAACTGTTGGTAGCGGTAACGTAACCCGACAACATCCGAGCGGCAACCGTTGGGTTACGCTATTGCTAACCCAACCTACATAATCTAACAACAGAATGATTTTATTATCTTATTTATTAATTTAACGGCATTGGTTTCAATCCCCATCCTGCCCTAGGCATCATCAAGCGGGTCAATCCCGGAAATTCTCAAACTGCAAGGGCCTTTCCAGTTTTTCTTCGCGCAGCATTTGGATCACTTCCTGTAAATCATCGCGTTTTTTGCCGGTCACGCGGACTTGTTCGCCTTGTATCGCCGCTTGCACCTTCAATTTTTTGTCTTTGATCAATTTGACGATTTTTTTGGCCATCGCCGAATCCAAGCCTTGCTTTAAGGTAATTTCCTGGCGTAGGGACTTGCCGCTGCCTTTGGCTTCGCCGACTTCCATACAGGCGATGTCTATCCCGCGCCGGCTCAACTTGGCGCAGACGATGCTGAAAATTTGCTGCAATTGGAAGTTGGACCCGGAAACCATCACAATTTTTTCATCGGTCAGCTCCACCGAGGAATCCGTGCCTTTAAAATCAAAGCGGGTGTCCACTTCTTTGCTGGCTTGGTCAATGGCGTTTTTTACTTCGTGTTTATCAAATTCAGAAACAATATCAAAGGTTGGCATAGCGTTAGGTTTTGGCAAATAAATGGTTTGTGTGGTTTTTTTAACATCTCGAAGAACACGAAGGCCACGAAGCATTGCATAAAACTTCGTGGCCTTCGTGTGCTTTGCGGGTTGTTAAACGGATAAGGTTCGCCGTTATTTTACAACGATTTGTAAGTATTGATAGCGTCAGTGACCGCTAGTATCCGTAATTGGCGTATCGCCTCACCGATTTTTGCACCCTGCAGCTTGCCGTTGACGATGGTGGAAATGTCAATGGATACCGCCGCCTTAGCCGCCGCCCTGAACAATCCCGCTTGCGGATAAGGGCGGTTTTCAAACCCCGTCCGCCCCCGCGCATCGGCTTCGCAAGCCAGCAAAAAGCTTTCCAAGGTATTGGCGGGTTTAAACGCACCCAAGGCCGCCAGGGTGTCAGTCAAGGTGGACGGGCGCAAATCGGCGGCTTTGTGGCAATGCGTGTGGTACTGCATGACATGTTGCGCCAAGGCCTTAAAACTGTTGGGGATCCGCAAGCGTCCGCACATCGCTTCCAAAAGCGGCAAGCCACTGGTTTCATGCCCGTAATGATGCGGCAAATTATCTTTCGGCGAGAGCGCCTTGCCCAAGTCATGCACCAAAGCGGCAAAACGCACTTCGGGGCTGGCGGACAACGCAGCCGCCTGCTCCAGGCACATCAGGCTATGGATGCCCGTGTCAATCTCAGGATGGTATTGCGCAGGCTGCGGTACCCCGAACAGGTTGTCCAACTCAGGGAAAATCTTCGCTAACGCGCCACAGGCTTTTAGGGTCGTGAAAAAAGCCGCTGGTGTCTTCTCGTTAAGGGCTTTGGCCAATTCCGCCCACACCCGCTCGGACACCAAATAATCCACTTCGCCCGCGCCCACCATGGCCTGCATCAGCCCTAGGGTTTCCTCCGCCAAGGTAAAGCCCATGGCACCGTAACGGGCGGCAAACCGCGCCACCCGGAGGATCCGCACGGGGTCTTCGGCAAACGCGGGCGAGACATGGCGGAATATACGCTGCTGCAAATCCCGTTGGCCGTGGTAAGGGTCGATGACACGGCCGTCCGGCGCCATCGCCATCGCATTGATGGTCAGGTCACGGCGGATCAGGTCTTCTTCCAGCGTCACATCCGGCGCACTGTAGATACTAAAACCTTTGTAACCATGCGTGGTTTTCCGCTCCGTCCGCGCCAGCGCGTATTCCTCTTGGGTTTGTGGATGCAAAAACACCGGGAAATCCTTGCCGACCGGGCGGAAGCCTTGTTTCAGCAAGCTGTCCGGGGTTTCGCCCAGCACCACCCAATCCTGTTCGGTCACGGGAAGGCCCAGCAACTTATCACGCACTGCACCGCCGACGAGATATATTTCCATGGTTTGATCTTGGCTGATTAAGGGGTGGGGCTTAGGATAACATAGCTTTTGCCGATTTTTTGGGTCTGCGTGGGGCTATAAATTCAACAGCAATCCCCTTCCATCCATGTGATAAGCTGGGCTGGCCATTTTCTGACCCAAGGACATACCCATGACTAAAGCCTTAAAATTGACAGGCCTACTAATGCTGGTTTTAGCCGCCGCATTTTCGGCGGTAATGCTGGCAAACCGCCACACCTATTCATTTGCCCTTTGGGGCGACATGCCCTATGCCAGGAATGGCGACGGCGCCAAAGACGGTGAAAAAATGGCCCGTCTGGTTGCCAGCATGAACGCGGTGGAGCTGGCTTTTACCGTGTTTGATGGCGACACCAAGGATGGCTCCTCACCCTGCACGGACAATGCGATTGGCCAAGAAACGATGGATTTGTTCAACAAAATCAAAGCGCCCACAGTTTATGTGCCGGGCGACAATGAATGGGCGGATTGCCATCGCCTGAACAACGGCGGCTATAACGCATTGGAACGGCTGGATTATTTGCGTAAGACCTTGTTTGCTGACGGTTTTAGTTTTGGCCAAACCAAAATGCCCTTGCACCGCCAAGGCCCGGCGCGGGGGCTGTATGCGGAAAATGTCCGTTGGCTGAAAGGCGGCGTGGTTTTTGTAGGCTTGAACGTGCCTGGCAGCAACAACAATAAAGTCCATGACGGCCGTTGCCTCAACGATAAAAGCGCCCGCACACTAGCCGATTGTGCTGCGGATAACGCCGAATACCTGGCCCGTGATGCCGCTAACACCGCGTTTCTGCGTGAGTCTTTCCACATCGCCAAACAGCAACAGGCGGTGGGGTTGGCGGTGGTCATGCAGGCCGACCCTGGCTTCGACTTACCGGAAACCGAGGCGGATAATGAAAGGAAAAAAGCCGGTTTTGATGGTTACGACAACTTTTTGGCGGCCTTGGTCGCAGAAACCACGGCATTTAATGGCCAAGTGTTGTTGGTGCATGGCGACACGCATTTTTATAAAGTCGACAAACCCTTGATTGACCAAGCCCATTTAATAAAAAACCTCACCCGCATAGAAACTTTCGGTAGCCCGAATTTGCATTGGGTCAAGGTGTCGGTGGACATTAACAACCCGGATGTGTTTAGTTTCCAGCCTGTGTTTGTGCAGGGAAATTGACCAGGGCCTAACCCTATCAAAAGGTTTGTATGAAATGGTTTAGGGCAACAGCGTATCATACAAACCTTTGGTAAAATTGCATGGGCTTCACAATTACGGTCTCCCGCCCGGTTCATTTAACACTCTACCCTCACTTTCTGACATGCAAAAAGAGCCATCAGCCAAATACCGTAATAGCCAGCAAGCCGTATTGGATATATTGCTCAAGCAAAAGCTGATTGCAGATTTGGTGCATAAACAGGATATGCCCCACCATGACCTGGTGGAGTCGCTGGTGCGCAAAGAAAACATGGCGCAATTGCAGCAGATACTCAACCATTTGCCTTCTGCGGAAATCGCCCATATTTTGGAAGGTTTGCCGTTAGAAGACCAGCTGCTCATTTGGGAGCAACTGGATGACGAGCATAAACAGCCCATTTTGCTGGAAGCCCCGATTTCTGTTTTGCAAATACTGGGCAAACAAGATTACAAAACTGAAAAATCCCGGATCAAAGCCTTTGATTTACGGGAAGGCCGGTTGCACGAAATTACGCTGGATACCCCCAAAGACTTGCGTAAAGCCAAACCCATTTGGATAGACTTGGTGGCGCCAACCTTTGAAGACCGGATCTGGGTCGGCGATATTTTTGGCATCGAATTCCCTGACCCGGACAAATTGAGTGATCTGGAATCCAGCGCGCGCTTCTATGTGGAAGAAAACGGTGAAATCCACTTGCATTCGGATTTCTTGCTCGACAAGGATGACGTGTCCCGCAACATCGCCGTCGCCTTTATCCTGTACCAGGACATCCTGTTCTCGATACGCAAGGAAGAGCTGCCGGTGTTCCGGCTCCAGCGTTTGCGGGCCCTGAGCCAACCGGATTTTGTCGCCAACGCCAGGGATATTTTGCTAGATTTGTATGCCGCCAACGCCGAGTATTCGGCTGACGCGCTGGAAGATGTCTATCTGGCGTTGGAAGTGGTCGGCACCCATGTGCTGAGCAAACCCATGAGCGATGAAGAAGCCGCCAAGATATTGGTTGACATCGCCAATGAGGAGGATCTGAACGGGCGGATACGCCGTAATGTGATGGATACGCGGCGGGCGGTTTCATTCCTGATGCGTGGCAAATTCCTTGCCAAAGACCAGCTGGAATACTCACAGCAGATTCTGCGTGACATCGAATCGCTGGACGGCCACACCGCATTCCTGTTCGACAAAATCAACTTTTTGATGGACGCGTCGGTGGGTTTCATCAACATCAACCAAAACAAGGTCGTCAAACGCTTGACCGTGGTCAGCGTGGTGTTTATGCCGCTCAATGTCTTGGCGGGCATCGGCGGCATGTCCGAATTTTCAATGATGACAAAAAACATACCTTGGCCCATCTCTTATAGCATTTTCACCCTGGGTTTGGTCATTGTCGGCTGGCTCACGTTTATCATCTTACGGATCCTTGAAAACCACGAACACCAAAAATCCGACAAGCGCCAGCCCAAAACCGGCATTCCCTGAGGCACAAACCTGCTTAGTCCCTTTTTCCTCATGCGCATCCGGCCCGGAATACGGCCCATGGGTTGGCGGCGTTTTTAAACAACATCATAAGGAGGCTTTTTGAGCTTGGAAACCGACACCAGCATGGTTATGAAATGTGTGGCTTATAAACACGGCATCAGCCTTGGCGATGTCACCATTGAAGACATCAGCGAAGTGCTTAAACACCCTGAAACCTTTGTTTGGCTGGGCCTACGTGAGGCGGACACCGAACTATTGCTGAAGATCCAGGAAGAATTTGGCCTGCATGAATTGTCCATTGAAGACGCTTGCGCCGCCCACCAGCGGCCTAAATTGGAAGAATACGGCGAGTCCTTGTTTATGGTCTTGCACACCGCCGCCTTAAGCGAAGACAGCGTCGATTTTGGCGAAACCCATATTTTTGTCGGCAGCCAGTTCGTGGTTACGGTTAGGCATGGTTCGGCGCTGGACCACCGCAAGATCAGGGCGCGCTGCGAATCCATGCCCCATCAGCTGGCCAAAGGCCCCGGCTTTGTGCTGTATGCCATCATGGACTTTATTGTCGATAATTATGTGCCTGTCATTGACGGCTTGCAGGAACGTTTCGAATTGTTGGAATTGGCCATTTTTGAGAACCGGCCCAGCCGTAAGACAATGGAAGATTTGTACGAGCTCAAACGCGAACTGTTGTTGCTGAAAGGCGCGATCATGCCAGTGATTGATATTTGCAATGAGTTGATGCGCTTCCACAACGGCATTATCCCCAAAGACGTGCGGGTGTATTTCCGTGACATAGCCGACCATATCAAACGCGTGGACCAAGCCATAGACAGCACCCGGGAAATGCTGATCTCAGCGATGCACGTCCATTTGACCTTCGAGACCGTCAGGCAAAACGAAGTGGTCAAACGTCTGGCAGGTTGGGGGGCGATACTCGCCATCCCCACCATGGTGTTTAGTTGGTACGGTATGAATTTCAAACACATGCCTGAATTGAACTGGGAATACAGTTACCCGCTGGTCGTTGGCGGGGTGATTTTCGGCAGTGCGCTTTTATATCTTCGTTTAAAACGTGCGGGGTGGTTATGAGTGGGCATACCCAAAAATTGGGTTTTTACCGTTGGCTGTTTTTCCTCTTATTGGCTGTCCCAGGCTTCTCTTCAGCAAATGATTTTACCGAATGCTGGTATTTCCCAAGCACAGGAAATGATGAGGCGCATGAAAATCAATGCCTGCTTTTTTTGGGCGGGGGCGGCTTGCAAGATGAGGCGCTCATCAATAAAAAAGTGGCCATTGGATTGGCCTATGATGCCGACGGCCTAGCTTATGTCCGGACACAAGACAGTTTTTTATATGTGACCAGCGACGGTTATGCCAGAAAAACCCTTAGCTACGATAATGGCCCTGATGTTTTTGCCGAAGGCCTTGCCCGGATCCGGAAAAACGGAAAAATAGGCTATATCGATAAATCGCTAAAAATCGTCATTCCCCCCCTCTATGATTTTGGCTTCCCATTTGACGGCGGTTACGCCATTGTTTGTAAGGGTTGCGTGGAGCAGCCGGACGGGGAGCATAAAATGTGGGTTGGGGGGCTGTGGGGAGCGGTGGATCCGTTGGGTAACATCAAATACGACCTTAAATATCCTGCCGAGGAGATTAGGCCTTTGGTTAAAGACGGGCTCCAGAGATAAAAGCGCCGCCGTACCTAGCGATTGGTCGCGCCAGCAAGCCCTGGTGGCCGTGGTTTCCCAGCAAAGTCAACATAGCACACCGGTTTTGCATTGCGTACCTGGGCATCCATTAAGGCCAACCAGGCGTCCCTATTGAATTGTAAAAATTATGGGCCACATAATATCGGTTTTATAATTGCAGGCCGCAAGGCCTCATTTGGAAGCCTAAACCAAACCAACCTGAGAAAACCTATGAGATTTAACCCTTGTGCTGACTTATGCACAAAAGATGGCACCCATTGCGAAGGCTGTGGGCGCTCACATGAAGAAATAGCCAAAACTAAAGCGCTGGTGGCGTCGATTGTTGATTTTATCAAAGCCCAAGAATATGAAAACAGCGATGATTTCATTGATATGGTCAGCAAGAAGGTACGTAAGAAATTGTTGAAAACCACCTGATCCCGATGGTTGTGTTTGCCAGGCCTTGTCGCCGAGGTTACGCAAAGGCGACCATTCCCCACGCACAACTCAAAGGGCATGGAGAGGCCTTTGTCCAGCAGCAATTCCCCTTTGGACAAAGGCGGTGGGGCATAGGTACCTGCACAATTTTTATACGGGTAACCTATGAGGACGAAGGGTTTTCTGGCCGCCACCCACCCGAGCGCCATCCGTACCCAATCCCCACCTAATTTCCGACAGATTAGGCACTTGCACAATAAGTTTGTACGGTATCGAACAGACAGTTAGCGGGAACTCCACTATATTTTCTTTCAGGACTTGGAAATAGGTCGCCATGAAAAGCGGTTACACCTTAGGTCTGTATACAAAGCAAAGCATTCTACCTAGCTAATTTTCCGGCAAAAAACGCCCTACTTAGAGCTTTCATAATTACCCCAATAATCCAATAATAAAAGGCGGCAAGATATGACACAATTTAAAGCTTCACTAATCGCCAAGCTTGTTTTAAGCGCCGTGGTGATTTTTACGGCGGGGTCGGCAATTGCCGACAAAGACAACAATAATGGGCATAAAGGGCACCACCAAGAGCACAATGACCAACGGAACAATAGTGACGACAACCATGACCGCGATGGGGACGGACATAACCCTGGCAACAGGTATTTCATCAACGACCAACATCGGACAATTGTCCGGGACTACTATGTCAATAAATATCAATCCGGCCGTTGCCCTCCAGGTTTGGTAAAAAAACACAACGGGTGCATGCCTCCAGGACAAGCTAAAAGATGGGTTATGGGGCAACCTTTACCCAGGAACGTGGTGTTCTACGATTTACCTCCGGAAATGCTGACTACCCTCGGGCCACCGCCTCCAGGTTATCGTTTAGTGCGGGTTGCCTCCGATATTTTATTGATTACTATCGGGACGGGCATAGTGACGGAAGTGATCAATAACTTGGGCGGGTATTAAATCCAAGCATAAGGCCCGTAAAGTCCCGTAGGCCAGAAGTACAAATTTAGGTTGTGCTTCAAAGGGTTTTTAAATTGCCAAGCTTAATTCGTGCGCGTCCTTACGGGTAACCGTCCAGGAAAATAGGGACACCTACACGCTCCTCTTGTTGGCTAACGTTTTTACATCAGATTGGCTAAGAGCCTATGCTGTGAACGGTCAAGTTTTCGGTTTTTAGGTAGGGTACGCACAGCGTACCCTACCGTGGATTGTAAAAGCCGAAGACTTGACCGTTCCTCCAATCTCTAGCACACGTCAATCGTAGGTCGGGTTAGCGATAGCGTAACCCGACGCTGCCAGCACCCAAAATGTCGGGTTACGCTGACGCTAACCCGACCTACGAATTCGTAATACATTGTTTAAATTTACATTAAATTATTAACTTAATGGCAGTGAGGCAGCCCCTCCCTTCATATCCGGCGCCTTTTGGATTAAAACTATGCCACACCCAAAAACCAAGAATTATGCCGCCATCCCCTTTTTGATCTTCGGGATAATTTTGACAACCGCCTTTTTCTTGAAGTATTTCCAACCCATGCTTCCTGATATTTTGCAAAATTGGGCCGAACACTTGTCAATTGCCTTGATTGTTGCCGTGGTCATCGGTTTGACGTATGAGTACACCTCACACCTTTTTCGCGAAGAGATCCTTAAAAACTTGCTGCACGAGAGCCAAGAGCAGGTTTACCAAGCCCTCAAGGCCTATAACGTGCTCACGCCCGTTGAAGTTTTCCGCTTATTGAAAGAAATAGCCAGCCAAATTGACCAGACCCCTACCCTGCTATATCCGGCACGGCCCAATAGCGGCGAATGCACATTTACCGAAAGTATGGACTTTTTCGACACGCTGGTAAAAATGCAGCCCAAAGAAATCGTCAAAATCCTCGGCACTTGGATAGAACCCAAAAGCCATAAGAATTTGAAATACCTTGCCAGTGACTTTATCGGCAAATATCAACTCACCGAGCTATCTGACGAACTGCTCCGCCAAGCGGAACCCATTTTACACTTGGGCAACTTGACGGATGAGGACAGGGGTTGGGTGCTCAATTATATTTGGGCTTATTCCCGGTGCGAAAAACCCATGTACAAAATACTGGCCGATGTGATGCGCACCACATCAGACCATGAAATCGAAAAATGGCTGCTTTTCCTCCCCGTGCAAATGCCGTCAATCGAGCTTGCCGCTATGGTTAATGATTATTTGGAACGGGACGCGCCCATCGCTGATGACAATTTGTTGCTGGTGATCCAAGCGGTTGCGTCTTTGCATCGGGCACAAGTGGCCAATGGTGTGGCCTTGCTAAAAAAATTCCCGGACCGCTTTGGGCTGCATCATCAAGAAGATGTGGAACGTATCTGGAGAAATTACGCGCTAGTGCCAGAAGAATTGAAAGGCATTTTTTTGCCGACTTGATTTCAACGGGCCTTGGCGCAAATCCCGTTTAACCCAAATAATTCAACATAGTGTCGGCATCGCTTACCGTAAAGGGATCGTTAGGGCTATTATCAGCTTGGCCGGGTTCGCTGAATATTTGGAGGATTTTTTTATCATCGACAAGCATCGAATAACGCCATGACCGGCTACCAAAACCAACATTCCTTTTTTCCACTAACATGCCCATAGCCCTTGTAAAATCGCCATTGCCATCGGGCAGCATCTTTACATGCTTAATGCCTAAATGCTTGCCCCATTGATACATGACAAAAGCATCATTAACGCTCACGCAATAAACCTCATCGACACCTTGATCAATAAACTCCTGATACTTGGCTTCAAAGCCAGGCAAATGTTTGTTTGAGCAAGTCGGTGTGTACGCGCCTGGAAGGGACAAAACAATAATTTTTTTCCCTTTAAAAACATCATCGGTGCTGACATCCTGCCAACGGAAGGGGTTATCGCCCGGGATACTTTCATCGCGGGCCCGCGTTTTAAAAATGACGTCTGGTACAGTTGAAACCATGTCGGATCTCCTAGGTATATCGGTTAGGATGTAAGTTGATGGGAAAACACTGGCGGACGCGTGGTGCGGCCATCAGTAGAAGCGGGTTAAGGGAATGGTAACAGGGCGGTCGAATTGGGTAGCGCTGGAAAAAATGACAGTATGTTCCTCTGAAGACCCATACTGTCATCAATCAAAAATTTACATGCTATAGAAAAAGCCTAAGCTTCGACAGCTAACAGCCGTTCTAAAGCATTGATATGCCCTTGTTGGGCGGGCAACAGTTGCGTTTCTATCAAAGCACGAATATCAGCAAGCAACTCGGTATCCTCTAACGCCCGCCGATAATCCTCGGCACCATTTATTTCGCCTTCCTGTAAAGTCCGTAATACAGATTCCTTACCCAGCATGCTCGCACCACCCAGGATTATTTTCGCCCAAGCCCCCCACGCACCTGAATCTTCAGCAGGCGTCCCTCCCAACCGAAGGGTCAGTGCCTGTAAACTGGAAACGGCATCTTTATGGTCTTCATAAATGGGTATTAAATGCTCCGCTTCACCTAGTCCGACATCTTCCTTAAATTTATCTAAAGCCTGTAGGTAGGTTTCGGTTGCTGACAATTCGTCTTTCAGCAATTTTTCTATTTGTTCAATGTGATGCATAACAAAATTCCTCTGTGATTGGTTTGTATACAGGTAATGGCATCATCAGGCTTAAGCGCTGATTGAGGCTTCCCCGGTAATGGAAATGTCTTCTGCGTGGGCCCGCTCGAAGATTTTTTTCGCGATATCACGCTCATCGCTGGTTGTCGCACGTACCGAAATCAAGGCGCTGCCGCCCTTGATTTTCCCTTCATAACGTTTGGCTTCATATTCGGGGATTCCAATCCCGATCAATGCGCCTGTCAAACCTCCCGTAGCGGCACCGACCGCCGCGCCGCTCAATGCACCCATAATGGGCCCTGCGGCGATAAACGGGCCGACACCAGGGATAGCCAAACTGCCTATCCCCGCTAACCAGCCGAACACAGCACCCGCACCTAAACCCACCGTCCCGCCAATGGCAGCCCCTTCGGGGGCTTTGGTATGCTTTTCATGGGCGAAATCTTGGCTGGTGGATTTGTCGGGGAACAGCACTGAGATGTCATTGTTTGAAAAATCAGCCATCTTCAGATGGTTAACAATAATTTCTGTCTGATCCATAGTTTGGGTGATACAAAAAACTGCTTTAGTCATGACGTTCTCCTAGGCCTTTATGGCGTGTTAAATTCAAGTTGGTTGTCCACCCGCGTTACGCCATGCGTTTTCTGGGCGATTTTTTGCAGATTCATGCTTTCAGCTTCACTTTTAACAGGCCCGCGCAAAGTCACCACCCCATTACGGGTGATGATTTTTACATTCTGCGCATCAGTTGAGAGTGACTCATCTTTAACCAAGGTTTTACGGATATGTGCTGTGATTTTTATATCCGTCTTGGTTTCTTTCTGTTCTTCCGGGGTTAAAGTCGTGCCATCCTTATCGCGGATGTTGATCCGGGTATTTTCCAATGCCGAGCTACCCGCCAAATAAATGGCGGTATCATGGTTGGCACGGGCAATGCCAGCGGTTATTAGTAAACTGCCAGCTAACGTGAACATAATTAATCCTAAGCGTGTAGACATAGTGGTCTCCTCAAGTGAGTTTTTTCAACATAATCAAACGGCGTCCATGCCTGTTTTACGGTTCTAAACCCACAATAACTAGGCTATGTATCTAACATTAATGGGAAGTGGGCTTAATTTTTTGTGCAGTAAAACGGAGTGGCTAACGGTTACCCAATAACCGGCTAAAAAGAAAGCCCAACCCTACGGCTATACCTAACGAAATAAGCGGGTTGTCGTGGACATAACCACGGCAGTTGTCCACTAAATGCTGTTCGGCATTTTTTAGTTGCCCGGTTTTTTCACTGAACAGGTCTACTGCCTGACTGCTTGCATGGGCTAATTTATCTTTTGTTTTCATATTTGGTTTCCTTTGAAAAATAAGTCTTAGGTAAATTTGAACAGGCTATGGTTAAAAAACACCAACGACAAAAACCACCGCAGTATTTGCCAAAACAACCTAAGGTATGAACAATTAATGGTTGAAAAATATATAAATGATGGCCAGGACGATCACTGGCACACCCATCAGCCAGCCTATGAAATACTTACCCATGACACCTCACCGCTTATGTATCCTTATAATAATTGCCTTTTATAGGCATCGGCTTACATTCAAAACAGCCGTCAATTGTTTCTGGATGTAAGTTGATAAGGAGCATACCGAAAAAGCGGCTTAAGATCGGTACGGTGTCGCACGTAGGTGATAAATGGTTTTAATTGACTGGACTCAATCCATTTTTTGATACAGGTCTTTCAGCCATAACAACTTCGAATAAGCGGCCCACAGCCGGAACGGGTTTGCAACCTGTTCCGTAATATTTTGAGCGCCTATAGATATGTTGAAACCTTAAGGCCAGATAAAACGGTGGGCAGAACAGCATTGCCCACAGATAAAATTACAAACCTAATCCGCCACCATCAAAACCTATGCCGCGTATCTTTCGAAAATATTGCGGAATGTTTGGTGGTTTTGCGCGAAAGCCGTAAGAACGAACGGGTCAAAATGCGCTGGCCAGGTGCGCCCATCGCCATGCGTGATGATGTCCACCGCCTTCAAATGCTCGAAAGCGGGCTTGTAGGGCCGCTTGCTGCGTAGGGCGTCATAAACATCGCAGATGCTCATGATACGCGCCGCCAATGGGATGGCTTCACCCCGTTTGCCATGAGGATAGCCACTGCCATCCCAACACTCGTGGTGGTTGAGCGCGATTTCAGCCCCCATCATGAGGTAGGGCGACTTGCTGTTACCAAGGATCTTTGCACCCATGGCGGCATGCCCCTTCATGATCTCCCATTCATCGGGCGTGAAGCTGCCGGGTTTGAGCAGGATATGGTCAGGGATGCCTATTTTGCCTATGTCATGCATGGGGCTGGCAAAAAAAATCTTGTCGATAAAGGCATCATCCAGACCCAGCATTTTGGCCAGTTCGCAACTGTAATAACTGATGCGTTGGACATGGGATCCCGTGTCTTCATCCTTGTGCTCGGCCGCGCGGGTCAATGTGAAAATAGTTTCCATATAGCTACCCTGAAGATCGGCGGTCCGCTCCTGTACGCGTTGTTCCAGCATGTCGTTGGAATGGTGCAACTCCTTGTGCAACAAGCGCACCTCCAGCATATTGCGTGCCCGTAACAGCACTTCGGACAGTTCAAACGGCTTGCTGATGAAATCCTTGGCTCCGGCTTTCAGTGCAGGCAACTTTTGGTCCGGTTGGGCAGTTATCACGATGACCGGCAGGTAATCAACCGTTTCGATTTCCTTTAGGCCTTCCATCACTTGGAACCCGTCCAGTCCGGGCATCTTAAGGTCGAGCAGGATCAGGTCGTAACGGTGCTTGCGGTGAAGTTCGCAGACCTCGGCCGGATCCATCGTGGAGGTGATGGCAACATAGCCGGCCCCGTGCAGTATCTGTTTGAGCAAAAGGACATTAGCCTCCTGGTCGTCGACAATCAGGATTTTGCCTTGAAGAATGTCAGATGAATTTATCATGGGTATTCCGTTACCTTGTTTGTGCCTTCAGATGGTTTTCCTGCAGACGCCATTGCCATATCTATCGCTTCCATAAACTCTTTGACTTTGATTGGCTTGGTGATATAGCGGAAAAACCCTGCCTTCAGGCCATTATCAATGTCAAGCGGCATGGCATTGGCACTGAGGGCGATGACCGGGATGTGTGCCGTGGCGGGGTCTGAGCGCAGGATTTTCAATGCCTCGAAGCCATTGATGCCGGGCAAATTAATGTCCATCAGGATCGTATCAGGCTGGGATGAGCAGGCAATGTCGATGCCGCTCCTCCCGTTTACAGCAGTCAGCAGGCGAATATCAGGGTGGCGGGCGATGATTTGTTCGACCAGATTGAGGTTGGCGGGGTTGTCCTCAACATAAAGCAAGGTATGGTGCCGCTCCCTGCGGATTGGCGATGGTTGCTGCGCCAATGCCTCCGCCTCGCTGTCCACTTCGGAAAGGTGGGGGCCGGCAATCGCGAGCAACTCAAACCAGAACACGCTGCCCACCCCGACGGCGCTTTCCACCCCGATGACCCCGCCCATCAGTTCGACCAGCCGCTTGGCGACCACTAGGCCGATACCCGTGCCCTCCTCCACGCCGTTCTCTTGCCCAAGCCGGTTGAAGGGCTGGAACAGCTGCGCCAGCTTCTCCGGAGCCAACCCCCCGCCCGTGTCCCTGATGCTCACCCGGATGTGTCCGGGCGAATTTTGGGTGCATTCCACCCCGACTGTCCCGTGCATGATGTTGTATTTAATCGCGTTGGAAAGTAGGTTGATGAGGACTTGCTTCACCCGGGTCCTATCGGCACGGACAAAATAGGGGATGTCGGGCGGGGGGAAAGTCATCTGGATGTCGCGCTGTTGCGCCTGCGGTTCGATCATGCCCTGGCATTCGAGCATGACCTCGGCCAGCGACACCGGCTCCTGCGACAGCGGCACATGCCCGGACTCGACTTTGGCGAGGTCGAGGATTTCATCAATCAACTTCAGCAGATGCCAGCCCGCCTGAAGGATCTTGGCAATGCTTTCCTTTTGGCTGGTGGTCGGCGGCGGGGAATCGGATTCCATGAGTTGCGAGAAGCCAAGTATGGCATTGAGCGGGCTGCGCAATTCATGGCTCATGCTGGACAGGAATTCAGACTTGGCGAGATTGGCTTTTTCCGCCACAGACTTGGCAATTTCCAGTTCGACATTCTTTTCCTGCAACACCTGGTCCAGGCGTTTGCGTTCGGTGACATCGCGGGCGGCGGCGAACACGCCCTGTAGCTTGCGGTCCCGGTCATAAAAGGTGGTCGCATTGTAGGACACCACGGTTTCCATACCGTCCCTGGCTCGTACCGTGAGTTCGTAGTTGGTGATTTTCTTTTCGCTGAGCACCCGCTTGATGCCCGTCTCGGCCCGTTCAGGGTCGGTGAAGTAATTTTTGAACGGCGCCCCGATCAACTCGTCGCGAGTGCAATCGGTGAGCGCCTCCATCTGCTTGTTGACATCGGTGATGATGCCGGCCGGATCGGTGGTCATGATCGCGTCGATGTTGGACTCAATGAGCGAGCGCGTGTAAAACTGCTGGTCGCGCAAACGCTGGTCGAGCTTTTTCTGCTCTTCTTCGACCTGCTTGCGGGCGGTGTTGTCCGTGCCGATCAGCAGGTAGCCGATAATGGCGTCCTGATCGTCGCGTAGCGCCGTGACCGACACAATGGCCGGAAAACGGCTGCCATCCTTGCGGATATAGGTCAGTTCGTAAATGTCCTCGATGCCGCGTGAGGCCTTGAACACCAAAGCCTCAAAGCCCGGCGTGATCGGCGTTCCGAGCTCGGCGCTCAAGGCCTTGGCACGGACGACAACTTCCAACGGATCAGAAATGTCGGCGGGGGTGATCTTGTTCATCACATCGTCAGCCAAGTACCCCAGCATACGCTCAGCACCGACATTGAAAATTTGGATGACGCCTTTCGCGTCGGTGGCGATGCTTGAGAAATTGGCGCTATTGAAAATCGCATTCTGCAAAGCCCCGGCCTTGAGCAGGGCCTCTTCCGCTTGCTTGCGGGCGGTGTTGTCCGTGCCGATCAGCAAGTAACCGATGATGGCGTCTTGCGCGTCACGCAACGCGGTGACCGACACCACCGCCGGGAAGCGGCTGCCATCCTTACGGAAGTAGGTCAGCTCGTAAATGTCTTCAATACCGCGTGAGGCCTTGAACACCAAAGCCTCAAAGCCCGGCGTGATCGGGGTTCCCAGTTCTATGCTCAACGCTTCGGCGCGGGCGACCACTTCCTGCGGATCGGAAATGTCGGCCGGGGTAATTTTGTTCACGACCTCATCGGCTTCGTAGCCCAGCATACGCTCGGCACCTACATTGAATAACTGGATGACCCCTTTTTCGTCAGTGGCGATACTAGAAAAATTTTGGCTGTTGAGGATGGCGTCCTGCAAAGCCCCCGCTTTAAGTAATGCCTCTTGGCGGCGCAGTTCAACGCTGCCCTCAGGTGTGCCAGTAGGGTTAAGAAAGGAAGGCTTAAGGATATTTTTGAACATGGCTTACCTTCGTGCAAATCGTAAAAAAATCTGGTGACGGATCAAGCAAGCCCCCTGACGCCCGCTTCCCTACCCCATTGGCGCGTCTTTGCTGCGGTAACGAAACTACCTAAGATGTCAATTGCAATGACCCCCGCATCCTGTTGGGTACCCGCTAGCTTCAGTAAAGCCGCGCCGCCTTTATCAACCGCAATGGCTTTCAGATGGCCGAAAGCATCACGCACGAAATCAATGGCGGCCGCTTCCTTACCCAATAAAGTGGCGGCTTCTTCGGAAAGGATGACGGCGACCGCATCGAACAGGACTGACGGCGTGCCAGCCAATTGGCTATCGACTGGCAAAACCGAACCATCGGCAAGTATCGCGTTGCCTATTTTCGCTGCAACCATTTTCACTTTTGCACCGGCGGCAGTGACCGCCTTTTTGACCGCAACGATGCTTGCCGCGTCTGAGCCATCCGCAATCAGTATCGCGACGGCACGGCCTTCAAGCGTGGCTTTCATTTTGCCGATGAGTTGCAATGCGGGGGATAGCTCTAAATCTTGTACGGCCATAGCCACCAAGGGCGCGGGCGGCAGTTCTTTAATACCAAGCCCGGAAGCAACCCGTATGGCAAGGTTTTCGTTGATATGGCGCAAGTGACCGACCATGGCCACACGGATATGCGGATGCTCGACTTTTGACAATTCAAACACCAAGGCGGAGGCCAAATGCGCCTGTTCGTAAGCGCTTTGGCTCAGATAAAACTGCCGCGCCTGGCTGTAATGGTCGGCAAAACTCTCTGCACGAATGCGCCCCTTCGCGCCAGTTTCCCCCACCTCCGCGCTATGGAACCCCAGGGCCGGTTGTTCGTGTGGGGAATCCGCCGCCAAGGTATTGGGTTCATAAGCCACCCGTCCAGTCGGTTGCGCCATTTGCATGTGCCCGTCACGTTGGTGATTGGCAAACGGGCACTGCGGCGCGTTGACGGGAATTTGGTGAAAATTCGCCGAACCCAAGCGCGACAATTGCGTATCCAAATACGAGAACAAACGGCCTTGCAATAAAGGGTCATTGGAAAAATCAATGCCCGGTACGACATGCGACGGACAGAAAGCCACTTGTTCGGTTTCGGCAAAAAAGTTGTCCGGCCAGCGGTTTAGCATCATGCGTCCGATCACTTGCAAGGGGACCAGTTCTTCGGGTATCAGTTTGGTGGCGTCGAGATGGTCGAACGGGAAGGTATCGGCTTGGGCTTGCGTGAACAACTGCACGGCAAAGTCCCATTCAGGAAAATCCCCCGCGCTGATGGCTTCGAACAAATCGCGGCGATGAAAATCAGCATCGGCACCGGCAATTTTGACCGCCTCATCCCAAAGCATCGATTGCAAACCCAGTTTAGGCCGCCAGTGGAATTTCACGAAAGTCGATTCACCATTGGCATTGATCAGCCGGAAGCTATGGACGCCAAAGCCTTCGATCATGCGCAACGAGCGCGGCAAGGTGCGGTCGGACATGATCCACATCACCATGTGCATGGCTTCGGGCGTTAAGGAAATAAAATCCCAAAACGTGTCATGCGCCGTGGCCGCCTGCGGAAAGCCCCGGTCAGGCTCCATTTTGACGGCATGGATCAGGTCGGGGAATTTAATGGCGTCTTGGATGAAAAATACCGGGATATTGTTACCGACCAAATCCCAATTGCCTTCCTTGGTGTAAAACTTGACCGCAAACCCCCGGACATCACGCGGGGTATCGGCAGAACCCGATCCGCCCGCAACGGTAGAAATACGCGTGAACAACGGCGTTTGCACCCCCACTTCGGTCAGCACTTTGGCAATGGTATAGTTCGCTAGGGAATGGGTCAGTTCGAAAAAGCCGTGTGCGCCTGTGCCACGCGCGTGGACGATGCGCTCTGGAATGCGCTCGTGGTCGAAATGGGTGATTTTTTCGCGTAGGATAAAATCTTCCAGCAAGGTCGGGCCTTTGGGATTCGCACGCAAGGAATTTTGGTTGTCGGCAATCGGCAAACCTTGATTGGTTGTCAATGTGGGTTGGTCGGCGGTGGCGGACTGATGCCATTCGCCGCCGTTACCAATAGCAATAGGCGGTACTTCTGGTGCAGTTAAATCCGTAGTTGAGGTTTGGGCCATTAGCTTGCTCCAGGTGATCTTAAGCGGTGATCTTAAGCGACGGCAAGGTATCCGTCATGGGTGGGGATAGGTTGGTGGTTGGCTAATTAACCGTCTGTTTCGGCGGCATGGCAAACAGCAAATCGGACAAATCATCCGCATGTTCCTCTTCCACGGCGAGGATAGACTCCAGCAGACGTTGCGTGGTGGGGTCTTGGTTGCCTAGGTACTGGATAAATTCTCGGTAGCTGTCGATGGCAATACGCTCCGCGACAAGGTTTTCCTCAATCATGTCCGCCAGCGTGACCCCTTCCACATATTCGGCGTGGCTACGGGCCATTAAATTTTCAGGTGAAAAATCAGGCTCCCCGCCTAGTTGGACAATGCGTTCGGCGAGCAAATCGGCATGTTCCAGCTCTTCGTCAGAATGCAATTGGAATTCTTCGGAAATGGCTTGGGAGTGGATGCCCCGCACCATAAAATGATGGCGACGGTAGCGCAGCATACAGACGATTTCAGTCGCCAGCGCATCATTAAGCAGTTTCAGCACGGTCGTCCGGTCAGCAAGATAGCCTGAGGTGACCGCACCGGCTTCGATATGTTGGCGGGCGCGTTCGCGCAGGGTTTTAACATCGGTCATTACGGTTGGATTTTTCATAATTGTCTCTTGTGTGCTGGCGGTTGATTAGCGGCGTTTAGGGGTCAAACAATAATGCCAAGTCCTGCGGTTGTCGGTGCGTTGTGACACATAAAGCCCGCTATGGGGCCGGCAAATTATTGGACACAAGAGGGTTGGCCTTAGCACTGTGCGATAACGCACCGACTGCGTGGGTTTTTATGGCTAGAGTGCGCCCTGAGATGGTCGGGTGAATGGCCGTGCCAAGGCACAAAAGCCGTTCATGACCCGATCCGCTCAGCCCCCGGTTTTCTATTTAAGCGGCAACGCCTTAAGTGGGTAGCCGCTTTTTTAAGCCGCCAGTTGCCAACCCGGAGCATCCTAATGGACCACTTGAGCCAATCTGTAGAAGCGATGCAAGCTTGTATAAAAGCCTGTTGCCATTGCCATAAAACCTGTTTGCAAACCGCCATGAACCATTGCCTGGAAGCAGGCGGCGAGCATGTTGGAGCTGAACACTTCCGTCTGATAATGAACTGCGCCGAAATCTGCCAAACTTCAGCCAATTTCCAGCTCAGCAATTCCCATTTTCACCATCAGGTTTGTGCCGTTTGCGCGGAAATTTGCGAAGCCTGTGCGCTGGACTGCGAAAAAATGGGCGGTATGGATGAGTGTGTTGAAGCCTGTAAAGCCTGTGCCGAAAGTTGTCGGCAAATGGCGGACGTGAAGCATTAAGATTTTTTGATGATAGCCTTCCAGCTAAAACTTTGTTTGTCGGCGCTTATGGCGATAGCCTTGGCGGCATGTGGCGAAGTGGCACAGTTGCCGCTTTCGGCGGGTGTCGGTAGCCATCCGCAATTGCCGCCACCCCACCCGACCTTGGTTCCCACAGTAAACATCGCGCCCGCTGTGGGCTGGCCTGCAAATGGAAAACCCATCGCGGCATCAAGAATGGCTGTAAACGCTTTCGCCAGCGGACTAGACCATCCGCGCTGGCTTTATGTATTGCCTAACGGCGATGTGTTGGTTGCCGAAACCAATGCGCCACAACGCCCCGAAGAGAGTAAAGGCATCAAAGGTTGGTTCATGGAGCAGGTCATGGACAGGGCTGGCGCAGGCATGGCCAGCGCCAACCGCATCACACTATTACGCGACAACAATGGTGACGGCGTGGCGGAAACGCGGACGGTGTTCCTAAAAGGACTTAACTCCTCCTTCGGCATGGCGTTAATAGGCAACGATTTCTATGTTGCCAACACCAATGCACTAATGAAGTTTCCCTATCAATCCGGTGCCACACAAATCCTCCAGCCAGGCATTAAAATTCTGGACTTGCCAGCGGGGTCCATTAACCATCATTGGACGAAAAATATTCTCGCCAGTCGGGATGGCAGCCGGATTTATGTGACTATCGGATCGAACAGTAATGCCGCTGAAAACGGCATAGACAAGGAATTAGGCCGTGCCGCGATTTGGGAAGTGGATTTAAAGGGCGGAAACTACCGCATCTACTCGTCCGGGCTGCGCAACCCGAACGGGCTTGCTTGGGAATTGGATAATGGGACGCTGTGGACGGTGGTCAATGAACGCGATGAAATTGGCAGCGATTTGGTGCCCGATTATCTGGCTTCAATCACTGACGGTAGTTTTTTTGGTTGGCCTTACAGCTACTTTGGCCCGCATCGGGATGAACGGGTGCAGCCCCAACGCCCAGACTTGGTCGCCAAAGCCAGTGTGCCAGATTACGCACTGGGTTCGCACACCGCGTCACTGGGTTTGGTGTTTGCAAAAAATACCGTCTGGCCTGCACCCTTTAACAATGGCGTTTTTATCGGTCAGCATGGTTCGTGGAACCGTGAACCGCGCAGTGGCTACCGGGTTATTTTTGTCCCGTTCAAAAACGGCAAGCCCTTTGGCGAGCCTTTAGATGTGTTGACTGGTTTTGTCAGCGAAGATGGCGATGCCTTCGGTAGGCCTGTGGGCGTTGTGCTGGACAAACAAGCGGCGTTGCTAGTCGCCGATGATGTCGGCAATACCATCTGGCGGGTTACCGCGGCGCTGCCATTCCATGCCAATCTGTGTGCATCCAACAGGGCGTTGGCAGATAAATTCAGTTCGCATGTACTTCGATACAGGCTTTACTGCTAAAACCCCAAATGCTTAAGGACAGGCATGATAGCTAAACTGGATGCTGGCAAGGGTGCGCACAAGCCGCCCTATGTCTTACCGTTAGGATCGCCCATTCGTCTTATGGCGATTAACACACGCCTATGCCTTTAATGGCCATCCACTTAATAAGTAGTGGCTGGGGATGATTCCTCAGTCGAAGAAATATTCTCGGCATCAGCTTGCCCAAAAATCTCTTTCACACTGTCCCGGTTTTCGGAACTTGCCGTATTGACCGAAAACAGCACCCCCCCTTCTTTGATTTTTTCTTGATAATCGTTGGTCTCATACTCGGGAATGCCCACCCCAATTAAAGCCTCAGCCAAACCCATTCTGGCAACACCAACCGGGGTATTGCCCAATGCGCTCATGATGGGGCCGGCGGCAATAAACGGGCCAGTCCCCGGGATAGTCAGGCTGCCCATCCCCGCTAACCATTCGAGCCCCCCGCCAAACGCCACTGCCCCATCAATAGCGATCCTTTCCTGAACCTTGGTTCCTTTTTCATGCGTCAAACCTTGGTTGCCGGATTTGTCGGCAAACAGCACTGATATGTCATTATTTGAAAAACCAGCCGTCATTAGGTTATTAACAATGGCCTCTGCCTGGCCGATCGTTGGGGCGATACAAAAAATGGCTTTATACATGGCTTTCTCCTAGGCCTTTTCAGGCACTTTATTGTCCAGCGGATTATTTGTTACTGCACACCCCCCAATAAGGGTTGTTGCAGCCCCGTGCTTTTGGTTTCATTCCCAACAGACCCGGGCGCAATTCCCCGCGATGGCTGATAATTGTGGCATTTTGGCAATGAATGTACGTTGGAAGAGCTTACTAAAAACACCATTTAGAATCGGTGCGGTGACGCACTTAGGGAATAAACGGTTAAAAGCGTATTTAACAAGTTCAAATAGCCCACGGGCAGTGCAATGAGGATAAAAACCTGGCGGATATTTAAAATCTGTCAGGTTTGTTCATGCTTTCGCGCGGTTATGTTTACGGCTCACACGCTTTTGTAGGACACGCATAAATGAGTGCCCTACATAAAAAATCGAATTGTGACCGTTCAGAGTATAAACAGTGGGACATACGACTGCCGCTAATATTGGGCCCATTAGAGCCTGCCGCGTTAGCCTTGCCGCTGTTTGACGGCGGCTCGCACAGTGCGCAAATGACCGCCGCCATGAACAACTTCGATGCCAGCGTCGCCGCACTGGCAGACGGTTTTAACCAGCTTCCGGGAAGTGGAAGATTATCTGGCCGCGCTACGCATACTGAAGTCAGAACAAGGCCATCGGCTTGGCAAGGCTGGCTTACAGGATAGCGGCGCGGAGAAACTTTAGGGGGAAATTCATGGCGGTTCCTTGCAGGGGGAGATGATTAGGCCGCAAAGCGGGAGGTAAATTTTAGCTGGCGTAAAAAACAGGTTTTTTACGCCAAAAAAATCGACCGCCTCTTCGTGGGAAAAATAGTTAAAAAGCCCTCGCAGCACGGACATAAAACGCGTAGCGCTTATTGTTGTTATTCTGGGCGCCACTGGCGAAATACTGGTACCAAGCGTTGCTGCCGTCGTACTCGGACGAACCCCAGTATAAGGCGGCGGCAAACCCCCCGGCATTGGTTAACGGCGCGGCAGCCCCCGGCCCGATGTTCTGGTACATCAGATTCAGCTCAAATTTTGACGGTAAGTACCAGTCACCATAAGTAACGCCGTCAACGGTCACTGAATAATCGGCACACACTTTCGCAGCAAAATTACCCGCTAGAGTATCGCTGATTTGGGTCGCCACTATCATCGCGGTGTTCATGGCACCGGCGCCTACGCCATCGCCTGTGGTGCCGGTAACTCTATAAGTTCCGTTATACCATGGTATGGACGTGCTTTGGTCGGTTGTGGCGGCGATTAAACCGTGCCGTCCGCCATCATAAACATAAAATACTTTACCGCCGCCATAGCTCTCGCCAATGGCATGGATACCTGCGGCATTGCTGGCGAAAGCCGTCGTCGCCAGTTGGTTGGTGTTGGTCCCCGCCGTGGCGGTCGGTGCGACGGGTACGCCAGTGAATGTGGGCGAAGCGAGATTGGCTTTTCCAGCTAATGCGTTTTGGGTAGCCGTGCTGACGGGTTTGTTCGCATCGCTGGTGTTATCCACATTGCCTAAACCAATATGGGTTGTCTTTAAGGTGATGGCACCGGCAATTTGCGTGACACCATTCACGGAGGTGGTTAGGCCGTTTGCGCCCGCCAAGCCTGGTACGCCCGTGTCACCTTTGTCACCCTTATCGCCTTTTGCCCCCACCGCCCCCGCCGGGCCTTTCAAGGCGATTTCGATATAGGCAGGGTGGCTGGTTTGGATGGCTTCTTTGCTATCTAGCGTGATGGATGCTGCCGGTGTCGAGCTATCCGGCTCAAGCACGAGGCCTTGGTTGTTGGCGGGAGTATCAACCCAGTCCAGTACCAGATTAGTGACATCGAGGGCAAAATAAGTGTTGCCCCGGCTGATGATGGCGCTGCTTGCCGTTGCCGCGCCTTGGCTGGGGGCGGTGGTGACGGTGGTTTCGTTCCAGGTTTGGGTAACAGGGCTGACTTGGATCTTGCCGCTGGCCGGTACGGTTTTTACATACAACACCAGTGTCGCTTTGGCAATGTCGCTGGACGTGATGCCGACGGGCAAGGTTGACAAATCAAAAGCCAGCAACGCTTTGGTGGCGGGCCGGATGTTGATGGCTTGGGCGGCTCCGACATTCGGCAAGGCCACGTTGGTGTCGGCGGTGAGGGGGGCGATTACGGCCTGGGCCGCCAACGGGCTAAGGCTGGCTAACAGGATAAGGGCCCGAAGTGCATTTGGAAAATTCATGGTGGTTCCTTGGAGATTTTAGGGTCCGCGTAAATGGATTTTTAGTAAATTTCAGCCGACGTAAGAAGCTGGTTTTTTACGCCAAAAATTTGACCGCTACAAGGTTCTGTTAAACGATTAAAGGGTTGGCGTGGTGGCCTTAGCTGGAGCGCAGGTCTCGCTGTCCGCGCCTTATGTGGTCAAGATGTCCGCGCTCCAAGTCAAAACCTAACCACCAAGGTTGAAGGGTTAAAAAGCCCTCACCGCACGGACTGCCATCGGGCCGAACTTAACGCAGTTGCTCTGAAGGCCGTTGTCGAAGAACTGGCACCACGCGAGGGTGTTGATGACCTCGGACGAACTCCAGTACGAGAGATCGGTAAAACCCCCGATAGCGGTTCTATTGACATACAATTGCTTTAACTCGTCTTTGCTGGGTAAATACCAGTCGTTATAACCATTTATGGTAGCAAATCTTGCTGCCCCTAGTTCTAAACAACCCGCTTTGATAGCTGAGGTGTTCTGTTGGCCGGTACCTATGGCGGTGCCATGGGCTCCTGAAATGGCTGTTCTATCACAACCCCACCCGATATGAGTACTTTGATCACTGGGGGCCGCTATTAAACCATGCTGGACATGGGCATCGTAACCTGGATCGCCAGCCTGTAAAATATACGCGACTTTACCGCCTAGGTAGTCATCACCCACTAATATTGGGCAATCCCCCCATGTGGGTACGCCGTTGCAATAGCTTAGTGATTGTTTATGCGTTCCCGGCGCTATGGTAATCCACGCACTACCATCCCAATAAAGCATTTGACCGGCTTGCGTACCGGTTTGAAAGGTGCCTGTGGCGCCCGTGTCACCTTTTGAACCCGTTGCTCCCGTATCACCTTTCGCCCCTGTGTCACCTTTTGCACCCGTTGCACCAGCCGGGCCTTGCGAACCTGTCGCGCCCGTGTCACCTTTCGCACCAGCAGCTCCCGCAGGCCCTTTCAAGGTGATTTCGATATAGGCGGGATGGCTGGTTTGGATGGCTTCTTTGCTATCTAGCGTGATAGACGCTGCCGGTGTCGAGCTATCCGGCTCAAGCACGAGGCCTTTGTTGCTGGCGGGAATATCAACCCAGTCCAGCACCAGATGGGTGACATCGAGAGCAAAATAAGTGTTGCCTCGGCTGATGACAGCGCTACTTGCCGCTGCCGCGCTTTGGCTGGGGGCGGCGGTAACGGTAGTTTCGTTCCAGGCTTGGGTAACGGGACTGGCTTGGATCTTGCCGCTGGCCGGCACGGTTTTTACATAAAACACCAGCGTCGCTTTGGCAATGTCGCTGGACGTGATGCCGCCGGGCAAGGTTGACAAATCAAAAGCCAACAACGCTTTGGTGGCGGGCCGGATGTTGATGGCTTGGGCGGCGCCGACGTTCGGCAAGGCCACGTTGGTGTCGGCGGAGAGGGGGACAACCACGGCCTGGGCCGCCAACGGGCTAAGGCTGGCTAACAGGATAAGGGCGCGGAGGGATTTTAGGTGGGCATTCATGGCGGTTCCTTGCGTTTAGGTTATGGAGGATCAGGCTGTAACAAGGGAGGGGATGCGGGTTTTGCGGTGTCTGGCACCCAAACCGATCAGGCCGATGAGTGTCAATGTCAACGTTGCAGGTGCCGGGACACTGGACGAAGCGCTGGCTGCATCGACATTGCTGATGTCAACCGCCCAATGGCCGCTACTGCCGCCGCTATAGGCAGTAAAGGGTGCAACGCCAAAATTAGTCAATCCTAGCGCGTAAGCAAAGCCATCTGACAAAAAATCTCCAGCCCTGATGTTGTCGAATTGCGTCAATGCCAAAATGTAATCACCGGCTAATAAAGGGTTCGCGGTAATAACCGCCTCATCCGCATCGTTCTTCGTTTCGGTAGAATAAACCCAAGCCCCGTCGGCTTTGTTGAATAGGGCAAGATAGGGATCAAAACCACCGCCCGCTATAGGTGTGCCATCCGCGTTGACACCGCCATTCAGTGAAAAGGTGTGGATAAGGACGGCGGGCGAATCGGCCGCGATGGAAAAATCAAAAAACTGTATGTCGTTGTCGTAGGTGAAATTGCCGGTAAAACTAAAGTTGGCTGCCATTACCGATTGGCTACCGAATAGCAGCAGGACAAGTTTGAAGGCGGTGAGCGTGTGTTTTACTGTCATGATGCTTATTCTTTCCTATGCTTATGATTAAAAATCTAAATTGCTTCAAAAACGTTAGAGTCTAACGGTTTTTAGCCATATTCCAAGCTGATTCTTGCATTTATAATCATATCCAGTATCCCCCCTTTTAATCTTACCCCCATCTCACTCTAAAACCGTTTAACTTTAGAACGGGCTATAAAATCAAGTAGATTGCGCATTAAGCCCTACCAGCGTTTCCGTCGGGCTTTGTTTTTAGGCTATGTCACCGTTATTGGTTGAAGCGTTTTTTTTCGGCGCAAAGCCTTATTTAATACGGATTGTGGCTTTCGCTCAAAGCCGCATCATTTGGGGAGTAGTAACCGTTTACATGATGTCAAAATGAGCCGCTATCATTAATTTAGATGTTATTAAGCCAGGTTTTTCTAACATTTAAAATTAGGTTCCCAGTTGAAAATCACCGTGGCTTATGTTGCAATCAGGATCCGCGTGGATACCTATGGTTTCAGAAGCAAATGACAGCGAACGACACAAACCGCATACAGGACTCTAGTTTTACTTTGATTCAAGCCCTTTGCGAAGCGGGAACTTATCCCCACCCGACCGGCCCTATCCATCTGATTGAAACCCATATTTCCTGGGTCTTGCTGACCGGGCAATACGCCTACAAAATCAAAAAGCCGGTCAATTTCGGGTTCCTGGATTTTTCCACCTTAGAAAAACGCCAGTTTTTTTGTCATGAGGAAGTAAGGCTGAACCAACGCCTAGCGGCATACTGGTATCTTGGGGTGGTGCCGATAACAGGCTCCCCCGACCATCCTAAAATGGCCGGCTCAGGCGAGGCCATCGAATATGCCGTCAAAATGCGGCAATTCCCTTCGGCGCAGACCTTGCGTGAGCCAGCCGAGCGTGGCCAGTTAAAAAGTGATGAAATTGACCAGATCACCCGCCTGATTGCCAATTTCCATAAGACGGTTGCCAAAACCGACGGGCAGTCCCCTTACGGTGACGGCCAGGAAATCAAGTATTGGTTTGTCGAGAATTTCGACGGTATCCGGCCTTTACTGGAGGATACGCACCAGTTGCAACAATTGGAAACCATCGAATCCTGGGGTGGCGACGAATGGGCCAACAAATCCCCGCTGATGCAACAACGCAAGCAACAAGGCTTTGTGCGCGAATGCCACGGCGATTTGCATTTAGGCAATATGACCCTGATCGACGGCCAAGCCGTCCTATTTGACTGTATTGAGTTCAACCCGATGCTGCGCTGGATTGACGTCATGAGCGAAGTGGCCTTTCTGATGAACGATTTGCTGCGTTTTGGTTATGAAGCTTATGCCTACCGTTTTCTCAACCGCTATCTCCAGGAGACTGGCGATTACCAAGGGCTAGGCTTATTGCGCTACTACTTGGTTTACCGGGCATTGGTGCGGGCTAAAATCGCTTTGCTGCGGGCGGACCAAAACCGGGACGCCGATGTTTATGCCCAAATCCGTTCCGAATATGGCATTTTTGCCAACTTGGCCGAGCGCTTTACCCAAACGGGACAGACCGTGCTGGCCATCACCCACGGTTTTTCAGGTTCAGGAAAATCCACGCTGGCTTGCCAATTGGCCGAACAAATCGGCGGCTTACAGATACGTTCGGACATTGAACGCAAGCGGCTGTTCGGCTATGCCGCCCAGGCCCCTACTGGTAGCGGGCTTGGCGGTGGCGTTTACACCCAGGAAGCCAGCCAACAAACTTACCGGCATTTGTGCGGGCTGGCCAGGATGGCGCTTGAGGCGGGTTTTCCGGTCATTGTCGATGCGGCCTTCCTGAAGCAGGAACAACGGGGCTTGTTCCGGCAACTTGCCGAAGACTGCCAAATCCCCTTTTTTATCATTGATGTCCAAGCGTCCGACAAAACCTTGGGCAGACGCATCGGGCAACGGCAGCATGACGCTTCGGAGGCGACGGTGGCGGTCTTGCAGCAACAGCGGCTGACGGCGGAACCGCTACAGGGGGAGGAACAGGACGATGCCATCACCGTCAGCACTGAAAAGGGTGATGCGCTGGAAACCCTGTTAACCCGCTTAGGAAAAACATCGCCGCACTAAAGCTCGGCCTGATTAGTGTTTCAACGGCTTAACTGAAGCGGAAAGGCGATAGGGTTTGCAGAAAGCCAATTTACAAAGGGTATGTCCCCCAATTTTCCCCCATGTATGTTGCAGGGCCGGGGCGGAATAACCTTACCTTTTGCAAGCCCCATAAAAGTGGCTTGGCGTCAAACCGGTGCCCGTGCCATTGCGCGGTTGCCCTTCACAATCTTATCAACCAAGGCCTCGGCCCCGTCAAGCTGTGTATCATAAACGTCGGTGCGGTAGGATTCCGGCGGCGTGGCTGTAAAAGGTTGCAAAACCGAACGCCCCTTTTGGCGGGTGTCAATGCGGGCGACCGCCGACAATCCGGGCCGTAATGGATGGGCTTTCAACTCCTCCGGCCTCAGGCTAATCCTGACCGGCACCCGTTCGGTGATGTGGATGTAATTCCCCGTCGCATTATCGGGCGGCAGCAAACCAAACACGCTGCCCGTACCCGCGCCTATGCCCAACACCTCACCATGGTAGACAATCTCGGAACCATACAAATCAACGGTGATTTCCGCCGCCTGTCCAGGTTGCACCTCCGTCAATTCGTCTTCCAGAAAATTGGCCTCTATCCATAAATAATCCAAAGGCACTATCGCCAATAATGGCGTGTCAGGATGCACCTGTTCGCCGGGCTGGATATGGCGCTTGGCGATGTACCCGGACACGGGGGCAACGATATTTTGCCTGACCTTATCCAGGTAGGCTTGCTTAAGTGCGCTGGCGGCCTGCAGCACTTTTGGGTTGTGTTCCAAGGCGACGCCGTGTATCAAAGCTTCTGCCCCGCCCAATTCGGCGCGGGTTTGCCGGATGCCGGCTTCCAGTTCACGCACCGTAAATTCGGTGTTTTCTATTTGCTGGGCGGACACGGCGCCCTCTTGCGCAACGCTTCGGTAACGCAGCAAATCCCGGCGTGTCCGCCCCAATGGCGCTTCTTGGGCGGCGATTTTTTGGCGCAACCTCTCGGCGGTGCTGGACAGCGTTTCGACCTGACGCACGGTTTCGGCGAGATTAGCCTCGGCCTGCTCCAGGGCGACCTTTGCCGCCAAACCATCAAGGCGCACCAACACCTCGCCCTTATGCGCATATTGGGTGGTGTCCACGCGCACATCAACCACCGTACCGCTAGTCTGCGCTTTGAGCGCGACCAGATTGCCAATCACATAAGCATCGTTGGTGGTCACGAAATGGCTGGCATGGCGCTGCCAGTAAGCCCAATAAACCACCCCGACTAAAACGGCGGACAAGGTCACCGACAACAGGCGGCGGTTACGCCGGTACCGCCATTGCCGCAGCTGCCCGCCTGCTTTATCGCCCAGTAAATTAGCGATGTTTTTGAACCGGTGCCTAGATTTTTTTACAGTGTCCATCATGGTTGTTTACCTCCTGCCCTATTTTCATATCCACCCCCCAAGGCTTCGATCAAACCGACCGCAGACTGGAGATGCCCGGCCTCAAGCTGGCTGAGTTTAAGGCGTTGTTCAAGTAACCCGGCATCCGCATCAAGCTCGCCGTCGCGGCTGCTAAGGCCAGCCTGATAGCGTGTCGCCGCCAGTTTGGCGTGTTCTTGCGCCGCATGCACCGCGCTTTCTTGGGCTTCATCATGGTGTTGGCTTTCCCGCCAGCGGGCAAGCGCGTCGGCGACTTGTTGCACCGCAGCCAACAAGGTGCTGTTGTAACTGGCCACGGCACTGTCGTAACCGGCCTGTCCATTCGCAAGCCCGGCTTCCAAACGTCCGCCTTCAAAGATTGGCAAGGTGATGGTCGGCCCGATGGAATACGCGGCACTCGCACCTTGCGACGCCACCAAATCTTTCAAATTCAAGCTGCGCAAACCGGTAAACCCAACCAAATTGACATCAGGGTAAAAATGGGTCTTGGCGACTTTCACCGTTTGTGCGGCGGCTTCCACCCGCCATAATGCCGCCGCCACATCCGGCCGGTGCGCCAGCAACCCTAAAGCCAAGTTTTTTGGCAAAGGGAATTGCCCTTCATAGCGGGCGGGTGAAACCGCAATCGTTTTGCCCCAGTCCGCCCCCTGCCCTGCCAATGCCGCCAAACGGTTACGCAGGATCTGGGCTTCGGCCTGTAAACTGGCTTCACGCTGACGCAAGGCCTCCAGTTTCTGTTCGTTGGCATAAACAGGGTCCAGGCTGTCTAAGCCACTATCAAACCGTTGTCTGGCCAAACGTAGCTGCCGTCCGGCGTTGGCAATCAAGGTTTGGCTTAATTTGGCCTCTTCTTCTGCCGCGCATAAACGAAAATAACCGCGTGCCAGACTGGTGCCCAATAACAGCCGGGCCACCGCCAGTTCCGCCACTTGCGCCCGCTCCTTGCCCACCGCCGATTCCAAAGCCGCCTTATCCTTGCCCCATAAATCCAGGTGGTAACGGAAGATGAAAGGGTCAATATAAGCCCCGGTAAACGTATGGTCCCCAGCCGGGCCGTAAAAGTCTTTCCCGGAAAAATGCCGCGTATGGAAATCTGCATTGGCGCCAATACTGGGCAATAGCTCCGCCGCCTGATAATCCGCCATCGCCTGCGCCTGTCCCACCCTGGCGCTGGCGGCCTTTAACGTGGGGCTGCCTTGCAAGGCGGTGCTCACCAAACGATCCAGTTCCGGGTTGTGGAATTCTTTCCACCACTGCGCCCCGGGCCATGCCTGCACCCATTTTTCAGCATCCTGGCCCGACGTTAAGGTCTGCGCCATGCCGGGCATGGCCATCAATTTTTCCCGTACGCCTTCTTGAGGCAACCACGCACAGCCGTTCATCAGTAACGTTGACGCTAGCAGCGGCAGGATGCATTTTCGATGGTTAATGCGGTTCATCATGGCTCCTCCACCAGGCTTTCCAGGGCATTTTCGCGCAGCCTTTCTTTTTTGCCCATTTTGGTTATTGGTTTTACCGGGTAGGCAAACCAGACCCAGGTGGCCAAGCCCAAGAATATCCAAGCCGAGAGACGGAAGGCATCATCCAATCCCAGGATGGCGGCATGTTGATTGGCGGCTTGCGCCAGCCTAGCGATGGTAAGCTGGCCATGGAAACCTGCGGTGTCCAGGCTGGTAAGCGCCTCCCTACCCAAAGCATCGTAAGTGCCCAGGGTTTGGACGATATGGCTTTGATGGAAAGCGGTGCGCCGCTCCCAAAGCACGCCCAGCAGCGGCGACGCTACACTGCCACCCAATATGCGCAGTATCCCGCCCAATTCCACGGCCTGGGTTTGGCGTTTGGCGTTAAGTCCGGACAAAAACAGCGTTGTCATTGGCACAAACAATCCTCCTAAGCAAAAGCCTTCCAAAACCTGCGACCACAAGGTATGGGTAAACCAACTGTTGCGCTGAAAAAAGTCATAGGTGCTGGTCATATAGCAAAACAACGCGAAGCTAAGCATATTCAGGCAGACCAGCAAGCGTGCATCGTAGCGGTGCACGATCAGGTGAAAAAAGCCCGCCATCGGCTTGGCAAAAAACAGCAATGGCACCAACACCGCACCCGCCAGAAAAGACGTGTAACCGGACACCGATTGCAAACGCACCAGCAGCACGGAAAGCAGGCCGTACATCAACAAAAAGCTCACGCTCAGGCCGATGGTGCCAATGGCGAAATTGCGGCGGGCGAACAGGCGCAGGTTCAGCAGCGGGTAACGCTCGCCCAGCTCCCAGATGATGAAATAAACCAAGGCCAAAACCCCGGCAATCGCCAGCGACACGATGAACGCCGAGTTGTACCAGTCTTCATCCTGCCCTTGGTTCAGTGCCGTTTGCAAACAGGCCAAGGCAATCGCCAGCAACACAAAACCCATCGTGTCGAACGGCCGCAAGCTGCGCACCGAAACCCGGTCGGACAGCAACGCCCAAACCAGCGCCGCCGATAACAGCGGCAATGGCACATTCAAATAAAACAGCCAATGCCATCCTAAGTTATCGGCAATCCAACCGCCTAGCAAAGGCCCCAACGTAAACGGGCTGAGCGCCGCCATGCTCCACAGCGAGATGCCAAAAGCTTTTTTCGATTCGGGGTATTCGCGCAACAGCAAGGTCTGCGATAGCGGTATCGTCAGCCCGCCGAAAAAACCTTGCAAGGCTCGGCCCAGCAAAAACCAGGTCAGATCATGGGCCAGCGAGCACAGCAGCGAACCCAAGGCCATCGCCAGCATCGCAATCAGATACCAACGCACTTCACCGAAACGCGCCGCCAGCCAGGCACTGACCGGCAACGCAATAGCCAGGCTGATGAAATAATAGGTCTGGATCCAGGATGCATGGCTAGGGCTTACGCCCAATTCGCCAGTGGCATGCAGGCTGATCGACGCAAACGCCCCGGTATTGAACAGCACCAGCACATTGCCGAGCAGCAAGGCGAAATTCAGCAAGACAAACTGGCTGGCGCCCAGCGAGCTTTTACCAGCCAGCTCCGCATTCAGGCTGTCGTGGGTCAACGGCGCCCAAGCGGCGCGGGTGTTATCGTCATCAAGGCTCATGATAGGGCTCCCGTAACCAATGGGGTTACAGGCAAGCGTATTCCGTGCGTGCTGGCGGCGACGCTGGTTTGGCGGTTGGGGATAGGTTTCATGACCCGGAATCTCCTTGGGTATTGCTTACAGGTTGTTAACCGGTATTTTGCAAATCCCTTGCCAATTACATAAAAATTAATAAAATCAATAAGTTATTAAAAATACCAGAAATTACCAGGCATAATCAAGGTGACTAAAATTACGATATTTCGTAATTTCACGGTATTCCGTATCATCCGCCAGGCGGCCTTGAACATGATCAGGCAAACTCCAAAAGGACGCATGGGTGTCAAACGGATGCGCAGGCGGCTGCTTGGGATGACCCGCGTTAACCGGGGTTTTGGCTCAGAACGTGTTTTAAAAGTGTCACGGGTGCAACGGCTGCAAGGATGCCGCCACAAGGGCGGCCTAGGGAGGACCAGAGGGGAGCAGCTGCCGAGGCGCACGGAGCCTTACCTTACCCTCAAACTTGGAAAATTTGTGACCGCGCCCGCCCGATTGACCTAAACCCAGACTGTGAGTGCCTGGCTGGCGGTTTTCTGGCAGCCTTTGCCGCCTGTTTAAGATAGAGCCACCATCAAAAGCTAAAAAGCGCTTCTTTTTTGCCCGTCCCTAGAAAATCGTCATTAAATTTAGTGAGTTATTTCATGATATTAGGGCTTATATGGCTATATTAAGTGAAAAACTCACGTTTGGGGAGGTCATAGTTCATTTTAGGGGCACCACGTTTTTCTTATACTTTTTCCCATTCTCGGCCCGACAAATTGGCTAAAAGGGGCGATCCAATCGTCAGAGTCCGTTTAAGGCCTGTTTTAACCCCCGGGTAGGCTGTCCTTGCCCATCCCGTGAATCCCTATACGTCAACCAGAACCAGGAGAAAACCATGATAAGAGCCAACAAACGCCGCATAGGGGGATGGCTACCATCCAACCCCGAAGTGCTCCGCAAATGGGTCGCCAATTTATTGGCCAAACCAGTGGCCGAGCCTTCAGATTATGTGCAGCCTATCCAAGACTTGCAGAACTTGGTGGCCAGCACGTTTAGCCTGAATGCGTCCACCCAAGCCATGTTTACCGAAGCCTACATATACGACCCAAACGACCCTACCGGCGCCCCTGCCCTGACCAGTTGGCCGCAATTTCTGGGGGTGCTCAACAATATCATGACCACCGCCCCGGAATTTATCGTGGATAGCCACGGGGATGCGCAAGGCCTGGTCGGTTTCCCCATCAATGCCGTTTTGGATTGGCCTATGGGCACCACCGCCGGCTATTCGGTATTTTCATCCGACCTGTTTAACCGCCAACTCCAAAAAGTCCTCCAATACTGGGGACAGTTTTTGACCACCGAGGCTTCCCGTTATGTCTTGGCTTATGGCACCCCCGACACTGACCCGCCCTCGATCGCATGGCTGAGCCCACAGGCCAAGCAACAGATAGTGGCCGTGGCCTGCCAACCCAGCAACAACCCTGACTGCAAGAATTACACTTTCGAAGACATTTTCCAAGTGCCCGACCCCTACGACCCCGTATACCTGGGCTTCACCTCGTGGGACCAGTTCTTTGTCCGCGAGTTCCAACCGGGCATACGCCCCTTGGGTGACACCGTGCTGGTGAGCGCCTGTGAGTCGGCACCGTTACAATACAATACTGGCGTAAAACTGAGCGACCAATTTTGGCTGAAAGGGCAGCCTTACTCCCTTGAAAACATGCTCAATTTCGACCCGTTGACCAGCCAGTTTGACGGCGGCTCGGTGTACCAGGCGTTTCTGAGCGCGCTTAGTTACCACCGCTGGCACAGCCCCGTGGACGGGGTCATCAAACAGGCTTTTGTGGTCAACGGGGCTTACTACCTGGAGAATATGGCCGAGGGCGTGAATAGCCCTGATCCTGACCCTTCCGCGCCCAATGCGTCACAACCGTTTATCACCTCGGTGGCGACACGGGCGGTCATTTTCATCGAGGCCAACGACCCCGGTATCGGCCTGATGGCTTTCGTGGCGGTGGGTATGGCAGAAGTGTCCAGCAGCGAAATCACCGTCAACGTAGGTGATACCGTCAGCCGGGGCGACCAATTGGGCATGTTCCATTTTGGCGGCTCCACCCATTGCCTGGTGTTCCGCCCCGGCGTTTCGCTCTCCTTCCAGGTGCCTGTCACCGACCAGCCCAACCTGGATGCCACCAACGTGGCCGTGAACGCCAACCTGGCCACGGTGGGCTGAGGGTGGCTAGCGGGAACGCCCCTGATTGGGCCAATAGTATTGCCCGGGGATAATAACTAAAATATTTTCCCTTCCGACAGGCATTCAAGTGATTGAAACATAACGCAATACAAAACTAACCAGTTCGGGCGGCAACTGCCACCCGAACTGGCCTACCATCAATTTTTCTTGACCTTCACTTTAAAACGCTGGCATCCTCCCTGCCCTCACCCTCCCGCCACCGCGTGGCCTCGTGCCGCAATCCCTCGCTGGTATGGCGGGTTGGCCCCGGTTCCGGTAACAAGGCAATTTGTTGGCTTTTCCGGTGCTGCTTGCCCTGGTATTTCTCTTCGGAAGATTGCTTTTCTTCGGTGATCACGATGCTTTCTGCCAGTTCCCGCTCCAGCATAACCAGGGCGGGCATGGGCAGGTCAACCATGACGCCGGGTTCGGACGCCGCGTCATCGCGCGCGAACGGCAAACTCGAAACCAACATCGTGGCCATCCGGAAAATCACACGTTTTTCAAAACACCCTTGCGCATCCTAAGATAAAAATCCTCCATCACGTCAATAAACGAGCTTTGTTTTTGCCAAAAGCCCGGGAAATCGCCGCCTTTTTTGACCAGCATGGCCGGGATAATGGCGGCTTGGGCGGGTTCTATGCTGCCCGGTAACGGCTGTCGGCCTTGCCAGAAATGTTTGGCAGCCATGGATTGGGGAAGATCAGCGGGGATGGGACGGGTGTAATAACTGTCCACAGGAACCAGCCCTGCCTCCGTACCACTTTTAGCATCGCTTAAGACCTTGCCCAAAGGCGATTTTGCCAGTTCCTGAACCAACTTTTCCGGTGCCAGGCCGCGCATTTCAAACAGCAAAAACGGGTCTTGATCAAACGCCCCCGCCAGCCGGTAACAGACTCCGGCAATATGCTTGCACGGCACTTCATAATCGGGGCAATCGCATGCCACCTTAAAATCTTTATAGCTGTTCGGCAATAAATGTACGCCCGTCTCGGCAAACACGGTTTCGATGTTTTCGGGGATTTCGTCCAATAACAATTTGGCGATAAAGCTCGCCCGTTGCGTGAGTTTTTGGATGATGGTTTGCCATTGCGCGTCGCTCAAATGCCCCAGTTGCACGCTGACTTTATAGGTCGGCTCCTTATACACGCCAAAATAGGGATTGACGTTGCCGCGTATGTTGGCCTCGACTTTTCCGTCGTACACCCGCCAGTGCTTGATCCGGTTGTCGGTGGAATAGGAACGCCCGCGCTGCAAACGTCCGCTGTCGGTAAAATCTTCCAACGCGGCGATAAACTTTTGTCCCCACCAGGTTTTTGCGGCTTTGCCCATGTCAGTCTTCCATAATGCTGTGTTTGTTGAGGGCGATCAGTTCTTTAAACGCCCGGTTGTCGAGTTTGGTCAGCCAGCTTTCGTCATTACCGACGATGCTGTCCGCCACTTTTTGTTTGTCGCTGATCATTTGGTCGATGCGTTCTTCCAGCGTCCCCAAGGTGATGAATTTATGCACGAAGACATTTTTTTGCTGGCCGATACGGAAGGCGCGGTCTGTGGCCTGGTTTTCGACGGCGGGGTTCCACCAGCGGTCAAAATGGAAGACATGGTTGGCCCGTGTCAAGGTGATGCCCACCCCGCCCGCTTTCAGCGACAAGATAAACACCGCAGACCCGGTGTCTGGATTTTGGAAGTCGGCGATCATCTGTTCGCGTTTGCTGCGTTGCGTACCGCCGTGCAGATAGTAGGTTTTATAGTGTTTGTCGCGGCTTAGGTAACGGTTCAGATGCTCGCCGATTTCGGTGAATTGGGTAAACACCAGGACGCTGTCGCCTTCCGCCAGCGCTTCTTCCAGCATGTCGCCGATGCGCTCCAGCTTATGCGAACGCTCCGGTGTGAATGCGCTGCCGTCCTGTAAAAACTGCATCGGATGGTTGCAGATTTGTTTCAGTTTCATCAAGGTGGACAGCATCAAGCCCTGGCGTTGGATGCCTTCGGCTTCTTCCAGTTGTTTGACCACGTCCTGCACCACCACTTCATACAAGGAAGCCTGTTCCTTGCTGAGGTTGCAGTAAATTTTGTTGTCGATTTTGTCCGGCAAGTCTTTGATGATGTTCTTGTCGGTTTTTAAACGCCGCAAGATAAACGGCTGGATTAGCCGTTTCAGTATCGCCGATTGGACAGGGTCATTGTCACGCTGCACGGGCAACTCATAGGTTTTACGGAACTGCGCCTGTTTGCCTAAATAGCCGGGGTTTAGGAAGTTGAAAATCGACCATAAATCCATCAGGCGGTTTTCCACGGGCGTACCCGTCAAGGCCAGACGCGACTCGGCGGGCAATTTTAAGATGGCTTTGGTTTGCGCGGCGGTGGGGTTTTTGATGTTTTGCGCTTCGTCCAAAACAATCCGCCGCCAGATCTGTGCTTCCAGCAGTTTGTTGTCTTTGCGGGCCAAGGTGTACGAGGTGATCAGCACGTCGTGCCGCCCGCACAGTTCGGTGAAAGTGGCGACATTTTGTTCGCGGCGGCTGCCGTGGTGGATCAAGGCGGTCAATTGCGGGGCGAATTTTTCCAGTTCTTTCTGCCAATTGCCGATCACCGAGGTGGGGGCGATCAGCAGGGTCGGCGCGGGCTTATCTTGGTCTTGCTCGCGCTCTAACAATAATAGGCTAATGACTTGCATGGTTTTCCCCAAACCCATGTCATCCGCCAAGCAGCCGTTCAGCCCCAAACGTTCCAGATAACGCAACCACGCCACGCCGCGTTTTTGATAATCGCGCAACTGGGCGTTGAGCATTGCCGGATTGTCTATCAGCTCCAACTGGCTGGTGTCGGACAATTTCGCCAGCATTTGCGCCAAGCTGTCGTGGACATCCAATTCAAAACTATCGGCTTCTTCCGCCAGCTTTTTCAGCAAATCCTGCATAGCCCAATCCGGCCTATCCTGGGGCTGCTGCATAAACGCCAGCATCTCCTGCATGGAATCCCTATCCAATTGCATCCATTGGCCACGGAAATACACCAGCGGCGCTTTGGCCTCGACCAATTGTTGCCATTCTTCGGGGCTTAGGGTTTCATCGCCCAAGGCCAGCTCGTACTGGTAGTCGGTCAGGGTGTCCATGGAAAAATAGCCTTTTGCCGCCGCGGGTTTGGCTGTGCTTTTCCCGGTACGCAGCCGGATCTTGGCGCGGCGGCGGCCTTTGGGCGTGAGCCAAGCCGGGATAATGACTTTAAATCCTGCATCTTCCAGTAGCCAGGCACTTTCTTGTAGGAATTCAAACGTTTCATCCAAACTCAGTTGCACACTGTCCGGTTTGCTGCCTTCCATGCCTTGCCAGAGTTTGGGATAGATACGGGCGGCTTGCGCCAAATTGACCAATATCTGTTGTTCAACCGTTGCCCCGGAAGCTTGTTGCAATAATTGGCAGAAATGGCTTTTCTGCGCCCAAAAATCCGCCAAATCGATTTTCAGCGACGGGTCTTGCTGCGAGGACAAAAAGAACGCCAAGCGCCATTGGTCAACGCGTTCGGCGGGAGCTTCCAATAATTGCAAACCTAATTGCAAGGCATTGTGCGATGGTGTCCCCAGCAGTTTTTGTTGCCATTGCCGCCAAGCAATAAATTCATCCGGCACTTGCAGGCATGTCCTGATGCTTCCCTCGGTTAGTTTATGAAACAATATCGTTTCCAAGAAGTCATCACGGACTTTTTTCACGAACACGTCCGGCATATCCTTGGCGGCAGCCGCCAGTGTGTCGTCCACCAGCACCTCGGCAACATGCCTCAACACCGATTCGGCTTGGTAGTGCTGGCTGCAAACCAGCGGCATGGAAGCAAGCGCCCTTTGGATCAGGCTTTCGTAGCCGCTGGACACGATTTGCCAACGCCGATAAAAGCTGATGTTTTTGCCCGATTTTTGGCTCAGTAACATCGGCAGGTATTGGTCTTTGGCAAGAAATTGTTTCAGGGACTGGCTAAACCAATACCAAAACACAAAATCACTACCGAGCCGGACATTGCTGACTTGGTAACAGGACAAGAAATGGATGTTGTTGATGGTCTTAAGCGGACTAGACAAGAGATAAGCGTAAACCTGCCACGTTTGCAAAATGACCTCGCCTTCGATATCGACAGCCTGCAATTCAGGGGAAGGCAAAGGTTTGCCCGCGTAAGTGGGCAATAACAGCGGCACCATTGTCCCCAGATTTGGCTTGATGCCAGCCACCGCCAATTCGGTTGATAAATAAGCCAGGCAGGCTTTTTCTGTTAAATGCTGAGGATGCACTGCGTCAGAAACCTTGATGCGGACTTCGTCGCTTTCTACCCACAGATAAAATGCGCCGGATTGGATAAAATCTTGGGTAGCTTGTGGCAACCAAATGCCATGGATGATATTCATGAATAATGAAAACAGAAAAATATATTTGGGATTGGCTCTGGTGGCTGTCAGTCAGGTTCGGCCAAAATGGCACGGACGGTTTCCAGCGCCATCATGAGCGCCACCGGCTGGTGATTCCAGGAAGCCGTATGTAGGCTATAGTAGCCAATCACGTTCCCTGCATGCAACACCACTCGCGTGACAGCCCTACCATGCTTCTTGAAGGCATGCCTTTTGAGCTATTCGTTCAGGGAGAATTCTTCGCTATCGAAACCCGACACGTCTAGGCCTGTTGCGATTGGCGCTGGCGGCTTAAGATCGGGTGCTGACGCTTCGTAAAATACGGAAGCGCATTTTAACGCCATATAGGCACATTTATTTCAAACGGTCAGGTTTTCGGTTTTTGTATGAGAGTTCTATTGTTGGTTTCAAAAAAACCAATTGAGTCCCCCCTCTTTGAAAAAGAGGGGTTAGGGGAGATTTTTTGCACTTTGGGCGCTTTTTCAAAGGGAGATGATAAAAAACGGAAACTTGACCGTTCAGGGCATATGCCAACATCAACCGTCCGTACGTCCTATGGGCGGTTAGGGCATTGGAACACAAATGAGTAATAAATGGGATTTACAATAATCTATGATGTGTGGTTTCGTCACAGATCCCGTAATCCTTGGGCCATACAAGGATCCCTGATTACGACAAACCCCATTCAATGCTTATTGTGCATAAGTTCCTATGTATACCCTTTGCACTTCAATCTCGGGCGATGCTTGAGTGTAAGAAAGCAATTTGATACTGTGCCGCTATTACTGACATAGCCCACGGAGTTTTATTATGATTGGCACAATTACCGCTTTCCTGATCGCCTATTGGTTTTACAAAAAGGCCGAAGCGACCGGGAAGAACCCCTTGTCCGCCGCCGGATTAGGTTTTCTGTCCTATCTGATCCCCTGTATGGTCTGGACTTTAACCGTAACCCCCGGCCTACGTGATGCGGTTGACCATAATCCAGGCACCCTGTCCGGCTTGATTGTCAATTACGCTTATATCTTGGTGGGCGCTGCCTGCGCTATCGGGATCAAATTTTTGCATTTCAAACCATCCAACGTAACAAGCTAAGATACGCCGAGGCACGGAGGAGATGTAGGTAATAACCACTCCTCGCCAGATACATCCAACCGTAGGAATCAGAAAGCATGTGCGGGCGTTTTTATTTAATAGCCAAACCGGATGACATCATCGGGCATTTTCACTTGCAGAAACTGCCAAGCTACCAGCCTAGCTACAACATTACCCCCGCCCAAAAAATCCTCACCATCGTCGGGTTGGAGGATAGCTCCTTAAAAGCGGTCAATTTGTTCTGGGGCTTAGTGCCATCCTGGTCTAAAGACAGCAAGAACAGCCACCACCTGATTAACGCCCGTGCGGAAACGGTCAGCGAAAAGCCCTCGTTTCGGGCGGCGTTCCATAAGCGGCGTTGCCTGGTCGTCGCCAGCGGATTTTACGAGTGGGCAAAAACAGAATCCGGCAAGCAAGCGTTTAACATCCACCGCCAAGACAAGCAGCCCTTTGCCTTTGCCGGGCTTTGGGAGCATTGGGAGCACGAACAAGGCACGTTATATTCCTGCACGATCATCACGGCCCAGGCCACGGGCATCATGCAACCCATCCATGAACGGATGCCCGTGGTTATTTCACCGGATCACTACCGGCCATGGCTGGATAAGGCCACGGACGGACAACACGCCTTGCCACTGCTCAACAATGAGGCCTATGCCCAAATGCTGGCGACCCCCGTCAGTGATTGGGTGAACAATCCCCGGCATGATGATGAAAGGTGTTTGCAGTGACTGGAACGTTGCCAATCTGCACGTTCTGGCCAACGGACGATTGCAGGAAAAAACCGCTTAGCGGGGCGCCCGTGCGACACGGGCAAGATTATCCGGTTTCTGATGGGCATCGGCGACACTCACCTGTTCGCCGTCGACCAACAAATCCGACGGGCTAGCCACCAAGGTATCATCCGGCGAGATACCTTCCAAGACTTCAACTTCCCGCCCAAAATCACGGCCCAACTTGACGGGACGGAAAGCAATGCGCTTTTCGGTATTGACCACAGCCACATACGCCCCCGCCTTATCAATCACCAAGACATTGGCAGGCACCACTAAAGGGTTCGCTTTTCCGACCACGTTGATCGAGATTTCCGCATACGAACCGGGCAACAGTTTGCCGTCAGGGTTAGGCAGGGTAATGTCCACTTGGCGGGAACGGTTGACGGGGTCCAATGCCCCGGAAACATGGTCGATACGGGCGGCGAGGGTTTTGCCTTGGGCTTCAATCAAGCGCACCGACACTTCCTGGCCGTCCTTGATTTCGTTGGCATAAGCTTGCGGCACCCAAACCGTCAGGCGTAGCGGGTCGGTTTGCGTCAGCGCGAACAGTTCCTGGGTACCGGCGTTAATCAGCCCGCCCAATTCGACCGCCCGGCGGGTAATGACGCCAGAAAAAGGCGCGGTGATGCGGCGGTAGCCTTCGATTTTCTCCAGGCGTTTGACATTGGCGTCGGCGGCCGCCAAATCGGCTTGCGCTTGCAGGACGGCGCTGCGTTTTTCGTCAAACTCCTGTTGCACGACGCTGTCGGTTTCGTTCAACAGCGTCCAGCGTTTCAGGGTTGATTTCGCCAGTTCCAGCCTGGCTTTAACCTGTGCCTGGGCGGCCCGACCTTGCGCCAATTCATCTTCCAATTCCGGCACGTCAATCACCGCCAGCAGCTCGCCTTTTTTGACCGGGTCGCCGATGGTCTTGTGCCAGGCGCTCAGATAACCGTTGCTACGCGCATAAATTTGCGTTTCCGTGTTGCCGCGCAAACTGGCGGGCAAGACGATTTTGCGCGAGCTTTCGCCGGGACGCGAACGCACGGCAATCACGCTACGCGGCAAGCTGGCGATAGTGCGTTGCTGCAAATCCTTGGCTTCACTCTGGTTAAGCACTAAGCGCCAGCAACCCGCCAGCAATAAAAACAAGGCCAGGAAAATGGTTGTCCGTTTGACCGCAACCAAAGTGCGTTGCGGGTTCTCGACGGACGGTAAAGCAAAAGTGTGGGTTTGACGATGATTCATGGCAGTCTCATTTAGTAACTGATGTTACGCAGTCATTTTTGTCTTGTTGAAAAATGGGCTGTAGAGTCGCTATCGCGACAGTTTATTTAAAGTCGGTTTCCGCACCGACAAGCGGGATACTTTCTTTTGCGCCGCCAAAAGAAAGTATCCAAAGAAAAGGCGGCCCGATTGCCGCTTTTGCCTTGCGCTCCTCGATTTTGTCGGGGATCGGCAGAAGGGGCTTCCTGCCCCTCTGCCGATGCGCGGCTTCCCTGCCGCGCCCCTGCGGGCTGATCCCGACAAAATCTGCGGTGCTCAGCGCGGCAGACGGGAATAAAAAGACGTTACTGCGTAACGTCAGTCAGTAATAAGGATGGCGCGGTTCGAATAACGGCGGTCTAGCCAGCGGTGGGTACCGGCGAAAACCAGCGGGACAAACAGCAACGTGGAAACCGTGGCGAACATCAAACCGCCAATGACCGCACGGCCTAACGGGGCGTTTTGCTCGGCGCCTTCGCCCCAGCCGACCGCCATCGGCAACATGCCGACGATCATCGCAAAAGCGGTCATCAGCACCGGACGCAAGCGGGTCGCGGCGGCTTCCAAAGCAGCCATCACCGGCGTCACGCCATCACCCAGACGGGTGCGGGCGAAGGACACCAGCAAGATGCTATTGGCGGTGACCACGCCCATAGCCATGATGCTGCCGGTCAAGGCCGGGATGCTCAGCGTGGTGCCGGTCAGGAACAAAGTCCAGGCGATGCCCGCCAACGCGGCTGGCAAGGCGCTGACGATGATGAACGGATCCAGCCAGGACTGGAAATTGACCACCAGCAACAGATACAGCAACACGATGGCGACGGCCAGCCCGGTCGCCAGGCCGATAAACGAACTGTTAAGCGTCTGGATTTGCCCGCGCACCGCCAACTCGACGCCGCGCGGCAATTTCGCTTGGCTGTCGGCAATCAATTGGTCAATTTCGACGCTGACCGAACCCAAATCACGGCCTTCGACGCCAGCGTAAATGTTAAACACATTGTTGGCATTAAAATGCGTCACCATCGCCAGTTGCACCGAGCGTTTCAGGCTCACCAAGTTGCCCAGCACTTGCGGCTGGTTATTATCGGCACCGCCCACTGGCGTGCGCATCAGCGCGTCGATGCTGTCCAAATCCAGCGGGTTGCCCATGACGCCGATGTTGACGGTATTGCCATTATTCGGGTTTAACCAATAAGTCGGCGCGGTTTGCATGCTGCCGCTCAACGTCAGCAACAGGTTTTGCGCCAAATCCCGCGCCGACAAGCCCAGTTGCTGGAGCTGCGGGCGGTTCATTTCCAAAGCCAAGGCGGGCTTGTTGCTGCGTTGGTAGATATGGGCGTCGACGATACCGGGGATTTGCCGGATGCGGTTATTGAGTCCGACCACCAACGGCATCACTTCATCGGGTTTGCCGCCGACAAACTGGATGTCGATAGGCGCCGGAATCCCGAAATTAAGGGTTTGGCTGACCTGGTCGGCGGGTTGGAAAAAAAATTCGATGCCCGGAAAGCGTTTGGGCAATTCGGCGCGCAAGGCTTTGATGTAATCGGCGCTAGGCGCATGGCCGCCAGCGCGTAGCGAAATCATGATTTCGGTGTCGGCGGTCTCCACCGTGCCGGAGTTGCCGAACAAAGTGTTCCTAGTGCTGTACGGGCCGCCGATGATGTCCAGCATATCGGCCAGCTCCGCGGCGGGGATGCGTTCGCGGATGGCTGTCTCCACCTCGTCTATCAATTGCGGCATTTCTTCTATCCGTGTACCGGACGGTGCACGGACATGCAGCCTGATTTGCCCGGCATCCACCGCCGGGAACAAATCCCGGCCCAGCAAAGGCGTGAGCGCCAACGACAGCAGGCAAAACCCTAAAAAAGCCGAGCCGTACAGTAATCGGGCTTTTAGCAAATGGCTTAACAGCACGACATAGTGGCCGCGCAAGGTTTCAAAGCTTTGTTCGAAAGCCTGGTGGATTTGTGTAAAGGCGAAAGCAATGGCATGGGCCGACGCTTGCCCTTTATGGCCATGATGCCCGGCCATCATATACATCACCAGCGTCGGCACCAAGGTCCGCGACAATAAATAAGACGCCAGCATCGCGAACACCACCGCTTCCGCCATCGGCACGAACAGGCTGCGGGCGACGCCGGTCAGGAAAAACATCGGCACAAACACGATGCAGATACACAAAGTCGACACGAACGCTGGCATGGCAATTTCCGCCGCGCCATCCAAAATCGCCTGATGCGGGTTTTTGCCCATCAGCATTTGCCGCTCGATGTTTTCGATTTCGACCGTGGCGTCGTCCACCAAGATGCCCACCGCCAGCGCCAAACCGCCCATCGTCATCAGGTTGATGGTTTCGCCCAGCAAATACAGCACGATCAGCGAACACATAATCGACAGCGGGATCGACACGGCAATAATGCAGGTGCTGCGCCAGTTGCCGAGGAACAGCAAAATCATCGCCGCTGTCAAGCCTGCGGCAATCAGGGCCTCGTGCAGCACGTTGCCGATTGCCGCCTTGACGAACAAGGACTGGTCGAACATCAGTTTCATATTGATGCCCTCGGGCATTTGCGCGAGCATCGTCGGGATGGACTCTTTGACAAAGTCCACCACGTCCAAGGACGAGACATTGCCGCGTTTGAAAACGGAATTCAGGATACCGCGTTCGCCGTTTTGGCGGGCGATGGTCGTGGTCGGCGCCGAACCGTCGCGCACGTTCGCCACATCGCGTATCAGCGTGGTGTCGCCGTTGGCCGTGCGCACCGGAATATCGCCAACTGTAGGGATAGCCGCAATCGCGCCGTTTAATGTGACATCGTACTCGGTCGGGCCAATCTTGATAGTCCCGGTCGGCAAGATCAGGTTCTGCACCGCCATCGCATCGACCAAATCGGCGGGGGCAAGCCCGCGTGCCAGCAAGGCGGGCGTATCGACATCAACGGTGATCTGGCGGCTTTTGGAGCCGAACGGGTTAGTGACGGCAACCCCGCGCTTGGATTGCAACACATTGCGGACGACATTATTGGTGAAATCGTTCACTTCCGTTTCCGGCACGGTGCTGCTGGAAATGCCCAGTTGCACCAACGGCAAATCGGAAGCCGAATATTGGATGATCTGCGGCGGGGCGGTGCTGGTAGGCAACGAACGGTAAACCGAGTTGCTGCTGGACATCACCTGGGCAAGCGCCGTGCGGATGTCGGTATCGGGATGGAAAAACACTTTGATGACCGAGGAGCCGCCAAAAGACAGCGATTCGCTATGCTCGATGCCGTCAATCAAGGACATGGAGCGTTCCACCGACCCGGCGAGACGGTCGGCAATCTCCTGGGCGGTCATGCCTTTGTAATCCCACAACATGGCGACCACCGGGATGTCGATATCCGGGAAAATATCGGTCGGCATATTGCGCAGCACATAAGGCGTGGACAAAAGGATCAATAAGGCCGCCACGATGAAAGTATAAGGGCGGCGCAGGGCAATATTAACAATCCACATGGGCTTTTGGGAAAATCTGGTTTATTGGCAGGCCGGTGCGGGATGGTCTAGCCGATTTTTGATTGCTGTTGCTACAACAAATAACACATTGGAGTATCAAAGCAATTCGCATACCAAATACTACGCTTTGAGACAAGTTAAACACGTTTTCCCTGCTTGCCCCTGTATTAGAACAACTTACCCCTTATTCGACCCGTTTGTTGGGCAGATTTTACTGGCGGACATGCCGCGGCCAACGGCGTTGCCTGTTGATCCCGCAACAGGGGTTCATCACGGTTGCTATTTCAACACCATTGAAACCCCAACCCAGATCAAGGCGCGGCCGGAATCCGGAACTGGCCCAATTCGGGCGGGACCACCTTTTTTTCAGAATGCGGTGTCCCGGCGGGCACCCATCCGTAAGGCACGGGCTGGCCTCGGTATAACTGGTTATTGGCGGTGGCGCGGCCAGTCAGCGGGTCTTTGCCAACCCGGAAATAAGGGTTGACGTATTCCCAAACGATGTCGCCGGTGTTGGTCACTTGGAGCAAGCGGCCGCTTTGGCCTTCGTCGATGAAGGTGTTGCCGTTGGGCAAGCGGCGGGCGGCGCTGATGTGGGTGCTACGGAACGACCAAGCCGAGCCGCCGGAATCCTCGCCGGTGTATTGCCAAACCACTTCATTCTTGACCGGATCAATTTCCAACACGCGGGAGCCGCCCGTCCTGGGCACCGCCGCCATTGGGTAACCCGCCAAGCCTTGGTTGTCGAACACCAGCAAATTGCCAGCGCCCGGCAAGCCTTCGGGAATGATATGGGCATCGTGCTGGGCACTGATTTGATCCACCGGCCTGGGCACATTGCGGGGCTGCGCTTGTTCTTCGCTGGCGGCCTTGTAGTGCGGGCCTAAATGCCAGACGATTTTGCCGGTCTTCTTGTCGATGATCGCGATGAAATTGGCGTTACGCGCATCAAACAACAAATTGTCAGGGTTGAAGCGTTTGTCGCCTGCGGCAAACCAATGGTTAGGGCCGACGACCTTCAAGTTGTTGACGTGCAAATAATCGGCAATCGCGGCATTGCGCACCAGCTTAAGCTCTTGCTTGTTAAAACCGAATTCATTGATATGCTCGGACGCGACCCATTTCCAGACCACTTCGCCTGCCGGGTTGACCTCGTAAACCACATCATCCAATACCTGCGGTTGCTTAAAACCTTTCACCGGATGGACCAGGTTAGCTAGCACTACGGTATTGCCGTTAGGCAGCCGCGCCCAATCATGATGCTGCTGCGCCGCACCGCATGGGGCTTTGGCGCCGAAGCTCCAGACCACCTTGCCGTCCCAGTCCAATTCACCGACCGTCTTGGCGACCTTCCGGTTGACCTGCCCCGGCACCAAGTCCGTCCCCTTGCCTTCCACGGTGTCCAGGGTCACGAACACATGGCCCAACTTACCGCCGTTCACCGCCGGATCAATCAACGTGCTGTGGGCCGCCGCGTCTTTCCATTCGTGCACAGAATTGCCGTTCAGGTCGATCAGATGGGCGATATTGTCGCCGCCGCTGAACAGCACAAAAGAGTTGTACGCCTTGCTTGGGTCATAGCGCGTCGTGCCGGTCGGATAAACGCTGGGACTGGCATGGGCCAGGGCGGGCAGCAAACCGCTGAGCACGGCGCAGCCTATCCCTAGCACCCGTTTATGTAAGGCTGGAGCAAACCGATTGCCGGCAGCGTTATTTTCCTGCGGCTTATTATGAAGCGTTGTCTGTGCCATGATTGGATCCGTGGGTGCTTGATAAAGTGGATGATTGTTGCAAAAGCAATTAACAAGCCAAGGCCTTGGGTAAGTTTCGGATTAGGCCGTACTGGCAATGCCTTTCACGGGAATTGTGCGGCATCCGCTTGCGGCACTGCCCTCATCACCCGCTTGTGGAAAACCCTTTGGCAATGGCGGGGTGTTGGGTGGGGCGCAGCCTATCAACACCGGATGAATACCCTCCAACATTTGCGGATGCCGGAAATGGCCTTGATGTCCTGCGATAAAATTGCCAGCGGCTGTTCACCCAATACACCTGACCTGCCCCATTCCTCATAGCAGATTTCCGGGCCAATCAAACCAAGCAATTTGATTGACGAAACTGCTGGTGGCGCTGTCTGGCAATTGCTAACCTAGCGCTCAGCCACTGATTTTTTGTCGGGTCAGTCTAAACCCGGGACGGACGGTTGTCCGCCTTGTTTATGGCCTGTGCCAACATCCGTAGCGGTCAGGCGGGCAACCGCCCGCCCCTACGAAAATCACACTGACAATCTGACGTTACGCAGTAACGTAGTTTGTATCCCGTTTGCCGCGTCGAGCACCGCAGTATTGGTCGGGACTAGCCCGAAGGGGTGCGGCATGGATGCCGCACGGCGGCAAAGGGGCAGGAAGACCCTTTTGCCGCCCCCCGACCAATGCGAGGAGCGCAAGACATCAGCGGCAACCGGGCCGCCTTTTCTTTGGATACTTTCTTTTGGCGGCGCAAAAGAAAGTATCTCGCCGTCGGGTGCGAGAACTCGATTAAAAAAACATCGCGATAGCGACTCTACTTTATTTATTTTCAATTCGCAGAAAAAGTCTGCGTAACATCAGTGACAATTCAACAGTGACTGAGTCCTAGCACCCACTATCTGATATTGGAGAAAACGATGGTTAGCCTCCCTGAAGTTGCTGATCCTGTGCGCGAACGCTTGCTGAAAGCGGCCCTCGACAGTTTCTTGTCCGACGAATACCACAAGGTCACGACCCGACTGATCGCAGAAAAGGCCGACGCCAACATTTCTATGATCCGTTACTACTTTGGCAGCAAGGAAGGTTTGTACGAGGAGATGATCCGCGACATGATGAACCCGCTACTTAACGTGCTGGACGGACCGCTGTTGACGTCTGCCAACGGGTTCAAAGATTACTTTCTGCTGTATTACGAAACCATGTCCAAACGGCCTGAATTCCCGAAACTGATCCTGAAAATTCTGGCGCTCAACCAAGGGCCGGGGCGGCGCTTCATCCAGCAGCTATTGGAACGCGGGCGCACACGCGGCGCCAAAAAGCTCGGGGATTTAAAGTCCGCCGGGCAAGCCTCGGCTGCATTAGAGCCGGACATCGTGCGCCTGGCATTTGTCAGCCTCGCCATGATGCCCATGCTGCTAAAAGATATTTTTGAAGAACAGATGGGGGAAGCGATGGACAGGGCCTTCCTTGAAAAATTGGCCGGGTTCAATGGCCACCTATTCGCCACTGGCTTGATGCCGGCACAGCCACTATCAGGGGACTTGCCATGACATTACAAAAAAACTCCGGCGCGGTCCGCCGCTTTACTTGGCTGATGAAATTTGCCATTTGGTTGCAGAACCTTCCCAACAAGCTCACGCCGCCACCCTTCCGGCTCATCCAGATCGGCTCGGCATTTTGGCAGTCGCGGGCGCTTTATGTCGCCGTACGTCTGGACATTGCCGCTATTCTGGGTGACGGGGCCCTGGCGGTTGATGCCATTGCGGCACGCATCCCGGCACAAGCTGACGCCATTTACCGCCTGCTGCGTATGCTGGCGGCCATGGGGGTGTTTGAAGAAGTGTCACCGCGGATCTTCAAAAACAACGCGCTATCCGCCCACTTACGGGAAAGCCATCCCCAAAACGTCCGCGCCATGATCCTGATGCACAATTCACCGGAGATGGGCCAACCTTGGTATCAGCAACTGGAACAAGGGGTGCGCAGCGGGGAAGTGCCGTTCCAACTGTCCCATGGCAGCGGACTGTATGCCTACATGGACAACCATGCCGGATTCGACGCGCTGTTCGCCCGCGCGATGGACAATGTCGCGGCATTGACGGGCGACAGTTTTGCCACCGACTTTGATTGGGGGCGCTTCAATCGCATCATCGACGTGGGAGGGTCCAAGGGCGGAAAAGCCTTGGCCCTATTGAAACGGCACCCGCATCTGTCGGCCTTAGTCTTCGACCGGGAACAAGTGACCCAAACAGCAGCCGGCCATTGGGCTGGCAAAGAGCCGCCAGACCTGCTGTCCCGCTTGTCTTTCCAAGCCGGGGACATGCTCGAATCGGTTCCCGCCGCCAAAGACGATAAGGACATTTATTTATTAAGCGCCATCCTGCACGGCATGGGTGACGCGGACTGCGTGAAAGTGCTGCGCAACCTGAATGTCGCCAGTGCAGGCACTGGCGCCCGCATTGCGCTGATGGAAATGGTCGTTGCCGGATCGAAAGCTGATTTTGCCAGTGCAGCCTTTGATATGCAGATGTTCATGGCCACCCAAGGTAGGGAAAGGACACTTGCTGAATGGCAGGCACTTTTCGGGCAATCAGGATGGGTGCTAGAGGAAGAAGTCCGCCTGCAATCCTTCGGCAAGATACTGGTGCTTAAGGTTTCAAGGTATTTATAAGTGCTAAAACGTCACGGAACGGGTCACAAACCCGTCCTAACAAACACCCGGCCAACTTTATGCTTAGCACCTATGAAGCTTTGCCAATGCACTTTCAACCGACACATCCCCATGGTCGTGGGGAACGCACGGCTGCCATACTTGCGTTTAGCGATGTATTCGGTTCATCCCCACGGTCGTGGGGAACGCAAACTGACCTTTTTGATTTGATCAGCCCAGGCCGGTTCATCCCCACGGTCGTGGGGAACGCCCGCGAAGATGAGCCCTACGGGTGGGCGGTTTCGGTTCATCCCCATGGTCGTGGGGAACGCGGAGCTGCTGGAGCTGCTTTTTTGGCCTCAATCGGTTCATTCCCACGGTCGTGGGGAACGCAGTTGACCGTGTCAAAGCAACAAAAGGCGGTGCGGTTCATCCCCACGGTCATGGGGAACGCTCAGAAGACAAGGCCCCCGCCTGGTTCAAACACGGTTCATCCCCACGGTCGTGGGGAACGCGCCCTGAACACTCTGGCCGACCTGGTTCAGCACGGTTCATCCCCACGGTCGTGGGGAACGCATTTCGCTGGTACAGTCCGAGCTGTTTGAGGTCGGTTCATCCCCACGGTCGTGGGGAACGCGGTCGGGATATTCGCGCGGCCATATCTGGTGACGGTTCATCCCCACGGTCGTGGGGAACGCTATTTTGTATTGCCGCACTATATCGTACTGGGCGGTTCATCCCCACGGTCGTGGGGAACGCTTTTGAATTTTTATCCTAATTTTCTGTTGTCCCGGTTCATCCCCACGGTCGTGGGGAACGCTACTGTTAAAGTAGGGCGGGGGGTTTTTATGGCGGTTCATCCCCACGGTCGTGGGGAACGCGCTTTCTTCGTTGATTAATACAGCCGTCAATCCGGTTCATCCCCACGGTCGTGGGGAACGCTCCCAACTAGCACGAACAAAATTAGCCAATGACGGTTCATCCCCACGGTCGTGGGGAACGCATGAACAGAGAAACAGGTATTGCCTGATTGTGCGGTTCATCCCCACGGTCGTGGGGAACGCTGCTGTTTGCTGTGGCAATATTCTGCTCTCGCCGGTTCATCCCCACGGTCGTGGGGAACGCTGCTGTTTGCTGTGGCAATATTCTGCTCTCGCCGGTTCATCCCCACGGTCGTGGGGAACGCTGCCAACATTGCCACTCTATACGCATCAATAACGGTTCATCCCCACGGTCGTGGGGAACGCATCAAAGATTTTAGCGATGCTATGCAACCAAGCGGTTCATCCCCACGGTCGTGGGGAACGCACGTTTAGGCAAGCTTGCATTTAAGCCGCCATCGGTTCATCCCCACGGTCGTGGGGAACGCTGTTCACAAAGTCAGCGCCCTGTTTCAAAAAGCGGTTCATCCCCACGGTCGTGGGGAACGCCCTCATAACACTATTGCGTCAGTCCCGGCGAACGGTTCATCCCCACGGTCGTGGGGAACGCCCAACATCTGGAATATCCATCCAATGCGTTGCCGGTTCATCCCCACGGTCGTGGGGAACGCTTTCAAATAGCCGTACCTATTAAGCCGGGTGGCGGTTCATCCCCACGGTCGTGGGGAACGCTGCAGGTACGCTTCCAAGCCCAACTGTCCGGCCGGTTCATCCCCACGGTCGTGGGGAACGCTTTTCAAATAACCGAACCTGTTAAGCCAATGGCGGTTCATCCCCACGGTCGTGGGGAACGCGCGAGTTTGAAGACTCGGCCATCTAGCCATGACGGTTCATCCCCACGGTCGTGGGGAACGCTGGGCGATGCCCCGGCATTTAAGCCGCCAGTGCGGTTCATCCCCACGGTCGTGGGGAACGCAGGATGAGGCCAGGCTGGTGTTGTCCGATCCGCGGTTCATCCCCACGGTCGTGGGGAACGCTAAACGGGTAAAAAGTCCATAATAGTTAAGCACGGTTCATCCCCACGGTCGTGGGGAACGCCCAATTGCAGTTGGCAATCCCATCGTTCATAGCGGTTCATCCCCACGGTCGTGGGGAACGCTTAATGGTCAGCAGGAAATCATCGAGGGTTTTCGGTTCATCCCCACGGTCGTGGGGAACGCTATTACGGCAAATGTTTGCGTTACCGCACCTCCGGTTCATCCCCACGGTCGTGGGGAACGCTACACCTTGATTTTCTTCAGGCGGCTGTTCTTCGGTTCATCCCCACGGTCGTGGGGAACGCTTCCCGCATCCGCCAACAATCACGTTTCCAGGCGGTTCATCCCCACGGTCGTGGGGAACGCCTCAACTCCCGCGCTCACGATCTGCTCACAATCGGTTCATCCCCACGGTCGTGGGGAACGCGGCAAGAAATACCGGAAGCCCAAATCAAATGGCGGTTCATCCCCACGGTCGTGGGGAACGCGGGGGGAATCAGTGGCGCGACAGCGTTCATGGCGGTTCATCCCCACGGTCGTGGGGAACGCCCAGCTGTTGGCACAAAAAATATTACGCTGACCGGTTCATCCCCACGGTCGTGGGGAACGCATCTAAGATTGCATATTTTTCGTCGTACAATTCGGTTCATCCCCACGGTCGTGGGGAACGCTAATACAGTCATGCGGTGAGTGGGTGTGCCGACGGTTCATCCCCACGGTCGTGGGGAACGCCAACCTGGATAACGTGGTTGGTAATGGGTTTTCGGTTCATCCCCACGGTCGTGGGGAACGCCGAAGAAGCCGTGTCGATGTAGATAAAGCCGTCGGTTCATCCCCACGGTCGTGGGGAACGCAAGTGGCCCTGCCGTTTTTTCGTGAGGTAAAACGGTTCATCCCCACGGTCGTGGGGAACGCGTTTGCCCTAATTCCAAGGCTATTTTTTCCCGCGGTTCATCCCCACGGTCGTGGGGAACGCGTCGCCCCGACACTGAGTAACGACAACGCGGCCGGTTCATCCCCACGGTCGTGGGGAACGCTATTTTCCGTGCCAAACCCATTTTTCGAGTCACGGTTCATCCCCACGGTCGTGGGGAACGCCCCTATATCATCCGCGCCGGGCTGACCAGATCCGGTTCATCCCCACGGTCGTGGGGAACGCCCCATTCTTAGTAAAATGCTGATTGATCAGGCCGGTTCATCCCCACGGTCGTGGGGAACGCTATCCGTCACGACCCCACCAGCGGGCGGGTGACGGTTCATCCCCACGGTCGTGGGGAACGCTCCGCGTAATAGTCCCTAGCGGACAACGTCAGCGGTTCATCCCCACGGTCGTGGGGAACGCTGACTGTATTCATGATGCTACGCCCCCTATTACGGTTCATCCCCACGGTCGTGGGGAACGCGGCAAAGGTGGCGAAGCCCAGGGCTCTGTAACCGGTTCATCCCCACGGTCGTGGGGAACGCTATAAATGGCGCGGTTACGATGATGATGGATACGGTTCATCCCCACGGTCGTGGGGAACGCGGCGATGAAGAAGATGCCGATGCCGATAAAAACGGTTCATCCCCACGGTCGTGGGGAACGCTTCACCAGAATCTAGGGTGAATCCCTCGCTGTCGGTTCATCCCCACGGTCGTGGGGAACGCCCCAGTGTTGCTGGCTTTTTCCAAAAGATTGACGGTTCATCCCCACGGTCGTGGGGAACGCTGTATCCAAAATTACCACGCGCTGTTCTGAGTCGGTTCATCCCCACGGTCGTGGGGAACGCGATGAGGTACGGGTAGTGATTGATGATGTACGCGGTTCATCCCCACGGTCGTGGGGAACGCTGGCGCGGCGGTGTTGACGTGGTGTCAGGCGGCGGTTCATCCCCACGGTCGTGGGGAACGCTACCATTTTCCCGGAATCGGGAAGATGGTCCGCGGTTCATCCCCACGGTCGTGGGGAACGCCGAAATTGCTCAATCGCCGCGATGTTGTGCGGCGGTTCATCCCCACGGTCGTGGGGAACGCTTCCAGACTAAAACCCTGGAGATACAAAAAAGCGGTTCATCCCCACGGTCGTGGGGAACGCATTGGTTGATAATTGGATGAATAAAAGGGCGGCGGTTCATCCCCACGGTCGTGGGGAACGCCTCTCGCTAATAGTTAAAACGCATGACCCAGACGGTTCATCCCCACGGTCGTGGGGAACGCGAAATTTTTTTATCAAAGGCTATTCCGACGAGCGGTTCATCCCCACGGTCGTGGGGAACGCCAGCACAATTAATGCTGTACTCATCAGATAGACGGTTCATCCCCACGGTCGTGGGGAACGCCTGTGCATCTCCAGCCATAACGCCCTGAGCAGCGGTTCATCCCCACGGTCGTGGGGAACGCATTTGGCTTTTTAGCGTGATGCCCGTTAGCGGCGGTTCATCCCCACGGTCGTGGGGAACGCAACGGGCTAGGGTGACGACGGTGTCACTCAAACGGTTCATCCCCACGGTCGTGGGGAACGCATCTTCACCGGGCGTCGTTTCATCAAGTCCGCCGGTTCATCCCCACGGTCGTGGGGAACGCTATTTTCCGTGCCAACTCGATTTTTCGAGTCACGGTTCATCCCCACGGTCGTGGGGAACGCGGGTTCGCTGTTTTCCGTATTTTTTCGGATTACGGTTCATCCCCACGGTCGTGGGGAACGCAGCGGTTTGAATTTGCTGGGCAGTTAAAGCGCCGGTTCATCCCCACGGTCGTGGGGAACGCTGGTGGTCGCCTTCGTGCAGTTCCAAAACCGCCGGTTCATCCCCACGGTCGTGGGGAACGCGCCCAAGCTTCAAGTTGGTTTGCCCATTCGTTCGGTTCATCCCCACGGTCGTGGGGAACGCAAAACAGACGCCCAGCATGTCAAGCATTTTTTCGGTTCATCCCCACGGTCGTGGGGAACGCGATTTTTTGGTTTTCGGTCACCAGTTCTATAACGGTTCATCCCCACGGTCGTGGGGAACGCATGGGTTTTGTTTTAAAATATGCATTAATTGGCGGTTCATCCCCACGGTCGTGGGGAACGCGAATTTCGGTAAACAAAGAAGACACGCCGGAACGGTTCATCCCCACGGTCGTGGGGAACGCCATCATTGAGCGATGAAGATTTGATGCGCGAGCGGTTCATCCCCACGGTCGTGGGGAACGCACCACCAATTGATTTTTTATGCAATCCATAAACGGTTCATCCCCACGGTCGTGGGGAACGCACAGCAGGGACATAGTTTATTCCGCCGATTTGCGGTTCATCCCCACGGTCGTGGGGAACGCTATCGCCGATGTTCAATCAGAGATTAACGAGACGGTTCATCCCCACGGTCGTGGGGAACGCCACGTATTCCCGAGCACGACCACCGTTTGCTGCGGTTCATCCCCACGGTCGTGGGGAACGCAATCACTAACGTCACTGCTGACGCATTAATTGCGGTTCATCCCCACGGTCGTGGGGAACGCGGGTGGCCGAAAAGGCGACGGCGGCGGCAACGCGGTTCATCCCCACGGTCGTGGGGAACGCATTGGTAACAATTGCCTCACTATGCACAAACTCGGTTCATCCCCACGGTCGTGGGGAACGCAAGGCGATACAACAGCGTACCCAAAAGACCAACGGTTCATCCCCACGGTCGTGGGGAACGCCCTTACGCATTTAGTTAGCCCAAATAGCTTTTCGGTTCATCCCCACGGTCGTGGGGAACGCACTTATATTAACCGATTGTTAGATAAGCAGAAATAGCCCGGCTAATTTTCCACCGGTTATTAGGCCTTTTCCAAGTTGTTAAAGAGCCACATTATCCTCATCTTCAACGGGATAAAACGAGACCCGTTTCAGGCCATCTAGCTCCACGGGCATCAGTATCTACACAACATTTCCCCAAAATTGCCGTGCGCTTGCTTTTAAAGTGTCCAGTCCCTCTTGGGAGCAGGCATCCATGAAGCTTTAGCCGTCATCATTCAAGAAGTCCCTGAAACCCATATTGGGCCTTATTTATTCTCCAAGGCTTCAATTCTTTTTAGCAAAGCCATATTTATTTCTTGCTGGGATGCCAACGCTTGTTGTTGCGTCGTAATGGTTTTTTGTTGGCCCTGCATTTTTTCTTCCTGGTCATGTATCTTTTTATCCTGCTCCTGGATGGCCTTAATCATCGGTGCAAGCAGGTCGTTGTAGCGCACCGACAAGTATTTTTCAGCCGAAGCATCTTGGGTAACGATGCCGGCACTTTTATAACCTGAATCATGCAGCGTTTTCTGCAATTCCTGGGCGATGATGCCCCATTCCTTGGTCTGTTCTGAATTATTGTTGCGGATGTATTCGACAGGGCGCAGTTGGTTGATGAAGTTAAGCCCCAGCGGCAAATCGGTGATGTGGTTCTTGAGCCGTTGGTCGGAAGTCGATGTCCAGGGCACTTGCCCCTCGATAACAGTGATTGCCGTATTGCCTATCCGCACTTTGTTGGAGGTGTCGACTTTCGCTTTATAGCCGATAGCTGTCGCGTTGATAAGGTTGCCTGTGACGACATCCGCCTTATAGCCTATGGCTGTGTTAGCCTTTCCGGTGGTGTTGGAATAAAGTGCGGAGTAGCCATTGGCCGTGTTACTGATGCCTGTGCTATTGGAATAAAGCGCAAAGGTACCGTCGGCGGTATTCTGATTTCCTATGGTGTTGGCATAAAGCGCATAAGTGCCATTGACAGTATTTTCATTCCCAGTGGTGTTGGAATAAAGTGCCTGGACACCATTAGCGGTATTTCTATAGCCTATGGTATTGGCATAAAGCGCTTGGGCGCCACTAGCTGTGTTGACATTTCCAGTACTGTTGTGGCGGAGTACGTCGCTGCCATTGGCGGTATTGAAATTTCCCGTCATATTTTCATAAAGCGCGTGCTGCCCATTGGCGGTGTTTTCAAATCCTAGCGTATTGAAATAAAGCGCAAAATATCCATTGGCGGTGTTGTTGCTGCCGTCGGTATTGCGGTTAAGCGCAAAAGCCCCATTGGCCGCGTTCCCTAATCCCGTGGTGTTGTAATAAAGCGCTTGGAAACCATTCGCAGTGTTGTCATTTCCAGAATTATTGCTCTTAAGCGCATAACTGCCATTGGCGGTATTTCGGATTCCTGTGGTGTTGGAAGAAAGCGCAGAACCCCCATTGGCAGTGTTATCACTTCCTATCGTGTTGGAATAAAGCGCATAAGCGCCATTGGCCGTATTATCACTTCCTGTCGTATTTGTTTTAAGGGTGTTATTGCCAAAAGCCGTGTTGTAATTTCCCGTAGTGTTTGAAAAAAGTGCGTATGTCCCATAAGCCGTGTTTTGTAATGCTTCTGACGGGGTGGCGTTCGCCATCAGCAGCGCTGCAAACAGTAAAGGGGCCAACAACGGCGCTTTGGAGCGGCCGCTTGGGTTGAGGGATTTGAAAGGGAGGGATATTTTCATGATGTCCTAAATTGATGAGGTGGATTGTTGAAATTGGAGATATGCCAGTAACCTATTGGAAATAAAAGGCTACTTAACAACCGCCTGCTAAAAGCAAGTGGGGGGAGCGGGACACGGAGAACTAAGGCCCCCTATTGTGCCCTGCACTATCGAGTTGCTTTCTTGAACCTTGGTGCTAAAGCTAACTAAAGTAGGCTTCAGCTTAGTCTTATTGCCCGGATGGCGTTAAGGTAAATTAACCCGTGGGATAGGTCATATTACCCATGACAAAAAAGATAACCCAAAAAATACAGGTGATTACAGGCATCCATTGCTTATGGCTCCCTCGACGATGCAAGGCTGGCGCCCCTCAAAATTGTACCGCGGCACTTTTCAGGAAAGGCATGATGGATAAAAGCTTTGGCCAGCCATAGAGAGAGGCAAATAGAATATTAACTTCATGTTTTATTTAAAATTTTATAGAATGACCCTTTTATCCGAGGAGATTTTAATGGACACCCACTTAGCACTAAATTACCCGACAACAGAACCTGGCATTACCTTAGCCGGGAATTGTGGTTATGACATTCAAGATGGCCGCGTCATCATCACCATTGCCGAAATTGCCAATAACCGTGATGCCGGCAACATCAGCGGCACGCTTGCCGTTGAATTGTGGGCATTGCCTCAACCGTATTGGGGAGGCGATTTTAATGGCTTGGCCTTGGCTGGCAACAGCATAGGCGAACTTTATGGACAGTATTTTCTAGCGGATTGCCGTTATGAAATGCCTTTTCAGCAACCCGGCGACGGCACCTGGTATCTGACGCTGATGTTACGGGAATGGACTGAAGCAGGCTATATCACCCGGGATCATATCAATTTTGCAGTGCCTTATATGGTTAGCACCAAACCTACCGTGGTGCGTAGCGATGAAAGCAATATCATCAATGTCATTTTTGCCGACAATAAAAAGCCACCAACCGCTAAAACGGCTAAAAAAATCAAGCCAAAACAGCCAGCCTCCGTCTCACTAAACCAAGCCAGTTTGGAAGAGATTGAGGCATTGAAAGGCATTTCCAAGAAACTGGCGGAAAACATCGTTTCTGAACGTCCGTTTGAATCCTTAGACGAAGTGCTTAAAGTGAAAGGGATAGGTTCGAGGTTATTGGACAAGATACGCCAATTCATCACGCTCTGACCCGTCAGTTTTTTGAAGCCTGTTAAGGTTTTTGTGTGTTTTTAAGCCCGCCAAAACAATTGCCGCTTATCTTGTTTGTTATGTTGTGGGGGCTGCAACTATGCCTGGCAAATGTGCTGGCCGCAGACAAACCGCTAGACGCCAGCCAAGTGCTGCACTCGCCCGTTTCATTAACGGAATATGTTGCCGTGCTGGAAGACCCTAGCACAACGCTCACCTTAGCTGAGGTGCAAAAGCCCCCTGCCGCAAACCGTTTTAACGCAGGCCAGCCCGCTGCCGAGGCCTTGAGTTATGGTTTGACGGCTTCAGCCTATTGGCTGCGTTTGACCTTGCGCAATAGCGGCAAGCTAGCCATTGAACGGATGCTGGAAATTAGCGAAGCGGGGCTTTCGGATGTCCGGTTTTATCAACCGGACGCCCATGGCGTTTATCAGGCCACCGTGACCGGCATGGCCATGCCCTTCGCTACCCGGCCCTACAAAAACCATAACTTCGTTTTTCCTGTATCCCTGCCGCCCCAATCAGACCAAACTATCTACATTAGGATCCAATCCAAAGCGCCAACCATCATCCCGGCAAGATTATGGGCGCCGCAGGCATTCCACGCCCATGAGCGGGATGATTATCTTGTCCAAGCCTGGTATTTTGGCATGGTGAGCGCAATGCTCTTGTTTAACCTGCTGCTGTTCATTTCGCTGCGCGATGTCATCTACTTATTGTATGTCGGTAGTTGTTTGTGTGTGGCGCTGTCCATTGCCGCCTTAAATGGCCTGTTCAAAGAATTCATAGTCCCTGACTCCTCTTTCTGGCTGGACAATTCTGTCATCACGATGGGGAACCTGTCCTTTTCGGCGTTCTTCATTTTTATGAGGCAGATGCTCAACACCCGGCTAGTGGCCCCAATGCCCGACCGGCTGATTAAGCTAGCCATTGGCTTTTATTTGATTTTTTTATGGGTTGGGCATGAAGTGCCGTTACAAGCTATTTATAAGCTTACCTTGCCAATCAATGTATTCTCCATCGCTTTGATTATTTGGACGTGCTTGTTCTGTGTCTATAAGCGGCAACGTAGCGCCTACTTTTTCTTAGTGGCCTTTTTTGTTTTTATATTGGGTCTGTTGGCGACGATATTGAGGGGCATGGGGGTCTTGCCCACCACCACCATCACCATCTACAGCGTGCAAGTCGGTTCAGTGTTGGAAATGCTGCTGTTGGCGTTTGCCTTGGCGGACCGTTTTAATAGGATGCGCAAAGACAAGGAAATGGCCCAACTGGCCTTGCTCGAAAACATGAAGGAATCGGAACTCGATTTGCAACTACGCGTGATGGAACGTACGCTTGAGCTGCAAAGGGCCAATAAAAAACTCGAAGCCTTAAGCACAACCGATGGTTTGACCGGCATTGCCAACCGCCGCCATTTCGATGACGTGCTGGCAAGCGAGTGGCTTCGCGCCGAACGCTCGGGGCTGCCTGTCGCTTTAGCCCTGTGTGATGTGGACTGGTTTAAAAAATATAACGACCGCTACGGCCATCAGATGGGCGACGAGTGCCTAAAAAAAGTGGCCAAGGTCTTGGCGGACACCGTCTGCCGTGAAGGCGATCTGGTGGCGCGTTATGGCGGGGAGGAATTTGCGTTCATTGCGCCCGCCACGGATACGGTGGCGGCGTTCAAGATGGCGCAGGACATTTGCAAAAGGTTTCAAGAATTGGCCTTACCTCACGAATTGTCCGATTTCGGTTTCGTCACCATCAGTATTGGCGTGACGGCAATCATCCCCAAACCCGGCCTAGAACCCGATAGCCTGATAAAAACCGCAGATGAGGCATTGTACCGGGCCAAAAAACAGGGGCGCAACCAAGTCTATCCAGGGGGAATTGGCGGCACTTGGCCATGATGGCCGAGGGTGCCGCCCCAATTGCCACCCCCCCTAGCAGGCCTACGGCTAGTCCAGAAGGTACGGTCAAAAACTGAATTTAACCTCGACAAACACCGCCGAATTGTCGTGCATCCGTCCGTAGAACGCCGTGTCCTCGCCGCCAAACAGGTTCGCGCCCAATGTGCTTTTCCACGCGTCGTTAATGGCATAGGCCAATTTCGGTTTGATCACGAAATCGCTTCTGGTCAAAGAAACGATACCGGCAATTTCGCCTTCCGGGGTTTCATTCAGCCATTTGTCGCCGATACGGAAGGTCAGCCCGTGCTGGAAGCGTTTGAACTGGTTATTGACGACGGTTTCCTGGATCGCCACCGCCCACAACCAGATAAAAAAAAGGATTTTTGACAAACGGGTTGTGGCTGCGATTGGCATTGTGCGTAGATCGTTAGAGATTTTAGGAATGCCGATAGGATGATGGCCTTCATCGTTTTTCCAAGTGCTTGCCGTGCGATCTTGTCAGCCGTTGATTACCGTATCGAGACTTTATCGATACCACTATCCGATGAAGCAATTGTCCATCCGCCACCAAAAGCCCGGTAAAGCGACACCATGGCCACGCTAACCGCGGTTTCGGCTTTTGCACGTTCGTCGCTGACGGCCAGTTTGCTGCGCTGAGCATCCAGAACGGCGAGATAATTGCCCGCACCGTGCTGATACAAGGCATCGACCAGCCGGTAAGCTTTTTCCGCCGAGGCTTCCGCTTCAGTCAATCGGCCGAAGCTATCAGAAGCGGAACGATGCGCGACGAAGGCGTTTTCCACGTCCTCCAATGCCAGCAAAAAGGTCTTCTCGTAATTGGCCGCGACCTGATCCAGCCGCGCATCGGCGGCGGCGATATGGGAGCGGATGCGCCCGGCGTTGAATATCGGCGCCGAAAGGCCCGAGCCCAGCGCATAAACGCTCTCGGCCAGACTCGGAAAACCGCCGACCGCCAGCGCGCCGACACCGCCACTTGCCGACAGCACCAGCTTTGGATAGAGATCAGCCCGCGCCGAACCCAGGCTGGCCGCAGCAGCACTGACTTCGGTTCGAGCCAGACGCAAATCGGGACGTTGCGCCAATAAATCGGCCGGCAATAGCTTGGGCATAGTCGGCGCTTGCTTCGGCAACGGGCCGGCGACGGCCAACCGCTGTTCGAGGTTTTCCGGCGGCTCGCCCAGCAAAACCCCCAAACGATGGGTGAGTTTTTTCTCGGCATTGACCAATACCGGTAGCGTCGCTTCGGTGCCGTGCAACAGCGTTTGCTGGCGGGCCATATCCGCCTCGTTAGCCAGTCCGGCTTTAAGAAATACCTGCAAAGTCCTCAATCGTTCGCGCTGCAAGTCGATATTGCTTTGCAGAATGCCGATACGTTGCTGCACGCCGCGCAGCTCCATATAGTTTGTCGCCACTTGGGCCAGCAGACCGACTTGCGCCGCATGCAAACCTTCCTGACTGCCTTCGGCTTGCGCGACGGCGGCTTCCGCTTCCAAATGCCGGCCGCCGAACAAGTCGATTTCCCAGCGTGCCGCTAATCCGCCGCTGACGGCATCGGCGGTGGGCGTAATCAATTTGATGCCTTGCCCGCTCGGTACACCGACTATCCGGTCTATGCGTTTTTCCCGGCCGCCGGAGAGTGAGAAATCGAGGCTGGGATACAACGCCGCTTCGGCGACGGTCACCATTGCGTTGGCTTCGCGAACGCGAGCAGTGGCGATTTTGAGATCGTAGTTGGCGGCCAAGGCTTTGTCTATCAATTCATTCAGCAAGGGATCGTTGAATCCTTGCCACCAAGTCTTCAGGTCTGCCGTTCCTGCGCTTTGGGCGTTGGGCGCATGTTGCCATTGCGCCGGGCTATCGATCGGCACCTGATTACTGACGCGGGTCGGCGTACAGGCGCTTAGCCAAACCAAGGACAGAAGGGCTAGCGGTGTTAAATATCGGCTATTCATATTAGACTCCAAATTAGACTCTAGGGGCAGTGAGTGCGGCATCAGCCAGCGGCAAACCGACTGGGGCTGATTCGGCATCCGGCTGCCCTCGCTCCACCCTAAACCAAGCCGCATACAGCGCCGGCAGGAAGAACACCGTCAACGCGGTTGCCACCGTCAGCCCGCCCATGATGGCGATAGCCTGCGGGCCGAAGAAATCGTTGCGCGACAACGGTATCATCGCCAGGATGGCCGCCGCCGCAGTCAGCATGATCGGCCTAAAGCGCCGTACCGTCGATTCGACGATAGCCGACCAGGTATCGAGTCCTGACTTTTCATCCTGATCGATTTGATCCACCAGAATCACCGAGTTGCGCATGATCATGCCGGCCAGCGCCAGGATGCCGAGCAACGCCACGAAACCGAACGGCGCTCCGAACAGCAGCAAGGCGAAGGCGGCGCCGATCACCCCCAGAGGCGCGGTGCTGAACACCATGAAAGTCCTGGACAGATTCTGCAACTGCATCATCAACAAGATCAGCGTGACGATCAGCACCAGCGGAATCCAGATCAGAATCGACTTCTGCGCGGTCACCGCGTCTTCCTTGGAGCCGCCGGTTTCGATGAAATAACCGACCGGCAGGCTATCCTGTATGGATATAAGTTTCGGGATAATTTCCGCCGCCACGTCCGGTGCCATCATGCCGTCGGCCACATCGGCGCGTACCGAGATAGCCGGGAAGCGGTTACGGCGCCAACGCACGCCGTCCTCGAACACGGTCTCGAACTTGACGAACTGCGACAGCGATACTGACTTACCATTAGCGGTGCGAATAGCGACATCCGGCAATTCGTCGGCGGCGGTGCGCAATTCGGGGCTGGCCCGCCAGACGATGTCGATCAATTTATCCTGCTCGCGCAATTGCCCGACCGGGATGCCTGCGTAATGCGCCTGCAAGGCTTGCGACAAGCTGGCCGTCGAAACGCCGAGGGTCCGGGCCTTGTCCTGATCAAGAACTAAGCGGAACGAAGGCATGCGGCCATGCCAGTCGTCGTTGACATCCACGGTGCCGGGATGGTTACGCACGACTTCGGCCACCCGCTCGGCAACGCCGCGCACGATATTGGGGTTTTCGCCGAGCACTCTGAACAGCAAAGGGTAATCCATCGGCGGCCCGACATTGAGGCGCTTCACTCGGCCGCGGACATTCGGGAAATCCGTGGACAAAGCCTGCCGGACGCGCTGCATCACCCGTTCGCGCGCCGCATTATCCTTGGTCATCACCACCAATTCGGCCAGATTGGTATTCGCCAGTTGCTGCACGATCAACATGAAAAATCTCGGCGTGCCGCTGCCGATATAGCTGGCGACATGTTCGACGTCTTCGTCCTTTGCTAACAGTGCTTCCATGCGTTTGGCGGCGGCTTCGGTTTGTTCGAAGGCACTGCCCTCCGGCAGCCACAGGTCGACGATGACTTCCGGCCGGTTGGATAGCGGGAAAAACTGTTCGGGGACATGGGCTAACGCCACGACACCTAGGCCGAACAACGCCAGCGTGGCGATAATGACTTTCTTGCGATGCACCACGCAGGCATCCACCCAACAGCGCAGACGGTTGTAGAACGGCGTATCGAACAGGTCGTGGGCCGCTTGCTCGCCGTTGGCATGCACTTTGAGTATCAAAAATCCCAAATAGGGGGTGAACACCACCGCGCCTATCCACGACAGTATCAGCGAAATGCCGACCACCTGGAAAATCGCCACGGTATATTCACCGGCGGAGGATTGCGCCAGACCCACCGGCAGGAAACCGGCGATGGTGATCAAGGTGCCGGTCAGCATCGGAAAGGCGGTGGCGCTATAGGCATAAGTCGCGGCGCGCATCCGGTCCCAACCTTCTTCCAGCTTGCGCGCCATCATCTCGACAGCAATCATCGCATCGTCCACCAACAGGCCCAACGCCAGAATCAAAGCGCCCAATGAAATCCGTTGCAGGTCGATGCCGCACAGCAGCATGACCAGCAAGGTGGCGGCCAGCACCAGAGGGACGGTCAGCGCCACCACGGAACCGGTGCGCCAGCCCAGACTCAAAAAGCTCACCACCAACACGGTCGCCAGGGCTTCGAAGAAAGTACGGCCGAATTCCGCCATCTGATTTCTAACCACATGCGCTTGATTGGCGACCGGCTCTACGTCCATGCCTAACGGTAACTCGGTTTCGATGCTGGCCAACACGTCTTCCAAGGCTTTCCCCAGGTCGATGACATTGCCTTTCTTGTTCATCGTCACGCCGAGACCGAGGGCCTGTTTGCCGTTGAAACGCATCTTGAAATCCGCAGGATCGACATAGCCGCGCGTCACCTTGGCAAAGTCGCCGACCTTGAAGGTTCGATTTTCGATGCGCACCGCCATATTGGCGACGCTGTCTTCCGAGTCGAACGCGCCGGTCAGGCGTATCGGCAGATTGCGCTGCGCGGAAAACACCGTGCCGGCTGGCGCCATGCCGTTCTGCGCCTGCAAGGCCTGGGCAACCGCCGCCGTATCCAGACCCAGTTCAGCCAGTTTCTTATCGGAAAATTCGACGAAAATCTTTTCGTCCTGCACGCCGATCAGATCGACTTTCTCGACATCCTTGACCCGCAATAGCTGTTGGCGAACCGAATCGGCCGCCTGTTTCAGGTCGGCATAACTAAAGCCCTCGCCGGAGAAAGCGTAGATCAGGCTATAGGTATCGCCAAATTCGTCGTTGAAAAACGGCCCGATGCTGCCCGGCGGCAGCGTCATGCGGATGTCGTCGACCTTCTTGCGCACTTGATACCAAAGCTCGGGAATCTCCTTGGGCGGCGTATCCTCGCGGGGCGTGACGAAAATCACCGATTCGCCGGGTTTGGAATAACTGCGCAAATAATCCAGGTTAGGCAACTCCTGGATTTTCTTTTCCAACCGGTCCGTCAACTGCTGTTCCACTTCCTGCGCCGTCGCGCCGGGATAGAGGGTTTTGACGACCATGATCCGGAACGTGAACGGCGGGTCTTCCTGCTGGCCTAGCCGGTAATAAGCGAATAGGCCGCCGAGCACGACCAGTGCGATCATAAAACCGGTGAAGGAGCGATGTTTAAGCACCCATTCGCTGAGATTAAATGCTTTCATTGCTGCCCCTCTCCACCGCGATTGTTAGGCAATCCCGGTTCTTCCGGCAAGCGGACAGCCTGCCCCTCGAACAAACGCTGGACGCCGGCGCTGACCAGCAATTGGCCTGCGGAGACTCCCTCGACGGCAATGCGTTCGCCAGCCAGCGTTTCGCCCAGCCGGACCGGCACGGATTTGACGGTGGCTGCCTGCTCGTCAACCAGCCAGACTAAGGGATGATCAGGCTGGTTTTGCGGGGTATAGACGGCGGAAAGCGGGATGCCTATGCGGGAAGCGGTGCTCGCCGCGATATGAACGGTCGCCGTCATGCCTAATTGCGCGGCGTCCATGCCTTCGAGCAAGGTGGCCTTGACGCGATAGGTACGGCTGGCCGGATCGGCGACCGAGGCAATTTCGCGGATGCGAGCCTTGAAACGCCGGTTATCGTCAGCCCATAAAGCCACACTAACGGCTTGTCGGCGCTTGATTTCTGGCAGGCGATGCTCGGGCACGTCGAAATGGATTTCCTTTTCGTCGAGCCGGGCCAGAGTTACCACAGCCTGTCCGGCCGCCAGCACCTGTCCGGCCTCGACATCTAGCGCGGTGACCACACCGTCACGGTCGGCATGCAACTCGGTATAGGTCAGCTGGTTAAGCGCTTGGCCCAATTGTGCTTCCAGAGCCGCCGTCCGCTCCCGCGCCGTGGTATAAGCGGTTTCGTGCCGCTCGAACTCCGGCGGACTGATGACTTGCTGAGCCAGCAGTTCGCGGTATCTCACCAGATCGTCCCGCAAGAAATTGCTGTCGGACTGGGCGGAAGCCAGCTGAGCCTTAAGGCCCTGCACGGCGAAGCGGTAATCATTGCCATCCAATATCGCCAGCAGCTGACCTTTACGTACTGGGTCGCCAATGTCTACTTTCCGCTCCAGCAGTTTACCGGCCACCCGAAAGGATAAGGGCGTCTCGATTCTTGCCCTGATTTCCCCGGCAAAGCTCATAACACCGACCGTAGCGGTTTCCTCGATTCGAAAAACCTTTACCGGTCTGGATACTGCTTGTGTTTGTTTATCTTGATCGCTGCATCCGGCGCTTATCATCAGCGGCAGTAACAATCCGGCTAAAAGCCGGCCCCTAAGTTTGATGGTGGATCGAGAGTGAAGCCAGTCCCGACTTGACGGCATCATCGGAGTTTTGGGTTTCGGCATGTTGCTTCCTCCTTCGGTAAAAGGTTCGGTAATATTCGAAATAATCATTCGATGCTGTTTTCGATCAGTATCTTGGCGGCCAACGTGGCATCAACGGCCGCGCCGGAATGGCGCTGCAATTGTTTGGAAACGATGGCGCCTTGGAACAAGGCATAGAGTTGCCCGGCCAGCCGTTCCGGAAACCTCGCTATCGTTATCTTTCAATTATTCAGACCATCGGCAGCTGGTTAAACTTGCGCAAGCTCTTGTCTACCACGGCTTCCGGAAGGAAACGGCGCAGGAAACGTACTTGGCTTGCTTGTTTTCCAGCCGTATAGCGCCGTCTTGGTGCTACCGTAGTCGCCGCTTTTACCACCGTATGCGCGACCACTTCAGGAGCGTCGCCTGCATTCACCCCATTCCGCATGAGCGCTGTCATGTCGGCACGCACCGAGTCATAGACAGCAAGCGGCTGATCGGGATTTGTCATGCGTTCCTCGAACGAGGTTCGGGTAAACCCCGGCTCTACCAGCACAACCCGGATTCCTAAGGTACGCAGTTCATGGTCAAGCGATTCGGAATAGCCTTCAACCGCATGCTTGGTCGCGGCATAGAGTGCGTTGTAAGGCGATGGGATCAAGCCAAGGACTGAGCTGACATTGACGATTCTGCCTTTCCCTTGGTTGCGCATGGTCGGCAACACGGCATTGGTCACACGAGTAATGCCAAAGACGTTGACGTCAAACAAGGCCTGGGCCTGCGCGGTGGACGATTCTTCCGCCCCGCCAAGCAAACCAATACCGGCATTATTGACCAGCAGGTCGATACGTCCAGCCTGTTTCAATACCTCGGCGACCGTGTTCTTTACCGATGCTTCGTCGGTCACGTCGCAGGTCAGCATCGTGATGCCGTCGGCGCTTGCAAGCACCTTGCGGCTGGTTCCGAATACGCGGTACCCCGCTCGTTGAAGGGCCTTGGCCGTTACCAGCCCAATGCCCGAGGATGCGCCAGTGATCAGGGCTACAGCACTGTCTTTATTGTTCATATCAAATCTCCTTATTGGGGTGGATTGTCTATCGGTTAAGTGTTACTATCATTTCGATAGTAATGTTACTACCATTTTGAAACTAAGTCACTACTAAAACAGTATGAACGATAAAAATATTTACGCCGACCCTTGTCCGATCGCTCGCTGCCTTGCATTCCTCGGCGACACCTGGAGCCTGTTGATTCTGCGGGACGCCCATATTGGCCTAACCCGCTTCGACCAGTTTCGAAAAAGTCTTGGCATCGCGCCGACGATGCTGACCCGGCGATTGGCAACGCTGACGGAGGAAGGGCTATTGGAAAAACGGCTGTATTCGGAGCGTCCTCCGCGCGAGGAATATGTGTTGACTGCCGCCGGCCGCGATTTTCTGCCGGTGCTGGTTATGATTGGCGCCTGGGGGCATCAGTATCGCGGCGGCGGCCCGTTGGTACGTATCCAGGATGTTGAAACGGGAGAGGACATTAAACCGGTAGCCATCGACGCAGTCACAGGGGCAAAGATCGGGACTCGCCCGCTACGCTTTGTCCTACCGAATGGTGTCTGATGATGCGTTCGTCATGGGGTCGATGATGATTTTCAGATGCCGCGCCTAGTTTACGGGGCAAGCGCGGTGATTGCCAAGATGACCGCTATCACGGCAATGCGGTTACGTAACAGCCAATGTAGATACGATTTCATGATGCCTCCTATTGATTAAGTTTTATATAGTTTTAACTTAAAAAATATATATCGTCAACTATATTATTTTGACTTTTATTTGCCGGTGGCGGAAAATTTCAGCCATGAACAAAACACCCCGCAGTTACAACCAGTTCTGTGCCCTGGCCAAAGCACTGGATATCGTCGGCGAACGCTGGACATTACTGATCGTCCGCGAATTGTTGTCCGGCGCCAAGCGTTTCAAGGACTTGCAGAATGCCCTGCCCGGCATCGGCCCTAACCTGTTGTCGGCGCGCTTAAAAGATATGGAAAGCCAAGCGCTCGTGGCACGGGCAAAACTGCCGCCACCGGCGGCATCGGCCGTCTATGGGCTCACCGAGCGTGGCCGGGGGTTGGGCAAGGTGGTCGGCGAACTGGTGAAATGGGGCTTCTCGTTGCTAGGCACACCGAAACCGGGCGAGTTCTTCCAGCCGCGTTGGGCGATGCAGGCGCTGCTGGTCACTTTCGACCCTAAAGCGGCGCAGGGGATTTCGGAGACCTATGAATTCCGTATCGACGACGAAATATTCCATATCACCGTCGGCGACGGCAAGGCCATAGGGGAACTTGGCCCGGCGTCCCATCCGGACTTGGTCTTGGTGGCGACCAGCATCGAATTCCTGACGCTGGGCTTTGGCGAAAACCAGAACGGTTACGCGGCTGAAAAAGGCTTGATCAAACAAGGAACCCCGGAGATGCTGGCCCGCTTCGGGCGGATTTTCAGGCATTTGCGGTGACCCGTTTCAGTTATTCGTAAATAGCCGCCAGTCCATATTTTCACTAATCCAGACCGGGCGATACCGGTCCGAGCCAATAAACCTTCGTAAACCACCTAACTGATTGATCCAGGAGATGGCCATGACCACTTCGTCCCAAACCGCCAGCACCATCATCCCCGTGTTACGTTACCGCAACGCCCCGGCCGCCATAGCCTGGCTGTGCCGTGTGTTTGGCTTCGAGCAGCACCAGGCCTTTGAAAATCCCGACGGCACGATTGCCCATGCCGAATTAAAGCTCGGCGGCGGCATGCTGATGCTGGCATCCACGGGGAAGCCGACAGAATTTTCCAAGCACATCAAGCAACCGGACGAGATCGGCGGCTTTGAAACGCAAAGTTCCTATCTGGTGGTGGCCGATGCCGATGTGGTGTACGTCCGTGCCGTCGCCGCCGGAGCTAAAATCGAGCTCGACATCAAAGACGAAGATTATGGCGGGCGCGGTTTTACGTGCCGCGATTTGGAGGGCCGCTTGTGGAGCGTCGGCAGCTACGACCCGTGGGTGGGCGCATAACGGGGAACAGGCGTGTATCCTGTCAACCGATTCATCCTGGCCGCGCCGGATTGCCTGCTCCAGACGGCCATCGTCCCGAAAGGGATAATTCGGAAGGTGAAAAAATGAAGACTTACATTGCTCTGTTTAGGGGTATCAACGTTGGTGGGAATAATAGCCTGCCGATGAAGGGGCTGGTAGCTATCCTGGAAAATATCGGCCTAATCAATGTCAAGGCTTATATCCAAAGCGGTAATGTGGTTTTTCAAGGCAAGGCAGAAAATACGCTACAGCTTGCAAATAAAATCAGCGCTGAAATCAACACAAGCCGTGGTTTCAGCCCGCAAGTGTTGTTGCTGGAGCCACAGGAACTGGAACAGGCGCTTAAGTCAAACCCCTTCCCTGAAGCGGAAGCCGAACCCAATACCTTGCACCTGTTTTTTTTGAGCGCCGCACCGGAAACCCCTGGCCTGGAAACGCTTGCAAACATCAAGCAGGAAACCGAACGCTTCCGCCTGATCGGCAAGGTTTTTTATCTGCATGCCCCAAAGGGGATAGGCCGGTCCAAGCTCGCCGCCCAGGCGGAAAAGCTGCTGGGTGTTTCGGCGACCAGCCGCAATTGGCGGACTGTGTGCACACTCATGGCGATGGCAACGGCATGACGCCAGAAATATTTCTAGCCACAACCAACTGTATCCAGAAATTATGAAGGGGCATGGCATGGACAATTTCCATAAAACACTGAAACAAATATCCGCCCGCTGCGTTTCCCTTAACCGCGCCGCCGCTTTGGCGTTGCTGCTGTTGGCCACTGGCTGCGGCATCCATACCGCCCCGTTCACGGATGCGGAAGGCCGCATGATTCCCGGCAGCATCGCAACTATGGAAACTCTGGCCATCGGCGGCGTGCCGCAAAGCGTCTGGTTCCGTGGCGTGTCGCAGGCCAACCCTATCCTGATCCTGCTGCATGGCGGCCCCGGCATCAGCGAATCGGCGCTGTTCCGGCATTTCAATCCGGCTCTGGAACAGCACTTCCTGGTCGTGTATTGGGAGCAACGCGGCGCCGGGCGTTCTTACCACGCCGATATTCCGCCGGAATCCATGACTATCAGCCGCTTCGTCAGCGATTTGGACGAGTTGGTGGCGCAGGTCACCCATCGTTTTGGCCAAGATAAGGTGGTGTTGCTCGGCCATTCTTGGGGGAGCGCGCTGGGGGTCATTTATACCGCCCGGCATCCACAAAAGGTCGCGGCCTACGTCGGGGTGGCGCAAATTGCCGACATGCCGCACGGCGACCAGCTGTCCTACGGGTTCGCGCTTGCCGAAGCCAAGCGGCGCGGCAATACCAAAGCCGTCTCGGAACTGGAAGAAATCGGCCCGCCGCCGTACTCGCCAATCGACGAGCGGCTGGCGGTCGGCAACTGGGTCGAGCGTTTCGGCGGCGTGTTCCATGCTAGCTTGTCGACCGGTAAACTGATTTGGGCCGCGCTAGGCACCGATGAGGCGAACCTCATTGACCTCGTCAAGTTCGGGCAAGGCAACCGTTTTTCCTTGGAATTGCTGGATCCTGAGATTTCCCGGCTCGACCTGACCCAGCAGTACCGGTCTTTCGACGTGCCGATATTTTTCCTGCTCGGCCGCTACGACCGCCATATCCCCGCCGAACTGGCCGCACATTATTTCGACACGCTAACGGCGCCCTGCAAACAATTGGTGTGGTTCGAGCAGTCCGCGCATAACCCGCCGTTCGAGGAGCCGGACAAATTCAACCATGTCCTGACCGGACAAGTCTTGCCGCTGGTCCAGGGACGTGCCAGTTGCCCGAAGCCCATGCTTAAGGGGCCGTGATGATTCAGGAAACGCATGACACCCTCCTCGCCTTAGACAGCCATCACGCCGCCCCGGCAAATGCAGCCTCATCGCCCATCAACGCAGACGCCGTGCGCGAGGCGTTGGACGCCCTTTACCGTTTGGAATCGCGGCATATTTTCGCCACGCTGGTGCGCTTGCTGGGTGATTTCGATGTCGCCGAAGAAGCCTTGCACGATGCTTTCCGCGCGGCACTGGAGCAATGGCCTAGTGCCGGCCTGCCCGCCAACCCACGCGCCTGGCTGGTTTCGGCCGGGCGTTTTAAAGCCATCGACGGCATGCGCCGCCGTGCCCGCTTCGATGTGCTGGAAGATGCCGACGCGCTGGCCGACCCCGTCAGTGAGCTTACCGAACCTTGGGACGATGAGGGTGTCGAGGACGACCGCCTGCGCTTGATTTTCACCTGCTGCCATCCGGCACTGTCGCCGGACGCGCAAGTGGCCTTGACCTTACGCGAGGTTTGCGGCCTGGCGACCGAAGAGATCGCCAGCGCCTTCCTGACGCCCGCGCCGACGCTGGCCCAACGTATCGTCCGCGCCAAGGCCAAAATCCGCGATGCCAGCATCCCTTATCAAGTGCCCACCCACGCCGACTTGCCGGACCGGCTGGAATCGGTGTTGCGGGTAGTTTACCTGGTGTTCAACGAAGGTTACTCGGCATCATCCGGTGCGTCGTTGACCCGGCGTGACCTGTCGGAAGAGGCGATCCGTTTGGGGCGGCTGCTGGTCGAGTTGCTGCCCGAACCCGAAGCGCAAGGCTTGCTGGCGTTGATGCTGCTGCACGAATCGCGCCGCGCCGCGCGGTGCTCGCCAACGGGCGAGCTGGTCTTGCTCGACGCCCAAGACCGCTCGCTCTGGAACCGCGAGCAGATTGCGGAAGGGTCGGCGTTGGTGGAACAATCGTTAAAATCACGCCGGCCCGGCCCCTACGCCTTGCAGGCGGCCATCGCCGCCGTGCATGCCAGCGCCAGCGCTGCCACCGCCACGGATTGGGCGCAAATCGCCGCCCTTTACGGGCTGTTGCTGCAAATCGAGCCATCGCCAGTCATCGAGCTGAACCGCGCCGTGGCGGTGGCGATGCGCGACGGCCCGGCCGCCGGGCTAGCCCTCGTCGATGCGATACTCGGGCGCGGCGACCTTGCCGGTTACCACTTGGCGCATTCGGTGCGGGCGGACTTGTGCCGGCGGCTAGGAAAATCGGAGGAAGCCATCATGGCTTATCAACAAGCCCTTAGCCTAGTGCGGCAAGAACCCGAACGGCGTTTTCTTGAGCAAAGGCTGCGTGAACTGACGGCCTAAGGGCACTGCCCACAATTAAGAAATAAAATTTATAAATCAATAGGCTATGCAGCCTGAAAAGCTACATCAGAGACTTAAACCGTTCGTGCTGAGCGTGTCGAAGCATGAATGGTTTAAGTCTCTGGGCACGGATTTTTCCGTGGATGGGCGGATTTACGTTGGGAGCATGTAGCCTTTCCCCGTTCGTCCTGAGCTTGTCGAAGGATGAATGGAGAAAGGCTACGCGCTCAAATTATTTACACGACATATTAATACTGACTGAGTACTAGTCACATCAAAGACTAGTCAGCCAATAAGTCCTTATAACGTAAGCTCCTTTTATCCTGTAGAAATTCAGTCACTCATGCCGTAAAGCTTCTATCGGGTCTAACCGGGCCGCTTTTCGCGCCGGGAAATAGCCAAAGACCACACCTACCGCCGCCGAAAATAAAAATGCGGTAAGAACAATACCGCCTTGAAAAACAAACGGCACTTGCATAAGGCCGGATAATCCCCATGCCGTGCCCAGCGCCAGAAGGATGCCGATCAGGCCACCGAAGGATGACAACACCACGGCTTCCACCAAAAACTGCAACAGCACTTCATTCTCCAAAGCGCCAATGGCTAACCGTATACCGATCTCCCGCGTCCGTTCCGTCACCGAAACCAACATGATGTTCATAATGCCGATGCCGCCGACCAGCAGGCTGACGGCGCCGACTGCGCTGAGCATGCCAGTCATGGTTTGGGTGGTGCTCGACAGCATCGCGGCGATCTCTTTCATGTCCATGACATTAAAATTATTTTCCTCGGTACTAGCAAGGTGCCTGCGGGTACGCAGGATGCCTTCAATCTCGTGTTTGACTTTTTCAGTATCCTGGCCGTCCTGCACCGAGACTTTGATCAGGTTGACATCCTGATTACCGGCTATACGGCGTTGGTATGTGCGTAACGGCACAACGACCAGGTCGTCCTGGTCTGTCCCCATGGTGGATTGGCCTTTGGCTTTTAAGACCCCGATGACTTCGCAGGACAATTTTTGCAGGCGAATCCGGTTGTTTAAGGGGTTTTGCTGGCCGAACAGCTTGGCCGCCACGGTTTGTCCGATAACGCAAACCGCCGTGCCGAGCCGCGCTTCGCTGGCGGTAAACAGGCGGCCTTCGGCAACAGGCTGGTTGCTGACCGAAAAAAAAGCATCGGTCGTGCCGGAAACGTTCGTCGACCAGTTTTCGTTCGCGTAGATAGCGGTGGTTGAACCCGATGCCACGGGCGCAACGGCGGCCAGTCCATAAACGTCGTTGGCTAACGCCTCTGCATCGGCCAGCTTGAAAGCTTCTGCGCCGGATACCTGTCCCGGCCCCATCCGTTTGCCCACGCTAACCATTAATAGATTGCTGCCCAGGCTGGCGACTTGTTGGCTCACTTGCCGGGTCGCGCCGCTGCCTAAGGTGACCACGACAATAACCGCCGCCACGCCAATAATGATGCCCAGCATGGTCAATACCGAACGCATGGCATTGCGCCGTAATGCCCTGAAAGCCAGTAAGAATGCGTTTCCTAACATAGGTAGCCTTTCAATTTTTGGTCGCTTTCGATCAAGCCATCTTTGAAGGAGATAATGCGCTTTGCATAATCAGCCATATCCGGTTCATGCGTGACCATGACGACGGTAATGCCCTGATCCCGGTTAATGGCCGTTAATAGCTCCATAATCTCGACACTGCGTTTCGAATCGAGGTTTCCGGTGGGCTCGTCTGCCAGCAGCAAGGCAGGTTCCGTTACAATCGCACGGGCAATGGCAACGCGTTGCTGCTGGCCGCCAGAAAGCTCGCCCGGCGTATGGCTTTCACGGGACGCCAACCCGACGGCATCCAAAGCCGCTTTGGCTAAGCGGTGCCGTGTAGCCGTATCCATTCCCCGGTAGATCAGCGGCAGTTCGACATTCTCCAAGGCTGTCGTGCGGTTGAGCAAGTTAAAGCCTTGAAAGACAAAGCCGATATAATGCCGGCGCAACAGGGCGCGCTGGTTTCGGGTCAGGCCGCCGACGTTCACGCCCTGGAAGCGGTACTCGCCGCTGCTGGGCGTATCCAGGCAACCCAGGATATTCATGCAAGTGCTTTTCCCTGAACCGCTCGGCCCCATGACGGCCACAAATTCTCCCGGATTGATACTTAAATTGATCCCGGCTAACGCGTGCATTTGGGCATCGCCCGTGCCGTAGGTCTTCGTCACGCCCTGTAACGCCAGTAATGGATGGTCGGCCATTGTGATCCTATTGGTTAGATGTTTCTAAAATCCCGGTCACTAAGTCGGTACCGGCATCGACTGCACTGCCCGCAATCTCGGTAAAGGCGCCATCCGTTGCGCCTTTAGTGATGGGGACAGGTTTTAAACTCCCTTGGCTGATTGTCCACACTTGCTGCTGGTTACCGCTTGTGTTTGCACCAGCCGCCAGTTTGGAAGCGGAAGCAGGCGGGCGCGGCAGCATGGCGCTAAGCAATCCGCCTGTGGATTTTTTTTCGGTAGCGGCGGTTTGCGGCGGAGAAAACCGCAGCACGGCATTACTGACCAACAGCACGTTGGATTTTTTATTGACGATGATCGTTGCCGTCGCGGTCATGCCTGGACGCAACGAAAGTGACGTGTTATCGACAGTCAAGACGGTTTTATAGGTCACGACGCCGTCCACCGTTTCGGAACCGTAGCGGACTTTGGTGATAAGCGCCGGAAAGGTCTGGTCGGGATAGGCGTCCACCGTAAACGCGGCTTCCTGGCCTTCCCGGACCAAGCCGACATCCGCCTCATCGACATCGACTTGCAGTTCCATTTTGGTCAGGTCTTCCGCCAGTTTGAACAGAACCGGGGATTCGAACGACGAGGCGACCGTTTGTCCGGGTTCGATCGAGCGATCCAGCACAACGCCGTTGATGGGGGAATGCACAACGGCTTTGTTCAACTGAATCTGGTTGTCTTTATAGGTGTTCCCGGTTTGCAGCACCGAAGCTTTTGCGCTCGCCCGATCGGCTTTAGCCCTAGCCAAGTTTGCCCGCGCCGTATCCATCTCCGTCGAGGATGGCACTTTGCCGCCGCTTAATTGCCGGGTCTGCTCGTAACGGCCCAGTTTTAATTGCGCTTCCTGCAAGGTTGCTTCCGCCTGCAACACTTTCGCTTTCGTCACCTCCAACGCCGATTGGCTTTGCAGGGTTTGCGCTTCCAGCCTACGGGTATCCAGCTTGGCCAGCACTTGCCCCACTTTCACCTGGTCGTTGTAATCGGCAAACACTTTTTCGATAGTGCCCGACACTTCAATACCCACTTCAACTTCATTGACCGGCGAGAGTGTGCCGGTGGCGCTGACCGTCACTACCAAATCGCCGCGCCGTGCCTTTTCGGTTTGATAACGCACCTGTGCTGGCTGGTCTATCCGCAAAACGGCAAATAGGATCAAAAGCAAGATAACAGCCGCCAGCAACCACCACAGCCAGCGGGATTTACCGTCGGGATTTGCCATTTCAAGGACTTTTGTTATGTCTTTTTGTGTTTTCATGTCTGTCAATGAGGAGTCTGATGTGGCTGGGTGGCATTAACATCCCAGCCGCCGCCCAACGCTTTATAAAGCCGGATCAGGTTAGAAGCGCTTTCCGCTTCGCTTTCGACCAATTGGTTTTGGGCCGTCAGTAAGGATTGCTGCGCATCCAATACCCTTTGAAAATCGGCTGTGCCTGTTTGATATTGTTGCTGGGCCAGCGTCAATGCCTCTTTTCCGGCAGTTGCCGAGGCTTTGAGCGCGTCGCGGCGTTGCCATTCCTGGTCAAGCGCGGTCAGTGAATTCTCGACCTCTTTTAACGCCGTCAGGATAGTGTTTTGATAAAGCCCTAAAGCCTGCTCCTGAAGCGCCGTTTGTATTTTCACATTGCTGCGGATACGGCCGGAATCAAACAGGACCCATGCCGAGCTGGCCGCCATTTGAAAGGTTTTGGCGGCGGCCGTGTACAAATTGGCCGCCAACAGGGATTCCAAGCCTATCGACCCGGACAGCGTAAAACTGGGGTAAGCGCCGGCTTCGGCAACACCGATTTGGGCGGTTTGCGCCGCCAGTTTGCGCTCCGACCGGCGCACATCCGGCCTTTGCCGCAACACATCCGCCGGGATGCCGACGACAATGTGGTCAGCTGCGGCCGGAATGGGCGCGGACTGGGCCAATAAGGCGTTTAATTCCGTAGGCTGTTTTCCCAATAACACCGCCAGGCCATGTTTGGCTTGTTCGAGCGCGCTGGTTAATTTGGGTATATCGGCGCGGGCACTCTCGACCGATTGCCTGGCCTGGAGCACATCCACTTCGGAAACCAGCCCGGCTTGCGCCCGCCAGCGGGCTATATCATAGGTTTCCTGTTGCGCTTTCAGGCTGTTTTTGGCAATAACCCATTCGTTCTGGTAGCGTCTTACATCGATGTAATTCAAGGCAACTTCGGCGTACAAGCTGACCAGCACATCCTGCAAATCCTCTGCGCTTGCGTCCAGCGTGGCTTCGGCAGATTCGATGGAACGCCGCTGCTTGCCCCATAAATCCAGCTCCCAACTGGCATCCAGGCCATGGCTAAACTGATTATAGGAACTGCCGAATTGGCCGAATTGGCCAAAACGGGACGCCGTGCTGGGCTGGTTTTTGCTCGCCGAGGCGTTCATGGATAAGGTCGGCAGAATGTTGGCGACTGATAAATCCCGGTTGGCACGGGCTTCGCGCAATCTGGCTTCGGCTTGGAACACATCGCGGTTGCCCAAACGGGCTTGGGTAATCAGTGAGTTCAATAGGGGATCATGAAAGGATTGCCACCAGGCATGCAGGTTTTGCCGACTACCTAAGGGCTGATCTGCCAATGCCGAGGCCCATTTGGCCTGAAAAGCCGTCGGCGGACGCTGGTAATCCGGCCCGGCCACGCAGCCAGGCAACAATGGCATTAGCCAGGCAACAATAAGCAATCTTTTGATAGTCTTCAGATCAATCATTTGCTTAGCGCAAAAAACGCGCAATTTGTGACGGGCAAGTAGGGCTTATTTCAATTTCCGGCATATCAGTTTGCAAATCCAATTCAATCATTCGAAAACCGTCTTGATTTTCGCTGTGCTTAGTATCGCTGAAATAGTGTTAAATACCGTTAACAGAATGTAAATTTTGGTAAATGTTGGCTTATGTCCGGTAAAAGCCGTTACTATTACTGACATTAAAACCAGGGTTTACATAGTGACTAGAATATTGCTGATTGACGATGATGTTGAACTCACCGGAATGCTGGCGGAATATCTGACGCAGGAAGGTTTTGACATGGTTGCCATTCACGAGGGCGAAGCCGGCAGGCAAGAGGCCGTCTCAGGTAATTACGACTTGGTGGTGTTGGATGTCATGCTGCCCGGCATGAAAGGGATTGAGGTTTTAAACCGGATCCGCCTGGACAGCCAGATTCCGGTCTTGATGCTGACGGCCAAAGGCGATGATGTGGATCGTATTGTCGGCCTTGAATCGGGGGCGGATGATTATGTGCCAAAGCCGTGTACGCCCCGTGAGCTGGTGGCGCGCATTCGCGCAATCTTGCGCCGGTTAGATTCCTCCCAACATCCCGATGATAAACTCGTTGAGGGGCCTTTGACTTTATGGCCGAAGCAACGCAAAGCACAATGGCAAGGCCGGCTGCTGGATTTGACCAGCTCGGAGTTTAGTTTGCTTGAAGTCCTGGCTGTTAATGCCGGCGCCATTGTCGGCAAAAAAGAACTTTCAGAAAAAGGCTTAGGCAGACCTTTAGCGCGCTTTGACCGCAGTATCGACGTCCATGTGAGCAGTATCCGGCAAAAACTCGGCAACCTGCCGGACGGCCGCTCCTGTATTTTGACGGTACGCGGCAAAGGTTACTTATTCGTTAAAGTGTGACGACCCATGGGCAGGCTATTCTGGAAGTTTTTCATCGTCATTTGGCTGGCCTTGTTGACGATGGGCGGCGGCATGGGGGCGGCCTTCTGGTTGCAGCGCAATGCGGCGCTGAATGCCAATGGGGCTGAACCACAAATAGCCGTCAACTCTGCCGCCCCTTATCTAAACGCTGCCAGCCTGATTTTCAGTAAAGGCGGCGTAGACGGGTTACGCAGCTTCCTGGCTGAATCCCGCCATAATCCGGCACTGCCACCCCTCTTTGCAATCGATGATTTTGGTAAGGATTTGCTGGGGCGCGAAGTAGCGCCAAAAATCCTAGCCCAGGCTAAATCCTTAGCGGCTTCCCATGCTAATGGCGTCCGGCGCATAAAAACCGGGGATGGCCAGACCTATCTGCTATTTGCGTTGCATTCTGAAAATAATCCATCAACACACCCCGATCCGCCGCCACCCTGGTTGCCGATCACCTTAGGTTTTTTTGTCAGCCTTATTTTTAGTGGCGTATCGGCTTGGTATTTTGCCAAACCGATCCGGCAATTGCAGTTAGCATTTACAGCCGTTGCCGAAGGTGATCTTGATACCCGTGCCGGCCAAACTATGGGCCAACGCCACGATGAGCTGGCCGATTTAGGCCTTAGCTTTGATCACATGGTGAGCCAAATTCAACTATCGGTCAATGTGCAACAGCGGCTCCTTCATGATGTCTCGCACGAACTGCGCTCGCCTCTGGCCAGAATTCAGACGGCTATCGGTTTGGCCTACCAGCAGCCGGATAAAATCCCCCTAATGCTGGAACGGATTGAAAAGGAATCGCAACGGATGAATGATCTGATCGGCGAATTACTGGCCATTTCAAGGCTGGAAGCCGGGGTCATTGGCAAACTGGAAGTGGTCGATATCAATGAATTAATCACTGAAATTGTTGAAGATGCCCGGCTTGAAGCGGACAGCAAAAACGTCGAAATCGACTTAAACATAGCCGGGGAAATATTTCTTCAAGGCTACTATGACCTGCTCAGCAGAGCCGTTGAAAATGTGCTGCGCAATGCGGTCAAATATACCCGCAGCCATAGTAAAGTCAGCGTGGACGCCAAGCTTGGCGTCAGTGGCCACCAATTGCATATAGACATTACCGACCAGGGCCCCGGCGTAGCCGAAACAGAATTATCCTCTATTTTTGACCCCTTTTTTCGTGGCTCCCATAGCCAAAAATCCCAAAGCATCGGCTTGGGACTAACCATCGCGCTGAAAGCGCTAGAGACCCATCATGGCAAGATCAACGTGAGCAATCGAGTAGAGGGAGGCCTCAAGGTTGAAATTATTTTGCCAGTCACTTGATTATCCTTGTTTTCTGATAGTCTCTCTATACCAAGCGCACCAGCATTGTTCGCGAAAACCGCCCCGATGAACGCCTCTCTTTTTCCTCCTGAATTCGCGCGGTATAGGGCGGACAGGGCGTTCGTGGACAGATGCGCAAGGCTCAGGGCGGTTCCCTAAGAAGCTGTTTAAAAACTGCTGCGCTCGCCCATGACTGCGTTGAAAAAGCGCTCAAAATCCTCATGTACTCCATGTACACTCCGATTTTTCGCGCTTTTTCGCCTTGTCCTGAACGAGCTCGCGACGTTTTTAAACAGCTTCTAAGCCTAACGGTTGGGGCGCATCATTTGCCCGCGCCTTGCGTCGCCGCTGGCTTTCCCCGGTATGAGCTGTTCATGAATATGACCGATCCAATGATGATCGCCGATGCACTCAGGATGCGCGGCGTCAGCGGCTCTTGCGCGAACCAATTGCCTAAAAACACCGCCACCAGTGGATTGACGTAAGCATAAGTCGCCACTAGCGGGATCGACGCGTTCTGCAGCAGCCAGGCGTAGGACGCGAAACCGATCATTGAGCCGAACAGAATCAGATACGCCAAGGCCAGCCATGAGCTGGCCGATACCTGGGCAAAGCTGAACACGCCCCATTCTTCGCTAAGGGCGCTGACGGTCATCAAGGCAAATCCGCCGCACAGCATTTCCGCGCCCGTCGTCATCAGTGCCGTCTCCGGCAAATCCGCGTTCTTGCTGTAGATCGAACCGGCCGCCCAAAGCAAACTGGCGAGCAGAAGCGCCGCCACGCCGGGCCCGTTTAACGGCATGCCGTTGGAAATCGCTGACGGGCCGACCAGCAGGTAAATCCCCAAGAAACCGATGACCAAACCGGCAAGCACGCGCAGCGACGGCCGGGTGCCATTGGGTCTGAGCGCATCGGCAATCACCAGGAACATAGGCACGGTACCGATGATCAGCGCGGCAACGCCGGACGGGACGGTTTGTTCGGCCCAACAGACCAAGCCGTTGCCGCCGAGCAATAACAAGGTGCCGACAATGGCGGCCGAACGCCACTGGCGCAAAGTCGGCACGGCATCCCCGGCCAGGCACCGCCAACCCAGCAAAATGACGCCGGAAACGAGAAAACGCAGTCCCGCCGACAAAAACGGCGGCAGCGTCTCGACCACAAAACGGATCATCAGGTAGGTCGATCCCCAAACCACATAGACCGCCAGCAACGCGGCCCAAACCTTCGCCCTCAATCTTCGAACGCCTGAATGATTTCGGTTTCCGCTTGGCCCGATGCGATCCATTCCTTGATCGCCGGATGACCCAGCACCGTATCCACGTAGTCTTGAGCCGCCGGCCCCGCTTCTAGCCGATAGGTATGGAAACGCAAGGCAACCGGCGCGTACATGGCATCGAGAATGCTGAAACGGCCCAACAGCCAAGGGCCGTCGGCGGCGTGATTTTCCCGGCACTCGCGCCAAATTCGACCGATCCGCGCGATTTCGTTATGGACCACATCGGGCAATGCCTTGGCGACAAGTGGCCGCCGGCAATTCATCCCGCAATGGCTGCGCAGGTTGGCAAAGCCCGTGTGCATTTCCGCGGCCAGGGAACGGGCCTGGGCGCGGCCGGCCCGCGATACCGGCCATCCCTGAGTTTCCGGGAAGCGCTCGGCCAGATACTCCAGGATCGCCAGCGAATCCCAGACGGTAATGCCGTTGTCCATCAGCACCGGTACCTTTCCAGCGGGAGAAAACCCGGCGATGCGGGCTTGTGTATCGTCCCGGTAAAGGGGTATCCGCACTTCCTCGAACGCAATGCCGTGATGTTTCAAAAACAGCCAGGGGCGCAGGGACCAGGACGAGTAATTCTTGTTGCCGATGATTAAGGCCATAGTCATGAGAGATCCTATCGGTTGGAATATGGGTTAAAGGGTTATCGAAGCGCCGCTACGGAATAGGACGCGGACAGTACGCCCATCCCGGAAGTGTAAGCCCAAACCGCCGAAAATCCCGGCGAGTCTGTTACGAACGGAGTATTCCAGTCAAAATGCCACCTATTTTATAGCAAACCTGCCAGATATTCCGGCAAAAAACCGGCCGCTGGCAATGATTGGTTTTATTGAGGTAACCGTCAAGTATCGGCTCTTTGCAGACATCCGAGATCTTGAATTCAAGTGTATTTATAAGTCAGGTAAATACTATAAAAGCAGCCGTTCACTATATCCTGCTCTACCAATCACATGCAAACAGATTGCACTGCCAAATATCACATTTCATAAGCAACGGACAGCATGTTTGTGCCTACGTATATACAAAAATAGACAATATTATTTCATCGTGTTACGTTACTGAGTAAATTTACTCAGTAACGTAACACGATGAAATACCAAAGACCACAAGAAGATTTGCTTAAATCGCGGCTTAGCGACCCCGTGCATTTTATTAATCTGCTGGCAGGCCCAAGACAAGTTGGCAAAACCACGATCATTCGAGATCTTATCTCGCAAATCCAAGCTCAAGGTTACTACATCTCAGTTGATGAAGAGCCAGCCATAGGCAATGAAATTTATAATTTTGCCGGTAAACCAGCTAGTGTTTCGCCACCTCAAAGAAAGGATGCAACTTGGCTGCAATTTCAGTGGCAAGAAGCCAGGAACCGCACAGCACAATGGTTAAAGTCTAGGCAAAATACTGACAAAAACGGGCAAATTGCCGCCTTCGTCTTTGCTATCGACGAAGTCCAGAAAATCGAACAGTGGTCAGACATAGTCAAAGGCCTATGGGATGCCGATAGGACTAATGGTGTTCCTATGCATGTTGTGTTGCTCGGCTCCGCACCATTGCTCATGCAAAAAGGTTTGTCCGAAAGCCTAGCCGGGCGCTATGAAGTGATTCCTGTCAGTCACTGGGGATTCACCGAAATGCAGCAAGCTTTTGGTTTTAGCTTGGAGCAATACATTTATTTCGGCGGTTATCCCGGCAGTGCTTGGCTAATCAAAGATGAAACACGCTGGCGACGCTATGTGAGGGAAAGCTTGATCCAACCCAATATTGAAAAAGATATTTTGCAAATGGTGCGCATCAAAAATCCTATGCTGCTGAAACAACTTTTTGAATTGGGTTGTCATTATTCAGGCCAGGAATTGTCACTGACCAAAATGATTGATGCTATCAACGAAGCAAAACACACCGAAACCCTGGCAGATTATCTGCATTTATTAGCTGAAGCGAAATTACTAACCGGATTACAAAAATATGCGGCGCAGGAAGTCCGTAAACGCAACTCAGCACCAAAGTTTCACGTCTTCAACACAGCTTTAATGTCAGCAATTCAGGATTACAGCTTTGCCGAAGCGCAGGCTGATAGGAGTTATTGGGGCAGATTGGTGGAAAGCTGCGTCGGCGCACATCTACTTAATACCAGCTACGAAGATACCAAACTTTATTACTGGCGTGAAGGCAATCAGGAAGTCGATTTCATATTGGCTAAAGGGAGAAAATTGGCCGCCATAGAAGTGAAAAGTGCGCCAAATCCGGTGTTGTCAAAAGGCCTGGACGTATTTGGCCAAAAGTACAGCCATGCCAAAAAGATTTTAGTGGGGAATGGCGGCGTAGCACTGGCGGAATTTTTATCTCAGCCTGCCGATTATTGGTTGGATTAGAGTTATGTACCACGTTCCGCGTACCTGCACCGAAAAGAAAATGGATGATGGGGAAGAGAGCCTTCCAAGTCCAATTACCAACTTTAGGGAGCGGGCAGCTTATGTATTATTAGGCGAACCGGGGGCAGGGAAATCAAGCCTGTTCATAGAAGAAGCGCAAAACACCGACAACGGCTTTTACATTTCCGCCCGTGACTTCATTGATCTCGACCGCAACGAATGGCGGGATAAAACCTTATTTATCGATGGCCTGGATGAAGCAAGGGCGGGCAAAGACGACGCCCGCACACCGTTAGGCGCAATTCGCAGCAAACTCAGTCAATTAGGCTGTCAATATTTCCGTATTTCCTGCCGGGAAGCCGACTGGCTGGGCTCACCCGATGCCAATGATTTAGCCCGAATCAGCCCTAACCAGGCCATAACCATTCTGCATTTAAACCCGCTTAGCAGTGACGACATTGAGCAGATAATAAGCAACGATCAGCGAGTGCCTGATACAAACGGCTTTATTGAAAAAGCCGAACAATTCGGCTTGTCCGGTTTGCTAAATAACCCGCAAACCTTGGATATGTTGATTAATGCTGTCAAAGGTGGTCACGGGTGGCCGATCAGTAAACAGGAAGTTTACGAATTAGCCTGTAAACAACTGGCATCCGAGTTTAATGACGATCATTCGGTAACACAAACAGCCACGACTCCCCAATTAATGGAAGCGGCAGGTTTTTTGTGTGCGGTACAACTTATCGCTAACCTTTCCGGCTTCACGGAAGGCCAAGCCGGCGAAGGCCGGATTAGCCTAAGAGACTTGACCATTCCGAATGCTTTACCAATACAAGCCGCCTTAAAAACACGGTTGTTTAATAAGACCGGAAATAATGAATTCAGCTACGTGCATCGCAGCGTGGCGGAATATCTGGCGGCACAATTCATAGCAGGAAAGATAAAGCAAGGTTTGTTGATTAACCGGGTACTGGCGTTAACCAGTGGGTTTGACGGCGGCATAGTCGCGGCATTGCGTGGTTTGATGGCTTGGCTTAGTGTGCATTCCGAACAAGCGCGCGAGCGTTTGATTGAGATTGATCCAGTCGGCGTCATCGTCAATGGCGATGCGCTGCTGTTTCCCAGATCAGCTAAATCCCAACTATTCCAGGCCCTGATTAAGGAAGCAAAATCCACAAGCTTTCCCAATCGGGACTGGCATACCACCGCATTCTCAGCGATTACCACCAGAGATATGGCGAATGAGTTAAGCGCGGTACTCAACAACACGAGTCGTAGCAATGGCGAGCAATTTCTTTTGTACTGTTTACTAAATGGTTTGTTTTGTTCCGAACCGATAGCAACAATTAAAGCATCATTGCTAACCATTATTCGGGACAGCTCTTATTGGGAGGGAGTACGTGGCAACGCACTGGACGCATTTCTCCACCAGTATCCCGAAGACCTGGATAGCTTGTTACTATTGGCGGATGATATTCGACAAGGCAAAATTGAGGACACCGAAAATGGCCTTTTGGAAAATTTGCTGGATAAATTATTTCCCACAAAAATAACGGCTTTCAACATTTTTCAATATTTACTACCACCAAAAAATAATTTCGTAATTGCTTACCGTAATTTTTGGCGAAATCTACTTCCAATGCGCTTAACAGATACTGATCTTGCCGTGGTTCTGGATCAGCTTTTTGAACTGAAAACAGATTCTCTTGGCCCTATGGGTCACAAAAAAATAGTAGGAATAATCGACACTGTGGGTCAATTATTAATACGAGGTTTGCAAATTCATGGATTAACCATTAGCTCTGAGCGCCTCTATCGCTGGTTGTCCATTGACATTAATGAATATAATCACTACACGCTCCCATTGGAACAGCGCCAGCAAATCAACAGTTGGCTTGACTCCCATCCTGATCGTTACCTGGCAATTATCGGTGAAGGATTAAAGCAAATAAAAACTTTTGAAAACATCTTTGGGGAAATTCGTAAAATATTTTCGCGGTTACACGATACTACTCCACCCAAAACTATTGCCCAATGGTGGCTTAATCAGGCACTCTCGGAAACTGACTTCAAATTGAGCTGTGCTTATTTTGAACAGGCATTTATAACACTGTACGACCAACAGAACGATACTGGCTTATCCCTGGATTACTTTGTTAATTGGTTAGAAGATCATCCCGAATATCTTGAAACTTATCAGCACTTAACTTATTACAATATTCCAGACTGGCGATATGAACATATTAACTCAGAAAAAATATGGGCTGCTGAACGTGATGAGGAGCTAAACAAAAAGCTGAGCTACTTACATGAACATCAAGCACAAATTGCCGACGGTAGCGCACCTCCGCATATTTTTAATCAGCTAGCGATAGCATTTAATCATCTTGTCCAAACAAACGGAAAATCACGCGAAGAGCGTTTGGCTGAATATCTCAACAACGATGAAATACTTATAAACGCAGCAAAAACGGGTTTACGAAAAATACTACAACGAACCGATTTGCCAACGCCACTTGAGATATATACGTCGGCGGTGAAAAGTAAGTACCATTACATTCGCCTACCTTTTCTGGTTTGTATGGATACGCTTTATCAGGAAAATCCTGCCATGCTCGAATCATTAAGTGATGAGTTACTTAGCAAAGCGGTGGCTTTTTGTTTCGCGGAAGGTACTTCTCATGAGGCTTGGTTTAAATCGCTTTACCAGTCGAAGCCGGAATTGGTCTCGCGCTTATTCATCGATTATGTCAGAGCGCTATTAGCCGCCAAGAGTCAATTTATTCATGGGTTGCATAATCTGGCTTATGACCCAGACTTAAAGAAAACTGCTAAGCTGACAGTTATGCCTTTACTCAATAAATATCCAGTTAGAGGCTATAAAAATCATGTTACCCACCTCAAATACTTGCTGGAAGGAGCTATTGCAGACGTAGATAAAATCGAATTACTGACAATGGTTGAAAAAAAACTGACTTGCAAGGGCATGGATTTAGCACAACGTATTTATTGGCTTGCTACCGGTTTGGTTATAGAGCCGAAAGTATACGAAGCTCAAGTCAAACAAACTGTTACAGGAAAAAGCCAACGTATCAATCGTTTAAGTAGCTTTCTAATCCAAATTTCCCGTTCGGATTATGACAGATATGACTTTCCTGCTTCAACTAAAGGAATGTTGATCGAAGTATTGGCGCCACGTTGCAATCCGTTATGGCCTAGAAGCGGCACTGTGACGCCCGCAACGGAAGAAAAAGACTATGTTCAGTTTTTACTTAACGGCCTTGCCTACAATCCCAGCGAAGAGAGTGCAGCAATTTTGGCCGATTTACTGAGCCAGCCAAAATTAAGTGCTTGGCATACTCAAATTCAGAGCGCCCAACAAACTCAACAGCTCAGCCGAAGAGAAGCATTGTTCAAACATCCCAATGCGGCGCAAGTCATCAATACACTCAGCAATTTAAAACCAGCTAATGTTGCTGATTTGGCGGCACTTACTGTTGATTGCTTGGAACAGCTGGCAGCAGAAATACACGGCAGCAGTAACGATAGCTATAAACAATTTTGGAATGTCGATAGCAATGGTAAACCCACAAATTATAGGGTTGAGAATATTTGTCGTGATTATTTATACGGGAAGCTAAAGGCTTCTTTGGCAAAGTATGATATTCAGGTTGATCTGGAGGTACATCATGCCAAAGCCAAACGCGCTGACCTAGAACTATCATTTATTCGTGACGGCAAAACCTTAAAGTTTCCCGTCGAAATAAAATGCGATTACAACAAGGATCTCTGGAAAACCATTCATGAGCAACTTATCCCGTTTTATACAATCGCTCCGGAAACCGAAGGCCGAGGTCTATTTTTGGTCATTTGGTTTAAATTGCCGACTCATCCTCAAGGCCTGCCTCCGCCAACTTCAACGGAACAGTTAGCCGCGATGCTTAAAAATACAATGACCCCACAGGAACAAAAACTGATTGATGTTTTTGTACTGGATGTTTCAAAAAAACACTAAATCGTTTTATCAATCAGGTGTCCACAGCATGAGAATACAAAGTTTCCGATGAGCGTCAGTCAAATTCGACAAACTGAAAACAGTTTGTGATTCACCTATGAAGGACTGCTAAGACTAACATCACAGTCATTGAAATTGATTAAACGTTAGTGGCCGCAAAGGGCAATAAGCAGCCTAAACCATTCCGTCCATCGTCCTCGCCAGCTGGTGGACGGCTTCGTCGATCCGGCCCGCAGGGATCATGCCGTAGCCTAACACCAAGGCGTTTACCGCCGCCGGTTTTTCGGCGGCATAACGGTCTAACGGCTGCAGCCGGATACCCTCGGCGGCCAATTTTTCCGCCAGTCCAGCCGCGGGTATAGCTACGCCCAGTTCTGCGGCAAGATGCAAACCGGCGTCGGTGCCGATCACGCGCAACCGGCCGCCACAATGCCGGGCTATGGCTTGTTGTAGGGTGGCGCGGCGGTCGCCGTAGATTTTGTGCATTTTACGGACATGGCGGGCCAAGTGCCCCTCGCCGATGAACGCGGCCAAGGTGTCCTGGGGGAGCACCGCGCTATGCCAATCGCTGTAAGCCTTGGCCGCAACCAATGCCTGCCGCGCCCAGGGCGGCGCGACCACAAAGCCTAGCCGCAAGGCCGGGAACAGGCTCTTGGAAAACGTGCCGACATAAAACACCGACCCGTTGCGGTCCAGGGTTTGCAAGGCGTCAAGCGGGCGGCCATTGAAGCGGAATTCGCCGTCGTAATCGTCTTCTATCACGACGGCGTCACGGGCCTGCGCAAAGTCTAGCAAGGCGGCACGTCGCCCCGCCGACAGCGTCACGCCCAGCGGGCATTGGTGCGAGGGCGTGACGTAGATGATCCGGGTAGTATCCGGCAAGCGGTCAATGACCATGCCTTCGCCGTCGACCGGAATGCCGACGATTTTGGCCCCGGCGGCGGCAAAGGTGGAGCGCACGGGCGGATAGCCGGGTTCCTCGACGGCGACCAAGGTTTGCCCCGGCGTCACCAGTATCCTGGCCAACAAATCAAACGCCTGCTGCGCCCCTGCCGTCACCACCACATTTTCCGCCAGACAGGCCACCGCCCGGGCGTAAGACACATGCCGGGTGATCGCCGCCCGCAACGCTTCCCGCCCTTCCGGTTCGGCATAAGCGGCGGGGGCTTTCGATAACGCCCGTAAGGCCCTGGCCGACAAGCGCCGCCAGACCGGGAAGGGGAATGCGGCCTTATCGGGCAATCCCATCCGAAAATCATAAGGCAGCACATCAAGCCGCGTCGTCGAAAAAACGGGCTGCGGATCGCGCCAGAATTCGTTTAAACGCGTATCAGGCAAAATGCCGCTGCCCGGCGGTTTGCCCCCGGGCGATAACGGGGAAATAGTGGCCACATAGGTTCCGGCTCCCGGACGGACCCGCAGGTAACCTTCGCTTAGCAACAAATCGTAGGCCGCCACGACGGTGTTGCGCGAAATTCCCAATCCCGCCGCCAGCGGGCGCGTTGCCGGCAGGCGCAACCCCGGCTGCAAGCGGCCATCGAGGATGGCCGCCCTAAGTTGCCGGTGCAGGGCGCGGAGCAGGTCGCCCTCCCCTTTTTCGGGCAAGGCGATTGCCAAATCAAAAAGTGGTTCCATGGTTTTCCTAAAGGGTGGCTCTTTTGGGGTATCGCTGTCTGGCTTATTCTAACCGCACACCCGGTTATCAGCGGGCAAAACAGCGATGTGAACTAAGAGGCCCACTATGAATATCAGCGATGCAGTGAATTACCAACAGGTCATCCCGGAAATTTTCGGGGCGCTAGCAGAAGTCCATGCCGTGATGGACGCCACCGGCCTGCTTGACCGCAAGCTCCACCACCTCGTCCAACTGCGGGCGTCCCAAATCAACCAGTGCGCTTATTGCGTCCAGATGCACACGGGCGAAGCCCGCACCGATGGCGAAAGCAACGCCAGGCTGGACCAGCTGGTGGTCTGGGAGCGCAGCGACGCCTACTCACCCGCCGAACAGGCGGCCTTGGCGTGGGCCGAGGCCTTGACCACTTTGCAAAAGGACACCGATTATACGGCCCTGCGTATCTGGCTGCGCGAGCATTTCAGCGATGCGCAAATTGGAGTGCTGACCTCGACGGTCGCGATGATCAATTTATGGAACCGCATCCAGATTTCGACGCATTAAGCCCAGGCGGTTTAATGTTGCCGTTAGCTGCCTGGGCACTATGGCAACCTTCAGACCACGCCGCCTGGTTAACCCAAAACCCACTTGAAAGGAGCCTTGACATGTCCGAACCGCAAATATCCCCTACCGATACCCTCCCACGCCAACGACTAGTGGTGCTCGACACCGAGCTCAGCTATGTCGATGCCGGATCAGGCGAGCCCATCGTGTTTTTGCATGGCAACCCGACCTCATCCTACCTTTGGCGCAACATCATACCCTTCCTCAGCCAACAGAACCGTTGCCTTGCCCCGGATTTGGCGGGGATGGGCCAATCCGGCCCATCCCCTACCGGGGCTTACCGTTTCCTGGATCATGCGCGTTATCTGGATGCCTGGTTCGAGGCCTTGGGCCTGACTGAAAACGTCGTTTTGGTGTTGCATGACTGGGGATCGGCCTTGGGCTTTTACCGCGCCTACCGCCATCCTGGGCAAATCCGCGCCATCGCTTACATGGAAGCTTTAGTACAACCTAGGACATGGGACGACTTCCCCCCTGGCCGCGAGGCGATGTTCCGTGCCTTGCGTTCGGAGAAAGGCGTGGAAATGGTGCTGCATGACAATTTTTTCGTCGAAACCGTGCTGCCTAAGAGCATACTCCGCACCTTATCGGAACAGGACATGGCGGCCTATCGCACGCCGTTCACAACGCCGGAGTCACGCTTGCCCACCCTGGCCTGGCCGCGCGAACTGCCGATTGACGGCGAACCGGCGGATGTCGCCGGGATTGTCGAATGTTACGGGCAATGGTTGTCCACGAGCACTCTCCCGAAACTGCTGATCAGCGCCGGGCCGGGGGCACTGTTGACCGGACGGGCGCTTGAATTTTGCCGTACCTGGCCGAACCAGCGGGAAGTGGCTGTCAAAGGCATACATTATCTTCAGGAAGATTCCCCCACTGAAATTGGCATGGCGCTACAGGCCTTTGTCGGCAATCTTGGTATCCAGCGCCCTGCCCCCTAATTTTTTACTACAGCATCGCCAGCTATCCGGCCACCCCCGCCCACGATCGCCGCCGTCATTAAAGGCGTACGCCATCGCCAGCATGGCGAACCCTCATATTGCCGTCACCGGGAAATACTATTTTCCGGGCCGTTACACCGCCATTATCCCGATGATTACGGGCATCTACAGCGTAGGGTGGCTATTGGAAAACCGGAATGCCCAGACCGTGTGCGCCAGGTAATTCCGTGAACATTTTCCGCATTTGGCAATGTGCCTGTCGAATGGGCCATGCTCCAATCGACTATAAGGCGGAAACCCTTTTTCCACACCCAACCGGAGATAAACCATGAAATACCTATGCCTGATTTGCGCCGAAACCGTCATGGAGCAAATGGACAACGACGTTGCCGAACACCATTTTAAGGAATACGCGGAATTCACCAAAAACCTCAAGGAAGGCGGCCATTACCTGGGCTGCAACCGGCTGCTACCACCCAGCGCCGCCGTTACGGTGCGGGTACGGGGCGGCAAGGTCTCGGCCACTGACGGGCCCTTCGCAGAAACCAAGGAACAGTTCGGCGGCTACTACCTGATTGAGGCCAGGGATTTGAACGAGGCGATCCAGATCGCCTCGCGCATACCCGGGGCAAAGCATGGCTGCGTTGAAGTGCGGCCGGTCGCCGAGGACGAACAGACATTGCAGGCGCTCGGTTTTGCCGAAGCCTGATGTCCGGCGTTGGCAAGGCTAACGTTAAAAATCCACCCGCCCAAACACTACTGACACCACGCTGTCAGGAAGGCTGACTTACCATAGCAACTCGCCAACATTGGCCGCCCGCCAATAAAAAATCCGGCGGCCTGTCGATTCCGGCAGCCGCCATTCGACCAAGGGTGCAAGCACCTTTTACATCCACTTAACGCTAAACAGGAGCACAATCATGACCACAACCATCAAACCCATCCCAGACGGCTTCCACACAGTCACCCCGTACCTGGTCGTCCAAGGCGCGGCCGAGGCGCTGGAGTTCTATAAACAGGCCTTCGCCGCTGTTGAGCTGTTCCGCCTCGACGCGCCTGGCGGGGCAATCGCCCATGCCGAATTCAAAATCGGCGATTCAGTTTTTATGATTTCGGACGAAAATCCCCAGTGCAGCGATGTTTCCCCGAAAACGCTGGGCGGCACGCCAGTCAAACTGCATCTTTATGTCAGCGACACCGACGCCGTCTTTGCCGCCGCCATCAAAGCCGGGGCTACCGAAACCATGCCGCCCACCGACCAATTCTGGGGCGACCGCATGGGCGGCGTGGCTGACCCGTTTGGCCATCACTGGCTGATCGCCACGCATATTGAAGAGGTGGCTCCGGGCGAACTGCAAGGCCGGATGGAAGCGTTCTTCGCGGCACAGGCGGGTTGTAACGGTTAGCCAAGCTCGGCGGCAGGCGCCCAATCACGGATGGCGGGCGCCCGCACAGACGGGACCCTCACACGCATTTTTGTTAGATTTACTGCCAACAAACCATTAGGAGAAACTATGGGTAACAACTGCCAAGTTCACGGTGCCTTCAGCTGGTGCGAACTGCTGACCACCGACACCGGATCCGCCAAGCACTTTTATGGCAAGCTCTTCAACTGGGCCTTGGAACCCGCGCCTATCACTGGCCTGGACTATACCTTGGTGAAGTCCGGCGGCGAAAAGATGGGCGGCATCATGGCGATACCGCCTGCGGTTGAGGGGGAGCCGCCCTGCTGGGGCGTGTACGTCACCGTGGACGACGTGGAAGCCACCGCCAAGCTGGCCGTGGAGATGGGCGGCAAAGTGCTCATGCCCCCGCACGACATCCCTGACGTCGGACGCTTCAGCGTGCTGCAAGACCCACAAGGCGCGATGATCAGCGTCATCACTTACTTGCCCAAAGCCAATTGAGGAACCGCCATGTCCAGACAAATCTTCGTGAATCTGCCGGTAAAGAATCTCAGCCAATCCGTTGAATTCTTTACTCGGCTCGGTTTTGCCTTCAATCCGCAATTGACTAACGGGAACGCCGCCTGCCTGATCGTTAGCGATAACAGCTTTGTCATGCTGTTGACCGAGGCTATGTTCCAATCCTTCACTCCCAAAACCCTTTGCGATGCGACGCAAAGCTCGGAAGTGCTGGTCGCCTTGTCTTCCGAAAACCGGGAGGCTGTCGATGACATGGTGCGTAGAGCCGTCGCCGCTGGCGGAACGCTTTATAACGGGCCGCAAGATCACGGTTTCATGTACGGGCATGGCTTTCAGGATTTGGACGGCCACATCTGGGAATTTTTTTACATGGAGCCAGGCACGGCCTGCCAAGCCTAACAATGCACGAGCGGAGACGGTTATGAAATACATGTTGTTGATTTACCATGAAGAACAAGCTCTGGGTGAAGACGAGCGGGAAGCCTGTTACCAGGAATCCACCCGGCTCATCCACCAGCTCAAAGCGGAAGGCCAGTTTCTGGCCGCCAGCCCGTTACAACCCACCGCGATGGCGACCAGCGTCCGGGTGCGCGAAGGCAAACGCTTTGTGACCGACGGCCCGTTCGCGGAAACCCGTGAGCAATTGGGCGGCTACTTTCTGGTCGACACCCAGAATCTCGACGCCGCCATAAGCATCGCCGCCAACATTCCGATGGCGCGCAAGGGCGTGGTTGAAGTCAGGCCATTGATCGAACTGCCGGGATTACCGGTTGTTTAAGCATAAGACAGATAAGGGTTAGCCATGGATAACAGACCGCAGAAAGAGCACGAATGGCTACAGCAGTGGGTGGGCGAATGGGCCTATGAATGCGAATGCATGATGGAACCCGGCAAGCCGCCTGAAAAATTCAAGGGCTCAGAAAGCGTGCGCACGCTGGGCGGTTTTTGGGTGCTGTGCGATGGCCGCAGTGAAATGCCCGGCGGCATGGCGGCCATGTTGATGACATTAGGCTATGACTCGCGCCAACAACGGTTTGTAGGCTCTTGGATCGGTTCGATGATGGGCCATCTCTGGGTATACGACGGCTCGCTGGACGCCCAGAAAAATGTGCTCACGCTCAATACCGAAAGCCCGTGCTGCGCGAGTGACGGCAAATTAGTCAAACAGAGGGACGTCATTGAGGTCAAAAATGCCGGTCAGCGTTTGTTGAATTCGTACCTGCTGGGCGAAGACAGGGAATGGCAGTTATTCATGACAACGAGTTACCAAAGAATAAGGTAGCGCTTTAACTTCAAACATCCTACGGGTTTACTTAAAAAAAGGAGAAATTTCAATGAAATGCATGGTTATTGTTAAGGCAAGCAAGAACAGCGAAAAACAAGGTTTTGATCCGAGCTCCGAAATACTTGCGGCAATGGGTAAGTACAATGAGGAGCTAATAAAGGCCGGCATTATGCTGGGCTGCGGTGGTTTAAAGCCCACTTCGCTGGGGAAGCGCGTCAGGTTCTCCGGCTCACAGCGCACGGTAATCGACGGCCCATTCCCCGAACCGGAAGATCAAATTGCTGGTTACTGGTTTTGGCAGGTCAAATCAGTGGATGAGGCCGTCGAATGGGTTAAGCGCTGTCCGAATCCAATGCTAGAAGACTCTGACATTGAAATTCGTCCAGAGTATGAGGAAGCGGATTTTGCAGCCTAACATTACGCTCAAGCGGGATGCGCCTTTTCGTGGCGGTCTTGGAATTCGTTATGTTCCGGCTTAGCTAATCTTCCGTGAAAGGCAAGCCCCTTAGCTTTACGTTAATGGGGCTGATGTTCAGCATGGACAAAATGGCCGGTGAAAAATTTGAAGAGCGTTTGGCGGCATTGAAAACCGTCACCGAAAAAGAGTAAAGGCCATTCTAGCCAAGATGAACCGTGGGGATACGTTTTTAAATTAATCCGGGAGAAAAAAATGGATACCGTAAATGAACCTGCCGAATCGCGGGAACTGGTGTTGGCCCGCCTGATCGACGCACCACCGGAAAACGTGTTTAGGGCCTGGACAGAACCGGAACTGCTCAAACAGTGGTTCACGCCCAAGCCATGGACAGTCGCCTCCGCCGAACTTGATGTCAGGCCGGGTGGCGGCAATAGGATCGTCATGCGTAGCCCGGAAGGCCAGGACTTCCCGAACAGCGGGGTCTATCTTGAGGTGGTCAAGAATGAGCGTTTAGTGTTCACCGATGCCTATACGAAAGCCTGGGAACCGTCCGAAAAACCCTTTATGACCGCCATCATCACCTTTGAGGATGACGGCGGAAAAACCCGATACACCGCCCGTGTCCGGCATTGGAGTGCGGCCGACCGGAAAACCCACGAAGAAATGGGCTTTCATGAGGGCTGGTCTAAGGCCACAGACCAGCTTGCCGAGTTGCTTGCAGGCTTGTAGGCCGGATGCCCAAACCCTCCTTCCCGGTCTGGCAAAACAGGTGGCGGGCACCCTATCAAGGCCCGCCGACCACGGTTCACGCTATACGACCATTTACACCCTTCGGAGTAAACCACTATGCCAAAAATCACCCCCTTTTTGTGGTTCAATGATCAGGCCGAAGAGGCCATGAATTTTTACGTGTCCATTTTTAAGAACTCGAAAATCTTAGGCATCAGCCGCTATGGCGATGGCGCGCCCGCGCCTAAGGGCACGGTGATGACGGCAACTTTCGAGCTGGATGGGCAAGTGTTCACCGCCCTTAACGGCGGGCCTATTTACAAGTTCTCGCCCGCCACTTCGTTTGTCGTGCATTGCGAAACGCAAGCCGAGGTCGACTATTACTGGGAGAAACTATCAGAAGGCGGGAAAGAACATCAATGCGCTTGGCTGGATGACAAATTCGGCGTGACCTGGCAGATTGTGCCCGACATCCTCATTGAATTATTGGCCGGCCCCGATCCGGTAAAATCCGCAAGAGCCATGCAGGCTATGCTGAAAATGACGAAAATCGACATCGAACAGTTGAAGCAAGCCTACGCGCAATGATAGAAACTACGGATAAATTTTTTACTTTGCCTCAAGACCTGTCCATTTCAATTTCCCGGAGCCTGGCCTGGAAAGCGAAGTACGTCTAAAAAGCGAACCGGACGGGTGTGCCGTCCGGCTCTTGCAAAACCCTTTGGTAATACCCTAGTCGTAGCCGTAGTCCGGGTAGCCTCTGGGGGTCTTCTTGTAAAAAAAGTAGTCGGCCGTGTAAGGCACGAAAGCCCTCGTGCCGACATCTGTTAACGCATCACAGCCCGTTGACGGTGCGGCCCCTCCAGAGGTGTTCAACCGCTGGATGAATGTGACCGCGGTCAGCGAGCGGCCACCGGTCGGGCCTTTTTTGGTTCCGGCCACCGGAAGCAGGAGCCAGGGGATGGCATCTTGTGCGACAAAGTCCGGGTCGGACGAGGCGGTCGCCCGCCCGCCCCAAACGGTGCTCGTGTCCCGTGAGTCCTGCCATGCAGCGCGAATTGTGCCCTTTTCGGCCGGGTTAGGGCTAAAAAAGTGGGTTATGATTTGCCTATTGTTGTCAGCGGACAGCGTGGCCTGCGGTGTAAAGAGCGTGAAGGCGAAGCCGGAGGCCGGGCAAACCGCCGTAGGTGTGATCGGGTTCGGACACGGTAAGCAGACGTAGTTCTGGGTTCCAACCGCGTGGCCTTCTAGGAACGCGGTGTTCCCGGCTGGCACCTGGATGTCGGTAGGCACGGGTGGCGGTGTGACTCGTCCGGCGTGGGCGGGTTGTGGGTGTGAGGCCGCGAAAGCCAAGACTAGGGCCATGGCGCCCGCGATGGGCAGGATGCCACGCGTGGCCTGATTCTCTGGTGCATTGCAGTTTTTCATAATGTTTTCCTTGCGCACTTTATGCGCAGGTTGAGGGCTTATATGCAAGGCCTCCGGCTATCATCCCCAGCGGCTAACCCGCCGTGGACTGATTGCCCATCACTTGACGACGCGGCGCCCGTTCCGGTGACCAAGGCCTAAGGTTTCGGTAAGGGGGCTCTGATAAGACTTGAACGAAGCCACCTAACCTTGATAACAAAATTTCAAGATCGCCAACAGGCGGCGCGTCCCGTTAGCTGGCTTGTTAATCCTAGCAACGCCGCAAAGGTTCAATTGCTTGCTGGAAAACCAGGACATTTAGCAAAACCAACTTCATTGTTTGTCAATTCGAGACCTTTCCGGAATGCTTGAACAGCATTTTTATACAAGCGCATGAAAAGAAAAGTTTGTTATTTATCAAGCTGATTCGACTAAAACCTTAACCTATACCTGCATGGCTATGGAACCATTAGGCATCGGGTTCGGTTGCCTATCATGGGCCTAACATTTGGAAAGCACTGGCCGTAATGTTGCGGGAAGGAAACGCGATGGCCAATTTGTATTGGCCATCATTAAATCGTACCGGGCATACGCGACATTACGGTCGGGGGGGGGGGCATTACTTCACTGCCATTAAGTTAATGGTTTTAATCAAAATAAAACAATTGGTTACGAACGAATTTGTAGGTCGGGTTTACCCAAAGGGCATAAAAGCGATAGCGTAACCCGACGCATCAGCACCTAAATGTCGGGTTACGCTGACGCTAACCCGACCTACAATTGATATGCACCGCAAAAATACAATCGTAACACCATGAATATTAACATTTATTCATTAACTTAATGGCAGTGGGGGTATTACTTGGATAAAAAAGCACGTTTGCTGACCAGGATAGCCAACAACGGTAAAGCCAAGCCCAGCAACATGACACAGAACAATAGCCCGCCCAAGTCGCTGTAATCGGCCGGCACGGTCACAGCGCCTGTCGCATCCTTCACTTCACGGGTGATGACAAACCACTGGTTGAGCATTTTGGTCAGCAATTGTGACAGCGATAAGGCCAGATTGACGAAAGCCGCCATGACCGCAAAATAAGTCGCCTTGAGCCTTGCCGGGGCTGAATTGGCAATCCATGCCAACATAGGGATCATAGCGACCTGCCCAAGCGGCGATTCCATTGCCGTGTCGACCAAGGCAATGAAACGGGCATCCACAACACCGCCGGTATGCGCCTGGGTCCATTCATGCAGGCCATAGAATAAGGCGATGTTCGGTAAATAAAGCACCGTCAAGGCGACGGTCAACGTGGCGATGATATAGGTGATCGGACGCTCCGCCATGAAGCGGCGGAACAGAAAAATGCCGAGCAAAGTCAGGGCGCTGGCAGTCAACGATAATTGGGACAGAAACTGCTGGTCGAAGCGGAGCACGTCGATCATCCACCAAGTTTCGCCAGCCCCCGTGGTAGGAACCGCACGGAAGGCGAAAATCACCAAGGCCGTACCAAACAACTGTTTCCTTTCCGGCACGGCTAGCTCTTTAGTCAAATGCCACATCAGGAACAATACGATGGTTAGGGAGCCGACAAAAACAATCACTTCGTTATAAGGCAAATCCGCCAAGCCCATCACCACCGAAAACAAGGTAAAGCCAAGCCCGCCGCCCAATAACCACCAATTGATTTCCGGCAATTCCGTCATGGACCGTCCTAACAGGCGTTCCATATCTTCGAATTCATAACCCAACGCCGCCAGCCGCCATTCTTCTTGCGAGCGCAACCAAGACGCCAGCAGGACACCGAAAATTGAGATGATCGGAATCCACAATGCCCAATGGTAAATGCTGAGATAAACGTCCGCCTTTGCCGCCGTATCCATCGCCTCTACGCCATTGAACAAATAGACATTGGCGAGGGCGTCTATGAGCGTGCCGCTGATAATCGCCACCCGCCCTAAGGATTGCATGGTCGTGTGCGCGAGCAGGATTTGTGGTGGGGGAATGGGGTTTTCGTGGCCGTCAAAACGCGCTATCGCCTCCACGGTCATCGCATCGGCGACGATGTCCTGCATGACATACCCGATAGGCGCTAATAGCGAAGCCAAAACAAACCACTGTTCGGCGGGCATCAGTTGCGCCATATAGTCTAAGTCTGCCAGCAAGTTAGCCATAATCAGCAAACTGGCGGCGATCAGCGCGGCGCCCACGTAAACCAATACGGACTTATACCGCCACAGCAAATCCACCAAATGGCCTAGGGGCATTTTTAGCGTCCAAGGCAACATCACCCAAAAGCTCAGCGTCGCCAGAAATTCGGCGGACAAGCCCAGATATTCCTTGACGAAAAAAGTGCTGACAATCGCGGTGACCCCAGATACGCCCGCCGCAAAATAGATCATTAACGGCGGCAGATAGCTCCAGCGCAATTGCCTGGCAAGATCGTAAACATTGTGGTCTAGCCAACTGCGCCAACACTGCATAATCTGCTTGATGGGCGCATTAACTGGATTTTGCTTTCTGGGCATGGTGGTTTCCTCACGGGTCAGTGAATAGATATGCTTTAAACGCTCAAGTTTTCAGTTTTTTAGCTGGCCAAGCTATGCGTAACTGTAAAAATCACCACAAATTCAATGAAATATAGACATGTGTCTGTAGGGGGCAGCCCAGATTATGCCATCTGAAAACTTTACAGTTCCGGGTATAGTCCTGCAATACCCCATAGCCTACGCACCATTAAACAAGATACTTAAAGATGGGGGGGGCCGCCGCCAGGGCAAGCGCATATAAAATGAATAAAATATCAATGACTTATATTTTAACGTCGTATAGATGAATGCGGGATGGGGTTTGAAACCCCATCCTTAACGTTTTGAGCCACCTAATAGACACTAAAAACGTTACGGAACGGGTTACAAACCCGTTCCAGCACTCTTGTCTTGATGCTGGGTTGGTGCCGACAAACCCAAAATTTCGTAACTTATTGATTGTTTAATTTATTTATATGCGCTTGCCCTGGAGCCGCCGCCCGTTTGCACATCGGGTTGTGCTTTTTGCCCAGCTATTCGCCTAATCTAAACCTGATTGAACGGCTGTAGCGGCTCGTCAAAAGGGAGGTGACCCTGAGCTGGTGGGCGTTGGGTATGGTGTGATTGGATTTTTCGGGGTACCGCTTGCTGTGTGTGATTAAAGTTTGCCAATCAGTTTAAGGAGCAATGCCGTGATGATGGTTATCTGCAATATGCCCACGCCCACCACCCAGCGGATTAGTTCGGCTTTGGTTTCAGCAATATCCCGCCTCAATTCAGAACGCACCAGTTCTATTTTTAGTTCGGTTTCCTTGATACGGGCATCCAAATCCTTGTTGGTGACCAAGGTTTCTAAGCTGTGTTCATGTTTGACAAACTCGACAACGGCATTGGTGGCTTGTTGGTGCAGCTTAGTGATGGCTTCAGCTTGTATTTCCGTCAAACCCGCTTGTTTCAATTCGGTGACGAATTCATGGGTGTCAAAGGTTAATGTAGCCATAATGGGGAAATGTCTGATTGATATAGATTGTTTTTATTATTGTAACAATAGCTAGGGCATTTCGTAACGTTTAGATTTGATGGGTATAGTGGTGGCAAAAAGCAAAAGGTATTGCAAATAGGTTTAAACTTGCAGAACCTCAATAAGTCTTTTAAATTAAAACTTAAATTAACCTACACCCAAGGCAATGTTATGAATCTATGGTTAAAATTTATGGGCTACGTCGTAGGCTCATTCCTTGCCGTGTGGGTTTACATGCATTTCAACCCGCACTATCCGCAAAATCAACAAGACCAGCCCCAACCTATGGTTTTGCAACAAACCGTGCCAACCGATCCACCTGTGGACACCGGGCTTGAGCCATCGGAACCGCAAGACACGGCTTATCCCCAAGAATATATAGCTTCGCTGCCGCAAATAACCCAAGAACCGCAAGCTGATGACAGCGAGTTAGCCGACGGCACTATTGTGATCCACGGGGATGGCCGTGGGCATTTTCGGGGCAAGGTTTTGATCAACGGGGTCAGTATGCCGTATGTGATTGATACGGGCGCATCAATCACAACCGTACCCTTGAAATTGGCAAAACTCGCTAACCTGCCTCTAGGTGAATTAAATCAAGTGGAAACGGCCAATGGCCTTGCTGTTGGCCAAAAATCCAGGATCAAGGAAATGAAGCTGGGTAACGCGGTATTAAAAGATACGGAAGCGGATATTAACTTTACCCTGGAAGAAGTGCTGATTGGCATGACCACACTGAAGCATTTCCAAATGGTTTTAGAGAGCAACACCTTAAGGCTGATCCCGAATAAAGGTTACGGCGATGATGAAATAAGCCTGGGCGCTACCGAAACGAAAACGTGGAAGAAAAACGTGGTTTGCGATAGCGAGGGTTTGGATTGCAAAACGGTTTATGGCCCGGCAGACTGACCTTTCCGTACCCCACCTTACTACTTAAGGTGATGGTTCAAATACCCCACCGCCACCGCAGGCGCACAATCGGCGGCATTGGGTGTTGTTGCGGAACTCTGGCATAGCCGTGAAAAATCCAGATAAGGCCTAGCCCATTGCCCGGCGAGTTGTTGCGCCAAAAAACGGCCTATGCCTGCGCCGATGATGGGGGCATTTGCTGATAGGCCACTGTTTGCCGACAACTGTTCACAGGCCAAGCGGATTTTTTGCACTTGCTGCCCGCGGAGGTTATGGGCAAACCGTTGCCAACGCGGCAATTGTCCGGGATAAAAATCGCAGCCTATCATCCGCGCCAAGCGTCTGGCACTGGCCTGAGGCGTTTTTTCCGCACCGTCAGCCGTGTCAGTTTGATCATGGGCTTCGTTTAATTCGCCAGTGACGCGGTAGACATCCGCCATCGTCGCAAAATATTCCGCCATCAGCCCGATCTCATGGCCTTCATCCGTTGCCGTTTGCGCCACCGCCATCACCGCTGTCCTGACTATGCCCGTGTACACCAACTCTTTGCTGATGAGGCGTTGGTAATCGGTATAGCCTTGCACCTGCACGTTGCCGGCTTTCAACACCAGCACATCGGTCGTGGTGCTACCGATGTCGATAAACATCCCCTCACCTACCGTTTGTGCGGCAAATCCGGCGCTTGCCAGCCAATTGGCCGAGGCAATGTCCGGGTAATGCGCGGCGGTAATTTGATGATGCGGCAATAAGCCGTGTTTACCTGCAAAAACCAACATGCCGGCATCCAGCAATAACCTCTCCATGGTGGCGATGATTTGCCGGACCCCCTCATCCCTACCGTCAAACAAATCCACCAATTCACCCGTCATGGTGATGGCATGGCGGTAATGTGCGTCAGGCAAGGCTTGCAGTACGGCGTTGGCCGCCGCGTGTAAAGTTGCCAAGCCTTTCCACAAAGGGCAAGGCTGCTGGAAAATATCAATGATGATGCCGTCAGGATTAATCACGGCTGCTTTTAAGTGCGCCCCGCCGATGTCCCAGCCTAGGCTATAAGTCGTTGTCATGAATGGACTTTCAAAGTGATGGATTGATTTTGGCGTGGGTAAATGGCTGGTTCGCCTTCCAGCAATTGCAGCACCAAGTCGGCAATATTTAAACCCAAAGCGGCTTGTAAAGCGGCAAAGGACGTGGTCAAGCGCGGATTGATTTCTAGCACTAGCACGGCAGATCCGGTTTCAATCAAATCAATTCCGACATAGCCCCATAATTCAGGAAATGCTGCTGCGAGTTGCTTAACTAGCGGACGGTATTTATCGTGGTCGTCTGAATGATTGACTACAATTTCGGTGAGTTGGTAGCGTTGCCCGATGATAGCAAAGCCTTGTAAATTTACCGACAACGGCCACGCTTTGCCGTGTTGGAATAAGCAAGACAAGCTGGTTTTATCGCCCTGCACATGTGGTTGGATGATAAAGCGGTCGTTACGGGGCTGGTCGGTAAAATCTTGTTGCGTTGCCAGTATGACGCTATCGCCGCACCCTGCCCCGTCCCTAGGCTTGATTATCCACTCGCCTTCAGCATAATCGGCGTATTCGGCCAGTTGCGTGGGAACGGTAGGGATTTGGTGTTGGCGCAGACGCAGAAAGGTTTGGTATTTGTCGCCTGTCACCGCCACGGCATCGGCAGGAGAGGTTAGCAAGACTTTGTTTTGCTTTGCCACTAGCCCACAGAGTTGTTGCAAAATGCCGTCAAATTCCGGCGCGGTCGGCCAGACGGCATCGGCATTGGTAATGTGCCGGGCGAATTCGGCCTCAACACGGGTATCGGGATTGACGATGATGAGTTGTTTTACCGCCGAGGTATTGAGCTGGCCTAGCAAGCGGTAATCGAGCATGACGCTTAGCTCGATAGCCGGCAGTTGGGCAAAATTATCCAGCAAGGCCTGCAACATCAAACAGCCTTCCTTGGCTAATGAAGGCGGCAGTTCCTGTTGGTTGAAACCGCCGCCGGAAATGTATTCGAACAGTAAAACCCGCACTACTCTTCCGGCCGTGCCTGGCCATCTTGTGCCAGCCACTGGTTGCGTGATAAACGGTACAGGCAGTGTGGGCGCAGCGGATGCCCCAACGGCACATCCGGATGCTCAAAAATTGCGCTGTCCCCGTTCATACCCAACCGCTCCATGACCGCACGAGATTTGGTATTGCCCACCGCCGTAAAAGAAACAATCTCTGCAAACATTAGCCGCCCAAAACCAACTTCCAAAGCCGCTTTCCCCGCTTCAGTCGCATAACCTTTGCCCCAAAATGGATAAGCCAGCCGCCAACCGACTTCGACACACGGCGAAAAAGGCAATTCGGCACTCGGTATATGCAAACCGACGCACCCAATAAACTGGCGGTTTGCCTTCGTTTCAACGGCCCAAAACCCCCAGCCACGTTCGTGAATTAGCAATTGGCAACGCTCAGCCATAGCATCACTAGCCGCATGGTCAAGCGGGCTGGGAAAATATTCCATGACCCGCTGGTCTGCATTTAGGGCGGCGAAGGGTGCGCGGTCATTGGGCTGCCATTGCCGCAAGCACAAACGCCCGGTTTCTAGTTCTATAGGTCGGCACATGGTCATCTAGCGCAATTTGCCATCTTAGTGATTATTCCGTAAACACCCCAAAATTCATAATCCGTTGGTAACGGCTTGCCAGCAGGTCATCCAAAGATTGCTGTTTCAATTCAGCCAAATGACGCAACAAGGTTTCTTTCAAATTCTTTGCCGTAGTGACGAAATCACGATGGCCGCCACCTAAAGGTTCGCGGACGACTTCATCCAAAAAGCCTTGTTCACGGATACGGTCGGAGGTGATGCCCATCGCTTCCGCCGCCAATTGTGATTTTTCGGCGCTTTTCCACAAAATTGACGCGCAACCTTCGGGGGAAATCACTGAATACGTGCTGTATTCCATCATGATCAAACGGTCGCCCACGCCTATCGCCAATGCGCCGCCAGAACCGCCTTCGCCTATCACGGTGCAGATAATCTGGGTTTTCAGTTTCGCCATTTCAAACAAATTTCTGGCAATCGCCTCGCTTTGCCCGCGTTCTTCCGCGCCGATGCCCGGGTATGCGCCCGGGGTGTCAATCAGGCAGATAATCGGCAGTTGGAAACGTTCCGCCATTTTCATGATGCGTAAGGCCTTACGGTAGCCTTCAGGGCGTGGCATGCCAAAATTGCGGTAAATTTTTTCTTTGGTGTCACGGCCTTTTTGGTGGCCAATGATGACGACGGGTTGGTCATCCAGCCGCGCCAAACCACAAATGATGGCAGGGTCGTCGGCATACGCCCTATCCCCATGCAATTCGTGGAAATCAGTCATCATCAGCCCGATATAATCCAGCGTATACGGACGGCCTGGATGGCGGGAAAGCTGGGAAATTTGCCAATCGGACAGTTCGGCAAAAATGGTTTCGGTCAGCGAGCGGCTTCGATCTTCCAATTGTTTGATGGCATCAGAAATATTGATGCTGTTGTCGAATTCCACATTGCGGAGTTCGGTGATTTTCGCTTCCAATTCAGCGATAGGTTGTTCGAAATCGAGAAATTTTAAATCCATGAAGATGCGCTATGACGAATTAAAGGTAAACCGTAGATTTTATAGAAAATTGGCGATTTATTCTAAACATAAATTGTAATTTTTTGCTGGCGTGGCTAGCCGCCCATCAAGGAAGGCCCGTTGCCATGCCATTGCAACTAAAGGCCTTCGGTCACGGATAGGGTATGCCGTCTTTGTGGAAAAACCGCCAAACCCCTTCAACAAGCAAGGCCTTGAGGTCGTCATCGGGATAACTGCCTTCGTCCCCTGGCGTCCTGTCGCCGACTTCAAGGTAGACAACGTCTTCGTCCGTTTCATTGATTAGGCAATGCCCGTTGCCTGTACCCGCCTTAAAACCTGCGCACATGCCGGGCGATAGCAAAGTCCGGCCCTCGTCGGTGTGCAGTGTCGGTTGGCCTTGGAGGATATAGACAAATTCGTCTTGTTTGCTGTGGGCATGGCGCAATGCCGAAACCGCATTAGGGGCCAAACGCGTGAGGTTGACACCAAAGTTGCTCAGGCCGAAGACATCGCCCAGCGGCTGTTTCTCCCTGCCCGCCATCCGCGACGCGAACGGTTCAGGATATACCGAAGGTTTGCTGCGTGCGGGCTGTTCGGCGGCAATAACGGCGCTGGGCGTTAGTTTTTCAGGCATGGGAACCTCAAGACGGAAAGATAAAAATTAACAGTTTTACACGCCCTTCGTGGCGTGGATAAGTAAATCATACCCGCAAAGGCGACGAATTATAGTAAACTGCCTCCCTCTTTACCCCCCGCCGATTTGTCAGATTTTATGTACAGCATTACCAAAGAAGTTTATTTTTGCTACGGGCACCGCCTAATGAACCATGCCGGAAAATGCCGCCATTTGCATGGGCATAGTGTCAAAGCGTCAATCACCATCCAGCAGGAAACCTTGGACGGGCAGGGCATGGTCTGTGATTTTGCCGACATCCGCGATTGCGTGGAAAAATACATTGATGAAAACCTGGACCATAATTTTTTGCTGCACAAAGACGACCCCATCATCCCGATGCTAACGGCCCAGAACGAACGCTTTATGGCCTTGGATGAACACCCCACCGCCGAAGTATTGAGCAAAATGCTCTACCAATACCTCAAACAATCCGGCTTCAACGTCGCCCAGGTAGCGCTGTGGGAAACCGCCAGCGCGTATGCCTGTTACCATGAAAACTGACAGGCCATGAGCGTCTTCCTGCCCGTCAACACCTCGTATTGCCTGGAGCAAATTTGCGAATCCAACTTCCAGAAATTGCTGCGCCTGATTCCTGATCTGTCGGATATCAAAGAAGCGGCGATAGGGTTGGCGGCTTCGCAAACCACGCTGTATCTGGAAGTGATAGAAGAAACGCCGTACACCAAAACCGTCGAACTCAGCCATTGTTTTAGCAACAACACCAACGAACTCATGGCCCCGGCGGTGATTATCCGCGTGTACTTGGATGCGCGGCTAGCGGAAGTGTTAAGCGACCATGCCAGGGCGCGGGTGGCGCGGGTTTTCCCCGATCCCCGCAAAAGCCGCGACATCATGAATTACAAATGGCGGCTGAATTACTTTTTGCAAAAATGGCTGGATCATTGCCTGGGCAAGCACTACCAATTTTCTTCCAAACAACCCCGCCTTCCAGACGTGACCCGTATGGAGCGGTAGCGCAATACGGGATTATTCCCACCTTGCCCGCTGTCACTCGCCAAAGACAAGCCCCGGCGGATCAAACCAGCCAACCTTATCCATTCGGATGTTGCGGAGACTCACCGTTTCGAGATGTGTAGCGTAGAGCGGCCCGGCGAAATAGCCGATCAGGATGGAGCGGCGGCGCGCGCCAGTCGGGTTCAAGCTGCCCGCATGCACCAGATCGGCATCGAACACCAGGATGTCGCCAGCGGAGCCTGAGAGCTGCACCGACCGGGACTCGTCATTGAAGTCAAACGGCGGTTCATCCTGTGTAGGGCGGTGGCTGCCGGGGACGATACGGGTCGCGCCGTTCTCGTAGCCATAATCGTCGAAATAGGCGATGGCATTCACCGTATCGCCTGGCCGTTGGGCCGACAGGTCGCGGTGCAGGTTCTGGTAGCCGCCGCCCGCCAAGGGCTCGCGCCCTTCCACTTGCGAGAGGAAGAACCGTTCGCCAATCAGCCCGCCGACCACGGCCAGCAGCTCCGGCAGGCGGCACACGGCCTGCACGTTCGGGTCGAGGTCTAACAACGAATGGCGCCAGTCCGCCCCACGCGGCACGGGCCATTGATCCGAAGGCATCACGCCCGCATCGAACGCAGCACGAAGCTCATCCAACCATCCGGTCGGGATCGCCCCACGCAGCAAGGCGTAGCCGTCTTGATGGGCTTGCTTGTGGTCAATCATAATGGGGTCAGTCACCTAAAAGCATCCCCACAACCAAATCCGCCATATTCCTTGACGCACCGCCCTGCCCCAGTTCCGCTTTAACATCCGCCAAATCCTTACGCATTTGTCCGGCATATTGCCCATCGGTCAACATTTTCAGCATTTCGGTGGCTAGATTTTCGGGATTGGCTTCGTGTTGGATGAATTCTTTGATGATTAGCTTGCCGGCGACAATGTTCGGTAAGCCGATGAACGGGGTTTTGACCAGCCAGCGGCCTAGCCAATAGGTGATGGCGGCGAGTTTGTAGCAAATCAGCATCGGCACGCCCAGCAAGACGATTTCCAGGGTTGCCGTGCCGGAGGTGGTCATGACCGCATCACAGCATTGGATGACATCGTAGGGCTGGTGTTTGATGACGGTCACGTTGACCGTAGTTTGTGATAAGTGGCTGTTTAGCAAGGCATCCGAGATGGCATCGGCTTGCGGCAGGATAAATTGCAGGCCAGGCACAAGTTTGTGCAATTGCTCGGCGGCTAGTAGCATGACAGGCAACAGGCGTTTGATTTCATTGGCGCGGCTGCCTGGTAACAAGCCGACAATGGGCTTGCCTTCCGTTAATCCAAAGGCCAGCAAATCCTCGGTTTTGCTGCGTTGCGGTTTGACCTTATCGACCGACGGATGCCCGACATAACGCACGGGCACGTTTTCAGCTTCGTAATACGCGGTTTCAAACGGGAAAATCACCGCCATCATGTCGATGACTTTGCCATATTGCTTCACCCGCCCTGCCCGCCAGGCCCAGACTTGCGGGCTGACGTAAAACAGGACTTTGATGCCTTGCTGTTTGGCAAACTTCGCCAGTTTGAAGTTGAATTCTTTGTAATCGACGCACACCAGCAAATCAGGCCGCTCGCTGGCGATGAGGTTTTGCATCAAGGCCAAGGCGCGACGGATTTCTCCGTAATGCTTAATGACTTCCACCACGCCGATAACCGCGATAGCCGCCGAGTCATAACGGATATCGACACCCGCTTCCGCCATTTTTGTGCCGCCCATGCCAATGCCCTGAAGGTCTGGCAGTTGTTTTTTCAGCTCCAGAAACAGATTGGCGGCGTGTTGGTCACCGGACGATTCACCGGCACTGAACATTACGGTTAAGGGTTTTGACATGGAGGGCTTTTGTACGCTTATGGTAGGGTGGGCAACGCTTTTCTGCCCACCTTGTCATGGCAAATGGTGGGCAGAAAAGCATTGCCCACCCTACATTTTTTGGGTTTACCCCAATCTAAAACCACTAAAAGACGCTTTTAATGACATCAACAATTTCGTGAATTTCTTCGTCTTTTAAAAATGGACAAATCGGTAGGGAGAAGCAGTTGGCGGCGACGGATTCGGTTACTGGCAACGACATGCCTTCGCACTCTTCCTTAAAGGCAATTTGCTGATGTAGCGGCACTGGGTAATACACCGCACAGCCGATTTGCTTGGCTTGCAGGGCTTGCATGATTTCGTCGCGGCGTTCGGATAACAATGTGTATTGATGGTAAACATGCACCCCCAAACCGTCTTCGAAGGGCGTGGTAAGCGGCAGATCCGCCATCAGCTTGGAATAAAGGTGCGCGGCGCGGCGGCGGCCCTCGTTATATTGCTCCAGGCGTTTGAGTTTCGCCCGCAAGATCACCGCCTGCATTTCATCCAAGCGGCTGTTGTAGCCGATGATGTCATGGTAATAACGGACATTGGAGCCGTGGTTGCGCAGTTGTTTTAGTTTTGCCGCTGTGCTGTCGGAATGGGTGACGACCAAGCCACCATCGCCAAATGCGCCCAAGTTTTTGCTAGGGAAAAAGCTAAACCCTGCTGAATCTCCGATGGCTCCGGTTTGTTTGCCGTTGACGCTGGCGCCAAAGGATTGGCAGCAATCTTCAATCAATTTTAGGTCGTGTTCTTGGCAAATTTCCACAATTTGCGCCATATCGGCAGGCTGGCCGAACAAATGCACGGGCATCACGGCTTTGGTGCGTGAGGTGATGGCTTTGAGGATCGCTTCAGGGGCGATGTTGAAGGTGCGCGGGTCAATATCGACAAACACCGGCGTTGCGCCCACGTATTTGATCGCTTCCGCGGTCGCGATAAAGGTAAACGCCGTGGTGATGACTTCATCGCCCTTCCCTATGCCTTCCGCCAACAAGGCCAAATGCAGCGCGTCCGTGCCAGAAGCTACGCCCAGCGCGTGTTTCACGCCCAAATACGCGGCGCATTCCTGCTCAAACGCCTGCACGTTCGGGCCTAAGATAAACGAGCAGTTTTCTATCGTTTGCGCCAAGCCCTGTTCGACTTCGTCTTTAATTTCAGTGTATTGGGCCTTGAGGTTTACCATTGGTATCATGTTTTTTCCTTATCTCCACGGTTTTGTGGTTTGTTATTAATTTGAGGTTGTGGGATGTAACCCACAGGCCATAAAGGCCTGAGCTACTAAGCCAATCAAAATCAGTCGCTGAATACTCTTTTAAATCATCTAACAGTTCATTGTTACAGCCCGAAGGGCATCCATTGATTATTTCCAGACCGGCTTGGTTGCCAGCAGGGGGCGCATTAGGCGATAAAATCCCGCCATCGCTCAAGAATCATCTAATATTTCAGTGGCTTGGTTCATGCGTGGCAACATTTGAACCTCGGACCATTCTTTTAAAGCAAATAAAACCGGGCTTAAGGTTTTACCGAATTCCGTCATTGAGTACTCAACTTTGGGCGGGACTTCGGCGTAAACCTTACGGTTTATCAAGCCATCACTTTCCAGTTCCCGCAATTGATTGGTCAACATGCGTTGGGTCAAACCTGGCATCAGCCTTCGTAGTTCGTTAAAACGGCGGGTTTCTTCCAAGACACGGAACAAGATGATCGCTTTCCATTTACCGCCAATGAGGTCAAGGGCCGCTTCAACAGGACAATTGGTATAGGCTGGGTGGCGCTGTTTACGCATTTTTGCGTCCATTAGTATCAAATAAGACACTATATACAATATTTGTGCGTACTATTCAATAACAGCCATTAAGGCTACATTAATAGGGTGCTGGAGAATTTGGCACGGCTAAAACACCATCCCTTATTAATCACCCCCCATTGGGAGCGAATATTATGCAAACTTTATCAGTTGAACTCTTTTGGCTGACGTTAACCATCCTAATGACGGCTGTCATTTGGGTGCCTTATATAGTCAACCGTTTGGTAGAAGACCAACCTTGGCCCGCGTTGATGAATCCGCAACCTGATTTGCGCCCGAAAGCACAATGGGCCGAGCGGCTGATGCGGGCGCACGACAACGCGGTTGAAAACTTGGTGGTCTTCGCACCGCTCGTGTTGATGGTTCACGTGACAGGGATGTCGACGGCCTTGACTGCAAATGCTTGCATCCTGTATTTTTTCGCCCGTCTCATCCATTTGCTGTTGTACACTTTCGGAGTCCCGTTTTTTCGGACGCTGGCTTTTTTCATTGGCTTCTTATGCCAAATGGTTTTAGGGTCGCACCTGCTAGGGATTATTTAAAAGTGCCGTTTTTATTGTGGCAACAATATTCGGGGAATATGCCAAACACACACTAATACGCCCCATGTTTTCACAGAGTCTTCACGTTACGGCGTGGGGACTCTGGGAAACAATGCAATTTCCAGATATTTCCCGACCGACAAAAAACTCATTTCTCCCCCAACAACCCCGTAATCCGGATCGCCGTCTCCAAGGCCCTACGCCCTGCTTCACCAGACACCAACGGCTTGCTGCCTGTTTGGATGCAGCTGACAAAATGCCGGATCTCCGCCAACAAAGCATCGCCGCTTTCAAACACCGATTCTTCAGTTTCAATCTCAGGGATGCCCGGGAACATTTCTTTTTTGCCAGTGCGGTGTTTGGTCAGGGTTTTGTTTTGGAAATCGACGGCGACGTAAGAGCTGGGGCGGAACAGGCGCATTTTACGCTCCAGTTTCATGCTGATGCGGCTGGCGGTGACGTTGGCGACGCAGCCGTTTTTGAACAGCAAGCGGGCGTTGGCGATGTCCGTGCCTTGCGTCAATACCGCAGTGCCGCTGGCGTCGATGCGTTCGACTTCAGAATCGACCAAAGCCAAGATGATGTCGATGTCGTGGATCATCAGATCCAGCACCACGCTGACATCGTTGGCGCGGGGGTTGAACGGCGACAAGCGGTGCGATTCGATGAACAGCGGTTTTTCGTCTTTGTCCAGCCCCAACACGGCGGGGTTGAAGCGTTCCAGATGCCCGACCTGCAAAATCAAATTTTTGGCGGCGGCGGTGGCGATCAGGTCATCGGCTTCGGCGACGGTGACGGTGACGGGTTTTTCCACCAGCACATGCACACCCGCATTGAGGAAATCTTTGGCGACACGATGGTGCAAGGTCGTGGGCACGACAATGCTGACCGCGTCGATTGAACCATTGAGCAATGATTGGTAATCAATGAGGGCTTGCGCACCGTGTTTGTCGGCGACGGAGCTGGCGGCGGCGGGGTTGACATCCACCACGGCGACGAGTTCGCAATCGGGTAAGGAGGCGTATTTTTCGGCGTGGAATTTACCTAAATAACCGGTGCCAATCACGGCGCATCTTAATTTTTTCATTTGTGTGTATTACGGTGGGTCAGTGCAATCACCTGGCTTGATGGCGGCGGCCAATACGGTGATGGGAAAAGGATGGTGCCGGCTATTGTAAGCGATAGGGAAATATTCAGAAACTTTTCAATGCCGATGTCCGGCTGGCAAAAGCGTTGCCTGGTAGCGGCTTTACGACGGCATGGCCAAAAAAGGTTTGCCGATTAAAGTTTCGGTGATACTATTTTACCGAACGTTCGTTAGGGTTATAAGAAAAGTGACTTCCAAAGAAAAAATTTTAAGTGCCGCCATCATGTTGTTTGCCGAAAAAGGCTATTCCGGACTGTCGATGCGGCAGTTGGCGGCTAGCGTTGATATGAGTGTCGCGGCCATCTACCATCATTTCCCGGATAAAAACGCGCTGTATTTAGCGGCGACCCGCTATGCGTTTTCTGGCAAAGAGGCGGTTTTTGCCCAGGTGTGGGAAGCGGAATGCCCTACCGTTGAAAAACTGAAAAAATTCATCCGTGCGTTAATCACAGTCATGTCGCAAGACAATACGTTTTGCCGTTTGGTGCAGCGCGAGATTATGGAAGCCGACCCTGAACGTATGCAGTTATTGGCGCAGGGCGTGTTTAAAAACCAGTTTGATTTGCTGTTGCAATTGGCGGCGGAATTGGCCCCGGAACGGGATCCCTATCTGGTGGCGACGTCGATTATTGGTTTGGTGAAAATTTATGTCGACCACCAGCCATTGAACAAACATTTTCCAGGTTGGCGGCCTGAGTATGCAGAACCTGAAGCGATCGCCAACCATGTGGCCGACCTGTTGCTTAATGGTTTGATCACTAAATAAAGCCCGGATCCGGCAAGCCACGGCGCCCACGATTTAACCCGCTAACCTGCTTCGGCACAGACCATCTATCCAAGGGGAAGATATTACATGCTATCCAAACGACGGGGTTATCCCTTAAAGACGCCAAGCGCCGGACCGCAAGGCTTACGCCTAGTGCTGATGGCGGGCATGATGACAGTGTCCAGTTGCACATTGGGGCCTGATTTCACACGTCCGGCCAGCCCCGATGTTCCGGCTTACACGGATAAGGCCGAAGCGGAACACGCGGTCAAAGCCTTGCGGTTGGGCAAAGAATTGCCGGGGCAATGGTGGACGCTGTTCCATTCCAAACCCTTGACCCTGCTGATTGAACAGGCGATCAAGCACAACCCGGATTTGCAATCGGCACATGCCACCTTAGTCCAGGCGCAAGAAAACACTTCGTCCAAGGAAGGCTCGTTATGGCCGGCCATCGACGCGACGGGCTATGCGACCCGCCAGCAAATTTCCGGCGCACAATTTGGTAACCCCAATTTTAAAGGGTCGGTGTACAACCTTTACAACACCTCGTTAGGCATCTCTTATACGCTGGACGTGTTCGGGGCCATCCGCCGGCAAATCGAAAGCCTTGATGCCCAAGCGGAATTCCAGCGTTTCCAATTGGAAGGCGCGTTTTTGACGATAGCGTCAAACATCGTCACAACGGCGGTGCAAGAAGCCTCCATACGGGCGCAAATTGATGCGACCCAAGAAATGATCGCTTCGCAGGCTCAACAATTGGACGTGATCAAACAGCAATTTGAGTTGGGCAGCACGTCAAAAACGGCGATATTGGCGCAGCAATCGGCCTTGGAACAGACCAAAACTACTTTGCCGCCCTTGCAACAGCAACTCGCGCAATTGCGCAACCGCCTGAAAGTGCTCGTCGGCACATTCCCCAGCACCGATTTGGCGGCACAGTTCAAGCTTGAGGAAATCACCCTGCCGGACCATTTGCCGCTCAGCTTACCGTCCAAATTGGTCGAACAACGCCCTGACATCCGCGCCCAAGAAGCCCTGTTACACGTCGCCAGCGCGCAAATCGGCGTGGTGATCGCCAGCGTCTTCCCTGATTTTACGCTGAGGGCCAATGTGTCCACGATTGCCACGGAAGCGGGGAATTTGTTCGCCCCAGGCAGCGACATTTGGAACATGACCGCCAATTTGGCGCAGCCGATTTTCCACGGCGGGCAATTGACGCATCAGCGCAGGGCCGCCAAAGCCGCATACCAACAAATCGCCGAACAATACCGCAGCACGGTTTTAACGGCTTTTAAAAATGTCGCGGACACCCTAAACGCCCTGCAATACGATGCCGAAGAACTAAAAACCCAGGAATCCGCGCAACGTGCCGCCCATGAAACCCTGGAGCTGACCCAAACCCAATTCCTCATTGGCGCGGTCAGTTATTTGGATTTATTGACCGCCCAACACAATGACCAGCAAGCGCGGCTTGGGCAAATCAAAGCCAAGGCCACGCAACTCAGTGACACCGCGGCTTTGTTTTTGGCCTTAGGCGGCGGTTGGTGGCAACGGGCGGATTTGGCCAAAACGCTTACGGACAACCAGCCTAAAACCAAGAAACCCACGTCCTTACTGGAACAATTTGAACAATTTCGAACAGGAAAATAACCCATAGGCAAGGATGGGGGATTCCCCGCCCAGCCCCGGCCTATGACAGGATCCGCCAACAACAAATTTTTTCGTGCCTTTCGTGCATTTCGTGGACGGCATTAAACATCAACGAACAATTTCGAACAGGAAAATAAGATGGTTAAGCGTATGCTCATTATGCTCATCGTTGTCGGCGTGGTGCTGGGCGGTGTGTTTGGTTTTATCGAATTCAAAGGGCGCATGATCAAGCAATTCATGATGTCCCAAGGCGAACCGCCGCAAACGGTTTCAACCATCACCGCCAGTTTCCAAGACTGGTTACCGGAACTTGAAGCCGTCAGTACGCTACGCGCCGCCCAAGGTGTCGAACTGAGCTCAGAAGTGGCGGGGCTGGTGAGTGAAATCCAGTTCAAACAAGGTGATAACGTCGCCGCCCATGCGCCGCTGGTGCAATTGCGGGCCGATGACGAAATCGCCAAATTGAAATCGCTCAACGCCACCGCCGAATTGGCGCGCATCACTTTCCGGCGTTCCGAAGCGCAATTTCACGCCAAAGCCATCAGCCAGCAGACGGTGGACATCGACAGGGCGAATTTGAACATCGCCCTCGCCAATGTCGCCGCGCAACAGGCATTGGTGGATAAAAAAACCATCCGCGCCCCGTTTGCCGGGCAACTGGGCATCCGCAACATCGACCCCGGGCAATTCCTTGATGCCGGGGTGAGCATCACCAACTTGCAAAACCTCGATACGGTCTACGCCGACTTTTACTTGCCGCAGCAAAACCTCGCGGTGTTAAAAATCGGGCAATCCGTCAACTTAAAAACCGATGCTTATCCGGCACAAGATTTTGCTGGCGTAATCAGTGTGATTGACCCCAAAGTCGACCGCAACACGCGCAATGTCCTAGTCCGCGCCACCTTGAAAAATCCTGGCCATCGCCTGATACCCGGCATGTATGCCAAGGCGCATGTCGTCACGGGTGACGCGCAACCCTTGATCACGGTACCGCGCACCGCAATCAGCTTTAATGCCTTGGGCGCGAGTGTCTTTGTGGTTGAAGACAAGGGCAAGGATGATAAAGGCCAAGCCAAATTGGTCGCGCATCAGGTGTTTGTGGCCACTGGCGCGGCACGCGGCGACCAGATCAGCGTTCTCAAAGGCATCAAAGATGGGGACACCGTTGTCACGACCGGACAAGTCAAACTGCATAACGGTACCACGGTGTTGGTCAACAATACCCAGCTGCCCAGCAATGACCCTGCCCCCCAACCTATTGACCAGTAGGCCACTATGAACCTAACCGACATTTTTATCCGCCGCCCTGTTTTGTCAATGGTCATCAGCATTATGTTGCTGGTGCTGGGCTTGCGTTCGCTGACCAGCTTGCCTGTGTTGCAGTACCCTCGCACCGAGAACGCCGTGGTCACCGTCACTACGGCCTATTACGGCGCAGACCCGGATGTCATCGCGGGCTTTATCACCACGCCATTGGAAACCGTGATCGCCGAAGCCAATGGCATTGACTACATCACCTCCATCAGCCAAAACGGCGTCAGCACCATCACCGCCAATTTGCGCCTGAATTTTGACCCGAACAAAGCCTTGACCGAAATCAACGCCAAGGTGAATTCGGTGCTCAACCAACTGCCGCCGGAATCACAACGTCCGGTCATAAACGTGAAAATTGGTGAAACCATCGACGCGATGTACATCGGTTTTTCCAGCGACACCTTGCCCGCCAACAATATCACCGATTATCTGGTGCGCACCGTGCAGCCGCGTTTGCAATCGGTGGAAGGCATCCAGTTAGCCGAATTATTGGGCAGCAAAAACTTCTCCTTACGCGCCTGGTTAGACCCCGACAAGCTCATGGCCTATGCGCTGACCGCCACCGATGTCAGCAATGCCTTGAAACAAAATGACTTTATCGCAGGCGTTGGGACAACCAAAGGGCAAATGGTGCAGGTCAACCTGACCGCATCGACAGGTTTGCATTCGGTCGCCGAATTTAAGGAACTGATTATCAAGCAGCAAGGTGGCGCGATCATCCGCCTGAAAGATGTCGCCAACGTCACTCTAGGGGCGGATGATTACGAGTCCAGCGTGTCTTTCGATGGTGACAAGGCGGTTTATATTGGCCTGCAAATCGCCCCCAGCGCGAATTTGTTGGACGTGATCGGACGGGTGCGCGAGGTGTTCCCTGACATCCAGGCACAACTGCCGGAAGGGATGAACGGAAAAATCGTTTATGACTCGACCAAGTTTGTCGATAGCTCCATCCATGAAGTGGTCCATACGCTGGTTGAAGCCCTGATTATCGTCACCTTGGTGGTGTTTGCGTTTTTGGGTTCGCCGCGTTCGGTGCTGATTCCGGTCATCGCCATCCCTTTGTCGCTGATCGGCACGTTCACGATGATGCTGATCTTCGGCTTCTCCATCAACTTGCTGACGTTGTTGGCGTTGGTGTTGGCGATAGGCTTGGTGGTCGATGATGCGATCATCGTCGTCGAGAACGTCAACCGCCATCTGGAAGACGGCATGGAGCCGATTCCGGCGGCACTGTTGGCGGCGAAGGAATTGACCGGCCCCATCATCGCCATGACCATCGTCCTGATCGCCGTCTATGTGCCCGTCGGCTTCCAAAGCGGTTTGACGGGAGCCTTGTTTTCTGAGTTCGCGTTCACCGTGGTCGGTGCCGTCACGGTGTCGGCCATTGTCGCCCTGACCTTGTCGCCGATGATGAGCTCACGGTTATTAAAAGTCCACAAGCATGACCGTAGCGGCTGGGAAGAGCGTTTGGTGGATTGGATAGACCGGAATTTTAACCGCCTGAGCAAAATGTACGGGCGTTTGCTCCACGCCACGTTGAATTATTTGCCGGTGACCGCGGTGTTTTCACTGATCATCCTGGGCAGCATCTATTTCCTGTACGCCAACGCCAAAAGCGAACTGGCCCCGCAGGAAGACCAAGGTGTCATCATCAGCATCGCCAACACCGCCCCCGACGCCACGTTGGGGCAACGCCTGATGTATAGCCAACAGATTTATGAGGCGTTCCATCAATACACCGAAACCGACCATGTTTTCCAACTCGAAGCCCCGGGTTCCTCCATTTCCGGGATGGTGCTAAAACCCTGGCATGAGCGCCCGCAAACCGCCACGCAAATGCTGCCGCAAGTGCAAAACGATTTGAACAAAATCGCCGGGGTCAAAGCCGCCGTTTTCCAACCGCCGCCTTTGCCCGGCAGCAGCGGCATGCCCGTGCAGTTCATTATTGGCAGCAACGAATCTTTTGAACAGCTGAACATTGTCCATGAACAATTTATGGAGGAAGCACGTAAAAGCGGGCGGTTTATTTTTGTCGACAGCGACTTGCGTTACGACCAACCGCAAACCCGCCTGAACATTGACCGGGATAAGGCGGCCTTGTTGGGCTTGACCATGCAGGATGTCGGCGCTTCCTTGGCGTCAATGCTTGGCGGCGGTTATGTCAATTATTTCAGCCTTGATGCGCGGTCTTACAAGGTCATCCCGCAGATACAACAAAAATTCCGCCTGAACCCCGAGCAATTGCTGGATTACCCCATCCGTACCGCCGATGGCGGTAGCGTGCCCTTGTCGACTATTGCGACGCTCAGCACCGAAATCGTGCCGCGGTTGCTGAACCACTTCCAGCGCACCAATGACGTGATGATCGTGGGCGTGCCTTTTCCTGGCGTGACCTTGGGTGACGCGTTGGCGACTTTGCAGGACATTGCCAAAAAGGTGTTGCCGCCGACTTACAGCATCGACTATGCGGGGCAATCGCGGCAATTGATCAAAGAGTCCAGCGGGTTTGTGTTTACTTTCCTGTTTGCGCTCATCATCATTTACTTGGCCTTGGCGGCGCAATTTGAAAGTTTCCGCGACCCGCTGATCATTCTGGTGTCCGTACCGATGTCAATTGCCGGGGCGTTAGTTTTTATCGCCTTAGGCATCGGCAATGCGACATTGAACATTTATACCGAAGTGGGTTTGGTCACCTTGATGGGCCTGATCAGCAAACACGGCATCTTGATCGTGGAATTTGCCAACAACCGCCAAAAAGAAGGCATGGGCAAGCGCGAAGCGATAGAATCCGCCGCCAGCATCCGTTTGCGCCCGATCCTGATGACCACGGCGGCTATGGTGCTGGGCGTGTTGCCCTTGATTATGGCAACGGGCGCAGGGGCGGTGTCACGGTTTAGCATGGGGCTGGTGATTGCCACCGGCATCGCCATCGGCACTTTCTTCACCTTGTTCGTCGTGCCTGCCGTGTACCTGATGTTGGGCGAGGACCATCATAAAACCCAAGCCGAAACGGTTTAGCTTTTATCGGGTAACGGGTTTGCAACCGTAACCGTAACGTTTTATCATCCCCTACGGACATCAAAAACGTTACGGAACGGGCCTTCCCGTTCCGGTCTGACCTAAACCACCACAAAACCTTCTCATAATGACCCGACCACAAAAATTCTGGGCCGTTGTCCCGGCCGCTGGCGTAGGCAAGCGGATGAACGCGGGCCGCCCGAAACAATATCTCGAACTGGGCGGCAAAACCGTACTTGAACATACCTTAAGCCGCTTGCTGCAATCTGAAGCTTTTGCCGGCATCGCCGTGGCGGTTTCCGAAGACGACGGCTACTGGCCAGATTTGCCCGTCGCCAGCCATCCGCAAATTATCCGTGCCAAAGGCGGCATCGAGCGCGCTGATTCCGTGCTATCCGCCCTGACCGCCTTGCGGCATCTGGCGGCCGATGATGATTGGGTGCTGGTGCATGACGCGGCAAGGCCGTGCATCACCGCCAGCGACATCCACCTGCTTATCGGCACTTTGCGCGATGACGACGTTGGCGGCATCTTAGCGTTGGCTTCGCACGACACCCTAAAAAACGTCGATAAAGGCAGTATCCTCGGCACGTTGGACAGAAGCCATATTTGGCGGGCATTGACCCCGCAAATGTTCCGTTACCAAGCCCTAAAAAATGCTTTGGAGATGCACCAAGGCAATCCGGCAATCACCGACGAAGCCAGCGCCTTGGAACTGCAAGGCCAACAACCCAAAATTGTTGAAGGCCGCCCCGACAATATCAAAATCACCCGTCCCGAAGATCTGGCGCTCGCCAACTTTTATATGGAGCAACAACAATGATACGCATAGGCCAAGGCTACGATGTCCACCGTTTTAACGAGGGCGACCACATTATTTTAGGTGGCGTGACCATCCCCTACGGACAAGGCCTGGAAGCGCATTCCGATGGCGATGTCGTGCTGCACGCCCTGTGCGACGCGCTGCTCGGCGCGGTGGCCTTGGGCGACATCGGCAAACACTTCCCCGACACCGACCCTGAGTTTAAAGGCGCGGACAGCCGCGTCCTGCTCCGCCATGTTTATAACATCGTCCAGGAAAAAGGCTACCAACTGGTCAACGCCGACATGACCATCATCGCCCAAGCCCCCAAAATGGCCCCGCACATCGCGGCAATGTGCCAGAACATTGCCGAAGATTTGCAAGTGGCGATCGATTGCATCAACGTCAAAGCTACGACAACGGAGAAATTGGGGTTTGAAGGGCGTAAGGAAGGGATTGCGGTGCAGGCGGTTGTTTTAGTCGTTTCGGATTGATGGTCGGGTGGAGGAAGGAGTTAATTTCGCTGAGTTTGTAAATTGTTTGTCACAGTAAGTTGGTAATATTTTTTGAACCCAGAAAAATTTTCAAAAAAGGTGAATTTATTCACAAAAATAATGTAGATTGTTGCTAGACACACAGGCCAATCGCCGTCATTTTCAAAAACATGACGGCCAATTTTGACCTATCCCCTTTGGTATAGGTCTGAGGATCCCCGTTAGCTGGCTCTTGCATGCCAGCAAAGGCTTGTCAAACGTGTAAGCTCTTTTTGGTATTATTTTTGCTGCAACATCAGTCGTCAAAACATCCCTAATCCACCACTTCCTTCATTTTGTAAACAAATTAATTTTATGGCTGCAAATTTTCAAAACTATATCCTCCAAACGGGTACTGCCTTGCACGAAACTGATGATTCCTTTGCCTTCGCGTTAGGAAATTGGAACAGCAATGGCCGCCCGGATTTATTTATCATCAAAAAGAGCAACACCGGCACGGGCAGCACAGAAGTCAGCATCTTGTCAGGCGATTCCAATTATCAACACTATCTGCTGCAAACTGGCACCGCCCTGCACCAGACTGACCATAGTTTTGAGTTTGCCGTCGCAGACTGGAACAAAGATGGTTGGCAGGATCTGGTCATCATCAAAAAAAGCAATACGGGTACGGGCAGCACCGAGGTTAGCGTCTTATCGGGCGCAACCAATTTCCGGCAATATTTATTGCAAACCGGGACGCCTTTGCATCAGACCGATGGGAATTTTAGTTTCGCAGTTGCCGATTGGACAGGGGATGGCAGGCCCGATTTGTTCATTATCAAAAAAAATAATACAGGCACGGGTAGCACTGAAGTCAGCATCTTATCAGGCTCGTCCAATTATCAGGAATATCTGCTGCAAACCGGTACGGCCTTGCACCAAACTGATGACAGTTTCAACTTTGCCGTCGCGGATTGGAATAATGATGGCTGGCCTGATTTGATTATTGTCAAAAAAAATAATACGGGTACGGGCAGCACAGAAGTGAGCGTCTTGTCAGGTGCGACGAACTTTCAGCACTATTTATTACAAACAGGCACGCCACAGCATGTGACCGACCACAATTATGCTTTCCTCGCATCTAACTGGGGGGGACGGGGAGATTGTGACTTGGCGGTTATCAAAAAAAATAACACCGGCACAAAAAGCACTGAAATCAGCTTCATGCGCTGATGTTGCCGCCATTGCTGTTAGCCAAGCCTATTGGCCACTATTTTAAAGCCCCGGATATGACCGATCCCAACCCAATTTCCCCTGCCGATTTTCTCGATATTTCTATCAGTGCCCAACAGCTAGCAATCATTGAGAACCATCAGATTGTCCAAACGTATCCTGTCTCCACGGCAAAAAAAGGTACGGGCGCACAAAAAGGCAGTTATTGCACGCCGCTGGGTTGGCATAAAATCCGCGCTAAAATAGGCGCTGGCCAGCCTTTGAACGCCGTGTTCATTGGAAGGCGCGCCACTGGGGAAATCTATAACCAAGCCCTTAAACAGCAATATCCGGAGCGCGACTGGATACTCACCCGCATATTATGGCTAGGCGGATTGGAGCCAGGGCGTAACCGTTACGGTGATGTCGACACCGCCTGGCGTTATATTTACATACACGGCTGCCCGGATGAGTTGATGGCGGGGTTGCCCGAATCACATGGCTGCATCCGTATGAAAAACGCCGATGTCGCTGATTTGTTCAGCCGTGTCAATGCTGGCCTAAGCGTCTATATCCATCCGTGACCCCTGACATCAACCGTTAATATCCGATATGGCTTACTGGGGTGCTTGTGGGACGATGGTTAGGGTGACAGAGCTTTCATTACGGGTTAGCCCGGCACGGTAACGATGGTCATGGGACATATCTAAAGCGGCTTGCAAGTCCGCCATTTCGGTCTTGCCACGCACAGATTGTTGGGTTGCGGGATCAATCCGATAAGCAACAACGTCACCCCAGTCCCGTTCGGGATATTGCCGCGTATTAAAATGTGGATGCCTGGCGCGTTCATTTCGGGTAAACCCAAATTCAAGGTATGCCTCAGTCACAGCCCAGAGATGATGGTCTTGCCAGAACAAGGGGGCGATGGAGCCTGGGTAGACATCCGTCATCAGCACCGTCCTTGCATCCTGATAGACCGCCAGATCCGGATGGCCTTCGCCAACCGAGGCCGCCGCCCAAAAACTTGAGCCTTGATCCACTTCGATGCTAAAGACATGCGCGAACTGGCGTTCAATATCCTGATACACCGTTTCAAATTGTCGCCCGGCAAAGGTATAACGGTAAAAATTATCCTCCACCACGTCATCTTCATGTTCCGGCTTAGCCATCGCCAGCAGGAAACCGGCATCATCGCCCAACCAAGCAAAGCAACGTGGACGGTAGGCCTGGGGTATCGCGAATTCGGCGACCGGTGTGGTTTGCCCGGCATCAATGACCATCACCCTGCCCTGCTGTCGCCCATCCACAACCAATACCGCCAAGCGGCTGGATGCATGGGCCCATTCATAATCCACCACCGCACCCGGTATGGTCATTTTAATCGGGGATGCTTTAGCAATGGCTAGCACGACAAAACCTGAGCCACGCTTCATCACTTGCCAATCCGCGTTGGCCCACTCGCCTTGGGGGGTTCTCTCGAATTTTGGCTCAATCGGGACTTGTCCGATGGTGCTGGCTAATGGGGTATCAGGACGTTTCCCTCCGCTGTAATAACCTGTTAACACCACATAGTGTCCGGCAAATTTCTGCAATTTTTCGGTGCTGACATGTTTTGAAGGAAGGAGAACAATATCAAGGGGTAAATTCTGTCCGCCGCCGTCGCTTTCAACAACATAAAACGGGTCACCCGGCGCATTCCATGATGACAGTGATTTCACATCGGTGCGTTGCTCATGGATGAGGCCTTGCACGGTCGTCATTTGCGGGTTTTCAGCCCTGGCCGTCAGGCATAAGCCCAAAAGCAACAAAAAGGCCTGGAACGAAAAGAAAGTTTTCATGAGTAGCCTGCAATGGATAATTTATTCGTTTTAATCCCAATGTTGCCAAGTCCGGTTGGAGCTTGTGTACTCCCAGCCACCCATCAGCCCGGCCTCATCCGGCACAGAAAACTTAAACATCAAGCCGTCTGAAAAATAAAAACTATCGTCCTTAAACAGCCAGGGCAGCCCTTTTGGGGGCATAAGCTTAGCAAGGTTTGCCGGATAGGCGCCCGCCGAGGCTTTTTGCGCATCTAATACAGGCGCAAGGGCTTCACAAAACGCTTGTGCCTGCCTGACATCATGACGGGCCACCTCATTTGAACCCCAAAGCGGGATCACTAAGGCGACAATAAAACCTGAAACGGCCATCCCTTTCCTAGCGTAGCCAAGCCATTGCTGTTTGTTGAGGAGTTTCCCGGCAACAAACCCGGCCAAGGCAATGAAAAATGAGGGTAATCCGACGTAAACAGCAAATGCCAACCCCAGCATGAAGGCGCCAAAAGTCCCCCGCCCAACCCATAAAATCAATGACGCCAATACCAGGTAACAGATCAGGCAAGTGGCCAGCAAGACGCCCCATGATTTTATTGGTTGGGGTTGTTGGTGCATTTCCATGATAATTTTCCAATTTGGCCTTATCAAAACATAAGTGATGGCAACAATAAAAAAGGCATCCTATGGATGCCTTTTTATGACATTGAAAACCGGCAATCAATCGTAATGGTAATGTTTGCGCAAGGGTTTGACCACTTCCCAATGGCTGTCCAAACCTTGATGGAACATCACCAAATCACCCGGTACAATGCGGACAGGCTCCCCTCCAACCGGGGTGACAATAATTTCGCCTTCCAGGACATAGGCAGTTTCTGTTTCATCAAAATCTATCGGGAAAGCCGAGATTTCCTTTTCCCAGATAGGCCAGTTGGCAACACCCAATGCTTCCAAACGTTCCTGGCTAGGGTTGTGTTCAATCGTAATTTGACTCATGGTTTCCTTTAATATAATAGCTTGTGAGCTTTGGATTTTACCATTGATGCCAGCGGGCTTACCCCAAAATTTATCGGCAATGGGTCTAACGTGGTAAAAACTGTTTTGTGATGACGGCCCATTACTCACTGGTATTGAGCCTGCTCCCCAATTGATTGCCCATTATTCAGGATAATAGATGAAAAAATTATATCTCCATGCTGGCTTTGGTAAATGCGGCAGCAGTTCTATCCAAGCCTTCCTTTCCCGTTACGAAAAATTCAAATGCGAAAACGGCAATGATATGGTTTATGCTGCGCTTACTAATGACCGGCGCGTCCTTTATGGCAAGGAACTAACGCAACTTGCGGGTCAAAACCACAGCGGTTCGATCACTTCCATACCCTTTCCGCTGATGAAACCATCACCCGAAGAGTATTTTAATGCGGTCGGAGACCAGCTTATCGGGCTGCTAGAAAAAAATCATGTTGTCCTTTCGCAAGAAAGCTGGAGCAATAAAAAAGCAGAATGGGATGGCATTTCTTTTTTTCAAAACAATAAGCTTGAGGTGGACTTTATTATCTATATAAGGCCACCGGTCACGCGGGTCAATAGCTCTTGGTGGCAGTGGGGGGCCTGGGCTAATCAAGAATTGGATGACTGGGTGGCCCAATCGGTCAGCGCCGTCAAATATGAAAAAAAAATTAGGCAACTTAATGGCTTAAGCTGGGTTAATCGTGTCCATGTCCGCTTGCTGGACAACAATTTGCTGGACGATTTTTCAAGCGTGATCCGCTTGGATAAACAGGTGCACCAAGCACCGCACGCCATGGCAAATAAGAGTTTGCCTAATGGCATTTTGCGCCTGTTCCAAACACATAAGCGGTTGCGCCCTAGCCCCCATGCTTCGGCAATAGATTTTATCCTTGAAAAACATTTGAAACTCGAAGGCGAAGCGGATTGGGTGCTCGACCCGGCCCATATAAAAACAATTATCGAAGAAACTCGGGACAGTAATCTTGCCCTACTGGATTTTATTGATGAAGACTGCAAAGGGAAATTCATTGCCGATCAACGCTATTGGGATGCGGCCGCCTTTGATGACAAAGTCGCCCAACCGACGGGCGGCATCAAACCCTCTTACGAAGAACTGGAAGGCATTGCATTGGCGGGTATCGATGCAGTGATGGATTTGGCTACACAACAGATGGCAAAGTCCCCTGCCGGCCCGTCATTTAACCAATCTGATATTTGGAGGGATTTGGCATTACATGTCGAAAAGGCAGATATTGAACTTGCGTACCGGTTATTGCAGCAGGCCGATAAACTTTGCCCTGGCACCCCCCATATCCAAAAAAAGCTGGCCCAATACAAGACGGCATTGGATGCAATGTAACGATGCCTTAGGATAGAGATAACACGCCATCAAAGGATGCCCTCTGTTTAACAAAACGCTAGAACCAATGCCTGACACAAATCGCCACGCCGTAACCGACATAGAATGAGCAATCACCTGCTAATCATCGCCAACTCCGCCCGCATGTTGGCACAAGCCGCCCAACGGGCGGGCTTTATACCGCTGGTGATTGATTTATATGCCGATATGGACACGCGCCAATCCGCCCGTGCTTGGCGGCAGGTGCATTCCTTACATCAAAACGACATAGCCCCCGCCGTGGATTTTTTCCTAAACCACTACCCTATCAAGCAAGCCGTTTATGGCAGTGGTTTTGAAGCTTTTCCGGAATCCCTGCCTTACTTACAGCAACGTTTGGATCTCCGTGGTAATGCGCCGGAAACGTTCGCCAACATCACCTATAAACCCTATTTTTTTCAGGTATTGGCGAGGTTAAACATCCCTTACCCGGCTAGCGTATTCACTGCACCTGATGATCCTGAGGGCTGGTTAAGCAAACCCCTGCATGGGCAGGGGGGGATCGGTATTAGGCTTTGGCGGACAGAGGGTGGCGCACCGGCGTGTTACTGGCAGGAGCAGCGGTCGGGCAGCCCCCATTCCGTGCTGTTTTTGGCTGATGGGCGCCATGCGCAAGTCATTGGCTTTAACCGGCAATGGACAGTGGCGCATGGCGAAGACCTGTTTATTTTTGCCGGGGTCATCAACCAAACCGGGTTAAGCGACAAGCAAAAATCGTTAATTGGCCGCTGGTTGGAAGGGTTGGTTACGGCTTTCAATTTGAAAGGGCTAAATTCGTTGGATTTTATCCAAGATGGTGGGGATTTGTGGGTATTGGAAATCAATCCCCGCCCTTCCGCGAGCATGCAGTTATATCCTGGTGATTTGCTGGCCTGCCACATCAGTGGGCAATTGTCGTCCGCCCAAAGCTGGCCCGTCACTCAAGCCAGCGCCTACCAAATTATTTACGCGCCGTGTGACCTGGGCATTCCAACGACGATGCAATGGCCTGAAAATTGTATGGATGTGCCGCCATCTGGTGTTATCTGTCGCACAGGACAACCAATTTGCAGTATCATTGCACACCATAAAACGGCACAGGGCGTAGGCGAACAGTTACAATACCAACAACGTGCTATCTTCAGCCAATTACACTTTATATAACATCCTTTTCTAACCCAAATCATCAGGTTTTTATCTTCATGGAATTCAAAGCTAGTGTGAACAAACTTGCCCAACCTTTAGTGCAAGAGCTGCTTAACAACGCCGATAAATTACGTTTGCACCTGCAAACGCTGGATAATGGCTGCACAATCATTGACGCGGGCATCAACGTACCCGGCGGATTAGAAGCGGGCCGTATCATCACTGAAATTTGCCTGGGCGGCATGGGTACGGTGACCTTGTCGCAAAGCGCTTACACGGAAAAATGGCCTTTGACGGTCAATGTCCACAGCACCAACCCCGTGTTGGCGTGTTTGGGTAGCCAATACGCAGGTTGGAGTTTGTCACATGAAAAATATTACGCCTTGGGTTCCGGCCCGGCGCGGGCGATGGCGACCAAAACCAAAGACGGCGTGACCCAGCCCGTTGAAGAGTTGTACAAGGAACTGGCCTATCAAGACGCCAACGACAAAACCGTGCTGGTGATTGAAAACGACAAAATCCCGCCTGTGGAAATTGTCGATAAAGTCGCCGCCGCCTGTGGCGTGCCACCTGAAAATTTGACCATCATTGTCACGCCAACCAGCAGTCTGGCAGGTTGCGTGCAAGTCGTCGGCCGGGTGTTGGAAGTGGCGATGCACAAAGCCCACGCCCTGCACTTCCCGCTGGAAAACATCATCGACGGCAGCGGCAGTGCGCCGATTTGCCCACCGCACCCCGATTTCGTGCAAGCCATGGGCCGCACCAATGACGCGATTTTGTTCGCTGGCCTGGTGCATCTTTTTGTCAAAGGCAGCGACGAAGCGGCGGAAAAACTGGCGGATGAATTGCCTAGCTCGACTTCCAAAGATTATGGCAAACCGTTCGCGCAAGTTTTTAAAGAGTACAAATACGATTTCTTTAAAGTTGACGCCATGCTGTTCAGCCCTGCCAGCGTGATCGTCACGGCGGTCGAATCCGGCAAAAGTTTCCGCGCCGGACGCTTGGACAACGACTTGCTGAACTTGTCGTTCGGCGGTTAATCACCTTTTAGGAGTTTGCTATGGCCGCATTGGAACCCCCCGTTTGTGATTTTGGTAAACCCGCACCGGATTTTTCCTTATCGGGTGTCGACGGGCGTATTTGGACATTAGCCGATTGCATGGGTGAAAAAGGTTTGTTGGTGATGTTCATTTGCCAGCATTGCCCGTATGTCAAGGCGATACATGACAGGATTTTGCGGGATACCCGCGAGTTACAAGCACTTGGCATTGCGTCGGTTGCGGTCATGTCCAATGACACCGAGGCTTATCCAGAAGATTCATTTGCCAATATGCAGCAAGCGGCGCGTCTGCATGATTATCCCTTCCCGTATTTGCTGGATGAAACCCAAGAGGTGGCCAAGGCTTACGGCGCCGTTTGCACACCGGATTTTTTCGGTTATAACGCTGGTTTTGAGCTGCAATATCGCGGGCGTTTGGATGCCAGCCGCCGCGAAACCGCTCCAGCTGATACAATACGCGAATTATTTGAGGCTATGAAAACCGTCGCGCAAACAGGCCATGGCCCGGAGCGGCAAATAGCCAGCATTGGCTGCTCCATCAAATGGAAAACCAACTGATTCCTTTAACAGCACAAAAGAGAGTGAACTATGTCAATTCAAAGAATGGTTGATCTGGATTTATCAGGTAAACGTGTATTAATCCGTCAAGACTTGAATGTACCGGTAAAAAACGGCCAAGTGACCAGCGACATCCGTATCCAAGCCAGTGTGCCAACCATTGAAAAAGCCTTGGAAGCCGGTGCGGCGGTGATTGTCATGTCGCATTTAGGCCGTCCGGTTGAGGGTTTATATGATGAAGACTCATCGTTGAAACCCGTTGCCGAGCGCTTGGCTAGCTTATTGGGCAAGCCTGTGAGATTGGAAAAGGACTGGCTGGAAGGCATCACGATTGCCCCAGGTGAGGTCGTGTTATGTGAAAACGTCCGGTTTAACGTCGGCGAAGAAAAAAACAGCGATGAGCTGGGTCAAAAAATGGCGAAATTGTGTGATGTGTTCGTCATGGACGCTTTCGGCACCGCGCACCGCGCCCAAGCCTCCACGCACAGCGTCGCCAAATTTGCACCTGTCGTTTGTGCCGGCCCGCTGCTGGCCAGCGAGTTGGACGCATTAGGCAAGGCCTTGGAAACCCCAGTCAAACCCTTGGTCGCCATTGTGGGTGGTTCCAAAGTTTCCACAAAATTGACTGTCCTGAAATCCTTGTCAGAAAAAGTTGACCAGCTAATTGTTGGTGGCGGCATTGCCAATACTTTTATTGCCGCCGCCGGTTTCCCCGTCGGTAAATCGCTTTATGAACCCGATTTGATCGCCGAAGCCCAAAGCCTGATCGCAGCGGCGAAAAAAGCCGGGTCTGACATCCCTATCCCCGTTGACGTCGTTTGTGCCAAAGAATTTTCTGACACTGCGGTCGCCACCGTGAAAAATGTTGCTGATATTGAAGAAGATGATTTTGTGCTGGACATCGGACCTGAAACGGCCGCCCAATATGCCAGCTTGTTAAAATCAGCCGGAACCATTGTTTGGAACGGCCCGGTCGGTGTGTTTGAAATCGAACAATTCAGCCACGGCACCCAGGCATTGGCAAAAGCGATTGCCGAAAGCCCGGCCTTCTCGATTGCGGGCGGCGGTGACACCTTGGCGGCAATCGACAAATTTGGCATTGAAAATGATGTGTCTTACACCTCAACAGGTGGCGGCGCGTTCTTGGAATTTTTGGAAGGCAAAGAACTACCCGCCGTGGCCATCCTAAAATCAAGGCAATAATCATCCGCCATTAACCCTAATGGCAAATTAATATAAGTTCACCGCACTTTTATAGTTCTGTTATAGTCATAACGTACATATAGTGTGGTGGGCTTTTATTTTTAGCGCAGCACGCAAATTTTTTTATTACAGGAATTATAATGGCTAGAATTACCATCGAAGATTGTTTAGAACATGTAGAAAACCGTTTCAAACTGGTGCTATTGGCCAGCACCCGGGCACGGCAACTAAGCCAAGGCGCAACTGAATTTCTCCCCCGCCAAAAAGATAAGGACACCGTATTGGCGTTACGGGAAATAGCTGCGGGACATGTGACCGACGAGAACATCAAACGCCTACACCGCACCGCCGAAGTCCAGGATTACCCGTCAGTATTCTAAATCCGCCGCCCTATTTCTATGACCGTGCTGGAACGCCCCCAAGATATTCTCGTCCGCCGCCTAAGCGACACCTTGTCCGGCTATCTGGAGCAAAGCCAGGTAAATGATTGCATCCGCGCGTATGAATATGGCGCAAGGGTCCATGAGGGGCAGATCCGTAAAAGTGGCGAGGACTATATCTGCCATCCGATTTCGGTTGCCATAAGCCTGGCGGAAATGCACATGGATGCCAACGGGATTATGGCGGCGATCCTGCACGATGTCATCGAAGATTGCAAAGTCAGTAAAAAACAGCTCGCCAATGAGTTCGGCATTGAAGTTGCCGAACTGGTTGATGGCGTCACCAAGCTTGGCAAAATCGACAATAAATCACGCGCCGAAGCCCAAGCCGAAAATGTCCGCAAAATGTTTTTGGCAATGGCGAAAGACTTGCGCGTGATCATCGTCAAATTGGCTGACCGTCTGCACAATATGCAAACAATAGGTGCAATGCCCACTGAAAAACAACAGCGCATCGCCCATGAAACCTTAGAAATTTATGCCCCGCTGGCGAACCGCCTGGGTATGAATAACATCCGCCATAAACTGGAATCATTAAGCTTCGCGGCAATGTATCCAGAGCGTTATGAAGAATTAAAAAAAGCGGTCAAGACCGAACGCGGCTCCCGCCGCAAAGTCGTGGAGACCATCGAAAGCGCCATCAAAATCCGCCTGTCCGAAGCCCATTTGGACTGTGAAGTCGCAGGACGGGAAAAAAACCTTTACAGCATTTTTAAAAAAATGACCGATAAGAAACTTTTGTTATCGGATGTGTTTGATATTTATGCTTTCAGGATTTTTTGCGATAGCGTTGACACCTGCTATCGCGTGTTAGGTGTGATCCATAACCTTTACAAACCCATTCCCGGCCGTTTTAAGGACTACATCGCCTTACCTAAAGAAAATGGCTACCAATCATTGCACTCGGTGTTGATGGGGCCGTTTGGCGTGCCTATCGAAATACAGATCCGCACCCATGATATGCACCGCATGGCCGAATCCGGTATTGCCGCCCATTGGCTGTATAAATCGGATGATGATAAAACTGAAAAAGCCCAGGCTCTAGCCAATGAATGGTTACGCGATTTGTTGGAAATCCAAAAATCTGCCGGGGACTCGTTAGAGTTTATTGATAACTTAAAAATTGACCTGTTCCCGCAGGAAGTCTTTGTTTTTACACCTAAAGGCGCGATTATCAAATTGCCTAGGGGAGCAACGGCCGTGGATTTTGCTTATGCCGTGCATACCGATATTGGTAACGCTTGCGTGTCTGCCAGGATAGACAGGCAACTGGTGCCCTTACAATCCAAATTGGAAAATGGCATGACCGTAGAAATCATTACGGCTGGTTGGGCGCGGCCCAATCCGTTGTGGTTAAACTACGTCATTACCGTAAAAGCCCGCTCAAGCATTAGAAATTACCTGAAAAACTTCAAGCAGCAAGAAGCGATTAATTTAGGCCGTAGGTTATTGGATAAAGAGCTGCAAATGATGAATTTGCATCTGGACAATATTGACCCGGCCCGCATCAACGCATTGCTTAAAGCCATCAATTCAAATTCACTGGACGACTTACTGGAAGACATTGGTTTAGGCAATAAAATGCCTTTTTTGGTTGCCAAGCAACTGACCCAAGACGACATAAACGCCAATATAAAGCTCAACAGCAACGAACAAATCCAAAAAACCCCGCTAATCATAAAAGGCACTGAAGGCATGGTGATCACCCTTGCCAAATGCTGCCGCCCGATCCCCGGCGATGCCATCATCGGTTTTTTTAATCCGGGTACGGGTATTGTGGTCCATCACCATGAATGCCGTAACCGCGTCGTGTTAAGAAAAAAAGACACCAGTTGGTTGGAAGTCGAATGGAGCCAAGACATTGTCGGCGATTTCCCTGCTGAATTACGACTGGAAATCATGAACCAGCGCGGCGCCTTAGCAACCATTGCTTCGACAATTTCGGACATGGAGTCCAATATTGAAAATGTTAACGTGATTGACCAGGACGACCGTGTCTGTGTTGATTTGATCACCCTGACAGCCCGGGACCGTGTACATTTGGCAAAAATCATGCGCCGATTGAAAGAGCTCGAAATTGTCTTAAAAATCACCCGCGTCAAAGCTTAACGCCGTAAACCCGCCAACAGGCCGTCCAGCACAAGGGTGGCATGCTTGCACCAAAATAAATTAAGCCGGGCAAGCGTCACGTTAATTGGGTGCAAAAATTTTCAAAACTAGCGTTTGATACTTGCAGAAAAATGCCCTTGCAATGTTTAGGGGGCACAAACTTAGATTTGCCCCCTTTACAGTCTTTCTAGCCTAAAGCCCAACTAATCGTGATAAGCAATTTCACCGTGCTCGGATAGGTCTAGCCCTTGGAGTTCGACGTCTTCGCTCACACGCAAGCCAATCAGCATGTCGACGATTTTATAGGATACGAATGAAACGATCCCTGACCACAGGAGGGTTACAATAATCCCCCAAAGCTGGCTTTGCAATTGCGTCATAATACTGTATTCCCCGACTCCGTTGGCGACATAGTCGTAAACGCCCGTGCCGCCCAGGGCGGGGGAGGCGACGAAAGCCGTGCCCAGTGAACCCAATATGCCGCTGATACCATGGACGCCAAAAACATCCAGGGAGTCATCATAGCCCAAGGCATTTTTCAATTCCGTCACGGCCCAAAAACATACGGCCCCCGCTATCAATCCCAGCACGATAGACCCCATAGGCCCGGCCCAACCGCATGCCGGTGTAATGGCGACCAACCCAGCGACCGCACCGGAAGCGCCCCCCAGCATGCTAGGTGTTCCCCGTCTCAGCCATTCGGCAAACATCCATGCCAGGGCCGCCGAGGCGGTTGCCAAAAGCGTGTTGGCAAACACCAGTCCCGCCGCACCGTTCGCTTCCAAGTTGGAGCCGACATTGAAACCGAACCAACCGACCCACAATAATGCCGCGCCCATCATGGTCATCGGGACATTATGCGGAGCCATGGACTCCTCACCAAAACCTATGCGTTTGCCCACCAGTAAACAGCCGACTAGGCCGGCAATGCCCGCGTTAATATGCACCACCGTCCCGCCCGCAAAATCCAGCGCGCCTTTTTGAAAAATAAAACCTGCCGTTTCCGTTGCCGCCGTTGCCGCCGCCGCATCGGTGTAAGCATCGGGGCCGGCCCAATACCAGACCATGTGGGCAATGGGCAAATAAGAAAAGGTAAACCACAACAGGATAAACAACAGCACGGCGGAAAATTTGAGCCGTTCGGCAAAAGCCCCGATGATGAGCGCCGGGGTGATCGCTGCGAAGGTCAATTGGAACATGATGTAAATATACTCCGGGATATACACCCCCTTACTGAAGGTGGCCACCACAGAGTCGGGCGTAACGCCGCTCAGAAAGAATTTATCGATACCGCCGAAGAATATATTGCCCTCGGTGAAAGCAATGCTGTAACCATATAAGGCCCATAAGACGGCAATCATGCAGAATGTCATAAAAACCTGCATCAAGACCGAGAGTATGTTTTTCGCCCGGACCATCCCGGCATAAAACAGGGCCAATCCGGGTATTGTCATTAAAATCACCAGCACCGTGGCAACGATCATCCAGCTGGTATCACCTTTGTTAGGTGTCGGCGGTACCGCCGTGTCGGCCACCGCCAGGCCGGAAGACATCAGCACGGCCAGCAATGCCAAAGTGATCAATCGATTTTTCATGTGACTCTCCTTAAAAACGGGTTATCTTGCCGATACGCTAAGCTTTGGAGCCGGATCCGAATAACCTGGAAGTTAAAGGCGAAGCCCGGCTCTACTGGAAAGTGTAAGCATGATCCATACCAGTAATTATAATCTGGCCGCATCAATGGAAGCTGCAACGGAAGGCCAAGACCCGCACCAATTTAAGGCAAATAAATTATTTTGTGCACATTCTTATTGCGGTTTTTCACCCTTGATTTTAAGTGTGGCGGATGCCACAAAGGGTTGGCCATGCTGGGGATCGGGTGTGGTGTTGCGCCCCGTGCGCGTTATTTTAATTTACGTAGGCCGTTGGCTCCCGCCTTTGCGCATATCTGTATATATTTGGCACAATCAATGCTTCATATACAAAATCACGTACTCAAACTTATCTTCAAAGTCAGTGAGCCTACTATGACCCAAACATTAGAAGGGGATTTCAACCCCACATTCCATTTTCTGGGATTAATGCAAAAAGCCATCGCCGATGGCGTCACCCGCCATTGCGTCCATCCTGGCTGCCCGGATGTCTATATTGTCCCTGCGGAATATGCCTTTTATATGGCGTCGCAGGACATCCAAGACCTGCAAGCCCTATGCCTTGCCGCGCCGTTTGATGTCAACGTCAAACCTATGCCGGATTGGCATCCCGACACAAGCGGTGACCACGACGTGCAAGCCGGACGCACACTGATCCATCGCAAGGCCTTAACGGCAACCCCCGGCCTAATTGCCAAACCCTTGTCGGAACTGCTCTGGTATGCCACGCTTTGTGCTTCCGAAGGCAAATTGTTGCACGGTTGCCGCCCCGACACCCCTGTCCGCTTAATGTCCAGCCCTGATTTTTCAAGGCTGTTCCATCGGGAACACGAACCGATATTGGCGGCATTTATGCTCGAATCCAGCGTGGATTTATTCACTGTGGCCGCCGAAACAGGGATGTCGCTATTTAAGGTTTTTGAATTCTACAACGCCTGCGAAATAATCGGCTTAATCGAACAGGACAATGCCTTCAATCCCGCCAATTATTTGCCCGGCTTACTGGAAAAAGCCAAGGCAGACCGGTTGGCCCGCCGTTGCGCATTGGCGGGCGGGGCACCGCTGGTCATTGTTCCGGCCGAAGGCAAATATTACACCGAACTTGATGCGGCGGGGGTTGCCCGGCTCTGCGCCACGCCTTTGCCGGAATTGGACGTTGGCCTTATCGACAATGGCGGCGCGGCAGAAGAGGTCGTACAAATTGGCCGCTCATGGGTACGCCGGAAAAAAGAGACCCCGTTACCCAAAGGCCAAGGGCGGCCACTTTCCGACTTGCTGTTCAGGGCGGCTTTATATGCCTCGCAAGGCCGTTTGCTCCACGGGCATCTACTGGACTCCCCCGTGCGCCTTAATGCAAATCCTGACAAGGCCTTGCTCAGGGAGTCAGCCACTATCCCCGAAGAGCGGCATATTTTCCCGCTCACCGCGTTCATGACCGCCAATAAAGCCATGAGCCTCCCTGAAATCGCCAAAGCCACCCAGCAGCCGTTAGAAAAAGTGATTAATTTCCATAACGCCTGCGCCATAACGGGGCTGTTGGAGATCTCCTGAAACCATGCCCCCATTCCGGGCCGCCCCCAAAAGCATGGGGGGAGGGAGCCAACAGATCCCGCCTTGGCAACCATGCCATCAGTTTAAATTTGAAAATGGGCCAAGAAAACATGTTTTAGCCTCTTATCTGCTATGCGGCCCTGGCTTGGAATACCGGGTTTTAATGGGGCGGCTTTCCACCTATCCCTAAGCTTATTGGCTAAGGCCTGGGCGCCAAGCGCCCAACCCCATCCCCTCTAAAGCATCACTCCAGCCGTCATGGCAAAAATGCTCGGCCACGGCTAACCGCAAACCCCTTCACCCAACCCTGCCGCACCAATTTAAGTCATTCACGAATCTTTGCACCATATTAATGCAATACTGGTATTTTTACCTGTTTGTTTGGTGCAAAATTCACATAAAAAACAAATTATTTAGTTATTTTAAAAACATAACAAATTGTTATATAAATAAAATATTTTTTTGGCATTAAAAGTGCTTTTGCATTATTGACACAACAGTAATCTGAAATGAATAGCTTTTTTATCTCCGGCATAAAATGATTGCAACTTGGGTGACACATCGCTTAAGCCATCGTTTCCATGCCAATGCCTACAAGCGATTGATAGGGCTTAATATAGGCGCGGAGATCGCCGGAAGCGGACGCTAATCTATTGGACAGGAGTACTCTTTATGCAAGTGAACAATATGCGCAAGGAACATCAAAATACCCAAGACAGACAGGCTAATACATCATTATCAGTCTGCGTTTTGGGGTTTGGGGTATCGCTTGAAGAAAAGCTCAAACAGCTTTTTCAGCAACAACCGCTTTACAAAAACAGTTACCGTCTAGTGCCGCCCACTGACTCCCATATGGATGTGTTGCTGGTCAACTATGACAATCCCTTGGCGCTGCGGAAAAAAGACCTTCTCCTCAACAGCCTCCCTGCAAAACCGCACATTGTTGCCGTGAGCCAAGGCCCACTGGACAAAGCCCCTCCTTATCATATCCGGGGCATGTTGACTGCCGGCAGGCTCATGGCGGTGTTGGCGTCTATACCTGCACCGGCCGGACCATCCGCAACCCTGTTCGCGCATCCGGCCCTCGCCATAACCCCCAAACCTGAATTGGCGCCAACCCCCGTACCCGTCGCCAACGTGACGGCTCTGGCCAGCAAACCCCGTTATCGGGCCTTGGTCGTTGATGACAGCCTTGCCATACAAAAATCCTTGGAATTGAAGCTGTCGGCACTGGAACAAATTTCCGGCATTGATTTTTCCGAAAATGGGACAACCGCGTTGGCAATGGCTGATGCCAACCATTATGACGTGATTTTCCTGGACGTGATGATGCCCGGCATAGACGGTTACGAAACGTGCACCCGGCTACGCAGCAATCCGCGCTACAAAAAAACCCCGATTATCATGGTGTCGGGCAAAACATCGCCGTTGGATGAAGTGAAAGGGGTCATGGCGGGTTGTACGACGTATTTGACCAAGCCCGTGCAGGATGAAGCTTTCCAAAAACTCAGCGTCAGGGTGTTGGCGTGGTTGACCGCCCGCCAACCGCAAGAGCAAAGCCAACGCGAAAATGCCAATATCGTGCGGCACTAACTAGGCATAACCCCATTGCGCATCAATAAGACATACCGGGGCGATGCCAAATCCCCCGCTCACTTTTGCAAGGTGCGCCAGCCGGAAACGCATTTCCCGCCCTACCCCATTTAATTCGGATACCACAATTATGGCCATTCAAAAAATATTGATCTGTGATGATTCCCAAACTGACCTTGCCAACCTGAAAAACGCTTTACAAAGCACCCAGTGTGTCGTGTTGACCGCCAGCAATGGTGATGAGGCGGTGGAAAAAGCCAAGACGGAACGGCCGGACATTATCTTCATGGACATCATCATGCCCGGCACGGATGGTTATGCCGCCTGCCGGACGTTACGCGACCATCCTATGACCAAGGACATCCCGGTCATTTTCGTCAGCTCCCGGCATCAAAAGGCAGACCGCGTTTGGGCAATGATGCAAGGTGCGAAAAACCTGATCGCCAAACCTTTCGAACCCGCCGAAATCACCGATGTGCTGGCGACGTTTTAATTTAGGGCGTAGCCATGGAAGCCGGACACCCGAAACCTCCCGAACCGCCATACCTTGGCGGCCTTCCCGCCAACGATGCCGCTTTGCCGGCAGACGCGCCCGCATCGGCATCCCTGTTAGGGTTCCGGGTCGGCGGCTGGGGATTTTTATTGCCCATCAGCCTGCATTGTGAAGTCATCGAACCCTTGCCTGTCAATCCCATCCCCAAAGTTGAACCGTGGTTCAGCGGCTTGCTGAATATCCGTGGCAATATTGTGCCTGTCATAGACTTGCATTTGTTGCCCGGCGAAACCGCCGCCCCCCCTAAAAAACGCTACTTGTTGGCCATAGGCCGGGGCGAAAAGACCATGGCGTTGTGGATAGACGGTTATCCGCAAATGCTGGCGGAAATGGCCGCCCCCCTCCCCTCCTTACCGGCCTTACCGCAACAGTTAATGCCTTGCGCGCGCAACGCCTACGCCCATCAAGGCCAAATCTGGCTTAAAGTCCAGTTTGAACCCCTGTTCAAAACCCTAGGTATCCGGCAAACCCACAAAGAAGAAGCCACACTATGAATGAGTTGTCCGGCCCTGTCGGTGAAGACCCGATGACCTTGATCCATGAAAGCGATGAAGCCGGGCTTACCGCTTCCGCCGCTGGCCAACGGCTCGAAAATTACCGCGAAAACATTTCCCAACTTGCCGGACAAGCTGACGCCGATGGCTTTTATGGCCTGCACGATGCCGGATCGCTGATTGTTGAAGCCCTCAACCTCCTGACGCAGGAAACCGCCCCACCTGAATTGTTTGACGTGCTGGCGGACTTGCCGGACGTGTTCGGCAGATACTGTTTCGGGGATGAAACCTCCATACCCCCCATTATTCAAATCTTGGCCTATCCGGGCCTGCAAATACCACTGGATGAAAATGAATTGGCGATGCTGGCAAACCAGCTCGCGACAGAATTGACGGCGCAAAATTTGTTGGATGACGGGAATTGGGAGGCCGATGATTTTTTTGCTGACCTGGAAGGTACGGAGCCATCATCAGCGCCCTCAAAAGAAACCATGGAATTGGTGGAATTGCTGGAGATGGAAGCGGCCTTGATTAGCCGCTTGCTGTCCTCCATAAACCTGGAAGCAACTGGGGCGCTGGCCGGACAGTTGGAAACCCTCATTGACAACCTCGAACGCTATGAGAACGCCGCCAACATGGCCGGATTCGAAGGTCTGGCAATGATTTGCGGGCACGTCAACGCGAACGTCCGGCTCTTTTGTGCCGGGCCCGGCCCATTCACCGCCGGGCAGTTACAGGCAATGCGGACATGGATCAGCGGCGTCCACGGCTATTTGGCAAGCTTTAGCGAGGCGGGCGCGGGGCTACAAATGCTCCCGCAACTGGGCGAGGCGGTGTGGGCATTGCCTATCAGCATGGACGATGCGGCCAAGATATTGGTAAAACTACAAACCCCTCCAGGTACGGGCAACAGCGCCAGTGAGCCCACGGCCCGCCAGCAAACCGCCACGGCAGAGGATGTGTCCCTGGACCTGCCGGATGATGTCAATGAAGAATTGCTCGACATTTTGTTGCAGGAATTGCCGGTACAGACCCAAGTGTTCTCATCCGCCATCCAAACCCTGCGGGCAGGTGGCAGTTTGGCCGACCTGGAAACGGCGCAGCGCATCGCCCATACCGTCAAAGGCGCGGCCAACACCGTGGGCATTAAAGGCATCGCCCAACTGACCCACTTCCTCGAAGACATTCTGGTGGCGTGCGCCGAACACCAAAAACTGCCCGGGCATGAATTGCTCAACACCTTGGTTGATGCGGCGGACTGCCTGGAAGCCATGAGCGAGTCGCTCAATGACCTGACGCCACCACCTGTCGATGCCCTGGAAACCTTACAAAAAGTTTTGGATTGGGCTAACCGGATCGACGCGGAAGGCATAGGCGAAATCGAGGCATCTGGCTCCCACCCGGGCCATAGCGGCCCCCAAACGGTTGCCGGCGGATCTGAACAAGGGCTCGGGCAAGCGGAGGTTGGGGAAACACCGGTGGAAAAAGCCCAAACCACGATGGTCAGGGTGGCGGCCGAACAAATGGAAGCCTTTTTCCGGCAAGCGGGTGAAAACATCATCCTCAACAGCCAAGCTAACGAACGGCTGCGGCGCATAAAAAACCAATTGCAAGCCATGGAAGCGCAGTTTGAGCTGTTGCGCCAATTAGGTGAAGAGCTAGACCAGCTGATTGACTTAAAAGATTTGTCAGGCCGTTCGCTGATGGGCTCGGCGCCCAAATTTGATGTCCTGGAGATGGACCAGTATAACGAACTGCACACCGCCAGCCGCCGCATGGTGGAAGCGGCATTCGATGCGCGGGAGCTAAACCTGGATGCCAGCAAGGAATTGGAGGCCATGAACAAATTGCTGGAAGACCAGCAACGCCTGGCCACTGAAACCCAAGAAGCGATGATGAAAACGCGCTTGGTGCCCGTGTCTTCGATTATCCCCCGCCTACAGAGAAGTTTGCGGCAAACTTGCCGTCTGACCGGGAAAAACTGTGACTTGTCCGTGTCCGGTGAACATCTGATGGTGGACGGCGACACGCTCAATTCGATGGTCGACCCGCTCATGCACTTGCTGCGCAATGCCGTTGACCACGGTATAGAACCTGGGCAGGCGCGGTTGACGCTGGGCAAACCGCAACAGGGCCACATCAGCATCGAATTTGACCGTGATGGCAACCATATCGCCGTGCGCATCAAAGACGACGGACGTGGCCTGGATTATGCCGCGATACGTAATGCCGCTGAACAGCGCGGTGCGATAACCACCGACCAAGCGGTGACCGAAGACGATTTAAAACGCTTCATCTTGCGCCCCAATTTTTCCACCCGCACCCAAACCACGCAAACATCAGGCCGGGGGGTGGGCATGGACGTGGTGAATTACGAAGTGCTTGCCCAAGGCGGCACCCTGGCTTTGCACTCCGTGCCCGGCCAAGGGCTGACGGTTGAAATAAAAATACCGCTGCCGCTCAGCCGTTCCCATGCCTTGCTGACCGACATCGGGCCATACCGGCTTGCCCTGTCCAACAAAGGCATCAGGCAAATCCTATTCATCGGTGCCGGTGATTTGGGGGATGATGGGGCGTGGCTCACGGTGGATGAAGCCACCTACCCGGCCATCAGCTTGAATAAATTGCTCAACCTTCCTGACTACCTAAAAACGGGGCACCGGACGGCATTGTTGGTGCAAAACAATGACCAAACCACTGCCGTGCTACTAGATGCGATCACCGACAGCTTGGATATCGTCATTAAAAGCCTGGGCTTTTATATCAAAAAAATCCCAGGCTTCACGGGGGCGGCGATCATGGGGGACGGCTCGGTCGCCCCGGTCTTGGACTTGCCCGAATTGCTGCGGACGGCCGGCGACATGGACGGTTATGAGGCTTATTTCGCAAGCCCTGGCCATCTGCCCGTCTCCACGCTACCCACGGTGCTGGTCGTCGACGATTCGCTCAGCCAACGCCGCGCCCTTGAACAATTGCTGCAAGATGCGGGTTTCCAAGTAAAAACGGCGCGGGACGGCATCGAAGCCGCCGAACAATTGGCAGGATACCGCCCCGACATTGTGCTGACCGATTTGGAAATGCCGCGCATGAATGGCATCGAGCTGACCGCGCATATCCGCACGCGGGAACATCTTAAGTCACTGCCCGTCATCATGATCACGTCCAGGACCACGCAAACGCACCGTAAAATGGCCGAAGAGGCGGGCATTAATGATTACTTGGTCAAGCCCGTGCGCGAAGATGATCTATTGGCAACCATCCAACATCTGCTTGAAGGCGAACTGGCGGCTTAGGGATGCCATTAAGCCAATGTTATGGGACCCGGCCAGGCCTGGCCACGACACAATTGGCCCAATCCCTGGGCGGGCGGGGCCGAAGTGGACAAGCACCGCAGCCCTGCCCGACCCGGCCTAGGGTTGCCCTTGGGACAACCCGTTAAAAGCCAACGGATGGCCTTATCCACCCCTACCCATTCGCCTGGCAAGCATTACCTTACAATCTTATTGAATAGAGTTTGAATCATGGCCCAAGAAAATATTAGTTTGTTTAGCCGCTTATCCTTGCGGCAAAAGTTTGGCATTTTGGCATTGCTTGCCTTCGCCCTGGTAGGTGTCGCCTTTTATGCTTACGTCGATAACCAACAAGAAAAGATCAAAGTGACCCAGCATGAGCAGCAAGGCTTGTATCAGGGTAAGGAATTGGTCAAGCTGTTGCAGATCCTGCCCAGGCACCGTGGTTCTTCCACCGGGCTGCTAAGCGGCAACACCGCCATGGCTGAAGAGGAACAGGCCACCAAGGGTTTGGCGGATAAGCAAATTGCGGTTTTTGATGGCCTACGCAAAAGCATCAGTGACCCGGAACTGCAAAAAACCTGGGAAGCCATCAAACTGGATTGGCCTAAAATTGCCAAAAAAGTGGCTGACCGTTCGGTGACGCCGAACGAAAATTTCCAGGCACACACCCGGCTCATTGCCAAAGTTTTGGAAGTTTTGGATTTGGTGGTCGATGATTCCGGTTTGTCCCTAGACCCTTACGCAGAATCTTATTTCCTGATGCGGGCCACCTTGGTGGACAGCCCGATATTGACCGAGTATCTAGGCCAAGCCAGGGGCTGGGGCACCAGTTTATTGGCAAAAGCGGCAAAACCGGCGACCGTAAAGCCGAAAGAGAAAGGCAAAGAAGCGGTCGTCACCCCCACGGTAATTTCCTTACAAGACCGCAGTAAATTAAGCTTGATGACCAGTATCGCCAATTCAAATTTGTACGAAGCGACGCGGGATTTCAATAAGGTCTTAAAATATAACCCAAGCTTGGCGGCGGCACTGTCAGGGCCGCTCAAATCGGCATCGCAGTTAGTGGATAAGGCCATCACCTTGTCTGAAGAGGAAATCATCGGCAGGTCATCGCCTAGCTACAGCTCCACTGAATACTACAAGCAATACACGCAAGCGATTGATGAAATGTTCAAGATGATAGACATCGGGGCCAAAGAACTCGATGCCATGTTCAACCAGCAAATCAAGGCGGCCAACCAACAGATGCTGACCATCTCGATGGTTATTTTTGCCCTGATCATGGTTTTTGCCTTGGTCGCCTTGGTCATCATCGGTTCGATGACCAAACCCATTGGCCTTCTGGTGGGCGTCATGCGCAAACTGGCGGCTGGCGATAACACCGTCCGCGCCAATCTGAAAACAAATGACGAGATCGGCATGCTAGGCCGTCAGTTTGATGACATGATAGACCAACGCGAAATGGTCAGGATCAACATGGAGCTGGAAAACGACTCCCTGAACAATTCCATCGTGGAACTATTGCTGTCGGTGGCAAAACTCGCGCAAAAAGATTTGACCGTCAAAATGGATGTGGCGGAAAACGTGACCGGGCCGTTGGCGGACGCGTTAAACCTGCTGTCTAAAGAAACGGCGTCGGTCATGAGCCAAGTGACAAAAATTGCCCATCAGGTCGCCGAAGTTTCCCAAGGCGTGCAAGCCCAATCGTCACAAGTCATTGAGGTCGCCGCCGAAGAAAAACGTGAGGTGGAAAGGGCCGCCAGCGAACTGGGCGCGGCTTCGGCCGCCATGCTGGACATCGCCAAGCTGGCCGCGTCTTGCAATATGGCGGCGGAAAAGGCCATCACCAACACTGACAAAGCCCAGGAAACGGTGTTGGACACCATCAACGGCATCACCACTATCCGCGACACCATCCGCGAAACGGAAAAACGTATCAAACGCTTGGGTGAACGTTCCCAAGAAATCGGTGGCGTGGTCAACCTGATCAACGACATCGCCGAACGCACCCATATCCTCGCGCTGAACGCCTCGATGCACGCGGCCTCTGCCGGTGAAGCGGGGCGTGGTTTCGCGGTGGTTGCCAACGAAGTACAAAAGCTGGCGGAAAACTCCCGCGAAGCGACATCCAAAATCTCTTCGCTGGTCAACAACATCCAAGTGGAGACCGCCGACACCGTCACCACCATGAACAACGCCATCAGCCAAGTGGTGCGCGGTACTGAACTCGCCCAACAGGCGGGCAGTGAAATGCAAGAAACCCGTGACACCACCGCCAATCTGGTGGAGTTGGTCCAAACCATCGCCGCCAGTTCCACCAACCAGTCCGCGGTCTCACAACGCTTGTTGGAACGCGCCAAGCAAATCCAAAAAAGCACCGAAGAAACCTTCCTCCAGCTTCATGACCAAGGCTTACAAACTGAAACGTTGGTGCATTTGTCAGATTTGCTGGTGTCCTCGGTGAATATTTTCACCTTGCCAAAAGACCTTGATTGATTTGGCAATAAGCGCATTGACTAGGGCCGCCAGCGTAAGCAGGCCTTGACCTAAGCTGCCGTTCCGGAAATCCATCCCGGAATGGCAGTGTTTCCCCGATAAGCGGTGGAAATAGGGTGCCAGTCCTGTCATAAGCCGATCAAAATGCTTCACGCCTACTAGCGCCCAGTCATTGGTTTTTCGTCGGGGCGGTTTAATCCCGGCGGACGGTTGTCCGCCTTTTTTATGGCCTGTGCCAACATCCGTAGCGATCAGGCGGGCAACCGCCCGCCCCTACAAAAATCATACTGACAATTCAACAGTGACTGGGTGCTAACGCTTACACCGGCTTTGTCCTGCCATGCCGTCCCCGCATCCATTCTTCCACGGAAACGACGCGTTGTCAGGCTACGGTGCCAACGATAAGGTTTCATACCGTTGCCTAGCCATTAGCCGGACATCTTCTTCAGCATCGTCAAACAGATGTTGCAGCAAGGCCGGATATGCCCGTAGCGCCACTTCATAACGCACCGTCCAATCGCTATCCTTGGCCATCAAATCAAGCTCTTCAGGTTCCATGCGCCGGGCGACAATGCGGCGGATATTGACTTCAGGATCGTTGGCCATCAGGCCCAGGCTGACGGCCGGGATGCGTTCGGCCACGGTGCGCCGGACTTCATTGTCCGGGTCAGCGGCCAAACGGAACAAGCGGCCTTTGGGAAGGCGTTTGGCGACATAGGCCCGCACCAAGTAATCGGGGTCCTGCACCATCAGCTCCAAGTCCTGCTCCGGCAAACGGTCGGCGACGGTGATCCTGACTTCCCTATCGGGGTCGTCACGCAAATCCGCCAGCCACTCCAACGGTACGCGGTAGGCCAGCACCCGCCTGACCGCTTCGTCGGGGTCGGTCAGCAAGGGTTGCAATTGGCTGGTCGGCAAATACCGCGCGGCGATGGCCCGCCGTTCCCAAAAAACGTCCCGGGTGTAATCGGCGGCAAGGCCGGGGTTGGTGCGGAAAAACCGGTCGATTTGCCGGCCGCTATCCGCCACTACGCAACAATCCCCCGGCTTGCAACGGCCAGTGACCAGCAATGTCCCTCGGTAAGCGCAAAGCGAACAATCTGCCAGCGGTGTCAGATCGTTTATGTCCTTACCCTGCCCTATTGTCTCCATCATTCAGGCCGCTTCGGCGGTTACCGGAAGCAACTGCGGGGTGATTTGCGCCAGCCAGATTTTCAGCCGTTCCTCGGTCAAATGCGGCTGGGTGCGCTGGTCCAGTGCCAAGCCGACAAAATGGTTGTCGATGATGGCGTGCGAATGTTCGAACTGATAGCCCTCAGTGCCCCATTGGCCGACGATGTCGGCGCCGTATCCGTAAAACAGCCGGTATAGGTGGATCATCGAACTGGCGAAACGGTCGGCGTAACGCTCCTGGTTGCCCAGGCCGAACAATGCGACGCGCTTGCCGGACAAGTCGGCACCGTCCAGATAAGGCATGAACTCCGCCCAATTCGCCTCCATGCAGCCCGTGGACAAACCCGGCAAATCACCTACGCCGTAACTGGGCGTACCTAGGATCAGCGCATCGTACCCCAACAATTCGGCGGCACTGGTGCGGTTGATGTTTTTGGGCTTGTCCGCCAGCCCGTCACCCAATAGGCTGTAAATCTTTTTAGCCACCAGCCGGGTGCTGCCCGTATCTGTTCCGAAAAAAATGCCGATTTTGCTCATAAATCACCTGTTATCAAGATGGCAGGACAAGGGGCTGTACCGCCGTTCCCATTAAAAAAGCAAATTTTGATCCAAAAGGGAATAATAAAAATTTATTATACTTATCAGTTTGTTAGCTTTATTTTGTGCAGATATGTCGTGGCGAGGATGCCAGTATGGCAACAATTGGCTCTGGGTCTGATGGGTTTGCGACATCGCCGGGGGATGGGCAGGGGTAAAGCGGAGCCGGTAGGCAATGCTCAGTTGGCTTCCGGTAACGCCGTCTTTTAGGGGCTGTCCGGGGCTTCCCCGTCTTCGTCCAACGCAAAGCCGAGCAGACCCTCCTGCCTGATCATGGCCTTGAAGCTTTTCATGACGGGACGGGAAATGGCCGTTTCCGCCAGCAGGCGTTTTTCGTAGATGATGTTTTTCAGCGGCTCATCAAGCTGCCCGCGGGCTTGCCCTATCAACAGGTGCAGCCCAGTATCCAGCAGAAGGCCAGGTTGGGTTTTCACCTCATCATAAAGCAGTTCCATCACCCGCTTTTCCGCTGCCCGCATTTTGCATTTGCCATCAAGGATTTTCAACATCACGGTGATGGCGCAATCCACATGGATAGGCGTTAAGGGATGCGCCAGCACCCAACGGGCCACCTGGTCTTGGGTCATACCCCCTCCCCGGTGGCCACCTTCTGCACATAATCGAGCAGCGAAGCTTCGATGGCCTCGTAGGCGTAATGCGAGACCGCACTGACGCCAATGGCCTTGAGCTTTTCCGTCGGCCCGTCGCCGATTTTGGCGACAAAGACCGCCTGGCAATCCTTGATGCTTTCCAGAATACCGGCCATGGCGCTCTGGTCGGAATGCTGGCCCAGACAGTAATGGGCCACCTCGCGGGTTTCCAGCAACTGGCAACTGCCCAGGGCTGTTTGGTAAATCCGGAACTGCTTGGCATGGCCAAAGTGTTCGCTGATCGCCAAACCTTCTTTGCTGGCCACCGCCAGTTTTATCGGAAATTCGGTCATAGTTGGGAGTGTCCGGGGAAATGGATACAGTCGATTTTCATAACAGAAGCAAAAGGGATACCAAGCGGAGCAACCCTACCCTGCCGGACTCTGGACGCCTTTGATTGGCCTGTTAAGCCGTAAGATTGTCGCCTTTATGACAAAAACAGGCCTATTGGGTCTATGTGGCGCTTGCATATAGGCGATGTTCCTTGAAAGGAGCAATGCCGGAAACTTTCCGGTAAGGCTTATTGGGCAATCAGCACGTCGCTCACTTGGATGATTGGGTCTATATCCGTATAGTTTGGCATGTCGCCTTGCAGCACGGTGGCATGCGGCATTAAAGCCGCCATGAAACTGTCCTGTGAATCAAACAAAAAATGGCACATGACGATATAGGCCGCCGCTGAACCGGGCATCGCGCCGCCTAGGCCCTGTTCGACCGAAACCCCTCGAAAACCTGGATGTGCGCCCAATAGCCTGATCGACATCGGCATGTGCGTATCAAGGTAATACGGCAGATCGAAACGGCTGTCGGGATTATTCGGATATAGGATGCTGATTTTTATCATGGTTGCCTTCATGTGTTTTCCGTTCCTGTTAGGCCCGGGCTGGTTGCCCGTTTTCGGCGCGGTTTTTAATGGCTTTGTTCATGGCTTCGAACCCCGCTTGGGTGCCGCCTTCCAGTTTTGTTTTGGCAAGCGCGACCAACAGGCCAGAGAACTTTTCGCCGTGGACAAACAACACCCGCCCAGGGGCGATGGGTGCAATTTGAAAATAATGCTCGCCGTCAAACAGCCCCGGCAACACTAAATGCCCCAGCCAACGCAGTTCTTGGTTAGGCGCGGCAAGCAGCACGGTGGGCCGGAATGTCATGGGCTTGCCGCCTTCCGGTTGCACGGAAACGCTTAGCCGCCCGCCAGTTTTGGCCTCGCCCTGTATGGAACGGACAAAGGGGTTCCACTGCGGATAGGCCGCAAAATCGGTCAGGATAGACCACAGGCGTTCCGGTTCAGATGCGATTTCAATCTCAGTCTTAATTTCCAGCATTGGATTTCCTCGGCTTAGGGGTTTTTCGGGAGGGTGGTTTTGAATTATAGTAGGCCGGGCTGAAATAAAAAGCCCCCATCTTTCTACCAACCCTCCCGGAATGCCCATGTACCAACCCGCCCAATTTGTCCAACCGAGCCTCGAAGCCATGCACGGGCTGATACGCCAACAGCCGTTGGCGACGCTGGTGACGCTTGCCAATGATGGCCTCAATGCCAACCACATCCCTTTGCACCTGAGCGACGCGCCATTACCGTTCGGCACGCTGCGCGGCCATGTCGCTCGGGCAAATCCGTTATGGCATGACCTGGATCCGGAGCCTGAGGTGCTGGCGATTTTCCACGGCCCCAATACTTACATCAGCCCGTCTTGGTACGCCACCAAACAGGAAACGGGGAAAGTGGTCCCCACTTGGAATTACACGGTCGTCCATGCCTATGGCCAATTGCAGGTGGTTGATGACGCCAGTTGGCTACGCAGCCAATTGGAAGCCCTGACCAACCAACACGAGGCGGCTTTTCCTGAACCGTGGGCGGTTGCGGATGCCCCCCATGAGTTCACTGAAAAACTCATGGAGGCCATCATCGGCATTGAATTGGTGATCACCCGCTTGTCGGGCAAGTGGAAAGTCAGCCAAAACCAACCGCCCTGCAATCAGGCCAGTGTTGCCGAAGGGCTTAGTGCCAGTGGACAACTGGATGCGGCCGGTATGGCGGCTTTGATCAAAGCGGGAGTAAAAAACGGGGGTTGAAATGCTGCGTTCCTATGATCCTCCCTGCGCATTATCATGCGGCATACGCCAAGAAGGTGAACCCTACCCAAGCGAAACCAATCGTTGTTATGATAAAGCTAATGGCGGTATAGGCTTTCCAAACCGTTTTCTGCCAAAAATCAGGGTTAAAGGCGGCGATGACAAACACGCCAGGATTGGCGATGCCACCGATCACGACCAGCCAACAAGCGGTAACGGGCAATGGCACTTTCACGGCATAAAAAGCCAGGCAAAACAAAGCCATTAACGCAAAATCAATATGCGCCCTGATGAGCGTTTTATAGTCGGCCAGAAATTCCCCATCAATCCCTTTAACGGGGAACCATCGTGCAAACGTCATCAGCCATGCCGATGCCAAAAGGGCGAAAATCATAATCACCGCCCCTATCAATAATATGTCCATAAAGCCTCAGTTGTTGGAATTGTTTGTTATAACTGATGTTACGCAAACTTTTTCTACGCGTTGAAAATAAATAAAAAAGTAGAGTCGCTATCGCGATATTTTTTTAATCGGGTTCCCGCACCCGAAGGCGAGATACTTTCTTTTGCTCCGCCAAAAGAAAGTATCCAAAGAAAAGGCGGCCCGGTTGCCGCTGATGTCTTGCGCTCCTCGCATTGGTCGGGGGACGGCAAAAGGGGCTTCCTGCCCCTTTGCCGCCGTGCGGCATCCATGCCGCACCCCTTCGGGCTAGTCCCGACCAATACTGCGGTGCTCGACGCGGCAAACGGGATAAAAACTACGTTACTGCATAACGTCAGGTTATAATTAAAAATACTTACCGGTCAGTATCGTTTTGATTATAGTATACCGACCGGTATAGTTGCAAACCTAACCACCCTTTTTGCGCCTGCCCATGCCCATAAACCTGCAAGAAAAAATCCTGCAAGCCGCTTCGGAACTGTTCTATAGCCAAGGGATCAGGGCGACTGGCGTCGATGCCATCGCCAAAGCCGCCAACACCACCAAGATGAGCCTGTACAAATACTTCCCTTCCAAGGATGAATTGGTGGTGGCTTTCCTGCGCAAACGGGATGAAGATTTTCGGCTGTGGTTTGTCGCCCAGATTGACAGCAAAGCGGACATGCCTAAGGCCAAGTTATTGGCCATTTTCGATGTGGTTAGCGAATGGATGGCTATCCCTGAGTTTCGTGGCTGCGCATTCATCAATGCCGCCGCCGAATTTCCGCTGGAGGGCAATCCCGTGCATCAAGTGTCCGCCGAATTTTATGATAAATTCCGAGGCTATATTGCCGATTTAGCCAGGCAGTGCGGTTCAACACACCCTGAAAGCCTGGCGCTACAGTTGAGCCTGCTGATCGAAGGCGCGATTGTCTCAGAACAAATGAAACGCCGTTCAGGCGCCGCCGACCAAGCCAAGCAAGCCGCCATCCTGTTGATAGCAGGTAGCTTGGACGGCGCCCCCAACACGCCTTTACCCACCCATAACCTACAGGACTAGCGATGAGCACATTTTTCCATGAAGGCAGCCGTAAACTGCAAGACCGCTTCGAAACACGCCCGATGGCCGACCGCCTCGTCGAAGCCATCATCGGCGACCGGATCAGCCCCGAAGACCAGGCGTTTATTGAAGCGCAAAACATGTTTTTCTTCGCCACCGTTGACCAAGAAGGACGCCCCAATTGTTCCTATAAAGGCGGCGGCGTCGGTTTGGTGAAAGTGGTCGATGACCAAACCCTGGCATTTCCGCTTTATGACGGCAGCGGCATGTACCTTTCCGCCGGCAATGTGCTGGTCAACCCGCATGTCAGCCTGCTGTTCGTGGATTTCCAACGGCAAGCCCGCCTGCGTTTTAACGGCGACGCCTTCATACAAGATGATGAGCCTTTGCAAGGCCATTGGCCGGAAGCCCAGCTGGTGTTGCGGGTGAAACTGCGCGAAATGTTCCCCAACTGCCCGCGTTATATCCACAAAATGGCCTTGATTGAAGAATCGGCGTTCGTGCCCAAAGCCCATTGCGAAACCCCGGCACCGGCCTGGAAGCGCCTGGAAGTCGTGGCCGATGTCTTGCCGCCGCGCGATGCGCATTTGGCAGGCCATGAACAGGATGCGGCGGCGGCGTTAAACCGCAAATGACAACAGGGTTCACCATCAGCATTTCCGTTTTTCAACCAAGATAAAGGCCTGCCATCATGGGATTCACGCTCGATAAAGTCGTGCCTTGGGGACGTTCGTATCATGAATACGTCAGCATGTTCGAGCTTAAGGAAGCCGATTTGCAACGCCGCATACTGGGGTGTGGCGACGGCCCCGCCAGCTTCAATGCGGAACTGTCCCGACGCGGCGGGAATATCGTTTCCGTCGATCCGGTTTATGGCTTTAGCGCCGATCAAATCAGGTGCCGTATTGCCGGAACCTATGAAACCGTGATGGCGCAACTGCACCAGAACCACCGCGATTATGTCTGGGACACCATCCCCTCGGTGGAACAACTGGGGCAGATACGGATGTTTGCCATGGAAACGTTTCTCGCAGATTTCGGATCCGGCAAACAGGCGGGGCGATACGTCGCCGGGGAATTGCCGCACTTGCCTTTTGCCGACAAAACCTTTGACATGGCCTTGTCGTCCCATTTCCTGTTTTTGTACAGCGCCCACTTGTCGGCGGATTTTCATATCCGAGCCCTTTTGGACATGTTGCGGGTATCCGATGAAGTGCGCGTGTTCCCCTTATTGGCTTTGGATGGCTTGCCGTCGCCGCATCTCCCGGTCGTTGAAGACCAGCTTGCACAGCAGGGTTTCAGGACAGCGGTCAAACGTGTGCCTTATGAGTTCCAACGGGGCGGCAACGACATGCTAGTCATTAAGCCTGCTTGATTTTAAACATCATCAACCCATTACCGTGATATGGCATTTATATTTGGCTGCGTTATCGCGTCCATAGTCTCCGTCCTGGCGACACGGTCCGGTTTTGATAAGGACAGGGCGTTTTACCCGACGGTGATGGTGGTCATCGCCTCCTATTATGTGCTGTTTGCCGCCATGGTTGGCGCGGCCGGGATTATTGTTGTTGAACTCACGGGGATGCTGCTGTTTGTCGCCCTTGCCGTGCTGGGTTTCAAGCGCAACCTATGACTGGTCGCCGCCTTGTTTGCGCATGGCGTTTTTGATTTATTCCACGGGCAAATGGTCGCCAACCCCGGTGTGCCGCTGTGGTGGCCGATGTTCTGCCTGGCTTATGACGTCACGGCCGCCGCCTACCTGTGTTGGCTGTTGCGCCAAGCACGCCTGACGGCAACAGAAAATTAGCTTGAGATTTTCAAATAGTTAAAAAACATGGCTAAAGCCATCACCTGGCAGGGGCGAACACGCCCCTGGCCTCCCCCTATCACACGCCCGCTAATGCCGCCTCTGACCTCTTCATCCGGAAAAATCCTCCGCTAACCAGCAGCATCGCACGCCAACACTGTCTAAACGCTTGTTGGCCGCACAACAAGCGCACTTGCAAAGCCACTTTCACAAATACTACATATAGTTATTTATTTTAATTAAATACCTATATATTGTGAATTTTATTGACAGAGGGAGATTGCCGGTGTTACCTTAAACCGCATACGGTTCCCACACTTAGGCTTAAGCTGTAAGTTGGGATAAAAGGGAATCCGGTGACCGATCAACTGATAAAGTGGTCTTAAAACCGGAGCTGCCCCCGCAACTGTAATCGGATAGTGTGTCGTCAACCATGCCACTGGGTCGTGAACGCAGACTTGGGAAGGCCGGCCACACGCAATGACCCGAAAGCCAGGAGACCTGCCGTATATTTTGTCAACACGTTTGAGGCGGGGTGTCCTCGGCTGATGGGAAGTCCTGTTTGCGCCGTTTTGTGCCAAGCCGCTTTCCGCCTGCTGGTCTTTAAGATTGGCGTCCGGTCCAGTGCAACAACAACGGTAAACGTTAGCAACTCCAGTTTCCCGCCGCACTTGACATGCCGCGTCTTTTTTGAAGTCATTCCCGCTCCTAATTTTAAGGAGCTATCCATGTACGATACAGACACCACCACCGTGAAGGGCAATGGCCCTTTGAATGCTCCGCCACATTCCAGGCAGCATCTTACAAGCCCTCCCTTACAAGTGGTCCGCCGCAATGGCGCCGCTGTCCCGTTTAATCCTGAAAAAATTTCCATCGCCATAAGCAAGGCGTTTTTAGCTGTCGAGAAAGGCAAAACCGTTTTATCCAGCCGGACGCGAAAACAAATCGCCCTATTGACAGACGTTGTCGTCACCGCCCTGGTGCGTCGGCTCCCTTCCGGCGGCTCGGTGCATATTGAAGATATTCAGGATCAGGTCGAATTGGCCCTGATGCGTTCCGGTGAGCATGATGTGGCAAAAGCCTACGTGCTTTACCGGGAAAAACATGCCGCCGAACGGGCCGGCCAGGCACACGGCACTCCGCAATTGCAGTTCAATATTGATGGCGACAAGCAGCCGTTAGATGCCGCTAAACTGACCGCTTGGGTGTCGCGAGCTTGCCTGGGTTTAGGCGCCGAAGTCAGCCCGAAGGCGGTGGTCGAGCAAGCCGTGCGCGATTGTTATGATGGCATCCCGTTTAACGAAGTCCGGCGCGCCCTAATCCTTTCCGCCCGCAGCCTGATTGAGCGGGAACCGGCTTACAACTACGTCACCGCACGCTTGCTGCTGGATCTGATCCGTGCTGAAGTGCTGGGCGAAAGTGCCGGCCCTGCGGCAATGGCTGGTGCCCCGGAGGGTAAATCCGGCTATGCCGAATATTTCCCGCACACCATCAAGCGGGGTATTGAAGCCGGCTTGTTGGACAAGCGCTTGGCCCAGTTTGATGTGGCCCGGCTCGCTACGGCATTGGTGGCGGAGCGTGATTTCAAATTCGGTTATCTGGGCCTGCAAACCCTTTATGACCGCTATTTTTTACATATCGAGGAACGGCGTATCGAGCTGCCGCAAACCTTTTTCATGCGTGTGGCGATGGGCCTTGCGATTAACGAGATTGACCGTGAAGACCGCGCCATCGAATTTTATAACCTGTTGTCCAACTTCGATTTTATGAGTTCCACCCCCACGTTGTTCAACAGCGGCACGGTGCATTCACAGCTTTCATCCTGCTACCTCTCCACGGTCAGCGACGATCTGGACGGCATTTACCAGGCCATCAAGGAAAACGCCCTATTACAAAAATATGCTGGCGGCATCGGCAACGACTGGACACCGGTACGCGCCCTGGGTTCGCGCATCAAAGGCACCAACGGCAAAAGCCAGGGCGTGATCCCCTTCCTGAAAGTCGCCAACGACACCGCCGTCGCGGTCAACCAGGGCGGCAAGCGCAAGGGTGCAGTCTGTGGCTACCTGGAAACCTGGCATCTGGACATTGAGGAGTTTCTGGACTTGCGCAAGAACACCGGCGACGACCGCCGCCGCACCCACGACATGAACACCGCACACTGGATCCCCGACCTGTTCATGCAGCGTGTCAATGAAAACGGCGAATGGACATTATTCTCGCCCTCGGATGTGCCGGATTTGCACGACAAGTACGGCCATGCGTTCGCCACCGCTTATTGCGGATACGAACGCCGTGCCGATCTCGGTGAAATCAAATTGTTCAAGCGTGTCCCTGCCCTGCAACTGTGGCGCAAGATGCTGTCGATGCTGTTTGAAACCGGCCATCCCTGGATCACCTTCAAGGACGCCTGCAATATCCGTTCGCCACAACAGCATGTCGGCGTGGTGCACAGCTCCAACCTTTGCACCGAGATTACCCTGAACACCTCAGCGACCGAAATCGCCGTGTGCAATTTGGGTTCAGTGAACCTGATGGCGCATTTGCAAAAAGAAAACGGCAACTGGGTACTGGACCAAACCAAGCTCAAAGCCACCATCACCACCGCGATGCGGATGCTGGACAATGTCATTGACATCAATTTCTACGCGGTCGGCAGTGCGCGTAATTCCAACCACCGCCATCGCCCTGTGGGCCTGGGCATCATGGGTTTTCAGGATTGCCTGCATGCCCTGCAACTTCCCTATGCCTCAATGGCGGCCATTGAGTTTGCTGACAACACCATGGAAACCGTGTGCTACCACGCCTATTCGGCTTCAAGCCAGTTAGCGCAAGAACGCGGCGCTTATTCCAGCTTCAAGGGCAGCCTATGGGACCGGGGCATTTTGCCGCTGGACACCTTGGATTTATTGGGCGAGGCACGCGGCGGGCAGGTTGAAGTGGATCGCAACAGCACCCTGGATTGGGGATCGTTAAGGGTCCGTATCCAACAACACGGGATGCGCAACTCCAATTGTGTAGCCATTGCGCCAACGGCCACGATCGCCAATATCGTTGGCGTTTCCGCCAGCATTGAGCCGGACTATCAAAACCTGTACGTAAAATCCAACTTGTCCGGTGAATTTACCGTCGTCAATGAGGCGCTAGTCAAGGATCTTAAAGCCTTGGGTTTATGGGATGAAGTGATGGTGGCGGACCTCAAATATTACGATGGCTCGCTCGCTAAAATAGACCGGATCCCTGACGGGCTAAAGGCGCTTTATGCCACCGCTTTTGAAATTGACCCCACCTGGCTGGTGGAAGCCGCAGCCCGGCGGCAAAAATGGATAGACCAGGCGCAATCGTTAAATCTCTACTTCGCAATCCCCTCCGGCAAAAAGCTGCACGACACCTATCTGCTGGCCTGGCGGCGCGGCCTGAAAACCACTTATTACCTGCGCTCCTTAGGGGCGACATCCGCCGAGAAATCAACGGGGGCAGGCGGTGAACTGAATGCGGTGCCGGCACTGATACCGGAACCCAAACAATGTTTGATCGATGATCCGGGTTGCGAAGCCTGCCAATAACCTAGTACCCAGTCAATGTTGAATTGTCAGTATTATTCGTAGGGACGGGCGGTTGCCCGCCTGACCGCTGCGGATATGGGCACAAGCCATAAAAAAGGCGGACAACCGTCCGCCCCGGATTTAGATTGGCCCGACAAAAAATCAATGACTGGGCACTAGACCGGGTTGGTGCCGTTTCAACCCAACCTTTAACGCCCAATGTGCCGGGTTGCAAAAGGCAGGCAACCCGGCCTGGCCACACTAATAAGGAAGCAACCATGTTGTTATTCGAAGAAGACGTTTTTGTTAAAGAAGATCCGGCCCGGCCAAGTGCGGTTGCAGCACCGGTTTTAGGGCGGGCTGCCGCCAACCAGCCGCCAATATCCGGGCGCATTAATGCCAACGATAAACGCGTGATCAACGGCCAGACCGATGTCAACCAACTGGTGCCGTTCAAATACCATTGGGCCTGGGACAAATACCTGGCGGGCTGCGCCAATCACTGGATGCCGCAGGAAGTCCCGATGAACCGCGACATTGCCCAATGGAAAGACAGCACGGCGCTGACCGAAGACGAACGGCTGGTTGTCAAGCGCAACCTGGGCTTCTTTACCACCGCGGATTCCTTGGCGGCCAACAATATTGTCCTGGGCACTTACCGCCACATCACCGCACCGGAATGCCGCCAATACCTGCTACGCCAAGCCTTTGAGGAAGCCATCCATACCCATGCCTACCAATATATCGTTGAAAGCCTGGGCCTGGATGAGAGCGAAATCTTTAATGCCTACCGGGAAATCCCCAGCATCCGTGATAAGGATAACTTCCTGATTCCGTTCATCAATACCTTGACAAATCCAGCTTTCAGGACTGGCACCTTAGCCGCCGACCAGCAATTATTACGCTCGCTGATCGTGTTCGCCTGCATCATGGAAGGGCTGTTTTTCTATGTGGGTTTTGTGCAAATCCTGGCACTGGGGCGGCAGAACAAAATGCAAGGGGCGGCGGAACAATACCAATACATCCTGCGCGACGAGTCGCTGCATTGCAATTTCGGCGTCGACCTCATTAACACCATCAAGCTAGAAAATCCGCGGTTGTGGACCAACGAGTTCCGCGATGAAATTAAAGGCTTGATGCAGCAGGCCGTGACGCTCGAATACCGTTACGCGGAAGACACGATGCCGCGCGGCGTATTGGGCCTCAATGCCGGTATGTTCAAGGAATACCTGCGCTTCATTGCCAACCGCCGCTGCCAGCAAATAGGTTTGGATGTGCCATATTCAGGAGCCACTAACCCTTTTCCTTGGATGAGTGAAATGATCGACCTCAAGAAAGAAAAAAACTTTTTTGAATCACGGGTGACGGAGTATCAAACAGGCGGGGCGCTTAGCTGGGATTGAGTTAATCCGGCAAGGCTCCCGCCCTCGGGTAGCCCTTCCGATTTTATCCACGCCCTCAACATCGCCGCCCCGCCAAAGGCATGACCGAAATTGCCAAGCAAGCAGGCCTTACCAGAGCCAGCCTTTACAAATCACTGGCAGAGGACGGCAACCCTCGCTTTGAAACGATTGCTAAGATTGTTGAAGGGTTGGGCTTTGAATGGCTTGCTACACAAAAACAAAACTCCTATACTTTTGTATAAACAAACGTATCTACATAGTGAGGGCATAATGACAGTCCAAATACTCAAAAAATGGGGGAATAGCCCAGCCGTGCGGATTCCCGTAGCCATTATGCAATCGGCACAATTAAGCCTAGACCAAGCGGTAGAAGTTCGGTCTGAAGGCGGTCGCATCATCATCGAGCCCGTACAGCCTGTTTATACCTTGGATGCTTTACTCAATGGCATTACCGACATGAATCGGCATGGTGAAGTCGATTTTGGTGGCGCACAAGGACAAGAGCAGCTGTAATGCCCACCCCCTATATTCCCGAAGCGGGCGACATTGTTTGGCTGAACTTTACGCCGCAAACAGGGCATGAACAAGCGGGGCGGCGGCCTGCGGTTGTACTCAGCCCGCAAGCATATAACCATAAAACTGGCTTATTGGTTTACGTGCCTATCACCAACCAAATCAAGGGCTACCCGTTCGAAGTCGTACTTTCTGGCCCGGAAGTCTCTGGCGCGGCATTGGCGGATCAAGTTAAAAGCCTGGATTGGCGATCTCGACAAGCCCAATATAAAGGCCAAATAAGCGGGCAAGAATTACGCGACATCAAAGCCAAAATAGCTGCTTTGCTGGCTCTTGAATGATTACAGTCGCCAAATGCAAACGTTTTAGCGCCAGATGATTGGAGGCTAGTTTCTCGAAACAAACCACCACCAAACCATAAGAATCATGATGGTTTGACTATCGGCGAAACTACCTTATGGGTTAAATCATGATAAATTGTTAATTTCCCAAAGCATTATAATCAGTAAGCCGTTCAGTTTATGGCGGTTTGCTGTTAGTGAAGCAGCCAACGTTTATCCATTCCACAAATAACCATTGCCACATAATCATCATGTTAAAAAGTTACGCCGCGATTTATAAACAAGGTCATTTAGATTGGTTAGATGACGCACCTGAACAAGATAACGTCAAAGTTATTGTGACTTTAGTTGAAACAATCCCTCAAAACTTACCCATGCGGGCGCAGGAAATTTTACAACAAGCGTGGGCATGTATGGAAAAACCACATACCATTCAACAAATTGACAACGATATTGCCCAAATGCGCTCTGAATGGGAATAACCAATGGTCATTGACACCAATATGCTCATTTACTATCTGAATCAACAGCTACCTGAATCCGTTAAGGCGGAGGTTGATGAACATATTTTATCGGGCAGTACCATTTCGATAATCACACGCATTGAGGTTCTAGGCTGGCAAGGACATACCGAGCAATCATTGATTGCTGCCAAGGCTTTGCTGTCACTGTTTGAAGAAATTAATTGGCTATGTCATCGTTAGTTGTTGAAAAAATTTTATGTTCGGCGCAAAGCCTTATTTAATGCGGATTGCGGCTTTCGCTCAAAGCCGCGTCATTTAAGGCTTCCACAATTAACGGTGACATAGCCAATTAATTTGCATCAAGCCATTGCCGATTGCTGTATCCAAATCCGCAAAACCTACCGGATAAAATTACCCGATGCCATTATTGCCGCCACGGCTTTAGTGCAGAAACAAACGTTAATGAGCCGAAACGAGGATGATTTTATTAAAATTGCTGGTGTGATGTTATTTAATCCGTTTGTAATTGAAACTAAATAAAGATGTTCTGGTGGCAATATTTTTTAATTCTAGCGAGGTAGAGTGCAATAACCAAGGGGCATTGAACTGCATGTTGGGAACTTAAACATCCGGCGCATTACGCTATCGCTAATACGCCCTACGCGGGCTAGACAAAATCACTCATCGTCTGAAATTTCGCTAGCATTGCTTTTAATTTCAATCGCTCTTTTAGCTTTTCTTAAAACAATTTCTAGCCAACTTTCTAAGTCATCATAACTTTCTTGACTTAGTTTTTCAGGCCATTCAAAAATCGCATCTCCCTCATCAAGGGTAAAAATTTCCTGTCTCATATTTGGCTTACCTTTTTTAGTTGATCGATTATTTTCAATAGGGGAATCAACTTGTCCAGAAGTTAATGATTTATCATTAACTGTATTATGTAATTCATTGCCTAGGGATACATTTTTATAGGGCTCACCTATTAGATCAAGTCCAGAAAATGAAAGAGTTCCTCTGAATTGCTTCAAAAACCCATCAATAGAATCACTGTTAAATGGAGGAGAATAATCAAATGATAGGTAGTGCCTTAGCGTTTCGTCAGGCGGAATAGAGCCATTATTAGCCTCCCAAATATCAAAATGTACTTTTGGCTGTAGCGCCAGTTCTTTTAGGATTTCACTTTTGTTTGGAACATTGGCAATAATTCTTGCTCCCGAATCCGTTAATTTGATTTTCCGTGCGTCACCCGATCCTTCGTCGGTTATTAAGCCAAATTGTTTAAGTGCTGCCACCATCTGCAAGCCACGACTGCTCCCAGGCTTCATCTCCCAGGCTTTTTCTACTGCTGCTGATACTGGGTATGGATGGCGCTTGGCAAGCTTTTCAAATTTTGTTGCCAAATCTACTGCAGCCCCTAAATCTATTGCAGGGTAATTAGGGCTTCTTGTGCGAGGTGCGTTCATTATATTTTCTCCAATTGATTTATTTATTGTCAATTTTATAGATAAAAAATCAATTGAACAATATTTTTATTGAGATTTAATTGTAGTTATGTACAATAGCATTAAGACAGGGGTCAATAGGCCGCATAGCGCGGTTTAATTCTGTCTAAACGCCACTTAAAAAATGGCAACAAAAAAACCCGCATGACTGTAATTCTCCGGCAAGAGAAGTCATACGGGCTTTGTGTTAAGAAACTACTTAGAGATAAATAGGAGGCAACCAATTTGCTCTTTATAATTTAGGAGCGTAGCGGTTTTAAAACAAGCCAATGTTCGCGCATTGGCTTGGCATGACAAAGGTGAAAAGGGGCATACCCTTTGTCGCCTATAGCCTAGGTTTGTCATCACAGGCAAGTCGATTATAGACGTATCCGAAGCTATTGGAAAGCCAAAACCCCTCCATTATTTTTTGGAGGTTCGTATGTTCTTGTGCGATAAACCAAAGGACGTTTATGTGCGTGAATATACACGCGTCCGCTTTGGGCGTTTAGAGTATGTTTGCCAGCATTACCGTTCTTACCCTAGCTGCTAGGGGTTTAAACTGAGGCCGCCCATTCTTTGGAGGAGGGGCAGCCTCTTTTTGCTTTTACACCATTAATAATGTCTCTTTGGTGTGTTCGCTATTCGCTTTAAAGCCTCGTTAAAGCGCGTAAGTTGGGGTGAGGTACGAACCCAACAATAACTCATCTTGTCCAAATTCGTTGGGATTCGTTCCTCATCCCAACCTACAATCGATTGTTATTGTGTCCTGAGCGGGATAACCCTTCCCCTAATTAAAACTCGTAAGGTGGATTCGCGCTAGCAATCCACCATTTTAGACTACCGATGGCGGTTTGCTAGCGCGAAACCGCCCTACGCTCCTACATCTCTGTACGGTATCGCGCATTCGCATGTTCCCAAGCTACAGCTCTATACTTTTGCCATTCGGGATGCTACGTCGTATTAATGTTATCACTATAAGCACACAGATTGAATTTTATGCAATAAAGGTATAATTTATATACCATGATAACGTTTGAATTCGACGAAACCAAAAGTCAGGCCAACCTTGAAAAACACGGTATTGATTTTATCAACGCACAAGCACTTTGGAATGATCCTATGCTCTTGGAAATTCCTGCAAAAACCGTAGATGAGCCGCGTTATTTGATTATTGGTGTGATTAACCGTAAACATTGGTCTGCGGTGATTACCTATCGGGGTACAAATGTTAGGCTTATTTCTGTCCGTCGCTCACGCACCGAGGAGGTTGCACTGTATGAAAGCTAACGATTTTGAGCAACAATTTGATGAAAATTCTGACCTTACCGCTGCGTTAGATTTATCAAAAGCTAGACGCGTTTTACAAACACAAAAGCGGGTCAATGTGGATTTCCCAACTTGGATGATTGAGTCACTTGATAGGGAAGCCAGTAAATTAGGTGTGACTAGGCAGTCTATTATTAAAGTTTGGTTGGCTGAACGGTTGGAAAAATCAGCGTTGAGCCATCCATCAAGCGGGACTTAAAAACGCGTAAGATGGGCTGAACGAAGGGGGAAGCCCATCAAAACCACACAGTACCTATGGGCTTCGTGCCTCAGCCCATCCTACAATCGATTATTATTAAGCTATCTTTCAAGTGGGATCTAAAAATATGTCGAGATGCTTAATGTGCCTGCTGTTGGTATCGAAAGTGTAACCCGATCTAGGATTTACGAATATCTCCACAATCCAACCTAGAAACCTCCTTAGTCTCCTTCATCCCCAAAGATACCACCAAAGCTAACGCAGCGCACCCGCTCACATAATAAGCAAACCACTCAGGATGCCCGACGCTTTTCAGCCATAAGGCCAGATATTCGGCGGTTCCGCCGAACAGCGCGACGGTGAGCGCATACGGCAAGCCGACACCTAAAGCGCGGATATGTACGGGGAAGAGTTCGGCTTTGACGATGGCGTTGACCGAGGAATAGCCGGAGATAATCAGCAAGGCGCAGATATACCAGATGAGCGCGGAGGCCATGCTTTGTGGTTGCGATAATTGCGCCAGAATCGGGACGGTAAACGCCGTTGCCCCCGCACCAAAAGCAATCAGCATAAAACGCCGCCCGACAAAATCCGAAAGCAAGCCGTACAAAGGTTGGATGGCCATAAACACCAGCAGGGCGATGGCGGAAATCGTGGTGGCGTCGTCTTTACTGAATCCGGTGGTGTTGACTAGGAATTTTTGCATGTACACGGTGAAGGTGTAGTAAGACACCGTGCCGCCCGCGGTGAGCGCGACCACGGTGAGCAATTCTTTCGGGTATTTCAGCAATTCGCGCAGATGGGTATTGCGGCTGGAAAAGGTGTGCTGTTCGACAAACGCGGTGGTTTCCGCCATGTTGCCGCGCAAACCCATGGCAATCACCGCCAACAAACCGCCGATGATAAACGGGATGCGCCAGCCCCATTGGTGTAATTCTTCACTGGTCAACAGCCATTTTTGCAAAACCATCAACAACACCAACGCCAGTAATTGCCCCAAGACAATGGTGACGTATTGGAAGCTGGAGTAATAGCCGCGCCGTTTGCTGTGCGCCATTTCGCTTAAATACGTTGCCGAACTACCGTATTCACCGCCAATGCTGAAACCTTGCAGCATCCGCGCAAACAGCAACAGCGCAGGCGCCCAGCCGCCAATGACGGCATAACCAGGTGTGCAGGCGATAATCAGCGAACCCAAACACATCAAACTGACCGACAACAATAACGCGCTTTTGCGGCCTTTGCGGTCCGCCATGCTGCCGAGCAACCAACCGCCTAAAGGCCGGAAGATAAAGCCCACGGCAAACACGGCGGCGTTGTTCATTAATTGTGCGGTTTGGTCACCTTCTGGGAAGAACGCGGGCGCAAAATACAATGCAAAAGCCGCGTAAATCGCCCAGTCGAAATATTCCACCAAGTTACCGACGGAGCCGCTAAAGATATTGAGCAAACGTTTTTTATGGGTGAGCGGGGGCGTTTGTTGGTTCACGGGTTAGTGGCTCCAGATTTTTGTCGGGTATGGAAATGAGGTAATTGCGGCTTTTAACAGAAGTTATCAGCATATCCCAGGCCATAATTCATATATTGCTTACCCTCGTTCCCAAGCCGGAGCTTCATTGCCATTAAATTAATTAATGAATGAATAAATATTAATATTCATGCGGTTACGGTTGTATTTTTGCGGTGCATATCAATCGTAGGTCGGGTTAGCGATAGCGTAACCCGACGCATCAGCACCCAAATGTCGGGTTACGCTATCGCTAACCCGACCTACAAATTCGTTCGTAACTAATTGTTTTATTTTGATTAAAACCTTAACTTAATGGCAGTGAACCCGGAGCTTGGGAACCAGGATTGATGGCCTCGCTGTCACCATCCGCAGATCGGGTATGGCAATCACCCCTTCCCCCGCGCATAAGCAATCAACCACTGGATATATTCCAATTGCACATCTTCATGACGAGTTGCCAGATACATGGTCTTGGTCAACGGCAAATTGTTAAAACGTAGGCTGACCACATCGGGATTTTTCACCTTATCGGCCAGCAACCATTCCGGCAGCAAGCACACGCCGCGCTGGCTGGCGGCCAAGAGCAGCATAATGTCGGTTTCTTCTACGCTGACATGGCCTAATGGTTCAATACCGGCGGGTTGCAGGACTTTCCTGAACATATCCAGGCGCTCGCGCTCGACCGGGTACGTCAGAATCGTTTCCTGCTGTAAATCAGAGGGTTCAATGAATTCATATCCGGCGAGCCGATGGCCTTTGGCGACAATCAGCACCAGCTCAAAATCAAACAAGGGCTGGTAATGCAGCACGCCGTTAAACACCGGGTCGGAGGTCAGCACCGCGTCCAGCTTGTATTGCCGGATAGCCTCGAAGGAATTAAAGCGGTAGCGGGAGGTGACTTCGATAGCCAGCCCCGGCCAGGCTTGCAGATAGGGCTGCATGATCGTGCGGAACCATTCGTAGCAGGCGTGGCAGTCGATGCCGATAACCAATTTGCCGGTTTTGCCGGCCGCCAGCAGGTTCAGGTGCTGCTCGGCGGAATCGACGGTGGCTATCACCGATTCGGCCACTTCGGAAAGATAATGGCCCGCCTGGGTCAGCACTAAGGTGCGCCCTTGCTTGCGCCACAAGATAATGCCCAAACGTTGCTCCAGGTTTTTCATCTGGTGCGATAGGGCCGATTGGGTCAAATGCAGCGACTCTGAAGCGGCATTCAAGGTGCCACGCCGTTTAAGCGCCAACAAAATGCGAAGATGGATCAGTTCCATATTGATGAATTTATTTCATTGAACAGTGAGAAACCATCAATATTAATCATATTATACAAACCCTACAATGCGGCCTTTATTTTTAAGCACATTGTGGAGCAGTATTGATGACTAAAATTCATAACTTGGGTTTTCCTAGGCTGGGCGAGAACCGCGAACTTAAATTTGCCCTGGAACGTTATTGGCGCGGCGACATTGATCACGCAACCTTAGGCTCCATTGCCGCCGGACTTCGGCAACGGCATTGGCAACTGCAAGCCAATAGCGGGCTGGATTTGATCCCGGTCGGGGATTTTTCTTACTACGACCAAGTCTTGGACACCAGCATCATGCTCGGTGCCATCCCTGAGCGGTTTGGGTCATCCATTGGCCTGGACACCTATTTCAGGATGGCGCGTGGCCAAGCAAGCGATGGAGTCCCCTTTCGGGCTTGTGAAATGACCAAGTGGTTCGATACCAATTACCATTATCTGGTGCCTGAGGTGACGCCGGACCAGCAATTTGAATTATCCGGCAGCAAAATATTCGATGAGGCCCGCGAGCTGCAAGCGCTGGGTTATCAACCGAAGCCCGTTTTACTGGGGCCGTTGACTTGGTTATGGCTGGCGAAAACGGCCAGTGGCTTTAATAAGCTCGATTTGCTAGACCGCTTGCTGCCAGTTTATGGTGAAATCCTGCGCCGTTTGGCAGCCCAGGGTGTGGAATGGGTGCAAATTGACGAACCGATCCTGGTATTGGATTTACCTTACGCTTGGCGGAATGCGTTTGAACGGGCCTATAACCGGCTGCAAAGTTGCCCGGTTAAACTGCTGCTTGCCACTTATTTTGGTGAACTGGGGGAACATGCCTCATTGACTTGCAAACTACCGGTCGCCGGGCTGCATATCGACTTGGTGAGGGCCCCGGAACAATTGACGGCGGTTTTGGATAATTTCGCCAACCATAAAGTGCTGTCATTAGGGCTTATCGACGGGCGCAATATCTGGCGCACCGATTTGAAGGCCGCGCTGGCAACCGTGGCGACGGTACGGGAGCGGTTTAAAGGCGAGCTTTGGTTGGCGCCGTCCTGCTCCCTGCTGCATGTACCCGTTGATCTGGAACGTGAAACCGACTTGGATCCGGCAATCAAACCTTGGCTGGCATTCGCCCGGCAAAAGCTCACCGAGTTGGAAATCTTGCGTTTGGCCATTGAAGAACCTGCCGCCGCTGAAACTGAGCTGGCCGCTTCGGCTACCGCCATCCGCACACGCCGGGAGTCTGGTTTGATCCATAACCCGGCGGTCCAAGCGGGGCTGGCGAAACTTGATGGCACGCTGGCCCAACGCCAAAACCCTTTCCCTGTGCGGCAAGCGCAACAGCGGGCCAAACTCAAGCTGCCCAGCTATCCGACCACGACCATCGGTTCGTTTCCGCAAACGCCGGAAATCCGTAAAACCCGCCATGAATTCAAGCAGGGCCAGATCAGCGAAGCGGATTATGTCCGGCGCATGGAACACACCATCGGGTTTTGCGTCAGGGAACAGGAAAACCTGGGACTGGACGTCTTGGTGCATGGCGAAGCGGAACGCAACGACATGGTGGAATATTTCGGCGAACAACTGGACGGTTTTTTATTCACTGGCTATGGCTGGGTGCAATCTTACGGTTCCCGTTGCGTCAAGCCGCCCATCATCTACGGCGACGTAAGCCGTCCCGCACCGATGACCGTGCGTTGGAGCCACTACGCCCAGTCGCTGACCGACAAGCCCATGAAAGGCATGTTGACCGGGCCGGTCACCCTTTTAAATTGGTCGTTCGTCCGTGACGACCAGCCACGGTCAACCACGGCTTACCAGTTGGCCCTGGCGATACGTGATGAGGTTAATGATCTGGAGCGCTCCGGCATCCCGATTATTCAAATCGACGAAGCCGCATTCAGGGAAGGCTTGCCGCCACGGCAATCACGTTGGCAGGCTTATCTGGATTGGGCGGTGCGGGCTTTTCGTATCTGTTCCAGCGGGGTGCAGGACAGCACGCAAATCCACACCCACATGTGTTATTCGGAGTTTAACGACATCATTGCCGCTATCGCCGAGTTGGATGCCGATGTGATTACCATCGAGACCTCCCGTTCCAACATGGAGCTGTTGGATGCCTTCATTGATTTTAATTATCCCAACGAAATAGGGCCCGGTGTCTACGACATACACAGCCCGAACGTGCCGACAACCGGGGACATGGTTGCGTTGCTGAAAATAGCGGGCGAACGGGTCGGCTCCGACAAGCTATGGGTCAATCCGGATTGCGGTTTGAAAACACGGCAGTGGGAGGATGTTAGGGGTTCTTTGGCGAATATGGCCGAGGCAGCCAAGGTTTTAAGGGCTGCGTTAGGATAAGCCCAAGCATCCCATTTTGGGTGGGGCGTTGGATCAAGCGGCCGGGCAGAACAGCCACCCGCTTGCCCAACCCCGGAACCTGCACTCCAGGGCCATTGGCCTGCTTGCCAACAAAATCAAATATGGCTTGCGACACTGTCTTTCCGTTTTTATCTTGCGCGTTATTCCAAGGCCAAAATAAACTGCCATTGCGCCTCAGTGACAGGCATGATCGACAAGCGGTTGCCACGCCTGACCAAGGCCAGGTCGCTTAATTCCGGCTGCAATTTCAGCTCTTGCAGGGTGATGGTGCGGGCCAATGTCCTGACATATTTCACATCCACCCTGATCCAACGCGGATTGGCCGGGTCGCTTTTCGGGTCGAAATGTTTGTCATCGGGATCAAAGGCCGAGTCGTCGGGATAACCTTCCTTCGCCACTGCCATAATGCCCACTATCCCTGGCTCGGCGCAGTTGGAGTGGTAAAAAAATATCTGGTCGCCTAATTTCATGGCGTCACGCATCATATTCCGTGCCTGATAATTGCGCACCCCGTCCCAAGGCTCGGTCTGCCCAGGGCGGTTAGCCAAATCCGTGACACTGAAAGCGTCAGGTTCAGATTTCATTAGCCAGTAATTCATATTTGTCCCGTTAGTCAGAGTGGATCAACGCCAACGTAAGAAATCCGCGTTTTGCCGTGTGGATTCAGGCGATAGCTTGTATAATGCGGGGTTTGCTGCACCCTCCCCTTAACTTAACCGATTATCTGAAAAATTACTATGGCACTGTATTGTGGAATCGTGGGTTTACCCAACGTAGGCAAGTCAACTTTATTCAACGCCCTGACCCGCGCAAAAATCGCCGCCGAAAATTACCCTTTCTGCACGATAGACCCCAACGTTGGCGTGGTTCCCGTGCCTGACCTGAGAATCGACAAACTGGCGGAAATCGTCAAGCCAGAACGCACCTTGCCGACCACCATCGAATTCGTGGATATTGCCGGATTGGTCGCCGGGGCCTCCAAAGGTGAAGGCTTAGGCAATAAATTCCTCGCCAATATCCGCGAAACCGATGCGATCGCCCACGTCGTGCGCTGTTTCCATGATGAAAATGTCGTCCACGTCGCCGGCAAAGTCGACCCCATTTCCGATATAGAAACCATCAACACCGAATTGGCCCTGGCCGATATGGCCTCTGTGGAACGCGCCTTGTTACGCGTCAGCAAGATGGCGAAATCCGGCAGTAAAGATGATGTAGCCAAAAAAGCCGTTTTGGAACGGGTGCTGAAACAACTCGAAGCGGGCGAACCTGCGCGTGGTTTGAACCTGGAGAATGACGAAAAAGCCCTGATTCGGGATTTGTGCCTGATGACCATCAAACCCACCATGTATATCGCCAATGTCCAAGAAGACGGTTTTGAGAACAACCCCTTGCTGGAAAAAGTCATGGCGTTGGCGGCAAAAGAAAATGCCCGCGTCGTGCCGATCTGCGCCGCGATAGAAGCCGAAATCGCCTTGCTGGATGAAGAGGAACGTAAAGAATTCCTCGATGACCTGGGCCAGGATGAGCCAGGCCTGAACCGTGTCGTTAGGGCGGGTTACGAATTATTGGACTTGGCGACCTATTTCACCGCCGGTGTCAAAGAAGTCCGCGCCTGGACCATCCCTGTCGGTGCCTCCGCCCCACAAGCCGCTGGCGTCATCCACAGCGACTTTGAAAAAGGCTTCATCCGCGCCGAAGTGATTTCTTATGAGGATTTCGTCACTTACAAAGGCGAACAAGGCGCGAAAGATGCCGGAAAATGGCGTTTGGAAGGCAAGGATTACGTCGTCAAAGACGGCGATGTCGTACATTTTAGATTTAATGTTTGACATAAAATAGTCACACACATACAATAGTCGGCTCTTTTGGAGCTTATTTAATAAATTAGGGTGATATAGCTCAGTTGGTTAGAGCGGAGGATTCATAACCCTCAGGTCGGTGGTTCAAATCCACCTATCACCACCAAACAACATTCCAAAGAGATTCAAGGAAGTATATAAACCTGCAAGCCATAAGGCTTAGCGGGTTTTTTTGTGTCCAACGAAGTGCAACCAGATTCATTGACATACCGCCAAGCGTGGGGGTATCTTTGGGGGCATATTCAATTTCACTTGAGTTGAGTTGATACCCCCATCAAGAACGCCAAACCCTGGGCAAACAAGGCCTACAAGCTACCCGATGAAAAGGGCTTTCAACAAGCGGTCGAGGCGGGACGGTTTACGGGGCCACTATCGGCTTACCTGCAATGGTTAGCTTTCGTAAGAGATACTTGCTCCTTATGACCATCAAGCCCAAGGCCAACACAACACCATCCCGTTCCCAGCCATCCTAAACACCGGATCTAAAGGCCACCACGCCTTGAAAATTCACCCGTCAAACTATGTGGTGGCTTGCCAACGGGTTATGCCTCCCGTACTCATTCGCGGCAAATTTCTTCGGCGATTTGCTCCAGGTTGAGGACTTTTTGCGCCGCCCCTTTTTCAATTGCGGCTTTGGGCATACCAAAGACTATGGAACTGGCTTCATCTTGGGCGATGGTCACTCCGCCTGCACGGGCAATGGCGTGCAGGCCGTCAGCGCCATCTTCCCCCATCCCTGTCATCAATACGGCAATGGCTTGTCGCCCATAATAACGGGCGATGTTATGGAAGGTCACGTTGATGCTTGGGTAATGCAGGTATTCGGCGCCGTGGCTAAAGCGGAAATGGCCCTGGCAGTCCAATTCGAGGTTGGCATGGTCGGGGGCAAAATAAATATGCCCGCTTTTCGGTTGCTCCCCGGCTTTGGCGATGCCAACTGCCAGTTTCACCTTACCGGCCAACCAAACAATAAACGGGTCAAGGAAACCTTGGCTAATATGCTGCACACAAACAATCGGCAGCGGATAATCGGCGGGCAATTTTGCCAACACGGTTTCCAAAGCATGCGGGCCGCCTGTGGACGCGCCGATAACCACTATCGTGGCAGGGCGGCGGGTTTGGCCAAGCGGTGGCTGATGAGGTTTTTTGAAGCCGGATCCGTCCAATTCAAGCGCCCGTTTTTGCGGGGCTGGCAAGGGCCCGCCAAAGGCTGGCTGCGGGGTGAAACTGGCTTTGCGCCGGAACACCATCACCCCGGACAACACTTTGAGTTTGCGGCTTAATGCTTTGCCAAACGGCACGCTGCCGTAATCGTGGTATTGCGCAGGCTTTGCCAGCACGTCCACCACGCCCGCCGCTTGCAAGTCCGCGATTAAGGCGGGATGGCCATGGACGGCGGCACTCAGTATCAAGATCGGCGTTGGTTGTCGCTGCATCACTTCAGAAACCAAAACTAAGGCGTCACCGGGCAAAGTGGCTTCGCTGCACAGCACGGCGGGTTTGAGCTCGGCCATTAAGGCCAGGGCGGTTTGGGCATTGTGCGCCGTACCGACAATACGGATGTCAGGATAACTGGCCAATGCCGTTTGGATGGCGGTTAAGGCGGCCAGGTCGGCATCCGCTAAAAGCACATCAATCAATGCGTTTCCTCCTGATTAGACAAGGGTTTTTAAGGTATCCAGCAACTGCCGTTGATCAAACGCGCCCTTGCTCAGATAAGCGTTCGCCCCCAATTCCAAGGCCCGTCGGCGGTCATCGGCCTTGTCCATCGCACTGAGCAGGATAATCGGCAATTGCTGGTACTGGGGATGGCGGCGGATTTTTTCGGTCAGCATCAGGCCATCTATATTCGGCATGGTGACATCACTGACCACCGCCGCAAACGTTTTGCCCACCAATTTTTCGTAGGCATCGCGCCCGTCCACCGCCGCTGTCACCAGATACCCCGCCTTCTCAAGAAAGCGTTTGATTTGGGTACGGGCCGTAACGGAATCTTCGGCATAGAGGATATGCGGTTTTATGTTGGTGCTGGTGGTTTCCTGCTTGGCCGGCACTGGCATTTTTTTGCCGTAAGCGGTTTTTATCAAATCGTGCGGATTTAAGACCATGCAAATATCACCATTGCCCAACACCGTGACACCGCTGATATTGCGCACCCGCTTCAACACGCCGCCCAAGGGCTTGAGCAAAATTTCCTGTTCGTCCAATAACCGGTCAACCAGCACCGCCAGCCTACCATGTTTGTTGGCGATAATCACCGCCAGCCCCGCCGTTGGTTTGGCGGTGTCGGCAATGCCCAACAATTCGCTTAAACGCGCCACCGACACCGCTTGCCCGGTTTGCAGCAAAGTCAGGCTGCCATCAATATTGAACAAGTGTTCCGGGGTGACGCTACGGATCAGTTCGATGGCTTCCATCGGGATGCCGAAATAGCGTTTTTGCAATTCGACAATAATCACTTGCGTGGTCGCCAAGGTGATGGGCAAGACAATTTGGATGCTTGTGCCAAGACCGGGCGTGGAATCCACTTCGATATGGCCTTTAAGGTGCTCGACAGTGGTGCGGACTATCGCCATGCCCAAACCGCGCCCGGAAATGTCGTTGATTTGGTCTGAGGTGGAAAAGCCTTGGCTGAAAATCAATTCCTGCACTTGCCTGTCGTTCATGGCGGCCAAGTCTTCGGCGGTATAAAGCTGGTTTTGGATCGCCCGTTCCTTGATCTTTTCAACGTTAATGCCCGCGCCATCATCCGTGACCGTAATCACAATGGTGGTCGGCGTTTGGTGGGCTTTTAGGCGGATCGTACCCGCTTCCGGTTTGCCCAGCGCCAGCCGTTGCTGCGGCCCTTCAATCGCATGGTAAATGGCGTTGCGGATCAAATGCGTCAACGGGTCTTTGATCTCTTCAATCACGCGCTTGTCGGCAACCGTGTCATCGCCTTCAACCATCAAGTTGACGAGTTTTCTTTGCTGTTTGGCAATGTCGCGCACCATCCTGGGGAACAGGTTGAAGGTGGTGGACAGCGGCAACAGGCGGATAGCGCGGATGCCGGAACCGATTTCGTGGTTCAGGTAGTCGAAGCGGTTATTGTCTTCGTACAATTGGCTGCGCAAGGCATAGAGCCGGGTTTCCAATTGCGCCAATTCCGGGGTGTAGAGTTCCCGGTTGTACTGTTTCCATTCCTCCCATAAAAAGATCAGGTCGTTGGCATCGCCCAGCCGTTGCGCCAAACGGTTTTTGTTGACCGTCAGTTCGCTGACATGGGTCATCAGGCTGTCCAGTTGTTGCGTACCGACGCGGATGGTGTCGATTTTATTGGTGGTGGATGCTTGCGGGCTAGGGGTTTCTGCGGGTTCTTGCACGGGCTGGGCCGCTTCGGCAGGCACAGGCTCCGGTTTGGCGGCCATGGCTAAGGGCATTTCCCCCGTCAGACGCGCCAACATGTCGGTAAGGCTTTCGGCGGCGGCTATGCCCGTGACCGCTTCCCCGGCCAAACCACGCAAATTGTCCACGCCATGATAAAGGCGTTCGAGGGTCGCCACCGGGGGCCATTGCCCGTTGTGCAGCGCGGACTTGAGGACGCTTTCAAATTGGTGCGCCAGTTGTTCCATATTGGTGATGCCCAGCATCCTCGCCAAGCCTTTCAAGCTGTGCGCCTCACGGAAAAGCTCGTCCGTCGGGGCCGGCAATTCCGGCTCTTTTTCCAGCTGCAATAAGTGTTGCTCAAGGTTATACAGACGCTCTTCGCATTCTGCCTTGAACATTTGCCGCAAGTCGGGATCGTCAATCATGAGGGGTCAGGTCGGTTCCAAAATAACGCGGGGGTTGTCGGTCAGGCCACGCATAAACAATAGAGGTTGTGGATGAATTATTTTATGTCCACGAAAAGCACGAAAAAACACGAAAGTGACATTTAAGTTATTAAATTTATTGTTTAATTTTTCGTGTTTTTCGCTTCGTGCTCTTCGGGTCGTGGACTTTTTTAAAAACAGGCAATTATCCGAATGATTTCAAACGCATTGTACTAAACCTGCGCCACCGTTTTTTTAAATCATGTTCTGCAATTGTCCGGCGGCCTTGTTCAAGTTTTGGATGGCGATCTTGCTTTGGGAAATGCCGTTGGCGGTTTCCTTGGCCCCGGTGTTGAGCATGTTCATCGCTTCCACCACTTGGTTGGTGGCATTGGCCTGCTGTTTGGCGGTCAGGGAAATTTGCTGCAAGACATCGGCGATGTTATTGATGGCATCGGACAAATCATCGCAACTGCGTTGGGTGTGTTCAGCCTGTTGGCTGCTCAGTTGCGCCATTTGCGTGCCTGCTTCGGCCGCCAAAACCGTGCTGTTGGTGACTTTTTGGATGTTTTCCAGCAGATTGCTGATGTGTTCGGCGGATTTTTTGCTTTGCTCGGCGAGTTTCCTGATTTCTTGCGAAACCACGGTGAAGCCTTTGCCATGCTCACCCGCACGGGTCGCTTCCACGGCGGCATTCAGGGCCAGCAAATTGGTTTGGTTGGCGATGTCTTTCACGGCTTCGGTGATATGGCCGATTTGGCTGGTCTGCTCGCTCAAACGCAAGATTTGGGTGCCGATTTGCTCGACCTTGACCTTCAGCGTCTCCATGCTGCCCAACAATTCTTGCATGATTTGCGCACCCGCTAGGGCTTTGCTGACGACTTTTTGGGATTCTTGGTTGGCGGTGTCGGCTTGCAGGATGGATTGCTGCGCCGAACGCCCCAGCTCGTTCATGGTCGCGCTGGTTTCGTTGACGGCCACCGCCTGTTGCGCCGCCGTGCGCTCGTGTTCATCGGTGGTGATGGACAATTCGCTGGAGGTGGTGAAGATTTCCGCCGTGGCCTGGTTGATCGGACGGCTTAAGATACGGCCATAAAACAAGCCCGTCGCCGCCGCGGCACAGCCCGTGACCAAGGCGAACAGCAGCACCCAGTTACGCAATTTGACAATTTCGGCATTGGCTTCGGGTTCGTCTATTTCCACCAGCAGCAACCAGCCCAAATCGTAGTGCTTGTTGATCAATTGCCCGTCAGAAACGCCGACTATCGGCATGTTACGGTAATCAGGATACAGGCCGGCCATATTTTGCTGTTGGGTTTGGAACAGGCGCACGGGTTGGGTATCGACTTTTTGTTTCATCACGGCATTGGGGATGAAGCGCGAAGGCGTGATCATATAACCGTGTTTGTTGACGATATAAGCCTCGCCCGTTTCCCGCAAGCCTTGGCGGTTAGTGGTGATGTCATTTAAGGCCGTCAAGTTCAGGCGGTTGGCGATCACACCCAGCAATTTGCCGGAAACTTGATGGCGGATCGGTGCGGACACTGCAAAACTGTATTGTTTGCTGGCGGCATGGGCATAAACGTCTTTGACATAAGGGCCATCCACTGCGCCGCTGAACAGCTCGTCAGCAGATTCGTCACGCCCCACCGCTTGGCTGTCCGTGGAGGCCAACACCCGGCCATTGGCATCCATGACCCAAGTTTCGGCATAACCGTGCGTCAAATCGGCTTGGGAAGAAATGGTTTTGCTTTTGATGAATTTCTGCCATTGCACCGCCATGTTATCCGGCCCACCTGCCCCGCCAGCGCTTTGTTCCAGCAATTGGTACAGCTCGTCATCGGCGGCAAAATCTTCGACGCGCATCACTTCCGTGTCCAAATATTGGCTGATGGCTTGTGCCTTGGCTTGGACAATGGCGGTGAAGTCATTCAGGAATTGGCTTTTTAAGGATTCCTTGCCGGACTGGTAGCTCCAAAAGCCAATAAAGGTAATGGGCAGCACCGAGGTGAGCAGGAATAGGATAATCAGGTTATGGGTCAGTTTTCGTTTTGTTTGTGGCATAGGGGCTCTCACACTTCTTCATCAACGACCAGCTCGCCCTTCGCCAGGATTAGGCCAAGGTCGAGCAAAGTCAGCAGTTTATCTTGATAACGCATTTCCCCGGTCAAATAATCACCGCTAACCGGGGCTACCGCTGAGGGCAGAGGCGTGATATTTTGCGGATCGACATAAATGACTTCCACAACAGTGTCCACCAGCAAGGCAACCGCAAAATCATCGCTGCTATTGATGACGACGGCTTTGCTGTTGGCTTGTACAGCTTGGGGCGGCAAATGGATGATATGGCGCATATCCACCAAGGTGATGATAGTGCCGCGTAAATTCAGGCAACCCAAGATATGGTCGGGCGTGCAGGGGATAGCGACAATATCGCCGATGTTGGCAAATTCACGCACCGCCAACAAATCAACACCAAAATATTCCCCATTCAGCACCACCACCGCCAAGGCCAAATAACCACTGGCATCTTCGCGGCATTCTTGCCATTTCAATTTTTCGGCACGCAATGCGAACACGGCCCGGTCATCAGGATTGGCGAAGCCATAAAAATCCTGATGACCGCCGTCATTGCCGGGGGCTTCGGCCAGCGCCTGCCGCAACAAGGCCGGGGCGTTCAGTAAGGTGATGACCCGGTCATCTTTGGTCAGGCTACCCAGCAACAGTGGTTCGGACAATTGCGCATTGATGCTGGCGGCAAATAACAACGGGTTATCTTGCACGGAATCGGCGGTACACACATCACACACGGCATTGACAATCAGCCCGAACGTTTGCCCGCCAACGCCCAGGATAATGACACCGTCGCTAGCCTGATAAGGCGGGCAAGCTTGGCGGAAACGCAAACGCACATCCAACACCGGAATCAGGCTGCCGCGCAAATCAAACACCCCGACCACATCGGCGGAAGTGGTCGCCAATAAAGTCAGTTCCGGCAAATACACGACTTCTTGGACAAGCTGGGCGGGCACGGCATAAAAAAATTGGTTGAGGGCGAACACAAAATAAGGCTCGTCCAGCATTCCCGTCAGTGTAGGGGTCTCAGTCATGGCGGACACGTCTAAGGCAAGGCTTGGATAAGGTCGCGGACATAGGCATCAACGTCGTCAAGATAATGGTCAGATGGCAATTTGTGCAGCAAGGACAAGGCTTGCCCGCGCAATTGTCCGTACCTTTCCGGGTCATCGCCTTCATATAAGGCCGCTAAATCCAGATAAGCCAAAACAAAGGTTTCATCCAACAAAATGGTTTTGTGCAACAAGCTTTTGGCCTGTTCGATGTCGTGCTGCAATTCTTTGATATGCGCCAACAAATAATGGCACGGCACGGAACGGGGATTTAACGCAAACGCCAATTGCAAACGCGTTTCGGCGGTATGGTATTGGCCCATGCAGGCAAAGGCTTTGGCTGACCAATAATACACGGCAAAATCGGCATCTTGGGCGGGCATGGTTTGGGCTATCGCCAATACGCCCGCATAATCACCGGCCTGATAAGCCTGTTTCATGGCCGTGGCGTGGTCAGGTACGGGTTCCGGCGCAGACGTCCCCGCTGTTGCTGGCGTTGCCACGGCTTCCTCAACCGGAGGGCTGGCCACCGGGTCAAACACAGGCAACGGCAGCGGGGCCAACGCCAAGGGCGGGTTCTTGACGGTACGCTGATAAACCACCGATTCCAAAAACAAACGGGTTTCTAGGCCATTAAGGTTTTGTTGGTACAACTCGCCATGCCCCGTGACCAAATACCCCCCAGGTTGTAGGGTCTGGGTGAATTTGTCCAAGACCGTGGCGATGGCTTGCGGGTCAAAATAGATGAACACATTCCGGCACAAAATCAGGTCAATATTATTGATTTCGAAATCCGGGAATGGCGTTTTCAGCAAATTGACGCGGCGGAACGTCACTTTATCGCGTATGGACGCATCCAAAGACAGCAACCCGTGCGCTGCCGGCTGGAAGTAAGCCAGCACGTCGGGGCCGACATCGCGCAACGACCAGCGGGTATACAATCCGGCGCGGGCTTTGGTGAGGACCTGATCATTGATGTCCGTGCCTAAAATAAGCACATCCCAATCATGCGCATCCGGCAGCAATTGTTGCAGCAATAAGGCCAGCGAATAAGGCTCTTCGCCCGTTGAACAACCCGCGCTCCACAAACGTAATTGCCGATGGTGGCGGTTGCGTTGGATCAGTTCCGGCAAAATCTGCTGTTGCAGGAGGTGCATCTGGCCTTTGTCGCGCAGGAAAAAACTTTCCGGTACGGTCAACGCCTGGACGACTTGTTGCCATTCGTGGTCGGCATCGAGGGTTTGCCCCCGCAATAGCCCAAGATAAGCAGGCAAACCCTCCAAGCGTAATTCGGCCAGACGATTTTGCAAAAACGTGCGCACCTTATCCTGATCGGTGTCGGCTATGGTCAAGCCCGTATAGGCGGTGAGCATTTCATGAAAATCGTTAATCACGCCTTGCACCGGTCACTAAAATATCCGCAAGGGCGACGCTTGCACCTGGTTGCGCCCGTACTGCTTTGCTTTGTACAACAGGGCATCGGCTTGTTGCAACCATTGTTCGGCGGTGTCCGTGCTGGCCGGAAACCCGCTGGTCACACCCAGGCTGGCGGTGACATAAGCGGCTGTTTTTGAAGCCTTATGGGGGATTTGTTCGGCAAAAATGGCGGAACGGATGTTTTCGGCAATCTGTTCGGCACCCGCCAACTCGGTTTCCGGCAACAGCACCACGAATTCTTCACCGCCATAACGGGCGACAAAATCCGCCGGACGATGCACTTGTTGCTTGAGGATGGCGGCAACGGTTTTCAGGCAATCATCGCCCTGCAAATGCCCGTAGGTGTCGTTGTAGGTTTTAAAATGGTCAATGTCGAGCATAATCACCGCCATCGGCAGCTGGCTACGCACGGCTCGTTTCAGTTCGATTTGGATGCTTTCATCAAAATAGCGGCGGTTGGCGATTTCAGTCATGCCGTCGAGTTGGCTCAGGCGCAACAGCTCGATATTTTGCTTTTCCAATTCCGCTTGGGCTTTTTGCAAGGCATCGAACACGCGGTCGCGTTGCAATTTGTGGATAAACGCGGTGGAGTGGTGACGCAAGCGGGCGACCAATTCGATTTTGTCCGGCAATTTCACCAAATAATCATTGGCGCCCCATTCAAACGCCTTCACTTTCGCGCTGGGGTCATCTTCAGTCGACAACATAATGACCGGGACATCTTGGGTGGACGGATGTTGGCGGATGCTTTTTAGCAAATCCAAGCCATTGATGCCAGGCATCAGCAAATCCAGCAAAATCACGGTGGGTTGGATGCTGATGGCTTCATCAATCGCCAATGAAGGGTTATGGCAGTAATGGAAACAAATGTCGGGATGTTCGGCGAGCATGTTCTGTAACAGCTTGCCTACGATAGCCTGGTCGTCAATCAGCATAACCATAATATCTACCCGGTAGGGCCCTGCTGCATAAGCATCCATAATTTTTAACTATTTTTATTATTAACATACCATAATGTGAAGTGGTTCGCATTGTAATGGATGTTGGACGCGGAAAACAGCCGCTAAGATAAGAATATTAAGGGGTACAGCCGACATACGTGTAAAAATAGGACATAGCGGACAAACCCATTTCATATATGCGTATTCCATCCCAAATCAGCGACCGATCCTGGTTGAAAACCTGCACTGATTGAGGGATTACCGGTTAACCATTACGAAATCAAATTTATAATTTATCACCCCCCGGCTCTAACAAGTTTATGTTGCAACTCAATATATGACGTTCACAAAACCTACACACTCGGCTTGACCCACGCATTAAGCGCGTTTACTACTTCATGCTCTGGTAGATACTCTTGCTCTAAACGCCCTCGTTCTTGATTTAACAGGTATTGATAAAAATACGCTTCGCAGTCTGTCAATCCCTCTAAAGTAGCCGGTTGCGCTACGACTGGTTCATTTACAGCGCTATCAGACGAGTATCTATCGAACAAGGCCTGCGTCATCATTACAGGACAGATATTTGGCCTGTACTGCCTAGCCCGGGAAAGCATAAGCAAACCCCAACTATCCATGTCCCCCCAATAGGCAATCAATTTTTTATCCAGCTGATCAGAACATAACCATTGCAGATCCATCCCGGCTCCCAAGATTGCAACGGTATCGGGCAATTCCGGCAAGAGATGGATACACTGCTCGTTTTCAACAACAAGAATACGCGAGCATGGCAGCGTAGTTTCTGCTAGTTCCGACGTTGTGATTCTCAGACGCTTAAATGGCAGTAATCCTTTTTCAAGCGGAACCAACATCACCCAATGATTATTCTCTTCGAGCGCGTCAAGAAAATTAACCAGACCTTGCTCGCTGACTGCGCCGTCAAAACGCTCATCAAGTAGCCGAGTCAAAAATGTACCGTTCCGTTCAAAAAATTTGGTATCTACCCCATGCTCCGCAAGCAAGCGCAGAGGCCTGCCGCGAGCACATCCAGGGGAAAGGGTTGCAGCAAGTTGGACGGTAGCGATGACCTCATTGGGATCTTTTTTAAGCCAAAGTGCGCGCTGACGAACCAATAGAGGACGAAACACCTCTTCAACGCTTTCCACCAATCGCTCGAGCAGCGCATATTCATCGGCGACTGTGGCATCGGCCGCTGCGGCCACCCATTCCGACGGATTTCGCAGGCACCAGCGCACGGGTATGCGAATGGGTTCGGCCCCAGCACGGTAATTGACAAATTCCCATTCCACGTCGCCGATGGCAATACCCTGCCAAGATTGTACGTGGTGTTGAACGGCCTTTATATTTTCCGAGAATTCGCGCGCCGAAGGTTTACCAATGGGTATGATAAGTGGCCAGGCTCCGGGTGATAACAGACGCTCTGAGCGCGTTTGAGCTTGATGCCATTGCCTGGCTAAACGTTCGCTAATTTCAGCCGGCGACTTCATGCTGAGCTTTGATGCGTTGTTGGTGAAAGTCGTCCAAAGCCTCCCAACTTAATGATGTAAGCGTGGATTCCAGCCCCCTCCGGTGCACGACAATGGCCGAGCGGGTGTGGTTACGCAACAAACGCATTTCCTTGTTGGGCGTGATAAATACTGCGTGAAGTCCAAATTCCCGCAGAGCGGCAATAATACGCCCAGCGACAGCATGAGAGCTGCGTGAAAACGCTTCATCAAGCACAATGGTGCCAAACAAAGGACGATTGCTACCATCCGGACAAAGCGCGTAACTCAAAGAAGCGGTGAGCACGTAAGATGCGATGATTTCTTTTTCTCCTCCACTGCCACCTTGCGAGCCACTCCTAGTTTCGATGATATTGCCGGTCTCTCGGTCGATCACTGAAACCTTAAACTCCAACCGGAACCGAGGATCGAGCAAAGCCCTTGCACCCTGCGTGCGGTTACGTTCACAGGCATCTCTTAACAGGGCCACCAAATCTTGCAATGCCTTATACTGGCTTTCGCCGGCATCATCGCTAAAACGAGCTGAATTAAGCTGCCGCTGCGCACGTTGCAAAGTACGCAAGCTTTCATGAACTACTTTATTGGACACCAAGCGCAGGTAACGCCCCGCCTGAAAATCCACCCTGCGCATGGTGTGATTAAGGTCTTGAATGCGTTCCTCAATCATCGACACTTCATTGTCGATATGACTGAGTAGTTGAGTAACCCCTTCGTCGGAAGAGCGGTTCAAATACGAGAGAAACCGATTGAGCTTTTCCGGTAAAGCCTCTTCGGTCAATACCTGCAAGCGTTCCAGATATTTGGGAATGTCCTCCAATTCTCTACCCACTTCGGATAATGCACCCCTGTCTTCTTTTTGGGCGTCGGACATTCGTCTCGCAAGGTCCTGGGCCAGCTTGCTTAGTTTTTCGTGTAAGTTTTTTATCTGCTGCTGTAATGCGACATCTTCGTTACGCTCGAGGTCCTGAATATCATCCAATTGATCGGCAGAAATCCCTGGAAAATTTTTTGCTCCGAGTTGTTTTTGACCGTCCTTCAGTCCGGCCTCGGCGCGCCGAAACGCTTTGCGTTTTTGTTCAACGGCTCGGTCAAAATCACCTTGCAACCGAGCACAGTCTCCTACTGCCTTCTCGTGTTTCTTCTCAATTGCTTTCAACTGGTTCTCAGCATCCCGCATCGCCAACTTTGCAACGGCCGCATCGGAATTAGGACTGGTTAATGCTTCGAGTCTATTGTTTAGCTCGGTAAGCTTTTGTTCGGCCCCCGGCAGATCGATTTGCTCAAAATCTAAGTTTTGCACTTGCTCCAGGATTAACGACTGCGCCGTTAAGCGTTCTACAAGCGCTCTGGCAACCTCAAGCTGTACCGTCGTCTCATTCACCAGTTGTTTGGCACTACCGATTTCTTGCTGCAAGTATGCAAGACGGTCCCGGTTGTCGAAGCCGGTTAACCAATCTTCATCGAGACGTTTTTGATCCTGTTTGTCGAAAAAACGAGATTGTCCCGACATCAACCCTTGAACTGTCATCGCGTGGGGGGTGTAACGCAACCGTTCAGGACGATCGACACAGTGCCGATCAATACCTGCCAACAAATCCTTTACGACTTCACGATAGGAATGCTCCTTATAACTGAGTTTTCGTGTGAAACCATCGTCGAAGAAATTCGCCTTGGATTCTGGCTGCTTCACTTCTAACAAGCGGACATGCAAACGATTATTTCGTTGATTCACCCAGCGCAAAGCCGATTCTGCCACTTCCGGCGGCACCAGAATCCGCAACCGATGGCTACCTATTGCTCTTTCAATAGCACCACGCCAAATTTGCTCGTCTTCCTTGACCTGAACCATCTCTGCCACAAACGGAAGCGACTCATCTGACAACTCAAGGAACTGGGCCAGTGCTTTTCGGAACTCATGGTACAGAGATGGCAGGTTGGAACCTGGCCGGTTCAACACCTCACCGTATTCTTTCTCCAATTTTTCCAACTGGTCGTTGGCATTACGCGTACCCACTCCCCGGTTAAATGCTTCATCCTGCGCTGATTGGATTTCTTCTTTCAACAGCGACAACCGAAATTGAGTTTCCTGCTGGTTAGCTGCAAGTATATCGGCATTGATTTGATCTGGTAGGCCCAGGTTCTGTACCAATTGTTGATATTGCCGCGCATGAGCAGCACGTTTCTCCCATGTTTTTCGCCATTCCCCGATCAGCTCCTCCAGATCCTCGATGCTGGAACCACCCGCGTTTAAATATGCTTGCCTTCGCGTGTCGACTTCTTTCTTTTTGTCTTTTACCTGTGACTCCAGACTTGCTTTAACGTCTTCAGCCTGCTGCCAAGCTGTTTTCAGCCGTTCGGCCTCCGATTTCCATAACCGATGAGCTTGTTCGGCAAACCAAACGGGCAAAATTTGTTTGAGGGTTTCCTTTTCGAGCAATTCCTTTTCAAGCAGCTGATGTTTTTCCCAACCATCGGCAATAGGCAGCAATGAACGCTGCTGCCTACGAGCGATCTCCAATTCCGTGTGAATTTCGGTAAGGTCATCAAAGCTATTGGCAACCTCGGCCGCTCGGTCGAAGGCCGAATGATCATCTAAAACCAACTCCCGAAAAATTTCATCGATACTATTCAGCTGCTTTAGGCCTGCCGCACGATTGAGCAAGGTGAACGCGTTTTCACCGACATCAAAATAATCTCTCAGCCTCGCCAGAAAAGCTTTTTTACTTGGGTATGTCCATATACCCGTGCTGTCTTTTTCCATTTGGCGCAACGCGCGCATACCACCTTCATGGTGAATAGTTAACCAATATTCCAAAGTATGTTCAGGTGACTCAGTAAACAACCATAGCTTCTTCAAATCTGAAGCCGTCGAACTAGTGTCTTCGAACCACAACAGAGCTCCCAAGCGAGTCAGCTTGTCTTCGTTTCTAAATGTGGCCGCAATAGCGGTTACAGTTTTACCAGGACGAGCAATGTGAGACTGATCAGTCCCACCATCACCAGGACCGGAAACGCCACGAACATACGACACTAAATCTCGATCACTTTCGTGGCCACCGGTCGATGCCAAGTTGTAGCGAGGATTTGCGCAAAGTAACGTCATTAAGGCATCGACTAATGTCGTTTTGCCGCTGCCGGTTGGACCGATCACTGCTGTGCCGGCAGGGTCAATCGCTGCCTGATGCCTGCCATTGAATCCCCCCCAATTAAAAAGCTCCAACTGGCTAAGAATCAGGGTTTCACTATTCCCAAAAAGATCGACTTGGTTCATTCCAACTCATCCTTGTCATCATTTGCTTCTCCTGCGACAGAAGTTTGTTCACGAAGCCAGCTCAATAGTGCTTGTAGATTCTCTGGGTTAGCTAAGTGGGCAATAATTGGCCGGATGGTCACACGTTCATGAGAGTCGATGGTGGATACTAGGCCATGCCCTTTAAGCTGATCCAGCAAGTTAATGATTCGAGTACGCTCTTTGGCATCGCTACCGAGATCTCCTAGATAAATCTGCAACTGAGGTATCAATTCGTCTATAGCAACGACAGCATCACTAGCACCCGTTCCAGACTCCTGCTCATAGACAATAAACTGTTGTCTGAGTATGGCGACCAACAACGACTGTTCCAAATTAAGGCGTTGTCTTCGTACCAAAGGATGTGCCCAATCATCCTGCTCCGTCACTTTGCTCTGCCGCACAATAACAAAGACCAAACCCCGCACCTCGTCTATACCCATAGCCAGATCCAAGGGTTCCAGAATATCCGAGAGTTCTTGAACGTGACTTATCGCGATTCGGTAAAGATTCGGTTTGTGAATCTCCTCCAGTAAACCGTATTTGAGCAGTTCCTGTACGGCTTCACGCAGTCGGCGGTTGGTGCGTTGCTCATCATTCGAGTCAACTGTCGAATTTCCCAATACGTCACCATCAGATGCCTCGTCAGTCCCTTCGAGCGGTGATTCGTCTACGCCATCCTGATCAACAGAACCGCCAGTTATCCGATCAAAAATCCCTGCCACAATCACAACTCCCAATCAATGCTATCCAGTGCCTTGTTATCGAGACTGGCGTATGGCAATCGAAACAGCCAGCGGCGCTGCTCGTCATCGATCAACTCGATCTCTTCGGATTGATCCTCAACTATCGGGATACCAGCCTCGCGTGCCATACCCAACCACAGCGCAAAAGTTTCCAAATCATGAGCCGGTGGTAAAAGATGAGCCAGTTCCGCGATACTCAGCGGTCTATCTTCGGCCGCTAGAATTGCCAGAGTGTCCTTGATCAGCGTTTCCCGATCCAGACCGTCAAGGGCCGCCCAAAAATCATCGTCAATCAGGCTCAGATCCGTTGAATCTGTACTTAAGTTGAGGTCTGCGCTTACATCGTCATCCAGGGATTTAAATCGCAAACGCTCGACCAACGGCAGCCCAGAAACGGCCACGCCCACGGGTGGCAGAGGAGTCCGTTTGCGCCGTACAGCCTGACGTTGCCAATCCAAATTCAGTGCAACATTCATAATTTCGGAAAGCAGGCTTCCAACCCGGTGATGCTCCGCCGCCAAACCGTTTTTCAAGAACCCTTTAACGTCCCTTTCGCTGCGTGCCCGTGCTTGAAATACTGCTTCCGATTCCTTAACCAGTCGCATTACCAACCAGCGTAATTCGCGCTGTTGAATCCTTGATAATGCTTTGGATACAGTCGGATGACTTAAAATTGTTCTCAGACGTTCCTTCATTTGGTCCAATTCAACGGACTGACGAAGCTGCTCCTGAAAGCTTTCAAAAACTCGCCCCTCCGGTGTACTTAACAGCGTTTCGTGACCCTCCAGCAACCGATCGACGATCTCTCCCCGGTGATATTGTTCACTAATGATTGATTGCCTGAGCTCCCGATCCGCTTCACGCCATGAATCTTCCACTCGGCGAAAATCTGCACGAAGACTGGTAGATAGGCTGAATACTTCCCTAATACCTTCAACCGCTTGAGTCTCATTCAGTACCGTGAAAATCCCTGCCTCTGCTTCCGACAACTCAGTTTCCAAATCTTTAATCTTACGTCGCAAACTGGAAATGCGACTGGCAGCGCTGGGATTAAGCCCCATTTCCAAATTTTCGATCTCGCGCTGTACTACGGATAAACGGGACGCCGTAGAGGTCATTATGCGATTGTCCAATGACTCGACAAAATGTATCGCCGTTTCCAGGGCATCGGTCGCATAGAGCCTGCCTTCCCTTTCCACGATCAAGTGCTTAATCCAAGCCCGAAGCTCACGCCCAGCCTGCAAGTGTATGTTTTCCGGTTCGATCTCATAAATCTCTTGGCTCACATAAGATGCCAGCATTTCAGAGAGCGCGTGTAGGGCCTCATCCATCGGAATACCATCATGTGCCTGTTCAAACAGCGTTTGCAAGCAGCCAAGCACCAAAGGCGCACGACGGGACGCCAACAATTTCCAAGCAGGATGCTGCGATCGCGCCGAAATGTAGCGGTGTGTACGTTGTTGCGCTGTTTCTTCCATGGATTTTATTTTTCAAGAAGTCGGCCAAAATGGATAACCAATTACATTCTCTACTCCAAAAATATTTTCGACTGTAGGAAACGCATTTGCTGATAACTCCTGAATAAATAAAATTGCCAAGTTATGTTTAGCTCTTGAGTATGACACATAAAAGAGGCCTCTATTTCTTTCAAAAATTATATATAGACTGGAAACCATTAGTTCTAGTAAATATCCCCCGGCAAAGCCGTGGGATTTATATTGTGAACCGCTCAAAGCGGTAAACGGGATCGCTAACGTGGCTCCAATATAATAGCCACCTAAAGGTGGCGCTCAGTTCCAAAGACTCAATTGCTCAATTCGTTGGCCTTCTTGCTCTTGGTGACGGACATGCTCCCGAATCATCGTCTCATTCCGACCAACCGTCGAAACAAAGTAACCTCGTGCCTTTATGCCCTTAGGGTACAAAAGTGCTGCCCGACAAAATTACTTTTTTTATCTCCATAGACCCGCGCCATATGGATAGCACTTTTGCCTTTGATGTGGCCTATCACCTGCGACACGGCGTACTTCGGTGGGATCGAAATGGGTTTTTAGGCTTTAGACCACCATAAAATCAGCTTCGGTGACTGCCAAGCCTTTGCCAATGATAGCAACCAATACTGCAGCGATGGCCCCCACTACCATCGGCATCATATTGCACAGCACCTGTGCTGGTGTTGTAAAGGATATGGTCAGTATTATCAACTACGTTACCGTTGCCTATAATTTTGAAGGCATCTGCCGCTAACTGGCCAGTGGCCGTTAATGCTATAAAGACTCTGTTTTCGAGTTTGATGGTGTCATCTGTGACGGAAAAATCAGTAATTACATCGCGGTTCGATTTGCCAATTGCCGTGTTTAAAATAAATACATCTTTTCCTAACCCCCCTGTCAAAACATCATTCCCCAAAAGGCCGTTTAGGACATCATTACCAGCACCGCCTAATAATCTATTCTCGGCAGTATTGCCAATTAAAATGTCATTAAATCCGCTACCATTGAGACTTTCGATATTTAGCAATGTATCAATTCCCTCACCTTTGGTATTTTGAGCGTTGGTAAGACTTAAATTAACATAAACACCCGCTGTGGCATTCCAGTAATGCGCCATGTCAATACCATTACCTCCATCAATAAAGTCATTACCTTTACCGCCCATTAGATTGTCTGCACCGTCACCTCCAGTAAGAACATCGTTTCCGGCTCCTCCGAATAAGCTATTGCTTAAATCATTCCCTGTTAGGGTGTCATTAAAGCTGCCACCATTAATGTTTTCTATACTGATTAACGTATCCATACCTGCACTAACCGTATCCTGATAACCTATTTTGTTTAAATCTACGACAATGCCAGAGCTTGCATTCCAATATTGTGCAATATCAACACCGTTGCCTCCATCAAGAATGTCGCCACCAAAATCGTCATCACCACGGAGGCTATCATTACCTTCCCCTCCTTTCAGGGTGTCATTGCCACCCAAGCCAGCCAAGCTATTCGCCGCATCATTGCCTATCAAAATGTTATCAAAGCTATTGCCTACACCATTGATTGCTCCAGGAAGTAAATTCAAATTTTCCACAAATGCAGCACTTCCCAGCAAGGCAAAATTGACTGAGCTGTATACGGTGTCAATATCATAAGCAAAGCCATATTCTTGGACACTATCCCCTGTGCTGTCCACCCAATATTGATCCGCCCCTTCTCCGCCAACCATGGTGTCATTTCCTGTGCCACCATCAAGTTTGTCATTACCACCATCACCATAAAGCCTGTCATTACCGGCTAGGCCATTGAGCGTGTCGTCTTGATCGTTATAACCATACAGCACGTCATTACCAACCGTTGAAGGGCGCAGGACTTTGGCCTTGATGTCGGCCCAATCCCACACGACACCATCACTGAATTGGAACTGCTCAATACGACCATCCCACTGAGATGTAAAATAGTCATTAACTTTCAATTGATTGCCAGCCCCATAAACCAAACGCAAACTGTCTTCATTTGGAAAAAATATTCCTTCGATACGAATCCGATTGATTTGGATAATATCCGTTGAGGCGACATTGCTGAATTTCACTAAGTAATTACACAAAAGTAACCCGGTATTCATCGCCGAATTTTGAAAGGATGTCCAATACGGCCTGTTTCAATGTCCCGTAACTGGCATAGCACGATAGGGGCAGCCATTCATACTTGATCTTGCGCCAGACGATTTCGATCAGGTCGGGCTCAGGGCTATAGGGCGGCAGATAATGCAACACGACACCTTGCGCCATCCAGTCGTCGCGGCGTGCCAAAAAGGCGCGGCTGGTGTGCATGGAAGCGTTGTCAATAATGACGACGCACGGTTTTTTATGGACGGCGTAGCCGTCGCCATAGTGTGCGGCAAACAGGTCGAAGGCCCCGGCCACCTGTTCAGTTTTGACGCTCCCTTCAACGGTGTGGAAAAAAGACCGGCTGTCCCGGGAAACAAACCCCAGGACATTGAGGCGCTGGCTATGGAAACAGGGGATTTCCAACGTCNGGCCTTTGGGTTGCCAGGCGTAAGGCACGGAGGACGNGGTGCTGAAGCCGGATTCGTCAAAATAGAACAGGCTGATTTTGTCTTCATCGGCCCATTGTTTCATGACGGTTTGGATGTCCTTGGCCTTGGCAAAGCCCTCGGCACAACGCCTGCTTTTTACGGAGCGCCTGCACCGCCGCCATGAATAACCGGTTTTTTTAAAATGCGCCTTAACGTCCCGGTCGCCGACTTTTTCCGGGTCCGGGCCTCCAGAAGGGCTTGGGCCTGCTTGATTTGGCGCGGTTCTTCGTCCAATTGGGCCCGGAACAGTGCGATTTCTTCGGGCGTGTAAATCGGTGGACGCCCGGGGCGCGGTAAATCCCCAAGCCCGCCGACACCTTGCGCGTTGAAGCGGTTGATCCACTGGCTGATAGGGTCACGGTCAACCTGGAAAAGGCTTGTAGCTGGTTTATCGTATGCCCGCTGCCGCTCAGCAACAAGGCGTGGGCGCGTCTTCGCACCTTAAAGTTTGGGTGGGTCTTGTAAAGCGCATCCAACTCTTGCTTGTCTGTGTCGCTGAGTGGCCGGACAAATTTTAAACGTGGCATGGGGGCGGTGGCTCAAAAAGCTTATATTTTATACCATAAAACTTATGTCAAATTACTTATGTCATTGCCCGAATAGTCATAAATAGTATCCAGGCCATCGGCTTTGGCAATCAGGTAGGTATCGTCACCATCCGAGCCAATTAATTGGTCATTCCCTGTTCCACCATTTAAGCTGTCATCCCCACCCAAACCATTTAAAGTATCATTTCCCGCCAAGCCATTGAGCGTATCATTTTCATCATCATAACCATATAAGGAATCATTTCCGTTAGTCCCCAATTTAAATGCTTTGAGCTTAATGTCTTCCCAAGTCCATGTCACACCATCGCTGAATTGGAGTTGTTCAATGCGATGGCTATCTTTAGGAACATTAAAACCTTTTACGTTAAAATATTCACTGATGGTCAACTGGCTATTGCTGCCGTAGCTTAACTGAAGATCATATATGGTATTAATACGGGAAACATCGGTTATGTCAGTTGAGGCGACATTGCTGAATTTGACGGTATCTGCCCCACTTTCATCAAAAATAACATCTTGGCCATCTGTTTTAGAGATGAGGTAAGTGTCGTTTCCAGCTCCACCAAACAGTGCGTCATTACCTACACCACCAGTCAGCTTATCATCGCCTTTATAACCGAAGAGCTTGTCATTACCCGCCAGACCATTTAAGGAATCATTGATATCATCACCATACAATTCATCATCACCATTGGTCGCTTGCAAAACTTTTGGTTTAATTTCGTTCCAACCCCATGACACACTGTCGCTAAATTGAAACTGATCCGCCCGATAATATCCATTGGCATCAAAATATCCTTGTATCTTCAATTGGCTATCGCTGCCATAATGTAAAAGCAAATCCTTTCCGTCGTTAATCCTTACAACAGAAGTAATATCGCTTGAAGTAACGTTACTAAACTTAACGACATTACCAAAACGCATCCCATTTGCTATTACATCTTGTCCGTCATTCTTGGCGATTAAAAAAGTATCATTTCCAAAATCGCATTCCAGTAAGTCATCACCTAAACCACCATTTATAATATTATCTCCGTAACCACCTTTCAGTATGTCATTACCTAAACCACCGTTTAGGTTGTCATCCCCATCACCACCTTCCAGTAAATCATTACCTAAGCCACCATTTAGGGTGTCATTCAACAAAAGCCCGTATAATTTATCGTCACCCGCCAAGCCATTTAGCACATCATTTCTATCGTAGAAACCATAAATTATATCGTTGCCGTCAGTGCCAGGTGTCGAGGCTTTTTCTCTGATAATTTTTTCGTCCCATGTCACACCGTCGATAAATTGGATTTTTTCTATTTTGTTATCTCCTTCCCAAAAATAATTAAAACAATCCGTCACCGTCAGTTGGCTTCCAGAACCATAGCTCAACTGCAATGACCTGCCATCGTCTCCTACTCTTTTTATTTCCGTGATGCCTGTTGAAGCCAAATCCGTAAATTTTATGACATCAATACCTCCATATGTATTTCCTTCATTAATAGTATCCTTTCCATCATTAGCCGCAATCAAATAAGTATCATCACCATCCGAGCCAGACATATAATCGTCGCCTGTCCCACCGTTTAAAATGTCATTATCACCAAACTCAGGCCAAAATATGCCTCCAGCCAATAACCGATCATTGCCACTGCCACCTTCCAATACATCGTTACCAGTATAACCATACAAAACATCGTCACCTGCCAAGCCTTTCAATATGTCGTGTTCATCATCATAACCGTACAAGACATCATTACCGTTGGTACCGGGTTTTAAAGCTAACGGCTTGATTGCTTGCCAATCCCAAACAACGCCATCGCTAAACTCAAATGAAGCCACTGGAGGAAAACCATAGCTCGAAAAATAACTATCTACGAGAAGCTTTCCTTTGCTATATGTCAAAAGTAATGGCTATGTCACCGTTAATTATGGAAGCCTTAAACGACGCGGCTTTAAGCAAAAACTACAATCCGCATGAAATAAGGCTTTTCACAGAAAATAAAATTTCTTCAACAATTAACGGTGACATAGCCAAAGTAATTGACCTTCTGAAAGCCTATCTACCGAGATAATTTCAGTCGAGGCCAGATCAGTAAATTTGACAACATCCTCCCCGCCATTGAAATTATGAATTTTATCTTCACCATCAGCATGGCCAATTAAAAACGTGTCATTGCCCCAACTACCATCGAACAAATCATTGCCTAGGCCACCAGTTAAGGTGTCATTACCTAAACCACCATTGATGTAATCATCGCCATCGCCTCCATTCAGATTGTCATCCCCACCCCATCCATAAACCTCATCATCCCCAGAAGTGCCTACATAAATATTGTCCTTATTATCGCCGTTATAAATTGCCATCACTCATCACCATAAAATTAAAGTTGCAGGGAGTCTTTAAATAAATGTCCAGAATTTTAGCTTATATATGAAATTAAGCGAGGTACTATTCCACTTTTGAAAATGGAATTTGGGTTATTTTTCAGAAAATTATGGATAAACGACGAGTAACAGTGATTTTAGCTTACGAATAAGCTAAAACCTTAACGGAACAAAGTCTTAAAAGGCTATTGCCGGCAGGGATCTCTTGGGAATAAAGATTTCAGGACAAACCAATAAACTGGTCGCCAAGAGTATGGCGACCCAATCATCACTGAAAAAACACCGCCAAGCTAATCAACGCCGCACCCGCTATCATCGCCCACATCGTGCTGCGTTGGTGGCTATCTATCTGCTCACGCAATAAGGCCAGTTCGCGTTGTTGGGCTTCGGCTTGGTGTTGGGCGTGGGCGGCGTTGTCTAGGGCTTTGTAGACCAGAGAGGGGATTTCGGGGAATTGTTGGGCGAATTCGGGGAATTGCTTTAATAATTGGTTGATTTTGGCTTTTGGCCCCATGCGCTCATGGAACCAACCTTCCAAGAACGGCTTGGCGGTTTGCCATAAGTCCAAATCGGGATAAAGCTGGCGGCCTAGGCCTTCGATATTGAGCAGGGTTTTTTGCAACAACACCAATTGCGGTTGCACACGCATGTCAAAACGGCGGGCGGTTTGGAATAGGCGTAGCAGCAATTGTCCGAAGGAAATGTCTTTTAAGGGTTTTTCAAATATCGGCTCGCAAACGCTACGGATCGCCGATTCGAATTCTTCAATTCGGGTTGTGCGCGGAACCCAACCGGATTCGACGTGCATTTCCGCAACTTTGCGGTAATCGCGGTTGAAGAAGGCGAGGAAGTTTTCCGCCAGATAATGTTGGTCGGACAGTGACAAAGAACCGACGATACCAAAGTCGATGGCGATGTATTTCGCGGGCAGTTCCACGAAGATATTGCCAGGATGCATGTCGGCATGGAAGAAATTGTCGCGGAACACCTGGGTGAAGAAAATTTCCACGCCGCGTTCGGCAAGCAGTTTAAAGTCAGCCCCCCCTGCCCGCATTTGTTCGATGTCGCCGACCGGGATGCCGTGGATGCGTTCCATGACCATCACTTTTTGGCGGGTGAATTCCCAATGGATTTCGGGGATGTAGATGATCGCGGATTTTTCAAAATTACGGCGGATTTTGGCGGCGTTGGCGGCTTCGCGCACCAAGTCCAATTCATCCAGTGTGGTTTTTTCAAATTCGGCGACCACTTCCATAGGCCGCAAGCGCCGGGCGTCGGGCGAAAATTTCTCGGCGATACGCGCCAATTCGTAAATCAGGCCCATGTCGGAATGGATACGCTCTTCAATATCGGGGCGCAGGACTTTGACGACCACTTCTTGCCCGGTATGCAAAACGGCGGTATGCACTTGGGCGACGGAGGCGGAAGCTAAAGGGTGCGGGCTGAATTCGGCAAACGCTTCTTCAATTGACATGCCCAGTTCTTTTTCGATGATCGCGCGGGCGACATCATTGCCAAACGGCGGGACGCGGTCTTGCAGCTTGACCAATTCGTCGGCGATGTCATCGGGCAACAAGTCTTTGCGTGTCGACAAGGCCTGGCCAAATTTTACATAAATCGGCCCCAAATCTTCCAAAGCTTGGCGGATCCTGACCCCACGGGCAACCTTGATCTCGGATTGGCGGGTCATCCAATAATAGGGGGAGAAAATCGCCAGGAAACGGATGGGGCGGAAATAAGGTGTTTTTAAGACAATCTCGTCAAGGCCGTGCATCACCAAAACCCAATTGATATGGATCAGGCGCATTAAAATTTTTGGGCGGATCACTGCGTTACCTTTGGTGGCGTTTTGAACCAGCTGGCGAGGCCGCTGGTGTGTTTATAATTTTAATTGATGAAGCATTTTTCCACGAAAAGCACGAAAAGTTGCATGACTTAGTTGGAAAAGGGGCATCTTGTCCAACTTTGTGATCAAGATAACCGCACTCCTAACTAAGCTTCAAGCGTTCAAGTTTTCGGTTAATTCATATAACAGCCAACGTAGGATGGGCTGACGATAGGAAGCCTATCATGGGTGTTGCCGGGATTGATGGGCTTCCTCACGTCAGCCCATCCTACGAAACTATTCGTGTCTTTCGTGGAATTCTTCTTAATCTTCTTTATGCTGATTTTCCAAGCGTTCCACGCGGCTTTGCAAACGGTCAAAATCCAGCCGCAAGTCGTCTATGTGCTGGTAGAACATATCCGCTTCGGGTACGGCAGGCAAGTCCCTGGTTTCTTCTTGCAGGAATTCGGCGGCGTTGAGGCGGAACGTTTCCAGCGTTTCTTTGCTCCAGTCTTGCCCTGCGCGGAAAAACTGACTGAGATTATGGGCGAAACGTTCACCCGTGTACCGGGCCAGTTTGCCTTCCAGATTGATGTCCAATTTGGCGAACAATTCCTGAAACCGCCGCCCCGTGTGCATGTCGCCGTCAATGACCACATCACCCGCAAAAATAGACCGCATCGGTTTGTCGCTGACGCCCATCAAGCCCAACGCCAGCAATGATCCTGTCAATTGTGTGTCGGGTTCGCCTGGATAAACATCAAGCAATTGGATGGTATCGGCCGCCGGACATAAATACACCGTTTCATTAAACGGCGTGACAGTCACGGCGATCACCTTGCCCGCCAAAGGCGCGAGCAAGGCGGGGCTATTGGCATCCAAAGCCAGATATTCACGGAAGGCGGTTTCCAACACGCCCAATAACAACGGCTTAATGACCATGTTAAATTTTATAACCTCTATGCACGGCGACGATGCCTTGGGTCATATTGAAATATTCGCAGCGTTCCAAGCCAGCGTTTTCCATCATCTTTTTTAGCTCTTCCTGCTTGGGGTGCATGCGGATGGATTCGGCGAGATAACGGTAACTCTCTTCGTCTTTGGCAACGAACCGGCCAATTTTCGGCAATATATTAAAGGAATAGAAATCGTAGACTTTTTCGGTGACTTTGTCGGTGGGATGCGAGAATTCCAAAACGATGACGCGGCCGCCGGGTTTCAACACGCGGTGCATGGAACGCAAGGCGGCATCTTTATCGGTGACATTGCGCAGGCCAAAGGCGATGCACACGCAATCAAAGGTGTTGTCTTCAAACGGCAGGCACTCGGCGTTGACTTGGGCGTAGCGGATGTTCGCCAAGCCACGGTCTATCATGCGGTCACGTCCGGTGCGGAGCATTTGCGCATTGATGTCCGCCAATACGACTTGGCCTTCCGGGCCGACACGCTCATTGAATAAGGCGGTCAAATCTCCAGTGCCGCCCGCCAAATCGAGTACATGTTCGCCTTTGCGGACATTGCTGAGTTGTACGGCGATGCGTTTCCAAATACGGTGTATGCCCATCGACATCAGGTCATTCATGACATCGTATTGTTCGGCGACGGAATCAAATACCCCGCGCACCAGTTTCACTTTTTCATCGACAGCGACTTGCTTGAAGCCAAAATGGGTGGTGTTGTCGGTAGTCATGGTCGTTCCTCTTAAATTAATGCGAATTCGGTCGTGTGGTTTTGCGCTGTATGCCTGCCAGTTCCAACTGTTCTAGGTACGCGGCCCACAAAGTTTGATAGTCAGTCCCAAGCTGATAGAGCAAATCCCAGGTGTAAATGCCTGAGTCATGGCCATCGCTAAACACCAGCAAAATGCCGTAATTGCCGATGGGACGGATGTCTTTAATGCTCACGTCTTCCTTACCGTATTGCAAGGTTTCCTGGCCTGGCCCATGCCCGACCGCTTCCGCCGATTGGGTGTAGACGCGCAGATATTCAGCAGGCAGAACGAACACGCTGCCATCGTCGTAGCTGATTTCCAGACGGTTGGACAGTTGGTGATGTTTGATTTCAACCGGTTGGCTGTTGCAGGGTTTGATGTTTAGGCGCATGGGATCAGGGATGGTAAGGGGTAAACACAGGCTTGTGTTCTGGGGTTTTGGCAATCTTAAACGAGATAACGGCTTACTGATGGATTTAGCTGTTTACAATACGCCTTCTTCCAGCAAATCCAAATACATAAATTCCGGGGCTTTTACTCCGGCTTGTTTACGGATTTCCACCAATTCGGGCGATTCAAAAAACGCCTTGGCATTGGCGATGCTTGACCATTGGGAAAAATGCACGATGTGGTTGGCATCGTCGGCAAATTTTAAAACTTGGTAGTTCTGCTCGCCCGCGTTTTTTCTGATGTTCGCCGCGTTATCGAATATGTGTTTCCATGCAGTGTAGTCTTCGACTTCATGGATGATGAGTACGTGGGGCATTTTTCTGTAACTTCCTATTCGTTAGAAATGTTTATATTTCCCAGTCTTCTAAATGCAATCCCGAAACTCTAGAAAATTCTTTGGTATTGTGCGTCACTAAGGTAAAACCGTGGCTTAAGGCAATCGCCGCAATCTGGAGATCATAAGGCCCAATTGGCGTACCTGCTTTGCTAAGTTGGGTACGGATTTGACCAAAATAACGGGCGGCATCGCCATCAAATGGAAACGATACAAAGCCGCCAGCCAAGTCATCAATCAAAGCCAAATTCTCATCGCGCCGTACACTTTTAAAAGCTCCGAAAAATAATTCTGCTTTCACAATATCACACAGAAATATCTGGCCTGGGGGATGTTTCAAAAAATGGGTTTTTACTGGTGACGGCTGAGGATTTAAATAACGTATCCAGACATTAGTATCAGGTAACCACATTATTCTAATTCCAAACGCTGCTCCGCCTCACCTTGGGGAGCGCGTTCGAGAGGCTCGCCTTGCCAAGCCCCGGCTGTGCGTTCAAAAAAGCCCATGGACCATCCTGTTGCGTGTCTGCTACGCACAAACAATAAAAAATCCAACACTTCCTGGGCTAATGGTTCTGAAAGTTGTTCGGCTTCTTGTTTAAGTCGTTCGATGACAGTCATTATTTTCTCCGGTACTGCTGTGTTTTTCGGGATTTAATAAAAGCTTATGCAAATCGGGGTCAACCAAGACGATGCTTGTACCTTCCTTATAACGGCTGGCATATTTTCCACGCACACCGGATTTTATAAGTTCAAGTGAATATTCTAGTCTTAAGTTGTCTTCATTGTTCATAACTATTATGCAAATCCCGTATTCCGCTTCGCTACATACAGGCTACAAAATATACCGGCTCAAATCCTCATCTTCAACAAATTCACTCAGATGCTTATCGACATAATCGCCGTCAATCACGATGGTTTTGTCTTGCAAATCCGGGGCGTCAAAAGAGATTTCTTCCAACAAGCGCTCCAAAATGGTGTGCAAACGCCGTGCGCCGATGTTTTCGGTTTTCTCGTTGACTTGCCAGCCTAGTTCGGCGATGCGTTGGATACCGTCTGGCGCGAAAGAGAGAGATACGCCTTCGGTTGCCAGCAACGCGCTGTATTGTTCGGTCAAGGACGCATTGGGTTCGGTCAGGATACGGACAAAATCTTCGGCTGACAATGGGTTCAGTTCCACCCGGATGGGGAAACGGCCTTGCAGTTCGGGGATCAGATCCGAGGGTTTGGCGACATGGAACGCACCGGAGGCGATGAACAGGATATGGTCGGTTTTGACCATGCCGTATTTGGTGCTGACGGTGCTGCCTTCGACGATGGGCAACAAATCACGTTGCACGCCTTCGCGCGACACTTCACCGCTGCCGCCGCCATGTTCACCACGTTTGCAAATTTTGTCGATTTCGTCCAGAAACACGATGCCATGTTGCTCTACGGCTTCGACGGCGCGTAGTTTGATGTCATCATCATTCACCAATTTGGCGGCTTCCTCTTCCTCCAACACTTTCAAAGCCTTGCTGACCTTCATCTTACGCGGCTTGGTGCGCTCCGAGCCCATGCTTTGGAACATGCCTTGCAGTTGGCTGGTCATTTCTTCCATACCAGGAGGCGCCATAATTTCCACGCCCATCGGCGCGACATGGACATCAATTTCGATGTCCTTATCGTCCAAATCGCCAGCACGCAATTTATTGCGCATTTTCATGCGGGTGTTTTCTTCCGACGTGGATAAGCTGCCAGTCGGTGACAACGGTAACGGCAATAAAATATCTAATAAGCGTTCTTCGGCAGATTCGGCAGCTTTAGTTTGCATCCGTTCCATTTCGCTCATGCGGGTCATTTTGATCGCCGAATCCACCAAGTCGCGGATGATGGATTCGACATCACGTCCGACATAGCCCACTTCGGTAAATTTGGTGGCTTCGATTTTAATGAACGGCGCGTTCGCCAAGCGGGCAAGACGGCGGGCGATTTCGGTTTTGCCGACACCGGTCGGCCCTATCATTAAGATATTTTTTGGGGTGATCTCATCGCGCAAGGCCGGATCAACGTTTTGACGCCGCCAGCGGTTGCGTAACGCAATCGCCACCGAACGCTTGGCGCTGGCTTGGCCGATGATGTGCTTGTCCAATTCGCTGACAATTTCTTTTGGGGTCATTTGGGTCATGGTTTTGCTCGTCTTACTCGTTAGGTTCTGCATCCAATTCTTCGATGCGCAAATTGTGGTTGGTGTAAATGCAAATATCAGCCGCGATATTTAGTGACCTTTCCACAATCTCCCGCGCACTCAAATCGGTATTTTCCAATAAGGCACGCGCCGCCGCTTGGGCAAACGCGCCACCTGAACCTATCGCCATCAAATCATGCTCCGGCTCTATCACGTCGCCCGTCCCTGAGATAATCAACGAGGTCTTGGCATCGGCAATCACCAGCAGGGCTTCCAGTTTGCGCAAAGCGCGGTCAGTACGCCAGTCTTTTGCCATTTCCACTGCCGCACGGGTCAGATTGCCGCGGTGCTTTTCCAGCTTACCTTCAAAATGCTCAAACAGGGTGAACGCATCCGCCGTCGCCCCTGCAAAACCTGCAATCACTTTGTCATGATACAAGCGGCGGACTTTCCGCGCGTTGCCTTTCATGACCGTATTGCCCAACGTCACTTGTCCGTCGCCGCCAATGACGACTTTGCCGCCACGGCGCACTGAAAGTATGGTTGTTCCTCTAAACATATTTTTTTATCCTAAATTTACCAAACCTGAACCTTATCATTGTCCAGGCATTTTACAGGGTCTCATTGTAAAAGTGCGAAAAAACTCACTCCATGGACATGCCAACTGACAGAAGTGAGGCTTAACCAACACTAATTCAAGCCTTCCTGCGGCATTTACATTTTCTCTTGCCATTAATCTCTGCTAACATCAGAAAAGTTCGGCTTTTACCCTTTCCCTTTGCCCGAACGCCGGATAAAACAGATGGCCTCACTGGCTTATCCGGGCATACTAATTATTGGGGCGACCATTGGAGATACATAAATGAACAAACTGACCGCACTTTCCTTAAGTATTGGCGTATTGGCTGGCGTTGCCACCTTCTTAGCTGTTGGCCCACTGAGCGGCGTGTTTTTTATCTGGGCGGCGACTATTGCTTGGGCGGCTTATTTTCTGTTAGGCGCGGATCAAGCGGCGTTGGTCAACACTATCACTTGCGGCATTTTCGGCGTAGCCATGGCATGGGTCACCGCCCTGCTGTTAACTGAAATTGCACCGGACACGGCACTGGGTTTCCCGTTCATGGCGGCCGTTACCGTAACCATTGCCGTTATCGTCATGTGCTTGGCTGCAAGCTGCCCACGCCTTGCAGCCATTCCAGCCAGCGTTTTGGGTTATTCAGCCACTTTCGCCTATTTGCTGCAAACGCCTGATAAATTGACCCAAGATGTGTTGTTGGGGGTTTCTTTGGCTAACCCCTTGCTGGTCATTTCGATTTCTATCGTAGTCGGCACTTATTTCGGCCAGTTCTCAGGACAATTGGCCGCCAAATGGACTAAAGAATAAGGCTTGAAGAAACTGATATTCTAAAACCAGCCGAGTGGTTAGCTAAACGTAGCGTTAACAAGCCACTTGGCCTTTTAGGGGTATCGGGTCTTCAAAATAACCCTAAAAGGCCTTAACAATTCCCCGTATTCATATTGGTGCACATCATGCGGAACTTATCCTTTTTTCTGATAGGTGTTTTTTGTTCGTTAATCGGCAACGTAGCCCACGGTGCCGGCCCGACAATTGTGCAATTACAAACCAACTTAGGCACCATTGCCATACAACCTAATTTCACCCAAACCCCCGTCACTGCCAATAATTTTATAAAATACGTGGACAGCGGCTTTTATAAAAACACCTTGATCCATCGTGCGCAGAAAAATTTTGTCATTCAAGGTGGCGGATTTGACAAGGGCACCGGACAGTACAAAAGCACACCCTTCCCTGCCATCCCATTGGAAACCAATAAGGGCTTGCACAATGCCAAAGGGACAATAGCCATGGCGAGGACTGATACCCCTGATTCTGCGAGGTCACAATTTTTTATCAACCTCGTCGATAATCCTATGTTGGATTACAGCGACCCCAATAACCCAGGTTATGCCGTATTTGGAACCGTGACCAAAGGCTTATACCTTGCTAACGCAATGGGCAATTTTCTCACTTTCAACACGACACAATTGCCATACAACACAGCTGGAAATCTCGTTTGGGTCGAAACCACCTATAAGACCACCTTAGAACCAGCCTTGTCACGCACCCGCATCTTACGTAGCGGTGTTGGTACCGTAACCAGTTCTCCGGCAGGGATCAATTGCGGTATCACCTGCATAGTGACCAAACCGAACAGCGGCACCTTGCAGTTGACGGCAACAGCGGGGGCTGGCTGGGTTTTCTCAAACTGGCGTGGCGATTGCCAAGGCGTCGCAAAAACCATCACGCTGAGCATGGCAAAAGGCGACCATAACTGTACCGCCGTGTTTGTTATAGCCAGCCCTAGTGTCCAATAGGCTGGGGTTGCAGCAATTCCTTAATAAACCAGTGCAACACCTTGCCACGGTTAGATTTTTTCCACCCCGCATTAATCGCTTCTGGTGGCACGGAGCCTTCCAATTCAAGCGGCAGCAAGCGGCCTTGTCCAAGCTCGTCCTGAATCCGATGGGCAGGCAGGAAACCCACGCCCAAGCCAGCGCATTGGGCACGGATTTTTTCATTGATGGTCGGCACGCTCAACACCGGGCGCTTGCTGCACAAGCGGCGGCTTTGTGGCGCCTGGTAGCGGGAAGAGTCCCTGACGACGACAAACCGGTGCTGTTCGACCAATTGGCGGGATAGCGGTTGCGGCATTTGCGCCAATGGATGCCCCGGAGCGACGACAAATAGCCATTCGATATGCCGAAGGGTCCTGATGGCCAAATCAGGGTGCTGCATGGGCTGTTCGCCCACCCCGATCACCAAATCCGCCCGCCCCGTAGTGATCGCTTCAATTGCCCCACCCAGCACTTCTTCATACAAATTAATTTCTATATCCGGCTGCACTTCGTAAAATTGGGCGATCAGCGGGTAAACCACATCAAAACTAAGTATCGAATCAACGGCGATATTGAACACCGGCTCCCAGCCACTGTGCGTCGTTTTGGCCGCCACCGCCAGCCGTTCAGTAGCTTCGAGAATAGCCCGGCCTTGTTCAAGCAGCACTTTACCGGCTTCCGTCAACACGGCTTTCCTACCCTCTTTACGGAATAACACCACATCCAAATCTTGTTCCATTTTCTGGACAGTGTAAGAAATTGCCGACGGCACACGGAACAAATCTTGGGCGGCTGCGGCAAAGCTGCCTTTGCGGGCTATCGCGTCCAACACTTCCAACGCATCTAAGGTGATCGGGTATTTCATAGGCGCCTTGTTGATTAATCAATTTTTTTGAAATGATCTGACAAAATCTATCGCTTTTTATTATGCCAGCTCCCCCTATAATGTGCTTGAACATTAAATTTGTTAATTATTTTAAGAGGTTATTATGAAAAATTGGATTAATAGAACGTTGGTTTCCCATGCTGGTTTGGAAGCGGCCGTGTTGCGCATCCCTATCGGTTTGATTTTGGCCGCCCATGGCGGGCAAAAACTGTTCGCTTGGTTTGGCGGGTACGGATTGGAAGGCACAGGGCAATGGATGGCGTCGGTGGGTTTGCAACCGGGGTTCTTGATGGCGTTACTGTCAGGTAGCGCGGAATTTTTTGGTGGTGTCGGCTTGATGCTGGGTTTATTCACCCGGATCGCGGCAGGAGCCAGCGCCTTGACGATGGCGGTGGCCTTGCTATGGGTACATGCCAGCCAAGGATTTTTTATGAGCGCGCATGGCATTGAATACGCGCTGGCGTTGTTGGCCGCCACCGTGTCCTTGCTGATTATGGGCGGCGGGCGGTATAGCGTTGACCGTTATCTGCTGAAAAACAACTTATTGGGAGGTTACCATGACAACTAAGCAAACAGTCGGGCAAGTGCGCCATCTTGCCAGAACCATCAACGGGCAACGCACCTCCGACGGCGCAGGGGTTAAGCTGAAACGCATTATCAGCCCGACCCCTGACAACGCCTTTGATCCGTTCCTGTTGTTCGATGAATTTGCTTCCGATGAAGCGGCGGATTATATCGGCGGTTTCCCCCCGCATCCGCACCGTGGCTTTGAAACCGTTACGTATATGCTGGCGGGCGCGATGCTGCACCGCGACCATTTGGGCAACGAAGGCCATTTACGCGCCGGGGATGTGCAATGGATGACGGCGGCACACGGCATTATCCACTCGGAAATGCCCGAGCAAGAAGATGGCTTGCTGCAAGGGTTCCAACTGTGGATCAACCTGCCAGCAGAGGAAAAAATGAAACCGCCCCATTACCAGGACATTCCTGCCGCCGACATCCCGACGGTTAGTTTGGCGGACGGCGGATATATCAAAGTGATTGCCGGGGATTATGCCACGGCCAATGGCAAGGTCACGGGTGCGGTCACTGGTGTGACGACCCAGCCTTTATACTTTGACATTGCCCTCAGCCCGCAGCAGGAACTGGCCATTCCAGTTGCTTTAGAACACACTGCCGCCGTTTATGTTTATCAAGGCGACGTGGGTGTGGGGGCTGATACAAGCAGGTTAAGTTCTGGACAGCTTGGGCAATTGCTGGATGGTGATAGGATACACCTGACAACAGGCAACTCCCCTGCCCGTCTTTTACTGTTGTCCGCCAAACCGCTACGCGAACCAGTTGTGCAGTCAGGGCCGTTTGTCATGAACACCACGGCTGAAATTGAACAGGCTTTCCGCGATTACCGGGATGGCGTATTGGCCCTATAAACCCATCCACAAACCGGAAGGGCGTCCGACGCCGTTCCGGCTTACACTTTAGTAACCCACATAGGTATTAGCCATGCACCCAAAACCCGCATCAACCTCCGTTAAAATCCATGACATCATCCAAAACCGTTGGAGCCCACGGGCGATAGACCCAAATAAACCCGTCAGCCATGATGACCTGCTGGCCTTGCTGGAAGCGGCACGGTGGGCGCCTTCCTGCTTCAATGACCAACCTTGGCGGTTTATCGTCTGCGACAAAAGCGCGGATCTGGCAAGTTGGGAAACCGCCTTTGACACCTTGATGGACAAAAACCGTCTCTGGGCGAAAAACGCCCCGGTGCTGATTCTTTCAGTGGCGATGGCGAATTTTAACCATAACGGCAAACCGAACCGCTTTGGTATGTACGATACCGGAGCCGCCAGCGTGAGTTTGGCTTTGCAAGCGTCTGCGCTGGGTTTGGTGGTGCACCAAATGGGCGGCTATGATGCCGACAAGGCACGGGCCGCGTTCGGGTTGCCAGACGACTGCACACCAATGGCCATGATGGCGCTGGGTTATCAGGCCGAAGCGGATAGCTTGGATGAAGATTTTAAAGCCGCTGAATTGGCGGAACGCGCACGGGCCAGTTTAGGGCAGCGTTTTTATGCGGGGAAATGGGGGGTGGGTATTGCGTAGGCCGGAAACGTTAGGGACGGGATAAAACCTATCCCAATGCTAGTGGTCAACCCCGGCTTCGGCAAACGTCGCCATTTCCTTAAGAAACAGCACCGCCGACTGCAACAAGGGATAAACGATGGCGATGCCTGAGCCTTCACCCAAACGCATATCCAGCTTAAGTAGCGCATCGGCATTAAAGTGGTCTAGCAACGCCTGATGTCCGCGCTCATTGGAAACATGGCTGAACACACAATAACCCAGCACCAGCGGATAACAGTGTGCGGCCACCAACAACGCCGCACTGGCGATAAAACCATCCACCATCACCACCATGCCCAATTCGGCGGCTTGAAGGTACGCACCCGCCATCATGGCGATTTCAAAGCCACCGAAATGGGCCAAAACCGCCAACGGTGATGCGGCCGGAACCTGATGCCGGTCCAGCACTTGCTGCAACACAGCGGTTTTATGGCTAAGCCCGGCGTCATCCAGCCCCGTGCCGCGTCCCACACATTCAGCTAACGGCATCCCTGTCAAACGCTGGACGATGAGGCTGGCCGATGCCGTGTTGCCTATGCCCATTTCCCCAAACCCGATGCAATTGCAGCCCTGCGCATGGCAACCTTTCACCAGTTCCGAACCTTTATACAATGCCTCCAGGCATTCTTCCCCAGTCATCGCCGGACGGGCCAGGCAATTTTGCGTGCCGTTGGCGATTTTGGCGTGGATCAGGCCGCTGTGCGCCGACAAATCCGCGTTGACCCCTGCATCGGCGATCAGCAATTTAATACCATGTTGCCTGGCGAACACATTGATCGCCGCGCCACCTGCGAGGAAATTGGCGACCATTTGTGCGGTGACGGTTTGCGGATAGGCACTGACCCCTGCTTCGACCAGGCCGTGGTCGCCTGCAAAGACAATGATATGCGGATGGTTAAGCGTGGGCGTTAAGGTGTTTTGGATCAGGCCAATTTGCAAGGCCACGGCTTCCAATTGGCCTAAGGCGCCTAGCGGCTTGGTTTTTTGGTCAATTTTTTGTTGTAGGGCAGTCGCCAACGCCAATGGCAAGGGCTTGATAGTAAAGTCTAGCGGCACGGCGGCGTATCCCAAAAGTTTTCAAAAATCAGCCCGTCAAGATCCTGGCGGGCAGCCCAGCCTTCTTGTTCCAAGAGCGGCTGCTCATAAAATGTGGTGACATGGCCTAAACACAAAATCGCCACCGGATGGCTGTCGGTTGGCATGCCCAATAGGGCTTTAACTGCATCCGGTGCAAACATGGAAACCCAACCCATGCCCAAACCTTCGGCACGCGCCGCCAACCACAGGTTTTGGATGGCGCAGGACAAGGAGGCCAAATCCATCTCCGGCAAAGTACGCCGCCCAAAAACATGCTTTTCACGTTGCCCGCATAACCCCGCGACCAAGACTTCCGCACAGTCCAAAATCCCTTCCACTTTTAGCTTCATAAAACTGTCTTCACGCTCATGCAAGGCCTTGGCGGTCAGCAAACGTTCTTGTTCAACCAATTGGTGAAGGCCTATCCGCAGATCAGGGCAACGGACACGGACAAACCGCCAGGGCTGCATAAAGCCAACGCTAGGCGCGTGGTGGGCGGCAGCCAGCAAACGGTTCAATTGGTCGGGGGCGATAGGGTCAGATAAAAAATGCCGCATGTCGCGGCGTTCATAAATCACCCGATAGACAGCGGCGATGTCGGCATCGGAATAACGATGGTTAGCGGGCAAATGGGTTACCGTGGGGTTGTTTCATGGGCATATTCAAACGGGGTGGCTAGGCAGGCATCAAATTATCTTTAAAGGGCTATCCATTTAAGTACTGTGACCACAACCGGTTGTGGCCTAGCCGAAAGCGGACTCATCCGAGAGCCACGCCAGGCTTGAAGAACAGTGGCACATGGTTGCGTTGACGCCTTTATATTTGGCTATGTCACCGTTAATTGTGGAAGCCTTAAATGACGCGGCTTTGAGTAAAAGCCGCAATCCGCATTAAATAAGGCTTTGCGCCGAACATAAAATTTTTTCAACAACTAACGGTGACATAGCCTTATATTTTGTACCTACAGTAGTAAGATGGATAGCTCTTTTATCTTATTGTTATTTACTGGCTTCAGAAAATTATTCAGGATAATAAGGCATCAATTCGTGTGCTGTATGCACAACAATTTTTGAATCTCTACTTGTTTGATAGCCCACTTGGCATTGCAAACCACCAAACTGAATTATCCAATCTAAACAGCTTCCACATGGGGTAAATCTTTTTCTCTCTGCAACTACAAGAATGGCATAAAATGATTTATATCCAGATGTTACCATGTTTGTTATTGCGTTAACTTCTGCATGGACATCTAATATTCTGTATCTATGTTCTACATTGCATCCCGTGAAAATTTTGCCGTTGCTAGCAATGAGAGCTGCACCAACGGCCGTTGTTCCAATCAAATATGAATTGTCTCTAACAGACCAAGCGAGATTCGATAAATTACCCCAATGCACAGATTTATCAATCATTTATTTAGTAGTACCTTTTGTGTTTAGAATATTTTTTGTCTTTTCTATTCTATCTAGATTTATTTCCATCTCAGCTATTCGTTTTTCATAAGATAATTTTTTTTCTAATGCTTCGATTTTAATATTGGTTTTTTGCACCTCGACTTCCCAGGGTTTAGTAAAAAATATTTGAAAAAGCGAAAATGCTGACACGACTAATGCTGCAAGTAACGGTACGCCTATTTGATATAATTTTGTTTTATCAAATATTTTTTCAGCGGCATCTTGCGCGCGTTTTTCAACGTTTACAAAGTCTTTCGATAATTTTGGTAATGAAAAATAAACTGAACCCGAAATACTAAGAGAACCCAGATTTGCTGGAAGCGTTTTTATATACTCTGATCCATACGGGACTGCGTTTTCAGTAAGTTTAAATAATATTATGGTGCATAAAATGTCGATATTTGCTCTTATACCATATGGACCCTTCCCCATATTAATGACAGTAAAGTGCAAATATCCTGAATATCCAGGGTCAACATGTCCCATGTTGGTTATCATTACTCCTTTTAATGCAGTGCTGGATGGTGAAAAACATATAGCTCCAACATTGTTCGGTAAAGTTATTTTTTCATTTGTCTTTATTAACACCGTGCCGCCAGTACCCAAGACATATCCATCAGTCCTTGGTTGTGACATACCCCCCAAGTCATCAAAATTTAATTCGGGAACATATATGGATCCAACATGTAAATCAATTGAGCATTGCTGAAATGGACTATCTTTAGAGTATGCGTTATCACATACTGATTCATAATGGTTATTAGTAGTTTCAATTTTCAATTCTTTTGATTTAAAAAGTGTGATTATTTCAGATCTTGACAAGACATTCATTTTCCCTCCAGCCAGCTATTTTTGTTAGCAATCAAAAATGCCCACATTGGATTTATCACACTGAATCGGTGAGCGTTTATAGCGGCTTGATACTCAATCAAGCAAAATTTGAATTATTTTGTTTAAAGTAAAAACTTGCTACTTTTGATTTTCGATACTGCCGCATTTTTCCCCTTCAATCATCTTGCTTTTTCGTACCCTTAGGAATATCCAGTAAAGGAATGCCATATCCGGCAATGATACGATGAATTTCCGCTGATCTTGACTGGATCAATTTATCCAGCATAGCTTTTCTGGCTTTATCGCCATTACGCACCCCCATCGCCATCGAAAATTCAAACGGGATGCCTTGTGAGGATGGCATGGGGATCATCGTGTAACTGTTTTTGGGGCTTTGCGAAACGATGTAACCCGCCAATGGCCCCCAGACTATCACCATGTCAATTTTTTTGGCTTTCAGGTCTTTGTCCAATTGCATGGCGACATTGTTCTCATCATCGCCGGACATGGATTGGTAGGGTATGCCTTGGTCGAGCAGGCCGTTTTTTTGCATCCACGTCGTGCCCGGGCTGCGGTCAAACATGGCGATCTGCAATTTTTCCTGGCGTTGCAAGGGCATCAGCACCAGTTGCTTGGTGTCGGTAATATCATCCCAACCACGGCCTTTGGCGATCAGCAGCACATAAGTCGAGCGGTAATAAGGCTCCGTGGTCAAGGTCATGTCCGAACCTTCGGGCACGTTCATCACCACATCGCATTTGAATTCTTTGCTATCGACCTCCTTGTCGTTGACCGGCGCGGTCAAGGTGTTGCGGATAAAGCCGATACGTTGCGGAAACCAGGTGTATTCCAGCTTTTGCCCCAGTTCCTTGGCAAACAGTTCGGCAATTTTGTTCTCAAAACCGTCTTGTTGTTTGCTGGAATACGGCGGGTTCAGCGGGTCGGCGCACACTTTGAAAGCCTCTTCGGCACTGGCTGAGTAGCTTAAAGCCGCCAGACAAAGTCCGGCAAATAATTTGGTCATGCTCATCATAGTCTCTGGGCAAATGTTCAATGGTCAAGTTCTTCAATAAAGGTGTTTTCTATAGGGACTTGGACATAGTGTTTTTGGTCATCCCAAAAATAGTAATAGCCTTTGTCGCTGGTGGTGACCTTACCGTTTTTAATCGTCCAACTTTTTGTAGTGGGGCCGTTTGCGTAAGTGACGCGATAATCGCTATCCAACAATTCAACCACTTTTCTGGATAACTGGTTTTGCTGGTCCTGGGTACAGCCAGCCACTATCGCGGCCAACGTGAATAATGGGAGTATCTGGGTTATTTTCATTTAATGCCCCTAAATTAAGTGCCGCCATGTCACAAATGCTTTGCCTATGTAAAGGTATTTTACACATAAGTGGCATGAATTAATAACCATGTGCGAGCTGTGGACAAATTCCAAGTGAGGCACTAGACTTTTCCAGCTGCAGCGGAACCCTATCCGTTTCAACCTATTAGCTGGCCTTTATCCCCGGCAATAGTTAATGCGGCACTTAAAAAAATACATAATCTTATGAGGAAAACGATGAAAACATTAATCAGATCGCTACTATCAGTGGGCACATTGGCATTGGCATCAAATATGGTTATGGCCGGCTGCAATAATCTGCCAAACCATACCGCTTTAAGCAGTGCCTTATCCGTTGTACAAAAAGAAAATAACGGCGGATTTGCCCTTAACATGTGGGCAACCATTGTCGACAGGGACGGGATTGTCTGTGCAGTGGCTATGACCGCACCTAACAGAGGCGGCCAATGGCCAGGCAGCCGCGTCATTTCGGCGCAAAAAGCCAATACCGCCAATGCGTTCAGCTTGCCCCGCCTGGCCCTTTCGACCGCGAACCTCTATACCGCTGTCCAACCGGGTGGCACCCTGTTCGGTTTACAAGAAAGCAACCCCGTAAACGTGGAAGCCGCCTACCGTGGCCCTTCACAAAATTATGGCACCGCTAGCGACCCGCTGGTTGGTCAAAAAATAGGTGGCGTCAATGTTTTTGGCGGCGGTTTGGCGTTGTACGATGCCGCGGGCAAATTACAGGGTGCTATCGGGGTTAGCGGGGATTCTTCATGCGCCGACCATAACATTGCCTGGAAAACCCGTAAGCTCTTAGACCTTGACCATGTGTTTGGTGGGGTCGCTAAAAACGGGGATGACAATATAGTCTATGACATTGGCTCAGCCACCCCTAGTGGTTGGGGACACCCGATCTGTACCCAAAAAGCTAAAGAAATTGCCGAAAGCTTTACTAAAGCCGGAACCTAAACCCTTGCCACCCCCAATCCATGGTGAAACCAGCACACTTTAAAATGATGGGGAGCTGTCGCCGCCTGACCGTTTGCGCCGCTACCAAAGCCCAAAAGGATTAGGCGGGGAAACCCCTCGCGCTTCATACAAACGCATCAAACGGGTGATTTCACCATGGCCCGAGCTTTACCCCCAATCCGGCAGGCGAGCGGATTGGGGCTTAATTCCCCCAATGCAATCGATCCCCTTTCCCGCCCTCAACTATTTCTGCGTGCAAACGTGCGTGGCTAATCTTGCAACCTGGTCATCCAAGGTTCTTTCGCATAGGGGTCAACATGAAACGCCAAAGCCTCAGGCTTATGTAACAAACCCTCTTCACCTGATGCATTTGGGTTCAACTGGCGCTTCTCAACAAAATCCACCATGCGCCGGGTGTTGTAAATCACCAGCACCCGATACCCATAATTGCTGTGGTAAATTTGATAGGCGACATTGCTTTCGTCGAAAGCCGGGTTGCGGCTGATCCATGCGGCAACCGCCTCTGCGTTATTGTCGCCCAAATTTTTCAACACGGAATCGTGGCGCCCGAAAATCAATGACTGCAAATGCCCCGCCAAAGACCCCGCGCCTTGATGCCGATGCAAGGCGCGTACTTCATCATCAGTAAAGTCAAAACTTTCCGCAACCAGATAATGTTTGTCACGTTCCCCGTCATTGGCGAACAAGGACAGTTTATCCAAAGCGTGATGCTGTAACGCCACCAGAAAAGACCCGGGGGCGCGGATATGTTTGTCCACCGTCACCACCCACGGCAATGCCCGTCCGGTTTTGGCAAAGCGGTCTTTGACGCTATTGATCACCGCCGAACGCGGCAACTCATCTTCCCGCCCTTCCGGTTTGACGATAAACGCATCAACCGCTGTAATTTGGGTGTGGAAGCCAGCGGCCTTAAAGTTGTCGATAATGTCGGCATAGCGCGGTTTATAGGGGATGCCAGTACCGTCATACAAGATGTTGACCTGCACTGCCCGCGCATATTGTGCGACCAAGCCGCGCAAACGGTTGGCGAAGGGTTCGACAAAGACATAGTCGTCACTGTGATGGCTGGCGGCGGTCAACACCGTGTACAAATCGCTGAGCTTGCGGAATTCATCAAGTGACGCGATAACATAATTGTCCCCGCACTGCGCGGCGGCAATCTCCTCGACCGCCGTCTTGCCAGAACCCGCACCACCCATGCTCATAAACAGCTTAGGCTGGGCATCGGCCGTTTTGCCTTCAAAAATGGCTTTTCTGGCGTTTTCCAATTTTTGCGTCATGCGGCTGACGCGCTCGTAGGCGATTTCCACGCCACGATATAAACGTTCATCGCCTTCCGCCGCCTGCAACAACTGGTTTTTTAGGCTCTCATTGTTTGCCAGATTATAAATGGTCACCCCCTCACCCCCACATTGCTTGATCAGCTCAAGCAATTCAGTATGCCCGGGCGCGCGTAAGCCGCTCAGGATATTGACATCCAAGCAGAACAATGGAGCCAAGCCATTTTCAGCGACGCTGATACCGTCAATTTCCGTATCCCGCACCGGACGCAAAGCCTCGGTGTCAGGCAGGTAGCCAATCACATGCTCGGACAAACTTAACGGATAATCGGCGAATTGTTTGCCGGGCAAAAATAATTCTTCCCGGATATAGGACAATGGCACTAAGCCGCCATTGACCGTCACCAGGCAGGCAATGCCATCAGGCGTTGTGTGGGATAAAAACGGGATGCCTAAAACAAACTTCTTATTTTCCGGCCACTTCCCATAGCCATTGGCGATATTCTGTAGACTTTTGCAACGCGCCGCTTCCAGAGCATGTTGAAACGCTAGGGTAATATCCGCAAGGCTGCTGCCTTCGTGATGTAAGGCAAAAGGGTCGCTTTTTCCCAAGCGCCGGAAATCAATGCCCTGCTCATACACGGCTTTAAAGGCAGGCAATTTGCCCAAGGCAACCATAAACAAATCCAGCGTGATGCGGTTTCCATAAGTGAACGGGCGGACTTCGCGCATCTTTTGGTAAAACACGCTCAAGCGTTCGGCGATATTTTCGGTACAGATAACAAAGCCGTTGTTATCGAAAATCGCCGTGTCCTTGTTGTCATCACCATCCAACACTAAGCGTTCTATGGTTTCACGAAATTGTTTGCGTTTCGCCGCCTCCGGCATGTTGCCAGGCCGGTGGCTGACGGTGGCTTGGTCTTTCCAGTCAAAAAAGATTTCCCTATGGATGCGCAAAAACAAATCGGTCAAATACGTCACCCGTTTTGCTTGGTCTTGCGAAACAGTACTTTCAATCTCGCGCTGCAACGCGCTTAACAGCAAACACCCTTTCGCAATTGCCAAGGCGGTGCGCAGTTTTTTTAGTTGCCGGTAACCTGGAATCGAGTGGTTTGTTGCGCTGCTAATCATGTTGCCAATTTGTGGGGTGAACCTTTATTCATTAAAAGTGGGTTCGATATTATGTAGCGGGCCTTAAGATGGCCTGCATATTCTCTTTCACAAATTTAACATGTTTGACATCTTTAGTCACAAGACTTCAAAAAACTAATAATTTCCTTGACCATTACAGCACCAAATTGTTTATTTGCATGGGTGCGATCCAGTCGATTGTCATTTCTGTATGTCTCGAGCATAAATCCGTCAGCATCATAGCAAGCACTGGGCACATTGATAACGGGCACGCCTTTTTCCGCCAACCAGTCTTTCATGACTTGCCTATAAAACTGGTCAACATAAGTGATCACCTTATTACCTGCTATTTTTATAGCTGGATGATGTTTAAATGGCTTCGGTGCCTCTATGACAAAGACCTTCACTCCCACACGTTTCAACAATTCGATCAATTGCGTCATATGGATCTGGTCTTGCAGGACAATATGGCGCAACAGGCTTGCTGAAATTGGGGCTTGGTCGCCCTGGGATAAAAAGGGAGTGAATTTCGTCCAATATTGCTTATCCCCCCATAGCCTGATAGTTAATAAGTAATTTGACATAAGTTAAAGGGTATAAAATATAAGCTTTTTGAGCCACCGCCCCCATGCCACGTTTAAAATTTGTCCGGCCACTCAGCGACACAGACAAGCAAGAGTTGGATGCGCTTTACAAGACCCACCCAAACTTTAAGGTGCGAAGACGCGCCCACGCCTTGTTGCTGAGCGGCAGCGGGCATACGATAAACCAGCTACAAGCCATTTTCCAGGTTGACCGTGACCCTATCAGCCAGTGGATCAACCGCTTCAACGCGCAAGGTGTCGGCGGGCTTGGGGATTTACCGCGCTCCGGGCGGCCACCGATTTACACGCCCGAAGAAATCGCACTGTTCCGGGCCCAATTGGACGAAGAACCGCGCCAAATCAAGCAGGCCCAAGCCCTTCTGGAGGCCCGGACCCGGAAAAAGTCGGCGACCGGGACGTTAAGGCGCATTTTAAAAAAACCGGTTATTCATGGCGGCGGTGCAGGCGCTCCGTAAAAAGCAGGCGTTGTGCCGAGGGCTTTGCCAAGGCCAAGGACATCCAAACCGCCCTGAAAAAATGGGACGATGAAGACAAAATCAGCCTGTTCTATTTTGACGAATCCGGCTTCAGCACCGCGTCCTCCGTGCCTTACGCCTGGCAACCCAAAGGCCAGACGTTGGAAATCCCCTGTTTCCATAGCCAGCGCCTCAATGTCCTGGGGTTTGTTTCCCGGGACAGCCGGTCTTTTTTCCACACCGTTGAAGGGCGCGTCAAAACTGAACAGGTGGCCGGGGCCTTCGACCTGTTTGCCGCACACTATGGCGACGGCTACGCCGTCCATAAAAAACCGTGCGTCGTCATTATTGACAACGCTTCCATGCACACCAGCCGCGCCTTTTTGGCACGCCGCGACGACTGGATGGCGCAAGGTGTCGTGTTGCATTATCTGCCGCCCTATAGCCCTGAGCTTAACCTGATCGAAATCGTCTGGCGCAAGATCAAGTATGAATGGCTGCCCCTATCGTGCTATGCCAGTTACGGGACATTGAAACAGGCCGTATTGGACATCCTTTCAAAATTCGGCGATGAATACCGGGTTACTTTTGTGTAATTACTTAGAGGGTAAACCAACTGCTTGCCGTTTCCTTAAATTTATTGGCGGGGAATTCCATAAAAAAACCAAAACCAAAGGCTATGTCACCGTTAGTTGTTGAAAAAATTTTATGTTCGGCGCAAAGCCTTATTTAATGCGGATTGCGGCTTTCGCTCAAAGCCGCGTCATTTAAGGCTTCCACAATTAACGGTGACATAGCCAAACCAAATCGCACAAATGGCGGATAGGCCGGTTGATAAACCAGTTAAGAAAAGCCTTGCTACGCGAGCCTAACAAACACCGCCCCCAAAGCTTAATTCGCCCTATCGTACATACAACAACCCAATGGGTTTAGCAATGATAACCTTTTAATGATAACCTTTTTAGGACAGGGTGTCCTAACATCATAATCCAACATACCTAACATCTTCAGTCATAAGACTTCAAAAAACTAAAAACTTCCTTGACTATAGTGGATCATGACCCCCCCCCCTTCCGGTACCCAGGTTATTTCCAAGTGTCACGCCCCGTCACGCCGGAAGAAATCCTAGCGATGGCAAAACAACTGGTTGATGCGGTTCACATGGGGACAAGCACTGGCCAGCCCCCAGACGACCCAAGAGCTTTCAATGCTGGAATTGGCGGTGTTGGAACGGGAGGTGTTTTATGGCATTTTCCTCGACAACCAGCACCGTGTCCTCACCTCGGAATGTTGTTTCCAAGACACGATTGACGGGGCTAGCGTGCATCCGCGTGAAATCGTCAAACGGGCATTGCAGGTAAATGCCGCCGCCCTGATTTTCGCCCATAACCATCCGTCGGGCATTGCCGAACCCAGCCAAGCCGACCATGACATCACCCGCAAATTAATTGACGCCTTGAAGCTGGTGGACATCCGTGTCCTGGATCATTTCATCGTCGGCGGCACGACCTGTTATTCCTTTGCCGAACACGGTTGGGTGTGACGGGTTGAAGGGGTGTTCATGGTCGCTACCAACACATCCAACTGTCACAAAACCAAAACCGCGCAACACCATTTACCACGTAATGCCATTTCGCAATGGCGAAAATCACCTTGCAAAACACGCGTTAAAACGGCTGAAAAAAGTGCTCAAAAGTCAAAATACCTCCGGCAAAGCCGGAGGCTTGTAAATGTGAACCGCTCAAAGCGGGTTAAAATGTGTGCCACCTGAAGGGTGGCGGTGGAAAGTGTTCTAAAACAGGCTCAGTTGCTCGATCCGCCTGTCCTCTGCTTCCTGATGCTTGATATACTCGCGGACAGCCTCCTCATCTTTGCCGACAGTTGAAACATAGTAACCCCTCGCCCAAAAACTTTGCCCAGTGAAATTGTTCCTCCGTCCCATAAAGTTGCGGGCTATGGCGATCGCGCTTTTGCCTTTGATGAAGCCTACTACCTGTGACACCGAGTATTTGGGCGGTTCACAGATTGGGAAACTCTCGATGATTCCCGGAATTGTCAAACTTTGGGAGTCCCCCGGCAGAGCCGGGGGTTTACCCTTGATTAATCAAGCTGTTTCCTTTGACCGATGCCGATGATCCTTATCATCTTTCTTGGGCTGAACAGGACAAGCTGTTTAAGGAATTACCCGAGCATTTGCTGCAAATGGCTGTATTTAAAGTTAATACGGGATGCAGGGAGCAAAAAGTCTGTAGCTTGCGTTGGGAGGGAAAGGCATATCCCAGAACTGGACACCAGTGTTTTTGTCATTCCAGCCCATCGGGTGAAAAACAGGATAGGCGAGTCGTTGTTCTGAACAGTGAAGCCAAGTCCATCGTTGAAAACCCTAGGGGGCGGCACTCAGAATATGTGTTCACTTATCGTAGGGATCGGATGTTGACCATGAACAACACTGCTTGGCAGAAGGGGAGGAAACGGGTGGGTCTAAACCATGTGAGGATACATGACCTAAAGCACACCTTCGGGCATCGGTTGAGGGCGGCAGACGTTTCGTATGAAGAAAGGGAGGATTTGCTAGGTTCTGTTGACGTTTGTCGAATAGGTTAAGATTATCCGATTTGGATGGCATGAACCGAATAGAGCTGAGTGATGACGAGTGGGGCCGCTTATTGGCGTTCTTAAAACAATTGCCGTGCATCCATGTCGGCTGTCCCGAGCAATGCAAGCGGTTCGTTGGGGCTTGCCTGTGGATATTACGTTCGGGGGCGCAGTGGCGGGTTTTGCCGCCAACGTACGGCAAATGGAACACCATCTTCAAACGTTTCTCGCGCTGGTGCGCGAATGGGGCTTGGGAGAAACTCCTCGGATATTTTTCCGAAGCCGCTGATTTACAGGATGTTTCCATGGATGGGTCGGTAATCAGGGCACATGCCTGTGCGGCGGGGGCGGCAAACAGCTCCGACAAGGAAGAGGCGTTGGGGCGTTCCAAAGGCGGCTTTGGCTGTAAGATCCATGCGGTCTGTGATGCCTTGGGGTTGCCCGTCCGATTTGTCCTGACGGGTAGCCAAGAGGCGGAATGCAGGCAGGCGATCCCTTTGCTGGAAAACCTTAACGCCCGCGCCGTCTTGGCGGACAAGGCCTATGACACCAATGCCTTGCGGGAATGGCTTGAAGCACGGGGCATCAAAGCCGTCATCCCGCCCAAATCGAACCGGAAAGGACAAATTGACTGCGATTATTGCCATTATAAGGAGCGGCACGCCATCGAATGCCTGTTCGGCAAGCTCAAACACTACCGCGGAATTGCCACCAGATATGAGAAAAAAGCCATTAATTACAGGGGGATGTTGTCATTTGCCTCCGTGCTCTTATGGCTCCGATGAAACGTCAACAGAACCTAGGCCACAAATCAAGGAGAATGACGACGCATTATTCCTCTGCCAATTTGGCAAACTTGATTGCGGCGGCAGAAACGGTGTGTGACAGTGGGTCACGCAAAAATCACGCAGTGATTTTGTAGGGCAATAAAAAAGGGAATCAACGATGTTGTATATCATTGATTCCCTTAGTATTCTTTGGAGCTGGAGATGGGACTCGAACCCGCGACCGGCTGATTACAAATCATATTATTACATCTTAACCAATTGTTTTTATTGGTATTATATTATGGTTTTTTGCGTGATTGGCATGACTGGGCACCACGAAATACAACCGTTACACGCATATTTCACGCAAGAATCACGCAGTCACTGATGGTATATGGTGTTTTACCATTCATTATCATGGCCAATCAGGGTCGAATTACCACTATGTTATAATCACATACAGAGCCAATTTCCATGCTCATTCATAGACCTCACCCAAAAACATGGAAATTGGTAGAACCAGTCAACGCGTTTAAGGCGATTCTTTGGTAACAGCAACCATGACCCCTGGTTATCTGTTTGATACCAAATTTTGGCTATCTGTTTAATAAAAGGTTACTTGTTTTAATAAGGATCATCATATGCAATTGGCAATAGAATTACCTGATGAGTTAGGTCAAGAATTATTACAACATTCCAATGTACAAGAATTTGTATCCCTGGCCATACGAAAAATGTTATCGGAAGAAAAACAACAACTACAAGCCAAACAGGAGCTATTGTCGCTTATGGCAACCATTCCAAAAACCGTCAGTTTGGCGGATGAGTTGATTCAGGAAAGAAGGCTTGAGGCAAAAGCTGAGCAACGGGATAACATCCCATGATCTTGGATGCCTCTGCATTACTGGCTTATTTACAGCAAGAACAAGGTTGCTTGCTGGTAGAACACGTTTTGCCAGTGGCATTTATGTCAACGGTGAATTGGTGCGAGGTTGTCCAAAAATTACACGCTAGGTCAATCGATGATAAGGCCATATGCAAAAACCTAGAAATTTTAGGTCTTCGGTTTGTCGCCTTTAATAGGCAACATGCCGACACAGCAGGTGAATTATGGCCTATGACTGCGCCATTTGGTCTTTCGTTAGGCGATAGGGCTTGTTTAGCAACGGGGTTAATCGAAAAAATGCCGGTTATGACCGCAGATAAAATTTGGCAAAATTTGCCGTTGTCTTTAGAAATTCAATTGATTAGATAAAATACTTCCCCCTCCCCCAACCTACCTTAAGTTATCGGTAGTTTTGCGACATTAAATCCCGCTGGATTCCTGTTATCCGATCTCGACAATCTCGTTTCAGCAGAGGTCGCCCACCGACAACAAGCGCTGCGGTGGTTAACGCCACCCCCAAAATCCTCATTGATTTCCTTGGTATCAATTTGAGTGGATCGCGTTAAGGAATCCTTGGACATAATCCTTAGGCAAGTCGATATGTTCGTACAGTTGGGAGCCATTTATGGATTGCAGTTGTAAGCCTGCTTTGCTTATTTGCTCTAAATCCGAACGCGATAAGGTCAGGCTATACTGGCCTTCATACAGGCAGGAAGAAATCAGGCTGTTAAAAAGTTGGCACCGGACGGCATGGTGTTTCAGCTGTTTGATGGTATGGCTTGTACCTTCTGCATCTTTGGTGATGTCATAATGGCGGACATCGCCACCGTAGCTTACCTTGAATAATAAGCTGACGTTATTGCCGTCGGCATGTTCAGGTGCAGCCAAACGGTAATCCAAAGTATCGTAACCGAAAAATAACGGGCGATAGTGGCTGTTGTGCAATTCGGGTGCGAACCATGCAAAGCCTTTATCATCTGGAGCCGCAAGGTGTTCCGTGTAGTTTGTGATGATGTTGGCTGGTGCTTCACGGATATTTTCGGCACAGCCGGAGATATGCAGGGTAGCAGCTAAGAAAGCCATAACGAAACTCTTTTTATAGACGTTAAATTTTATGGTCATGGCTCTTAGCTGATAGGGTTTAATTCTGAATCGTGCCGGTATTTCACGGACGCTTCACTATTCGACTAATTGGGCTACAAAAGCGGTTATGCCGCAAAAGTGGACTAACTTTTCTGAAGACCTGAAATTTTTGCGACACTACCTTTAACCGACGATTATTCCATTTCGTGCGGGGGGGGCTATTATTCGCTATTACCAACCCGCATCCGCTTTTTTCACTACATAAGCCGCCACATTTTCAATATCGGCGGCATTGACAGTACCTAGTTTGCCAAAGGCTGGCATAGGCGGTTTGCCATTGGTCACGATCTCAATAATGGCTGCGGCTGAGTCTACTTTGTTGGTTTCCAAGTCTTCTTTGCTTAACGACTTGCCCGGTGCCATGACATTTCTGCCACCTGAATGGCAGGTTGAACAATTTTTGGTAAATATTTCTTTGCCTTTCTCTGCATCTGCCGCCATGGTAGAACTTGCAAAGCCGATCAGTGATAAGGCCACGACTGGGACGATTGTTTTCATTGTTTTGTACCCGTAAATAGTTTTATTAAAATGGCTTGTAGATACCAATTTACAAGCTTACCAATACGACTCCCATCTGATTGAAAAAACGTACCCGTTTATAAGGCTGTATAGCTTGATCTACAAGGTATGAAGTCACATTAAAGTTAGGCGTTTTTAAAGTGAGATGGGAGTAAGCTTTCAAAGCTGTTTAAACCGAATCACTTGCCATCCAATGCCTATTGATTTGGTCGTTATCACTTCCCGCGTTCGGCTTTTAGTTTCGCCTCAAAAGCCTGCCCTTTTGTTTTGGCGGCTTCATTGCAGGTTTTTAGTGCGGCATGGTCAGTTGCCGCCTGTACACAACTGAGATGTTCTTGCACCAATTGCAGCCGCTCTTGAAGATGGCTGGTTTCTTGGTCTTTCCTGGCTTGAAATTTAGTAGGATCCTCAGCGGCCTTCACCACCGAAGAAACCAACAGCACGGCACCAATAATGGAAAAAAGGGTGTGTTTAGAAAAATTCATGGGTGCACCTATAAATTATTGTTAATGCTATTTATGAAAATAGGCAAGCGATGTCTAACCCGTTAGGATGTTGACCACCACTAACGTCTTGCCGTGGTTTAGTAATAATCTTCCCAGATACGATGACAGGGTTAAAATCACCATACCCATGCCTCCATCTGCGAAGTTTTATCGGGGCTGCGCCACGATAAATTTATTTCCCGTTACTTTTCGAGAGTGTCAGTTTGTCCTTTAACGCCACAACGGAACGCTTGACGTTTTCCCACGCCGCCTCTGCACCCGCCGTATGTACCGCGGATTTCATGTCATCAATCGCCTGGTACAGCTCCCGGTAATCTTCCTTGCTGCCATAACCCAACAATATCGCCAGCTTCAGTTGGCTTTTTGCCGCATCCGTATAATTCATGATTTGATCCCGGATAGCTTGTTTCGACAAATCTTGTTTATGCTCTTGTTCCGATGCCGCCGTCAGGAACTCTTCGGCACGCAGTACGGGCAAGGGCATGATTTCTGTTGTCGTCTCAACGCTGCCCAACAGGGTATACAGCATGTCCGCCGCTTCTCCAGTCTTGCCAACATCCGCCAAAGCCACGGCATTACGGATACCGGAAGGGTACAATGCCAGAGGGATGCTGGTGGTCGTGATGTCCATTTCACTGGCCAATTCACCTATCAATTCCCTGGCGGCTTGGATTTTGCCGTCTTCAAACAAATCATCAATCGTGTCCAAGGTTTTTTTAACTTCCGCCTCATCGCCGACAAATTCTTCAACCCTGACCGAAACATCCGCCGGAACCAATGCCATATGGGGATATTTAGCCAACAATACGTCCAATTTTCCTGAAACCCCCTGTAAAATTTCCGTGGCTTTTTTAGCATCGCCTTTCAACAACGCACTCAAGGCTTGTTCAGTCCCTTCCAAAACATCAGCGGCTTCGTTCGCTATTTGCTGTGATTTTTCCGCCAGAATTTTGAGCTTGCCGATCTTGGATGTATGGGGATTGCCCATTATGGATGAAGGGTATTTTTGTACCTTATCGTCGGCTTCGGCCATATCTAAAGCAAAAGGTAATGATGAAATGATGATGGAAGCGGTATACACCGCGATTTTGGGTAATGAGTTTTTCATGTCCGATTTTCCTGCCGTTATTAAAATGGCTTTGCAAAGGGCAAATGTGTCAATATCACTTTTGCCAACGCTACTATGCTTTTGGCTCTATATGGGTTCTGGGGTCTTTTTAACCAAAACAGCCAGTAACGAAGACAGCAAGCCTTTCCCGCGTTTTCTGACATTATGGACAAACTCAAAAAAGCTCAGGTACAGTGGCAACTTGGCTTGTGAAATGCCGCGATGCGGGCGCAGCCAGGAGCGCAGCAGCGACCAGAAGCCTTCCAGGGTGTTCGAATGGACTTCGCAGAAGCCGTCACCATCTTCATCGCGGGCGTATTCACCCGCCGAATGGTTGACGGTTTTGTGCGGGTAACCCCACGCTTCCAAGCGGCTATAGATGTTGTATTCGTCGGTATAGATTGGCGTGCCGGGCATAATGGTTTGTAAGATCAAGGGTTTGATGGTGGCCTGTTGGACGTTGTCGAGTAGCCTGATGACGACCTCGCCCGTTCGTTGGATCATGCCGAAGACGGGCGGCTTTTCCGTCGCCGCCGTGCCGCGCCCACGCGCGCCTTGCAGGCGGCGGCAACGGGGCTTCCGTCCGGATTGGGCGACCTTTTCAGGCTGGCCTTTGTGGCCTGCAACGATGTAAACCTCGTCGCATTCGGCCACCCCAGATAGGGTTATGGGCCCTTTTTTTAGCGATGCCCGTGCGCAGGTGTCCGGTCATATACTGTAGGTCGTCCTTGTTCAAGTCCAATTCTTGGGCGATCTGCCGGTTGGACAGGTCCGGCCCCATGAAAGACAGGCATAGCACCCAGACCGACAGCGGCTGGTGATGCCCTGACAGCACGGTTTCGGTCAAGTCGTCGAAACGTTTGCCGCAGGCTTTGCATTGGTAACGCTGGCAAAGGCGTTGCGGGCTGCCGAAGCCGCGCCGGATCGTGTCGCCGCTGTCGCAATGCGGGCAAGTGACACCATCAGCCCAACGTAACTGGCGGATGGTGGCATAACACTGGGCTTCACTGACTAATTGTTTAATGGTGATGATTGAGTTTTCCATCTGCCCATTTTATCAAAAGACCTTGAAACCCATATAGAGCCATGCTTTTTTTATGCCACAAATAAATAGCAAATAAAATCAATGCAATAGGTATTTATAAATATTAAATAGAAAATCATTGGTTCAAAAAACCCATGCTAAACGGGGTCTTTCAACCATACCCTTACAATAACGCTATTTTCCACAAGATGGTCATATCCCAGCCCATCAGGCCAGGATATGACAAACTTATCATCACTTAAAAATCATCCCGCATAGGCACTTGGCCGTTACGGCGATACTTTGCCTTTTGTGGAAATTACGGGAGATGGTTCAGGATAATGATCAAGTGTGACCACATTTTCCCCGAACACTCCAAAACAAATCCGTCAAATGGCTCTTTAGGCCAACGCGGTGCAAACGTCGTATCCGCTTGGACACCATAAGTTTGCTGTTAAATTCGTTGTTGAATTACGCAATATGGCTCAACTCCTGAGTCGTTTTGTCCGGCCAACCATTTCTCCACCCGCCTCTTCATGGCGTATCGAACGCCCGATCTGGAGTGATACCCCGTTGCTGACGAATCAGGAATGCTTTACAGGCATCTGCCAACGGCTTACGTTGCTTAACGTCCCTGCAGCCTTGCGTTTTCAAGCTGTGTTTCTTTCATTAAGGCAAAGGTCAAAATCAGGGCCAAAAACAAGGATGCCCCAATCGTACTGGCATCAAGCCCACCTTTTTCAGTGGTCTTGGTCAGCAAATCCCCAAAGGTTGCACCAAACGGCCTTGTTAACACAAACGCAATCCAAAAAAGCAATATTCCAGAAATGTTGCTGAAATAATGCAGTAACACGGTGACGATGAGCAGCCCTGTTATCAAGGCGGCACTCAACAAAAAACCCATCCCTAGGCTATCGGCCAAAAAATCACCTGCCGCTGTCCCCAAGGTGTTGGCAATTAAAAAGGCGACCCAATAAAAACCCTCGGCTGTTGAGGTCGTGATGTTTTCAACGGAAAGTGACTTTTCCTTGAGATACCAAACCGCCAGCACCACCAGCAACAAACCGATTAGGATGAGGGAGCCGAGCAGATAACCAAGGCCTAAAGTCCGGTCGATATAATCCGAAATGACCGTACCCACAATAGCGCTTGCCGTAAAAGCCAACCAATACACTAAAGGATCGTAGCGTTTTAAAAACAATTTGGCTCTATATGGGTTTCAAGGTCTTTTGATAAAATGGGCAGATGGAAAATTCAATCATAACCATCAAACAATTAGTCAGTGAAGCCCAGTGTTATGCCACCATCCGCCAGTTACGTTGGGCTGATGGTGTCACTTGCCCGCATTGCGACGGCGGCGACACGATCCGGCGCGGCTTCGACAGTCCGCAACGCCTTTGCCAGCGTTACCAATGCAAAGCCTGCGGCAAACGTTTCGACGACTTGACCGAAACCGTGCTGTCAGGGCATCACCAGCCGCTGTCGGCCTGGGTGCTATGCCTGTCTTTCATGGGGCTGAACCTTTCCAACCGGCAGATCGCCCAAGAACTGGATCTGAACAAGGACGACGTGCAGTACATGACGGAACACCTGCGCACGGGCATCACTAAAAAAAACAGCCGGTGACCCTGTCCGGCGTGGTTGAATGTGACGAGGTCTATATCGTGGCGGGCCATAAAGGCCAGCCGGACAAGGTCGCCGAAGCCGGAAGGGAACCACGTTGCCGCCGCCTAAAAGGTGCGCCGGGGCGCGGCACGGCGGCGACGGAAAAGCCGCCCGTCTTCGGCATGATCCAACGAACGGGCGAGGTCGTCATCAGGCTACTCGACAACGTGCGGCAGGCCACCATCAAACCGTTGATCTTACAAACCATTATGCCCGGCACACAAATCTATACCGACGAATACAACATTTATAGCCGCTTGGAGGCGTGGGGCTATCCCCACAAGACCGTCAACCACTCGGCGGGGGAATACGCCCGTGACGAGGACGGCGACGGTTTCTGCGAAGTCCATTCGAACACCCTGGAAGGCTTCTGGTCGCTGCTGCGCTCCTGGCTGCGCCCGCATCGCGGCATTTCACAAGCCAAGTTGCCACTGTACCTGAGCTTTTTTGAGTTTGTCCATAATGTCAGAAAACGCGGGAAAGGCTTGCTGTCTTCGTTACTGGCTGTTTTGGTTAAAAAGACCCCAGAACCCATATAGAGCCAAAGGGTGAAGCCGTGGCGGGTTTGGGCAAAGGTTTCGCCTATTTGCGTAGCCACCGCCACCCCGCCGAAACCTTATTCAACAGCATCCCGCATGAAGCGATATGGACAGCCTTATGCCTAATCCATGCGGAAACAGTATCGCCCTATAATGCCGACTCACTGGTTCAAAAGCTTGGGCTAGAAACGGCTACCGTGCTATATCTGCCCAAAATCAATGAAATAGTTTTGGAAGCGTTGACCACCGCGCTTGCCAATACCTCAACACTGCTTATTTATTCTTGGCAACCGGGTTTGTTACGGCAACATTTTGAGGATGAACGGGTGAGCTTTTTACCGATTCCACAATTTTTAGTAGATCGCTTTGGAAACGGAGGCCAGCGATGAGCAACACTATCCGAATCGGCTATCAGGATGACGCGGTGGCTAACGCGCTGGACATTTTCCGTTATGCCGAAAGCCAATTGCAGCAAGTCAATACAGGCGAAGACCAACGCGCCATTAGTGCCTTTAACGGTTGTGTGTTGTTGGAAGCCCCGACGAGCGCGGGCAAGACTTTTATTGCGGGCAAAATCGCGGAAAGTTTTGCCCGCCCCGATGACCGACATAATGCCAAAATTATTTGGTTCTGGTTCACGCCGTTTGCCAATTTGGTGGAACAGGCCAAGGGCGCATTAAAGCGGGATTTTAACGCGCTGACTATCCGCGATTTAAGTTGTGACCGTAAGACCTATTTTGCCAACAGCGGCGATGTGTTTGTCACCACTTGGGCATCGGTTGCCGCGCGTAATGCCCAATCCCGTAAACTACGGAGCAGCGGCGATTTGTCACTGGCTTTGGATGATTTTATCCCCGAATTGCGCGAGGCGGGTTTTCGGATTGGAGTGGTGGTGGATGAAGCCCATCACAGTTTTACCAAAGCCACGGAAGCGGTGAAATTTTATCGCGACATCATGCGCCCTGACTTTACTTTGCTGATTACCGCCACACCCGATGATGCCGATGTGGAAGCTTTTAAAAAAGCGGCAGGTTTGGCAATTGTGTATAGGATTCAAGTATCGCGGCAACATGCCGTGGACGCGGGCTTGATTAAAGAAACGGTAAAGTCGGTTGCTTATCTGGTGGCGGATGACCAAAAAGAATTGGTAAATCTACAAGCCACCGCACTGGAAGACGGCTGGCGCACTCATCAACTGATAAAGGCGCGGTTGCTTGAGACCAATATTCGGGTAACGCCGTTGATGTTGGTGCAAGTGGGCAATACGGGCAAAGCAGGTGAATCTGCCATTACTGAGGCCAAACAGCATTTGCTGAATTTGGGCGTGGCTGAGGAGGCGATTGCGTGGTACACCGCTGATGAACCGAACGATGATTTGTTGGCAGTAGCGCGGGATGAAACCAAGGAAGTGTTGATTTTTAAGGTTGCCGTGGCCTTAGGTTTTGACGCGCCACGGGCTTTTACCTTGGTATCGTTACGCGGCGCGAAAAGCACCGATTTTGGCATTCAAGTCGTTGGGCGGATTTTACGGGTGCATCACCGTTTACGCGCTATGGCTATCAGTAAAACCGTACCGGATTTGTTACGCTTCGGTTATGTGTTTCTTGCCGATTCGGAAAGCCAAAGCGGTTTGATAAACGCGGGTTCAAAAATCAACGCCATTACGACACAACTGTCTGAAATTACGCCCTATACGATGGTGGTTAAAATTGCAGGTCAAACAGAAGTGCAAGTGTCTACCAACGGACAAGTGTCGTTGTTACCGCAAGGTTTTAAACCACCTGAGTGGCAACCACCCACCACACCAAGCACGACATCTACAAATACGGATGTAGTGAGTTTTCAAGGCACGAATTTTTCACTGTTTACTGACTTTATCGCGCTAACGCCACAAATCAATGAACTGGTATCAACTACGCCTTATCATCGTCCAATAGTGGCTGGAAATAGCCGCTTTGCCTTGCGTGAAGGTGTGCCTAATCGTTTTAAAACGGAACGCTTGCCGATGAGTACCGATAGGTTGGTGGACTGTATCAGTAAGAACATTAAATTCAACGCGCCAGAACTAAGTGCGGGATTGCGGAAAAGCCAGAAAATCACCCGTAAAACTGTCAGCGATATTTTTACTCAACACGAAGAAACCGTTGATAGTGTCCAAGCTCGATTATCAAATGCGGAAATTTATAGACGGGCGCAAAAAGTGTTGGATGATGCCAGTTATATTGACCAACGGGATTTGAATCCCTTATTGCTGGCGCGTTTACAAACCGAATATAACGAGCATTACGGTATGGACTTAAGCGAACAGGACTTGGCCCGCGCCTTAAATTTAATTTTGGCAACTTTTCCTAAATTAGTGCGTGATGCCGCCCGTATTTGCGCCGCTAATTTTAAAGTTATAGATGACGCCAAGGAGTTGCCGCCGTTTCTTGAATTGCCGGAGGGTGTAAGCCGATCAAGGCTGAATGTTTATGGCATCATGCCGCAAGACCTAAACAACACTGAACGCCAATTTGTGCAAATGTTGGATGCGGACACCAGCAACACAGTGCTTTGGTGGCATCGGAACGAATCCAGCAAGCCGTGGGCAGTGGGCATTGTCATGCCGATTGGCGACCGTTATTTTCCTGACTTTATCGTGGGCGTTAAAGACCGTTATCACGGTGACGGTATATTGTTAGTAGAAACAAAAGGCGGGCATATCATCAATTGTGAAAACACCTTGGATAAAATCAGGGCGGAACATAAGCTTTATGGCAAGCCATTGATGCTGTCGCCCCAAGAGGATGGGCGGTTTTGGATGATGCGCTATATCGAATCGACCCAGAAAATCGAGCCAGACCAAGTGTTTCGGGTAGAGAATATAAAGTGGGGATGGGGTGATATTTCACGATAAAGCCCGGTGTTAATGGTTTTTCGTTTTTGACAAAGCAGGGTAGCACCTGCTTTTTTTGTGCCGATTGGCTATAAGTGTTTTTTCTGAAATGCCTATTATCAGCCTATTAATTTTCGATAGGCATAAAAAAGGCCTAGGGTTTTCACCCTAAGCCTTTGTATTCTTTGGAGCTGGAGATGGGACTCGAACCCGCGACCGGCTGATTACAAATCAGCTGCTCTACCAACTGAGCTACACCAGCAAAGAGCGGATATTATACACAATATTTTATGTTTGCCTAGTATTTTTTTAATTTTGGCTTAACATTAGTTAAGATATTGCTAACTGAAACACTGGATCGCCGCATCAACCTAATGTTCAGTTGCGGGCTTTGCTTTGTTGGATACGCCGTAAGGCCGCGACCAGCACATCAATTTCTTCATAGGTGTTGTAAAACGCCAGTGATGGGCGCACCGTGCTTTCCACACCGAAGCGGCGCAGTATTGGCTGGGCGCAGTGGTGGCCTGAGCGCACCGCAATCCCTTCCTTGTTCAGTGCCGCCCCCACTTCTTCGGTGGCGAAACCTTCCAAGACAAAAGACAAGACACTGGCTTTGTCAGGTGCCGTGCCGATAAGGCGCAAACCTGAAACTTCACCTAGGCCTTTAGTGGCGTAAACCAGCAGTTCATGCTCGTAGCGGTTGATGTTTTCAATGCCCAGCTTTTCGACATACGCCAGTGCTGCGCCTAAACCCACCGCATCGGCGATATTACCTGTCCCCGCTTCAAAACGTGCGGGGGCCTGATGGTAACGGGTATGCTCAAAAGTCACATCCTCGATCATATTGCCGCCACCTTGCCAAGGTTGGGTTGAATTAAGCAGTCCGCGCTTACCGTACACAGCCCCTATACCTGTAGGCCCGAAGATTTTGTGCCCGGAGAACACGAACCAATCGCAATCCAAGGCCTGCACATCGACGCGCATATGCGAGACCGATTGCGCCCCGTCAACCAGCACCCGTGCGCCGTGACGATGGGCCATTTCGACCATCTCCCGTGCGGGCGTCACAGTGCCCAATGCATTCGACACTTGCGTGAAAGCCACCAGGCGGGTGCGCGAATTAAGCAGTTTCCCGTACTCTTCCAACAAAACCTGCCCGTTGTCATCGACGGGAGCCACACGCAACCGCGCGCCCGTTTCCGTGCAGAGTTGTTGCCACGGCACGATATTGGCGTGGTGCTCCAGCCATGTGATGACAATTTCATCATCTTTGCCGATGTTCTGGCGGCCCCAAGATTGGGCGATCAGATTGATGGCTTCGGTCGCCCCACGCACAAAAATAATTTCTTCGCTGGCTGAGGCGTGGAGGAAGCGTGCGACGGTATCGCGTGCGCCTTCGTAAGCATCGGTGGCGCGTGCCGCCAGTTCATGCGCGGCGCGGTGGATATTGGAGTTTTCGTGTTGGTAGAAATAAGCCAGCCGGTCAATGACGCACTGCGGTTTTTGCGTGGTCGCGGCATTGTCCAGCCAAATCAGTGGCCGCCCGTTGACGCGCTCTTGCAAAATCGGAAAATCCCGGCGCACGGCATGGACATCGAAACCAGGATGGTTATTGGCAACGGTAGGGCTTTGCAAAGCCTGCGCAAAAACCGAGATTTCATTGAGAAAATAAAATGACGGCGTTGCAGGGCCGTTGACCGGCAAGGTGACGCTGGGCTGCGGGGTTTGCGCCACTAATTGCCGCAAACCAACACCCCCCATAACTAAAGGGTCATCGGGTATGCCGTGGCCCGCTTGGCTAGCCAAATCGGCAAGCCGCGTTGCACACGCCACGGCGCGGGGATGGGCGGCGGCTTGCGCTTCCACTTGCTGATGCGCAAAACCGACAACATCCCCACTATCCGCCCCTGGCAAAGCCGAAAACAATTCATTCGCCATCCGTTCCAATGCTTCCACCGACAATTCAGCTGTAAAAGCCCCCGGACCGTCGTTCAAGATTTTGCCGGAATCACTTGTATTCATGGTATTTGCCCACTTCGACGTTCTCAAGCACGGCAAGTGCATCATCCGTCAATACGGCCAATGTGCAATAAAGCGAAATCAAATACGAGGCGATGGCTTTATGGTTGATGCCCATGAAACGCACGGAAAGCCCCATGCTTTGCTCACCGGTCAGGTTAGGTTGGTATAAACCGACGACACCTTGGCGGCTTTCCCCCGTGCGCAGCAACAGGATATGGGTCTTGCCGTTGACAATTTTAACCTTATCCGACGGGATGAGCGGCACGCCGCGCCAGGTGATGAAAGGCGAACCGAACAAGGTCACGGTTGGTGGCGGCACGCCACGGCGGGTACATTCCCTGCCAAAAGCGGCGATCGCCTGCGGATGCGCCAAGAAGAAGGCGGGCTGCTTCCAGACTTTGGTCAACAATTCGTCCAGATCATCAGGCGTAGGCGCACCCGTGCGCGTTTGCACCTTATTTTCTGCGGCGACGTTATGCAGCAAGCCGTACTCGCTGTTGTTGATCAATTCGCTTTCTTGGCGTTCTTTGATCGTTTCGATGGTCAGGCGGAGTTGCTCTTGGATTTGGTTATGCGGGCTGCTGTACAAATCGGACACGCGGGTGTGGATATCGACGACGCTATTGACCGCACCAAGGCGATACTCACGGCCCCACTCTTCATAATCGACATAGGTTTGCGGCAATACCCGCTCATCAAGGTTCGAACAATCGACCGCGATGCCTTTTTCATTTTTAACTTTGTTGACACGGTAAATGCCCGCCTCAACCGGAACCCACTGGAGCAAATGCACTAACCATCGGGGGGTGATGGTTGACATCATCGGTACGGTTTTGGTGGCGTTCGCCAAGGTGCGGGCGGCGACATCGCTTAACGCGGTATGGGCTTCATGTATATCGGACATGTTTTTTCCTCATTATTGCTTGTTATGTTGCGGATGTGTTGGGTGGCTGGTCTTAAACCGGTGGGATGTCTGCTCCTATTGTTACGTCATGATGGGTTGATGCGGTATTGCCTACCGTCGGTTCATTTTTGGCTTGTGATTGGGTGATGACGCTGCCCGGGGCTACGCTGTGGGTCAACCAGACATTGCCGCCGATGGAAGAGCCTTTGCCTATCGTGATGCGCCCCAAAATAGTGGCTCCGGCATAAATCACGACATCGTCCTCAACGATGGGATGCCGTGCATTGCCTTTGACCAAAGCGCCGTTTTCGTCCTTCGGGAAACGCTTGGCGCCTAAGGTGACGGCCTGGTATAAGCGGACATGCTGGCCGATGACGGCCGTCTCGCCAATCACCACGCCAGTGCCGTGGTCAATGAAAAAGCTGGGGCCTATTGCTGCGCCAGGGTGGATGTCAATGCCTGTCGCGGAATGTGAAATCTCGGCGATCATGCGCGCCACCAACGGCGAACCTAACTGGTATAGGGCATGGGCAATGCGGTGATAAATGATCGCGGTCATGCCGGGATAACAGACCAGGACTTCATCCAGGCCCGTTGCCGCCGGGTCACCCTCATAAGCGGCAAGCAAATCACTATCCAGCAAAACGCGTATAGCAGGCAATTGTGCGGCAAATTCACGGTTGATGGCCGCCGCCTGTTGGCTGCAATCAATATCGAATAGGCCCTGCTGCTCGGATTTGAAACGGCATTCACGCCGTAATTGGTCATACAAAGACCGAAGCGCGGCATCCAGGGTATGTCCGACAAAATAATCGACGCTTTCATCGGAAAGTTCGCCGGGGCCCAAACGGTTTGGAAACAAGGCCGCCGATATGTTTTCCAACACCCCCAACAACGCCTTGCGCGAGGGCATTTTGGGTGGCCGCCCTTCCCTCTGCCGGCTTTCCAAGGCTTTGTTCCGCAACAGGCGGAGTTCCGAGACAATGGTATCTATGTTCCAACCCATACCGGTTTTTGAAATGATGTTCATGTTAAATGCCCCAGGTTCGGACAAAATATCCCGTTATCCGTTAAATAATCAGCACATACGCTGTCTGCCAACCCAAATACCCGGTTTATCCATAATTTTAGGCCAAAAAAAAGCCAATGAACCCCATAAGGCTCATTGGCTTCCGGTTATCCGGTCAGCATTTGCTACTTTTTGTAAAAACCAGGCTTACTTTTGTGTTTATTAGTAAGCCTAAACGTTAGCTATTTTTTGTTGCTATTGATGGCGTATTTGGGGGGGTGAAGCCCGGCAACAGCACGGCGCAAGGATTTGTCAGGCGGGTATTAAACCATTTATGAATGGCTCCAATCAAGGCCGGAATACCCGTTGGACTGCATATTTCAGCCCCAGTAGGCAATGCCTCTACCCTAAGCCTCCCGCAATCCTGCCAAGCCAGGCATACCACGGGTCTTCGCCAGATCGGGGTAGCCCCTTGCCTGAATTCCCCGGTAATTTTCCACAAGCGCCCTTGTATCAACTTGATTTTCCCCATGGATCATTTAGGCGGACTAAGCTCCGTCTTATCCGTAAAGCCGGTGACTTTAAGGTCCTCCAATTTGAATTGGTAGGCCTCCACGGTATTTTGGGTTTCGACTTTGCCTAAACCAGTAAACGGTTCGATTTCCGCCACCTTGTCCCAAAACCCCTTGTCCTGATATTTACCGACCAATGCCCGGTTGGCTTCAAGCAAACCGCTGTTTTTGTCCGTGCATTGTTTGATCCAACGTTCACGCTCGTTGACAGCTGACACCAACAACTGGTTATCGCTCTGGATTTGTTTGGCTTGGGCGACGATTTCTTTGATTTTGCGGTGCAAGTCCTGTTGTTTCTCGCGTTCGCGCTGCAATTGCGCTTCTAACGTACTGTTGGTGTTGCGCAGAGTGTCTTCCTGGGTTTTATGCAGCAGGATTTCACCTTGCAAAGGCCCGATTTGTTTCGCGACAAGCTCAAGCTTTTTCACCTGCTCCAGCAACGCGGTTTTTTCGGTTTCAAGGGCCTGCTTTTCTTCGGTCAATTGCCGGACGACGCCTTGGGCTTTTTTCAAGGCCTGCTGACCGGCCGATTCCGGTTTCGGTGCGGCGACAGTTTCCGAACCCAGCAGGCACAGCACTAGCAAACAGTAAATTTTAGGGATCTGGTTCATGTCGGCCTCCGCTTACAAACGCATGTTCAAATCCATGGTGAGGGTATTGATGTCCAGTGGCGGGCCGTCAATCGCTTCGGTGCTGAACCAACGGAACATCAGCCAGGTGTTCTTCGCCAGACCATAGTTACCGCCTATCATCCAACCTTTGGCGTCAGTTCCGCCCTGATGGAAAATGGTGTCGGTGAACGCATCCAAGACCGCATCGCGCTGGATATAACGGTAGGCGAGGATGGTGCTCCAGTCTTTGAAATATTTGATTTCGGGCTTGCCGACATCCAAGCGGATTTGGAAGGCGTCCGTCCGTTCCTTGTTGTTGCCACCTAAATACCCTGGGAATTCACGCTCGATACGGTTAGCGTCATAACCCAAATTTTTCGCATAATCCAACGACACCAAGGCATGGGTCGGGGCAAAATCGGCAAAATCGTACATGACCGTGGCGTTAAAAATTTTGAAATCGGACGCCAGGCCAAACAAGCAGCCTTGGCCTTGCAAGCTTTGGCTGTCGGTGCAGCGGCTGTTAAAGCCGTCATTGACATTGATGGGCACCATGGTGTTGCCTTTTTCAACAAACTGCGGGGCTGTCCAGTCATAAGTGAAGCTGTCACGGCCATTGGCGCGTGCCCGGAGATTTTGGTAATCGTAATAGGCCGCCGCCACTTTCAACCTGGAATCGTTATGCACCAACCAATCAGCCCCTACTTGGCCGCCAAACAGCCATTTATCAATCGTTGAGAAATTGACTTCTTGGATGGGGAACGCGCCCAAGGTCAGGAATAGCGAATCGGGAGTTTGCGGGCCCATCTGCAAGCCAAAACGTGAGTTCGGTTGGGCGGCGTGATAATTTTTCACCACCGCGTTGCCTTGGTTCATGTGCCAACGGAAAGTTCCGGCAAAACCTTCAAAACTCAAATCAGGGCTGTACAGCATTTCCGTAGACATCCACGGATTGGCAATGCGCCCGCCGTAAAGGCTGAACCAGTCGTTGTTCTTGCTATCCAGGAAATCATATTGGATAAACGCACGGTCAAAAGCGACTTGGTACGTTTGTCCGGTGTTGCCCAACGTCTGGTTGCTGGAAACGGGGCTGAATTCGTTGGTGGTCGTAAACCGTACCCCCGCCTTTAAACCATCGGTAACTTTGGCATCAATCGCAATACGGAAACGTTCGCGAAAGCGTGTACGGTCTTCGGTGGTGTTCAAAAACGCTTCGTTTTTGTTTTGGGCCGCCAAAACACCGCTTTCATGGTTGATATTTAGATAATCCAAATAAGCGTTTTGCGGATTCTCCGAGCCAAAAAAATCATCCTGCGCACGCAAGCGGATGTCGCCGGAAATTTTGATATTGTCCAACCATTCCGGCAAGGCGGCGGGCACGCCCCATTTTTCCTTTTTGGCATCGGCCTTGACTTCCGTCACCACTTTGCCCGTCAAACCCGCGATGACTTCTTGGCGGATTTCTTCTTTCACAAATTCAGGCACGTAGGCAAAACGGATGCTCTTGGGCTCTTTAGGTTTTGCCGTGTCCTGCCCATCAGTCGCCTTGCTTTCGGCATTTTCCGCCGCCAATTGCTGTTTGGCCTCGACTGCCGCTTTGGCTTTGGCGGCTTTCATCAGGGTCTCGGCTTTTTGTTTATCCAAAAGGCCTTGTTGCACGAACACGTCAATCAGATTGGCGGTGGTGTTTTTAAGGTCGAGCAGTTCCTCCCGCTCCTTGGCAATGTCTTGCCTGAGCTTGAGCAGTTCGGCTTTCTCGTCCGCCATGATCGGCGTCACCAACGAGCTAGCCAATAAGGCCGCTAAGGTTTTTTTGGTCATCATGTTTTCTCTTAATTCAAAATCTGAGTTTTTCTTGTTTTGATACATCTTGTAGGATGGGCTGAGGTACGAAGCCCATCATATTCGTGGTTTGATGGGCTTCCCTTCGTTCAACCCATCCTACATCCTTGAGGTCACCCGTACTTTCAACGGCTGCGGCATATTCTCCGGCGGCGCTTTCGGAAGGCTAAAACGCAAGCCCGGCAAGGCCGCACGGATGGCCTGGTCGACTTCCGGTTTGCCGCTGGAATTGGCCAATTCAGCGCGGTCGACGCTACCGTCAGCATTGACCCACACTTGCAATTGCACACTGTAAGATGCCTTCCGCGCGGGGCTGTCCGCCAACACCCGCTGCAATTCTTCTTCCAGGCCACGTTTGACTTGGCCGCCGTACCAAAGGATTGCGCTGCCACCCGTACCGCCCAACAAGCCGCGTCCGCCTTTCTTGCCGACCAAACCAAAACCATCTGAACCGGCACCGCCTTCGGCATCCACGCCCAATTCCTCGCCCGCAGGTTCCGGGGCTTCTTCCGGCGCGGGTTCCGGTTCTTTCTCAGGTTCCGGCTCCGGCATTTTTTCCGGCTCAGGTTCGGGTTCCGGCGGTTTCACTTCAGGCGGCGGCGGGGGTGGCGGAGGCGGTTGGATCATCGTGATCTGCTGCATCTGCTTTTTCGGCTGCGCGGGCTTGGGGAACAGGCCTTGCAGAAAATACACCGCCACCGCAATGGCCAAAGCCAAGATAATGCCGATGATCAATGGCAGATTACGTAACCAGCGTTGATGTTTGGGTAATGTTGTCATCCGTTACGTCCTAAGATTTGTCCACGAAAAACACGAATACCCTCTGGGGCACAAGAGACACGAAAAAAATCAAAAGAATTTTGGTCGTGGTTGAATGAAAACTGGCCTGAAAATTTTAGATATGTGGGCAACGCTGTCCTGCCCACCGTTATCCATAGCAAAGGCGGGCAAACGATAAAGCGGTTTGCCCGCCCTACGAAGAAACCACAGTGCAACACTACCGAAACCTTTTTAAGGCTTTTTCGTGTTTTTCGTGGACAACCTTTTTGTTCCATAACCATTTGCTTCATCACCGCCTACTTCACCAGTTTCTGCGTCACCAAACCGAGCTGGCTGATTTCCAAACGCGTGACAATATCCAGCACTTCAATGACTTTCTCGTACTGTACGGCGGCGTCGGCTTTCACGACCACCGGCAAATCCGGCGTGGCGGCTTTGTACTGGCCCAGGCGCGTTTCCAAGTCCGCCAGCGAAATCGGGTAAGTGTCCAGATACACCGTGCCGTCTTTGGTGATGGAAATCGCCTTGGTCTTGGGTTTGGACAAGGACGGCGTGCTGCTGGCTTTGGGCAAGTTGACAGTGATGCCCTGCACGGTCGCCGTGGTCATGATGATGAAAATCAGCAACAACACATAGGCCACGTCGAGCATCGGCGTGATGTTGATGTCGTCGTAAACCTTGCCTTCTTCGTTCGCTTTCATGATGCTTGCTTCAGTTGTTTGGTGGCAATGCGTCCGAGGACGAAAGCCGGAACGGGTTTGTTACCTGTTCCGTAAGGTTTCGTGTATCTGTAGGTGTTTTGAAACGTTACGGACGGGGTAGCAAACCCCGTCCAGCGGCTGCCGCTATTTTTTTCGTGCCTCTTGTGCCCCAGAGGGTATTCGTGTTTTTCGTGGACAAGAGATAACATCAATACGGCGTTGCTAGTCATGACACTTGCCCCAATTGTTTCGCGGCGATACGTTCGGCGATCAGGTTGATGAATTCTTCGGTGAACATCACATTCAAGCCGTTATCGCTGCGTTGCCGGTCAGCCACACGCTTGGACACCATCGCCAAAAATTCATCGGTGAACACGTGCATGTCGGCGGTGAGGTCCTTAATTTGCGTGAGCAGATAGTTGTAGGCAAACAAGGCCGGGATCGCCACCGCCAAACCCGCGACCGTCGCCAGCAACGCACCGGAAATGCCCGGGGCGATGGAGTTGATGTTGACATCGCCCGTCGCGGCAATCACGGCGAAAGTGATCATGACCCCCAACACCGTACCCAACAGCCCCAAGAACGGGCCGCCGGAAATGGCGATGGTCAATAACACCATATTTTTGTTGAGCTTTTGGGTTTCGCGCACGACCGCCGCATCCAGGCGGGTACGGACTAAGTTCAGGCCTTCGGCGGTCAGCACCGAACTATCCGTGAAATTAATTTTCAGCTCATGCACACCCGCATGGTAGATGTGGTAAATCGGCGAGCCTTGGAAATGGTCGTGTTTGCCGATCAGCGATGACAGGAACTCCGAATCACTGATTTCCTCGTCTTCTTCGTCTTCGTCCCTGTCCAAATCGCCCAAATGTTCGGCATCGACGTTGCGGTATTGTTTGAGGAAGGCGGCGTTGTCTTTAGTGGCCCGTTTCAAGGCCACCGTTTTGCCGATAATGACCAAGGCGCTGATGACCAGCATCACGCCGCATAAGGCGATGACCACCCAACCATCGACGGTCAAGCTTTGCAGGATGATGACGAAATAATTCGGGCCTTCGGCGGCGCCGCCGGATTCGTCCTGGTCAAAGTTGACGGTGGTGAAATCAGGGCTTTGGCTGCGGAATTGGAATTTCAGCCAGTCGCCACTCCGCGCTTGTTTGGCGACTTGCACTTCATCCAGCAGGCCGACGAGGCCTTCGCCGACCAGCAGCGACGGGGTCATGGCCAACAAATTGATCGGGGTGTTGCCGACCGCTAGTCCGTTGAGGTACAGCGTGAGTTTATCTTTTTGTGCCGTGACGGCGATATGCTGCCATTGCCCCAGCGTGACGGGCGCGGCGGCGGTTTTCACTTCGCCTTGGGCATTGCGGTAGACAGCGGTCAAGGCCGTGCCCTGCAAGGTCACCGCCAGTTTGTTGTCGCCGTCTATCGCCTGCACCAGCACGGCATTCTGGTCTTGGCCAATTTTCGCCCAGGTACTGAATGTCCAACCGCTGTCCGGCGTAATCGCCAATGGCGGTGCGGCATCGACGCTAATGCCACCCTGCCCGTCAAATTTTGCCGCCGCGCCTATCCAACCCGCCGGATCAGCCGTGACTTTTGACGCGGAAGCGTTCAGCGCATACGCCGTGGCGTCGTGAGGCAGGGTTTCGCCTTCGCTGAAATGGTAGACCAAGGCTTGGTTGACGTCATAAATGCCTTGGGGATCGGAGGCATCAGCGACGTTGGCGTTGCCGTAATACATCATGAACGAATCGGTGCTGGCCCCGCCGCGCACGGTCGGCAACTTCACCCAAACCAAACCCAATTCGGCCAGCGGGTCGATTTTTTCGACAGCGTGCTTGAGCGCGGTTTTGTCATCCAACATAAAGCGCAAGTCCTTGCCATGTTCGGCGAGTTCGGCGAAATAGCCGAAGTTGCCGGTATGCAAGCGCAACAGCACCGGCACATCGCTGAGGGTCTCCTGGATGTCCGCGCCCGTTGTGGCGGCATCCACCGTCAAAGGCTTGCGTGATGTCCAGTCGTTGTTCCACCAAGCCGAAGCGGCGGTGGGGATCATCAGCAATAGCAACACCGCTAGTGTGATGGGGTTTTGAATAAGGCTTTTCATAGTTTAGATTTCGTTGGTATTAAAAATTCGGATGCCAGGCAAGCTTTTTCGTCGGGCCGCCTACTGTTGGCAAATAGCGTAACCCGACCGACATTTCCTTAACCGCCGCAGCCTTTCTTGCCATCACGCACATCGGCGACGCTACACTCGCCATAGCCCACCACATCGGCGCTGAGCAAACTGACGGCGGCTTTCTTCTTGTCGCTGTCGTTGGTTTTACTGTCTTCCTCTTCATTACCGGTGGTCGCTTGTTTGGCGGCGCTGGCGGCGGCGCTGGACGCGCCAGATGGCACCACGGGCGTGGTCACGGCGGTAGGCACACCGACCGAACCGCCGGATGCGGAAATGTTCGACGCCCCGACCACCGCTGTGGCGGCGATGACGATGTTGCCACCGCTGATGCCCGCTTCACCCGCGTCAATAATCCCGACCGGAGCGGCCAAATAGACATTGCCTTGTTTCTTGGTTTTGTCTTGCGGGTTGATGGTTTGGATACCGCTGCCCGAGACAATCGGCGGAAAGACGGTGATGATATTGCCTTTGGAATCCACGCTTGTGATCGGCGCAGGGGCGGAAATCGCCGATTTCGCGCCCTTGCCCGCGTCGATATTGCCTTTGGACGACCAGATGGCGATGTCGCCACCGCCCATCGTGAACACGCGGGATTGGTTGACGTTGAAATCACCTTGGCTGATGGCGTTGATATCGCCGCTTTGTTGGGCGACGATACCCAGCTCATCCGCGCCTTTGGCAATGCCGCCGACTTTGCCCGCCAAGCCCACGTTGACCGCACCGCCAGGTACGGCAAGGTTGATGCCGCCGCCCGCGAGGGTTTTGATTTGGCTGAACACCAGCGACAAATCGCCTTGGTATTTGCTGCCCGGGAACAACGCGGCAATCGCATCAAAACCTTGTTGGTATAGGGCCTTGCGCTGCGCTTCCGGGGCAACGGCGGCTTTGGCGGCGGACAATTTGATTTCGTTGTACATGACATCCAACACCAGCTTTTGCCTACGTGGGTCGGACAGTTGCCCAAGATAGGCCAGTTTTTGTTCCGGTGTTAAACCCGCCACCACGTTGTTGCCGTTATCATCGGCGATATTCAGGTTCTTAAGGTAATCGCCAGCCAGCGTGAAATATTTTTTGATGAAACCCGCGTAATCCACTTGGTCAGAAATCCCCGCCAGCAGATTGATGTCCGCACCACCGGCCGATGACAATGCGGCGTTCTTGGTGTTGCCGATGGTGTTGATGCCCGCCGAACCGCCCAGGCTGATGTTGCGGCCCGCTTGGATTTGCAATTGCCCGGGACCGCCCAGTTCGATTTGTTTATCGTTGGCTTGCACAATGCCATCGCTATTGATGAGCGCGTCAAAACGGAGGTCGCGGCCTGCGCTGACACGGGTGACGTCATTCACCGACAAGTTCTGGCCGGACAAGCTGAGGTTATTAATGTCGCGTCCGGCAATAAAATCAGCCGCTTGGGGCAGAAAAAACGTCACTTCCGAACTGGAGGCGAAAGCGATGTCGCCCGCTTTGGCGATAACCGCAGGTTTGGAGCGATCGCCGCTATGGATGGGCGTGGCGGCGTGGATCAAGGTGGCGTCCGGTGTGGACGGGTCCAAGCGTTCACGCGCCCGGATCAGGCCATCGCTAAGGCTGCCTTCCAGCTGTTGGGTGGGCGTGTTGACGCCAGGCAAAAAGGCAGGGTCGGCATCGGACATATTGATGTTGATCAATTGCGCGGCATCGCTGTCGGTGCCGATGTTACGGCCCGCGAGCAATTCCAATCCGCCTTGCGCCGACGGCATCAACGTCATCGAACGGTTGATGCGCACATCGCCCGACAAGGCGGCGGCACGTAAGCTGCCCGGATAGACGGCATATTCAAAACCTGAAGAACTGCTGGTATCAATATTTTTTGCCGCCCGGATGCCATCAACGTTGTTGTCCAGCACGACATTGCCGGCCACCGCCTTCAGGTCCACCGCGCTGCGGTCAGCGTACGTGAAGAACCGGGAATCGCCGCCAGCCGCCGTAGGCAAGACATTGTTTTGTTTGAGCACGGTGGGGTTGAACACGGAGGCGACCACCACATCTTGCCGCGCCTGCACGTTGACCGTGCCATCACCGAGTTCGAGCACCGCCCCCAAGCCGTTACCGGCTTTGCTGACACTGCCGCCCGCATCCAAATTCGCCGTGCCGCGCCCGACAAAATACTCGCCGCCAACAATGTCATTGCCGGCGCTAACCTGCAAATCGCCGCCGCCATTGACCACCGTGCCGGTTGCCAGCCATTGGTTGGTCGCATCGCTTAATTTGCCAAACGGTTTGCCCGTGGTCGGCAACATCACGGAAAGGTCAGTCACATCCCCGCCCGCAACGACACTCACATCACCACCAGCCAAAGAGCCGATGTTCTGGTTGAAGTAGTGTTTGCCTTTCGAGGAAATGCCATTGATGGCATTGGTGCGGTCGCCGCTGATGTTGATGCCCCACGCGGTCGGGCGGCTATTTTCATCCAAAACACCGCTACGCACCAGCCAGTCGCTGGTCTCTTGTCCGGTATTGACGCCATGAATATTGCCGCCCGCCCGTAAATTGACCGCGCCGCCTTGGGTAGGATATTCGGCGACCGTAAACACGAGGCCTAATAAGGATTCGTTAAAATAACCGTAACGCAACAGCGTGTCCATTTGTGCCGGGTCTAGGCGGTTCAGGTAATCGGCATCGCTCTCGCCCGCCAATTTCACAGGGACGCCAGGCACTGCGCCGCTTAACAATTGGGCACGCGTATATTCGGCCGTCGTGCCCATCGTGTACACCGCCGCCGCGGCGGTGCTGTCATTGGGGTCGCTGACAAAACGGATATCGCCACCCGCGTCAAGGGTCATGTCCCCCGTGCCGGTCCGGACCATCACTTGGGTATTGACGGTTTCACCCGTCCCATAAGCATCGGGGGCAAGATAGCTGCTGGCCAAATTGACATCGCCGCCGGCAATCAGGTTGTAACTCCAGGAACGTCCGGGTTGCAGCACGTCTTGCAGTTGCATGGACGATTGCCCAGGGATGAAGGCGGTGGCGAAGGCATCGGTCAACGTCGCGTTGATGTCCAAATCACCGCCCGCCCGTAGTGTCAGGAAACCCGGCAAAGTTTTATCACCGTGGCTATCGCTATAACGCCAGCCCAGCAAATCCCATTGGCTTGCCAGCACCAGCTTGTCCGCACCCCGGATCTCAAGGCCCGGCAATAAATCAATGGCGGTGCCGGAGAAATTCGCCAACTCCGGCGCAGCCGCCATAAACTTGCCGGTGTCTTTTTGCCAAGTAGAAATGTCTTTCGATTTGATGGTGCTTTGCCCGTCATAAACGCGGGTCGCCTCCAAAGCCGTGCGTTTGGCGTCGGCCCCGATGATGCGGGTATGGATGCCGGTAGCATTGACGGTATGCAACCCATCATCACGTCCGGTACGCAAATGCACCGAACCGCCCGCGCCATCGGCGCCGCCGGACACGTCAATCACGCCGCCTGTTTGCGACAGGTCCAGCAAGCCACTGCCCGTGCCGTCACGATAGACGGTGTCCAGCGTGACCCGTCCGCCCGCGTTACCGGCAGTGCTGGCGGTGGCGGTGATAGTGCCGGTCGCGCCTAAGGTAATGCCATCGCGCCCGTAAATGGACACCTCGCCTGCTTGCTTGCCGCTGGCGTTGATTTTGCCGTCGATGGTGACTTGGCCTTGGTCGGCGAGCAAGGTGAATTGCCGGGCGTTGACAATGTCGCTGGCGGCTACCGCCACGTCGCCCGTGCGTTGTTCCAAGTGCACGGCCTGCGTGAAGCCCGCCGCCATGAGCTTATCGTTAAGTGCGGAGAAACCGCCTGCACCGAAGCGGTTGGCATCGAGGCTGAATTGGCCTTGCTTGAGCGCGCTGTTGGCGGCCGCGTTGTTCAAGGCCGCGATGTCGCCGTCCCAATGGAATTGGCCTTTGGCAACGCGGACGTCCAATAATCCGGCATCGCTGATTTGTTGCTGGCCGTCGCTGGCTCCGGCAAGGTTAATGGCCGCACCGTCCGCCAAGTTGATGTCGCCTTCCGTTGCCGACAGCGACACGCGTCCCGCCGATGAGGATTTGACCAAGCCGGCGAAGCTGATACTGCGGCCTGACACGTCCATGCGCGAACCGTTGTCCAGGTCAATATCACCTTTCAAAGCCGTGAGTTTGAGGATGCCGGACGGCAAATCAAAACGCCCGTTGCTGGTGATGGCGTCGCCTGTGATGGCCCAACTGGCGCCCAGACCATTAGCCCAAGCGGGGTTATCCGCACCCAAGGCCGAGATGTCCACGTGATGCCCGCTGGCATCAATCACCGTGGTCGCCCCCGCGTCGCCGATGAAGTGCCCGGCATTAAGGTTCAAACCGCCCGCCACCGTCAACTTGCCAGCCGCCGCCAAGGAACTTTGTCCGGTGGTTTTATCCAGCAATTGCCCCGCGCCTTTAATGGCGGTGGTGGCGTTCAGATTGACTTGGGCAAAGCCATGGACCGCATAATCGCCCCCACCTAATTCGATTTCCTTGGCGTTTAGCGACAATGTGCCATCGCCATTGCCGGTGCTGGCGGATTTGGCGCCGGTATTGGTTAAGGTGATGGTGTCCGCGGTCAAGATGGCGGCCGCACCCGCGTTATCAAAGCCGTTGATGTGTGCAGCGTCGATGCCCAATAGGCCGGTGTTGACAGTGACACCACCATAAATGTCAAAATCGCTGGCGCTGGTGAGTTTTAATTCATCCAGGGTAAACTGCGTGGAAGACAGCACCAGGCCGGAAGTGCCGGTAGGGGCCGCCCCCAAACTGATTTTGCTGGCCTTCAACGCCAAGGAGCCGCCCTGCATGTCAATCGCGCCATCGAATACCGTGTCTTTGGTGGAATCCAACAGCATCGAATGGCCTGACTTGAGGTGCGCCCCGTTCTCAACGATTAGCGTGCCGGATTTTCCGGTCACCGTTTTATCACGGGTCACTTCCGCCTGGGCGGACGCCGAGACCCGCAGCAACGCGCCGTCACTGTTGTTTTTCCCTGAATTTGACACCACAAGGCCAACGCCATTGCCGATGCCCTTGCCCGTGCTTGCCACCACGGCGCCCGCTTTGACCCGCACTTCCTGGCTCGCCGCCAATATCAGCTCGTCGCCTTGCAAAGCCACATCACCTTCGATGCTCAAGGTTTGTGACGACACCGCCACCCGCTGCCCACTTTTGGCTTTGCTGCGCACACCACCCAGCAACAGGCTAGGAGCCTTGAGTTTGTTCAGATCGTCCGCCAATAAACTGACCGTGCCTAGGCTGGCCGCGGACAATTCTTCACGCCGGCCGACAATGGCCAGATGGTCGGCGCTGATGTCCACTTGCCCGCCACGGCCTTTATCGGCAGGGGCCGCCGCCAATTCCGCGCCTAGTGTCAAACCCGTTTGCGCGGTAATAGCAAGGCTTCCCGCATCTTGGGGTAAGGCCGAGACCACCGTCCCATCCGCCACGGCTTTGGCAGTGAAAAATGAATTGGCAAAATAATCGGTGTATTGGGAACGGGTACGCGCGATGCTGCCTGGTTCGACGGCAAAACCTTGCCAACGGGCATCGGCAGTCCCTACGCTGGCGACACCGTAACGGCCTGCGACGATGGTGCTTCCGGCAAGGTCGGTGGTGGCTTGGCCAGGCTGCATATCCTGCGTACCGGCCTGTGGCGTGACCAGATAAGCCCCTGGCAACAGCGCGTAATGGGCTGGCAGCAAGGTGTACCAACCCGCTGTTAAATTCGAACCGGAACTCAGGTAAATGCTGTCACCGACCGTTAAGCCGGAACTGGCGGATTCTTGTGGGTCATAAGGAGCGGGCGCGTTGCCTAAGCTTGGGATCACCGCAAATTTTTGCGTGAAGCCTACGGCATTGGCGTCCAGCACATCGTTGGAACCACCCGGGCCGGTGATAAATTCGTAAGCATACAAATCCCCGCCACCGGACAGGTCAACTTTTGCACCGTCCTTTAAGGCGATGTTTTTGCCGTTTAACGCGATGCGCTTCTCAGGGGGGCTGTCGATGACAATATTGGTGTTGCCCGTGCTGTCCAGCGGATACAACCAATTCAAGCCGCCCGAACCTTGGCCGAAGGGCACGGTCAGGCCGCCACCGGAAACGGATGTCAGGCTACCGGACGCCAGGGTCAGTTTTTTACTGGCGTCCAGCACCAGCGAACCGAACGGGGCTTTCACGACGCCGCGTTGGATGATGTCCGGTGCGCTGATGGTCAAATTGCCATCGGCGGAATAGACGGGGGCGGGGTTGCCGCCACTTTTAAGGATTTTGACCGTTTCGTTGCCTTTGCCGCCGACGGATATTTTGTAGTCCGTCAAGGTGGCGGGATAGACTTGGCTGGCCTTGATCGTCAAATTTCCGGCCAGATGCATTTCCCCCAAGAAATCCTTGGTGTCCGTATTGGTCCGGATACCCACCGTACGTAAATCGCCACGGCTGACAAGATTGACTTTATTAAAACCGTCAAAACTCAAGCCCCCTATCAGGTCTATGCTTTTGGCATTGACGCTGAATTTGCCTGGCCCGGTTTTGGCGCTAGGCGCCAGTGTGGTCGAGAATTTGCCTTCGCCTATGCTGGTGTCAATACGGCTTTGGCTGGAACCTAATTGGGCATAAGCCGTATCCAAAACCACTTGGCCATGGGAGGTTTTTAGCGTGGGCGTATCCAAGACTATTTGCCGCGCCGCATTTAACGCGACATCGCCTTTAAACTGGATAGTCCCTGCGTATTTGCCATTGGCGCCCAACACATCGGACTTGAACAACAATGAATCAAAGCCGCCATTGTTGATTTGCTTGTCATTGAATAAAGCCCGGCCACTGTAAGCACCGGAGGCGATATCGCCGCCTTGTGCCAGGTTTTTGGGGATGGCGTTTTTGTCATCGGCAGCAATGACGATCGTGCGTGGCAATGCGGCATTAACGTCATCCGGGAACGGGTCGCCACGGTTCTGCTCAGTAGGTTTGCCACGTAAGCCTTTGTTCATTTCGACATCCAATGTCCCGCCCGCCGCACGGCCACCACCGCTTTTGGCGCGGAATGCGCCATCGGCCAAAATGCCTTCACCGGCTTTCAGGATGATGCTACCGCCCTCTGAAGCGATGTCTTCCTGGACAACCTTGATGACCTTCGCATTGGCCGGGCTGGTTTGTTGGAAATCTAGTTTTTCCGAAGTGCCCGAGACATTCATGACCGAACCGTCACGCGCAACAATGTAACCGCGCTTGGCGGTCAGGCTGATCGAACCGCCGGACATGACTTGGCCTGTCTTTAGGCCAAAACCGTTGACTTCTGGCTTGAACACGCCTTTTGCCAATAAACGGCTGTCCGCCCCTAACCAAATGCCTTGGGAAGCGAAGAAGCCCTTTTCGACGGCAGGCGTGTTGATGGTGATGGCGATATTGCCGCCCGGTGCGCTGACCGTACCGTCAACGGACACCGAGGTGTCGGAAGCCAACGCAACCGTAGCCCCAGGATCGGCCTGGATTGACGCGCCTTTGCCTATCGTCAACGATTCGGCGCGGTTTTGCGTCAACAGTTCGCTAAAAGATAAGGCCAGGTTGGTGGGCTTCCTTTCGCTATCGGGCAAGGTGGCGATAGTGCTGAAGTCCTGTAGCTCCCCGCCCGAAGCCTGCCCGGTGACGGTGCTATCCAACACCAGGTTTTTTTGCTGGGGCTTGATTTGGACGTTATCGGCGACTTTTAGCCCATAAACGGTGGAGGTGATGTGGTAATCCGAAAAACCGCCTTGACGGAAAAAGCCGGGGTTAAGTATCAGTGGCGCCATCGCTTGCCCCGCGCCCGCCGCAGGAACCTGTCCTGACCCTGCCGAAGGAGCCTGTCCTGAGCTTGTCGAAGGGTTGTGCACAGGCGCATCACTGGCGGAACCTATCACCACTTCGTTAGTGCTTATTGTCAAACCGCCGCCTTCACTGACGCCCCAAGCCGCCAGTTTGCCGTCCAATATCAGGCTAGAAGGCGCACCGCCGCCATCGTGGGTGGCGGCGGCCAAGGTGATGTCCCCGCCCCGCCCGGCGTGAATTTGCGACTGGTTATCTAGCCACGCGCCACCGCTGGCATCAATGCGGCTACCCCGTTCCAAGCGCAAGTCCCCTTGCTCGGAAGCCAATGCCACCGAACCGCCATCACTGGCGATCACGCCCAAATGATGGCCTGGCTTGCTGTCCAAAACGTCGTTCACCCACAGCCCTGACACATCAATCAGCGCCGAATGGCCTAACGTCACCGTGCTAGGCAACAACTGCTTTTCGCCGGTATTGTTGATGATGACGATAGGCTTAAGGTTGACTTCACCAGAGGGGGCGGTGATGGAACCCTGGATATTAATACCCGTCGCCGCCAGATCCAGGCTACCGTCTTCCGGCAAATCCAAGCGGGCTTCTTTTTGCAGGCTGACCGTACCGTTGATCTTGATGTTGACATGGCTGATGCCAGAGCGTTTGAACAAACCGGCATCAAATTCCAAGGCCGCCGCTTCAGGGGAGCCGGGGGATTTTCTTGGCAAAGCCCCATCAAAATTGATGTCGATGGTTTGCCCGCTTTTATTGAAAACCACGTCCTGCTTGCCCAGCAGGGTGTTGTTGCTTAGGTCAACGCCAAACGTGCTACCTAAGGCCCGTTCAGCCGTTGTCCGTTGCAAGGTCCCGGCAATGGTTGAGCCATCCAGCGTACCGTTCAGGGACATTTCGTAAGCGGCTATATTGAATGAGCCGCCCGCCTTGCCTTCGATGTAGCCGGATTCAAAGCGTTTGCTGCCCAAAGCCGGGATGTTCCAGGTGTCGGTGACCCCCCAATTGGGATGCGCACTGGAAACTTGGCCTAAGATACTGGTGTAATGGCGGTTGGCATCGGCGGTGGAAATATCATAGACGCGCCCGTCCGCAACCAGCTTAGTGGTTTCGATAAAGCCATCCCGATACACCACCGAACCACCGGAAAAATCAACCACGCTGCCCGATTGGGTGACGACATCGCCAGTGGATTTAAAACTCACGGAGCCACCGGCGGTGCTGCGCTCGTCGATATTGCGGGCAATACGGTCAAACGCCCCCTTGATGTCAGCCACCGGAATGGTTGCGCTAACTAACTTGCCGTCAGCATCCCTGGTTAACGCCGCATCGCGTAGGTCAACATTGACTTTTTTACCGTAGAGGACGCCGTCACGCTGCAACGGCGCGTCACGCAATTCATTTTTACGTAATTCCACGGTCAGGACATTGCGTTCCATTGCCAATTTCACGTCTTTGACCCCTGAGGCGTCAACCACGCTGCCCGATTCCAGAAAAATCCGCGCATCCCCTTTTTCAGCGCTATCGGTGGGGTTGTCTATGGCGGCGATAGTGATGTCACCGGATTTTGCCTGTACGAGGGAGCGCTGGTGCAGATAGACATCATGCCCGCTGATTTCAATCCGGGAAGGGGTTTGCGCCTGCGCATCTATCGCCGTGGCGGCCTTGTCGGCATCCAAGGCCACGCCGGTCACACTGCCGCTGGCCAGATGCACGGTGGCTTTCGTGCCTAAACCGTCATCAAGCGCGGTGTTCCTGACCGTGGCTTTAGGCAGCAGCTTTCCGCCCGTCCCGGACGGGTCTTGTATGCCTTCGCGTGCCAACAAACGCACTGAACCGTTAAGGCTGACCGAAGTCGTGGCCGAAGCGATGCCTTGCTGGTTGACGGCAAAACCCATCAAACTGGCATTGCCCCGTTCCGCCAACACTTTGCCCATGTTGTTCACTTCGCCGCCCGTGCCGACTTCCACCAGCAAACCGCGTATGTCCGAATCGCTGCCCGCCTCTTGCAAATACACTTTGTCTTTTGCCGCCGCGAGGATGGTTTGCCCGTCCGGCGTTTCTATCGTCCCGGCATTGTTGATGACAGGGGCGGCGATAATGACACGGCCACCGGAGGCGTTGGTTTTGATATGGGCGCCGGGTTCGATAAATATCTGGATCTTGATTTTTTGGCCGTTCTGGTCAAGGACAAGGCGGCCCTGACGGTCTTTTAGATACGCTTCGCCATTGCCTTGCAAAGCGGCGCCGCCGCCAGTTTCGAAGGCTTTGGTGAGGCCGTTTTGAAAAGTGGTTTCGCTGATGCCTAAGGTGGTGGCGACCAAGGAATTGACATTGATTTGCGAGTTTGCCCCGAATACAAAACCGTTTTGGTTGACCAGATAAACCTGGCCATTGGCGGTCAAGGAACCCATGATACGGCTGGCGTCGGCTTGGTGGATATTGTTCAAGGCCACGGACGTCGGGGCCGGCTGGTCGAAACGCACGCTGCTGTCGGCACCGATATTAAAGCTTTGCCAATCTATGCTGGCTTTGTCGGTGGTTTGGTTGATGGTCATGGCATTGCCGGAAACCGCCGCCGTGGCGTGGCCTTGTGTGGCGATGTCAACAGGCGTGTTGGATAGCGTGACCGGACTTGAGGGCACGGGCACTTCGGCCTGGGCGGCCTGCATACCCACGCCCACCGCCAAGCCCCCCGCGATTAGGGCGCGGATGGCCAAGACCAATGGTTTGGTTTGGAAGCTGCGGACAGGGCTTAAAAACCCGTCCGGCCGTTTTACGCCGCTACTGTCCGCCAGAATATTTCTCTTAACCATGTTGATTCCCTAAAATTCATACGCCAGACGGAAATCCACCCGCTGGTTGCCCACATCGACCGTACTTTGCTTTTCCAGCGGATAAGCCCAGTCGAATTCGCCCAGCCAATGTTTGAAGAACTGTAGGCGCAAGCCCGCACCGGTTCCGGCAAGGCGGTAATACGTCGGGTTCGGGGCGAGCGCATGGTCTATCCACAAATAGGCGTAATCAAAGAACACATGCAGGCGCAAATTCTGGGCGAAATCCCAGTTTTGGCGCTTCAATTGGGGGCTTTGCAGCTCGACTGACAAGTTGACGCCATCGTCGCCCAGTTGCTGGGTCTGGAAATAACCGCGTACGCTTTGCGGGCCGCCCGCAGCGAACTGTTCGTTACTGATTAGCGGCGTATTGGTGATTTGCCCGGAGGCGCGGGCCGCCAGGCGCATATCCCAAGGCAGTTCGCGCAAATGTTTGAGGTCGGAAGTCAGGTAGGCAAAGCCTGCTTTGGCTTTGAAGCGGCGTTTCTCAAACTCCGCTTGTTCGTTGCCTAAGCCGTCCAATGAGAAATGCAGCGCCGAACTGAGCGTCGTTGACACGCCCGGATAACGCCAACTGGCGTCGTAACCGATCAAGAAAGGCAGATAGCTGATGGGCGACGTTTGCTGGTCTTGGCCTTGCTGGCTAACGCCCTGATTGAAATTTTTGTAATCAAACCCTAAGTTCAGGTTGTGGCTGTACGCGTCGACGCCAGCCAAGGGTTTTATCAGCCGTGCGCCATAAATCGCCCCGGTACCGACCACCGACAAACTGCCGACACTCGCACCCAGCTGCGTGTTGGAGCTAATGCCGATGCCGTACAGGGCCAAACGCGTGTCCGCCCAACCCGTTGGCAACACATAAGTGCCTGACCAGACATCCACTTCATCATCATTTTCCGGCGAGACCTGGTATTGCAATGACGCGCTATGGAAGCTTTGCCAGAGGTTGTCATAACGCAAGGAAGCGATTAGCCGGGAACGTGACGTATGCTCGGAATTGCGCCCGTTCATCTCCAGGCTGCCATGCAGGGGCAAGGTGTCTTTGACGCGCAGTTCGACCTCAGTTTTCCCCGGCGTTGAACCCGCACGGAAAATCGGCGTGACTTGGCGGTCTGAGGATTCCTTACCCAGTTCGGCGACCTGTTCTTGGACATCCGGCATATATGGCACTTGGCCCGCCGCCAATGCGGGGACTTTTTCCCTGATTTTGCCGAGGAAAAAATAACGCGAACCGGTGATTTTCAACCTATCCACCTTGCCTTCGACAATGCGCAGGCGCACTAGGCCGTCCACCACGTCTTGTTCCGGAATATCGACAAGCACCGTCGGGTAACCTTTTTCCTTGTAGACGGCTTCCAGGGTTTGCCGGGCTTTTTCCACGTCATCGACCGTTTTGCCCGGCCCCATAAACGGGTACAGGGTTTTTTCAACCAATTGCTGGTCCAGCACGGTGTTGCCGTCAACTTGCATTTCCAGCATGTCGAATTTCGGTGAAGCTTCGGTGGGGTGTTCCGTTGCTGCGGCTGGCGGATTTTCTGCCCACAACTGGGGAGGGAAAAGCAACGCGCTGGTGCTTATTAATGCATATCGTACTAATTGCTTCATAAGACCAGAATACTTACAGGCGGTTTATCAAAAAGTGTCAAGAGATGGGTGCGGGTTTGTTGTTTATGGCATGTTGGTGATTAATCAGTACTGCAAATAATATGCCATCATTTACCCAATTGATTTAATTATCTATTTTATTGGCAAACAGGACTGGACCTGCTGCCCTATCAACAACAACTGTTGATTGCCTGTTGATAAAGCAGCAGCGGCTCATTGACGCTAACAGGGACGCCGTTTATTTCATTTGGACAACCAATCCGCCAGCAGCGGCCGAATCGGCAACCGGTACAATTTCGGTATGGATGGCGCCGTTGCTCTTATGCGAGAAAGGCACGACAGGATTGCTGGGGTTAAATGGCAAGGTTGTGGTAAACCCACGCGGATCGGCGGTGGTCGCAAAAGCACCGGTCTTTCCCCAGGCCTGGGTTGTTGTAACCGCGCCTATGATCGCCGGGCTGCCCAGATTATCTGCCAACGTTTTCATGACCTTGGTCTTTAAGGCCCAACCTGGATCCCCGCTCTTATTCGTACGGTAAAGCACCACACCTTCCGCCCAATAAGGATAAACCCCGGCCGCTATGTTCTCCAAGGTTGGCGCGTAACCATCAATCTTGATGTAACGCCAAGGGTCGCCACCCGTGCCAGTGGCGGTGACCGCACTATTCCTGTCGGCTGAATTGAGCGCGATCCCCCAACGTTTGGCATAACCCAAACCTTCCACCACATTGTTAAAGCCCAGGATATTGGTGCCGTTTTGCCAATCTTTGAGCAACGTCCCGGTATCGGAAACAATAATCGGCTGCTTGACGATAGGCAGCGAGGCGTCTTCCTCCACCGCATTATCCGCAGTTTTGGCCGCAGGCCTAACCGAATTTTTAGTGCCCGGATAATTGAGGAACACCGAGTAGGCAATCACACTCGTCGCGGCGCCATTATTCCTTAATCCTAGCGCGACCGGCGTCAAGTTGTTGCCTGTAGTTGATTCTTTATAAGGCGCCAAAACACCCGCGCTCGCCAATATGCTGCTGTCCAGCAAACTCTTGACCTTGTTGCCATCGGTCTTGTCGACGATTTTGATCTGGTCCCACGCCCCGATCTTGCCCGACAGCAATGACGCAAGCATATTCCGGTTAAGGTTTGGCATATCCGCTTCGCTATAATTGCCTATGATGGCAGTGCTGGATAAAGAACCGGCACGTTTTTGTGCGGCTTGCAGCACCTTATACAAATCCAGCGTGACTGCGACACCGTAAGCCAATCCCCCCGTAGGTATCACCGTAAAAGCACTGCTGCCTGTGGTCGGTATATTGGTGGTGTTCAATGGCCATCCAGGCTCAGGCAATCCGGTCATCAATTCATTTTGCTGGTCTGGATAATTTTCTGTACCTGGTTTCAACAAAATGCTGGGGTCAACCGCGATGGAACCACCGTCAGAAATATGTTTGACTAAATATTTGCTGGCATTAGCTGCATTTATGGTTTGTTTCCATGCGCCGGGCCCATCAGCGACCCAATCCGTCAACGTTTTCCCAACAATGTTTAAATGCTCAAGCGGAATAACGCTATTCAACGGAATGACCCCATAACCAGAACCTCCCGCAGTACGCCTGACCAACAGGATTTTCTTACCGGCAAGCCCGCTACCCAAATTGGCATGCCCGGTAAAGTAATGGGCCGTCCAACGCGAGCCCTTAGAACCGGTGACCGGGTCAACATCATTAAAAGTGTCCAAGCTACCCGAAGCAGCCAAGGTATTGGTGACCACCTGGGTATAAGCATTCGTTAGGGCTACGGCACCTGAAATGAAAACCGTCAAATTCGGCCCCTTATCTACCCAGGGTGTCAGGGCGCTTGCGCCTTGCGAAGCGATTAGCAGCGCAACGGTTGCGGCGAGTGTATTGATTTTTTTCATATAAGCCTTCTTTTAAAAGTTAATACAATGCGATGTTGGAATTAAGTTACAAGCCAATCAGCGGTAACCTTGTTTGTGATGCAGCTATAATGCCAACTGCAATCGCTATCTATTTGACTATATAAATAAAGGATAAGCAACATTTGTATGTCGGTTTTACGCCATTAAAATGTATACCCAACAGGACAATTTGTTATAAAAGCGACAAAACACCGCTTTCGAGACAAATTCTTTGTTGGGAGGAAAATCCTTTCCGCCATCATTTCAGGTTGACACTATTGCCGTAATCGCTATAGGCTATTTATTCAAGTAAATAACGATTTAGGAGCAAGACATGACAACACGTATATTCCACCCATTGGCCTTAGCTTTTATCCTTACGTTCGGATATGCCTCATTGGGCCAGGCGGCACCCAGCTGTCTCGGCGGGGCTTCATCCGGATTCAGGCTAGGAGGGGCGGTCAATCACCCCAAATCATTCACGCCCAAAATCTTAGGCGGCTACCAAACATCCAAGATGACGGTGACTTACTTTTCCGGTGCCGCCGGACTCGTCACCAAAACTTTTGTCGGCGTGCCCTTATACGACTTGATCAGCGAAGCGGGCGTGATCACCGACTCCACCCGCAAGAATGATATGCTCAGGAAATATCTGGCCATCAATGCCACGGATTGTTATCAGGTTATTGTCGCGATGGCGGAAATCCAGCCATCTTTCGGTGGCGAACAAGCCATGGTGGCTTTTGCGACAGTCGATGCGACCGGGGCAATATTGCCTTTGGATGACACCGAAGGCGCCGTGAAGCTAGTGATGCCTGGCGATAAGGCTGGCGGACGGAATGTGTTCCATCTAAACACCATTATTGTCCGTTCAGCCCCATGATACGGACGTAACGTTTGGAGCGCCCGGCAGCATTCCTGGCCGGGCGCCGTTTTCCTTAAACGGGGCAATGCATAATGAAACGAAAATTTATAGCACAGAATAACGGACAAAATACGCCAATACCCAGCTTAAGCCGATGGCGTCATTTATGGCATTTACTGGCACTTTGGGTTATTTCCCAGCTTATACAAGATGCGGTTTATGCCGCTGGCGGGACATCGCTTATCGAAAACAACACGGCCTTCCCCAATCCTTCCGGTTCAAGCGCCACATTCAGCAAACAAGGCGGCATCGACCTGGGCAACGAGTTTTTCCAGCCCTTAGGAAGCAACGGCAGGGCTTGCTCGACTTGCCATTTGCCTGAGGAGGGCTGGAGCGTCACCCCCCAGGGCTTACTACAGCGCTTCAAGGACACGGGCGGAACCGGGCCAATTTTCCGTACCAACGATGGCGCCAATTCGCCAAAAGCGAAAACCTCGACCCTTAAAGCGCGCCGTAATGCCTATAGCATGCTGCTCAACAAGGGGGTGATCCGGATTGGCCTCAAAGTCCCCGCTGATGCCGAATTTGAGCTGGCCGGCATCAGCGACCCTTATGGGTTTGCCACGGCCAAAGATCTTGGCCCGTTGTTTGAACTTTCCTTGTTCCGTCGCCCGCTTCCCGCAACCAATTTAAAATTCTTAAGCGCCGTCATGTGGGACGGGCGCGAGACAGCCCCCGGGCGATCCATCCGCTATGATTTGGCCAGGCAGGCAAATAACGCCACTACCGGCCATGCGCAAGGACAGCCGCTAAGCCAAGAACAACGCAAACATATCGTTGATTTTGAAACGGCCCTGTATACCGCCCAAATCTATGACAACGACGCCAAGGCACTTAACGTTTCAGGCGCGAAAGGCGGGCCGGCCAGTTTATCGAAACAAGGTTTTTACCAAGGTGTCAATGACTTATCGGGTGACAGCAAAACGGGCTTGCCCAGTGACCCGGTAGTGTTCAGCTTGTACGACATCTGGGATGGTTTGACCGTTTCGGCACTGGCTGACATACGGGCGGCGATAGCCCGCGGACAACGGCTGTTCAACACCAAAGCTTTCGTCATCTCTGGCGTTCCGGGGCTTAACGATGCGCCGGAGCTTGGCGGCCCCGGCGTTATCAATGGCACTTGCAGCACTTGCCACGAAGCACCCAACGCTGGCAGCCATTCCGTAGCCAGATTCCTGAATATCGGCATCAGTGACGCGGCGCAACGCACGGCCGATATGCCGCTTTATACCTTGCGCAATAAAATGACGGGTGGGACCTTGCAAACCACCGATCCGGGCCGTGCGCTCATTACTGGCAAATGGCAGGATATAGGCCGTTTCAAAGTCCCGGCCTTGCGGGGGCTTGCCGCCCGCGCACCCTATTTCCACAATGGCATGGCTAAAGAACTGGGGAATGTCCTGGATTTTTACGACCGGCGTTTTCAGCTAGGCCTTGATAACCGGGAACGGCTGGATTTGATTTTGTTTTTGAGGGCGTTGTGAAGCAATGCGGGCATTCAGCCAATCTTGAACCGCCGACAGTGCTTTTTATAGGGTCGGGCGGCCTGCCTAATGGCTTTGGATTTTTGTACAGCCTGGCGGACAGACGTCCGCCCCTACTTGCTTTTAGAGTGGAGATAATTAAGGAGGACAGGGGCAAGTTGCACTTGCCCCTGAAATGGGGAGATGCCCACAAATTTCAACTGTAGACACACTTTGGGTAAGGTGGCCCTGCTTTGCCAAATAGCCTTAGCTAAGCAGATGCCGGAGCAAGCCTTTTAAGCTTTTTCAAAGTAAGGTGGCGGGGACGGGCTTGGATCCGCCAAGCGCATGTATTAGACGCCCCTGCCCCACCACTATGATTTTCATGTCAAACGAATAACGAATTTTGTGGCCGCTTTGTAACACCAAGCCTATTTCAATTGGATGGCTAGGCCGCCAGTTGCAGCCGAATCGGCCACAGGGACAATATCGGCATGCGTGGTGCCGCCATTGCTATGCGTAAACGCCACAACCGGGTTGCTACTGTTGAATGGCACAGAGGCCTTAAATCCACGAGGGTCTGCGGTTGTCGCAAAAATGCCGGTCTTACCCCAAGCTTGGGTGGTATTGACCGCATTGGCGACAGTTGGGCTACCCAAGTCATCGGCAAACGCTTTCAGAAGCTTGGTTTTGACCGCCCACAGTGTATCAGCTGGTTTGCTGGTACGGTAAATGACAGCCCCTTCCGCCCAATGCGGGTAAACGCCTGCGGCGACGTTTTCCAACGTCGGCGCATAACCGTCAATCCTGATATAACGCCAAGGGTCACCGCCAGTACCATCTAAAGTGACCGCACTGTTACGGTCAGCGCTATTAATGGCGATACCCCAGCGTTTGGCCGGATTGCCGCCATCAATGACGTTGTTGTAACCAGTAGCATTGGTGCCGTTTTGCCAATCTTTCAAAAGGTTTCCGGTATCGGCGGCACCGCCGGGAGCCTTGACAATCGGCAATGCGGCGTCTTCATCCAGTGCATTGTCAGTTGTGGTTGGCGCTGGGGCAAAGGAATTGCTGGTGCTAGGGTAGTTAAGGAATTTGGCGTAAGCGACCGCGCCGATTGCCGCACCCGGATTACGCTTGCCCACAGCAACCGGAGTCAAATTACTGCCTGTGGTTGATTCCTTATAAGGGGCCACCACGCCAGCGGCGGCAAGAATACTAGGATCCAAAAGGCTTTTTACAACATTACCGGCGGTTTTATCGACAATTTTAATTTGCTCCCAAGCGCCAATTTTTCCAGCCAGCAATGAGGCAAGGACATTGCGGTTAAGGTTGGGCAAACTGCCTTCGTCGTAACTGCCTATCACGACGCTGCTTGGCAAAGTACCCGCCTTTTTCTGGGCGGCCTGCAAAATTTTATATAAGTCCAAGGTAACGGCCACGCCATAAACCAAACCACCCGTAGGCACGACCGTAAAAGCATTGGTGCCTGTAGTAGGGACTTTAGTCAATGTCAAAGGCCAACCAGCATCTGGCAAGCCCGTAATGATTTGATTGACAGGAAGCGGGTAGTTTTGGGTCTTAGGTTTTAACAGCACCTGCGGGTCAACGCCCAAAAAACCGGCGTCCGAAACTTTTTTAACCAAATACTTGCTACCATTGCTGGCATCAATAGTTTTTTTCCATTTTTTGCCCCCCACAACCCCATCCACTTCCCAGTCCGCTTGCTTTAAGCCCACAATCTTTAAATGCTCAAGCGCAAGGCCAGCCCCGGAAGAAGCCAACAAGGGGACCACCCCGTAGCCTGCCGCACCGTACGAACGCTTCTCAAGCAAAATCTTTTTGCCCGCCAAGCCTGCGCCCAAATTGGCGTTGCCCGTGAAATAGTACACGGTCCAACGGGAGCCCACTGAACCTGTCGCCGGATCCACATCACTGAATGTGTCAAGGGTGCCAGGCGCCGCCAGGGTGGTGGTGACAACCTGTCCGAACGCTTTATCCTGTGCCGCCCCACCTGAGGTATAAACCGCGACGTCAGGGGAATTAAAACCCGTTGTCCATGGCGTGAGCGCATTTGCCACCTGCGAACCGGCCAGTAACGAAACCGCAAGGGCCAATGTATTTAATTGTTTCATAGAAATTACCTTTTTTCTTCAAATTGTAAATTAATGCATCGTGCAGATTATTTTCTGCTGGCATTTCTACAGCATTTACAATGCCAATTCATAAGCAATTGAATATATTTAACTTTTTGAATAAAAAAATAATAATCTGTTGGCTGGCGAGCAGTATCTGCTGATCTGATGCTGATCAATCAACATCAGTAAAGGGAAACAATGATGGGGTGTCGGCGTGCGCCAGCTTCCCATTAAAACAACTAATTTTAATTAAAAATAATTACTTATAATTAAATAACCAAGAAACCGAACGTGAAACCCGCCTCATATATGCCAAAATTAGATAACCACATAACAATTTATCATTACTAAATTGATTAGATTGCCTGTTAGAGTAATAGGTGATACGCAAAAAATGGAAATACCCATTTGAGAAATGGGCAACTCTTAGGCCATCGTGCCGCTACCCGCCGGCTACGATCACTTTGGAATCGCCCGCTCATAATGATTTCTTACTATTTAAAAAAATTATATGAATACTTACAAGGACATCACAATATCTAATCATGTGCATACTAATTTTCATAGTGAGCCACTGATTACATTACCTAACCCTGATTCCCATGCCCTATCGGTCAGGGCTACAGCAATCGTTTTTGCCGACCCTTCCTCAGTCCGCCTGTTGGAATACATCGAACGGATAGCCCCTAGCGATGCGACGGTGCTGATCATAGGCGAAACCGGCACCGGTAAGGAGCTGGTGGCGCGGCAAGTCCATAAATTTAGCCAACGGCAGAATGGCCCGTTTATCGCGGTAAACTGCGGCGCATTTTCCGAATCACTCGTGGAAAGCGAATTGTTCGGCCATGAACGGGGGGCCTTTACAGGCGCATTAAATGCCCGTGGCGGTTGGTTTGAAGCGGCTAACGGCGGCACTTTGTTCCTTGATGAAATTGGGGATTTGCCCATGTCCACGCAAGTCAAGATATTGCGTGTGCTCCAAGAACAGGAAGTGGTCCGTATTGGTTCGCGAGCCCCCATTTCTATTGACGTGCGCCTTGTCGCGGCGACCAATGTCAACCTGGCAGAGGCCGTGCAAGCGGGACGGTTCCGTGAAGATTTGTATTACCGTTTAAATGTCGCGGCACTGGACTTATTGCCGTTACGTGAGCGTCCGGGCGACATTTTGCCTTTAGCCCGGCATTTTTTGGAACGTTACGGCAAACGCCTGAAACTCAACAGTTTTGACTTAAGCAAGGACGCCGAACGTGCGCTATTGGGCTATGCATGGCCTGGCAATATCCGTGAACTACAAAACGTCATCCACCACGCCTTGCTCGTCAGTAAGGACGGCAATGTCACTTTCGATGACCTGCATTTAAACCCTAATTTTGGGGTGTCACGCAGCCAAGCCAACCCTAATTCAGAAGCGCATTCCCTAAAAGCGCTCGAGAATGCGTTAGCGGCATTGTACGAACAACCCACCGGCAATTTGTTTGATACTATTGAAGAAACCATTATCCGCACCGCCTATGAACATTGCGAGAACAATCAAGTGCAAACCGGACGCCTGCTCGGCATCAGCCGGAATATCTTGCGCCACCGGCTGAAACGTTATGGTTATTTGGCATAGGGTTTTCTCCTGCTTAAACATAAGGCCCCGTCCAATCCTAAAAGCCTAGTGCCCGGTCATTGATTTTGGCTATGTCACCGTTAGTTGTTGAAAAAATTTTATGTTCGGCGCAAAGCCTTATTTAATGCGGATTGCGGCTTTCGCTCAAAGCCGCGTCATTTAAGGCTTCCACAATTAACGGTGACACAGCCTTGATTTTTTGTCGGGCCAGTCTAAACCCGACGGACGGTTGTCCGCCTTTTCTATGGCCTGCACCAACATCCGTAGCGATCAGACGGGCAACCGCTTGCCCCTACGAAAATCATACTGACAATTCAACATTGACTGAGTACTAGGGCGTTTTGGTGACCACCGGTGTAGTGCCGGATGGGGGATAATAGCCTCACAACAGCGAGTATCCGCCCGCCACGGCCACACCGTTTCAAAAGGCAGCAGACAAGTTCCGGTCACTGCCGGCCTGGGCTAAGGCGTTTAAAAAATCCAGCTAAGCCTTGCCAATAACATCCACCCTTTTTATAGGTTCCCATCCAGCAGGCTAGGGAACCATAGCCAAGCCAGCAATAGCCTTTATTCGACTTGGCATCCCTGCCGCCCCGTTTCCTTTAATAGCCTCCCCCAGTATAGGAATCCCCGGCTAAGCCCTTGCCCATCTTGCGGCGCTAAAAAATCTAAGCCATCCTCAAAAAGTATTGGGATTTTGCCCCAGACGTTCGAGTATAATCAGGGCGTAAGAATACCCCCCCGATTCTCTATCAGTTATCAACCACCCAAATTACGATCCCATTACCTGGCCGCGCTTAACGCCAAGCTGCTTGCACAGCGTTGCGGGATACCCCACTGGCCCATTCCACATTAGTTTTTTTGCCTGTTTTTTAAAATTTAGCGTAAATTTTTTCGGGCCCCAAACCGTCCCACTATGACTAACCTATTTTTGATCATTATTGCCTTGTTCCTGGTTGCCCTTAATGGCTTTTTTGTGGCGGCAGAATTTGGCCTAGTTAAACTACGCCAGACGCGCATCCGTGAAATTGCCAAAACGCGGGGCTTACGTGGGCGTATCCTCGCCAAAGTGCATGTAAAGCTGGACGCCTATTTATCGGCTTGCCAGTTGGGCATTACGCTGGCGTCACTGGGTTTGGGGTGGGTCGGCGAACCTGCGTTCGCCAGCCTGCTGGAACCTGTCCTAGGCAAGGTTGGCGTCACCTCGCCGGAGCTGATACACGGCATCTCGTTCGCCATCGCTTTTTCGGTCATCTCCTTTTTGCATATTGTGGTAGGCGAACTTGCACCCAAATCATTGGCGATCCGCAACCCCGAAAGCATCGGCCTTTGGACCGCCGTGCCACTCTACGGATTTTACTGGCTGATGTTCCCTGCGATCTGGCTGCTCAATTCCAGTGCCAACCTGGTGCTCTATGTGTTTGGCCCGGGTCATGCCCATAACCACGATGCCCGCTATTCCGCCGACGAACTCAAACTGATCTTGCGCAGCAACCGCCTGAACGAACGCTTTACCCGCGACGAATGGAATATCCTGGCGCAAACGCTCGATTTCAGCAAACTGGAGGTGTCCGACCTGATGCGGCCTAGCCACGAAATGGTTTCCTTACATCACACCAACACCTTGGAGGAAAACCTGGACATCGTATACCAATCACGCTTCAGCCGTTATCCGTACTTCGACACCAATAAAACTGACGTGTTGGGGGTCATTCACCTGAAGGATTTGTTCCTTGCCCAACAAAAAGGCAAAGCCATTGGCGAGCTGACCAAATACTTACGCCCCATCCAATATATACCGGCGAACACGCCCTCACTGGACTTATTACGCCATTTCCGCACTGGCGCTTCCCACTTCACCGTCATCGGAGAAAGAGGGCAAAAACCCGAAGGTTTTATTACCTTGGATAACCTGATCAGCGCAATGGTCGGCGAAATACGTGACGAGTTCCGCCAAAACAGTAATGACTGGAGCCGCCTAGAAGACGACACCTTGATCGGCAAAGGCAGCTTGCCGATATTTTCTCTGGAGAGGATTTTGGGGATAGATGTTGAGAACGAAGAACTTGATTTGGAAGACACCGTGTCAATTGGCGGCCTCATCCTAAGCAAACTTGGCGATATTCCGGTAGAGAACCAGAAAATTGAATTTAACCAATTTGACCTGGTGGTCAAAAAAATGCATGGCCCGCGTATTGTTTGGGTCCAAATCTATCCTAAAGAACCGCTAATTTGAGCCTGTTTAATTAGGTAAGTGACTATGCCAAAAGACTGCTTCATGCCGTCTGCCTTAGCATTAAAATCACCTTCCGGGGTTGGGCCATGATGATGTTTTCTTTTTGGGTAAGGAAGCAAGCTTTACGCCTGATCCCATAGCTATTTGAATAAGCGCTTACGGCCAGGAAACGGCTTATCAATCCAATTTTGTGCTATAAACCGTTGCCAGGCATCGGCCTTGATGTTTGCTGGCGTACATGGCCTTATCGGATTTGGCCAATAAAACATCCAGGGTGTCGCCATGTTCAGGGAAGTTGGCGATACCAATACTGGCACTTAGCTTTATGTTCTCGCCATGGTAACGGATTTGCGTGTTATGGAATTCTTCAATGATCCGTTGGGCAACTTGGGCGCTATCATTTTGTTTACAATCAGTCAAAAGCACCACAAATTCATCGCCACCAAAGCGTGCGGCAATATCGCCGTCCCTAAGCACCGAAATTAAGCACTGGGCGATGTTGACCAACAATAAATTACCGGCTTCATGGCCGAAATAATCGTTGGTAGTTTTCAAATTATCGGCGTCTATCATGAGCACCGATACCTTCCTATTGTGGCGTTTGGCTTGGTTAAGCAATTTTTGTGAGACCGATTTAAATGTCCGGTAGTTAAATAATTTGGTTAGATCGTCTATTTCGGATTCGCATTTAAGGCTATTAAAACCGGTTTGAATATCCGAAGTCAGCATGGTTGATATATAGGCGACCAATAACATCGGGAAAAACAGCATCAACACATCGCTACTGCCGGCCATGGAAAATAATGCATCCATGTGGTTTTGATGAAAATTGCTTCCTAGATACAAAAAAATAGAAAAAATTAAACCGACTTGCAATAAGGTGACTAATTTACCTAAAGTGATGGCGCTGGCAAGCACAGGCAACAAGTACAAATTGAACAAGGGGCTTTGCAGTTTTCCTGTATACCATATCACCCAGCTGATAAAAATGATCATCACCCAGCTTTGGAAGGCAATTTTCCATTGTTTTGCCTCTTTAAAAAAATCCCAATATTGGAAAGAGGCAACCCCTACTGCATATAAGCAAGACGCAAATATAACCAATTGTTTTTCAACGTTTTCAATTTTTCCTACAACTAAATAAAATAATATCAAAACCAATAAAAGCCATTCAATTTCACCCAAAGTCCGTCTAAAGCTGTTAATGATTAGAGGTTCACTACTTAGTTTGTAATAAATGTTTTTTTTCATTGCCAGTCACTTTACATAGTCTGCTTATGTTCCAGTATAACGCTTTTATATCTTCGCCGTAACTGCCAGCCCCCGCCAAAAAACAAAAACGACCGGCCAAGCCCCGCTAGTTGACCATATCCGGTCCCTCCCCATAACTGGACGGAAATTTAATGGGCACGGCATCTTACCGTTAAGCGATAGGATGCCAGCAATGACGATGCCTCACCGATACAAAAGCCGGATCTGCCCGGTCACAAAGCACACCACTTTCAAATGGGGCGCCATATCCATTCACCATGAAAAATGATGGCGCCCCCTTCCGCTGGCCATGAAAAGCGTTGTTTACACACCCGCCGTAGACTACACTTTAGGCCTTAATAATGGTCAGGAGCCCTTATGCACAGAATCCCCAATGTAAGGGACAGGGAGCCAGCCAGGTCATTCTGTTTCATAACAGACGCCAGTTCCTTGCTGTCACGCCCCCCAAAGGGAAGGTGGAATATCCGGCTGGCAACCTAGCCCCTGATCAGCTAGAAGCGGGGATTATTGTACGGTTTATGCGTAATGCCAAAGCAATGGAAGCAAAGCCCCTGCATATTCCAGACACCACCCTACCCCGTAACCCCGTTATAAACTAACCCCTCTTACCGGAGCCAATCAGTGAACCCAAGCAACTGGACTATCCAACAATCCGCCCAAACCTATGCCATAGACTCATGGGGTAACAGTTATTTTTCAATTAACGATAACGGGCATGTCTGCGTCAGACCCAGTGCTGATAAAACCATCAGTTTGGATTTGTTTGAAATTGCCCAATCCTTAAATGACAAACAATTGTCCTTGCCAGTGCTGGTGCGTTTCACCGACATTTTGAAAGACCGCGTCATCCGTTTGGACAATGCCTTCAAAAATGCCTGTGCCAAACTGGCTTACACAGGCAAATACACGCCTGTCTATCCAATCAAAGTCAACCAACAGCGGCAGGTCGTCGAAGGCATTTTGGCGGCGGATAATATCGGTTTGGAAGCGGGCAGCAAGCCGGAATTGCTGGCGATCATGGCCTTGTCGCACCAAGGCGTGGTGGTCTGCAACGGCTACAAAGACCGCGCGTACATCCGCCTCGCGCTGATCGGCCTGAAAATGGGCCTGAACCTGCATCTGGTCATCGAAAAACCGCTGGAACTGGAATTGATTATCGAAGAAGCGGCAAAACTGGATGTACAGCCTGTACTAGGTGTGCGTGTCCGTTTGTCCAGCATCAGCGCGGGCAAATGGCAAAACAGCGGTGGCGAGAAATCCAAATTCGGCCTTCATGCCTATGAAGTCCTGCAACTGATTGAGCGCCTCAAGCAAGCCAACTTGCTCGATTGCCTGAAACTGATGCACTTCCACATGGGTTCGCAAATCGCCAACATCCATGATATTAAAATCGCCCTGAAAGAAGCCGGGCAATTTTATGTCGAACTGCGCCGCTTGGGCGCGGCGATAAAAATCGTCGATGCGGGCGGTGGTTTGGGCGTGGATTACGACGGTAGCCGTTCACGCCGCGAATCGTCGATCAACTACAGCCTGGACGAATACGCGCACAACATCGTCCGCAGCTTCGCCGACATCTGCGCCGAAAAACAAGTGCCACAACCCGACATCATCACCGAATCTGGCCGCGCCCTGACCGCCCACCACGCCGTGCTCATCACCAACGTCACTGACATTGAATCGGTGTACAGTAACGATAAAGCCGCGCTGGACGTAACGGATAACCGTAATCTGGTTGAAGCCTATCACGATGCCTATTTCCAACTGTCCGAAGCCCGCGCCAAATTCGCCCGCGACAAACTCAGCATCAACGGCTTGGCAGCAGCGGAAAATGACTACGCGATTTTTTGCCAACAACTGCAAAATTCACTCAATTCGAACAACCAAAACGAAGCCGAGATTTTGCAAGAACTGAGCGAAAAACTTGCCGACAAGATTTTCTGCAATTTCTCGCTGTTCCAATCCCTGCCGGACATTTGGGGCATAGACCAAATCTTCCCGATCATGCCCATCCACCGCCTGGACGAACAACCCACCCGCCGCGCCGTTATCCAAGATTTGACCTGCGATTCGGACGGACGTATCGACCAATACATCGACGGGCAAAATCTTGAAAAAACCCTGCCTGTACATAACATCAACAGTGAAGAGCCGTATCTGATTGGTTTTTTCATGGTCGGTGCCTACCAAGAGATTTTGGGTGACATGCACAATCTGTTCGGCGACACCCATTCCATCAATATCAAACTCGACGACAACGGCTACCATTTCTACGACCTGCAAGAAGGTGAAGACGTATCGGAATTGCTGGATTATGTGCATATCAGCAGCGAAGAACTCAAAGCCGCGTTTAGGGAGAAATTGGCGAACAGTGACTTGAGTGACGGGCAACGTCAGGAATATGAACAGGAGTTGGTGGCGGGGTTGAATGCTTATACTTACTTAGAAAAATAGGCTCTGAGAGTTAGAAAGATGTTGTAGGATGAGAAGCCCATCGAAATTAGCACAGTAAACTGCGGGATACGGCGGTGTCGCTTCTCATCGAATTAGTAAGGAAACAGGTGACAATAATGATAAATTTATCCGACCAAGCGCTTTTGGCTTTATTAGACGCTCTCGAATCTGACCGGGTTGAACGTAAGGAATCTTTCAAGGGCGATGTCCCCAAAAAGGCACGCCAAGCTGTCTGTGCTTTTGCCAATGATTTGCCTAATCATAATGGACTTGGGGTTCTATTTATTGGCGCCAAGGACAATGGGGAGCCAAGTGGTTTGGAGGTAACAGACCAACTGTTGCTGGCATTAGCTGACATCAAGACAGATGGCAACATTCTGCCGTTACCCGTATTATCGGTAGAAAAACGACAACTGAAAGGTGCTGACATGGCTGTGGTCACGGTCATGCCGTCTGACATGCCCCCAGTCAAATATGAAGGCCGAATCTGGATTCGGATTGGCCCGCGCCGCGCCATTGCCAACGCACAGGACGAGCGTATCCTCAATGAGAAACGTCGTTACAAAAACCTGCCATTTGACATTTATCCGATCCCTACAGCAAAACTCACAGATTTATCACGGGTCATTTTCGAAAATGAATACCTACCTGCTGCTTTTGCCGCCGACGTGCTGGAAACGAACGGACGCACTTTTGAGCAACGTCTTGCTTCTTGCAAAATGATTGTTTCACCCGATGACCCGATACCAACGGTCATGGGTTTATTAGCCATAGGTAAAAGCCCGCAAGATTTCTTGCCGGGTGCGTACGTGCAATTCCTTAGGATTGACGGCACCGAGTTGGCTGATCCAGTCATTGATGAAGAAAATATCGGGGGGGCGGTCGTGGAAATGTTGCGCCGTACCGAAGAAAAACTCAAAGCCCATAATCGGGTTACAGTCGACATTACGTCAGCCCCAACTCATCAAAAAGGGATGCCGTACCCTTCTGCCGCTATCCAGCAAATCTTATACAACGCTGTATTGCACCGAAGCTATGAAAGTACGAATGCCCCGGTTAGGGTTTATTGGTTTAATGACCGGATTGAAATTAACAGTCCTGGCGGCCCTTATGGCAATGTGACCTCTGAGAATTTTGGTAAACCGGGAATTACTGATTACCGGAACCCGAATATGGGGGATGTTTTAAAAACGTTTGGTTTTATTCAAGCTTTTGGCCGTGGCATTGCCGTTGCCAGGCGGGAAATGGCTAATAATGGCAATCCTGAACCACTTTTTGAAACGAACCAAAGCGCAGTCGTTTGCACATTGAAGGCCAAATCATGACACCTCCCGTTTTAACTTTCTTTAATAATAAAGGCGGGGTCGGAAAAACCTCTTTGATTTACCATTTGGCTTGGATGTTTGCCAGTTTGCGTAAACGCGTGGTGATTATTGACCTTGACCCGCAATCTAACCTAACCGCAGCATTTTTGGATGAAGAAGATATTGAAACTATTTGGAGTACGCAAAATTCAGGCTCCACTATCTACCAATGCGTAAAGCCGCTTATGGAAGTTAATGACATTGCAGAACCAGCCTTACAAAGAATAGCAACCGACCTATACCTCCTACCCGGCGATGTCGATTTGTCTTGCTTTGAGGACGAATTGTCCAAAGAATGGCCCAGTAGCATGGGCGACAGGGCATTGTACCGCCCCATGCGAATCATCAGTGCCTTTTGGCAAGTCATGCAAATGGCAGCTGCAAAAGTGCAAGCCGACATCATTTTGGTGGATATAGGGCCCAACCTTGGTGCGATTAATCGCTCGGTATTAATCGCAACCGATTATGTAGTCATTCCTTTGGGAGCAGATTTGTTTTCTTTACAAGGCCTACGCAATCTAGGGCCCACTTTAAAAAGCTGGAAAAGCTCTTGGAATAAAAGGCTGCACAACTGGCAAGGCAGCCCCGAAGCCCACAACTATAGTGCTTTGGAATTGCCAAAAGGTAATATGAAACCTATTGGTTATCTCTGCCAGCAACACAGTGTCCGCCTTGACCGTCCTGTAAAAGCCTATGACAAATGGGTCAACCGCATCCCAAATGTCTATCGGGAAGCGGTTTTGGATGAAGCACCTATCAATACGATGAAACAGGCAGATGACCCATACTGCCTTGCCATTATCAAGCATTACCGTAGCCTAATGCCTATGGCTCAAGAACACCGCAAAGCCATCTTTAATTTGACCCCGGCAGATGGTGCTATCGGTAGCCACGCCAGCGCAGTGCAAGATGCCAAAAAAGATTTCAGAGAACTGGCTATAAGAATCGCCGGACTCATTGGCGTAATACTATGAATCGCCATACCCAACCAGATTAAAAACCATTTGGCATTGCCATAAAAAACAGGAGAAACACATGCAAGTTGGTTTTATCGGCCTAGGTGCAATGGGCTTAGGGATGGCACGCAACCTTGCCAAAGCGGGTTTGCTGGCGGGCGTGTATAACCGCACTGCCGCAAAAGCCCAAGCCTTGGCGGCGGAACTGGCTGTCGTCACCGCTTATGCAGACATTACCAAGCTTGCCGCTGACATGGATGTGGTGCTGACCTGCGTGTCGGCGGATAGCGATGTGTTGGCGGTGGTTGCAGCGATTGCCGGGACTGCCAAAGCGGGTACGGTGGTGGTGGATATGTCCACAGTCAGCAGCGGAACCGCGCAACAGGCGGCGGTGTTGTTACGGGCAAAAGGCGTGGCGTTTGTGGATGCGCCCGTTTCCGGTGGTGTGGAAGGGGCGAACAACGGCACGTTGTCGATCATGATCGGCGGGGATGCGGATACCTTGGACAAAGTGCGTCCGGTGCTGGAAGCTATGTCATCGCGCATTATCCACGTTGGCCCTACAGGTTCGGGGCAAGCGACCAAAGCGGTCAATCAAGTGATGTGCGCTGGCATCAACCAAGCGGTGACCGAAGCCTTGGCGTTTGCGGCGGCGCAAAACCTGCCAATGGAAAAAGTCATCGACGCGGTGGCGGGTGGTGCGGCGGGGAATTGGTTTTTGGATAAGCGCGGCAAGACGATGACCAGCGGGACCTTTGCGCCAGGATTTAAGTTGGCCTTGCATCACAAAGACTTAAAAATCTGCCAACGCATGGCGGAAAATGCCCAGGTGGCGATTCCCTTGTCGGTGATGACCATTACCGAATATGAACAGCTCATGGCGGCAGGCCATGGCGATGAAGACATATCGGCTTTGTTTCGCCTAAAAAGCGGACATTGAGGAACAGGTTTAAATCATAATTGCTGTAAAATCCAAAACCCAGCGCAAGACTATCGGCCATAATTTCCGAAATTTTTAACCCCTAGCTGAGGAACCGCTATGAAACAAGAACGCCATTCCCTAATCGCCACCGTATTTTTCATAGGCGTCATCATTGCCCTGCTAAGCTATTTGTTCCATCCCGATGTCGGCGTCTTTAAGCTGGTCGTCAATGGCCAGCCAGTAGACAACGCCATTGTCCAATTTGCGGCGATCCCCAGCGTTTTAGCGGTGATGTTGATAAGCGGCGTCCTGGCGGCATTGCTGTTTTTTGGCGTTGGCCTGGTGATATTTTTTGCCGCCCTTTTTGTCGCCCTATTCGCGGTTTTCCTCTTCGCCCCCTTTTTCTGGCCCGTCCTGGTCATTATATTGCTGATGGCCGCCTTAATGCCGTTCAATAGCCGTAGGTGACAGCTGCCTTGCCACTAAAAATATAACTAAACCAATGCCATAACCCAAAAAGGTAAGCGATGCAAGACCTTGTGGATATTACCAGGCTCACCGGTTTATTGCATGCCGGAGCCGCCATCAGCGTGGCCAGTTGCGGCAATTTGCAAAGGCCAGCCATAACTAGGGGGATAGGCTGCCGGTTGTTGGCGGAAAGCGGGCTTTTATCGGTTTTTGTTTCACGCCATACGTCTGCCGATTTGCTAGCCGATGTTATCACCCACCCGCATATCGCCGCGGTATTTTGCCTGCCCTTAACTGAACAAGCGATCCAAATCAAAGGCCTGGTTACCTTGACACGGCCTTTAACGGACATGGAACTCGGCCATTTGGAAAACCACCGGAAGGCTTTTGCCGAACAAATTTCCCCGCTAGGTTACGGGCAGGCATTTATTTCCAGTTATCTTTATGCCGAAGACCCGGTTGCGATGCTTGTGAAACCCTTGGCGGTTTACCAACAAACGCCAGGGCCTTTGGCGGGCAGCCATCTTGCTTAGTGACCGCCATGCCGTTTTCTTTAGAATCCTTGCGTGATTGTTTTGATGGTGGCGTGCCCAGCGTACTGGCCACCAGCTCGCTTGATGGCATCCCCAACATTGCCTACCTTTCCCAATTCCAATACATGGATTATCGGCATATCGCCCTTACCTTCCAGTTTTTTAACAAAACCCGCGCCAATATTTTGGCTAACCCTTATGCCACGCTGTATGTGACGCACTCGGAAACCGCCGCCAGCTATAGGCTGTCTTTGCATTACCTGCATACGGAAACTTCAGGGCCGTTGTTTGAGATGATGCGGGCAAAGTTGTCGGGGATTGCCGCGCACACCGGCATGGCTGGCATATTCCGCTTGCTGGGCGCAGACGTTTACGAAGTGCTGGATATGGAAGAACTGCCTGTTGCCCATGTTCAAGCCAAGAAAAAACGCCCCAACCTGTTGCCCTTACTCCGGCAAAGCGCGTTCCGGCTCAATGCCCACATGGATTTGGACAAGCTGTTCAGTGGCCTGATGGAAGTGATGCAGGAAAATTTCGGCATCCAATATGCCATGATGCTGATGCTCGATGGCGCACGCCAGTGTTTGTACACGGTCGCCAGTATCGGTTATGGCTCGGCCGGTATCGGTTCGGAAACGCCCCTAGGCTACGGCGTGATCGGTATCGCCGGGCGCGAACAAACGCCGATACGCATTGCCCACAGCACCAGCGAGTACGGCTACGGCAAAGCCATACGCGCCAGCATGGAACAAATCGGCCTGACCGGACAATTGGAAACGGCCATTCCAATACCCGGCATTGCCGAATGCCGTAGCCAGATGGCCGTCCCCGTCAGCTTTGACGGACAGTTATTGGGCGTGCTTTATGTCGAAAGCGACCAAGACCTGCGTTTTGGCTATGATGACTAAGATGCGCTAATGACCTTGGCCGCCCATCTCGCCAATGCCATCCAGCGTTTGACTGAGGTTGCAGAGCCTTGTCCTGATGAAACGCCGCCCCTTTTTTCCGAATATCCTTTGGTGGACGGCTTCCCCATCCATATCCGCCATTTCCAATGTGACCATAGCCTGTTTATTAACGGCAGCTACCTGATCAAAGGCGTTGCCGGTGCGATACTGTGGTATCTGGCGCAGGAATACCAACAACAAGGCCGTAACAATTTCAGTAATCGTGAGCTACGGTTGCAGCCTGAGATTGGTTTGCCGGAATTGTCGGATAATCTGGAAGCGCGGCTCGTTTTACTTAAGCGCCGCCTGGACGAAAGGCAATGCGGGGTCCGTATTGAAAAAGCCGGGCGCGGACGATTTTGCCTAACCCTCTCCCGCCCGCTGGTACTGAACAATGTTGCCAAATGAAAACGAAGAGGCCGGAAAATTTGCGGCTTTTGCTTAAAACCGCCCTCCCCCACAATCAAGCGCAGGGTTTTACCAGCGGCGCTATGGCCGGACGTGACTTACCCCGTTAGTTAAGAAAATTTTAAGAAGCGGCAAAGGGTTTCTTAATAAACCCGATAATTCAAAATGATAAACTTATCATTTTGAATTTCTTTTAATTTCTGGGAGACAACCATGGCACTTAAATTCATACGCATCGCGGTAATTTACGCACTGTTAGGCATAGGCATTGGTATTTACATGGCCGCCAGCCATGCTTTTGCACAACGCGACACCCATGCCCACGCCAACCTGCTCGGCTGGGTTTCACTGGCCCTATCCGGCTTGATTTACCAAGCCTTCCCTTACTTGGCGCAACATGTCTTGGCCAAAGTGCATTTCTGGTCACAGAATATCGGATTGCCGATCACCTTAGTGGGCATCGCCCTGATTTACGGTGGCAATGCCAGCTTAGGCGAACCCTTTGCCAGTATAGGTTCCACCATAGTGGCGGTTGGTTTTGTCGCCTTGGCAATCAATATCTTCAGAAAATCACCCGGCGAGGCATAAGGATGATGGACAGGCTTATCCTCAAGGCCAAGGCAGGACGCCAGCCACCCCAGCTAAGCACTGGACCTGTTGCCAACAGCTAGGCAAAACTTTCGGCCAGGTCACCATAACGGTGGCCGCCACGTTATCTCTCTAATCCCACCGCTTCCATCACCCTTCCGGGGCCATCAGTTACGCCACGCCGTATGGCTCCGCGAAAACCGCAGGCCTTCCAAGCATATTTTGGCAACTGGATTTCTATATTCAGTTAAAATTGCCACCCATTGATGAATTGCCCGCACCCGCCCATTTTTAAAATGGATTTCACGTAAACCCCAGTCAAGCAATCCCTTATAACCCACATTAATGCGCATCATCCTAGGCATAGAATACAACGGCAGCCATTATTCCGGCTGGCAAGCACAAGCACATGCCCGAAGTGTGCAACAAGAATTGGAACTGGCGTTAAGCAAAATCGCCCACCATCCGGTGAAGGTCTGCTGTGCCGGACGCACGGACTCCGGTGTCCATGCGCTGGAGCAAGTGGTGCATTTTGACACCGATGCCGTGCGGCCTTTGGAGGCTTGGCTGTTAGGGGGCAATAGCCAATTGCCAGCCGATGTCAGGATACTCTGGGCGCGTCCTGCAAGCGGCGGTTTCCACGCCCGTTATAGCGCGATCGCCCGTTTTTACCGCTATGTCATCAGCAACCGTCCGGTCAAATCGGCCTTGCTTCACCAACAGACCACCTGGTGCTACGCGCCTTTGGATGCGGACAGAATGCACGAGGCCGCGCAATTTCTCATAGGTGAACATGATTTTTCTTCCTTCCGCGCCCAAAGTTGCGAATCCAAAAGCCCGAACCGGCTGATGTACTTTATTGAAGTTCACCGCAATGGCGACCAGGTGGTGATGGACATTTCCGCCAATGCCTTTTTGCATCACATGGTCAGGAATATTGCAGGGGTGTTGATGGAGATCGGCACAGGCAAGCAACCGCTTGACTGGACACGTTTTTTATTGGAAGTGAAAGACCGCAAACTCGCCGCCAGAACGGCGCCACCGGAAGGCTTATATCTGGGCGGGGTGTATTATCCCGATGAATTTGGCTTGGTTAAAAATCCGATATTCTCTAAATTGCCCAGTGACGCCAAACGTTTTGATTAGCTTGCAGCACCTGCTAGCGAGTTGCAATTCCCGCAATATCAGGTAGATTGTGCCTATTGATCGGGCTTCCTTCACATTAAAACGGCTATGTACAATTTTTTATCTTTCCAAATCCACGGCGGCGAGGATCACGGCGGCTTGGCTGACGGCCTCGTCAGTTTGCTGGCGTTCATCGAAGGGCTGGCCGCAACCACCCCAGGCGGCCTATTTTCGACCCTGATGCCCGGCGTCTCGGCGATGATGAACATCCATCCCATGCTGGTGCATTTCCCCATCGCTTTTTTGCTGGCTTTTTTTGCCGTGGATGCCGTGGCGACTGTGGCCAAAAAACCGTCATGGCGTGAAGTGGCCAGTTGGTTTTTATACCTAGGTACGGTCGCCGCCGCCTTCACGGTGCTGGCGGGGTTTATCGCCGCCGATACCGTCCCGCACGGCGACAATGTCCATGCCATTATGGAACGCCACGAACATTTCGGCATTTCGGTGTTGTCCTTGGCAACGGTGTTGTCGTTGTGGCGCATGAAAACAGGCGCAGCTTTACATGGCGTTGCCAATGGCTTATTCCTGTCCGCCGCCGCGATCTTATGCTTGCTGTTGAGTTTGGGGGCGGACTTGGGCGGGTTGATGGTCTACAAATACGGTGTCGCGGTTGCCGCCGTTCCGGTACCGGAAAATGGTGTTGGCCACGAACACGGCCATAACCACGAACACCCTCACGAATAAGCTTCCGTCCACAAACGGCACGAACCATCCAGCACGGTATGAAAAGCAAGCAACTCCTTTAATCTCATAATTTTTCTAAATTCCCATATCACTTTATGCGAACTCGCGTTAAAATTTGCGGTTTTACCCGTGTCGAGGATGCGGTTTTTGCTGCGCGTTCAGGTGCCGATGCCATAGGCTTGGTGTTTTATCCACCCAGCCCGCGCCATATCGGAATCGCCGAAGCAAGCAATATCGTCAACGCCCTGCCCGCTTTTACGACGGCCGTGGCCTTGTTTGTCGATGCAATCGAAGCCGAGATACGCGATGTGCTGGCAAATGTGGCTATTGATTGCCTGCAATTCCACGGCGATGAAACGCCGGAACAATGCCGGATTTATGGCAAACGCTATATCAAAGCGATTCGAATGCAGGACGGCGTGGATGTCCACCAGCTTGCGGCTGATTATCACGATGCCGACGGTTTGTTGCTGGATGCTTACCATCCACACGCCAAAGGCGGCACGGGCAGCCAGTTTGATTGGGAGTTGATCCCGAATGATTGCGCATTGCCGATTATCTTGGCGGGCGGTTTGGATGCCGGCAACGCCAGAGCCGCCGTACAAATGGTCAGGCCATACGCGCTGGATGTCAGTAGCGGCGTGGAGACTGGCAAAGGTATTAAAGATGCGCAAAAAATGCGGGCGTTTTTAAAGGAAGTTACTCAAGGGGATACGCTATAGAGACTGTGAAAGTATTGCAAAATGCTCTAAGAATTAATGGTTGCCCACAAAAAACACGAAACAATTAAATAATAACTTTCAATAACTTATATTTGATCTGATTTTACACTTTCGTGTTTTTTCGTGATTTTCGTGGACATAAAATAATTCTTTCACAGTCTCTATATTAATTGCCCCTTCAATAAGTTATTAATTGTTTCATAAGTGCTTGCCGGAACAATTATGAAATTTAAGATGCAAGCACTTATGAAACAATTATAAATATGACAGAAAAATACACCATGCCCGATGCGCGCGGACATTTCGGCCCTTACGGCGGTATGTTCGTTGCTGAAACCCTGATCCCACCGATCCAGGAACTGAACGCCGCCTACCAACGCTATCTGGACGATCCTGATTTCATCGCCGAGCTGGACAAAGATTTGCAATACTATGTCGGCCGCCCTTCGCCTTTGTACCACGCCGAACGCTGGAGCCGCGAATTGGGTGGCGCGCAAATTTACCTGAAACGCGAAGACCTCAACCATACCGGTTCGCACAAAATCAACAACACGGTTGGCCAAGCCCTGCTCGCCAAACGCATGGGCAAAACCCGCATCATCGCCGAGACCGGCGCAGGCCAGCATGGCGTCGCCACCGCCACGGTCGCGGCGCGGCTGGGCTTGGAATGCGTGGTATACATGGGCGCGGTCGATGTCGCGCGGCAATCTTTGAACGTCTACCGCATGAAATTGCTGGGCGCGACCGTCGTCGCCGTGGAGTCCGGTTCCAAAACCCTGAAAGATGCGCTTAACGAAGCCCTACGCGATTGGGTGACCAACGTCGACAACACCTTCTACATCATCGGCACGGTCGCCGGCCCCCACCCCTACCCTGCGATGGTCCGCGATTTCCAAGCGATTATCGGCCGCGAAGCCAAACAGCAATGTTTGGACGCGACCGGGCGCTTGCCGGATGCGCTGGTCGCCTGTGTCGGCGGCGGTTCCAATGCGATTGGTCTGTTCTATCCGTTCATTGACGATGCTTCCGTGGCGATGGTCGGCGTGGAAGCGGCGGGTGACGGCATAGCGACCGGCCGGCATTCCGCGCCCTTGTCGGCAGGCCGTCCGGGCGTGTTACACGGCAACCGCACTTATCTGATGGCCGATGACGACGGCGAAATCATCGAAACCCATTCGATTTCCGCTGGCTTGGATTACCCGGGTGTCGGCCCTGAACACGCCTGGCTGAAAGACACCGGACGGGCTCAGTACGTCAGCATCACCGATAACGAAGCTTTGGATGGCTTTTACGCGCTGACCCGTATGGAAGGCATCATCCCTGCGCTGGAATCCAGCCACGCGATGGCCTACGCGATGAAACTCGCACCCACGATGCGCCCGGACCAAACACTCATCATTAATTTGTCCGGTCGTGGCGACAAAGACATGCAAACCATGGCAAGACGAGAAGGAATAGAACTGTGAGCCGATTAGCCGCCAAATTTGAAGAATTATCCAAGTCAGGCCGTAAGGCGTTAATCCCGTTCATCACCGCTGGCGACCCGTACCCCGAATTCACCGTACCGATGATGCACGCGATGGTTGAAGCGGGCGTTGACGTGATCGAATTGGGCGTGCCGTTTTCCGACCCGATGGCGGACGGCCCAGTCATCCAACGCGCCAGCGAACGCGCCTTGGCGCACAAAATGAGCTTGCGCCGCACCTTGGCAATAGCCATGGAATTCCGGCGCACCAACCAACATACGCCAGTTGTGCTGATGGGCTATCTGAACCCCATCGAAGCGATGGGCTATGAAGAATTTGCCAACGCCACCGCCCGCGCCGAGGTCGATGGCATTTTAACCGTCGATTTGCCGCCCGAAGAAGGCGAACACTGCGCTGCTTTGCTGAAAGCCCGCGACATCGACCCGATTTTCTTGCTAGCCCCTAACAGTAGCGAAGAACGTATCCGCTTGATGGATGCCATCGGTAGCGGTTATCTGTATTATGTGTCCCTAAAAGGGGTGACGGGCGCCGGCCACTTGGACACCGCCAATGTCAAAGCCAAGCTCGAACAATTACGCGCCAACACAAACTTGCCGGTGGCCATTGGCTTTGGTGTCAAAGACGCGGAAACGGCAAAAACAATTGCGGCGTTAGGTGATGGCGTGGTCATAGGCAGCGCCTTGATCAGCAAAATTGAAGCGAACCTAGACACCCCTGCGCAAGCCAAACAGGAAATCATTGAATTGTTAGCGTCCATGCGGCTAGCGATGGACAGCAACGGAGCTTAATATGAGTTGGTTAGAAAAATTACGCCCTTCTTTTATCAAAACCGATACGGCCACGAAAAGGACGACAGTACCCGAAGGTTTGTGGAGCAAATGCCCGAACTGTAGCGCCATCCTGTACAACTCGGAATTGGAAAAAAATTATAGCGTTTGCCCTAAATGCGACCATCACATGCGCATCTCGGCAAGAATGCGTATCGATATGTTCCTGGACGAGAACAACCGCGAAGAAATCGGCAAAACCATCAAGCCATTGGATCCTTTGAAATTTAGGGACATCAAAAAATATAAGGAACGCTTAGTCGTTGCCCAAAAGCAAACTAAAGAAAATGACGCGCTGGTGGTGATGAAAGGGCGACTCAAAGGCCAGGACATCGTCGTTGCCGCGTTTGATTTTAGTTTTATGGGCGGGTCTATGGGCTCGGTGGTCGGCGAACGCTTTGTGCGCGGCATTAACAAAAGCTTGGAACTGGGCGTCCCGTTTATCGTATTTACAGCCAGCGGCGGGGCGCGTATGCAGGAATCGTTGTTTTCCTTGTTCCAAATGGCAAAAACCAGCGCCGCCTTAACTAAATTATCCGAAGCGGGCATCCCTTACATTTCCTACATGACCGACCCTACCATGGGGGGCGTTTCCGCCAGCTTGGCGATGCTGGGCGACATTAATGTTGCCGAACCCAATGCCCTGATCGGTTTTGCCGGCCCCCGCGTCATCGAACAAACCGTGCGGGAAAAATTGCCCGAAGGTTTCCAACGCAGTGAATTTTTGCAGGAACACGGGGCTATTGACATGATCATTGATAGACGCTTGATGCGCGATAAGATAGCCGATATCCTAGCCATTTTAATGGCCAGCAAAGCCCCTGGAGCCATCCCGGCAGAAACGGCCGAACCGGCAGATGATGCCGCGTTTGCGGCTTAATCAGATCATATACATTTAGGCTTATTTTTCGATAATGTATTTTGATTCACTACCCGGCTGGTTGAGCTGGCAAGAAAGCTTGCATCCGGTAGCAATAGATTTAGGCCTGGAACGGGTCGCAGCCGTTTACGATGCGTTAAACCCTAACCATCATAAGCCTTTGACAATCACAGTCGCGGGGACTAATGGCAAGGGTTCCTGTGTCGCCTATCTTGAAGCCATTTATAAAGCACAAGGCTATCGGGTCGGCACCTATACCTCGCCACACCTGATCAAATATAACGAACGGATTAAAATAGCCGGCGAGCCCGTATCCGATGAACTGATTTGTGAAGCTTTTGTGCGCATAGAAGCTGTCCGCAACGACCATTCCTTGAGTTATTTCGAATTTGGCACGCTTGCCGCCCTTGACATATTCTGGCGTGCCGGTTTGGATATCCAGCTGTTGGAAGTGGGTTTGGGGGGCCGGCTGGACGCCGTGAACATCGTCGATCCTGATATTGCTTTGGTCACCAGCATTGGTATTGACCATGTCTATTGGCTGGGCGACACACGCGAAGCCATAGGGCGCGAGAAAGCCGGGATTTTTCGTGCCGCGACTCCGGCGATAGTGGGCGACAACAATCCGCCGGATTCTGTCTTGGCAACCGCCTCGGAAAAGGACGCCCTACTCTACCGCATCAATCATGAATTCCGTTATGCCAGAAAAGGCGCCACTTGGGATTGGCAGGCAGGTGAACGGTGTCTCCATGACTTACCGGAACCTGCCTTAAAAGGCGAACACCAGTACCGCAACGCGTCATCCGCCATTTTAGCCGTGGAGCTGTTATCCAAGCGTTTGCCGGTCAGCGAAATGTCGATACGGCACGGCCTGGAAACCGTCAGCTTGGCAGGGCGTTTCCAATTGTTTCCCGGGGATATTCCTGTCATCCTGGACGTGGGGCATAATCCGGATGCAGTCAAAACGTTAGTGGCTTACCTCTCGGATTATTTTCCTGGACGGCGCGTCCATGCGGTATTTTCCATGATGAAGGACAAAGATATCAGCGGGGTGCTAAACATCATGGACGCCGCCGTCGATAGCTGGTATTTCGCGCCATTGACCAACCCTAGGGCCATATCCGAATCCGCGATGCGTGAGATTTTTTTACAAAGTCCAGTCAGCAAGGTATGCTTTGGCTTCACGGGTTTTACGGATGCCTTTAACGCGGCAAAAAACCAAGCGCAACCTGGCGATGTGTTACTAGTTTTTGGCTCCTTCTTTTTGGTGTCTGATTGTTTGAATGAATTTGAGAAAAGCGAGTTGACAACATGAATCAAGAATTAACACAACGGATTATTGGCGCCATTGTCGTTACTGCTTTGGCCGCTATTTTTATCCCCATGCTCTTTGAGGATCCTGTTGACAACAGTGGTCAAGTGGTCAGCGAACTGGTCATCCCTGACGAACCCGCCATCACCGTAGACGATTCGCTCAGTAAACTGCCACGGAATGCTGACAGCATTGCGCCATTGCCCGATGAAACGGCAGAAACGCCTGAAAAGCCTGATGATAATCTTGCCGAAAGTGAAAATATGACGCCTCCCCCCATGGAAGAAGAGGAGCTGACAGGTGACCCCATGGACAATGAAGTGGCCGGCGAAGAAGCCGCGCCGGCCGACCCAATGGGTGGGCAAGAAGAACCAGACAATTCTGTCCAAGCCCTGCCGCAAACCCCAAGTTTAGACACTGGCGAAGTCGGTGGGGCAAAACAACCGATCATGAAGGCGCCAACCCCAAAGGCAGGGACAAAGCCTGAAGTAGCCCGAAATTACAAAAAAGCCGACCCTGCTATTGTCAAACCGAGCCCTATTAGCAAAGCGGCCCCGACATCAACACCCGGCAAAGTTACCAAACCTGTGGCAAAACCCGCTAAACCTGTTGCAGGCTTGTCGCGTTGGTATCTCCAGGCTGGCAGTTTCAGTAAAAAAGAAAACGCCTTATCGTTGTCCGACGCTATCCGTAAACAAGGCATGCCCGTCCTATTGGAAACCGTCCAAACCAGCAAAGGCGTTTTATACCGGCTTCGGGTCGGGCCTGAGCTGGATAAAAAACGGGCGGCGGCTATGAAAAACAAACTCGATCAACAGAATATCAGTAGTATTCTGGTCTCTGAATAAATCCGATCCCCTAACGATAAGTCCAACCCATGATCTGGATAGATTATGCTATTGCCGGAATGGTGGTTATTTCCTCGATCATTGGTACGGTTAGGGGCTATAGCCATCAAGCCTTTTCCTTGCTATGTGAATTTGTCGCCTTATTCGTTGGCTTGGGGTTCAGCCGGGAGTTAGCGTATTTTTTGCCTATCCCTACTCAAGACCCTCACGCCAGGATGACGGTTGCATTTATCGCTTTATATTTGCTGACGGTTTTGTTGGGTAGGATAATTCGTATGTTATTAGGCAACCTTCTAAAAAGCACGCCATTAACGCTAGTTGACCGTTCGGGTGGAATGGTATTGGGCATGATGCTCGGCTGCATTTGGGTGACGGCTATCGTTATCATGGCAGGCTTGTCCGTCCTACCCCATTCGCCATGGTGGCACAAAGCCAACTTGCTGCCACCTTTTCAAACCATCGCCCTCTGGCTACAAGCTCATTTTCCATCGGATTTGTTGGAAAATATCCGTTATCGCTAACACTTTTAAATTCAGGTCGTAAAAAATGTGTGGTATTGCTGCTATTGTTTCGCATCACGAAGTCAACCAAGAACTCTATGACGCGCTGACCGTCCTGCAACATCGCGGGCAAGATGCGGCGGGGATAGTCACTTGCAAAAACGGGCGTTTGCATTTACGTAAAGACACTGGCTTGACCCGTGATGTCTTCACCAATGCCCAGATGATGAAGCTGCGGGGCAATATGGGCATTGCCCATGTCCGTTATCCCACGGCGGGCTGTACCGGATCTGCCGAAGCCCAACCGTTTTACGTCAATTCGCCATTTGGTTTGACCTTGGCGCATAACGGCAACTTGACCAACACCGAAGAATTGAAGGAAGCGTTGTTTGTCCAAGACCAACGCCATATCAACACCGACTCCGACTCTGAAGTCTTGCTCAACGTCTTCGCACACGAATTGCAAAGCCTGGGCAAACTGCATTTAAGCGTCGCCGATGTCTTCCAGGCCGTCGCCGGCGTGCATAGGCGTTGCCGTGGCGCGTATGCCGTCGTCATTATGATAGCCGGTTTTGGTATCTTAGGTTTCCGCGACCCCAACGGCATCCGGCCAGTCGTTTTCGGGCAACGGCAAAGCAAAGACGGCCCGGAATTTATGATCGCTTCCGAAAGCGTCGCCCTGGACGTGCTAGGTTTTGAACTTATCCGCGACATTGCGGCGGGTGAAGCCGTTTTTATCGAAGAATCAGGTACCTTGCATACCCAACAATGCGCCGAAAAAACCGACCATTGCCCTTGTATTTTCGAATACGTTTATTTCGCCCGCCCCGATTCTATCATTGACAATATTTCGGTCTATAAAGCCCGCTTGCGGATGGGCACAAAACTGGCTGAAAAAATCCAAAAAGAATGGGCCGATAATGACATTGATGTTGTCATCCCGATACCCGACACTAGTCGCACCGCCGCCTTGCAAATGGCTTACATCCTAGGCGTAAAGTTCCGCGAAGGCTTTATCAAGAACCGTTACATAGGCCGTACCTTCATCATGCCCGGACAAAAGATGCGCGAGAAATCTGTCCGCCAAAAACTCAACGCCATCGGCCTGGAATTTGAAGGCAAAAATGTGCTGTTGGTCGATGATTCCGTGGTCAGGGGCACAACCTCGGAACAAATCATCCAAATGGCCCGGGATGCAGGCGCTAAAAAAGTTTATTTCGCCTCCGCCGCCCCTCCTGTCCGTTACCCCAACGTCTACGGCATCGACATGCCCGCCGCCCACGAACTGATCGCCCACAACCGTAGTGAAGAAGAAGTGTGCGCGGCCATCGGCGCAGACCGTTTGATTTACCAAGGATTGGAAGACTTGATCGCCGCCGTCGGCAAAGGCAACCCGAACATCACCCATTTCGACACCTCCTGTTTCAGCCACGAATACATCACTGGCGACATTGATGATGACTACCTCGAACGTATAGAAGCCCTACGCAACGACAGTGCGCAAGGCCAGAGAAATTCTGAGAATTTTATTGTCGAAATGCAAAATTGTGATTGACATGATAAGTTCTCCGAAGCGGGCAATCCTATTCCGATCTTGCCCGTATTTGACACTCTGCTAGACCGGGGCAAGAAATCTGAACATAAGGATTTCAATAGTGCACTGATTTAACAACATTGTTAGAATGTAAACTCCTACTCTTTAAATTTATTTAAATAAGCATTATGAACAATATGAAAATAAAACTTGTCGCAATTGCTAAAGACGAGGCGGCATATTTGCCAGAATGGATCTTTCACCACTTTTTTTTTGGTTTTGATGAAATTGAAGTATACGTAAACTTTACTTCTGATAATACATACAAAGTTTTAGAAAAAATACAAAAGAATTTTCCGGTTAAATTTAAGAATGCAGAGTATTTAATTGAACCAGAGAATGATGAATACGATGTTATATTGAATGATAAATTCCTTGAATATAACAGATTACAATCCAGAGCTTTTGCTGAAGCCTACGTTAATGCAAAAGACGATGGCTTTACTCATGTAATGTTTTTGGACGTGGACGAGTTTTGGACTCCTCTTTGCTTTTCTAAAAGCATAAAGAATGTATTGGTTGATATGGGCGATCCCGATAGGGCTTTATTTAGGTGGAAAGGTAGGCTTGAAGAAATTGAAGAGTTTGAACGGCCTTTTAAGAAAGAAATATTATATCTTCAAGCAAAAATACCTAAATTCATTGTAAAAACGGGTATCGAAATCAAGATATTAAGCACACACCTCTGTGGAGTTATAGATAAAAATCGTAAAGCGATTAGTCCAAATGGTGATAAAAATGCGTTTATATTACATAGGTTTCAAAGAAGTGAGATGGAGTACATATCATTACTGGGTCGAGGCGACCCCAGTTTTGCCGGTACATTTGGCCTAAAACCCAATAGGCCGGGATATATCGGCTCTGTAGATAGTGAGGTTATGGCGATTGATGGTGATCTCATAAACAAATATGATGATCGCTACCAAGACTTCTTAAAAATGAATGATATTTTTGAGGATATCCAAGAAGCAAAAACATTTGTCTTAAAAAGATCCAAAATTGTTTTAAATTATATCCAAGAAAATCACAATATTAATAAAATAGCAAAAAAAGTAGTCCGGGGATTAACGCTTAATAAGCAGATTTTATTAGATCTTAACCAAACACGGGAATTGAGTAGATCGGAAATTCTGACATTGAAAGGAATAGCCCTTGAATTAGAAAAGGATGATCTGAAAAAAGCTTACGAACTGATGAAGATTGCAGGTAGCTTTAGGCCTCAGATGCAATATTACAAAAATAAGCTAAAACAATATGCATTGGCTCTAGAAAAGGAGCAAAGCACTACCCCCCCTTAGCAACTGACGTTACGCAGTAACGTGTTTTTACCCTCCTTGCCGCACGGGAAAAATCCGGTACCAGTCGCTAAGTCAACAGCAGTGTTGGGGGTCACTGCCAACGGTGGGCTATCCGTAGCGTACAGTGACTGCTATCGTGCATTGCGCGGCCTATGATGTATGCACGCAGGGCGGCGGGTGAAACCAATTGCTGCCCAATGACCGGTTACACAAAAATCTTACACACCCTCAAATTATCAGTCTATAAGACACCCGGGCGATATTTGCCCAATATGCACACCTTATCTCTGGCTTTTTCTCCCAGCCTTCCGCACAATACCCCCTACAAAACTACAGTTTAATGAATTAGCTGTAGCCCTTGCTAACTAAACCACAGGGTAAACTTATGGCTTCCAACACAAACCGCCCCACTTCCCCTCATTTGCAAATCTACAAATTGCCGTTAACAGGCCTTATCTCGATTTCCCACCGTATCACGGGCGTCATGTTGTCGGTGGGTCTGCTGTTTATTGTTTATATTTTATCTGCGGTCTCTGGTGGCATTAATACCTATGGCGAAATGCAAGGGATACTCGATAACGGGTTGGTCACGCTGATGTATTGGGGGTTTGTTTACGCACTTTTTTTCCATTTGTGCCATGGTGTGCGGCATTTGGTTTGGGACACTGGCGAGACTTTTGCTAAGGAAACGTTAGACTATTACGCTAAAATCGAGCTTGGCGCGGCTTTTGCGTTAACATTATTCGCGTTAATCTTTATTTGAGAGGCAACTTCATGGATTTTAGACCCCCTTTAGCCAAAGCGCTGGGATTAGGTTCGGCAAAAACCGGAACTTCACATTGGTGGATGCAACGCGTCACCGCCGTGGCTTTAGTCCCGTTATCCTTCCCGCTGTTGACCTTGCTGAATTTGTGCTTCAACGAGCCTTACCGAGACACGGTGGCGTGGCTGGCCACACCGTTTAATACCGTGTGCATCGTGGCGTGGCTATTGGCGGTGTTTTATCATGCCGCCCTAGGCTTGCAAGTGGTGATTGAGGATTATGTCGCCAACGAAGGCGCGAAAATCGCCGCCGTGTGGGCGGTGAACCTGGCGTTCCTATTTCTGGCACTGGCGGCGTTGCTGGCGGTTTTGCGTATCATTTTAGTGGGATAAGGCATGTCTACAAGTTACAAAATTATCGAACACGCTTACGATGTCATCGTCGTGGGCGCAGGTGGCGCGGGGTTGCGGGCGACGTTTGGCATGGCTGAAAAGGGGCTCAAAACCGCTTGCCTGACCAAAGTTTTCCCTACCCGCAGCCATACGGTGGCGGCGCAAGGCGGTATCAGCGCGGCCTTGGGCAATATGGGCGAAGATGACTGGCGTTTCCACATGTACGACACGGTCAAAGGCTCGGACTGGCTGGGCGACCAGGATGCGATTGAATACATGTGCCGCGAGGCGATCCCGGCGGTCATTGAACTGGAACATTACGGCGTGCCGTTCTCGCGCACCGCTGACGGCAAGATTTACCAACGCGCCTTTGGCGGCATGACCACGCATTACGGCAAAGGCCTTGCGCAACGCACATGTGCGGCGGCTGACAAAACCGGCCACGCGATTTTGCACACCTTGTACCAGCAAGCCTTGAAGCATAACGCCGAATTCTTCGTGGAATACATCGCGCTGGATTTGATCATGCAGGATGGCGAATGCCGGGGCGTGTTGGCGTGGTGCCTGGATGACGGCTCCTTGCATTTGTTCAAAGGCCACCAAACGGTGTTGGCGACGGGCGGTTATGGCCGCAGTTATTTTTCCTGCACGTCCGCGCATACCGTCACTGGCGATGGCAATGCGATGGTTCTGCGCGCGGGTTTGCCGTTGCAGGACATGGAGTTCATCCAATTCCACCCGACCGGCATTTACGGCGCGGGTTGCCTGATCACCGAAGGGGTCAGGGGCGAAGGCGGTTATTTGACCAATTCCGAAGGCGAGCGGTTTATGGAACGCTACGCGCCATCGGCGAAAGATTTGGCTTCCCGCGACGTGGTCAGCCGCGCCATGACCATCGAAATCAACGAAGGCCGTGGCGTGGGTAAGCTTAAAGACCATATTTATCTGCATATTGAGCATCTTGACCCGGCGATTATCCACGAGCGTCTGCCGGGCATAGCCGAAACTTCGAAAATTTTCGCCGGGGTTGACGTTACGAAAGAGCCGATCCCGGTTTTGCCGACCGTGCATTACAACATGGGCGGCATCCCCACCAATTACAAAGCCGAAGTGGTGACCTTGGAAAACGGCAATCCTGACAAAGTCGTCCCTGGCCTGATGGCCATCGGCGAAGCGGCCTGCGTGTCAGTGCATGGCGCGAACCGTTTGGGTTCGAACTCCTTGCTGGATCTGATCGTGTTCGGCCGTTCCGCGGCCATCCGTTGCGCCGAACTCATCAAACCTGGCACCGCCCATAAACCGCTCAATAAAGATGCTTGCGGGGCGGCCTTGGCGCGGTTTGACAAAATCCGCAATGCCAACGGCAGCCGCAGCACCGCCGAAATCCGTCTGGACATGCAACGCACCATGCAAACCAAAGCCGCCGTGTTTAGGACCCAAACCACGTTGGATGAAGGCATAGCGGCAATGGCAAAAATCAGCGCATCGTTTGCCGATGTCACCGTGAAAGACAAGTCATTGATCTGGAACACGGACTTGGTGGAAACCTTAGAACTGGATAATCTGCTCGCCCAAGCCAATGTCGCCATCAACGCGGCCGGCAACCGTAAGGAAAGCCGTGGTGGCCATGCGCGGGAAGATTACCCCAACCGTGACGATGCCAACTGGATGAAGCATACGCTGACTTGGCTGACCGACGGCCAGGTCGGGATTGATTACCGTCCTGTGCATTTGTACACCTTGTCGGATGATGTGGAGGCGATCCCGCCCAAAGAACGGGTTTATTGATTCCTAAAACGGATGTTAGCCCGGCCTCATCAGGCCCGCCTGCTGCCGTGAAGCGTTTTATTGCCCCATTTTGACCAGTGGAGGATTGTTGCCAATATGACAACCATAGCAAGTCACCAGCAAATATTATCAGCCTTTCCCAGGTTCTATCCGGCCGCCTTTATCCTACCTAGGTTACCTGCCACAGGGTTCCTGATATTGGCATTGTTATTGGCTTTTACGGCATCGGCCGCTGCCGAAAGCATAAGCCCGCCGCCAGCTTCCCGGCAAGCCAGCGATATTGAAGTGTTTGTCCGCGAAGGCTGCCCGCATTGTGCTGACGCCGAGCAATTCTTGGAAGTCTTGCGCAAAGAGCAGCCTCAATTGCAAATACTGATCCATGATATCCAAAAAGAACCTAAGGCCTTGGAACGCTTGAAAAGCATCGCCGATGCACAAAACCTCGCCATGGTCAGGGTTCCGGCCTTTTACCTCAACGGGCATTTGATATTCGGGTATTCCGATGAAGCCGGCACGGGCAAACTGTTGCGTGCCGAATTGGCGCAACGGCCAGTGGAGAAGCCGCTGCCAGGCAATGATACGGGCAGTTGCGAGGCTGAAGAGGCGCTTTCTTGCACCCCCAACGACACCATCCCTAAAGCAGCCGAGGATTTTGACCTGACCTTGCTAGGCACGCAGATTTCTTTGGCGCAAGTGGGTTTGCCGCTGTTTACGATTGCGATGGGATTGTTGGACGGTTTTAACCCTTGTTCGATGTGGGTGCTGATCCTAATGATTTCGCTGCTAGCCCCTATGCGTGACAGAAAGCGCATGTTTGCAGTGGCGGGGGCTTTTGTCGCTGTTGAAGGCATCGCCTATTTTGTGTTCATGGCGGCGTGGTTGAACCTGTTTTTGCTGATAGGGTTGTCGCGTGCCTCAGAAATTGCCATCGCCGCCATGGCGATACTGGCGGGCACAATTAACCTTAAGGATGTTTGGGCTTATGGCCGGGGTGTTTCGCTCTCCATCCCCAAGTCTGCAAAACCGGGCATCTACGCTAAGATCCGGGGCATCCTGCAAGCGGAAAACCTTCTTGGTGCGGTGCTGGGCGCAGTCACGTTGGCAATTTTAGTGCAAATCGTTGAATTCCTATGTACGTCCGGTTTTCCGGCGCTTTACACCCGCATCTTGACCTTACGGCAAACCGAAGGCATGGGCTATTACGGCTACCTGTTACTTTACAACCTGGCCTATATGCTGGATGACTTCATCGTGCTGGGCATTGGCGTGATCACCCTCAGCCAACGCAGATTGCAGGAAAAGGAAGGGCGGGCATTGAAACTGGTCAGCGGTTTGGTCATGGTGGGATTGGGTTTGTATTTGCTGTCCGCCCAATAGCACTTTGCCCCCAAAGCCAGCAGGAAAGCCTGTGGACAGGGCCTGGAAGACACCAGAACCGCCCCCTATTATTGAACCTTAGACGGCAACACATTTTTTACGCAAGATCATTGACTTTTCCACGCCTAAAACTGGAAACACGCGTTTAACTTTATCAACCCGAGATTGCTTACATGGCTGAATTCACCCTACCCAAAAATTCCGTAATCACCGAAGGAAAAACCTTCAAAGCCCCTGCCCACGCCAAAAATATCCGCCGCTTTGAAGTCTACCGCTGGGATCCTGATTCCGGTGAAAATCCCCGTGTCGATGTTTATGAACTGGATATGGACGATTGCGGGCCGATGGTGTTGGATGCGATTTTAAAAATCAAAAACGACATCGACAGCACCCTCACCTTCCGACGCTCCTGCCGCGAAGGCGTGTGCGGCTCGTGCGCAATGAACGTCAATGGCAAAAACACGCTGGCCTGCACCAAAGCCATTGATGCTTACCCGGGCACCATCAAAATTTATCCCTTGCCGCACATGTCAGTGGTCAAAGATTTGGTGCCGGACATGACGCATTTTTACGCGCAATATGCGTCCATCAAACCGTGGATAGCGACCCAAACCCCAGCCCCTGCCGACAGCGAACGCCTGCAAAGCAAGGAAGACCGTGCCAAGTTGGATGGCTTGTACGAATGCGTGCTCTGTGCCTGCTGCTCAACCAGTTGCCCCAGCTATTGGTGGAACAGCGACCGTTACCTCGGCCCTGCGGTGTTGCTGCAAGCTTACCGCTGGTTGGCGGACAGCCGCGATGAAAACGCCGGCGCACGTCTGGACGAACTGGAAGACCCGTTCAAACTCTACCGCTGCCACACCATCATGAACTGCACCGACACCTGCCCCAAAGGCCTGAACCCCGCCAAAGCCATCGCCGAAACCAAAAAACTGATGCTCCAACGCCAATAATGGAATTGGCAAAATTAAAATGGCAATGCCGCCGTGGCAGTTTGGAGTTGGATTTGTTGCTAAACCATTATCTCGACACGGTTTATTTGCAAGCGTGTGCCGAGGAAAGGGCACGCTTTGCTGAGCTGTTGGAACTTGACGATGAAGTGCTGTTGGCAATTTTTACGGCCAACCGCTTGCAGGCAACCCGGCCGGAAAACCGCTGACAGGCAAATCACCGGCATGCCCTTGCCCAGCCGAAGAGGCTGGTTGAGCCAGCCGTTGCGGCATTATTTCTGAAATTGCGGCCATTTCCAGCACCGGAACTGGCATATCCTTGAATTGCTGGACGGTTGCCCCCATGTGCCCTAACTATCCTTTACAACACTGAATTTTTATCTGCACACATGAAAAAAATAGAACTCCTCTCCCCGGCCGGAACCATCAAAAACATGCGCTATGCGTTTGCCTACGGTGCCGATGCCGTGTATGCAGGGCTACCGCGCTATAGCCTGAGGGTGCGCAATAACGATTTCCTGGCCGGCAATCTGGCGACAGGCATAGACGAAGCCCACCAACAAGGCAAAAAGTTTTTTCTGGCGACGAATGTGATCCCGCATAACGCCAAAGTCAAAACGTTTATTAAGGATCTGGCCCCGATCATCGCCATGCAGCCGGATGCACTGATTATGGCCGACCCTGGACTGATCATGATGGCCCGGGAGGCTTGGCCGGAAATGCCTATCCATTTGTCGGTGCAGGCCAACACGGTCAATTATGCGGCGGTCAAATTCTGGCAAAAATTGGGCGTGGCACGCATCATCTTGTCGCGGGAATTGTCGTTGGATGAAATTGCCGAAATCCGCCAGCAATGCCCGGATATGGAATTGGAAGTGTTTGTCCATGGCGCCTTGTGCATCGCCTATTCGGGCCGTTGCTTGCTGTCCGGTTATTTCAACCACCGCGACCCTAACCAAGGCACCTGCACCAATTCCTGCCGCTGGAAATATGATACCCTGCCCGCGCACGAAAATGCCGAGGGTGACACGGTATTGGCGGGCGGTTCCTTGTCCCTGTCCGACATCAGCACCGCCAGCTGTGGTGGCGCGGAACGCCATCCCTTGGCGGACAACATTTATTTTCTGGAAGAGGAAGGCCGCAAAGGCGAATTGCTGCCGATCATGGAAGATGAAAACGGCACTTACATCATGAATTCCAAAGACTTGCGGGCTATCGAGCATATCCACCGCTTGGTCGAAATCGGCGTCGACAGCCTGAAAATCGAAGGCCGTACCAAATCGCATTATTACGTCGCCCGCACCGCGCAAAGCTACCGTCAGGCCATTGACGATGCGCTGGCAGGCCGCCCGTTCCAGCCTGAACTGATCGGTGTGTTGGAAAACCTCGCCAACCGGGGCTACACCGACGGCTTTTATCAGCGCCACCATACGCATGAGCAACAAAATTACATTTCCGGCTATTCCAAAAGCCATCAGCAGCAATTTTGCGGTGAAATTAGGTGTTACGATCCCGCCACCGGACTGGCGACCATTGATGTCAAAAATAAGTTTTCGGTGGGCGATACGCTGGAATTGATCCTGCCGGAAGGCAACCGGGACATTACCGTCGAACGCATGGAAGGCATGTACGGGCAAGCGATGGAAGAAGCGTCCGGCGGTGGCTATGAAGTAAAAATACCCTTGCCGGAAATGCGGGGCGGCTATGGCCTGTTGGCGCGTTATTTCACGGAGTCCGGCTTACCTACTTCATCAGGGGAATTTGCCGTTAGTTGACCGGACAAGTAAGGGAAACCTAGGGCCGCCCAAGCACGGCAATTTTCTGATTGCGCCAGATACTAAAAAGCCGGAACCCCCTTCTCTTGAGCGGGGCATTCCGGCTTATGAAACAAAATGGCCCGGATTAACGTTTTACATTAACCCAGGCCAAACATTTTATTTCTTATCGTCGTTAACTTCTTCAAACTCGGCATCAACAACGCCATCATCCGCCGCATGTGAAGCGCCGCTAGTGTGGGCTTCACCACCTTCAGACGCACCTTTTTGGGCGTAAACACGTTCCGCCAGTTTGCCTGAAATTTCAGTCAAGGCATTGGTTTTGGCATCGATGTCGTCTTTGTCATCGCCTTTCAATGCCGCCTTCAAGGCTTCGACCGCATGTTCGATTTCAGTTTTTTCTTGGCTGCTGACTTGGTCACCCAATTCTTTCAGCGATTTTTCAGTCGCATGGATCATGGTGTCGGCGTGGTTACGCGCGTGGACCAATTCAGTCAGTTTACGGTCTTCATCGGCATGGGCTTCGGCATCTTTGATCATGCGTTCGACTTCGTCATCCGACAAACCGCTGGAGGCTTTAATGACAATGGATTGCTTTTTGCCCGTCGCCTTGTCTTTTGCCGACACGTTCAGGATACCGTTGGCATCAATGTCAAAAGACACTTCAACTTGTGGTATGCCGCGTGGCGCAGGCGGGATGTCCGACAAGTCAAAACGTCCCAAAGATTTGTTCGCAGACGCTTTTTCACGCTCGCCTTGCAACACATGCACGGTCACGGCAGTTTGGTTGTCATCGGCTGTTGAAAACACTTGTGACGCATTCGTTGGAATGGTGGTGTTTTTCTCGATCAGCTTGGTCATCACGCCGCCTAGGGTTTCGATACCTAGCGACAATGGGATAACGTCCAACAACAACACGTCCTTGACCTCTCCGCCCAAGACACCCGCTTGGATGGCCGCACCCAAAGCCACGGCCTCGTCGGGATTGACATCTTTACGTGGCTCTTGGCCAAAAATGGTTTTGACCATTTCTTGGACTTTCGGCATACGGGTTTGACCGCCAACCAAGATCACGTCATTGATTTCTTTGGCTGACAAACCCGCATCTTTCAGGGCCATTTCGCATGGGCCTTTGGTGCGGTTGATCAATTCTTCAACCAAAGACTCCAATTTGGCGCGGGTCAGTTTGACGTTCAAATGTTTCGGGCCGGTCGCATCGGCAGTGATGTACGGCAAATTCACATCGGTTTGTTGGCTGGATGACAATTCGATTTTGGCTTTTTCCGCCGCTTCTTTCAGACGTTGCAGAGCCAACGGGTCGTTATGCACATCAACGCCCGTGTCTTTTTTGAACTCTTCCGCCAAATATTCGATGACGCGTGAGTCAAAATCTTCACCGCCCAGGAAGGTGTCGCCGTTGGTTGCCAACACTTCAAATTGGTGTTCGCCGTCGATTTCCGCGATTTCGATGATGGAAATATCGAAGGTACCGCCACCCAAGTCATACACGGCAATTTTGGTGTCGCCTTTAGGTTTGTCCATACCGAACGCCAATGCCGCCGCAGTTGGTTCGTTGATGATGCGCTTAACGTCCAAACCCGCGATTCGGCCGGCGTCTTTGGTCGCTTGGCGTTGTGAGTCGTTAAAGTACGCAGGCACGGTAATGACCGCCTCAGTGACGGTTTCGCCCAGATACGCTTCGGCATCTTTTTTCATTTTCATCAACACGCGGGCGGAAATTTCCGGTGCCGCCATTTTTTTGCCGTGGACTTCAACCCAGGCGTCGCCATTTTCGGCTTCAACGATGTTGTAAGGCACCATTTTGATGTCTTTTTGCACGACATCATCTTTAAAACGGCGGCCGATCAAGCGTTTGATCGCGAACAAGGTGTTTTTAGGGTTGGTGACGGCTTGGCGTTTTGCCGATTGGCCGACCAACACTTCGTCATCACTGCTGAACGCGATGATGGAAGGTGTGGTGCGTGCGCCTTCGCTGTTTTCGATAACTTTAGCAATACCGTTTTCCAGTACCGCTACACAGGAGTTGGTGGTCCCTAAATCTATACCAATAATTTTAGCCATTGAATTTTTCTCCAGACTTGAATGTAAATGTTTGTTGTTATGGGCGATATGAGGCTGTTTTTGTTAATTTCAAGCCTGCGGTCAATCTGCTGCTTTGGCAACGACAACCATTGCCGGACGGAGCAAGCGTCCATTGAGTAAATAACCTTTTTGGAACACGGTCACGACGGTGTTGGGTGCGGCGCCTTCGACGACTTGCATGACCATCGCTTGGTGGTGTTCGGCGTTGAATGGCTCGCCAACAGGGTTGATGGTCACAACGTTAAATTTTGCAAAAGCCGCTTCAAATTGTTTGATGGTCAATTCGCTGCCTTCGCGGAATTTTTTGACCTCGTCATTATCGCCAGTCGCGGCTTGCAAGCCCAATTCCAGGCTGTCCAATACCGGCAACAATTCTTTGGCGAAACCTGTCAGCGCGAATTTATGCGCGTCTTCCAAATCTTTTTGGGTACGGCGCTTGAGGTTTTCCATTTCCGCCTGGATGCGCAAGGCCTTGTCCCAGTTTTCCTGGGCTTTCTGTTTGGCCTCTCCCAGCTCCTTTTTCAATTCGTCTATGCTGTATTCATGCTCGCCGATTTCAGTATCGGCAACCGTTTCAGCCGTTTCTTCGCTGACAACCGCGTCCTGCTCGGTTTCCGCCTCAGTTCCAACTTCAGCATCTACCTGCGATGCCGGAATTTCCTGCTCGTTACTCATTATTTTTACCTTTTACGGGATGTTAGTGGGGGTGTGTCGGGCGGGCATCACTACGATTCCGCTGTTAAAAACGCGCCTCGCCGTGGCGACCAACGCGTGGTATGCAAATAGCTATGCCTACAATGGGGGTGCCGCTTTCGGATTCAAGGCCGCGCCCAATAATTTTGCGGTGATGTCGACATAAGGGATGATTTTTTCATAAGCCATACGGGTCGGGCCAATCACGCCCAACACCCCCACCACTTCATCGCTGACCGAATACGAGGATGTCACCAGACTGCAATGGTCAAACGCCTGATAGCCGGACTCTTCGCCGATAAAAATCTGCACACCCTCGGCTTTCATGCACTGGTCCAGCAAGTCGATCACGCCTTGTTTTTGATAAAACGCCTCAAACAAGGTTTTCAGGCGGTCCCGGCCGGAGAGCTCGGAAAAGCCCATCAAATTGGTTTCTCCCGCCAGCACATAATCGTCTTTCTGCCCGTCTTGGCTGAACACTTGTTGCGCCATGCTGATGGCATCCAACATACCTTGGTTGACACGGGCCTGGTCATCTTGCAATTCTTGGATGACGGCTTCGCGCACGGCATTGAGGCTACGGCCTGCGTACATGGAATTGATGTAATTGGCGGCCTGTTGCAATTCGGCGGGGCTAAAATTTTTGGCGGTGAGGATGATTTTGTTGTGCACTTCCTGCTCGTTGGTGACAAAAATCACCAGCACACGGTTGTGCGACAAAGGCAGGAATTCGATATGCCGGAAGCAGACGATTTCCCGGCGCGGCAGCGTGACGACGCCCGCCATGTTGGTCAAATCCGCCAACATCCGTGAAGCCACGCCTATCATATTGTTGGTGTCGTATTGGGCGGACAACGTGCCCTGCAAACGGTTAAGCTCATGGCTGTTGAGGGGCTGGACAGTCAACAGGCTGTCGACAAAAAGCCGGTAGCCGCTGACGGTCGGCACCCGCCCCGCCGAGGTGTGCGGGGAATGCACCAACCCTAAATCTTCCAAATCCGCCATGACGTTGCGGATGGTAGCAGGGCTTAAGTTCAAATCCGAGTCTTTTGACAATGCCCTGGAACCCACAGGCTGGCCATCACTGATATAACGCTCAACCAGCGTTTTCAATAATTGCAGTGACCTTTCGTTTAATAATTGCGTTTGTTTGCCCACACCGACCTCAACTTATTACAAAATTAGCACTCATCTACAGGGAGTGCCAGGGGGCGAAAATATCAGCTCGTCAAACGCTTGTCAACACAGGCCAGTGTATCAATAACCGCTTTTATTCAATTGCTTAATGGTCAACGGGGTTTATAGGTAGTGACCAGCGCGTTGACTTCACTGCGGTTGCTTAAATGGATACCGGCAAACCCTACAGCCGCCAATTGCTGTAATGCCAGGCTTTCACGCATGATGTGGTTTTCTGATTCATCACTGAACAGATGCACCATCCAATGTTCCAGCAAATCGAGCTTATTGGCGGCGGTGAGGAGGCGGAAATAGCGGCCGACTTCCGTCTGGGTGGTGCGCGTATGTTGGTCTATATCATCCAGCGCGTAACGGTCGCCATTGACGAACTGGCCAGCAGGTTTCAGGACACGGAAAATTTCGGAAATGACTTGTTGGCGATAGCCGTTGGGGAAGTTGTGTAGCGTGTAGGCGGAAGCGACCACGTCCACACTGCCGTCGGCGAGTTGTTGTAACGCCGATAAGGCGTCATCCAAACAAAACGCCAACTTGCCCTGTGCCTGCCAAGCCTGTAGTTTTTTTTGGGCTTGGCCCTGCATCACGGGTTCGTTGTCGACGCTCAATAACTGGATGGCATTGGTTGCGGCCAATATCGACAAGGTGGTGATGCCCGTGCCGCCCCCCAATTCAACCACATTCAGCGGCTTATCGTCCGTTTTTGGATGCTGGCCGACGGTGGCGCCCACAAGTCGGCTCATTTCCACCGCTAACGGCGCGAGCAACTTCAGCATCTCGTAATCTTGCCCGATCACACCCGAAAACATAGCGTCATAAGGGGTTGCTGTCGTCATTTGCTTTCCAATTTGCGGTTATAGGCAGCCAACTGTTCGGGGGTGGCATCCGCTTGGAATTGTCCTTTCCAATTTTTATAGGGCATGCCATAGATGATTTCCCGGGCCTGTTCGTAATCAACGGCCACGCCTTGTTCTTTTGCCGCTTCCGCATACCATTTTGCCAAACAGTTGCGGCAAAAATCGGCGAGTATCATCAGGTCAATGTTTTGCACTTCAGTATGTTCCTGTAAGTGCTTGAGCAAACGGCGGAATGCCGCGGCTTCCAATTCTGTGCGGATTTGTTCTGACATCACTGAGCTCCAAAAATGGTAGGCATTCTAGCAGAAACCGTCATGCAAACATGTACATTCATCGGCAAAAATTCTACAATGAAACGATATGAAACTGCCGCCTGTGCAGTTTAAGGCCAAAAACCCTGTCTGAAACCCTCAAAACACCGCTTATGAAACAACTCTTAGAGTTTTTCCCCATTATCCTATTTTTTATCGCCTACAAAGTTTACGACATTTATGTCGCCACCGCCGTCATGATGGTTGCCACCATTATCCAGGTGAGCTATTCCTGGTTGCGCTACCGTAAAGTCGCGTCCATGCAATGGATCACCTTAGGCTTAGTCGTGGTGATGGGCGGGGCGACGCTGTATCTGCAAGACGAGCAATTCATCAAATGGAAATTGTCCATCATCGAATGGCTGTTTGGCATCGCTTTTTTCGGCAGCCAATTTTTCGGCGAGAAAACTTTTGTCGAACGGATGATGTCTGCCAGCCTGACATTGCCAAAACCGGTCTGGAAACGCCTGAACATGTTGTGGGGCGGTTTTTTTACCGGCGTGGGTTTCATCAACCTCTATGTCATGTTCCATTTCAACACCGACGATTGGGTCACGTTTAAAACCTTTGGTGTGCCCGGTATGATGGTGGTGTTCATTATCTTACAAATGGTTTACCTGTATAGATACGTCCCTGAAACGGAGGAATAAGGTGCTCTATACCATTATCAGCGAAGATGTCGCGGACAGCCTAAGCAAGCGGTTATCCGCCAGGCCTGCCCATCTCGCGCGTTTGCAAATGCTCCAGGATGCCGGGCGCCTCGTGTTGGCGGGCCCGCATCCGGCTTTAGACACAGACAATCCGGGCGAAGCCGGCTTTACCGGCAGCCTGATTGTGGCGGAGTTCGATAGCTTGGCTGCGGCACAAGCCTGGGCTGGCAGCGACCCTTATATTGACGCCGGCGTTTATGCCAAAGTCACCGTTAAACCCTTTAAAAAAGTATTTCCCCAATGACAACCGAATTAATCAAAACTGCTTTGACTGAAGCCTTGCACCCTGAACTACTGGAAATCCTTGATAACAGCGCGGCCCACGCAGGCCATGCCGGAGCCAGAAGCGGCGGCGGACACTATCACATCACGATTGTTGCCGATGCTTTCGAGGGCAAATCCTTGGTCCAACGCCATCAATTGGTCTACAAAGTCCTCGGTGACCTGATGAAACAACAAATTCATGCCTTAGGCATTAATGCCCTCTCACCCTCTGAACAAAACTAAAGGAACCCAGTAATGAAAAAAACTTTAATCCCATTGCTTGTTGCCGGCACTGCGCTCATTGCCACAGGTTGTGACCAAAAAGCGACGACTGACGCCAGCGCACCTGTTATCAATAAAGCCGACGCCATCGCCATTGTTAATGGCAAATACATCGCAAAAGCCACTTTCGATAGCCTAGAAAAAGAAATTGCCGAACGCTCACAAGGCCAAGCGTTCCCAAAAGAAAAACTACTCGAAGAGCTGATCCAACGCGAACTGTTAGTCCAAGACGCCATCCAAAAGCAACTGGATAAAACCCCTGAAGTGGCTGACCGCTTGGAAGAAGCCAAAAAATCCATCTTGACCCAAGCGGAAGTGCAAAACTTCATTAAAGCCAATCCGGTCACTGATGCAGAAATCAAAGCCGAGTATGACAGCAAAGTCGGTGCCGGCAGCAACAATACCGAATATAAAGCACGCCACATTTTGGTCAAAACCGAAGCGGAAGCCAAAAAACTGATTGCTGAATTGGACAAAGGCGCCGATTTTGCAAAATTGGCGAACAAAAACTCCCTGGACGGAAAAGAAGCCCAAAATGGCGGTGACTTAGGCTGGTTCGTTGCAGGGCAAATGGTCGAACCCTTTTCAAAAGCCGTGATCGCGCTCGAAAAAGGCAAATACACCAAAGAACCCGTCCAAACCCAATTCGGCTGGCATGTGATTTTACGCGAAGATTCACGCGCACAAACGCCACCTCCATTGGAAGCCGTCAAAGAACAACTGATGCCTATGTTACAACGCAAAAAAGTCCAGGACATGCTGGAAAACCTGCGTAAACAAGCTAAAGTTGAAATCCTGATGAAAGATGAGCCAGCCAAACCGGCCGAAGCGCCAAAGCCAGCGGCAGAAGCCGCCAAACCGGTGACTGAAGAAGTGGTTGTCGAAGAAGAAATCAAAGACAAAGACGGCAAGACCGTTGCCAAAGAAACCATCGTTGAAGAAGTGACCGAGGAAAAAGCCCCGGTGGCGGAAGAAAAAAAGCCAGAAGCGGCAAAACCAGCCGTTGAGAAAAAGAAATAAACATCAGTTGGCACAACAAAAAAGGGCGGTCTTACCGCCCTTTTTTATGTCCGGGCCAATGCCCACATGGCGGGAATTCTGGACATGTGGCTCCGTCCACGCCGCTTTGTGCCAAAAGCCAACAGGAGCCGCCCCCAAGCGGGCCAGGACACACGGCGGAAGCAGCTATTACAAATCCCCCGGCATTTGCTATGATTGGCACGCCCTTTCCCTTAAAAGCCTTTTCAAAAAACCAACCGATCTTACCGTAACCGCTTTGCGGATAAGGGCAACGGCCTCAATGCCTTCTTACCCAATTACAATAGGAGATGCCATGCCCACGCCCATCCCACCGTCCAAAGGCCATCCCATCACCATGCAAGACGGCAGGCTAACCGTACCTGACCATCCCATTATCCCTTACATCGAAGGTGACGGCACGGGGCCGGACATTTGGCGCGCCACCGTGCGGGTGCTGGACGCGGCGGTTGCCAGCGCCTATTCGGGGCAACGGAAAATCCATTGGCTGGAAGTGTATGCCGGGGAAAAAGCCCACCGCATGTTTGGCAATGGGTTGCCGGACGCCACTGTCGATGCTTGCCGGGATTATCTGGTCTCAATAAAAGGGCCGTTGACGACGCCTATCGGCGGCGGTATCCGCTCCCTTAACGTCGCCCTACGGCAAATGCTCGATATGTATGTTTGCTTACGTCCGGTGAGATGGTTCCAGGGCGTGCCGTCGCCAGTGAAGCATCCTGAATCCGTTGATATGGTGATCTTCCGCGAAAACACCGAAGACATTTACGCAGGTTTGGAATTTGCCCAAGGCAGCGAGGGAAACCAACGCTTCATGCGTCTGTTGCAAGAAAATTTCCCGGAACAATTCAGTAAAATCCGTTTCCCTGAAACCTCAGGCATAGGCATCAAGCCCGTTTCCGAAGAAGGCACGGCGCGCCTGATGCGGGCGGCGATTGATTATGCCATTGCCAACAAACGTAAAAGCGTGACGATAGTCCACAAGGGCAATATCATGAAATTTACCGAAGGGGCGTTCCGCAATTGGGCCTACGGCGTCGCCGAACGGGATTATGCCGCGCAGACATATACGTGGCGGCAATGGGAAAAAACCCGCGAGGAACAAGGCGAGCAGGCAGCGAACCTTGAACAGGCCAAAGCCCTGGGGGCAGGCCGCATTTTAATCAAGGACGCTATCGCCGACATCGCCTTGCAACAAGTCCTGACCCGTCCTGAAGACTTTGATGTGATAGCCACACTAAATTTGAACGGCGATTATCTGTCCGACGCACTGGCGGCCCAGGTCGGCGGCATAGGCATCGCACCGGGCGGCAATATCAACTATCAGACAGGCACGGCGGTTTTTGAGGCCACCCACGGCACCGCGCCTAAATATGCCGATCTGGACAAAGTGAATCCGGGGTCGTTAATTTTATCCGGCGAAATGATGCTGCGTTATCTGGGGTGGCCTGAAGCGGCTGATGCGGTCATCCAGGCAATGGACGCGGCGATCGCCAGCAAACGGGTCACGTATGATTTCGCCCGCCTCATGGAAGGCGCCACCGAAGTCAAATGCAGTGAGTTTGCGGACGCCTTGATCGAAAACTTAAAAATATCACCGTAACTAAAATGTCCGAACTCAACGACCCTAGGGTATTGTTCGCGGCGGAACGCACGCTGCTTGCCTGGAACCGCACCAGCCTTACGTTTATGGCGTTTGGTTTCATGATCGAACGCTTTGGCCTGTTTGTGCACATGCTCTCGCCCCAAAATGGCGGGACGCTACAAAGGGGCTTCTCGTTCTGGATTGGCCTCGCGTTTATTGTGTTGGGCATATTGGCGGCGGGTGTCGCCATTGCCCAGTACCGGACATTTCTCCGCACCCTTAAGCCCGTTGAAATCCCGGAAGGCTACAGGACGAACCTAAGCGTACTCACGACCTTGGCCGTCGCCATTCTGGGGATCGCGCTGACAGTCCACTTGTTTGTGCTTTTTTATGGGCAAGCGGTATTGCCCCTCCTAAAAAATATATCTCTCACAAATTGAACAAAACATTGGTTCCCCGCAAATGCGTTAGCCTTCACCCTCTGTAAGCCCGATTTTGCGTGCCGCCCCTTTTGGCAATTCCGGCAATGGCGGCGCCCTTTCAAAGAGGGCGACAGGGTTCCCGTCCAAGGCCTTAAGCGCCCGCCTTAAAACCTCTGGGTCAAATTCAGGCACGGCCTGGTTATTGGCTTTTTGGATAAGCCCCAAAGCCATCGCAACCCGTTGTTCCAAAGTGGTTTCCTCACCTTCCAGGTCGGGATGCGCTTCGATGTAGAAGACATTGTCCAGCCAGCCTACCTTAATGGGCTGTTTGACAATGTGGACCGGCGTCCCGACCGGCACCGACCGGTATAGCTCCTCAATGTCCTCAGGATACATCCGGACACAGCCATGCGTGATTTGCATGCCAATGCCGTAAATCTTGTCAATGTCGGTGCCATGTATCAGATACCCGCCAGGAACAGCCAAATGCAACATGTAAGCCCCCAAAGGGTTATGCGGGCCTGGCGCAACAATAGCAGGTAGAGGGTCGCCATTGGCGGCGTGTTCGCGCCTTATCGACTCTGGCGGATGCCAGGCCGGATCTTTGACTTTGCGGACAATATGGGTTTTGCCCAGCGGGGTTTTCCAATCTTGCCTGCCAATGCCATGTGCATAGGAAATGACTTGTGGCGCCGCGCCCGCCTGGACTGGCGGATAATAATACAGCCGGTATTCCGCAATATTTAAGGTGATGCCTTCCCTGGGCGTGTCAGGGAGGATACGTTTGTTGGCCAAGCGGACGATCTCATTTTTTTTGATATGCCAGCGGTCAAGCTCAGGGTTCAACCGGACAATTTCTGTCTGCCCCAAGCTAAAACGCCGGGCCACATCCAATAAAGTCTCATTTTGTTCCACACGGGTTAAGGGCACATCATCCTGGAATTGGGTGATGACGTTATCATGGCCGTTTTCAGGCAAATTGTAAGTCGTGGCATGGGCATTACTGGCCACAACGGACAATAAAACCGAAACCGCAAGCGCTTCAGAAAGTTTCATTAGGATAATTCCCTCAATAAGAATAAAAAGCTGCCGCCACCCTTGGATGTTCATGCTGAAGGCAAGCACAAGCGGCTTGGCGGTTACACGGTTGGAAAAACGCCCTTTCAAAAAGGTTCTTTGAACGGCCTTAAATCTAGCTCATGAGTCCATGCGCTCAGTGGTTGCTGATGGATCGCCCAATACGTTTGCGCGATGGCCTCAAGCTGCAATAAGCCGCCATTGCCTTTAGTCTTCACATAGTCGGGAAATTGTTCCCTGGCGCGGTCGCCATCAATCACGCCGTCAATAATGGTATGGACGACATGGATGCCTTGTGGCGAAAACTCCCTGGCCATCCCTTGCGCCAACGCCCTTAACCCCGCTTTGGCGGCGGCAAATGCCGTGAATGGCGGCCTGGCCCGCAATGATGCGGTGGCACCAGTGAAAAACAGTGTCCCGGCCTGTTGTGGCTGCATGACGTTTATCGCCTCTTTGCCAAACAAAAATGCGCCCAGACAATTTTGCTGCCAGAGCGTGGTAAAAGTCTGGACATCGGTCTCCAATAACGGCGACGGGATATTGCTGTCCACATTGTAAACAGCAATATCGACACTAAAGCCCTCCCGTTGCGTCAGATTGAATAACTGCGCGACCTCCTGTCCAACCGTCGCATCAGTGACGACCGGCGTGGCTGTACCGCCTGTTTGCCTGATTTTTTCGGCGACCGCTTGCAATTTGCCTTCACTGCGTCCGGCGATAAAAACGTGCAAACCTTTGCCAGCGAAAAACTTCGCCAACGCAGCCCCCAGCCCTTGTTCGGGCCCGACGCCAATGATAACGGCTGAACTTTTTTTCATCGCGCCCTACTTCCCCGCCGCTGGCGCCGCCGGCACTTCAATCAGCCTGCCTGATTTCACATCATAAATGTAGCCGTAAACCGGAATATCCGAAGGCACCAGCGGATGGGATTTGATGCGCACAACATCTTCCAAAACACTTTGCGCCTGGTCTTTGATGGTCAGCCAGTCGATATATTTGCCTTCCGCAGACCCTGGGCCTTCACAGCAATCATGCCAACCCGTTTCATCCACCGATGCGGTTTTTAGGCTGCTGCCCAACAAATCACGCATGATGTCATCGGTGAAAGTTTCCATACCGCAGTCGGTATGATGGACGACAAACCATTCGCGGGTGCCCAGCAGTTTGTAGGAAATGACCAGCGAACGGATGGCGTCATCGCTGGCACGTCCACCAGCATTACGGATGACATGGGCATCGCCTTCGGAAAGCCCGGCATATTTGGCCGGGTCGAGACGGGCATCCATACAGGTCAGGATGGCAAAATGGCGGCCTGGAGGCATCGGCAAATCGCCTTTGTCGAAACTCGCCGCATAGTCACGGTTCGCGCTTAACACTTCGTTTAATATATTGCTCATGGTCTTTCCTAGTAGGTTAATATCCGCGTTTTCAAAACGCTTGTTATGGGTGTTTTTTGCCAAAAACCAGAGTGAAATTATTGGCGGGCATGTCAATTTGTTCTTTCAATTCCAGGCCATGATCGGCGGCGGCCTTTTTCAAATCCGTCACATCTTTCAGGCCCCATTCCGAAACCCCGGCGGAGCTGAGCTTTTCATGGAACTCCTTGTTGGAATCCGTGGTAAATACGCCTTCGACTTGGAAAGGCCCATAAATCATCAAGATGCCATCGTCATCAAGCAAATGCGCCGCACAACGCATCATGCCGTCGGCAATTGAAATCGGCGCGACTTGAAAAATATTGATGCAAAAAATCGCCGAGAACGAATTGGGCATACCCGAGTTGAACCACGTTTCCGGGTCAGTCAAATCCAAATGCGCAGGGTCGGCGATATTATCATTCTTGTGATCTAGGGTCAGTTTTTTAATGTTGTCAAAAACTTCGATGTCTTTATCGGTAGGATGAAAATGCAAATGCCCAAAATGCGGCGCGAAAAAATTGATGTGCATCCCGCTGCCGCTGGCAAATTCCAAAACCCTGGCTGGATTTTTCGGCAACTTCTCTTTCAGGACCCCTAATAACGGTTCTTTATTGCGGTTGCCTGCCCAAGCGACATATTCGCTTAACGGGTGGGGGTTTAGGGGCGGTTTGTTGTCGTCCATTGTTATCTCCTCGTTTTTATTGTTGTAGGAACTTTAAAATTGCAAGTCTCGTGCCAGCATTTTCTAAGTATTTTTCTTCATAAAATCAAACAGATATTTTTTATCATTGCCCATTAACAGAAGCTGTGCTTCAATCTATGAAATTTCATTTCACAAAACGATTATGAACCGTCCGCCACTGTCAGACATAACGCCCATTTTTTTCCTGCAAACCTTCATCCTGGAGCTGATGCACGCCAGCGAACAACAGGGACAAAAGCACTGCGAACAACTGGTTGAACATATTGCCAAAACCGCCGGCTGTTTTTTTGAACAAAGCTACCGGGAAGACACCGCCAACTACGGGACGCTGGCTAATGACAGTTATATCGAACTCATCCTCGGCCTAAAAAACAATATCGGCGGCAACTTTTCCCTCGCTTCCAGCAACCCCGATTGCATCACCGTCACCAACACTTGCTGCCCTTTTGGCACCCAAGTGACCAACTTCCCTGAGCTGTGCCGGATGACGTCCAGCGTCTTTGGCGGCATTGCGGCCAGAAATTTCGGTTATGCCAAAGTCGAAATCAAAAAAAGCATTGCCCGCCATGACGGTGGCTGCGAAGTGTGCGTCTACACTAACCGCGAAGCGGCAAAAGGCCATCCGGGCATGGAATACACGGACACCACGCCCGTTAAGGAAATCCAGGATATGGATGCCCTGCACTCACGTATTGAAGCAAGCATGCAACAGCTCTGGCATAAGCAAAGCAACCCTGCATCCAGAAAATACCAGCCTCCCGCGATTATTGCCAAATCGCCGACCATGCAGAAAATCCTGCAATCCATAGAAGTGGTCGCACCCACCTTGGCGACCGTGCTGATCCAAGGCCAAACCGGTGTCGGCAAGGAATTGATCGCCAAAGCCATCCATGCCATGAGCGACCGCTGCCAAAAGCCGTTTATGGCGATCAACTGCGGGGCGATCCCTGAAAGCCTGATTGAAAGCGCGTTGTTCGGCCATGAGAAAGGCGCGTTCACAGGCGCAATCGAAGTGCACCAAGGCTATTTTGAGCGGGCGGAAGGCGGGACGCTATTCCTGGACGAAGTGGACACCTTGTCGCCAGCGGCACAAACCCGTCTGCTGCGGGTGCTGCAAGAAGGCGAACTGGAGCGGGTAGGCGGCAAACAAACGCTGCCGGTCAATGTGCGGATCATCTCCGCGACCAACCAAAACTTGGAAGCGCTCGCCAAGCAAGGGCCATTCCGCAAAGACCTGTACTTCCGCCTTAACGTCATCCGCTTAAGCATCCCGCCCCTTTGTGAACGGCCGGAAGACCTGCCTTTTTTAGTCCAGCACATTGTCCAACGTTTGAACAAAAAATATAACAAACAAGTGGAATCCGTCAGCCGCGAGGTGATGCAGAAAATCCGCCGCTACGCATGGCCGGGCAATGTGCGCGAACTGGAAAACATCTTGGAACGCAGCATTTTGTTTACCCAAGGCAAAGAAATGACGGTATTGGATTTGGAGCTCCCCGCCCCGATGCCTTACCTTGAAAACTGGAAAGACATCAAGGAACAGGCCATCAGCAACGTTGAGCAGGCATACCTTGAAAACGCCTTAAAACAGCATCATGGCGATATAAAAAAAATCGCCGTGGACATGGACATAAGCACCCGCGCGGTTTACGGCAAACTGCAAAAATACGGGATCAAATCAACCGATTACCGCGATGCCTGATAGGTTTGGCAAGTTTGGCTTCAAGGTGTTGGTCTTTTTAGGCTTCCAATAGCCACTTGGCCAGCCATTGGCCACCGCTTGAGCACGCGATATTCCACGCCATTTTCAACCGGACAGGATTCAAACAGACAAAACGTATCGGCTTGCCAAATAACCGGCCCGAATGCTAAGCCGACGGGGTGTTTGGCCTTTCTGGCGAGCGTGACATGCGCCTGATAAGGCCGTCCGTCAAGGGTAACCCCCCATTTTTTCGATAATGCCGTTAATTGCCCGACTAACGATAACAGTTCAGGGGCGGTATCGCTGGCGGCCAAACACAAAATGCCGGGCTTTTGCCAATGGCTTAACTGGTCAAAGATGATAGCGGTTTTTGCGCAGGCCACCGTTGCAGCATCCTCAAGCAACGCGCTTTCTTTAGCGGCATCCAGTAAACCTAAAAACACCAAGGTCACATGCAGGTTTGCCGCCGGAACAGGTTGGTTTGCACCGTTGGCGATGGCTTGAATGATGCTTGTGCAGCGCTCGCGGGTTTCGTCAGTGGGTTCTAGGCCGAAGAATAAGCGTTTCATGGTGTTGTGTTTGGTTGATTTAAAAACTGGCAACGAAAGGTATTGCCCATTAAAAAAGATATAAAACTCCCATTAGCTTATCTCTTTGCTGAAGCCCCGATAGAGTCTTTTGGCTTCAGGCCGAATTTATTGCCATATCCTAAAAAAACCGCCTTAATCTTACATGCCTTAAACTTCCCGTTATATTTTTTAGCAACTGATGTTACGCAGTAACGTGTTTTTGCTCCCGTTTGCCGCGCCGAGCACCGCAGGTTTTGTTGGGATCAGCCCGAAGGGGAGCGGCAGGGATGCCGCTCGTCGGTAGAGGGGCAGGAAGCCCCTTCTACCGACCCCCGACAAAACCGAGGAGCGCAGGATGAAGCGGCAATCGGGACGCCTTTTCTTTGGATACTTTCTTTTGGCGGCGCAAAAGAAAGTATCTCGCCGTCGGGTGCGAGAACCCGATTAAATAGTCGTCGCGATAGCGACTCACTATTTTTTATTTCCAATTCGCAGAAAATGTCTGCGTAACATCAATTTAGTAACCCATTTAATCTAACCCTCATCCCTCCAAAGTGCTACCCTATGGCAGCCTTGTCGGTCTGTATGCCTCTTCTTAGGAACGGTTGTGCTTGCGATTAGAATCACAACCCTTATGAGAAAACAGCGTCATGCCAGGTTATCATGTCAAATTCGAAACCGTCACGGTCGGCGGTTTACACTATCAGATCCGCTCCTTACTGGACTTACAGCAATATGCAGACCCGCACGGTGCGGCGGAACGGGCGGGCATTTCCCCGGCAAGCTGGCCTCTGTTTGGGCATATTTGGCCATCGGCGCGGATCCTTGCCTTGGCGATGCACGGTTTTGACCTGACTGGCAAACGCATTTTGGAGATTGGCGCAGGGCTGGCGTTGGCAAGCTTGGTCATCCATCGCCGGGCGGGCGATATGACCGTCAGTGATTGGCATCCGTTAAGCCAAACGTTTTTAGAAGCCAACCTGCAATTGAACGGACTGGCGCCGATGAAATACCAACCCGGCAATTGGGCGGGCGACAACCCTGGTTTGGGCGAGTTTGACCTGATTATCGGCAGTGACGTGCTGTACGAACGCCAGCAACCGGAACAGCTCGCCAGGTTCATCGACCGCCACGCCGCCCCTGAAGCGCAAATCATCATCGTTGACCCGGATCGCGGTAACCGTGTGGGCTTTTGCAAAGCCATGGCGCACTTGGGTTATGCCTGCTCCATGCGGCCTGCGGGACAGGTCATGGAAAATGGCGCAGCTTACAAAGGCCGCTTCCTGAACTTTAGCGAAGCATGATCAGCCCTGACAACGGTTTGTGGCTGCAATGCTGGCGTGATAGCCAGACCGATTTCCATCAAGCAGCGGTCAACCCCTTGCTCAGCCGCTTCTGGCCGCGATTAGATCTGGCGGTGGGTAGCCGGATTTTTGTGCCCTTGTGCGGGAAGAGTTTGGATATGCTGTGGCTAGTCGCGCAAGGCCATGAGGTGATAGGCGTGGAATTAAGCCCGATTGCCGTGCGGGCGTTTTTCCGAGACAACCAGTTAAAACCCAAACAAACCCGGCAAGGGAAATTGACGCTATGGCAACACGGCAATTTGAGCATTTTATGCGGCGATTATTTCGCGCTCAGGCCAGCGGATTTGGGGCGGATTGATACTGTTTACGACCGCGCCGCCCTCACCGCCCTGCCCGAACATATCCGTGGGGCTTATGTCACGCAATTACGGCGAATAACCCCCGCCACCGCCGACGTGTTTTTATTGACCACCGAAGATGCCGGGCCGGATGAAACCGACGACCAAGCCTTGGGTATCTCTGAGGAAATTAAAACCCTGTATTCACAAGCCTTCCATGTCGAATTGACTCATGTTGAAAGCGTGTTTGAGGGGAATCCACCTGCACTGGAGCGCACGGAATATAAAGTTTATCGGCTGACGGCAAAAGCGGCTGGATAGAATTGCTGCTTATTACAAATGGGCGAGGAGTACAAACCTAGGTTTTTGCCCCAGCAACGATAGGATTGGCCTTCACCCAATAGTTCAACCCCGCTATTCATCCGAAAATGGTGTGCAGAACAGCGTCGCTTAAAGCGCCTACTTTTGGTGCCCACCCTACAAAGCGGCTCGGGTAGAAACCGCTGCTTATTGTTCCTGAATGATTTGTTTCGGCATATTCCGTTTTATCAAGAAATACACCACCGGAATCACCACCAACGAAAACAGCGTTGACGCGATAATCCCAAAGATAAAGCTCCAGGCCAAACCGGAAAAAATTGGATCCAACACAATCATCATCGAACCCAGCACCGCCGAGGCGGCGGTCAAAAATATCGGGTTCAAACGCGTTGCGCCTGCTTCGACTATCGCATCCGCCAAGCTAATCAGCGGATTATTACGGTAAATGTTTTCAATAAAGTCGATCAAAATAATCGAGTTGCGCACCACGATGCCCGCTAGCGCGATCATGCCGATCATCGCCGTGGCGGTGAAGTAAATCGGGGTTGCGTAGCCGCCGACGGGTTCGGTGAATAAATTGATGAACCAAAAGCCGGGCATGATACCGATCACGGTCAAGGGGATGGCGATCATCATAATCAACGGTACGCCCAACGATCCGGTTTGCCCGACCAGCAAGACGTAAATCATCACCATTGCCGCGCCGAAAGCCAGCCCTAAATCGCGGAAGACATCGACGGTGATTTTCCACTCGCCCTCCCCTGCCATTTCGGCTTTATAACCGTCCGGCAACGGCTTTTCATCAAACGTGCCGAACAAGTCCAAAATCGCTTCGACCGGACTGCGGCCTGCCATTTCGCCCGTCACATAAGCGACGCGTTGCAAGTTTTTGTGGTAAATCGCCCGCTCGCCTTGTTCGTGTTTGAAACTGCCGATTTCACTTAAGCGCACCAGTTGCCCGTTGCTCGTTTGCACCGATAAGGCCAATAAATCGGCTTCGGAAGAACGCGCTGCCCGTGGCAGTTGCAATTGGATGGTTAAGGGTTGGCGTTCTTGAGGAATATGCAATACGCCCACCGAGCCGCCCGCTATCGCCAATTGCAAGGTTTGCGCGACTTGCGCGGTGCTAATGCCCAGCAAGGCCGCTTTGTCGTGGTCAACTAGGTAATGCAATTTGCCGTGTTCGGCTTCGGCAAAATCATCGACATCGACCACACCTGCGGTTTTTTCGATGTCACCACGCACCCGTTTGGCGACGTGGAGCAAATCGGCATAACTGGCTTCCGGCGGGCCGTAAATTTCGGCAACTAAAGTAGACAACACCGGCGGCCCCGGTGGCATTTCGACAATTTTGATGTTCGCGCCGTACTGTTTGGCTATGCGTTCGATTTCTGGCCTGATCCGCAGGGCAATATTGTGCGACGGTTGGTCGCGGTGTTTTTTGTCGGCCAGAACGATGCGGATGTCGCCAACGTTCGCACCTTGACGCAGATAGTAATGGCGCACCATGCCGTTGAAATCCATCGGCGAAGACAAGCCGACATAGCTTTGGTAACTGCTGACTTCGTTGACCGTGGCGAGGTAATGCCCCAACGCCGCCGCGACTTCGTCGGTGGTTTCCAAGCTGCTGCCTTTAGGCATGTCGACGATAAGCTGCAATTCGTTTTTGTTATCGAACGGTAACAGTTTCAGCGGCACGATGCGCGTCACCGCCATCATGGCTGAAGCGACGAAGGCGATCATGACTATTAATAAGAATAGCCACGCCTTAGCTTTGCTCGCCAACAACGGTGCGACGATGGCTTGGTAGATTTTGAAACCGCGTGTGGTTTTTAAATCGAACGCTTCACCGTGGTCTTTACCATAATCGCCTTTCAGTAACTTGAAACTCGCCCACGGTGTGACGGTGAAGGCAATCACCAACGACATCAACATCGCCACAGGCACGTTAAAGGCCATCGGCGCCATGTACGGCCCCATCATGCCGGTAATGAAAAACATCGGCACGAAGGACATGATGACCGCGAAAGTTGCCAAAATAGTGGGCGGGCGGATTTCGTCAACCGCGCTCAGCAAAGCTTGCAAAGGCGGTTCTTTGCGCAGTTTGTAGTGGCGGTGGATGTTTTCGACATCAACAATCGGATCATCGACCAGCAAACCTAGCGACAAAATCAGCGCGAACAAGGTCACGCGGTTGATGGTGTAACCGAACAGGTAATCGCACAGCAAGGTGACGGCGAAGGTCATCGGCACGGCTAAGGACACGATCAACGATTCTTTAAAGCCTAAGGACAAGGCCAGCAAGACGATGATAGTCAAAATGGCGATGCTTAAGTGCATGACCAATTCATTGACTTTGTGGTCGGCGGTTTCGCCGTAGTTGCGGGTGATGGTGATTAGCACATCGTCGGGGATTAACGTGCCTTTAAGCTGTTCGGTGACCGTCAAGACTTGTTCGGCGACGCTGACGGCGTTGCTGCCTTTGCGTTTGGCGATGGCGATGGTCGTTAACGGGCGTTCTTCGCCCACGGCGGGTAATTTGGCAACTTCCCCGGCGGTTTGCATGTGCGCCACCGCAGGGCCAAAGCCGATGCGGGTGTAAGTGTCGGTGTCCGCGCCGCCGTCAATGATTTGCGCGACATCGCGTAAAGTCAGCAAACGGCCTTCTACGACTTTCACCACCGTGCCGCCGATTTGTTCGGCAGTTTGATAATGCGGGCCGGCTTCGAGAATAATTTCTTTGTTTTGCTCGGTGAGCGTGCCGACAGGCAGATTGACGTTGTTTTTCGCCAAAGCCTGTTGGATGTCCAGTAAAGTGATATTGCCTGCTTGTAATTTGGCAGGGTCTGGATAAATAGAAATTCGCCGTGGTGCGCTGCCGACTACCCAACTTTTACCGACGTTATCGACTTCGCGCAAGCGTTCGACCAATTCATCGGCGACACGACGCAAGTCGGTCGCTTCCATATCTGACCGTTGCGGTGACAAACTCAGCATCAAAATCGGCACATCGTCGATTTCTACAGGCTTGACCAACCAATTAGTGACCCCAGGCGGGATGATATCCTGGTTGGCCAGCACTTTGTCGCGGGTTTTGATAACGCTGTTTTCCAGATTTTCACCGACCAAATAGCGCACCGTAACGACGGACTCACCAGGGCGCGAGGCGGAATAAACGTATTCCACACCTTGGATTTGCCGTAGCAAAGTTTCCAGCGGCGTGGTGACTTGTTTCTCGACTTCCTCGGCAGATGCGCCCGGCACTTGCACGAACACGTCCATCACAGGGACGATGATTTGCGGGTCTTCCTCGCGCGGGGTCAAAAATAACGCCGCCGCCCCCGCCAGCAAAGAGATAATCAGGAACAGCAAGGATAAATGCGAAGTGGTGAATAGCCGGACGATAGCGACGGTTAGGCTGTCTTTTTTGGTTTCGATACTCATGGTCACAACCTGCTGTTTAGCAAAATCGTTTCGCCTTCGTGCAAACCGGACAACACTTCAACTTGCTCGCCATAAACCTTGCCTGTACGGATATGCCGTGTATGCCATTGTTTGCCTTCCACGACCTTAACCGCTTGCAATTGCCCGTAATGCAAAACGGCGGTTGCCGGGATCAGCAACGCGGTCTGTTCGGCTTGGCAAGCCAATTCCAGCCAACCAAATTGCCCGTGTTGTAAACCTTGGACTTTGGGCAGGCTGATCTTTATGGCTTGGCTGCGGGTTTGCGGATCGGTTTCCGGCGCGATTTCATCCACTTTTCCGGTTAAGGTTTGGTGCAAGGCATCAATGCGTACCGTGACAGACATACTTAATTGGATGGTTTCGGCGCAATGGCTGGAAATTGCCGCTTCCAAACGTAAATCATCGGGTTTCAACAAAGTGACTATCGGTTGGTTAGGTAAACCCATGTCGCCCGGCTCTTGCAGACGTTCGCCGATGATGCCGTCGAACGGCGCGTACAGGATATTCTCACCTAACATGACTTGGCTTTGTTGCGCGGCACTGGCGGCTTGGTTCGCCATCGCCCGTGCGGCTTTAGCTTGCGCCAGCACGGCATCGTAATTTTGCCGGGTTGCGGCTTGCTTTTGGTATAAGTCAATGATGCGCTTTTCTTCCGTTTGCGCTTGCGCGGCCTGGGCTTGGGCGGCGGCTTGTGCGGCTTGCGCGGCGTTGCTGGCGGCGCGTAAATCGCGGTCATCCAACCTTGCCAACACCGAACCTTTTTTCACCCGCTCACCGGGATGCACCAGGATTTCAACAATGCGGGCGTTCAATTTCGGCGCGATTTTCACGGCAATCCGCGAGCGTACTGTGCCCTGCCACGCCAAGGCATTGGCGGCAGCTTGGCGGCTGACGGTTATTGTGTCGGAATTGGCCGGTAGAGTTTGGGCGGCGTTTGCCGTGGTGCCAGATTCAATTTTTTCTTCGCCGCCGAGAAAGCCTAATGCGAAAAGAATTACCAATAATAATCCGCCGATTGCTACGGTGGGGATTAGCCATTTTGGTGGGGTGAAAGATGTCAGCTGGTCAGTCATGGACAAATCCTGTTAAACGTAGGATGGGTTACACCCGTTTTATCTGTTATGGGCAATCAGTGGATACTGCGATTACTCTCGTTTACTCTCGTTCCCAAGCTCCAGCTTGGGAATGCAGGGCAGGAAGCTCTAGCTTCCAGAATTCTCGAAGCTAAAGCTTCTGAGACTTGGGTTACCAAGCTAGAGCTTGGTAACCTGCGGAAAATCCTGTTGAACTCGGTGTTCTAATGTAGGGTGGGCACCAACAGTAGGCGCTTTAAGCGACTACTGTTGGTGCCCACCCTACGTCTGAAAGTGAGGAAGCCCATCGGTTTCTTTCAAATGTTGATGGGCTTCCTTACGTCAGCCTTTATACCCTTTGGGTACATCCTACGATAAATTGCATCAAGGTTATAGGCAGTCAATCAGCGTTGCGAATGATATTATTTTGTTTTTCAATACCTTCGCTTAAGTTATACCCGTCGCCATTGAATAAATCGCCAGTAAAAAACAAGCGCATATCAATAATCCAAGCAACTTTCTTTTGCTTGTCGTTTTCGATAATAATGCTCGCAAGTTTTTGGTTGTTATCAAAAATCTGGGTCACCATCGTTTTCGGGTTGGTCGGGTCTTCTTTTAGAGCACCCGTGACGATCCGCTGGGCGGATTCAAGCGTCAGCACGAGCCGCGCAGCCGACAGCCCGGCGTTCTTCTCCTTTTTCAGTGCCTGCGCGTCAAAGTAGCCAATGTCATAGGCGAATTTAAATTCCAGCCCCATCATAATCACCCCCCCGTAAATGAAAAGGCCTATTTTCAAGCGTCTTCTGACGCGGGGATTGGATAGTTTTTTCTTAATGATGCTAATCTTATTCACTACTGTGCTTCCATGATGTCAAAAAAGTTGCAAGCTTATGTGCCTAGGCGGGATTAACCGCAGGCCATAAAACGATAGCATACCCCATCAAGGCGCATCTGTTGTTGGCTGTCAGCACTCGCCCAACAATAAATTGCCTAGCTTAAAACCCACCCGTCGCCTGTTTCAGTTCCGCTTCCGCCCTCAATGCATCAAACCTTGCCGAGATTTGCCGCGTGTGCGCCTTATCCCGCGCCACTTCGGCCTCGATATAACGTGTCACCGTCACCACGCCCGCTTGGCGTTGTTCATTGACCAAACGCAAGGCTTCTTCGGCGGCTTGCACAGATACCGCCGCCACATCGGCGCGGTTCAAGGCTTCTTGCAAACGCAGTTGTGCGGATTTCACGGCGCTTTCTATTTGTAATCGTTGTTGGCGCAGGGCTTCTTGCGCGGCAGTCAGTTCGTGTCCGGCTTTTTTGACTTTAGCCTGGGTGGCGAAACCATTAAACACATCCACCTCGACTTGCACACCGACACTGACATTATCGCGGTCAGTATCAAAATCGGGGCTGCGGTTGTTGAAACCGTAGCTGGCATAAGCATCGGCACGGGGCAGATACGCACCTTTGGCGGCGGCGAGCTGTTGTTCTGCTATCGCGACGCGCTTGGCGGCGGCTTGCAATTCGGGGTGTTGTACCAAGGCTTGCGTCAATAAGGCATCAAACTTAGGGGGATTTTTCGGCAAGGCTTGCGCCAAAGTTTCCTTGATCGCCAACGGCTCATTGGCTGACATGCCCAACAAGGTTTTCAGCATGGTGTTCGCCATTTCGACCGCATTAGCGGCTTGGATTTGTGCTTCTTTGGCTTCTGCCAGTTGTACTTGCAAGGACAGCACATCCGATTTCAGCACCGTACCAGCAGCAAAACGTGTTTGTGATTGCGTCAACTCGCTTTGCACGGCGCTAACTGAGCTTTCGCTGACTTGCTGGGCATCGACCGCCGCCAATTGCGCGTAATACGCGGCGGTGATGTTGCTGACCAAGCGGTTTTTTACCGCCGCTTGATCCAACTCAGAAGCCGCCACGCCTAATTCCGCCGCTTGCGCTTGGTGGCTATCTTGACCGCCTCTATATAAAGAATACGTCGCGCCGATTTGCTCGCGGAAATTGTCCACGCCGCCAGGATGGTTGAAATCCGTACCGGCAAAATCCAAACGCCGTTGGGCGATAATCATTGCAAACGCTTCCGCCGGGTTATTGCTGTGTTGATAAGCGATACCCGCTTTGATTTGCGGGTAATAGTTCGCCATCGCCAAACCCAGTTGGTCTTGGGCTTGGTCGATACGAGCCTGCATGATCTGCAATTCAGGATTATTCGCTAATGCGTAATCTATCGCCTGCGGCAAGGTCAGCGGCGGAGCGGCGTAGGCGATGCTGCTAAATACAGAGCAAATGAGCAATAATTTCAATGAATTCATAGTGTAGGGTACGTTGTGTGTACCATTTCCAAATAAATTGACTTTCAAAAAGGTACGCAATGCGTACCCTACAGTTTTAAGTTGCCGGAAAATCTTGCAACAAGATGATTTGACCTAAGCTCGACGCTTTCCGGTAATAAGCCGCATCGGCAGTAATCAACACGGCATTCCTGCGTTCCAAGGCAGCGGCGTGGTAGAGCGTGTCGAACAGATGATGCTTAAGCTCACGGCTTAAATGCATCGCCGTTTGGTAAACCGCCGCATTATCCGCCACCGAGATTTCTAAATGTTGGACCGCTGCAAACAGCCGTTCGGCATGGTCGGGAGCGAGCCTGACAACCACACCCATCAGTTCGGCGAGAAAATGCGGCGGTTGTAGCATCCGCATGTCCTGACGGCCAACCGCTTGCAATAACTGTAACGCCTTATCGACATCAGCTTCTTCACGTTGTTGCGGCAACAGCCATTTCACCGCGACGCTGGCATCCACCACTACAAACGTCATGCTTGCCGCAACTCGTCGCGCGCCGCTTGCACGGCTTCCTCGGTGACGGCAGGGATTTGCCCACGCAAAGCCAACAGATCAGCAATCGCTTGTTGGTGTTGTTGTTTACGCACTGCGCGTTCGACAGCTTCGCGCATCAGTTCGGCGATGACTGCGCTTTTATTTTGGCCTTGATACGCAGCGTTGAATGCGGCTTTTACCTCATCGGGGACACTGAAATTAACGGTAGCCATCATTTACTCCTGAGTTGTTGAAAATTTCAACAAATTATCGGGGTAGATTATAGGCAATGCAATGTTTATGAAGCCCCGTATTCCGCTATCGCTGCATACAGGCTACTTTTTCAACCGCATAATGCCCATCATCTTCAAAGGCAAGCGCTCATAAAAAGGCTCGCTCAAGCCTTTGCGGACTTTACGCATGAAGTATTTCTCATAGCCGATTTTTGCCCAATGCACCCATTTGCCGCGTGATGCCCATTGCACATTGCGCGGCGGGATTTGCGGCATGGCGAGGAAAGCAATCCCGGAATCACCAAAATCCGCGAGGCATAGCGCGTTCCACGTGCCTTTGTGGCTAGGTTCTTTGCCGTCCAATTCGTCACGGATATTGTGCGCGGTGGCGGTGACCATCGACTCGATCATATAACCTGTTTTAGGTATGCCAGTCGGTACGGGCGTGGGTTTTTGTGGCGGAATGGCGATACAGACACCAACCGAATAAATGTTTTTATAAGTCGGATTGCGTTGGTGTTCGTCCACCAAGACAAAGCCGCGCGGGTTGGTCAGTTTGTCAATGCCGAACAACGCGTCCACGCCTTTGAAAGCAGGCAACATCATGCTGTGTTTGAATGGCAATTCATGTTGTTTCTTGACGTTGCCGCTGTCGTCCACTTCGGTGACATACATCATGCCGTTTTCGACGCGGTCAACTTTGGCGTTGCAAATCCAGTCGATGTGTTTGTTGCGCATTTCGCTTTCCAACATGCCTTTGGTGTCGCCGACGCCGTCCAAGCCCAAATGACCAATATAGGGTTCTGAAGTGACGTAAGTGATTTTCACTTTGTCGCGGATTTCATGTTGGCGCAGGTCGGTTTCGGCGGTGAACATGTATTCATACGCCGGGCCAAAGCAGGACGCGCCTTGTACCGCGCCAACAATGATAGGGCCTGGGTTTTGCAAGAATTCTTGCCAACGCTCACCTGCCGGACCAGCATGATCGACATGACAGACAGATTCAGTGTAGCCATGAGGGCCTAAACCTTCAATTTCTTCAAACGCCAGTTTCGGGCCGGTGGCGATGACCAAATAATCGTAAGCTACAGTGCTGCCGTCCGCCAATTCGACTTGGTTTTGTTCCGGTTGGAAACGGGCGACTTTTTGTTGGATGAAGGTGATTTTTTTCTTTTTGAATACGGGTTCCAACGGCACTTTGATGTCTTCTGGTTTGCGCCAATTCACGCCCACCCACGGATTGGACGGCACAAAATGGAAGGTCGGCGTATCGGCGATAACCACCACTTCGTCTTCTTTACGCGCCAAGTCTTTCATTTCAAATGCCATTGGGATGCCGCCAATACCAGCACCGACGATTACGATTTTAGCCATGATGTTTGTTCCTCATTAATTTATGTAGGATGGGCTGACGATAGGAAGCCCATCAACTCAATTTTTATCGTTAGCGGTGGGCTTCCTGCGTCAGACCACCCTACGTTTCTTTATTTTTTATTGTTGACAGCTTGATTTCACACCCAGTTTTTTCAGGATCATTTCCAGCGGACAAAATTGGGTGAAACCGCTTTGGAGCAAATTAAAACCGACGAAAGCGGTGAACCACAGCCAGTTTTGATGATGGAACAATGGGCTGCCTTCCACGCCCAGGCTTAAGGACAGCAAAATAAAAATCCCCGCGACGATGCGGACAATGCGTTCAGTGGTCATGGCGTTTGCCTCCAGATAAACTGTCACAGGATTGGTCGATGCCGTGGGTGTCGATGTCGCACACCGACTCCAACCACATCGCGTTGATGATGGCGAACGCCGCCGCAAAGCCTACGCCGAGTAGCCAAGTGAAATACCACATGGTCGTCTCCTTAATAAAGTGTATGGGTGTCTTGCAAAATGGTTTGTTCGGTGATGTCGCCCCAGATGATTTTGTAAACCCAGCGGGTATACAACAACACAATCGGCAGAAACACCACGGTGATCCAGAACGCCCACAGCAAAGTGGTGTGGCTGGAACTGGCATCGTAAAGCGTCAAGCTGGAGCGCGGGTCGGTGGTAGAAATCAGTAGGAACGGAAACAGGCCAAAACCGATGGTCAATAACAGTCCGGTCAAGCCTAAGCTGCTGCTTAACAAAGCCGCAACACGGTTGTCGCCTTTGCCAAACAGCCAAGCCATAATCAATCCGATAAAACCCACTGTTGGCGCAATAAGCATCCATGGATACGTCAAGAAATGGGTCAACCAACTTGCGCCGGCAGCAATGACCGTTTTGTTCATCGGATTGGAAGGCGCATCACCCGCAGGCATTTGCGTGATTTCTGGGCGGTCTATGCCGAATAATGTCCATACGGTGGCTATGCCTAACAACAGCAACAAAACAGGGCCCAAGATATTCAGCACAGCGGTGCTACGTTCATAAATCACGCCTTCGCTGCGGCATTTTAAGAACAACGCGCCATGGAAAGTGGTCAAGGCCAAACCGATGACCCCGCACAGCAAGGCGAACGGGTTCAACAAGCCCCAAAACGAGCCGTCATAAAAAGCCCGCAAATCTTGGTCGAGATGGAAGGGCAAACCGAGCAGCAAATTGCCGACCAACACGCCGAACAATACAGGTGGCAAGGTTCCGCCTAAGAACAAGCACCAATCCCAAGCGTTGCGCCAGCGTGGGTCTGGCAGTTTGCTGCGGTAATCAAACCCCGCCGGACGGAAGAACAAGGCAAACAGCACCAGCAACATGGCGACATACAGGCCAGAAAACAGCGTCGCGTACACGGCGGGCCAGATCGCAAAAATCGCCCCGCCCAATAAAATCAACCAAACCTGATTGCCTTCCCAAGTCACACCAACCGTATTGATGATAACGCGGCGTTCGGTGTCGGTTTTGCCGACCAGCGGCAACAAGGTGCAGACACCAAAATCAAAACCCTCGGTGACGGCAAAGGCAATGGCGACAACGCCGATGAATAGCCACCAAATGACACGCATGGTTTCATAATCGAACATGGTTTACTCCTCAAAATGTAGGCTGGGGTGAGTGTGCGAACCCCAGCAATCCGCATCTAGCCAATTAATGGTTGTGGTGGTGCGCCCCCGACACGGCGTGGCGGGCGTGGTCGCTCAATTGGGCATCAAAATACTGATGTATCGCCCCTATCAGTTTGGGGTCGGTGCTGACGTAGGCTATTTCGGCGCCATCAGATAATGCCCGGTAAGTGAATTGGATATGCTTGAACCCTGCCCGCAAGTCCTGCACGCCCGGCATGGTGTCGCCGTGGATACGAATGGGGCCTGAGAAATCACCTTCACTAAACCGTGCCGCCAACGCCGACAAATGCTTACGTATTAAAGCGATTTGTGGAATGTCAGTGGCATCTTTAGCAACCACTTGCTGGATACCGCCATTCTCGGTTTTGCTAAAAATATGCTGGGTTTTGTCCAAATCAAACGGCATGACATGGACACCACGCGCCACGACTTCATCCAAACGTGCCGGGTCGGCGGGTTGCGCCGCGTGAGCCGTGCCTGTCATGACTACCAGCAATAAAACCAGTTGGGTCTGTTTCATAGTATTGTTCCTATGGTGTTGATCGGCTTGCTGTCATCAACTTTTATGCCCTTTGGGCGCATCCTAGTTTTGTTAATGGCCTGCCTGTGGCTCAAAAAAGTACCGCCCAGTATGCAAACTGCTGGGTCCCAAGCGCACATATTTGAGCATCAGATACATTTCGATAATCAGCAACACCGTGTAAAACAAGGCGAATCCGGCGATGCTGAACCACAATTGCCCAGTGCTGATGCTGGATACGCTCAGATGGGTCGGCAATACGCCGGAAATTGTCCACGGTTGCCTGCCCACTTCGGCGACAAACCAGCCCGTTTCCGCAGCTATCCAAGGTAATGGGATGCACCAAACCGCCATGCGCAGCAACCAACGTTTTTGATCGGCGACACGGGTCGCGCAATAATAAAAAGTCATCGCAAACACAAACAGCATGGTAAAACCACAAGCCACCATCACGCGGAACGTCCAGAACAGCGGCGCGACTTTGGGGATGGTGTCATTGGCGGCTTTTTCGATGGTCGCCGTATCGGCATCGACGACGTTTTCGGTGTATTTTTTCAGCAGCAAGCCATAGCCTAAATCGGCTTTGTGGGCATCGAACGCTTGCAAAGTGGCATCGCTATGGTCGCCACTACGCAATTTTTGCAATTCCCCATAAGCCACCATGCCGTTTTTGACCCGCACCAAACTGTCTTCACGCAACTCTTTCAAGCCTTTGACAGGTTCGTCTATCGAGCGGGTGGCGATCAGCCCCAAAACATACGGGATTTTGATCGCGTAATCGGTATGTTGCGTGGCTTGGTTCGGGAAACCAAAAGCCGTGAAACTGGCGGGGGCAGCTTCAGTTTCCCATTCCGCTTCAATCGCGGCGAGCTTGATTTTTTGCGTCTCGCCTTGGGTGTAACCACTTTCGTCGCCCAAAACGATCACCGACAAAACCGAAGCCAAACCAAATGCCGAGGCTATTGAAAATGAACGGCGGGCAAAGCCGATGTCGCGTTTGTTCAGCAAATACCAGGAACTGATGCCCAACACGAACATGGAACCCGTGACATACCCCGCCGCGACCGTGTGGACGAACTTGACTTGGGCGACCGGATTCAAGATCACATCGGCGAAACTGGTCATTTCCATACGTAAGGTTTCGTAATTGAACTCGGCACCGACCGGATACTGCATCCAGCCATTGGCGATTAATATCCACAAGGCCGACAAACTGGTGCCAACCGCGAGCAGCCAGGTCACCACCAAATGCTGGACTTTGGTTAGTTTGTCCCAACCGAAGAAAAAAAGGCCAACGAAAGTGGATTCTAAAAAGAATGCCATCCAGCCTTCGCTGGCAAGGAGAGGGCCGAAAATATCGCCGACATAATGTGAGTAATACGCCCAATTGGTGCCGAACTGGAATTCCAAAGTAATGCCCGTGGTAACGCCCATTGCAAAGTTAATCCCGAACAGCTTGCCCCAAAACTTGGTCATGTCCTTATAAACTTCCTTGCCGGTCATCACATACACGGATTCCATGATGCCGAGGATAAAGGTCATGCCCAGCGTCAGCGGCACGAATAAAAAATGGTACAGCGCGGTCAGGCCGAATTGCAGCCTGGACAACATGACAATATCGTCACCGATCATGGCGGGGCTCCTTTATAGCGTGTGAAGAAAAATCGGGGTGTTGCCCGGTGGGCAACACAAAATGTTCGGCAATATCTGGTTTGTTGGCCGGCTTGTCCTGCCAGCGGAAAATCAGGAACCAAAGCCCAACCAACAAAATGACTTTCAGCAAGAGGGCTGCACCTATCTCCCGGCGGAATACGCCGGGTTTAGGTGGGATTTGGGTTAGGTCCGGCATATTTCTCTCCTGTCAATCATTGCGCTGTTCCCATCATAGCCTCAACGGGGTTGCTGCATATGTGGGGCCATCGTGGAAGGGGCCTGGATGGGTTCCAGCATTTTCAAACCGCGGCCCGCCATCATCAACCCCATTGCTATCACTAATATCCCCGAAACCCGCACCAGTTGCCGCATGACTGCTGACGACAATAGGCTTGCGAATAAACCGAAACCCAGCAATGGCAATAACGTCCCCAAACTGAACATCAATAAAATAGTTGCACCTTCTAACGGATCACCGCTACCGGCCGCCATCACATACATGGCTTGCAAAGGGCCGCACCCCAGCAACAGGCCAGTCAATAATCCCGTCAGCAATGGGCTACGATGTTTGTGTAAATGACTCGTTATACTCCGGTTCACCGCCTTTGGTAAGCGCAAAGTGAAATGCCTTAAGACGGAAAACACATTGAGCATCTTCAAACCATAAAGCAGCAGGAAAACACTAGCCGCCAATGCCGCGCCGCCACGCATCTGGGGGGTTATGGCAATGGCCGAACCCAACAAACCAAAACCGGCGCCCAGTGCCGCATAAGACAGGGTTTTGCCAAAACCGTAACTCAAATGCGCCAACACTTGGCGGGCTTTAGAGCGGCTGGCATCGGTATAGCCAACCACAAAGCCGCCGCACATGCCGATGCAATGGAACCCCGTCAAAAAACCGATACTGAACAGCACGGCAAAGCCCATGTGTGGCTGGATTTGCTGCATCACGCCGGGCATCTGGCTTTTGCCCCAAAATGCCACTCCGCCAACCAATAACAGTAACAGCAGGAAGGTAAAAGCATGGCGAACATTAGCCAATGTTGAAGGCCCTATCACCACGCCATAACCCTTGGCCTCTATGGCTTGGCGGATACGCGCCTCATCGACCAACAGGTTGTCATATTCGACATCGACAGTTTGCTGGCGGTAGCTGGTTTTCGTTTTCCGGATGCCGGGCAGCCCGCTAACGGCCGCAGTTATGATGTCCTCACAACCTGAACAGTGCATCCCGTCGATTTTTAGCTTTCCAGTCTTAATGCCCATAAACTAACCCGCCCACTTGCAAACTTTGACAAGATTGACCCTTCGCCTAAAACCCACAGCTCCAGTAGGCAAGGCGTTAATATATGCCCAACATTATTGGGTTTCAAAAATGCGGCAAGCCTCATGGCTTGTCCGCAAACTTGCCTATCACCAAGGTCGATAAGCCCAATAATAATATTGACACGGATATCAACAAAATCCCCATGCCTGCAGTGTGATGCGCTTGGACATCGGCGATCAGCAACCGCGATAAAGCCGTGATGGCGATAAAAATCAAGCAGCGCACCGGCATGACATTGGTCTGAAAATAAATGCCGACCATCGCACCCAATTCCAGATAAATGAACAGCAACAAAATGTCCCCTATTGTCGCGTGGCCTTGGGCGACCATACCTGCATAGGCTACGACCGCTGACCAAACGATACTTGCGCCGATGACAAAAAGCGCCAAATAATGAAAGGCCTCAATCAGCAACAAACCCAGTCCGTCCATCCGGGCCTTATAACTTGCACGAAGCTCATTTAGCGGTTGCTGTTTCATAGCGCCATCAATCCAATGCTGTCTTATGCGGTTAATCATAAAAAAGGGATACAGACCTGCCGTTGACAAAGTTAGCTATTGCAAACCCATTGATAATCATCTGGTATATTATCGCCAATTGTTGCGGAGGAATATAATAAAATGCTAATGCAATTGTTAGGCCAGTCCATACTGGACGGTTAACCTATTCAAATGCCAAGCATTAGCGGAAATATGAACTCATTTTTTTAATTACCTGCTTCATAGATAAACAATAATGAACCATTAATATTTCATATTGAGACAATTATGAAACGTTTTTATAAGCCAGACCGATGTCATAGCTTATCCATAAGCCGGCTATTGGCGGGCGCCGATCCCCTATCAGCGCAAAATTTTTATCCGGCAACCATTGCCATTGGCTTAGATCAAAGGCGGTAAGGGAAATGGGCACGAAATAAGCTTAGCGATTGTAGCTGCGGATCTATTCGCGCTACACGGACATACCTACAGAATGCGCTTGCATAAGTTTTCGTATTCCTCCCTAAGCGAAAAATCCTGCTGTGCCATTAATTAATAGCTACCCAACGTTTGTGGGAATAAAATTCTTTGCTTGCCCATAAACAGTTATCAAATGATTGTGTATGAAAAAAAGGATTGTCAAATGATGTTAGTTGAAATGTGGATAGTTTCAGGGCTGGTGTTGGTTACCTTGGGCATGTTGGCCAGTAACCGTTTTCCGGCAGATGCCGTGCTGATTTTTGTGCTCGCTTTTATCTTGGTCACGGGCATTTTGTCACCTGCTGAAGCATTGGCAGGCTTTTCGGATAAGGGGATGGCCACTATTGCCGTACTTTATGCCGTTGTTGCCGGCTTGCGGGAAACCGGTGCGGTGGACTGGATGAGCCGCGTGTTGCTGGGAAAACCCAAAAGCCCGACAGAAGCGTTAATACGGCTGGTTTTTCCGGCCACCGCCATGAGCGCTTTCATCAATAACAGCCCCATTGTGGCAATGTTTACCGTCGCGATTCAGGACTGGTGCAAGCGTTCCGGTTTTAAACCTTCAACATTCTTAATGCCACTGAGTTTTGCGGCAATATTGGGGGGCACCTGCACCTTAATCGGCACCAGCACTAATCTGGTCGTTGACGGCCTGATGCAGAAAGCGCATGTGCGTGGCCTGGGTTTGTTTGAACTCGGCTATGTAGGTTTGCCGGTCGCATTGATAGGTTGTATTTACCTAGTGACACTGGGGCAAAAGCTGCTGCCTGAACGGACCGGCTCCATAGAACAGTTTGATGATGTCCGCGAGTACCTTCTGGAGATGCAGGTTGAGGAGGGTTGCGAATTGGCAGGACAGTCCGTGGAACAAGCCGGGCTCCGGCATTTACCCGGATTGTATTTAATAGAAATTGTCCGGGACGACCAGATATTCTCCGTGGTGTCACCTGACACGTTAATATTGCCCGGGGACCATCTCGTTTTTGCTGGCGCCGTCGAGTCCGTGGTCGAATTGCGGCGTATCCGTGGCCTAGTGGTTGCCACCAAGCAAACGTTCAAATTGGACAGCCGCCAAAACGAACGGCGTTTGTTTGAGGCCGTCATCTCGGCGGAAAGCCCGATAGCCAATACCAATCTGCGCGAAGCCCGTTTTCGCCATCGCTACAATGCGGTCGTGCTGGCGATTTCCCGGAACGGACAGCGCATAAAAGGCAAGCTGGGGGACATTACCCTGCATCCGGGAGACACCCTGTTAATCGAAGCTGAAAAAGGGTTTTTATTTAAATACCGCAATAGCCGTGATTTTTTATTAATCGGTAAACTGGAAAACTCAGGGCATGTCCGCCATGAACGCGCGCCTTGGGCATTGTCGATCATGGTCATGATGCTGATGCTAACGGTCTTTGATGTCATGCCGATTTTACAGGCCTCGATCCTCGCGGTTGCCGCCATGTTACTGACGGGGTGTTTGACGTTGGAAGGTGCGCAAAGGGACATCGACTTTAACGTGCTTTTGGTGATCGCGTGCGCATTTGCGTTGGGGGCGTCGGTCGAAAAGGTCGGGCTGGCCGATATGATTGCCAAGGAGGCGTTATCCGTGGCCGCCAATGACCCTTGGGTGTTGTTGGTGATCATTTATGTAACGACCGTATTGGTGACCGAAGTTATTACCAATAATGCGGCCGCCATCCTGATGTTCCCCATCGCGCTCAGTAGCGCCCATGCGTTGGAGGTGAGCGCACTGCCGTTTTCAGTGGCGATCATGATTGCCGCTTCCGCCAGTTTTATGACGCCGATTGGTTATCAGACAAATTTGATGGTCTATGGGCCGGGGGGTTATCGTTTCGGTGATTATTTCAGGCTTGGGATACCATTGACTTTACTGGAAGGGGTGGTGGCATTATGGATCATTCCGATTGTCTGGCCGTTCTAAGATAGTGATCCGGCATATATTTTGTGGTTCATACCAATCATAGGGTTCGCAATACATTGTTTTAATTGCATTAAATTCTTAACTTAATGGCAATGACCCTTTGCTGGCATACGCCATACTTATGTTTGATCAAGAATATCTTGCTTTAAGGCCTCAACGAGACTCTCCGCCACGTCCTGATCCAGATTGCCTAAATCTTGGTTGATCGCCTGAAGGATGTCTTCGGCCTTAAGGCTGGTGTTTATAAAATCCCCCAATTTCAACGGAATGTCCCTGGCCGCATAGCCACCTAAAAATAAGCCATGGCCTAACATTGATTGGGAGCGTTGCCCTACCCTCTCGAAATACGCCAGCCCTTGGTCAAGGAAAGTCTCTTGGAAGGTCGGGACACGGGCATAAAAATTCATCGTGCTTTGGGATCCGATCGCCACAATGTCGCCCAAATGGTAAGCGCCACCCTCATAGAAATTGCTAAGGCCTGTAAAGCAGTTGATGTAAATGGCTTTTCCGCTATTGCAAACTTCCGCAACTTGGCTCCAATCGGTATGCGCCAGGCCATGCAATTCCTTGTCAGGGCGTAAACGGATGACCAAATCATAAGACCTGCCGCTGGCTTTCAGCAATTCATTGCACGCATCAATCTTATAGAACATTTTTTGCTGGTTGTTCAATGCCGCATAGGGCGGCAGGCCATCATCCTCAACCACCACAAAATCGGTTTGGTAAAATTCTTTCAGTTGCTCCGGGGTAACCGAAGCGTTTTTGTTGAACAGCGCAAAAACCGTCGGCAACTTCCTCTTGATTTCCGGATAGGAATAGTTTTTTAGGAATGCCAAATTGAGGTAGGCGGTCAGGAAATGGCCTTGAAAAACCCGGCTGCTGGCCATTTTGTTTGGGAAAGGCTCTTTAAAGCCAACATCTTTCCAGGTGTGGACAAAAATATCCGGCTGCAAAGGGTCAACCAGCGTTTTTTTGATGGTGTCATAAGCTTTTTGGTAACCGCGCAATTGCCCTGAAATGCACAGGGCGACCTTCAATTTTTTAGCTTGAACCAACTGTTGGTGATTGGCCTGGAAGACGGGTTTTAAGGCGTCATCAACGGCCTTAACGGACTCCAGCAATGGGGTTTCGGGATAAAGCCTTCTAACGTCGTCTATGGTCAGCTTTTCCTTTTGCAACAGGTGCGTGAAAATGTTTTTAAGGACGGCCGCGTTGTCAGGCACACAAAATGACGGCAATAAACCCAACAGCGATGCCTTATCATCAAACACCTCCAAACAAGGCTCATCAGGATAATAGCCACGCATGACCAAACAGGCCAACAGGCAGGTTATGGAATGCCGCCCGATTGCGCCTTCGGCAAGCCAGGACAAAACCTGCTGCGGGGAGGTCAAGGCCACTAACGAGGCGCTCACCCGGCATAAATCGCTGAACGGATAGCGGGCGATGTATTGCCCGGCATGCGCGATGACATAAGGCTTCACCACGCCGTTTCTTTTATACCAAGAACAAATAATCAACAGTAGGAACAACCTATCATTCATTAATGCCTGGTGTTGATCCCCGATGAGCTCCACCAGCACTGGCTCAAAATAAGACAATAGGGCGATAAAGGAATCATAACGCCCTGTCCTAAGGTTCATCATCCTCATGGCGAACTGCTCTTGGCTAAACAAAGCCACCACCAAGTTTTTGGGGAAGGTGGTTATGTCGGCCTTATCTGCAGGGCCAGTAAGCGCATAATTGGAAAAATGCTGGATTAAAACATCGGAAATAGGATAGTAAGCCGCATGCAAAAATAACTGGTGGACGGCTTTCCCGCCATCCAGCTCAAACAACAGCACCAGATATTTCTCCAGCAAGGCTTTATCCTGGACTTGCACAAAAGCGCGTTGTAATTTTTCCAAGGCCTCCTGTTGCCTCCCTAACGCCTGCAACTCGGTGGACGCTTCAAGATAAGCCGGGATATGCGTGGGATGGTGCCGGGTGATGGTTTCAAACTGGGCCAGGGCCAACTCCCTTTTCCCCAACATCCTGGCCACCAACCCATATTCCGACAAAATATGGATGTTGGTCGGCGACTCGGCCAATGCCCTTAAGAACCATTGCCCCGCCTCTTCCAAGCGGCCTAGCTCTTTTAGGGAAGTGCCTAATTCCTTGCAGAGATGCCCATTCTTGATATTTTTTTCGGCCACCGCCATCAATTGCTGCAAGCACAGTTCATGCTTGCCTTGGCGGCGGCTACAGATGGCCTGGTGGATCACGGTCGCCAGATCGCCAGGCCTACGTGCAAGCGCCTGCTGGAAAAAACCTTCCGCTTCGCTAAACAAACCTAGCTCCCGGCACTCAACGCCCGCTTCACGGTAAGCGGGCAATTGCCCGGGGTCACAAGCGACCGCGTCTTTAAACAGCGCCAGCGCCTGTTGCCTATGATTGGCCTGCCTGGCTTGCAGGCCTTTTTGGAGTATCTGCTCATAAATACTGGTCATCTTATAGCACCTGGTTGTTACCCATTTCACAGGGTTTAAAATTAATTTAACCCATTTCATTGTTTCACCGCACTGGAACCGGCAAAAACCGCGACCATTTCATGTCACCGCCCGCTTTATCCTTAGCGGGCAAATCCTTCGCCTCCCAGCCGCCGCCCAACGCCTTGATGAGCTGGACAGCGGCGGTCAGGCGTTGCCCTTGCAACACCACGGCGTTTTGTTCATTGGCCAGCGCCGTGGTTTGGGCGGTCATGACATTAAGGTAGCTGACCGTACCGGCTTGGTATTGGTTAGTGTTCAGCTCCACGGATTTGCGTGCGGAAATGACCGCCTTATCCAGCACCCCGGTTTCCTGCTCCAATAGTCGCAGCGCCGCCAGATAATCTTCCACTTCCTGGAACCCGGTCAAAACCGTTTGCCGATAGGCGGCGACAGTGGCGTCAAAATTGTCCCTGGCCGCCGCCAACTGGGCATTGCGTGAGCCGCCATCAAACAACGGCAAGGCCAAAGCCGCCGGCCCCAAGGCCCAATAATTGGCGGCGGTCGTGAACAGGTTCGCCAAGTTGTTGGCTTGGGTGCCATCGCTGGCGGCAAGATTCAGGCGCGGGTAAAAAGCCGCTTGGGCCACGCCGATTTGCGCATTGGCGGCGGCGGCCAAGCGCTCGGCGGCGGCGATATCCGGCCTGCGTTCCAGCAATTGCGACGGGATGTCAAGCGGGATGGCAGGCACCCAGGCGTTCAATGCCGTAACGCTTATATTGAGCTGGGCGGGGGTCTTGCCGACCAGCAGGGCAATGGCGTGTTCCAGTTGCGCCCGTTGTACGCCGAGGTTGATCGCTTGGGCGCGGGTGGCTTCCAGTTGCGCTTGGGCTTGCACGACATCCGCCTTACCGGTCACGCCTGCGTTGTAGCGGTTTTGGATAATCTTCAAGGTCTTTTCGTAGGCCGTGACGGTGTCGTCCAACAACTTGATTTGCGCATCGGTCGCCCGCAATTGGAAATAATCTTGCGCAAGCGTCGCTTGGGTGGATAGCTTCAAGGCTTGCAAAGTCGCGGCATTGGCTTGTGCGGTGCTGGTGCTGGCTTCGGTTTGCCTGCGCACCCTGCCCCACAAATCCGGCTCCCAAGCGACGCTGAGCGCACCGCCGAACAAATTCCTGACCCCCGAGACAACCAGGTTCTGCCCGCTGGCGGCTTTGAAACGGTTTGCGCTGGCACTGGCATTGACCGTGGGCAAGTAAGCGGCACTGGCGTTTTGGGCTAAAGCTTGGGCTTGACGGTATTGCGCTTCGGCTTGGGCTATGGCTTGGTTGGAAACCGTGACTTGCTGCTCCAGGCCGTTTAAAAAAGGGTCGTCAAACAGCCGCCACCATTGGTCGGGAATTTCATGGTCACGGGGCTGCGCTTGCGCCCAACCCTTCGCTTCTTTAAATCCGCTAGGGACAATACTCGCCGGACGGTGGTAATCAGGCCCGACGGTACAGGCGGCCAGCAGCAAAGTGGCGGTAATGGCCAACAGGCGGCAATCGGTAATAGTTTTTGTCACTGTGATTCTAATGGGTTAGGTTCAAGATGTTTGGCGTTGCGGCTTAAACACTTGCCGCACCAAGTTTGAAAACAGTCCAGATAAAGGTAGATGACTGGCGTGGTGTATAGGGTCAGCAATTGGCTAAAAACTAAGCCACCGATAATGGTTATGCCTAAAGGCTGCAACAATTCCGAGCCGTAACCGCTACCGAAAGCCAGCGGCACGGCGGCCAGCAAGGCGCCGAAGGTGGTCATCAAAATAGGCCGGAAACGCAGATGGCAAGCCTTGCGGATCGCTTCTTCGGGGCTTAAGCCTCCCGTGCGTTCGGCATTGATGGCGAAATCTATCATCATGATGGCGTTCTTTTTGACGATGCCGATCAGCAGGATAACGCCAATCAGCGCGATGATGCTGAACTCGGTGTCAAACGCCAATAAGGCCAAAATCGCCCCGACCCCCGCCGACGGCAACGTGGACAGTATCGTCAAGGGGTGGATGTAACTTTCATAAAGTATGCCCAGCACGATGTAAATCGCCACCAACGCCGACAATATCAACCACGGCTGGTTCTTCACGGTCTTCTCAAATTCTTTCGCCGAGCCTTGGAAACTGCCATGTATCGACGTCGGCACCGCCAAATCATCCAATGCTTGGTCAATCGCCAGCTTTGCGTCGGACAATGACACACCCGCCGCCAGGTTGAACGAAATCGTGGATGTCGGGAACTGGTCCTGATGGTTGACCGACAAGGCCCGGCCAGTTTGCTGGTAACTGCTGAACGCGGCTAACGGCACTTTTGCGCCATCCGGCAAGCTGTCGCTGGGCGGCACGCTGACATATATGCTTTTCAAGGCTTCGACGCTTTGCGCGTATTCCGGTGCAACCTCCATCACGACGTGGTATTGGTTCAGCGGCGCGTAAATCACCGACACTTGCCGCTGCCCGAAAGCGTCGTTCAAGGTCGAATCAATCAAGGCTTGGCTAACGCCTAACCTAGAAGCGGCGGTGCGGTCGATTTGCAAGGAAATCTGCTGGCCTTTGTCCTGATGGTCGGCACTGACATCGGTCAGCTCAGGCACTTCCCGCAAGGCCGCGACTATGCGCGGCGTCCAGGTTTTCAGCTCGTCAAGCTGGTCGGCTTGCAGGGCATATTCATAAGTTGCCGGGGACGGCCTAGCCCCCAGACGCAGTTCTTGGGCAGGCCTTAAGAACACGCTGGCCCCCACCAGCCCGGTAAATTGCTGGCGGAATTTGTCCATCAGCTCGTCAGCCTTTATCTCGCGCTCCCCGATGTCTTTGAGCATCACAAACAAACGCCCGTTGTTGGCGCTGTCGCCTTCCGTCATGCCCGCGACCGTATCGACATTCGGCTCTGCTTTTAAGACTTTGACCACCGCCGCCAGTTTTTCCCGCATCGCCTGCGAGGAAATCGACTGCTCGCCGATAATGCCACCCAGCAAACGCCCGGTGTCTTGCAGCGGAAAAAAGCCTTTAGGAATAATCGTGTACAAATAAAAATTCAGGCCGACAATCAGCGCCAACAACAAAACCACCATGCCGCCATGCCGCAACACCCAAGACAAGGTTTGGTCATAAGCTTTCAGCAGATTGTTAAAGCCATTTTCACTGAGCTGGTAAAAACGCCCATGTTTGCCAGTGCCTGCGGATTTTAGCCAGGACGCGCACAGCATCGGCGTGGTGGTGAACGACAACAACAAAGACACCACCACGGCGGCGGACAAGGTCACGCCGAATTCCAGAAACAAACGCCCGACCACGCCATCCATCAGCAAAATCGGGATAAACACGGCGATCAGCGACAGGCTCATGGTCAGCACGGTGAAACCGACTTCCTTGATCGCCAGCATAGCCGCCTGCTTGGGCGGTACGCCGTCTTCAATATGGCGGTTGGCGTTTTCTATCACGACGATGGCGTCATCGACGACAAAGCCCGTCGAGACCGTCAAGGCCATCAACGACAAGATGTTCAGGCTAAAATGGCATAAGTGCATGATGCCGAAAGTACCGATCAGCGCGACCGGGACGGTGATGACCGGCACCATCGCCGCCCGTAAATCCCGCAAGAACGCAAACACCACCAAGATGACCAGCACCACGGCGATCACCAATGTCAGCTCGACTTCATGCAGCGACGCGCGTATGTACACCGAGCGGTCCATCGCCACCGACAAATCCACCGAAGGGGGGACGGACGCTTGCAACTGCGGCAGCATGGCTTTGACCTTATCCACGGTCTTGATGACATTGCCCCGGTCTTGTTTGTATAAAGCCAGCATCACCGCCGGTTTACCGTTCAGGAACCCGGAATTGCCCAAGTTCTCGGCGGAATCGACGGCAGTGCCGATGTCGGCAAGCCGCACGGGGGCACCGTTGCGGTAATTGACGATCAGCGGCAAATAATCGCTGGCTTTTTTGGCCTGGTCGTTGACGGCGATCTGCCAGTGGCGCACGTCATCTTCGATTGCCCCTTTGGGCCGGTTGACATTGGTCGCCGTGATGGCCGCGCGGACATCGGCAAAGCTCACGCCATACTTGGCCAACGCGGCGGGGTTCAGCTCTATCCTGACTGCAGGCAAGGAGCTGCCGCGTATCGCCACCTGCCCCATGCCTTCCACTTGCGAGACTTTTTGCGCGACGATGGTTGACGCGACATCATAGAGTTGGTCACGCGGCAACACATCCGAAGTCAAGGCCAGGATCATCAGCGGCGTGTCGCTGGGGTTATTGCGGCGGTAATTGGGTTTTGACGGCATATTAGGCAACAAGCTGCTGGCGGCATTGATCGCGGCTTGCACATCCCGCGCCGCGCCGTCGAAATCGCGGTCTAACTCAAATTGCATATTGATCTGGGTATTGCCGAAACCGCTGGACGAGGTCATTTCGGTGATGCCCGCGATATGCCCCAGGGTGCGTTCCAAAGGCGTGGCGACGCTCGCCGCCATGGTTTCCGGGCTGGCTCCGGGCATAGACGCACGCACCGAAATCGACGGGAAATCCACCTGCGGCAAAGCCGCTATCGGCAACTGGAAATACGCCATGATGCCCGCCAAGGCGATGGCTACCGTCAATAACGTGGTGGCGACGGGACGGGTGATGAAATAGCCGGAGAGTGACATCGTTAATCTCTTTGTCCACGAAATGCACGAAAAGCACGAAAAAAGTAGCTTTGCGCTGGTTCCCAAGCTACCGCTGGAACGGGTTTGTAACCCGTTCCATAACGTTTTGAATACTTATAGGTTTGGTAAAACATTAAGGACGGGGTTTCAAACCCCGTCCCGCACAAGGCGTGAACGGTGGGCATTGTAGGGTGGGCAACGCTTTTTTTGCCCACCTTTTGCGCGGTAACCGGTGGGCAAACGATAAAGCTGTTTGCCCACCCTACGGAGCCAGGGAATGACATGGTTAATCCTTACCCGAATCCACAGCGACTATCGAAGGCGCATTGTTGCTTTTAAACCTCCGTCCCAAACGGTCAAACGCCAGATAAATGACCGGCGTCGTGAACAATGTCAACAGCTGGCTGACCAGCAAACCGCCCACCATCGTGATACCCAAAGGATGGCGCAATTCGGAACCGACACCGCTGCCCAGCATCAACGGCAAGGCGCTGAGCAAGGCCGCCATGGTCGTCATCATGATCGGCCTAAAACGCAGCAAACAGGCTTGGTAGATGGCTTCAAACGCGGGCTTGCCTTCTTTGCGCTCGGCTTCCAAGGCAAAATCTATCATCATGATGGCGTTTTTCTTGACGATGCCGATCAATAAAATGATGCCGATGATGCCGATGATGCCCAAATCATTGCCGGACAGCATTAAGGCCAGCAACGCGCCGACACCCGCCGACGGCAAGGTGGACAATATCGTCACCGGATGGATATAGCTTTCGTACAACACGCCCAAGACGATGTACACCGTCACTATCGCCGCGACAATCAGCCACACGGTGTTGGATAAGGACGCACTGAACGCCAAAGTCGCGCCTTGGAATTCGGTTTGTACGCTAATCGGCAGGTTGATGTCTTGTTTAGCTTTTGTGATCGCCTTAACCGCATCGCTGAGGAAGGCACCGGAAGCCAAGTTGAAGGAAATGGTGGCGGACGGGAATTGCGCCAGATGGTTGACAACCAAGGGCGCGAACCGCTCGGAAACCGTCGCCACCGCCGATAACGGCACTTGCGTGCCGCTGGCCGATTGCACCCTAAGCCCGCTGAGCGCGGCGACGCTATTGCGGAATTCCGGCTGCACTTCCAGCACGACGCGGTACTGGTTCGATTGCGTGAACAGCGTCGACACTTGGCGCTGGCCGAAAGCGTTGTACAGCGTATTGTCTATCGCGGCAATGGAAACGCCCAAGCGGCTGGCATTGCTGCGGTCCACCGCGACAAACACCTGCAAACCTTGGTCTTGCACATCGCTGGCGACCTCGGCAAACACCGGCGATGGCGCCAGTTGGTCAACCAGCAAGCCCGTCCAACGGTTGAGTTCCTGCTGGTCGACAGCTTGCACGGTAAATTGGTATTGGCTGCGGCTGATGCGGTTTTCTATGGTCAAATCCTGCACGGGTTGCAGGTATAAATTGATGCCCTGCACTGGCGCGGCTTGGGCTTGCAGGCGTTGGATAACTTGGCTTGCAGTGTCGCGTTCGGCCAAAGGTTTCAGGTTAACCTGCAAACGTCCGGTGTTCAGGGTCGGGTTCGTGCCATCGACACCGATTAACGACGTGACGCTGGCGACCGCCGGATCCTGCAAAACCGCCTCAATCACGGCTTGCTGCCGCTCCGCCATCGCACTGAAAGAAATGCTTTGCGGGGCTTCGGTGATGCCTTGGATAACGCCGGTGTCCTGGCTAGGGAAAAAACCTTTGGGGATGAAGATATACAGGATGACGGTCAACAGCAAAGTCGCGACGGCAACGATCAAGGTGATGGTCTGGTGCCGCAACACCACGCGCAACAAGCCGCCGTAACCCGCCGTCATGCCATCCAAAAAACGGCCGCTGGCGCTATAAAACCATCCCGCCTTTTTTTCATTAATAGGGCGCAGCATTTTCGCGCACATCATCGGCGTCAGCGTCAGCGAAATCACTGCCGAAATCAGGATAGCGACCGCCAAGGTGACGGCGAACTCGCGGAACAAACGCCCGACCACATCGCCCATAAACAACAACGGGATCAGCACCGCCACCAAGGAAAACGTCAGCGAGATGATGGTGAAGCCGATTTGCGCCGAACCTTTCAAGGCCGCCTGCAACGGCGTTTCGCCTTCTTCGAGGTAGCGGCTTATGTTTTCGATGACCACGATGGCGTCATCAACGACGAACCCGGCGGCAATGGTCAAGGCCATCAAGGTCAAATTGTTGACGCTGAAACCCGCCAGATACATGAACGCAAACGTGCCGATCAACGACAGCGGCACGACCACGCTGGGGATGGCGGTCGCCGACAGGTTACGCAAAAACAGGAAAATCACCAGGATCACCAAGGCCAAGGCCAGCAGCAATTCGGTTTGCACATCCGCCACCGACGCGCGGATGGTCGTGGTGCGGTCGCTCATGACCGCGACATCCAGGCCATTGGGGAGCGAATCTTGCAGTTGCGGCAACAAGTCCTTGATCCTATCGACCACTTCAATCACGTTGCTACCGGGCTGGCGGTGGATGTTAACGATCACCGCCGCCGTTTTGTTGGCCCAAGCCGCCAAGCGCACGTTTTCGGCATCGTCCTTAACCGTGGCGACATCCGACAACAACACGGGGCGGCCTTCGCGGTAAGCGATAACCAGAGCCTGGTAATCGGCGACCGATTTTAACTGGTCGTTGGCATCTATGGTCGCCGAGCGGGTCAGGCCATCAAACATGCCTTTGGGTTGGTTGACGTTGGCGGCAACGATGGCCTGCCGCAGGTTCTCAAGGCTCAAGCCATAAGACGACAAGGCCGCCGGATTGGCCTGGATACGCACCGCCGGACGCTGCCCGCCGCTGATGTTGACCAAACCGACGCCGGACAATTGCGAGAGTTTTTGCGCCAAACGGGTATCGACCAAATCTTCCACTTTAGTCAAGGGCAAGGTTTTGGAGCTGATGGCCAAGGTCATGATCGGCGCGTCGGCGGGGTTGACCTTGCTGTAAATCGGCGGCATCGGCAAATCATCGGGCAAAAAATTCGACGCCTCGTTAATCGCCGCCTGCACTTGCTGCTCGGCGATGTCGATGTCCAGGTTCAAGGTGAATTGCAGCACGACCACCGACGCGCCGGACGAACTGGTGGACGACATCTGCGTCAATCCCGGCAATTGCCCTAACTGGCGTTCCAGCGGCGCGGTGATCAGCGAGGACATCACGTCTTGGCTGGCGCCGGGATACAGCGTGACGACTTGGATGGTGGGGTATTCGACTTGCGGCAGCGCGGAAATCGGCAGTTCACGGTACGCGAGGGTGCCGACCAGCAGCAAGGCCAGCATCAGCAAGGACGTGGCGACCGGGCGTAAGATGAACAGGCGGGAGGGGTTCATAATTTAACCGTCCCTGACAGCCTTTGTAGGTTGGGGTGACGCCAGGAACCCCAACGATGGCGGACATAAACGTTGGGGTTCGCACACTCACCCCAACCTACGGACTTGACCAGCATCGAAAAAATCACCGCGTATCCTTAGGCCTTTCCGGCTTGTTTTGCACTGGCGTCGCCGCTTCCGCATCGCGCCCTATCAGCTTGACCTTGGCATCCTCACGCAATTTATCAGCCCCCTCAACAACGACCCGTTCATTAGCCTGCACACCTTCCAGTACGGCGACTTGGTCTTGATAAACCGCGCCCAGCCGCACATTACGCACACTGACCGTCTGATCGTCTTTGACCACATAGACAAAGGTACCGGCATTGCCCGTCTGCACCGCCGCGCTTGGGATAATGACGGCGTCGTGCAAAGTGTCCACCTGCATTTTGATATTGACGAACTGGTTGGCGAACAAGGCGGTGTCATCGTTGGCGAATTGGCCTTTCAATTTCACCGTGCCCGTGTTCAAGTCAATTTGGTTGTCAACCGCCAGTAGCGTCCCTTGCGCGAGCTGGTTTTTACCGCTACGGTCGAATGCTTCAAGCGCCAAGGTTTTACCGGCATGCAATTGTTTCATCACCGCCGGGACTTGGTCTTCCGGCAAGGTAAACACCACCGCTATCGGTTGTGTCTGGGTAATCACGACGATACCGTTGGTGTCGGAGGCCTTGACGATATTGCCCTGGTCAACCATGCGAAGGCCTAAACGCCCGCTAATCGGCGCGGTGATTTTGGCATAATCCAATTGCAGTTTGGCGTTGGCGACCAAAGCCTTATCGGTGGCGACGATACCTTGATATTGCTTGACCATCGCCGCTTGGGTGGCGGCTTGTTGCGCGGCTATCGAATCTTGTTCCAGCAAGGTCTGGTAACGCTGAAAATCAAGCTCGGCATTTTTTAGCAACGCTTCATCGCGCATCAATTGGCCTTCGGCCTGCATGAGCTGGACTTGATACGGGCGCGGGTCAATTTCGGCGATCACTTCGCCTGCTTTTACCAGCCCGCCTTCTTTGAAACTGACTTTTACCAGCTCACCATCGACACGGGATTTTACGGTGACCGTCCGCAGGCCAGTGACCGTCCCCAAGCCGTTGAGGTAAACCGGCAAATCACCTTGCACAGCCGCCTTGGCGATCACTGAGGTGATATTCCGGCTAGGCTTGCCGGCGTTTACCATGGGTGCTGGCGGCCCGGAATCCACAATGAAAGGCCTGGCGATCAAAAATGCCGCTCCGATGGCAAGGATCGCTAGCATCCAGATTAACCAATGCGAAGGTTTTTTGGGTTCCGTTTTTTCGGTACGCCCAATACTATTTTCAGGCTTCATGACTAATTTTTCTGACACGTTTTGTTTGATGTATTGAATTTAAAGGTATTTTACCCATTGTCCACTTTAGCCACTAAAGCCACGAAAAAAAGCGGATAGGAAGTGATATTTACCGACACTCCAGCCACCATTAACCAGATGCCTCGGATGGCATGGCTAGCTTAACTTAGGAATGTGCAGGAAATATGTTTTCCTGATGAGTTGATGCCCGTTCCCAAGCCGGAGCTTCACTGCCATTAATTTAAGATTAGCATTTTAAAATCAATGTGTTGTGTTTAATATTACAACAACTAAAAGTAGGATGGGCTGACGCTAGGAAGCCCATCATGGGGTTGCCTACTTTGATGGGCTTCCTAGCGTCAGTCCATCCTACATTGATATTACATTGGGAAACACTTTAATTTATTGATTTTAATGTTTATTTGTTAACTTAATGGCAGTGAGGCCGGAGCTTGGGAACCAGCGCAAACGGTCACAATAAAAATTTCAGTCTCACCCCTGCAAGCTATCGGTACCAAACTGAGGTTCTTCCAAGGTTTGCCCGACAGGGTATCTGCTTTTATGAGGCGCTTTTTTGCGGCTGGACGTGCTTTTAAACCCAAAAGTTTGTTTAAGCCGTCTCCAACCGATGATTAAGGAACTGACACTTAACACCAAACCAAACGACACCCATGCCAGCATCCAAACATCCCAGAGCGGCCGGTACCTGAGCCAACCAAAATCCCAGTGGTGCAAAGCCGAATAAACCCAGCGCAACACCCGCGCGCTTCTGTCCACTTTGCTAAGCAATTTGCCGTCTTGCGGGTCGATATACAAACGTGTGCCTGCGTCATCGGCTAAGGTCACCAGCAGCACGGGCAAGGGCTTTTCCACCAAACTTTGGTCTTGTCTGGCATAGTAATAGCTGTCATAGCCATTTAAAAGCACTTGGCTTGCCACGGCAGATTTAGCGGCAATCCGGCCTACCGCCGCCAACAACGACGGTCCGTCAAAACGCGCTTTACCACCCTCGACCGCTTGTGGCAGACGTTGCCCGTCACGCGTGTTGGCCAGCAACACGGCTTCATTTTCCAAGCGTTTCCAGCTGAGTTCGACGACATCCGCACCCTCAACGGCGGCCGCCAGTTCCAAGGGCAACACGGGCCGCCAATCGCGCATTGCAGACGGTAAACCGTCACCTAAGTAGCGGTTGATTTCTTGGCGGTTCGGATTGGTTTGCGAGAAGACTTTTCCGGGGTTGGTGTCCAAAAAACCACTCAACGCCCAGAACAGCATCATCGTCCCGCCCAGCAAGCCGCTCCAAAAATGCCATTTGAACCAAAATTCGCGGTAGGGCTGGGTACGGCCTTGCGAATAAGTCGGCCTGCCGCCAAAACCGGGACGCCAGCGCAGCCAGCCAATAATCAGCCCGGTCAAAACCGCAACCGTTGCGGCCAAGCCTGAATACATTTGCACGTCCCCACGGGCTTTCCCCAAACCGATGGCCTCCAAAGGCTTGAACAAATGCAGCCAATTGCCCGCCCAGTAAAAGGCGCGGCCTACCTGGGTGGAGGCGTGCAGGACTTCGCCGGTCTTAGACGAAATCAATAACTGCTGGCCATGACCACCTACGGCAACCTGATGGAAAGGCGCCAACGCGTCCTGGTTACGCAGCATAATGGTTTTGTCCAAGGTCGCCAGATGCTTGGCCTGGGCTATGTCGCCGGAATCAAGCCCATACCAATGTTCGGCAATTTTTAAGGCCTGTCCGGCCGAGGTTTTATGAAGGGAGCCGTCAAGTGCGGACAGGGCCCAGCGTTGGCCTTTGCTGTCTTCCACCAGCCACAGCGGCTCATCCGCGCTACGGACTAAACGGGCGTCAGCAATGCTGGCGGCCACCTCATCGCCTTTGGCCTCTTTTGGCTTGGTTTTGTCCAATGCCTTGCGTTGCCCGGCACTGCGCTCCCACGCTTCGCCCACACTCAACCAACCGACTTCGGGAGCCAAGGTCTCGGCATGGGCCAGTTGTTCGCTGCGCGTTTGCGTAATGGTCGGTGAATACATAATCACCAAACCGGAAAAAAACCACATCAACATAAAAGCCGCCAAGGCTATCCCGACCCAGCGGTGGATTTCATATAACAGACGGTTTAATCTTTTCATTTTATGCCCTTCTTTATCAGAAATTTGCCTATAACACTCCTTCCCGGCGCAGGACTGCCGCCGTCCTTAACGTTTTAAAATACCCTAAGGCATTAAAAACATGACCGGACAGGCTACAAACCCGTTCCGGCTTTGGACTTGGGTACGTACCTTACCCAGAGTCCACGCCCTTTTCCCATATCTTCTCGGGCAGGACGGGGTTTGAAACCCCGTCCTTAACGTTTCAAAATACCTATAGGCACTGTAAACGTTACGGAACGGGTCGCTTAATGCGCCTACTGTTGGTACAAACCCGTTCCGGCTGTCGGATGGGTTCTACAAAAATTTAATGTTAAAAAACTTTTACACACCTACTTACAACCCGGAAATGTAATTGGCCAACGCTTCAATTTCATCATCACTCAACAACTTTGCAGTCTTGTTCATCACCCCATCGGGGCCATTGGTGCGTTCACTCAATTTCCAACTGACCAGTTGCGCCCGCAGGTAATTTTTGTTTTGCCCGCCAATCACAGGATAAGCAACCTCCCCGGTACGGTTGCCTTTGCCTGTGTCGCCATGGCAACTGCTGCAAGGCGCAATCGCCCTACCCTTATCGCCCTCAAAAAATAATTTTGTGGCTATCGGGAAATCCCGCATGGGCAGGCCTTGCATCGTTGGTTGGCTGGCGAAATAGGCGGCGATATCCGCGATATTGGCATCGGTCAAATCCTCCGCCATCACGGTCATCACTTCATGCTGCCGTGCGCCGGATTGGAAATCGCGTAATTGCTTGATGAGATAATTGGCGTATTGCCCTGCATGTTTAGGGATACGGTTATCGGTGCTATTGCCGTCTTCACCATGGCATTCTTGGCAGCGTTCTGATGCGGAAAGGGTTTTTCCTACCACCGGATCACCCTTGCCGATACGCTGGCCAATATCTTCCATCCCATCGGCAGCCGCCACCGTTTGGATGGGCACGGCCATGACCAACAGGCTAAAAAACAAGCGGCACCTACGCCGCCATGAAACATGGCAGCGCCGGAGCCGCAGTGTGAATGCAAATTGCCTGAACTTGCTTGATTGGCATTGGGCCTTTGCAGAACCCTGCGCGGCCAATTGGCTTCGACGTGGGCGGTTAATGTTTAACCGTAAGATGCTGGACAACTTCAAGTGCCTTATCAACGTTTTCCTTGGCTTTTAGGCCACCGATACTGGCGGCGATTTTGCCGTCCGGGGTGACAATGAAGGTAGTGCGCTCGGCAAAGCCATGGGTGATGTCATTGCCACGGGTGTCTTTTTTTCCTGGCGCCGCTTCGCGTACATCCAATTCAAAGGACTTGCTGATTTTGCCGTCTTCATCCGAAGCCACCGGGAATTTACCGGCGCAAAATTCAGGGTCGGCCGAAAACTCGTTCAGCCTGGCGATATTGTCCAGGGACACACCGACAATGCCCGCGCCCGCAGCGGCAAACTTGTCGAAGTTCACGGCGAAGCTATGCGCCTGCAAATTGCAGCCTTTGGTGAAAGCGGAAGGGTAAAAATAAACCACCACCGGGCCTTTTTTCAAAGCCTCCTTGAGCGAATAGCTGGATGCCTTGCCCGCTTGCGAAGCTTGGGCGGTAAAATCGGGTGCGGTGTCGCCTTCTTTCAAAGCGGCATTGGCAGATAGCATTGCACTGCCCAATAGGCACGCCAGTAAAAATCGTTTCATGTGTGCTTCCTTTAAAGCGGTTTATAAGTGTCATGGCAAGCGGTGTCGCAAGCCTTGGAAATTTCTATGGCCTTGTTGGAGGCGGCTTCAAAATCGTTGGTTTCGACGAATTTGACTATTTCGGCGGCCATGTCCTCGTAGCGTTTGGCATCGGTCACGGCATCGGCGGCATCGCCCCGTTTCTCAAAGTAACCTTCGACCAATTTGAATGAGTTTTGCATCTCTTTGGCAAGCGCGATTGAGCCGTTGGCATCTTTGTTGGTGATGTTGTCCTGAAGATTATGGGCGTTGGTGTCTATTGTTTCCATCAACTCTTCAAAATCGAATTCCGCTTCAGCATAAGCCATACCAGCCACCAGCACGAGCAGTATCCCGAAGGGCTTAATCATTTTACGCATGTGTTGTATTCCTTAAAAAGACGGTTTCCAAGCCGCCAATAATGCTGTGCCCTACCAGTCCCCCAGATTGGGAGCCCTTGTTGGAAGGCCTCAGTTTCCGATTCTGTTACGCAGTAACTTAGTTACTATCCCGTTTGCCGCGTCGAGCACCGCAGTATTGGTCGGGACTAGCCCGAAGGGGTGCGGCATGGATGCCGCACGGAGGCAGATGGGCAGGAAGCCCATTCTGCCTCCCTCCGGCCAATGCGAGGAGCGCAAGACATCAGCGGCAACCGGGCCGCCTTTTCTTTGGATACTTTCTTTTGGCGGCGCAAAAGAAAGTATCTCGCCTTCGGGTGCGAGAACCCGATTTAAAAAACATCGCGATAGCGACTCTACTTTATTTATTTTTAAGTCGCAGAAAATGTCTGAGTAACATCAGTCAATAACATGATGAAGGTGGAGATAAAACCACAAAGGGCACGATCTTAAACAAGGAAAATAGGTAAGAAAAACCTGCCTAAATTTTGCCCTTCATGGTTTCATCATCAATACCCAAAGGGTTGGTTGCCGGGTAAACAGCCCCAACTATGCGATGAGTTCTTTAATGACCTTTCCGTAAACCACCGTGGGGCGTTCGGAACGGCCTTGATATTTATAGACCAGCTTCAAGTGGTCCAAGCCCATTTGGTTGAGGATAGTGGCGTGTAAGTCGTAGGTGTCGACGGCAAGCGATTTGTCCGCCACTTGCAGGCCGATTTCGTCAGTCGCGCCATAAGTTGTCCCGGCTTTGACACCGCCACCCGCCAACCATTGGGTGTAACCCCAAGGGTTATGGTCACGGCCAGTGCCGCTTTCGCCCCAGGAAGTACGACCAAATTCTGAAGTCCACACCACCAAAGTCGAATCCAACAAACCTAAGGCTTTCAAATCGGTGAGCAAGCCGGCAATCGGTTTATCGACGATTTTGGCATGTTTGCCGTGGTTTTCTTCCAGTTTGGTATGGGCATCCCAAGTCCGCTCGTCACCGTCCACATCGACAGGGCCGCTGACGACTTGGATGAAACGTACGCCACGTTCGACCAAACGGCGCGCCCGCAGCAAGTTGGTGCCATATTCTTTGGTGGTTTCATCGTCCAAACCATACAGGGCTTTGGTCGCATCCGACTCCTTGCTCAAGTCAACGGCTTCGGGCGCTGACGTTTGCATGCGTTCCGCCAAATCATAAGAACGGACACGGGCTTGCAACTCAGTGTCTTGGGGATAGGCCTGGTCTTTTAAATCGTTCAATTGCTTTAACAGACCTAAATTGTCATGTTGCTGCGATGCGGCAACCAATTCAGGACGTTCCAAATGCAGGATGGGTGATTTGCCTGAACGGAAAGCCGTCCCCTGGTACACCGCAGGCAGGAAGCCTGAGCTCCAGTTGATGGAACCGCCAGTCGGTTCTTTTTTGCCGTTGTAAAGGACGACATAAGCAGGCAAATCGGGGTTTGCCGAACCTAAAGCATACTGGATCCATGCACCTAGCGTCGGGCGGCCCGGGTTCAAACCACCCGAGTTCAGCTTGAGTATGGAAATGTCATGGGTCGCGCCAATCGTCACGCTGGATTTGATGAAAGTCAGGTCATCGGCATGTTGCGCCAAATTGGGCAACAAGTCCGAAAACCAAGCTCCGCTTTGGCCATGTTGCTTCCATGTGCGGTTGGACGCGTACAATTTACCCAAGCCCCCTTGGGTGCTGGTTTTGATGCCTTTTAAGAAAGAAGCCGGGACATCTTGTCCCGCCAACTTGACCAGTTCCGGTTTGTAATCGTACAAATCCAGCGTGCTGGGTGCGCCGTTTTGGTGTAACCAAATGATGGATTTCACTTTGCCGGCAAAGTGCGGCTGTTTAGGTGTCAGCGGATCCGCCAGCTCGGATGCCAAGGCACTGGAAAGGAAACCGCCACCAGGCAACATCCCGCCCAATGCCATTCCGCCTAAGCCATAGCCTGTTTTCAGTAAAAAATCCCTGCGTGATTGGTTGTTCATGTCTTTATCCCCTTAGAAAATAATAGTTGCGTTAGAAGCGGTAGATGAATTCGTTGGAATTCGCCACGGTATGTACCAAATCAACAAATGCGGCGGCACGGATAGGATCCAGCTTTTGGTTATCTTTCAGCCCGGTCGGTATGCTGACCGCAAACTTACCTTCCGAGGTTTTTTCCCTGACCGTCTTTTCATGGTTGTCCAAAAATTTCTGCAACAACACTTTTTCGGAATCGCTCGCTTTGCGGGCAAACAAGATTTGATACAACCTATCCAATTGCGCGGCTTCATCTTTACCCGCTTCATTAATGACCCGTCCGGCCAACGCCTGGGACCAGCCAAACACCACGTCACTATTGAACAAGGCCAATGACTGCAAAGGCGAGGTGGTCACTTCACGCTTGCTGTGCGCCTCTTGCGCGGAAGCCATGTTGAAGGTTTCCAGCAAGGGGTACGGCACACTGCGGCGCGTGAAGATATACAAGCTGCGGCGGTTCTGGTCTTGAGGGTCTTTAGACACTTGCCATTGGTTGCCCGCACCTAGGTTGGCAGGGACTGGCGGGAACACACTGGGGCCGCCGACCTTGTCTTCCAGCTTGCCTGACGCGACCAGCAAGGAATCGCGGATTTGCTCGGCTTCCAAACGTTTTCTTGGGAAAACCCCTAACAATTTGTTGTCAGGGTCGGCTTTGGCGATGTCTTCACGGTAATCCGAGGCTTGACGGTAAACGCTGGACAACAGGATGTCGCGGTGCAGTTTTTTGATGCTCCAGCCTTGCTTGATGAAATTGTCAGCCAAGTAGTCCAGCAATTCAGGGTTAGTCGGTTTTTGTCCGGCCTTACCGAAATCACTGACGGTTTCGACAATGCCATGGCCGAAATATTCTTCCCAAACCCGGTTGACGAACACCCGTGCCGTCAAAGGGTTTTTATCGCTGGCGATCCAATTTGCCAGCGCGGCGCGTCTGCCTGATGAAAAGGGCGTCGCCTTAATATCAGGTTTCTCGTCGGTGATCGCTTCAGGGAACGCAGGTTGCACTTGTTCCAAAGGTTTCTCATGGTCACCCCCAAAAAACACATAACTGGGCGGCGCATCGGAGTGGCCCAGTTCGGTCATGGCGGAGATTTCAGTCGAACCGGATTTGGGTTTTAAGTCGTTAAACTTTTTCAGGTCTTCGGCCAGCTTGTCGTACTCCGTCCATTTGTCAGCAATTTCTTTGGTGTAGTTTTTGTCCTTACCTTTGCTTTCTGCGGTGTCCCGCAAAAAAGCCGCCAAACTTTGCTGGTCGGTGATGTACGCCAAACGGTGGTTCACCCAGCGGTCTTGGGCGTTCCATTCGCTTTGGGGCTTAAAGATCGCCTCGCGGCTATCCGTCAAATAACGCTCCTTATGATGCTTGACGGCTTGGTCCCTAACCGAATCGATAATCGCTTTTTGCTTGTCGCGGATATCTTTCGTAGCGGCTTCCCACTTGGCCAGAGCCGCTTCGTAGTTATGTTCGACTTCGCTTTTTTTCGCAACAGGGATATTGTCAACCGCGCTGACGTTGGCAAAAAACGATTGCAAGGAGAAATAGTCTTTTTGGCTGATCTTGTCGAATTTGTGGTTATGGCAGCGTGCGCACTCGACGGTCTGCGCCAAAAACACTTTGCCGACCGTATCGGTGATGTCGGTGGTGATCTGGTATTTCCGTTGCACCAAATCCCGCGAGTTGTGGTTGTCGGGGAAATTCGCCATGTACCCCGTGGCGATCAAGGCATCCTGGTTGTCAGGCCATATCTCGTCACCCGCCAATTGCTCCTGGATAAAGCGCGAATACGGTTTGTCCTGGTTGAAGGAATTGATCACATAATCGCGGTAGCGCCATAAATTAGGCCGCGTCTCATCGTTTTGAAAGCCCGTGCTATCGGCATAGCGTGCCAAATCCAGCCAACGCCTAGCCTGGCGCTCACCGTATTTGGGCGACGACAACAAACGGTCAGCCAATTTTTCATAAGCATTAGGCGCCGTGTCTTCCACAAAGGCTTGGACTTGCTCAGGCGTGGGGATCACGCCCCAAGCGTCTAACGTCGCGCGGCGGATGAACGCGGCACGGTCCGCTTCAGGTGAAGGCTTGATCCCCTTGGCTTCCAATTTTGCCAAAACGAACGCGTCAATAGGGTTACGCACCCAGCTTTTATCAGTGACCGCTGGTTCTGACGGACGGCTCACTGGCTTATATGCCCAATGGTTGGATTTGGCCGTTTGGGCGGGTTTTGCTTCGGCGGCGGCAGACTTGTCGGGCGCCGCTTTTTCGGTTGCGGGCACGGCTTGGGCTTTATCGGTGCCTATCGCACCGACCGGGTTATTGAACAGGTCCGGCTGGTTGCTTTTGGCTCCTATCGCCCCGACCGGATTGTTGAACAAATCCACCGATGCGGAGGCTTCTAACGCTACCGCGCCGGAAAGCCCCCACAGGATGGCAAGATATAATTTCGTCTTCATGGCTATGCTCCAAATATAAAAGCGTCAGCGGCCTATGCCTGGCTTTATCAAAGTTTCTTTTTATGGTCTGTGGCTTTAGGCGCAACCGGGGCGATTTTGGTTATCACTCCCCCTTCTTCTTCGTAATTTTGCGAACCGACCGCCCCGGCGACATGGAAACCTTTTTCCGCCAACAGGTCAGCCGCTTTGCCAGCGCGTCCGGCGTGGTTGGACACCGTGACAATCGTCCGGTCTTTAGGGATAAACGCTAAACTTTGTTCTAGGGCATTGAGCTGGATGCTCAGATAAACAGGAAACCCGCCAATTGCCGAAACTTCGTCAGGGCGGCGGACATCAATGATGGTGAGCTGCTCAGGCTTGGCAAGCAACGCGTCCAACTGGGCACGGTTGAGCTTTGGGGATTTGGCAGTGTAAGGGCGGGCATCGCCGGTGTGGGCTTCTTTGCTTTGGCTGGCATGGCCTGCGTCATGGTTGGCGGCAAAGGTGACTGGCGCCGCAAGGATCAATAATGTCGTCAACAGCAGTTTTGGTGAGTTTTTCATGGTTATTAGGGGTTCCTTGATGTATGGCTAGAATGTTCGGGATGCCCGTACCGAATGGGCATCGTCGCTCTCGTATGTACTAGAGCAGCTATCGTGCCAGTATCACAAACCAGAAAAATTTAATTTAAATTAACTATAAGCCATTGTTTAACTAAGAATTATTAATTAAATGCCATTGATGCCCACGGCCATGTTTTCGTCCAACAGGCAAAATCATTTTTACCCTGTTGATATTCATATAGGCCAGCAACAGTGATGTTAAAAAATAAGCATATAGCCGGATCGGGGCTAGCACCAGCAAACAGCACTCCCCCCAAACCAAGCATTTAAATCCTGCGCCACGAAGCCATCAATGGGGATGGTGACAAAAATGCCATGGCAGTCAAACCTCCGCCCACATCCGCAGTAAATTATGGTAGCAGCCCGTCAAATTGATGGCCGGGGGGCAATCGCCTTGGGTGCTGCGCAGTTCCACTATCGCCATGTCCATCTCAAATAACAAACGGCGGCGTTCGGTTTCCCGCACCAGGCTTTCGATCCAGAAAAACGCCGCCATCCGCACGCCGCTAGTGACGGGTTCCACCCGATGCAAACTGGAACCCGGATACAACACCATATCGCCCGCCGCCAATTTGACCGCATGTTGCCCGTAAGTGTCTTCAATGACCAGTTCGCCGCCTTCGTAACTGTCGGGATCGCTTAAAAACACGGTTGCCGACAAGTCCGTGCGGATGCGCTGTCCGGTGACCGGACAATAGCGGATGGCGTTGTCGATATGGTTGCCAAAAGTGTTGTGCGCACCTTCGTAGCGGTTGAACAAAGGCGGAAAAATGCGTTTTGGCAGGGCGGCGGATAAGAACAGGGGGTTCTGGTTTAAGGCATCGGCGATGACCGGGCGCAAGGCTTGGCATTGCGGGCTTTGTTCCGGCAATTGCCAATTGTTTTTGACTTGCGCCGATTGGGTTCCGGCGGTGACGCGCCCGTCTGTCCACGGCGCACCGGCGAGCATATCGCGGCATTGTTGCAGGGCTTGCGGGCTGAGGAGTCCGGGGATTTGAACCAGCATTTTTGTCTATTCCCCGATGGCTTGTAAGGTAAAAAACATGGCCAGGCCGAATGAACCCAAGCCCAAACCAGCCGCCGCCAAACGTTTGCCATGCAGACCCGTCCACAGCAGCGTGCCCGTCAAACTCAGCACCACCAAACCACCCGCCAGCGTGTCCGCCAACAACACCCAACCGATGCCCATGCCCGAACCTTTGTGCAGGTTGGTCAGTAGCGCGAAGAAATTAGCTTCGCCTTGTTTGACGCTGACGAAAGCGTTGCCTTCCCAATAGTCGGCTTGCAGCACACGCTTGGGGTTGCGGACGGAGATTTGCCACAGCGGCGGCTGTTGGATTGTGGTGTTGTTCCAGACCACGGCCTTGCCCGCTTCGCGGCGGATTCTGGCATGTTGGGTGTCGATGCCTAAAGTTTGCCCCAACCATACCGCCAAGGCCTTAGGGTCACTGGGATGCAGTCCAGGCAGCGGCAATTGCAGTTCATGCTGGGCCATTTTGGCGGCGGGGATTTTCAGGATGTCGCGGTGGTTGAGCAAGATGCCGGACACCCCAAACAGCAAACCCAAGGCCGCACCCCACAAGCCTAACCAGGCATGGGTGCGGCGCAGCCATTTTAAAAATGTGCCACGGGCAAGGGGTTTGGGTAAGAAGAGATAACCGCCTTGGCTTTTGGGCGGGCGGGTTGTGGTGGCTTGGGTGGTGTTCATTTTGGTAATTAGATAAGTATTTGAATCGTAGGTCGGATTACGCTATCGCAAACAACACCAACAATCTATGAAATAAAATAAATCTAAGGTATTTACTTAATGCAATCTTATTGCTAATATAACGTAACTTTTAATTCATTTATATGGTAATTTTATGTCAAGAAACCGTCTTACCGAACAAGCTATAGCAAATATTAAAGCCGCCGATAAAGCAAAACTCGAAAAAATTCCAGGTAGCGGATATAAAGTTACCCTAGTTAAAGACAAGAGTTCTATTGAGTTAACCGATAAGACCCAACAACGTCCTGTGATTTTTTCATCTAAAGATAATGCAAAAAGGTCTCTGATAAGACATAATGAAAATATAGATATTTCACTTAAGCCTCAGATTTAAAAATGCTTTTATCTTCATGCTAGAATTTCTGCTGGTTACCAAACTCCGGCTTTGGTAACCCAAGACTAAGAAGTTCTAGCTTCGAAAATGACTGGAAGCTAAAGCTTCCCAAGCCGCAGCTTGGGAACAAGCGTAAATTCTATAACTTCAAAGTTGTTGGGCTTCGTACCACCCATCCTAATTAATATTTCACATTCAACGTCACTTGCGCCGACAACGGCACGCCCGGCAAGGCCGAACGGGTTTGCCCCGATTCGTAATACACGGTGTCGGCGAGGTTAAACACGTTCATCTGCACATCGTAATGCTTTTGGTGATAAGCCACGACGGCATCCAAACGCGCGTAAGCCGGCAAGGTCACTTCATTGACGTTGTCGGCGTAGCGGTCGGAAGCGTAAAACACGCCGCCGCCCACTTCCCACTCCGGCGTGATGTGGAAACTGTTCCAGACCACGCCGCTATGTTCAGGGACATTGGTGGCGTTCATGCCCTGTAGGGATTTGCTCAAACCGCTGACCGTACCCGTCGCCATCGTATTGGATTTGCTGATCTCGGCATCCAAATAGGCATAGGTCATCGACATGTCCCATCGCGGCAGCACTTCGCCCGCCAAACCGAATTCAAAACCATCGGTGCGCTGCTCACCCGCCAAAATAGTCAAATTGGAGTCATTAGGGTCGGCGGTGCGGGCATTGGTTTTTTCCAAACGGAACACCGCCGCCGTCGCCGATAAACGTCCGCCGAACAAATCGTATTTCGCACCGATTTCAAAATTGCGGTTCTGTTCCGGCGGCAAATTGGCGGTGGACTCGCTCAGCGACAAACTCTCCGCCGACGGGTTGAAGGACGTGCCGTAACTGAAATAATAGGACTGCACCTTATCCGGTTGCCAGACCAAACCGCTGCGCGGGCTCCACTGGCTATCGCTACGGCTGAAGCTGTCAGTGGCGACACGGTCTAGCTGCTGGGCGTCGAATTGGTCATAGCGCGTCCCCACCAACACTTTCCACTCCGGTGAAATTTCAAACTGATCCAAGACATAGCCCGCATAGGTTTGCGCCTTGGTGTAACGGTCAGTCGTCAAGATGCCGCTAAAATCAGTCGCCAAGCCTGTGCTGCTGGCGGTCAACACCGGATTGAAGATAGAAATGCTACTGACCCCTGTCGAGTTTTTGGATTTGAAATCGTAATTTTCCCAACCGAATTCGCTACCGAACATCAAGGTGTTGTTGAAGCCCAATAACGGTTTTTTGTAGACAAAATCCGTCTGGTTATAGACATTGTCCTGCACGTTGCGGCGTAAGGCTTGGCTACGCGCCACCGTCGACGCCGCGCCTTTGTCCGTGACCGCACCAAACAAATGGGTGAGGTAATTGCGTTCATACGCCCCGACCCGCACGGTGTTCTTGACCGAAAAATCGGCGTTGAAACGATGGCTGAGCGCGACCGTGGCGACATTGGTGTCGGTGTCCATCAACCTGTTATCAGTAAAGCCATAATAGGTGTTGACCGGCACATCGGCGGGTTTGCCGCGATACATCGGCACACCGTAGTCGAACACGCCCTGCTCTTCCTGATGCAGCAAACTCAAATCCACGTTGGTGCCGTCATCGACTTTCACGCGGAAGGACGGCGCCAAACCCAGCCGTTGGGTGTCGTTGTAATCGCGGAACGACCCGTTGTCTTGGAACAGGAAGTTCAGCCGCGCCGACAAGTTTTGGTAAGCCGATTCGGCATCCATCGTGGTGCGTTTGAAATCGTAAGAACCATAAGTGAACCCGCCCGTCACGCCCGTTTTGCCCGTGGGTTTTTTGGCGGTTTGATTGATCACGCCGCCCGTTGCACCGCGCCCGAATAGGATGGAGGACGCGCCTTTCAGCACTTCGGTTTTTTCGATAAAGAACGTGTCGCGGTTGTACTGCCCGTTTTCCTTCACGCCATCGAGATAATTGTCGGAATTGGCGGAAAAGCCGCGCAAGGTGATCGAATCGCCCGTGCGCGCCCCTTCCCCGGCGGCGATGGTCAAGCCGCTGACGTTTTTCAAAGCATCCCGCAAATTAAAGGCATTTTGCGATTGGATCAGCTCTTTTTTGACGACACTCACCGATTGCGGGATGTCACGGATCGCCATCTCGGTCTTGCCGCCAGTCGTGGACGTTTCGGCCTTGAAGCGGTTGGGTTTTTGCGAGGGCGCGGCCTTGACCTTGACATCTTCAAGGACGGTTTCCGTCCCGTCAGGATAAGCCGCTACGGGTTCCGCCGCCATGGCCATCCCGCTCAACGCCGCACCTAACGGCAATAAAGCCCCTAACGGCCATTTGTTTGTGGTTTTTGGATTGGGCATACAGTTCCCCTGTCAATATTGCATAGTTTTAAAGGATGGCTGCCTGACTGGAAACGCTGGGTGGCTGGTGGGTTTACAAATAAAAGTTTTATCATCTTTTTTCATGCCTTTCGTGGACAGACCATCATTGGCCACCCTGATCCGGCTCGGCGACAAAACCGATGCGGGTCACTCCGGCTTGCGCGGCATCGGACAAAGTTTCGGCAATCAGCCGGTACGGTACGGCCTGGTCGGCGCGGACGTGCACTTCCGGTTGCGGCGTTTGGATTGAGATTTGCCGCAAGCGTTGCTGAAGTTCCTGGCGTGATAGCGGCGTTCCGTTCCAGAACAGCTGCTGGTCAAGATTGATGGATAACGCGATGGCATCGGGCGGTTCGGGCTGCGCCTGGCCGCCGGTTTTCGGCAAGTCAATTTTGATGGTGTGTGTCATCAACGGTGCGGTGATCATGAAAATAATCAGCAGCACCAGCATCACGTCTATCAGCGGCACCATGTTAATTTCTGAAACCGGATGCGTATTTTTGTTTTGGTCGAAACCGCCGAAGGCCATCACTGCCCTCCTGTCTGGGTTGGCACAGTGCCGCCCGTGGTCAAAAAGGCGAATAAATCATGGGCGAAGGCATCGAGCTTTGCCAGCGTCAGGCGGTTCGAGCGTGAGCAATCGTTGTACGCCAACACGGCGGGGATGGCGACCGCCAAGCCCAATCCGGTCATAATCAAGGCTTCGCCGACCGGGCCGGCGATTTGGTCCAGCGTGCCTAGCCCGCCTTTGCCGATGCCGACCAGCGCGTGGTAACCCCCCCATACCGTGCCGAACAGGCCGACAAACGGCGCGGTGCTGGCAATCGAAGCCAAGGCCGTAAGCCCCCATTCCAGCTTGGCGGTCTCTTCATCAATGACGCGGCGCATGGCACGGGTCAGAAATTCCGGCGCAGAACCGGCCTCATGCAAGCGGTGTGCACCATGTTCGGCATGGTGCCGGACTGAACTGATGGCGTGGTAGGCCAAATGGGCGAAAGGTTCGCTGGCCGGATGCCGGACCAACGATTGCGCGACATCATCCAACGAAGCCGCGTCCCAGAAACTGTTTAAAAATTGTGTGCTACGGCGATGCGCCAACCTGCCTTGCCAAGCTTTGACGATAATAAAATACCAACTCGCCATCGACATGCAGGCCAGCAAGCCGAACAAGACCGTACCCAGGGTATCGCTTTGCGCCAAAAAATGTTTGAAATCCATCTGGCTATCCTTCAAGAGTAAAGGCAACGGGAACAACAACCCAAGCCGACACGGGCTGCTCGCCGCGCCGGGCCGGGACAAAACGCCAATTTCTCACGCTATCCAGCGCGGCCTGGTCCAGCCGGCTAAAACCGCTGCTTTTACGCAACAGCACTTGCTTGACATGGCCGTCGGCATTCACCATGGCCCGCACCAACACCCGGCCTTGTTCGCTGAGTTCGCGTGAAACGGGCGGATAATCCAGTGCCGGGTTGTCCAGGTAATTGGCATTAAGGTGCGGTAGCGTGACGGGCATAGTCTCGGCGGCGCGGGGTTCCGCTTCGGCTTGCGCCATGGGCATCGGGTTTGCTGATGCGGCCACCGCTGGCTTGGCCGTGGGGGCTGGCGACGGCGCGATTGCTGGCCCGGCTGCCGTGCCGGGGGCGGCAATAAGGGGCTTTGAAGGGTTGGCCTCCATTTTCCGTGGTTTCGCCTTAGGCTTTTCAACGGGCTTTGCCTGTTTGGGCTTGGCGGGTAGTTGCTGCGGGATCGCTTTAGCGGGTTCTGCATGGGGTTGCGGGTTGCCCAGCCATTCCACCCTAATCGGTTTCGGTGCTTGGATAGTTTCCTGGGGTTCGGCGACCGGCACGGCGAAAAGCCCTAACCAATGCAAGGCTAGGGTCACCGGAATGGCGATTAAATATTCGCCGCGTTTACCCAGATGGCCAACGCCTTGCCTGGCAGGACGCATAGGGGACGCACTGGCATTGCCAGGATTATTGCCGCTAACGACAGTAAGCATCCCGGCTTTGGATAAGCTGTTGTTTCGGGCCTGATGTGGATTTTTAGCGGTGGGGACTGGAAAATCCAATACCTTAAAAGAATGTTTTGACATAGCCATACCTTATATACCAATGAAAGTTGGCTGGCTTCCTGGCTAACGCTCTAGGTGGCTGGCTACGCCGCTGCTGAGGGCGGTTTATTGACTGCTGAAATCTCGAAAATAGTTCCGTTTATTTGAACGCTTGGCGGGCTGCCTAGTCCGGCGGGGCTGGGTGGCTAGCTGGGTAATGCAAGTTTACAAGCCCATCTATTTGGTCAAAATCAGTTTGTTGTTGCTGGTGATGCGGAGGCGGTACTCCTCATTATTGTGTTCAATAACGACTTCATGCTGCATCCCAAACAACTCGGCACTACTGACCCGCCGCCGCTCAGGAACCGATTCCTGTTCCACAATCACGACGCTCTGGCGGTGGATGTGCAGGTTATTGATATTTTTCATCTCGAATCCAAAGTCCGTAAACGTGTTTAGTGAAACTTGGAAGGATGCCCATGTACAGCCCTTTGCCAGTGTTCGAGCAATTGTTGGTACATATCCCGGCTGTTGGAAACCTGTTCCAAATCGGGATGCGCGATCAATAAACTGAGTTGCTGCACGATCAAATGGGATAGTTTTGGGCAGTGGTGACCATTGATGAATTGTGTCATCGAAAGGCAGGTTGCCGAATGTAGCCGTATCAATTCGGTTTTATCAGAAATGGACTGTCGCTGGAGCATAAACCTCACCCGTCTGTGTGGTAATCGGAAAAAATGTTTAACGCAAGATGCAATATCCGGCGTTAAACGAAAGAAGCGAGAGGTCATTCATCGCTTAAAACAAATGATAATGATTATCGTTTAATATATCAAGGAATTTTTGGGCATTGGCCTATGCGCTGCCGTAAACGGCTAACTCAGGGTAATGCCTTATCCACAAGGATTTGCCGATACTAAATGGTGTTTTTACATTGGACAGTCGGCGTGGTCATGCTTGCACAGGGCCACGCCGAAGTTTTATTGGACGTAATGCTTAAAATTGGGGCTATCGCTTACGATATCGACGATAAATGACGCGGCATCAATGTTTCTCTGCCGGTATGCAAGACGCAGGGCCGATGCCGGACACCTGGATAATAGTTTCTTCGTTTTTTGCCCCGTCATAATGGATCTTACCCGCATGGTGGATCACATAACTGCCGGCAGGGACAGGGATGGTATCTTCAGGGTCATATTTTTCGCCTGTCCCCACCCACCAAGTCCCTAAGATGACAGAAAAAAAACGGTCATTAGGATGGAAGTGCGGGCGGCTCATATTGCCGGGTAGCCATTTGATACGCACGACATAAGGCCCAGGTTTGTTGGGGTCTCCGAACAAAACTGCCTGTTCGTTAGTTCCGGCGGCATTCCTGACCCATTGTATTTGTCCTGGCGTTTGGAATTCGACCGAAGCGGGATCGATTCCGGCGGCTAGAGCGGACTGTGCCAGCACCAACCCTCCGGCCATTGCCAAAGCAAATATTTGCCAGTTTTTCAGCATGCCTTATCTCCGCAGAATGTTTGGCTTCCTCAACGGGAAGCCCTAGCCAGACCAATCACCGCGCGAAGGTCAGCCAATGTCACCACCCGTGACCCATGCAAGGCGGCGATTTTGTCCACATCCAACCCTAACTTTTGGATGTTTTCATAAAGGTTCACAGAATATGGATTAGGGGAAGCAGGTGGCGGCACGTTAGCGGCGGCCGGGGTATAAGCGTCCGCTTCGATCAGGACTTTCTCGGCAGGAAGGTAAACCAACGCGAAGGCATCGTTGTGGCCATTGCCGGCAATGGAATGGATTTCAATCACACGTTTGCCATCAGATAAAACGTGTTTGTCGGAAAAAGTTTCAAAGCTGGCGGTCCGGTTTGAATTCGCCAAACGGTCAGCATTAAGCGTTCTGGGTGCCGCCCAAACTTGCCCGTAATAGGGTTGGTTTTGTTGCGCCGTCACGATGGTCGCGCCTTCATCGACGTAAGTGCGCAAACCACCGGAATGGTCGAAATGCGCGTGGGTGTTCACCAAATACTTGATAGGCTTGTTGGGGATAATTTCCTTGACCTTGGCGATGACCGCCAAAGAACGGTCTTCGTTCAGCGGTGCCTCGACCACAACAACATGGTCTTGCTGCTCAATGGCGACACTGTGGTGCGTACCGCCCGTCAGATAAAACACGCCATCGGCAAGACGGCTAACCTTAACGGGTGGTAGTTTAAAACTGGCGACCTCACGGGGTACAGGAAGATTGACCGCCGGATTTAACTTGACCTCGGCCACCTTCAAATCCAATACCGGATAACCGCCTTGGCTACGCTCGATATGGGCAGGGAATTGCACGCCGCCAAAATCCTTATAATCTGAAAACTTGGTTTCCACCAGCGTATCGCCCAAAATCGGATTGTCTATCCATGTTTTCACGCCCTCGACTTGGTGATTGGCATTGATCCTGCCAATATAGCGGTATTTGCCGCCTACCGTGAAGGACACCTCCGTCCCGTCATCGGCGGCTTGGGAAGTGGCTTGATGGGCAATAGCCGCTTTCAAAAAACCTTGCGGGGTCGCCCAAATTTCGGCGGCACGCTCTTCAACGGCGGCAGGTTGGGCAGTTGCGACTGGCGCACCTTGCGGCGCATTGGCTGGCGGTGCAAGGTTCCAAGCATACTGCCCGCTGACATATTGGTCAGGTTTTTGCTCAACCGGAGCCGGACGCAAGCGCCCGGCTTCTATGGTTTGCTTACGGGTGATCTGGACACGCGCACCGGGCGTTTCATAATTGATATCGGCGGTATAGCGGCTGACATCAAACTGCGGCCAAGGCAGGTTGGGGTTCGGTGCCTGCCCGAACTGGAACCAACGTCCAGTCCCTGAAAATTCAATGGATTTCAGCTTGGCAACGTCCAGCGCATCAGCGGCTGATTGCAAAGGCTGTGGTTGTAAGCTGGCGCAACCCGTCAACGCGACAGTCAAGCCAAAAACGGGAAACAATAATTTACGCATGTAAAACCTCTAGGCGATATGAATTCGGAATTATAAAAATAAGGAAATAACGGATTCGCTAACGCAAGAGCTGTACCATTAAGCTTAATTAACTATAAGTCCTTGGCTAATTAGCCAAAACCTATTGCTGCCAGCTTATACGGAGTGACGGGGAAATTTAAACCTAGTGATTTTTAATTCGGAAATGCTGAATGGCCAACAACCTTTGCTGTTGTGCTGTGTGTATTGATGCAGGGTGAATCTGTACCAACAAAATGTGAAATATGGCTGGATACATTGAAGCACCGGAACCATACGTGCCTTAGGGGATATTATTTGGTTATTTATATGGGAATATTCCGGTGTTTTGTAGCGGTGTCCCAAAGGTTGCTATCAATAGTCTGGAACTAATCCCCAGCCCACTAGGCACATCCCGCCAAACTAAAGTGCCTGCACCCAATTGCGTTAGCCTACAATTTTTTGCAATATCCATGGCTTACGGAAACAACTGGAAGCCATGGACAAAAGCAGCAATGTTTTTCTGTTAAATAGGCTTAGGGATAATAGTCGCGGGTGCCCCTGTTTGCGTCCCTTGGACGCCTTTAGCACCATTAGTCCCGTTACCGCCCGTGCTGCCGCCACTGCCGTTACCATTGTGTTTACCACCGGAACCGCCACCGCCGCCAGCACCGCCGACCCCGCCTGTACCACCAGCACCACCAACGCCTGGTGAAGCCGGCCCGCTTATCCCGTTAATATCATTTAAATAAGTGGCGGGTACATTGACAATGACATTGCCGGAGGCATTAACGCCATTGCCGCCTTGGCCACCTGTGCCACCATTGCCGCCCGCCCCGCCATTTACGCCATTGCCCGCACCTGATCCCGTACATCCGCAGGTCGCACCATTCCCGCCATTCCCGCCTATGCCGCCTGTCCCACCTTGACCGCCAACACCACCCGTACCACCACCGCCAGATGCTGTAAACACAATGATAGAATTGGTGTTTTGTATAGATTGGTTAATGGTAATGGTGGCGGGCATGCTGGGTAAACCGTCAAAACCGGCCACACCTACACCGCCTGTCCCTCCGGTATTGCCTACGGTTCCATTTTGCCCCGAGTCTCCAGCAATGCCTGCACTGGAGCAGTTACCGGCCTTACCCGTACTGCCATTACCACCCGTAGCCCCCGTAGCCCCTGCAGGGCCAGTCCCGCCCGTTACACCTAGGATATTAAAATCCCCCATTCCTGCTGGTGGGGTGCCATTTCTTACCAAGGTATCCATCGTATAATTCAAGGTGGAATTGTAAACTGAAACACAGGCTTGGTCGTTGATGGTCACCGTCCCGTAATTTAAAGTGATCATTAATTGCGAAGTGCCCAAATTGGTTGGGACATCGTAAGTCACGTTAGCTGCGGATTCGGCAAAAACATCCAAAGGGAAAGCTTGGTCAATAATTTCCCGGTCAGAATCGGCCAACACCCCATTGCCATAAACATAAGAATGCACCCGTCTTAACAGTCCGGCATCCGAGGTATCTGTTTCAGGCGAAGTCAACGGAATATGCCCAAACAATGCCTCTTCCCTTTTAGCCCGGTCTTCGTCAGAAGAGCCGTCATCCAATAGTTTTCTTAATTCTTCGATATTGGGGATGCTGATCACTGAAGCTATTTTATGGCCTGCCTTGAGCCCTTCAGCCGAATGCCCCAGCTTTTCCGCCCGTTCATAAAAACTTAATTTTTTCATAGTGGTTTCCTATATTAAAAATAATGGGTTATAAAATGTAGATAAAACTCACTGATATGAGGCCGCCATTTGCGGCGCTTCCACCAAAACGGTTTCACCTGTCCTTCTCTGTTCATTCACAAACATCCACGGAGCAGGCCGCGAACGCCCGTCCATACCATCTTTACCATCCGTCCCCGCTTCGCTGGCTAAACCATCGGCGCCAGGGATCACACCCTTTCCGCCTAAGCCAGCATGGCCCGCTACGCCTGCCTTGCCACCTCGGCCACCATAGCCCCCTTGAGATGCCAGGGTCATACAGCTGACTTGGGATTGTTGTCCGGTTGGCAGATTGATATATATATTAGAAGCCAACCCACCATTACCGCCCATGCCACCCTTACCCCCACTTCCTGCATTGCCCCCCTTGCCGCCGGTGCCGGCGTTTAACGTTTTTCGTATTAACTTATAACCCTGAGCCCCGTGGCCGCCGTGGCCACCATCACCGCCATCGCCGCCCCGACCGCCATTGCCGCCCTGACCTGCCTGTGCAAAAACAGCCAGCCGTCCTTCCAGATTACGTACTGTGATTTCTGCCAACTTGCACATTCCCCCATTGCGTCCATGGATGCCCGGTGCCCCATCTTTACCGTCACCGCCATCACTGCCACACATGGCTTCTTCAGTAATGTCATGGGTCAAGGTGTATCCCAAGATACTACTGCTGACGTGGGCTTGCTTACCGTCAACGCCTTGTCCGCCGTGCAGGCCATCCGCACCGCCGCCGCCATCCATATCGCCGTTTTTATTGTCAACTGAAAAAGGTGTCGGCAATATGCCCAATTGGTAATCGTCAGTGCCGTCCCCTGTTGGGGGTAAGCAAACCAGCCGTTGGCAAAGCAAAGAAAACACATTGCCCCTGACGATTAATTTAGCTCCCGGCCCTATGATGAGTTCACCCACGTTGACAGCGGTATACAGCTCTTCCATATCATCTATGCCCCATGCTTCGCCCCTGACACTGACATCCCAAACCTCCCCGGCGGGGATAGTTTTTTGTAGGACGCTGATGGCCTTGATATGGGCGGGCATGTGGTTGCCTATGCCTTGGTGGTCGCCATCCAACAAAACACCGTCGGCAAACACCAGGGCTTCACCACGGTCATGTATGCCCTGCCCCAGACGCTGCCTTGCCTGCAAAGGCGGGTTGAAAAAGCTTTGTTGCCTAGCCACCCGCTGTGCGTCCGTAGCCATCGAAAGCAACCGCCTTCCCTCAAGCAACGAGGCAAAAGTGCCATAGGAAATAACGGTTTCCCCTGCGGCAAGTTTGTCCGTGTCATGCCCCAGCAAGGCCGCTTTTTCGTAAAATTCGTTCAAAGACCCATTCATTGTCCAATCACTTTTAAGTTAAATCCGCTTTTCAAGGCCTGCCATACCATCAATTCCATACCGGTAACTGGGGAGCGGTATGAAAGGGCGTTTAGCGGCTATGGTTTTCAGGTTATTTTTCATTAAGTTGGCTTGTAGCCAATTGTCAGGATGACGGATATTTTTTGTACAGGTACCTAGCACCGCATCGAGATAGCGGATCCGGTCAAACCCGGCCAATTCCATGAGCGCCACCATCATGGCGGTTTCCGGGGCGGCAGTCAGCCATTGCCCTTTTTCATTTTTAAGGCACTCGTATGATGGATCCACCATGGCGATGCTCTGGTAGAGCCCCGCCCGAAAACTATTTAACCGGCTGACGCGGGGCTGTTGACGATGTTGTTGCAATTCCTGAACGGAAGCAAAGGGTTGGCTATCGCCTTTTTGCCCGGTGCTGTAGTTAAATTGGCCATACATGACCCAGCAATCCTGCTGTTGGTAAAATGCATTCACTTGGCTTAACGCATCGGCCCCTGCCAACCAATCCTCCCCGTTGACTATCACCACAATGTCATCGGCATCGCAATGTCCGGTTATGGCCTCATGCAAACTGGCGGCATAACCCTGGCGAGCCGCATGATGGATTAGGGTTATTTGCCCATTTGCTTGGGGTAAATATCGGGGGCTTTCGTCAGTCGAAGCATCATTGATGAACAGGGTTTTGGTGTCCGGATAATTTTGCGCCAACAGCTGCTGCACATTAGTGTTGAGCGCATCTCCAGGATTGTTAAAGATGGTGACCACCATAATCCTATTGTCGGGACCGGCGATATTTTCTTTAGGGGGGAACAACTGTGCCAAGCACAATTTCCGCCCACGGATAGCGGAATTTTCGACATCGGCGGGCAAACCCTCCATGCCCAAGATGCTATTGAAGGCGCTGAGGGCCATAGCAAAGTATGCATTGGCATAAGCACAAACGGCATACTCCAATTGTAATAAGTAGCGGTAAACCGGGGTGTCGATAAACAAAATATCGCGGGTTGGCAAAGGCATGCCATTGGCGGCAAAAGCGCACAATTGCCAAGCCAATTGGTATGAACCCTGTTCCCGCAGATACCTGACTACGGTATAAATGGGTTCGGCTCTGGAAGGCCTCATGGCATAGGCTTTCAACAAAGCTTGCACGGCTTCATCCCAGGGATAACCGCAAAGCAACTTCATCCTTCCCGCCTGCATTTGGGCAAACCACCGCTCTTCGTCCCAGCTATTTTCCATAGCGGCCCGCTGCTCATACCAATAAAGCGCGTCCTTGTATTTGCCCAAGTCCTTGTAGGATTGGGCAAGATAAAAAAGGCTACGGGCATTGCCCGGGTCTTTCTGCAAATCTTCCGTCAGTAGGCGGATGTCCCTTTCAAATTTGTCGCTACGCATCCCCCCATCGGCAAAATGCGTCAGGGTCAGCTCATCCATCCAGTCGATGTATTGCTTGGTTGGGGCATCTATATATTCATGGGTGACACCGACATAATGCCAGTTGTGGCGGGCGGCGACCAACATGTGCTGTGTGTAAGACTCATCGCCTTCGTACCTGATTTCATAAGCATCAGCGGTCAGTTTGTGTTTGAATGGGGCATACACATTAACGGCCATATCCGCATCCAGGATAAGCAGGTAAGCGGCTTTGTTGCGGGCCAAGCGTACCACTTCGGTACGGTTGTGGCCAAAGTCCACCCATTTTGAATGATGCAGTTCACCGGGTATATCAAGAAGGGTTTGTTGGATGATTTCCTCCGTATTGTCTGTTGAGCCCGTATCAACAATGACCCAATAATCAATATGCGGTTTGGCGGATTCCAATGCCCTTTTTATGACATGGCTTTCGTTGCGCACCATCATGCAAAGGCAAATGGTCTTGTTATTTTCCATAATATCAGACACTTAACTTACGTCTTTCACATATCTTACGGACAGCGAGGATGCGGCAGGCAGGGCGTAAGCGCCCTCCAAGTAAGTTACCGAATTGCTTTTGCTACTGAAAGACAAATAATCCACCTTGCCGCCATTATTTACCCCTGTCCAATAATAACCGTAGACACTAAAGTTGGAGGGGACGCCATTAACGTCCATAGACCCGTTAAGTAGGGCGTCAAAACCACTGTCGCCGCCCGCTATTAACTGGGCATAAGTAAAAGTGGTGATGAGGTTTTCCCAATCGTCTTTATTCGGCAATCTCCATCCAGACATATTTTGCGGCTGGGCGGCGGCATTAAATTGATACAAGCGTCCATATTGGGCTTCAGGGCCATACACTGACGAACCGGCAGGCGCCACATAGTCTAAGTTGGCCGACATCCATAGCCTGTTATTGGCCTTAACGACCGGATAGACCTTGCCGTCACGCGGGTCCACAAACATGTTGGCTTGTATGTAGACCGTGAACTGCATGCTGTTCAAAAAACCGCCCGTGCCATTGTAGGCTTGTAAGGTGATGGTCACCGCCGTGCTTTGGGTAGTGCCCGGTATGGTCACTACCGCATTGTCATAAGCGATGGTCGTCGGGTTCGGATAAGGCACATCAATAGGGCTAATGCCCGGAAAACTGGCGATGACGGTGACACTGGCGACATCAAACATAGCCCACCGCAAGGGGATCGCTATCGGTGTGTTAGGTTGGTTTACCGTATACAGGGGGGTCGGGCTAAAAAAGTTGATGAGCCCGCGGGTAGCAGGTGCATTCTGCTTCACCATGTCCAGGACAAATACCGCATCGTCGTAAGGCGTATTTTCATCTTTCATAAAACCGCTGAACTGCACAATCATTTGTGTATGTCCGGGCGGAGTGAAGGAAATAATCTCGCTAAAACTAAAGGTGATATTCGCATTATCGCCCGTGCCGATAATGCCTTGGTTCAGCGCCGAGGGCTTGAGGAACCAGCGTGGATGGGCATCGGATGAACCGGAAGACGGGTTCGTGGTGCCCCAGATATTTTGGGGCGGATTGTAAGGGATGGTGGCGGCAATGTTCCAAGCCGAACCACTGCCTGGCCCGACATTGGTTTTGTTATCAGGGGCCAAACTCCCCGTTGAGGTGCCATAAACAAACACAACGGTGACCGTGGGGTTGCCCTGCCACATGGCGTCCCCAGAATACAACGGGGCGCCGCCTATGTTTTTGATATTGAGGAAGACAGTGTTCTGTAAAGGGTCGCCCGAAGGGGAAACAATGACGCCGCCTTGGTTATCCAAAGAGACCTGTAACACTTTAGTCAGGTCGGCATTGCCCGGGACAGGCGGGTTGGAGACGCTTAAAGGTGCGGTGACCTGTGAAGGCACGCCATCGGAAAAATTGATGAAGGTCACTTGTGCCGTGTCCGTATTAGGCTGGGCAGTGGTTTGCACCCCTGTGACGTCAAAGCTGAACACGGCACCGTCATTCCACACTGGTGCGCCTCCCCCGCTGTACACCAACATCAAAGACGTGTCTTGGCTGTTCACACTAAATGCCCAGCCTTCAAGGAGGATGTGCATGTTGTCCAGATCCGAGAGGGCAAAGCATACCGGCAGGAAAATTTCGAAGGTGTTGGCATCCGTGCCGTTCCCAAACGTGATATTCGCGCCCGTTAAATTAGTTAATGAAAAAGTCAGTGTGGTGGCAGGTGAACCCGTGTAAACAACAGGCTTGCCTTCAGGGTTTGCCACAACCAAATTGATGCCATTATTTTCGTTTGCCATACTTATGAATAATTTTTAGTGGTAACAGGAATGCTTAGGTGTTTTCAGCAACAACTCGTTTTTTAGTTCGTGTTGTCCGGTGCCGGGTTGGGGTCTGGGGTAAGGGCCAACCATCCTTCCAATAAAGTTTGTGGCGTGTAATCCCAAGAAGAATTGCTATTGGACGCATTGGCGGCCAAAGGAACCTGGGGCTGGTCACCCGGATCCAGCCAACTCCACACATAGCCGCTCTGTGCTGGCAGGGGCACAATAAGCCCCTGCCTTTTTTGCAAGACTGGCGTGGTGAAGAAGGTCATTTGCAGGTTTTTAAGCGTATTGGAATACTGGTCGGCAGGTATGCCCAGCTCCTCAACAGGCAGCACACCCGCAGTGGCATGAACTGCGGCCCTGGGGTCCATCAATAGCGTCAATACGATAGGGGACGCATTCAACGTTAACTGGATATTGGTTGCCGACGGCACACTCACTCCGTGGGAACCGGAAGGGTTGGCCGCAGGCGCATAGAAAGTGCCATTGCCGTAGGGGTCAGTGGCATTTTGCTCGATGAGATAACCCACCAAGCCGTCATCAATATTGCTCAAATCCCCTAACCTCAGCGGAAACTGCACTTGATCCAGGTTGGCCGTGCTGTGGGCTATCCTATCCGTGTATTCATAACGTCCGGCATTGACATCCAGAGGCCAAGGGTCAGTGGCCTGGGTATCCGCCTGATTAAGCGGTAGCAGGTTACCGGATGTTTCCATACTGATTATGGACCGGCTAATGACCAGTGGCCGCCCTATCAGCACAGACAGGGAAGCGTCTTGGGCAAAATTGGCCGGGTTGATGTAGCGGTCAGAATTGAGTATCGCCTGCATCAGGTCGGTCAGAAAATCGCCGCTGCCTCCGGCACCGCCACTTTTATTATTGATGTACCACATAAAATTGGCTAAATGCACATTGACGGGAGGGTCGGTGTCGCCATAAGGGCCGATGTCTATCGACAACATGTCCGATGGGTTGTTGATATTTCCGGCGCGTGTCCGGTACCGTAAGTTTCCATGTTCCACACCAAATGAGCCCACGGCCGCCCCTTCTGCATCATAAAAGAAGAGGCTATTGTCCAAATGGTTGGGCAGCACCCAACCGCACACGGGTGACGTGGCGGGATGGGTGTTCATTTCGACAAAATCGCTGCTGATACCACTGACCGCATTATTGTGCGCCGCACTCAACCAGTGGAACCACAACCGGGTGGGCGCAAGTATGCGGGGCGGCAAGAAAATTTTTCCGGCATTCGCGGTATCGCCAGGCAATGGCGCCATAGTCATGGCGGGGATGACCTGCAGCGAGCCGTCCGGATTTTTTACGGGAGTGCCCAAGACCATCCTTTGCCCAAAGACATCCACCACCTCAAGGCCATTGACGCTAAAGAAACCACCCCGCAGCGGGCCAAAATTGGCTAACGCCTGTGGCCCGGTCGGGATGGGCGCCTGTGAGTTAAAGGCATAGTCATACCAGTTATCACCAACATTGGCCGTGAGCGCGGCATTTTTTATCGCGGTGGTGACTGAATCCCTAGAGCCCATGGTGAGGTCTTCCACGGATATCTGGGGTATGTAGTAACACAGCAATTGCTCCACATTTAACCCGCTCATGGTTTGCGACAATATTTTCCGGCTTTTGTAGTCGTTGGATATTTGCGAAAGGGTGGGGTCAGCTGGATCGTTAGGATAATTGGCTTCGAAACTGTCGATTTGGTAAGTGAGGCTAAAGGTCGCTTTTTTGGACATCACCACGGAACTGTCGTAACTGACCTCATCGCCAGTTGTGATAGGCAAGTTGTTGACGCTGTACTGGTAATCAATGGCGTCAGGGTTTAGCTGGAAGAAATCGGTCAGGTTGGTGTTGCTGTAATCCAGCTTGTCCAATTTCTTTTGCAGCGGGTCGAGGCTAAGGTTCCAGATCAAACTGACTGGCAAAAACGGGTCATAACGGTTCTCGGAAAATTCCGGGTACTGCATTTGGGTGTTCCATTGCACGGCATCAGGAACCCAACCGTTGGCGGCTGTGTTAGTGAACGTGACATTTATGGGCAAAGGCACCGTCACTGTCTGTACCGGGTTTGCAACCGGAACATAATCCGGCTGACGGACGGCATTGTACAAACCGATTAGCGGAGTACCCTTTTCAAGCCCACTCACCCCGCCTTGGGTGTTGCTCAGGGCAGTGACAAATCCGGAATAGTCGGCCACCGCCGGATTAGTGCCGCCACCGCCTAAACCTTGTAAGGCAGTGGCCACATTGGGGGCTAAAGAAGGTATTAACAAACACGCTTCGCCGATGACTGCGGAAAAATCATCCTGATAAGGGATGCTGGTGTTAAGCGTTGCTTGCCCGGGAACAGTTGCCGCATTGATGCTGAAACCATTCCCGTTATAGCTGATGCCAAGCTGGCCCAGCAACTCCGGGGTAAGCCTCACCTGGATATCGCTGGTGGCCCCATTCCGGCGGGCGGGTTCCATACGGCTTCCTTCCATAACCGCGACCGGGTCGGTAGGCAACCAAAATGAGGGGGCCGGCACGGCAATAATTTGCCAGTCAGGATATTCGTCCATTTCCTGTTTGAACTGGTTGAGTTTGTCCCACACGGCATAAGCGGCCGAGTTGTCGCCACCCGCAGGCTGCTGCACATCAATGACTGAACCTGAATTGTCAGGCGAGCTGATATAAACAAGCACCCCCACCGCGTTGCCTTTGTTGACCACGGCATCCAGTTCGCTTTTCCCCTTGGTGGTTAAAAAATTCGTGAGGGCATTGACACTGACGTTTGGGGAAACAATATTGCCGGCATACATTTTTATATAGCGATACCAGTCCATATACAGTTGCCGGCGCATGAGCTTCAATGCACCACGCCCCATGTCATAATTTTTTTGTGCTTGGTTCAGGAGATTCAGTTCTTCGGCCAAAGTTAACGGCAAACTGATCTCCGTATCAGGATCAACCGGTGCGGGCGGTTTTGAAGGGTCCGAGGGCTTTTGTTGCACTATCCACTGTAAACCGCCCTGTTCGCGGGCAAATCCACTTGAATGCAACGCCTCTTCCAGCGCGATGACATTGTTCCCCTGGGCTTCCAAGTTGTTCAAAAGGCCTAACTGCAAGGCGTCCAACAAATATTCGTAGTTACCCAGCAAATCGGGGTCGTTGTCGGTATTGCCGTTATCATATTTCAGCAAAGCCGACAAGGCTTCTATCGACGTGTTGCCTATCGCCACTTTTAAATCATTATCCGTCCAGACACCGGGTTGGGTTGGGGTTTCTGGATCCCCTAAAAAACTGGATGTGCCCGGGCTTACCAGCATATCCCATACAATCTCTTGGGCAATGCCCGTACAAATGGTTTTGTCGGGAATATCAAGTGTCTCAATATTTTTGTTGGCATCTAAGGTATAAGTGATGTCCGCCTTATTAAACAGCCACCTAAAATTTTGCTGGGCAATATTGGTAAAAAAATCGGCGGGGGTTTTTGTTATTTCAGTGTCCTGTTGGTTGCAGTTGGTAACGTAATTTTGGTATTGCCCGACCACTTGGGTGGCAATCCCATCCAAGGGGTCATTGCCATCACTAATCCAACCCATGACTTGGTAGCTGGCCTTAAACTGGATAGGGGTGCCATTTTTAAGCGCGTTGTAAATAACGGGGTTATCCAAAAAACGATCCAAGAAACCAAAAACACTACAGCAATCAGGATAGTAAGAGGAAAAGCCCGGGCCTAGGAAACCGATCGAATTGAGATAACAGGGGTTCCCATCCTCATCGTTAAAATCACTGAGATACTGGTCACCCACCGCTGTTTTCGGCCATTCCGAGGCATTGACCACACGCCCCATAAAACGGTAAGGCTGTTCACCAAAAGCAGGGTTGACCGGCAAGGGTACAGGGACGGAAGGTCGGGTGACACCATCCGTATCCTTCAATTGCGACATGGAAATATAATCGCTTTCCACCACCCAACTAAAGTTGCTGACCGCCCCCCAGGTATTGTCGCCAGGGTTGTAAACGCTGAGGTAACGCACAACCAGCCAACGGTTGGGCGCTTGGGGAAAAATGACATTGCTGCCCCCCACGGGTTGCACGCCTTTGCGGAAGTAATCGGGCAGTTCCCAGTGCAAATGGATGCCTGTGTACAATGGGGCTTGCGGGCTGTCATTGCTTTCCAGCAATTGCACGACGGCATCACCGGTACTGGTTAGCGACGACTTTTGCCCATAGGGCAGATTGTCAAAATTGGCCACACGCCCCTTAAATTGGGTGACCACATTGGAATTGTCGGTAGGGCTTACCCTAATGGCGGCTATATTTAACGGAACGATTGCTTTCATAAATTATGATTTTTTATTGTAGAAACTAACCATACCCACGCCTTCCACCATTTCAAACCCCATTTCGGACGAATCAATGGCAGGTAATGGCACCACTTGGTTTTGCGCAATAAGGTTTGCCAAGGTTTGCATTTTTACAGTGCGTTTATCGTTTGTGGCACGGAAACAATTGTTAGCCGCCAAATCAAGATGTTTAGGGTTTGCCAAATCCATGGTCACCGAAGCGTCACCGGGGGAACCACTTTTAGTGAAGGTATAAATGGTCTTTTCACTGGTGATGGCATCACCAGCGGTTTCGAAGCTGTCCAGGCCATAGTGCAAGGCTTCTGGCGCTTCGTGTATATCAACCCGATACATATCACCCTCCACTAGGCAAATCAGGGTATCCGAATCTGGCCCTAAACGTTCCATACGCAAGATGGTGAGCAGGTTTGGGGTCGGATCCAACGGCGTGCCGCCTAGGGGATAAGGGTTGACGCCCATGCCCGGATAATCCTGGACCAAGGATGAGCGCAGCATAAAACCGGAAATGGTTGCGAAGGAAACCACTGGCGACTCCACGCCCAAAGCCGCTGCACGGATCGAGGCTGACGCGCCCGATGTGCCATCCTTCATGATGGGCATGGTGGCTTTGTCCAAAGCCAAGCTGACGGTGTCTTCATTGGTTGTGAGGTTACGCCCTATGCTGTAGGCACCATCCACCAAAGCATCCACCCAATTGCTATCAAGATAAAAAAAGCGGATTGATTCAGGCGGCAACATCGCTTCATCAGGCACCAAATAGTTAATGGGCACGCCATACAAAAGCTTAAGCCTACCCAACCAAGCCGTGATGTTATCTGGGCAGCTAACGGTGTCTTCTACCTGCTGCGATAAGGCGGCAGGATTGGCATACAAGGCCGAGAGTTTTTGCTGGACAAGCGTACGTGATAGCATGGCTGTTAGTTTTTTGGCTGTTTTAAAGAAAGGATGGCATTGCGTAAGAAACTGCCTGCGGGCGGTTTCTGTTGCAGTGGCCTTCTTACGTGGACATCCGCTGCCAAGGTGTCACCTTGCGTGGTTTCGCCCGTTTTTAACTTTAGGGATGCTGATTGTGCGGGTATGCTTGCGAACACTGCACTGAAGCTTTCTGAAAGGACGCTATTCTCCACACTGTCAAGCACATCTTGTGACACCCCTTTTTTCCAGTTGTAAAGTGCGGTGGAAAAACTGGTGTCCTGCAACGCCATTTGCCTGCCCAAAGTCCAGGCGGCGGCATACGAGACATCCAACATTCCCGTAGTGGGGTCAAAAATGGTCGCTTTGTCTGGCGATGGTATGGGTAAGTTAATGGCGGCTTTGTCTATTTGGTAAGGTGCTAACGGGCCGCGATACCAAGACACGGTCCTATCAATAGTGAATACGCCACTGGTGTATTCGGCGGCCCGCAAGTTATGGTTGAGCGGTACATAGCCCATGCCCAAAGCGGCCTTTACAATCGGTATCGCCGCTTCCGGGCAAGTGAGCCGTAAGTTGGTGTTGGCAGCCAGATCCGCATTGGTCTCATGGTTTACTGGCGGTGCGGCATTGTTTAAGGCATTTAATTGGTCCACAAACGTCGCGCTTTCACCAGTGGAGTAAAAATTCCAACTTTTTAAAACCGCCAAACGCAACAATTTTGAAATGTCAGGCGTGAACCCATCCTGATTGTCAGGTGCACCACCGTCTTCACTGGTAGGTAGAAAATCTTCCATTTCTTCCAAAGAGACCAAATAGGCATAAGTCTTTTTCATGGGGTTGGGCAAACGGTTGCCAAACACAATCGAGAAACTGCCCTCAGGCTCCCCGACATCCGATATGCCGGGCATGGTGGGCTTATTGATCAGGCTGACTTTGCGGACGTGCGCCATTAGGCTGAGGTCGTTGATGGTAGGGGCGATTTTAAAAAACAATTCCAGCGGGATGTCCAATATTTGTATGGTATCCGTCAGCTGGTCACCTGGATCAAGGTACGTGCTTAACGGCTTGCTTTGGTCAGTCACACCGTAAAAATAAGAATAGTTCGTACCTAATGTGCTTTGCGGGTTGGCGCTGCTTAAAAACAGGTCGCCGATGGCCGCATCTGCTGGTGTTAACTTAAAACTGGGGTATTGCCCTGCATAATTGGCAACATCATCCTCATCCAACAAAATAACCGTAAGCCATGTGCTCATATCCACATCCGTATCCTGGCCGGGAGACGGGGGGGCATTATCGAATTCTTCGTTAAGGGTTTTGGTCGGATAGCGTGACCAAGGGAAAGTGGTTTTGGTAAAGACCACATTGGGCAGTACGGTGTTGTATTCCCCTGAAGCATTTTCAGCGGGAAAAACCGAATACACCAATTCCGTGGGCTTGCTCAACCGGAAACGGTCCCCGGTAACAGCAAAGCGGTAAGAGACCGAAAGCGAGTCGTCAGAAACGATATGCCCTTTGGCATCGGTCACCTGCTGCGAAACATTTAATTGGTACTTGCCGTCTTCCAGCCCAGGAATGTCATGCTGGATAAACGAGACCAGTTGGTTCAGTTGCGGGTTGTTGGAATTGTCGCTCATGGTGTGTTTTTCCGTTTCCGTTAAGCTTCTAGGCTCTCACCTAGCATCATCACTTCAGGCCAATCGGTCAGGGCCGTTTGCGATGCGAATGTGGTGAGGTTGGCAGTGCTGTATGTTGAAAATCCCAGCAGGTTAAGATTTTCGAAGATGGCCATCCTCTGGCTGCTCACCCAGGTGTCTGCCAATGAACTGAGCACGTAGCCGGTATTCTTAAGTTCAGCCGTATGCTGGCCCGAAACCGTAACCGTCAAGGTATCTGAGCCTTCCCCTGTGCTGCTAACTTCATAATCGTCATCAATGACTTGTGCTTGGTAAGAAAAATAATAGTTGTTGCCTTGCTGGTACAGCAGCTGTATCAGCAACACCCCGTTCACCCGATTCGGCAGCCGCGGTAAAGGCGTGATGTTAAAACCGGTTAGGCAAGCCTTCAAAAATGACGGGTCGGTGACCTTAGGTTTTTCTCCCGTGGAAGACTCCCATAATGCGGCGGATGAATCCAAAACCACCGGGGCCAATGACACGGCGGTGATGTATCCATAATTGCCTTGGTCATCCATCTTCAATAGGCTGATGGCCATGCTGGAAGTGACCCCGTTAAGGGCCATGGGCTTGATATTGACCGTAGGGTTCCAGATATGGGTGCCGTCCATCTGGTTGGCTGTATCGCCAAACGTCAGGTACGGCCATTGCGCCGCATCCACGGGCGGTGGGGAAACGTTATAATCGCCAGGGTCATTGGAAACCGGTTGGCTTGTGCGATCCCCGGTGCCCCATAACGGGGTATTGGCCGGTAGGGTGCTACTCACCAGAATGCTGAAATGGTCGGGATCCAATATCCAGTCAAAGCCGTTCACATCGCTACCCAATAAACCAGCCGCCACAGTGGACTTAAGGATATTGGTGGATGCCGCGGCTTCGCCCGCCGTTGCCGCCATCGCCATTAAGGCCTTGTGGGGGGCGGGCTGTGCAGGTGTGTCCCCTGGCAAGAACATGGTTTTAAAATTCTGCCAACCAATAGGTTCCGGTTGTTCTTGTGCCGCCCCGAAAGAGATAGTGAAAGAAACGACATCCAAATCCACTTCCGCAACCCCGCCAAACGGAGGCCCCCACAATTGCAGGTCGGCCCCAACCGACACGTTCAGCGTGACCAAACCCAGATTGACCGAACACCCCACATTGACATAGACGTCCGCTTCATAATGGAAAGGGGCCCAGGCAATTAAAAAGTCGGCCCCAATAGTAAACCACGCTTTGATGACATCTAAATCCCATGTGGCATTCATCGAACCACCCGCCATAAACATGCCGGGGGTCAGTGCGAAATAACAACCGCCCGTGACATGGAACGGCCCTAAGTTAAAGTTGATCCCCAACCTAGGCACTTTGGGATAATAAGCAGGCGGTGTAAATGCCGGATGATAACCGCCGAGCGTCACAACAAAATCGCCAGTTTTAGGCCCATTGGCGATCACTGGCGGGTTGAACCAGATATAAAAAGCAAAACCGCCAGTGATCTGGCAGAAACTGCCAAAGATATACGAAGCTGGGGAAATGATGCCCTCCACCGCCAACAAACCTGTCGATGGGGAAAAGGATGCCAAAATGTCTATTTCCACATAAGCAATCGGGGTAGGCGCACCCGTAGGGAAATTCATGGAACAGCTGCCAAGCAAAGCCACTTGGAAATCCACCCCAAAGGAAACCGTCACCAAGGCAAAGGCGTTGATCATTTGGAACGATGAAAAAGTAACGCCTGCGGCCACCCAATATTGCCCCGGATCGGGAATAAAGTATTCCTGCATTTGCGGCAGCACAGTATTGATCGTGTCCGCAGCGGAGCCCCCTTGTGGAGGGGCTTTAGAATTCGGGCCTGGCAATAGGATATAACCAGGCAAATTCTCGAGGGTGGGCAGCTTGAGCAAATCGTTTACACCAAAACCTCCGGCAAAACCATTCAGATAAAGATAAGGCGGCCCGCCGAGCGGTACATTGATATTGGCATAAATGAAAAAGGAAGCAGGGATCTGGATTTTTTGGCCCGCATGGTTAGGGTCATTGGCTGTATGTGCGGGTGTGTAACCACCCAATGCCTTAAACCCGATACTACCTACTTGGACAATAACTTGCCCATAATAAGCAGTGCCCCCGTCTTCTGCGGTGCTTTTCAAAAAGGCGCCGCCAATTTCAAGCCCACCCGTTTTGATGTCCATGGTCAGGCCATGCAAATCAAAACTAACCGTATCACCTGCGGGCATACCGGGCAAAGGCATAGGGAAAGTGATGGACATCTCTTCTAGCCCTAAGGAAAAGCCGCCTAACGAAAAACCCGCCGAAAACCCAAATGAAGCTTCCCCTTTGCTGTAGTTAAGGCCAATTTTTTGCAAGTCCACCGGGCCGAATTTTTTATTGATGTTTATCCAATGCACTGAAGTGGCGGGCGGGCTGGTTTTGCCGCTACCAAAAGGTGGCGGCGGTGTCTGGCTACTGGGTTTGGGGGTTGCCAGCAATGCCATAGGCAAGGCAAAATTACTGCTGGCATTGCCGCTTTTTGACAAACCCGCCGTTAATGAAAAACCTTTCTTGTTAAGGGCGAAACTCTGTTTGTTGCCATCTGTTTTAATGCTGTACGTGTTTTTGTTCCTGGCCTCAGGGTCATTACGGGTGTATAGCAGGTTGGCTGAAGAACCCACTTGCGGGATATTGAAAGCGACTGTCTTATCGGACACGTTGGTGTAAGAAAAGCCAATGTTGGTGAGGGACAACTCGTTAAAACCCGGCACATCCCCCACTAACGGCAAACTGGCAAACGCCAAGTTTACATTGACCGATGCCCCCACCACATAAGCGTTACCCGTCGTATTGCCGCTAAGGATCGTGTCAGCATAAAAATTAAAGACGTAATGGTTAGCGTTGATGATTAAGTCGAAACTTCCTGCGGCGCCCAATTCAGTGGTCGTGTCCCCCTGCGTAGGTTTGGTGTAAATTACTTGGCATACCAAATAATCAATCCAGGCTTCAATATCCAATTCAGGCGGCAATTGCACATCTACCCCAAACTGTTTGCCCACATAGCCAATAAAATTGGACAACGGTATTTCCGCGTCTTGTACGCATCCGTTAAAGGTATAAATTGTCTTACCTTCCGGCGTTTGATAACCGACACCCAAAGAAACCGGCACCGAGCCGATTTCCAGATTAAGCCCTGCAATTAATTCAACTTCTGTGGACATGGCAATGTTTCTTTATGAAGGAGATTTTGAGGTGGCGCTGAAGGAAATTCCCAGGCTGTTGATTTTCACCCAATTGTTAAGCTCGCCAGGTAGGGCGATAATACCTTTCGTGGGGTCAGCCCCTTCAACATCAATGTTGATGGAAAACAAGAACTCTTTATCGGTTGAGTTAATGGTAAATTCGTAAATATTCACCAGCAATTGGTTGGATGAATTGAAACTTTCAGGGGTAATATTTGCATCCGGTTGTTTAAACAGCACCGAAAGCGCGTCCATCCCAGGGTTGCTTGCCAAACCACCGGCCCCCACCCCCAATTGGTCTTCAATAAAGGCGATAACATCCCCTAAATAAACGGTTACAGGCGGATCTTCAGGCTGACGGTTCAGCTTAAACAGAAAACCATTACTGACCCCGTCCTGCGAATTGCTGTCACCAAAAACAATTTCTGAAAGCAGGGGTACGGTTTCCTCCCCCACTTTTAAAACTGCGCTGAAAGATATTTGTGTTGTGCTCATTGGTTTGTCTTGTGTGTTTTTATTCAGCTTGCGCTGTACGCTACCGATATGGACAGTTGCTCCACCGATAGGGGAATTTTTTCAAACAGGCCAAAACCACCCGACATGACAATCGAAGTGGAAAACTCATTGATAGTGCCCGTGGACACATCCGCACTGGTATCAAACTCAAAACTGTTTACCGTGATGTTGTCGCCTATGCCTACGTTAGTCCCCTGCCCCATCAAATCCTGCAACATGACATTCACTGACTTGCCGGCAGGATTTTCCAGATAGGCGGCGATGCCGAACGTGTTGTCCGTTGAGCTAGGAAACGTCATGGTGAAATCGAAGGTAAAATCCGGGTCACTTAACCCCACCGGCCCCGGATTGGCATAATTGCAAAGCTTTACCGACCCAAGCAACCCCCACGTCACCGCAGCATCCGATGTGGGATTGGTGACCGTCACCCAAACGCCTAAGGGATCCAAATAAAGGGCGTTGCCCATCAGCGGCAACTTTGAAATGCCGACTTCAACGTTGACAGAATTGATTGAGATGCTGAAAGACGGTGCGAGGGTCACATAGCAAAGTAGCGACATGCTCAGTAACCCGAAAGACGTTTGCCCGGCAGAATAAGGCCCCAACTCCGTTGAAGGGAACCAGGCATTGCCTTCGGCCAACGGGCCCATCAAGAAATTCAGGTCATTAAGGCTGATGCCCACCCCGGTAAATTCGCCGGAAAGGTAAAAGAACCCGCCATTCATAGGCACCTGGGTATTAATGTCCACACTGGCTGAACCGATGGCGATGGTGACACCGAGGCTAAACACATCGGTCGGTGGTGAATCGCCTTCAGGGTCGGTCTGGGATGAAACGGTGTTGATATCCAACCAGGCATTTTTGGTGATGCTCCCGCCAATCAAGGGGATACAATTGGCAATCGCTTGGGTAAAATCCTGGTCATTGGTGGAACGCAGGGTAACCGTAAGGGAAGCACCGGTAGCGTCCACGGTGCCGCTTAACGGGATGCTGCCCATCCCTAGCATGGTTCCTATTGTGCTAAGAGCCGTGCCGGTAGCGTCCACATCCAATGTGCCGGTAAAATTATTACCGTTTAACGAGTGCTCGGAGAACACTAACAGGCTGAGTATGGAATACTGCAACGATGGATAAGTGCTGCCGTATTGGTCGGTGAATTTCCAGTTAGCCATTTCAACAAGTCCTTAATATTCGATTATCATCGGTAGATGGTCGCTTACTTTGTTGTAATTGTTCAAAACCGCCACCAGATTGTTGGGATACAGCGCCACCGGATTAAGCGGTTGGGAAACATTCCTGGCATTGCCTATGAGATCAAGCACATACTCGGAAATGCCCCCAGGAGCGACACTAAAGTTATACAACAAATTGTCATACGCCTCTGAAAGGTAATTGCTAGGCTGGGGATTGACATTGGCAACCCTTGTCCTGACGCTGCTAAGTGTGCCATTGGGAATAAGCGAATTGTAGTTCCATGCCAGTAACTGGTTAAAACCGGTAACGGCCACCCCAAAGCCGTTGGTGTAACTAGAACCCGGGTTACAGTTAAAATCCCCCATAATAAAATAATCCGTCGGGCTTACAGCCGCAGTGGGGTCCAGCTCACCCACAATGCCCAACTTTCTAACATAATCTATTGGCGGCCTATACCTTACATTGGCACCACCTTTTACTGGCGGCGCATGGATCCCGACAATTTTCGTGGTGGTCGTGCCTTCCACTAATGACGCCATAAATGGTGTCCGCGGGTTGATGTAGGCATTATTGTTATCACGAAGGGAGATTGTGGCGGGGTTGGCATTAAAAACCAAGTTGTTGAAGATTACGCCTACCGTTTCATGGTTACCGGTTATCTTTGGGGTGGCGAAAGAATACTGGTAGTTGTTGTTGATATTTCGGGTTACAGCCACTTGGTTCATAGCATTGGTGATTGCCGTGATTGTCGGGAGGCAAGTCCCGCTGACCGCCTGATTTTTATTATGCCCGCCCGTTTTCAACTCAATGATTACGAAAATATCCGCCGGATTGTTCGATAGGCCCGCCAACCCCCATAAGTTGCTCCATGCCGCATCGCCCATCACTAATTTCATCATATAATCCAACACATTATTGCCTAGGCCATAGGGGGTGAATGTGTTGGTAAAAGCATTGCCTAATTTGGTTTGGCCGATGTTTTTTAAGTTCCAGCAAACTATTTTCATACTCTTAATTGTCGTTAAGTTGAAATTCATAATTTCTGATATAGAAACTTGCGGGCGCAATTTAACAAAGCATCGGCATTAAAAAAAATGACTATTACCTAAAAAAAAGTGAAAAATCCACACTGACTGCTTTGGGTAACCCCAATCAACTGATTATTAATAATTTAGTTCTTTTATTTTTTCTTTCGTTTTTATATAAAAATGGAAAAAAAACCGAAATATGGATAGCTGTTCACAAAATAACCGGTAGTTCCTGACCGCCTTGCTAGGGAATCATGATCCGTTTCCCCAAGATACCCTAAGCACGCAAAGGAATTTGTACGGTTCTTGAAACGAATTTTTTGGGAAAACCGCCTTCTTGTAGACCGGGTTTCGATGACCCTTACCCGAATAACTCGCACAACCGGGGGTGTTCGGCAAGCATCATCAAAATTGGCTTAGAACGTGTTTTAAAAGCGTCGTGGGCGGTTCCGCACGGAGCGCAAAAACCGGAGTGTACTGGGACATACATGCGGAAAGCGGGCACTGCGCAACGCCGCAATCAGACCGCGTAGCAACTTTTAAAACACCTTCTTAAACCAGGGCGTTACTGCTAGCCCAAAGGATGGAAACGTATGGGAAAACCTGTGCCATCCAATCAACAATTGCGTTGGCGGGTGGCTAGTTTTGACAATGAAGGGATTTTGACCCGCAGTTTGCTTCTAGCGGGACGGCGGGCAACAAAAACCGAATCCAATGGAAATAGCCCGGACACCAGAACTGTTGGGGCAGTTCGGGCAGGTTGCCAAAACCATGGGCTTATGGAAGGGCGGTTGGCTTGGTAATCATACAGGGGAAATAGTGGCACGACGCCAACGAGACTGTGAAAGAATTATTTTATGTCCACGAAAAACACGAAAAAACACGAAAGTGTAAAACCAGATCAAATATAACTTATTGAAAGTTATTATTTAATTGTTTCGTGTTTTTCGTGTTTTTTGTGGACAATCATTAATTCCTAGAGCATTTTGCAATACTTTCACAGTCTCCAACGCTTATTGGCGAAGATCAAGGCCTGCCAATTTGTTAATTGGCAACCGGGTTTCAAATAGGAGGATTGCCGCTTATGGGCCAAGCGTAGAAGAAACCCATGCTTCCAGGCTATGCAGCGTGTCCAAAGCCTGCTCGTAATCAAAATTTTCAATTTGCTTTTGGAGGGTGGCCGCCTGCTCCCCTAAGGCTGAATGTAACAATGGTGCGGCCATGCGCATCACCGCACTGGCATCAACATCACTAACCGCCAATAAGGCTTCAAGCTTATCCAGCGCCATACGCACATCATCCCAATTGACCGCCATAGGCACGCTCCCGGCGGCAATAGGTAGGGCCCTGATACCATCCAAGAATTGCTCTTGTTCCACCTCGAGCGAGGCAAGGCAATGATCGGTTTCATCACGGCCGAGGCTTTCGCGGACGGCTTGTTCCAACTGGGCGGCGGCATGCTGCACCCGATGTGCGCCCAGCGTCGCTGCCGCCCCTTTAACCGTGTGCGCCAGCAAATTTGCCTGCTGCATATCGCCTGCATCCAAACTTTGGCGCAACCGCTTAACGTCATCGGCATGATGCCCTAAATACATCTGCAATAAGGCGATATATTTTTCCTCGTTCCAGCGCATCAGCTGCAACCCTGACTCAATATCCAGCCCAGGGATAGCGCTTAGCAAGCGGCGCAAATGGGTATCCGCCACGGTAATGCCCTTATTTACTTGGGGACGCACCAACGCCAAATAGGGCAACCATTTCAGCAAGGCCGCAAACAAGGCTTCAGGGTTAACTGGCTTGGCGATGTGGTCATTCATGCCGGCATCCAGACAACGTTGCCGGTCTTCACTGAACACATTGGCGGTCATCGCCAAGATAGGCACTGATTCACGTCCTGGTATCCCCCGGATAAGACGGGTGGCCTCCAGGCCATCCATAAGCGGCATCTGCACGTCCATCAAAATTAGGTCGTAAGCGGTCTGCCTGGCCTTTTCCACCGCTACGGCCCCGTTTTCAGCCAGGTCGGCCACAAAACCGGCTTCCTGCAACAAGGCCAAGGCCACTTCCTGGTTAATCGGGTTATCTTCACACAGCAATAGCCGCGTGCCAGCATAATCCTGAATCAAGACCGCTTCGGCATCCGATACGGCCTGTACCGACGCGGGCCCGACGGGCGGGCATATGATGCGGGTGATCGTGTCATACAGGATAGACGGCGTGACCGGCTTGACCAGAATGGCATGGAATCCGGCGTTCCTGGCAATTTCCACCAGGGAAGGTTCGTCATAAGCGGTCACCAGCAGCCGTTTGGGCTGACGGGATAGGGGCATATCGTGGATTTGCCGCGCCGTCTCAATACCATCCATGCCTGGCATGCGCCAATCCAGCACCACCAAATCGAACGGTTCGCCTGCGCCATCCGCATCCTTAATAGCCGCCAATGCCTCAACACCCGAATCGGCGGTAGTGACCCGTAGCTGTAAAGCTTCGAACATATACGCCAAAATCATGCGTGCATCGGGACTATCGTCAGCCACCAATACCCGTTGGTTTTCCAAGTGCAATGACGGTTTCCGGACGACTGTCTGTAGGGATTTCCTGAACCGCGCAGTCAACCAGAAGGTGCTGCCGCATTGTGGCTGGCTACTCACGCCAACCTCCCCGCCCATCAGTTTGGCCAGGCTTTTGGTGATGCTCAAACCCAAACCCGTACCGCCATAACGGCGGGTTGTCGAGCTATCCGCCTGCTCAAAAGTCCCAAACAAGCGGGGGACAGCTTCAGGGTCTATGCCGATACCCGTATCCTGGACTTCAAAACGTATCAGCACTTCATGGGGGCTTTCTTCAAGGACACGGGTGCGTAAAATAATGCTGCCATGCCGGGTAAATTTCACGGCATTGCTGAGATAATTCAGCAATGCCTGGGTCAGGCGGGTCTGGTCGCCATTTAATTGGGCTACCGGCATCGGCCCGGTGTCCACGACCAACTCCAAGCCCTTCCCTTTTATCTTCTCCATGACCAAACCGGCAACATTCTGGAGGATGGTTTCCAGATCAAAATTGATGGCTTCCAAGGTCAGTTTGCCAGATTCAATTTTGGCTATGTCGAGGATGTCGTTGATGATCGCCAACAAGTGTTGTGCGGAATCGGTTATCTTTTGCAGTTTATCCTGTTGCCCGGCATCGTGGGCGCCACGTTGGAGCAAATGGGCCAGACCGACTATGGCGTTCATCGGCGTCCTGATTTCATGGCTCATATTCGCCAGAAACGCGCTCTTGGCCTGATTGGCCTGCTCGGCCTCCTGTTTGGCCCATTCCAGTTGCCGTGTCCGCTGTTCGACCAACTCCTCCAGGTGTTCACGGTAACTGTCAAGTTCCTCGCTTAAGCGTTTTTTCTCGGTAATGTCTTCCTTGATCGCCAGATAATGGCTGATGCTGCCGTCCGGTTGGTGTATCGGGGCAATACGGGCAAACTCAAAATAGATTTCGCCATTTTTACGTTTATTGCACAGTTCTCCGCTCCATAGCTCCCCCCGCTTTAAAGTCGCCCACAACTCGTCGTAGGTTTCCTTCGATGTTAAGCCGGATTGCAGGATACGCGGATTTTGGTAGGCCGCTTCGGCTAAGGAATACCCGGTCACCTTCGTAAATGCCTGGTTGACATATTCAATTTGGGCGTCGAGGTTGGTGATCACAATGCTTTCCGGGCTTTGCTCCACGGCCTGGGACAATTTGCGCAACTGTGCTTCATTGCGTTTCCGTTCGGTAATGTCACGGGCGGCGGCGAACACGCCGGCCACGTTGTTTTCGGCATCCCGGTAAACGCTGGCGTTATACAGCACGTCAGTGATTTGCCCCGAGACATGCCGGATGGCCAAGGGATAATCCGTCACAAAGCCTTGCCCTAACACTTGGCTAAAGCCTACATGCGCTTGTTCGGGTTCCGTGAAATAAACGGAAAAGTCACTGCCTATCAATTGGTCGCGGGACAATCCCGTCACCTGCTCGGTCGCCTTATTGACATCGGTGACTTTACCCGCCTCATTGATGGTGGCCAAAGGATCCAGGCTGGCTTCGATCAGGCTGCGGGCATACAACGAGGCCGCACGTAACTGCTGCACGGCCTGTTCGCGCCCGGCCTCGTTCTGTTCCAGCGTGGCGACCATGTGATTGAAATGCTCCGCCAGGCGGCCAATTTCATCGTTGTACTTGAATGCCAGCCGGAACTCGCGCCGCCCTTCCGCCACCCGTGTCACCCCCTCCAATAGCCGATTTAAACCGCGGGTCATCGCGGTTACGACAACATCAACCGTGGCTAAGATCAGGATAATGGCCAACAGCATAAACAAGACCACTTCATAGATCATCTGATGGATGACAGTGATCAAATGACCACGGCCCATGCTAATCCGTGCCCAACCCAACAGACGTTTTCCGGTCATGACCGGAGCCGCCACATCGACGGCTAACTTATTTTCGGTCAGGACGACAGATTGCAACGCTACCGTCTGCAAACTCCGGCTAACCGCATCCTGAAGGTATTGGCCGATATGCTCAGGTTGGCTGTGCGCCAAGACCCTGCCGTCAGGCGCAACCAGCATCGCATAGTTAATGCCCGCCCCATGCGCTACGGACTGGATGATTTCCTGAAGCCCGACGACATCATTGGCCATCATCCACGGGCCACTACTGACCGCCATGGTCTCCGCCAGCGTCATGGCGGCTTCACGGTTTTGCTGGTACAAAAAAGCTTGTTGCCTGACGGTCAGGCCAACCAGTATTGGCAAAACCAGCAAAAGCATTGCCGAGGCAATGATACTGATCAACTGGTACCGGATAGACATGTTACGGAAACGCCGAAAACAGCCAAACATGCTTGCTACTCCTGTAAATGGCGCACGGTCTTATCAAAATGCGCAACAAACAAACGCACCGGATCATAGGTTTTTGTGGTTGCCTCCTCAAAACGTGACAATGGGATACGGGCCAATATTTCCCTACCTTCCTTGCTGTTTTGCAGGTCAAATAAAACATCGGCGGCTTGTTTGAGCACTATCGGCGGGAAATCATCGCGTGCAATCAGGCCATTATTGGGAAGCGATGGGGTCAGCCACTGTACGGTCAATTGTGCGGCTTGTTCGGGTTGGTCTTGCTGGAAGGCCTGCCAAGGTGGCGGCCAAGTGGCGCCGGCGGCGGTATTGCCGAGGTAGACGTTCATGATCGATGATTCCTGGGAGCCGACATAGCGGGGCTCGTACGCCGTTATCGGCACACCATGATCATGGAGATATTGTTGTGGCAGCATCGTGGCCGCCAGTGCGGTGTCTGCCGGAAAGCTCACCGCTTTGCCTTTCAGGTCAGTCACATCATGTATGCCGCTGTCTTTGCGCACCAGCAAGATGCCGCGAAAATTCCCGTCATCGGCCATTTTCCCAAACACACGGTAGCCATGTCCTAGCGCGTTAATGGTTTGGTAAGGATTAGGCAAGGCCAGATCGAAATGGCGGGCATAGAGTTTGTTCTCGTATTCCCCGTAATTGCGCGACGCTTCCAAGGTAAAATGCGCGTTTTGGACCAACGCGTTAAGCCGGTCAACCAAGGGGCCGTAGACTTCAAACAAGCGCACCGGATTATGTAAGGGATGGATACCCACCAGATAATTGGGTTTGGATGCCGCCTGCATTGGCCGGTCCCCGTACTGTGGCTGATAGCTTTCTTCATCCGATGGGCTACAGCCACCTGTCAACAGGAAACAGGCCAGCAATACCCCATGCCCGATCAGGCGTAGGGCGAGTCGGACCAGTCCCGGATGCTTATCCATTAACGGTATCGTCCTTATAACGCTGGGCAATTTCGATAAACTCCGGGTAACGGGCAATAAACGCGTCGACCACATCGGGGTCAAAATGCCTGCCCCGCCCGGCAATGATGATGTCGCGTGCCTCGGCAAAAGGCATTGCCGGTTTGTAGACGCGCACGGAGACCAAAGCATCAAAAACATCGGCCAACGCCATCAGGCGGGCGGAGATCGGGATGGCCTCGCCTGCCAAGTGTTCGGGGTAGCCAGAGCCATCCCATTTTTCATGATGGCAATTGGCGATTTCCTGGGCCACATAAAGGAAATTCAGGGCGGGCAGGCAAGCGCTATCCTGTAGCAACCCATGATGTTTAAGGGCCCGTTGGATCGCTGTTCCGATAGCTTCGCCGCCCAGCCGGGCATGGGTCTTCATGATCTCAAACTCTTCCGGGGTGTGCTTGCCCGGTTTGAGCAGGATATGGTCAGGGATGCCGATCTTACCGAGATCATGCAAAGGCGCGGCATTGACAATCATCGCCAAACGGGCGTCTGTCAGTTCCTGCGCATAGCGCCCGTGGCTTTGCTGCAATTGCTTGCCTAAGATATTGACATAGGTTTGGGTACGCAAGATATGGTTGCCGGTATCGCTGTCGCGCGTTTCCGCCAGCCCTGCCAACGCACATAAACTGGCATCCTGGATCAGCAAATTATCATGCATCCGCCGGGTGATTTCGGCTTCCAGAAAAGCGTTCTGGTCAGCCAGCCAGTCGCGGGCGTGTTTGAGCTCCAGCCGGGTACGCACCCGTGCCAGCAACACAATGGGCTTGATAGGTTTGGTGATATAGTCCACCGCACCCAGTTCAAACCCCCGTTCCTCATCTTGTTCCGCGCCCAAAGCCGTGACGAAAATGACCGGGACACTGGCGGTGGCCGGATTTTCTTTCAGCCGCTCGAGCACCTTATAACCGTCCATATCCGGCATCATGACATCTAGCAGGATCAGGTCCGGACGGGGGGCGGTAGCGGCCACCCGAAGTGCGGCCGCCCCGGAATTGGCGGCCCTGACCCGGTAAAACGGGCGCAACAATTCACTAATGACAGTCAGGTTTTCAGGTTGGTCATCAACAATCAGAATAGTGCTGTCGGCAAAAAGCGTTTGCCCTTCAGGGGGCGGACTGTTAAATGCCATGGCTAAGCTCCTATTGTATAAATCATTTATTGTTTTAATTGGCTGAAGCCTAAATATATTCCACCGGGGCAGCAAGGCGGCCATGGCTTAACCCAAGCTGCGCTCAATGCAACTGGCGGCCTTCATGCAACAATGCGGTGAACTCGTCCACGGGCACGGGCTTACTGAACAGATAGCCCTGGATTTCATCGCAACCATGCCGCACCAAAAAAGCCAGCTGGTCTTGGGTCTCCACGCCTTCGGCAATCACCCGCAAACGCAAACTATGCCCCAACGTGATGATGGCAATGGCGATGGCCGCGTCATCGGTGTTAATGGTCACGTCGTTAACAAAAGACCGGTCGATCTTTAACACGCTAATGGGAAGTTTTTTCAGGCGGCTAAGCGATGAATAGCCAGTGCCGAAATCATCAATGGATATACCGATGTCCAGCGTATACAGCTCGTCCAGGGCGGCAATGACTTCATCTATCTTGTCCATCATGGCGCTCTCGGTGATTTCCAGTTCCAGCATACCGGGCGGTATGCCGCTTGCCGCCAAGATCTGCCGCACAGCCACGGCAAAATCTTTTTTCCGGAACTGGAAAGCGGAAACATTGACCGCCAGACGCAAGCCATCAAAGCCCATATCGGCCCATCGTTTGCCCTGCGAACAGGCCGTCAGCAACACCCATTCGCCAATGTCCCCGATCAGCCCGGCATCTTCGGCAATAGGGATAAACTCAGCCGGCGAGATGGGCCCCAGTTCCGGGTTATGCCAACGCAACAACGCCTCCATGCCAATGATGCGGCCGCTTTCCACCTCCACCTGTGGTTGGTAATGCAATTCCAGTTCATCCCGCCCGATAGCATGGCGCAACGCGTTTTCTATCCGGGTATACTGGCGGATCCGTTCATTCATCGTTTCGGTGAAAAATTGGTAGCTGTTACGGCCGCCCTGCTTGACATGGAACATCGCGGTGTCGGCAAAGCGTAGCAGGTCTTCCACATTGACGGCGTCATCGGGAAAGAGGCTGATACCGATGCTGGCGCTCATGAATATTTCGTAATTCTCTATGTGGCACGACGGCGCGAGGGTCGCCAATATCTTTTGGGCCACCGTCGCCGCATCCTGGATATCGCTGACATCGGGCAGCATGAGGAGGAATTCGTCACCGGAGAGCCGCGCCAAACTATCGCCTGCACGGGTGCAGCCCGACAAACGTCCGGCCACTATTTTTAATAACCGGTCCCCGACCGAATGGCCAAAAGAATCGTTGGTTTGCTTGAAATTGTCGAGGTCGATGAAGAGCACGGCGACCCGGCCGCCCTGACGTTGGGCATGGGCCAACGCCAGGGTCAGCCGGTCACTAGCCAGCAGCCGGTTAGGCAGTCCGGTGAGCGCGTCATGGTGGGCCAAATGGTCGAGGCTGGTCTGCACCTTGAGGATCTCTTCCATCTCGCGGGCGTTGTCCAGCACCAGCGAGAGCGAATTGGCGAAACTCATCGCCAGCAACTCGTCCTCCGCCGTAAACGCTTCGCCGTTCCACTTGTCACACAGGTAAATGCGCCCATACACATGGGTGGCATGCGAGATGGGTACGGCGAGCAGTGATTTCATCAGCGGGTGATGGGGCGGGAAGCCGGCAGATTGTGGATGCGCCGCCATATCCTCCAAACGGATTGCGGTATCCTCCCGGATCACCACACCTAACAGCCCGCTCCCGCTCGGTTTGTCGCCGATCAGTACGGCTTCCTCGGCGCTGATGCCGACGGTGACAAAATCCGCCAGCCCCCCTTCTTTATCGAGAAGGCCGATAGCCCCGTAACGTGCCTCCAGCAATTTAGCCAGCGCCTCAATGGCAATCTGTAACAAATCCTTTTCCAAGGAGGTGTGCGCCAGGACGGTGAGCAAAGCCCGCGAAGCTTCGTGCAATTCGGTGAGACGGGTTGACCAACGCTCGAGTTTACGGCGTTCATCCTCGACCAAACGGAAATAATATCGGGTTTGCCGCAGCAATTCGCGTTCCTGTTTGAGCAAGCCACGCAGCAGGCTGCTTTGGGTTACGGCACCCACAAAACGGCCTGCTTCGTCGACCACCGGCAAGCCTTCCAACTGGCTTTTCTTGATCAGCCCCAGGCAAGTCGAAATGGACGTCTTCGGGCTAATATGGAACAACGGGCGATGCTCGACCAAATCGGCGAATATCCAGTGGGGATGGGCGGCGATGTCGCGCTCGCTGGCCAGGCCACAAAAAGTCCCCTCCAGCGAATCCGCAAAGACCGCAAACAACGTGCCCTCCGCCTCATGCGTGTGGCGTTCTTCTTCCAGCACCTTCTTTACGCGTGGCCACAGGCAATCGGCGGCAGTCAGACGCTTCATAACGTTGGGACGATCATGGTTACCTCGATATCGAGGTCGACCTGCAACACTTCTTCCGACCCCATCATCGGTTTGATGTGCTCCAGCACGAAGGCGACCACCTGCTCCTGCGGCATGCGCCTCAACAGGTTTTCACGGATCAGGATATCGCCGATGACCTCATCATCGAGTTCGATATGGGTAAAAGGCGTTTTAACCAACAACGACAGGGCCCGCCGTACCGCGTGGCAACCAATGGAAGCCTCACGCCCCAGCACCAGGGCATCGCGGAACGGGGGGATCTGGTATTCGGTGATACGCGCCACCAACCCGTTTTTTGTCTGCAACTCACTCATGTCAAATCCTAACTGTTGTATGGGGTTATCCTAACATTAGTAGGGGAATACAAACAAAGCCTAATCCGCCTACGTTGGCCCTCTTCAAATCTGGGTCATGCTAACGCGGTATGGGGTTTGAAACCAATGCCGTTAAGTTAAGCCGTTCATGCTGAGCCTGTCGAAGCATGAACGGCTTAACTTAGGGGCGTCGGATTTTTCCATTCTTCCTTCGACGGGCTCAGGACGAACGGAAAAATCCTTAACTTAACGGCATTGGGTTTGAAACCCCGTCCTGCCCTGTTGTATGTATATGCGCTTGCCCTGGCACTGATAGTTGGATATCCATTTTTAAAGATGGCCTATGCCTAGGCACCCCTTGAGCTGGCAACCACTTGGTTACGGCCCGATTCTTTAGCCTGGTAAAGCGCGGTGTCGGCAGCCTTCAGCAAGCCTGCGGCGGTATTGCCATCTTCGGGAAATGCGGCGACACCCAAAGAAGCGGTGACCCCCGCCAAATTTTTACCCTTGAAAATGAACCCGTGCTTTTCTATGGCATCCCGCACCATTTCCGCCCTATCAAGCGTTATCTGCTTGCTCGCACCCAGAATGATCATGACCAGTTCTTCGCCGCCATAGCGGCAGGCAACATCGCCTTCCCTCAATTTGGAACGCATAAGCTCGGCGATTTCGATGAGCACATAATCACCCGCATCATGCCCATGGGTGTCGTTATAGCTTTTGAAATGGTCAATATCAATCATGATCACGCCCAATGGCCTGTTTAACCGTTGGCAATTGGCCAATTCATGGATCAGCGTATCATCCAGATAACGCCTGTTAAACAGCTGGGTCATGGGGTCATGTAAGGAGCGGTTACGGAGCGCTTCGCGCAATTTCAGGCTGACCAGGGCCATCGCCAGGTTATCGGCCGCCAGGGAAATCAAGCGGGTCCTGGATTCCACCGAGGCCCATGCCGGATGTTTTTCATCACCGCCATCCCCCAACGTCACGCAGAGGAAGCCGATCATCTCGCCTTGGGCGATGGCAGGCGCGCAGACATACCCTTGCACGGCCTGTCCGTCAATATGGCTACAGCGGATGGCATTGCCCGGTTCTTCAACGACATGCAAGCGGCCTTGGCGCAAGGCCCAACAGTCATCCGGGGAAATGACCGGCGCAGAGAAAAAACTTTTATCGCCCCACATGGCCACGGCTTCCACCATGCCATGGTTTTCGTCAAACAGGTACAACGCGCCGCTCTGGTCAGTAAATATCTGTTTTGCGTAATAATGGACAATCGCATGGGTTTCTTGCAGCGAGCGGCACACTTGCAAATACGAGTTAAGCTCGTTGATCAGCGCCATTTCGCGGTTGTGCTGGGTCAGTTCCATTTGCGAATGGCGTAACTTATTTTCGTAGTTTTTGCGCTCGGTGATGTCTGCGGAAGAACCGATATAGCCGGAAAACTTGCCTTCTTTGTTAATGTAAGGTTCGCCCGTGTCAAGGATATAACGGTATTGGCCATCAAAACGGCGTAACCGGTATTCCATTTCGAAGGGTTGATGGGAAACAAAGGCGTCATTAAAAATCGCCAGGCAATTTTCCCGTTCATCCGGATGCAAGGCCATCAGCCAGGCATTACCGCTTAAATTGCCGTCCGTAGTGGCCCCTACGAATTTTTTCCACTTTAAATTGGTGAAGACAACCTTGCCTTCGGCATTGGTCAACCACAACATCACTGGCGCATCTTCGGCGACAATCTGAAAATCAGTGTCTTCGTCCAGCAGGGGCGTGCCCGGATTTAGTTTTTCTAGGTCTGGTGCCTTGAGATGATGATTGTTTTTCATTATGCCGCCGCTTGGTTAGTGTTGCTTAAAAACGCCCGGATACCGCCTATTAAGGCCCACCGGGTTTTGGCCACCGTATTGATGGCATTGAGGTTGCTGTCCGTCATTTGGCCATTTTGAAAATATAACGTGAGGGCAAGCTATTTTTTATAGCTCCCCCACTCCCCGACCAAGCGCTCAAACTGTGCAATCGGTAATGGTTTGCCAAACAGATAGCCTTGATAATGTAGGCAGCCATTTTCAAAAAGGAACTGCCGTTGCCCTTCCGTTTCCACCCCTTCGGCAATGACCCCGACATCCATATTGCTTGCCATGGCGATGATGGTGCGCACAATGACTTTATCGTTGTTGTTGATGCTAATGTCCTGCACGAACGACTGGTCAATCTTGAGCTGGTTTATCGGCAATTTTTTTAGGTATTGCAGCGACGAATAACCAGTGCCGAAATCGTCCAGCGAGAATTGGATGCCCATGTCCCCTAAGGTGTTCATAGTGGCGATGGTCTCTTCGATATTCTCCAGCAACATGCCCTCGGTCAGTTCCAGCTTGAGCAATTTCGGGTCAACGCCATAAAATGCTATGGCCGCCTGTACCCGCAGGACAAAATCCTCTTGAAAAAATTGTTTGGCGCTGATGTTCAATGACAGCCCGAGGCCGCGTGTGGGGGGGGCTTGTTGCCACGCCTTCAGCTGGGCGCATACGCTTTCCAGCACCCATTGCCCAATCGGCAGGATCAAGCCAGTCTCCTCCGCCAAGGGGAGGAATTCGGCGGGCGGCACCAAACCCAGTTTAGGATGTGACCAGCGTATCAATGCCTCCGCCCCCATCGGGTTCCAGGAACCATCCACTTGGATCTGGTAATGTAACTCAAACTGCCCGTCCGCCAGGGCCTTCCTTAAATCCTCTTCCATCAAGACCCGACGGGTGATGGTATCTTGCATCCGCTGGTCAAAAAAACGTAGGGCGTTGCGGCCTGACATTTTGGCCTGGTACATGGCGATGTCCGCCTGTTTCAACAAATCATCCACAGAATGGTCGTGGCCGTTGAACAAGGTGATGCCAATACTGGGTGTGCTATGGTAACTATGGGCAACGAGCTTGAAAGGTTGGTTGATGGTGGCAAGAATTTTATTGCCTATGGTTTCGGCCTGCTTCGCCGCTTCGGTGGGCGAGCTGCCCAACTCTTCCAGCATCACCACAAACTCATCCCCCCCCAGGCGGGCCACCGTATCCACTTCACGGACACATAAGACCAGGCGCTCGGCAACCTGCTGCAACAGCAAATCCCCCATGTCATGGCCTAAGGTATCATTGAGGGTTTTAAAATTGTCCAAGTCGATAAACAGCAAAGCCCCCTTGCGGCCATGACGGAAACTGGAAGCCAAGGCCGATTTCAGACGGTCTTGCAACAGCCGCCGGTTCGGTAAGTTGGTCAGCGGGTCGTAGAATGCCAGGCGTTCAATTTTTTCCTCGGCGGACTTCCTTAAGGTGATGTCGGTCAGCGTGCCGACATGATGGGTGACAACCCCTTCCTGGTCTTTTACCGCAGTGATGGTGAGGTATTGGGGATAAATTTCCCCATTTTTGCGGCGGTTCCAGATTTCACCATGCCAAGCCCCTGTCTCATGGACGCTTTCCCACATAGCGGTAAAAAATTCCTGGCCTTCCCTGCCAGAGTGGAGGATGCGCGGGTCTTTACCGACGATTTCTTCCGCACTATACCCCGTAATGTCCGTAAATGCCTTGTTCACTTGAAGGATAACGTTGTCGGCATCGGTGACCATCATGCCTTCCTGTGACTCAAAGACGATGGCGGCGATACGGAGCTGCTGTTCCGCTTTCTTGCGTTCGGAAATATCACGGGTGACGGCGAGCAGCATGACATTGCCATTGGCTTCTTTCATCGGCACGGCATGGGTCTCCAGCCATCGGCAAGCGCCTTTAAACCCTAAGATTTCATATTGAATTTGCATGGCCTCGCCCGCCAGCACACGCTGCTGCAATTCTGCATAGGCCTGACGGTATTTAGGGGCGATCATATTAAGCACTGGCTTGCCGATGACCTGCCCTAGCGTGTCCGCCTCAATCATGTCCAATCCTGCCGGGTTCATCATCACCACATAGCCTTGGGCATCGATGATTTTGATACACTCGGGTTCGTTATCAATGATGGCCCGTAGCCGCGATTCGTTCTCGATGAGCTTGGCCTCAATTTGCTTGCGCCCGGTAATATCAACGAAAGTGGCTATCGCCCCCGTCATGACGCCATCGGTGATGATGGGCTGCGACCAATATTCCACGGGTACGGCGGTACCGTCCTTACGCCAGAACACTTCGTCCGCCACATAAATTTCTTCATTGCAGCGATAGGCGGCGTACATACGGCATTCTGCGGCGGGATAAGGGCTGCCGTCGGGATGCGAATGGTGGATCAGTTCATGGATATGCGTGCCAATGACCTCGTCAGCGCTTTCATAACCCAAAATCCGTAAGAATGAACGGTTCACAAACCGGCAATTGCCCTGGGTATCGACACCATAAGCCCCTTCCGCCATGGAATTGAGCAATGAAAATAATTGCTGGTTCGAGTCATGCAGGGCGGTTTCCGCTTGCTTGCGCTCGGTAATGTCATGCATGACCGCCAGCACATGGTGCCCTTGGGCATCATGGGCACAAATGGTTGTGAAGATTTGGGCGACCCGTTTCTCGCCATTTTTCCGGGTGATAACCCATTCTTCCCCACGGATGTGGTCACCTTGGCGCATACGCTCCATGCGCTGCCTGGCCTGGTCTTGGACTTCCGGGTCAATATAAACGCTCTGGTACCAGCCCAGGCGGTTAATCTCCTCTAAAGTAAAACCAGTGAGCGTTTCCATGCTCCGGTTCCAGACCGTAAAGCGGGTATAGGGAGCTTCGGCAATACTATGGCAGACGGCCACGCCATCCACTTCGGCATCTATCACCGCTTGGGTGAACACGAGCTGGTCTGCCAGTTGGCGCTCAAGGATTTTGCGTTCGGTAATATCCTCTTTAATGGCCAGATAATGGGTGGCACGCCCGTCTGGCTGGTGTACCGGCGAAATCAACGCCATTTCGGTATACTCGCTACCATCTTTGCGTTTATTGACGAATTCACCTTCCCAGCTTTTGTCGCGGCCCAACACCTCCCACATCTCGTCGTAGGTTTTCCGGGGAGTTTTACCGGATTGCAATAGCCTTGGGTTTTGTCCGATCGCCTCGGCGCGGCTGTAACCTGTTTCCCTAACGAAGGCTTCATTGACAAATTCAATGCGGGCATCAAGGTCGGTGATCACGATGGAGCTGGGGCTTTGCTCCACCGCCAGGGACAGCTTCCTCAGCACATCCTCCATCAGCTTTTGTTCGGTAATGTCTTGGTAGACCCCCAGCACCCCCACCGTTTCGTTATTGGCGTTGCGCAACGGGACTTTAGACGTCCTTAGCCAAAGGGTGCCGCCGTCCGGCTTGGTCTGGGGTTCGGCATAGAACAGCTTGGGGATGCCCGTATCCATCACCTGACGGTCATCGGTGCGGTAAAACACCGCCTGCGCTTTCCATCCCAATTGGTAATCGTCTTTGCCGATCACATCCTCTGGAGATGCTTCGCCCGCATCGTGGGCAAAAACGGGATTACACCCCAAATAACGCAAGTCCTTATCTTTCCAGAAAATACGCATGGGCACGGTGTCAATGATGGCCTTAAGCAAGTTGTAGGCTTCTGTGAGCGAGGCTTCCGTCTCCCGGATACGGCTCACGTCATAGAACCAGCCCAGCACGGCCGGCCCGTTTTCATAATCGATTTTCAAATAGGTGGCGAGAGTCCAAACCGTCCCCGCCCCAGAGACCGATAGCTCAACCAGCTTGTCGGTGACGGCCTTGCCCTGGCTGATTTGGTCAAGGACATCGTCGTAATCTTGCGGATGGGCGTAAAACTGCTTCGGATGGGCACCGATCACTTGGTTGATTTCCGCGTTGACCAGTTCCGCATAGCGGGCATTGGCAAATAACACCTTATCTCCGGATAAGGTGCCAATGCGGATGGCAATCGGGCTGGTGTCCAGCAGCAACAGCAGCAGTTCCTGCTTACGGCGCAGCGCATCCTCTTCACGCCCCCGCCGCGCCAGTTCGCGCATCAGGTTTAGGGTATTGGTCGTGACGGTTTCATACGCGGAAAGGATGATGCTGATCAACACCTTCGTTAAGCCGCCCATCTGCTCCTTGGCGTGCTGTTTGGCAAGCTCCAGCGGCATGCCCGATTGCCTGGCCAGCACCACCTGAGCCAAATAGCGGTCGTTTTCGAGGATATGTGAAGCTAACCAATTGGTGAGGAAAGCCAGGACTTCTTCGATCACCTCATCCCTGGGTTTGGTGGTTTCTTCCGCTTTCAGTTTGGATACGGTTTCTATAAAACTGTCGTGGACGGACTTATGCGCGGCCTCCAAAGGGTCATCGGGAAGATACTGATGCCAAATGGATTCTTCGGTTTGGAAGTGATAAACGGCGTAGTCGGCGAGTTGCTCAAAAATGGCGTCGATCGAAGGAATATCGGCCTTGAAAGCGACATGGCTTGCCAGCAAATTCAATAATTGGACTAGCTTCCGGTGTTGTTCGTCCACTTTCTGCAAGCCCGTATTGAAATTGTCATTCCAAGGGAATATATCAATTAAAGCCATTGGCACCCTCGTAAATCATCAAAACCACATTGACACATGCGTGTACTCTGAACGCTCATATTTTCGGCTTATTTAAGTGGTGCCACAAAATTTTTAATAGTGACTGTTATGCCATCGGCGCCTTTTGTTGTACCGATATACGTCAAACGGTCACGGATGGCAGAAAAAAACGGCAAGGCGACAACTGGTGATATTATGCGGCTTCACCCGCTAACATTATAGGCTTCCGGGAAAGCAATGCTTGATTGCCACCCGAATGATGCCGGTTGGATTTGCCGCAGGACCATTAGCAAAAAAAATCAGGGCACAAGAAACCTGCAAAGCCTATTCCCCCAACCTACAAACCAACCTTAATGCCCATGATCGAAATCCCCCGCTGGCCTTACGCCTATGGCCAACCCGCCAGCACCGGAACCCTCCGCGCCCAACCCGAAGACTTTATCGTCACCGAACAACTCGCCTTCGAGCCTTCAGGCGACGGCGAACATGTGTTCCTGTACATCGAAAAAATCGGCGAGAACACCGAATACATCGCCAGGCTGTTGGCGAGGCACGCCAACGTCCGGCAACGTGATATCGGTTATGCCGGGCTCAAAGACCGCCATGCCGTCACGCGGCAATGGTTTAGTGTCTGGCTGCCAGGCAAACCCGGAAACGGACCGGACTGGGCCTTGCTTAATTCGGGGCAACTGCATGTCTTGCACACCATCCGCCATGCGCGGAAACTCAAACGCGGCGTGTTGGCGGGCAACCACTTCCAGATCACGGTGCGGGATTGGCAAGGCGATATTGGCACACTCACCCGGCAACTGGAGCAAATCAAAAGCCACGGCATCCCGAATTATTATGGCGAACAACGCTTCGGCCACCAGGGGCAAAACGTCAACAAAGCCTTGGCGATGTTCGAAGGCGCAAAAACCGGACGCGAACAACGCAGCCTGTACCTTTCCGCCGCCCGCTCCTTCCTGTTCAACCAACTGCTCGCCCGGCGCGTCCAACAGCAAAACTGGAACCGGGCCTTAAACGGCGACACCTACGTCCTTGACCGCACCAATAGCTGCTTCAAATCCGCACAAGCCGATGATGGCATCACCCGCCGCCTAAACATCGGGGACATCCATCCTAGTGGCGTGTTATGGGGCAAAGGCAACGCCGATGTAGCGGATGACGCATGGCAACTGGAACAAGACATTATCGCCACCTACCCTGCCCTGGCCGCTGGCTTGGCCGCCGCTGGCGTTGACCGGAACCGCCGTGCCTTGCGGGCCAATGTGTTTGATTTGCAATGGTCATTTGTCACTGGCGAGGTGTTGGAACTCAACTTTAGCCTGCCGGCCGGGAGTTATGCGACAGCGGTCTTACGCGAAGTTGTGGCCTACGGCGAATAGCCCTTTAGGTAAGTTGGGTTAACGGCATTGGAGTTAACCCCAGGCCATCAAATCATTTCCGGTCATCCGCCGTCATTAACCGCGCCGCCAGCGCATGGTCGGAAAAGGTCTCCATCGCTTGGCCTATTTTTTGGCATTGCCCGCCTTGCGCTTCGTAATTCAACTTAAAATCATGGATAAACTCCATGACGGTATGGTCGATCAGATAACCGTCAGAGAAATCGAAAACCACCGTCTTGCCCTGTTCAAGGGTGGCAAGCGACTGTTTCAAAGGCAGGAAATTTGAGAAAAGCGCAGACCCCAAAAGTTTGACCACGATGGTACCGTCCGCTTTGGGCCCGATAGTGAAATGGATCTTGAACAAATTGCCCGGCCACACTCCCCTCACCAAACTAATCACCAACTTGGCGACAATCCCTAAAGCGACCCCGAACAACAAATCGACGGCCAACACACCGGCAATGGTGACCACAAACATGGCCAACTGTTCTTTGCCTATATCCCCTACCCTGGCGAAGGCCTTGGGCGAAGCCAAGCGGTAACCGGTGTACACCAAGAGGGTTGCCAGTGAAGCCAAGGGGATACGTTGTATCAGGCCTGTAAACAGCACGACAAACAACAATAGCAACAAGCCATGGAAGAAGTTGGCCCAGGCCGTTTTTGCACCATGGTTAATATTCGCCGAACTACGGACAATTTCGGCAATCATCGGCAAGCCGCCCAGCAAACCGCAGACCACATTGCCTATCCCGACGGCGGTCAAATCCCGGTCAAGATCAGAGGTACGTTTATAAGGGTCCAGTTTGTCAACCGCCGCCGCGCTCAGCAAGCTTTCAAGGCTGCCGACCAAGCTGATGCCCAGCACCGCTTCCCAAAAAGCCACCGTGGTTATTTTGGAAAAATCGGGGAAACAGAAACTGGTCAAAAAATCGTCAGGGATGGCCACCAAATAACCCGTGCCCGCCAGGGTTGTTTGCTGATCAAGCCCGAAATGCCACGCAAAGAGCATCCCCACCAGCACCACCATGACGGACGCCGGAATTTTAGTGTTGAGCAAAGGCCAAACTATCAGTATTTCCAATCCTAAAAAACTGATCAGGGCGGTTTGGGTGTTCATGTTCAACAGGCTATGCGGGATTTGCGCGATGCTTGAAAACAGGCTGCCGGGCTCCGGCGCAACGCCTAGCATGACATGGGTTTGGGTAATGACGATGATCAAGCCAATCGCCGCCAACATGCCGTGGACCACTGAAGCGGGGAAAAAGGCGCTCAAGCGCCCTAGCTTAAAAACGCCCATCAACACTTGCAAGACACTGGCCACCACAATGGCCGCCAAGGTGTAGCGGTAACCCGCCAACGCATCGCCTTCGCCCAATGCCTGCACCGCCGCCAACACCACCACGATCAGCCCGGCGGCCGGGCCGTTGATGGTCAAATAGGAACCGCTAATCCGCGACACCAATACGCCGCCGATAACCGCCGTGATAATGCCCGCTGACGGCGGGAAACCAGAAGCCACCGATATGCCTAAACACAAAGGCAAAGCGATCAGGAAAACCAACAGGCCTGATTGCAGGTCACTAGGCCAATGGGCTTTTAAACCCGCCAAGCCGGTTTTAGGTAACTCTGCTATAAAACGTTTATCCATTTCAATCCTCATGTTGATTGGCAGAGTGCCCATCTGCCTTAAATTTATTGTTGGCTTTGGCCCGTCAAAGCCAGAAAAGCCGATACCCTTGTCTTAAATTAGGTTGGGTTACGACTGCAGGGATGCAGGAGCAATTACCGGGGGATAGCGTAACCCAACTGCGCTGTACAATATGGGTTACCCCCGGATTGATTCCCTTAAAACAACAACTTCAAACCGACCAATACCGTGATGGTTTCATAACTGCGTTTAATCCACTTGTTGCCTTTTAAAATCGCCAGATGCGCCCCTAAATAGCCGCCGATAAAAGAGCCCAACAGCAACACGGGAATCCAGCCCCATTTCACTTCCGCGATCAATGCCAGCACCACCGCCCCTGAACCATTCCAAAACAGGCCGACAATAATTAAAGTGTAGGCTACGGCACGCTTATAATCCATGCCAAACCAGCGTATCAATAACAAGGTGGCGAACAGGCCGGTGCCGGAAGCAATCGAACCATTCAAAAAACCGATTATAAACAACAAACCGCCACCAATAATAAAGCCCTGTTGGTCACGATGCTGCGGTGTATAGTGCTGGCCCAACTGTTTTTGAAAGAAAGAATAAATGCCTAAGGACATCGTCAATAGGCCTAGCGCCATTTTAGCGATGTCGTCGGGAATATGGACCACCGCAAACGAGCCTAAGATAACGGCAGGCACACCGATAACGGACATGAACAAGGCAAATTGCCTTTCCACGATGTCTTCTTTCAGATAACGCACCGTTGCGCCTACCCCTAAGGCCACCGAAGCCACCTTATGTGTGGCAAGGGCGACGCTAAAGGACAAGCCCAAAAAAATCAACACCGGAAACTGGATTAGGCCCGCCCCGCCGCCCGCCAAGGCAGAAAAGGTGTTGGCAATCAGGGAAGCGGTAAAAACGATAAGTTGCTCAAGCCATGGGTTCATAAGGGTTTTGGTAGGCAATTCCTGCTAAAAACGATAGAAATAAGGGGCGGCAACCAACACCAAACCGACCAAAACCAACACCACGGCATTCGGCATAAAGTACGGGTACACCATCAGCGCCAAACCGCAAACAAGCGGGACCAGCATCGACTGTTTCTTACCATAGATAAAGAACCCAAAACCGACCGAACCAAACAACACGCCCCAAAGAAGCTCCGACTCGCTACCCATCTATCCCCCTCAGTTTATTAACTAACCCATCCATTTTGGCCACCCTGCCCCACTGCGCCGGATTTACCGGCTGACGCCCGTCGCATGCTTGCCATCATCAGCTAGGGCATTCCCTTAAAAAACGGTCAAAAGCATCCGCCATAATGGGCAAAACACTGAGCAAGCGATGGTCTGCATCCAGCATGTGCAAGCGTGCGCGGTGCCGCTGGCAAAACCGCCAGGCATGGTCTGGCGGGACAATGTCATCTTGCCAGCCATGGAATACCTCAATGCGTTCCGCGTGCGGCTTGAATCCGGTACGTTGGTAGCCTGGCAAATAAAAAGCCGGGGCCATCAAAAACAATCCCTTGGGTTTGATAAGCTCTGAGGCGACCGTCGCCACATAAGCCCCCATACTGGACCCCACTAAAACAATGTCCTGGTAAGCCGACACATCCATAGCCAGCAGCTGTTTGACCCGCAAGTCAGGGTCATTGCTGGCCTGGTAATCCGGGCTGATAAACGTAAACCCCTGCCGTTTGGCAACTTCCGCCAAGGCCTTGGTTTTTTCACCCCAAGGGACGCTGTCTTTACCATGATTGTAGATAACGAGTTTTTGCATAAAACCACCGGCAACAAAATGGCCAATTTTAACAGCTGTCGTTTCTACCGTATTGCTTTATTAAAATCGCAAGGTGATTGGACAGAAAACGGGTCTTGAAAAGCCTATATCCTTGCAGGCTGTATCCCGGCAATCCATTTGTGCCGGTTGGGTAGCCGATATGGCGGCCGGGCTGGAACATGCCGCCAATCGGGACAGATATTGGACGCCATCTAACGTCAAAAACCACCTTTGAAGCCTGTAACTTATAAGGCCAATTGCATTAATTATCGCCATATTTACATAGCTTCCATGCTAACGTATCCTATTTTCAATCTATTTATCTGACCCCCAATTTAAGGTTTAATAGCCCCGTCATATTCCGGTATGCGTTAAACTGAAGCCATCAGCCTTAATAATGGGCATCTTCCAAAACTTAAGGCGCCCGACCAGACATTTAGAACGAAACTCCCCACCGCCTCCTATACTAAACAAATTTGGAACTTATATGGCTACTTGGCTAGAAACTTGTCAGCAACAACTGATACGCTTAGAAAAAACTTCGGTGCTGGTCGATAAACTGGACACGCTATGTAGCAAAACCCATGCGGATTTGCCTGCCGAACTGTTGCAAAAACTCAACACCGAACATCAGCGCCTGAATAACCAATTGGAACGGTTACGGGCCAACCGTTTTGAAGTCGCCGTGATTGGCCTGGAAAAAGCCGGCAAAAGCGCGTTGCTTAATGCTTGGCTGGGCCAAGAAATCCTGCCATCGGCGCGTGAACGCTGCACCTTCACCAGCACCGAGATCTGGTCTGCGCAGACCGAACATGACCAAATGTTGCTGATCGAATATTACACCAAGGAAGAAATCGCCACCTTACAGGCGCAACGCCGTGACGCGCTGGCAAGCAACCTGTTGAGCGAGAAAGAGAAAAAAGAAATTCAGGAAGACCTGGAAGACACCGAAAAACATTTGGACGCCATTAAAGAATTCACCAAATTGAAAAACGGTTTCAGCCAATCGTTTATAGACATCGGCGAAATCAGCGAACATTTGCAATCGGCAATCTTCAAAAACCGTGCGCAATCCCTGGCGATCAAACGTATCCAACTGAAGACCGTACGCCTACGTAGCGACCGCGACATTATTTTCCATGATGTGCCAGGCTTCAACTCCGGCATTTTGATGCACGCCGAACAGGCCATCGACCGGCTAAAAAAATGCGACGCGATCATTTACGCCAAAGAAATGAAACAGCCGTCCATCACCGGCCCCGAAAAAGAAATGCTGATGGTCACCGATGCCGAAGACCCCGCCATCCGTGTCGCCGATAAGGTTTTTGTCGTGCTGACGCAAGTGGACGCGCTGGATGACCCTATCGACTTTAAAGAAACCTACGAAAAACACAAAGCCTATTGGCCCGCCGTACCGGAGCGGCGCCTGATCCCGGTCTGTGCGCGTGCGCACCTGGTTGAATTTGGCATCCCTTCCGAAGACACGCTCAGACGTTCCAAAAGCGCCGATGACAAGGCCAAACTGAAAAAGCTCGGCATCACGGATGGCGTGCCGATTTTGAAAGAATCCGTGAGTTACTATATTGATAACGAACGCGCCGTGGTCTTGCAAAAACGCTGTGACGCGCTGGTCAATAATATGCGCAACTACGCCAATGAGATCCTGCAAAAGCTGGAGCCGATTTACGCCAGTTTTGCCGATAGCGACAGCGAAAGCCATGAAGACAATTTGCTGGGCAAGGAATTTAACCAATGGTGGGGGCGCGAATGGCAACGCATCAAAAAAGATTTTGATGTCTGGTACGCCGAAAGCATCCAAGGGCGCACCGAAGCTGACGCCCTAGGGGCGGAACACCACGAGCTGGCGGCCTTGCACCAGGCTTACGATGCCAAAATCGAAGCGATGCTGTCACAATTGTCCACCGCACAACCGGATGAACTAAAACGTATTTACACCGCAGGCGGCACGATGTCGATGCCCGACCCCCGCGAAGGCAATTACAAAATCCGTGAAGAGCTGTACCGAGAAATCCAACAAAAATTCGAGACCGAACTGACTGACGAACTGGCCCAAGCCTTGCAAGCCCTGATAGACCAAATCGTCCGCAAAACCCAGGAATTACTGTGGGAAACCGAAGACGTGCGCAAAACCTTGCTGCATTCGCAAATGGACGAAGCGATAGAACAGGCACGGATACGCCATGGTTTCCAAGTGCTGTTCCTGCGTTTTGGCCGGGTGGCGGTCGAGGCATTTATCGCCAAACCTTTGCAAGCCCGCGAGCGCTTGCTGCATGAACGCGCCGCCGAAATCAAAACGCTGGAAGCCTTTTATTTAGACGCCAACGGGCAACATAAGCAAGAAGGCCGCTTATCAAATTACCTCCGCTATGGTTTGTGGGAAAAAGCGGTCAGCCGTATCCCTGTCATCGTCAATAAAACGGCCCGTGCCGTAAAATCCTCAAGCGCCCAAGAATTGGCGGAAACGGTTGCCGATGTCGCGCTAACCGTGGCAGGCAGAAGCACCCGCACAACCAAAACGGCCATACTCCAAGAGGTTTCCGAGCCAATCGCCACAATGGCGGGTGAACTGGAAAAATCACCGGAACCCGTTAATTTTGAGCAAGTGGTCGAAGAAATTAATGGCGATTTGACGGCGTTGGAAGATTATCTGAAAAACAGCGTGTTCTACGCCGCCGGCTTTATCACTTACTGCAACCAGGAATTGGAGCGCATCCGTAACCGTTTCAAAGAGATAGAAGACAATGAACGGCAATGGATAGGCATCATCCGCACCGCCGTCAAATACGAAAAAAACCCGCGCATCCCTTACAACATCTCCCATTCAAAACGCGATTTCCGTCTGCGTAGGGAAATTGCTTTGGAATTGAAGGAAGTTAGGGAAAGCTATATCCACCTTTATTAATCAAAAACTGGCGGCAGCGTTGGTAAAAAGTCATGCCACCCTCCGATTCCTGCCAATAGGCAAAAATTAATGGCATGGCCGTTGCTGTATTTTCCTTATCAACTGATGAGCATGATAGTTGACTATTTCAGTGGGTTAAGTATAGTTACTGAAACATTACACGATTTATTAAAGGATAGTCTTGTGCGCTTAACTACTAAAGGTCGCTATGCCGTGACAGCCATGCTGGATCTGGCTTTCCACAGCCAAATTAAGCCCGTTACGTTGACAGAAATTGCCGCCCGTCAAACGATTTCGCTGTCTTATCTTGAACAACTGTTTGCCCGTTTGCGCCGTGCCGGTATGGTTAAAGGCGTACGCGGCCCCGGCGGCGGATATACGCTCTGTGGCGAAGCGACGGAAATTAATATTGCCGATATTATTGCGGCGGTCGATGAACATGTCGATGTCACGAAATGTGGTGGCGAAGCCAATTGCCAGCAACATCAGGCCTGCCTGACACATGATTTGTGGATGGGCTTGAGCGACCAGATTAGGGAATATTTAAAAGGGATCACCCTGGCGGAATTGTTGGAAAAGCATCAAGTGCAAGAAATTGCCAAACGCCAGGATCAAGACATCCAACACATCATTGACATCCATCGCTTAAGCGGGGCGAATGCTGAAGTGGCATGATCTACTTCGATCATAATGCCACCACCCCGCTGGACGGGCGGGTGCTGGAGGCAATGTCACCGTTCCTCACCTCATTTTATTGCAATCCGTCCAGCTTATACCGTCATGGCAGATTAGCCAGAAGCGCAGTGGACACCGCCCGCGAACAAGTCGCGGCTTTGCTTGACACCACTGCGGCATCAATCATTTTCACCAGCGGCGGCACAGAAGCCAACAATTTGGCATTGGCCAGCATCCCGGTAGGTGGCAAGTTGGCGGTCGCCGCCACCGAACACCCCTCAATCAGCGAACCGGCGAAACGTTTGGGCCGACAAGGGCATGGATTGGCGGTCATTGCCGTTGACGCAGATGGTTTGCTCACCGAAGATGCCCTCACTAAACTCGACGCCTTCCAACCACAATTCATTTCGGTGATGTTGGCAAACAACGAAACTGGCGTCATACAAGATGTCGCCCGTTATGCCGGGGCATGGCGGGATAAGGGCATCATCGTCCATACCGATGCGGTGCAAGCGGCCGGTAAAGTCCCCGTATCATTTAAGCAGCTTAATGTCCATTTGCTGTCTTTATCCAGCCACAAAATCTATGGCCCAAAAGGCTGCGGCGCCTTGGTTTTTGACAAATCCGTCCCCATTAATCCCCTCATCGTCGGTGGCGGACAAGAACAGGATTTACGCTCAGGCACAGAAAATGTCGCGGCGATTGTGGGGTTTGGCAAAGCGGCGGAACTTGCAAAAGCCGGGCTTGCAGAAAGCGGCCAACGGCTTTTGGCGCTACGGAACCTACTTGAAGCCCGATTGGCAGAAATCCCTGGCCTTACCATTTTTGCCCAATCGGCCTTGCGGCTGCCCAACACCGTACAATTTGGCCTGCCCCATGTCGATGGCGAAATGCTGCTGATGAAACTGGATAAAAAAAACATCGCCGTATCCAGTGGTTCCGCCTGTGCCAGCGGCGGTAGCGAACCCAGCCCGGTTTTAACGGCCATGGGCGTCGGACCGGCCCTGGCTAAAAGTGCGCTTAGGCTCAGCTTGGGCCAATCCAGCACCGAAGCCGAAATTTCCCAATTTATCACTGTATTAAAAGGCTTGGTTTGCCAAGCATAGGAGTTTGTTATGTCCGTTTCCCTAACCGAAAGTGCCGCCCGTCAAATCCAAAAACAATTGGCAAAACGCGGCAAAGGCATTGGCTTAAAACTGGGGGTCAAAAAATCCGGCTGTTCCGGTTACGCCTACGCCCTAGATTATGCGGATCACCTGGACGAAAATGATAGGGTGTTCGAAGGGTTTGGCGTCAAGGTCATCGTCAAAGACGAGGATTTGCAATGGGTCAACGGGATCGAATTGGATTACCGCCGTGAAGGCATCAATGAAGCCTTCCAATTTAACAACCCCAACGTGACGGGGACATGCGGATGTGGTGAAAGTTTTGCGGTAAAGTAAGCTCTCATCGGGCTGCCCGCAACAAACGCCCCGAGTAACGCCAAGACCTTATCCGTGTTGCAAACTTTCCGCCGGAACCCGTCATTTGCTTAAATTGCCGGAATCCTGCCTACAAGGACGTAGATTTTTCAAAAACAGTTACTGCCAAACCACTAATTCCCAGAAACTTAAGGACGGGATAACCGCCCAAGCCGGAACGGGTTTCCACCCCGTTCCGTAACGTTTATGGGCATACCACATTAAGGACGAAAAAAGCCCTCGCCCTGCTGTGACACCATCAGCCGAAGTCTCCCGCTTACAATTGATCCAACGGGCTCAACACCCCCAAAGCACCTTTATTCAGCACATGGGTATAAATCATCGTCGTGCTGACATCGCTATGGCCCAACAACGCCTGCACCGTGCGGATGTCATAACCTGCCTCCAGCAAATGTGTCGCGAACGAATGCCGTAAGGTATGCGGGGTGGCTAGCTTGGTAATTTCTGCGGCCTGCACGGCTTTCTTCATCGCCCGTTGCAGCAATTTCTCATCAATATGATGGCGGCGCACTGCGCCACTGCGCGGATCTACCGAATAACTGCCGGAGACAAAAATATACTGCCAAGGCCATTCGGCCGCCGCATTCGGATACTTCCGGGCCACGGCATCCGGCAAATAAACACCCGCCTTACCCTCACGTTTGTCATCGTCAAATATAGCCCGCCGTTGCACCAAATGCGCTTGCAACCCTGCCGACACCGAGGACGGCAACATCGTCACCCTATCCTTACCGCCTTTACCGCACCGCACCATAATTTCACCACGCTCAAAATCCACATCCTTGACCCGCAAGCGCACACACTCCATCAAACGCATCCCCGTGCCATACAGCAAATTCGCCATCAATGCGTACACCCCTTTCATCCGCACCAGTACCGCCCGCACTTCCGTACGCGTCAGCACCACAGGCAACCGCTGCGGACGCTTCGCCCGCACCACATCCTCCAACCACGGCAAATCAATTAGCAACACCTCTTTATACAAAAACAGCAATGCTGACAACGCCTGATTCTGGGTAGAAGCCGAAACATGGCCCTCAACAGCCAAATGCGTCAAAAACGCCTCCACCTCAACCGCACCCAATTCAGACGGATGCCGTTTGCCATGGAACAGAATAAATCGCCTGATCCACTGCACATAAAGCTTCTCGGTGCTAATACTGTAATGCTTGACACGGATACGGTCACGCACCTGATCCAGGAGTTTAGGAGGGGGATTAATCGGTGTAGAACTTATTTGCACAGAAAGGTTGCTAACAAAAAGTGAATGGGATATATTCTTGAAAAACATATAGGCGCCTAAGAGTTATACACCTATATTTGAATTTTACAATACACCTAAAAAGGTGTCTACTTAACGTTGGGCCGCTTAGTGATGCGCGTATGAAAGACGACCGAACCGAGCTATCCTCTATCGCGAAAAGGCTAGAGACTCTTTGCGTTCACGTCTCGGTGCGCGAGGATGACGAAGTCCCGTATCTATTCGCTGTCGGATTGGGCCATGTACACTCTATTGATCTCCGGCGCAGGGACGGTGCTTTGGTGCTGGAGTTTTGGCGCGGGCCACCTAACGCTGACGAGTTCATTCGCGAAGAGCCAATGTTCTCATTCGAAGCAGCGTTAGCGCAATGCGAGCAGTGGCTGCGAAATGATCTCGCATAGCCGCTTATCACTTCCAGCCATTGGTTTTGCGCCAAGGTTGTCGGTTTTTGTGTTGTGCCGTCAATTTTCAGTCTGTCGGGTTTGGTTTTCTGACTTTGTTGTTTGCCTTGTGTAGCTGGCCGGGTTATTTTTTGTTCTTGCCGTTGTTGGTTTCGGGGCGTCGCCGTCCGGCGTAGCGGGGTTGGTGGCGTTGCCTGTGTTTCGGTCTAATCGGGCAAGTGGTCGGTAGTTGCGTTTTTGTCGTTGCCAAGCCGGGCTGCTGTTGATAAGGTTCGCCTCAAATGCGGCAGTTGGGAACCAGTTATGTACTGTTAAGCCCAACAAGTCAGTCAAAGGGACGCGCCGCCCGTTGGCGGTTTTGAAGTTCGGTTTTTAATCAAGGTTCGGCGGCTTCGCTTAAGTCCTGTAGGCGGCGCGCCCCTTACCGTAACGTTGGGCAGTGTTGTTCTAGGTCAGTTTAGCGCGGTTGTGCTACTGAAAGCGGGTGGTGGCGGAAAGGTCGCTGTTATCTCCACCTGTTTTTTCTGCGGGTTGGTTTTGTCGCTTCTGTCCAAATTTTGGGGTTGTTGGCTTGCGCTCTTGCTTGTGTGTTGTGGGTTGCGGCAGCGGTTGTTTGGGTGGGTGGGCGTTGTCCGGTTTTTGTGGTTTTGCGGGGCGTTTTCCGTTTTGGGCTGTGTCTTGTCGGCTTGGGGTTAAGTGGGCGTGTCGTCCCTCATCGCTTCGGGCAATGGGTTTTGCGCCAGCGGTTTGGTTCGTGCCAAAATTGGCCCTTTCAGGTGGGTGTCGTCAGTCTTCCGTCTGTCGGGGTTGGTTTTCTGGTTTTATTGCCCGCCTTGCGTAGCTGTGGTCGTTTTCGCGGTTGAGTGGTGGTTTTTTGTTTGTTGCGGTGGTTGGTTTCGGGGCGCCCGTCGTCCGGCGTAGCGGGGTTGGTGGCGTTGCCGGTGTTTCAGCTTAATCGGGCGGGTTCGGCAGTTGTGTTTTTGTTGTTGCCAAGGCGGTTTTTCGTTGTTATGTTTCACGTTAAATGTGGCGCAGTAAATAGGGCGTTTTTCCGTTGTTGGGGGTCAGTTGTGTGTTGCTAAGCCCAACAAGTCAGTCAAAGGGACGCGCCGCCCGTTGGCGGTTTTGAAGTTTGGTTTTTTATCAAGGTTCGGTGGCTTCGTTTAAGTCCTTTAGCGGCGCGCCCCTTACCGTAACGTTATTCCCCACGATCAAGCTTCCCTATTGATATTAAACAAAAAATTGCAAAATTCCGCCAAAAATGCTATTAGTGAAGCGAAGCCGCCTGAGGTGCATAACTGGAAGCGTTGATGCGACCTCAGGCGGCTTCGCTTCACCCACCGGTGTTTTGCAAAATTTGGCGGCATTTTTGTTTATTGGGGTCTGCCCTGTCGCGTGGTATAACAACTCGCTAAAGCACACGATTCCGGTCAGCCCCACACCTTTCAACCAACGGGCAAGCCCCAAATCCCCCTTCCGTTCAGGTCGCCGAGGAATCGGTGCTTAGCTCGAAGTTGGGCGGTCTTAGTCCGGGCGGGTTGGGGTTTGTCCGTCGGGCTTGTAAGTTGGCGGCGGCGTGGAGGCTGTCGGTTGGCTTTACTTGGGTTCTCTGCCGGTTGGGTTGAGCGTCATCTCTGAATTCTGCGGATTGGCTACACTGTCGTCTCCGTATTTGTTTCGCGGGTTGTGAAAGTTGTGGCTTGAGCGGCTTGCCGCCATTGAAGGTTTTTTGTCCGGCATTGGTTTTTGTCATTCCCTTCATTGCTGGCGGTTTGTTGGTTTGGGGTTTTCGGCGCGAGCTGTCGGTTGGCCTTTTGTTGTGCGGTTGTCGGTTTGGTTTTTTGCCGTCCGCTTTCAGCCTGCCGGGTTTGGGTTGGGTGTCGTCACCGTCAAGCGGTCGTAATGGGTTTTTGTTTTGTGGTCATCGGCTTGCAGAACGGCAATCCGTTTCTATGGCTGGGTTGTTGGGTTTTCTGGCTTGTCATGGCAAGCGGGTTTGGTGCTTTCCCGTTATGCGGCAGTGCGGTGCAGCGGGTCGTCCGGGTTCGGGCCAAGCGTCATCCTCATGCCCAACAAGCCAGTCAAAGGGACTGCCCGCCATTCCGGCTGGCGAAGTTAGTTTTTTTCACAGGTAGGCGGCTCCGCTGTAGCCAATCACGCGGGCAGCCCCTTACCGTAACGTTGGGCATTTATGAAACAGCCGCTCTTAATAGTGTCGCTTCTATTTTCACTAGCGTCTCAGGCGGATTCAGGGCAATCTAGTTTTCTTTCCCCAAACGACGTTGGCCTCGTATCAAAACTCGAAGTCACGAAATCTGATTGGAAAGAAATACAATATTTGATTTCTAAACATAAAGAACATTATGTGTTTCGCATCGAGAAGAACCCAATAGGTTTTATTGGCGCGTGGCTTGCGCCATTACCAAGAAGGACAAATCCAACGGGTGGCCCGGTATACTTCTTCGAAAAACAAAAAGGCGCGTGGATCGAACTAAATGAGATGTCAGAATGGGGCGATGACAAATATTAATATCTAACCCTTCTCTCAAGCTTAAGTGTCATCTTCGGGTGCTGTATTGGGTGTGTTGTGTCCCATCGGGCTAGGCCGTTTGCCTCGATTGTTCAAGTACGTTTGCTTTGTCGGGCTGGGTTTTATGCCGTCATCGTCAAGCTGTCGGAATTGGTTTTTGTTTCGTGGCTGTCGGCTTTTCGGGGTTGCAGTCAGTTTTTTATGGCCGGGTTGTCGTGCTTGCCCGTTGTGGCTAGCGGTTTCGGGTTAGCCGTAGTCGGTTGTGGCCGGTCTGGCGGGTTTGGTTTCATTCCCGTTGTGCGGTACTGCGGTGCGGCGGGCTTTTCGGGTTCGGGCCCAAATATCCTCATATGCCCAACAAGTCAGTCAAAGGGACTGCCCGCCATTCGGGCTGGCGAAGTTTTTAGTTTTCACAGGTAAGCGGCTCCGCTGTAGGCCATCACGCGGGCAGCCCCTTACCGTAACGTTGGGCATATCAAACAGCCTAGAGGGCTACCTATGCGAATCCACTACAAAGATCGTAGTGGCGGGCATGGAGCCTGAAAGGTGCCAATTCCTTAAATTGGTGAGGAGTTATTAAGGAGAGCATGATGCTCAGAATTAAGACACCAAAGTTTGAGTTGGAAATCAACCTGACCATGCTACTAACGGTTTTACAGTTAATAGCTAACTGGCTGAAATAAAAACTAAAACATGCGCCCGGTCTGTAGAAGCAGGCCGGGCTTTTCGTACAAGTAGTCCTAATTAGGCTGTAATGTATTGGGTTCGGGGTTGTTGGGCTGTCCGGGTTGTAAGTTCGTGGCGACGGAAAGGCAGCAGTTGTCTCAACCTGTTTTTCTTAAGTGTTGTTTTTGTTGCCCTTGTGCAACCTGCGGATTACCGCAACGTTGGGTGTTTCTGGTGTATTGCGCTACAATTCGAAAATGGAATTTGAAATTATTGGCTACATCAGGCATCCCGAAACTTTTGCTCGTGGCTCAGGCATTAGGGAGTTACCGAGGCTTCGTAAAATTCATGGGCAGGGTTTGTGGCGTAAGCGTAAGGGCTTTGCCACAGTACGCTTGCAAGACGGAACGCTACGCGAAGCAGAAATTCATTGGTACGAAGCATCGGGCATTGGCAAACGGGAATTTAAAATCAAACGTTATATTGACATACAACCATGAACAAACACGAATTCGCAATCTGTATCAATAACCGTGGTTATGAGGTTTCGCTGGAAACCCGCAAGCTTTATGAAATTTTGGCGGATGCTGATGCGGCAAAACACCACCAAATCCGGGTGATTGATGAATCTGGCGAAGATTATTTGTATCCTGCATCTTTATTTGATCGAATCACTCTCCCTGCTCAAGTTATCGAGCATGTTTTTCATGCACAAGTCTAAGCTGTCATCTTGTTTGCTAAACCGTTTTGTCCAGCAATAGTTAAGCATTTGTGGTCAAGGCTAAGCCCAACAAGTCGGTCAAAGGGACGCGCCGCCCGTTGGCGATTTTGAGGTTTGGTTTTTATCAAGGTTCGGCGGCTTCGTTTCGCTTTCGTTAGCGGCGCGCCCCTTACCGTAACGTTGGGCAAGTGGGCAAACCGTATGAATACAGTTTTTAAAGGCTTACCAATAGTCGATATCCTTCAGGTCGGATTGTCAGGACTTTGTTTTTTGCTTTCTGTTCTTTCTTTCCAACTAATATATCGAGAACAACACCGAGAGGCTAATCCAAGAAAAGGCATTCTTCACTCTATCTATGTGTTTATGGGCACGAACTTCTTAGTCGCTATCCTTGTCGCGGTCAGCCCATATTTTGTGCTAACGCCGACGCAGTCTCGGAAAGTTCCAGTCGATGTTGCGACCCCTGATGATCCCGTAAAGGTATCTGGTAACTATATTTACTTCCCCCGGACGATCCGCGATATCCAAAAGGTTCTAAAGGCCGAAGGCCACTATTCAGGGGATATCGATGGTGTGCTTGGCCCATCGACTATAGAGGCTGTCACGCGATATCAGTCGAGTAACGGGATTCCTGCAGACGGTACCATCGGCATTGAAACATTGCAGACCATATTCTCGCACTCACCCGAGAACTTGCCTGATGAACAGAAACATTGAAGAACCTAAGTCAACTTGGATCAACGCGAAAAAGCGGTTTGTTTTGGTCGATAGTGGCTAGGCTTTGGGCGGGTACTGCCAAGCCCAACAAGCCGGTCAAAGGGACGCGCCGCCCGTTGGCGGTTTTGGAGTTTAGTTTTTTATCAAGGTTGGGTGGCTTCGTTTAAGTCCTGTAGGCGGCGCGCCCCTTACCGTAACGTTGGGCACATGAATGTCTATGCATAAATTGTCTAAACATTGCTATCGTTCTTAGAGAAAAATAATGGGTTCCAAAGAAGACTTTGACGAATTAGTTGCCGAGTTGGATAAAAATAATTCTAGTGAATTTTTATATGACAACGAATCAGGCATACCAGACTTTGTTACTGCAAAAAATGGACTGCAACGTGAATTCACAAACAAAGCAAGAATTGCTTTAAGTAGTCTGTCGTCCACTATTCACCTTAATAATAAAGATATTTCATCTGTTATTGAAATTAAGACTTTTATAGGCATTGTTAGGCAATGTATTGCTGACTACCATGCAGAAACAAGCTTAGCTGAAGATACCTCTTGTGAATATACTGAACTCGTTAGTCGTATAAAACTTGAGACTTCTCGGCTTTCCAAGGAATATACCCATTACTTTCCTGCGTGGACACTGGGAATGGAAAAGGAGACACCTTTCACAATTGGTCCTGTAACATTTATAAGCAGAGAGCAGTGGATTGATTCGGTCGATTTCCCAGATAATGCAAAAGAAAAATTTTGGAATGAACCCGAAGCAAATTTCAAATGGAAGGAAATTCTTAAGGATGCACTAAATAACCCATCAAGCACTACGCCATTAGTTGGTTTAGCTAATAATGTTTACGGAAGCATAAACAAATGCCCATCTTTATTAAAAATTTCACTAAAAGGATATGAAAAGGGGCTTTCTCGGAAACTCGCTGAACTGATATGCAAAACTGCATTAGACTCTGTCTCTTTAGCATTTGGAGACCGAGCATTTTTTCACCAACAAGCTCTTTATGATGAACGTTTGCAACCTTTTGGTAGTAGTAGCTTAATAGAAACAAATGGATTCTTATGGTTACCCGGAAGTTCGCTAAGTGACCGCATTCCTTACCTCGACTATATACGAGTAAAAAATAGGACAGAGGAAATGTCGGAGATTCTGGATGCCTTTGGTTATATGCTGGAGGCATTGGTAATGCCCGAAAGGCACGCGTATCCTAAGCTTGCAAATCGCTGGGCGACTGCTCTTGATTGGTTTGGCGAAGGGAATCGAGAAAAAAATGATGCAATTGCATTAGCAAAAATTGTTAGCTCTTTAGATATACTCGCTAAAGCTGGAGGTTATCGACCCATCCTTGATATGTTCCAACATCTTTTTCAGATAAGCGAAACAACTGAGGTTATTAAAGGAAAAAATCCAAAAACTCTCAAAAAATTCGTCGAAAATATATATGGCGATGGTAGGTCGAAGATATTGCATGGTACACACTATGAAAGACTAAAGTCGTTTTCCGAGCAGCGAGATAAAGCAGCTTATTTCGCTAGAATTGCTTTAATTGAATGTGCGATAAGGCTAAAAAAGTACACTGGTGACGATACCGATAATGCGTTTAGAACTATTCCAAAGTGATTCTTTTAATGGATAGTTTATCTGCACAGCTTTAGCCCAACAAGTCGGTCAAAGGGACGCGCCGCCCGTTGGCGGATTTGAAACTCAGTTTTTTATTAAGGTTTGGGGCTTCGTTTGGCTTTCGTTGGCGGCGCGCCCCTTACCGTAACGTTGGGCAGTCTGGGTTCGGGTGTGTTGGCTTTTTGTTTGTCGGGTTTGTAGGCCGTGGGTGGTTTTCAGGTTGTCGGTTGCCGTTGCTTGGTTACACTGCGGGTTGGGTTAAGCGTCATCCCTGAATTCTGCGGGTTGTTGGCACTGCCGTTTCCGTCTCTGTTTTGCGTGTAGTTGGGGTTGTGGCTTGGGCTGGCTAGTGCCGTTGCGGGGGTGTTGTCCGGCATCGGTGGCTGTGCCGTTTCCCTGGGTTCTGGCAGTTTGTTTGGGTTAGGTTTTGGGCAAAGTTCAAGCTTGGCTTTTGCCTCGCGGTTGCCCTGTTTGGTTTTTCGCCTTCACTTTCGGCCTGTCGGGTTTGGGTTTTGGGGGTCAGCTTCAAGCGGCCAAGGCTGGTTTTGGGGTTTTGTGCCTGGCGGGTTGCGGGGTTGCCATCCGTTTTGCGTGGCTGGGTGGTGGTTTTCTGCCGGGCGTTGCGGGCTGTCGGTGTTGGTGTTTTAGTCGTTGTGCGGCACTGCGGTGCAGCAGGCTTTTCCGGTGCGGGGCAAAGCGCGTCACCTTCATTGCCCAACAAGCCAGTCAAAGGGACTGCCCGCCGTTCCGGCTGGCAAAGTCAGTTTTTTTCACAGGTAAGCGGCTCCGCTGCAAGCAATCACGCGGGCAGCCCCTTACCGTAACGTTGGGCATATCTATGTCGCTATCGCTTGGCCCAAGAATCTTATTAGCATCTGTATGGCTCATCTGTGGTGGATGTTGGCTTTTTTGGTCGAGCATTACGCAGAATATTTGGTGGGTTGGCGTCCTTGGGTTGCTATCGGCAATTGGTGGTATTGGATCGTGTTTAAAATGGCAGTGGTCTCAGTGGCTCGTTTACTTTGTTACAGTTACAGTCGTTGGTGTATGGGCTTACTATCTTATTCTCGCAATCAGGCTGGGGAAATTTCCTTACGAAACAATGCAATTGACGGTACTAGGTTTAGTGCCTGGTTTCATCGTTCTATCAGCCACTATCTGGAGTGCTGATATAGTTCGTCGTCGTTTTCGGTTAACTCATTAGCAAGCATAGGGTCGAAAAAATATCCTAAACAAAAGTAATGTATCGGATTTTTCTGGACTAATATTGCGGTAAAGGAATCTAGCCTGACGCAATCGGTTTTAAGATTAGTTTTTAGGGTGTTACCTGCTTAGGGCAATTGTGCTTTCATTATGCCCAACAAGTCGGTCAAAGGGACTGCCCGCCATTCCGGCTGGCGAAGTTGGTTTTTTAATCAAAGGTAAGCGGCTTTGCTGTAGGCCATCGGGCGGGCTGCCCCTTACCGTAACGTTGGGCTATCATGGTTGCTCGACTAGAACTTGTATCTTTTCATGTTGCAGTATTTTTCACAGCTTCCATTTCGTTTATCTTTCTTAAGATAGTGAATGTTCTTAATACAACTCCTACTCTACTTGGATGGTTGATCTATTGCGGAGTGGTTGTCGTTTTTATTTCGCGGGTATCTTGCGCTTATGTGATAGGTCATTGGGTCAAGTCCAAGCCTCACGGTGCATCCCTAGTAATTATGTTAGGACACTTGGCTCCCATAGCCGGCGCTTATCTTTCCCATTTGATGGCGAAAGCAGGCACAGGTTCGGGGTTGATTTTTCTGCCACTAATCATATGGGCAACTCTTTTTTATGCAGTGGGCATCGTTTGGTCTTTAATTCGTCTGAGCGTCTGTCGTTCTGGTTCGAAATTATAGTCAGCATGGACAAAATTAAGCCTTTTGGTTTAATGGCTGTCGTTCGGTAGCGTTGCAAGTTTTGTGGTCTCCGTTGCTTACCAGTTACCCCTGCTTATTCAGGTTGCCCGGTTTTAGCTCCGGTGCTAAAGTTAGGTCATCGTTGGGTTTGGCATTCGCCGCACTTCGGACAATCCGGTCTGTTTTGTTGGGTGGCGGCTGGGCTTTGGCGGCTATTATTGGGCCTAACAAGTCGGTCAAATGGACGTGCCGCCCGTCGGCGGTTTTAAAGTTCGGTTTTTAATCAAGGTTCGGTGGCTTCATCTAGGCTTAGTGAGCGGCGCGCCCCTTACCGTAACGTTGGGCGTCTGCAACATAAAAACTGTAATGGTTGAAAACGATATTAGAAGGTTGGTGTTTTCACTAAATGGGTACCTAAGTGCTATGCGTGACATGAACGATATGCATAGTGGAACCAGATATTGGTTTTCGGCTGATATGATTTATCTGGAGGAGCAATCTGTTGAATCCGCAATACGCGAATATTGTAAAAAAAATAGTGTTAGTATTAAGCCAATTGATTTAGATGAAGAGCTTGCTATTATTGAAAGCTATATTTTGGATAATTATTTATTTGGGAACACAAATCCAAATAATGAAGCTCATAATTATATTAAAAATCTCCACGGCTGGAGAGTTCAAGAATATATTTCGTTAGCAGCAAATTATGAAAAAGAGAACGAGCATTGGGTTGTCGAGTCCGATGATGGAAAATCGAAAAGCTCATATGTGTTTGTAAAAATAAAGAATTATTTAGTGGTAATGATTTTTCTACGCGAAAAAAATAATTACACAACACAGCGCTCAAAGGGACGCGCCACTTAGTTCGGCGTTGGATGTATTGGTTTTCATTTGTCAGGGTTTTAGGCCGTAGGTGGTTTTTCTGCGGGTTGGATTGTGAGCGGCATCTCTGAATTTTGCGGGTTGTTGGCTCTGCCCTCTCCCGCATAGGTTTCGTAGGTTATGTTTTCTTTGGCTTGGGCTGTCGGGTGCTGTGACAGGGGGGTTGTCCGGCATTGGTGGCTGGGCCGTTTGCCTCGGTTGTTCCGGTTGGTTTTGCTTTGTCGGGTTTGGTTTTGTGCCATCATCGTCAAGCAGTCGGGGTTAGTTTTTGTTTTAGTTGTTGCCATCTTTGGGGCAAAATGCGTTCCATCTTGCCCAACAAATCGGTCAAAGGGACGCACCGCCCGTTGGCGGTTTTGGAGTTTGGTTTTTATCAAGGTTTTGCGGCTTCGTTTGGCTTTCGTTAGCGGCGCACCCCTTACCGTAACGTTAGACATTAGGAGCCTTATGCGCATTTTCTTTGCACTTTTCCTTATCGTTTTGGTAACACTTTCGACCTCAAAAGCAAGCATTGCACAACAGGTGCAGTTTGTTGTTGAACCCACAATGCGAGCCACTGCTTTTTCTTCTGCATATCTTGAAGCTGGTACAAAAATAGTCCTTAAACTTAGCGGAATATCAAAGAACGCAATAGTAATGCTGCAAAAATGTAGCGAGCCTTGCAATTCTGCAAAGCTAATTAAAGCTTGGTCGGCTCTGAATTGTGATCTAAACAAGGCTCAGACAGTCAACATAACCGAGCGAGGCATTTACTATTTGTGGGCGCAAACCCAAAACGGCGACGGCTCCATCGGACCTGATTTCTATACAAAGCCAAGGACTGAGGACAACAAGGGAGAGTTTATTTTTCAATCAGGCGGTAAGATGGTTGTCACGATGAACAAGCCCTAAAACCATAACTGCATTGGCTAACAATTCTAATTCTGTCAACAGAGCCGTCAGAAAGCTACTGACAGTTTGGTTCTTCCAACGCTAGGCGCTCTTTGTGAAAGTGGTCAATTCAGTTTGCCTAATTTTAACTTCGGTCATCGCAGGGTTTAGTGCCAAAATTAGCATCGGGTTAAACCAAGCCTTTTTAATTAGGTGGCAGTTTGGCCTTGGTGCGGTTGCCTGGTCTAACAAGTTTGTCAAGGTGACGCGCCACCCGTTGGCGGTTTTGAAGTTCGGTTTTTTATCAAGGTTCGGCGGCTTCGTTTCGCTTTCGTTAGCGGCGCGCCCCTTACCGTAAGTGGCTGTGAAAGTATTCCACCACCCGATACCTTATAATCTATCCACCCACAACACAGCCTCAAAACCATTATGCCACCGCGCCGATACCAACCGACCTTAAACCGGCAACAAGAGATGTTATTGCCGGGCCGTGTTGATGACTATGTCAGCGGGAACAATGCCGTGCGGGCCATTGATGTGTATGTCAACAGCCTGGATTTGCAGGCTTTGGATTTTCAAAATACCCGGCCTGTTATCAGCGCAGGCCAACCCGCTTACGACCCGTCAGCCTTATTAAAGCTGTATTTGTATGGTTACCTGCAAGGCATCCGCAGTAGCCGGAAGCTGGAGCGCGAGACCCGCCGCAACCTGGAAGCCATGTGGCTGGCCGAAGGCTTGCAACCGGGCTATAAAACCATCGCCGACTTCCGCAAGGTGAACAGCAACGCCTTAAAGGCCACCCACCGCGACTTCCTGCTGTTGTGCAAGGAATTGTCCCTGTTCGGGGGCGGGGAGGTCGCCGTTGACGGCAGCTTTTTCAACGCCAATGCCAGAAAACAGGGGATTTATACGGATGCCAAACTGGAGCAACACCTGGCCTGCTTGGACAAAAAAATTGCCGACTACCAACAAACCCTCGCCGAACAAGACCGCGCCGACGATGCCGCAGGCAAAGGCAGCTTGGTCGACGACGAACAGCTGCAACAAAAGCTCGCGTTATTACAGGCCAAACAAGCCGAAAAAAGAGCCTTGCGGCAACAACTTAAAGACAGCGGTGACAGCCAGGTCGCCACCGTTGACCCGGATGCCCGGCTACTCAGCAAGCGCGGACAAACCGTGGCGGGCTACCATGTGCAAATCGTCGTGGACGCCAAACACAAACTGATAGTCGCCGAAGACGTTTGTCAAGACGGCAACGACACCCATTTACATTTATGCCCCAGAGGGTACCAATTGGCCCCGATGCTGGAAAAAGCTCAGAACCTGTTGTAATCAGAAGACCTCAGCGCCCTTGCCGACAGCGGTTACCCGGCAACTGCTCCTGCGTTGCCCTACCTCCTGCATCCCTGCAGTCGTATGATGGCAACCAACTGAAAGCCTGCGAAGACCAAAACCTCACCGTTTACGTCGCCATCCCCGACAAATCCAAAGCCATTGCCGCACAAGGCCGTTTTACCCGAGACCGGTTCAGTTACGATGCCGGACAAGACCGGCACACCTGTCCGCAAGGCAAGCCGTTGACCTTACGCGGCAAGCCTTTGCAAAAAAACGACAAATGGATCAGCCGCTACCAAAGCAAAACCTCTGATTGCAGCCAGTGCCCGCTACGCGAACAGTGCCTGGCCGAAAAAGCGGCCGCCCGGCAAATCACCCGCTGGGAACATGAGGCGGTGGCCGAACGCCACCAGCAACGCATGCACCAAAACCCCAACCGCATGAAACGGCGCGGGGTCATGGTTGAACATCCTTTTGGCACCCTCAAACACCGTGCCGGCATGCACCATTTCCTGATGCGCGGACTGGCAAAATGCCGCGGGGAATTTAGCCTGATGGCCATGGCTTATAACTTTACCCGGATACTGAACATTCTCGGTGTGGGTGCGCTCAGGGGTCATTGCGCCCGGCGTTCAGAAAACGCCCTAAAAAATGCAAAATATGCGTAAAAAAAGACGGGGCAAGCGCTTTTTCCACTAAAAACGGCTTGTCACAGACAAATAACCGGCGCGATTTAAAAAATGCGGCTAAGAATCGCTTTACAGATCCGCTGGATTTTAGATACTTTCACAGTCTCGTAACGTTGGGCGGTCTTAGTCTGGGCGGGTTGGGGTTTGCCAGCCGGGCTTGTGGGGCGCGGGTGGTTTTCGGGCTGTCGGTTGGCTTTGGGCTTCTCTGCGGGTTGGTTTAATCGTAACCGTCCGCATCTGCAAATTGTAGGCACTGTCTTTTCCGTCCATGTTTCGTGGGTTGTGATTTTTTTGGTTTGGGCTGTCGGGTGCTGTTGGCGGTTTCTCGTTCGGTATCGTGCCTTGTCGTTCCCTTCATTGCTGGCGGTTTGTTGGCTTTGGGTTTTTGGCGGGTTGTCGGTTGGCCTTTTGCTGTGCGGTTGTTGGTTGGGTTTTTGTCCGCCATTTTCAGCCTATCGGGATTGGTTTTTGTTTTGGGTTTGTTGGCTTGCGGGGTTGCATTCCATTTTTTTATGGTGGGCTGCTTGGTTTTTCTGGTTTGTTGTGGCTGGCTGTTTTCGCGGGTTCGGGCTTGTTTCAGTCGGGTGCTTGATCGGTCAACAGTTATCAGGACAAAAAGTTAAGCGACTTTTCTATATGTTTCAAAATTCGCAGGCGATGATGAGCCATTAGCGGAATGGCGGCGTAAGCGGTTATAAAAGACTTCGATATATTCAAAAATAGAACGTCGAGCTTGTTCCCTTGTTTGATAACGCTCGTGGTAAATCAATTCCGTTTTAAGCGTGTGAAAAAAACTTTCTGCCACCGGTCGAGTCAACCGAAGGGAACCGCCCCCTTCAGTTGCTCACGGAACCGTACGTGAACCTCCCGATTCATACGGCTCTTGTTATCCAGCCACCCAACTCCAAACCCGCCAGTGGGCAAATAATGTCGGACATTGTCGATATAGCTCCCGCAACCATTGGCTGGCACGCCATTTCCGGCGTTGTAGCGATTTGAATTTCCGCCTCGCCCAGCCCACTAGCTTTTCGTTGATGTAGCTATAAATGGCCGACATCGCCGATTTTCTGAACTTTCCGTAATAAGTGATCCATCCCTGTATGATCGGATTAATGGTCTTAGCCAATTCCACAACACTTTAACTGTACCCTGCTTTTATCGACGGATGCCCTTTTAGCTTTGCCCTCATGGCTTTCAGCGCCTTACGGCTGACGGCCGGTGAAAAGCTGACAAAGAACTTGCCGTTTCTATCGCGGGCGCTTCGGGGTCTGAATGTATAACCCAGAAAATCAAAGCTCTGATTTGGATATTGCCCGTCCCGACTTGAGTCCTTGCAGTACACCATCTTGGTTTTCTCCTGACAGAGCTCAAGACCGCAACGGGTAAACCTTTGCCTGATTTGCCGCCCTACCATTTTCAACTGGGACTCACTGCGACAGTGCACCACAATGTCATCGGCATAGCGTTCAAAATGGATACAAGGAAAATGCGTTTGCATCCATTTATCAAAGACCAGATGCAAAAAGATATTAGCCAGCAACGGACTGATGACACCACCCTGTGGTGTGCCTCGATCACGACTTATCCGCTCTCCATCCGTCATTATCACATCGGCCTTTAACCAGCGTTCGATGTACAGCAACGTCCATTGGCAACCGGTGTACTTGGCCACGGCTTTCATGACCAGGCCATGATCCAAGGCGTCGAAGAATCCCTTGATGTCCATATCTAGCACCCAATCGTCCCGCCAACAGCGTTGCCGTGTTTGCGCAATGGCATCGAGCGCCGACTTTCCGGGGCGATAGCCATAGGAATCATCATGAAAGTGTGTTTCCACGAGGGGTTCCAGCCGATTCTTGATGACCATTTGGGCAATGCGATCCGAGATAGTCGGTATGCCCAATGGCCTAAGCTTACCGTTTGACTTGGGTATTTCGACACGACGTACCGGTGGCGGAAAGTAGCTGCCTGACGACAACCGATTCCATATCTTGTACAGATTGTTCTTTAAATCAGCCTCAAAATCCCCCATGGTTTGCCCATCTATGCCGGCGGCACCCTTATTGGCTTTCACCACCAGATAGGCATCCCATACGGCATGTTTGGATAGTTCGAATGACTTTGCCAAAGTTTATTGCTCCTCCCACTACTGGTTGGCAATAGCCTTTGGCTGAATAACGCAACCCCTTCGCTCCACCGCCATTACAGCGCTTTCATCACTACTACGGGTTGCTCCGCCCCTCTGGCTGACATCGGTACTTGCAAAGTTACTGACAATAGCCACTTCTCTTCCCTTGGCATTCAGCCAGCAGGTTCCCACGTTCCACACAAGAGCCTGGATTAAGCTCATGCAGCCTCTACGCCGAACGCCACCCAGCCCATAAACAGGTACTGTCTGGGTTTGTCCCGGATCAACAACGCTATCCGGTTTTGACGTTGGTTAGTTTGCTTTTCGACATGTCATTGGCTGTTCACTTGCGTTCATCTGCTTAATCCTTACCTGACACTTTTGAAGTGCCTTTTCCAACAACGCTCACCACCATGGCTTTTGACCATAGCAGCTTGTGGTGGTTTGAAGCCAAGTCCTGTAACCCGACTCCGAGGGGCCGACCCTCATCTCTCATGCAGCATAGCTGCTCGAAGGACTACGTCCTTCTTTGCGCCTTCGTGGCACACCATTATCCCAGCAATCGCCTTTTCGGCTCATGCTTTGCCGAATGGCATGAGTTTTAGAAGCTGTCTGGTAAAAGTTTAAACACATTTTGCAAGCGTTATTTTGACCATGGCGATACGCGGACGACGTTTTCGGCGGAAGCGGCCAGCACCTCGAAATCTTTGGCCAGACGGCGGAATCCACCTAGCCACGCGAAGGTGCGTTCGACCACCCAGCGCTTGGGCAGGACGGCGAAGCCGTCCTTGATCTTTTCCGAGATGTGCAGGGTGACACCCAGTTCCCCGTCGGCGTACTTGACCGCCGTGCCACGGTAGATACCATCTCTCCAAATCAATCACAAGCACCGATTTAGGTGATTTGTGGTTGATAGGGTTGCTGGTGTTTGATGACACCATAACAAATCTGTACCAGCTTCCGCATGGCAGCCCCCAGAGCTGACATCTTGCTTTTGCCCTTTCCGGTCAGGCGTTCATATTGGGCTTTGATGTCAGGGTTATAGCGGGTTGCGGTGACGGTCGCCATGTAGAGTTTGGCGCGTATCTTGGGGCTGCCGTTTTTTGCCAGTTGCGGTCGGGCTTTGAGGCTGCTGCCCGATTCCTTCTGCACGGGCACCAAACCGAGATAGGTGGCACATTGGCTGGCACTAGCAAACTGGTGTGAACCCAACACCATCAGCATCTGCCGTGAAATCACTTTGCCCACGCCGGGTATGCTTTCCAATAACACCTTGTTGTCCTTTAGTTTTTTGTGCTTCTTAATGTGTTCGTCAATGAGCTTTTCTAAGGCCGCCTGTTCGGCCTCAAACAGCCCGATCATGTGCGCAATGGATTTCAGGACGGTGTCGGGCGTGTCCGCCACGATGGCCTTCTCCTGGCGGTTTTTCTCACGCTGCAGGTCTTTTTCGACCGCCGCCAGGCGGGCCAGCAAGGCTTTGAGCGTCCTGACTTCCGCGGGTGCAGGTTGCCAGAGGCCTGGCTGTTCCCGCTGCCCGTAACGCGCCAACACGGCGCTGTCCTTTTTGTCGTTTTTGGTCTGCACGCCCAAGCTCTGGGCGTAATGCTTGACGTGGGCGGGGTTGGCCACGGACACGTTGGCGCCGTGGCCGTAAAGCCATGCCGCCAGGTTTTCGTGGTAAATGCCCGTCGCTTCCATCACAAAGTGCAGGCCGCCAATTTCAGAACCAGCGTTTTGCTGGCCCCACAAGACCAATTGTTGCCAGCCTTCCGGTGTGTTGTTGACGGTTTTGGCCTTGATTTTGTTATCCGTTTTTAGCCAAGCACAATCCAGTTTGGCTTTGCTGACATCGACACCTATTATGTTCATTTTCCCGTGCTCCGCTTGTTCATACAGCCTCTTTCCCATCGGGGAAGGACTTGGATACCATTCAGTATTAAGAAACTGATGTTACGCAGCCCGTAATTTCTGTAACTCTTCATACGCCATTTGATTCGCTTTTATAAACAGCTTAGCCCGAGTGTTGGTTTTATGTTTAATCTTCAAACATTCTAGGTTCTGTTGACGTTTGTCGAATAGGTTAAGATTATCCGATTTGGATGGCATGAACCGAATAGAGCTGAGTGATGACGAGTGGGGCCGCTTATTGGAGTTCTTAAAACAATTGCCGTGCATCCATGTCGGCTGTCCCGAGCAATGCAAGCGGTTCGTTGGGGCTTGCCTGTGGATATTACGTTCGGGGGCGCAGTGGCGGGTTTTGCCGCCAACGTACGGCAAATGGAACACCATCTTCAAACGTTTCTCGCGCTGGTGCGCGAATGGGGCTTGGGAGAAACTCCTCGGATATTTTTCCGAAGCCGCTGATTTACAGGATGTTTCCATGGATGGGTCGGTAATCAGGGCACATGCCTGTGCGGCGGGGGCGGCAAACAGCTCCGCCAAGGAAGAGGCGTTGGGGGCGTTCCAAAGGTGGCTTTGGCTGCAAGATCCATGCGGTCTGTGATGCCTTGGGGCTACCGGTCAGATTCATCCTGACGGGCAGCCAAGGGGCGGAGTGCAGGCAGGCTATCCCCTTGTTGGAAAACCTCAGTGCCCGCGCCGTTTTGGCGGACAAGGCCTACGACACCAATGCCTTACGGGAGTGGTTGGAAACACGGGGGATGTTGTCATTTGCATCCGTGCTCTTATGGCTCCGATGAAACGTCAACAGAACCTAGCTTGAACACGGCATAAATCGACATGAAGATGCGGTTGTTTTGTGTGGTGACGGTGCGGGTGGGCGACTTGGCCAGCCCCGCGTTGGATTTCAGTGACTTATGGGACTCCTCGACTTTCCACCGTTTTTGGTAGAGAGCCGATGCTTGTCCGCCGTCGCACGCCAAATCGCTGCACACCAGATTCAACAAACCGGTGCTGCCGTCTTTGTTTGTAAAGACCCGCCGGACGAACAGCACTTCATGGTTGAAGCCCTTCATCCAGCCGCGCACCGATTGTTGATCCGCCAATTCCAGCTGGCTGATCCGTACATAGCGTCCTTCATTCTTGTCGGTTTCGGTCAATGCCACCAAGCGGTTGTCCTTGAGCGCGCTGATGAAGTGTTTGCCTTTCTTGAGGATGAACTCGAAGTTCTCCTTAGCGGCAAACCAGCTGTCGGTCAGGACATAGCGGAACTTGATGGCGTTCGCCACGCAGGTGGCGATCATCGAACGCATCAGTTCATTCTTGGTGAACTCCGCCGCCCGCTTGACCTTGCGGGTTTTTACGTCGCTGAACTGATGCGGTTTNCGCACCACTTCGAAGGCGACCGGAACCGACACGTCCCCGCTGTGGTACAGCGCGTTCANCAGGTTGATGCCTTTGACNGNGCGGCCTTTGCAGTGGTCATAGTGCCAACACATGATCTCGTTCTCGTCGGTGCTGGCCTTTTCCTGGACGGTGTCGTCGAAGATCAGGCACGCGTCATCCTTCTCGATCTGGCGCACGGTGCGTTTGACATCAACCCACAAGTCTTTTGAGGTATACAGCCTGGCGGACATGTGGCGGGTTATCTGGTCATGGCTGACTTCACCGTCAAGCATCGCCGACAGGCTGGTCGCCGTCGCCAAGCCTTGGTTGCAAATCAGGTAGTCTGTGTAGAGTTCTGTTTTTTCTTTATCCATCCTGAAATGATACGCTTTTTGGGATGGGGGTGCGTAACATCAGTTAAGAAAGGAAGCGCATGGGTTTTACCTACTTCACAGACTTTTCGTCTCAGCCCGCATACAAACTCTGGTCATGCGCTTTGTTCGATATAAAGCTAGCTAGGCAATATATCATTTTTGGAGAGATACAAGCCCGCATCGCCGGAAAAGTTTCCGATGCCGGGGTAAAGCTCCTTCGCACGGCGCATCACCTCGCCCGCCGCCACCGTGTCGTGGATGTTGGCGGCATGGACTCCGACATGCAGCAGGTTGCCCAGGATGTCGAGGACGATATGCCGCTTGCGGCCTTTGACCTTCTTGTTGCCGTCAATCCCGCGCTCTTCGCCGTTGTACCGGGTCTTTGCGCTTTGCGAATCGATGATGCCGTAGCTCGGCCCGGGGTTCCGCCCGGCTTCCTTCCGGCATCGCCCGTTCAGGCTTTTCAGCATCGCCTCCCTTGTTCCAGCGGCTGTAATGGTCGTACACCGTCTTCCAAGGCGGGAAGTCGTTGGGCAGCATCCGCCATTGCACGCCGGATTTCGCCCAATAGAATATCGCGTCGACAACCTGTTTACGGTCATGCTTGCAGGCATTCCCACGCGGGTCTTCTGGTTCAAAGTAGTGTTTTATCAGCCCCCATTCTTTATCGGTCAAATCGCTTGGATAGCCCATTTTCCATACCCTAAAAAATGCTTGACTTTAACATTTATTTTTTTTGCCAGACAGCTTCTTAAGCAAGGCCCGATAGGATTTTGAAGCATATTAGCTGCCACGGTCGGTATGCCAAATCAAGCCTTTAGGGGGCTTCCGTTGCCAGATTGCCATTTTCAAAGCATCATTGACCAGTGGTGTCCGCATATTGTCCGACATCGACCAGCCCACAATTTTGCGGGAGTACAAGTCAATCACGGTTGCCACATAAAACCACCCTTCATGAGTCCAAACATACGTGATATCGCCGACCCAAACGCTATTGGGCTTGTCGGCTTTAAATTTTCCATTCAATAAGTTAGGTGATATTTTCTCATTGTGTTTGGAGTTCGTGGTGGCCTTAAATTTTTTACGCGTTTTGCACCATAAACCCAATTTGGACATCAGTATTACCAATACGGCGCTTGCTGACGTTTTCGCCCCAATCTTTTACATCATCTTGGATTCGTTTTCTGCCGTAGGTATGACGGCTTTCATCACATGATTTTTTAACCAACTCGCCCAATCGGATATCTTCTTTGTCACGGGCAGATTGCGGGCTATTTTTCCACGCGTAATCCCCGCTTCGCACTTGTGCCCTGTGGGCATTACGCCCGGCATCTCGCACATCGCATTGACATTGAAGGCGTGCTGGTGATGCTGCACTTTAATCCAGGCATACTTCATAGCGTTCGGGCAGCGAAGCATGCCGCCGCTTTTTTTAGCGGTTTCACGATGCGCCTCCGCCAGTGCCAGCTTCTTTTTCAGTTCAACTACTTCACCGCGTAGCCGAATTAGCTCGTCATTCACCTTGATGCTTTTACTGTCCTTTTCCCCCATTGGCTTGAGTTGGTCAATCCATTTGTACAGCGTGCTTTCCCCAATGCCCAGGCTTTTTGATGCTTCTGGAGCTGATTGCTTGCCTTCAGCCACCAATTTCACGGCGGCTGCCTTGAATTCTTCGGTATACGTTTTTCTGGTTTTAGTTGTCATCAGATTCTCTGTACATGACAAAAATCAGCTAAAAGGGTGTGGCCTTATCCTCACGAAGGAAGCCAAACAAAGCCTCAATGGCCTTCCCAAAGCCATACGCCAACTGAAACAAGGCTCCGTTAATTATGTCCAACCCCAGCCTAAAAATGCTTTTGGCAGGGCGTTGGTGCTTTTTGATTTTGATGGGCTTGACCTGTTCGTGTTGCCATTCACCCACGCGGTGCGCCCAGTAAAAGGCGATCACCGCGACCACCAGCAGGCGTTTAATGCGGCGGCGGTCGGTGACATGGGTGTCCTCAAAGTTAAAGGCTATGTCACCGTTAATTGTGGAAGCCTTAAATGACGCGGCTTTGAGCGAAAGCCGCAATCCGCATTAAATAAGGCTTTGCGCCGAACATAAAATTTTTTCAACAACTAACGGTGACATAGCCAAGTTAAAACCCCGGCTTTTCAGGCAGCCAAACAGGGTCTCGATTTGCCAACGCAACGCATACGTTTCAATGGCGTCCACACTGGGCTTGGCGGTCGCGACAATCAGCAGTTCGCCGTCGTCCAAACGCAAAGCCGAGAGGTAAACCGCCGTGCCGGTCATTTTTCGTGCGCCCGCCAGCACCAGAGTTTCGCCAGGCTTCAGGGTACGGAACAGTTGCCGGGCTTGGACAAAACACCCCCGCCCGTTGGTCACCCGGGTGTTTTTCTTGACCCGGACGGCAAAGTCGATGCCTTCGCCTTGCAGCCAGCCGAACCATTTTTCGCCGACAAACTCACGGTCGGCCAAGAATTTGATGGTGCGCCCTTTGCCGAATTCTCGGACAAACCGCTTCAACAGGGCGATGCGCTCGCGGGTGCTGGAGTTGCCCTGTTTGTTCAGCAATAGCCAGTACACGGGTATCGCAATGCCTTTGTAGACCACCGCCAGCATGAGGACATTGATGTCTTTCTTACCCCACTGCCAGTTGGTGCGGTCGAAGGTCAGGTAATAATCGGTGTCAAGGAAACCAAACAGTTTCATGACAAACCAGGCGACACGGTCAAACCCGACGGCACCGGAGTCGCTGATGAAGCGTTGCATCCGCCGGTAATGGGAATCCGCTTTGGCCTTACCGGGAAACGCCTTGGCGAGCTTGGTTAAGTTAATGGTTTCCTTGAAAAAATAACGCGATGACCATGCCGACCAGACAATCCATCCTTGCCTTGTTCCAGTGAAAGTGTTGGTTTAACATAGTCGATAGCTCGTTGAAGTGTGGCATCTTGTCCTATTTCGCAAAAATTCAGTATTTTGCCATATTTTCAACGGGCTATTTTTTTGTCATGTACAGAGCATCAGATTACACCTTTTTCTCTGTAGAATACTTCAAAAAATGTGTCCTGATTAGTGTATATCGATCAGAATGGCCTGTTACCGCCTAAGAAGCCCTACCCTCTTAGATTAAAGCGTCAGCCACGCAAGCCCTTATCTCCGCGCAACTATTAACATAGTTGCATGGTATGATATTTGCGGCACAAGCGAGGTGCCGTCAACTACTTTAATCAACGTGATATAAAAATGAAAATTAAGTCTTTGTGTTTTATCGCCGCCATGCTGGCCGCGCCATTGACGGCGAACGCCGCCTACGTAACAATCAATGAATCCGGCCTGGACGCCATTTTTTCGCAGTCGAGTTTTGGCACCAACACCGTCGATATCCGCATCGGCCCGACAACGCAGTTTGTCCGCCCCGATTTGCTGGATATCAGCACCGATGCCGAAATTGGCGATCTTTTCAGCTTGCATACCGGCTTGTCAAACATCGTTAATTTTTACTATGTCGACACCATTAGCTCTTGCGGCTCGATCAATCCGTCCATCATAGGCTGCGGCCAAGTTGGCGGCCCGAACTTCGTCGTCGAGTCACTATATGCCGCGGACAACAGTATCCCGTCCGGCGGCATCATTTCCGTTGGAAACCAGTTGCTTGCGCATGAACTGGGGCATAACCTCGGCCTCAGTCATCGCACTGGCAATGACCTTATGAACCCGTTCATCAACGGATTCATGGATCTGAACGCAACCGAAGTGTCAATTATCCTCGCCAGCCCCTTAGTGCAAACGGACACAGGCGGGCAGCGATTTATCACGATCAACCCCGTCTTGATCATGGCGGCGGAGGCGATCCCCGAGCCCTCATCAGCAATCTTGCTGCTAGTGGGGATTATCGCTGCCAGCATCCGGTCACGTAAAGCACGGCTAGCTGGCTTGCCTGAAGCTGACCAGATTTGCCATAAGTGAGGGAAGCTATGCACTGCGCAAAACTAGGCCGCGTGCCATGACCACCGCAAACGGCTTGCCGCCCCGCAGGGCGCAATGGTTGGCCGCCGCTTGCCTCCTGCCGGGCATTGCCGCCGTCGGCTGCGACAGCGGCAACCGCCCCGCTACGCCGCCGAATAGCGGCCAGCAATCCGCGGTATCGCCAATTGACGGATGGGTGGACGAATGTCCAGGTGGCGCATTCTGCTTCTCGCGTCCCGGCTACTTGTCGCCCCAACCCGTGCAGGCGATAGACTCGTTGGCGGCGCTCTATCGGGGTGGCGGGTTGACGCTCACCTTCGATATGGGGCGGTACGAAAATTCCGTAAGCGGCATGGACGGAGCGGCCGAAGAGCAAACGGCCATTGATGGCAGGCCCGCGCGCCTATTGGGCACTGGCTCTAAAATGCTCCTTGTCGTGCCTAAAGTGCACGAAAGCGACCCCGTCCCGACGCACTTCACGATGATCCTGAACTTCGAGGGTAAGGTTTCACGCCCGTTAGCAGAACGCATTTTCCATAGCATCCAATTCAAGGATCCGCATTAGCTATCCTGACGCCCGCCATCCATCCGCGGTGGCGGGCATAGTCAGGTGTGCAAGCGTTTTTGCCAGTGTAAGGACAAGCCATCCCTGGCCTACGGCAACTTTAAAGTGTCTTTAAATATTCCAGCAAGTCTTGCTTTTCCCCCTCGTTTAAGTCCGTGCCATAAGCATGGCCGCTGTTGTCGTTACCCGGCTGGGTGGTGTCGAACAAAAAGCCATATTGCTTGGCTTCCGGGCCATCGGTGATAAAACCAACCTTGGCCGGATCATACACGTCATAACCTGTGTAAAACTGCTTGGGCCGTTGGCCGGGGGCTTGCAACAGCGCGTGCAGATCCGGCACCGAGCCATTATGCAAATAAGGCGCCCGGATCCAGATGCCATCAATCGGCAAATTGCTGTAACCGTCGGTTTTGCTGTAGGCATCGAATTTAAACTGCCGCTCCTGGATGCTATGGAAGGTCTTGACGAGATTGGCGGTAAACGAATCCAACCTATGGCGGTCTGTGCCTATTGCATTAACGGGCGTTACCGTCCCCACTTTTTGTGTGCCCAAATCATGGCAGCCCCCGCAATTGTCTTGGTAAAGCCGCCAGCCATGTTCCAGTTTAGTTTGGTCGATGCTGAACGGATAGCTGGGCGGTGCCAACTGCAACACAAAATCCGTGATTAACTTGAACTGGTCGGGCAATACCGAATAAGGCGTTGCGCCTACCGCCATGGCCGCGGCATAGTTGCGCTCATAAATGGAATTGTTGTTGCCATCCCAGTGCAGGGACAAGCCTTCCCTCGCGCGCTGGTTCCAGATCGCCGGTAAGTCCACGGTACCAATGGTATGGTCATCGGCCTGATGGAAGACATTAAATTTGGTTGGATTGAAGGTGTCCGTCCGTCCCCGCCCTTGTGTAGGCCGTGATTTTTGCCATTCATAAGCCTTTTGTTGCGTCAGTAAGGCTTGTTTGGTGAACGGTATGATCAGGTATTGGTAAAACAAGGCCTCGGTAGCGGAAAGCTGGTTTTTCTCGCGGATTTTTGCCAGCACGTTATCGGGGGTAAAGTCCGGTTGCGCCACGCAACCATACAAAAACCACTGGAAGCTTTGTAAATCCAGTTGTTGCGAAGGGCTGCCCAGCGTGATTTCGCGTTTGCCGCCCGCCGTTGCGCGATAGCTTCCCGTGTGGCAAGCCGAACAGGTCGGTTCCACGCTAGGGTAGCCGATGGTGCGTTTCGCGAAACCTACCGGCAAATCTTTACCGTCTTCGTATAACAAGCCCAAAGACGCCCAACCATTGCGCGGTTCTGGCAAGAGGTTGGCGCACAGTTCCGGCATCACCTGCCAGATATAATAAGGGACACGCGCCTGCATGCCTAAACCAATCGCCCCGTATTTGAATTGCTCTTCAGCACTACTAAAAACGGTTTCCGGCTCGGTACGGAGCATATTGGCCCAAAACGCATAGCCCACTACACCGAGAACCAACAGGCAAGCTGTCACCGCCACTTTTTTCAGCAAAGTGTCGAATTTTGATGCCAGTAAATCTAGCCATTGCGCCAGTAAATTCGCCAGATTGGCGCAGCTGATCCGGTATTCTTCTGGCATGCCAGTTTGGAGCAAATACGCGAATATCAAGCCAAACGTCCCGTCAGCGACAAAAAACGTCGCCATCGGGCCGACAAAACTCCAGAAGGCGTTTTGCCAAATCCAAAATGCCGCGGCGAACAGCCGCGCGGCGACCGATAGCCACGCAAACACATGGTAACGCCGGGGATCAAGGGCGGCAGGTGCGTACAGCACCGTCGCCAGCAATAATGCCACTCCGGCGTAACGTAGCCACGAATAAGTGGCGGCAACATCGGGGGTGTTGAGGTATCCGCCATACCATTCAGGCACGGCTAAGGCAGGAATCACGAAGACCATATTGGCCAGCATGCCTAGCCAAGTCATTCTGGAAAACCAAAGCAAATAGCTATTTTCTGGCGTAGGGCCAGATGTGCCAAGGGCTTGGGCAAAGCCATCGTCTGCTTCCGGCAACCCAGCGTATAAGAGGCCACCTAACACTAAGGCCAGCACCACATCCAGCGCGGCAAATAGGCCAAACGCCGAACTAAATCCCATGCCGATAGCTAAAAACACCGCCATACCGACATGGATTAATACCAACAGCCAAGCATAAATCCGGTAGCGTTGCGGATCGTTTGCCGTCCAAATGGCAAACAGGCAAATTTGCGCCAATAACATGCCGACATTAGCGACATAGGCATAAGCAAACTCGACATATTCCGCACCAATGACTCCGCCAAAACCGTCTGGTGCGAACATCAACAGGCCCGCATAGCCTAGATGTGCCAAAATGCTTAGCCACAACACCCTGGAAAACCACGTCAAACAACTGTTCATAAATCCTCCGAATATTTTTTGTAGCCCTCATCACCGTTGAAAAAGATGCTGTCGCCAAAAGCCAGTAAGAAGGCCTTTAAATGACCACTGCTTTCATTGCAGATAACGGCAGTTTTACCAAAACGATAAGGAGGGAATGTCAAAAAGAAGCGAATCCAATCCTGCCTTAAAAACGGTCGAAGTGATCGCCCCAGGTCAAGATGTCTTCTATCCAATAAGCGTAGCCGCGTTTGTTGAGGTCTTTTTCCTTAATGCACTCGACACTGGTGTCTGAGACCAGATCTAGCACGCACAGGGCGCGCCCGACACCGCGCCGGCGATATTTGCCTTTCTGGGCGATGACAATTTGGTCACGCCATGTGCCGAAGTTGATATAGGTATAGCTTTTGCGGTCTTCGGGTTTATCCGGTTGTTTGAAATACAGTTCTTCTTGCAAAGGGATGTGGGTGTGGCCTTCGCCATGGATACGGAAACCATAATCGCGGTAGGCTTCTAAGAACGTCGGAAACTTTTTCATATCCTTATAAGACGGTGCATCGCCGAAATTGAACACACCTTGTTTCAGTTGGGTCATGCCCCACATCATCAGATATAAAAATCCCAACTCGATGGTCGAGCCAAGCAAAGACATCACGCTGACTATAGGCTTCGCGATACGCAGGCCGATTTTGAGGGTCGGTGTGGCGCTTTCTAAGGTAAAGTCCCAGCCTAGCCAGGTATGGATGGAGTTGAGCAATTCGTCTTCGATGATTTTTCTGATGCCCGCAAACTCTTTGCCTTTTTTACGCAAACGCCAAGTGTCCTTAATGATCCGTCCTACCGCAGCATAGGTGGGGCGGTATAAATCCAACTCATCCAAAGTCTTGCAGAGGCGTTCAATTTCTACTTTTACTGGTGTTGTTTGTTGGTTGCTTTGGGTGGGCCCGATCAAGGCATTCAGTTTCTTTTTGGTGGTATAAATAAACCCGGACAATACCCCGGCGGCAACGGTATCGCCAAAACAAGCCGCCGTGAACGGGGCGTATTTCAATTGCCGCCAGGTATCCAGATTCCAGCCATCGGAGACTTGCCAACCGGGCAATGGCCCTTGTGCTTTTATGACACGGCTATTGTCTTGGTCGCGCCATTGACCGTGGGTCACGAAAAGCCTAAAACCCCGGTCAGCCCAATAAAAGGGCAGCCACGGGACATGTTGCGTGTCATCAAGATAATGGTTTTCGTCCCCGAAATACATTTTCCCGACCCAGCGGCGATAAGCCTCAGTCAATTCAGGGACAGGCTGGCCTAGGCACTGCTCATAAAACATTTTTAAGGTTGCATCGTCGGCGAACATTTCTTTGTCATGGTTGCCCAGCAACACCAAGGTTTGGACTTTAACCTGTAAATTTAACTTTTCCAGCATTTGTGGCAGTTTTTTTAGCCAATAAAAAAAGCCCGGTTTGTCGCAAGGTTTAGGTTCGCCGCTGTGCTTATCAATAATGCCCTGCATGATTTTTTGCAGAATACCGTTGAAGCGCGAATCGTCGCGCTCCCACGGATAAACGCCGTTTTCCGACCATTCCGCCGTACGTATCATATCCGCGACATCGCCGACTAATAGCAGCGTCAGCTCTTGGATATTATGTAAAGTGCATAAGTCTTGAATCCGGTTGAAGACGTTTTCCCATACCACGGAATCGGCGCTTTGGTTGCCGACCGTGCCATCCGTGAAATGCACGTCACTGAAACAAATGCACAAACGGTTAGGACGGTCAGGGTCATCGGGATCGGCAAAGCCAGGTTGGTTCAGCAGGTAGAAATCTTTGGGTAAAGGGGCTTGAGTGTTCATATCGGCTTATTCCTAGTGCTGGTGGCTTTGCAGAAATTCAAGAAAACGCGGGTAAATGTCTTGGGCGGCATTCTTGCCGATAATCACATCGGCATGGCCATAATGCGGGAAGACATGCAGTTGGTGGCGGCCTGGGACGATTTGCTCAAGACGTTGGTGGCAAACGATATTGGAATCGGTGAACAAGGCGTTTTCTTGTCCGGTCACCAGCAGCATGGGCGTTTGGATGTCTTTAGCGTAATCGAAGTAATTGTCCGGCAAGCTCTGGTAACGCGGGTCACCGGGAAGGTATTTGACGGCGGTGTTGTCGGCCTTGACCATTTTCAGCACATGCCGGTAATAATTGACGCTGCTGCCGCCAAACAAGTCGCCAGTCCGCCTGTGGGTGATGTCATGGAGGTTTTCATGCTTGAACAACACCGGAAAACCATAGCCCCACATGAAACTGGTCATGTGGCATTCTGGCGAATCGCATTCGTGGTGGAAGGCCGACACCAACCAACCTAGCAGTTTGCCGAAAGAAAAACCCGGTTGGCGTTGCCACCACGGGTTCAGGTATTCAACGCCCAAGACGTAATCGCACATAAACGGCCCGGCGGCGAGCTTAAACTTGGCAAAGGGCGGGATCCTCGGAGTCAATGCCACGCCATTGGTGATAAGGCTATGTATGTCGGTGACCGCCTTGCCGAACAAGCTCATCGTAAACGACAACGCGCCAAAGCAATGGCTGATGACGTGGATACGCGCATCCGGCCCCACGGCCTTGCGCACCGTGGCGATGGCGGCGGGATGGTCATACAAGGCCAAGTCATCGACGTTGTAACGGTTACGGCTGAGGTTGTAGGTTTGGCGGTTGCTGATCCGCCCGTCCATCGTCCAGACATCGGTAAAGCCGTTGTCCAGCAGATAGGAGGTCAAATTGTAGTGTTCCGGCATGATGAACATATCGCTGGCGGCAGTCAGCCCAGGAATCAGCACGACCACATCCCGGCAAGGCGCACGTTTGAACCGTAGCAAGCTTTGCCCCAAACGGTCGGCGGTGTTGTAGGGATGGGTGGTGATTTCTGCATTTTTCACGCCTTCGGTGGTGTACAAAGGGATTTCCCGTTCAAAACTGCCCATTTTGGGCATCAGGGACGGCCCGTAAGTCTCCCACAAGACCCCGAAGAAAAACTTGCCGAAGCGTTCCATCGCCCCTAGCCGCTCTTTGAACGTCGGTGCATCAGCACGCATGGTCGTCAATTGGTGCATAAAATCAGGCAACAAGATATGCAAGATGCCCGTCGCGAACAATTCCGCTTCCGCTTCTTCTTCCGCCTGCAAATGCCCACGGAACAAATTGGTGAACAGCGTGGTGGTGTCCTGCCATAGATCGGGGCCAATATTGTCCTGGATGCTTTTAAAGCCGCTCATGGTCAATGGCTGTCCTGATTCGTCCTCAATAAACAGCCGATAACGCATTTCCTTGCGGTTGAGGTCGGCGGTATCGACAAATAAATTAAAAACGCCTTTTAACACCGGACGCTGGCCGCCGACGATATTGCCTTGGACATAGCCAATGGCTTCGGCCTGATGCGCGGGGGACGCTAAAAAGGCATCGACATCATCGGTTTTGATGGTGAGGTGGAACATAAAATAGTTATCCGCCGCTTTGCCTTGGTCGAAACCATCTTGATAAGACGTTTCACCCGCGGCGAGATAGCCTTTCATTTCTTCGGTGAATTGGAAACCGATGGCTTGGGAGTGTGTTTGTGCATTCATTTTGATGCTCCAGAATGGGTGGTTGATGCCGCCAGGTCATCGCTGTGTTTTGCGCCGGTGATGCCTTCCGCTATCCACTCGGACACGGCGGAGATGGTGGCGATAGGGTTGGCCCCCACCGCCGTCGGCAACACCGAACCATCCGCAACATACAGGCCTTGGTAACCGAACACTTGCCCGCGTTCATGGTCGTGGGAACTGACCACGCCTTGTTCAGGGCTGTCGGCGAGGATGCAACCGCCCAGCGAGTGGACAGTGATGTTATTGCGGAAAGGCCAAAGCCAGGTAGGCAACGGGAAGAAGCAATGGGATTCGACAAAAGCCTTAAATTGTTGGCCGCTATCGAGAATGGCGTCATAGAGCGGCATGCTGGATTTTTGCGGCCAATCCAAATCCAAATGCCCGTCACGTAGGGTCAATACCCCGTCACCTTTATCCAGTCCCATGCACAACAAAACCACACTGCGGTAAGACATGTCGCCTTTCAACATTTGATGGAACAAGTCGCCCAACGACCCCGTCCATTTGCCGCCGAACACGGTTTGCACTAACCGCCGCCATAACGAAAAAACCATGTTGAACACTTTTTTCAGGCTATCCAAGGGATTTAAACCAGGTTGCATCCCTTCGATAAACCAGGCGGCGAAATTAGGGTAGCTGGCATCTTCCAGGATAAACGCACGGTTAGGGTCGTGGTCTTTGAACAGGTTGTAGTCGGTATATTGGGTGATGACCGGGCCGTAATTGGGGTCGGCGGGCTTTTGGCCTTCCACGACAAACGACAGGAAATCGCCATTACCGGAAAAACGCTTGCCCAAGCGTTGGCTGAGCCGTGGCAAGGAGCCATAGACATCCCGGCAACGCAGCAACAATTCATTGGAACCCAAGGTGCCCGCCGACACGACGACACGTTGGGTATCGACGGATGTTTCGCCCCGGTCGAGATGGCGGTAATACACGCGATAGCCAAACTCACCTTGGGCCATCGTGTCTTCTTTACCCTGCGCATTGAGGGGGATGATTTTCTCCGCGACCGACTCGGTTTCTATCCTTGCTTTATGGACGTGTTCGGCGACATGTAAATAATTCAGGTCAACGGTGTTTTTGGAATGGGTGTTACAGCCCACATCGCATTCCGCACAATAGGTGCAAGAGGTTTGGGTCGCCCCATAACGGTTGGTTTCTTGGATGCCAATATCCGTAGCTTTTTGGAAATTGTTGCCGAAAAAAACGCAAATGTCCGCCAAAGTAGACGTGCGGTTTTGGTCTTTGGCAAAGGCTTGGAACAATTCCGTGCGGACGATTTTACGGCGTGGCTCATGTTCCCAAGACGGGATAGGACGTGCGCCCAGCACGGAGCGGGCGATTTCGTAGTAAGGTTGTAAAGACGTTTTGTTGATGGACTTAGGCCAGCCGCATTCAAAGACTTTTTCCGGCGGCTCCAGAAACACATTGGCATAAATCAGCGAGCCGCCGCCCAAACCTGCACATACTAGGGCATCCATGCGGGTAAAGTTACGGATATCAAACATCCCGCGCAAATTACGTTCGCGAAGGTTTTTAGGCCGTTTGGCCTGATCGCCTGAAGGACTCCAGAAGTTATCCGCCATCGCATGGGGCGTGCGCGGAAACGATCCCATCGGGTAACGTTTGCCGCGTTCGAGCAACAGCACCTTGTCTTGCCATTTTTGCGCTAACCGGCAACAACTGACCGCACCGCCAAAACCACTGCCAATCACAACGGCTTCAAGCATTTCATTCTTTTCACTCATTTCTTCCCCCTTAATAGGGTTTGGGCGGCGAGGCCAACCAAACCGATTTTTATTATTGTCACTAAGCAGGTTGTTGAAAAAACCAACAAAAAATCAGGGCTAATAAGGCATAAGTTAATGCTGCCATCGAATCAAAAACCAGCCCGCCCAAAAGGATGCCCGTAGTTTAATTTCATAGATAACAAATTGATTTAACTTGGTTTATAACTAATATCTACCTTACCCTGAGGCCTGATGATAAGCCATATGCACAATGGGTTGATATGAATTATTACCATTTCGTGACATTTTTTTTATTTATATGAACTTATTTGCAATTGCCGCCAAGAACTGGCTTGGAAGCGCTGTTTAGGATGACGTACAGCCCAGTAAATTGGCTACGTTTATATGGCATAAATTGCTTTAGAGCCTAACGGCCTGGGCAATTACTGCCGTAATGGCGCTGGCCTTACCCAACAATTTCATACCAAGCAACGCCTAACCATCAGGTTCTTTTTAAGGCTGCTGCGTCATTGGCACAATGCAGGTTTTTGCAGGGCATTGGTCACGTCAATCAATTTGAAGTAGCTGTGTTTATCCACTTTGTCGGGTTTATGACATCAGTCAGCCGCGGTTAGCCGCTTAACAGCCCTGGCCAAATGCCCGTGAAGCCCCTTGCTATCAGGCTTTGTAGCGGGATGCCTGGCAAACCGCCGGAAGTTGGCCTCATTATTGAATGCCCCTTTCCCTTAACGTGATACGACAAAGCCAAGCACCGCAAAACCATGAATAAACCGCTCCCCCTCAATATCCCCGTTAAGCCCGCCCCGCTTGCCGAAGTGGCGGGAATCCAAGCGGGCCGCCGGTACCACCTAACCCTCCCGGTTTTGACGGAGAATGCCGGACAGGCCATTGCCGCCAGCCATGACCCGCAAAGCGGCATCGTCGGCGCCTACCGTCTGGACGCCCATTCGGCAGGGAGCGAGCCAGTCGACTTGAGCATGCAACCGGTGCGGTGTTTTGTTTGGGATGTGGATTCGCTCAGCCCCGTTGTCCGCAACTGCTTGCAGGGTGATTCTGGAGCGCCAGCGTTTTTTGGGCATAACCGTTTAAACTTACATGATGCGGGTTTGGACGGGCCAGAAGTCCGTATGCAAAATGGCCAGCCTGTCCTGGCCATTGCCCCCCGGTTCGATTTGGAATGGGCCACCCGCGCTTTCCCTAGCCAACTGGGTTGGGTGCAGTTAGTGGAATCGTCGCGGACATTACAATTTGAAGAAGGTGGCTCCTGGGTTTTGCTCGACACCGAAGCGGCGGGTGGCCCTGTGCTGTATCTGGACGATGCCAACGATAACCGGGCGGTCAAACCGGTTTGCGCGTTCCAGCAACAGGGTGATAGGCAGCGGTTTAGTTTTATAACCGCCGTGACGCAACCTATCCCGTCCGAATTTAATAAAAAAGCCGTCGCGTCCGTCAGCGTCCTGGAGAAATACACGGGGTATTTCATGCAAAACGCCGCGCCCGATGATCCTGAACGCCATATCTGGACACCCCTGCATCTGCCCATCGTTTGGGGGTGGAGCATCCGGGTGCAGCAACGGTATGACAGTGTTTGGGATATTTTCCGCAAAAAACTGATCCTGCCGGCTGCCAGCACCGAAGCGCCCGCCTTGCCGCACTGGCAAAGCAATTCCGTGTTATGCGGCACAACAGCGGGCGGTTGCGGCGCATGCTAGCGATTGCGGTGGTCGGCGCAGGGCTTTCGGGTTTGGCACTGGCCGACCGCCTGTTAGAAAGCCATCGCAACATCGCGGTCTTTGAAGCCCGCGGCCGTTGCGGCGGCCGCATCCTTTCCCATATGCTAAACCCGCCATCCACCCGTGATGAGGTTACTGTCGATCTAGGGCCAACTTGGGTTTGGCCCGGCCAGCAACCCCGCATCGCGGCCTTGGCCAAACGCCTGGGCTTGGAACTGTTCCGGCAATGGGATCAAGGCCATAGCCTGTATCAAGCCGGCCCTAACGCCATGCCACAGATGTTTACCGACACCGAAACCCACGCCGACGCGTGGCGTATCAAAGGCGGTTGCGGGCAATTGGTCGCCGGATTGGCGCATGGGCTGCCGGATCCTATGCTGCATCTGCAACATCAATTGCTGCGTTTGACGGATTGCGGAACCCATATCGGGCTTGAATTTAAAACCGGACAGGGGCTCGCCCATTACCAGGCCCGACAAGTGGTGTTGGCCGTGCCACCCCGGCTGCTGGCCGATTCCGTTATGTTCGAACCCGCCCTCGCGCCTAACTTACGCCAGCTGATGAAGGACACGCCCACCTGGATGGCCGGTCACGCCAAAGCCCTGCTGGTATACCGGGAAGCGTTTTGGCGTCGCCAGGGCTATTCCGGGAATGCCTGGCTGCACTATCCCGGCACCGTGCTGGCCGAGGTTTATGATGCTTGCCCCGCACATGGCGAATCCGCCGCCTTGTTCGGATTTTTCGGCCTGCCATCCGCACTGAGGGCAAGCCACCGTGACCATCTTGAAGCCTGGACCGTGCAGCAACTGGCCCGGCTATTCGGTGCGGAAGCGGCCCACCCGCTACAGGCCATCATCCAGGATTGGAGTGCGGAAACGTTTACCGCAACCCGGCACGACCAAATGCCGCCAGCCAGCCACCCGGCCTACGGGCACCGTCCGCTACGCCTGGACCATTGGCAAGACAAGCTGTATTTTTGTGGGACGGAAACTGCGCAGACACACGGCGGCTATCTGGAAGGGGCTCTGGAAGCCAGCGAACGGGTTTTTACCGCACTGACACTTTAAATCGGGGACAACCGAATATGAACACACCCATCAACAACGACAGCATCGCCCAATTCCATCGGCATATCGCCGGACAACAACCGCTGTTGAAAAACCGCTACGGGCAATTGCTCGCCCAAGACCTTTCGCGGCAACAATGGGACGGCTGCTTCGAGCGCAATGTGCTGGCGGTTTTAGGGCAGTTTTATGATGAAGCCTTAGTGTATTTAAAAACCCTGCCGTTAGATAGCGCAGCAAGTCCCGTCAACCGGGGCTTGTCGGATTTGACCAAACAGATATTGGCGGCTTTCGATGGCTTTGTTGACGAATTCCTACTGTTTGTCGTGGACAGGCACCGCACTTCCTGCGCCTTGTCCAATTTCCCCGATGAACATAAGCCGGACAAGGCTTATGTCAATGCGGTGAAACATGGCATCGCCGGGTTGTGGCAAAACTTTGCCTTAGCTGCCAATGCGTATGTCCTGGAATGCCAATAACACTAACCCCTTAGGAAAACCGCATGAAATTATATATGACCCCCGGCTCCTGCTCGACCGGCATCCATATTTTATTGGAAGAACTCGACCTGGTGTTTGAAGCGCATCTGGTCAACCTGATGGCTGGCGACCACACCACGCCGGAGTATTTGGCCATCAACCCCAAAGCCACCATCCCGGCATTGGTGCGCAACGACGGCAGCGCATTGACCGAATTCCCGGCCATCGCCTATTGGCTGGCCCGCAGCTATCCCAAGGCTAAGCTGTTGCCTGGCGACCCGGACGGCGACGCACGGGCGATTGAGCTGATGGATTATGTGGTCGGCACAATCCACGGGCAGGGTTTTGCGAGGATATTCACCACCGGCAAATTCACCGTCAATGAATCGGATAATGAGACCGTCAAAGCCCAGGGGCTGGCCATCGTCAACCAGGCCTTTGCCATCGTCAACGCTATGTTGCCGCCGCAAGGCTACGCGCTGGGCGCATTCAGCATCGCCGATGCCGCCTTGTTTTATGTCGAATTTTGGGCGGACAAAACGGGTGTGGCGTTGCCGGAAAACTGCTTGGCACACTACCGCCTGATGCTGACGCGCCCGGTGGTCAGGCGGGTGTTGATGGAAGAAGGTTATCGTGTAAACTGACAGGCTTTTTGTTGGGCACGTTTTTGAATTGAGAAAGGGGCAAAAATGGCATTGCTGGAAAAAACTGGAACGCTGACCGTACCGTATGGGCCGATTGACCAGGATCATGAAGAATTCATCAACCTGCTAAATGCGCTGGACACCGTCACTAACGCGGACTTCCCCGCGCTGTTCCAAGAATTGTACGAGCACACCGAAGCGCATTTTGAACGCGAAAACCAATGGATGGCGCAATCCGCTTTTCCGGCGCTCATTGACCATAAGGGCGAACACCAACGTGTGCTTGGGGAATTCAAGCAGTTCAAGTCGCGGGTTGACAAAGGGCTGGTTGCGTTTGGGCGTTCGTTTGTCAGGGACAGGCTCCCGCAATGGTTTGCACTGCATGTGACGACCATGGACACCGCGCTGGCCATGCACCTTAACCAACAGCCCCCGGTTTGACGGGATTGCCGGATGCCAAGCGGCCCTGAACTTAAGCTGATTGACGGTTTTTACGATGCCGCCGAAAGCGTGCGGCTGTACCAGCAGTTGCTGCACGGACAAGGCTGGCCTGATAACCGTTATGTCGTCGCCGGGCGGCAATTTATCCTGCCCCGGTTACAAACTTGGCACGCCGATCCCGGCATACGCTATAGCTATAGCAACAACCTATTGGAAACCCGCCCGTGGACACCATTGCTATTGGCGATCAGGGCGCGGGTCGAGTCGCACTTGGATTTTTCGTTCAATTCGGTGTTGGTCAATTTATACCGCAACGGCGGGGATCATGTCGGTTGGCATTCGGACAATGAACCGGAGCTAGGCGGGCAACCCTTGATCGCGTCATTGACCTTGGGCGCGGAACGCCCGCTGCAATTCCGGCATAAACAATCAGCCCGGCAAGGGCAAGTCTTATTGCCTAGCGGCAGCTTGCTGGTCATGCAGCCGGATTTCCAACACCATTGGCTGCATAGCGTCCCCCCAGACCCCAACTTGACCGACGGGCGGATCAACCTGACTTTCCGCAACGTCATCCCAGTCAGCCGCCGTTTTTCAGATTGAATTATCCTTGCGCTTGCTGACAATCGCCAACCACGGTTGCCGGTCACGGGGCAAGCCTTCCGGACGGTAATAATGATGCAGGATTTCAAAATTGGCGGCGGCCAAAAAGCGTTCGCTGGTTTCCAGCTCCATATAATTCCCGTAACGCTGGCCTTGCACGGTTTCGCCATCCCCCCTAGGGTTGGAAGTGAACAATATCCCTCCGTTCCGTAAGGCCCGGTGTAATTTACCCAACACCTCCGGTAAGTGCTGGCGGGGCACATGGAACAACGAGGCATTGGCATAAATGCCGTCAAAGGCTTGGCCAGGCAAATCCAGCTCCAAAAAATCCTGCCATAGCACCGGGCAACCCGTCAGGCCCACGGCCATTTGGCAAAATGCGGCGCTGCCATCCAAACCCACCGGACGATGGCCTAAGGCTTTGAAATGCAGCACATCCCTGCCCGGCCCGCAGCCAAAATCCAGGATGTCCAAGACCTTATCTTGCTGGCAAGCCCCCAAAAACGCGGCGATATTTTGCGACACGTCATGGCCTTTAGTCCCTTCCCAAAACAACTGGGCATGGCCGTCATAATGGGCAATGGTTTGCTGCGTGATTTCGTTTAGATTAATGGGAGGGTTAGGCATATAACCTGTTTATTCCTTAGTTCAGGCATGAGCCAGTTTCTCCAACAAACCGGGTTTGACTTGCCCCAGCCAAGTGATGATGCGGTCTTTGGTCATTTCGGGCTGGTTGTGATGATCCAGCACCAAACCCACGAAGCGGTTGTCGATGACCGAATGCGAACGGGTGAAATGGTAACCCTCAGTGCTCCAGTCACCTATCACCTCGGCACCATAAGCCCGCACATATTGGTACAAATGGATCAACGAGCTGGCAAAGCGGTCATAATATTTCTGCTGGTTGCCCAAGCCAAACAGGGCGACGCGCTTTCCTGACAAGTCGGCCTCATCTAGCCGGAACAAAAATTCTTCCCAATTGCCCTCGTCGCTGCCCGTCGTCCTGCCTGGCAATTCACCCACCCCGTAACTGGGCACACCTAATATCAAGGCCTTGTATTGCAACAATCCCGGCACGGTCGCCCGGTTGACATTGACAGGCTCGTCGGCAATCTCATCCCCTAACACCCGGTACATCACTTGGGCCATCGCCGCCGTCATGCCTTTTTCAGTGCCGTAAAATATCCCGATCTTGTCCATAATAAAAATCTCAGTTGATTGATTATTAGGATTATTCAGCAATATTTAAACCAAGACAGTGGCAGGATAAGCGTGGCAGGCTCCATTTCAAATACAATTGGCTTAAGCCATCCGTGTTGGGTCATCTGCCATTAAGTTAATAGATAAATATAAAAATCAAATACTTATAATAACGTAGGTTGGGTTAGCGATAGCGTAACCCAACAATTGCCGCTCGGATGCTGCCGGGTTACGCTATCGCTTTTATGCCCTTTGGGTAAACCCGATCTACCGAAAAATGTTTCACATAAGCCAATCGTAACCAATTGAATATTAAAATACATTCATTAACTTAATGGCAGTGGTGTTGGACCCTTCGGCTTCAGCCAGAAGAGCCTTGCCGAACCATGGGCGGCTTAGACCCCCAGTTTTCCTAGTCATGTTAACGACAATGCGGCCAAAAAGCAGGAGGTTTTATTACAAAATGACAATCCAACCCGCATCATGCCCGACCCATGCCCACTGGAATTATCCGTTTTATTCATGGCCAAGGGTCAATCCGCACAAACTATCAATGACTTGGACATTGATAAAACCACAGGCCGCCAATTTAAGGGCCTATCAGGCATGGCTTTTAGGATATGGCATTAAAATTGATGCCCGTTTAGGTAACCTACATTTGGAAACTAAACCACTATGACCACCTACGCCATCGGCAGTGTAAAAGGCAATTACCAATCCCTCTTAAAATTACTGGAAAAAATCCAGTTTGACCCTGAAAACGACTGTTTATGGTTCACTGGCAATTTAGTCAACGAAGGGGCGGAATCGCTGTCCGTGCTCAGGTTTGTCAAAAGCTTGGGTAAAAAGGCGGTTACGGTGTTGGGCGACCAGGAATTGCATTTATTGGCGGTGGCCGAAGGTTTTGCCCAAGCCAAAGCGGGTGACACGCTGGACGACATCCTTAAGGCACCGGATCGGGACGAGTTGTTAAAGTGGCTGCGCAAACGGGCGTTTATCCATCACGATGCCAAACTCAATTTCACGCTGGTGCATGGGGGCATCCCTGCCGAATGGACGTTTAGCCAGGCCTTGACCTTTGCCTACGAAGTAGAATCGGTGCTATGCCAAGGCAATTACGCGGCTTTACTCGAAAACTTGGTGCAAGACCAATCGCGTTGGCATGCCAAACTCAGGGGCTGGAAGCGCCTACGTTTTATCACCAACGCCTATACCCTGATGAAATATTGCAACGGGCAAGGCAAACTGGACTTCCACACTAGCGGTGCGCTAGGCACACAGGACGAAAGTCTAGTGCCGTGGTACCGCTTGCCCGACCGTATGACCGCCAACTTGAATATCATTTTTGCCGATGACGCTAATTTTGAAGACACCGCCTACCCTGGCATCTACCCCTTGCCCACGCAAGGCGGCTTGTCCGCATTGAAACTGTCGGAAACATTCGAAAAAACCAGCGTGGCCCATATGGCATAGCCCATTGCATACTGGCAGGCACACAGCCCTTCGGCAGGTCATGGATTAGGGAAGACTAACGCATCCCGCCAGAAAACAAGCGGTAAGCCGGATTATCGGTGGCTTCTTGATAAACAAAGCCCAAACCATGCAAACACTGTTCAAATGCCCGTTGTTCTGTTTGGGGCATTTGCAAGCCCATCAGCACCTTACCAAAGGCCGCACCGTGGTTGCGGTAATGGAACAGGCTGATGTTCCAGCGCCCGCCCAATTCCAGCAAAAACTTCAATAACGCACCCGGACGTTCGGGAAATTCGATGCTGTAGATAATTTCGTTGAGTTCACACGGCGCATGTCCGCCAACCATATAGCGGATATGCTCTTTCGCCAAATCATTGGTGGTCATGTCGGTGACGGGGAAACCGTGGGCTTGCAAATGTCCGATGATGGTGGCGCGGTCGGTTTCCAAACCGCTGCTGGAAATGCCGACAAACACTTGCGCCATTGCCGGATCAAAATAGCGGTAATTGAATTCGGTGATGCTGCGCCCGCCCAACAACTTACAAAACGCCAGGAAACTGCCCGGCACTTCGGGGATGCTGACCGCCAACAAAATTTCCCGGTGCTCGCCCACTTGCGCCCGTTCGGCGACATAGCGCAAGCGGTCGAAATTGATGTTCGCGCCGCTATCTATCGCCACCAAGGTTTGCCCGCTGATCTGTCCGCGTTCGACATATTTCTTCAAACCCGCTATCGCCAAGGCGCCGGCGGGTTCGGCTATCGAGCGGGTATCGTCAAAAATGTCCTTGATCGCCGCACAAATTTCATCGGTGCTGACGGTGATGACTTCATCAACGTATTTTTTCGCCAACCGGAAAGGTTCCGCGCCAACTTGTTTGACCGCGACACCATCGGCAAACAAGCCGACTTGTTCCATGACGATGCGCTCACCGGCTTGCAAGGCGCGGTTCAAACAATCGGCGTCATCCGGTTCGACACCGATGATTTTGATGTCGGGGCGAACAAATTTGGCGTAAACGGCGATACCCGCCAGCAAACCGCCGCCGCCAACAGGGACAAAGATCGCATCCAGAGCGGCGGTGTGTTGGCGGAGGATTTCCATCGCCACCGTGCCCTGCCCGGCGATGACATCAGGATCGTCATAAGGGTGGACAAAGACCCGCCGGGTTTCTTCCGCCAATTGCTGGGCATGGGCATACGCTTCGCTGTAGGAATCACCGAACAGCACGATCTCCGCGCCCATGGAGCGTACCGATTTGATTTTAATTTCGGGGGTGGTGGTGGGCATGACGATCAAGGCCTGGATGCCCAAGCGATTTGCCGCCAAGGCCACGCCTTGCGCATGGTTGCCAGCTGAGGCGGCGATAACCCCGTGGTGTTTGGCGTCCGCATCCAGCAGGGACATTTTGTTGTACGCACCGCGCAATTTAAACGAGAACACAGACTGCAAGTCTTCACGTTTTAAATACACACTATTTTGTAGGCGTTCTGACAGGGAGCGGGCGAAATCCAAGGGGGTTTCTATGGCGACATCGTAGACTTTGGCGCGGAGTATTTTTTCTATGTATTTTTGGGGCATGGTTTAAAAATGGGCTGAATAATCCTAAGTTCTGGGGTATTATCGCACACCCCAAACACTTTACAGGAATTAGCACCCTTATGACACAAGATGAATTAAAACAAAAAGTTGCCCATGCCGCCTTACCTTATGTGAAAGATGTCGGCATCATCGGCGTAGGCACAGGCTCCACCATCAAGCACTTCATCAATTACTTGGCCGACATGAAAGGCGAAATTGAAGGCGCGGTATCGAGTTCAGAAGGCACCACCGAACATCTTAAAAAAGTGGGCATCCCTGTTTTAGATTTGAATGCAGTCGGCCCATTACAGGTTTATGTTGACGGGGCCGATGAGATCAACCCGTTGAAACAATTGATTAAAGGCGGCGGCGCGGCGTTGACGCGCGAGAAGATCATTGCCGCCGCCAGCGAAAAATTTGTCTGCATCGCCGATGGTTCCAAACGTGTGGACGTGCTGGGCAAGTTCCCGCTACCCGTGGAAGTGATCCCCATGGCCAGAAGCTATGTCGCCAGGGAATTGGTGAAATTGGGCGGACAACCCGTCTACCGCGAAGGCTGCGTGACTGATAACAGCAACCATATTTTGGACGTGCATGGCCTGAGCATTTCAAACCCAATTGAATTGGAGCGCATCATCAACAACATCACCGGTGTGGTTTGCGTGGGTTTGTTTGCCGTTCGCCCTGCGGATATTGTATTGGTGAGTGACGGCGACAGCATCATTACGTTTTAAAGCGAAAGCGAGCTTGCCTGGATACCCGGCGTTACGAAGCAACAATAAGCCCCGAAGGTTTAGGCCTCCGGGGTTTTTTATTATCAGTGATAAATCCCTGTCAGTTTTCGCCTAAATTCGGTGGAAATCAACCTTGAATCCTGTTTGCTTTTGACGACACGCGGGGTTATCAAGACCACCAATTCCGTCTTGTCCTTATTGTTCTCGGTGCTACCAAATAACGGCCCTACCCACGGCAGGGTATGAAGAAAAGGGATCCCTGATTGGTTATAGGTATTGTCTTCTTTAATTAAACCACCTAAGACAATGGTTTCACCGTCTTGCACCGCCACCGAACTTTCAATCTCTTTTTTGGAAATCGTCGCTGAGTCGATGCCGCTCACCGTCGTTTTCTTAGGATCACTCACCGTTTGCTTAATCTCCATAATCACCATGCCATTGGCATTGACCCGCGGGGTGACTTCCAACTTGACCCCCGTATCCTTATATTGGATCGAATTACTGGAAACCAGCCCGGATGTTGAGGTTGTGCTGACACCTGACAAAGAACTTGATAAAACAGGTATCTGGTCACCCACTTCTATGATGGCTTCCTGGTTGTTCAGCACCATTAGCGAAGGTGAAGAAATGACATTAAGGTTATTTTTGGCGGCCACGGCACTTAATAAGGCATTCACAACGCCTGAATTATAAACCGCACTTAAGCCGCCGCTAGCCACCGCCGCCGCACTTGCGCTGGCAACACTGCCCAGGGTAACGGCATCCTTACTTGAATTGCTCCCGATACTGCTGCCCTGATGGTCCAAAAACCACTGTATCCCGTATTTTAAGTCGTCATTTAACGTTACGGATACAATCGTCGCATCAATCAACACTTGCAACGGCAAAATATCCAGTTGCTTGATGACAGGCAATATCACTTCATATTCGCGTGGCGTGGCGACAATAATCAAGGCGTTATTGGCCTTATCGGAGATAATCCTGACATCATCGACATTGGCGACGGTGGCCGTACCTGTACTGCCGGAACCTCGGCTACTACCGCCCGTTTTGCTGGATTTTTTTTTGCTACTGGAAGCAGCCGTTTTCGTATCTTGATTATTCGTATCAGAACTTTTATTGGTCATTTCAGTGGCTTTTTGTCCAGGCGCCACTTTTGCGGAACGGTCTTGTTTTTGTGCGCCCGTGAAAATTTCGTTCAAGGTGTCCGCCAATTCTTCGGCGTCGGCATGTTGCACCTTATAGACATTGACACCGCCACCACTGGCGGTATTGGTCTTATCCAGACGCAACACCCAATTTTCAATATCCCGCAAATAACGGGCCTGATGGGTGATCGCCATCACCGCGTTCATGCGTTCGATAGGGATAAAACGGAAAAACTCGGAATCTTCGGCTTTGCCGCTACCGATAAAAACCTCTTCCAATTCCTTGATGACCGCCTCAGGGTCGCTATGCACTAACGGGAACAGGCCGAACGAACGCCCCCTCAACACATCAATATCGAAAGTGCCGACCATTTCCATAACCCGCGACATTTCATCCGGCGTACCCGATGCCACGATAATATTGCGGGTGGGGTCCACATTTAAAATGGTTTTCTCTTGGACTAGCGGCTTAATGACTTCAGCAATATCATCAACCGCGACATTCCTGACCGGGATGACACGGGTCTGGTAACCATCCCTGCCGCCGCCCGTTGACAAATCCGAGGTGTATAGGGCATCGGCGGCGGGCTCTATATGGTAGATATTGCCATCCTTGACCAGCGCGGCGTTGTTCATGCGCAAGACCATCTCCAATGTCGGCAACAATTCTGCTTTGGTGAGCGGATGGGTAGTCTGCAAAGTGACTTTACCAACAACCTTAGGGCTAAGGACGTAATTGACCCCCAAGCTATCGCTTAAGATCGCCTTGGCAACTTCCCCAAGATCGGCATCATCAAAATTCAGGTCGTATGTCCCTTGTTTTTCTGCGCCCGTGGCGTTTCCCTGCCAGCTTGTTGTCCCTGTTTGGGGGGCGCCAATATAACGGTCGGTACCCGGATAAATTTGGGCTTTCGGACGGACGGTGTCGCTGGCCGGTTTATTTTGCAGCACCTTAAAAACCTCGGCGTCTTTGGCATTTGCCGGTTGCTGCGCCGTAGGGTTCAAAGGCAGGAGCTTGGTCGATTTAGGGGCAAGCAACTCACAACTGCTCAACGACAAGCCCATCGCAATAAGGCACGATGCAACCGTTATTTTTTTTGCATTATTCATTTTCAGTGTTCTCAATAAGGTCTTCTGGCGATTCAGGTTCTTGCATAAGATCTTCCGGCTCTTCTTCCGGAGCGGGAGGTGGCGCACCTTCGGGTTGTTCGCCTGGCTCTGGCGGCGTTGGATTGCCGGGTTTAGGAGGCAATTGTTTCGGCTTAGGCTTACGTAAAAGCAATTCTTTCTGTTCGCCGTCCTGGGTGAATATCACACGGTCTTTTTTGATTTCCGCGAGCGTCCAGCCATCAAGCAAAGTGCCGACCGTGATCCGGCGGTAATTCTCTTTCCGCGTTTTTAAAGGGGTGGTATGGGTCAACAATGCCGAAGGGCCTTTTTTTGAGGTGTAGACACCGTTCAGTAACCAATCGAATTTCACCTCTACGTCAGTGGATTTGACCGTGTCGGGCGGCGGTTCATTGACCGGTTTCCTGCCTTCTATGAACAAGGGCCGGTTGACCAAATCCGCATAGCTGCCTTCGTCATGTTCCGTGAGGTTGATGCCCGGCATTTCATCGGGCAACGCTTTTTTATCAATGGGTAGCTGGGTATCCAATAATTGCTGTTGGCCCAGCTTGGCATAAAACCATTCGCCCAGGATAACCAACAATAATGCGCCGCAGGTTGCGCCCAACACCTTCACCAGTTTATTGTTCATTCGGGCTGTTTTCTCATAAAGCTGACGGCTTGAAAATTAACATTCAGGTCATTACTCATTTCAATTTTATGGGTGACCATGCTCCGGCGTCCACGCATGGGCCTTATGTCGATCTGGTCGATAATGATTAAGGGCGTCGAAGTTTCAATTTTATACAACACCGCCCGCAACACTTCGCTGTTACCCGTCATCCTGACCCTGACGGTAATACGGCTGAAACCGTCTTTGACGCTGACCGGGATCGCCTGGGTGCTGCTTAACTGCCCGCCTGCGTCAACGATGGTCTTTTTGATGAAGTTCTGCATTTCCGCCGAAGCCAAGGCATCCGTTTGCTGGCTGTTGAAATAACCTTGTTCGTCATGCTGCGCCTGGATTTTGTCCATACTGGCGACCACCGCATCTTTTTTAGCCAAAATCCGTTGGTATTGTTGGAGCTTGAACAACAAGCCCGATTTCTTCTCATTCAACTCCAGGCTTTTGCTGACCACCGGGGCGATGACCACCATGCCGACCAGCAGCACGACAACCACCAGCAAACCAACGGCAAGCCACCGTTCGGTATTGACGGGCTGTTTAAGGATTTTCATCGGTAGCTCCTCCGGCCTGGGTGACATCAGTCGTGATCTGGAAGCGTTCCAGCTTGCTGACCGTGTTTTGCGTCACGGGCGAGACAAAACGGGCGTTGTTGAACAAGTCCGATGTTTCCAAAACCCCAATCAGGGTCGATGCCGCAGGCGACTCCCCTTGGATTTGCAGATGCCCGTCCGAATACTGCAAATAAGCCAGGGACGTGTCATCCTTAATCAGGCGGCTCAGTTCATTGAGCATCATCACCACGGCCGGACGGGCCCGCTTCTCATCCAACAATTTTTGGGTTTCATTGATCACCGCATCGACTTCCTGCTGCAATGCCTTAATTTTTTTGGCATCCTTTTCGATGGCCTTGACTTTTTCAGCCAGCGCATCGACCGTTTGGTATTGCATGGTGACCGGCAAGACCAATGTCGCCAGCAACAACAATAGGGTGCTGGCCAGTAAAGCCGAATGGATTAAACGGGGGGTGGTGGCGGATTTCTGCCGGAACCGCTCCGGCAACAAGTTGTAGGCTCCATAACCGTCATCCAGCGCATTAGGGAAGCCTTGGTAATCAGCAAACAGCGGTGATATGCCCATCATATTGAGGTCTTCGCAAAGGCCGTCAAGGAGTTCACGGGGGGTAAGGATCAGCACCACCTTAATTTGCCCCGGTTCATTGCCACCCTCAAGCAGTTTTGCGGCAAAATAGGCTTGGCCGGCCTTAAACGGCGTGTAACGGTCAAGTTCGTAAGCGACGACTTGTTGCAGGTTTTCTTTGGCCGCCGCGGGTAAGGTCAATTCCCTATGGATGGCGTCCTGCCCGGTCAAACGGATTATCACACTGGCTTTGGCGAATTTTTCGTCGCTATCCTGCAAGGCTTTAAACTGGGCGATGCCGGCCTCATTACGCTCCAGCCTGGCTAACGGCTGGACTTGCCCATCCAATCCGTAAGCCAATGCCAAGTACGCAGGTTCAGGGCTGATGATAATAAAACCTTGCCGGTCATTGACCAGTTGCTTAATTTTTTCGGGGATCAGAAAATCCAGTTCCCGCCGCCACCAGCGCAGGAAGCGTTTAAAATCCATATCAATGGTTGAATTCAGATTCAGCATATTCTCTTATGACTAATTCACTTGCGGCATCGGCAAATAAGGATTCGTTGGTTGCCATCAGGTTTTGCCATTTTAAAACCTGAAAGGGTTTGTCTTGCTCACCGCCCGCTTTAATGACGGCGCTGATAACCGCCTTAGCGTCATCGTCCATGCGTGCCTCACAGAGGATAGTCAACACTTCACTATCAGCCATCGGCGCATTTTTGGCATCGGCAACAGGGGAAGCCGGTATCGGCAGGCCGTTCAAGATGCTGTCACGGCGGTTACGGATATAGTCCTCCACCATAGCCAGATCGGCATCGGGTAACACGGACAAGACGGCTTTGCTGGCCAATTGGGCATTGACTTGCGCCTGCCCGGAATAGACCGTGATTAAGGGTAGCAGCCACTGGTAAGTCGCTTCATCCATCCCCAACACCAACCGCAATTCCTCAATGGCTTGGAAAGGCTTATTGCTAGGCTGGTAACTCAAATTGGCGTCCTGGTATTCCTTGCTTTCAGCCCCGTCAATATGCACCAGGTCATCTTTATCCCGCCAATCCAATATGGCCGCAACCAAGCGTCCCCGTTGCTTTTCATCATCAGCCAGCGGCGATTGCAGGAACAGGCTTTCCAATAACTTTTGCTCGGCTTTGTTGATGTCTATCTTGCCGGTTTCCGCCAACATTTTAATGCGGATTTGCCCGCCCGTTCCGCCTGTCCCGGTAAACGCATCTTCGGTATTAATCTGATAAATGCTGCCATCGGTGAGCCAGCGCTTGCCTTGTTCGGGAAGCAACAACATGGTTTCCGCAATGGCGATACCGGATTCCGCCAGTGCGGTGGCTTTGGCGGTATTTTTGATCCCCGCCACCAGCGTCGCTTCCCGCCGCATGCTCAGGGCAAAACTGCCTGCCATAATGGTCAACAGGCTCAACACCCACAACACCAGCACTAAGGCAAAGCCACGTTGGCAATGCCTGGCGGTTAACGGGAAACGGCTCATTGTTCCGCTTCTTCCGGCCCTGGCTCCGGCTGGTTTTCTTCATTTTGCATAGCCCCTGAGGTCACGTCCGCATCAATTTGCGAACTGGCGACTTTCAGTTCGACCACCATATCCGGCCAATAGATCGCATTTTCCAATTCAATGCTAATTTTAACCAGTTGCGGCTGGGATTCCCGTTGTAACCATTGGGCCTGCCAACTGGATTCGCCCGTATTTTCATCCATACCAAAATAAGCCAGGGACACCTTGCGGACGTGCTTGACCAAAACAATTTCTTCTTTAGGCAGCTCTTGCCCTTCGGGGCTTGGCAAAAATGGTGTCAGGCTCACATTGATGACATTGCCTTCTTCCTGCTCCTGCAAATGCAATGCAAACAGCTGCGCCCCCGCCTTACCGACACTGGCAGGAAAATCGCCGACAAATTGCAAGGATTGGGCATCGCCCTGGAACGCCAAGGTCCTTTGTTCCTTGACGCTGAAATCATCCCATAAGGGTTTGGCCGCAGCTAAGTGCTGCTGGAAAAAATGGTAAACCACCGCCACTTCGTTGACTTCGGCCATTTTGCTTTCGCCTTTTTCCCAGCTTTGTGCACAGATTTTTAGGCTCGCAAACAGCAACACCACCATAATGCTCAACAGCGTCATGGCAATCAGGACTTCCATCAGGGTAAAGCCTAGCGCCGTTTTAATACGCTTCACGACGCCACTGCCTTATTACGCACTTTTAACGTGGTCAATTCGAGCTGCCTGCCGTTGCCGCCATCCTCATCGTCCCAACTGATGACCACATCAACCTTAAACAGCTCGGTTTTGATCAGGCTGACATCGACGTCGTCAGGGCTAAAACGGTAGGGGGCGACAACGACACGCCAGGCATATTTGTCATTATCCCGGCCAGACACTTCCCCGGCTTGTAGCGGCGTTTCCACGCCCGCCCTAACCATCAGGGATTCGCCTAATTGCACCGCGACCGTGTAGTCTTCCGCAACGGCCGCCGTGTTGACGCCCGCCGAGAAAATTTTTAACAAAATCCCCAATGAAATGGCCAAAATTGAAAAGGCGATCAGGATTTCCAATAAGGAAAAGCCGTGTTGTTTATCCATGCCGGTTAACCTTGGCCGTCATCTAAGGTGTCCTTGAGTTCAGCCGCCCCGGTCAGCCAATTGATGTCGATTTGCCATTTCGCGGTTTCCCGCTCCAGCGTCACGCGCCCGCCAGTCGACGACCCATCGGCAAAGAAGCGGATGCTGCCCTGCCCTTGCCCGGTCAATTCGCTTTGGGCGGTGACCACCGTCAGGCTAATGGCTTGCGGAATGCCGTACACCTTGTCCCTGTGGCTGACCGTATAGCTATTGTTTTCCAGATCAAAATCGACGGTGGTTTGCTCGTGGTTCATCAGGGCTTCGCCTCTGGCAAACCGCAAAGCCGAGACAATATCACGGGCCGCCGCCTTGATTTCGGCGGTGTCGTGTCCGGAAGACATGCTAATGCCTATCGCAGCGAACCCTAAGATCACAATCACCAGGACAACAATCAGTTCAATGAGCGTGAAGCCTTTAGATTTGCCTAATTTAGGCAAGCAAACGGGGAATGCCCTTATTCCCGATTGTACCGGGGGATGGGACTTATCGCCCCGTCCGTTACATTTTGCCGCGTTCATCAGCATCTGAAACATTACGGAACGGGTGATATGGCCATACTAAAATAATGCCCGGCATTATTCCCAACTGACCAAATCCTGGTCTTCGCCTTCACCACCTTCCTTGCCGTCAGCGCCATAAGAGTACAAATCAAATTTGCCGTGTTCGCCAGGGGCTGCGTAATGGTATTCGTTTTGCCAAGGGTCTAAGGGGATTTTGTTTTTTTGCAGATAAGGCCCGTTCCAGCGTTTGGCGCTGTCGGGGGATTCGATCAGGGCTTTCAAGCCTTCTTCGGTGGTGGGGTAATGGCCTAAATCCAATTTGTACATGTCCAATGTTGCGGACAAATCTTCAATCTGCACCTTAGCGGCCTTGGTTTTGGATTCGCCCATGTGCTTCATGACTTGCGGGCCGACAATGCCCGCCAACATGGCGATAATGCCCAACACCACCAACAGCTCTAGCAAAGTGAAGCCGGATTGGGACTGGATTTTGGTTTTATTCATGATGTGTTCCTGTGATGTGTTGATATTGTTTTATTGTCCACGACTCGTAGAGTTGTAAGTCGGGTTAGTAAAAATGTCGGGTTACGCTATCGCTAACCCGACCTACGAATTCACAACGTATTGTTTCGTTTAAATTAAACCCTTAACTGTGGGCAGTGACGCAGCGCGTGGGAACGAGCAATTTTCTTCCGTTTTTCGTGCCTTTCGTGCATTTCGTGGACAAATACTAAAACGCCAAATCATTGACGCTTAAAATCGCCAGCAAGATGGAGACGATAATCCCCGCAATCATCAATCCTAAGGTGATAATCAGGGCCGGTTCCAATAACGCCAACATCCGCTGGATAGCGACGCGCAACTGTTTGTCGTAAATCGTCGCCACGCGCAGCAGCATTTCTTCCAAACGTCCGGTTTCTTCGCCCATCTTGACCATTTGCATCGCCATTTTCGGGAAAATGGCTTTTTCCAGCAAAGCATCGGACAAATGCTTGCCCTGTTTCAATTGTTCTTCGGTTTCACCAATCGCGGCCGCAATGACCAGATTGTCAACCGTTTCCCTAACAATCACCATGGCCGCGATGATGGAAACCCCGTTGCCCAGTAAAGTTCCCAAGGTGCGGCTGATATTGGCGGTTTCCTTATTCAACAGCACCTCACCAAACAACGGTAATTTCAGAAACCGCCCGTCCCAGACCTTCTTGCGCACGGGATCCGCCATTTGGAATTTCATGTAACTGGACACGCCAAAAAATATCCCCAGCAAAGCCCACCAGTAACTTTGCAGCCATTCTGCCATACCGACGACAATTTGTGTCGATACCGGCAGGTCTTTGCCCGCACTTTCAAACATTTCAGTGAATTGCGGCACCACAAAGGTCAGCATGATGAACACCGAAGCCAACGACATCACCAGCAAAATCGCCGGGTAAATCAACGCCGTGCTGACCGTGTCCTTCAATTCTTGCGAACTTTCCAGATATTCGCCCAAACGGTTCAGGACTTCGCCCAAACCGCCGCCCGCTTCACCCGCACGGATCATATTGAGGTAAAACTTGCTAAAAATCCCCGCCTGCATTTCCAAGGCATCCGCCAAGGAGGTGCCGCCCTTGACTTTTTCCAGCACTTTCGAAATCAGCTTGGTGAGCCGTTCATTGTCTTCGGTCAAATCCATCAGGACAATCAGTGACTTGTCTATAGGCAGGCCCGATTCCAGCAAGGTCGCCAATTCCCCGGTGAACAGCAGGATGTCTTTTTGCGAGAGTTTGTTTTGTTTAGCACCTAAACCAAAACCCAAAAACGAGCGCGAACTGGCGGTGCTGACTTTGATGGGGATATAATTTTCCGCTTGCAGGGCGGCGATCAACTGCGCCTCATCGGGTGCGTCACGCAAACCTTCCTCGGTTTCGCCCAGGGCGTTGATGGCTTTGTAAGTGAATAACGGCATCTTAAGCTTCCGATGTCACGCGCATGACCTCTTCCAAGGTCGTCACGCCTTGCACCACCTTATCCAAGCCATTTTCATACAAAGTCTGCATCCCTTCGGCGACCGCCAGTTTTTGGATCGCGCCCGCTTCCTCACGCGCCAGGATGAGTTTACGGACAGGGTCGGTCATGGGCAGGAATTCGATGATCGCCATCCGTCCGCGATAGCCCATGCCGTTGCAAGCCGGGCAACCCACGGGTTTGTACAAAACAATCTCGCCTTCCGGCGCGAAACGGCGCAAACGTAATTCATCGACCAATTCCGGCGGCGGCACAAATGGTGCTTTGCAATGGACGCATAGCTTCCTGACCAGACGTTGGGCCAGGATGCCGTTGACGGTGGAGGTGAGCAAATATTCTTCCAGCCCCATGTCCTGCAAACGGGTGACACCGCCAGCGGCGTCGTTGGTATGCAAGGTGGACAACACCAAATGGCCGGTCAACGCCGATTGCACGGCGATGCGGGCGGTTTCCAAATCGCGCATTTCGCCGATCATGATCACGTCAGGGTCTTGGCGGACGATGGAGCGCAAGGCCGAAGCAAAGGTCAGGCCGATTTGTGGCTTGGCCTGGATTTGGTTGATGCCTTCCATTTGGTATTCGACCGGGTCTTCAACGGTAATGATTTTCCGGGCGGAGGTGTTGAGCTGTTTCAAGGCCGCGTACATGGTCGTGGATTTACCGCTACCGGTAGGGCCAGTGATGAGGATAATACCGTGCGGCAAGGCCAGCACATCCAAAAACCGTTGCAGATGGATGCCCGCAAACCCCAAGGCCTGGAAATCCAGCACGGTGTTTTCTTTATCTAATAACCGGATAACGACGCTTTCGCCGTACATGGTCGGGATGGTGGACACCCGCAAATCCAATTCCTTGCCCAGCATCTGCACTTTGATACGCCCGTCTTGCGGCAGACGGCGTTCGGCGATGTTCAATTTCGCCATGATCTTGATGCGCGAAATCACCGCCGCCGTGGATTTGACAGGCGGCGCCTCAATTTCTTGCAATACGCCGTCGACACGCAACCTAACTTTCAAGGTCTGTTCAAAGGGTTCGATGTGGATGTCCGAGGCTTTGGTCTCTATCGCCCGCTGCATAATCAAATTCACCATTCTGATGACGGGCGCCTCGCTGGCCAAGTCTTTCAGATGCTCCAAATCCTCTTCGCCAATGTCTTCCATGGTCAGGCCATCGACGATTTTGTCCATTTGCGAACGGCCTTCGCCATACTGCACTTCCAGCGCGGTATCAATTTCCGATAGCAAACCCACCTTGACATGGATGTTTTTGCCCGTCGCCAATTTCAAGGCATCAATGACAAACTGGTCTTCGGGGTCCATCATCGTGACCGTGACATCATGCTCATCCTGATGCAAGCCAATCACATGGAATTGTTTAAGGAAACGTAAGGACACGCTGTCCGGCAATTGCATTTCCATAGGGTATTGGTCGGGGACGATTTTTTCAAACTGGCCGGATTCGACAAAGGCGTCGGCGACATCCGCTTCCGAACATAAACCCAATTTCACCAGCAATTGCGGAAGGCTGTCGCCCATCGAGCTTTTTTTAACCCGTTCAACTTTTTTCAATTCCGAAGCCGAAAGCTTGCCTTTCGTTTGGAGCGCATGCAGCAGTGATTCGTAGGCCATTAGTCGATGTTGATGGGTTGTAAAAATAGTGGCGAAGTTAAGCGGGTAGGCAAGCCGGGCATTTTATCATAACAGTTTTATAAAAATGCCGTGCAAGTCGTCATTGCCCTGGCCATGGGATTTAGTTTTTGTTTTTGCTTTTTTGCGAAGCGATGCCTTTAAAGCCATTGACTGATGGTGATGTTGCTAAAAAACACCAGGTAGCCGATAAAAAACCATGAAGGAATAATAAGCCATAACATTACCCACGGACAACCTGCCTATTGCCGGCATCCATTACCTGGTCTATGCAGTAAGAAACTACGCCCATAAGGTGCGGATACCCTAACAATGCTCATAAGCGATGGAGACTGTGAAAGAATTATTTTATGTCCACGAAAATCACGAAAAAACACGAAAGTGTAAAACCAGATTAAATATAACTTATTGAAAGTTATTATTTAATTGTTTCGTGTTTTTCGTGTTTTTTGTGGAGAATCATTAATTCTTAGAGCATTTTGCAATACTTTCACAGTCTCGATGCCGAATACCCTGCAAAAAAGGTAGTACCCGGCAAAAATTGTTCCTGGAGCCTAAAAGCCAAGCTACCAACAATTTGCCAACAAACCTTTAAGCTAATGATAACCTTTAATTTTTTTCATTTTTTATTGTGGCATGTAATTAGCTTATGTTGTTATCAAGACGCTTACCCCAAGTGTTTTAGTCCCACCATCATTATTGGCACACCTTCCCGGCCTATCGGTTCATCACCCAATATCCGGCAGCTGAGTTCAAGGCCAATAACGAATTTTTGGGCGACTAGTTTTACCTTTTATTCTTAGCCATACAGAAAATCAGAAAAAATTAGTTTTCCCACAAAATGGCCCGGAACGCCTCCGGGCAGATTTTTATAACCACGAGGATAATATAATGAATAAACCTAAGCTACTCGCCCTAACAGCAGCTATCGCATTATTGATAGCCCCAACCATTGCCCCCACCACAGGTTGGTGGGCAAATCTAGGCAGCGTCGCCTTTGCAACAACCAATGATACCGATACTGACAGCGACAATGATGGCATCACCAACGCCAAGGACAAGGACGATGACAATGACCTTATCTTGGATGCCGAAGATACTGACGACGACAATGATGGGATCCCCGATATAAAAGACCTGGACGATGATAACGATGGCATCGCGGACAAAACCGACAGCCAAGACAATGACGGCGATAATGACGGCATCTCCGACCAAAATGATATTGATGATGACAATGATGGCGTCGCTGACACCGCCGATGCTGACGATGACAATGACGGCATCGCCGATGAATCCGATACCGATGGCGACAACGACGGCATACCCAACAATCTTGACAAAGACGATGATGGTGATGGCCTTTCTGATGTCAATGAAAAACTGGACGGCACCGACGATGACAGCGACGGCATTGCTGACGCCAAAGATAAAGACGATGACAACGACGGCATTTTGGACGTTAACGACAAAGACGATGACAACGACGGCGTTTTGGACGTTAATGACAAAGACGATGACAATGATGGCATTACCGACGCCAAAGATAATGACGATGACAATGACGGTGTCGCTGACAAAAACGACGAAGCCGGCAATGACGATGACAACGATGGCAAGGTCGACGATGTCGATACCGACGATGATAATGACGGCATCCTAGATGTAAACGATACTGACGATGACAATGATGGTATCCCCGATGTCAAAGACTTGGACGAAAACGATGACGATGAGGACGGTATTTTAGATAGCAAGGATACCGACGATGACAACGATGGCGTTGCCGATGTTGACGACAAAGACGATGACAACGACGGTGTCGCCGATGCCAACGATAAAGACGACGATAACGATGGTGTTGCCGATGCCAACGACAACGACGACGACAACGATTCAATCATGGATAGCGTCGATGAAAACACTGCCAATGATTCGGATAATGACGGTGTTGTTGATGATGTTGACAATGACAACGACAATGACGGTGTCAACGATGATGCCGACACCGATGACGATAACGACGGTGTCGATAACGAAACCGACAACGATATGGACAACGACGGTATTGATGATGGCCATGACAGTGATGAAGGCAACGACGGCGTTGATGATGCCGAAGAAAACGATGAGGACAAATAACCCGTAAGATGGGTTTACGTCAGTAATCCGCCTTAGCGCATTAAGGTGCGCTAAGGCATTATTCTATATTTTTTTCAATTAAAACCAATCACCTAACCAACAACTCCGGCCCAAACCAATCCACAATCACATGCCGATAATGTTCGGCTTTGGCGGTTTGTAAGTGTTCCAGCGGGTTGAGGTTGTCGGTCAGTAAGACGCCATTGCGGTTGTCCACCGGGAACAACCGCTCTTTCAGCCACGCGGATTGGCTGCCCAGCAAAGTTTTCGCCTCCAAATCTATCGGCTGTTTTTTGGTCGCCAGGAAAATGAAATCATTGAAATCGCGGCCGGGTTCGGAGATGAACACGGATTGTTGCGGGAACACTTCGGCTAGGGTTTTGGACACGGCGGCTAAGGCGTTGGCGTGTTCGCCTTGGGCGAAAGCGACAAAATTCAACGCAAGTATGCCCTGTTCGGAAAGCAAGCCGTGCAATTGCGCTAGGGTTTCCACGGTCAATAAGTGCGACGGTTCGGAACCGCCCGTGAAACAATCGTGGATAATCAGGTCATAAGGCCCGGTCAAGTGGCGGATTTCATAACGCGCGTCGCCAATGATGGCCTTGCCAGTGGGCTGGTAAGCAAAATAATCGACGGCGGCTTGGGCGACGGCAGGGTCGATTTCCAAAGTGTCTGTGACGATGTTATAGCGGTCATGCAGGACTTTTGCCATGTGCCCCGCCCCTAGGCCGATGATCAGGGCGCGGTGCATTTTTTGCGGGGCCAGGGCGGGGATCAAACCCACTATATCCTGATAACTTAAGCGGCTTTGTCCGTCGCTGATGCTGGACGCGCCGATGGTTGACGCGTCAGAAGTCAGCAAACGCAAGTCACGGGCTTTTTGGTCAATGACGCGCACCCAACCATAGAGGCTTTCGCGTTCGGATTGGATCTGGAATTGGCTGCCCCCCGTATAGCGGTGCCCTGCCCCGACAATTTTGGGCAACAAGGCCAGGCCAATGACGGCGATCACGAGGCTAGGCAGGATGGCGACGGAGACTTTGAGTTTTTTTTGCTCATAAACGGCGATGGCGACCGCCAGGACCAGCAATATGATCCCGGTGCCAATCAAGATTTGCCGTGAACCCAGCAAGGGGAACAGGAAGAAGCCCAGCACCAAGGTGCCGACCACGCTGCCGACGGTGCTGACGGCGTAAATCGACCCCGCGCTATTGCCCACGCCTTCAAGCTGTGAAGTTGCAAGCTTAATCGCAAAAGGCCCGACCATGCCAAGCAAGGTCAAACTAGGCGAAAACAGAACCAACGCGCTGACAAACGCCCCGCCACGAAGCCCTAGCGGGTCGGTGGCCAACAAGACCGTACGGGTCAACAACGGGATCAACAAAGTGAAAATACCAGCCAAGGCGATGATCAGCGATAGGCCTGTGCGTTTTGAGGTGTCCGCCCAGCGTCCGCCGACAAAATAGCCGATGGCCAGGGCAATCATGGTCACGGCAATCAGCGACGACCAAACGTAAAGGCTGGCCCCGTAAAACGGGGCGATCATACGGGTTCCTAGCAGTTCGATCACCATCACGGAGGCTCCCGTGGTGAAGACGGTCAGGAAAAGTCCGGTGCGGTGGAAAAGTTGGGCGCTGTCATTCATGTCTTTGTATTATTGTTTTTATCTGAAAAATTAAATAATTAGGTAGGTCGGGTTAGCGATAGCGTAACCCGACAGCATCCGAACGGCAATCGTTGGGTTACGCTATTGCTACCAACAGTAGGCGCATTAGGCGACCCAATCTACATAATTGCATAACATCATGATTTTATTTATTAACTTAACGGCATTGGGAGAACAACGGGCCACCCGTCCTGCCCTCGACATCAAACCAATAATGCGGCAAACCGAGTGACTCCAGCCATGCCGGGCCCTGGTCTTCTTTGAGCATGGCGATGGTTGACGCGCTGCCGGCAATCACGCAGAAATCACTGGCCACGCTGACCGCCGCCAAGTGTTTCACAGGCCAGCCAGTTTTGGGGTTGAGGATATGCCCATAGCGGCTGCCGCCAATAATTATGCAGCGTTCATAATCACCGCTGCTGGCCAAGGCGCCTTGATGGAGCAATAAGGTGTCCGCCAGGACGTCCTGTTGGCGGGGGTGGCGGATGCCGATACGCCACGGGCTACCATCGGCACGCGGGCCGATGATTTTGATGTCGCCACCGAGATTGACAATGCCGTGGCGGATGCCTTGTGACTGGCATAAGGCGGCGGCACGGTCTACGGCGTATTCTTTGACAATGCCGCCAAAATCAATTTCCATCCCCGGCACGGTAAATTCCAATACGGGATTTTGCCAACGGATTTTATGCCAACCGATTTTTGCCAACAGGTGTTGTATCGTTTCCTGATCCGGCAATGTGCCCAAATCAAACCGCCATGCCTGCCGCAATATGCCGGACGTTATGTCAAACAAACCATCACTTTGCTGGTGGCACGTCATCGCGTAATCCAATAACCCGGCCGTTTCGGCATCGACTTCGATGCTGCCGCCTCTCGCGGCGGCACGGTTGATGGCGGACAAAAAGCTGTCGCTGCGGTAACGGGAATAGCGCGCTTCCAATCGCTGGATGTCGGCGACGGCGGCATCGACAACCTGTTTGGCTTTGGCCTGTGTTGTGGCAAATAACTGGATTTCACAAGGTGTCCCCATCGCCTTGAAGCCGTGTTGGTAAAATTCCATTTTGTCTTAAAACATCACGCTCCAAGTGGCCGATAACGCGCCTTCCCTGTCCAGTTGGTAGCCGTTGACATCGTCTTGCACGGGTTGCAGCCATTCCACGCCTAGGCTGTTGCCTTGCAAATCGCCGGACGGGACGGTGAAGTTAAGGCCAAACCCGATATCCCAATACCGGCCACCATAGCTGCCGGTGTAATCCATCGGGCCGGTGCTGTAATTGGCTTTTGAGCCAGGGTTGACGTTCTTGACCAGCACATTATTGCTGACGCCAGAAACGGGTTTGAATTTGCCGTCAATGTCAGCTTGGCCGGTATAAACCCCACGGACTGAAGCCGACAGCCACGGGGTAAAGTGATAACTTCCCCACGCAGTCCCTTGAAAAATATCACCTAAGGCGTAACCGGAGCCATTTTTATTTTGCAGGCGGGTGGTGGCATTAAATTGCGCCCCCCACGACCATTGGTTGAGCTTGCCGGTATAAGTCACGCTGGGTTTGAAATCCCAAGTGCCGCTGCCCAGCTGCATGCCGTAGTGGATATAGCCCCCGTCTTTATGGTGCATAGGCCTCAGCTTAATATCCACATCACCTGTTGGCGCGCTTAAGCCCAAGGTGGCATGGACATGATGCCCTTCCTTATCAAACAACTTAAACAGCGCGTACATACCGGTGTCGCCCACCCCGCCTGTGGCATGCGCACTGTGGTCGCCATCGCTGTGCACATGATCCTGGAACGGGTTATAGGTGAGCCCGTCCAACATCCGCATGTTCATTTCCATATCCACAAATTGCGGCATCAGCATCAAGTTCAGCCAATCGGTGGGCGCATACATGATGTCGAGCATGTGCATGTGCATGTCCATCTCGGTCGGTGTCACCCGGCAATTTTTCGTATATCCCGTGAGGCAGGCGTTTTTCCGGATGGCTTGGTCGCTGGCCGGATGGGTGCCGTGCAGCATATCGCCTGCTTGCCGGTTGTACATATAACGGTAACCGACCATGACCTCGTTAGTCTTATTCAGCATGTGGCCAAACATGACACCCGCAGGGCCGTGGCTTCCGGAATGGTGCCCGTGATGGTCATGGGCATGACCGGAAGAGCCGCCACCACTATTTAACGCCGCCAAGTTGACATTTAACGAGGCATTGGCCTGATAGTAATTAAAATCGCTGTAACGGCCTTCACCGCCACCGTCCATTTTTAATGAACCTGCATGGGTGTAGTATTCAAACCCCGCTTCAATGCTCACGGCTTTGGATAGTTTTTTACTGATGGCCACGCCACCGCTTAATGCGCCAAAAGCGGACAAGCGTTGGTCACTGGAAAAATTGGCGGGCAAATTCTTATTGGGGTTGGTTGATGAATAAGCCTGTTTGGCAATGATATAAGGGTAGTAAAAGTCGGCGGCATCCTGGGAGTAATAGCGCACTTTAGGGGTCACCGTCCATGTGGAAGCGATAGGTTGCACCCAGTCCGCCTCAAAAGTATGCGCATTAATGCCCCAGTCATCGTGGAAAAACCGGTAATCCAAATGCAGTGCGGCGTCCAATAAACCAATATGCTGGATATAACGGCCACCTACCGAAACCTGGTTGCGCTCATCCGGGCGCTGCTCCAGAAAAGCGCGCACTTGGCCGACAATCGCATTCGGGTTGGAGAAATCAGTGCCTAGGGTCTTTGGATCGGCAAACACGATGGTGGTGGCCTTGTAAGGGTTTTCCATGTAACCGGTGCTGCGGGTATAGCCAATGCTGGTTTCAACTAGGGCGGTTTTATTAAGGACTTGCGTCAACCCCAAGCTGGTTCCCCAATCCTGGCGATTACCGCGCAAGACGTTAATATTGCCGGATTTTTCAATCTGTTGGTCATAAGCGTCCTTAACCAAATAGATTTCGGCGTCATGGTCGATACGGGCCGCCGTGTCGCTATTGGTATAACTCAAACCTAGATTTAAGGTGGTCAGTTTCTGGTTAAAATCCCAGCGGCCATTGATGTTACCAAAGCGCGATTCATAGTCGTTTTCTATAGAGATGCCGCCACCGATATTGACAGCCGCCTCATCCCATTCATAACCTAAGGTAAAATCACCTTGCTTACGTGTTTCAGGCGAAGCCATCGATAACACATGTACGGGCAGAAATGTCCGGCCTATCGCTTTTCCTTGCGGATCGACCACAATCGGCACAAATTTTTTATTTAAAAGCATCTGGCCATAGATATAAGGCGAGGCTCCGGTGGTGATGGTTTTCCCTGATGGGGTGTCAGCGAGGATGGCACGGTTGCCGTTGGCCGCCAATGGCGAGGTGGTGATGGGCGTGGCCCCTGACCAAGTGTCCTGAATATAATTAAAGGCAAATTTGATACGGTCAGTCAAACTTATCCTGGCCTTACCCACCACGCTTTCAACTTCAATCGGGTTGCGGGTGTTTTTGACGTTGTATAACTTGCGCTTGCCTTCCTGATAATGGCTATATTGGAAATTAACCTCATCCTCTTCAGCCGCATGGGCGGCGGGCAATATCAGGCCGGGCAATGCTAAGGCCGCAACGGTCAAGGCTTGCAAAGACGGGCTCACAGTTGGCGCAGGCTTGCGTTTACTGGGCGATGGCAAGAAGCCATTTTTTAAGAAATATCTGACCCTATCAGTAACAGCCACAACCGCCTCCACTGCTAGAACTGCCGGCAGACGCCGCTTCACGGCTGCCATGGGTATGTTCGCTTAAAATATCCTGCATGGGGGTGGGCTCAAGAGCCATGGACGGCTTGGCGAGTGTCCCGCGCTGCCAAGGTGACAAGGGCGTGCATCCGGGTAAGCAGCTAGCCGAAACCGCGGTGGCTATTAGGGTTAACATGAGTTTTCTTGGCATTGTTGCATATCCTTCAAAAACAGTTGGCTAGGCCTAATGTCCAGCTACCAGCTTTTCAACTAAAACCTTCAATTCCCCGGCTTCATCTGCCCGGAAACCCAGATGGATATGGCGGATAATGCCGTTACGGTCAACCAAGTAAGAGGAAGGCATCGCTTGCACGGCAAACTGTTTGGCGCATTGTTCCTGGACATCCGAAACCACAGTAAAACTGGCGGGATATTTGGCAAGAAAATCTTGGGCATCGCTGGGGTTTTCATCCAGATTAATGCCGATGATCTGAAAATCATCACCTTTAAGCCCGTCATGCAAGGTGTTCAAAAAAGGGAATGATTTGGCACAAGGCCCGCACCAAGATGCCCAAAAATCAATATAAAGCACCTTGCCTTGAAACTGCTTAAGGGTGGTTGTTTTGGCGTCGGATAAGGAATTGAGCTTACAGTCGGGGATAATATCACCCTGCTCTACGGCATGTGCGGTTTGTATAAAAAATATCGCCAAGGCTATACATAGCAGGGTTAAGATAGGTTTATTCATTTATTATTATTATTATTATTATTATTTTTATAAATTAACTAGTTGGCGATAGACAGCCAGGTATTTGCCCATCTATGCACAATGGTTTTGGATTATTGGTTTTGTAGGAATTTGGTGGCGATTCCTGTCGTTTTACCTGCGCTATTCAGGCAATTGTAATTTAATTGGTAACTTTCCACCCCGGCCGAGGTTTTATTGACCCTAACATCGTACACACCATTGCCGCTATTAAAAACCTTGGTAGGCACTTTATTTACGATAATGGTGGTCCACGGGTTGGCCGCCGGGCTGGTCACCGCATCACCATCCACAGCGTCCGTGGTGTTGGCTGCAAACCGGCCTTTGATAACTTGGGCGCTAACCTTAGGTGCAGCAACCGGTAACAAATCAAGTAACTTTAGTGACAAATGATGGGTGTCACCGTTGGCATTTTTCGAGCAGGTCACTTGGTAATAGTCGGTTGCACCGCTGGCATTGCCTAACGAGCCATTTTTTATTACCGCCAGGGTGGTGCTGGCATGGCTGCAAAGCCCCAACAACAAAGCCATTGCAAAAGTATTTTTTAAGACGGTATTTTTAGGGAAACTGGAGTTCATAAATTTTTCCTCGTATGCTTGCGTGGCGTTAAAGAATCATTTAACGGCCCTTATTCTGATAGCCATCACTGGATTAGGGCAGTTAGCCGTGCTAACTACTGGTCAGTAAGTATAGGAAATTCCGTACCCACATGATCCCCAGAACTGCTTAGGCAATGGAGTTCGACTTTATAATTTTCATTGCCCGCCGCAGTTTTATCAACCGTCAGGATGTAAAAATCATTTCCGGTACCGCCACCTTTAAAATTGACGCTGGGGCTGGAAGTGGCGTTGCCATCAACGGCGTCAGTCAGGTTTTTGGCTATATTCGCCCGTTGGATTTGGATGCTGACCAAAGGTGCGGCGACAGGCAAAGTATCGCTTACATTGATGTACAAGTGGTCATTGGCGCCATTGCCATCACCGTTGTCAAAACAATGGATTTGGTATTGGTCAATCGAGCCGCTGGCGTAACCCAATGTCCCATAAATTTCATGCGCTGAAGCAAGCTGGGTTTGCCCTAATGCCATTAATGACAGCAACGCGGACAAAATCGGAGTTGGGGATATTTTTTTCATCATGTTCCTCGTGTTTTAATTATTACCCCTGCAAAGACCTGTACCCAGATAATTGCAGAATAGTGTTAACGGGCCGCCAGTGCTTCCAATTTGGTGGACGCATAAGTGCGGACTGTTTCATCGCTATCATTAAGTGCTTGCTCTAATAAGGCCGGATGCCCATCGGCACTATCGACGACCATCAAACGTACTGAAACATCGTTATCTTGTAATGCGGCAGCCAATCCGGCGGCGGCGTCCGCATCGCCATATTTAGCCAAAGCGGACACGGCCTGCGCCCTCACCTCGGCTGATTTATCCGTTAGTGCGGTTTCGAGCGCATTGCGGATGGCCGGATCGCTTGCCTGCCTCTGTAAAGCCAGTGTGGCTATGGCCTCGGCACGACGTTCAGGATCGTCAGCTTGTGCCATGTCAAGCAAATGGCCCATATCTGATCCGTCCGGTGTCCGGGCCTGCGGATGATCGCCCGTATCGACCGGTGGCTTTACCGTAACCACATCACCAGCACCTCCTTGCCCTGTATCACTCCCCAGCACCCAAGCTTCCACAAGGACATTCCCATGCGCCATCGCTTTTTCCTGTCCATAACGGAAAACCAGGTTGGCCTTTTTATCAAGCAAACATTCAAGGATTTGCTTGGCGCTTTGCCCCACACAAACCGCATTGACAGGCTTGCCAGACAAACCGGAGTAATGCAAGGTAATGCCGGCAGTTTGGGCAATTCCCTCCAGTGCTTTAGGCAATGGGGTTTGCGTAACTTCCAGCTTCATTTGCTGGGCATTGGCTTGGGTAAGGGCAAATCCGGCCGGTTTACCGTCCGCTAACGTTAACGTCGACGCCAATACACAGCCGCAAATTGCCAAAATTGGTTTTTTCAATACAGTCAATTCTATTTTGCCTATAAACAAAAACCACAAATCCGAAAACTTGTGGTTAGTGACATCCCATGTCGCGTAAAACGGATTGAAAGGCAGATATCCATAACGGTTATCTACCTAAAAAACCAATCATTTTACTACTTAAATCAAATAACGTGCCAGTAAGCCTAGGTTTGGCACAGTGTCACGTTATGATTTTTTTAATTGCTGGTGGGCCAATATAATTGACGCGCGCCACCCTTGCCTTCGTTATAGGGGATAGGCAAATTAGCATCAATGTCCGCGTCTGCAGGCTCAATGGCCAAGTTATAACCGGCGCCACAAGCAGGGTCTAACGGGTTTTTAACTAAATCACGGGCAACTGTCATCGTTGGCCAGTAAACCAATCCTGAATCCATCTCGGCTTGGCTATAAGGCATCACGTTTGCGTCATTGAATTTAGTGGTCAAATGGCCAATCCAGACATCTGCCCTAGCAGGATTTTTTCTGCTGGCCTTACCGCTTAAGCAATAATTGACTTCCGCAATCCGTACTTTTAGGCTTTTGGCACATGAAGTGGTTTTAAAGTTGATCGGGCCGACCGCAAAAGGTGAAAATGCGGCGCTGCTGGTGACTTCTTGGAAGATCGGTGCGGAAGCGTAAGGGAGCGGGCCGTTGTTGGTGAAATAACCTCTTTTTAACGGCGTTGCGTGCGCCCCCAATAGGGTGTTTTTGTCAATTTTAGGGACGAAATTTGCGAACAAGTTAGGTTGGATGGTATTTAACCCCAAACCTGTAAAGCCCACGCCTGCCACCACACCGGCAATATCGTCGGACAAATCCGCCAAAGTGCCCATTGGCGCGCCAGTGGTAGGGTCAAGTTTAGTGACAACCGCTAAGGCAGGGTCAGCGGCGTTAGGAAATAAGGCTGACATGGCAATGATATTTTTGGTTCTTCCGACAGAAGAATCGCCATTGCCGTCACAACCATGTGAAACGTTGAATGCGTTATAAGCCACTACGCCTTCTGGAACAACATCCCGGATACCTGTGTGTGCCAATACGTTTTGGGCGGTAATGGACACCAATATTGCTGCTGATAAGAGCGCCAGTTGTTTTGCCAGTTTATTTTTTTTCATCGAATACTCCTGTAGACATTATAGGTTGTTATATTAGCGAACATAAAAAACAGCAAAGCCGATATTAGGTTCACAATTACAAATAAGCACCATACATGCCAATCAATAACAGGCGTTTTATTTTAAATATATCCTATTGATATTAGATTACTTTTTACTTTTCTTGAGCAGGCAAACCAAACACTTGATGGTAGGGGGCAAGAGGGAAAAACCGATTAATCCCTATTGAAAACGATTGATATTATTCGGACAGGCCACCAAACCATGTGATATGCCACACACATTTTTCAATGTAAACACACAACCTATTGTATTGCTGGGTTTTTATTAAGTAATGCGTGATATGACATAGCATTATGCGTTAAATAACACAGTTTAATTGGCTTATTAAGGCGGCCGGAGCGGCACTAAAAGGCCAACAAACCCTAATAAAATGGCTGGCTTACACATTATCCAAACAAAAAAGGCCGGGGGCACGAACCACTCGTGCCCCCGGCCTTTTAAACCGGAATTTTCAGCTAGCGCTTAACTGATTTTGCCATGGCATTGTTTAAATTTTTGACCGGAGCCACAAGGGCAAGGGTCATTACGGCCTATATTTTTATTGTCATAGCCAGCAAATTGCAGGTTGGCGTCATCATCACCAACGTCCAATTGCGCCGCCGTGTCAGTATCGAATAAAGGCACTTCAGCATGGTCGAAGTGCATTTCTTTGGGCGTTTGCATTTGCCCGTCCAGCACTTCCGCATCCTGATCCTGCCTGAGCTGGATCTTAAACAGGATGGTCACAACCTCATGCTTGATATGCTCAAGCAAGCTGTTAAACATCTCAAACGCTTCGCGCTTGTATTCCTGCTTAGGGTCTTTTTGGGCATAGCCCCTAAAGTGTATGCCTTGGCGCAAATAATCCATTGCCGCCAAATGTTCTTTCCAATTGCTATCAAGCACTTGCAGCATAATTGACTTTTCAATATGTTGCATGATGTCCACACCAATACTCTGCTCTTTATCCTTATGGTTTTGTTCGAGTATTTCGACAATGCGCTGGCGCAAGCTCAGCTCATGCAAGGAATGGTCTTCATCCAGCATGTGCCGTATCGGGATTTGCACATTAAATTCTTGCTGGATATGGGTTTCCAGCTCTTCAATTGCCCATTGCTCCGCCATGGTTTTGGGCGGGATGTATTCCGTGATGGCGTGGTTGACAACATCCGCGCGGATCGCGGTGATGATCTCCGAAATTTCGGCCGCCGCCATAATTTCGTTGCGCTGGGCATAGATCACTTTACGCTGGTCGTTGGCGACATCGTCATAAGCCAGAATTTCTTTGCGGATGTCAAAGTTGCGGCCTTCAACTTTGCGTTGGGCGTTTTCTATGGAGCGGGTGACCCACGGATGCTCAATCGCTTCACCATTGCCCATGCCTAATTTTTGCATCAGTCCGGCGACCCGTTCGGAGGCAAAGATACGCATCAAGTCATCTTGTAAGGACAAATAGAACCGCGTTGAACCCGGGTCACCTTGACGGCCTGAACGCCCCCTCAACTGGTTGTCAATACGCCGTGATTCATGGCGCTCCGAACCGATGACATGCAGTCCGCCGCTGGCGATGACCTGGGTATGCCGGTCTAGCCAAGCCCCACGGATTTTATCTTTTTCAGCCTCGCTGGCATCAGCACCCAAAAGCTTAAGTTCGGCTTCCAGGTTACCCCCCAAGACAATGTCGGTTCCCCGCCCCGCCATATTGGTGGCGATTGTGACGGCAAAAGGCTGTCCGGCTTGCTCGATGATATGCGCTTCACGTTCGTGTTGCTTGGCGTTTAACACTTCATGTTTGATGCCCAGTTGCACCAGCAGCCCGGACAAACGCTCGGAATTTTCGATGGAAGTCGTCCCCACCAAAACCGGTTGCCCGCGGGTGACGCATTCCTTAATGTCATCGGCAACGGCACGGTATTTTTCATCCGCGGTCAGGAATATCACGTCCCCCAAATCGCGGCGTATCATCGGGCGGTGCGTGGGGATGACCACCACTTCAAGCCCGTAAATTTTGTTGAGCTCAAACGCTTCGGTATCGGCGGTTCCGGTCATGCCCGATAATTTTTCGTACAGACGGAAGTAGTTTTGGAAAGTGATCGAAGCTAATGTTTGGTTTTCATTTTGGATAGTGACGCGTTCCTTGGCCTCAATCGCTTGGTGCAAGCCTTCTGACCAACGGCGGCCAGGCATCGTACGGCCTGTGAATTCGTCAACAATCACCACTTCATCATTGGCGACGATGTAATCAACATCCCTTTTAAACAGGATGTGCGCCCGCAAGGATGCGTTGAGGTAATGCATCAAGCGGATATTGGTGGCGTCGTATAAGCTGGTGCCTTCAACCATCAAGCCGTGTTCCACCATAAGCTGTTCGACGCGCTCATGGCCTTGTTCGGTCAGGTGGATTTGCCGGGTTTTTTCATCAACCGTGTAATCACCGGCGGGGCTATCTTTTTCTTGCGCGGTTAAGGAGGGGATGATGCCGTTGGCTTTGATGTAGATTTCGGTGCTGTCTTCGGTCGGGCCGGAAATGATTAAAGGTGTCCGGGCTTCGTCAATCAGGATCGAATCGACTTCATCGACGATGGCAAAATACAAATCACGCTGGACTTTTTGCTCCAGGCTGAATGCCATATTGTCGCGGAGGTAGTCGAAACCGAATTCGTTGTTGGTCCCGTAAGTGATGTCACACGCATAGGCATTGCGTCTTGATTGTGCGTCCATTTGCCCGAGGATCACACCTGTGGTCAAGCCCAAGAAACTGTATAGCCTGCCCATGTTTTCGGCGTCACGTTTGGCAAGGTAATCGTTGACGGTGACGACATGCACGCCACGTCCTGGCAACGCGTTGAGATACGCGGCAAGCGTCGCCATCAGGGTTTTGCCTTCGCCCGTTTTCATTTCGGCAATCCTGCCGTCATTCAAGACCATACCGCCGATTAGCTGCACATCGAAATGGCGCATGCTAAAAACCCGTGTAGACGCTTCCCGAACCGCAGCGAAAGCCTCTGGAATAAGATTGTCCAAACGCTCGCCTGCACTTAAACGATCACGAAAAACTTGAGTTTTAGCCTTTAAGTCATCATCAGGCAGTTTTTCGTATTCCAAAGCTAAGGCATTGATCTTTTTGACCAACTTTTTCTTTTTATTTATCAGCCTATCGTTACGGCTCCCTACAACAAGTTTAACTAGCTTACCGAGCATGTCTTTTTCCGGTGTGAAAGTGGTAAATGGTTCAATCAAAGCCCCCGATTATATACCGTCCGGCCTATTAGTTACAGAGAAAACGCCTGATTTGTATATCCATCAGATGTTTGTGAACTGGCTTAAGGGCGAGGATAAGCCGCTACCGACAAGAAATTGGCTTATAATTGCAACCATTGTTTTGGGTTGGGTAGCCCGGCAATAATCAATAAACGACTAGAACCACCAAGTATGATAAGAAAAATAATTACAACCTCATCAGTACAGATATTGGCCAACTCATGCCAATAGCCATAACTAGCCATATTCGGGAGAACACACATGCAAACCTTGACTAAAAAGCTTTTAAATTACTTTCTGATTGGCATCCTGGCCATTTTGCCCATCGTTGTAATTTTGCAAATCATTATTTTTATAAAAGAACTGGTGTCGGATTTATTTAGTATCGTGCATGACTATGCCGATAATTATTTTTATACGGCATTATTTTTCGCAGTGAGTTTTATCATTGTCGTGTCCATCGGCCAGAAAATCGTCAAAAAAGGCCGCCCTTGGGTCATTACGATTTTCGATAAAATGATTGAAAAAATCCCATTCCTAAACACGATTTACCGTGTTGTCGGCAAATTGATCAATATGTTTTCTTCGCATGACCAAAAAGTCGGCAAAGAAGTGGTTTATGTCGAATATCCTAGCCCGGGGATTTGGGTGCCGGCTTATGTGACCAATCGCTATGAAGACAAATATGTCCTGTTTATCCCGACCTCCCCGAATCCAACTTCGGGGTTTACCGTGATTGTTGACCAAGCAAAAATCATCAAATCGGCGATGAACATTGAAGAGGCCACCAGTTTTATTGTTAGCGTAGGTGTTGATTACAATAAATCCGCAGAAATGACGCAACTGCCATAACCATCAGAATGGGGAACGCAATATGACAAGATTGACATTAAGGGCTTTATGTTGGCTAATCGTTGCCAACATGGCCGGGTGTAGCAATGAACCCTCTCCAGAGGGCAAACCTGAAAAACCACCAGGCATCGCCACACAAGCGGAAGCCCTAAGCAAAGCCAAACAAGTGGGACAAGTGCTGGAAGAAAGCGCACGGCAGGAACGGGAAGAAATAAAGCAACAAAGCCAATAGGGCCCCAGTAGGATAAACGGCCTCCAATGGTATTTTAATCTTGGAGGCCCTTTACCGGCCTAGTGCTTAGTCACTGATTTTTTGTCGGGCCAGTCTAAATCCGTAGGGGTGGACGGTTGTCCGCCTTGTTTATGGCCTGTACCGAAATCCGCAGCGATCAGGCGAGCAACCGCTCGCCCCTACGAAAATAACACTGACAACTCAACACTCTAACTGGGCACTAGAACGCATTAAGCGGACAGATGGTAAGCGATGATGCGTTCCACTTCATTTTTAGACCCTAAGATGACGGGCACCCTTTGGTGTATGCCTGACGGTTGGATGTCCAGGATACGTTCGTATCCGGTAGTGCATAAACCGCCCGCTTGCTCAATAATAAACGCCATTGGATTGGCTTCGTACATAATCCGCAATTTTGCCGGTTTTTTGGGGTCGCGGTTATCTATCGGATACAGAAACACCCCGCCACGCGTCAAAATCCGGTAAATATCGGCGACAAACGACGCCACCCAACGCATATTAAAATCCTTTCCGCGCACACCTTCCTTACCCTGGACACATTCTTCGATATAGCGTTGCACGGGCGGCTCCCAAAACCGCTGGTTGGACATGTTTATCGCAAATTCGCTGGTTTCTTCAGGGATGCGCATATTGGGATGGGTGAGCATAAATTCACCAATATCCTGATCCAAAGTAAAGCCATTGACCCCCTGCCCTGTCGTCAACACCAGCATCGTTGACGGGCCATAAATGACGAAACCCGCACACACTTGCTCGGAACCCTTCGCCAAAAAATCATCCAGGGTTGGCTCTATGCCTTCACGGCAACGCAAGACAGAAAAAATAGTCCCGACCGCCAAATTGACATCAATATTTGACGAACCATCCAGCGGATCGAACATGACCAGATACTTGCCTTTTGGATAATGGGCGGGGATGGTGATGACATCATCAATTTCTTCTGAAGCCATGCCCGCCAGATGGCCCGTCCAGATCAACTGGTTCACCATAATCTCATGCGTGATAATGTCCAATTTTTTCTGGACTTCACCCTGCACATTTTCCGATCCGGCACTGCCCAACACACCAATCAACTGCCCCCGGTTGACTTTATGGGCTATTTGTTTGCAGGCGGTGACGATATTATTCAAAAGCAGGGTAAACGTGCCTGAGGCATCAGGCCATTCACGTTGTTGCTCAATGATAAATCGGGTCAATGTCACTGTGTTGGTCATATCACTCTCATTCTAGGTTTAAAAACGGGGCGGCCATCATTCACTTGAATATTTAAGGCCGAGAAAAAACTGGCATTGCACAAACAATGCAAAGATGCATGTAGTCAAGATACTGATTTGGTAGGGGTTATTTTTTTTTCAAAAAGTCGTTGTAGACTTTAAAGGAGAGGATTGTGGCTGCCAAGATGAAAGTGACGATATTGGCAATGACCAACGCCTTATCAGCAATATAAACGCCATAAACCAGCCAGCAAAACACCCCCGTAGTAAATAGGCTATACATGCCCATGGACAATGATTCGGTATCCCTGGTTTTAATGGTCAAAATGGCTTGCGGTAAAAACGAACTGGTGGTCAGCGTAGCGGCTATATAGCCAATGATGTCAGGCGTGATGGTCATAGGGGTTGTTTAGTTTTTTGTTTTAGTGCAGATACACGCACTAAAAGGATGGCGGCTTCGTTGGCTTGCTAGTCTAGTGAGTCGGTTTCGGCGTGTCAATATAACCCATCTTCGGGATATTTCCGGGTCCCTAACAAATGATCGAACCAAGGCCAAGTCACGCACCAATTCCCGCCACAAGCTAGCTGGTTGCAAAGATGATGGTCATAATGCCAACGCAAGTGCCGTTTTGCCCAGACCGGATCAAGATGGGCCTTGCGATGTTTGTAGTAATAAAGCGCCAAAGACAAATAAATGGCGCTGGTCAAAGCGGGCAACAAGAAAAATAAGGGCAAATGCAACAACACAATACCCATCAAAACGACCAACTCTTTGCTTTGGGTGTTCCATGTTGTCAGACAAACCGATTGATATCCGGGATCAACCATTGCGTGTTTGGCACAAACGGCATGATGTTCCTGCAAATGATAGGCCCAAAAGCTCTGCGGATTCCCCCCTAGCCCGTGAAGGATATATTTGTGCATCAGCCACTCGCCCGCATTGGCATATAACAAACCTGAGAGGAATTGAATGGCTAATAGCGACATTGGCTTTTAAATGCCCAACCAATTTTGTGGCTGCAAATAATGCTCGTACAACACCGCTTCTGGACTACCCGGCTCAGGATGCCAGTTATACCGCCAATGCGCGACAGGCGGCAAGGACATCAGGATAGATTCAGTGCGGCCATTGGATTGCAGCCCAAACAATGTCCCACGGTCATAAACCAGATTAAATTCCACATAACGGCCACGGCGGTAAAGTTGAAATTCGCGTTCCCTCTCACCATAAGGGGTGTCCTTGCGTTTTTGCACAATCGGCAAGTAAGCGTCAATATAATGGTTGCCGACACTTTGCATAAACGCAAAACATTTTTCAAACCCCCATTCATTCAGGTCATCGAAAAACAAACCACCGACACCGCGGGTTTCATTGCGGTGTGTGAGGAAAAAATATTCGTCACACCATTTTTTATAGGTGCCGTAAACCTCATCGCCAAATGGCCGGCAGGCTTCCTGTGCGGTATTATGCCAATAGATGACATCTTCGTGAAAAGGATAGAAAGGCGTTAAATCAAATCCGCCACCAAACCACCAAATGGTGGGTTCACCGGCTTTTTCGGCAATTAAAAAACGGACATTGGCATGGGAAGTGGGGACATACGGATTTTTAGGATGGATCACTAACGACACGCCCATCGCATGGAATTGGCGGTTTGCCAGCTCAGGCCGTTTTTCTGTCGCTGAAGGCGGCAAATGGATGCCAGATACCGAAGAAAAGTTAACCCCCCCCTGTTCAAACACCTCCCCGTTAGCCAACACGCGCGTCCTGCCACCGCCGCCTTCAGGGCGTTCCCACCGCTCCTCAAGAAATCGGGCCTCAGGCTCCTGGCTTTCCAATGCTGAACAAATTCTATCTTGCAAATCAAGCAAATAGGTTTTTACACTAGCAATATCATCGGTTTTCATGGATGGGGCCTGTCCTAATCGTTAATAAGGCACGAATGCTATCAGTTTTTATGTCGTGGATTCAACAAAGGATTTCCATTATTTTTTTAAGGTTAAAAACACCTCAGTTAAAAGCCCCCAAACTCCAGATATAGCCATTAAAAATGGCTATGTTTGCGTTAATAGTTGGAAAGGTACGCAACGCCCCACAGCGGCTTGCAGGATGACGCCGGGGGTGATTTGTTCGCCCCATCGCTCCAGTCCGCGCCGCCAGCCCAGATAGTTATCAAGGTATTTGGTGGCGACCCCATGGAACCGCCGCATCCAAGTTTTGAGGCGGCTGTCATACGCATTGACATTTTGGATGTGGTAAACCCCGGCCAGCACACGAATCCCCGCCGATAGGTTCAATGCACGATGCGCAATACCCGCCTGACGCGCCGCGCCTTTGAGACTTGCGCCGCCATCGGTGCATAGCACGGCGTCCGCTACGACGACGCGGCCAATAATGGGCGCCTCTTCGGCTTGCGTGGCCGCCGTCAGTTTGAAGTCGGTGGTGGTACCATGACGGTCACGTAGCACCAATACCGGCACTTGACCGTCCCCCGTCCCGCGTTGATGGGCCGCATGGCCACGGCGGTGCGGCGGCCTTGGTAACTGTCGTGAGCCTTTGAATGACAACGGAAAATAGGTTTCGTCCGCTTCGACAATGCCGGTCAAGCCAGTCGCCTTCAGCCCGGCCACCTCGGTGAGAAAACGGTGCCGCCAGCGAAAGCTCGTGGTTTTAGCCACGCCACAACGCTCGGCGGCTTTACGGACGGTGAGCCCTTCAATCAAGGCTTGGCTATAATCGAACCAGCGCTCTTTATGCCGCAACCGCGCAAGCGGGGTGCCCGTTAAAGCATTAAAACATTTTCCGCAGTCCCGGCAGCGGAACCGCTGTAACCCCGATTGCCTGCCCCAGCGGCCCAGTCGCCCGCTCTGGCAATGCGGGCACGGGCGCAGGTGTCCGCTCTCCAATTCACTGACGATGGCTTCACGGGATTCCGCCGCATTCAGCTGGACGAGCACGGCTGTCCGTTGCTTTCGGGTGAGGCGGCCCACCCCTTCCAACCACTCGCAATAGGCTTTTGTCTTCATTGTTCCACCCCCTGTCCCAATGAGACCAGGGTGAGTACAAAAGTTCAGATTCAACTATTAACGCAAACATAGCCTTAAAAATGGCCCAAAATTTAGTTGCCAGGGCATGAGGTGCTTCCATGAGTGGCGCGTCTTTATCGACAAGTGTTTTTAACTTAGCAATAAGGCGATTGGCAGAATGAAAATTAACCTTTTTTACCTCAAGAAACCGCATTACCGCATTAAATCGGCCTACTGGCTAACGGCAATCCCGCTATTAAACTTAACCGCCCTACCTATCCAGGCACTTGCGTTTGGGCAAAACGAGCCCCCCATGATTTCTGCCAATACGCAAGTGGCGGATAACCCAACGGCAAAAGCCAAACTAAAGGCCAAGGCAAACGCCCAACCATCGCCCCAAAGCAGCACCCCGACCTTGAAACAAATGACGGTCATCGGCACCACGGATTACGGACCGGACGACCCTTATAACCCAAATTACGTCCTGCCCAAAGCCACGGGAGGCACAAAAACCGACACGCCGGTCATGGAAACCCCGCTAAACGTACAGGTGATTTCCAAACAAGTCTTGAAAGACCAACAGGTGATCACCCTCGACCAAGCCTTGAAGAATGTCAGCGGGGTCACGACCAACGGCTCCGGTGGCAATGAAGGCGGTTTTTTTGGCGGCACAGGGCAATCGGTCATTTTGCGGGGCTTTGAATCGCAAACCTATTTCCGTGATGGTTTCCGTCTGCAACAAGGGGTGTCCAGCCGGGAAATGGCGAATGTCGAATCCGTCGAAGTGATAAAAGGCCCGGCGGCTATATTATATGGCTTGGTGGAGCCGGGCGGCATGATCAATGTTGTCACCAAACAACCCTTGGCAACTCCGTATTACGCGGCGACCCAACAGTTCGGCTCTTACAACCTATACCGCACCATGCTGGATGCCACCGGCCCAATTAATCAAGATAAAAGCTTGTTGTACCGGATGAACCTGTCCTACCAAAACAGCGGCTCGTTCCGCGATTTTGTCGATAAGGAAGACGTGTTCATGGCGCCAGTGTTGAAATGGAACATCAGCCCCAGGACCCAAGCGACCTTGGAAATGGAGTATAACCATCAGCATCTGGGCTTGGACACGGCGTTCCTGCCGCTAGACCGGCTGTTCAGCACCCCCAGTAGCCGCAATTACGGCGAATACACGCCGACCACGCGGGAAACCATTTATGGGGGGTTCAATATAGCGCACCAATTTAACGATGATTGGTCGGTCAAACACCGCTTTTCCGTCAACCAGCAAAACATTGATAACCCTTATTTTGTTTATCCGGTTGACGGGAGTGGCGGCAGCGTCACCCGCCAATTGTGGGGCGTTGAAAGCCAATTCAACACCTATTCCACCAACCTTGACCTAATCGGGCATTTTGACACCGCCGCATTGCACCATACCTTATTGATTGGTGGCGATTATTACCGTTTGGACAATGGCCATCATGAAGCCACCAGCTTCAGCGACCCGGCAAACTTCATCTGGGATACGTCAACCATTGATATAAACAATCCTGTCCACCCCGGCACGCCATTTACACAACCTTTAAGCCCGATCAGCCAAGTGGATAACCGTACCGACCAATACGGTTTTTATGTGCAGGACCAAATCAAACTGCCTTATCAGTTCCACGTCATGGGCGGCATCCGCTACCAAAACATCCATCAGGACAATCTGACCCGCTTTGGTGACATTTTAGGTGGCGGTTCCAGTGCCACGGCCTTAAGCGATGATGCGGTCACGCCACGGGTGGGTATTTTGTGGCGAGCACAGAGCTGGCTCAGCCTCTACGCCAATTATGTGGAAAGCTTCGGCCCCAACAAAGCGGGGGCGATTTTGGAATCTGGCGCACTGGCGCCGCCGACCAGCGCCGAGCAATATGAAGGCGGCATTAAAACCGAGTTTTTCGATGGCCGCCTGCGCGCCACCGTGGCCTATTATGATCTGACTAAAACCAATGTCGCCACGCCTAGCCCCAACGGCGTATTAGCAGCCCAAGGCATTTCCGTCCTCACTGGCGCTATCCGCAGCCGGGGCCCGGAAGTGGACATCCAAGGCGAAATTTTGCCTGGCTGGAATATGATCGCCACCTATGCCAACACCGATGCCCGCATCATTGATTCCGGTTCCGGCGAGGCGACTTTCGACTCTTACCAAGCGGTGGGGACGCGTTTTTGGAATGTCCCCAGCAACACCGGCAGCTTGTGGAACACCTTCGAGTTTCAGGACGGCGGCCTGAGAGGGTTTAAGTTCGGTGGTGGCGTGACCATCCGGGACGGACAAAACGCTTGCTGCGATGCGCCAGCGGCAAAAATCCCCGGTTATGCGACCGTAGATTTATTGGCGGCTTATAGTTTGGATGTCGGCAAGTCGAAAGTGACCGCGCAATTAAACGTCAATAACTTGTTGGATAAGCAGTATTTTACGGGCTTAAATTCAATTGGTGCCGCCAATTCAGGCATTGTCGATTTCGGCACCCCGCGCACGTTTATGGGGTCGATTAGTATCCAATATTAACCGTATCCCTCATTTACACTGGCTTCCATCTTTTGTTAGAAGCCAGTGCTTTTTATCGGCACATTCAATAAAGCGTGGATTCGAAGACGGAAAAATAGCCAGAAAATCCGCTTCGGCAGTCCGTAATTAGCCATCTAAACCACGTTCATGACACGTTATTTTTGGGTATTGGTACACCGTTATACAGGCCTTTATATAGCCTTTTTTCTGTTTGTTGCCGGATTATCAGGCAGCGTTTTGGCTTTTTATCACGAATTGGATGCTTGGCTAAATCCGCTAGAGCGGGTTGCGGCACAATCGTCGCCGATGCTAGATCCCTTCACCTTACGTGAACGGGCCTTAGCATTAAACACAAGGGGCCAGATCAATAGTGTCAGCTTAGCCCCCCGCGAAGTTGGAGCAATATATACGGTAGTTATTGAGCCATTGCCTTCCTCCTCTGAAGACAATTCCCCTAAAATCATCAAATTCAATCCCTATACTGGGGAAACCATCCCTGGGCAAACTGAGCTGGCTCCAGCTAGCAGCTTAAGATACTGGCCTTTAACCCGTCAGAATTTCTTGCCCTTTATCGTTGAACTGCACTACTCCTTAGTATTGGGGGAAATAGGCATTTGGTTATTTGGCATTGCCGCAACCCTTTGGACGGTGGATTGTTTTGTCGGTTTTTACCTGACTTTACCGCCTCTAAAGAAAAAGTCTCCGGCAACTTTCCCCAACACGATCAACATGCCAAATCCCCAACGCAACTTTTGGCAACGTTGGCAAATTGCTTGGAAAATCAAATGGCGGGGTTCAAACCAACGCCGTAATTTTGATTTGCACCGTGCCGGAGGTTTATGGACATGGCTAATGCTGTTGGTATTTGCGTGGTCTAGCGTTTATCTGAATATGCTTGAGCCTGTTTACACCCCAATCATGAAGCAATTTTCTGAATTGACTGATTTTAATGATTATCCCATTGCCGATCTTCCGCGAGCCCAATACGCTCCCGCAGTGGATTTTAGGGCGGCTTATCCAATCGCTAAACAGTTAATGCATGAGCAAGCGAAGCAAAAAGGTTTTACGGTGCTGGCAGAACAAAAATTCCTTTATAACCCCTTGAAAGGGCTTTATCTGTATTGGGTGGTAACGGATCGGGATGTCAGCGCATCGGCTGGTTCCAGTCTTTTATGGCTGGATGCAGAAAGCGGGGCTTTCGTGGCCTTATATCTGCCGACTGGAGAAAAAACGGGCGACACCATCACAAATTGGCTTGGCGCTTTGCACATGGCGCGTATTGGCGGCTTACCTTACCAAATTTTGGTGTGTTTGATTGGGTTAACGGTAGCAATGCTGTCGGTCACTGGCGTGTATCTGTGGTTGAAGAAACAGCAAGCTGCATTTTTAAAACATAAGGGCTAGCTTGAGTAGCAAAGCAATAAATTTGGCTATGTCACCAGGGCAATCGCGCTACCTCTATCCCTTGACGTAACAAGGGTAATAAAATAGGCGATTTGCAGAGAGAACAAGGATGCTGCCCAATCCACAGCCGTATTTCCAAGAAATTAAAGACCCCCGCCGCGAGACAAAAAACAAACTGCACCGGTTAAGCGACATCCTAATGATAGTGCTGTGCGCGGTGCTCAGTGGCATAGAAGACTGGGTGGGGATGGAGGAATTTGCCAAGGAAAAAGAGAGTTGGTTGCGTGGCTTCCTGGTATTGACCAATGGCATACCCTCCCATGACACCTTAAGCGATGTGTTGGGCCGGATCGACCCCGATGTGTTTCGGGAAGCGTTCATGCGTTGGGCCCAGGCCGCCTTGCCCAGCCTGTCGGGCGAACAAATCTGCCTGGACGGCAAGACGCTACGCGGCAGCCGTGCTGGCGACAGGGCCGTGCATTTGCTGAGCGCCTATGCGGCAAAGGCGCGTTGGGTGCTGGCGCAGCAGGCGGTGGGGGAGAAAACTAACGAGATTACCGCCATCCCCGACCTGTTGTCGATGCTGGACATTGAAGGCGCGGTGGTGTCGATTGATGCGATGGGCTGCCAAAAAGCCATTGCCGGACTCATTGTCGATGCCAAAGCGGATTATGTCCTGGCCCTGAAGGACAACCACAAAGACTTGTGCGACGATGTCAGTCTGTGGCTGGAGACGGAAGTGGCGGCAGGGCGGTTGCCCGTCCACGAAACCGTGGAGAAAGACCACGGACGCATCGAAATCCGCCGTTACTCATTAAGCAGCCAGATCGCCTGGCTCGAACAAAAGCCGGAATGGAAAGGCTTGACGGCGGTCGGCAGGGTCGAATCTACCCAGATCGTCGGGGACAAAACCTCGGTGGAATCCCGCTATTATTTGTGTTCTTTCGGCGGACTGGAACGTTTCGCCCAAGCCGTACGGCAGCACTGGCTTATTGAAAACAGGCAGCATTGGGTGCTGGACGTACAGTTTGGCGAAGACCGAAACCGGACGAGGACAAACCATGCGCCGGAAAACTTGGCTTTGGTCAGGCGGGCGGCGCTGAATTTATTGAACAATACTGCGCCCACTAAAGACAGCCTACGCAAACGTAAGCTCCGGGCTTGTTTGAGTGACCGCTACCGGGCAGAACTGATCTTCGGGAAAGGCGTTGAATAGCGCGATTGCCCTGGTACAACGAAGTATTTTTGGAACATTTTGCAGAAAATGGTGTTGCCAGTGGTAAAGATGCGCCATGTCCAAAATTCACCTATTTTAGTCGCCGCATATCATTATGATTCATATAACTTTCTTTATTGTTTTATGGCCATTGCGAAGTAATATTGGAACTTGTTTATAAAATGCGAAGTATTATTGGTGCTTTTTGCGGAACCGACGGGGAGCGGCCAAAACCGGGGGTAAATTCGCCTGAATTCTGTAAAGAGACGTTATGCGATGATAAAGCCTGTTAGTAACTGGGAAGAGTCCTTTGTGCTGTTTTAAATGGCGATTATGGCAATCAATTTAATCGCTGGTACCCGTACAACGAACTAAATTTAGAACAAACGTGTAACTAAATTTGAAACTTTTGAATAAGATAGTTTTTGGGTAGTATTTCGTCTGAATTATTTATTTTTTGTGTTTACCGTATCATTATCAACTCATTGATAATGATGTAATATTAATACAATTTTCGAACTAATTTTGAAACTTAATGAATTTTGCGAAGTAAATTTAGAACTTTTTGAATGAAAATGGCTGTTTTCAAAAGACTGGGCTGCGCTTCCGAATCAATTATCGGTAAAACCAGATACAAATATGTGGAATAATGAGTTAAAAAAAGAGGGGGCTTATCATAAACGTTCTTGAGGGATGTCGCCCGAAGGAGGCCTTTGGCGATTACTTTCCTAAATGTAGATGCATTTGGTATGTGGCCAAATTAGAATTGTTCAAAAAGTTCTAAATTTACTTCGCAAAATTCATTAAGTTTCAAAATTACTTCCCAAGACAGCGAAGTAAAAGTCAGAACAAATTAAATTAACAGATATTTAACCTAATGATTTATATTATTTTTATAAATTATCTTTTGTTCTAAATTTAGTTCGTTGTACGGAAATCCTAAGCGGGCAACAGCCAAACCCACCACCGAAATGATGTTATGGGCATTTTGCGGCCTTAATCTGATGAGGGTCAATGTTAATGGCGCGGTGTGCTGTGGTATAACGCAACTAAATGCCGTACAAACGAGCATTTTAGTGTTGCTTGGATTCCCGTCCACCCTTTATCGGGCATTGCGGAGCAATCTGGTGAACTGGCCGTTTGAATGAGCGAACCGTGAGTTATTATTAACATAACCCATGGAAATTTGGTGCCTGGATTATGAAAAAATCAAGACGCCTATCAACGGGTTGCGTAATCCAATTGAGTTTGCCCCCGATTTTGGCCGCTCCCGCCTGCTTTAATCGGGAAGTGGAAGCCAAACGTTTTATGGCGGAAATGCAGGGGAGGGACGGCTAAGCCAATTTGGGCTGGAAGTCGAGCCTATCCTTAACGTCTAATCTAATCCACGCTTAATGGGAATAACCATGCCATCAAACGCAGTAGACATGCTCCTCTCCACTATCCGCTCCGAAGCGAAAGACTTGCGTTTTTTCACTATCGCTTTTTTAACGCTGTTGCTGTATTTAAGCTTAATTGTCGTAGCGACCGATCATGAACAAATCCTGCGTATATCGCCTGTCAAGCTGCCTTTGTTAGATGTCGAAATACCAGTCTTGGGCTTTTACTGGTTTATGCCGCCCTTCCTGTTTTTTATGCACCTTTACATCCTAGTGCAGCATTATTTGTTCTCCCAACTCGCCTTCAAATTTGAAGAAGTCTTGTCAAAAGAATCGTTCGATATGCAAGACAACATCCGCCGACGTTTGGGTAATTTGCCTTTTATGCACTGGCTGCTAGGTCGGCGTAGCACCATCATGCAGTTAATTATGGTAAGCATCAGCCTAATATCGCTGGTCATCTGGCCTGTGTTCATGTTCTGGTGGATGCAGGCAAAATTCTTACCCTATCACGACGAAAACTTGGTGTTCTGGCAGCAAATTTGTCTAAGTACAGACATTGCGATGTTGGCTTATTTGTGGGCAAAAACACTGGACAGAAGCGATAACGCCTTGCATTGGTGGCGGCAAATGGCACAATTTGGCTTCGGCTTGCGTCGCTTGTGTGTCTGCGAATGGCGTTATACGCGCTTGCATTGGCAAAGATGGAACACAGCCATTTTGTCCCGCCCAGTTTGGGCTTGGTTAGGTCTATGGCTGCAAATCGGCTGGCAGGTTATGATTGCAACAACACATCGGCAACGCCTACAAATTGGTTTTGGTAGTTTGCAAGAGGGGATTAATCGCCTGCTCTTCATTTTATTGCTGTTAACAGCTTTATTCTTTAGCTGGCTAGTGTCTATAACACCGGATTCTAAACAGGAAGAGCGTTTGGTAGCATCGCTTATAAGTAATTACACAAAAGTAACCCGGTATTCATCGCCGAATTTTGAAAGGATGTCCAATACGGCCTGTTTCAATGTCCCGTAACTGGCATAGCACGATAGGGGCAGCCATTCATACTTGATCTTGCGCCAGACGATTTCGATCAGGTCGGGCTCAGGGCTATAGGGCGGCAGATAATGCAACACGACACCTTGCGCCATCCAGTCGTCGCGGCGTGCCAGAAAGGCGCGGCTGGTGTGCATGGAAGCGTTGTCAATAATGACGACGCACGGTTTTTTATGGACGGCGTAGCCGTCGCCATAGTGTGCGGCGAACTGGTCGAAGGCTCCGGCCACCTGTTCAGTTTTGACGCGCCCTTCAACGGTGTGGAAAAAAGACCGGCTGTCCCGGGAAACAAACCCCAGGACATTGAGGCGCTGGCTATGGAAACAGGGGATTTCCAACGTCCGGCCTTTGGGTTGCCAGGCGTAAGGCACGGAGGACGCGGTGCTGAAGCCGGATTCGTCAAAATAGAACAGGCTGATTTTGTCTTCATCGTCCCATTTTTTCAGGGCGGTTTGGATGTCCTTGGCCTTGGCAAAGCCCTCGGCACAACGCCTGCTTTTTACGGAGCGCCTGCACCGCCGCCATGAATAACCGGTTTTTTTAAAATGCGCCTTAACGTCCCGGTCGCCGACTTTTTCCGGGTCCGGGCCTCCAGAAGGGCTTGGGCCTGCTTGATTTGGCGCGGTTCTTCGTCCAATTGGGCCCGGAACAGTGCGATTTCTTCGGGCGTGTAAATCGGTGGCCGCCCGGAGCGCGGCAAATCCCCAAGCCCGCCGACACCTTGCGCGTTGAAGCGGTTGATCCACTGGCTGATAGGGTCACGGTCAACCTGGAAAATGGCTTGTAGCTGGTTTATCGTATGCCCGCTGCCGCTCAGCAACAAGGCGTGGGCGCGTCTTCGCACCTTAAAGTTTGGGTGGGTCTTGTAAAGCGCATCCAACTCTTGCTTGTCTGTGTCGCTGAGTGGCCGGACAAATTTTAAACGTGGCATGGTGGTGGTGGCTCAAAAAGCTTATATTTTATACCATAAAACTTATGTCAAATTACTTAAGCTTTATTTAAGCCATATTAAGATAGAAAAAATTATTATAGAGATAAAAAACACACTAATATATAGCTTTATATTTGTTTCCTTATTGTCATGCCCTACTTGTTTTGAATCACGTCCTGAAATTGCCGTTTGGCGAATTTTGTTGTCATTATCTGTCATAATATTCACCTTAATGATGATAAACTTGAGTTTAGAAATGTTCAAACATGTGCTTAATTCCTAGCCTTCACGCTATTGTAAAGTGTGGCACGGCAAACCTTGAGCAGTTTGGCGACCGCAGCCGGACTCTCGCCCCTGTCTAGCAATTCCCGCGCGTGTTTGACCTGTTCGCTGGAGAGTGACGGTTTACGCCCCAGCTTCTGGCCGCGCCGCTTCGCCGCCTTCAATCCGGCTTGGGTGCGTTCGATAATCAGTGACCGCTCGAACTCGGCTAGTGCCGCCAGTATGTGACCCATCAACCGCCCCGCCGCACTTCCGGTGTCGATGGCTTCGGTCAAGGACAGGAAGGCCACCCCCTTGCCTTGCAGTTCACCCAGCACCGCCACCAAATGCGACAGAGACCGCCCCAGACGGTCGAGCTTCCAGACCACCAACGTATCCCCAGCCCGTAGCAATTCAAGGCAGCGCGTCAATTCTGGCCGCTTGGCGACTGCGCCGCTGGCCGTGTCGGTAAAAATATACTCGCACCCCGCCTTAGTCAGGGCGTTAATCTGTAAATCCGCTTTTTGGTCATCGGTCGAGACCCGTGCATAACCGTATTTCATGCCCCTATTGTTAGACAAAATTGCTGGACTTGCAAGCCGTTGATATTGCGCGTTTTGCCGATTGTCTAAAAAACCTTCATTTTTTAGACAACAAGAAAAAGATTTAATAAGCATTTTTAGGAGTGCTGTTTTCAACAGCGTAAGAAATTTTAATAATTCAACAGCAACTCAGCCATCCCGTCCAACTTAATCTTAATTTGTTTCCATCCGGGCATTTGTAAACTTAATAGTCTGTAGAATTCGGGACTGTGATTGTGTTCCTTTAGATGGCAAAGCTCATGGATAATCACGTAATCGATACATTCTGTGGGAGCCTTTATCAAATGCGGATTCAACAGGATATGTCCCTGAGGCGAACAGCTTCCCCATTGTTTCTTCATTGTCAGCAGTTTAATCGTGAGAGATTCGCCGTTCAGCCACAACACGCTAGGCACCAAAGCGTTTAGGCGGCGATGAAAAACTTGACGGGCGTGAGAGGCATACCAGTCTTTTAACAGTTGCCTCACTTTTTCACTGGAACGGTCGGCAGTGGCAACGTGTAATTGCCCTCTCAACAATTTCACCGTAGGCGGATGATTGTTGGCCAACGCCACTATTTTTAAGGGATACCGCTTCCCCAAATAAAAATGACTTTCGCCGCTAATATATTGTCTGGGCAATACTTCCGATCGCGCTTCACGAATACGGAATAAGTTCAGGGATAACCAACGCGCACGCTTCAATACCGCTTGCTTAATCTGCTGTAAGTCAGCATCTTCCGGTGCATCCACTTGTACCCTCCCATCAGGATGGATATGGATGACAATCTTAGAAGTTTTACGGGTCAGAAAAGTGACTTGATAATGGATTTCCTCGCTACCGTAGCGAATGGTCTGTTGCATTAGCGTTCTTTGGACAGGCCGACACGGGTAATTTGCACGATATGTTCAATCACTTCCTTGGCTTTATCCATGCCAATCAGCTTAAACAACCGTGGCAATAAACTTTTACGAATTTCAGCTTCAATATTTTGCGGATTGACAGAGTTTTCCGCAACCGCCTTATCAACCACTTCGTCAATAGCAAAAGCTTCTCCGACATAATGGTTTATTTCCTCGGGTGACATGGCAACAAAAGCGTCTTCGCCGATAACCAATTTGAGCACACCGAAATAAGCCTTTGCGTGCGAATTTTTAGCCAATGGACTTGGTATATCCACCACCTCGCGGCGAGCCAGCTTTTCTTCCAAATCCTTATAAAAGACATACTGTTTAAACGGGTGTTCGAACATGGCTTCTGTCTCGCGGATAGCCTGTTCCAATAGTTCCGAAAAGACCTTTTGTGTATAAGGGTCGTCTTGGAGTTCTTGCTCGATGGTTTTCTTCAACCGGGTGCGGATAATGTCGGTTTCGTTACGGATTTTTTCATCGCTCCATTGCTCAGGCTTTTGTTTACCTAGCTCGTTGACGATAAAAACACCCTCAGGCTCCCGAATACCTTCGCCGACCACATGCTTATCAATCAATTTTTTGATTCGTGCCGCGTAGTCTGAATAGTCAATCGTTTCACCCGCATCTTGGCGGGAAATTTGCCTAAGTTGACTGAAAAAGCGCACATCGCGTTTATAGATGCGAATATCCTCCTCATTGAAGCTACGGTCTTCGTAAAAACTACCCGATCCCAGCGCGACTTCCAGGCATAAACTAAACGCTGTCAACGCCTCGTAAAAATCTTCCCGTACCCGTTGCTTCGCATCGTAACCATCACCTGCATCATCGGTTTGGTAATGCGGAATCAGAACCTGCCGGAACTGCTCCAAATCCGCCCGATTATTGACGTCCTTAAAAATCGCCCATAGCTTGTCATGCAAGCCAGGTAATTTTTTATATTCGGTGCTGACGGGGTGGTACAAACCCGCCAAATCGTCGATGTCATAGCCGTCTTGAGTCCGTTCGGCTAAATTTTGATAGGCCTCCAAAGTGGTATCCAGTTCTTTCAAAATCCCCCGGTAATCAATGAGCAGACCAAATTTTTTCGACTCATGTAGGCGATTGACGCGGGCAATCGCTTGGATCAGATTGTGTTGCTTCAGCGGCTTGTCGATGTACAGCACCGCGTTACGGGGTTCGTCGAATCCCGTCAACAATTTATCGACCACAATCAAAATCTGCGGATCATCTTCCTCAGCAAACCGCCGTATGACCTCTTTACTGTAAGCTTCTTCGCTTTGGTTGCCGACCTGCTCTAACCACCACTGCTGCACCTCAGGCTTATAGCTTTCGTCCACCTCATCATGGCCTTCACGGGTATCGGGCGGTGACATGATAATGGCACTGGACACCAAGCCTGTTTCATCGAGATATTTCTTGTAACGGATCGCCGACAGTTTGCTGTCGGTTGCCAATTGCGCCTTGAGGCCATCGGCAACATTTTTCACGAAATGGTCGGCAATGTCGTGTGCGATCAGTTCGATACGGCTATCGGATTGGTAGATTTGGCCTTTTTGCGCGAACTTCTTTTTCAGGTCGGCGCGTTGCTTGTCAGTTAGCCCTTCGGTGATGCGCTCGAACCACAAATCAATGGCCTTGGAATTGGTGCCCAACTCCGGTACGCGTTCTTCGTACAGTAAGGGCGTTACCGTGCCATCCTCCACCGCACGTTGCATGGTATAGGCATGGATGATGGGGCCGAATTTATTGGTCGTTTTATCGTTCTTCAGTAACGGTGTGCCAGTAAAGGCAACATAAGCCGCGTTGGGCAACGCTAAGCGCATCCGCTCGTGGGTTTCGCCGCCGTGGCTGCGATGGCCTTCATCAATTAAAACGATAATATCAGAGCTGGAATTGTGGCATTCCGGCTGCTTGGAAGCGGTAGCAAACTTATTGATAATCGAAAATAAAATCCGCTCGTTACCGTGGCTGATGCGCTGCGCCAAATCCTTGCCGGACGTGGCTTTGGCTTTTTCGATGTCCCTAGGGGAAGCCAGCGCACCGGCATTGGCAAAGACTTTGCTCAATTGGGTTTCCAAATCAATTCGGTCAGTCACCACGAAAAAGCGGCACAGTTTTAACTGTTCATGCAATATCAAAGCCTTAGCCATAAACACCATCGTAAATGACTTTCCCGACCCTGTAGTATGCCAGATCACGCCGCCTTGACGGGCATCACGGCTATCTTTGCGGATCACCTGACCTAGCAATTTTTTGATGCCAAAATACTGCTGATAACGGGCGGCAATCTTGCCGTTTTTCTTATCGAACAGGATAAAAAAGCGGATAAACTCCAGCAAACGGTCTGGCTTCAGCAAACTGACAATCAACTTATCCTGACCCGTGGGCAATAGCTTGCCTTGTGCGGCTTGGCTTTCGAAATGCCGACCCATCCCATCGGGTCTATGCCCAAACAATTGAATAGTCTGGGCATCTGATAATGGCGTATTTTTAATAGCGTCAAATTCCTCATCTTTCAGCAATTCTTCCCGCCATAACGCCCAAAACTTGGCGGGCGTCCGTGTCGTACCATAGCGACCATCCAAGCCATTCACAGATAACAGCAATTGGCTGTAGGCAAACAAATGCGGAATTTCGGCGACACCCTGGTTCCTTAGGTGCTGGGAAATGCCTTCCTTGAGCATATCTTTGTGCGGGTTATGCGGATCGGGGCGCTTGGCTTCGATGCACACCAACGGAATACCGTTGACGAAACAAACGACATCGGGCCGTCTTGTGCCAGTGCCTCCGGCATTCAACACGTCAAATTCGTCAGTGACCTGAAAGCGATTGTTGGTTGGGTTTTCCCAATCAATGAGGGCGATGGTGGGCTGGGCTTTTTTACCGTCAATGAATTCGGTCACGGTCAACCCTAAGGTCAAGTGATCATACAGCCGCTCATTGGCGGACAATAAACCTTCGCCCAAACCGGGCGAAGCCAACTGCCGCACGATGTCGTCAATGGCATTATTAGAGAGCGGATACGCTTGGCCTTTCCAATTGAATCGGCGTTTGCGCAATTCAGCTATCAACACCGACCGCAACAACACCTCGGACGTTTGCCCGCCACGATAGGCCAGTGCTTGCGTTGGTGACAGATACTCATAGCCCATCGCCATTAACACCTGCAAGGCAGGGATTTGCGAACTGAAGACTTCCTTGGTTTCAGGGATGATGCTCATTGATTAGCTCCTTCTCCCCCAGGGAGAAGGTCGGGATGAGGGGATAATAATAAGCAATTTTCCTTATTGTAATTTCCCCTCGGCAATTGCTCCATGCTTTGCTCTACCTCCTGCGTCCTCGCAGTCGTCACCCAGCCCTCTCTATCTGGAGCATAGGTATCTACACAAGTATTAAACATAATAAAAACATAAGGTTATATTGCGATTTAACTCCCTCTCCCTTTGAGAGAAGGAGCTTTTAGATTTGTGTAGATACTCATGCCTCTGGAGAGGGCTTTTTTTCAGAAAGCTCATTAACAACCAATCGAATCGCTTCCAATACCGACTCTATATCCCTGATGACATCATGATTCCAAAACCTCAACACCCGATACCCCAAAGACTCCAAAAAACGGGTGCGCTGTTCATCCTGATCCTGCTGAGTAGCGTGCTGACCACCATCCAATTCGATAATTAATTTTGGTTCCAAGCACAGAAAATCAGCTATATTCGATCCTATAACCTGCTGCCTACGAAATTTGCAATCCTCTAACTGTCGGTTGCGTAACCGATACCACAGCAATTTTTCAGCATCGGTTTGATTTTTTCTTAAGGCTCTAGCGAGTTCTTTCATTTTTATCCCCTCACCCTAGCCCTTTCCTTTATGCCCTGTGGGTACGGAGGGAGAGGGAACTGAACCTTCTACGATCCGCAAGTAACGCTCTAGGGTGGCTTGCTCCAAGCTGGCTACTAATTCGATAAACAAGCTGTAATCGCCACGGGTATGCGCGGTATCCAAGGCATCGTAATAGGCCAAGCGATTTTCGACCGGAATAATCACGGGCAGCAAGCCTTGGCGCATCAGTTCAAAGTTCATTAATAACCGCGAGGTACGACCGTTGCCATCCACAAACGGATGGATGTCGACGAAATCGACATGCAAACGGGCTGCGCATTCCACTGCGTGCATCAATAAAGCTCCCTCCCCAACGGGAGAGGGTTGGGGTGACGACTGCAAGGATGCGGGAGGTAGAGCAAAGCATGGAGCACTTGCCGAGGGAAAATTCAAACCAGTCACTTGCCGATACCAATCCACCAAACCCGCCATCGCTTCCGGCACTTGAATATAATTCGGTGGCAAATGCTCGGCACCGGCAATGACGACGTTTTCCTTGCGGTATTGCCCGGCATTGCGGTCATCGATATTTTTCAGCACCAAATGATGGATGGATTTGATTTGCCACTCGCTCAAGGTTTCCTGGTTTTTTACGATGGCCTCGACATAATCGATGGCTTCCTTATGGTTGATGACCTCGAAATGCTCGCGCAACGGCTTGCCGCCGATGGTGATGCCTTCCAGCACCACCTTGGTTTCCTTCAAGGTTAAGGTATTGCCCTCAATAGCATTGGAATGGTAAGTCCATTCCAACACTTGCTGTTCGTGTAGCGTGCGGACGGTGTGTTCGGGTAGCGGGCGCAAGCTGTCCAGACGAGATTTTAGGCGGTCGATTTCGGCGAAGCGGGCGGCAGTATTCATGACTCATCGACCTTCACGCGGCGTTTGCCGGTGAGTAGTTGTTGCATCAGGGCTTTTTTCTCTTGTTTCAGGCAGGCGAGCTTTTGTTGTAGGGTTTGGATTTCGCGGTCGGCTGCGGTAAGCACTTGGGCAATTTTTTGTTGTTCTTCTAGTTTTGGAAGTTCAATATTAAGGTGTTTCAGATCGTTACCGTATAGGTGAATAATAGTAACCCCTTGAGCGAAAGAAGCAATTTGATGCTTTTTTATGTGGGTTAATAAATGGGCTATGAATATTGAACATACTAAATTACGGTTTGGACGCAAAATATTTATATCGCCACCAAGCAAAACGTCATCCTCTAGCAAAGCAACTGCATTAGCTAAATCAATGCCAGTTGTTGTCGTGGATGATGGTATCAAAATATCTCCCGCAACAGATTTCGTTCCTTCTTCAGAATTAGTCCGGCTTACGATATTTTTGATCACTTCTCCATATTTCGTATAAAGCTGCCCATAAAGAATACATTTATATTTGCCGTTGCTAGAAATAAGATCTTTTGAAAGTCCATATCCTTTTTTAAAGTCACAAACTTGTTTGAGTCTATATCTCTTCCATTCATCTTCGAATTCTGGAAAACGTATTTGACTTTTTAGCAAAATTTGCACCAAAGCCTTTTTCTGTTGCTGACAATTATCCAGCAATTTTTCTGTAGTCGAGATGGCTTGATCCCAAACGGACAGGATCTTTGCAATTTTCTTTTGTTCACTAACCGGCGGTAAATTTACAGGCAGCTTTACCAGTTTTTCTCTCGTTAGATGGGAAATGCTTGTTCTAGTCGTATAGTCATCAAGTAATTTTTTTCCAGCTAATGACTCCATATAATATTGAAAATATTCTGGAAGAATATTCCCCTTAGTTCGCAATCTATGTAACGCCTTTTGGTAGTAGCAAGTTGATAATTGTTCGTTCCATATTGCACAACGTCCGACTTCCCCCCCCTCGCACATAATCACGTCGCCATGTTTTAAAGAAAACTTCTCTCTTTGCTTTTCAGTGAAGTGCATTTCGTTCATTTCATCCATGTAAAATTTTCCCCATTGAACGTTAAAGTTGGTCAAATAAGGAAATTGTGGATGCTGCATTTTTGCTTCTTGGTTCAGCATCTTGCCTAATTGAACATCAAATAATTCACCTACTTTCTGTCGCGTCCACCCTTTAGATACCATGGCGTTCTCCCTTCACTGTCAATCGCTGCTGTACCGCTTGCCGTTCCCGTTCCAACTCTAATCTCAGCTCGTCCTCAGTCGGCAAATAAGGCAGATATTTAGCTGCAAACAATTGTTGGTTGTCCGCCAGTACCGAATATTTGGCGATGGTTTCGCTTTTTTGACTGCATAAGATCAGGCCGATGGTCGGGTTGTCGTCCTCGCCTTTTTTATGTCGGTCGTAAATCCGCACATAGCTATCCATTTGCCCAACATCCTGATGAGTCAGCTTGCCGAGTTTCAGGTCGATCAGTAAAAAGCATTTGAGCTTGAAGTTGTAAAACACCAAATCAATGTAAAAATCTTGGTCATCGGTGCTGATGCGTTGTTGCCGGGCAACGAAGGCAAAGCCCTTGCCCAGCTCCAGCAGAAAGTGTTGCAAGTTATCAATCAAACCTTGTTCCAGCTCGCTTTCCAAGAAGCTTTGTGCTGGCAAATTCAGAAAATCCAGCACATAAGGATCACGCAGATACTCTTCTGGCCTGGTGCTTAGTTGCGTGGTGTTTGCCTGTGCTTCTTGCTCGACGGCGGTGCGATCCTGACTGGCTAACAGGCGTTCGTAATACAGCACGCCAATCTGCCGCTCCAAAGCCCGTACACTCCAGTTTTGTTCCAACGTTTCTTGCTTATACCAATCGCGGGCACGCGGGTTTTCCAGCCGCAACAACACACGATAATGGCTCCAGCTCAATTCGAGACACAGTGTGTCTCGAATTGGAAAGCTTTGATAAAACCGACGCATGTTACGCAAATTGGAAACATCAAAACCTTTGCCGTAGTCGCGTGTCAGTTGTTCCGACAAGTGTTGCAATTGCTGTTTGCCGTAAGCAGCGCGTTGCTGGCCTTGCTGTTCATCTTCGACAATCACGCGACCGATATGCCAATAGGCTTGCACCATTTCGCTGTTGACGGTTTGATGCACCCGCTGACGGGCCTGCTCGATGATGTGCCGGATTTCCGACAACAGCGGGTTGTTTGCAGCATCAAGCGTCATAACCCAGCTCTTTCAAGTAGTGGTCCATTTCGATTTCCAGTTCCGCCAATTGCGCCTTCAATTGCTCACGCTCCTTGCGTACCGCCAGCAAGTCAATTTCCGCCTCTTCCACGAAGGTATCGACATAGCGCGGAATATTCAGGTTGAAGTCGTTTTCCTGAATGTCGGCAAGGCTCGCTAAGTAGGCGTATTTATCAATGGATTGTCTGTTGCGGTAAGTGGTGACAATTTTTTGAATGTCTTCGGCGCGAAGAAAATTCTGGTTTTTGCCGTCGCGGTAATCACGGCTGGCATCAATAAACAGCACTTTTTCGTCAGTTTTACGCTTTTTGAAAATCAAGATAGCGGCAGGAATGCCAGTGCCGTAAAATAGTTTTTCCGGCAGGCCGATAACCGTATCGAGCAAATTTTCTTCAATCAATTTTTTTCGAATTTGGCCTTCGGCGGCACCACGGAACAACACGCCGTGCGGCACGACCACACCCATTCGCCCGGTGCCAGGTTTAAGGGTTTCGATCATGTGCAAAATAAAGGCGTAATCACCTTTGGTTTTGGGCGGAAAGCCACGCCGATAACGGCTGAAACGGTCATGCTGGGCTTCTTCGTAGCCCCATTTTTCCAGAGAAAACGGTGGATTGGCGGTGACGATGTCGAAATGTTTTAAGCTTTCATCGGGATTGAGCAATTTAGGGTTGCGTAAGGTGTCGCCCCATTCGATACGGTGATTGTCTTCGCCGTGCAGGAACATGTTCATTTTGGCAAGTGCCCAAGTGGAGCCGATGGCTTCCTGCCCAAACAAGGCGTATTTTTTGGAGCCGTTGAAGTTTTCCCGAATTTTGCGCCCGCATTTCATCAGCAATGAGCCGGAGCCACAAGCCGGATCAGCTATTTCGTCACCTTCGCGGGGTTCCAAGATGTCAGCTATCAAATCGGATACTTCCGGTGGGGTATAAAACTCGCCCGCTTTTTTGCCAGCACTGGCGGCAAAGTTTTTGATTAAAAACTCGTAAGCACCACCGATGATGTCCAACTGGCCGATTCGGGACGGACGCAAGTCTAAGGTGGACTTGTTAAAGTCTTCCAATAAATGGCGCAGGATGTTGTTTTTCTGTTTGTCGTCGCCCAGTTTGTTGGAATTGAAGCTAATGTCCTGGAACACATCACGCAGTTTGCTGATGTTAGCTTCTTCGATGGCATGTAAGGCTTGGTCGATACGTTCGCCATTACCGGGTTCATGCCGATGCTCGAGCAAATGGTAAAAACCTGCCGCTTTGGGAAGGACGAAGCGCTCGTTTTTCAACAGTTCTTCAATCAGCTCCGGTTCGTCGCCATGTTCTTTTTGGTATTGGTCGTAGTGATCCTGCCATACATCGGATATGTATTTCAAAAACAGCATGGTCAGGACATAGTCTTTATAGATACTGGGGTCTACAGTGCCGCGAAAGCTGTCGCACGCGGCCCAGACGGCTTTGTTAATGTCATCCTGTTTGATCGGTTCCCTGTTTTCGTTCATAGCGTGTTCTCTGGTTTTTTTAATTTTCACGTAGTATTTGTTTGGCTATCCCGGTCATGGTGCGCTGCATATTGTCAGTTAAAGCCGCCATTACCCGGAGTTGTTGTTGCCATGCGTGGTTAACCGACAATATGGCCTGTTGTTTTTCAAGCGATGGAATCGCAACGGGCATATTGTCTAACACTTGCCGACCAATAGCTTGCACCATGCTGCCATGGGATGATTTTTGTAAATAGTGTTGGATCGGTTCTTGATTAATCTGCCATGCCAAAAAACCTGGCAAAATGTTGACTCCGCGCTTAACAGTCAAATGAAAAAAATGTGGAGAAAGCACCGTATCGAACGGCACTTCATCGAATAGCAACGCAAAATTGCGGTTGCCTCTGGCCACAAATAACAAGTCACCATTTTTCAACCAATCCGGTTGTTTCTTCCCTGGCAAATCAGTCACGACTAAGCCAGTCCAATCAATGCCTTTCCCAACATCAACATCTTTCATCTGGATCACGTGGACATTTCCGTTTTGATCTTCTTCTATTTTTCCTCTAAAGGCATATCCGGCTCGGATTGTGGCAATTTGTTTTAGGAGCTTCATGGTTAGTAGTGAATAGATATATTTTGTCAGCCATCATACCTGCTTAAATTGCATCATGCAATTTGATGCAATTTAAGTATTGACAATATAAACAGTCGTGATAACATCATTTGCGTCAATTACTTTGATGCAATTTATTTTATTTTTAACATTGCCTTGAAATATTATATGGCAACCCTATATTGCCATTAGTAACTATATATTGTGTTATTATTTTTAAAAATCATAATATATAGTGTTTATTAAATATCAGTGGAGACTCGAATTGAGTACAAAAATTACTTTTTTTCCGGTTGGCAACGGCGATATGACGTTGATTGAGCTTGATGATGCCAGCCAAACCAAGATTTTGATCGACATGAACATCCGTGAAAGCGCGGACGACGAAGCCAATGCAGATTATTTCGACGTCTCCAGCGAACTGAGAAATCGCCTTAATAACGATTCCAATGGACGCCCCTACGTTGATGTCTTTCTCCAAACCCATCCAGACCAAGACCACTTGAGAGGCTTAAGCAAACATTTCCATCTTGGCGCAATTGATTGCTACAAAGAGCCTAAGGATGGAGAGCAAGCGAAAATTATCATTCAAGAAATTTGGTCATCCCCTATTGTTTGGCGGCGTGCAGACCGTCGAACCGGGCATACACTTTGCGAAGATGCCAAAGCGTTTAATACTGAAGCAAAGCGCCGCGTCAATTTGTACAAAGAAACCCAAAAAATCGGCGAAGCCGGTGATCGCATCCGAGTTATTGGTAAAGATGAAGACAACAAAACAGATGGCCTAGAAGCAATATTGACTGAGGTAGACAAAACATTTACCAAGATTAATGAACGTGAAACTCAAATGGTCGAAGTGTTTGTGCTTGGCCCCTTGCAGTCCAAGGATATTGAAGAAGAAGATCGGTTATCCAAGAATCACTCAAGTGTCATCTTGCAATTTAAGATTGCATCACGGCCTTACGGCGCTAAAACCAACCGGTTTTTGTGTGGAGGCGACGCGGAAGTCGCAATCTGGCGCAAACTATGGCAGAAACACCGATATGACACGCACTGTTTACGTTATGACATCTTGTTATCGCCACATCATTGTTCTTGGCATAGTTTGTCGGAAGACAGTTGGAGCCGTTCTAAAAACCCTAAAGTGGACCAAGAAGCCAAATCGGCACTCTCACAAGCAGAACGTTACGCTACGGTTATCGCCAGCAGTAATGTCATCAAAGACGATGATAACGATCCGCCGTGCTGGGGGGCCAAGAAACAATATGAAGCCATCGCCAAGAATGTCGATGGTGAATTTGTCTGTACAGGAACTCAAGATCAAGAGGTCATTGAAATTACACTGACATCTGGAGGCCCCCAAAAAAGTCCAAAACTAGCTAGCAACATTACCTTTGGTGCTGGACTTGCCTCAGGTGCAAAACCAAAGCGACATGGTTAATACTGTGGGATTGCTCTCAAAGGATCCGCCAATCGCTGTGAAAGAAGCAATTAGCCAAATCCTAGCCCATCCTTCCGTGAAAAATGCAGACATCAGTCCCAGTGAGGACAAGCATGGAAACTGGGAAATCGAAATCAACTTGATTGTCCCGTTGCCACGAGATGCTGTTAATGAAGGAATCACTAAAACCGGTGTTAAGGCAATCGAATGGGTGAAGATTTTATTTCCAGCAGCTTTCCCCAGCCTCTCCCCTCGGCTTTTCTTGCGTGCAGATTTCAATCGAGCCCACCCGCATATTAATCCGGGCAGACAAGGCGAATTGGTCTCGCCTTGCATTTATGAAGGTAGGCTTGACGACTTATTGCATGAACCGGACTGGATAAACGGCTTAATCAACCAGCTCGCCGATTGGTTAAGTAAAGCTGCGGCTGGAGAGTTACTGGATTGCTCCGGACAAGGGTGGGAACCAATTCGAAGGGATAGCGTTGAAGGATCGATTGTTACCGAAATATCCATCATTCGTGAGCGGATTACCAAAGCGAAAATGCCATTATGCCAATATATTCGGTATGAATATTGGCAATCTGTTATAGGACATTCCGGTCGAATTATTGATGAAAGTATGTTCTATCCGACCATCGGCGAAGCTATTCGACACTTCGAAATAGGCAACACTAAACGATCTCAATTTGGGACAAATTATTCCCTGGGGCTGGTGGTTTCAGGTGGAATCAAAAACACAATTTCTATTTATCAACCGGACGATGTCAATAGCCTTGAACAGTTGCTGGTTAGAGCCGAAAATTATGGCTGTCGATCTGGGCTGGAAATTCGTCTAAAGGAAATTAGCGAAAAAATCTCCCTTCCTCTAATAGAGCAAAAATTGGATATTGCTGTCATATTTACCGTAAAACGACCCTGCAATCTAATCGGCGAAGACAGTGACATTGAAGTCATTCCTTATGGAATTACTTTTACTTCTGACAAAGACCACCGATTGCAATTAACCCGAACAACGGTTTTTCCATTAGTACAAATTCGGAAAGTGAATCCAAAGCTATTAGCCGAAACCTCGGATCGTAATTTCAACAAAGCAGATCACCGCAAAGAAATTGCCATGATCGGCTGTGGCAGCTTGGGATCAAAAATTGCATTGCATCTCGCTCGCTCTGGACATGGTCCATTTAGGCTTTATGACAAAGATTGTTTTTCGCCACATAACAACGCAAGACATGCCGTAGCAAATTTTGCTGCGGCCGAATTCATGCTCCCCAAGGTTTGGTTAACTAAAGACCTACTAAAGCAAGTTGGTGCCAATGTTACTGAAGTGAGTAAATCCCTGGAAGATGTCATTTTCAGGCTACAAAATAAGCCAGACCTGTTTGCAAAATGTAATGGGCTAATTATCGACGCGACGGCTTCCAGTTCTGTGCAAGATGCTCTTTGCGTGGTCAGCCCAAAGAATTTCGGTGCGCCACTCCTTCAAATTGCGCTGTATGGTCGCGGGCAGATTGGTTTTTTTGGCCTAGAAGGAAGAGACCGAAATCCAAGGGTCGACGATTTGGTTGCCCAGCTTTATCAACTAGGCTGGGAGTCCAGCACGATTGGGACTAAATTATATCAATCCACAAAATTTGACCGAATAAACACCGGTCAAGGGTGCACATCATTTTCGATGAAAATGTCTGACGCAAAAATCTCACTATTTTCAGCTGGCATTGCTGAGCGGACATCACAGTTACTCGATAACGGCATTCCGAAGGACGGAGAACTTTTGGTCGGATTGCTTACCGAAGATTGTTTAGGAGTCAATTGGATGCGTCAATCCACGACCAAAATCGAAGTCATCCACGTTGGAGATAAATCAAAATGGGAGCTAAGAATTCCTTTTGCCTTAAAAGATCGAATGCGCATGGAGACTGAGCAGCACAAACCCTTGGAAACCGGAGGCGGCTTAATCGGGCACATCAATTGGGGTAGACGAACAATTTATGTAACGGGTCTTCTTCCACCTCCTATGGATAGTGAATTTCGAACTGACGAATTTGTTCTTGGTATTCAAGGTTTGAAAAAGCAAATTAGTGCTCTTGAAAAGGCCACTAGCCATACGCTCACTTATTTGGGGACTTGGCACAGTCACCCGAACGGAGGCGGCGCATCAGGGACAGACAAAAGAACATTGGTAGATCTGACAAGAGAGCGGGGTAACGTCCCAAGCATCTGTTTAATTTATCGACCAGAAGGGCTGATATCAGTACCAGGCCCAATCACAAATCCATTGGAGAACTCCGAATGCCGTCATTAAAAATGATCAACATGCCAAGCATCGTTGCCATGACATTGATAAATACTGGGCTATTGTATTTTTTTTCGCAAAGTATAGAAATTGATACTCAAGTGGTTGGGTCATTTATGACCAATTGGAAACTTTCCGGGTTAGCTGCGGCAGTATCGACTGTGGCTATCGGAGCATTGAGCCTGATTATTCCAAGGCAGGTTAAAGATGCACTAGTGTATTTACGCTGGCCCTATGCGGCGCCTGGCCATCGTGCATTTTCAATCTATGCTCAACGTGATATCAGAGTAGATTATGAACGGCTGAAAGCAGACCTTCCTGAATTGCAGGATCAATTGACTTTAACGCCAGTAGTTGAAAATAAGGTTTGGTACAGATTATTCAAAGCTAATGAAAAAATCCAAACCGTTTCCCATGCTCATCGAATGTGGCTAATGTACCGAGATCTAACAACGCTGGCTTATATATTCTTAGGGGCATTTGTAATTGTGTACCTATATTTAAAACCAGATATTAACTATGATCTTTATCTAGCAATCTTTATTCTGGAATTATTGCTTTTCTGGAGTGCTGCCTGGAATTCTGGAGTACAGCTTATTTGTAATGTTTTGGCATCAGCATCGACTGACTAGTGTTAATTATTGGCTATGTCACCGTTAATTATGGAATCATCCCGCTAAAGCCCTATCGAATCATTTAACCGCCATTTGACTGGGATAAGTTGATGATTACCGAAGACTTTAATGAATTACTGTCAAACCTCTTTAGCCATCATCAGCGCAGCGTGATCAAGGCCGCACTTGACCGGCAAACCGGCCTGCCCGAAGTCATAGAACTGGTTGAAACCCGCTTTGAGCTGAAACCTGCTTGTCCGTATTGTGCAGGTATTCTGCTGTCGAGGTACGGCTTCGCCAGCGGCCTGCAGCGCTACCGTTGCCAAAGCTGCCAGAAAACCTTCAATGCCCTGACATGCACGCCCTTGGCGCGGTTGCGCCATAAGCCAAAATGGCTGGGTTATTTGGCCGCTTTGGCGGAGTCAAAAGCCGTCCAACGAAGTATGTTTGTTATTTTTGTGTAAGTATTTTTGTTACTTTTTGTAACATCCAGAACGCTCCGTACGTAAACCCATAGAATCAAAAATCCAGAACTTTAAGCTAAAATGCAACAGACTGTTTTTACTATCATTATTTTTATTGCAACGAAAATTGCGAAGTATCGTTGTTACTTTTTGTTGGATTGGCGAATATATAGCCTTGGAATGATCAACTTCATCACGCTTGGCATCAACAGAATGCCTCCCCTTTGCAGCATCCACTAGGCCAACCATTGGCAGCGCCGATAAGAGCGCCACATTACTTGGTGGATATCGTCAATCAGTTCACCCGACTTAGTGAGAGGCACCGGACTGCTTTAATTTTGGCGTACCATAATCTCGGATTGACAAGAAAGAACTCGGCGGTGGCGCCCTGAATCCAGAAATCAATTAAAACAGGTTTTTGGTCTTCGGATTCCAGCAAAGCTGGCCGTTCGCAAAAGCTTTTACCGAAGGCAAGGCTTACAACAAAAGCCGTTGTTGAATTGGCTATATGAAAATAGGGTCAATGGACGGCCCAGCTTGGGGCTAAACGCATCAAATCGATCACGACAGGCAGGACGTTCCGTCTCCAGTGGTTTAATGTAACTCATTTCGCAACCTCCCCTTTTCAAAAATCAAGTTACGAAATTGACATTGCATACAGAATGTAACAAAAATACTTCGCGATATTCGAAAAGTAACAATTTTACTTCGCAAGCATACGAAGTAAAATTGTTACTTTATTGAAACAAACAACTAATAACCTATTGATTTATAATAGAGGAATTGGGGTACATGTAGTAACAAAAATACTTCGCTGTACGGGCGCCAAGGCTTCGGCTTCATTCAGGAACAGGTCACGCTGAGCCGGATTCGCCCGCGCCTCGGACTTGGCCGCGAAGAATCGGCGCAGATAGGCATCCAGCCGCTCTTTCAGCAAATCACGCTCGACCGTCATCACCCGGAGTTGATTCGCAAGACGTTGCTGCTCGGCCAGCAAGGCTTGGTATTCGCCGGTGGAAAGGGTGATGGTCGTCGTCATGGGCCTATTCTACTGGCTTTATGACATCGCTTCAGCCCACTTTTGTATAATTTCTCTCCGGATGCGGCCGCATCGCCGCCAAATCAATACCCGCCAACAGCCAGTGCAACTGCTCCACGGTGAGTTCTACGACCGCAGCGTCCTTCGGCCAGCGAAAACGATCGGCTTCCCCAGCCGCTTGATCATCAGCCAGAAGCCGGTGCGGTCCCATAGCAGCAGCTTGATCCGATCCCGCCAGCGATTGCTGAAAACGAAGATCGCCGGTGCGAAAGGATCCAATCCCAGGTATTGCTCGACTAACAGTGCCAAGCCATTGATAGCCTTGCGGCCATCCACCGGTTCTCGATGCAAGTAGACCTTCAATCCAGATTCGAAGCGGAACATGGCAAGCCGGCCAAACAGTTTAATAAGGGCGGAAGATCGGTCGGCTCAACACCCTGCAAATCCAGTTTAACGCCATTCGGCAAAACCACACTGAGGGATGACCCCGTCGGCTCCGGTGCCGCCAGTGACAGAACCGGTGCAAAGGCCGGCCAAGTTGATGGAATGCCGGTTACCGGAGTGACCTTTTCACGATAACGCTCGATCCACTTACGCAGCAAGTTGGCATTGATGCCATGTTCCAGCGCTATCCCAGCCACCGATCCCCCGGGCCGCAAACAGGCTTCGACCAACTCCCGTTTCGCTTCCGGGTCATAGCAGCACCTTCCATCCCGCTTGTGCCCCGCGATCAATGATCGCGACAATGTCGTCTTCTTCTCTGTCATAGGTGTCCACCTTCTTGTACGTGGACACCATCATCTCCTCTTTCTTCCAGTTGTTCCAGACGCTGTTAAATGAGCGCTTACGTTGATTTCCCCGATTCCCTGGTAATTTTTGCATGTTGATTAACAGGCAATAACCGCCAGCAAATTTTTCGCCGCTGAAATCGGACGGATCCCATTTCAGCTTTCGCGAAAAATGTTGGCGCGCTTGTAAAGAAGCAGTCAATCAATTGACAAACAAATGGATTTCCATATAGACTAAACATTATATACTAAAGTATATAACGAATAAGGAAGCTACAGCGGGTGGATTAGCGCCGGTTGAGGAAGGATTCTAGTTGTTCTATTAATTACTTATCTAAATGAGAGGAATTCCGATGTTTATACGTAATGCGAAGCATTTTGCAATAGCGGCAGCAATGGTTGCGCTGCTTTCGCCCAATGTTCAGGCCACTAGTACGATCACAATTTATGCTTCGCCGACAGTAGGAAGTGTAGCGACCGATTTGGTTTCTGACTTTCTCAGCGTAACCGGCGACCTGGGGCTGGGTTATAACGTAAGGTTACAAATCATGTCTGATACCGACGCACAAGCCGCCATTATCGCTGCCGCCGCAACGGGTACCGGCCCCGATCTATTCCTGTCTAAGTCCACCGCCTCGCCGAACGCTATCATCGCTGACGGCATCTCGCTTGATGGTCAGCTCATCAAATTCGCCAAAGATTCGCTGGTGCTTTACAGCAGCGCAGAGAAGGTGGCCAATATACAGAGCGTTCTCACTAACGGGACAGTGGATAATGTCAAGCTAGAACTTAGTTCTCTGACAGTATCGATCCCAGATCCTGCGCTAAATGACCCTTATGGGCTTTCGGCGCAAAAACTCCTCGGTGGCAGCAAGCCCAGCAGTTGGTATAGCAAGTTAGACAATAGCGGAGTTCTCGTCAAATCGATCGATTCGGTGAGCGCTTATGGCTCAGTGAGGTATGTCGATAAGGTCGACGGCGGAACCGATTTAGCTTTTACCGGTTTAAATCAGATTTGTAATGCGCTGGATGGCACGAAACACTTCGAACCGGGCGCCAAACAATGGGTTATTCCTTCGGTGTTGGGACTAGATATTCAACTCGCTGGGGTTGCACTGGTCAATAGCGCTAATCAGTCTAATCCTGCGCAATACCAAGAATTGACAGACTTTGTCAGCTTTCTTACAGGCACGGCACTCGCAGAAGGCGCCAAGACAGGAAAAGACACCTTGGCGGAACATTGTTACCACTAAAGAAACCCACGGAAATGTCTTTACGAAACGATGGCTGCAAGCCAGTTACAAATATTGGCTTGAGTCTTAAACAAATTCATTAAAAGGTAAATTATATGATTTTAAAGAAACTTAATATGTGGATCCTGAGCGTTTTGCTGTGCGGAGGATTAGCCAATCACAGCGCCCACGCCTCGGGTACTATCAATATAGCGGTAGCTGCGAATTTCTATACAACATTAGGTATTATCGTACAAAACTTTCTAAACAGTAACCCAGGGAATACTATTAACGTAACACCAGATAGTTCGGGTGTTTTATACAATACCATCGTCGCCAACAACGGCGTGAACACTTATGACATGTTCCTGTCCGCCGATAAAAAACGCCCAGACGACCTCGTGAGCCTTCATCCAACGCTCGTTGTTTCCGGTACGGAATGGCTGTATGCCGTAGGTGAGTTGGAATTTTGGTCGCCGTCGATTAACGTCAGTGCCGGAGTAGTCTATCCATTAACGCAAAATCTCGTGCTGGCCAACCCTTCCACAGCACCCTATGGCACTGCCGCAGCCACCGTATTGAATACGATATCCGGCGGCGTTATCGCTTATCCGCCTCTTGCCGGAACCACCTATCCGAACGGGGCGGCTTTTGTCAACGTCAGGGCGAATATTTCGTTAACCAAATCGGCTATTACGAGTACAGGATCTATCAAAGAAGGGTTTATTCATCAGTCCTCCATTTGTACGCAATCCGGCTCGACGAAGACGTTCACCGGCTCCCATCATACTTATGCCTGGAATGATCCGACTTATCCCCATGCAAAAATTGCGCAATATGGAATTCAGTTAGTTAACAGCGCCAGACCTTCCGGCAGTGGATCCGATACGTTGTTGACTAATTTTCGTAATTACCTGGGCACTACTTCTGCTCAAAATGTTATTAAGGGTTATTGCTACGCAACGACTTTATAACTTGAAACGTTACCGTCGGTGCGACCCGATGGTAACTTCAAACAGTTTCGAGAAAGAAACAAACGCCGTCGGCGCGAGCTGGCGGCGTTAGTCGGTTTTCCCAGTAAACGCCGTTAGCTTCCTTACCTTAAGGTGTCCCCAAGTACTTATAGCCAACTGTATTTTCCGAATCAGGATATTGCTGTTAGGCAACTTTTGTTGATTTGACAACAAAATATACAACAATTGCGTTGCATTATAGGTATTACTATATAACGATTACCTTACGATAGCCCTGGAAAAAGTCGGCGATGTGAGAGATACATGTAAGCTGGCTTTGGATAGACCTGCAATTGACCGACTTCCGGTTATAGTGCTGCTGGTTATCACTACGGCTTATTAGACTGGCAAGCAAATTGCGTTGTTAATATTTCAACCTATGTACTAATAGTTATAACGAAGAGTGGGTAATTAAAATGGTTATAATTCAGCACATCCGCGAACTGTTTCCGCGCCACAAGCTTGTCCTAGCCCTTTCGGCCGGGCTTGGGATCAGCCCCATAACGACGCTTGCCTCACCCACGGGCGCTATAGTCGTCAGCGGTAGCGCACAGATCGGTCAGACGGGGGCGGTGACCGACATCAACCAGCACACGGACAAGGCGGAGATTGACTGGCAGGGCTTTTCAATAAGCGGAGGGGAAACGGTCAACTTTCATCAGCCCGGTTCCTCCTCAATCACCCTCAACCGCGTATTGGGCAATGAACGTAGCGTGATCGACGGAGCGCTCAACGCCAATGGTCAGATCTTTCTCATCAATTCCAGCGGCGTCCTGTTCACCAAAGGCAGCAGCGTCAATGCCGCCGGGTTGGTGGCAAGCACGCTGGTTATCCGTAGCACCGACTTCAAGGCTGGCCGCTACATTTTTCAGGACACTGGTGGCAGCGGATCGGTGATTAACATGGGCACCCTCAGCGCGACCGACGGCGGCTACGTGGCGTTGATTGGCGAAGCGGCCCTGAACCAAGGCGTCATTATTGCCAGCCGTGGTACGGTGGCGCTGGGCGCGGGCGAGAAGATCACCCTCAATTTCAACGGTGACTCGCTGCTGAATGTAAGCTTAGACCAAGGCGCACTCAATGCGCTGGTGGAGAACAGAAAGGCTATCTACGCCGATGGCGGCAAGGTGCTCCTTACCGCCCGCGCCGCCGACGAACTGCTGGCCAGCCAAGTAAACAACAGCGGGCTGGTGGAGGCGCACACACTGGGCGACCTCAAGGGCGAGATCGTCGTCCATGCCTATGGCGGCAGTGCCCATATCGACGGCACACTGGACGCTTCAGCGCCGGAGGACGGCGACGGCGGCTTCATCGAGACCAGCGGCGACCAGGTTAAGGTCGCCGACAGCGCGCGCATCACCACCCAGGCGGCGGCCGGTCGGATCGGTCACTGGCTCATCGACCCGGACGGTTTCACCATCGCCGCGGCTGGTGGCGACATGACCGGCCAAGCGGTCAGCAACGCGCTCTCTAGCAATAACCTGACCTTAACCTCAACCCAGGGCAGCGGCAATAGCGGCGACCTCAACGTCAATGATTTGGTGAATTGGTCTAGCAACACTATTCTGGGCTTGATCGCCACCCGTAGCGTCAACATCAATGCGCCGATCACCGGTGCGAACGGCGGTCTCGCCCTGAGCGCCGGAGCGGATGTCAATTTCAACGCGCCGTCATCGGCGAACGTCGCTAGCTTGACCGCGACCGCCGGCGGCGACATCAATTTTAATGCACCGCACACCTGGACGGCGCCTGGCGCTTGGCGCTTCGCCGGCAATAACATCAACGTTAACGATGCCGTAAGTTGGGCCGACGGTCGGGTGACTTTCAATGCGGCCAAGCTCATCAACCTCAATGCGGTGATGACGGTAAGCAACCATGCCGAACTGGTGGCGACTTATAACACGGCTAAAGATACCAGCAAAGACGCCAACGGCGTTCCGACACCGACTTACGGCGCACCCTTGGGGGGCTTCAACCCGCTATTTGACGATACCAAACAGGAATTCGTGGGTCGGCTCGATTTCGTCAACAACCAGGCCGAAAGCCCTTTGACCATCAACGGCAATCGGTACACCCTGATCACCAGCATCGGCGGGTCGGGGGCGCATGACTTAAGTGTGATCGATGCGAATACTGCTCCGGAATTTGGGAGCATCGGCTATTACGCACTGGCCGCTGACCTGACAGCACCTTCAACAGCCTTTGCTAAATGGCCGATCCATTGGCTGGGTGGCTACGACTCAAACGCGGGGTGGATAACGGCTGGATTGGAAGGGTTGGGCCACGCCATCAGAAACCTGACCATCAACGACCAGAGCGGAGCCAATTATGGCACCGCCTTGATCGGAGAAGTTTTCCAGGGCAGTTTCGTCAGCAACCTCAACCTGGTCAATATCAATGTGACGGGGTCGTTCAGCTATGTCGGTACGTTGGTCGGGCGAAACCACGGTTTTGTCGGCAATAGCTATGCGCGCGGTACGGTAAGCGCCAGCGCGATCACCGACAACTTCGGAAGCCTGCACGCGCTGGTTGATGTCGGCGGCTTCATCGGGTATAGCGATGGGACTATTTACCGCTCCGGGGCGGATGTGGCGGTAACGACCAAGGATGTTTTGACCGTCGGCGGCTTCGTCGGCTTGAATTACTCGTCTGGCAATCTTACCGACGAATCCGGCAATCCATTTCCCTTCGGCGTCATTCTCGACTCCTACGCCAGAGGCGCGCTGAACCTGACATTCACCAATTATAACGCCACAGTTGATCCTAGCTCCGATATCGGCTTCGGCGGCTTCGTTGGCACCAACTACTCTCTGATCAGCGGCTCCTCCTCCAGCGGATCGGTTACTGTCGTGGCGCAAACCCCCGAAGGTTATCCCATCGCTCTCGGCAACATTGGCGGATTCGCCGGTGTAAATACTTCAGGGTTTTTCAATGCCAACGCCGTCATCAGCAACTCGACCTCGTCTTCATCCGTAACCGGCACGGTGATCGGCGGCCCGGATCAGGGAGGTTTCGGCCTTATCGGCGGTTTTGTAGGGAAGAATTACGCTGCCCAGATCAATAATTCGTCCGCGTTCGGGCGGGTTAATGCGGATAACGCATATGATGTCGGTGGTTTCGCCGGCAATAACACAAACGGCGTTTTGACCGGAAATACCTTCAATTCGGCGACCACCGGCCAGAATTTCGGCATTGGTGACATTGGTAATTTAACCCCTTCAAACGAGGGTACTGCAAACACCACTGACCAGAACCCGTCTCCCAACCAAGGGCGGCAGCCGTCGTCACAGGCGCAGAACGCAAGCGATGCGCGCACCCAGGCGCAAGCCTTGAACAACCAGGCCACCGCACAGCGAATCGATGCAGCGGCGCAGGAACAGGCGGCCGCGCAAGCGGCTGCCCAAGCCGCCCAGCAGGAGGCTGAGCAAGCGGCTACCCAAGCTGCCCAGCAAGCCGATGCCGCCCGGACTGCATCGCAGTTGGGGTCGACACGGACAGCGGAGGTTCAACGGTACGCTGGCCCCGATGCCCTAGCTAACGCCAATATCTCGTCCGCAGCGACCCCCCCAGCCCCCATTGACAACAATATTGTTCAAATCGAGCCAGCCAGCTATTCCGCGCATGTGCGGAGTATTGAGGTTGATGGCGTAACTTATGACTTGGACGAAGAGGATGAAAAAGAGGACAAAAGCAAATAATTCAACATGAGAATAGGGCAATCCTTGTGTTGCGCGGTGAAAGATGCCCCGAAAAGCCGCGTGTATTTAATTAAAAGACCATGAAGCAACTGTCAAGAGGGATTTGCAATGAAATCGGTATCAAAAACGATAGTGATGCATTGTTCCGCTTGCCGATCTTTTTTCCAGCCCTTATTTATCAAAATTAACCTAATGAACCGAGACCTTCACTCTGCCACCCCAAAGTGCCGGCTATTGACCCTTTTCGTGCTGGTTACGGGCTTAACCGACTCCGTTGCAGCATTAGCCGCCCCGCCCGCGATTCCCAACTATGGCGCTGGCGAGGCGGTCAAAGAAGCGCAACCATTAAGCCGCCCAGAACCACGCGAGGCGCCTGAGCCGGAAATTATTGAGCAGGAAACGCGTCCGCTGATACTGCCCAAAGGTGAAACACTGATGGTGAATGAGTTCCGACTGGAAGGCGCAGAGTTCATTCCCGAAACCGAGTTGCAAGCCGAGCTAGCCCCTTACAAGAGACGTGCGCTTAGCATGGTCCAGATTCAGGAAGCCGCCGCCAAGCTCACTGCGCTTTACCGCAGTCGAGGCTACTTGGTGGCGCGGGCTTATGTGCCGAAGCAGGATGCCAGGTCGGGGGTGCTGACCATCCGTATCATTGTCGGAAAATTTGGCAAGTTCACCCTCGATAACCAGTCGCTGGTTAATGACGGCTTGCTGCTCGGCAACTTCGCTTCGTTGCAAGGAAATAATGCGGTGTCGCGGGCCGACCTCGAGCGCGCCATGCTGCTCGTCGACGACATGCCCGGCGCCGCCCTGCCTAAGCTCACGATCACTAGAGGCAAGACGTTCGGCACCTCCGATTTCGGCGTCGGTGTTCCCAAAGATAAGCGGGTGCAGGGCTATCTGCAAGGCGACAACTTAGGGTCTCGCTTCACCGGCGAGTATCGTTTGAGCGGCGGTGTATCGTTGAATTCACCGTTAGGTTTCGCCGATCAGCTCAATGTCCGCGGGCTGGTTAGCGACGGCACGGGCCTGGTCAACGGCAGCGGATCATATAACTTTCCGTTGATGGACAACGGCCTCCGGGAGGAAATTTCGGCGGCGGTGACAACCTACGAGCTGGGATCCATTTATGACAATCTCGACGCGACCGGGGATGCCTTTTTCTTTACGTCATCGCTGAGCTATCCGCTGCTGCGCAGCCGCGTCGAAAGCCTCTACATGTCATTCGGGCTGGCGAAAAAGTTGCTGCACGACAAAGTCGGCCTTTCGGGAATCGTCACGTCCAGAGAGGCGGAAACCGGCACCTTAAGCTTACGCCATGAACGCTGGGGTTCTGTATTCGGGAGAGGGAGTTACAGCAATGTGATAGCGGCTTTCACCTTCGGTAATCTCGACTACAACGACCCTAAGCAAGAAGCATTCAACAAGGCCGGGGTTAATACTGCCGGGGATTACGCACGGCTTAATCTCGATTTTTCCGGTATGGTCTCGTTGACCCCGCTATGGAGTCTGAATGCCACGGTCAGTCTACAGAAAGCGTTGTTGGACAAGAATCTCGATCCCATCGAGCAAATGTACCTGACCTGCAGCAGTTGCAATGGCGTGAAGGTCTTCCGCGAGACGATTAGCAGCGACAACGGCTTTATGGTGGGAACAGAGCTACGCTACAGCCTGCCGATGTGGAGAGGCCTTAAGCATTCGACCGGAGTGTTCGCCGACACCGGCGGTGTTTATGTAGAGAATGTCGGTTTTACCCAGGTGAGCGATATCCAGTTGTCCGACATCGGGGTCGGTTACTATGCGGGCTGGGGGCCTTTCAATTCACTGGTGCAGTTCGCGCGCAGCATTGGACCGATCCCGGTCGCCCTGGCAAATCAAGACGATTACCGCATCCGGGCCCAGGTTGGCCTGACTTTCTGAATTCTTAAAGAAGGCGTCGAGACCGGCAAATACAAGGCCTGATTTTGAACCCAAAACGACAACTAACACACCGCAGGCAAGAACAGGGAATGAAGTGACAAGACTCAAATCAGGGATAAAAACGTTCGTATTCGACAGCCGTTTTAAGTTGCTCTGCTTGACTCTTTCGCTGGTGCTGCATACCTTTATTGTAATAGGCGTATTCGCTAAAAAGCGGAGCAAACCGCCGCAGCATGAAGAATTAGTGGTGCAGTTAGTTGGCATGGTCAACACCCGTCAAGTTGAACAAAAGCAGAGGGGCGAAACCAATCCTGACACTGCTCAGAAAGCCGCCGCGCCGCTGCCTCAGAAAGCAGCAAAAAAAGCGCCCGAAAAGGAGAAAAAACCCATCCGCAAGGTTCGGGTTAAGGAAAAGGCCAAGCCTGAGCCGAAACTGGAACCCAAACAAGAAGAAAAGCAGGCGTTGAAACAACCATCAGAGCGGCAGACGCTACAGCCTGCACAGCCCGTAAGCGGAATGGCAGTGCCTGCGGGTGCCGAGTCACAGCAAATACAACAAACCATAAAGCCGCGCGAATCAGAAGCCAACCTGATCCGCAAGTATCTCGCCGTTCTTAAACGGGATATCCAGAACCATCTGGACTACCCGGAGGAAGCCCGGGACACCGGCAACGTAGGTGCACCCACGATCCGTTTTACCATTACCGAGAACGGCAACATTCTGCTGGGTTCTTTGTCCATCAGTAAGAGTAGCGGCTCGATCCAGCTCGATCAACAGGCGCTACGGGCGGCACGGGACGCAGCACCGATGGCGAAACCGCCACGGCAGATGACGGTGACGATTAAGGTAGTATTCACCCAAGATGGGGTTATTTAACCGTTGCGGCCTGGCAATGCTGCATAAACTAGCGGGCGCGAATCCCGTCCAGGTAATCGCTAGCCACGAGCCTGGTATCGAGCCTTGCAGGCATATCGGTAACGATGTGCTTGATGCGTAGGCACGAAAGGAAGCGTCAATCGAAACAAAGTTGTGCTAAAAGCGAAGTAAAGTTGTGCTAATGTTGATAGTTTGAAGAAATCGATTTCTGCTTCCCTGCGGATATTTACCGCCTTGCACCGGATTTACTCCCCCTTAATTTTTATTCATCATCCAGGCCTGGCCTGAAAAAACGGCGATGCCGGAAGAAAGTTAGAAGGTATCCCGATCCAGTGACGATCAAAACAAAACTGGCCCCCCGCCGTTTTTCGGTTGGCCAGGGATTCGCACTGCCAATAGGTGTGGCAGAGCGCCTCAGTGAAGGCTTGGAGCTCTTCGGGTTGTATAGTGGCTGTCCCTGCCTCGTTTCCGTACGCTTCCGGCGGCAAATTAAACAATCGCCACACCCATAGTCCCGTGTAGGGAGCCTCTGTCCGTTGAAACAATGACCCAGGCTTAGAGCGCCCTTCCCAAAGCATGCGCCAGAACAGGTAGGTGGTTTGCCGACGGTTAAGGGGCAATGGAACTGGCCGGGACTCCAGTTCCGGATGTCCATGCCGCCAATAGCCCAATTGTTGACGTTCAGTCCGGTTAAGTTGGCGCCATAACCCTCGACGAATGCTACGGTAGCAGCGGTGCATATCGGCTACCGCGGTGGCGCAGTGCGGCCGATAAAACCCGGGGGTGGCACGCAGCCACGCTTGGGGTTGTTTGTGCCGCAGAGGATGCGCGGGATAGTGGGCGGGAAAAGCCTTAAACCAGCTAGTTAAGCCATTTAAGTTACTGGCATCATGGCATTGTTTGAGGGATTGTTGTAAGGATCGGGTAAAATCGAGCAAGCCTAGAAATATTTTTTGTGCTTGGCGATTGAGCCGGTCAACAGCCGCGATGTCCAGCATGGCCTTGAAACAACAGGGACAATGGCCGGGAAGTTTGAAGGTGTCGGCATTGAACCGATAAGCCACTGGCTGGTGACACTGCTGGCAACGTACAAGCAGCGGCAGGCGATGCCGGGGACAGACGGAAATAAAGGCCCATTGAAAAATCGGCAAATGAATGCCGAGGGCAAGACATTCGGGGCAAAACCTAAGGGTCGTGGACTGATAGTCCGCCATCGGATGCCCGGAAGAAAAACCAGTGGCGTTCTGTAAAGTGCAGCAAGCCCCTTGTAACGGCGGGCAGCGATGTTTGACCCGCCACCCCGGCAGATTGAGGTCGTAATCAAAGGGCCGGGGTGGCCTCTTCAGCACTGGAAGCCAAAGCAAACTGTTTAATTCAGCGGCGGACAGTCCGTTGGCCAAGGCCAAATGGGTGAGGATCATCCAGGCGGAGACACCCGGTTGCAAGCTGTTGGCGGGATAGTAGCGCAGTTTCAATGCGCCCGTGTGGATCGGATCCAGCACCATGATCGGATGCCGCATGGATTAGCCCCCTTTGACGTTATTTTCAGCGGCACGCTGGGCTTTCAGATAGCCGCAACGTTTAACCGCGAAACGCCATAAATCGGGATTAGGCTTAAAATCTGCCGCATCCAAATGTGCTGTTTCTAACAGCGCACTCTCTACGGCGCGGCTGAAATACTCCATGGGAATTTCCAGTGGGCCTGGCAACGCCGCCTGATGGTGGAGTTCGGCAAACGCATTCCACACCAAGTGCGCAGACTCGGTGAGCCGAAGCCCCGCTTCATAGGCGTCCGGATAGAAAAAACGGGTAAACGTCCAACCTGATTTTTCCGGGTATTCGGTCTGGTCATAGCCGTTTAGGCAGGTGGCGGTCTCTTCGGCACTGCGAATGCCGTAAAACTTAAATTCTTCGATCATGAAACGGGCGACGATTTGTTCATCCCCGCGCAATTGAAAGGCGTTTTTCTGGTGCAACAACTGCGGCTGGCCCACCAGGAGGGTATGCAGGCGAATCCCAAGCAACGCCAGTTCGTCATGGATATCACGCAACCATTCGTATTCATTATAACTATAGCGCTGCGCTTCATCACACAGCATGACCAAGCGGTTGCTGCGGTGCGCTAACGCGGCTTCCCGTAAGCGGGCAGTCAAACGTGCCCGTTTGACACTGTTACGTCCTTGGTCTGGCTCCGGATAACCCGTGGCCCTTAACATGTGGGCAAAAAAACCGCCTTCCGAGTGGCCGACCTTGTGCTGGCTTTGGATGTGGAAACTGGCAATCTCTGGGGCATCGCGTTTGAGCAGCAAACGCAGATAATCGATCGCATAGGTTTTTCCTAGCCTTGGGCGACCATAGATTAACGCACCGGGTATCCGGTAGCGCAAACATTCTTGCAGTAAGGCATAACACCCGACGATCGCCGGGGTAGCAATGCGGTAGGTCTGCTGGCTGATGGGATGAATGTCGAGATCGCAAGGCCGTTTAGAAGACATGGCCACTGCCGATGGGAAGCTTTTTTGGCTTGACCGGTCCGTCGACCAAATGAGGATTGTCCGAAACTGTGGGCCGTTCCGGGACGGCGTCGGCTGTGTCACGAATGCGTTGCGCATCGGCCAATTTATTGGCCGCGTGCCGGTTCTTAGGCGCGGATTTTTGTTGCATGGCAATATACGCGCTAATCGGGTCTTCACCTTGCCTGAGTTTCAACCGCCCTGCCCGGCGCTGGCGGCAGATGTCCCGACGTAAGGTTTCGCTGTGGCGGATCTCCCGCGAGGGATGGGCCGCGTAGAGCGTCCCCAGTTCATTGCCGTCCGGGTAAAAGGCCTGCAAGGTGCGTAAATCGTCCGGATGGTAATATAGTTGGATCGGCTGATTGATCAGGTTGGGCAGATGGGCTAACCGTTCGTTGCTGTAACGCACACCGAGAAAGTGCACTACGGCCGCACTCCCCTGCCCACGCTCCCGCGTACGATGGCTTGCCTTGGCATTTGCATGAGACAGAGGTTACGCCGGCGGGGCTCCGCCAACCAACGTAAGGGTGAGTGTTTTTCCCGTAAATAATACGCTAACGTTTCCAAGGGGGTGCGGCCGTTCAAGCTCCCATGGGGACTGCCGTTGTAATGTGCCACCATGATTTCCAGCAGATCTTCCAATTCGGCCAGCGTCATCGGCACGCCTTCGCCAGGCTTTGGATGACGCAACGATTTTAGTTTCGCTTTCATCCCTCCCGGTAGGCGATGGGAAAAATGGGTCGTTAAGGTGCCAAAAAATCGTTCAATAAACGGCCGCTCATTGGGTTGATAAGGCGGGCCACTGTGCGCCATGCAGCCTAAGAAATCACATAGCACCCGTAAGGTGTCATCAGCCCAATGGGCTTTCGCCCGGTCAAAACGAAGACAATCCCAAGTGGCGTAGGCGAGTTCCGGAAAGCATTGGTTCGGGAATCCGCCCTGGGCCGGTAAGGCCAATCCGGGCAATGTGAAGGTATGTGTCGGGTGCGGGATGAGCGCTTTTTCCAGCGTGCGGATTACATCGTACGCCCGGTATTCCCGCTCCAATACCAAATGGTAGGACAAGACGGCACGGCTCACCACGTCGATCACCGCCAGCAGCCAAACCCGTTCTAATGGCACGATGCGCTCACCGGCTATGGGATCCGGGATACCCAGTTGCAGCGGTATGTCGAGCAAATGGCCATCGAATTCGACGGCTTCCAGCGGCCGCACCGCGGCCATGGCGGCCAGATGTGGATCCATTGATGCCGGGCCTTTAATATGGGTGGCCCCGGCATAATGCGCCGCCCGCTCAAAGTTTTCATGTAAACAGCGTTTGACGAAAGCCGATAACGAACGGATGCCTTGTTCTTGGGTGCACAGTGGATAGTCCCTAGGCCGAAGCCCCAATTCCCGACATTGCTGGACAAAACGCCGATGTAAACCTTCAATGCCTAGCAGACGAAGTTTTGGCGGTTCTCCAGTGACCCGCACCTTTCGTGCATGCAGCTCACGTCGGATCATCACTTCCAAATCAGGATAAGCTTTCAGCAGCTGTGAAAATAAACCGGCGTTGCCGGTCGTGTCAGATGTTGGATCCGGTGTTTGTCGGCGTTGATACGTTTTTACCCTGACATGGGGTATTAAGGCCCTAAACCCGAATAGGCGGCCATCACCATGAACTTCAAGACAACGTTTTAAAAGCGTGGCCAGTTGATTTTGTGCCACGCCGGTTTGTTTCGCAATATCCACCGTTGTAAGACCGGCAATATAGCGCTGTATTGCATTTTCTCTCCGGTCAAAGATGTCACGTTGCACAGACGACAACTGGCGTCGGTCAACGCTTGGCCAACCCGTCAAATCGATGGACTGTCGATCTATCCGGTTACGTTTGCCCATGTCCGGATTCGAAATGGGTTAAGGCATCCAAGGGACGTTTGTCCAAATCTTCGGACACTAGGTGTCCCTGATGCAGCAATTTAAAGAGCGCCGCACGAATTAGCACGGTATCCCGGCCACGGAAATGATGTTCCACACTCCCTAGCGTTTGAGGTTTATGCAGCAAATCCATCACCGGATCAGTCCACTCTTGGGTGATCAACGTACGGTTCGCAATGAGATAGGGCAAGATCAGTCGCCAATTTTGAATACGCTGTCCGCAAGCGGTCAAATCTGTAATGGCAACGGTACGGATCTCTTCAATAGGTGCATCTTTCGTCTTGTCAGCGTCTGAGGGGGGTTCCTGTGCGGTTTGAATCAGCAAACCGTATGCCCCCGTATGGGTTTTGACCCAAAAATCCACCAACCGTTGGGAAATTTTGGGTTGTAACCGGCAAGGACGTTCACAAAACCGCGTGACTTCCCGGTCAGCTTCCAGGAGCACCCATTGGTCCACATTCCATCGGTCAAAGAACACCACCCGGCGGTTGAGCTTAGGACTGAAGCTTTCAAACCGGTGCCCGCCAGGGCCGACTTTAGGATAAATAGGTTGTTCAAAGCCGCTCATAAAACCGGGTTCACCTCCCCATTCTCAATGGAGACTTTCCAAAACTCGCCCCGTTAGCTTTGAAAAAATTATTTCATGATTTAGTAATTAAAACAATAGGTTTAGTTCATTATCACATTAGCACGACTTTATTTCCCTTTACAATATTAGCATGACTTTATTTCGTTTTGAGTTCTAATAAAAGTGTGCTAATTTTAGCGATGGAATTTTTAACATATTGAATACAATGAAATATATTTTCATCGGGTTAGCACAACTTTGTTTCGATTGACGAGCAGCGCATCAACGATTTCAAGGATGAACTGGCCACTCTTCAGCAACAGGGTATTGGTTACTATGACCTGCTCGAAAAACGCTCCCTCAAACTCCAAGGCCGCGTTGCCGATATTGTGCGGCAAGCGATTTTTGATCCGAATTGCGGCAAGCCCTTGTTACTGGAAGCCATCGTGTATTACCAGAACAAGTCTGGAAATATCGACAAGCAGGCGCCGATTGCTTTTTTAACGCTTGAGCAGCGAAGCTTGATAGTCGCTCAAGACGGCAAGTTTCGGGTGTCCCTCTATAAGGCGCTACTCTATCTTGCGGTTGCAGATGCTATCAAATCCGGCGTACTCAACCTGCTGCATTCAGAAAAATACCGTTCCCTGGATGATTATATGATCCCGAAACCCGATTGGGATGAAAACCGGGATGAATACTTGCAAAGGGCGGAATTAAGCCACTATTCTGATTGCCAGGCAACATTGAAAGCGTTGTCCCAGGCCGTTGATTGCCGTTACGGGGAAACCAATAACCGCTTCATAGCTGGCGACAATCCCTACCTGACGTTTCGCAGCGACGGCACGTTCCATGTTTCAACACCCAAGCTTGAGGAAGTGGATAGCTTGCCATTGGCCGGGATATTTCCGGAGCGGAAATACATCCCCCTGCTTGAAGCGCTGGCGACGGTTGATAACGCGGCCGGTTTCCTGGATGAATTTGAACATTGGCAGATGAAGAGCCGGCACACAAAACCGGCCAAGAAGGTTTTCTTCGCGGGGATCATGGCCTATGGCTGCGATATTGGCCACCGTAAACTGGCGCAAATTTCCAGGCAGATCAATGAAAACGAATTGGACAACACGCTGAATTGGTATTTTTCGTTGGCTAACGTCCAAAGCGCGAATGACCGCATTTTACAATTCATGGATAAGATGGAGATACCGGACATTTACCGGAACCAAGCCGGCCAGTTGCACACATCCAGTGATGGGCAAAAAGTCGGGGTGTCTGTTGATTCACTCAACGCCAACTATTCCTTCAAATATTTGGGGAAAGACAAAGGCGCAAGCGTAATCAGTTTCATCGATATGCGCCAGATGATGTGGCATTCCACGGTCATCAGTTCCGCCGAGCGTGAAGCGGCCTATGTCATTGATGGCCTGATGCACAACGATGTTATAAAAAGCGATATTCATTCAACGGACACGCACGGTTATTCGGAAGTGGTATTTGCCGCCACTTATTTCCTGAATTTCACGTTTGCACCTCGCATCAAAGGGCTGGGCCGCCAGAAGCTGTATGCGTTCAGGAACGGAAAAACGAAAACCACGGGGCAAGACACCCAAGGCTTTCAACCTGACCGGTATATCAATGAGGAAATTGCTGGCACCCAGTGGGACGACATGTTGCGGTTTATTGCGACCATCAAACTGAAAAAGACGACGGCATCGCAGCTTTTTAGGCGGTTGAATTCCTACTCCAAGCAACATCCGCTTTATAAGGCATTGAAAGAATTTGGGAAGATTCCCAAGACGCTGTTTATCCTGAAGTATGCAGACGACCTTGAATTCAGGCAAGCGATTGAGAAGCAGCTCAACAAAGTGGAGGGGTCGAATAAATTGTCCAAGGCGATTTCACTGGGCAACGACCACGCGTTCAGCCAAGGCGAAAAAGAAGACCAGGACATTGCGGAAGGCTGCCGCCGGCTCATCAAAAACACCCTGATTTGTTGGAACTACCTTTATCTTGCCAAAGAACTGGGCAAGGACAATAACGAAGAGCGGAAGAATGAACTCACGGAAGCCATCCGCAATGATTCCGTCATGCGGTGGAGCCATTTTAACTTGCAGGGGGAATATGATTTCTCGGATGAAAAAATGGTCGATTCCGTCGGGTTGTAGGCTCTCAAAAAAACATTCCTAAAATCAGCTAAAATTTGAGAAGTTGAAAATCGTCTGTAGACCTTTATGAACAATAAGTTAGCAAAAATCCCGTGAAACTTTAGAGCCTTTTGTTTATTAGCACCCAACGTAATGGGGTGAGTAATCTGTTCCTATTTTTTGAACCGTTAGAGGGGAAACGGCATGTGGTGGTAACGGATCAACGGACGGCGGTGGATTGGGCGCATCAAATCCGCAACCTGGCTGATGTCGAGTACCCTCGTGCTGAGCGCATCACACTGGTTATGGATAATTTGAACACCCACACGGGAGCATCGCTGTATAAGGCGTTCGCCCCTGAGGAAGCGCGAAGAATTCTGGATAAATTGGAAATCCACTACACGCCCAAACATGGCAGTTGGTTAAATATGGCGGAAATAGAATTGAGCATCTTGTCTCGCCAATGTCTGGATCGGTGCATTCCGGATCAAGAAACATTAAGGATGGAAATCGCAGCTTGGCAAGAACAAAGAAATGCTATTGCTCAGCCTATGGAATGGCGATTTACCAGTGAAGATGCCCGGGTAAAATTGAAAAAACTTTACCCGACAATAAAAAAATGACTGAGTACTAGGTTCTGTTGACGTTTGTCGAATAGGTTAAGATTATCCGATTTGGATGGCATGAACCGAATAGAGCTGAGTGATGACGAGTGGGGCCGCTTATTGGCGTTCTTAAAACAATTGCCGTGCATCCATGTCGGCTGTCCCGAGCAATGCAAGCGGTTCGTTGGGGCTTGCCTGTGGATATTACGTTCGGGGGCGCAGTGGCGGGTTTTGCCGCCAACGTACGGCAAATGGAACACCATCTTCAAACGTTTCTCGCGCTGGTGCGCGAATGGGGCTTGGGAGAAACTCCTCGGATATTTTTCCGAAGCCGCTGATTTACAGGATGTTTCCATGGATGGGTCGGTAATCAGGGCACATGCCTGTGCGGCGGGGGCGGCAAACAGCTCCGCCAAGGAAGAGGCGTTGGGGGCGTTCCAAAGGTGGCTTTGGCTGCAAGATCCATGCGGTCTGTGATGCCTTGGGGCTACCGGTCAGATTCATCCTGACGGGCAGCCAAGGGGCGGAGTGCAGGCAGGCTATCCCCTTGTTGGAAAACCTCAGTGCCCGCGCCGTTTTGGCGGACAAGGCCTACGACACCAATGCCTTACGGGAGTGGTTGGAAATACGGGGGATAAAAGCCGTCATCCCGCCCAAATCGAACAGGAAAGAAGAAATTGACTGCGATTATTGCCATTATAAGGAGCGGCACGTCATCGAATGTATGTTCGGCAAGCTCAAGCACTACCGCAGGATTGCCACCAGATATGAGAAAAAAGCCATTAATTACAGGGGGATGTTGTCATTTGCCTCCGTGCTCTTATGGCTACGATGAAACGTCAACAGAACCTAGGGGTATCAAAAAGATAACCGAGCCAATGTTGGGGTTCAAAACTTTCCGTGCCGCCCAGGCCACCCTCAATGGGATCGAAACCGCCCATATGATCCGCAAGGGACAACTTGCCGGGAAGGGACTTCCCGCCTAACAGCAATTTATCCATTTGGCAGGCTAGCTTTGCCCGCCAATCAGGCCGGCCCAGGCTCTTGTAAATATTTGCGACAAAACCAAATTTATTACTCTCTCCGGTCATTTCGCCTGAATGGATCCCATTTCGGATTAATACTGAGCAAGTGTTGCAGTGCCGGACTCGGAATCTTGGACGGCAACGTATTCAGCACGTCGAACACAAGGGGTAATGGTTTGTCTTCGAACTTGGGCAACTTGTAATAGGGCGCTCCACAGGATGTAACCCACGTCCAACTCGGGCAGTAATCGTTGCGGTATAACCGCCAGGTCAACGGATTATCCTGCCCGGCGTCCCAAGGATTACGCACGATGGAAAACTGCGAGTTTGACTCGCCGAATGGCTTCTGTTCAATTAGCTCATCCCATAAAATCCAGGCATCGTCGAACGGAACTGGAAACGAGCCGTCGTGGCTGGTATACGAGGGGCGCAGCCGTAGTCTCGGGCGCACCCCGTAGGTACGCAGGTTGCTAATGGCCGTCTGATTGAGAAGGGCCGACGCAGAGGCGTGAAAGCCTTGCATCAGGCCAATCTGTGTCATCAGCATCTGGATCTGCGTCAGCAACTCCGGCTGCTGCGGGCCGTTGTGCCACGCAGCCCCTAGAAAGACAAGCCCTTGTACCTGTACGGCCAACACCTGCTGGAACAGTTCCCCTACCACGGGCAACACAGCCCTGGCGGCGTCGAGGGCACCGTTATGTAGCTTCCTGGCCACCAGAACTGGCGTATCCATATACACTCGGCAACCGTCAGGTGTCCCATCGGCCCAGGGGCGGTTAGTGTAGTTAGCAGGCGTGGCGGCCCACGTCGTCATCTGATCGTGCAGGTATGTTGCCAGTCGTGCCAGCACCCCCGGATTGGCTGCCGAGGTCGTGAGCAGGATGCTGTTGATGTTGCTCATTGCGAGCGCCACGGCGGTATCGTTGGGCTGCCCCAGCCGGCCAAACAAATCAAGCGCTGCCGCCGCGCCTTTTTCGCTGGGCAGGTCGGCGATGTCGTTGCTAATCAGTCTAAAGTGCTCTATGATCACATTAGCTTCAAGAACCAGCATTTGGAGCCGATCAGCCAACACTTCGGCTTCGATCAGGTTACCAACAATGATAATCGCGTTCTTTAACTCGCTGATCGCCTGCTGCATCGCGCTAATCTGACCCTCAATCTTGCGCATCTCCTCCATCACTTCCCGATGGTATGTCTCCGCTGTATCGGTGATGCCGATGCCGATCACGTTGAATAGCGACCCGGAAAGCGCTGCCGCAATCGTTTCGCCAAAGAGGCCTTCCGCCACCTTGCCTATCGCCCAGCGGGTTGCGTCATTCTTGTATTTTTCAACAAACTCCCGTTCTTCGGGTGTCAGGTTCAGGGTCGCTTCAGGGGAATCTGGAATTTTGGTAATCATGGGAAGATGACGATAGTTGACAGGTAAAATAGTTTTTCACAGATGTTATTGTATAGGCGAAACGGTATGCTGACTTTTCGCAAAGCCCTAACACTTCCTAGTTACCCATCTGAGGGGCTTAAAAAGATGGGCAGGCATCTGCTCCGGCAATCTCCGGTCATTATTCCTGAATCGTTTGCTTTAGTCAATCGTACAACAATGGGATGGCAGGGCCACCTCATTAAAATACCTGAGTGTAAAACGGCTTGCAATATTTACCACTAACCAGCATCACCTTTTCCAGTAATTTTCGACTACGGGCTATTTAAAAACAATAGGATAACAAAATCTTCTGGTAAATTTTGACGCTCTTTTCTTGCCAAAACTGGCAAATTTTCCACACTGCTTTGCAGGGTATAGCGAAAGTCCTAACTTAGTAGACATCTTTCCTAAAAGCTATGTCACCGTTAATTGTTGAAAATTTTTTACTTTCTGACAAAAGCCATATTTAATGCGGCTTGTGGTTTTCGCCCAAAGCCACGTTGTTTAAGCCTTCCATAATTAACGGTGACATAGCCTTCCTAAATGTTGCTGACCCTATATACCGTCAGGTTAAAATAGCAAGCCTTATCCTGAACCGCCAAAAAGCCATGAAACCGTATGCCCAGTTACCCACTGACAACCCCGAAGAATACAAACGGCTGGTCGGGCTGTCAAAGGAAGATTTCCAGCATCCGTCCAACGAACTAAATTTAGAACAAACGTGTAACTAAATTTGAAACTTTTTGAATAAGATAGATTTTGGGTGGTATTTCGACTGAATTATTTGTTTTTTGTGTTTACCGTATCATTTTCAACTCATTGATAATGATATGGTATTAAGTAATTACACAAAAGTAACCCGGTATTCATCGCCGAATTTTGAAAGGATGTCCAATACGGCCTGTTTCAATGTCCCGTAACTGGCATAGCACGATAGGGGCAGCCATTCATACTTGATCTTGCGCCAGACGATTTCGATCAGGTCGGGCTCAGGGCTATAGGGCGGCAGATAATGCAACACGACACCTTGCGCCATCCAGTCGTCGCGGCGTGCCAGAAAGGCGCGGCTGGTGTGCATGGAAGCGTTGTCAATAATGACGACGCACGGTTTTTTATGGACGGCGTAGCCGTCGCCATAGTGTGCGGCGAACTGGTCGAAGGCTCCGGCCACCTGTTCAGTTTTGACGCTCCCTTCAACGGTGTGGAAAAAAGACCGGCTGTCCCGGGAAACAAACCCCAGGACATTGAGGCGCTGGCTATGGAAACAGGGGATTTCCAACGTCTGGCCTTTGGGTTGCCAGGCGTAAGGCACGGAGGACGTGGTGCTGAAGCCGGATTCGTCAAAATAGAACAGGCTGATTTTGTCTTCATCGTCCCATTTTTTCAGGGCGGTTTGGATGTCCTTGGCCTTGGCAAAGCCCTCGGCACAACGCCTGCTTTTTACGGAGCGCCTGCACCGCCGCCATGAATAACCGGTTTTTTTAAAATGCGCCTTAACGTCCCGGTCGCCGACTTTTTCCGGGTCCGGGCCTCCAGAAGGGCTTGGGCCTGCTTGATTTGGCGCGGTTCTTCGTCCAATTGGGCCCGGAACAGTGCGATTTCTTCGGGCGTGTAAATCGGTGGCCGCCCGGAGCGCGGCAAATCCCCAAGCCCGCCGACACCTTGCGCGTTGAAGCGGTTGATCCACTGGCTGATAGGGTCACGGTCAACCTGGAAAATGGCTTGTAGCTGGTTTATCGTATGCCCGCTGCCGCTCAGCAACAAGGCGTGGGCGCGTCTTCGCACCTTAAAGTTTGGGTGGGTCTTGTAAAGCGCATCCAACTCTTGCTTGTCTGTGTCGCTGAGTGGCCGGACAAATTTTAAACGTGGCATGGGGGCGGTGGCTCAAAAAGCTTATATTTTATACCATAAAACTTATGTCAAATTACTTATGCAGGGCGATTTGATAGCAGCGTAAGTAAAACAATAGACAGTTTGTTGCAAAGAGATGATCTTTCGGTAAATGTTTTAAACAGGATAGGCGAGCTGAATATCGACCGCTACGATATGCCTTTTGATCAAGTAAAAAGCCTTATTGAGGAAAGCCCAAGTTTTGCACAATTAAATGAGGTGGACATTCAATACATGAACACAACTTTAAAGTCCGTAAACGAACAATATGCACCTAATAATTTTGTAATGGCCAAGTAAATCCGGACACATTTTCAGGCACATTGGCTTAAAATGTTAGTGCCAACAAGCTTATGTTTCAGCACTGAATCTTCAAGGGTTTGCAAGCTAAACCGCGTCCCAGTCTTCCTTTTAAACTAATCCATGCTCTCCCTAGCCAGACGCAGGGGACAGCATTTGATGGGTGATTTGTTTAAATGTCGCCAGGGATGGGCGTGACCCAGCCGCCGGACTTTAATGTTATTTTAATGCTGCACTCATCCCCCATTCATCTTCGCAGGCTAGACTGGCCCTGCACGAAACTGGAAGGCGTGCCCGATTGCAAAAACCTGTGAGGTGTCCGTTGACGTCGTTTGCTCTCTGTTGAGTGGCCGGTTTATGGCCATCCACCTTGGCGCGGGTCAGCGCACGCTTTGATGAAATAACGGTTTCTACAGATACGGATTTATCCAATACCCTCTATAGGCATCTGTTTATAAAGGCCAACCCATACCGACTATTGAAAAAAACATGAAAACAGCTCATTTATCAACCCTGCTGGTGCTGGCTGCATTGGCCACGGGGTGCGCCTCCATGAGCGGCTGGCAACCGATTGTCGATCCCCGCTTGGACCAACACCCAGACACCACCCAGCGCGACATGGGCGAGTGTAAGGCACTGGCAGCCCAGGCATCGGATATCACCAAAGAAGTCGCCCTGGGCGCCGGTGTTGGCGCCGTCACGGGCGCAGCGGGCGGCGCAGCAATTGGTGCGGTCGCGGGCAGTGCCGCGACCGGCGCAGCGGGCGGTGCCATTTTGGCCATCCCCGCCGGCTTATGGGAAGGCTATCAGGCCAACGAGACCTTTAAACGGGCATTCAAAACCTGTATGCGCCAGCGTGGGCATACTATCGTCAACTAAAGCCCATCGCTTGCCGTTCGGACATCAACCGCATGTCCGTCCAACGGCCTACAATGGGAGCAAACAGGCCACACGCCAGCATCAATACGGATTCGGCAAAAGCGGCACCCGGGTTTTTCCGGCCGCCGCTTTTGCGATTGCCAAGCGTTGGCCATTGCCTACCCGCCCTGCCCTTGCCCGGCCTTTTTGTGGGTCTTGCTGTTTGGCTTGAACTTAAACGGTTGCTTGATATTTTGTTGGCTTTCCGCCAACGCAACCTCCAGCCGCCGCAGCTCCCGCCGCAAGCCGATGCCCGTGTTTTGTAGAGCGGCTTCCGACTCCCTCAAGACGGCAACCTGTAAAGCCTGGCGTTCCAGCTTGTCCTTGAGCTTGTCCTCGGCAAACTGCCGTTCCTCCAGGATGCGGCGGGCAAACCACGCCTGGTCCTGCTCCTGCTGTTGCCGCCAACGCAAGTCCTGTTCCACCGCCAACGCAAGTTGTTGGGTGAGCTGCTGTTCCGTAGCGTCCCGTTGCCCCGACAGCAACCGGACGGTTTCCGCTTGCGCCTCCAATTCACCGCGCAGCGCCACCACCTGCCCTTCACTTTCCGCTAACCTCGCCTCCACCGCAGCCAGGGTTTGGGCCAAGCCCGCCTTGTCCTGTGCCAAGGCGTCCATCGCCGCCTGCTGGTCGGCCACGGTTTGTTGGTAACCCCGCTCCTTTTGCAGGTACGCTTTTTCCGCCTCGACCACCGCCAACTTCCAGGCCTGTTCCATCGCCTGGGCCAGCGCCACTGGCACATCCGGGCGGTTAAGCTTGTCAAAATGCTGTTCGGCAAAATGCCGCGTCCATTCGTTCATGGCCTTCTTGATGGTCACCGGGCTGTTGACGCCGATGCGCTCGCGGATCAGGTCGATGGTCGGGAAGCGCCCGAGTTCGGTGAAGACCGCGTCGCAGCAGTCGTAGGCACGGGCGTAGGTGTCGGTGAGTTTTGGCATATCAATCGTGTAGGTGCGGAAACTGTGTCGGATGGGTTTTATTATAAATAATCCTTTCAGTTTAACGCTAATATAATTCACTTTATTAAACGCTTAGTATAGATAACTAACCTTGTACAAACTACCCCTTACAAATAAGGCAACTATAACGGTTGACATATATGGTCATAATGACCAATATAATTACTTTAACCTATGGGTGACGACATGATTAATGAAGTAAGCGCGGTCACGTTCAGGCAAAACTTGGGTGAAATGCTGAACCAAGTCCAATATCGCCATGATGCTATTGTGATCAAAAAGGACGGTAAAACCGTGGCGGCGTTGGTTGATGCGCCTATGTTCGAACGTATCCGGCGTTTCAAGGACCGCTTCGATACACTGAGCCAACACATTGCCGATTCCTATGCAGAGGTGCCTCAGGATGAGGGGCTATCTGAAATCGATGCCTTGGTTGCGGATGTGCGGCATCCGGCTAATTGATATGGCGCGATTGAAAATTGTTTTGGATACCAACGTGTTGCTTTCCGGCACGGCCTATCCAACCTCCATTCCCGGAAAAATTGTTTCCGCGTGGCGAAGCGGCGGTGTGGATGTGGTACTGTCCCAGTATATCTTGGATGAATTGCAGCGGGTATTGCCCAAGCTCAACCATCGTCTAGGATGGACAAACCTAGAAATCAGCGAGTTTGTCGATAGCCTGTCTTTTCTGGCCGATCTGGTGGAGCCAGTGCAAACCGTAGACCCGAATTTACGTGATGCCGCTGACCAGCCAGTCCTCGGCACATTGTTGGCTGCCCAGGCCAATTATCTGGTCACAGGCGATAAGGATTTATTGGTCTTGGCCGACCGTTATCCCATTCTTAATCCTACCGAATTTTGGCAATTGCATGGCGGTTAATATTTGAATACGGATAGATCAAGACGTTTTGTCTTTGAGTAAAACAACATCCTTCCTCAACTAACCCCAACCTCATCGGAATAGTTATTCACAATGGATTGGGTGGACATTTCAGCCTCTTGTTATAGCTTGGACTTGAAAGCTGACGGCAACGGCAACCTCTATGCTATCGGCACAATATTCCATATCTAACGTTTCTTGCCCTTGAGTAGCCATGTGACAATCTTTTTGGGTTTACCAAGGTGATTGATAACAAACACGAATAAATTGTCGGTAGTGGGTCTAATCTGTAATTTGTCTTAAAATAGCAGTCTATGACATGCTATCAAGAAATTACCTGTCCGACTTGCGGCAGCAACAAAATTATGAAATCAGGGCGTAGCGCGTTGGGAGTTCAACGATACCGCTGCCGGAACCCGGAGTGCGCGACCAAAACCTTCATGCTCAGCTACCGCTATAAAGCCCTTGAGCCGGGTGTCAAGCCACAGGTCGTCGATATGGCCATCAACGGCAGCGGCATCCGTGACACGGCGCGGGTGCTGAAGATCAGCAAGAACACGGTCATCCGCATCTTAAAAAAAAAAAGTCGGCACCATCGTCCGGATGAACCCCAACTTCCGGCCTGGAACCATAAGTATCTACACAAGTTTTGCAACCATTTGATTTTTATGAAATTGGCACTTTTCGTAAAACATGCTAACTACTTGTTTTAAAATAACTAATCAAAGATGTGTAGATGCTTATGGCCTGGAACAGACAGGGAGCTGGCGGTACGGCTGGAAATGGCCTGCCCGGAGGCCGAACTGGACGAACAATGGTCGTATGTCGGCGGCAAGTCCAACCAGCGCTGGCTTTGGTATGCGGTCGACCACACCACCAACACCATTTTGGCGTATGTGTTCGGCAAGCGCAAAGACACGGTCTTCGAAGAACTTAAGGCCTTGCTTGAACCGTTCGGCATCCGCCGCTTCTATACGGACGACTGGGGTGCTTACCAACGCCATCTCGCCCCGGAAAGCCACGAGGTGGGCGTTCGTTAAACTAAAGTTGTAATTGGAATTAAACTAATCATGTAAAAAACACGTAAGCATATGATTTAAACTAATTTATAAAACGCTTCAGTCTACGGTTAAATTTAACGGCCTTTTTTAAAGAGGCATCCCGAATGGCAATTCCTCTTATTTCTATTGCAAAAACCTTTGCTAAATACAACACGAGAGACTGCCAAAACGCCGAGCCAATTTGGATGAGCCGGAATGGTGGCTGTGTCAGTTTACCAAGAAGATTTTGCAACCAAGCGGCAAACGACGTCAGTTTGGCAAAACGGCGGACTGCACCTGTATTTTTCTGTAACGGCATGGCGATTTCCCTATTCCGTGACGGACGCAGACAAGGCTGAGGCAAACAAGTGTCCAAATTTACTTGACCATTACAGGTGGGCATGGACTTAAATACACGCATATGGCCTCTCAATTGTCAGTCTAAAATGTTATAAAACATACCATTACCGGAGCATCATTAAACCGCTTTTACTTCACCGCCATCCATCCTTAACGTCGAACCTGTCATCCAGCGGGCTGCGGGAGATAAGGCAAAGGCAATTAAGGCGGCAATTTCTTCCGGTTTGCCAAAGCGGGTGATGCCGCTTTCTTTGGTAAATACCGTCACTGCCAATTCATAATCCAAGCCACGGTCACGGGCAAAGTTCTCCAACATCTTGTGGCGACGGTCAGTCATTACCGGCCCTGGCATTACGCTATTAACTTGCACACCATCGACAATGCCCTGCTCGGAAAACGCTTTCGCTAAGGCGGCAATAGCGGCATTAATTGATCCGACTGCCGCTAAAGAAGGCTTGGGAGTAACTGCCATAGCGCCCGACATGAAAATAACCGAGCCTTGGCTGGACTGCAAGGCCTGCCAAGCGGCAATCACCAATTTCCGCGCCGCATGGAATTTAAGCGCCAAACCTTCCTGCCATTCGTTATCGGTCATGGTCAGAATATGGGTTTGTGGCACTGCCCCGGCGATATTGACGACCGCATCTATCCGTCCGCCCATCGCCAACGTTTCAGAAACCACGCGTTGCGCGGCAATGTCATCGCGCATATCTTGAACCAATACAAGTGGTATCGCTCCCGCTGTGCGGATTTCTTCCGCCGTATTTTGCAAGTTTTCGGCACTTCGCGCGACCGCGACGACCCGGTCAAAATCCTGTGCTAAACGGATGGCTGTTGCCCGGCCTATGCCACGGCTGGCTCCCGTGACAATCACCGTACGTTTTTGAGTCATTGGTTTTTATCCTTTGGTTTCCGGCTATTCCTAGCCGGGTTGGATTTTTACTTCTGGAGTCCAAAACAAGTTTTGGACTCCCCCCCATTCAAGGCAACTATTTAGTTGGAAAAGCCGCTTTAATTTCGCCAGCAATATCCTCGGCGTGTTCTTCAAGCGCGAAATGCCCGGTTTCGTACCAGACTATTTTTGCCGCCGGAATGTCTTTTTTAAAGGCTTCAGCTCCTGCAGGAATAAAGAACGGGTCATTCTTTCCCCAAACGATCAGTGTCTTGGGCTGATATTTTTTAAACAACACATGCCAAGCATCATACGCACCGACATTGGTCTTGTAGTCTTCAAGCAAGTCGATTTGGTAAGCCGCCGTACCTGACCGATCCAGCAAGGCTTGATCTATCGTCCAGTTATCGGGGCTGATGGCATCAGGATTCTTCGCGCCAAAGGTATATTGGAATTTAGTCGTGTCTGCGGTTAAAAAACTGTGGGCGGCAGCTTCGGATGCGGCATCGCGTTTTTCCCATAAGGGCAGGAAGACTTTTTTAGGCGCATCCCCTACCCCTTCCATATAGGCATTGGAATTTTGCACCACAAAACCTTTTACCGCTTCGGGATGTTCCGCAAACAACCGGAAACCTACCGGGCCACCGTAATCCTGCATATACAAAATGTACGACTGCACATTCAGTTGCTCAAGCAAACCGTCGACATGTTCGGTCAAGGCCGCAAACGTGTATTTGAAATCGGTGTTTGACGGTGCGTCCGACTGGCCAAAGCCGATATAGTCCGGCGCAACCAAATGGAACTTGTCCGCTAAAGCCGGAATAAGTTCGCGGTACATGTGTGACGAGGTCGGAAAGCCATGCAGCAACACGATGGTCGGGTTTTTCGGGTCGCCCGCTTCGCGGTAGAAAACCTTAAGGCCTTTGACGTTTGCATAGCGATAGTAAGTTTTGTTCATTGTGACTTCCTTATGGTGGGTTGCTGACAATTTTGCCGCCGTAGCGGAAGCCATTGAAAGCGGTTGAAAAAATAATACCGCCGATACCGAAATGGCGGCGGCCACTGAAAAGAGTATTTTTGTTTTGTCCATGACACGACCTTGTAACCATTAAAATTGCGTATTAATAGTGACAATATACTTGTAACCTGTCAAATGTATTTTTATGGGTTACTATATTTTGGACGTGAGAATACCTAGACAGAAGCGCGGCGCATCGGCTCTCCATTGCCATGAAATGAAGTCATCTTATTGAAAATAAATTGATTTATTCGATTTGGAATAATGGTTAGAACAATAAAACGAATGGCAGGGGTGAAAAATAAAGCTTGTAGAAAGCGAAGGTCAGCTCGGGACGATTCCGGCTTGAAAAATAGGGGATGGCTAAGTGTTTTAGTGGGTTAAAAGGCTTAAGGCCCTACTTGGTTTTACGTAAGACGACGCTAATGCTGTTTTGGTGGTGGCCAAAACAGCAGCAAACAAAAATGACGGGGATATTTTGGGGAGGTTATTTGCTTTTAAGCTTAGCACGGAAAGCGGCGACTTTCATGCGGTTGCCGCATAAGGACATATCGCACCAGCGGCGTTGATGAGATTTAGTGCGGTCATAAAACCATAAGGTGCAAACGGGGTTTTCACATTGTTTGACCAGATTAAAATCACTGCTAACGACCAATTCGGCAATGGCTTCGGCGACAGGCACCAGCAAGTCTACCAAGGTGCTGATGCGCTGGTGATGCAAGCATGCAGGCGGGTTCCCGTTTTCCCAATGCAATTCCTGATAGTGGCAACTGCGGGCCAGAAATCGGTTAAGGATTACAGGATTTTCGTATGCCGATGTTTTACGCGCCAACAACAGTTGTTTGGCTGTTTCGCGCAATTCCAGTGCAGCGGCGTGTAAGGCACCCGATGACCCGTGGGCCGACAACCCGGCCATGTCAACACTAACGCTGGCACGTTGTAGCCATGCCAGCACTTGGGCATCATCGGTCAGGCACTCCACGCGAGCGTCCCCAGACCCCATCTCGGTATTAATAAAATCCAAGGCCAGATGGCCAGCAATAAAAAATGCGGATGGCGGCGGGCTAGTTGCAGTCCTGTGCATGGGCTTACTCTACTTAATTGAACAAATTCAATGAAATAGTAACCTGTAATACCGTAGTGGACAAGTTATTGCGTAATCCTGAAAAGCTTATGCTGGCATCACGGGGCTTGGGCCTTATCAAAAATCATCACCGCAATGCCGCCCAGTATCGCCGTCGAAGCGAGGAAAAAAGGTAAGGTGATGGCTTCACCCAGAAATATCACGCCCCCTACAGCCGCAAAGACCGGCACGCTGAGTTGCATGGTCGCGGCATGGGTGGCAGGTAGGCCTGATAAGGCTTTGTACCAAATGGCATAGCCTAATCCAGAAGCGAATACCCCGGAACCGATGGCGTAAACGACACCCATTTTATCGGGCAAAAGCCCTGCCCATAACACCAAGCTAAGTGCAGCGGCAAAGGCGGATGCCCGTAAAAAGTTGCCCGCTGTCGCCAACAGCGGATCTCCGGCCTGTTTTCCGCGTAAAGAATAAACACCCCAAGCCACACCTGCGGCGGTCATCAATAAGGCACTGGGCAACGGCGGTGCGGCAAATGGGGGTGACAGGAGAGCGACGAAACCAGCAAAGGAACAGATAATCGCCACGGTTTGTTTCCGGCTCAAGCGTTCGCCATGCCATAGCCCGTAACCCAGCATGGTGGCCTGTACGGCACCAAACAGCAATAAGGCCCCAAGCGCGGTAGGCAAATGGTTATAAGCAAAAGAAAATCCCGCCGCGTAAACGAACAACGCCAACGCCGACCACCAACTCCCTGCCGTGCCATAGACACCGCCACGCAAACGGACAAGCAAGCCAAGCACCAAGGCACCGGACATGATCCGGATCGTCGTAAAATTCGCCGCATCAATGACTGCGTGTTTCAGTGCTAAACGGCACAGCAAGGAATTGCCAGCAAAAGCCATCATGGCAAGGAACGCAAAAAAATAGACGCGTTTATCGGCATCAGGCATTTTCCAGAAATTGATTGTGTGCGTTTCCATAGGGCCGTTTATTTACCAAATCCAGACACATTCAAGCCGATAATCCCGATCAAAACAAAGCCAATATGGACATATTGCATGACTTGATAGCGCTCATGGAAAAGCCAGTACCCCAACATGGCGACAATCAAAATTCCGGCTCCCGCCTATGTGGTATTGGCAATGGTCATATCCATACCTTGTTAACGCCATCGCGATGTTGAAAAAAAGCAATCCGCCAAGCAGATATTGCCAATGCCTAAACCCGTCTGATTTATTCAGCAAAGCGACGCCGATTGACTCCAACACAATGGTGCAGAACAAATAAAAGTAACTCACCCAAGTTCCCATAAATACAATTTGACCCTAATAATTCTCCACAAAATCTTGCAAAACACGTAAATCGTTGCCAGTCTTATCGGCACTGACACCCAACTCTTCAAGCGGGACATTCAGACGATTAATCCAAACGGTAGGATAGCCAAACCATTTTGCTCCGGCGGCATCCCAGCCACCGAACGCGGCAAAAGCGATTTCTTCCCGTTGCAAGTGGAAAGCATCGACACCCATCTGGTATGCGCGGGGATCAGGCTTGAACGCCCGTATCTTGTCCGTGCTTAAATGCGCGTCAAAAAGCCCCGTGAAACCCGAATTTTTGACCGCAGCATCCAGCACATCCACAGGTAAATTGGATAAGAATGCCAAATGCAGATCCATCGCTTTTAACGACTTCAGGATCGGCAAGGCATCAGGCCAAGCCCGTAGCGCATAATAACTATCCATGAGCTGTTGCTTCTGGCTTGCGGTCAATTGGAGCTTGAGGGATTTGGCGGCGAAAACCAAGGCCTCTTCGGTGACTTGCATAAACCCGACATAATTTCCCGATAAGGTGCGCAACCAGCTATATTCAAATTGTCTGATCCGCCAACTATTGCCTAAGGCAACACCTTGTTCAGGAAAAAGGGATTCCGCCAAAGCAAAAATAGGCCGGGGGTCCAACACGGTGAAACCGTCGAAAGCAATGGCTTTAATCTTTGGCTTTACAAACGCTGCAGAGATGAACGGACTGGATGCCAAACTTCCGGCTGCTAAGCTGATAAATTGTCTACGATTAACTGGCATAACGTTTAACCTTCGTCCCGAACGATAATTTCCCCGGCCATTTCTTCATGGCCATCGCCGCAAAAAATATCGCAACGGAAGACAAACGAACCCGCCTTATCGTGGGTGAAGCTAACCCGCATGGGCTTTCCCGGCTCAATATCGGCACGGACGGCAAAATCCGGCAAGGAGAAGCCGTGCAACCTATCGCTGCTGGTAAATTCCAAAATGACCGTCTGGTCTTTTTTCAACTCAATTTTGGTGGGTTGGAATAAGAACTTACTGGCCTTTATGACAATAACCGGAGGTTCGGTATTGGCGGTTGCCGCCAATGGTGCCAGCAATAACAAATAAAATAGGCATTTTTTCCAATAGTGGTTCATAGATAACTCCTAGGTGAGCGTTTTTTCTTCAAGACGGTAGTTTTTCCAAGGATATCTACGGCAATGCCCTTATTTATAAACCTAACTCCGCCAAACCAGGATGTCCGTCAGGACGGCGGCCTTGAGGCCAATGGAACAGCCTTTCCGATTCGGCAATCGCCAAATCATTGATGCTGGCATAGCGTTTCTGCATCAGGCCGTTGTCAGCAAATTCCCAATTTTCATTGCCGTAAGAACGGAACCATTCGCCTTTGTCGTTATGCCATTCGTAAGCAAAACGTACGGCGATGTGGTTGTCGGTGTACGCCCAGAGTTCTTTGATCAAACGGTATTCGTGTTCGGTCGCCCATTTGCGGGTCAAGAATTCGATAATTTGCTCGCGGCCCTTGGGAAATTCGTTACGGTTGCGCCATTGGCTGTCGGCGGTGTAAGCCAGTGCCACGCGTTCAGGGTTACGGTTGTTCCAGCCATCTTCCGCCATACGGACTTTTTGCGCGGCGGTGTCGCGGGTGAACGGTGGAAAGGGTGGGCGGGGTTCTTCTACGATGGTTGTCATGGTTTGTTCCTCTGGTGATTTGATTTTTGTCCACGAAAGACACGAAAAGCACGAACAAAACGTTTTTAGAGTTGCATTATCTGGAGTCCAAACATGTTTTGGATTCCATTTTTTAAGCTTTTTCGTGCTTTTCGTGCCGTTCGTGGAAAATCATTTATAAAGCTCAGACTTCCCACATGCCTGCCATACCGACATAATTCGGTAAGGCTTGGATGCGGCGCAGCCAGGCGATTATCGTGGGATAATCGGTAAGGTCAATATTAGCTTCCGGTGCTAGGGCAATGTACGGGTAAATGGCAATGTCGGCGATGGTGATATGGTCTAAAGCCAGCCAATCGTTATGCGTCAATTGCCTTTCTAATATTGCCAACAAATTGGCGGTGATTTGCTCGGATTCTTCGACGTTTATCTCGCGTCCGAATTTGTAATGCACCCGTAAGCGGCTTGGCCCCCAAGCCAGTTCGTTGGCGGAGGTTGCCAGCCACGCCATCACTTGCGCTAGGGCTTTGGGTTCGTTCGGCAACCAATGCGCATCACCGTATTGTCTTGCCAAGTACACTAAAATGGCGTTGCTATCGCGCAAAGTAAATTCACCATCAATCAACACCGGAACTTGACCGAACGGGTTCATTGCCAAAAACTCGGCAGTTTTGTGTTGTTTGTTTAGGCCATCGACGGCGATGCCTTCATAAGCCAAACCCAATAATGACAGCATTAATCTGACTTTATGGGCGTTACCGGAAACAGCAAATTCGTATAGTTTTATCATGGTGTCTCCTCTTCTTGTGATTTGTTATTTATCGTTTGCAAGCGTTCAATCTCCGCCAATAAGGGCGCAATCATTGCTTCCACTTGCGCTTGGCTGTAGCGTGGTGTGATATGTTGCGGGCAATTCCAATCCAAAGCTTCAATATGAATGATGATGCCCCGCTCGACCCGCGCCCGATAGGTCGGCACTTCCAATTGCGCGAGCAAGTCCGGTTCGGTATCTGCGTGGGCGATGCGTACCGTTCCCCAAATTTTTAGGCGTTGCCGATTGGCGTAATCCATCAAAATCAGCGAAATACGGTGATTGGCTTGCAAATTGCCAACGCTCAGATACTGGATATTACCGCGAAAATCGGCAAAACCGATTGTCCGTTCATCCAGCACCTTTAAAAATCCGGCTCAATATGTGTTTTGAGGTCTTTTGATAAAATAGTCTGATGGAAACCTCAATCATAACCATCAAACAACTAGTCAGCGAAGCCCAATGCTATGCCACCATCCGGCAGTTGCGTTGGGCCGACGGTGTCACCTGCCCGCATTGCGACAGCGGCGACACGATCCGGCGCGGCTACGACAGCCCGCAACGCACCTGCCAGCGTTACCAGTGCAAGGCCTGTGGCAAACGCTTCGATGACCTGACCGGGACGGTCTTGTCGGGGCATCACCAGCCGTTGTCGGCCTGGGTGCTGTGCCTGTACTTTATGGGGCCAGACCTGTCCAACCGGCAGATCGCCCAAGAACTGGACTTGAACAAGGACGATCTACAGTATATGACCGAACACCTGCGCTTAGGTCTAGATAAAAAAAAGAGCCCATAACCCTATCTGGGGTGGCCGAATGCGACGAAGTCTACATCGTTGCAGGCCACAAAGGCCAGCCTAAAAAGGTCGCCGAAGCCGGAAGGAAGCCCCGTTGCCGCCGCCTGCAAGGTGCGCGTGGGCGCGGCACCTTGGCGACGGAAAGCCGCCCGTCTTCGGCATGATCCAACGCACCAGGGAAGTCGTCATCAGGATGCTCGACAACGTCCAACAGGCCACCATCAAGCCCTTGATCTTACAAACCATTATGCCCGGCACACCAATCTATACCGACGAATACAACATTTATAGCCGTTTGGAGTCCTGGGGCTACCCGCATAAGACCGTCAACCATTCGGCGGGTGAATACGCCCGCGATGAAGATGGTGACGGCTTCTGCGAAGTCCATTCGAACACCATGGAAGGCTTCTGGTCGCTGCTGCGCTCCTGGCTGCGCCCGCATCGCGGCATTTCACAGGCCAAGTTGCCGTTGTACCTGAGCTTTTTTGAGTTTGTCCATAATGTCAGAAAACGCGGTAAAGGCTTGCTGTTTTCGTTATTGGCTGTTTTGGTTAAAAAGACCCCAAAAGCCATATAGAGCCAAAGAAGTTTGGTTATTCGCCACGCGAATATAGGGTGCATCTTACTGCAAGTTATTGAAATATAATATATAAGTCCTGAACAGCTGTAACGCCTGCTGTGAATAAAACTACACCCATACGAATTTCGGCAGGTCGGGTTGTGGCATGTCCATACGCTAAAATATGGATGGTGTCGTAGGAATGCCCGTATTAGCTTCCGCCCATTCCGGTGCGTGAGTACGGCGTGTCCATTGCCGTAACGTTAGGCACTTGTCTTATTTTTGTTCATTAAGCATTACATTTTGTATGGCATTTGCAATTTCGGTGGCTAACGCCTCATCTTTAACCGCACGAGCCAACGTAACGCCACCTATCAGCATAGCTAGATTAACCAGTGTTTTTTCATTGACGGTTTGCTTACTGGTTTGCGATGAACCCTCATTAGCTGCATCCAGAACCTTGAGCAGCTCTGTTTCAAATATCTCACGAATTGCTTCATCAGAGCGGCCTATTTCCGGAGTCAGGCTTTGTAATGCGCAACTTTCAGCCAAGTCGCAGGTGCGTTTTTGGTTCATATAGAACTTGGCAAATTCTGGCCACCATTTTGCCCCGTATTCATTTTGAAACTGCTTGATGCCGACTTCTAATTGACTGAGCCCTGAGATAATCGCCGCTGTGAACGCAGTTTGCTTGGAATCAAAGTGTCCATAAAAAGCCCCAGAAGTTACCCCTGCCTCTTTGGCAAGCCCATCAACACCAATGCCGTTGTAGCCACTTTTTTTAAAACACCGTCCGGCTGCCGCGATAATGTTTTCGCGTGTTTGCTCTTTTTGGTCTTGTTTGTATCTCGCCATCATTCCACCTTAATTTTTGTATAACACATTATATCAAAAAATAACGGTCGTTATTCTTGACAGCATAACGACCGTTATGTAATTATAGATTACGGTCGTTATTTAAAGACCGTGAAAGCAATCTTGACTAACACAACAGGAGAAAAATCATGCCACTTACGCTGACATTTACCACAGGTGTTTTACCTAATGAGGCCGTAAATCAAGTAATCGAAAAACTGACAGATTCCATGTTGAAATGGCATGGGTTGACAGGCAATAAAGTGATGACCCCAGTAGTTACTGGTCAAGTACATATATTGCCAAACGGGGCGACTTTTACAGGTGGCAAAGAACTTCCAGCCGCTTGGGTAGAGTGGAAAGTGCCTTCGTTTGCATTTGCTACTCGTGAAATACAAATTGGCTATATTGAAGAGGCGACCAACATCGTATTTGAAGCCGCAGATGGCAAACTCCCGAAGGATCAGATTTGGGTCAATGTTGTTCATGCCGTTGATGGCGCTTGGGGTATTGCAGGGAAAGCAATGACAAATGATGAACTGAAAACAGCCATATCCCAGGGTTAAGCGCGAAGTAGAAATTGGGTTGGGGTAATGGTAAAAATCAACGTAATGTTGTTTTGTAAAGATGGCATCAAAAAAACCTCTGCCATGTATTCAATTAATTTTTACCACTACCCCATTGGACTTCAAGGGCATCTTCAATTTGAAATCGAACCCACCATGAAATATATAATTTCTGCGCTCACTATTACAGTTCTTAGTGGCTGTGCTAGTGTTGCTGGCAACTTATCTTCCCCAGTCATTTTAAGCAGTTCGCCAAGTGAGGAAAAATTAATTGCAACTCAGGTATCCCGAAAAGTTATTGAAAGGGCCAGTATTGCGGGTAGTGATGAAGAACTCAGGTTAATGTTGGTCGAGTTTCCCCCTAAATTTGCCAGCGTAGCACACACCCATCCTGTGATTGGCTTGTGCTATGTTATTAAGGGGGTTGCGGAATCGCAATATGAAGGTGAGAAGTTAAAAACGCTACATGCAGGAGATTCCTATCAAGACTCAGCAACAAAAAAACATTTGTTGTTTAGAAATGCCAGCGAAACTGACACGCTTAAATTCACCTGCGCTGCTAAAATTAAAATAAATCAGGCGTTTATGTTGCCACTGTAGTGGCGTAACAAGCTCAATATTGGGCTTTAATACAAGTTTGGCCCTGGTTTTCTTTTATGACCAACAAGTCGGTCAAAGGGACGCGCCTTCCGTTGGCGGTTTTGAAGTTTAGTTTTTTATCAAGGCCTGGCGGTTTCGCTCAAGCTTACAGAGCGGGTTTCCTTCGTAAATGACTCAAGTTAACTTGTAACCTTTTTGATAGCAACACAGCCAAATTTGAAAGCAAGACCCAGAGTGGTTTATGCCTCAAATTAGCGTAAATTGCTGGCATTCATGATTGCTAGGATCGAACATGCCAAACTCTGCCAACACCATCATCTTGCCGACTAAAGACGATCCCCGTTGGCAAGCCGTACTGGCCCGCGATATAAACGCCGATGGCAAGTTTTACTATTCGGTCAAAACCACAGGTGTTTATTGCCGCCCTTCTTGCCCTTCACGCACCGCCAAACCGGAAAATGTGCTTTTTCATACTAGCCGGGAAGAAGCCGAAACCGCTGGTTTTCGTCCTTGCCGACGTTGCAAACCGGATCAGCCTTCCTTGCGCGAACAACATGCCGACAAAGTCAGCGACATTTGCCGTTTGTTGGAAACAGCGGAAACAGAATCTAGCCTCGCCGAGTTGGCGGCAATTGCTGGACTTAGCACTTTCCACTTCCACCGAGTTTTTAAGGCAATCACGGGTTTGACACCAAAAGCCTATGCGACAGCCCAGCGCAGCCATCGGGTACGGATACAATTGGTGACCAGCCAGTCGGTCACTTCTGCCATCTATAATGCAGGCTATAACGCCAACAGCCGTTTTTATGAACAAGCACCGCAATTGCTAGGTATGACGCCCTCCGATTATCGTAAGGGCGGCACCAATAGCCGGATTCGTTTTGCCTTGGGTGAATGCGCGTTGGGCGCGATTCTGGTCGCTGCTAGCGACATCGGGCTGTGTGCAATTGCCTTGGGCGATGACCCCAACCGCTTGGCGGAGGAATTACAAGACCGTTTCCCTCAAGCAGAACTCATCGGTGGCGATAGCGAATTCGAACAATGGGTTGCCCAAGTGGTGAGCTTTGTCGAAGCGCCCGCCATTGGCTTGGATTTGCCACTAGACTTGCGCGGAACAGCCTTTCAGCAGCGGGTTTGGCAAGCCTTGCGGCAAATTCCGGTAGGCGCAAAAGTCAGTTACACCGATATTGCTCAGCGCATCGGTTCACCAAAATCAGTTCGCGCGGTGGCAGGCGCGTGCGCTGCCAATACCCTGGCGGTAGCGATTCCCTGCCATCGGGTCGTGCGCTCAGATGGCAGTTTATCGGGTTACCGCTGGGGTGTGGAACGTAAAGCCGCGTTGTTACGGCGGGAGAGTGAAGAATGAATGCCACCGTTGTGTCATGCACGACGCTACCCTTGCCAACAAATTATCGAATGATGGACATTCTGACTTTCCATAACCGCGATGCGTTGGCGATTGCTGAAACAGTCGAGGGCAATTGTTTGGGTAAAGGGATTATCTGGCAGGGCGCCCCCGCTTGTTTGACAGTCCGCTTCTTGCCCTTGTGCGCTGAAATAGAACTCAGCATCGATCATCCGCTTGCTTCAGCTAAAGTTGACGAATTGACCGCATTGGCAACCCGAATGCTGGGATTGGATCAAGCCGTTGAAATTTTTGAGGAAGGCGTTGCCCGACATCCGCAGCTTGGCAAGTTGATCCAGAAACAATCCGGATTGCGGGTGCCAGTTGCACCGTCGGTATTTGAAGCCTTAACTTGGGCGATTACCGGACAGCAAATCAGCGTTGCCGCCGCTGTTTCAATACGCCGTAAATTAATCCAGTTGGTCGGCTTACAGCATTCTAGCGGCTTATATTGCTACCCGGATGCACAACTTGTTAAGGATTTAAGCATAAACGAGTTACGCCAGACGGGATTTTCGCAAAGCAAAGCGCAAACTTTGCTGACGGTGAGCCAAATGGTGGCATCTGGTGAACTGGTATTGAATATCTCGAAAGAAGAGCCGTCGATAGCACAAATCCGGCAACAATTATTGGCGGTCCGCGGCATAGGACCTTGGACGGTCAATTACGCGCTATTACGTGGCTATGGTTGGTTGGACGGATCACTGCACGGCGATGCCGCTGTCCGGCGTGGCTTGCAAATGCTATTGGATCACGATGGGGTCATGGATGAAAACCAGACCCAGAAATGGCTTGAGGGCTTTGCGCCGTGGCGGGCATTGGTCGCCGCGCATTTATGGGAGCTGGTCGCTAACGGCGGGTAAAGATATTGTTACTGTCCTAACAGTAAAAGGACTAATCCATACATCAAAAAATATGGCTATGTCACCGTTAATTATGGAAGCCTTAAACGACGCGGCTTTAAGCAAAAACTACAATCCGCATGAAATAAGGCTTTTCACAGAAAATAAAATTTCTTCAACAATTAACGGTGACATAGCCAAAAATATCGATAGCGAAGAACTCCAACCAAGCATCCGACCAATTAATTTAAGCGCAATTATCGGAGTGTTGCCGCCAAACAAACGCGATAACCTGTGGCTGTTTTCAACCACAACCACATCTGCTTTGGAGTCAAACATGCAACACGCCCATATTCTCGGCAAACCCCCGATCCTTTATTTTGGCACTCCAGTCATTTTAGTCAGCACCATCAATGAAGATGGTACTGCGAACCTTGCGCCAATGTCTTCGGCGTGGTGGCTCGGCTGACGGTGTATGTTGGGCTTTGCCAATTCCTCCCAAACCCCGCAAAATTTGCTCAGGACAGGCGAATGTACACTCAATTTGGCCTCCGTAAAGGAAGTCGACGCCGTGGATAGGTTGGCCCGGTTGACGGGTACTGAAAATATCCCAGCCATGAAGCATGGCGATGGGTTACCGCTATGAACCCCGCAAATTCGAGACAGCAGGGCTGACGCCCGTGCCGTCGCTGACCGTTGCGCCGCCACTTGTATTGGAATGCCCAGTTCAACTGGAAGCCGTCGTTGCTGGGCAATCTGCCATGATGCAAGATGATCCACGGGTTGCTGGCCTTTTCGTCGCCATTGAAATGCGTATTACCCGCGTTCACCTGCATCCCGACATCTTGCTGGATGGCAATCCCGACCGCATAGACCCGAACCGATGGCGGCCTTTGCTGATGAGTTTCCAACACTTTTACGGCTTGGGTGAACGGGTCCATGAGTCGCGATTAGCAGAAATTCCCGAAGCAATGTATCGGATGCCGGATTAGAATCGGCTAAGATGCTTTCAATGCCGCCCGGCAGTAACGCCGCCATCTAAAGGCAATACCGCGCCTGTTATCCATCCTGACTTGTCGTTATCAGCCAAAAACAAAAAAGCGGCAGTGGTGTCATGTACTTGACCGTTACGCCCTAAAGGATGGAAGCTGTTAAACCCTGCTAATTGTTCCGGGGTCAGTAAGGGATCAAACAACGGTGTTTCAACCACAGCGGGGGCTATGGCATTGACGCGGATGCTATCGGAGGCAAATTCAATCGCCAAGCTGCGGGTTAGGGCATGCACCCCACCTTTGGCGGTGGCGGCGGCACTGCACGGTGTCGCGGCAATGGCATGTTCTGACCACATAGAACCGACATTAATAATAGCACCGCCGCGCCCACCTTGACGCATCGCCTGAACCGCTGCTTGGGAGGTAAAAAAATAGCCCTTGAGGACATGGAAATAGGCATCAAAGTCAGCTTCGGTGTGTTCTAAAAAAGGCAAGGTGCGGAAAATACCGGCGTTGTTAACCAGCACATCAACCTGCCCAAACCGTTGCATGGCTAGGGCGATGACTTGTTGGCTTATCGCCATTTGACCTATGTCGCCAGCCAGCCAAGCTACCCGTTCTCCGCTGGGGTCTAGCTTTTCCGCCAGTTCGGCCAAGGGCTGTTCGCGTCTGCCATTAAGCACCACTATTGCGCCAGCCGCAAAAAAACCGATTGCCGCATCTTGGCCCATGCCACTGCCAGCTCCGGTAATCACTACCACTTTGTTTTGCAAACTCATTGTTTTCTCCCGTAAAGTAAATATAAAGCCAATGAAGGCATACGCGGCATCTTGGGTTAAGCTACCGTTGGTAAGCACTTTACGGGTTATTTAACCAATTGAAAATAATGTACAAATTTGAAAGGTGACTATCTTTTATGAAAGAAACGGCAAAATTTGCGGCATCCAAGGCAGGAACAAATGTCGAATTCAAAACAAAGACGGCACTCAATGTCGCCGAAACCATAGAAGCCATCTTCGGCTGTAAATGGTCGCTACGTATTCTTGCACTTATCCGTGAAGGTATTAACCGACCAACCGCAATCGAACGTGCACTGGAAGGCTTAACCCCGAAAGTGCAAAATTATTATTTCCGCCGCATGATGGTTTTAGGGATTTTGGAGCGGGTAGTGTTTGCCGAAGTGCCGCCTAGGGTGGAATATCATCTGACAAGCTTTGGCGAACGCTTGCTACCACTGCTGGATGCCATTCTTGCTTTGCAGCGGGAATTGGAAGCGGAGGTGGACGGCGACTAGCTGCGTCCTGTTGCCGAGGTCAAGCCATGCCAATTTAAAGGCAATGTTGGACAGGAAACTTTAATTTATAATCCGCCCAACACGTTTGCAGACATCGCTTTCAGTGGCGAATGTTGGTTAAAGAGCGATAATCAGCGTGTTATACTCTTGTAAATCAATTACATATCAAATGGATATTTTCCTATGCATATCGCCATCCTGACCTTCCAAGGCTTTAATGAACTCGATTCGCTCATTGCCCTCGGTTTGCTTAATCGGATTAAAAAAACCTCTTGGCGAGTAACGCTTTGCTGCCCGGAACCGACTGTCACATCAATGAACGGTGTTGTCATTCATGCCCAATCGACCTTGGTGGAGGCGGCTTCAGCGGATGCGGTGATTATCGGCAGCGGCATCAAAACACGGGAAATTGTGAATGATCCGCTTTTAATGTCGGCATTGCGTTTGGATCCTCAGCGTCAGCTTATAGGCGCACAATGTTCAGGGACACTGGTTCTTGCCAAGCTTGGGATATTAGGCAATGTACCGGCTTGCACTGACCTTACAACCAAGCCGTGGGTTCAAGAAGCCGGCGTCGAGGTTTTGAACCAAGCGTTCTACGCATCGGGCAATGTTGCCACAGCTGGAGGATGTTTTGCTTCGCCGTACCTTGCGGCTTGGATGATTGCCCGCACTGAAGGCGAAGAGGCCGCCCGTTCGGCGCTGCACTATGTAGCGCCAGTAGGTGAGAAAGATGAGTATGTCGAGCGTGCAATGGCAAACATTACTCCGTATTTGACACGGCAATAATGCTTAACCTTAGCCAACCGTTAATCCACTTTTGCGGCGGTTCGCAACAAAACCAAAACAACTAATAATCCACCAGACAAATGGCTTAAGTCGGCAGAGCTATAAACGTTCAAGGAATTGACCGCTACAAAGTTGGCTACAATGACCTGTTTAAGACGGGTATCCTATCCCGTTTTCAATTACCGCCCTCCGTATCATCAGCATCAGCATCATCGTTACATACCAACGGGTTATCGGGGTCGCTCAGACTCCACCTTAAGGCCAACGCATTGATTTCATCCAATAAAGCAACCAGATCATGCCCGCGTTGCGTAAAGCTATACGACACTTTCGGAGGGATGGTCGCTTCTTGTTCGCGCAGCAAAATACCCGCGCTTTCCAGCATCCGCAGCCGTTCGGTCAACACTTTGGCGGAAATGGCGGGCATCTGCTTTTTTAGCTGCCCAAAACGAAGTGTGCTGTGGGTGCGGATTAGCCACAAGATATAAGTTGTCCACGGGCCAGTGAGCAGGCTGACCAAGCCGTGCATCGGGCAGCGCATGGCACTGTATTCGCGGATGTCAAACCCACCCATCAATTGCATTTCTTTTCCCAATGGTTACTCCAGGGTGATTAGTTACTTTTAAGTACCTAGTTGCTAATAAAAACCTTGTCACTAAAATAGCACCCGTCGGGCCTGACAACCAACACTTTTTTAGGAGACTTTATTATGAAACTTTACTTTACCCCTGGCGCTTGTTCGTTGTCCCCGCATATCGTCTTGAGCGAATTAGGCTTACCCTATACCTTGGAACAGGTTGATTTAAAAACCAAACTAACCGCAAGCGGCGAAGATTTCAACGCCATCAATGCCAAATCTTCAGTTCCCGTGCTGGAGTTGGACAACTGCGAACGCTTAACCGAAAGTTCGGCGATTATCCAATATTTGGCAGACCAAAAGCCGGAAACTGGTTTGGCTCCTGCCAACGGCACTTGGGAACGTGTCCGCTTGCAGGAATGGCTGAACTTCATTTCTACCGAATTGCATAAAACCTTTGGACCGATTTTGATGCCAGATGCTGGCGAACAAGCTAGTGAGTTCTATCTGAAAAAACTGAAAGACAAGCTCGGTTTTGTTGCTGACCAACTGGTAGGCAAAGCGTACTTGATGGGCGATCAATTCTCGATTGCCGATGCCTATTTGTTTACCGTATTGAATTGGCATAAATGGATTAATCTGGACTTGTCCGCGTGGCCGACGCTGGCTGATTACCAACAGCGCGTTGCCGCTCGCCCGAGAGTGCAGGCGGCCTTGCAGGCCGAAGGTTTATTGTAATAGGGGATATATCAGTCTTCCGGCAAGCTTTGTCACCACTTAGCTTGCTGGATTTCCGCCCAAACCAAAATTCAAGGGATCCATTTATGTGGCGTATCGCCCAACAGGAAGATAGTGCGGCTATCATGGCCTTATGTGCAAATTTATACGACGAAGACCCTAGCCAAGACCCGCATAGCCATCAACCCATCATCGAAAAAACCTTGGCGGAACTGTTTGCCAGGCCGCTACGCGGTAAAGCGGTGGTGTTGGAACAAAACGGCGAAATTTGCGGCTACGCACTGTTGATGGCGTTTTGGTCGAATGAGTTCGGTGGCGAAATCATCATTGTCGATGAACTGTATGTCATGCCTACCTTCCGGCAACAAGGCCATGCCACGCAGTTGTTCACCACGCTACAAACGCCGGACAATCCACTACGGTCTAATAACCTTGGGGCAATTTTCCTCGAAGTACGTCCGACCAATCACCGGGCGATGGCGTTTTACCAACGGCTGGGGTTTAAATTGCACCCGAACAAGCACTTGGTGCTTTGTCCTGAGCTTTGATTAATTTGCTGGATATATCATGTTAAAAAACTCTCGATATTGGGCTTCAAAAATTTTTAAAAAAATTGGTAAGGTTTTGTAGGTGATTGCGACTAACGATTAGGATGGCAATGATTACTTATTAACCTTTTATTAAACTGATAGACAGGAATTGATTATGACCCAAAAAACTAGGCTGGCTTCTACCTTTGCGAATACGCCCACCCCTTACTATGCGGCAATTTTTTCCAATTAGAACACGGTTAACATGTCTGGTTATGCGGCGATGGGGATAAAATATTGCAATTGGCATCCTAACAACCTAGGTAATTAAGTTTCGAAAGCGTAGGCACCACAATCAGTGCATATATAGCAAAACTTGAGGAGATTCAATCCATATTTAGTAACAACTCAATGAATCCGTATTTAAGAGATTAACCAAGTCATTGTCATCCTTATTTATAATTGGAAATATTAGCCATGCAAGTCTTGATTGTACACGCACACCCAGAACCTAATAGCTTCAACGGCGCTTTAACAAGATGTGCGGTTGAAACATTAGCTAGCATAGGTCATCAAGTCGTCGTATCCGACCTTTATGCCATGGGTTTTGACCCTGTTTCTGGACGACAGAATTTCACTCATATGGCCGATCCAAACTATTTTCGTTTGCAAACCGAAGAAAAATACGCCAGCGCAACGAATGGTTATCACTCGGAACTGCAAGCAGAAATGGACAAACTCGTTGCTTGTGATCTGCTGATTTTTCAATTCCCTATGTGGTGGTTGGGTTTACCTGCCATTCTTAAAGGATGGGTTGATCGCGTATTTGCAGTCGGACGGGTTTACGGTGGCGGACGATATTTTAATCAGGGAATGATGCATGGCAAGCGCGCTATGTGCTCAATCACCATCGGGGGGGCGTATGAAGTGTATTCCAGTCGCGGTGTCTATGCAGATATAGCGGAAATCCTTTTTCCTCTGCATCGGGGCATTTTCGGCTTCACTGGTTTTGAAGTATTAGAATCTTTTGTAGTGTACGGGCTTAATGGTTTGGGAAACGATGAACGCATCCAATACTTGGAAAATTATCGGCTACGCCTGCTGAATCTCGATCAAACTAACACGATACCCATGCCGAATATGGATAACTACGAGAAAGGTATTTTTAAACAATAACTTAATTTAATGACAAGATGATTCATGGCAGGAGACAATAGAGTTACCTGTTGCGCTTGTTTTTGACAGTGTTTTCGCTTTTCTAAATGAAGTACGCAGACCAATCACCGGGCGATGGCGTTTTACTAACGGCAGGGGTTTCAGTTACACCCGAACCAGCGCTTGCTAATTTGTCCTAAAGAACGGTGTAACTCTTGTTGGGTATCAAAAGAAACATTATGTACGCTGAAATATCAATGCAAGACACATTAGAGCAATCAGAAGTTATTGCTCTATACCGAGCAAATGAATGGTCATCTGCTGAAAAGCCAGAACAGCTATTGGCGGCACTCCGTAACTCACACAGTCTTGTAACTGCACGCCTCAATGGACATCTTATCGGCATCGGTAACGCAATCTCTGATGGTCATCTTGTCGTTTACTTTCCTCACATGCTGGTACACCCAAACCATCAAAGGCAAGGTGTCGGAAAGCAAATGATGCAAGCTATGCAAGAAAAGTACACTGGTTTTCACCAACAAATGCTCACCGCTGACGGTAACGCCATTGATTTTTATAAGTCACTGGGGTTTTCCAGGGCAGGCAAAACCGAGCCGATGTGGATATATGCTGGCAGTGATCATTAATGCCAAGACATCATCCCGCCGGAGCCAGCGCGATAAAACCGCGCATCGTCGGTATATTCAGCTGTTAGGCCGTCAATTATCGAGGCACAAATGAACACTATTGAATATGTGAAATTCGTAGAGCTAGATCCTGCGGAATTTATTCCTCTATTAAATAAGGAAAAACTCAGGAAACATCTTATCGATCATGAGTTATTTGATGTGGAATTAGTAAAGTCGTGGATAGCTAGCAAAATTGAAGTTGATGCGTCCGGTTGTAAAGTAAGAGCTGTTTTAGTTAACGCTAACTTGTAACTTGGCTGGCTGGTGTGGCATTCAGCTTGAAGATGGAAAATATGAAGTTGCAATAGTCATTGATGAAAGTTATTGGGGCATAGGAGTAAAAATATTCCAGGACATAATGGTTTGGGCTAAAGATTTTAATCATAAAACCGTATTTATCCATTTTCTTTATACCCGTCCGGAATATAAATTTTTGCGTAAAATCGCAAAGAACGTGTCTCAAAGCGAGCTTTATGGCAGTCAATTCACGACTTACGAGCTTGAGGTGGATAGTGCCTAACCAGGCCATGCACAGAATGTCAAAAAGCTGCGTTCGTTTCTCTCACCCCTCTTTTGCTACCTGTGATGGCGGCGTTATACGGCAAATACTGGAACACACATGAAACTTGGCTATACCATTATCTACGTCCCCAACGTTACCGAATCACTGGCATTTTTTGAAGCGGCATTCGGTTTGTCACGCCGCTTCCTGCACGAGACTGGCAACTACGGCGAGCTTGAAACCGGCGCGACAACGCTCGCCTTTGCCTCGCATGCACTGGGAAAAATCAACCTGCCTTCAGGTTTTGTGGCGGCAAACGAATCCAGCAAACCACTGGGATTTGAAATCGCCTTGGTGACCGCCACGGTGGTTAAAGCACACGCTAACGCTTTGGCGGCAGGCGCTACGGAAGTAAAATCCCCTGAGCAAAAACCGTGGGGGCAAGTAGTTTCGTATGTCCGCTGTCCTGATGGTACTTTGGTGGAAATCTGCTCGCCGGTAGGCGGATGATGTTTATATAAAACTTAACTCTCAAGTTGCTGAATAATGCTGAAATTTGACGACATAATTGCCCGCGCCCAAGACCGTAAAGGCGGCGAACAAGCCCTAAATGCCTTATTGCCCCAGTCGCCATTACGGGACGATCTTAAACACATTGGCGATGACCGGGTGTTGGCGGAGATGACCAAGCGGGTGTTTTGCGCCGGCTTTGTCTGGAAAGTGATAGAAGCCAAATGGCCTGCATTTGAAGAAGCCTTTTTAGGGTTTAATCCAGATAGCTTAGTGTTCCAGCCCAACGAATTCTGGGATGGCTTGCTGGGCGACCAGCGCATCGTCCGCAATGCGGCAAAAATATTCTCCGTGCGTGAGAACGCCATTTTTGTAAAGGAAATTGCCGACGAACAGGGCAGCTTCGGGCAATTTTTGGCGGCTTGGCCTTCATCCGACCAAATCGGCTTGATGGCGCTTCTAAACAAACGTGGCAACCGGCTTGGCGGCAATAGCGGACAACTGTTGCTGCGCCATTTAGGCTGGGACGCTTTTGTGCTGTCCACCGATGTCGTGGCCTGTTTGCGCCAAGCCGGATTAGACATTGCCCCCGCCGTCAAATCGAAAGGCGACTTGGCTAAAGTGCAAGCGCAATTTAACGCTTGGGCGGAAGAAACCGGGCTTCCGTATTGCCATTTATCGAAAATTTGTGCGTTTTCGGTGGGTGAAAATTACAGCCAAAATCCTGAGCATTTTGATTGATGGTTTGTGCAAGCTTTGCGCTGGAATCCAAAACCTGTTTTGGATTCCAAATCAAGAAACGTCAGCCATCGCCATTCTTTAAATGCTTTTACAGAACAGGACAACCCTTGCCTTAACCTGCCGGAAGTTTGCCCATGACTACACAATACACCATCGTTCTCATCGCCTATGTTTCCGAATCAAGAATTGCCGCAGAGGATGATTTCTGGAGCCGTGCGACTGCCGTCATTGAATTGACCGACGCTTTTCCAGAAGAAGCGCTCCTTGGCCTTGCCGATTTTTCGCATGTTGAAGTGCTGTTTTTGTTTCACCAAGTTGCCGAAGAGAAAATCGTCATTGCGAACCGTCATCCTAGAAACAACCCGGATTGGCCTGCTGTTGGCGTTTTTGCCCAGCGGGCAAAGTCTCGGCCTAATCGACTGGGCAGCACCATCTGCCGGATTATCTCCGTTTCAGACAGGCGGCTAACCGTGGCGAAATTAGATGCCATCGACGGCACACCCGTCATTGACCTAAAAACCCGTGATGACAGCGTTTCTGCCTCGTCAACGGTCACGCAGCCCCAGTGGACACACGAATTGATGCGGAGCTACTGGTCAAGCCATTCCGATAAATAACAAGTAACACGAGTTAGCCAAACCATTTTCTATCCATTTGCAAGAAACTTCATGAAAAACATCCGCCTAAAATACTTTGACTTGTCATTACCTGCGATAACGGCCTTACGCGAATGCCTGAACGCTGTTGAACAATCAGGGCTAGAAAAAAACTTGCTGGAATTGGTTTACCTGCGGGTGTCCCAAATCAATGGTTGCGCGTACTGCCTCGGCCTGCACGCCAAAGCCTTGCGGGAAGCGGGTGAAACCGATGCCCGCATCGACATGCTAGCAGGTTGGAAAGTGGCGGCTTGTTATTCTGATGCAGAACGCGCCGCGCTTGCTTGGGCGGAAGCGTTGACCGCCATTACAGTCGACGGCGGTAGTGACGCGGCGTTTAGCGCGTTAAAAGCAATTTTTACGGACGCACAAATATCCGACCTGACCATCGGCATTGCCAATATGAATGCACTTAATCGTATCGCCGTCAGTATGCGGGTCTAATTTTATTTTTGTGGCAGCAATATCATGAACAATCCCCGTATTTTTGATTTCAAACCTTCCATAGTCGGCAATAGCATTTCGCTCAGGCCGCTTTACTCTGAGGATTTCGAGGCCTTATACGCCGCTGCCGCTGACCCGCTCATTTGGAAGCAGCACCCACATCCGCTACGTTATCAACGCGAGGTGTTCGAGAGTGGCTTTTTTGCCAGCGCCGTCGCTTCCCCAGGGGCTTTGGTAGTGGTTGAAAACCTATCGGGGCGCATCATCGGTTCATCCCGATTTTATGACTGGGATGCTGACCATCAGGAAGTGGCGATTGGTTTCACCTTCCTTTCCAGAAGCCACTGGGGCGGGCAGACCAACCGGGAAATGAAGCAGCTCATGCTGGCACATGCCTTCCGTTGGGCCAATACGGTGTGGTTTCACGTTGGAATCAACAATATCCGTTCACGAAAAGCCATAGAAAAAATTGGTGGGGAATTTTCCCACGAAGCGCCCCTAGCCATTAATGGCGTTACCAATATTTATGCGTTTTATCGGATTAAAGCCCCCGATCATCTGCTGAACGAAAGCGTAGCGCAGTTATAACAACCTCAAGGAAATTACAACATGAACCACATCATCTGGCCCGAAACTTACTTGCCCGGCACGACCGACAATTACGTCTCCAATGAACTCATCATCAGTGGCTTAAGTGCCGCTACGGTGTGGGCGGCGTTGAACGACACCTCGTTATGGCCTAGCTACTACAGCAATGTTTCTGACATTTGTTTTCATAACAGCCCTGACCCGCAATTGTTTTTGAACGCCCGCTTCCGCTTTACCACTTTCAGTTTTCCGGTAGAAGCGGAAGTCACCGAGTACCAACCGCCCATGAACAATGAACCTGCGCGGGTTGCTTGGCACGGTTGGGTAGAAGGCACTGCGGAAACTCGGCTGGATGTCCATCATGCTTGGCTGTTTGAAAACCTTTCCGGTGGACGGGTGCGCATCCTCACTCAGGAAACCCAAATCGGCAAACCCGCGAAGATGCTCGCCGCAACCAAGCCCAACCCTATGCTGAATGCCCATCAAGAATGGCTGGAAGGCTTGGCGCAAGCGGCATCCCGTATCTAGGCACGGCCAGTGTAGTCTCCGCTGCCTACGGATTTTCCCCTAGGCGGCCATCAACGGCCTTCTGAGCAGGTACAGGTTGACCAGACCGACCAGCAGTCGAGGTCGGCGAAGCTGGTTTGGTGCTTGGGCGTCTATTTGTCAGGGGGATGGATCCCGCCATTATATCATTTCAAGTGATTTATTCAGCGATTCCCTAACGCTGCTGATATTAAGGGACTAGAACCGGTCAGGCCGAATGCCAAACTTCCGGCTGCCAGGCTGATAAATTGTCTACGGTTAACTGGCATAACGTTTAACCTCCGTCCCGCACGATAATTTCCCCGGCCATCTCCTCATGGCCATCGCCGCAAAAAATGTCGCAACGGAAGACAAACGAACCCGCCTTGTCAGGGGTGAAGCTAACCCGCAGGGGATTTCCGGGTTCTATATCCGCCCGGACAGCAAAATCTGGTAAGGAGAAACCGTGCATCCTATCGCTGCTGGTAAATTCCAATATAACCGTCTGGCCTTTTTTCAGCTCGATTTTGGCGGGTTGGAATAAGAATTTACTGGCTTTTATAACAATGACCGTGGGACCGGTATCGGCGGTTGCCGTCAGCGGTGCTAGCAATAGCATACATAACAGGCATTTTTTCAAATAGTGGTTCATAAGTTAAGTCCTCAGGTAAGCGTCTTTTCTTCAACACGGTAGTTTTTCCACGGATAGGCTTCGATATTCCTAAAACCTAAACCGTTGTAGGGCTTGGCAGGATCCCAAGGTATCGGGGCGCGTTTTGGTGCAGACCCCGGTGCCGGCAGTGGAAAAATCAGCGATTTTGCCGCGTGGTGCGGGATATGCCCGGTGAGATGATGGTGTTCCTGATGGATATGCCCATAAAAAACCACCACGTTTTCAAAAGCCATCAGCATGTCAATCGCTTGTTGGCCATCGCGGGTAGTCCAATCCCATTTGGCGTATAAATCAAATAAAGGGCGATGGGTGAACACCACAATGGGGGTATTGGCGGGCAAGACTTGCAAATCCGCCTGCAACCAAGCCAACTGCGTTGGCCCCAATTGTGCCGCCGGATCGGAGACATTATCCAAGGCAATGAAATGGATGCCTTTATGGTCGAAGCTGTAATGCAAATCGCCAAAATACGCTTGGTAAGCTTCGCCCTTATCTAAGGAAGCATCATGTTCGCCGGGAATAAATTTGACCTGCTTGACCTTAAGTTCACTGACAATGGCCTTAAACTCCGCCATTCTGCGGCGGCGTTCTTGGGCATCATCGGTGGTGTGGGTCAAATCGCCCGTGAACACTACAAAGTCCGGCGGTTTGTCCAGGGCGTTGACCGCCGCAACCGCTTTTTGCAAGGTGCCTGCCGCATCAGGGTTTTTATCCGCGCCTTTAAAGCCCCAGTGGGTATCGGACAGTTGCACGAAATAAAAATCCTCTACGGGCAAACCATCCGTTAAGCCATCAGCGGCAAACACATCAAACCCTAAGCCGGAGACAAAAGCCACGCCCCCGCCTATGCCCGCCAAGTGTAAAAATTGTCTTCTGTCGATTAAGTGGGCCATCCCCTTATCCCTATAAAAAATTTACCTGCCGGCCTATTGCCGTCAGTTAACACAACATTTAAAGGGATAACATCCTATGCAAGAATGTTATCCGCCATGTAGGCCAATCGTAAAGCCAAATCTAAGCAAGCAGTAACAATGGTTTTGTAAAGAAACTGGAAAAACTTACAGCAGACGCATGACCGGTGGGCAATTGACAATAAATCCGGTTGAACCAAATTTCGCCCCGCCAGGGCCGGTCAGCCAGCCTTGTTGTACCAAACCCAACAGTTCAAACTCGCCAAGGACACGCGAACGGTAGCCTTTTTTGATGGCGTCCGCCGTCCACTCAACCGCGTTGATGTCCCACAATGGGCTATAGTCAGTCGCCACAGTCGGGATGCCCCCCAGTACGTTCAATGGCCCGCCCTCACCTGCCAAGGCGCTGTTAAAGCCTTGGCGTTGCGGATTGTCTTTCCCCATCGGGCCATTGACGACCGCGAACAAGCGTTCCACGGCACTGAACGCGCTGTCATCGCGGCCCACCCCAATATCCTGCAAACCCGGTGCAAAAGTGGCTTGTTCCATCGTGGCAGGCAATTCGTGGCTGGCTTCCAGGCTCAAATACAGCAGGGGGCGCGAGAAGGTAAAACCTAGGGTCAGTTTCAATTCGACCGTGCCTTCGGCGGGGCATATCCGGCGGGTCTTGTCATGGACTAAGCGTTTGTCGGGGTTTGCATCGCAAAAGGCATTGAGCTGTTCCTCAGTGCCCTTGGCGACTATCGGGGCGTTGTAAATATAGCCGCCGACATTGTCGATTTTCATCAACGGGCTGTAATTCTCCTGACCGATTGAACCGGGCTTGAACTCTTTAGGCGGGAATAAGTTGGGTGCATCCCCAGGCACCACTTTGAACCTGGGGGCGAAATCAACGCCTGCTTGTGCGGTGGTAAACTTGACAGTGCCGTCAAACTGCTGCGTCGCATGACGTACGCCGCGCCCGGTCTCGGCATAAGTCAGCTTGCCGGAGAAGTTCAGGCCCAAAGCTTCAGAATTGGCCTGGTCATTACTGTCGGTCAACACATACCAATAGGTCTCGCCTTCGGGTGACACCGCTTTGTACAACGGCAAAGTGACGGTCAGGCGGTTGATGTTGACCTTACCCGCCGTTAATAACTGGTGCGGGCCGATAAAACTGGGGTTAACGCTGGAAGGGGCGGGACCAAAATAGGTCAATGGCACGACCGAACCAATAGAAGGCGGTGCCGGGACCACGTTATCGCCCAAGCCCTCGGCGAAGGCCGTAGTGGCTAGCGTGGCTAACAGGGCGGTGGTAAATACATTCGTTTTTTTGCTAAATTTCATCTTGCATGCTCCGGATCAAATTAAAGGGTTTGCCCATCAATCAGCCGATTGGCTGAGGCACGGCTATTGTGCCCAGCCAAGCATCACGAAATGATCACGGAGAATTCAATTAAATGTGATTTGTATAAGGCCGCCAACATTGCTACCCTTCGTTGACATACCCTATGAAACGCATACTGATTATTGGTCAACGCCCGACACACTTTAATCCCTTTGATATGAATCATTATCTCGAAAATAGCCAATATCTGGATTGGCAGCATCCGGCTGTTATTGCAAAAGCGGCTGAGCTGGCCCAGAGTTGCCAAGCCGATGAACAGATTAGCCAGCGTTGTTTTGTGTTCGTCCGCGATGAAATCAAACATAGCTGGGACTATCAATTGAATCCGGTGACCTGTAAAGCTTCCGATGTACTATTGCATGGCACGGGTTATTGTTATGCAAAAAGCCATTTGTTGGCGGCCTTATTACGCGCTAACGCCATTCCCTCTGGGCTGTGTTACCAACGCTTGAGTTTGGATGGTGAGGGTTCGCCGTATTGTTTGCATGGCTTGAATGCGGTTTATCTCAAACGCCACGGTTGGTACCGTATCGATGCCCGTGGCAATAAACCAGGTGTAAAAGCCGAATTTACTCCGCCGTTCGAGCAATTGGCCTTTGCCATCGTTGACGGTTTAGAACGTGATTTTGCCGAAATTTTGCCTGAACCGTTGTCTGTGGTAATTGATGTTTTGACGCGCTACGCCAGTGTTGAAGACGTGTATAAGCACTTGCCGGATATTGAGGGTGGTGCCTCGCCAAATTTATCTGTTGATAGGCAATCATCATGGTCTTAGAAGTCGCCATACTCAATATCATTACGGGTAAAGAAAGCGAATTTGAAACCGCCTTCCGGCAAGCCGAGCCGCTTATTATGGCGATGGATGGCTATGTTTCGCACCAATTGCAATGTTGCCTGGAAAATTCAAGCCGCTATATTCTATTGGTCAATTGGTTGACGTTGGAAGCCCATACCCAAGGTTTCCGTAGTTCCGCCGAATACCAAACTTGGCGGGCGTTGTTACATCATTTTTATGACCCGTTTCCAACTGTTGAGCATTACACCTTGATCAGTGATGGATCTGAGATTATGGATAAACATGCACATCAGATTGCTACAAGCAGCCGATCATACCGAATATACCCAGCTCTGGATCTACGCGCTGACGGAACAACAAACGTATTTCCGCGTGGCTTTGGAAGATGATGCGCAACCGCGCATTCCTACCCGTTTCACGGCTGAAAGTTTCACGCTAGGCGCATTCATTGGCACGCAGTTGGTGGGTACAGTCAGCCTTGACCGCGAAACCCGATTTAAAACACGCCATAAGGCAGTGTTGTTGCGCATGTTTGTGCATCCTGCCGCAACGGGCCAAGGCGTTGGCAAAGCCTTAGTCCAGGAAACGCTCAATTTGGCGGGCAATATCAACGGTCTAAGGCAAGTGTATTTGACGGTATTGGCGACCAACCCACGGGCGATAGGGCTTTATGCGGCGATGGGTTTTAGCCAATTCGCCCAAGAACCCGGCTCCGTTTATATAAATGGCGAATACGTTGATGAATTGCAATTGGTTTGTTTTTTAGCCAAATAATTCCTCCATGCCCATAGATAGTTTCAAAATTGCCACATCTGTTGATATAAACAATATCGTCATTTTGGTTAACCGAGCTTACCGTCCTGAAACGGCAGCGGGGTGGACGCATGAAAACCTTTTAGTGTCAGGGCCTAGAATTGCCGCCGCCCAGGTGCTGGAGTTAATCTTAGCAAGCGATTCGCGGATTTTGCTGGCCTATCGCCAAGATGCCCTGCTTGCTTGTGTGCATCTTAAAAAAGCCGATGGCGATTGCCATATCGGAATGCTGGCGGTTGAACCTAGCTGGCAGGATGCAGGTGTCGGCAAACAGCTTTTGGCTTACGCAGAAAACTATGCCATTAGCGAATGGGCACCGGCTACGTTTGTGATGGCGGTATTGACGGCAAGGACGGAGTTGATTGCGTTTTATCTGCGGCGCGGTTATCAAAAGACCGGAAAACAAATGGATTATCCGCTTGCGGCTGGCGTAGGTACACCTCGCCGACAAAACTTGACCGTAGCTATTTTGGTAAAGCACACGAATCAGTTGCTCCCCACCATCACGACTGAACGCTTGCGCCTTCGCATACCTAATCTTGATGATGCCACGACTGTCTCCAACCTGCTTACGCCCGCTGTCAGCCAATGGTTAGCCGCTTGGCCTGAGCCTATGAGCGGACAAGCCGTGGCGGAAAAGATGGCTGATGCACATGCCGATATAGCAGCGGGCCAGGCTTGGCATTTTTTGCTGCAACGGCTGGCCGATGGGGTTGTGGTGGGCTGGGTGAAAGTCTCCCGCTCCGAAGCCGATGCCCAGATCGGGGATTTAAGTTACTGGCTCGGTGAAGCCTATCACGGCTTAGGCTATGCGACCGAGCGTTCTATTCAATTGCGCGTGCTTAGCGGTTCAACCCAACTTAATCTGAAGACATTTTATCCCATGCCGACATCTGCCAAAAAACTGCGCATCCTCGCCCTATCAGGTAGCTTACGGGCTGCGTCTTTGAATACCCTCGTGTTGCGGACGCTCGCAAACATCGCCCCTGAGGCAATTGACGTGCTTGTCTACCCATGTTTAGGCCATTTGCCGCTGTTCAACCCTGATTTAGAAGAACCTTTGCCAGAGCCAGTTGCGGACTTAAAAAACCACATCATCGCAGCCGATGTGCTTATCATCGCCAGCCCGGAATATGCCCACGGCGTTACCGGAGTGATAAAAAATGCGTTGGATTGGATGGTCGGCAATGAGTCGTTTGTCAACAAGCCAGTGGCTTTGCTGAATGTTTCAGGACGGGCGGTTCATGCTTACGCCGCCTTGCGGGAGATTGTGGGCATGATGTCGGCAAACATCATAGACGACGCGTCGTTGACCATTCCTTTATACGGGAAGCAACTGACCGAAGCTGAGGTTCTTGCCAATCCACAAACTGTGCTGGATTTGCAGACAGTATTGGCGGCGTTGCAAAAAGCCGTTTTTGGCCCATAAAGATCAGAAACGGAAAAAATCGCACGGGTGCAATGCCGATTGCCCACTTCAAAATAAAGTTGGTAAAGAAACCAGTGGCATCCACTTACAGTTGACCGTTTAACTGTCACGGATGCATCCCGGAAATTTCAAATAATCGTTATTTTTGCCGTCAAAACCCGCCATGCCATTGATAAGAACAACAAACTATTATGTTAGTCTGGCGATAAAGCTAGCGTGGGAAAACAGGTTCTCTACGCCAATGGGTATGGTAATGCGGAGTCTAATACGCCTGAATTCCCTCCTCCAGCAACTGCCTGAGCCACTGGTCAATATCGTTGGCTTGCCTGGGTTCTGGATGCGATTGGTACAACGCCGCAGCCCTTCTTGCCATCTCCAATTGCCGGATGTGCGCCAACACCTGTGGGAATTGCCGGGCTTGTTGTGGCGAGCTGGCAAACATCAAGTGTGCGGCATCGACCCTACCCAAGGTGATGGCCGTACTGACCCGTTTATGGCAACGGCAGGTATTGTCGGGATTGACCAATCCGCAGTAACCTTGCATGAATGTGATAATGTCGGCCCGCGCCCGTGACAGGCGCTTGCGGAACGCGGCGGGGGCAATATCCAGCACTGCCGCCGCTTGGCTGTGATCCAGCTCCATAATTTCGCCCACGATGTAAGCCAGCCGATGCCCCCTGTCCAAGCATTGCAACATCGCCAAGGTACAGCCGATTTTCACCTCTTCTAACAGCACGCTATCGTAGAGGTGGTCATCCCCGTCTGCCAAACCCAGTGCCAAATCGGCGGCGAAACCAACAAAATCCCAGCCTTGTTGTTCCAAGCGTTGCGGGCGCAAACTCAGCAAGGCGTTGCTGGCGACTCGGTACACCCAAGTACGGAAGCTGCTGTCACCACGGAAAGTGCTTAAGCCCGTGATGACACGGATCAGGATTTCTTGGCTGGCATCTTCGGCATCGTGCGGGCAGCACAAAAATCGCAGGGCAAGCTTATGGACATCGGGCTGGATGGCGCGGACAACGGTTTCCAACGCGCTGCGCTCACCTTGTTGGGCCCGGCGTACGGTATGTTCCAACAGTTCAGGATGTTGGGGCCCGGCAGGTTTAGGCAAAGGTTTTCCTTAGTCAAAAATTGGATTAATTGGGGCTATTATCGTAAAGCTAAGGGGCGGGCGCGGTAGCGACAGCCGCTTGAGTGCAATCTTAGAACTCGGCATCGAGCACCTTGGACATGAGAGTTGCAACTGCGACCTCAGTTTGATTGCTTGATTGGTCCAGCTTCTCAACGACACTTTGTCGGTCTTCAGGCGGGCGGTTTTGACTGAGTTTGAATTTTGCCTGAATGTTTGTGATGTCAATTTCAAAGCCTACAATCATATTGAGAAGTTTTGTTCGCCGTTCACCTGCAAGGTTTGGTAGCCACGGATTTGGCATCTGGGATTCATAAACATGGGTAAGCCGTTCAACCAGGGCTTCAAGCTCGGACTCACTGTCGATGAGGCGTGGTTTGCCGTGCAAGTGAACCACAGCGTAATTCCATGTTGGAACGCCAAGTGACGAATACCACGAAGGGGAAACATAAGCATGTGGCCCTTGGAACACAGCCAGCACCTCACCGTCTGATGAAAAGTGCTGCCATTGCGGATTTGCCCGCGCCATGTGACAGAGTAGCTTGCCTTTGAGGCCTGCGGTGTGGTCAAAAATGAAGGGCAAGTGACTGACATACGGCACGCCATCAGGCACTGTGATCAGCATTCCAAATGAATTGCCATTGATGAGCGAGGAGATACGTTCTGAATTTGTTTCTTTGAACTGTTCGGGAATGTACATGTTGGTTCCTGAGTTGTAAGGGTTGTAGGGCAAAAACGTCAGTTTATGCCCTACATTTAAAATGGCTGAATTTCAGCAGTATTGCCGTTTAGCCATCCAGCAACACCGAACCATACGGATTGTCGATAACCATCAGCCACTGGCCATCCGGCTGACGGCGGAAAACGGCTAAAGACAAGCCGCTTTGTTCTATCGGATTACCGCTCACCGGGTCTATTGCGGTCATCGTCCACGGGGCAATATGCAGCGCGATGTCGCCTGCTTCGATGACTTCATGTTGGGGCATGGCAAACTTCGGTTGCATGGCAATGTATCCTTGGAACGCTTCACGCAACCCAACACCTGAAACAGGCATATCGGGTTGCGCCACCAACGTGGCATGGGGTTCGTAAGCGGACAGCACGTCATCCAAACGGCCTTCTGCCATTGCTAAAGCCATCGTGTTGACGGCGGTAATGATCTGTTCACAATTGCTCATCGTTGTTCTCTCAAGTTTAGGGCTTTGGGAATCGCAGCCTTGAACTCAATTAGACGGTTTACATCACTGGGGTGTGACCGATGAATCCAGTTTTTTAACCCGCTGGCCAAACGGCTTTTGCAAAAACTGTATCCAGCGGCGTTTGCGCGATGTGGTTGGTGTAGTTCGAGAGCATTTTTAAGCCCACGCCGAGAATCACATCCAACACGTTTTCCTGTGTATAACCTGCCATATAAAAATTTTGTAAATCCGTCTCCTCAAGCCAACCCCGGCGTTCGACCACCACTTCGGCAAATTGGCGTAAGGCTTCCAGTTTCGGGTCGGCAAGCGGGGTTTGGTTGCGCAAGGCAGTAACCACGTCATCAGGCACACCCCCAGATTTGGCTATGACGGTGTGCGCCGCCATACAGTAACGGCAACCGTTAACGCGGCTGGTCGTCAGTAAAATAATTTGCCGCTCAGCTTCGCTTAATCGGGTTTTATCAAAACTTGCCGCCAAACTCCGGTAGCCTTCCAACAAGGCTGGCGATTCCGCCATCCCGGCAAGCAAGTTGGGAATGAAACCAAAGTCTTGCTTGGCTTTTGATAATAAAGGTTTGCTCGCTTCGGGGGCTGTGTCCAATGTATGCAGGGAAAATGTCTTCATAGCGTTCCCCCGCTCAAGCTAATAAAGTGAATTGGCAAACCATTGCGGCATCACGCAACGGCAGCAACGCTTGGTAAGCCTCCGAAACATACCAAGCGCTGGCCTCCGTTTTACTTGGAAAGGCAATCAGGGCTTGTAGCGCAAATCCGCTGTCGCCATGCAAATTTTCCGCAGGGCCTTTGGCGAGCATCTCGCCACTGTAGGGTGATAAAGTGGCGGGTACGGCAGCGGCATAGTGCTGGAGTTTATCGGGATTGGTTGGCGTGAAACTGACAAGAATATAAGCAGACATAGTTTTCTCTAAAATAACAAAAGGAAAATCATTGTAGAGCTGGCATTTTTTTAGCACAATCGCTTATATTTTCAATTACTGTTAAGTTTTTATGAACAATATCCGGCATCTTAATAAGCTCATGGTGTTTGCCGCTGTCGCCCAAAAAGGCTCGTTCACCCAAGCGGCGCAGGGGCTGGGCATCACCAAATCGGCAGCCAGCCAGCACATCCGGCAATTGGAATCGGAAATGGGGATGCGGGTACTAAACCGAAGCACACGCGGTGTATCGTTGACGGCATTTGGGGAAAAGTTGCTGTTGCGTTGCCAATTGCTGCAAGACCAGGTCGACCAACTGTTCACCGAAATTGCCAACGCCAGTGGTGACCCACAAGGCCGTTTTGCCGTGACCTTCCCGCACAGCCTGGAAATGGACGTGGTCATCCCTGCACTGGAACAACTTTGTAGCGAATATCCAAAATTAGAACCAGAACTGATCGTCAGCGACACCACGTTGGATTTGATTGCCAACCAGTTGGATATGGCCTTGCACGTTGGCGCATTGCCCGATAGCAGCTACCGCGCCTTGCCCGTTGGCACCATGACCGAAGTGTTTTGTGCCACACCGCTTTACCTTAACCGCAACGCTGTGCCACAAACGCTGGACGATTTGCGTCAACACCGTTGGATTGCCACGTCTTGGCAAGTGCCGAAAGTGGCAGTCTGCGACATTGCTAAGCCAGAAACCACTTACTTGAATCTACCCCCCTGCGCCCGCGTCAGCAGCTTACCCAGTGCCGTGGCCTTGGCGCTGCGCCATCTGGGGATTGTCCTGTTGCCCGATGTTGTCGCCAAGCCTCTGCTCAAGACAGGTGAATTGGTGCATGTGTTGGCGGGTGTCACTGGCTTGCAATGGCCGATTTTCACCGTACATGCTTATGGCGGCGAGAAACCGATCCATATCAGCCGGTTTAACCAGCTAATTTGCCGTTATTTTGCCTTGTTGTGAGCCGGGATGATGACCATGGCGATACCACCCAGTATTACCGTTCCCACCACCAAAAAATTTACGCTGATCGGTTCGTCAAGAAAAATGATGCCGCCTATTGCCACCAGCACAGGCACGCTTAGTTGCACAGTGGCGGCATGGGTAGCGGACAATCCCCGTAAAGCTTGATACCACAAGGCATAACCGACACCGAATGCCAATGCACCGGAAAGCACCGCCAAGGCGATGCCCTGGTTATCGAATGAGATGTCCGCCCACCCAGCCAAGCTAAAAAGGACTGCAAAGCCAATGGCACGGCAAAAATTACCTGTTGTCATAGCCAGCGGATCACCTGCACCGCGCCCACGTAGCGAATATCCCTGCGCTGAATAGGCTACAGATTTGTCATATCGGCGGCCAAGTATCCGTGTCGTGATCGGGGTGCTGATACGATTTGATATCGTTCAGAAACGGTGCCGCTGCGAGATCGTCCGTCGTAACCCGGTTGGCGAGGGTTGGAATGAGGTCGGCATAAGGCAGCTTCCCCTCGACACCAAATTGCACAACGGGCACAATTTTTTGTGGTTCGTCAAAAGCACCGATTGCAAGCGCTATTCCATCCGGGGCATCGTAGGTGAGCGGCGTGCCGCAGTCGCCACAAAAGCCGCGCGTGACAAAATTCGACGACTTGAATTGCTTCGGCGTACCCCTCGTCCACGTCAGCTTTGCGCCGCGCACCGAAACGAGCGGCGCATAAAATCCGCCGAATGCTTTCTGGCACATGCGGCAATGGCAGACCGATGCGTCGCCAAGTGAACCATTGACCTGAAAGCGTACTGCGCCACACTGGCAGCCGCCGGAGTAGCTTGCATTGCTCATGATTGCGTAGCCATAGTTTATGAACCCATTTCGGTCTGTAAAAAATCAATAAAAACCCGCGTTTTTAATGGCAGATAATCCCTCGAAGGATATAACAACCAGACCGAACTTTCAAAATCAGTTGCTGTAGCCACATAGTCTGTAAACAAATGGATCAAGCGGCCTTCGTTAATATCTTGCCCGACCAACCAATCTGGCAACAATGATAGGCCCATGCCATTCAGCAAGCATTGTTTTATGGCCAGCGCATTAGTGATCAAACATTTGCCGCCGATGGCAATTTCCGTAATATTTTGTTGCCGGTCTTTAAGCAACCAATTCAAACTATGCCCGGCTCTTGGAAACAGTAAACATTTGTGATCTTTGATTTGTTCCGGTCGCTCCGGTTTACCATATTCATCGAGATATTCAGGGCTGGCGCAAATATAAAAATCCATTTTGGCTAGCCGTTTGGCAATATGGGATGAATTTTCCAGCTTGCCCAGGCGGATAGCCACATCAATCCGGTCTTCAATCAAATCCAGGTAATTATCGGTTAGAACTAGCTCAATAGAGACCAGGGGGTAGCGTTTGGCAAATTTTGGCAACAGCGGCACGATGGCTACCTGCCCATACGAAGTTGCCGTGGTCACCCGCAAGGTACCGCGCGGCTCTTTACTGACATCGGCGGCGAACTGTTGGGCTGCTACGAGTTCGTCAATAAATGGCGAAATGCGTGTGAAATAAATCATACCCGCCTCGGTCGGTTCCAGTTTGCGGGTGCTACGTTGAAACAACCGGATGCCCAGTTCTTTTTCCAAAGCCGCGATAGTGCGTGACACCGACGAGGGCGCAAGGCGATAGGCATTGGCGACGTCGGTGAAACTGCGCTCGCGCATGACGGCGATAAATAATTTGAGGGTGCTGATGTCCATTTGTGCGTTTTACGCAATTATGTTTTGTATATAGCTCTGTTTAATGCGTTATATTATGCGGATATTATGCTGTTGCGTCTAATCAATCACAGGAGATTACTCATGACCGCAACAGAAACAAACATTCCTTCCTACCAAGAAAACGTCAAGGGCCTGATCGAACAACTCGGCACGATGTTGCCTGCGGACAAATTGGCGGTGTTCAATGCCGATGCCCAACAACTGGCGGTAAGCTATCCGTCGCCCCTCAAATTGCAAAAAGGCGACCAAGCCCCGTTATTTGCTTTGCCTAACGCTAAAGGGGAAACCATTAGCCTAGCGGATTTACTCAAGCACGGGCCGGTCGTTTTGACTTTTTACCGGGGAGTCTGGTGTCCTTACTGTAATTTGCAATTGGCTAACTACCAGCAAATCTTGCCGCAGATCAAAAAAGCCGGGGCAACTTTGGTTGCCGTGTCGCCGATGACTCCGGACAAATCCTTAAGTATGGCGGAAACCAATCAGTTACAGTTTGAAGTGTTAAGCGATATCGGCAACCAAGTCGCCAGCCAATACACTACAGTTTTCAAATATGGTCATGCGCCGATTCAGGCCATGACTGACTTGGGTTACGATTTTCACGGATTTTATGGCGATGAATCCGGCGAAATCCCCGTGCCTGCAACTTTTGTCATCGCCCAAGATGGTCGTGTGTTGTTTGCCGGCTCCGTTGGCGGCGATTATCGGAAAAGAGTGGAACCACAAGCTATTTTGGTTGCGCTAGGAGTTTAGTTGCCGTGAATTAAGCCAGTGAGTTATGACGGGTAGGCAAGTGGTTTTGCCTACCCAGAGCATTTGACTTAATCCCAAATAGGCCAAAGTAGTGTAGGCGATAGGAGGCGCATCAACCGCGAACGATGCGCCTCACTCTGTTCAGTATGTCATTATCTCTACGAACTACGGCTTATCGAATGCTCGCCGCATCTAAAAACTAAATTCAATTGTCCGATGTCTGCTACGGAAGCCAGCAGCTTCAAGGCAGGCGCGCGAAGCCAAGTTCTCTATCCCGCAACAACAAATCGGACGAAGGCCTCTCGATAGACAACGCGCCTTAAGGTGACGGACAATATATTCGCCAACCCCCTGCCTGCGCCGGAAAGGATTCACAAGCATGCCGAGATCATAGAAAGATCGGCCTTCAATCACAGGCTGAACAAGTCCGCAGCCTAAGAGATTGTTATTTTCCTCATATAAAAGCAGATGACTCTTTTCGATGTAGCTGCTGACTTCCTCGTCGGAGTCGAAAAAACCATCGTTGATCGCCCTTATACAAACCAGATCAGACACCCTGGCCGGACGGACAGTGATTGATTGATTTTGTCGAAAACTCGTGTCGGCGATAGTCGTGAAGTGTAGCGAAATGGGTTTAGCCTGCACCGCACGACCTAGGGACAAGGACAAAATCATAGGATCGAACGTTTTACAAATGGCCCGTGTTATAAAGCGTGCATGCAAGACATGATCGAAAGCGGGTTCGGCAAGGCGCTCGTCTATCGCATAGAATTCGAGAAGCGTGGTGCCAGCTATTAAGAAATGGCCAACGGCTTCGTTCCCTTGCCACAGAATATAACTGGCCGCGTCCCTATTCAGAAACTCAGAGTGCAAATCCTGCGGTTCATAGATATATTCCAGATATTTAGTCCGAAACTGACCCAGTAATTGATCGGTCGCCGGAACGTTTAAAATCCTCATGCAAAATGACCTCTATGTTTCGCGATGCCGGAGCTTACTAATTAACGACTGTCACAAGGTTCATGCCCCGACTTGTTTTTCATGGCTTTTAACCAGCAAGGCTTCCACCTGCCGCAACAGTTCCGCCTCCACCCACGGTTTGGACAAATAGCCGTCAACCCCTGCATGGCTGGCTTGTTGGCGGTGTTTGTCGCTGGAGCGGGAGCTTATCATCAAAATCGGCAGGGCTTTAGTTTCCGCTTGGTTTTTCAGCAAGGCGGTCAGCTCCAGGCCGTTCATGCGCGGCATTTCCAAATCCGTGACCAGCAAATCCGGGCGGGCGTGTCGTAGTTGTTTAAGCGCGTCCACGCCATCAACGGCGGTGATGACCTGAAATCCGCTGTCGCGCAGTGTGTCGGCAGTGGTTTTGCGCGCGCTTAAGGAATCGTCCACCACCAAGATTAACGGCAGTTTCGGCGCGGCGGCGGTTAGCGCATGGTGGTTGAGTTTGCCGTGCAGACGTTGGCGGCGGATCAACGCGGGCAAATCCAGCACGGGGGCGATGCGGCTGTTACTGAGTGTGGCCGCCCCGACCAAACCCGATACCGCAGGCAAATAAGGGCTGGGGCTTTTCAGCACGACTTCGCGGTGGCCGATAATTGCCGTCAAATGGACGGCGACCCAATCTTCGACCGCCACTTGCACCAACACCACGCCGGCACGGGCCCTTTTGGTGGCGGGCAACACGGGGCTGTCCCATAAGTTTTCCAGCCGATATAACAGGTAGTTTGCCCCATTGTGCTGATAGCGATTGGCATCGGCTGTACCCGCCGACATCAGCACTTGCCGGATGCCGTAAGCGGTTAGGGCGACGGTTTGCCCGCCGCACTCGACCAGTAACACGTTTAATAACAAGGCACTGGACGGCAAAGTCATCGTAAACAGGCAACCCAACCCTGGGCTGGAGCGAATGTCCAACGCCCCTTGCAAACGGCTGATGTCTTGGTTGACCACGTCCATGCCAATGCCGCGCCCGGACAATTCCGTGGCGGGGGCGCGCGTGGAAAAACCGGGTAGCAGGATCAGGCGGTCGGTTTCGCTGTCGCTAAGGTCGGTGGCTCCGTCCAGCAAACCCTTGCCTATCGCGCTACGGCGCACGGCGGCGCGGTCTATGCCCTGCCCGTCATCTTGGCAAATGACGGTGAGATGGTCGTGTCCGCGGCTAAAGCTAATGGTGATTTGCCCCAGTTCCGGCTTGCCGGCGGCCAGGCGTTGTTCCGGCGTTTCCAAACCATGGTCAATGGCGTTGCGGATCAAGTGCATCAGCGGGTCGGCCAGTTGCGCCAGCAGTTGGCTATCCAGCAAGGTGTCCGCCCCGGCGATGTGCAGTTCGGCCTGTTTGCCACTGACCCGCAAAGCTTGGCGGACGGTGCGCCGCAAACGGGCGGACACGCTGTCTGCGGCTATCAGGCGTGTGTCCAGCGTGGTTTGTAAGCTGGCCTGATGCAATTGGGCGAAATTCGCCAAAGTGTCTTGGCTTTGCCGCGCCAACGCCAAGGCGGCTTTGTCGGTCTCAAAACTGTCGGCGATGGCTTCGTACACTTGCGGTAACAGGCTTTGCCACACGCCAAATTGCTGCATTTCCAAACTATCGAAACCGCCCGTATCGCCCGCTGTCCATTCCGGGTTGCCCAAGCCGCGCTCCAGTTCCGCCAACAGCCGTTGCTGATGCTGGTAATGGCGGCGATGGCCTTGCAACACGGCTTTCAGTTGCCCGTTTTGGGCCTGCAATTGCGCCAAGACATTGTGGTTTTCCCCGACCAGACGGAGCAATTCGTCCAGCAAAGCCATCGGGACGCGGACAAATGCGCTGTCAGCGTTGGCCTCTTGCCGACTGGGTGGTGCGTCAGGCAACGGCTCAGCTTCGATGTTCTCCGGCAAAGACGGCATTGTTTGCAACGTATCGTTACCTTTGTCCAAACCGCCACTTTGAAAGCGGTAGACGTTATCCAACACCCGTTGCAAGACGGCGACACTGTTGGCGGGGGCCGGTTGTTGTTGCACCAATGCTTCCGCCCAGCCCGCCAAACTGTCGGCGCTCGCCATTAGGCAGGCGAGCAGTTCGGCATCGGGCGTTAAGCCCTCTTTGTCCAAGACTTCGAGCAGGTCTTCCAAATGATGGGTCAGGTTGACGATGCCTAGACAGCCCACCATCGCCGCCAAGCCTTTGAGGGTATGGGCCTGGCGTTGGGCGGTGCGGAGTTGGCTGTGGTCGCGGCGGCGTTGGTAGCTGTCCAGCGTCGCCGCCAATTGTTCGGTCAAGGGTGGCAACTCGTCAAACACCATCGCCAGCAAGTGCAGATCGACATCTGCCGCCAGATTCAGCGCGACATCTGCCACGCAAGCCGTTTGCCGCTCGGCTGTCTGCGCTACGGCTGGGCAAACCTGTTGCAGTTGTCTGGCAAGTTCCGCCGTGCTGTCGTCATCCAAACAATACGGCCATTCGGGACTGGCGAAAACCGTCAGCAAAGCGTCTTGGCAAGCGCTGTCATCGGGACTGCGGCAATAGCCTGCTAGCAGCAGCAATGCTTGCCCTATCAACTGGCCGCCGTCGTCGCTTAAGGCTTCCGGGTCGTCAATGAAGATCATCAAGTTGTCGCCCAACAATTGCAGAAATTGCACCAACCCTGTCCATTCCAGCACCGCCGCCGCGTTGGCGACGGGCGGCAAGGCGGCGCTTAGGACACGGAGGGCGGCTAGGTCGGGATTGTCTTGCCAGTGTTGGTATTGGCTTTGCAGTTGTCCGGCTAGCATGGCCAACAAGGCCGGATCGACGGCGGCAGTTTGCCTATCTTCAGTTTCAGCATCCGCAGGCTTCGACGCGGCAAGGGTTTTGCTAAGCGTATCCATACTTTAAGCCTCGGCGAGCTTAAACTGGGCTATCGCCGTTTGCAGCAGCGCGGCGGCGGACACCAAGGTTTCCGATAACTGGGTCTGGTGCTGCATTTTGGCGTTGGTGGAAGCCGCACTGGCTTCAATGCTGACGGCGCGAAAACGCAATTGCTCCGCCACTTCGGTTTGTTCGCTGGCATGGCGGGCGATGTGCGCCACAGCGCTGACCAGCGATTCGGTGTTGTTGCGCGTGGCTTGCATGGTGTCGCCCGCTTGTTGGGCCAGTTGCGTGCCGGCCACGACATCGCCGATAACGGTGTTGATGGCCTGCATGGTGTCGGCGGTTTCCAATTGGATGTTGTTGACCAGGCCCTCAATGTCGGCGGCGGCCTCGCGGGAGTTTTCCGCCAAGCGTTGCACTTCGTCCACCACCACCATCAACCCTTTGCCCGCTATGCCTGCCGCCGCTGCCTGCATACTGGCGTTCAGCGACAAGATGTGGGTACGTTCGGAGAAATTGTCCAGCAATTTGACGATGCCGCCAATTTCTTGCGAGCGTTCGCCCAAGCGTTTGATTTTCTTTTCGGCACCCTGGATGGTGGAGCGGATTTTATTGATGCTGGCAAGGGTTTGGTTGACCGATTGTTCCGCCGTTTCGGTGCTGTGGATAGTTTGCTGGGAGATGTCACCTGCATTTTGCGCCAAGCCAAAAATGCTTTGCATGGCCGTCACCGCTTGGTTCAAACCAATCAAGGTCTGGGCGATTTCCTGTTGCTCCAGATCGGCGGAATCCATCACGTCAGTGGCTTGGGTTTTTACCGACAACGAGGTGTCGGCAACATCATCGGCGACGCGCCGCACTTCTTGCAACACGGCGGCGAAGGATTCGGCCAGCCGATTGACCGAATCGGACACCACACCCGTGACATCGGCGGCGACGGGTACCCGCACGGTCAAGTCACGCTCGCCCAGCCGGAACAGATTTTCCAGCAAGGCAACAATGGAGCGGTTCAGCTCGGCATTCTCCCGCTCTTTATCCGTCAGGACTTGGATGCGCTCGTCAAGCAGGCGGTCCAGCGTGGTCGCCAAGCGTCCCAATTCATCACGGCTGTGGATATGGCTACGGGCGGTCATGTCGCCATCGGCAAGGTGGCTGATGGTTCGGTGGAGGTCGGCGACAGGCCTTAACACGCCATAGCGGACGATGAGGCCTGCCGTCACCAAGGTCAGTAGCATCAAACCTGCGGCAATGGCGAACCATTCTAGCCTAAGCCGTTGTTCCTGTTTATGGACGGCAGCGTCTTGGGTCTGGTAGTCTTGCTTGATGCGGTAAAAGCGTTCCATCAACGGCGACAAGGCGGCTATCGCGTTTTCCATGCCGACCCGCCATTGCGCTTGTTGCGGGTCATTGGCTTTAGCCGTGGCGCTACGGTGGAAATCATCCTGGTAACGGTCAAGCTGCTGTTGAATACCATCGACCACGCCACGGTCGGCATCGGTGCGGAGCTGTCCGCTAATCAGGCTTAAGGCCTCCTCGACCTTATCCATGCTGTGTTCAAACACATCCACTTGTTTGGGGTCTTTGCCCAGTTGGAAATCCTTTTCGGCATTCCGTGCTTCCAAAGCGTTGATGGTGACCGCATCGACCAAATTGGATAAGGTGTTAAGCTGGTTGTTACGCGCCAAGGCTTGCCCGTTCAGGCTTAAGGTTTGTTGGTAATTCAGCCCCAAGGCCAAAAGGCCAAAACCCAGAAAACTTGCCACCAGCAGGAATTTTATCGGCAAGCGGATGTCGCCGAACCAAGAGAATAAAGACATGGGATAAGCTCCACGGATTGGGGTTAAAGGGTTGCCGGTGATAGCCCGTCTAGGCTTGCCAAGGTTTTTAAGTGCCATAACAGGCTGTCATAGGCGATGTCCAGCCAAGTGTGCTGTCCGTCGCCGTAGCCGCCGAGCAGATAAGGTTGCAATAGCGGTGGTGCATTCACTTCCATCAAGGGCAGGGGTTGCAAAGCCGTTAGCCGTTGCGGGTCATTTTTTAAACATAACGCCCAAAAGTGCGGGGCCGTACCCAACACCAGTACACGGTAAGGCCGGACAGTCGGAGTCGCCCCCAACAAGGCCGCCCAATCAAACACCGGCAAGACATTGCCGTGCCAATTGATGAGACCCAGACACCAGACTGGCAGATAGGCCAAAGGGGTGATGTCCGGCTGGCTGATTAGTTCGGCGGCTTGGCCTGCGGGCAACAACAACCGCCAGCCGCCGATTGCGATGCCGTGGCGTAAACCAAGGGCCTGATTGTCGGTAGCAGATAACATTTCAGAAGTCGCCGCCATATCAATCCAACCTCGCCAGTTCCGCCAAAATCTGGGCATCGCTGTAAGGCTTGCCAACCAGCGTGCACGCCCCTTGCAGCTTCGCCCACACCTGATCGGCCTGCTGGTTTTTTTGCGAAACGATGACGACGGGGATATGCCGGGTCTCTGCTACCGTGGTCAGTTGCCGGCAGGCGCAGTAGCCGTCCATTTCCGGCATCAGCACGTCCAGGAAAATCAAATCCGGCTGGTGCAAGCGGGCTTTCGCTATACCTTCCACGCCGTTGTTGGCGGTTATCACTTGGAGCTGGCGACCGGCTGTTTGCAAGATGCCCAGCAACCGATGCTGGTCAGGGGCGGTGTCTTCAATGACGAGGATTTTTTTGCTCATGTCTGCTTCGCTATGGGGTGATAAATGGGGCTGGAGTGGCGTACAAATTTGGCTAGCCCACTAGGCCGCCACCTCGTCGACGTGCTGCGCCAACCACTTGGTGATGCGCTGCATGGTTTTTTGGAATTGCGCCGAGTTAATCGGCTTGGTCAAATAGGTGGTGCACCCGGCGATGACACCTCTCACCTCGTCCATCGGTGAGGTTTTTGACGACAACATGATGATGGGCAGTTTTTTCAAGGCCGGACGCTGGCGCAATCGGCTACAGGTCTCAAAGCCGTCCAGCCCCGGCATCATGATGTCCAGAAAAATCAAGTCGTAAGGCTGCGCCAGGGTTTGCTGCAAAGCCGCTTCGCCGCTGTCGGCAAAATCAATGCTCATGGCCTCTTCCAGTTTGCCCAGTTCCAATGCCAAGGCTTGCTGCATGGCCGGACTGTCATCCACGACCAGCACCCGGTAACGGGGCTGGCGGGTATCGGTGCAAGCAAGCGGATATGGCACAGACGCGGCTGCGCTTGGCGGCGGCAAGCTTTCGCCGATACCGTCCAATATCCGCAACACGCGGGAAGCCACCAAGGGATAAGGGATGTGCAATTGCCCGCCACTCGGCGGCTTGGCTGAAACCACGGCGATGGCGCATCCGGAACCGTCCGTCGCCTGTGTTAATGCCGGATGCGCCAAGTGTTGTTCGCCAAACACCAGCACCACGGCTGGCAAGGCGCCGTCTTCAAGTGTTTGCAGGTGATAAACCCGGTTTTTGCCCAGTGGTAACAGTTTGGCCAATTTGGCCTGTTCATGGGCAGGAAAGCCCAAGGTGCTGATTTTCATCGTTGTCTCCTTCGCCAATGCGTGGTGTTGGGACGGATTATCAGGACAAAAGGACGGCTTGGCTAATCACATTTATTTGATTTTTACGTGATAATTTCGTGATAGTTGCCGCCGATAATGGCTTCCGATCTTGCCGATCAGCGTCTTTTTTAATTTGGGAAAAGCTATGAAAACATCCGCTATTCAATTAACCGTACTGGCGCTTGGCCTTGCCGCCGCTAGTTCGGTGCTTGCTTCCGGCTCTTACAGTATCAGCGGCGGCGACCAAGCCAACCAAGCCTACAATTTGGGCAAGTCGGCGTTTTATCGCAAATTGGCGTGTTCCAGTTGCCCGCTGGCCAGTCAAGAGTTAGACGAGGCCAAAGCCACCGAATTAGTCGCACAACTGGCAAAAGCCAGTGAGTTGGCGCAGAAACTGTCAGAAACCGAGCGCGACGCGGCTGTCGTGTATCTGAAACGCCGCTATAAACTGGATTAACGGGGGAAAAGATCATGAGCAGACAAAGTATTTTCACGGTGCTGGCACTATTGACAGCGACCCAGGCCGCACAGGCCAACAGCAACCCCTGGTTGCCAGAACCCGGTGCCATCAATGGCTCAGTGTCTTATGTTTACCAAACTACCGACCGTTTTTTTATGGGCAACCAGCTGGTCAAACTGCCTGCCGATTTGTCCCAGCACACCGTAAATTTCTATGGCGAATATGGCTTAAGTGACAGTCTTGCCTTAGATGCCAGTTTGGGTTATTCGTCCACCGAATTTATTGGCACACCTGCGGACGGCCCGTCACCCTATGGCGCTAGCTTGGATGGTTTGACCGATACTAATTTAGGCGCGCGCTGGCGGGTTTTGGATGAATTGATCGACGCGCCGCTGACGGTCACGTTACGGGCGGGCGGGATTATCCGTGGCGATTATCAAGTCGGGGCGTTAAATGCCATTGGCGACGGCGCATCGGGCGGCGAATTTTCGGCCTTGATTGGACGGTTCTTCGAGAACGGCATTTCCTTGTCCAGCCAGATCAGTTACCGCACGTTGGAAGGCCAAGTGCCGGACAATTTTTTTGCCAGCCTGAAGGGTAATTATTCCATCAATGCCAAAACCAGTATCGGTGTCAACTACCAAGTGCAGGAATCCTTAAGCGGCATCGACATTGGCGCACCCGGTTTCACCTTTGCGCGGTTTCCCGGCGTGAAAGAGGATTATCAAATCGTGGGCGGCAACCTAAGCTACCAACTGACCCCGGCCACTTCAGTCACCGTGGTCTATGCCAAGGTCGTGGACGGGCGCAATACGTCCTACCATGATTTGGCGGGCATCAATCTGGGTTTCAGTTTTTAGGCGGATGAGCTATGTACCAGAATTTACATATCACCGCCATCATCCCGGCCTTGAACGAGGAATTGGCAATAGGCCAAGTCGTCGGTAACTTGTTTGCTTTGCAAGATTTCTCCGGTAGGCCCTTGGTGGATGCCGTCATTGTCGCTGACAACGGCAGCACCGATACTACCGCCGCCTTGGCGCAAGCCGCCGGAGCCAGCGTGGTGTTTGAGCCACGGCGTGGTTACGGTGCGGCGTGTTTGGCGGCTATAGACCAGATCACCGCCACCGATGTGGTGGTGTTTGTCGATGGCGATGGTTCGGTCAATGCCCAGCAAGTCGGTTATTTGCTGGCGCATATTGCCAATGGCGCCGATTTGGTCATTGGCTCGCGCACCTTAGGTTATATTCAGGCCGGGGCGATGACTTGGGCGCAACAAGTCGGCACGGCAGCGGTGGCAACGATCATTGGCCTACTTTGGTCGGCAAAAGTCAGCGATTTGGGGCCGTTCCGCGCCATCCGTGATCCCGCCTTACAAGCCTTAGGGATGCAGGACACCACTTATGGTTGGACGGTGGAAATGCAGGTCAAAGCCTTACAATTGGGTTTCACGGTTGTCGAAACGCCAGTGGATTGTCTGGTGCGGCTGGGCAAGTCTAAAATCAGCGGCACGGTGCGCGGCGTGTTCGGTGCGGCTATCAGTATGTTGGGTATGGTCATGCGTTTGCGGTGGCGGCAATGGCGGGGCTGTTTGTGGTGTGACGACCCGTCACTACCGTCTCATCGTTTGCCATGATGGCCGGACATCCGCCAAATTTAGAGGGATGGATGAATGCTAGCGCAGGATGGGGTTTGAAACCCCATCCTTAACGTTTTGAGCCAACTAAGCGTCACTAAAAACGTTAAGGAACGGGGTACAACCCCGTTCCAGCACTGTGAAAACCCTAAAACAACGACTACGCGTCCTTCAATAACGCGCAGTCGTTATCAACTGATATGGGATTAGCTAAGTAATCATTCAAGCGTTTTTTAACAATAGCGGTTGTTGCAATGCTTTGATGCAGGAGTCCAAAACAGGTTTTGGACTCCGACAAAAATGTTAAAGAATTTATGCACGACTACTTATATGTTGGGATTCCCTTACGTCATCCCAGCCTTGTGGGTGTCATAATGAGAATTGCTGAACTTGTCTCTTACCCCATCCCTTTACCACCTATCTACCCACTCACCGCACTGCCCATGAACCTACTAACATATTACGCCCACTGGCTGCATCTGCGTTGGCCGGCGGGCATACCGGAACCCTTGCCGGAAACCGGCCCTGCTGGTTTGACCGCCGTCAGCGGCATTCGTATTGCCGGCGATTTGCTGGGCATTCCTTTATTGAAATTCGCCGTCGATTCCGGCGCCAAGGCGGTGCAGGCCTTTATTGACGAACAGGCGTTTATGGAGCCATGCAAAAAACATCCCGACACCTATGATTTAGCGATCATCGGCGGCGGGGTTGCGGGTTTGTCGGCGGCCTTGGCGGCGCACAAGGCAGGCTTGAAGTTCGTCATTTACGAAGCTTCGGAACCGTTTGCCACCATCGCCAATTTCACCAACGGCAAACCGATTTATACCTATCCGAAAGCCTTCCAGCCCGCCGGCGACATCAAACTGACCGCCACCCGCAAGGAAGCCTTGCTGGCGGAGTTACAGCAACAAGCTGTCACCGCCAATATCCAATTCCAGTTACGGCGGGTCGACAGCATCGTGCGTGACGATAAACGCTTGGTTTTGCAATTCAACGACCAGCAAGGCAACGCTTACGCCAAACGGGTGCTGGTCTGCACCGGACGCAATGGCGAACACTCAACGCTAAACGTGCCGGGCGAAGGGTTGGCCAAAGTCCATAACCGTTTGTTTGACCCTAACGATTACCAAGGCCGCAAAGTGCTGGTGGTAGGCGGCGGCGATTCCGCCCTGGAAACCGCCATCAGCTTGTTTGAAGCGGGGGCGGTGGTGGCGCTGAGCTACCGTGGCAGCGAGTTTAGCCGCCCGAAACCGGACAATATCGCCAAAGCGCAAGCTTTATTGGGCGAGAACATACTATTTTCCAGCCAAGTCGTCAGCATCACCGAAGAGCAAGTGCAGCTACAGCAATCCGGCAAGATGATCGCCTTGGCTAACGACGCCGTATTCGTGATGATAGGCCGCAAAGCCCCTATCGACTTCCTCAAACGGCTGGGCATTCCGGTGCGCGGACAGTGGTCGGCGGGCAAATTCGCCAGCTTGGCTTTAGTGTTAATGCTGGTGGCGTTTTTATACAGCGGCAAATCCGGCAGCGGCAGCGTTTTCGATTGGCTGTTCGCGCACGGCCTGACCCCCGCCAACCTAGATTTTTCCGCTTGGCCCGATGACGTTCCGTGGCTACGCGCCCTGCAACCGACGTTGGCAACGACGGGGTTTTATTACGAGTTGGCCTATACGCTGGCGATTGGGCTATTTGGTCTGCGCCGCATCGCCCGCACCCCCACGCCTTATGTGCGGCGGCAAACTTTAACGCTGTTTGCGGTGCAGGCTATTCCGCTGTTTTTATTGCCGTTTGTGGTGCTGCCGATAGCCGGTGAATTCGGGGCGTTCGACAGCGGCGCGGCCGCTTGGCTGGCAGACCAATTGTTCCCGTACAGCGACCAAACCGGCAACCGCGAATATTGGCGTAGCGTCGGCTTCATCTTGGCCTGGCCCTTGTTCATCGCCAATGTGTTCACCGAGCAACCGAATTACACTTGGCTGGCGATTGGTTTTTTGCAAACTTTTGTGCTGTTGCCGTGGCTGGTCTACCGCTACGGCAAAGGCGTGTACTGCGGTTGGATTTGTTCCTGCGGCGCGTTGGCGGAAACTTTGGGCGACGCGCAGCGCACAAAAATGCCGCACGGCCCGGTTTGGAATAAGCTGAACCTGGCGGGCCAAGCGATTTTGGCGGTGGCCTTGCTGCTGTTGACCGTGCGGATTGCCGCTTGGGTTGGTACGGGTACAACGGTTGGCGAGAGTTTAGCGGCGGTATTTTTGCAGGCGGCTTACCAATTCGAGCTGTTCGGTATCCCGCTCAATTATGCCGAGGTGGTCGATTATTTCTTGGCGGGTATTTTAGGCTTAGGGCTGTATTTCCATTTCAGCGGGCGCACCTGGTGCCGTTTTTTCTGCCCGCTGGCGGCCTTGATGCACATTTACGCCCGCTTCAGCCAGTTCCGTATTTTTGCCGACAAGAACAAGTGCATCTCCTGCAACATCTGCACCACGGTTTGCCATCAAGGCATAGACGTAATGGCCTTCGCCAACAAAGGCAAGCCGATGGAAGACCCGCAATGCGTACGCTGTTCGGCCTGCGTCAGCGGCTGCCCAACCGGGACATTGACGTTCGGGCGCTTGCGTTCCGACGGCACGGTCATGCTGGACAAACTGCCCGCCTCGCCTGTGCAGATGCGTGAAGACTCGTGAGCGCATGTCTGCCGATGGCGTTCATCCTAGAAAAAGCATGGTGTCCACGAACAGCACGAAAGGCACGAAAGGCACGAAAGGCACGAAAGGCACGAAAAAGACCGACCTTACGTCGTTACCAAGCAAAAGCAACAGCTTCGAGAATGACAGGTAGCTGGAGCTTCCCATCCCGCATTCCCAAGCGATAGCATTGGGAATGCGCGTAACGTTTATTATGATGCCAATAAAACTCGCCACCCTCGGCCTGAGCTTATGCTATCTAGGCCTCATGGTTTTCTCACACAGCCCCTATAACAACCAATTGCCGATATTCTTATTGATAATGGCCGGTGCTTTTATCAGCTATGGCTGGGCGTATGCGTCCACTGCGCATGGCAAGCCGCCCACGGCGAAACAGGTGCTGCTGATGGCGGTTTTGTTCCGCGTCATCGGTTGTTTGGGTTTGCCCTTGTTTGAAGACGACTATTTCCGTTATTTATGGGACGGCTACCGTTTTGCCGTATCCGGCTCACCCTACGGTGTCGCCCCGGAAGCGTTTTTTACCGACCCCGACATCCCCACATCGTGGCAAGCCATTTTAGGGCAAATCAACCACCCCGACATCCCGACCATTTATGCGCCGACTTTCCAATACCTGTTTTTGGCGGCGCATTGGCTTGCCAGCGGGCAGGTGTGGGCGTTGCAAGCGTTGTTAAGTTTAGTTGATGTGTGGCTGATCCAGCATTTGCTGAAACTTGCCCCGCCCCGCCAGGTGTTGCTGTATGCCTGGAATCCATTAGTCATCAAGGAGATTGCCTTCACCGCCCACCCGGATGGTTTGCTGCCTGCGTTGCTGATGGCGGCATGGGTGGCAGGTCAACGAAAATACTTGATCCAAGCGGGCGTGCTGTTGGCGTTGGCGGCGGCAGCCAAGGCGGCGGCGTGGGTGGTGGTGCCGTTTTGGTTGGTGAACTGGCGATGGCGGGCTTGGCTGGCGTTTGCTCTGGGTTTTGTCGCCTTGTACGCGCCGTTCTGGTGGCAAGGGGCGACCGATGCGGCAGGGCTTAAAGCGTTTGCGGACGGTTTTGAATTCAACTCGGCCTTATATGGCCTGATGCGTTTGCTATTGCCACCCTTGCCGTCCAAACTGGTGTTGGGCGGATTGCTACTGGCGGCGGCTTTGGCGTATGGCTGGCGGTACTGGCGGCATGAAACCCACGCCCTGCCCCGCGCCGACCTGTTGCTGGGCGGTTTGTTGCTGGTCTCGCCAGTGCTTAACCCGTGGTATCTACTCTGGTTGTTGCCGTTCGCTTGTATACACCGCAATCCGGTGGCCTGGGCGGCATCGGCTATGCTGCTATTGGCGTATGCCACGGGCTTGAATTTGGACGACCCCAGCCTGACTCCGTATCAACACCCGGCATGGGCCAGACCTGTGGAATTTGGAGGGTTGGTGCTAGTTTGGCTGGGGTTTTACGGCAAGCGGTTTGTCAAACCACACATCACTTAGGCCAACCCGCCTTGGCAACTGGAACCTTGCCCCGCCGTGCAGCCGTAACAATGGTCGGCGACGCGGATGTCGTCGGTGATGGCCGCCCGACCCAGCAAATCCGCTACATGGGTGCGCCGCCCGCCCAGCGGCAAATCCAGCAATTGGTTGAAATCGCAATCGTAAACAAAACCTTGCCAATCCACGCTCAATAGACTCCGGCACATGACTTGAGCCAAATTGGCAGGCTGGTGCGCGTGTTTGAGCAAGGCCAGATAGCGGTCAAATTCTCCGCCCGCTTGTAACACCGCGCCGAAGCGTTGGATGGGCATGTTGGTGAGGGTGAACAAGCGGTTGAAGCGGATGCCGAATTCACTCTGTAGATACTGTTTGTAGGCTTGTTCCAACGCGGCTTGCGGCGGCGGCAATACTGCGCCTTGCGGGTTGTAGGCCAGATTCAGCACCAAGCCCGTGCCTTCTTGCCCGTAACCCAAGGCGTTAAGCTGGCGCAACGCAATCAAGGAATCTTGGAACACGCCTTTGCCGCGTTGGGCATCGACATTGGCTTCCAGGTAACAAGGCAAGGACGCGGTGATTTCCACCTGTTGCGCAGCCAAAAAGGCCACCGTGTCGTGTTGGCCTGCTAGCAGTAACACCGTCAAGTTACATCGGTTGATGATATGCAGGCCTTGTTGCCGCGCCGCCGTGACCAACCAGCGGAAATCCGGGTTCAGCTCCGGTGCGCCGCCAGTCAAATCCAAGGTGGTCGCGCCGACTTGGGCGGCAAGCTGCAAGGCCGTTTGCATGGTAGCCCGCGCCATCAATTCCGTGCGCTTGGGGCCGGCGTTGACGTGGCAATGTTGGCAACTCAAGTTGCACAAATAACCCAAATTCAATTGCAAGATGTCAGTTTTGCCACGTTTAAGGGCAGGGAAATCGCTATTAAGCAACAAGGCTTTACTGTCGCGCATGGTCGTTACCAAGATTGCGGTGAAGGAAAAGGCAAGCTTGCCAAAAAATCCAGCAATTGGCGTTGTTCGGGCGAGGCTTCTGGCAGTTCCCGCAAAGCTTGTTGCAAGCCAGGCAGATCGGTGGCTTCGTCAACATCGCCCAGCAGCGGCAAGTGTTTTATTTCGCCCAAGTGGTTGATGCGCTTAAGCAACTGGCTTCCCGTGTCGGCGCGGCTGTAGCTTACGTCTGTCCAAATCCGTTCATCAATGGCGCAGTTGCCGCCAACCAGCCAAAAACCGCCATCCGTACAGGGGCCGTATACCAAGCGTGGTTGGCTGCTGCCAGCCAGCCACGCCAGCCCTGCCGACAAAGTTGCCAAGGTCATTTGCGGGCTGTCCGCACCCACAAACATGACGCTGGCGTGGCGTTGCCGCAAATGCTGGTAAACCCGCGCCAAACGCTCGCCCAAACCGCACGCGCCTTGCGGGATGCACGGCAAGGCTTGCCAATGCGGATGGTTTAAGGCTTCGGTTTCGGCGACGGCAAAATAGCCTTGCGCGGCGGGTGACAGTTGGCTGAGCGTGGCGGCGACGGTATGCGCGGCCTGCAAATGGAATGCCTCCGCTGCCTGTTTGCCCACGGTTGCCGCCAAACGGGTTTTGACCGGCGACAAACCGGGGGTTTTGACGAATATCGCCACGGCGGTCATGGCGTTTGCCATCAGCAACAAGCCGCCACGGTGTTAGATGGCAAACCAGATAGATTGGGCGGTGAGCAATCAAACAGGCCAAAGTGGGTGGTTTTGTTGCCGATGAGCGTGAAATACGGGGAGTATCGGCTTAAGGCCAGCATGTCGGCGGTGTTGCCGCACACCCGTAACGGCTTGCCGGTTTCAAACAAGTGGTGGTCGTCCAACGCAAAAGCGTGGATATGGTTGGGTATCGCGCCATGATAAACAGCGATTTGTCCAAAATCTTCACAACGGTCTTCCAAGGGCAGCTTGAATGCCCTAACTGTCACTGAACGGAAGTTCACCATGCCGATTTTGTCAGCCACCTCGTCATCATCCAAAGTGATTGGCGTGGCGCTGACCACCCGCATATCAGGGCAGCCCAAGGCCTGCATCATGCGCCGGAAATCTTCCCAATACCACGCCCCTGCCAGGCATTCGCCGAGCAGCACCGGATCATGCCTGAGCGCGTCCGGGATGCGGCGGTCGGCATAGACATCGGAGAAATACAGCTCGCCGCCCGGTTTCAGCACCCGGAATATCTCCGCCAGCACCTTGGGTTTGTCCGCAGACAGGTTAATGACACAATTGGACACCACAACGTCGATGGAATTGTCGGCAATTCCTAAGGCCGCCAAATCTTCAATATGGCCTAAACGGAATTCGACATTGCCCTGGGCATAGCCGTAACGCTGTTGGTGCCAATCAAGATGGGCAGTGGCGACCACCAATTGCCCGGCGGTCATGTCCACGCCGATCACGCGGCCTTGCTCGCCGACCAAGCGTGACAACACATAACAATCGCGTCCTGAGCCGCAACCTAAATCCAGCACCGTACACCCTGTTAATGCGGGTGGCAGCGGGGAGCCGCAACCATAAAACCGCTCGCTGACTTCAGGATGCACATCCGCCAACAAGACCTGCAAATGCTTAGGCATGGCCGTTAAGGTGCAACAGGCACTGGTTTTTAAGTCCTCGCTGGATTGCAAGGTTTGTCCGTAGTAGGACTGAATGGCTTCGGTAGGGTTATGTTCGGTCATAAAAAGTCTTTGAAAAGTGGCGGAACGGATAAAGGGGCGGACGAAACTTTATTGTCGCCGGAAATTATCACAAATCCATCACAAAACCTTCAAATGCTTGTGATTTGCCGTGCTGATGGCTTACAAGTAAAGGAGGCGTTGCACACGCCTCCCCAGTTTGCGGCATAACCTATTGGTTCTGCCTCATGACGTTTTAAGCGGCATTAATATCAAAAAACGGAAAATCAATCTCGGTTTTTGCCGCGTTGTTGAAAAAATTGGTGAAGGTATTCATGGCCACATGCGCCAAAATTTCGATGATTTCCTGGTCGCTAAAGCCCTCCGCACGCACTGCTGCGAAGCTGTCGTCGGAGACATTGCCGCGTTTTTCCAGCAAGGCGCGGGCAAAAGTCAAGGCTGATTGGGTTTTTCTGTCCGCGGATTGGCCTTTGCTGTTGGCGACCAGTTCATCGCGCCCTACGCCCGCCTTGCCACCCAAAAAGACATGCGCCGACGCGCAATAATTGCAGCCGTTGTAGCCAGCTACAGTGACGGCCAATTGCTCCCGCAATTTGGCATCCAGCGTACCATTGCCCAGCGCGGTTATCATGCCTAAATACGCTTCCAACGCAGCGGGGGCATGGGCAAACGTGGTGAAAAGATTGGGCGTGGCGCCCATCATGTGCCGGACTTTGTCCAGCAATTCTTTAGCTTTGCCTTCAGGCTGGGTAACAGGATTAATACGTTGCATAACTTAGCTCCTTAAGTGTTTTGGTTAAAAAGTAAACCGATTTGTTTACCTGTAATAAGAGTAAACAAATCGGTTTACTTCGTCAAGCATTTTGTAAACTGATAGGTTTACTTTTTACTTGAACCTCGCCTTGTTACTATGCTATCGTTTTAATTTCTTAAGACAACCGCCCGCCATGCCCCCTGAAAAACACCGCCCGAAACGCCAACTGATTGTCGAAACCGCCTTCCGGCTATTCAAAAACAACGGTTTTTACGCCACCGGCGTAGACCTAATCATGCGCGAGGCTGGCATTTCCAAGCGTACCTTATACCAATACTTCCCCGGTAAAAATGATTTGGTGGTTGCAGTCTTGGCGCATTACCAAGCCCAATACCAACAACACATTGAAACGTTGTTGGATAGGCAAAACCGTTCGGCGCGGGAAAATATCCTGGCAATGTTCGAGAATGCAAAAAGCTGGTTCGGCGATGTCAATTTCCACGGCTGCTTGGCGGTGAATGCAATGGGCGAGTACGCAGGCAAAGATCAAGGTATTGAACAAGCGTGCCTACGCTTTAAGGAATGGGAGCTGGGCGTATTACGGGAATTGGCGTACGCCATTGATACCGTTAACGGCGAAGCCTTGGCTTACAAGCTGTTTGTGCTGCTGGAAGGGATGGCGGCGATTGCCCAAGTAATGAAAGGCGCATGCCCGATTGACGTGACGGCGATGGCGGCGGCACTGATGGATTAGGTGGGATTGCCGCTGCTGCCAGGACAGCCCTCGGCAATTTCCCGCCACGAATGGGCTCATTACAAAAGGTTGTAAATAGCTTAATCCGGCATTCGGGTCGGCAAACTAAAACTGAATGCCGTACCTCGCCCCAATTGGCTGTCCGCCGTGATGCCGCTGCCATGCAATTGCACAATGCGTTTGCAGATCAGCAAGCCCAAACCGCCGCCACCGTGTTTTTTGCTGGCGTTTTGCCGTAACGGCGAATGGCGGTCAAATAGCCCTGCCAGTTGTTGCGGGCTGATGCCTTCGCCGGTGTCGGCAATGCGGAGGCTGACGGTGTCGGGGCCGGGTTTGACGGTTACCGTAATGCTGCCATTGGCGGGCGTGTGGCGCAGCGCGTTATCCAGCAAGTTGGTCAACACCCGTTCGATCATGGCGATGTCGGCAAACACCGGCGTCAGTTCTTCCGGCCAAACTACGCTAATGTTCACCGCTTTGGTTTCGGCGGCGAGCTGGAATTTTTGCAGAACGTCTTGCGCCAATTCCTGGATAAAAAAAGTCTCGCAATTAGGAGAGGTGGCTTCGCATTCCAGCTTGGCGAGTTCAAACAATTCGCCCGCCAATAAGTTGACCCTGCGGCTTTGCCGCACCGCCACCGACAAATAGCGTTGCCGTTCTGCCAACGGCAAATCATCGGCCTTGCGCAACACGGTTTCCAAATAGCCTTGCAGCGACGTAAGCGGTGTCCGCAAGTCATGGGAAACATCGGCGATCATTTCACGGCGCAGCTCGTCTTGGTGTTTGATCAGCTGCATCTGGTTGCCGATGCGCTCCGCCATGCGCTCGAAGGTGCGCGACAAAACGCCGATCTCGTCGCCGCTGGCGGTGATTTTTGGGCAGACGTGCAAGCCGCCGACAAAATCCGCCTCCTCAAACGCCGCCACGGTGCAAGTCAACGCATCCAAACGCCGGGTAATCGCCGCAAACACACCCAAGCCCACCAACAGGGTCAACAGCAAAGCACCCATCCCTACCCATATCGCGCTCTGGAAAACATGGCCTTGCCAAACCTGATCCGCTTGTTGCTGGTAAGCGTCGCCCGTCAGGATGATGTACAAAAAACCCACCGGGATGCCGTCTTGCTGCAAGGCCGTCGCACTGAACACACTGGGCTGTTCTGGGATACGCGGATTGTCGCCGGACAGGGGCAAGGGCTGGTGTGCCAAAAAAGCCCGGATGGGTTCTAGCCGAACTTGCGTCAGTTGCACCCGTCCGGGTGGGGCTTGATGCGCCTTAATCACGCCGTCTTTATCCAACAAATACACCTCAATGCTGGGGTTGACCACCATCAGCATGTGGAACAGCTCGCCGATGGCGGCGGTGTCCAGATTATTGGCCTTCACTAAGGGCCAATGGTCGGCGATGTGCTTGGCGAGGTCTTGGCTGAGCCTTTGCACGATTTCTTGCTGGTGGCGTTTGGCGGCAAAAAAATCCAAAGCACCGCACAAGCCGCCAAATAACAGGATCAATACGGCAAAAGTCAAGGCGATGCGGCTGTACAGGGATTTCAATTTCATTAAACGGCATCCCCGCCGTCGGCAAATTTGTAACCCACGCCCCAAACAGTTTGGATGAATTGTGGTTTGGCGGCGTTGCGCTCGATTTTGCCACGCAAGCGGTTGATGTGGGAGTTGACCGTATGCTCATAGCCGTCATGCTGGTAGCCCCAGACTTGGTCAAGCAAGGCCAAACGCGTGAAAGCCTTGCCCGGATGGCGGGCAAAAAACAACAACAATTCAAATTCCTTGGCGGTCAAGGTCACGGCTTGCCCGGCCAATTTAACTTCGTGCTTGAGCGGATCAATCAGCAAATCTTGGTAGCTCAGCACCCCGGTTTTGACATGTAGACTATGTTCCAGGGCATTAATGCGCCGGAACAAAGCGCGGATGCGAGCCGCCAATTCCGACACCGAAAACGGCTTGCCCAAATAATCGTCCGCGCCCAGCTCCAAGCCCAACACCCGCTGGTTTTCTTGGGATTTCGCGCTAATCATGATAATCGGCAGATAATGGGGCATCAGCCGGACTTGCCGGCAAATTTCCAAGCCATCCAAACCGGGCAGCATCAAATCCAGCACCAGCAAATCATAGTGTTGCGATTTCAGTTTATGCAGGCCGCTTAAACCGTCGATAGCCAGCTCGACTAAAAAACCTTCATCACGCAAGTTAATGTCGAGCATATCGCCAATATCCGGGTCATCTTCAATAATCAGCAGTCGTTTCATAGTAAGGCCAAGGTAAAGTTTCCGGCATTATCACCAGCAAGCACAAGCTTGGCAATTCACTTTTTGGGGATGCTTTTGTGATAGTTTTGTGATTTTTCTACCATTTAGGATAGGTAATGGCAATTTTGGTGCGTTAGCATAAGCCAAATCACCCACTTTTTGGGTCAAATAGACGACTGACAATATCAAAGCAAACAACACCAATCGCCGCTCTTTCAGCTCGAACAGCCTGAAGCGGTTGGGATGGGATGTCCGGTACGGACTGAAGCCAGCGATCAATTCCTGCGTGAGCTTCATCCCTTCCTCCTTAAACTCGTACCTTAGTTCTTATTCTCCTACCGTAGGCCAAACCACCATCTGCATATCCGCGTCCCCGTGTTGGACAAGGTAAATATTGGGCGGGAAGCATTCACGGCAGTCTGGCTTGGCGCCCGCTTCTATCGCCGACAACCATTGCTTAAGCTCATTCATTTGCGACATGGCGGCCTCCGCTAATATCAGCCCGGCTAAGCGCGCCATTTCGGAAGACCAATGAAACGTTAAAATGGGCACCACTCCAAGGTCATAACCCTGGCCCGTCTTTCCGGCCTTATAATGGGTTACCGACACCAGCCCGCTTTCCGCCGCGGCCTGGGCCAACGCTTTGTAATGATCTATTTGTTGTTTACGTTCTGATAACGTGGCCGGCAACAACCCAAGCCAATCCGTACGCATTTCCATTATGGCGAGGTCGTAGGGGCAGTGGTAAGCCCAATAATTTTTGACCGTTCCGGGCTGAAAGCATCGCCAGCCGTCACTTGGATGCCTACCCCATGCACACTGGCATTGTTGATTGGGATGGCGGGATTTGAATAGGCAGATTGCCGTTGTTGCGGTGGCCTGAAATGCGCTTAGGCTACCGGCGACAAAATGGGAGAGCTTGTAGAGATAAAACAGCAAATTGGGAGGGAAACTTGCCAGGGCAATCGCGCTACCTCTATCCCTTGACGTAACAAGGGTAATAAAATAGGCGATTTGCAGAGAGAACAAGGATGCTGCCCAATCCACAGCCGTATTTCCAAGAAATTAAAGACCCCCGCCGCGAGACAAAAAACAAACTGCACCGGTTAAGCGACATCCTAATGATAGTGCTGTGCGCGGTGCTCAGTGGCATAGAAGACTGGGTGGGGATGGAGGAATTTGCCAAGGAAAAAGAGAGTTGGTTGCGTGGCTTCCTGGTATTGACCAATGGCATACCCTCCCATGACANCTTAAGCGATGTGTTGGGCCGGATCGACCCCGATGTGTTTCGGGAAGCGTTCATGCGTTGGGCCCAGGCCGCCTTGCCCAGCCTGTCGGGCGAACAAATCTGCCTGGACGGCAAGACGCTACGCGGCAGCCGTGCTGGCGACAGGGCCGTGCATTTGCTGAGCGCCTATGCGGCAAAGGCGCGTTGGGTGCTGGCGCAGCAGGCGGTGGGGGAGAAAACTAACGAGATTACCGCCATCCCCGACCTGTTGTCGATGCTGGACATTGAAGGCGCGGTGGTGTCGATTGATACCCTCTGGGGCACAAGTGCGATGGGCTGCCAAAAAGCCATTGCCGGACTCATTGTCGATGCCAAAGCGGATTATGTCCTGGCCCTGAAGGACAACCACAAAGACTTGTGCGACGATGTCAGTCTGTGGCTGGAGACGGAAGTGGCGGCAGGGCGGTTGCCCGTCCACGAAACCGTGGAGAAAGACCACGGACGCATCGAAATCCGCCGTTACTCATTAAGCAGCCAGATCGCCTGGCTCGAACAAAAGCCGGAATGGAAAGGCTTGACGGCGGTCGGCAGGGTCGAATCTACCCAGATCGCCGGGGACAAAACCTCGGTGGAATCCCGCTATTATTTGTGTTCTTTCGGCGGACTGGAACGTTTCGCCCAAGCCGTACGGCAGCACTGGCTTATTGAAAACAGGCAGCATTGGGTGCTGGACGTACAGTTTGGCGAAGACCGAAACCGGACGAGGACAAACCATGCGCCGGAAAACTTGGCTTTGGTCAGGCGGGCGGCGCTGAATTTATTGAACAATACTGCGCCCACTAAAGACAGCCTACGCAAACGTAAGCTCCGGGCTTGTTTGAGTGACCGCTACCGGGCAGAACTGATCTTCGGGAAAGGCGTTGAATAGCGCGATTGCCCTGGCTATGTCACCGTTAGTTGTTGAAAAAATTTTATGTTCGGCGCAAAGCCTTATTTAAGGCTATGTTTGCGTTAATAGTTGGAAAGGTACGCAACGCCCCACAGCGGCTTGCAGGATGACGCCGGGGGTGATTTGTTCGCCCCATCGCTCCAGTCCGCGCCGCCAGCCCAGATAGTTATCAAGGTATTTGGTGGCGACCCCATGGAACCGCCGCATCCAAGTTTTGAGGCGGCTGTCATACGCATTGACATTTTGGATGTGGTAAACCCCGGCCAGCACACGAATCCCCGCCGATAGGTTCAATGCACGATGCGCAATACCCGCCTGACGCGCCGCGCCTTTGAGACTTGCGCCGCCATCGGTGCATAGCACGGCGTCCGCTGCGACGACGCGGCCAATAATGGCGGCCTCTTCGGCTTGCGTGGCCGCCGTCAGTTTGAAGTCGGTGGTGGTACCATGACGGTCACGTAGCACCAATACCGGCACTTGACCGTCCCCCGTCCCGCGTTGATGGGCCGCATGGCCACGGCGGTGCGGCGGCCTTGGTAACTGTCGTGAGCCTTTGAATGACAACGGAAAATAGGTTTCGTCCGCTTCGACAATGCCGGTCAAGCCAGTCGCCTTCAGCCCGGCCACCTCGGTGAGAAAACGGTGCCGCCAGCGAAAGCTCGTGGTTTTAGCCACGCCACAACGCTCGGCGGCTTTACGGACGGTGAGCCCTTCAATCAAGGCTTGGCTATAATCGAACCAGCGCTCTTTATGCCGCAACCGCGCAAGCGGGGTGCCCGTTAAAGCATTAAAACATTTTCCGCAGTCCCGGCAGCGGAACCGCTGTAACCCCGATTGCCTGCCCCAGCGGCCCAGTCGCCCGCTCTGGCAATGCGGGCACGGGCGCAGGTGTCCGCTCTCCAATTCACTGACGATGGCTTCACGGGATTCCGCCGCATTCAGCTGGACGAGCACGGCTGTCCGTTGCTTTCGGGTGAGGCGGCCCACCCCTTCCAACCACTCGCAATAGGCTTTTGTCTTCATTGTTCCACCCCCTGTCCCAATGAGACCAGGGTGAGTACAAAAGTTCAGATTCAACTATTAACGCAAACATAGCCTTATTTAATGCGGATTGCGGCTTTCGCTGAAAGCCGCGTCATTTAAGGCTTCCACAATCAACGGTGACATAGCCATAAATTTAGGCTATGTCACCGTTGATTGTTGAAAATTCCCCAAGGCGGCATTGAGCAGCCATTGGGGTGTTGGGTTATGGTGCTGCTCAAAGACCCGCCGCCAGCCGAGATAGTGCGGCAAATAGTCGGTGGCGACACCATGAAAGCGGTCTAGCCACAGCTTGAAGCGGCTGTGGTAGGCATTGACGTTCTGTATGTGGTAAGCCCCTTTGACCCGCTGGTGTTGGCTAAGGTTGACGGCTTCGTGGCTGATGCCTTCCGTCCGGCAGAACGCGCTGTAGGTGGGGTTGCCGTCACTGACCAGCAGCGCGTCCGTGGCCAGCAGCCGCTTGAGGGCTTCCGACAAACGCGTCCTGGCCAGCTGGCCGTTGCCGGTGACGAAATCCAGGGTGTGGCCGGAGCGGTCACGCGCCACCAAGATGCAGACCTGTTCGTCGGAGATGCCGCGCTTCTGGGCGCTGCCCCCACGTTTCCTGGGCTGGCGGCTTAAGTTCCGCTTGCCCTTGTCCGATTCCAGGAGATAGGTTTCATCCGCTTCGGTGATGCCTTCGAGCGCACCGGGGTAGTCCAGGCTGATACCGTCCAGGAACCAGTGCCGCCACCGGAAACTGGTGTTACGGTGGACGCCCGCCTCGGCGGCGGACTCGCGCACCGTTTTCGACTCCGCCAACGCCGCCAAGTAACCCGGCCATTTGGGCTTATGGCGCAACCGCGCCAAGGGCGATCCCGTCAGGGCGTTGAAGGTTTTCCGGCAGCTTTGGCAACGGTAGCGCTGCAGGCCGCTGGCGAAGCCGTACCTCGACAGCAGGATACCCGCGCAATGCGGACAAGCCGGTTTCAGCTCAAAGCGGGTTTCAACCACTTCTATGACTTCGGGCAGGTCGGTTTGACGGTCAAGTGCGGCCTTGGCCACGTTTCGCTGATGGTGGCTAAGCCCGCACAGGCTTGACAGCAATTCCTTAAAGTCTTCGGCAATCATGGGCTTGTCCTCGTCAAATGGCAGTTAACTGATCAGACAGGGCTTTGGGGGGGGTGATTCCATAATTAACGGTGACATAGCCTAAATTTAAGCTATTGGCGCAATAATTCCTCCTAAATCTCCAAAAACACATCAACGATCATTAAGCCAACGATAAGCAATGACGAATAAGTTTTCCGGCACAAAACGACTGCCCTCCCCTTTAAGGACGGGCAGCCGTAGCCCTAGAACTTTTGCTCATGTACTTATGCTGTAGGCTTCAATCCGCTAAGAAAGCGACCACGCGTCTCAATTGCCACCCTTTCAGCGGAATCCAAGGGTTATCCGGTCTTATGTATCTATGCGCTTCCATTCAATTTTCTGTAGCCCTTCAATTAATGCCATATCACGCAGTTATTTAGGCCATATCACACATTCATTAGGTAGTGCCTGACCGTGAAGGACTTAGGGGAACGTTTTAGAAACTGGAGTAGGTTATATCACCTATTTTGGGGTGTATTTTTAAGAAAAGCCCTTGTTAAAGCTACGGTTCTTTTAGCTATTAAAGTTAAAGCCTTTGCTAGAAATTTCGTTATAGGCTGATCCAATACCCTGAAACATAAATCAAAGCACAATAATAACAATAGCTTGAATAATTACTTTAATAAATTACCCCATCGCTAATAATTGGCATGTGATATGCAGCATAGCTATTGAAACCGGCGACTTTGGTTTCAAGCACAAGAATTCATACGGTTTCTTGTTAATTGGTTTGGATAAGGAAGCATTGGTTGACTAACCTCTTTATTCAATCCGCACAACATAATTTTTATTGGAAATAACCATGTCAAAAATGAGCACCTTTACTATTAAAAAATTACCTTTGATTGCTGCCATTGTTTCGTTAGCGGCTCTTGCTTTACCCGCACAAGCGCATGAACTTAGAGGCTTGGGTAACAATTATTTCATCGGCGTAGGCTCACATGTCGAGCCAGCGATTGCTGGTCAACCGAATGGTATTGACTTCTTTGCGTGGCGCAATAGTGTACCGGGTGATTTTGATACGGCTGAATATTTGGACAAAGCCGCAGGTGACAAAGTTGAAATTACCGCGTTACCGATCAAATTGGCTACAGAAAACTTTAATGCCCCGATCATTCAATTTTTCCCTTTGTTGACCGGACTTAACCAAATTGATATTGAAGGCTCACCTGGTTACACCAAAACCTTCAACTACCCTACTGCGGGGGCTTATGGCTACATCGTGGTTGGTGAAATCAAAAAACAAGGCCATTCAACCAAGTATTTTGTTGAAAAATTCGTGTGTGGTGCTGGCAGCCAAGACACTACTTTTAGCACTTCGTTTGATTGCGTAACAAACTAATACCTCTCACGCAAAAGGGGTAGCAAATCATCTTGCTACCCCATTCCCCTCACTATCTAAAACCTTTGATTATTGGCGTTTGCCAAGCAGCAAACCATTCATCACTTCCGCTAATTTGCCTACATGGGATGCCGATAATACAGTTATATGGTTTCCTGCACTTTCCAATACGGTAGCCTTAGGTGCAAACCGTCGCCATGACCGTAAATAGTCTTCCTGACCGTTTATTTCAGACGCATTTTTTGCATCAGTGACTGTCACCAAATGCAAAGGGCCGGTATATTCCTTTTCGGGTGTGTAACAAGTATTCACATTGGTTTCAAAGACCCGCACAATCCCTTGCAAGGTTTTGATATGGGTTCTGGGCGGCAGTAGTTTCACGTCAATCAAACGGCACAATAAACGGTTGAGTTGCTGGTCGCGGCTTAACCCGACAAAATCCTCGGCAGCCAATCCTAAGGTGCCGTCAATCGCCAACTCAAATAACTTCACCAATTCCATTAACATGCCAATTTGGGTATAGCGTGGCTTTTGTTGGTTTGGCATTAACGGGGCATCGGTGTCTAAAGCCACTAACGTTTCAATCTGCTCGCCTTGGGCAGTCAATTGCAAGGCCATTTCGAAAACCACCCAACCGCCGAAAGAATGCCCCAGCAAGCGGTACGGGCCATGCGGTGAAATGTCCCGTAGCGCTTTGATATAAGCCAAGGCCGCCGAGGCCACATCAATATGGGGCACCAGTTCACCATCCAAGCCCCTAGGCTGCATACCATAGATAGGCAAACGTGGATCTAGGGCTTGGCTTAAGGCATAAAACGACGTGACACCCGCCCCTGCCCCTGGCACACAAAACAGCGGTTTGATGGCTGCATTGCCCATTTGCATCAAGATTGCCGGAGCATAGCGTTGTTCAGGAAAGGTTACGGGGTCTTCACAATGGGTTAACGCCTTATTTAGGGCAACACCAAGATGCTGGACATTCGGCAATTGAGTGATTGAAATATGGTCGCCTTCGACAGGGATCACTTGCAAACGCCCGCCAGCAATAGCTTGCCAACCTGCACAATTTTCCTCAACAAAACGGTTCCCTTGGGCGGCAAATAAAGTCAACCGTGCCGGGATGGGTTTTAAGGCATAGGTCTTGGCGGCGTTGGCGATCGCTTTGTGGACAGCCAATACCCGTAAGGCGGTGGCCTTATCAATATCGGCGGATAAGATTCCGCTGCTTAAAGCATAATCCAGCATGGCGTTGAGGTCAGCCGCAGTAGCCAGCCTGTTTAATTCTGTAAAAACATTCTCAGGCGCATCGTCAGGGATCATGCCTAACAAAATGTCGATCTCACTTTCTGGCGCATCAGCGTCATATTCAAAACCCGTATCCAGCAAGCCGACAAATTCCACGGTTTGGTCTGCACCTATCAATTGGCTTGCCATTTCATAGGCAATTGTCCCGCCGACCGACCATCCGGCTAGGCGATATGGCCCCTCCGTTTGCACTGAGCGTATCGCTTGTAGGTACAGTGCCGCCATTTCTTCGATAGTCGATAGGGGGCTTTCATCGGACATAAAACCACAAGCCGCCAAGCCATAAACAGGCACGTTTTCATCCAGCCAAGGCATCATGTCACGGACATAATTGACTTCACCACCTGCCGGATGAACCAAAAATATAGGCCGCAGCGTACCGCTGGTACGGATGGGAACTAGATTGCGGTTTGCTGAATGATTGCCTAAAGCCGCAGCAAATTCATGCAGGGTCGGCTGGGCAAAAAGCGTACGCAAGGCAACTTCGACACCCAAAGCTTGTTGCAAACGTGAAATGAATTGCACAGCAAGCAAAGAATGCCCGCCCAATTCAAAGAAATGATCCTGTCTCCCCACCTGCCCTAACTGTAAAAGTTCTTGCCATAGTTTGGCGATAAGGATTTCGGTTTGGCCTTGCGGGGCTTGGTAATTGCGATTTATGACAGTGCTGTCATCCGGTGCTGGCAACGCTTTACGGTCAAGCTTGCCATTTGAATTAAGCGGAAATTCGCTTAAAACAACAAAAACGCTCGGCAGCATATAATCCGCCAGATGCTGTGCAAGTTGCCCACGTAAAGCAGAAGGGCTAAGCTCGTGACCGCTTTCAGCAGTCAGGTAAGCAACCAGACGTTGATTACCTGTACTATCAGCGCTGGCGATAACGACCGCCGCACGGACACCTGGACAACGGCCTAATTGCGCTTCAATTTCGCCCAATTCGATACGGAACCCCCGGATTTTGATTTGGAAATCATTACGGCCTAAAAACTCAATCGCCCCGTTGGGCAAGTATCGTGCTAAATCGCCCGTTTTATACAAACGACTGCTAGGTTTGGTACTGAAAGGATCAGGGATAAATTTTTCCGCCGTCAGTCGGGGCTGGCGCAAATACCCTCGCGCTAAACCGCCTCCAGCAAGATAAAGTTCGCCTACCGCGCCTATCGGGACGTTTTTGAGGAATTTATCCAATATATAAATGCGGGTATTGGCAAAAGGCCGCCCGATGGGTAATACCTCATCATCCAGTGTGGTTCCGGTATTTTCATAATACGTGCTGTCTATCGTCGCTTCGGTCAGGCCATAGCTATTGATTAGCCGTGTGGTGCTGGCACAATAACGTTGATAATGCTGGTATTCCGCGAATGTCCACGTATCCGAGCCGCAGATCAATAAATCCATACCAGCCAAAATCTTGCCTGCTTTTTCCAGGTATTGCATCAGGTTCCTTAAGACGATCGGCACAAATTCAGCGACATTGACTTGCTCTTGGCACATCAAGCCATAAAGCCCTGGGGCATCCAATAAGAGCGGACGCGGACAAATCACTAATTTATCACCCGACAATAACGCCCTGACCATATCGCCCGTACAGACATCAAAAGAAAAATTCGCCATTTGCAAATGGGTACGGGGCTTTGTGGCTAGTTGGTAAGCGTCTCGCCAAGCAAAATAGGCATTGGTCAAATTGCCATGACTGACCATAACGCCTTTAGGCCGATTAGTTGACCCTGAGGTATAAATCACATAAGCCAAATTACTCATTGTGGCGCGATTGACTGGATTATCTCTAGCTTGGGCGTCGATGGCTTGGCTTTGCTCCAGCAAATTAATAATGACTGCCTGATCAATATTGCTAATGGATTGATCCGTCAACAAAACCACTATCTGGCTATCTTCAACCATCAATTGCAAACGCTCTTCCGGCCATTCAGGGTCTAAAGGCAAATACGCCCCTCCGGCTTTCAGCACAGCTAAAGCACAAACCACTATCAACACTGATCGCCCGACACAAATCCCGACCACACTATCTGGCTTGACGCCATTACTACGTAGATAATGCGCCAACTGATTGGCCTTTTGGTTAAGCAAGTGATACGTCAGGCTTTGGCCTTCATACACAACAGCGACTGCATCCGGTGTTTTTTGCACTTGTTGTTCAAACAACTGATGGACTAACAAGTTATCAGGATAGGGTTTAGCCGTATGGTTAAATTCCACCAACAATTGGGTTTTTTCTGGTTCGGACAAAATATCTAAAACGCTTATCGCAACGTCCGGCGATTTCTCAAGGGCATCCACCAAACCAGTGATTGCGGTTTTTACATATTCGACAATACACTTAGGGTTGATACCAATTACGCATTGGGCTTGTAGGCTAAATGCCTTACCCAAGTCATCAATATCAACCGATAAAGGATAATTGGTCCATTCTTCTTTACCCAACACTTGTATTCCATCCCAATGGAAAGCGTCAGGGTCGGTGGCATCTGCCCCGTCGAATAACTGCGCATGGCGGTAATTCAGCAATGTGGTGAATAAAGGCAATCCTGCCGCAACCGAGCTACACCGTTGCGCCAAAGCCAAAGTGGCATGTTCATGGTCTAGCAAACCGCTTAAGCGCAGGTAAGTGTCTGCCACGACTTGTCGGACGCTACGACCCGTTAAGGGAATGCGTATCGGTAAGGTATTGATAAACAGACCTAAAACCTGCCCCACACTTATTGTGCCTTGCAAACGCCCCGACAAGACCGTACCAAAGACCACTTCGTCTTGACCACAACACTGCGCCAAAACCTGTCCCCAAGCCAAGTGAAACAACACCGCTGGGCTAACGCCGTATTGCTGGGCAGTACCGTAAATGCGTTGCGATAATTCGGCATCCAATAGCAACCCGGCTTGGCTAGTTTGCTGACCGTCGCCTTGAATATCGGTTATGCCAAATGGCGCGGTGGGTTCGCTTATATCACCCAGTTGCGCACGGAAATAGGCTTCATGCTCCGCCACCGAAACTTGGTGCATTTGGGCGATGAAATTCCGGTAAGGCAACACAGGCGGTAATTGATCGCTACGGCCTTGTAAAATCAGCTGAATTTCGGCAAGGATCAATTGCAACGTGTAGTTATCATCAATTAAATGATGGTTGACCAAGGCCAACAGCCATTCATTGCTGTGCGGATCAAACGCGATATAGGCGGCGAACAGCGGCGCACGGCTGATGTTCAGCCGCAATTGCCATGGATCGGAATGCTCGAGTAATTGGGCGCGGATATGGTCACCCTGCAAAACCAACTCGATAACCGGCAATAAAGCGTGGCGTTGCGCCACTTGCACTGGCTGGGCTAGGCCGTCCCAATGGACGGCAGTACGTAAAATATCATGGCGGTCAATAACAATTTGCAACGCCTTTAAAAAAGCATCCAAACGCGGACGATCATTAAAACTTAACAAAGAGCGCACTAAATACGCATCACCCTGCGTTGCCAGCAGATGGTGAAAAAGGATGCCTTCCTGCAAAGGCGCTAGCGGATAAATATCTTGGATATTGCCGACACCTCCAGGAACACAAGCGACAATCCTGTCAATCTCCGCTTGGCTCAGGTTAACTAAGGGCAAGTGCTCGGGATGTATCGCCGTGCAAGCCTCCGTAAGCAAATTGGGTGGTACGGTAAAATGCCCTTTCGTGTTGTTATCCACACCTTCGCTAGCCGCCGCCAAATCCATTAAAGTCGGATTGACAAAAACCGTGCGCACCGTCGCCACTAAACCTTGTTGGCGCATCCTATCAATGAGGGTGACAATCAATAAAGAATGGCCACCCAACTCAAAGAAATGGTCATAACGCCCGACTTGCTCAAGATGCAATAATGCTTGCCAAATCGTCGCTAAGGTTTTTTCGGTCTGAGTTTGCGGGGCTTGGTAAGGACGGCTAACGACCGAACCGCCATCAGATTCTGGTAACTTCTGGCGATCCAGTTTGCCGTGGGCGGTCAGCGGGAACGCACTTAACATGACATAGGCACTAGGCAGCATGTAATCGGCAAGGCGATCCGCCAATTGCCCGCGCAAACCTGAAGCATCCACTTCATGGCCTGTTTCGGGAATGCAGTAAGCGACTAAGCGTTGGTTGCCCCCCCCATCCTCACGGGCGATAACGATAGCCTCGCGGATACCTTGACATAAACAAAGCTGGGCTTCTATCTCGCCCAGTTCAATACGGTAGCCTCTGATCTTGACTTGAAAATCGTTACGCCCCAGATATTCCAGGCTACCATCGGGAAGCCAACGCCCCAAATCTCCGGTTTTGTACAAACGCGAAAAACAAGGGTTGCCGTCATGCGGGAAGAGATTGCCGGGAAAACGTTCAGCGGTGAGTTCCGGTCGGTTTAAATAAGCTTTTGCCACACCTGCCCCGGCAATATAAATCTCGCCCGTCACTCCCAGCGGTACGGGCTGTTGATGGGCATCCAACAAATAAAATTTCAAATCAGCCAAGGGCTTGCCGATATTACTGCCCATCCCGAAACGGATGTCGGTTTCGCTGAGTTTTTTATACGTGGCATGGACGGTGATTTCGGTGATCCCGTACATGTTAATGAGCTGGGTATCTGCCAAGGTGTTTCGGGCCAGCCACGGGGCAAGGCTACGGAAATCCAAGGCTTCGCCACCAAAAATGACCATCCGCAAATGATGCGGCAAGGGATTTTGGGCTTGGGCGGCGATAAGCTGGCGGAATGCCCCAGGCGTTTGGTTTAGCACGGTGACGTGTTGGTCACACAGCACTTGATAAAAAGCGTCGGGGTTACGCGCAGTGTCGTGCGGAACGATCACCAATTGTCCGCCATACAGCAATGCCCCCCAGATTTCCCATACCGAAAAATCAAACGCAAACGAGTGGAATAATGTCCACACATCATCGGTAGAGAATTGAAATTGCGCTTGGGTGACGGCAAACAAACGCGTGACATTGGCATGGCTGACCATAACCCCTTTGGGTTGTCCGGTGGAACCGGAGGTGTAGATGATGTAAGCCAAATGTTCGGGATGTAACGCCACAATGGCGGGGTTTGTGTCGGGGAAACCCGCAAAATTTATATCAGCGGTTGAAACGTCCTGCCCTACTGGCGGTGCCGACAGTTCATCCAAACAAACCACCGTCACCTCAGGGGAAGCCAAAGCAGACACTTGCGCCAATAACTGGATTTGCGTCAACAAAGCCTTAGGCGCACTGTCTTTAAGCAGATACGCCAAGCGTTCTTCTGGATAATGCGGGTCTAATGGCACATACGCCGCCCCGGCTTTGAGGATAGCCAGCAAACCTATGACCATATCCAAACCCCGTTGCACACAAATCGCCACGCGGTCATCAGGACGGACACCTATAGCCAACAAATAATAAGCCAAGCGATTCGCTTGCCTATTTAATTGCCCATAACTTAATTGCTGGTTTTCATAGGTAAGCGCAACCGCATCGGGCGTTTGTCCGGCTTGAAATTCAAACAATCGGTGTATGCAAACTTGTCCATGCCCAGCCGCAATATAGCTATTACGGTCTATTTGCAATTGTTGGGTTTCGGTTTCCGTCAATATTGGCAAACGCAACAGCGGTGCATCTGCGTGTTCGGTAATGCCTGCCAATAAATTGACAAAATGCTGGCTCCAGCGGGCAATTGTCGTTGCCGCAAACAAATCGGTGTTGTATTCGAACTGACAAGCCAAACCACCTTCTGCGGTTTGCCTAATATGTAGGCTCAAATCAAATTTGGCGTTAGCGCTTGTGTTTTCGAGTCCACCGATACGCAAACCAGATAAGGCCAGTAATGCCGGAGCGGTATAGTTTTCCACACTCAACAGCACTTGAAATAAAGGGCTATGGCTGGCGCTACGTTCGGGCTGTAACAGCGTCACCAGTTGTTCAAAAGGCAAATCTTGATGGCTTTGCGCCGCCAACACGGTTTGGTGCATTTGTAACAGCAAGCTGGCAAACGACGGATCAGCGGCTAAATCCGCCCGCAACACCAAGGTATTGACAAAAAAGCCAATCAGCCCTTCGGTGCCTGGATGCTGGCGATTGGCGACTGGTGTACCGATACATATATCGGTTTGTTGGCTGTAACGGCTCAATAACGCACTAAACGCCGTCAATAGCACAACAAATAAGGTTGTCCGGTGCTGTTTTCCTAACGCTTGGATTTGTTCTGACAGTAAAAAGGGGATATTAAAACTATGGCTGGCACCGTGGTGACGCATCTGTTGTGGCCTAGGATAATCCGTAGGCAACGCCAATAAATTAGGTGCTCCTGCCAAGGTTTGCTGCCAATAGTCGATTTGCTTTTGCAAAACCGCCCCGCTCAGCCACTGGCGTTGCCAATAGGCATAATCGGCATATTGGATGCTAAGCTCCGCCAACGGCGATTGCCCACCTGCACTGAACGCTTGATACAAACTGCTAAATTCCCGCGTCAAAACACCTGCCGACCAACCGTCAGCAATAATGTGGTGTAAGGTCACTAGAAAAATCACCTCTTGCCCGTCCTCTTCTTCGCGAAGCTTAAGCAATTGCGTACGGATCAACGGCCCACCCGCCAAATCAAACGGCGTGCTGGCTTCTTGCCGGCAAAGTTGCTGCGCTAAAGCTTGCCGGATAGTTTTGGGTAATCCCGATAAATCAACGTGTTTGAGCGGCACATGCAAGCTATCGGCAATCACTTGCCTGCCTTCCCCGTTGACGTTGATAAACGTCGTGCGCAAGCTTTCATGACGGCGGATGATTTCAGCGACACTTTGCGCCAAAGCCAAGCTATTCAATTGGCCTTGCAAATGCAAAGCTATCGGGATGTTATAAAACGCGCTGTCAGGTTCCATTTGGTCTAAAAACCACAAACGCTGCTGGGCATACGAAAGCGGTAACGGAGCAGTGCGGGGAATAGGATTGATCTGCCCTTCGTTATTGTTTGTTTGTGCCAACAGCTCCAGCAATTCCTGCTTTCTGCTTTTAAGCTGGGCTTTGAGGGCGTCGGTCAAGGTGTTCACGGGGGCTTTGCAACGTAAATTTCCTTCCTCGACATAAAGCTGGACGTTTAAAGCCTGTAAATCGGCGAGCAAATCCTTTAGCGTCATAATGCTATATCCTCGTATGCAAATTCATCTTCTGCTAACAAAAGCTTTTGATTTTTCAAGCTAACCGCCATCACAACCCGTTCCGCCAATTTTTCGATAGTGTCGGCTTCGAATAACACCTTCAATGGCAAGTTAATGGCAAATTGCGTGTTGAGCCTAGTCATGACTTGAATCGCAATCAGCGAATGCCCGCCCAATTCGATGAAACGGTCATGGCGGCCAATGTGGGCAAGCTGGAGCAAATCTGACCAGATCGCCGCCAAAGCCCATTCCATATCAGTTTGAGGCGCTAAATATTGGTTTTGCAACTGCGATGCAATATCCGGCGCTGGCAGGGCTGATCTATCCAGTTTACCGTTAGCCGTCAGTGGCAATTCGTTAAGGATGACGTAGGCACTGGGCAACATATACTCGCTCAGCACGTTTGCCAGTTGGTCGCGGACATTGGCAATCTGCAAACTGGCGTGCCCTTGGGCAAGCAAATACGCCACTAAACGTTTATCGCCCGGATGGTCTTCGCGGGCAATGACAACCGCTTCCTTAACGCCATCACATTGTCTAAGTTGGGCTTCGATTTCCCCTAATTCGATACGGAATCCCCGGATTTTCACTTGAAAGTCATTGCGCCCTTGATATGCGATATTGCCGTCTTCTAGCCACCGGCCCAAATCGCCCGTTTTGTACAAGCGGTCAAACTGACTATCACCAGCCTGGAACGGGTTGGTGATGAATCGTTCAGCCGTCAATTCGGGGCGGTTTAAATACCCTTTAGCTAACCCCGCCCCGGCAATATAAATTTCACCTGTCACACCCATCGGCACGGGTTGTAGATACGCATCCAGAATATAAATACGTGTATTCGGAATGGGTTTGCCTATCGGGACTGAACCATCATGTTCAGTAGCACAAAGATAACGGGTGACAAACACAGTGGCTTCGGTTGGCCCGTAGGCATTCACCAAGCGGCAGTGTCTGGCCCATCGTCTTGCCAAAGCAGGTGGACAAGCTTCGCCGCCGACAATTAAGGTCAATTGGGAAAAGGCTTCTGGATCGGGAAAGAGAGCCACGACGGATGGCGGCAACAGCGCGTGGGTTATACGCTGCTCCAACAAAGTTTTTGCTAAATGACCACCTGGCTCTAAAGCTTCAGTACTTGCCAGACATAAACAAGCCCCGTGGCATAAAGCGGTGAACAGCTCCCAGACGCTGGCATCAAAACTCAAGGAGGCAAATTGCAAAATGCGGCTATCGGGGTTAACAGACACTAGCTCAGGTTGCGCCTGAATCAGGTTGCCTAAACTTTTATGGGTGACCATCACCCCTTTGGGCAAACCCGTAGACCCTGAGGTATAAATGACATAAGCCACATTGTCTGAACTAAAACCCAGCGTCTTACTGGATGGGTTATCGGTAGGGAATGCGCTGTAATCCTCATCCACCAACACTACGGGCAACGTCAACTTAGGCAAACGATTTTGGTTATCGGCTTGGGTGATTAGCGCAACAAGTGCGCTATCTTCAAGCAGATAAGCTAAACGCTGGCTAGGATAATTCGGGTCTAAAGGCACATAAGCGCCTCCTGTTTTCAGTATCGCCAAAACAGCGACCACCAAAGCCACCCCCCGCACAATACAAATCCCGACGCGGTCATTTGGCTTAACACCTAAAGCAATCAACTGATGGGCAAGCTGGTTCGCTTGTTGGTTAAGCTCTGCATAGCTGAGGCTTTGGTTTTCATAAACTAAGGCGATGACGCAAGGGTTTTGCTCCGCTTGCCGTTCAAACAACTGATGGACACAAATATCTTGCGGGAAATGTTGATAACTGGCGTTGAACTCCACTAGCAATTGCCGCCGCTCTGGTTCCGGCAAGATAGCCAATTGACGGACCGGGCAATCGCTATGTGTGTTAAGCGCATCAGCCAAATGGCTAATCGCTGTCTCCAGATAAGCAACCAGTCGTTCAGGGTTTATGCCTTTGACACAATGAGCCGTCAGGCTAAACGTTTGCCCAAAATCATCCACCGACATCGTGATCGGATAATTGGTGCGTTCTTCCGCTTCCAGTAACTGGATGCCATCCCAAGCCATTGGCATGGCGTTATCAGTGGTTTTGCTATGGCGATAATTTAAAATCGCGGTAAACAATGGCAAAGAAGCGGGGACTAAACTGCAACGTTGTGCCAAAGCCAATGCCGCGTGTTCATGATGCAATAATCCGATCAAGCGCTGCTGGGTATCAGCAACCACTTGGCGGGGCGTTAAATTTGCAAGCTGGACACGCACAGGCAAGGTATTCATGAACATGCCCATAGCCTGCCCTGTACTGCCCGAACCTTGCATACGTCCGGTCAACACGGTACCGAACACTACGGCATCTTGCCCGGTACAATGCGCCAACACCTGCGCCCACGCGACATGGAACAAGACCGCCGCAGACACGCCCAGTTGCTGGGCGATGGTGTGGATAGCATCCGACAATCCCGTGTTTAGCTCTAGGCTAGCCACAGAAATTTGCGTCCCGTCACCTTGGACATCCAAAAATCCAAACGGCGCGGTCGGTGCGTCTATATCCCCCAATTGTTGCCGGAAAAAAGCTTCATGTTCACCCACCGACACGGCACGGGCTTGGGCAATGTAATCGCGGTAGGGTAAGGAAGGCGGTAAGTGCTGGGATTGTCCGTTTAGAATTTGCTGGATTTCTTTTAGCACCAGTTCGCCACTGATGTGGTCGCGGATAATATGGTGGTTAAGCAAGGCAAGCAGCCATTTATCCGGATCAGGGGCGGCGGTGATAGTCGCGGCAAACAACGGTGCGCGTTGCAAATCCAGACGTAAAGTGCCTGGATCGGTGATCGCGAGGAGGTTCGGTAAAGGTTCGTCATTTCCTGGCAAAACCAATTCCGTAATAGGCAACACGGCACGGCGTTGGACGACTTGCACGGCTTCCGGCAGGCCTTGCCAGACGATGGCAGTCCGCAGAATATCATGACGGTCAATAACCTGTTGCAAGGCATCCAGAAAAACATCCAAACGCTGGCGATGATCAAAGCTAAACACCATGCGCATCAAATACGCATCACCTTCGTTTGCCAGCAAATAATGGAACAACATACCTTCCTGCAAGGGCGAGAGCGGGTAAATGTCTTGGATATTAACGATACCACCCGAAATGCTTGCGCCAATCTGGTCAATAGCCGCTTGGCTGAGGGTCACTAAAGGCAACATAGCCGGGGTAATTGCCGTACAGCCTTCCGGTATCGGATGGACTGATAAAACAACATCCACCGCTCCATCGTCATGTAATTCCGCCGCCAAATCGGTCAATACGGGCGAAACGAACACACTCATGACATCCGCCACATACTCCAGTTGCTGCAAACGCTCAATTAAGGTGATCGCCAACAAGGAATGTCCACCTAATTCAAAAAAATGGTCATAACGACCCACACGCTCCACGCCCAACAGCTCTTGCCATAATTCTATCAGCACGGTTTCCGCCGCAGTTTGCGGGGCTTCATAGTCCGTTGTGGCGACCGCCGCCAAATCCGGTGCAGGCAGGGCTTGACGGTCAATTTTGCCATTTTGCGTCATCGGCAACTGGGGAAGGCAGACAAAAGCACTGGGCAACATGTATTCCGGCAAGACGGCAGCCAAAAAATGGCGTAAATCACTAACGGACAATTTGTTATCATTGGTCTGCACATAAGCGACCAAACGCTTATCATCCGGCCTATCTTCACGGACAGTCACTACCGCCATATAGACACCGGGAATCCCCATCAGCCGCGCTTCAATCTCGCCTAACTCAATCCTAAGCCCACGGATTTTGACCTGATGGTCGCAACGGCCTAAAAATTCAAGCGCGCCATCGTGACGATAACGCGCCAAATCGCCCGTTTTATACAAACGGCCACCGTCCGCGCTGAACGGGTCAGGGACAAATTTCTCCGCCGTCACGTCAGGACCTTGTAAATAGCCACGGGCAACGCCAGCACCGCCGATATATATCTCGCCTTGTACGCCTATCGGCACAGGCATTCCGCCCTTGTCCAACAGATATATACAAACATTGCTGATTGGGCGGCCTATCGGTACGGTTTCGTCATTATCCGACGGACTGGCTTTATAAACACTGCTCCACACCGTGCCTTCGGTCGGGCCATATTCATTGTATAAATCAGCATCCGATAATTTGGTAAAATGCCGTTGGGGCAATTCTGGCGGACAGGCTTCCCCGGCAACAATTACTGTCGTCAAAGAAGCCAGTTTTACCGTTGCTTGTTCCAGCAACAGGGCGTACAAAGCCGGAAGCGCGAGCAGATGCGAGACTTGATGAGTGGCGATCAAATCCGCCAGGGCCGTCGGGTTTTTGCTGGCCTCTGGCGTAGGGAGACATAAACAGCCACCTTGCGCCAACGTCCAAAAAATGCCCGCGACGGAACTGTCAAAAACAAACGGCGAAACTAATAAATAAGCGTGTATGGGCTTTGGATAATAGCCTAGCCTAGCCCAAGTGGAATGCACGGCGTTACGATGGGTTACTTGTACGCCTTTAGGCTGTCCGGTCGAACCGGAAGTGTAAATGAGGTAAGCCAAATTAAGCGGATGCACTACAACAGGCACATCATCCACCGGATAACAGGCAATAGCAGGCCAATCTTCATCAAGATAAACCGTGGACGGCAATTGCTTAGGCAATTTTTGGCTTAAGCGGTGTTGCGTTAATAACACGGGCGTATGGGTATCACTTAAGACATAAGCGATACGTTCTTGAGGATAATCAGGGTCTATCGGCACATAAGCACCGCCTGCTTTCAAAATACCCAATATCCCAATGAGCATTTCTAAAGAACGTTCCACGCACAAACCCACAGGCACATCGGCAGCCACGCCTTTACCACGTAAAAAATGCGCCAATTGGTTGGCTTTGGCATTCAGCTCCGCATAGCTGAGGGTTTGCTTACCAAAAACCACGGCTTTTGCGTCTGGATTTATTTCAATCTGTCCGGCAAACAATTCATGGATTAATTGCTTATCAGAAAATGCAGAGGCAGGAGGGTTGAATTCTGATAAAAGTTGTTGCCGCTCCGCCGCACTGATGAAATCAAGCTGGCTAACCTTTAGCTGCGGATGGGCAACCATCTCCGCCAAGATAGCCCGAAAATAATCAGCATAGCGGCGGACGGTCTTTTCATCGAACAAATCGCAGCTATATTCCAAACTGCCAATGATGGCTTCGCCCGTTTCGACTAAGGATAAGGTCAAATCAAACTGGGTTGTATTAAAAGGCGGTTCCAAAACCGTAGCCACCAAATCCGGCAAAGCCAATTCACCACCGTCAGGCGTATTGTTCAAATTCAACCAGACTTGGAAAATCGGGCTATAACTCAGGCTACGCTCTGGATTAATGGCTTCGACGATTTGCTCAAACGGCATGTCCTGATGAGCATGAGCTTGTAAGACGCTGTCTTTGGTCTGCGCCAGCAGTTCCGCGACGCTAAGGTCGGCATCCAAACGTACCCGCAAAGCCAAGGTGTTCACGAACAAACCCAGCAACGGCTCCAGTTCCATACGTTGCCGATTGGCGACGGGAGTCCCCGTGACAATATCGGTTTGCCCAGAAAGCCTAGCCATCAACACCGACCAAGCCGCCAACAGCACCATGAATACGGTGACGTGATGGGTCTCCGCGCAGCGCTTGATCGCCGCAGTCAAATCTCCAGACAATCCCATATTGATGCGCCCACCCACTCGGTCACGCACAGGCGGCCTAGGCCGATCTGTGGGTAATTTCAACAAGGCCGGAGCTTGGTTTAAGTAATCCAGCCAAAACCCGGTTTGTTGCTGTAAGCGTTGGCCTTGTAACCATTGCCGCTGCCAAACCGCATAATCGGGGTACTGGATAAGCAATTCCGGTAGCGGGTCGGCTAGCCCTAGGCTAAACGCGGTGTAAATAGCCTTAAATTCATGGATCAATCGGCCTAAAGACCAACCATCGGCAATAAGATGGTGTTGGGTAATAAAAAAGCGATGTTCGGCATCGCCCAACCGCAACAAGCAACCACGGATCAATGGCCCCTTCTCCAAATCAAAAGCCTGACTAAATTCTTCATACGCCAATTGCTTTATCATGTCTTGCTGTTGTCCGGCTGGCAGCGTAGACAAATCCTGTTCTTTTAAATAAAAGCCACGGTCTGCCGGATGAATAATTTGCCGGGGTTCGCCAGCGTCACTAACAAAAGTGGTGCGCAAAGCCTCGTGCCTAGCCACGATACGGTCTAAACTGGCTTTGAAGAGTGTTTTATCAAGCCGCCCTTGGAGCCGCAAGCCTCCGTGGATATGGTAAGCCTGGCTGGTTGTAGGATCTAACCGGGCTAAAAACCACAAACGCAATTGCGCCCAAGATAGCGGTATGGCTAAGGCGCGGCCTACAGGCTGGATAGCGGGCAACCCGCACAATGGCGCGGCGTTAACGGTGATGGCAAGTTGTTTCAGGACAGGCCGGGCGAAAAGTTCGCGTAATGCCAATTCAATACCAAACCCTTGCCGCAAACGCGCGACCAATTGCACGGCAAGCAAAGAATGTCCGCCCAAGGCAAAAAAAGCATCATCACGTCCGACGTGGGGCAGATGCAACAACTCTTGCCAAATGCCTGCAATAGCCATTTCCGTCGCGCCTTGTGGCGGTTGGTAAATAGGGCTGATGACGGCATTGCCATCAGGGGCGGGCAAGGCATTGCGGTCAAGTTTGCCATTCATTGTCAACGGCAACTTGTCTAAAGCCACCAACGCACTGGGCAACATATATTCCGCCAAAACACTGGACAATTGGCTGCGCAACTCGGCTACCGAAGGCTCATGGCTTAATTCTGGAACAAAATAAGCAACCAAGCGTTTATCACCCGGAACGTCTTCACGGGCAATGACAACGGCTTCTTTAATCCCTACACAGCGTTTAAGCTGAGTTTCGATTTCGCCTAATTCAATACGGAAACCCCGGATTTTCACTTGAAAATCATTGCGCCCCACATACCCGATACGGCCATCGGCTAACCAACGCCCTAAATCTCCTGTTTTATAAAGACGGGGGGAAAGCAACTGCCCGTTTTGCAGCAATGGATTGCTGATAAAACGCTCAGCCGTCAATTCAGGGCGGTTCAAATAGCCTCTGGCAAGCCCTGCCCCGCCGATATAAATTTCCCCTACCACACCGATGGGTACAGCTTGCCGATAGGCATCCAAAATATAAATTTGGGTGTTGGCGATAGGCCGCCCGATGGATGCGCACATAAAACCGTCATGCCCGTTATCTTCGTTGATTGGCTGGCAAGTGGACCAAACTGTGGTTTCGGTGGGGCCATATAAATTCCATAACTCCGCAACCGATTTTTTTAACGCCAAAGCCAGCTCAGTTGTTAAAGCTTCACCGCCACAAAAGGCTTTAAGTCCGGCAGGCGCTTGCCAACCATTATTTAACAGCAACCGCCAGGTCGCCGGAGTGGCTTGGATAATACTCGGCTGATGCTGGTTGATCGCCTCAGCTAACAAATCGGCGTCCGCTGATGTTTGCTGGTTGAGCAAAACCACTTGCGCCCCATTTAGTAAGGGCAAAAACAGCTCAAGTGCGGCTATGTCAAAAGCAATGGTGGTGATCGCCAATACCTTATCCGCACAAGTAATGCCTGGGGTGCGGGACATTGAAGATAAAAAATTGACCAAAGCCGCATGTTGAATCATCACGCCTTTAGGCAGTCCCGTGGAACCGGAAGTGTAAATGACGTAGGCCAGATGCTGTGCACCTAAACCCCAAACAACAGGGTTGCTGTCTGACGTTTGGCTAGCCATTGCCGAACTGTTCGGAGCATCAAGCAGCAGCATGGGAACCCCCAGACCGCCCAATTTAGGCAAAGCCTGTTGCACTGCCGTTTGGCTCAGGATCACCGTCGGCTGGCTATCCGTTAACATATAAACTAAGCGTTCTTCGGGATAATGAGGGTCAAGCGGGACGTATGCGCCCCCCGCTTTTAAGATCGCCAATAACCCAATCACCATAGCCAAACCCCGTTCCACGCAAATCGCCACCAAATGATCTGGCTGTACACCCAAGGCCAGTAAACGGTATGCAAGTTGGTTGGCTTGTTGGTTCAGTTGGACATAACTTAAGCTTTGCTCTCCACAAACTAACGCAATCGCTTCAGGAGTTTTAGCAGCTTGTTGTTCAAATAATTGGTGGACAGTGGTTTGCGGAAAATCGGCAGCCGTATCATTAAAATTAACTAAGATTTGCCGCAGCTCTTCTGAAGCCAGCAAGGGCAATTGGCTAATACGCTGTTGGGGATGGGTGACCATGCCGCGCAGCACGGTAGAAAAATAGCCAGCGATACGCGTTACCGTCGCCTCGTCAAACAAACTGCTGGCGTAATTCAGCCTACCTATCAGTTCGGTACCGGTATCTGAAAAGAATAAAGAAAGATCAAACTGGGTGGTGGTTTCCGGGAAATTGAGCTGTTCCAAACGCAAGCCGGGTAGGGCCAAATCCCCACTAGGGGTGTTGTCCAACGCCAGCATAGCTTGAAAAATCGGGCTGTAAGCCATGCTACGGGTCGGTTTTACCGCTTCCACCACTTGCTCAAATGGCAATTCCTGATGGGCAAAAGCCGCCAGACAAGCGGTTTTGACATGGGCAAGCAACTGGCTAGCATCCCAAGCAGGGTCAATCTGGACACGCAAGGCCAAGGTGTTGACAAAAAAACCCATCAGGTTTTCTAAGACGGTATGCTGGCGATTCGTGACAGGCGTACCGATAACCACATCACTTTGTTGGCTAAGCCGCATCAGCAATAAAGCCCATGCCGCGAGCAAAGCCATAAACACAGTGGCGCCTTGGCTTTGCGCAAACCGTTTTAGTTCCGCCGTCAAATCCGGCGGGATATGCAGTTCCACAGAACCGCCTGCATGGCTCTGCACAGGAGGCCGCGCATAGTCTAAAGGCATATTTAAACACTCTGGCGCACCGTCAAGATGGTTCCGCCAAAAATCGAACTGTGCCTGCAACACCTTATCTTGCAACCATTCCTGTTGCCAATCGGCATAATCGGCATATTGGATGCTTAATTCCGGCATCGGATCAGGCAAACCTTGGCAAAAAACCGGGTACAGTGTCGCCACTTCTCTAATCAACAAACCGATAGACCAACCATCAGAAATAATATGATGTTGGGTAACCATCAACAGATATTCCTCATCAGCTAGACATAACAAACGGCCCCGTATTAAAGGCCCGTCCGCTAAAGTAAACGCCAAGCTGGCTTCTTCTATATAAATTTCTCCGACTTGTTTAGCTTTGTCTTCTTCAGTGAGGGAGCGTAAATCGTATTCCAGCAATTGAAAGCCGCTGTCGGCATCGGCTATCACTTGGCTAGGCTGCCCATCAGCACTCACAAACCTTGTCCGTAGAATTTCATGGCGGGCAACGATACGGTTAAGGCAACGCTTTAAAACCTCCAGATTCAAATCGCCATGTAAACGTAAGCCCGCCAGCAAATGGTAAGCTTTGCTGGCGTCAGGATCGAACTGGTCTAAAAACCACAAGCGTTGCTGTGCCGCTGACAGTGGAATGCGGCAGCCCCGGTCTGCTGGTCTGATCAACGGCACGGTGCTACGCGCTTGTTCCGGGCCATTGAGCTGCCTTAGTTTTTTCAGCATCACGGCGCGTTTTAATTGTTCAATCGTTTGATTTTCGTTATTCATTAATTTGCCTCCTCGGACAATAAAAGCTTCAACTCCGCCTCAGATAAGCCATCAAGCTCTTTTTCCAACAGGGCGACATCGCTTTCGGAATACTGGGCTATTTGCAATGCCATTAAATAGTCGGCAAGGGTAATCAGCGTGGGGTTCTCAAATATCGCCAGCAACGCCACCCGCACATGGAATGCTTCCTGTATACGGTTCACCAATTGCACCGCGAGCAAAGAATGCCCTCCGAGTTCGAAGAAATTGTCATGCCGCCCAATCCGTTCCAGATGCAACAAGCCACGCCAAATTCCGGCGAGCAGCATTTCATGGGTATTTTGCGGGGCTTCGTAGGGGCGGCTGATCGCGGCCGCATCATCGGGGGCGGGTAAAGCCTGACGGTCTAACTTGCCATTGCTGGTAAGAGGAAAACGATCCAACAAGACAAAAGCACTGGGCAACATATACTCAGCCAAATGTACCGCAAGCTGGCGGTGCAATGCGGCAAGATCGGGTTGATATCCGGTTTCGGCGATGAGATAAGCAACTAGACGCTTATCGCCAGGACTGTCCTCACGGGCAATCACCACCGCTTCACTTACCCCATCGCAAGCACAAAGACGGGCTTCAATCTCACCTAATTCGATACGGAAACCCCGTAATTGGATTTGGTCGTCCATACGTCCCAGATAAACCAACTCGCCATTCACTAAGCGTTTCGCCAAATCCCCGGAACGGTACAAACGTTCATCCGCTTGGTAAGGGTTGTTAATGAAGCGTTCTTGAGTCAGTTTTTCCCGATTCAGATACCCTCTAGCGACACCCAAACCTCCGACATAAATTTCTCCAGGCACGCCGATAGGCAACAAGTGTTGCTTGGCATCCAAAACATAAACGGTGGTGGTCGGTATCGGCAAACCGATGTTGCTGGCATTTTGGCGAATATCAGTATCTGTGACCTGTTTGTAAGTGACATGGACACAGGTCTCAGTAATGCCGTACATATTGACTAAGCTGACTGCCGGATAAGCCGTATGGAAATGTTGTAAATTGGCAGGATCTAAGTTTTCGCCACCAAAAATGACATAACGTAGGGCCAACACAGGCAATGCCGGATGGCTAAAAATGGCATTGCTCAGATTGTAAAATGCCGATGGGGTTTGGTTGAGGATGGTGACCTGTTCTTGGCAAAGAAAAGTCATGAATAAGGCAGGGTCTTTGCGGACAGGTTCGGGGACAATGGTGATACGGCCTCCGTATAACAAAGCCCCGAATATTTCCCACACCGAAAAATCAAACGCATACGAATGGAACAGCGACCAGACATCGTTTTCGCTAAAAACAAAAGGCATCCGCGAGTTAATCAATAAACGCACGACATGACGATGTTCCAGCAAGACACCTTTGGGTTCGCCCGTAGAACCGGAGGTATAAATCACATAAGCCAGTTGTTCCGGGCTGCTGGTTTTGTCGGGATTACTGTTTGAATAACTGGCAATCAGGGCATGATCGGCATCCAATAAAACGGCGTTGCCCGTCAATGCCAGCGTTTCCGCCCAAGCTTGGGTGGTGATGAGCTGGCAAGCGCCACTGTCAGCCAACATATATTGAATGCGGGCGGCTGGATAATTCGGGTCTATCGGTAAATACGCACCACCCGCCTTAAGCACCGCCAGTATCGCAACTATCATATCTAGGCCGCGGTCTAGGCAAAGTGCGACAATGGCTTCTTTATCAACACCTTGCGCCGTCAAATAATGCGCCAATTGATTGGCGCGGACATTGAGTTCCGCATAGCTTAGACAATTGCCACCCAGATTGACGGCAATCCGTTCCGGTGTCCGTACCACCTGCCCTTCAATCAATTGATGCAGGGTTTTATGCTTTGGATAATCGGCTTGAGTCGTATTCCAGTCCTCAAGCTGTTGCTGGATTTCCGCAGCAGCCAATAACGGCACTTCATCTACAAGCTGGTTGGTGTCGTTTGTTAAAGCATCCAGCAAAACCAGATAATGCCTGAACATTTGTTGGATCAAATCAGGATCAAAAAAATCAGCGTTGTAAACCAATTTGCCCACCCAAGTATCTTGCTCTGGATGAATAAGCAAATGCAGGTCATTTTTGCCATAACCCAAATTGGTTTCGATCATGCGCGCATTTAACTTGCCAGTTCCCCAAGTCTTGCCCGCTTGCCCGTCAAACTGGAACAAAATATCGAACAAGGCCGTGCGACCCATGTCCTTTTCTGGGTTAAGAGCTAGGACAAGCTGATCAAATGGCATTTCTTGGCAAGCATGGGCTTGCTGGGTGGTGCGTTGGATTTGCTTGAGCAAATCGGCAAAAGTGGTTTGCCCGTCACAAAAATTACGCAGCACCAACAAATTAGCGATCGGCCCGATAACCGGATTTAACATCGCGTGGTTGCGGCAAGGTGCGCTAGTGCCAATGACCAATTCATCATGCCCGCTATAACGGCGCAATAAAGCATTGAACCCCGCAAACAGATAGGCAAAATGGCTATCACCTTGTTGCGCCGCCAGATTTTTCAAACGCAGGACAAGCAACGCGTCCATCACAAACTCATACCGGGCTTCGGTAAACGTATGCACCAAAGGCCGGGGGCGGTTCATAGGCAATTCCATCGCCTGCAAACGTCCACGCAATTGGTATCGCCAATACGCCAACTGGACAGCATCAGAAAGCTGCCGTTGCCAATTAACGTAATCTTGATAGTGGACAGACAATTCCGGTAAGACAGGCGCTCGGTTTTCCTGCCCGGCTATATAAATATCCAATAGCTCGTCAGCAAGCAAACGCATGGAAGTCCGGTCGACTATGATGTGGTGGATGGTGACCGTCAACATGGCGTGCTGGCTATCACTACGCAACAAAATGGCACGGAACAGCTCACCGCCATTAAGCGCAAAAGGCTTGCGGGTTTCGGCAATGGCTTGTGCCAACAAACCCTCTTCACTTACGGTTATTTCATCAAGGCTAATAGGCGTAGGGACGGTAAGAATTTCTTGCCACACGTTTTCACCATCACTATGGATACGTGTCCGCAAGGCTTTATGACGGGCGATAATTTGGTTTAAGGCAGCTGCAAGGCTTGCTGTGGACCATTCCCCGTCAAGTTGCAGCAATAACGGGATATTGTGGTAAACCGGACTGGCGGGATACAGATAACCCGCCTCAAATGCGTCGATAAACCACAGGCGTTCTTGGTGGTAAGACAGTGGGATAGGAGCATTTGTAAAGGCATTGGGCAACAGCATGGGCAAGGTAATCTCATGGCCGATCAGCAAATCGCTAACGTGCAAGCCAGGATTAGCGGCAAATTTCTCCAAAACTGCCATAAAACCGCCCACCATGGCTTGTGCGGTTTTCCGGTCAAACAATGCCGTGGCGAACACCAGATTGCCGATAATGGCCTCCCCGGCATCCTGTAAATACAGCGAAGTGTCATGCTGCGCCGTAGTGGTTTTTGTTTCCATCGTGGATAAGCTTAAGCCCGGCAAAGACACCGCTTGCGTATTCGGTGTGTCCGCCATCACCAAAACATGTTGGAAGATAGGGCTATAACTTGTGTCACGTATCGGGTGTACGGCTTCGACTATTTGCTCGAACGGTACATCCTGATGCTGGTAAGCCGCCAAGGTGGTAGCTTTAATCTGTGCCAATAAATCCAAAACATTAGGGTCATTTTCAAGGCGTACCCGTAACGCCAAGGTATTAACGAAAAAGCCAATGAGCGGCTCCAATTCAAGGCACTGGCGGTTGGCGACCGGACTACCCATCACCATATCCGCTTGACCGCTTAACCTAGCTAACGACACCGACCAAGCAGCCAGCAAAACCATAAACAAAGTGCAACCCTGCTCTTGGGCAAACTGTTTAAGCCCGTCCGTCAAACTAGCGGATAAATTAAAATTGATAACATCGCCTTGATAACGTTGGACGACAGGACGTGGCCTATCCGTAGGCAGTTTGAGAAAAGCGGGTGCATGGTTTAATTTCTCCCGCCAAAAGCCAATTTGCGCTTGCAACGCATCACCTTGTAGCCACTGCCGTTGCCAGACCGCATAGTCGGCATATTGGATACGTAATTCCGGCAAGGGGTCAGGCAAACCTAGTCTATAAGCGCTGTAAAGTGCGCTCACCTCATTAACGATAATCGCCAGTGACCACCCATCTGAAATGATGTGGTGCTGGGTGATGAGCAAAACATGCCCGTCCTGATCGAGTTGCAGCAATTGCCCGCGGATCAACGGGCCGTGTGCCAAATCAAAAGCCTCGCTAGATTCGGTGTCGGCAATTTTTTCTAAAGCCACCTCTTGTTCCGCTTTTGGCAAATCACGCAAATCCTGTTCTGTCAAAACGAAGCCAATCGCTGGATCGGCAATCACTTGCCGAAGTTCACCGTCTATCATGGCAAAGGCCGTACGCAATACTTCATGGCGTGCGACAAGCTGGTTGAGGGTTTTGCGTAACAGAGTTTTGTGCAACCGTCCCTGCAAACGTAAGGCGATTGGCAGATGATAAGCCTTGCTTGCTTCTGGATTGAATTCGATCAAAAACCATAAACGTTGTTGCGCCCACGACAAGGGTAAGGCTAGGCTACGGTCAACCATTGGTATGGGCGGCAAGATACTGGCTTGAGCTTGCTCGGCACATTGCGCCAACGCCAGTAAAGTGGGATGGACGAAAACTTCATGCAAAGCCAATTCAACACCTAAGACTTCCCGAAGCCTTGCCACCAACTGCACCACCAACAACGAATGCCCGCCCAATTCAAAGAACTGGTCATGGCGGCCGACCTGGGCGATGTGCAGCAGCTCCTGCCAAATGCGGGCGATGGCGGTTTCGGTGGCGCCTTGCGGGGCTTGGTAAGCCCGCTTGGCGAGGCTATCCCCGTCGGGTTCGGGCAGCGCCTGGCGGTCGAGCTTGCCGTTGGCGGTGAGCGGGAAGCGTTCCAGGGTGACGTAGGCGGCGGGCAGCATGTGCTCGGCCAAGTGTTCCGCGAGGCGGGTGCGCAGCCCGGCGGGTTCCAGGGTATGGCCGGGCTCGGGGACGAGGTAGGCGACCAGGCGTGGGTTGCCTGCGCCATCGTCACGGGCGAGGACGGCGGCTTCGCGCACGCCGGGGCAGCGGCGCAGCTGCGCCTCGATTTCGCCCAGTTCGATGCGGAAGCCCCGGAGCTTGACCTGGAAGTCGTTGCGGCCGAGGTAGTCTATGGTGCCGTCGGGCCGCCAGCGGCCGAGGTCGCCGGTCT
>NZ_KB913025.1:4279905-4285305 GCF_000384075.1 Methylovulum miyakonense HT12
TTGGCTAGTCGGTTGAGTCCGCCGTAGCTTAAGGTTTGCCCTTGGTAGCTCAGGGCGATGGCGTTGGGGGCGCTTGCCGCGTGGGCTTCGAAGCGTTGGTGCAGGCACGGTTGCGCGGGGTAGCTGGCGGGGCTGGCGTTGCCGCCTTGCAATAGTTGCTGGCGTTCGTAGTCGGTGAGGAGGCCCAGTTGGCTAACGGGGCGGCTGTCGCCTTCGGTCAGGTTGTGCAGCAGGGTTTGGTAGTGGCCGATGAAGCGGGCGATGGTGGCCGGGTCGTAGAGGTCGCTGGCGTAGTGGAGATGCCCGGACAGGGTGTCGCCGGGGTCGGTGAAGGACAGGCTGAGGTCGAACTGGCTGGTGGGGTTGCCGCCGTCTAGGACGCTGAGGCTGAGGCCGGGCAAGTCGGGGTCTTGGCGCGGGGTGTTGTCGAGGCTGAGCAGGACTTGGACAACGGGGTTGTGGGACAGGCGGCGTGGCGGATTGAGGGCTTCGACCAGTTGCCCGAAGGGCAGGTCTGGGTGGCTGTAGGCATCCAGGGTGGTGGCTTTGACTTGGGCGAGCAGCGCGGCGCCGCTGGGGTCGCCGTCGAGGCGGACGCGGAGTGGCAGGGTGTTGACGAACAGGCCGATGAGGGCTTCGAGGTCGGCGTGGGGGCGGTTGGCGACGGGGGTGCCGATGACGAGGTCGGTTTGCCCGCCGAGTCGGGACAGGAGGATGGCCCAGGCGGTGAGCAGGGTCATGAATAGGGTCGCGCCGTGGCGGTGGCTGTAGTGCCGGAGGCTGTCGCTGAGGGCTGCGGGCAAACTGAACGCGACGCTACCGCCCCGATGGCTTTGCTGGGCGGGACGGGGGCGGTCGGTGGGCATCTCGAGCAGGCCGGGGCTGCCGTCGAGTTGGCTGCGCCAGTAATGGAGCTGGCTGTCCAGCACGCCGCCTTGCAGCCAGTGCCGTTGCCAGACGGCGTAGTCGGGGTATTGTAAGGCGAGCGGCGGCAGGGGGTCGGGCTGGCCTTGGCTGAAGGCGCGGTAGAGGGCGGCGAATTCGGCGGTGAGGCGGCCGAGCGACCAGCCGTCGGCGATGATATGGTGTTGGGTGACGAGCAGGAGATGCTCACGTTCGCCCAGGCGCAGCAGGCGCCCGCGGATCAGCGGGCCGTTCTCGAGGTCAAACGGCGCATCGGCTTCGGCACGGGTATGCCGGGCGATGGCGGCGGCCTGGTCGGCTGGGGCGGGCGTCGCCAAGTCGTGGGTGGCCAGTTGGAAGCCGCTGGCGGCGGGGGCGATGTGTTGCCGGGGTTCGCCACCGTCGGCCAGGAAGGTGGTGCGCAGGGCTTCATGGCGGGCGACGAGGCGGTCGAGGGCGGCCTGGAGGGCGGTGCGGTCGAGCTCGCCTTGAAGGCGCAGCCCCAGGGCGATGTGGTAGGCCTGGCTGGCGGCGGGGTCGAGGCGGGCGATGAACCAGAGCCGTTGTTGCGCCCAGGACAGGGGGATGGGCTGGCTACGGTCACAGGGCGTGACGGGCGGCAAGGCGCTGCGGGCGGCGGGGGCGGCGGCCTCGGCGAGCGCCGCGAGCACGGGGTGGTCGAACAGGGTGCGCAACGGCAGTTCAATGCCGAGGGCTTGGCGCAGCCGCGCCACGAACTGCACGGCAAGCAGGGAATGCCCGCCGAGTTCAAAGAAATGGTCATGGCGCCCGACCTGGGCGATGTGCAGCAGTTCCTGCCAGATCTGGGCGATGGCGGTTTCGGTGGCGCCTTGCGGGGCCTGGTAGGCGCGGCTGGCGGTGCTTCCCGCGTCGGGTTCGGGCAGCGCCTGGCGGTCGAGCTTGCCGTTGGCGGTGAGCGGGAAGCGTTCCAAGGTGACGTAGGCGGCGGGCAGCATGTGGTCGGCCAGCTGCGCGGCGAGCCGGGCGCGCAAGTCCGCCGGGTCGGGGGCGTGGCCGGGGTCGGGGACGAGGTAGGCGACCAGGCGCAGGTTGCCCGTCCGGTCATCACGGGTGTCGTCACGGGCGAGGACGGCGGCCTCGCGCACGCCGGGACAGCGGCGCAGTTGCGCCTCGATTTCGCCGAGCTCGATGCGGAAGCCCCGGAGCTTGACTTGGAAGTCGTTGCGGCCAAGGTAATCAATGGTGCCGTCGGGCAGCCAGCGGCCGAGGTCGCCGGTCTGGTACAGGCGCGGCGGTTGGCCGTCGCCCGCTTGCCGGAAGGGGTTGGGGATGAAGCGCCCGGCGGTGAGTCCGGGGCGGTTCAGGTAACCCCGCGCCGCGCCTGCGCCGCCAATGTAGATTTCGCCAGTGACGCCAATGGGCACGGGCCGCAAATAAGCATCTAAAATATAACACTGGGTATTGGCAAGTGGAGAACCAATCTGTGGCTTGTCCCCTGCGGTATTCACATGGGCAATCGTCGCATCAACCGTACACTCCGTAGGCCCATAGACATTATAAAAATCTATCGCCGTTGCGTTTTTCAACAAGCACCAAGTTGCATTGCCAATCGCTTCCCCACCCACCAACACTTTTTCTAAACAATGGTTTGTCTTATCCAAAAGCCCTGCAGAAAGCATCAGCTCCAATTGGCTAGGCGTACAATCCAAGGCATTGATTTTTTCTTTTTCAATAAATGCTAAAAAAGCCGGAATATCCGCACGAATTTCCCCAGGGATAATCACTACGCAACGCCCTGAAAGCAATTGCACTATCGCTTGTACGGAAGCATCAAATACCAACGCCGCATTCAAACCCATCCGGCTGTTTTTGGGAAAATCACGGAAAGCGGTATTTTCCAAACCTGTCCATAAATTGATGACAGAACCCTGTTCAACCATCACCCCCTTCGGATATCCGGTAGAACCTGAGGTATAAATGATGTAAGCCAACTGTTGGCTATTTAGGCTAATTAGCGATGGATTTGGATACTGTCCAGGCATTCCTTGGCTTTGTCCTCCCAAAAGGTCAATAAACAGTATCGGCAGTTCCAATTCAGCTTGAGTGGGTAAATTCCCTTGCCCTTCCTGTTGTGTGAAAACGGCAATGGGCTTGCTGTCGGCGAGCATGTAAGCCAGCCGTTCTTTTGGATAGCCAGGTTCTAAAGGCACATAAGCCCCGCCCGCTTTGAGGATACCTAATAAGGCCACGATCATTTCCAAACTACGTTCCATACAAATCGCGACCCGATCATCTGGACGTATACCTAAATTTAACAAACGATGGGCGGCTTGATTGGCGTAGCCATTCAATTGCGAATAACTAAGAACTTGGTCTTGATACACTAAAGCGGGTGCATCAGGCGTTTGCTGCACTTGTTGTTCAAACAATTGCTGGATACAACAGTTTTGCGGGTAATCACTGGCGGTGGCGTTGAAACTATACAGCAGTTGTCGCCGCTCGCTTTCTGGGAGCATGTCCAGACCACTCATCGGATAATCAGGCGCTTTCGCCAACGCATCGGTTAATTCGGTCATGGCATGATTGAGATAGCTGATAATGCGTGCAGGATCCACGGCATCTATACATTGCGCAGTCAGGCTAAACCCTTGGCCCAAATCATTCACGGAAATGGCAATGGGATAATTGGTGCGCTCTTCACTTTGATACACACACAGGCCATTCAAAGCGTCAGGGTGTTTAGCCTGCTGGGGGTTATGCCGATAATTGAATAAAGTCGTGAATAAAGGCAACGGTGGTGCAACTTGGCTACACCGTTGCGCCAAACTTAACGGGGCTTGTTCATGCTTAAGCAATTCACCCAACTGCCGGTAAGTGGTTTTGACCACTTCTTGCACACTGCGATGGGACAGGGAAATACGGATGGGTAAGGTATTGATCAGCAAACCTAAAACCTGTCCGGCTCCGTCAACACCTTGCAAGCGCCCCAACAAAACCGTACCAAACACCACCTCTTCACGATTGGTAAGGCGTGCCAATACCTGCGCCCAAGCGACATGAAACAAAACGGCGGTAGCCACGCCGTGTAGTTGGGCACTTTGGCGTATAGCTTGCGCCAAACCGTCAGCCAGAACTAAAGTCGCTTCAGTGATTTGCCCGCTATTGACTTGCGTGTCCAATATGTCAAACGGCGCGGTAGGCGCATCAATATCCTGCAACTGGGTTTTGAAATAGGCTTCATGTTCAGCCGTTGGAACCGCTAAAGCTTGGGCAATAAAATTCCGATAAGGCACGGGTGGCGGTAGTTTATCCCCCTGCCCTGCACTCATTTGCCGGATTTCGGCAACAATGCCATCTAGCGTCATGTGGTCGCATACCAGATGATGATTAAGCAAAGACAACAACCAAGCACCAGATGATTGATCAACGGCGATAACTGCCTTTATTAGAGGCGCCGATTGCACATCTAAAGTGATATGGCGCGGATCGGTATAGTCAAGCAATTGCCCTAACGCGTCATTTGATGAAGTAAACACCAATTCCTCGACGGTTAATTTTGCCACCCTATGCACGACTTGCACAGGTTGCGGCAAGCCTAGCCAATGGATGGAGGTACGCAGTATGTCGTGACGGTCTATGACTTTTTGCAAGCCACATAAAAATTCATCCAAACTATTACGTTCAGAAAAACGGATGACCGAACGGAGCAAATAGGTGTCGCCCTGCTTATCATCAAGCAGATGATGGAAAAAAATGCCTTCTTGCAAAGGGGCTAAGGGGTATATGTCCTGGATATTTGCTAGCCCCCCAGTCATGTTGCCAACGATTAGGTCAATTTCATCTTGGCTCAGCGACACTAACGGCAACATATCAGGTGTGATTTTATTCACTGACGCTAGCTGCTGACTTGATTGGGATAATGTTCCGGCAAAACGGCCTGATTGCAGGGCTAGCAGTAATTGCGGTTTGTGTGCTTTAAGCTGTGCCAGTAATTCGGCATTCATCGTACCTTGAGGTGCATGAATGACTAATTCACCGTCCTTTTCTGTTAATTGAATGCCCTTTTCCTGGACGTATTCCCATAATGTTTGCAAATTCATATCCGAAATTCCTCAATGTTGCTATTGCCCGTGCTTTGCTCAAAATAATCAGGGATCACGTTTGGCGGGATGGTGATCGCCATTGCCGATTCTTGCCCGCTGTCGATAAATTCAGCCATATCCGCTAAAACGGGATGGGTAAAAACAGTACGGACGCTGACCCAATACCCCTGTTGTTGTAGGCGTTCTATAAACGTGATAACCAACAACGAATGCCCGCCCAATTCAAAGAACTGGTCATGGCGCCCGACCTGGGCGATGTGCAGCAGCTCCTGCCAGATGCGGGCGATGGCGGTTTCGGTGGCGCCTTGCGGGGCTTGGTAAACCCGCTTGGCGGTGCTGCCGCCGTCGGGTTCGGGCAGCGCCTGGCGGTCGAGCTTGCCGTTGGCGGTGAGCGGGAAGCGTTCCAGGGTGA
>NZ_KB913025.1:4285405-4286086 GCF_000384075.1 Methylovulum miyakonense HT12
CCCGTTCCATCCCGCAACCGAGGGTAGGGAAGGCGCGGAAGCGGCAAAGGCCGATGCGAAAACCAGCCCGTCCCGCCTGTACAAAACCGGCGACCTAGGCCGCTGGCTGCCCGACGGCACCATTGAGTACCTTGGCCGCAACGACTTCCAAGTCAAGCTCCGGGGCTTCCGCATCGAGCTCGGCGAAATCGAGGCGCAGCTGCGCCGCTGCCCCGGCATCCGCGAAGCCGCCGTCCTCGCCCGCACCGACCACACAGCCGACCCACTCTTGGTCGCCTACCTCGTCCCCGACCCCGGCCACGCCCCCGACCCGGCGGACTTGCGCGCCCGGCTCGCCGCACACTTGGCCGAGCACATGCTGCCCGCCGCCTACGTCACCTTGGAACGCTTCCCGCTCACCGCCAACGGCAAGCTTGACCGCAAGGCCCTGCCCGAACCCGACGGGGACGCTATCGCCAGCCGTGTTTACGAAGCCCCGCAAGGCGGCACCGAAACGGTCTTGGCGACCCTCTGGCAGGACTTGCTGCATGTGGAACACGTCGGGCGCCATGACCATTTCTTTGAACTGGGCGGGCATTCCCTGCTCGCCGTGCAGTTCGTGGCGCGGCTGCGCCAAGCCCTCGGCATTGAACTGCCGTTGCGCACCCTGTTCGACCACCCCGTGCTCGCGGCGCTCGCCGA
>NZ_KB913025.1:4286186-4687143 GCF_000384075.1 Methylovulum miyakonense HT12
CATGTCCGGGCTACGCTCGGCGCACAGGGCGACCAATTGGTCGGGGCGGACGCCGTGGGCGATGAGGCCGTGGGCGAGGCGGTTGGCTAGTCGGTTGAGTCCGCCGTAGCTTAAGGTTTGCCCTTGGTAGCTCAGGGCGATGGCGTTGGGGGCGCTTGCCGCGTGGGCTTCGAAGCGTTGGTGCAGGCACGGTTGCGCCGGGTAAGCCGTCAGGTGGGCGTTGCCGTTTTGCAATAGCTGCTGGCGTTCGCTATCAGGCAAAATACTAAGTTGGCACACCCTAAAATCTGGAGTTTGCTGTAACGCCTCGGTCAATTTATCAAGCGCGGTTTCAAAATAAGCGGCGATCCTCACTGCATCTATGTCCTGGACACATTGTGCGGTGATACGGATGCCCTCCCCTAAATCGTCAACACACAGCGTGACCGGATAATTGGTACGTTCTTCCGTAGCCAATAACTCAATATCTTGCCAAGCAAATAACTCCGTTGAATTTTCCGCAATCAAATTGCTGTGCCGGTAATTCAGCAACGTAGTGAATAATGGTAAACCCGCCGCGACACCACTACAGCGTTGCGCCAATGCCAAAGCAGCGTGTTCGTGATCCAACAAACGCCCAAGCCGGGAGTAGCAATCAGCGACAATTTGCCTGACGCTATAGCCATCTAAACTGAGCCGTATCGGCAAGGTATTGATGAACACGCCCAGGGCTTGGCTTGCGCCTGTTTGGGTTTGCAAGCGTCCTGACAACACCGTGCCAAACACCACATCATCACGCCCCGTACATTGCGCCAGCACTTGCGCCCAAGCGACATGGCACAACACAGCGACGGTCACACCTTGCTGACGCGCTGTGCTGTACAGGCGTTGCGCCAAACTCTCATCTAAAACTAAATGGGCTTCATTGATTTGGCTGCCATTGCCTTGAATATCCAAAACCCCGAACGGGGCGGTGGGGGCATCTATATCACCCAATTGGCTGCGGAAATACGCTTCATGCTCGGTTTCAGGAACGCTGATGACTTGGGCAATAAAATGACGGTACGGCAAAGGCGGCAATAATTGATCGCCCTGCCCTAGAAAAATTTGGTTAATTTCTGAAAGGATAAGTTGGAGCGTGTAATTATCGTCAATCAAATGATGGTTGACCAAAGCCAGTAACCACTTGTCGGCAATCGGATCAAATAGAATGTAGGCGACAAACAGCGGCGCTTTCTGTAAACCCATGCGTAAATGGATAAGCTGGGTTTGTTCCTGAAGGGTTTGCAAAGCGTCAACACCTGCTTCCACTGAAAGATGGATTATCGGCAACCGGGCTTGCCGTTGCACCACTTGCACCGCATGGGGTAAGCCTTGCCAATGGATGGCGGTGCGGAGAATATCGTGGCGGTCGATGACAATCTGCAGCGCGGCTAAAAAACTATCCAATCGTTCCCGCGAAGCAAAACACAGCAGCGAACGTTTTAAATAAGCATCGCTATCCGTCGCCAGCAAATGATGGAACAAAATGCCATCTTGTAACGGCGCCAGCGGATAAATGTCTTGGATATTGGCAATTCCTCCTGGCACTTCGGCGATTAACGCGTTTATTGCTTCTTGTGTCAAACTGACCAAGGGCAACATGTCCGGCGTGATCACTGTGCTGCCTTCCGGGATAGCCCCGAATGCCACCCTGTTTGTAGTTGGCACGTCAGCCACTAAAGTCGCTGCCATCTCAGCAAGCACGGGCATCGTGAACACGTTCATCACTTCCGCTGAAAAACCTTGTTGCTGTAGCTGCTCAACCAAGCTAATCGCCATCAGCGAATGTCCGCCCAACTCAAAAAAGTGATCGTCACGCCCGACTTTTTCCACACCTAACAACTCTTGCCACAACTTAGCCAGTACCGTTTCTGCCAAAGTTTGCGGGGCGGCATAATCTTGCGTTGACACTGCCATCCTATCGGGTTCAGGCAAGGCACGGCGGTCTAGCTTGCCGTTTGGGGTTAACGGAAATTCCGCCAGCCTAACAAACGCGCCAGGGATCATGTAGTCGGGCAGCACCAAGGATAAATGCTCACGCAAATCACTGATGTTAAGCTCAACATCGGCTAACAAATACGCCACTAGCCGTTTGTCGCCTGGATTATCTTCCCTTGCCAGCACAACGGCGGCACGCACACTAGGAAAGCAAGTAAGCCGCGCTTCAATCTCACCCAACTCAATCCTAAAACCCCGGATTTTGACTTGATAATCCATGCGGCCTAGAAATTCGATATTGCCATCGTCACGGAACTTCGCTAGGTCGCCTGTTTTGTATAAACGGCTACCCGCCACGCCGAAAGGGTTAGGGATAAATTTTTCCGCCGTCAAACCGGGGCGGTTGATATAGCCTTGCGCGATACCTGCACCAGCAATATACAACTCACCACTGACACCCATTGGTACAGGTTCACTATGCTTATCAAGAATATACATCTGCACCCGGTCAATGGCGCGGCCTATAGTCAAGGTGCCTGTGGCTTCCGATGTTTCGCTGTGATAAACACTGCTCCACACCGTCGCTTCGGTCGGGCCGTATTCGTTGAACAACTTAACCTGCGGCAGTTTGCGCTGATGTTCGTTAGCCAGTTCGCCAGAACACGCTTCCCCGGCAACTATGACGGCCTTAAGCGTAGCCAATAACGGCAGATTAGCCTCGCTGATGAGGGCGGCATAAAATGATGGCAAGGCCAAAACATGGCTGACCTGATGCTTTTGGATCAATTTGGCTAAAGCATTTGGATTGGTGGTATCGGCGGTTTGGGGTAAACACAAACAGCCGCCTTGGCTTAAAGTCCAAAAAATACCCGCCACCGAACTGTCAAAAGCAAATGAAGACAACAATAGGAAACAATCAGGCGATTCTTGATAATATTCAAACCGCGCCAGCGTCGAATGCAGCAAGTTACGATGGCTAACTGCCACGCCTTTGGGCTGGCCTGATGAACCGGAGGTATAAATCAGGTAGGCGGTATTGTCCAAGCTGGCAGGACACACCAAAGGTTCACGGGCGGTTGCGTTTTGTTTGATACTGACGATAGGACACAGAAGTTTTTGGAATCTATCGACGAACGCGGTTTGCACCAGAAGCAGCGCCACCGCCGCATCTTTGGCCATAAAATCCAGCCGTTCCTGCGGGTAGCTGGGATCTAGCGGCAAATAAGCCGCCCCGGCTTTCAACACGGCCAATAAGGCCACCACCAAATCGACCGAGCGTTCCGCACAAACACCAACCCGGCTTTCCGGTTTGATGCCTAAGTCGTGGAGTGTGTGAGCCAAATCATTGGCACGCTGATTAAGCTCACGATAACTGAGTTTTTCTTCGACAAACACCAAAGCCATGTGATCGGGCGTAACTTGCGCTTGCTTGGCAAACCGTTGCGTCAGCGGTTGTGACAAAACATCGTCGGATGCTGATTTTGAAGTATTCCAATCAACGACCATTTGTTGCCATTCTGCTGGCGTGAGTATCGGCAATTGCTTCAAGGCCAATTCAGGATTAGCCACCATCGCCGTTAATAAGGTTTGTAAATGCCCTGCCAGCCTTCCCAAAGTCGCTGATGCAAACAAATCCGTGCTGTATTCAATAGTGCCTTGTAAAACACCTTCCTGTTCTTCAAACAGAAACGTCAAATCAAATTGCGCGGCTTTGCCATCTAAACGGACAGGCGTAACCTCAAGTCCAGGCAGACGAAAATCAACACGCGGGGCGTTCTGCACAGTGAGCATGACTTGGAATAACGGTGCATAACTGGGATTGCGCACCGGATTAACGGCTTCCAATAATTGCCCAAAAGCAATATCCTGATGGGCTTGATCGTCTAAGGCTTGGCTACGGGTTTTTGCCAATAAATCCGCAAAGCCATTGTCATCATCCAACTGCCCGCGCAACACCAAGGTATTGACGAAAAAACCAATTAATTCGGTAACTTGGCTTTGGGTGCGTCCAGCGACGGTATAACCAATCGCAATATCATCGCTGCCTGTGTAACGGTGCAACAAAACTTGCAACGCCGCCGCCATGACCATAAACAAGGTGGCGTTGTATTGCTTCGCCAACTGGTTAATCGCCACACTAAGTCCGGGGGGCAATGCAAAATGGTATAAATCCCCCCGATAACTAAGCGAGGCGGGTCTTGGGTAGTCAGTCGGCAAGGCCAGTAACGGCGGCAGACCTTGCAATTTTTGTTGCCAGTAATCCTGATGGTTTTGCACCAAACTGCCTTGTTGACGTTGCCATGCGGCAAAATCGCCATAGTCAATGCCTAATTCCGGCAACGTTGACGGCAAACCACTGCCGAATTGGCGATATAATCCGGCGACTTCGCGCATCAAAATGCCAACCGACCAACGGTCAGCCACGATGTGGTGCAAGGCCAACACCAAGATATGCCGCTGGCTAACCAACTTCAGCAGCATGGCGCGTAACGGCGCGGCATTGTTGAGGTCAAACGGCATACGGATGAATTCGTCGGCGCAGTGTTGGAAACAACCGTCAGCTAGGGCTGCATCGACATTATCCAAATCCAACAGCCGCAAACTAAGCTGGCAACAACCGTCAACGCGCTGGATGACGGTTCCCTGTTCGGAACCAAAACGGCTGTGCAGGATTTCATGACGGCGCACCACCTCATCCAAGCTTTGTTGCAAGGCGGCGATATTGAGCCTGCCGTTAAATTCCAAAGCCCCCGCGACATTGTAAATCGGGTTGTCCGGTGCTAAGTGCGACATTAGCCATAAGGCTTCTTGCCCAAAAGAAAGCGGTGCCATGCCTGGGCTTTCGCGGCGGCTGATGGAATTTACAGGCGCATTGTTTGTGAGCTTTGCAATTAGCCGCGCACGTTTTTGTTGGGCGGCGTCTAGGGGAGTTGCTGTGGCATCTTGCATGGTCGTCGTCCTGTTTTTTTGCCAATTTATGGTTATTTTTCTTGGCGTTCCCACACCTGTGCGTGCGGTCGGCCATTTAGCGTGTTGGGTTTGAATACTGCCTTATGCGAGGTAGGTGATGCGTCACCTAAACACTTACCTCTCCAAGAAAATCTCATCCCTGCCATACAGCCGTCTGGCCTCAATGAAACCTTGGTTTTGGCAAGCCGTCAGCAATTGGTTGATTTCTTGGATATACACATCATCATCTTCAGGTTCCAAGGCCATGAAATATTGCAGCCACGGTTCGCGGCCTATGGCGTAAACGTAAACTTGATGGTTACCAACCGCCTGCAACAAGTCCATCGCCACGGCGGCGTTACTGCCGTTGGAGCGGCGGGATTGGCAATGTTTGTAATCAGGCAGTTTCGGCAGGATCGGCCCGTAAACCCACGATAACGGCGCGCCGACGCATTCCATGCCCAAAAACACCACATCAACCGCGCCGCGTTCGGCGCACAGGTTTTCGTACATGCGTTTGTCCAAGCAATTGGAATCGGCGGCGAACAGGATTTGCTTAGTGCCTGCTTTGACCAGATAAGCGGATTTGGCGAACGGTAAATCGTTATGCTCGCCTAAGAAGGGCACGGCGACGATTTCGCCATTCAACACGGCAATCGTATCTAAGGGCTCAACTTCCACTACATTCGAAAAGCCCAAAGCCTGAGCCATTAATTTCAGGGAAATATCGCCATAAAAAATGCCGGATGCTTTCGGTACGACCAAGCAGCCAATTTTGTGACGGATCCTGAGCAGGGTTTCAAACACAAAATGGTCGTGATGGCCATGCGTGATCAGCACATAGTCAATTTTGGGCGGCAAATCTTGGAAGGTGTACCTCTCGATGCCGCCTTGGCCGGGTTGTACGGTAAGGAAGGGGTCTATCAGAATGGCGGTGCCGTTAAATTCGACCAACATGCTGGCATGCCCAAAATAGCGTATGCGCGTCCCCTGCCCTTGCCAGTTTGCTGTGGTTTTGGGCGGTTGGTTGGTCAACAAGGGCAAGAGCTTTCCATCATCGGCGGCGGCCAAACCCAACAGTTCGCGGATAAACGCCAAGGGCTGTGGCTGGCTGTCCAACTTAAACAATCCGTCCAACTCGGCTTGCGCGAACGGGAGTGTCCAATCAATGCTATTTGAATCAGGCAAACGCGGCGTGCTCATGTAATAAGCCCGCATCCGGTCATGGGTTTGGGTAAACAAATGCAAAGATTGCAACTGTTTTTTGTAATGGCGGCTGTGGTAAAACAGGCTCTCAATGCAACGGACAATGGGGCGGCTGTGGTAGTCATACAGCAATTCGACATAGCCGCGCAGGCTTTCGGGCAAGTGTGGGTAATAGCTGTTCAGGCTTTGCCCGACGGCTTCCTTATCCAACAGATTTTGGAAATCAACCAGTTCTTGGGCTAAGGCCAGATCATCACTATGCACCCTCTCCAAACGCTCCAGCAACGCTACAATATCAGGGACACGTTCGACAGGCAGGTTGACGAACGCCCCGCCCAATAATTTGGGGTTTTGGCTGGACTTGACATGCAAGGCCGGGTTTTGCAAATACGAGGCCAAGGTTTTTTTCTGATAATTCAACAGGTGCAGGCTGTAGGGCACGGGCGAGAACGTGTGCGGCCACGCCACCCAGTTATCGACCAAGGCTTCCGCCACAGTGGCGTCTGCCAAACGATATGAAGTTTGCTTGTTCATGAAGGCTACGATGGGTTGGTTTAGGAGGGGAAAGGGCGGCTAATCGGTTTGGTGTTCGCCAACTTTGTCGACAAACTCGGCGATGGTCGGGGCTTCAAACAGCGTTTTCACCGGCACGTCAACCGCAAAAGTTTCGCGGATTTTGCTGACGACTTGCACGGCGGATAAGGAATGCCCTCCCAACTCGAAAAAATCGTCATGTATGCCCAACCGTTCAACACCCAAGATTTGTTGCCAGATCTCGGCAACCGCCTGCTCCGCCTCATCCCGTGGAGGCGTGTATTCACGGCGTTGCCAACCTTGGCTGGCCATAGCCAGCAAGGCCTTGCGGTCGAGCTTACCGTTGGCGGTCAACGGCAGGTCGTCGAGAAAAACAAAAGCGGCCGGAACCATATAATCGGGCAACGTTTGTTTAAGGAAGGCTTTAAGCGCGTGGACGTCTGGCGGCGATTCGGCCCGGGCAACAAGATAGGCAATCAGGTATTTATTGCCTGGCTCTTGCTTAAGCAACACCACGGTTTTTTTAATGGCTTCATGTTGCAATAACCGGGCTTCGATTTCGCCTAACTCAATCCTGAAACCGCGTATTTTGACTTGGGTGTCGATGCGCCCTAGATATTCAATCTGGCCGTCAGGACGGTAACGCGCCACATCACCCGTCCGGTACAAGCGTTGGCCTGGCTTTACCGGATAAGGATGGGGGATGAACCTTTCCGCTGTCAGTCCAGGGCGGTTCAGATAGCCTCTCGCCAACCCTGCGCCGCCCACATACAGTTCTCCGGCAACCCCGATAGGCACGGGAGCCAGCCGCGGATCAAATATAAATGTTTGCAAATCGCCTAAAGGGCGGCCGATGATGCTCGCCGCGTCGGTGTTCGGGCTTGCCGGAAGGCCATGGTGGGTGACATGCACGGTCGTTTCGGTGATGCCATACATATTGACGAGCCGTGGGCCCGTTCCGGCATGGCGCGCAAACCATCCCCGTAAGCGCCAAGGCTCCAATGCTTCCCCGCCAAAAATCACCCAGCGTAGGGATAAAGCCTGGCCCTTGCCTAGTTCCCCATCGAAAGCGTCAAGCTGATAAAAACTGGAAGGGGTTTGGCTCAATACCGTCACACCCTCTACGGATAAAAGCCGATGGAAGGCTTCCGGGGACCGGCAAGCCCAATACGGCACAACAACCAGCTTGCCGCCATAAAGCAAAGCCCCCCATATTTCCCAGACCGAAAAATCAAATGCGAAAGAATGGAACAGGCTCCACACATCAGCGGAGGAAAAATCAAACAGCCGACCTGCTGCGGCAAACAGCCGCCGGACATTTTGATGGGTGATGGCCACGCCTTTAGGGTTCCCGCTGGAACCCGATGTGTAAATGACATAAGCAAGGTTCTCCGGGCTACCCACATTAACCGGATTGGCAAGGCTGTAGGTTTCAAGCGGCACCGCGTCAAGGCATAGCAACCGCAAGTTTGCCGGCAGTGACCCGGCCAGGGGCTGTTCCGTCAGCACGAGCAGGGGCTTGGCATCCGCCACAAGGTAAACCAGACGGTCTTGGGGATAATCGGGGTCTAGGGGAAGATAGGCGCCGCCTGCTTTTAAAGTCCCCAACAAACCAACAATCATCGTTAACGAGCGGGACACACAAATCCCCACCAAGGTATCGGCCACCACGCCTTGGCTGCGTAAAAAATGGGCCAACTGGTTGGCCTTGGCGTTTAGTTCGGCATAACTTAAAACCTGGCCTTCAAAAACCACCGCGATAGCGTCCGGCGTTGCCATCGCCTGCTTTTCAAACCGGTGGTGGATGCAAACATCAGCCGGGCAGTCAACAATCGCGCCACTCCAAGCCATCAATTGCCGTAACTCGGACACCGCCAGCAAGGGCAATGCGCTTAGCGGCTGGTAGGGATTATCTAAGATGCCCTGCAAGAGCCGCTGGAAATGCCCCGCCATGCGCATGACCGTCTCTTGCTCCAGCACACCATGGTTGTATTGGAATGAAGCGCCCAAACCGTCGCCCGTCACCGCCATCATCAAATTGAGGTCAAACTGGGCAACCGTTTCAGGCAAGCAAACCGTCCTGGCGGTGATGCCCGCCCAAGCCAGCTGACAATCGGGCAAACCTAAGGCCAACGCCGCCGCGCCAGCATCACCGTGGACATCACTTTGCAAAACAAAGCTGGCCCGGTAAAACGCCGACAGCCCTGGCTCACGCGCAGGCTGCAATTTTTCCACCAATAAGCCATGCGGATAATCTTGGTGCCGTAAAGCCGCCAACACGGTTTGCTTGGTTTCATGAAGAAACCCAATGAAAGGCTTGCCGCCTTCGGGGAAACTGCGTAAGGCCACCGGATTGACGAAATACCCGACGACTTGGGAAAAATCTTGTTTAGGCCGTCCGAACATCGGCGAGCCCACGATAATATCTTCTTGGCCGCTGTAGCGGTAAAGCAAGACCTTGAACACCGCCAGCAGCAACATATACAAAGTCACCCCTTGTTGTGCCGCCATGTCTTGCAACTGGCGCAGGGTGGCAAACCCTATCGCCAGGGTTTCTATGCCACCGTGGTAAGTGGCCGTGTTCGGACGCACCTTCCCGACGGGCAGGGACAGCTTGGGCAAATCCCCCGCCAATTGCCCTTGCCAGTAACCCAAAGCCTGGCCCGCAAGCGCACTGCTTAAGTAGTTTTGCTGCCAAGCAATAAAATCATCATAAGTGGCGGCCAAGGTTGGCAAACTAAACGCTTGCCCGATGCTGCACGCGCCATACACGGCCTGCAATTCTCCGAGCAAAATGACCAATGAGCGGAAATCGACGGCAATATGGTGGGCGCAAAACAACAGGATAGGGTCGTCGGCGGCGGTGCTAAATAAGGCCGCCCTTAACTTCAGATCGTGTTCCAAATCAAATGGCCGCTGGATTTCAGCGATAAGCAGCCGATCCCTGGCCTGTGCGTCCTTACAAGTATGCTGCACAAACACCGGGTTAATCTCCGGCAACAACACGGGCATGGGCAGGCCGTTTTCAAGCCGGTACCCGGTGCGTAATTGCGTGTGCCTACTAACTAAAACGCGCAATGCATGGCGGAAACTGTCAACCTCAATTTTGCCGCTGATCTGCAAGGCGACAGGCAAATTGTAAACGGGTGTGTTGGCTTCAAACTGGCATACCGTCCAGACCGCCCGTTGCCCTAAGGATAATGCCAGGTTAGCCGCGGTGTCGGGTTCCGCAGTAGCCACCAGGGCCAGGTGCTTTTGGTGTCCTAAATCCAACGCGCAAGCCGCCAATTCCATAATTGATGTGTCCGCCAATATCAAAGTGACGGGCACATCAATCGCCAGCAAATCATCAATGGCATATTTCAGTTCCATCGCCTTCAAGGAGTCTATGCCTAAGGCTAATACCGGGGCAGACCAGTCGACGGCTTCCACGGACAATCCGGACAAGGCCCGGATTTTGCCGCTTAAAAAATTGGCGAGCAGTTCTTTGCCACTCTCCAATGATGCCGCCAGTAAAGTGTGCCTAAGCAAAGCACCTTCCGGCCCGGACGGATGCGTGGCGGCTGGCGGGGCGGGTTCGTATCCGTCCTTAGCCACCACCTCCATCTGCTGGTCTAGAAAAGCTTTTTTACAATCGCTACGGCGGATTTTGCCGCTAGTCGTCTTTAAAATGGCTCCTGGCCTGACAAACACAATGGCAGCGGCCTGGATGCCACATTCTTCAACCAAACGCCCACGGATTGCCGCGAATTCCACGCGGAAATCTGTTTGTCTTAAATGGCCACGTTTTAATTCGGCAAGCAAGACCAGCTTTTCTTCATTCCCATCCGCCACTGAAAAAGCCGCCAAGCCATTGGGGTTTAAACAAGCCACCGAAGCGGCGGCGGCCATCTCCAAATCGTGGGGATAGTAATTACGGCCCCTGATAATAATCAGGTCTTTGCTTCGGCCAACGACAAACAGCTCGCCTTCGTCAATAAACCCCAAATCGCCCGTGCGCAACCAAATTTGATGGTTGCCATCCTCGACAAAACTTTCAGAGGTGGCCACGGTATTTTGCCAATAACCTTGGGCAACACCCGCGCCGCTGACTTGGATTTCTCCAACACATCCCGGCCCGCAAAGCGCTTGGGTTTGCGTATCGGTTATCCTGAGCCGGTGGTTTTCACCGACAAAACCGCAACCTACCAAAAACCGGCTGGCATCGCCCACAAAACCGGTACTGGCAATATGCCCTTCCAGCTGCTCTTTATGGAAAGCCTTAACCGTCGGTGGCGCCGCCTTATCACCGCCCGTAACCAACAAAGTCGCTTCCGCCAAACCATAACAAGGATAAAACGCCCGGCGTTGGAACCCGCACCCGGCAAACGCCTCGGTGAACCGTTCTAAAGTTGCCGCATAGACTGGCTCGGCCCCGTTAAAAGCCACTTGCCATGCACTTAGATCAAGCCGGCTTTTTTCTTCGGCGGAAATTTTTTGCACACAAAAATCAAAAGCAAAATTGGGGCCGCCGCTGGTATGGGCGCGGTAATCGGAAACCGCCTGCAACCAGCGCAAGGGCTTCTCCAAAAATGCCAGTGGCGGCATCAGCACCACGGGCGCACCGATGTACAAAGGCTGCATGACATTACCAATCAAGCCCATATCGTGATACAACGGCAACCAGCCTACCACGGTGGATTGCGGGCCATGGCCGAAACCTTGTTTGATCAGGCGTTGGTTCGCCATCAGGTTGGCATGCGTCACCATCACCCCTTTGGCATCACCGGTAGACCCTGAGGTATATTGCAGAAAAGCCACGTCCTGCGGTTTGGAACCAGGCAATTGCCAGCCGCCATCAGCATTATCCAAAACGTCGGTTGCCACTATTGGCACGGTCGGGACTGCCCCAAACAGGGCTTCTAATGTTTGTGAGGTCGATTGATTGGTTAAGATGGCCGCCGCTTGGCAATCAGCCAGAATGGTTTGCAAACGTGGCAAATGGCGGTTGTTGCGCGGCGGGTAAGCCGGAACGGCGACCACGCCCGCATAAAGGCAGCCGAAAAATGCGGCGATATAGTCCAAGCCTTGGGGATAAAGCAATACGGCGCGTCCGCCCTGCAAACCTAAATCCTGCAAATTGGCGGCGATCACGCGGGCTTGTTGGTCCAACTCGCCATAACTGAGATGAAAGGCTTGTTTTTCACCATCAGGCAAAAACGTATAGGCACGACGATGGCTTTGTTGCGCCGCCCTGGCCCTCAACACCTCCACCAATGAATAGGCCCCGTCCACATCCACATGCGCATCGGCGCCCCGAACGGGCTGCTTGGCATTGGGCATGTTCATAGCTCTGGCTGGGCGGCCGTAACAGGTTTTTTTGCGGAAAAGGCGGCCGCCCATTCCAAATCGCCCGGAACCTTAAACGCCAGTTGCTGTTTGCAAAATATTTCCCAAGCAACCGATGTCCCGGCGAACAGCACCTCTTTGCCCGCCAGCATAGAGCGGGTGACGCTCAGGTCAGCATGCAAAAACACAAGGTCTTCGTCAGCCAGGCCCGGCAGTTGTGAAGGCCAACCGGGAAATTGTTTTAAATCTGCGGCAACATAAGCTTTGCAATAATCCTGAATGCCGGGGCCAAGGCGGATGCCGGCCTCTTGTTCGGCACGGTATAAAACCGCCGCGTTTTCGGTTTGTGCGGCGGCCAAGGCGATTTGGTACGCCGTCCGCTTGTCCCTGCCGGCATGGGTTATATCCGCACCGGCCGCCAACAATAGGCGGATGGTGTCGGGGTTGCCTTTACCCGCCGCCCAATTTAATGCCGTCCAACCGTAACCGTCTTGTTGCCCGATAGCCTCCCCGCTATCTAGCAAAGCCGCCACATTTTCAACATCCCCCGCCTTTACCGCTTCAACCAGCTTTAAAACAGACATAGACAATTCCTAAACAAGCAATCAGGTTCCAATCAGCCCAACACGGACAAAGACCTTTATCCGATGGTTTTTATAAACCTTATGACGAATGAATCTTGGAACAACCTCATCGGCGGAATTGCTAATTTAAAAACGGCCTGCCCGGTGGCGGCTTTTTTTGTGGGGAAGTAAAAGTTGGCTATCCCATTAACTTGAAAGTTACTGAGGGGATCCGATTATTGGCGCGTCTTGTTAGGGCAAGCAAAAACACGCCTCCTTTTTTTGAAACCGTCAAAAATTCTTAACCCTTTATTATCTATATAAAAAACCAATGGATAACCTGCCCCTGTACCAATGTATTGTCTGTGCCAATGAATTGACCGCCACCCCTGTGGGGCAATGGGCTTGTCCCCACTGCGGAAGATATTATCCGTCCATAAAAGGCATCGGCGTGTTCATCCCCGGTGCGGCGGTTTCCATACAAGGTTATGTGCAGGAAATGGCGGAAGCCCAAGCGGGCTTGGCCCAAATGGCTGATAACTTGCGTGCCTTCCAAGCGCAATTTCCAGACAGCGAATTTTCTGAACGGATAGGCGCGGCCCTTAAGGGCATAGGAAAAAATACTGGCGTCCTGGAAAGGCCTTACCAGCCCATCATCGAATTTCTGCAAGACCATCCCGTACAAGCCGATTTACTGGCTTGGAGCATGATAAAAACCGGTACGACCTTCCATGACATGTTGCCGTATTTTTATCAGGACTGGTCGGGAACCACTGATTTTGAAAAAGTTGCCGCACAGCTTGGCAAAACGGTCCATGAGCATTGTGATGACCGGCAAGCAGTGGCGGTATTGGGCGCGGGGGCCTGTGGCTTGCTGCATAGCGTCGCCAAGCATTTTGTAGTGGCGTATGGCGTAGATTTATCACTGCCAACCTTGTTGGCGGCCAAAACATTGATGGCAGGCGAAGCGTTGGAGCTTCATTTGCCAGAAGCCAATTGGCGGCAGGTCACGCTCACGCCGCCCGTACAGGAAGCCGGCAACATCCATTTCCTGACGGCGAACGTCAATAACTTACCGTTTAAGGACGCGTCCTTATCCGTTGTCGTCACCCAATATATGCTGGACATTGTCAGCAATCCGCTGGGCTTGGCAAAAGAAATCCGCCGCATACTTAAGCCGGAAGGTAGATGGATCAATTTCTCCAAACCCTTCCGGGTCGCCACCGACCCGCCGGAATTGGGTATGCGCAACCTGGCTGAATTGCCGCCCTTATTCAATACCCTGGGTTTTGACGTCATCGAGCTGGAAAACCAACGGTTTATCTATCTTAATATGGAAAAGGCCTATCCTGAGGCCGATTCCATCAATCAATTAGTCCATTATTTTGTATTAAGAAAAAATAACCCGCATCCAGATGGCGCAAACCTCAAGGATGTCAGCCGATTTTTTGAACCCAATGACGCTGTTTGGCAGGAAATACCGCGGCTCGTCCAGAATCGGGCCTTAACATTCACAACCGGGAAATCGTTTGACGGGAAAGGCGGCGTTAATGAATGCTTACAGGTCAGCGTCATGGGGCACATTTTTTCAATCCCCGCCGACTTTTCCAGGTTACTGGAAACCGTGTTTGCAGCGGTTGACGGGCAAAGGGACTTGCGGGAAATTTTTCAAATCCAACGCCCCATTTTCGGCTTGGACGAGCAGCCGTTCCTGAAATTAATTTATATCCTGAACGTGTTGCATTACTTGCTTGAATTCCACCGCTGAACCTACAGCGATGGTTGGTGTGCCTACCGGTGCGGTTGATGTGTGGCTAGAAGACCTATCGGCGGATGATGCCCTGTACGCCTATTTCCGGGAGATACTGGATGCTGATGAAAAAACCAAAGCGATGCGGTTTGTACACGAAACCCATCGCCGCCAATACATTATCAGCCACGGCAAGCTAAGGGCCATCTTGGCTTCGTACCTGGGCATGGCGCCCGCCACCATAAGCTTTACCATAGCCGCCTATGGCAAGCCCCACCTAACGGGGAAAGCCGCCGCGCTTAAATTCAATTTATCGCATTCCGGTGACAAAATGGCGGTTGCCGTTGGCGGCTATGATTATCTTGGCGTGGATATAGAAGTGTGGAATAGCGGCATGGACCTGTCCGGTGCCGCCAAAACCTGCTTTGGCGATAGTGAGCAAGCAACGTGGCACACCGCAACCGGGCAAGAAAAGCTGGCGGTGTTTTATCAATTATGGACGCGGAAAGAAAGTTTCCTAAAAGCCGTGGGGATGGGGATGACACTTGAAGCCGCAAAAGTCATTACCGCCACCGAAGGGGAACCCCGTTTTCTGTCATTGCCCGAAGGCTACCCAACTCATGAATGGAAGCTCATTGATTTAAAGTTCGGCCACGGCCTAAGCGCCGCCTTGACGGTGAAAGCCCCGGACCGCCCCCCCATTAACCTGAAGCAATGGGCCAAGCCTTAGGCATGGCCAAATGGGAGGGCATTAGTGCATATCGGCTTGTTCCATATAATTGCGCAAACTCAAAGGGCGCATATCAGTCCACACTTCTTCAATGTAATCAAGGCATTCTTTTTTGCTTCCGCTGATATTCAGAGCTTTCCAGCCCACAGGGACCTCCTTATAAGTAGGCCAAATCGAATATTGTTCCTCATCATTAACGACCACTTCGTAAACGGTTTTATCTTCTTCATTATCGTAAGCCATATTAACTCCTAAGTTGTTTTGTACCCTGACTGCAATCAATGTTTATCCCTATTCCTAGACGGTGGATGCCTGATATGGCCTCACCCGCGATTTTTTTGGCAAAAACTCGGGAATCTTTTTCCGGCAATGCCTTAAGCCCTTCATCATGTGCTTCTCAACGCCACTTTCAGAAATTCCCGTGAATTTGGCTATTTCGGCATAGTTCATTTCATGGAACTTGTTTAATAGAAAAGTTTCCCGGCAACGGGGGGGCAATTCATCAATCACTTGCTTGATCATTTCCACATATTGGCCATCCGCAATAAGCTGCTCGACCGAAGGCGAAAGGCCGCCATAATCAGATGACAGCTGTTGGGTCTGCATATAATTGTTAATGACTTTGTTGTGTTTTAGGTGATCGAAGGCGAGATTTTTTGCAACTTGGTATAAAAACCCACGCGGATTTTCAATATGTTGCTGCTTTTTTTCCCGAAAAAAAATAATGAAGCTTTCTTGGGTAATATCCTCGGCAACTTCCCGGTTGGAAACAATCCGAGCCGAGAAATCTATCAGTTCATGCTGATGGTTTTGATAAAGTTTTTCTATATTCATGGCATCAATGTGGATTAGTGGATACGATCAACCCCATAAACAATCACTAACCTGAATGGCTAACTAAGTAACCAAGCGACTGATTAATAAGATTAAACAGTTAATAGCACAATCCACGCCAAATTTAATTGATTGCAAGAAAACTTTATAAGGCCCAATTACCCCCTATTTATTAGCCACTTAAAAACCATACTTTAATTAAAAACCCATTCTTGGACTAAACACGCTAGCCAACATTAAGTATGTCAAGATTTTTAGTACGCCATTTGCCATACTGACCATGTCAAATGACATACTTTTTTACTAGCGGCATTTCGGATAGGCGAAAAGGCGGTTATGGCGCTGCGGCCCGAAGCGTGGCGCTGGTGGTCTTGCACGGCATAGTGCGGGTGAATGGCACGGTTGCCAAAGCACACCATGATGATATGGGCTAAGTCCGCGGCCAAAGCCCATCTATCACGGCCGGCACCGATGCCGTGCTGATTGCCGCGTGGCGAACCCATAGCCTGGCCCATCGTCGGCCATGGCCCTTTCGTGTTAGCGCCAGCCAAAACTGGCCCACGCTAACCGCCCGTATCCGACATAAATCTGATAACTGCCTCTCAAAAATACATAAACAAAAACCAAGCGAGCACCTCAACTATTTTTATGCTGCTATTATTCAAAGACCCCCTTTGGAAGCCTTCCCCAAATAGGGGCACTATCCCTAACAGGACGATTCTATTAGACATTCGGGGCTGTTAAATCCCTAACGCAAGAGGAAAAAGTATGAGCTACATCACTGTGAACGATGTCGGGGAGCAAATCAGCACACCCAGCCTCCAACCCGGCGCCACCCTGGCCCAGGGGCAATGGATCATGAGCCCTAACAACGCCTGCCTACTGATCATGCAGACCGATGGGAACCTGGTCCTTTACCAAATCGCTGGCGCCCCGCCGATAGGCAGCACGAGTTTCGTTGGCCGCGCCCTGTGGGCGACCGGGACAAACAACGAGGGAACCCTGTTCGTTGTGGGCTTGGATGGCTCTTTGACCGTACAAGGGAACAACTTCATTGACACCCTCTTTAGCGGTGACAATATCACCCCGGGATACTTGGCGATCCAAACCGACGGCAACCTCGTGCTCTACGACGCGTCGGACAGTCCGGTTTGGGCGACCGGCACCGTGTTGGTGTGGCCGTCCCCACGCTGGGTGAACATCCAATTCACGGACGCCAATAACGATACCTACCTGCTCACAGCCAGCGGCAGCGCCTCTGGCTCCAGTGTCACCCTGGCCGATTCGGCAAACTCGCCGGGGCAAACTTGGCAGATTTCCCCCGATGGGCGCATCCTTAGCGGCCTGCTTCAAAACCTTGTGCTCACCCAAGGGACGGCCAGCAACGGCGAAGCCCCGGTGACGGTGAGTAGCCAAATTCTAACGGTGGCCTCGGTCTGCTGGAACTGGGGCAACGGCCTGGGCCCGACCACACTCCAGAACCGCGAGGGAGGGCTGTTCCTGGCTCCGCAAGGTGATGTCAATTCCGGAACCACCGTCATCACCACCACACAGGACTATACCGGCGGGCAGTGGTATCTTGTGCCAGCCAGCCCGCTGGACACGGTCATGGGCTGGCCCGCGTCGGATCCGGCGTTCCCCACGTTCACCCCGGCGCAACAGGACATCTACACTTACGTCAATAGCCAACTGTTACCACCTTGGGTGATGATCCAAAGCACCTTGGCGGACACCAACGGCCATTTCTACGTGCTCACGGCTGGCGGCAGTGTTTCTGGCTCCGGTGTTGTCATGGCCACCGTGGAGAATACGCCGGACCAGATTTGGCAGCTTTCCCCTGATGGGCGCATCCTTAGCGAATTGCTCCAGAATCTCGTGCTCACCCAAGGGCTTGCCAATGGCGGCCAAGCCCCGGTGACGGTGGGTAGCCAAACGACAGTGGATGGGGCTATCTATTGGAGCTGGAACCTGGACGATTACAGCACCCCGACCACAATCCAAGACCGCGATAGCGGGCTGTTCCTGAGCCCCTTAGGCCCCGTCGCCTCCGGCGTGCCAGTGATCGCGGCCGCACCGTCCGATGCGGATGCGCAGTGGCTGCTCATCCCCGTCTCCGCCCCGGATCTGCGCAACCAATATGCAAACCTTGACGCCCCCTTGTCTAGCTACCAGGACACGTTGAACAACCTCACCCAACCGGGCCAGTTCCAAGAGCAGGATTGGCTAGCGGTGGTGCAGCAGCTCAATGACGAGCTCACCGCCGCCATCGCGGTGCAGGCGCTGTTCGCCAATTACACCCAGTTCCACACCGACTTGTTCATGGACAAGGGCGACCTCCTGAACCAGCTCGGACAGGAAGCGGGCTTCGAGCAAGGGGAATCAACCAGCGTGGGCGGCCTGCTCCTCTCGATCTTTTCAGGCATCCTCTATACCGTGCTCGAGGCGATCCCAGTGGTCGGGGAAGGCGTCAACCTGTTCGCGACGCTCGGCAATGTCATCCAATCCGCCATTAACGTTGCGGTCAGTTCGCAAAGTGCCAACAGCAGCATCTCGCCTAGCCCCTTCCAAGTCGCCTACGCGGAACTGTGGGGCGAGCTCAGCACCAATTTCGAGTCCCTGCTGACGGCGACAGGCACGATGGAACAGGCTATCCTTACCGACTGGGCCAAACTCCAGACCGCCTACCAATTAACGCTATCCACCGGCCCCGACTCGCTGGCATGGTCGGGCACGCTGACCTCCGAACTGGTTACCCAAGCCAAACCCGGCTACATCATCTCCGTGATGCAAATGTTGCTCCCTGCCAAGTACCAAATCTACCTGTACGTCGACGATAACGGCGATCCGGTTGACGATGTGCCCCCGTACGCCCAACTCGTCCAGGAGGATCCGGGCAATGCGGGACAGTATTACAAATATTGGATCGCCGACAACCAGAGTTGGTCGACCTATCCTGACGAATCGGCCATGGACGAGGTCTGGAACAATAGCGTTTCACCCTCGGATTTCTTCACCAGCGCGAACAGTTGGGGTTTTGCCAATGCGTTTGTTTATGATTTCCTCGGCCTCGACAATAACGGCCTAACCGTGACACTGACCAACCTCACGGCCTACCCGATGACCGTCAACGCGAGCTGCGCCTCCGGCGGCACCCTGGTCACGGGCGCTTCCCAACGGCTAGCCCCTTACGAAAGCATCATTATCGGGGCCGAATACAACGGGGGCTTGCAAATTGACGTTACGGTCGCGGATCTGCGTGACGGCGCCACTGTCGCCTCGTTCTCGGCCCATCAGAGCGTCTCGATTGAAAAAGGCGCCTGGCCGTGGATCGACCCCCTATCCAGCTCCGGCGGCTACCAGTTGGGCACGCCGATCTGTAATGAGGGCGCGTACTTGGATAGTTACTCGGGCGCGATCCAACTCAGCCTCTCGTTCAGTTGACCACTGGCCGACCCGTCACGCAACCTTGTATCCAGCCAATCTTGAATTGCCGACATTGTTTTCGCAGGGGCGGGCCGGCCGCCTGATGGCTTTGGCTTTCTGCATGGCCTATCAAAAGGGCGGAGCCATCCGCCCCTACTGGCGTTTAGATTTAACTGACAAAAAAACATTGGCCGGGCACTAGTATTCGATGTCCAAGTTTTTGGCTTTTCCACATTTTGATTTTTGGAAAAGTTATCCAGGAGCCCTGTGTTGTAAGCCCAATTTCCCCAAATTTCTTCCAACCAAATGTTTTTCAGAAGGCGTTGGCTGAAACTTTATCTCAGAGCCCGACCTCATTTTCTACCAAAATATTTTTGCTAAAGTTAAACAGCCAAAGCCTGTAGAATTATCAAATTGACCTATCTGAAGCGTCCCAATGACAACAACAGAAAACCGGATCGAAAACGATCTCATCGAAAAGCTAAGCCAACTCAAATACACCTACCGCCAAGACATCCGTGACCGCGACGCGCTGGAGACAAACTTCCGCGAAAAATTCGAGGCGCTCAACCGGGTGCATTTGACGGATACCGAATTTTCCCGGCTGATGGAACAACTCATTAACCCGGATGTTTTCGCCGCCGCCCGCACGTTGCGCGAACGTAACAGCTTCGAGCGTGACGATGGTACGCCGCTCCACTATACCTTGGTCAACATCAAAGACTGGTGCAAGAACACCTTCGAGGTCGTTAACCAGCTGCGCATCAACACGCACAGCAGCCATCATCGCTATGACGTGCTGCTGCTCATCAATGGCGTGCCCGTTGTACAGATCGAACTTAAGGCTTTGAAGATCAGCCCGCGCCGCGCCATGCAGCAAATCGTCGAGTACAAAAACGACCCCGGCAACGGCTATACGCGTTCGTTGCTCTGCTTCCTGCAACTGTTCATCGTCAGCAATCGCAGCGACACTTGGTATTTCGCCAACAATAACAGCCGACACTTCAGCTTTGATGCGGATGAACGCTTCCTGCCTCTCTACCAGTTCGCCGATGAACTCAACCAAAAGATCACCCATCTCGACACCTTTGCCGAAAAATTCCTCGCCAAGTGCAATCTCGGCGAAATGGTCAGCCGCTACATGGTGCTGGTCGCCAGCGAGCAAAAGCTGATGATGATGCGCCCCTACCAAATCTATGCGGTGCGGAACATCGTGGATTGCATCCACCAAAACCGGGGCAACGGTTACATCTGGCACACCACGGGCAGCGGCAAGACGCTAACCTCCTTCAAAGCCTCGACCTTGCTCAAGGATAACCCGGACATCGAAAAATGCCTGTTCGTTGTTGACCGCAAGGATCTCGATCGGCAAACACGGGAAGAATTCAACAAATTCCAGGAAGGCTGCGTCGAAGAAAACACCAACACCGAAACCTTAGTCCGGCGACTGCTTTCCGATGATTACGCCAACAAAGTTATTGTCACCACCATCCAAAAGCTTGGCCTCGCGCTCGACGGCAACAACAAACGCAAATACAAGGAGCGCCTGGAACACTTACGCAATCAGCGCATCGTGTTCATCTTCGACGAATGCCACCGCTCGCAGTTTGGCGAAAATCACAAGGCCATCAAAGCCTTCTTCCCCAACGCCCAGCTTTTCGGTTTTACCGGCACGCCGATCTTTCCAGAAAATGGCAGTTACCAGCAAATCGAAGGCCAAGAAGCCTCGATCATCACCACCGAAGACATTTTTCAGCAACAACTCCACGCCTACACCATCACCCACGCCATTGAAGACCGCAACGTCCTGCGCTTCCACATCGACTACTACAAGGCGGAAGGCGCGGCAAAACCCAAGGCGGGCGAAACCCTGACCCAGGAAGCTGTGGTCAAAGCCATTTTGGACAAACACGATGCCGCTACCGCCGGGCGCAAGTTCAACGCTATCCTGGCAAGCGCCTCGATCAACCACGCCATTGAGTACCACCGCCTGTTCAAGGCTATCCAAGCCCAGCGGCAGACAGAAGATAGTAGTTTCCGGCCTCTGAACATCGCCTGCGTATTCTCGCCCCCTGCCGAAGGCAACAAGGATGTGCAGCAAATTCAGGAAGACTTGCCGCAGGAAAAAGCCGACAACGCCGAAGCCCCGGACGAAAAGAAAGCCGCGCTGAAAGCCATTATCACCGACTACAACGCCGTTTACGGCACCAATCACAGCATCAACAACTTCGACCTATACTACCAAGACGTGCAAAAGCGCATCAAGGATCAGCAATACCCAAACCACGACTATCCGCACGCCCAAAAGCTCGACATCGTCATTGTGGTGGACATGCTGCTCACCGGCTTCGATTCCAAGTTTCTCAACACATTGTATGTCGACAAAAACCTTAAATACCATGGCCTGATCCAAGCCTTCTCGCGCACCAACCGCATCCTCAACGACACCAAACCCTATGGCAACGTGCTGGACTTTCGCCAACAACAAGATGCTGTGGACGAAGCCATCCAATTATTTTCTGGCGAAAAAACCGACCGCGCCAAGGAAATTTGGCTGGTTGATGCCGCCCCGGCGGTCATCGGCAAATTGGAAAAAGCCGTGGCCGCACTAGACAAATTCATGGCCTCCCAGAACTTGCCCAGCTCCCCGGAACAGGTCGCCAACATCAAAGGCGATGAAGCACGTAGCCAGTTCATCAATCTGTTCAAGGAAGTGCAGCGCCTCAAGACGCAGCTCGACCAATACACTGACCTCACTCCGGAAAACACCGAAAGTATCGCCCAGATCATAGCACCAGACCGCCTGCAAGCCTTCCGTGGCGTGTACCTGGAAACCGCCCAACGGCTCAAGACCCAACAGGGCAAGGGCGGCGGCGATTCCAGCACGGTGCAGCAATTGGATTTTGAATTTGTGCTGTTCGCTTCCGCCGTCATCGACTACGACTACATCATCGGGCTGATCGCCCGCTACAGCCAAGGCCAGACAGAACAACAGAAAATGACCCGCGACGAATTGATCGGCCTGATCGAAGCCGACGCCAAATTCATCGACGAGCGCGAAGGAATCGCCGCCTACATAGGCACGCTGAAAGCGGGCGCAGGTTTAAGCGAGCAAGCCATCCGCCAAGGTTATGAAAACTTCAAGGCCGAAAAAACCGCCCGCGAACTGGCGGCGATAGCCGGACAGCACAGCCTGGAAACCGCCGCGCTGCAAGCCTTTGTCGATGCCATCATGCAGCGCATGATTTTCGACGGGGAAAAATTAAGCGACCTGCTCGCGCCGCTAAATTTGGGCTGGAAAGCCCGGACGCAAAAGGAATTGGCTTTGATGGAAGACCTGACACCGCTACTGCACAAACTGGCGCAAGGGCGTGATATTTCAGGGTTGAATGCCTATGAATCGTAGGAGCGGGCCATGCCCGCGAAGGGTTGCAAAGGATCGCGTAATGTCTGCAAATCCACCATCCAGAAATCGCGCCCATGGGGCGCTCCTACGAAGAATGTTATGAATCCCAAGCCCGGCCACGCCGCCTTGCGTAAAGGGCGGGTTTCGATTGAGGGGCAAGTCTATCTTGTCACCACGACGACCTTAGAGCGCCAACCTTTTTTTGCCGATTTCAGGGCTGCACAATCCGCCGCGCAAGCTTTCGAGGATAAAGCGGTGCTGGCCGACGCAAAATTATTGGCCTGGGTTTTGATGCCCGACCATTTTCATGGTTTGCTGCAATTGGATGGAAAAACCAGTTTGCAAAACATAATGAACCGATTGAAATCCGCCAGCGCCCGGCGGGCTAACCAGGTGATGCAGCGTGAAGGCCCATTGTGGTCCAGAGCGTATCATGACCATGCGTTGCGGCAGGAGGAGGATTTATTGGAAACCGCCCGATATATTGTCGCCAACCCGATGCGTGCCAGATCGGTTCGGCGTGTCGGCGATTACCCATTTTGGAACGCAATATGGTTACCCACTCCGTAGGAGCGGCCCATGGCCGCGAAACCCACGAAATCTTCCATATGCCCTTATCGCAAGCAAGTCGCGGGCATGACCCGCTCCTACCCCTCGGACACACCGCTGACTGAATGGAAATTATAAATGTCATCTCCCATAACCCAACAAGACTTTAGCGACCTGTTACAGCATATTCAGCAATCACGCCAAAACGTCTTTGCCCACATCAACACCGCGCTAATCGACTTATATTGGCATATCGGCCTTACCATCAGCCACAAAGTCCAAACTGAGGCATGGGGCAAAGGCGTGGTCAGTGAATTGGCGCACTACATTGCCGAAACGACCCCAGCATCAAAGGCTTTAACGACAAGAACCTCTGGCGCATGAAGCAGTTTTATGAAACCTACCAAGCCGATGAAAAACTCGCGCCACTGGTGCGGGCATTGCCGTGGACGCACAACACCATTATCTTTTCGCGCTGCAAAACGCCAGAAGAAAGAGAATACTACCTCAATCTGACGGCAACGGATAAACTGACTAAACGGGAGTTGGAACGTCAAATTGACACATCAAATTTTGAGCGCAGCAGAATGGGCGCAAATCTCTCACCACTGGTGAGAGAATTACACCCCAGCATCGGCAACACCTTCAAAGACAATTATGTCCTGGAGTTTTTAGGCTTGCCGCCAGTGCACAACGAAAACCACCTGCAAAAAGCCCTGGTGCAGCACATGAAGCCATTCATCTTAGAATTGGGCAAAGACTTCATCTTCATGGGCGAAGAGTATCGCCTGCAAGTGGGCAACCAGGACTTCTTTATTGACCTGTTGTTTTACCATCGCGGCTTATCCGCACTGGTGGCCTTTGAGCTTAAAATCGGCAAGTTCATGCCTGAATACATCGGGCAAATCAATTTCTACCTCGAAGCCCTAGACCGCGACGTTAAAAAACCGCACGAAAACCCCAGCATCGGCGTGCCGCTGTGCCGAGATAAAGATGACGAAGTGGTGGAATACGCGTTATCGCGCAACCTATCGCCCACGCTGATCGCCCAATATCAGCTACAACTACCCGATAAAAAGTTAATCCAAGCCAAGCTGCATGAACTGTATGACTATGAAGAGGTTTTGAACTGGGAAGTGCGGCAAGGGGGTGAGTTATGAGTGTGCCTAAATTGCGGTTTCCTGAGTTTTGTAATTCGGCAGAATGGCAAAAAAAACAACTTAAATTGACCTGTCAGATGCAAGCAGGAAAGTTTGTATCGGCTTCAGAAATAAAAGATAAGTTTGAAGTAGGCTTGTATCCTTGTTTCGGCGGAAATGGGTTACGAGGATTCACGAAGACGTTTACACATACAGGGAAATATTCACTTATTGGTCGCCAAGGTGCTTTATGTGGAAACATTAATCTTGCAGCAGGGCAATTTCATGCGACCGAACATGCAATTGTTGTCACTCCAAGAAATAAAATGGCTATGTCACCGTTAATTATGGAAGGCTTAAACAACGTGGCTTTGAGCGAAAACCACAAGCCGCATTAAATATGGCTTTTGTCAGAAAGTAAAAAATTTTCAACAATTAACGGTGACATAGCTAATAAAATTGATAGTAACTGGCTTTATTATCAATTAGTTTTTCTTAACTTGAATCAATATGCAACAGGCCAAGCGCAACCCGGATTATCTGTTGAGAATCTTAAAAAAATTACTATTACAGTTCCCACACAAGAAAAGGAACAACAAAAAATTGCCGACTGCCTGTCTTCCATCGACGAACTCATCACCGCACAAACCCAAAAACCCGACACGCTCAAAGCCCATAAAAAAGGCCTGATGCAGCAGCTTTTTCCGGCAGAAGGTGAAACCGTCCCTAAGTTGCGCTTTCCTGAGTTTGGTGATGCGGGGGAATGGAAAATTAAGACTTTAGGCAATGTTGTAGAGTTTTTAGATGGACAAAGAAAACCAATTCGAGAATCAGATAGAGCTACTATACAGGGACAATACCCGTATTATGGTGCGTCAGGAATCATTGACTACATAAATGATTTTATATTTGATGAAGATTTGATTTTGCTTGGCGAAGATGGCGAAAATATTGTTTCAAGAAATTTGCCGCTTGTATTTAAAGTATCCGGTAAGTGCTGGGTAAATAACCATGCTCACGTTCTAAAACCAAATAAGCCGCACCATTTAGATTTCTTAGTTCAATACATGGAAAATCTATCTTAGAAGCTGTCTGGTAAAAAGTTTAAACACATTTTGCAAATGTTATTTTGACCATGGCGATGCGGACAACATTTTCGGCGGAAGCGGCCAGCACCTCGAAATCTTTGGCCAGACGGCGGAATCCACCTAGCCACGCGAAGGTGCGTTCGACCACCCAGCGCTTGGGCAGGACGGCGAAGCCGTCCTTGATCTTTTCCGAGATGTGCAGGGTGACACCCAGTTCCCCGTCGGCATACTTGACCGCCGTGCCACGGTAGCCCGCATCGCCGGAAAAGTTTCCGATGCCGGGGTACATCTCCTTCGCACGGCGCATCACCTCGCCCGCCGCCACCGTGTCGTGGATGTTGGCGGCATGGACTCCGACATGCAGCAGGTTGCCCAGGATGTCGACGACGATATGCCGCTTGCGGCCTTTGACCTTCTTGTTGCCGTCAATCCCCCGCTCTTCGCTGTTGTACTGGGTCTTTGCGCTTTGCGAATCGATGATGCCGTAGCTCGGCCCGGGGTTCCGCCCGGCCTCCTTACGGCATCGCCCGTTCAGGCTTTTCAGCATCGCCTCCCAGACGCCGCCCTTGTTCCAGCGGCTGTAATGGTCGTACACCGTCTTCCAAGGCGGGAAGTCGTTGGGCAGCATCCGCCATTGCACGCCGGATTTCGCCCAATAGAATATCGCGTCGACAACCTGTTTACGGTCATGCTTGCAGGCATTCCCACGCAGGTCTTCTGGTTCAAAGTAGTGTTTTATCAGCCCCCATTCTTTATCGGTCAAATCGCTTGGATAACCCATTTTCCATACCCCAAAAAAATGGTTGACTTTAACATTTATTTTTTTGCCAGACAGCTTCTAAGTTCTTTGAGATAACTGGCGGTACTCATCTTTTCTCTAATTGGATAATGTCTAACGTTACGGTAAGGGGCTGCCCGCGTGATGGCTTTTGGCAAAGCCGCTTACCTTTGACGGCTTTGCTTCGGTGATAGCCCGATTGGTCTAAGATGATGTGCAGTTTTTCTGCTTGCGGGTAGCCTTTCTTCAGTTTTGCAAAGAAACTGTTGATGGCGCTTGCATTGACGGTTTCGACAAACTCACTGGTGACCGTCATGGTGTTGAGTTCAATGGCGCCGATAATGTTGACCCGTGTTCTGGACGCTATGGTCGCGATGGATTTGTCCACGCCTTTTTTGATCCAGCCACAGCTGATTTTGGTTGCCATCGTCGGGTGTACGGCATCAATGAACAGGATGGGGTCATGCGCCGGGGTGTCTTCGAGCAACTTCAGATAGGTTCCGATAAACGCCTCTTGCAGGCGGATGTCCGCTTTGGCAGGCGTGGCTTTGGGTTGTTTATAGCGGAAACCGTGGGCTTGCAGCCATTTGGTCATGCCTGAGACGGTGTAAGCCACTTGCCATGTGTGTGCGGCATAGCCACAGATGTCTGATACTTTCAGGTAGGTCTTTTCTTGCAGGTGCTGCTCCAATGCCTGTGTTTGTTGCCCGTTTAATTTGCCTTCCGAGCCACCATTTTCAGGCTTGAGCTTTTCTTCTTGCGCCCAATCTTACAGGTGTCCGGCAACCGTCTCCGGGTGGATCCTGAGGGCTTGCCCTATGGCTTTGTTTGTCCAGCCTTCCGACTTCAACAACACGGCTTTTATTCTGTCCCGCACACGCCCGTTCCTTTCCACCCGGTGTTGGGTTTCCAGTGCGTCCTTTTGGGCTGTGCTTAGTTGAGGTGTCATGGCGGACTATTTGACAGGCAGGGAGTCGTGTTGTTTAAAGGTGATGGGTATAAACCATTCCTCCATTGGATAGGGGGAATGGTGTCAATCACTTAATTTGAGGCTAGGGCGTGATTTTAAAGAAAGTACCTAAGCCTAATTTACCGCCCCAAAAAGTCGTGCCGTAGAGGTTGCCGTCTGGCCCCCAAGTTAGGCTGGCTTCAGGATTTCTGCCGTTCGAACCGTCGAAATCGACTATGGTTTGAAATTTCCAAACGGTTTTTCCGACCGCTGGCGGAGTCAGCTTGAACACCCGGCCTGCATTGTATTTGCCTTCCTGGACAGTTGTCCCGTAAAGGCTGCCGTCTGCCGCCGCCGTCAGCCCACCAGTGGGGCCTTCCCACTGTGCACCGCGAAAAGCTTTTATGGTGCTGAAATTCCAAACATCCTCCCCAGCGGCGGGTGGCGTCAATTGGAAAACGGTGCCGCCGCCATTTTCCCCGTCGCTGGTGGTCGTGCCATAAAGCCTACCATCAGCCCCCCAAGTCAATTCCGACAGTGGATGAGAGCCATTTGAGCCGTCAAAATCGACCAAGGTTTGGAAGCCCCAGGCGGTTTGTCCCGCCAAAGGTGGGGTCAGTTCGAACACTGTGCCGGATTTGTGCAGGCCACCCCCCAAGGTAGTGCCATACAGTTTGCCATTATTTCCCATCACCAGCCCCGCTTCCGGTGACGCGCCGTTGGCGACATCAAAATCGACCAAAGTTTGGAAACCCCATTCGGTTTGTCCAGCCACAGGTGGAGCCAGTTGGAACACCACGCCCGCACCGCCTTGACCACCATACCGAGTGACCCCGTATATATTGCCCGCCGGATCCAACAACAGTTTAGGGAACGGATATACCCCGTCCGCCGGATCGCCAAATGTTTTCAGTATCTTGCGGACTTTTTTACCATTTTCGTGGGTGATTTGAAACACTAGGCCATTCTGATTTTTGCCACCGCCTTGGGAAGCAGTCCCGTATATATTGCCTACCGAATCTACGATAACACCGGAAAATGGGTATTCACCATTTCTCCCATTAAAATTTGCCACAGTCTTGACATCACTAATACTCCAGCCCACTTCCCCCTTCGGAGGGAGCTTGACCTGAAATACCTCGCCTTTACTGTATATGCCGCCCAACAGGAATGTGCCGTAAACATAATGGCCTTTAGGGGCAAATGTTAGGCCGCCCGAAGCACCGTAAGGCAAATCGTCAATTAAGGGGGTGAACTCAAAAGCCAACGCCGATTGCTGCCAACCAATGCCGACCAGCAACGGGATAACTGCGTTGAGGCAAAGTTGGCGCCACTGCCGTGAGTAAGTCCTGCCTGCACGGTTGGTAAAATGTAAATCATGATTTTTTTGTAACATAAGAAAACCTCAATAAAGAAAACAACAAAATGTCCGCATCGCCTACTTGTGCGCCGCACTATGGCGGCTAATCAAGCACTTGCATTGTTCCAATAACAGGGACTCAAGCACAAGGCTGTATTGACAAACACCTTAGGTATTTTGCACATCGCGACCCGGACTGGGTATGAGTTCTAGTCTTTAACATTTCAAATACCCATTGACGCCAATAAGCTTACAGAACAGGCTGCTTTGTCAATTGCCCTACGTTTGCCAGCCAGCCTTTTTTCCGTTACATTCTGTACACCTTAAATACTCCACAAACTTTGCTGGATGTGCCTATGCGTAAACTACCCCCGTTTTTGGGCTTGCTGATAGTCTTTTTTTTCTTGCTAGGTTTGGGTTTGGCAAATCTTGTTTACGCCACGCCTAGTGATGATCCCGATATTCTGGCAAGGCGTGGTCAACAGCAAGCTCCGCACCAAGCCTCCGCACTTCCTGTCCTGACACTTAGTAAACCCGCAGGTGGCTGGACTAGCAGTATGCAAATGGGAGTGGCGGGTACGTGTTCCGATGCTGAAGCCGACCCGATCATCATTAATATCAACGGCGTACGCTATTACGCCCGTAACAATAACGGCAGTTTCTCCCGCTCATTCCCGGCGGGCAAGGGCAAAAACAGCATTATCGCCGAATGCGCCAATAGCGCCGGGAGTTCTAAGGCATCCGTGACCGTTGATGCGGTGATTCCGGCGATCCCGTTCAAAGTGGTGCTGACCAGCGACACCAATTCGGTCTACACCGACTTGCATATTTATGAACCCGATAACAGCCATGTGTATTGGGCCGATACCGAATCTGCCAGCGGCGGCATTTTTTTCCTGAACAATGACGGCGAAAGCTTCGACAAGGCGGGTTACGGGCCGTATATGTATGTCCACCCTGCCCCGCCGCTAGGCGTGTTCCGTATCGACACCAATTACTGGCCCGGTGGCGCGGTGCAACATACCTTGGCGAATTTGGACATCATCTTGGATGAAGGCCTGCCGACCGAAACCCACCGCCGCATCCAAATCCCCTTGGCACGGCCTAACGAAACCCGGACATTGGCTTATGTGGCCTTCGTCGGCAACCGCCAGCCTGCAAAAATCTTTGTCCCCAGCCAGGATAATCCCCGCGATACGCCCGCAGAAATTCAAGAGTACATGAGCCACGAACCTCCCCGCGAAGGTGAAAGTGAAGAACAAAGCAGTATTGACAGCCCAGCTTATCTGATCCCGCAGGACGAAACGGCCTTGCGCCAAGCCGTCACCGATGTCGCGCTGTTCCAGGCGCAACGGCCCAGCCCGATGTGGCATCCTAACCAGCGGGATTGCGCGGGCCTGATCCGCTTTGCTTACCGCACGGCCTTGGAAGCACGCGACACCGGACGGATTGCGAAATTGGGCATCCCGGCAAAACTGAATTTACCGCCGCTATCTGACCAGGCGCGGCAACTGTTCCCGGAATTCCCGAAAATCTGGCAAACCGGATTGGACAATAAGGGCCCGCGTTTTGGCTATTTTGCCGATGCCGAAACCTTGGTCGGCTACAATTTCCGCTTGAAATCGCGCAATGTCACGACAGCGCGTAGCGGCGATTTGCTGGTCTACCAAAAACCGATGGACAATGACGAACCTTTTCACTTGATGATGTTCGCCAGCGGACGCGCCGACAATCTGGCGGTTTACCACAATGGCGTACAGGGTGACGATGCCCAAGTCCGCGTGGTGCGCATCAGTGAATTATTGGAGTCGCCCGATCCGGTGTGGATACCCAGTAGCCAAAACCCTTATTTCCTCGGAGTCTACGAATGGAACCGCTTACGCCCACAAAACGGCTAATCCTCATCGGGACTGCGCTGATATTGGCAATTGCCGCCACCGCCGGCATCCTTAGCTACCGCCGATTGTCAGAAGTGCCATTAGGCAAAATGGTCAGGGGCGGTTTGCCGATGCTGGATTTGACGGTCATCTTACGCGATCGGGATAATAAAAATCTGGACGCGCACGATACCCTGTTGGGCAGCAATGAAAAACCACCTGTAGAAGTAGAGAACCCCCATTGCCCTACCTTAATTGGCGGCGACAGCAGTTCGGCTACCGTTATCGGCGCTTGGGACAAACGTCCGGCGGATTGCCCGCAACAGGCGTTTTGGTATGTCAAACAACACCCGATTGCCTTGACACTGTATTTCCACCAAGGCGAAGCTTTCCTAAAATGGTGGGATGGACAAGCACAAATCAAAGCCTTGCGTGATAGCCGTTTCATGCAAGGCTTATTTTTTGGCTTGCTGAAAAGCCTGAAAATCAAAGCCGAGGAACTCCATCTGCAAGGCTTGCAAGGCGAGTTTCTGGGCCAATTGCTGCGCGATGCTATCGGCGCTAATGCCGAACTGCATTACGACATGAGCCACGGCGAACGCGGCTGGGTGCTGGCTTATCAACGCAGTGACAGCGCTTTTGCCGAACAGGCCCTGCCAGCGATGGCGGGCTTGCTCGCCGACAACGGTTATCAGTTGGACAATCTGCCGGAACCGATTCTGGCTATGCGTATTGGTTTGCAGCATTTTTTCCTGACCGAATACGAGCGGCACATTTACTTGGCACAAAGCCTGGAAGCCTTGCTGAATGTCCTCGAAAACAAAGATACAATGGAAGAATATGACGATGATGTCCCGCTACGCCTAGTGCTGAGGACAGACGCTTTTGTTGACCATTTGCCAGCCGTGTTAACGACCTCGGCTAAAGCTGACATCGCCTTGGATTTTACTTTACAAGCAAACACCTTAGGCAATTTGCAACTGCCCGCCGGCCCGTGGCAAACACCCTTGCATGACAAAATCTTCGAAGGGGTGTTGGCTAGCATTCCGCATGACGTGTTCGCCGCCGTCGCCACCAGTTTCCGCATACCCGCGACGTTAACTAGCGAAGATTGGCAAAAGCTGTCCAGCAACGGCCCGCCACAATCGCCGCCGGGCCCGGAACCAGGAGGATTGGCCTTGCTTTGGGATTTTGACAAGGCCACGCCCGGCGGGGCTATCGGTATCGTCATCGCCAATCCCGGCGAACCCCAGGCCAGCCCCGCTTACCGTCAATATTTGCGCAATGGCGAATTGGCCGAAGAATGCGCGGGTGGCAGCGTGTTCCTTGCCGCCAGTTCGCAAGGGCTGCTCAACCGTATGAAAGAAGCCTGCGCCCGACAATCCTTAAGTCCGCTGGACTGGCAACACGGCGTTGATAAGCCCCGCTATTTGTCGGCGCAATTGGCCAGCTTCATCAACCCCGGCACGGCGATGCGCGAATTGTTCTTAGCGGGAGGGGCTGGAGATAATACTGACGAAAGCGATCTGGCCCCGCGTTGGCAGCAAAATTATGAGCAAGCCAAAGCCGCCATGCGTCAAGATGGCGAAAAACTGTTCCGTAGCTTGCCGATTTTTAGTTATGCCGGACGTGTCGCAAACGACAACGGCCTAGCAAGCCTGGAAGGCAAAGCCATCAGTCAGGAGGCAGGGCAATGAGAGTCAACCAACCAACCACTAACCCCAGATTCGGATTAATCTTTTTCCCCTGGATTTTGCTATTATTGCTTTGGCACTGTTGCGCCTTTTCACCCGCAGTGCTAGCGGGTAGCCCGTTTTATCTGACCGCCGAACGTAGTTTCAGCAATACCGAAGCACCGACACTACGGCTGGATTACACCGACATCGACCCGCCCATGCTCTTGAGAGTGTTGAAGCCAAGCAATCTGGATAGTTTTTTGGATGGCCAATTTAATATCAGCCGCAGCTACGAACAGCCGATCAGCGAGCTGAACCCAGGCCATTATTTTGCCAGGGGCTTAAATGCCGCCGAGTCGCCATTACGTTTGTTCCGGGGCATGATGGCTAGCGATTTCCGTAAATCCTTAAAAGGCACGGCCTTTAACCATGCCTTGCTCAACGTCACCCAAAAACCCTTGGTAGCCGTCCCGCAGCAAGTCTTGGTCGCCCCGCCCTCCGGTTTCCAAATCCTCAAAGAAGAGTTCCTAGACCTGAAACACAATAAAGGCAGGGACACCCATGACCTAAGTTGGTGGTTCGGGCAAGATTATTATCTGAGCAGTGAATATAAAATCCGCCCCATCCAGCTGCCGCCACTGCCGGACGGCATTTATCTGGTGCAAGCCGTCCAGGGCAAAAGTGAAGCGCAATGCCTAGTGCAAGTCAGCAGCCTGTCCGTACAAGTCAAACAATCCAGCGAACAATTGCTGGTGCGGATTATGGACAGAGGGCTGCACCCCGTGGCGGATGCCAAAGTCAGTTACCGCGACGGGCGCGGGGCGTGGCAAGTTTTGCAAGGCACGAGCAATACCGCTGGCGAAGTGGCTTTTAACAATCCTGACGGCAACTTGGACGGCAAATTGCTCATCAAAGTCGATGCGCCCCCTGCCAGCACTGGCGGAACGGGACGCACCGCCTTGACATCCACAGATTTTCTCCCTGCCCAAGCCAAAGGCAACACGGTCTTTATCATGACCGACAGGCCGATCTTCAAACCAGGGGAAACGTTTTTCTACAAAGGCATCATCCGCACCTTACAAGACGGGCATTTGCAAATTCCGCCCCTGCCATCACGGCAAAGCCAAGTGTCGTTACTGCGTGCCGACGGCAACGCGACGGGCTTGCAGGGCAATAGCACCATCAGCGATTTCGGTTCTTTCTCCGGCAGCTTCTATCTTGATCCAGGCCAAACCCCAGGACTGTACCGCTTGCTAGCGCAAATCGACCAACAAGCTTACGCGGGGGAGTTTCGGGTACGCGATTATGTCAAGCCCACTTATTATTTGGAATGGCTGGAACGCAGCCCCAGTATTGTCCCTGGGCAAACCTTCAAATTGAAATTCCGCGCCAAACGCTACAGCGGCGGCGTCCCTCAAAACGTCAAATTCGAAGTGTTTTTGTACCGCAAAAAATTCGAAACGCCCCAATTTGTTGAAGAAGCGGGCGAAGGCTTAAGTGCAGGCAGCGATTATACCGGCCAAGTCAAATCCGCCGCCCCGCTCAGCCAACCGCAACGTTTGTTCAGTTCCATCGAAGCGCGCCAAGCGGCGGAACTCAGCAATCCGTGGGAAAATGCCGCCCAACTTGATGATAACGGCGACGGCAGCTTCGAATTTACTGTGCCGACAAACGCTGATAACAAGCCCGATCAAGAATGGGTGTATTCCCTGATGGTACGCGCCCAAGATAACAGCGGTGGCTTGGCGGTGCTGACAGAAAACATCTACGCGACCTTATCCGAAGCGCAGCCTGTTTTGGGATTCAACAAGACTATCGCGGCTGTCGGTGAAGCCAATTTGCAATTGCAGGTGCAATCGAATTATGCCGATGGTAAACCCGCCGCCAATGCGGGTGGCGTGATTGATGTGACGCTGGAACAACCCGGCAGCGGCAAGCGCGACATGCTCAAACTGCCCTTCACAACCGACAGCCAAGGCCGCCAACAATTGCCGATTCCGGCTTTGCAAACCTTCGGTAGGCTCAGCGCGGTGGCGAAATTAGAAACCTTGGACGGACACGCGCTCAGCCATCCTTCCAGCTCACAAGTCGCGACGGTCATCGTCGCAGGTAACGGCGGCGAAGCGGTCGTTGATAAGCAAGAACTGGCGTTGTACACGTCCAGCACGATACTCAGCCCTGGGGAACAGGCCAAAGTGTTTGCCTTGTTGCCTAAAGGCTGGGGCAATCAGGAAAGCGGGACGATCTGGGAAACCGTGGCGGGCGGGCGTATTTTCGATAGCCGTGGCAGCCTGACGAAAGGCAGCAGCCACTGGTTTGAAATCACCGCCAAACCGGAATACGGCACGGGTTTTTACCACACTGTCACCGTGCCGGTAGCGGGTGGCAAATACGCCGAACAAACTTTGGGCTTCCGTATCGTGCCAAAAGATAAGCGTTTGCACATCACCATCTTGCCTGAAAAAGCCGAAACCGAACCATTGAAACCCACCCGCATCACTTTGGAGGTCAAACGCGCCGATGGCACGCCTGCCGCCGACACCGAATTGGCGATGTCCATCGTTGACCGCGCCGTGTATGCCGTGCAAGCGGAATTCCGGCCCGGCATTTTCGACTTTTTTTATCCTCTGCAACGCAGCAATGTCAGCACTTTTTATTCTGACGAACTGCAAGGCTATGGTTATGCCGATTTATTGCGCAAACCCAATTTTGCTTTGAGCGCCTTAAAAAGCCAAAGCAAGTTGGCAAAAAAAGCCATGCGCGACACCGCCGATTGGTTCCCGCATCTGCTGACCGATGCCCAAGGGCGGGTCAGTGTCGATGTCGATATGCCCGCCAATATCACCGAGTGGTTGGTCACGGCGATTGCCAATGACAAGGACGGGCGCATCGGCGAAGCCACGGGGCAATTCCGCACCGTCACCGATGTGGCGGTCGAAATGGTCGGCCCGCAATTCCTGCGCGATGGTGACGGGATGGAAGTGGCGGTCAAGCTGATTAACCAGCTGGCCTATCCGGTAACCATCAGCGGCAATATCACCTTGCCTGATTCCTTGCAGTTATTAAATGGCGAAACTAGCCGCCAAATCGAGCTCGCCGCTAACAGCGAACAGCTTTGGCCTTTACTCTTAAGAGCCTCAGGGCAAACGGGTTCGGCGGCAATCCAAATCAGCCTAACGGCACCGGACAAGGTCAGGGTCGGCGGGGCTGAGGAATTTGACATCCCGCTCAAACCAGCGGCCTTAGCGCAAGTTTACAGCAGCAAGGCGCACATCAATCTGCTGCACACCGACATTCCGGCAACGGCGCAAATCCGCCAGTTGGATGTGCGGGTCAATTCCGGCCTGTTAGGAGCGGCTTTACAAGCTGCGGTGATGCTCGTCGAGTATCCTTACGGCTGTACCGAACAGCTTGCGCACAGCACAGCCCCTAATCTGGTGCTGATGGATTTGATAGCCCGTGCCGGGTTCAAGCCGGAAGAACTGGGGCCGTTGGCGGAAGTATTGAACCGCGCCCGCCAAAACGCCGCTTTGGGCATACGTAAATTGCGCGGCAACCAAAAAGCCAACGGCGGCTTTAGCCTCTGGCCTAACGAAAGCGAAGCCAGTTTGCCAGTGACCCAAATCGCCATGCAAGCCTTGAAATACGCGCAAGAATTAAAAGTGGAAGGGGCCAGCAAAGCCTACTCAAAAGCCCAGGAATGGCTGTCAGAACAATCCGGCACTAGCCAAGCGACTGACGGTTTCACCTTGGCGGGGTTTACCCAATTCGAGACTTGGTCAACGCCTTGGGAACGGCAAGCGGATTTTGTCAGCCAATTGGCGGCTAACCCCCAAGCCAGTGCCGATGATCTGATCTATGCCTTGCGTATCCTGCATTATTATCAAGCCATGCCTTACCATAGTTTCAACCAACGCTTCCCTAATCTTGAGCAAGTGCGAAAAGATTTGCTTGGGCGCTTGCAACAGGCTTTGGGACAACTTGATCCCGCCGTTTATCAGGCGCAGCCAAACCCGCAATTGGGTTTTAGCACGGGTCTGTCTAGCTTGGTTTCCGCCGGATTGGGCGTGTTGGATGACGCCCAAGCCCTGCCGCAGGAATTAGCGAATAAATTAAAGCTTGTTTTGTTGAGCAGCCAGAAAAACGGCTACTGGACATCGACTTACGACACGGCGCAAGTGATTTACAACAGCCGGAACCTTCTCAGCAAAGAAGCGGCAGCCGCCCGTGACGCTAAAAGCCCGGCCCATGTCATAAAAGCCTTAGATAAGAACGGTAAGTTTTTGGGTAAATTATCCGCCATTCCAGGCGGTTATATGGGAAGCTTTACCCAATTCACTAAGCAAGCCGACCTCAGCGACATCCGTCTGGCGGAGCTGAACATTGACGAAACCGCCAGTGCCAATATCCACACGGATGTCCCTTATCCCGTGGTCGCTGCCAAAGCCGACGGTTTGCAAATCGAGCGCAGTTATAGGCGCATCATCGCCAATGGCACTAGCCCCTTGGATATGAACCAAAGCTTGAAAATAGGTGATCTGGTCATTAGTGAAGTGCATGTCAAACGCATAGGTGATACCAAGATTGCGGGCAGCGATTTTGTCGTGATAGAAGACGGCATCCCCGCCCTAGCCGAAGGCATGGAAAACGACCAGACCTATTTGGCGGATGCCAAAGTCCAAGTCAAAGAAGGCAGTTATTGGGGCAATATCAAAGAAACCCAGCGTTATCCAGACCGCATCGTCCGTGTCGCCAAATTGCTGTCGGGCGGGGAATTGTCGCTGTTCCAAGTGTGGCGGGTCACCCGTCCTGGCAAAGTGGCTGTCGCCCCGGCGGTGGCATTTGATATGTATAACGAAGCCATCCAAGGCAATAGCACGGCGGACAAGGTGAGTGCCGAAAAATAGGCCAAAAAACAGAGTCCACGAAATACACGAAATACACGAAATACACGAAATACACGAAAATTTTATCATATTGTTTTTTTAGTACTTTTTGTGCCTCGGCAATTTTTTCTTACATTGCGAAACCTCCTATATCCATGCAATCGTAATGCAACTACTGTTGGTTTAACCTCCATCTTGCGCTAGCTTTTTCGTGCCTTTCGTGATTTTCGTGGACAATTTTTTAATTCAGTTAACTCTGTGAATCTCAGACGGTTTAATTTTTGCGGCTTAGCTAAACGCAGCTCCTGTGGCTTCCGGCTTTATGATGCCGGAGCCGCCATTTTGTTGTTTGGCCTTTTCAGCCAACACGCCGGACTGAAACAAACCGGAACTGCGGCGCTCACCGAATTGGCGGCCCAAGGCTACCAAATCCCCAATGGACAAGAGCCAGTGCGCGTCTTCCCCGCGCTGACCCAAGCGCAATTTTCGACCCATCATGCCGGAGGTTGGCGACCGGGCAGCATTTATTTACGCGCCGAACCGGAAGGAGATATTGATGCCAGCGTGTACTTGCGCCACGAACTCTTCCATGAAGCCAGTTTCCGGACTTGCGGCGGACGCTTGCCAGCTTGGGCTGAGGAAGCCGCCGCCATGCACTTTAGCGGCGAATTGGTGGGTTTTGAAAGCAGTCCGCCCAGCACCATAGAATTGCAAGATTTTCAAACGCGCTTGCAGCAAAGCCAAGCGCTGGACAACACCGACCGCCAACTGCTCAAACGCTTGGCAGCCAACACCGTTTGGCCTGACACGCCCTGTACCATACCGACTAAATTGCAAGCCTTGCTAGGGAACAATTCCGGCCCGGCAGGAAGCCGCGCATATTTATTGATAAGCTTGCCGTCCGCGCGGATATTGGCAAGCAGCGGCAATCAGGACATCCGGCTACCGCCTGGATCGTTATTAAAAATCCCCTACGCGGCGGCTTTGCAACACGCCGATCCCGAAACGCTAGGCAAAGAACTGGCGACCAGCGACACTGACAAATTGCTGCAACGCAGCGAACACTACCAACACCCGCGTTACCGCCTCTTGTTATCCGCCATCAAAGGTAACTCCGTACCGCCCGATAAACCCCAACAACCGCAAGACTGGCGGGCTTTGTTAGGCGAACGCAAAACTGATGGCAGTTTTTTCGTGCAAGCCACTTTGCCGGAACTGGCCTTGACGATGCGGGCGGCGTTGCTCTCGCAACCGGATTATTTCCGTGGCCTAAGCCAAAACGGCGTATTGAAAGGCTCGACTTTAGAAGGCCAACGCACGGCGGATAAAAACGTCATTCAACACATCCAGGCAATGGTCAAAACAGGCAGCGTCACCAGCGCTGACGGGCAGCCCCAAGTCGGGCATTTGCTCGTAGCATGGCCCTCACCGCATCCGGTTTTTTTGGCAATATTTCGCCAGCAAGGTTTACGCGGCGCGGCACTCTTGCCTTGGGCCGCCAGCCTCCTCAAACAATGGCAAGACGACTATCCCGTAGACCTAGCCACCGTCCGTGTCAGGTTGCTGACGCTAACCCCGCGCAACAGTTGGGAAGCCAGCGCAGAATGTCCCGAATTGCCTGGATCAGACAGCCGTTTTAGCCTATGCGGACAATACCGCCTGATTTCCAGCGCCCACGGTAGCCGCCCCGAACGGCTGGTAAACGGCATCTTGCATGAACCACCTGGACACGGGCCAGCGGTTTTGGAAACCGACACCCTCAGCTACACCGATGCGGTCATCAACGCCGAAGCCCCTGCCCTCACAGGCGAAGCACGGGCCGCCATGCGTGCGGTCATCGCCTGGAACGGCAGCCACGGTGCGCATCGCCATCAGGATAAAAATGACAGCGGCTCCCTGTGCGACACCACGCATTGCATGGTGTTTATGGGCAAATTGCCGACGGACAAAACCGCCAGCGGCGGTGACATCAATCACAAGCTGCTGAAATGGCTAGACCAACTGGCGGCGGCGAACCAACTCAATTGGCTGCCGTTCGAGATAGGCGGCGAACAAGCCTGGCAACAACAAATTTCCTCAGCCACCTTACAAGCGTTGTTTAAGGAAAACTGGATTTTGGACATCCGCCGAGAACGGCGTAAAGATGGAGGGCGGTTTGTCCATCTGTACTATCCTGAGCATGAGGAAACCCTCAGTTGCGAGATTTTCCGCAACACCCTAAAACTCCCCTCCTGCCCTGACACCATCAAATCGGTTGACCAAAATGCCTGGTACTTCGAAGGAATCGGCGCAGGCCACGGCCTAGGCTTGTCTATTCTGAGGGCCGACGCTTTAGCCGCCCATGGACGGAGTGCCGAAGAGATTTTAGAAGACGCTTACCAGCGTAAAAGGTGATTAAGGGCATACCCCTATACTCTGAACGGGCAAGTTTTCGGTTTTTTTATGGTTCATCCTCCCCCGTTGAAAAAGCACCCGGAGGGCATAAAGGGGATTGGGGAGGATTTATTTAAAAAATCTCCCCTAACCCCTCTTTTTCAAAGAGGGGAACCGCAAACTGATATGTTTTAAATCAACAAGATAGCTCATACAAAAACCAAAAATGTGACCGTTTGAAGTATATATAGCGGGGATCAATAGCAAGACCAATAGGATGTTCCCACCGATTGACCAACCCCGACAGGCCATACGCAAAGTGAAAATCCACACCACGCCTGTTGCTTGGATTGCAACCCTGCTGGGTTGCCAGATACCATGAAAATGACCAACAACGCTTAGCCAAATTCATCCAAGACCAATACAATTGGTATCTTGATATGTAGCCTGATTGGCAAAACTATGGCTATACAACCACTCACTGTGCGAATACATCGACGAAAAAGCATGGCGAAAATACAGGACTTGACTTGTAAGTGGGAAAGTCTCAAAAAACAGTACTACTTGCCCCTGTCTCTGCGGTGTTACGAATCATTCTTAATTAAGGGGAAAAGCAACTGTACAATAAAAGCGGGTCACCATGCCAGGTAGTGTGTTAACCAAATTCAGATAATCACTTGTAGCACAATCCCTATGAAATACTTATCGCTGTTCCGAATGCCAACCCCGATGAAGATCACCGGGCGCTCTTCAAGCATTACAAACGCATTCATCAATTCCATAATTCCCGTCGTGCCGCCGAGCGCGAAAGATGTCAAACAGGCCTTGGAAATTCTCGGGATGACCCCAGAAACATTTCAGTGCGCATACTGTGGCAGTGTTGCTTCGGAATGGGATCACCTCCGCTCACTCGTCAAAGATAAAAAACCAACTGGCTATATTTCAGAAATCCACAACCTCGTACCATGCTGCGGAAAGTGCAATCAGTCAAAAGGCAACAAGGAATGGAAAACCTGGATGCATAGTAATGCGAAACTGTCTCCAAAAGCGCGTGGCATTAAAGACATTCCAGAACGAGTCAAACGACTGGAGGCTTACGAGAGTTCCAGGGCTCCAACAAAAATGGATTTTGCGGCCATTGTTGGGCTGGATATTTGGGCACAGCACCAAAGTAATCTAGAGCGGGTGCAATCCCTTATGCGAGAATCGCAGGAGCTTGCTGCAAAAATAAATGTCGAAATCGCAAATGCATACAAAGCGCTCTAACCCGCTCAACCTCGCATAATGCGCCTCCAACTGGACGGGGTTTTACAACCCCGTCCCTAACGTTTTGCCGGTGCTATTATTTCCGAATGGCAGTGGAACCTTGCGGACATGGCAACATGCCCCATCCGGCTGAGGAGCCAAAATATATTTCTAAAATGTTAACTATTCACTACCTCTGTGCATGCCCGAAAAGTATACTCCCCGGGCATTAAAAAAATGAACGGGGCTCAACGTAAAGCCCGCCCATAAATTTTCTCACTCAGGAAGGATGGCCATGAATACGACAAGACCCAATATCCTCTTCATTTTAGTCGACCAAATGCGTTACCCGCCGCATTATCCCGATGACCCGCTCGACCCTTTATACCAGATACTCCGCTTCCAAAAAGGCGACCTGCAAGACAATCCCTATGCCGACCTGTTTCCGGGATTCCGGTTGTTGCGTGACCACGGCGTGTCCTTGCAAAACCACACCACGTCCAGCATCGCTTGCGTGCCCAGCCGCTCAACCATCATGACGGGGCAATACAGTGCGCGCAGCGGCGTGACCCAAACCGAAGGCATGTTCAAGGTGGACACCGACCCGGCCTTCCCCTGGTTACCGCAAGATGGCGTGCCGACCATGGGCGACTGGTTCCGCGCCGCTGGCTATGAAACCCATTATTTTGGCCGCTGGGACTTATCCAACCCCCCGATGGCTAATTTGGAGCAATGGGGCTTTAGCAACTGGGAATATTCCTACCCTTCCGACCAACGTTTTGGCACACCTAACCTCGGAGTTTATCGTGACAAAAGCTACACCGATTTGGTCAACACCTTCCTGCGCCGCAAAGCGTTGGGTGTGGAGGCCAATATCATCAACAGCAACAACGCCACCAACGCCACCTTCGACCAACGGCCTTGGCTGGCGGTGGCCTCATTTGTCAACCCGCATGATATAGGTGCGTACCCGTTCCCGTGGCGGCCCGGCGTCGAGGCTCCAGGCCCTGAGGCGCAGAACGCCCGACCGCCTGGACGCATCACCCCCTATGGTGCGCCAACCAAAGGCCGGCATAGCCAACCGCCAGCCTACGGCGGTAAACCCGCGACCTACCGCGTGCCGCTTAACCCCGGTGGCTTCAAGTTGGACAAGGTCAAGCTGCCCGCCAGTTGGTCTTCTGACCTGAAAGGCAAGCCCGACTGCCAATACGATTATTCTTACAAATTCCAGTTGGCCCTAACTACCTTACGGGGTCAAAACGCCGTCATCCCTTCGCCTTATCCGTTTAAGATGCAAAAAGATGCCGAAGATTGGTACAGCAGTTATCTGGAGTTTTACCTGTATTTGCAATATTTGGTGAACCTGGAAGTCAGCGCAGTCCTGGAGCGTTTATACGAGAGCGGTTTGGCGGAGAACACCATCGTGGTCTTCACTTCAGACCATGGCGAATTGGCGGGTGCCCACGGCGGGCAACTGGAAAAATGGCACGGGGCGTATCAGGAAAGCATCCACGTCCCCGCCATCATTTCCTCACCTAGGGTCAACCATCGCAAGGAAATGCGCATTGTGGAAACCCACACCACGCATGTGGACTGGATCCCGACCCTATTGGGCTTGGCAGGATACGACGAAAACGACCAAGCCAGCTTGGCCAAATTCATCCAAGGCCACGATGTCCGTCCGCTGGCCGGGGAAGACCTCTCACACGTCATCAGGCACGGGGCGGAGAGCAAACGCCAAGGCGTGTTGTTCGTGTCGGATGACAACATCACCGCACCGCTGGACACCAACTATATCCAAGACAAGTACAATTGGTATCTTGACATCACCCAACGCCTGACCAGCCCGACTGGCGAACCTACGCCCCATCAACCGCTCATCGTGCCGGGCCCCGTGGTGCAGCCTAACCATGTGCAATCCTATTTCGAAAACCCTTGGAAACTGGTGCGCTACTGGGATCCTGGCAATATCAAAAACACCCAATGGGAGCTGTACAACCTGTTGGTTGACCAAAATGAAAATTGCAATTTGCTAGGTTGGGACAAACAAACGGGGGCGCCTGAAATTCGCGGGGAAGTTGTTGAGCGGCTAGGCTTGTCGGTTGCGGGTGTCAAACAAGCTTTGGCCTATCTGCAAGAACAGCTCAACCAAGCATTGCTCAACGCGGGCTACAACCGGCAGGGCGCACAGGATCTAGGTTATGTGGCTGACGGGTTGCCGCCCGAAACTTAAGCTTTAGTTGGCAACGCCCCGAAACCGGGTTGGCATGGCGTATCCCATGCCAACTTCCACCTACTGAAAAACAGCTGCCAAGGCGATAAGGTGTACGGCAAACGGCCCGACAACCTCAGCGGCACGGTCTTGTCGGGCATCACCCTTGCCAGCCAAAACAGTATCGGCCTTTTCTGGGTTTTAAATTACGCCGCCATAAACCATATAAGCATCCCCCTCATCGTTATTATCGGCGTCCCCCCAGTTACCTAGAATGAACGCATTAAAACGAAACACATTGATAATCAATATGTTATAAACACGCAAAACAATCAAAACTTTTACCGTTTTTTATACCCATTGATTTTGTAATGAATAAAAAAGCCAAATGCGTTTGCCCTGGCTGATAACGGCACAATGTGCGGTGTTTGGGTTTTAGTGACCAGATACCGCCATTCTTTAGCTTCAACGTCGATGTGTTCCCATTAGGCTTGTCTGGGTTCACCCTGTCTGACGAACACCAAGGTGACAAGCTGTAACGCGGACATTGGACAATAAAAAACCCGCCAAGCCAGTCAGCTTGCGGGTTTCTGTACTTCTTTGGCCAAGGCCTATCTAATGTTAGCCTGTATGCCTTGATAATAAAGGCTTTGTGTTTTCCATTTTTAAAATGTACCCCCAAAAGTACCCCCAACTAAGCGGGGTTGCCCATCTTTTGGGCTAATTTTGGGAATTAGGCCACCGTTATTCCATCAGTTCCGCTTTCTCGATTTGTTCCCTTAGCCAGACGACACCGCCTAAAGCTATAAATTTTTGATGCTGTGCGGGGGTCAGCCGGATAGCGGTGTTCATTGCCCTTTCTTCTATCGGTAACGGCTTTCTTCCACCACCTTTGGCGCGTGTCTTTTTGGGTTGTTGTTCCATTGTGTAGCCTTTGAAAAGTGCCTGAATAAATTCTTAAGGCATACCGCAACCGTTGCGGTTCTGTATGCCTTATAATTGTTAATATTGTAAAACATTAATAAATGATAATGTCAATATATTTTTATTGGGGTAAAAAATGGCTGTAGGCCGCGTGTTTCCTGTGTTCCTGAAAGTCAAGTTATTTATGTAAAACATTAATAACTTCGCATAAGGGGCATTATGTTAAATTATGTTAAATTATGTTTTACATAAATAACTGCAAGCGTTGCGGTCAGGCGGTTAAGGCGGACAAAATGCGCCGTTCAGTTTTCGCCTATAGGCGAATTTAAAGGTTTTCGGGTTTGTCCGGTATTCACCAGAAAGCTTGTTTTACCTGCAATGGCTTACCTCAAATGTGAGACGGCGCGAAGAGTCCAGCGACACCCAAGCTATAAGCACTTACTCTCCCCCCGCCCCCATCAGATACGCCAAAAGGTAGGGCTTGGCATGGTCATCACCTGCAAGCCAAGGCGAAATAACATAATATTATCAATTAATTACAGGCTTGTAGTCGAGACCATAGGGATTGCAAATCTTTCCAGCCGCCGCACCTTCGAGTCGCTTGGCTATAAAAAACGTTTCGGTAGTACCTTTTTATTTTCTGGCCTTTATGCCCGATACCGGATTGAATTCCCGCCTGTGGGCTTTGTTGGGTAACAAACTTATCTTGTAGTGCCTTTGCCGTTTAGTCATAGCTAACAGAACCCCCCTATAAACCCAAGAATTCAGGAAAAAAGCGCGGTTGTTCAAGCCCGTGCAGACTAATAGCAGCGTAGTACCTTTTCCGTCCAACCCGCGCCGCCCGTGGGCTTTTTCTATTCAATTATCGGGAAGCCTGAACACGATTAGGGCGACGCAAAGGCAAGGGAAAACCCTAGAGATTTGACCCCGCCCCCACGGGGCTATAAAAATATTCCTCTACCCCCTCCTATGTGTAGGATGTGGGGAATGTGGGGAGATAGGCTTCTAGCCCTTGTGTGGCGCGGCTTCCAGCTCCCCACATGGCCTCAAAATGAGGGGAATCTCCCCACACAATTTGGCTGTTTTGTGGGGAGTTGGGCTTTTTTAGGTCGTTTTTGTGGTCATCAGGCGGCATTTTTGGTTCCGGCGCGGTTTTTCTTGCTCCCCACATTTGTGGGGAATCTCCCCACAAAAAAAATCCCTGTGGGGAGCTGTAAGACTTGATATATAAGGGCTAGAAGCCTATCTCCCCACATTCCCCACAAAATAATACTATATCCACTTAACTTTTTTATTCGCCCGACTCGACCAGCTCGGCGGACAAGACCATCACGCGAAGCTCACGCCCTGCAATCATGCGCTTGACAGCCAAGCGGGGTTGGTTGCGGCTGGCGTTCGGTTCAGTCTTAAGGATCAAGCCCCGTTCGTGCATCCGCCGCCATAAGCTGGCAGGGCTAATCAGGAAGGTATCGCCTTGGTTTCTGGCGAACTGTTGCACCACCTTGAACGCCGTTTCCTGCTGTAGCCATAGCTCGGCGTGGGTGTTGCCTGTTGGGTCACAGTACCAGCCGATACAATCCCCCATCGGGCTATGAGTTTTATCACCCATAGGGCTGACACCGTCCAGCCGCCAACCCCACGCATACGGCCTCAATGTCGGTTCGCGTTGCTTTAATCGGCAAGCCACATGGGCATTGCCGGAACTGAACACAGCGCGAAGTAGCTGTAAGAACCGCTCGATTTCGTCCTGTTCGCTTAAATACGTGCCTTGCTCGCTAAAAGCTTGCTGTAGGTTGGCCTCGACCGCTAACAGGCAATCGTTCCCGCTTTCACTGCTGGCACCGCCCACGGCTTCCAAGAACGCCAAGAACTGCTCAGCCCCCGCCACCATATTGGCGTAAATCTCAGGGGCGCGGGGGTGTGAGGTGGCAAGACCATCGCGAATGCTGGCATTGCGTAACGCCTCCACATTTTTAGGAAAAGTTTTTTTCAATTCATCCAAGCGCGGGGCTAACCATTGCAGGTAAGCCGACATCAAGCCCGACAACCGCCCCGACTCGGCGGCTTGCTGTAATCTGGTCAATACCGCGTTATCGACATCAGAACGGCTAAGCTCCAGAATCAGCAAGCGGCCTAACAGCGATTGACCACGCGGCAAATCTTCGGCGGTAACGATCATCAGCGAACGGTTATAGGGCGCGGCCTTGGCTTGCATGTCCGCCCCACGCCTCCCACGGCCTGCCTGATTGCCTGTATTGCGTATCAGCCGTTCGGCCATCGCGTGGAGCTTTGCCGCCTCGCTTTGGGATATGGAGGGCTTGAAGTCATCGACCACAAACACCGCATCCTTGGCTTGGTGGCTCTTCATTTCGCAATCGTTCACACTGTCCGACCAATTGGCGGGAAAGCTTCGGGCGGTGAAGTTGCCGAAAAAGGCTTGGGCAATCGCGGCAACTGCACTTTTGCGCGATCCGGTCAGGCCATGCAACCAGATGGCAAAGTCTGTCGGGTGGCATTCCCCCAAGGGCGCACGGGCAACCGCCGCGAACAAAGCCGCACCCACATAAGGCTTGCTAGGGCATAACGCAAATAACGCCAAGGTGTCGGCTACGGCTTGGCTCAAGGCTTCACCTGTCAGAGGTGCGGCCAGTTGGTAGCGGCTCATGTGGCCACCGCCCAAATCCACCTCAGCCCCGCTTATCAGGCCATCGGCGGTTAACGAACCCGAACCCGTGAGATAGTGCCAACGGTCATTAATCAGCTTCCAGCCCGTATATTTGTAGATGGAACGGCGCGGCACATCGCCCGGTAAGCGGGAATGCAAATGGATACAGGCGCGTAGGTTGTCTTTTTTTGCCGCACCCGGATAAATAAAGGGCAACGTCCCCCAATATTCATTCGCCCAATTGCCTTGCGAAGAATAAAACGCCTTTGCCGGAACATCCACCAAGGGCAAGGCCACGCCGTCCGACCGCTTGCCCTCGACACGCAAAAAAGCGGTGTCGGTCAGCCCGTCATCCGCTATGATTTCCTCGACAATCCGGCAAGTGAAGTCACACAAAGGAAAATCAACGCTTTTAAAGCCGCCCTCACCATCCTTTACCACTTTGACCTGATGGAACGCGCCGTTAATCACTTTGTAATCGCCAAACTGTTCAGGGCTTTTTGAGCCTTTGCTACCACCGCTATTATTGCCGCCATTTCCGCCCGTGTTGCTTGGCTTTTTAGGTGGCGGTTTCTTGGCGGAATTCACCACTTCCAAAACAGGTTTTTTCGTGTCCTTATCCATTGCCTAGCTCCTTGAGAAAAACGGCGTAATCGTTAAAATCCCCATGAATCGGGGGTACGGCAACGCTACCATTGACCGCTTGCGCGGCCTCCGTGGCTTTGGTCAAGCCGGGATTTCCTAGTGTTTTCGTGTCATTGTCCGCACAGAACACCAGTTCGGCATCAGGCAGTTTTTCCCGTAACAGCCGCCCGACCGCAAGCAGGTTATTTGCCGTAAAGGCGATATAAACGCGGTGTCCGGTTTCTTCGTGCAGGGTGGCGGCGGTGGCAAAGCCCTCGGCGATCAAGACCGTGTCAGATTTTGCCCCAAGCCACCAAAACAAACCCGCAAGGCCACCACCTGAAAGCATATCTTTATCCCTGTCCAGTTCTGGCGATCTGGCAGGAAATATGGCCTGTAGGCTACGGATAGCCCCACTCGCGTTATAAAGTGGCACTAGCAGGGCGTTTTCTATCACCAGCTTGGCAGGTTTGCGGTTTTCTTGAAGTATCAGCCGTTCCCAAGTGGCCACCCGCAACCAGTGCGGCTTAACGTGCTTGCGGACAAGGTAAGGATGGCTGGCAGGTGCGGGGCTGGCGTTATCCCAAAGCGATTTCGCCCGTTTGGCGGCCTTGTTTTGGCGTTGCAATAGCCCAGCCTCACGGCGGCGTTTTTCGCCCTCGATACGGGCGCGTTCTTCGGGGGATAGGCTGCCTTGCTGCATCCTGTTGATAAAGAACGTCTGCCTTTCACCGCTTTTATGATTCCAGACAATCCCGCCTTGCCGGTCAGGGAACAGCTTAATCCGTGCATCGTTCTTGCCTTTGTGGTCATCGCTCAGGTTCGCCACATGCCACACACCATCGGCGGCAACGGGTTGGTAATCCACGCCAATTTGTTCACAGGCTTGGCGGCAAGCGTCTTCAAGGTGTTGTATGTTCATGCTTTTGCTCCTTGCGGGCAAAACGCTGGCAAAAAACCACCCCTCGGGCTAAATAAGCCCGCTGTGCACAGCACGTTTTTACCAGCAGAAAGCCCGCTTAATCTTGAGTTAAGAGGGCTTTCTTGCGAGTGTTTCCCGCATAAATTCAGCCAGTTCGGGCTTGAGCAAGAAAGACTTGGCCTGCTGTGACACATGCAGCAACCCTGCCAGCACATCCATCTGGTAAGACACGCTGAACAGCAACGCCGCCATTTGGTCAGTGCTTGGAGCTTCTTCCTCTTCCTTCAGGTTGCCGTGCAATTGCTCGCCAAAGGCCGCTAAGGCTGATGACAGGTTTTGCGCCATGTTGATGGCATCCTCGTCCAAGTTTGCCAAGCATTCCAGCCCTGACTTGTCGAGATGGTGACAGCCAGCCAAAGCAAGGGTAGATAGGGCGAACAAAACAGATTTTTTGCCGCCTTTTGCCCCGCTGGCTGTTAGGTTTTCGTTTGGATTTAAGTTTGGGGGGGCGATGGATTGGTCGTTGGCCGGATTTTGGGTGGTATTTGATTGGGTGTTCATACGGTGGCTCCTAGTCTTGAAAGGGAATAACCGCCGGTCATGCTTTCCACGGCATGGGCGACGGGTTGCAATGGGGTGGAAATACCGCGACTAGGTGCGGCCGGCGTTGAACGCCGCCCAAAGCAACCCGCCATAACAGAATAGGCACGGCTTGCCGCCTGCCTGAATGATGGGCATAAAAAAGCCGCAAAGAATCGCGGCGTTTTAACGCCTAGTCTAAAAAACAGGTTTCCACGCCCGGCCTTACTTTTTTTGTAAGGCATGGCAAGCGTAACCGCCAAACGATAAGCCGTCAAGAGTGGGCAACAATACGGCCTTTTTCGGCCAATGGGGTTGGGTGCGGTGGTGTCGTCAAAATACGCAATCATTCCGCCCCCTCATGATAGTGGCCTTTCAAGTGGCAACGTATCTCGGACAGGAACTTAATGACGTTTCCCCTAAAATCACTATCCGTATGGAGTTGATTTTCATACATAAAGTAGGATGCGGCTTCGTAAAGACCAATGACAAAGTTTTCTAAAAAATCAATGCCCTCTTGGTTTCCGTCTCTACAAAGCCTTACCAGCCAATCAATAAAAGCAAATGTATCGGCATCATGACATTTCAAGAAGGCTTCAAAGCGTTCGGTGCGGCTTGCCTCGCTGGCTACCGTAGTTTCAACGCTGCTGGCGGTGACTTTTGGGACTGTTTGAAGCGACGCAATAGCGTATAGGGCGATAAGTGTAGTCTTTGCTCTTTCTGCACCTTCTGTGAAATCATTAGTTTGTTCAGTTTCCCCATACTGTGGCTTTAGCACTTCTATTTCATTGAATAAGTGACCAATGTCAAAATCCAATGAGGCCAATAAGGATAATAGAAGGCAATGCAACTGCCTTGGTGTTAGTGTGTTCATTTTTCGCCCCCCAATTCAGCAACTAAAGCCCTGATTGAATCAACATCCCAGACACGGCAACGCGGGGATAGGAGCTTTCCGGCTGGATAGCGGCCTTCCTTCACGCCGTTAAGAAAACTGGTTTTGGAGATATTCAAGAACGCCAGAATAGAAGGCAGACGCGCCACACCTTCAGGCGGCAATGGCGAAGGAACGTAGGTTACTTTGTTGCGGGGTTTGGGTGTGGGGCATGTGGTTTCCTGCCCGTGGTGAACCGCCGCACTTATCGGCTTGATTTTGTGGGGCGGGGTTTTTTGGTTGGTTTTCGTTGGCATTTTTTGCACCTCTTTGATATTTAAATAAAAGAAAGTGCAAGTTTATGGGGCTTGTTTTTTAATGTCGGTGGAAATTGGAAAAAAATAAGGCCGACCATTTCCACCCTTACTGATTTTTTACTTTTCGCCTAAAGTCTTTTATGTGTTGTTCTGTAATAGTTACGCCTAAAGCCACACTGAATATATCGCTCCAATTGGCTAAGGTAATAATCTTTTCTTCCAAAATCTTTGGTGAAAAGCATTTAATATCAATTTGATGTTGCAATTCATCATAAAAATTCATGAAAAAATCATTAGCGATAGTGGTTTGGTTATTTACATCAACCAAAACAGAATAATGTGTTGAGTTGTAGCCTTGCTTATACTGCCTTGAGATTTCATCCAGCAAACTGTTTGTGGACGGATAATATTTAAGGTCAAGGTTTCTTGCCTTTCCAATCAAATCCCTAGCATAGAGGTTATACCTGACTTTTGTTTCGGCATCGGCTTGATTTTCAATAGTGCTTTGTAAAAGCCCTAATGGGTGAAAATCAACTTTTTCACATAGCCCGTACTCAGTGCCTATCATGTCAGCCAACCGCATCAGGGTTGATAATTCGTTGGCACGCTTGCTGATGTCCAACAATCTTTTGGCAAAGTCTTTTTTGGCGTTCCTTATCTTGTTTGCATTTTCTTGTGGATAAGCAACTGAACAGTGAACAAGCCAATCTAGGAACTTGCCCCATTGAGAATAAGCAGAATAATGATCATGATCTTTGATGATGCCATCAATTTTCTGGAAAGCATTCAAAAAACCACAATCTGTTGAATTTATCAGCCGTTCTACAACGGGTAATTCTCTTTTTAGGAAATGGTCTTTGTCACTTAACCAGAAGTAAGCAAACTCAGGCAATTTCAGCCTGTTTTGTCGGTTTTTATGTTCAGACATAACGCCCCATTAAAGCGCGATCATTACGAAGGGATTAACCGGAAATAGGGTAATGACTCCTACTTATTGCCCCGTCGGGCTATCCGGTCAGGTTGGATTATATCAAAAGAGTACGCCAAGGGTGAAAATAGGGCGTTATTTCATATAGCTAGGTGGTTTTATTGGTCTAAATAGGTTTTGAAAGGTGTCATATTGACAAAAACGGGTTAATAACGACCAGCCGCCCATCAATGACTTGCCCGTGCTGCATGTCTTCCGAATACAACAGGGTGCAATCGGCTTGTAGGGCGGCGGCAATGATGAGGCTGTCGTAATGGGAAAAACCGTAACGTCCGGCTATGTCGATGGCGTTGTTAAGCGTGTTCAGGGTAAGCGGTTGCAAGTTTAGGCATTCTTGGCTGATCCTGTTAATAACGGCGCGGATAGCGGCTGTATCAAAGCCTAGCTTGCGCCTCATGATATTGGCGGTCTCGCTCAATACTTGCACGGACATAACGGGCTTGTCCGCCAATAATGCCAAGGCTTTTTGTTGTTTTTGCCCGTCTTTGCTCAAGCTGTAAATGACGATATTGGTGTCGATAAACTCACCGGGCATTGGCTTCTTCCCGATCAAAGGTAAAGCCTGTCATATCTTTCTGATAAGGCTTGAAAAACGCTTGTAATTCGCGCCGTTTAGCCTGTTCGTTACGGTGTTTTTCAATGAGCTGTTCAATGAGTTCGGCAGGGGCAAGGTGTTCTTGCCGCGCCATGTCGTTTAGGTTGTTGGCGGCTTGGTCACTGATTTGTAGAGTTTGCATAGTGGGTTTCACTGGTAAGGTTGGTTGTTGGTCAGCGGTAAATGCCTTTCCTGTGTCCGATTTCAATCGCTAAGATAAGCAGTTCGCCGTCTTTGATTTGGCAGATGATCCGGTAATCACCGACACGGTATCGCCAATATCCGGCAAGTTGGCCTTGTAGGGCTTTTCCGCAGGCGCGTGGGTTGCCTGTTGTCTGTAAGCCGTCAATAAATGCCTCCAGCCTTTGTTTTTGTGGTTTGTCCAACGATTTCAAAATCTTTGCGGCTTTATCATCGACCTTAACTGTCCACGTCATAAAGCCCCGCTTTAACTTTTCCCCACTCCAAAAGCGTACTGTTGCCGCTTTGAAGTTTTGCCAATGCTTCATCAGCCGCCCGTGCGTCCTGCCAATCCTCAAGGCATTCGGTCAATAGCCTGTTTGCCAGTTGCGCCAAGGTGGTATGTTCCTGTTCCGCCATCTCAGCCAGCAAGGCGGTGGTTTCGTTGTCGAGTTCTACGGTTGTCATGTCTTGCCCCTGTTGGTGTCTTGTCGGACTTTATTATACGTCTCTGGACAATTCAAGCCACAAAAGCAATCCGGCATCACACGGCTTTTTTAAAGGCTATGTCACCGTTGATTGTTGAAAATTCCCCAAGGCGGCATTGAGCAGCCATTGGGGTGTTGGGTTATGGTGCTGCTCAAAGACCCGCCGCCAGCCGAGATAGTGCGGCAAATAGTCGGTGGCGACACCATGAAAGCGGTCTAGCCACAGCTTGAAGCGGCTGTGGTAGGCATTGACGTTCTGTATGTGGTAAGCCCCTTTGACCCGCTGGTGTTGGCTAAGGTTGACGGCTTCGTGGCTGATGCCTTCCGTCCGGCAGAACGCGCTGTAGGTGGGGTTGCCGTCACTGACCAGCAGCGCGTCCGTGGCCAGCAGCCGCTTGAGGGCTTCCGACAAACGCGTCCTGGCCAGCTGGCCGTTGCCGGTGACGAAATCCAGGGTGTGGCCGGAGCGGTCACGCGCCACCAAGATGCAGACCTGTTCGTCGGAGATGCCGCGCTTCTGGGCGCTGCCCCCACGTTTCCTGGGCTGGCGGCTTAAGTTCCGCTTGCCCTTGTCCGATTCCAGGAGATAGGTTTCATCCGCTTCGGTGATGCCTTCGAGCGCACCGGGGTAGTCCAGGCTGATACCGTCCAGGAACCGGTGCCGCCACCGGAAACTGGTGTTACGGTGGACACCCGCCTCGGCGGCGGACTCGCGCACCGTTTTCGACTCCGCCAACGCCGCCAAGTAACCCGGCCATTTGGGCTTATGGCGCAACCGCGCCAAGGGCGATCCCGTCAGGGCGTTGAAGGTTTTCCGGAAACTTTGGCAACGGTAGCGCTGCAGGCCGCTGGCGAAGCCGTACCTCGACAGCAGGATACCCGCGCAATGCGGACAAGCCGGTTTCAGCTCAAAGCGGGTTTCAACCACTTCTATGACTTCGGGCAGGTCGGTTTGACGGTCAAGTGCGGCCTTGGCCACGTTTCGCTGATGGTGGCTAAGCCCGCACAGGCTTGACAGCAATTCCTTAAAGTCTTCGGCAATCATGGGCTTGTCCTCGTCAAATGGCAGTTAACTGATCAGACAGGGCTTTGGGGGGGTGATTCCATAATTAACGGTGACATAGCCTTTTTAAACGGTATCACTTGCGCCCCGTTCTTCAAGCCGTCGAGATAGTCCGCCCATGCTTGCATCATCTTATGGCGTTCGGGCAGGTGCGCCGTGCGGTTATATGCCCGCCCGTTGGGGTCTCTCACGGCGTGGGCTAATTGATGCTCGATAAAGTCAGGGCGAAAGCCTAGCACTTCATCCAGTACCGTTCGGGCTAATGCCCGAAAGCCGTGAATGGTCATTTCTTCTTTACTGATACCCATACGCCTTAGAGCCGCCAATAACGCCATATCAGACATTGGGCGCGATCCATTGGGCGTTCTGGCACTTGGGAAGATATAACGCCCGTTTCCAGTCAGGGGCTTGAGTTCTTGCAAGATGGTAATGGCTTGGGCTGATAACGGCACAATATGCGGGGTTTGGGTTTTAGTGACCAGATACCGCCACTCTTTGGCCTCAAGGTCGATGTGTTCCCATTCGGCTTGTCTGAGTTCGCCCGGTCTGACAAACACCAAGGGCGCAAGCTGTAACGCGGATTTAACGATAAACGAACCGCTATAGCCATCAATGGCGCGTAACAGTTCGGCGGCTTGTTTGGGTTCTGTGACGGCTGAAAAATGCCCGCCCTTGAGGTCATTAATGAGCCGCGTAAATCTGGCGTTATATCCCGCTCCGTGCGCCCCGTAGCAATGGCATAACGGAATACTTGCCCGCATATTTGCAAGGCGCGGTGTGCGGTTTCTATGGCGTTTCTGGCTTCTATACGCCGTAATGCCGCCAACAGTTCGGGGGCTTTTAAGTCGGTTATAGGCTTACCGCCAAGGTATGGAAATAAATCACGCTCGAACAATCCCGTTACACGCTTTTTATGATCTGTGGATTTATCGCCCATGTTCCTTTCGTACCATTCGCGGGCGATCACTTCAAAGCTGTTTGCCGCCCTTTCGGCTTTGGATTGTTTAACGGCTTTTTTGTTTTCGTTGGGGTCGATACCATCAGCAAGTTGTTTTCTGGCATTGTCCCGATCTTCTCTGGCTTTTTTTAAACTGGTTTCTGGATATACCCCCAAAGCTAACATTTTTTCCTTACCATCAAATCGGCACTTCAATCGAAAGTATTTTGAACCGTTGGGGTTTACCAACAAAAACAAGCCCTTTTCATCAGCTAGTTTATAGGGCTTGTCCTTGGGCTTGGCATTCTTACAGGCAGGGTCTGATAGTGGCATTGGGGGTATCAAGTTTGTAAAAGTAGAATATACCCCCAAAGATACCCCCACGTTTGGGGGTATGTCAATGTATCTTGTTGCACTTCGCTGGACAATAAAAAACCCGCTAAGCCAGTCAACTTGCGGGTTAAGGCACTTCGTTGGATGCTGTTGCATCGGTGTTTGGCGTCCCAAGGCGGATTCGAACCGCCGGCCTGTCCCTTAGGAGGGGACCGCTCTATCCTGCTGAGCTATCGGGACTTAACCCCATGGGTATTTAGCGGGCATTCTACCATAAATACGTGTGATAAATTACCACTTTTTATGTCCGCATCCTGCAAATGCCGTCAATCCTGAGCCCGCCGTCAGCCTTCCCTATAGACGTGATTTTAAAAAGATCAGGGAGATTTTATGGATAAATGACTTTGGGTTTGAAATAAGCCGCGGGGTATTTAGGGTCGAATTTGTCTTCGGCGGCTTCGATTAAACCTTGATCTGCATAAATGACTTTAGGTTGGAAATTGGCGGCTGGGTATTTGGCGTCGAATTCGGGTTCTGCATCGGCGGCGGCAGTTTGGACGGCATCTTTATCTAGGTAGATGACAATGGGTTGGAAATCGGCGGCGGGGTATTTGTCGTCGGTAGCGGCTGAAGACAAGGCTGGATTGAGTGCAACCACAGCAAAAGCAAAGCCTAACAGGATGTTGTTCTTCATAGTTTATGGTTCTCCGGGAGTAATAAATTAAATCCAGCAAAGTTCCTATTTAGCAAAACTGGATAACTTTGAAGTATCGAATATTTTCCCGGAATGCGCAACCGTTTTTGCGGAAATTGACGCCTGCAAAACTTTACAATAGTCCGCTGATGTCCGGGTATCCGCTTTTAAGCTGCTGCCTAAATGCTTCAATTGCCGCCTCGTCCGTCCGTCCGTCCCGGGCAATGGGCACGGCCATTTCACGGACTACGGTCATGGGCGAGGCTGACAAAAACACCAATTTGTCTGCCAAAGCAATGGCTTCGCGCAAATCGTGGGTGACGAACAGGACACGGTGCGGGCGCCGTTGCCAAAGCTGCATCAGCAATTCCCGCACTTGCCTGGCGGTCGGCGCATCAAGCGAAACAAATGGCTCGTCCATAAGCAGCACATCCGGATTGACGGCGAAAGCGCGGATGATGGCGACGCGGCGGCTCATACCCAGCGACAGCCGTTCGGGATAAACGTGTTGGACGCTGGTCAATTGCATCATCTCCAGCAATTCGTCAACCATGCTGGCGGGTATCTGGCTATCCAACACCAATTCAATGTTTTCACGGACGGTGCGCCATGGCAGCAAGCGCGGGTTTTGGAATACGTAGCCAATTTTGGGGCTGGTGTTGGCTTTCGCGGTGAGGATCTCGCCGTCGTAATCTTGGTCGAGCCCGGCAATAATATTCAGCAACGTGGTTTTGCCGCAGCCGGAAGGGCCGACCAGACAGACGAATTCCCCTGGGTTTAAGGTTAAGGAGAAATCGACAATCGCTGGTTTGGCTACTGACCGTCCCGCCGCCAAGTAAGTTTTGTTGTTGATGAGGATGTTCACCGCCGCCACCGTTGCGCGGTTTTGTCCAGGGGTTTTAAAACCAACAGCTCGATCAGCTGCATCACCACGACAAAAGCGATGGTGTAAGCCAATATGCTGGCGACATCAAACAGCTGGAAGAACAAATGCAATTGATAACCCATGCCGTTGCTGCGGCCCAGCAGTTCAACCACCAAAATGATTTTCCAGATCAGCGCCAGCCCTGAGCGGGTCGCCGCCATAATAAAAGGGTGCAGTTGCGGCCAGATGACATGGAGCAAGGTCTTGCGTTTGCCAAAACCATAGCAACGCGCCATGTCCAGCAAGTCCTGATCTAAGGCGCGGGTGCCTTCCCTGACGGTGACGATGACATTGGGCAATTTGTTGATGACCACCGCCAATATCGCCGCCGATTCCACCAATCCTAACCAGACGTAACAGAGGATGATGGTGACGAGGGCGGGGACGTTCAGGAAGATCACTAGCCAGTTGTCAAAAAATGCATCCAGTTTCCGGCTGCGCCCCAACAGGATGCCAATCGCCGAACCCATCAGCATCGCGATGGTGAAACTTGTCACCAACCTTAGCAAGGTCACGCCCAGATGGTATGGCAGTTGCCCCGAGGCGATGGCTTGCCACAACACCCAGGCAACCGCGTACGGGGTAGGCAAGGTGTGGCTGTTGACGAACACCGCCACACCTTGCCAGATGGCGGTTAACGCCAGCAAGGATAAGGTGGGGAGAAGTTTTTGGAAACCGATCAAAATGTTTATTGGGCCCAAAAAGTGCCGGCATCGAGAGTTTCAGCCGGGCCAGTGAGCTGGCCGTTGCTTAACTGGCGCAATAAGCTGTAAATGTGTGCGGCGGCTTGTTGTTCCTTGTCGCCCCATTGGCTGACCGCGCCTTCACAATAATGCCGACGCAGGACCGCTTGCGTGGTTGCGTCTTCGGTTTGTGTCAGGGGCAAGATGCCACTCCATGCCGCATCGGAAGTGCATAATTGTGTTTTTGCTTGCGAACTGGCCGCCAAAAAATGGTTTAGCGCTTGTTTATGGGCATTTGCCCAACTTTGCTTGAAAACATAACCTAAGGCCGGCACGTTTTCAGTGATGCCCAGGCCTTTTAAAATTTCCCGGCCATCAATGATTTGACGGTAACCTTGGGCTTCCAATTTGGCGGCGAAATTCCAATACGTCAGCAAGGCGTCCACCCGTTTTTGCAGGATTTGTTCGTTCAGCAACGGCGGCGCACCGACGGTTTTTTCCACCGATGTGTTTAAATCTAAATGGTCTTTTTGCGCCAGGGCTTGCAGCAACAACCAATTTTTATCCAGCTCGCCCCCCGCTATCCCTAAACGTTTGCCGGCCAAATCTTTAATGCTGTGGATAGGGCTGCCGTTAGCCACAACCAACGCGCCAGAGGTGCTTGAGTAGGGGTAAAACGTAAAATCTGCGCCTGTAGAGCGTAATCGTGACACCCATAGCCAGTCGGATACAATCACATCCACCGCGCCGGATTGCAAAGCCACCTTCCCTGCTTCAGGATTGGCGACTTTTTGGATGGCCAATTCAAAATCGGCTTCTGGGTTTTTAGGCAGGGCCGCCAATTCCCAAGCCACTGTGCCAGTGGCTTGCACACCAATGCGGATAGTGGTTTTTTCCGTAGCGAGGGCCAGGTTGGACATGAGCCACAAAGCCATAAGAAAGCCGTTAAATTTCATAAAACCAATCGTCTTGTAGAAGTTTAAAATGTGCTATTTTAGCGTGTCTGTAAAACAGCGTGTGAGAATGTTTTTAACTTTTGTTTTTGCGTAGCGGGTTAAGGCTTATTGTAGGGTATATGCCACCTCCACTTTTCCTGCATTCATTAACCACTATTTCGGATGGTATACGCACCGAACCGCCAATTTCCTGACCCCATGAACCCACCTATCCTTTCAATTGAGCATTTAAGCGTCACTTTCAACCACGGACAGACTGTCGTTGACGACATTAGTTTTGCCGTTTACCCAGGCGAGACTTTCGCGTTGGTCGGCGAATCCGGTTCGGGCAAGTCGATTACGGCATTATCCGTATTGCGCCTGTTGCCGCCCAATGCCCAGATCAACGCCCAAGCAATTAACTTGCAAGACAGGAATCTTGCGCAATTGCCGGAAATGGAACTGTGCAAAATCCGCGGACGCCGGATTGCTTATATTTTCCAAGATCCGATGTCGGCCTTGAACCCGGTCATGACCATAGGCCAGCAAATTGCCGAAACCGTCAACTTGCATTTTTCCTTACCCGCACAGGCATTGCAGCAACGGGTGCTGGAGTTATTGCAGCAAGTCGAAATCCCCAATCCGCAGCAACGGGTCAACGATTTCCCTCACCAATTGTCCGGCGGCCAGCGGCAACGGGTGATGATCGCGATGGCCTTGGCGGGGCGGCCAGATTTATTGATTGCCGACGAACCGACGACCTCGCTGGACGTGACCATCCAAGCGCAAATCTTGGCGTTGTTGAAAAATATCCAGCAACAAACAGGCATGGCCTTGTGGCTCATTAGCCATGACCTGGCCTTGGTGTCCAGCGTCGCCGACCGGGTCGCTGTCATGCAGCAAGGCCAGATTGTTGAAACAGGTGTTACGGAGGTTTTTTTTAGCCAACCGAAACATCCCTACACGCGCAAACTACTCAACGCCCTGCCCTCCATCACCCATGTCAAAACGTCCGCCGGCACAACCGCCCCACCGTTATTGCAAGTGAAGGATTTTTGTTGTTATTACCCGATACGCAAAGGCCTGTTCCAGCGCGTGGTCGATCATGTCAAAGCTGTGGACGGGGTCAGTTTTGAGCTGCACGCTGGAAAAACCCTGGCCTTGGTCGGCGAATCCGGTTGCGGCAAAACCACCTTGGGCAAAAGTTTGTTGAACCTGTTGCCGCATAATAGCGGGCAAGTGTTTATGGATGGCGTTGCCCTGCATGAATTGAGCGGCGAAGCGTTGCGCAAACAACGCGCCGCCATGCAGATGGTGTTCCAAGACCCGTTCGCGGCGATGAACCCGCGCATGTTGATTGGCGACATCATCGCCGAAGGCATCACGGCTTTGTATCCAGAAGTCACCGGACAGGAAAGGAAAAACCGCGCCCGGCAATTGCTGCAACAAGTCGGGTTGCCGGAAGAGTCCGCGTCACGCTATCCGCATGAATTCTCCGGCGGCCAGCGGCAACGGATTTGCATAGCCCGTGCCTTGGCGGTCAATCCGCGCCTGATCGTGTGTGATGAGCCGACCAGCGCGTTGGATGTATCGGTGCAAGCGCAAATCATCGGCTTGCTGAAAACCTTGCAGCGCGAACAGGGCGTGAGTTATTTGTTCATCACCCACGATCTGGCGGTGGTGGCGGAAATCGCCGATGACGTGGCGGTGATGTATAAAGGCAAGATCATTGAACACGGCAGCGCCAAACAGGTGTTGGCCCAGCCGCAACAGGCATACACGAAGAAATTATTATCCGCCGTGCCAGTGCTGCGGGCGGCTTGAGGTTTGGGCAAAGACTTAAGGGTTTTTAGGTTTCCGTTGCATTTTAGTGGTATATCAATCGTAGGTCGGGTTAGCGTCAGCGTAACCCGACGCTTTTTGTGCTAATTACGTCGGGTTACGCTGACGCTAACCCGACCTTGTATATTAAAGGCATCTCTAAAACACAGGATTATGTAAGACAAAAAAGTTCCTGATTAGTAAGATGCTTCAGCCAAGGCCGGGCATGGTACCAAATGAAGGCGTATACTCAGTTCCACATTCACCAAGAGGGCTGAGTCATGGCAATGAACCGTATCCAATTCCAAGCAGGGCTGTCGATGCCCGATTTTATCAGTCAGTTTGGCAGCGAAAGCCAATGTGAGGCCGTGCTGGAAAAAACCCGCTGGCCTGATGGCTTTGTGTGCCCTTGCTGTGCCGGGAAGTTGCACAGTGTGTTCAAGGTGGGCGCGCACAACACCTTCCAATGCAAGGCCTGCCGGCACCAGACCTCCCTGATTGCAGGCACGCTATTTCAAGGCACCAAGCTGCCGCTAACGGTATGGTTTCTGGCGATTTACCTGATCAGCCAAGCCAAGACCGGACTGTCCTCGTTGGCCTTGAAACGGCAGCTCGGGGTCAGTTACCCGACGGCGTGGTCGATCCAGCACAAGCTCATGGTGGCCATGTCGGAGCGCGACGGCGACTATAAGCTGGACGGCAAAGTCGACATCGACGACGCCTATCTGGGGGGCGAGCGTAGCGGCGGCAAGGCGGGGCGCGGGTCTGAGAACAAAGTGCCTTTTGTGGAGGCCTTGTCGTTCGATGGGGAGAGCCACCCGTTCCACCTGAAGCTCACCACCGTCCCGGGCTTCACCAGCAAGGCCATTGCCGACTGGGCGAGGGCAAACCTGGTTCCCGGTTGCGCGGTCTGTTCCGACGGCCTGGCCTGCTTCGCAGCGGTGACCGAAGCGGGTTGCCAACACCAGGCGATCATCGTCGGCGGGCGCAAACCCAAGGAGATGCTTGAGTTCACTTGGCTCAATACGGTGCTGGGGAACCTCAAAACCAGCCTGGGCGGTGCTTACCATGCCTTCGGCTTCGCCAAGTACGCCCCGCGCTATCTGGGGGCGTTCGCCTACCGTTTCAACCGCCGCTTCCAGCTCGACCAGCTGCCCCAGCGTCTGCTGGTGGCGGCCATCGCCGTTGGGCCGCGTCCTGTGCGTTGGTTACGCTCAGCTGAAGCATCTTGCTAATCAGGAAAAAGTTTATAGTGACAACTGATTTTCTGGGGAAGCCGCCCCGACCTTAAGCCTTGAGCTTGTTCGTAGAGAGGCTCCCCACCCTCGTCATCCATGCCGTGGAGTATCTGAGGCCTGTAAGCGTAAGCTTCTGAGCCTGCATTCACAAGGACGGCAGATGAAGTGCCAGGGTTGGGAAACCAGTTATCATCATAACAAAATGAATGGGGGAGATGAAAAATGAATCATGTGGGAATTGATGTCAGCAGCAAAGAACTGGCCGTTGTGGTCAGTGTAAAAGGCAAGGCCCGCAGTGCCAAAACTTTTGAAAATACGGCATCCGGACATCAAGCCATTATTGGCATGCTGTCAAAACTGAAAGGCGGATCAAGGGCTTGCATTGAAGCGACGGGTATTTATCATTTTGATTTGGCGGTCGCCCTCAGTCGTGCCGAAGGCATTGAGGTCATGGTTATCAACCCAAAGGTGGCCCATAACTTTGCCAAGGTGTTGATGAAACGCAGCAAAACCGATGCGGTTGATGCCGGAACCTTGGCGGTTTATTGTGAAAGGATGTCTTTTGAAGCGTGGCAACGCCCCGCTGACGGGCACCTTGCCTTACGGGCGGTTTCGAGAAGAATAACCGCCTTAACCAAGCTGAAGACGCAAACTAAAAACCAGCTGCATGCGTTAAAAGCCACCGGGGGGACGCCGGATTTAGTGATCGGGCACACCGACGCCTTGATTGAAGTCTTGGAGAAGCAAATTCAAGCCCACCGCGACAGTGCGCTTGAACTTATCGCAGGGCATGACGGGTTAGCAACCGCTTTTGCGTTAATCACGGGCATCAAGGGCATTGCACAGGCGAGCGCCGTCCAACTACTGGGCGAATTGATGATATTGCCCCAGGACATGACGGCAAAACAATGGGTCGCCTATGCAGGCTTAGACCCACGGCACTTTGAATCGGGCAGTAGCGTGTCGAAAAAGCCGCGTATCAGCAAGGCGGGCAATAAATTTATCCGTCAGGCACTGTATATGCCAGCTCTGGTGGCAACGCGCTATGAGCCGAATATCAAAGGCTATTACGCCCATTTGGTTGAAGACAATGGCTTGAAGAAGATTCAAGCGGTCTGTGCTGTAATGCGCAAGCTATTACATGCCATCCATGGCATGTTGAAAGCTAAAAAAGAATTTGACGGGACTCGTTTTTACACGCGACCTGCTCAAGCAACTTCATAATAATTTTTATGATTTTTTGCAAAATGGGCTTGTGTTTTAAGAGTATCTACGAATTCGTAACACATTGTTTTAGCTACATAAACCCTCAACTTAATGGCAGTGCTGGCCTTCCCAGCGGAAAACCTAACCCTTCCCCCGCGTCCTGGCCCTAGCCTTAGGCAACTTGTCCTTAGAAGTTTCCAGGGATTCAAAACGCTTTTCAATAAACTGGATAATCAAATCGGCAATGTCTTTGCCGCTAGCGGCCTCAATGCCCCTTAATCCGGGCGAGGAATTGACTTCCATAATGACCGGGCCGTGGTTGGAGCGGAGCATATCGACCCCGCATACATTCAGGCCCATGATTTTGGCGGCGCGTATTGCGGTCGAACGCTCTTCGGGGGTCAAACGCACCAGTTCAGCTGAACCGCCACGGTGCAAGTTGGAACGGAATTCACCATCAGCCCCCTGGCGTTTCATGGCGGCGACGACTTTATCGCCCACGACAAAACACCGGATATCGCTGCCGCCCGCTTCCTTGATGAACTCCTGTACCATGATGTTGGCCTTTAAGCCCATAAAAGCCTGGATGACACTTTCAGCAGCGTTATGGGTTTCGGCAAGCACCACGCCTATGCCTTGGGTGCCTTCAAGCAACTTAATCACCAAAGGCGCGCCGCCCACTTGGGCGATCAAGTCGGCGATGTCATCGGGATTGTTGGCAAAACCCGTGACGGGCAAGCCAATGCCTTTTCTGGCCAGCAACTGCGTGGAGCGCAGTTTGTCGCGGGAGCGGGAAATGGCGACGGATTCGTTTAAGGGCATGACATTCATCATCTCAAACTGCCTTAACACTGCCGTGCCGTAAAACGTGACGGACGCGCCGATACGCGGGATGACCGCATCAAACCCGGTCAAATCTTCACCGCGGTAATGGATGGACGGGTTGTGTGAGGTGATGTTCATATAGCAACGCAAAACATCTAAAACCCTGACTTGATGTCCCCGCGCTTCGGCAGCTTCAACGAGTCGGGATGTTGAATACAGTTTAGTGTTACGCGATAAAACGGCAATTTTCATAACTTCTCAAGTGGAGGGGAGGGTAAAATGGCGCATATTCTGTCATGAATCAGGGTAACAAGCATCAGAAATAACGGTGATGGGCTTGGCTTTTCCCGCCTGGGCTTGGCACGGATCGGCAACGGGGCATTAAACCCCATTTCCGTTAAAATAACATTTCACGCTCCATTTTTTCAGGATAACTTAGGCAATGGATATTTCTGTACTCGCCGGTGCTGACATAACCACACCGGCGATGGTGTTGGACAAGGCACAACTCCTCAGCAACTTGCAATCTTTGGGCCGTTTGCGCCAGCAAAGCGGCTGCAAAGCCTTATACTCGATCAAATCACTGCCATTCACCCCCGTGCTGGCGGCGGCAAAACCCTATATTGACGGCTTTTCGGTCAGCTCGTTGTTTGAGGCCAAACTGGCGAATGAGATTTTGGCGAACGCAGGCAGCCTGCATTTGACCACGCCAGGAATCAGGCCGGATGAAGTGGCTGAACTGTCGGGGCTATGTTCGCATATCAGCCTTAATTCCTTATCGCAACACCAACGTTTTGCCCCGCTCATTGGGGCGCAGACATCCATAGGCTTGCGCGTCAACCCGAAGCTGTCATTTGTGCAAGACCCCCGTTACGACCCCTGTCGGCAGCATTCAAAACTGGGCGTCGATATTGATGCCTTATGGCAATCGTCGGCTATCGGCCATGTCCAGGGTTTACATATCCACACTAATTTTTCAGGCTCCGATTACGGCCCTTTGGTCAAAACCGTACAAAAACTGACGCTCTATTTGCGTGACAAACTAGGCAAATTGCGTTGGCTGAACTTGGGTGGCGGCTATCTATATTGCCAAATTAACGGGCAACAAGCGTTTATTGAACAAGTCCGGTCCTTAAAAGACACGTTTGGTTTGGACGTTTATATTGAACCGGGCAAATCCGTGCTGGAAAACACCACGCATTTGGTGGCGTCCGTGATTGACCTGTTTGTTAGCGACGGCAAGACGGTCGCCATCCTTGACACCTCGGTCAACCATCAACCTGAAGTCTTTGAATACCAATTCCATCCCGAAATTGTCGGGCAAACGGCACACGGGCAACACCAGGCGATACTGGCCGGTTCAACGTGCCTGGCGGGTGATTTGTTCGGCGAATACCATTTTGACCAGCCCTTGCAATTGGGCGACAAAATCGTTTTTAAAAATGTGGGCGCTTACAGCCTGGTCAAAGCCAGCCGTTTTAACGGTTACAATTTGCCGGACATTTATCAGTATGATGAAAACGGCTTGGAAAAGCTCAAACACTATACCTACCAGGACTATCGCCAGCAGTGGGCTATTGATTGAAAACATAAAGGATACAGGGAGCTTTATTGCTTGGCATCCCCAGCGTTTAAGCCTTACGTTGTCCTGTTGAAAAACAATAATTACGTATCAAGCTGAGTTTTAAGTATTTGCTTGTTATAATGCCAAGGTTTATAACCGTATCCATTCTGTTCGAGAGATTTCATGATTCAAGGTAGTATCGTAGCATTAGTCACACCGATGGACGACTCGGGGGCTGTCGACTTTAAGCGTCTCCAGGCCTTAGTTCAGTTCCACATCGGCCAAGGCACTGACGCGCTGGTTGCGGTTGGCACCACGGGCGAGTCCGCCACGTTGGATGAGCAAGAGCACTGCGCAGTCATCAAAGCCGTGGTTGACTATGCTGACGGTAAAATCCCGGTCATCGCAGGCACAGGGGCCAATTCCACCACCGAAGCGGTCAACCTCACCCGCCGCGCCAAAGAAGCGGGCGCCGATGCCTGTTTGATTGTCACCCCTTATTACAACAAGCCCACCCAAGAAGGCTTGTTCCTGCACCATAAAGCCATTAACGATGCCGTTGACATCCCGCAAATCCTATACAACGTGCCAGGGCGCACCGGCTGCGATATGTTGCCTGAAACCGTAGGCCGCATCGCCCAATTAAAAAATATTGTGGGCGTCAAAGAAGCCACCGGCGATTTGTCCCGCTACCAAAAAATCCGCGATTTGGCTGGCCCTGACTTTGCCATCTATAGCGGTGACGATGCCAGTAGCCGCGAATTTTGCCTGCTCGGCGGCAATGGTTCGATCACCGTCACAGGCAATGTCGCACCCAAACTCATCCATGAAATGCTGATGGCGGCAATGGCAGGTGATGCCGCCACCGCTTTAGCGATTGACACGAAACTGATGGCCTTGCACAAGAACTTGTTTATCCAATCCAACCCCATCCCTGTAAAATGGGCGGTTGCCGAAATGGGGCTGATCGGCAAAGGCATACGCTTGCCGTTGACATGGTTGACGGAAGATTGTTTTGACGCAGTCCGCGCCGCCATGCGCCTTGCCGAAGTGATTTGATGATGAAGCGAAAAATTCTTTTATTGCTTGCCAGCACTCTGGCGGTGAACCTGTTGACCGCTTGCGGTTATATCAAAAGCCTGTTTCCCGATAAGGAAAAAGATTACCAATACACCACGGAAATCCCGGCTTTGGTGTTGCCGCCGGATTTGGCGAAAGACGATAGCCTGAAACTGCCCATACGTCCTGGGCTTGTTGCCAGTGCGCCCCAGACCCAGCAGCCGGAAGCAACGGCGGCCACTCCCTCCGTAGTTGAAAAGCCTGCCGTGGCAGAAACGGCTCCCGCCGCCCCTGTGGCTGCGCCATCCGCGCCGGCCGCAGCCGCGATAGCGGATACAACAGTGACGGAAACCTCGCAACCCGATGCCACCAACCCTGCCGCGCCAGCCAAACGCGAGCCTATTCCTGTAAGCATACAAAAATCAGCGGCAGGTGCCGATGTGCTACGGCTGAACACCGGATTTGAAACCGCGTGGCGGGCAATCGACAAAGCCCTGAGCCGCAAATCCATTGAAGTGACTGCGCGCAACAAAGCCGAAAAATCTTTTACCCTGCATTACGACCCTGATGAAAAAGCTTTGGAAGACCAATCTTTCTGGCACGAAACGTTTTTTATATTCAATAGCCTGAACAGTAACGAACAAGAATTTATCGTAAAATTAACGGATCAAGGCCAACAAACCGAAGCCATGATTTTAGATAAGGAACAAAAACCCACAACGGATGCCAGCGCCAGCCGTTTATTGAATTTATTGCAAGATACGATTAAATCGGACTTTGCCAAGTAATCCTAAATCTTAAGGAATGGCATAATGGCTTTATATTAGCCGTCATGTATAAATTAAAAGACAGGCCTTTATACTAGCGCAATGATTACAGCTGCATGATGCGCCACTGGCAGTGATAGCAACAAGGGCCGGGTAGGCTATTGCCACCAACAGTAGGCGCAGTAGGCGGCCCGACCAACGGATCATCAGCATCCGCCCGAATTTTCTCAAATCCAAAACTTTCCCTCCGTATGTTAAAAATCCCTGGAACCTCCGCCTTGTCCGGCTTTCGTATCAAACAATTGCTGGCAAAATTACAAGCCCTAGAACCCGCTATCAGCGACTTGTCCGCCCGTTTTGCCCATTTTGTCGATGTTGATGGCGACTTGAACGGAAGCGAACTGGCAATCCTTAACTCCTTGCTCGCTTATGGCCCGGAACAAACCGTTGCAGACAAACCAGGCGAACGCCTGTTGGTCATCCCGCGCTCCGGCACCCAGTCACCGTGGTCGAGCAAAGCCACTGAAATTGCCCAACGTTGCGGCTTGTCCTCGGTCAAACGCATTGAACGCGGCATTGAATACACGGTCGCCAGTGGCGCCGCATTACCCGAATCAGTCGCGTCATTGTTGCATGACCGCATGACCCAAAGCGTGGTCTACGGTGACACCGCACCGGATTTGTTCAGCCACCACGCGCCCAAACCCTTACAAACGGTCGCAGTCATCGAACAAGGCCGCGACGCGCTGGAACAGGCCAACTCGGACTTAGGCCTGGCTTTATCCGCTGACGAAATTGATTACTTGACTGCCAGCTTCCAAGATTTGGGGCGCAACCCTACCGACGTGGAATTGATGATGTTCGCGCAAGCCAATTCCGAACATTGCCGCCATAAAATCTTTAACGCCGACTGGACGATAGACGGCGTTGGGCACGCGCATTCACTGTTCAGCATGATCCGCAACACTAAGGACAAAGCACCTGACGGCATTTTATCGGCCTACAGCGACAACGCCGCCGTGGTCACAGGCTCGACCACCCGCGTGTTCCTGCGCGACCCGCACACTGGCGCGTACGGCTACACGGAAGAGGCTGCACATCTGCTAATGAAAGTCGAAACCCACAACCACCCCACCGCCATTTCGCCATTCCCTGGCGCGGCGACGGGTTCAGGTGGCGAAATCCGCGATGAAGGCGCGACCGGACGTGGTTCAGCGACTAAAGCAGGTTTGACCGGATTTTCTGTTTCGCATCTTAAAATCCCCAATTTTGCCCAACCGTGGGAAACGGACAACGGCAAACCAGAGCGTATCGCTTCGGCTTTGGATATTATGATTGAAGGCCCATTAGGCGGTGCGGCGTTTAACAATGAATTCGGACGGCCCAATATCGCGGGTTATTTCCGTAGCTTTGAACAGCCTGTCGCAGATGCAGGAAACCAGTTCCGTGGCTACCACAAACCCATCATGATTGCTGGCGGCATGGGCAATATCCGCCCGATGCTGATTGATAAACATCCGATTCCGGCCGGTTCGCTGATCATTATCTTAGGCGGCCCTGCCATGTTGATTGGTTTGGGCGGTGGTGCGGCTTCGTCGCAAGCGTCCGGCAGCAGTTCGGAAGCCTTGGATTTTGCATCCGTACAGCGCGAAAATCCTGAAATGGAACGCCGTTGCCAAGAAGTCATCAACCATTGCAACGCCTTGGGTGACGATACGCCGATCATTTCCATCCACGACATTGGTGCGGGCGGTTTGTCTAACGCCGTACCGGAAATCATCCACGATTGTGGCCGTGGCGGACGTTTTGAATTACGTAACGTCCATAACGCCGATTTAGGTATGTCACCGATGCAAATCTGGTGCAACGAAGCCCAAGAACGCTATGTGGTCGCCATCAAACCGGAATCTTTAGCACTGTTCAGCGCGTTTTGCGAGCGCGAGCATTGCTTGTTTGCGGTCATTGGTGAAGCGACTGACGAAGAGCATCTGACCTTAAATGACAGCTTATTGGGTGACAAGCCCGTCGATATTCCCATGTCGGTTTTATTCGGCAAACCGCCGAAAATGCACCGTAATGCCGAGCATGTCAAACCTGCTTTGCCCGATTTTGACACCAATGGTATTGCCTTGGCAGATGCGGTAAAGCGGGTGTTGTCATTCCCCGCCGTCGCCGACAAAAGTTTTTTGATCCACATCGGCGACCGCTCGGTGACGGGCTTGGTGGCGCGTGACCAAATGGTCGGCCCGTGGCAAATCCCCGTCGCCGATGTCGCCGTCACCGCCTCCGGTTTTTACGGTTTGACAGGCGAAGCGATGGCGATGGGCGAACGTACCCCGATTGCGGTCATCAACGCGCCAGCTTCAGGCCGCATGGCGATTGGTGAAGCCTTAACCAATTTGGCGGCGGCTCGGATTGATAAGCTGGGTAATGTCAAATTATCCGCTAACTGGATGGCGGCGGCAGGTTTCCCTGGTGAAGATGCCGCGTTGTTCGATACCGTCAAAGCGGTCGGCATGGACTTATGTCCGGCTTTGGGTATTGCGATTCCGGTGGGTAAAGACTCCTTGTCGATGAAAACTGTCTGGCAAGACGGGGCAGGTGAAAAAACCATGACATCGCCCTTGTCGCTCATCATCACCGCATTTGCGCCCGTGTTGGACATCAGCAAAACCTTGACCCCGCAATTGCGCCCGCTGATCGGCAGCGTCTTGTTATTGGTGGATTTGGGTGCTGGCAAAAACCGTTTGGGCGCTTCGGTGTTGGCGCAGGTTTACGGGCAAATGGGTAACGATTGCCCTGACCTTGACCACCCCGATTTATTGAAAGGCTTTTTCGAGGCCATCCAAACCTTAAGCCAAAACAACAATATCCAAGCCTACCATGACCGCTCGGACGGCGGTTTGCTGGCAACCGTAGCCGAAATGCTCTTCGCCGGACGGCAAGGTGTGGCTTTGAATCTGGATGTGTTAGGCGATGATCCGCTAGCCAGTTTGTTTAATGAAGAACTGGGTGCGGTGCTGCAAGTCCGCACCGAACAATGTCACCATGTCATGAAAGTCTTGACTGATGCGGGCTTGGTTGATTGTGTCTTTAAAATTGGCGAAGTGGTCAGCGGACAGCAATTGACCATCAATCATTCGGAAGAAGTCATTTACAGTGCGACACGCGCCGAATTGCAAACGGTGTGGTCGGAAACCAGTTACCGGATGCAAGCCCTGCGCGATAATCCCGATTGTGCCTTGCAGGAATTCCAGCGTATCGCCGATGACAACGATCCCGGCTTACACGCCGCCTTAAGTTTTCCGATCAACGAAGACATCAGCGCACCGTTCCTTAACCTCAGCCGCCCGAAAATCGCCATCTTGCGCGAGCAAGGCGTGAACGGGCATGTGGAAATGGCGGCCGCGTTTGACCGCGCCGGGTTCGCCAGCATCGACGTGCATTTGAGCGACATCATCCACGGGCGCGTCAGTTTGGCGGATTTTGTCGGCCTGGCGGCCTGCGGTGGTTTTTCTTACGGTGACGTATTGGGTGCAGGTGGCGGTTGGGCGAAATCTATTTTGTTCAATGCCCGTGCCCGCGACGAATTCAGCGCGTTTTTCAACCGTACCGACACTTTTGGTTTAGGCGTGTGCAACGGTTGCCAAATGCTCTCGAATTTGAAAGACATTATCCCAGGTGCCGATTTGTGGCCGCGCTTTGTCCGTAACATTTCCGAACAATTTGAAGCCCGGGTAGCGATGGTGGAAGTGCAGGCCTCGCCCTCAATTTTGTTCACGGACATGGCAGGCACGAGGATCCCTGTGGTCGTGGCGCACGGCGAAGGCCGTGCTGTATTTACAGGTGACCCGCAAATAGCAATCGACGCAGGAGCCGTGGCCTTGTCGTATATCGACAATTACGGCAACAAAACCACCGCCTTCCCTGCCAACCCTAATGGTTCACCCTCCGGCATCACGGGCCTGACCACCAGCGACGGGCGTTTCACCATCATGATGCCGCATCCTGAACGCTGTTTCCGGACGCAGCAGCAGTCTTGGCATCCTGACGGTTGGCAAGAATATGGTGCGTGGATGCGGTTATTCAGAAATGCCAGGGCTTGGGTGGGCTAACGCAGGCCGCTGTCGTGACGTGTACAGGCTACGGCATATCCTTTATACTCGTAGCCATGCACACAAAGATGAATGCCCTCTTACTATCGGACAAACAATGAATTCGCTGAATTATCAAAAAATTTTCAGGGGACTAACTGCAATCGGCATTCTCATCGTCATTCTCTTGCCACACATGGTAATTGAATTAACCATTGAACTATTGCACATGATATGGGAATTGACGGTCGAAGCCGGCCATATCATCTTCGAATGGGTAGAAATCAGCCTTGACACCGTTATTGAGCTGATGTTCGAAACCGATTTGCACAACACCCAGATTATTGTTTTCTATATCATCATGACAGCAATCGGTTTTGGGGTTTATCGTTTGTCCCTATTTGTACCAGGCATCTTCCGGCGTATCCGTGACAAAACCGTCGCCTTTTACCTGGGGCAAAAAAACTACCTGTCCCTGTATTGGAAAAGCCTGACGTTAACCCATAAACTTAAATGGGGGGCACTAGCTATTGGCCTCGGTTACTGGTATTTATTTATATTTTTTTAGTCAAATGCCAACCACAATCCCCGAAGACTAAAAAACCCGTAACCATAGCCACATGCTGGCAAAAAACCTTGTTGGCAACCTGCCTCCCACTGCTTCAGCAGCCTTGCAAGCTAATAAATTCGGCATAGTTAGCTTTCCTGTTAAAATGCCTCAAATTTTCATCGCGCCCGTTCCCATCGCTTTGATAACATTCCGCTACCGCAAAACCCCGTCCAGAACCCATCGGATTCTCTCTAATGAGTACATTACTTAAACTTTTTCAAGATTCATCTTCCTTATACGGCAGCAACGCCAATTTTATTGAGGACATGTACGAACGGTTTCTGGAAGACCCGGATTCCGTTGAACCCAGCTGGCAACAACATTTCAAGACCCTGCACCACAACACCGATTTTGAGACCCCCCATAGCCCTATCGTTGAACGTTTTGCCAAACTGGCCATCAAGTCACCCAACCGGCTGGCACAAATACAGGGTTTTACCGAAGAAAGCGTCAAAAAACAATCGGCGGTCGCCAGGCTCATCAACCACTACCGGGTACGCGGGCACCAGATCGCCAATAACAATCCATTAGGCAAGACCGCGCCGCCACCGCTGGACATGGATCCGTCGTACTACGGTTTGTCTGAGCCTGACATGGACACCCTGTTCGATACGGGCGCGCTGTATGGCGTTGACCGTTTGCCGCTACGCGATATTATCGCCAACCTCAAGGCGATTTATTGTGGCAGTATCGGCTCCGAATACATGCACATCGACGACACCCATATCCGGCGCTGGCTGATCAACCGCCTGGAAAGCCCTAAATCCAACATCGGTTTGGACGCCGACAAAAAACGTTGGCTGCTAAAATTATTGACGGCGGCGGAAGGCATAGAAAGCCACTTGCAAAATAAGTTCGTTGGCCAAAAACGCTTCTCCCTGGAAGGCGGCGAATCGCTTATCCCCACCCTTGATGAACTGATCCAACGCTCCGGCGAAAAAGGCGTCAAGGAAATTGTCATTGGTATGGCGCACCGGGGGCGGCTGAATGTGCTGGTGAACATTCTGGGCAAAAGCCCGGCCAGTTTATTTGAAGAATTTGCCGGCAACTATACTTTGGCGCCCGGCATGCGCTCAGGCGATGTCAAATACCACATGGGCTTTTCTTCCAATATCGAAACGCCTGGGGGCGCGGTGCATTTGGCCTTGGCCTTTAATCCGTCACACCTGGAAATCATCAACCCGGTGGTTGAAGGGTCGGTCAAGGCCCGTCAAGACCGCGCCGAAAAAGATGGCCAAAATACCGTCATCCCGGTATTGATCCACGGTGACGCCGCATTTGCGGGGCAAGGCATTGTCATGGAAACCTTGAACATGTCGCAAACCCGTGCGTTTTCGACGGGCGGGACGATACACCTCGTCATCAATAACCAGATTGGCTTTACCACCAGCAACCCGCAGGATGCGCGTTCGACCCCGTACTGCACGGATGTCGCCCGGATGATCCAAGCCCCGGTCTTCCATGTCAACGGCGATGACCCCGAAGCCGTCCTGTTTGTCACCCAGCTCGCGGTCGATTTCCGCATGGCCTTCAACAAGGACGTGGTGATCGACCTGATTTGTTACCGCCGTTTAGGGCACAACGAAGCGGATGAACCGGCGGCGACACAGCCTTTGATGTACAAAAAAATCCGCAAGCGCAAGACCACGCGTAAGCTTTATGCGGAACAACTTATCGGTGAGGGCATTATCACCAGCGCCCAAGTCCAAAGCATGGCACAAGATTACCAAGACCTGTTGGAGGCCGGTGAGATTGTTTCCAGGCCGGTATTGGACACCAGCAGTTATTCTTACTCGACCCAATGGACCCAGTTCATTAACAAGCAGTGGGATATGCCGTGCCATACGGCCATATCGCTAGACCGGCTACGTTTTTGTAACGACCGGATGCAACGTTTGCCCGCCGGGTTTGAGCTGCATCCGCGCGTCGCCAAAGTGATGGAGAACCGCCGTAAAATGGCGGCCGGTGCGATGCCTTTGGATTGGGGCTTTGCCGAAAACTTGGCATACGCAAGCTTATTGATGGAAAAGCACAATATCCGTTTGACCGGGCAAGATGTCGGGCGTGGCACGTTTGTACATCGCCATGCCGTGCTGCACAACCAAATCAACAATAAAACCCATACGCCGCTCAAGCACCTGGACAAAGACCAAGGCCGTGCGCAAATTTTTGATTCCTTGTTATCGGAAGCAGGCGTGCTGGGTTTTGAATATGGCTACAGCACCACGACCCCCAACACGCTCGTGATATGGGAAGCGCAATTTGGCGATTTTGCCAACGGCGCACAAGTGCTGATCGACCAATTTATCAGTTCAGGCGAAACCAAATGGGGACGCTTGTGCGGCCTGGTGATGCTGTTGCCGCATGGTTTTGAAGGCCAAGGGCCCGAACATTCCTCGGCACGGCTAGAACGCTATCTGCAATTGTGCGCCGAACACAATATGCAGGTTTGCTACCCGACAACGCCGGCACAGATTTTTCATTTGCTGAGACGCCAATTGCTGCGGCCTTTCCGCAAACCGTTGGTTATCATGAGCCCCAAAAGCCTATTGCGGCATAAGCTGGCGGTATCCACATTGGAAGACCTGACCAGCGGGCAATTCCAGACCATCATCGGCGAACAGGACGCGGTCAACCCCAAAAAAATCACCCGCTTTGTCTTGTGCGCCGGTAAGGTCTATTACGAATTATTGGAGACGCGCCGTGAAGCGGACCTCAAACACGTCGCCATTGCCCGTATCGAGCAACTGTACCCATTCCCGTTAGACGCATTCAAGGCCGAAATTGCCCGATACCCGCAGTTACAGGAATTTGTCTGGTGCCAAGAGGAACCCAAAAACCAAGGGGCTTGGTATAACTCCAGCCACCATTTTATCGATAACCTCCCCCCCTCCATCAAAGTCACTTATGCGGGCAGAGAACCTTCGGCCTCCCCCGCTGTCGGTAACTTTCGCGTACATATAGAACAACAAAAAGCCGTTGTCCAGGCTGCCCTTTATGGAAAATCTTCAGGAAAATAACATGAGCATTGAAGTCCTTGTCCCCAACTTACCCGAATCTGTTGCCGATGCCACACTGATCAGTTGGCACAAAAAAGTAGGCGATTCCGTCAATAAGAATGAAAACCTGGTTGACCTGGAAACCGATAAAGTCGTCTTGGAAGTGACCGCCACGGAAGCCGGAATCATCAGCGAATTATTAAAAAATGACGGCGATATTGTCACCAGCGGCGAAGTGTTGGCACGCATCAGCACGGACGGCACAGAAGCTGTCAAAAAAGCCCCTGCAGTTGCTGAAGCGGACGGCAAAGCTTCCACCGCAATCCCGTTAAGCCCGTCGGTACGCCGTTTGATCAGCGAGAATACGTTAGACCCCGCCCAGATTACCGGAACCGGGAAAAGTGGCCGGCTGACCAAAACGGATGTGCTTGAGCACATCCACAAACAAACGCCTGCCTCCTCTGTGCCGCCGACGCCCGCCACAACACTTGAAGCCGCCGTGCCGGCCACGCCCCCAACCGTTGTTGCCGCCACCGGGATAGTTTCCCCGCAAGCCCCTTCCAACCTGCGCCCTGAACAACGCGTGGCGATGACCCGTTTGCGGGCCAAAGTGGCCGAACGTTTGTTGCAGGCCCAGCAAAATGCAGCGATGTTGACAACCTTCAATGAAGTCAATATGCAGAATGTCATCGACTTGCGCAACCAGTACAAAGGCCGTTTTGAAGATAAGCACAAGGTCAAACTCGGCTTCATGTCATTTTTTGTCAAAGCCTCCATTGAGGCCCTGAAAAAATTCCCGGCAATCAACGCTTCGATAGACGGTAACGACATCATTTACCACGGCTATTATGATTTGGGCATCGCCGTCAGCACACCGCGCGGCCTGATCGTCCCTGTCCTGCACGACGCTGACCAGCTTGATTTTGCAGGCATAGAAAAATGTATCGTCGATTACGGCGAGAAAGCGCGGGCGGGCACCTTAAGTTATGACGACCTGAAAGGCGGGACCTTCACCATCACCAATGGCGGCGTGTTTGGTTCGATGCTATCGACGCCCATCCTCAATCCGCCGCAATGCGCGATTTTAGGGATGCATGCGATTAAAGAACGCGCCGTAGTCGAAAACGGCCAGATCGTCATCAGGCCCATTATGTATTTGGCCTTGTCTTACGACCATCGCTTAGTCGATGGCCGTGAAGCCGTACAATTTTTGGTGACTATTAAAGAATGCCTGGAAGCTCCCGCCCACCTCCTGCTGAACATTTAATCCCATGTCAAAATCACCCATTTATGATGTCATTGTTGTCGGTGCCGGCCCTGCGGGTTATTCCAGCGCCATCCGCTGTGCCCAGCTCGGCCTGAAAACCGCTTGTATTGATAACTGGCGTAACAAACAGGGGCAACGTATTTTGGGTGGCGCGCACCTTAATTCCGGATGTGTCGCTTCCATCACCTTGCTGGAATCGGCAAAACTCTATCACGCCTTAAACCATGATTTAAAAAAGCACGGTATCCATGCCGAAAATATCAGCGTTGATATAGCGGCCATGATAGACCATAAAGACACGATCATTGACGCGCTAGGCCATAGGATCACCGAACTGTTTAACCACCACAAAATAGACAGCATCCATGCCACGGCCAAATTGCTTAATGCGCGGCAAATCCGCATAAGTCCGGTAGACGGCTCGGAAACGTCCATTGTTGAGGCCAAGCACATCATTTTGGCGACAGGCTCATCGCCTATGCAATTGCCGTATGCCAAAGTCGATAACGAATTTATTGTCGATTCCTTTGCCGCATTAAATATGACCACCCTGCCCAAAAAATTGGCGATCATCGGTGCGGGGGTCATTGGCCTGGAACTGGCCAGCATTTGGAGCAGGCTAGGCTCCGAAACCATCCTGTTGGAAGCACAAGAATCATTCTTGTCCCTACCCGACCAGCAAATTTCTCGGGAAGCGTACCGCATTTATACGCAGCAAGGCTTTGATTTACGGCTAGGTGCGCGGGTGACGGCCGCCAAAAAAGGCAGCAAAAAAGTGATGGTTGAATACCAAGACCAAGAAGGCTCCCACAGCCTGCGTGTTGACAAACTCATTGTCGCCTCCGGGCGCAAACCCAATACCGAAAACCTCGCCGCACCTGAAGCCAATTTGCTGCTTGATGAAAACGGGTATGTCTATGTTGATGAAAATTGCCGCACTAACTTGCCGGGTGTTTATGCCATTGGCGACCTCAACCTGCTCGGCCCGATGCTTGCCCATAAAGGCATAGAAGAAGGGGTGTTTGTCGCGGAACAAATCGCAGGGCGCCATAGCACCATCAATTATGACACTTTGCCCAGCGTCATTTATACTGACCCTGAAATCGCCTGGGTTGGCCAGACGGAACAAGCATTACGGGCAATGGGCGAGCCGATCAAGATCGGCATTTTCCCCTTTCATGCCACGGCACGCGCCCATGCTTCCGACAGAACCGAGGGCCTGATAAAACTGATCGCCCATGCTGACAGCGACGCCTTATTGGGGGTGCATATCATTGGCGTACAAGCGTCCGAACTCATCGCCGAAGCCGTATTGGCAATGGAGTTTTCTGCCAGCAGTGAAGATTTTGCCAGAACCATACACGCGCATCCGACCCGTTCAGAAGCTTTCCACGAAGCCGCGCTGGCATTTAAGAAAAAAACTTTGCATATACCAAACTGAAGCGCTTTTAAATAGTTTCCATGACATCCATGAACCGTCCAGATCCGCAACCAGCCACCCCATCCATCCGGTTCGCCACCGGCACCTGTTCCTTGGGTTTTGTGCTGGTTGCCATGAGCGGGCGCGGCATTTGCGCTATCGCCATGGATGACACCCCAAGTGCCTTAACCAGTTTTTTACGGGATAAATTCCCCCACAGCCAATGGGTGGATGACGGGAACGATGAACTGTCACTCTCGCTGGCGAAAGTGACGGCCATGGTTGAAGCCCCTGATGCGGGATTCGACGCCTCCCTGGATATGCAAGGCACGGCATTCCAACTACAGGTGTGGCTGGCATTACGCGAAATTCCGGCGGGCACCACATGCAGCTATTCCGAGCTTGCCAAACGTATCGGCTTACCCAAAGCCGTGCGTGCAGTTGCCGGTGCATGTGCGGCCAACAAATTGGCGATAGCCGTCCCTTGCCACCGGGTGCTCAAACAAGATGGCGGCTTGTCCGGCTACCGCTGGGGGATTGGCCGGAAGGCTGAATTGTTACGCCGCGAGGGGGTAACAACGAATCAACGGGTCTCAAATATCACCACGCAACGGCCTGCAACTTTATAACTGGCTTTATTGATGCGTTTTTGATCTTTGGGATGCACAATGTCATGCGGGTGCGGCAACGAGGTGTCGACCGCCAGGCACCAAAACCGGCCTTTCAGGATGGGCAAGGCGACGGTGACCGAAACCTCCGCCATGTTCATAATAATATGCAAATCCGCCTCGTTCATATCAACGGCGGTCAATGTATACCTCAAGACCCTCGCTTCAGGGTCATCCCAGCATGCCACTTCATCCGCGTTCGAAAAATGCCAAATAATGTCAGGCAACATCCTTTCCCCGGTCACCTTCCCGGTTAAAAATTGGCGGCGCATTAATGACGGATGGCGTTTACGCAGGGCTATCATTTGCTGTACGAAATGGACTTGGTCAGCGTTTTGTCTGGCCAAATCCCAGTTTAACCAAGAAAGCTCATTATCTTGGCAATAACCATTGTTGTTCCCATGCTGGCTGTTAAGAAACTCATCACCGGCCAGCAGCATCGGTACGCCTTGGCTTAACAACAAAATGGCCTGCGCATTTTTTGCCTGTTTATGGCGTAACGCCAGGATCGCCGGATTATGCGTATCCCCTTCGAAACCGTAGTTATAACTCAGGCTATTATTACAACCATCCTGGTTGTTCTCGCCATTCGCCTCATTATGCTTATGGTTATAGCTGAGCAAATCGTACAAAGTAAAACCATCATGGCAAGTGATAAAATTGATGCTGCTAATGGGTAAACGGCCTTGGGCTTCATACAAATCGCTACTGCCGCAAACCCGCGTCGCCAACTCTTTGATGATGCCTTTCTCACCGCGTATAAACCGGCGGACAATATCGCGGTAGCGGCCATTCCATTCGCCCCAGCGGTAACCGGGAAAACTGCCGACCTGGTATAAACCGGCCGCATCCCACGCTTCGGCTATCAACTTCGTTTTTGCCAATTTCTCGGACAGCTCAATGCCCCAAAGCACGGGTGGATTATGCAACACCTCGCCGCGTTCGCCACGCGCCAGCGCGCTGGCAAGATCAAAACGGAAACCATCGACGTGCATTTCCCGCACCCAGTATTCCAGGCAACTGATAATAAAATTGGCCACTAAAGGATGGTTGGCATTGACGGTATTGCCGCAGCCCGTATAGTCGTGAAAAATCTCCTTATCAAATTCATCCAAGTGATAAAACATATCACCGCAAATGCCTTTAAAATTGATGATCGGCCCGCGCGTTCCCGCTTCGGACGTATGATTGAACACCACATCCAGGATAACGCCTATCCCCGCCTTGTGTAAGGCTTTCACCAAATCACGGAATTCATGGATATGCGTGGCCTGCTCCGGGGTCACGCAATATCCCGGATGTGGGCTGAAAAAACTGTGCGTGCTGTAACCCCAGTAATTTTTCAAACCCAATTCTGCGGTGTGTTGTGGCACATCCTGCTCATCAAACGCCATCACCGGCAACAGCTCGACATGGCTGATGCCCAATTCCTTAAGGTAGGGGATTTTTTCTATCAAACCAATAAAAGTCCCCGGATGCTTAACGTGCGCCGAGGGATGGCGCGTAAAACCTCCGACATGCAGCTCGTACACAATGGCTTTTTCGCTGCTGATCCGAAGCGGGGTATCGCCATCCCAGTCATAGCCAAGATCAACCACGGCAGCCCGCATGGCCACTTGGCAGTTATCACCCGGCACACAAGCGGCGCCCCGCCGCCAGCGTTTATGGCTGACCGCCCGCGCCCAAGGGTCGAGCAATTTCTTTTCCCTATCAAACCGCAGGCCGGATTGCCGGGGTTCATAAGGCCCGTCCATCCGCCAACAATACCAAGTGCCTACAGGCAAATCCTTGACGAACACATGCCAGGAAAAAAACGTGCGGTTTTTTTCTTTGCGTAAGTGGATGACCTGGAAAGGATGGTCGTTCTCTGTCGACTCAAACAGTAGCAGTTCCACCGCCGTCGCGTGGCGGCTAAAAATGGAAAAGTTAACCCCGCCAACCCCCACATGACATCCTGGCGGATAAGGATTGCCATGTTTTAATTTATATTCGATTTTGTGCATGTTTTTTTAATATTTTTGCCATATTTTTGTAAAAAAATAACAAATAGTGAATTAGTTCACTGTGTTCTGTATTCCGTTTGATTATCATTGTAGCCGTTTATAACAAATAAGCTAAGTCCCTATTTTTTCAGGGCACTTAATGGGGACGTTATTTACCTGGGAACGGAGTTACCTTTATATAACAGAGCGGGCACGAACCATTAAATTTGCAAGCTTAAACCGCCCAATTTAACTGCAAACCGCCCAAAATGGGATGTTTAATGCAAATCAAATATTAAGAAGGCATAGGACGGTGCAAAATAGATCTGACCCCATATTCCTGAACTTTGCGGACGCTAGCGCAACCGTGCTTATTGTCGATAATACGCCGGAAAATCTTGTGGCCCTAGGAGAAACCCTCTCGCCAACTTATCAAATCCTGCTGGCAGGCTCAGGCTTACAGGCCCTCGAACTGGCTACGGCCATACCGGATATTATCTTGCTGAATATTATGATGCCGGATATGGATGGCTACGAAATAGTCAACCGCTTGCGCGAAAACAGCCAGACTGCCAACATACCGTTCATTATCCTCACTGCAACGGACATTTACGATGACAAACAGTACGGATTTGGTTTGGGCGCCGTGGATTACATAACCAAACCCATACGCCAACCAATTGTACTGGCCCGCGTAAAAAACCAATTAGAATTAAAGTTCTCCCGCGACTGGCTGATAAACCAAAACTCCTTACTGGAAACGGAAATTGACAGGCGGTTGGCGGAAAACCAATTAATCCAACAAGTCAGCATCAACGCCTTGGCACGACTGGCGGAAATCCGCGACCCCGAAACTGGCAACCATATTTTACGTACACAAACTTACGTGAATGCCTTAGCTAAAAAATTACAAAACCATCCGCGATTCGAATCCCTATTGACCCCTTATTATATCCAGCAATTGACACAATCAACCCCCTTGCACGACATCGGTAAGGTTGGGATTCCAGACCATATTTTACAAAAACCCGGCAAGCTAAGCGCCGAAGAATGGAAAATCATGAAAACCCATGCACGGCTTGGTTTTGACGCGATAGACCAGGCAGAACGCGACTGCGCCAAACCTGTGACGTTTTTAACCATTGCCAAACAAATCACCTTGAGCCACCACGAAAAATGGGATGGTAGCGGTTATCCTGAAGGCTTATCAGGGGAGGCAATTCCGATTCCGGCGCGGTTGATGGCTCTAGCGGATGCCTTTGATGCATTAATTTCACGGCGGGTATACAAACCGGCCTTACCTTTTACAGAAGCCCACGATTACATCGTCTCGCAACGTGGCCGACATTTCGACCCGGATATCGTTGACGCATTTACCGCCATCTTCCCGGAGTTTTTAGCGATTGCCGGACGTCATACCGAAAATAGCCACAGCATCTAAACCGTATGGAAGCAAAATCTTGGTTTGGGGACAGAAAAAACCGAAGGGAAATGGAGGGGAACCAACTTAGCTAAGGCATACTATTTCAGCACAAACAGCATCACCGAAACGGTCTAGGCATCTGTAAAAATACAAATATGTCATGGCTTAAATCTCTCATAATGGGTGGACGCGCTCCGCTATCGCCGTTATACTCTATAAAGGCAAGAATACAAATACGAGCAAACTTACTCAAATAAAGTACGGGCAGGCGGCTTGCTTGGCTTAGGCTCCCTGCTGTTAAATATCTATTTTTTTAGAAGTGTACTTTCCCCGGTGAATATCATGAATAGTCAAAAATTAGAAAATCAACGAGAAGAAAAAATAGACGTAAACAAAAGGCGGCGTTTTTTACAAAAAGCTGGCGTTGTCGCCCCGATTATATTGACATTTAACAGCCCTACCGCATTTGGTGCCAATGGCTTATGCCTTTCACAGCAACTGTCAGGAAACCAATCACGCACAGTTGTCGGAAATTGCCAAGCCGGCCTTTACAGCCCATCTTCATTAGCCCCCAGCCAAACTAATTCCTCGGCATCCGGGCTTTCCCCCTTAAACCAACAGGCCAGCAATTTCCCTTCTATAGGGGAATATAACCAAGACACTGTTTTTAATAGTGTTTTCCATAGCAGCATGAACACACATAGTTTTGGCAGCATACTTGCGGAAAGCTTAGAATCACGGGAATCCGTCTACATAACTGCATTTATGAATGCACAAGCGTCTTCATCTTATATTTTGACCTCCAAACAAGTTATCGATTTGTATGACAACCCTTCAAATCGCCCTGCCGGTTATGTAAGCGACACCGCTTTTCTATTGTCCACATTCCCCCAATAATCCATCGCAATAATCAAATTCGAGAGTGCTTAAAAATTATACTGTCGATTTACCCCCGAATGGCTGGGTTTGGTTCCGCTTTTGGGAAGATGAGTGTGTCGTTTTTCATGAATTGAGCGGCCAAATCCATCTAATTGCTGAAATGGGCGCCTTTTTATTAAAATTGATCTCAGAACAGCCCTACACCCGTTCCCAATTATTGGCCCATTTCGTAAACTCTTTCGAACTATCCATAGATTTCAACCTAGAGGAGTTTTTGGATAAACTGATTATTGAATACCAAAACCTCGGACTATTAACCGTGACGGAAAACAGTTAGTCGTGAAATTATCGGCGTCATCAAGAAAATCCATCGTCCAGTCACTTGCCGGCAAAGGTTTATCACTACGAATCGGTTCATTTAATATAAGGTTACGCTCATCTGTTGGCGCAGTTGCAGATCATTTGATTTGCCTTTACGGCGCATTCAATATCCTAGATGGACTGGACTTCATTGATTTTAATGTCGCCATCAACCCGCCTTTATCCCTACGCCGGTACCTACGCCCCCAAGTCAATTTTTCATTTGACGGTTATTTTCCCTTCAAACCCTTGCCCTATGCACAGGCTCCCGCCTTTTTCGAATGGGGCCTTAACTGGTGCATCGCTAGCCACTCCAACCAATTCCTCATCATCCATGCGGCTGCCGTGGAACTTAACGGGCAGGCCTTTATTTTTGCAGGCATCCCAGGAAGCGGCAAAAGCACTCTCAGTGCAGCTATGGTTTGCCGTGGTTGGCGGCTGCTATCGGATGAAATGACCTTACTATGCCTAAGCGATGGCTTGGCCTATCCAGTGCCACGGCCCGTGAGCCTGAAAAACCAATCCCTTGATATCATCCGCCAATTTTCACCAGACGCCATCATCGGGTCTATCGTTAACGACACCTTAAAAGGCACGGTAGGCCACATGCGCCCGCCCGATAGCAGTGTCGAACGTAGCGCCACCCCAGCCCTACCTACCAAAGTGATTTTCCCAAAATACAAGCAAGGTTCACAAACTGAGTTGGCCCCACTTTCAAAAGCCAAGGCCTTACTCAAACTGGCGGAAAATTGCTTCAATTATTCTGCGTTAGGCAAAGAAGGCTTTGATGGTTTAGGGCGGCTATGCGACGCCACTGATTGCTATGATTTTAGCTACAGCAATCTTGATGAAGCTATCGCCTTATTTACGGAACTTGCGTCTTGAAAAAAACTAAGATGTCCCTATTGCGCACGGCTTTTATTAAGCCTGAAAGTGTGCTTTCCTTAGATTTACCGCAATGGAGCCAACTAATCAGGCACGCAAGGCGCGCTAACGTATTGGCACGCCTTGGATTTTATTTGAAAACGGCAGGAATATTGGAAAAAATACCAGCCCAACCGCTGTTGCATATAAAATCCAGCTTAACCTTTGCCAAAGCTTTTGAATGTTCTTTACAGTGGGAAATCCACTGTATTGAAGCCGCGTTAAAACCACTTGACATACCACTGGTTTTTTTGAAAGGGTCTGCCTATTATGTTGCCGGAAACAGCGCCGCCAAAGGACGGATATTTTCAGACATAGACATCCTGGTTCCTGAAAATAGGCTACTTGAGGTCGAAGTCGCGCTAATCAATGCGGGTTGGATAACCAGCACTTTAGACCCCTATGACCAAAAATATTACCGGCAATGGATGCACGAAATCCCGCCCATGCGGCATTTAAGAAGGCAAACGTCCATTGATGTCCATCATAATATCCTGCCTAAAACCTGTAAGTTCAGCCCTGATGCCAATAAATTATTGGCAAATACCGTACAAATACCTGGGACAAATGCCTGGGTGTTGGCTCCCGAAGACCGTATATTACACAGCGCCACCCACTTATTTAACGGCGGGGAATTTGAGCAAGGGTTCCGTGATTTATCAGACCTGGATTTGCTATTAAAAGAATTTGCTAGCCAAGAAAATTTTTGGACGCAGCTACGCTACAGGGCTGAAGTGCTTAACCAACAAACAGCGTTGTGCTACGCCCTTCGTTATACCAATAAAATCCTCAATACCCCTATTCCCCCCGAAATACTAAACAACGCGGCTAACCGGAGAAATGCCAAGCTAAGCTTGTTCTTTCTTGACCTGCTGTTTGTTAGCGCCTTACAGCCCGGCTACGGCTGTCACAATAACCCCTGGACTGAAATCGCGCGTTTCTGCCTTTTTGTCCGCTCACACTGGTTAAAAATGCCCGTTTCCCTGCTGCTCCCACATTTACTGAAAAAAAGCCTAAAGCAGATGAACAAACTTATTGCATAACCCGTAATCAATTAAACCAAGGAACAAGGGTTCGCCCCATAAAAAAACCAGGCTATTGCCTGGTTTTTTTATGGGCGTTTATTCTGGCTTAGGGGGAGGCGGCGGAGGCATCATATGGCGCGGAGGATGCCTATCTTCAAACTTCTTCAATTGCTCTGGCGTTAACACAGATTGTAAACGGGTTTTAGTTTCTTGATGGATAGCTTGAAATTTTGTCCTTTGTTCTTCAAAAATAGCATCGACTTTGGTTTTTTGCTCCACGCTCAAACCTAATTCCTTAGCCATCATTTCAATTTTGTGGGCATGGTGCCTTTTAAAACTCTCCTCCCCTGGAGCAGGGCCGTCGGGCAGCGCACTGCTGGCTTCAACAGGAGCAGGTTTGTTTGGGGTTACGCCGGCCATTGCAACCAACGGGAAACCGGTTACTAACAACAGGCTTACTATCGTTTTTTTCATAAATATGTCCTTGTGATGGGGGTTGTGTAAAACAGAATGGCCATTACCACTCTTGGTACATACTATAACCATATACCAAGCAAACAATGTGCAGGCATTATGCAAAAATATGTGAATATCCAAATCAGGGCGACGCTTGAGCATCAAGCTTTGCTTGGGGAATATAGCGATAGCCGGCACCGTAAACCGAGTGTATCAATTCAATATCAGGCAACAAACTGGCTAATTTTTTACGCAGTTTCTTAATATGGCTATCTACTGTACGGTCAGAGACAATACGGTGGTCTTGGTAAATTTTATCAATCAATTGCACCCGCGAAAAAATTCGGCCTGGCTGTTGGTACAACACTTGAAACAACTGGAACTCGACCGCCGTCAAGCCCACTTGCCGCCCATAGGCGCTGATATGGAAACTGTGCCCATCCAAAACCAACATAGGGCCGGGCTTTATGGATATTTCACTTTCACCTTGGGTGCGGCGCAAAACCGCCTTGATTCTGGCGACAACTTCGCGCGGGCTGAATGGCTTGCAAATATAATCATCCGCACCCAGTTCCAGCCCCAATAAACGGTCAATTTCTTCAACCCGTGCAGTAATCATGATGACAGGCACATTACTGAAACGGCGGATGCCCTTAATAATTTCCAAGCCATCAAGTCCAGGAAGCATCAAATCCAATAGGATCAAATCAGCAGGATGTCCTTGAAACCAAGGGATGACTTCCAGGCCATTGGCCAAACTATGGGTAGTAAAATTGGCGGCATTCAGATAATCCGCCAAAAGCTGCGCCAACTTGGCTTCATCTTCTACTATCAAAACGTGCTTATTCATGTTCATATCGAAATAGGGAAAGTGATGCGGAGATTAAGGCCACCTAATCCTGAATTTGAAGCGGTGATTGTGCCATTATGGGCCTCAACAATATTACGGCATATAGCCAACCCCAAGCCTGCACCGCCTAGGCTACGGTTGCGCGAACTGTCAACCCGATAAAAACGTTCAAATAATTTTGGCAAAGCCACTTCAGGGATGCCGGGCGCGCTATCGGTAAATTCGATAAACATCTGGTCGTGTTGCCGAACCATCAAAATACGCAATTGCCCGCCACTTTCCGTATAGTGCAAGGTATTGTTCAATATGTTCCGGAACAATTGCGACAAACGGTCGGCATCGGCATACAGCATCACCGGCTTGCCCAGTTGATTGTCCAAAGCGACCGCCAAGGATTTGGCTTGGTATTGGGCTGACAAGGCATTAAGGTCGCGCTGTAAAATCGGCACCGGATCTACCGGAGCCTTGCGGTAACTTAACGCCCCTTGGTCGGACAACACCAATTGGTAAAGGTCTTCAGCAAGACGGTTCAAGCGCATGACATCGCCATAGAGCGAGTCCACCGCCGCCAAATTTAGTGGACGCACACCATCCTGCAACGCTTCCAATTCACCACGCAACACCGCCAATGGAGTGCGTAATTCATGGGAAATATCCGCCACCCAACGTTGCCTGGCTTGTTCCGCTTGTCCCAAAGCAGCCGCCAAGCCATTAAAATCACGGGACAACTGCCCTAGCTCGTCATGACCATCAACAGGCAAACGGGTGTCATAACGGCCAATTGCCAAGGCTTTGGAAGCCGCAGTAATACGCTTGAGCGGCCTGCCCAAAACATAAGCGATCAACAGGGCCAAACCCGCCGATAGCAAAACCATTAGCAAAGCGATCCATATCAGTTCTTGCGCCTGCTGTTCCATGAATTGAATATCGCCAGACTGGTTCAATGGCTTTCCTGGCAACACCCCTAAATAACCGACATTTTGCCCACCATAACGGATCGGCAATAAAGACAATTGGCCCGCTAAATCTGCACGTCCAAAAATAAGGCTTTTATCCGCATTGAGCAGCATCACACGCATTTCCAAAGGCACCAGACGCGGCCTAAAGCTATCATCATCGTGAAGCTTTGAATGGCGGGACGGGGAAGTATAGGCGTATTCTTCGGGTAATTTGGGCGGCCAAACATTATCTGGCGTAGCCAGTGCTTCACCGATCCATGGCGGCGGACGTGGATGCCTATGCTCGTTCACTTGCCACAACATAGCCAGCCACTTTTTCTTATCGTTAGATAAAGATCGCCAATTTTGGTGGCTTTCGTAATGCTCGGTCAGTGCGGCGACCAAATGCTCGAGATGCTTTTGTTGGCGGGATTCGACAAAGGCCATGAACCCACGTTCAAAAGAAACCCGCATAAAACAATACATGCCCGCTACAACCAACATCGTTGTCAGCAATAACGTCAAAAATAATTTCACCCTAATCGACTTGTACACCAGGCTTCCCCTTTGTTTTTGGCATTATCATGGCCAAATGTGCAAGAAATATGGATTGAAAATATAAATATACAGTATTGTGTTGACATTAACAGGCATAGCCTATATTCTGCACACAGCTTGAAATTGATTTACCGTTATGCTTATCTCTACGAAGTTTTATCTGTATTGCTCGTCCTGTTTATCATCCGTAATTCTCAAATTTCCTTGCGCCATCAGCCTCTAAAAAGGCTTTATTTATTTTCAATTTTTAGGATCCAAACATGACAACAGGTACAGTTAAGTGGTTTAACGCAGAAAAAGGCTTCGGTTTCATTCAACAAGAAAACGGCCCTGATGTATTCGTCCATTTCCGTAACATCAACAGCTCTGGCTTTAAATCATTAGATGAAGGCCAAAAAGTCCAATTCAACGTCACTCAAGGCCAAAAAGGCCCACAAGCAGAAGACGTGACACTGGTCTAAAGCAATCCGGCTGCGGCCCGCACTATTCTGGCCGCAGCCAACCTTCCCCTCTCAAGCAGCATCGCTGCATCCTCAACAAGTTTTTCCTATTTAAGCTCCGCTAATTTTACTTTCCCAGGCTTACGTAATATCACGTATCACTTGAATAAGCCCATCGTTCAAGAGAGCCACCCGCAAGATTCTACACCAACCTATCGCTTTAACTGTGGATCCGGGTTAACGCCATCCGTACCGATTTTGTTGGATGAAAGATAACCCAAACAAACACCCTAAACCTAGGCGAAGATATAATCCGCCAACACCGTATGGTCCGCGCCTTGTAATGAACCGACCAAGGTCAATTCATTGGCCGTGACCTGTGCCCCGGCATCAGCTGATTGGAATAGAAACACGCCGCTATCCGTGCCGTTATCCACCACAAATAAGCGCGTGTCACCGACTGCGTATGCGGAAGATGCAGAACCTATCCTCGCCGCCGCTGAAGCCGTGTCGATGCCCCCCACAATATCCGGCGTGATGATGACCAGTTCCGCCTGCTTCGAAAACGTTACGGGGAGGTTGCTAACAGTCGGGGAATCAATGACATGGTCGCCATCGCCAATCTTAAGTTCGGTGTTACCATCTTTGATCCTTAAATGGTCAAAACCCGTTGTAAAGTCAGAGACCACATCAGCACCGCCAACCGTTGTAGAAAACACAAATATATCGTTGCCAGCCCCCCCTGCCAGGGTATCGGCACCTTCGAAACCACGCAAGATGTTGTTGCCACTGTTGCCCTGCAAGTTATTGTTTAGCTCGTTCCCGTTGGCATTGGCATTAGCCGCCCCTTGTAAAATCAGGTTTTCCAGGTTTGCCCCCAAAACCCAAGTGCTATTGGATAGCACCGTATCGGTACCGCCAAGGCTATCCTCAATAATAACGTCGTCACTTTGGTTGACTTCATAAGTGTCATCACCTGCGCCACCCGTCATGGTGTCCGCACCCAAGCCGCCAATAAGCTGGTCATTCCCTAAATCACCTTTCAGCGTATCATTCCCTAGATCGCCATTTAAGATGTTATTGCCGACGTTGCCTTGCAGGTAGTTGTTATCGGCGTTACCTGCCGCATTAATATTGTCAAACCCCATCAAGACCAGGTTTTCCAAATTCAAACCTAAGCTCCAATCCAACGTAGCGTAGACCGTATCAGTTCCACTTAACGCATCTTCTATAATATTGTCGCCGACATCATTGGCACCATAACTGTCATCGCCTATACCACCAGTCATTTTGTCGACACCTGCGCCACCATACAGTCCATCGTTACCGGAACCGCCTTCTAAGGTGTCCGCGCCAGCAAAGCCATAGAGCGTATTGTCGAAGGTGTTGCCCGTGATAACATTATCCAGACCATTACCCGCCCCTATTTTCGCGTTAATGCCCATTAACAATAAATTTTCGACGTTTGCGCTTAAAGTATGGCCTATCCAAGACTGCACCCAGTCAGTCCCTTCATTGGCTTGTTCGATGACCGTGTCCCCTGCATTGTCAACGACATACGTGTCATTGCCCTTGCCACCCGTCATTTTATCCGCGCCAATGCCGCCATCCAGTTTATTGTCGCCCAATCCCCCCGTAATTTCATTGTTCAAATCATTGCCTGTGCCGTTGGTATTGAGGCTATTCCAAAGGAACAGCTTTTCAATATTCCCTAACAACGCATAACTGCCATAGGAATAAACGGTATCTATCCCAGAATTGGCATTTTCCACTACTTTATCCGCCGGAACTTCCACGGTATAGCTATCGTCACCCAAACCGCCTTTTAAGGTGTCAATCCCGCCGCCGCCCACAATAACATCGTTATAGGATGAGCCGAATATCAAATCATCTTGGGCATTGCCAATGACTTGCCCGGCGTTGCCAGTGATAAAAAGGGTTTCGACATAATCCGGCATCTGGTAGGACTTAAGAAAGCCGCCTATACCAGGGGAGTGCAGAAAAATAGTATCCGCATTACCTTCACCCATTTTCTCTATCACCGTATCATAAGGGTTGCCATTATCTACGTCCGTATAATCCACGAAATAGATGTCATCGCCCTGCCCTCCTATCATGGTGTCTTGCCACGCCCCCCCATCTAGCCAGTTATTACCCGAATTGCCTATCAGGGTTTGGAAAAAAATGCCCATGACGATTTTAAGGTTGGCAGTACCTAGCAGGATGATGGTCTCTACCCCATGGCTTACATCCATATCCTCAGTGAAACTCACGGTGGTCTTGACGGTATCGTTAATGCCATCGCTCGGATTGCCATCAACATAATCGTCGATGACATCATCCACATTATCCACATAATAGGTGTCATCGCCCTTGCCACCGACCATTTCGTCGGCACCCGCCTTGCCGTCAAAAGTATTTGCACCACTGTTACCGACCAAACGGTTATTAAGGCCATTACCCGTAGCGCTCAAATTAGCACTCCCGGTCAACGTCAGATTTTCGACATTGGCGGTCAAGGTATAACTGATGGATGAATTAACCAGATCGCCACCTTCATTGACGGCTTCCACCACCTTATCTTGGGCATTATCGACAAAGTAAATGTCATCACCCGTGCCGCCGTCCATATAATCGGCTCCAGACCCCCCATCCAAGTAATCATTGCCACCCAAACCAAACAAGTTGTCATTTCCGCCTAAGCCAGATATAAAATCGCTGGCGGATGTGCCAAACAGACTATTAGCCCCCGATGTACCTATAAGTATTGCCATGACCGTATCCCCTAGAAATTATTAATATCAATCCCTTAAAAGGCAGGCATTGTGTTTTCCGATAGACACGCCACCCTTCCTTTAAGGTTAGGCTGAGTTTAGGGCACATTATCGTGTGGGCGTTATGTCGGATTAACCGTTTGGATTGGTCATATTTACAATAGCCAAATGGGAGCCTGGCCACATGGCTACGGAGATTGGCATTATGGTTTCCTAGATGCCTAAGATACTGAAAGTTTTATAAAACCAACCCGAGCATATGGCCACAGGAAAACTGGCGCAAACAAAAAAAAGCGGGGGTTAAGATTTCCGGGACACATCTAGGTGGGAGCTGGTTTAGCCGCACATAATTTTTAACGGGCACAAAAAAAGGGCCTTGCGGCCCTTTTTAATTTTTACCACCAACAGACAAAAATTATTCTTTATCCGCTTCTTTCATGCTCAAGCGCACACGCCCTTGGCGGTCGATTTCCAACACTTTTACGCGCACCACATCGCCTTCGTTCAGCTTGTCGCTGACCTTATCGACATGATCATCGGAAATTTGCGAGATATGCACCAAGCCGTCTTTGCCCGGCAGGATGGTGACGAATGCGCCGAAGTCCATCAAACGGACGACTTTGCCTTCGTAGACTTTGCCGACTTCAACTTCTTCAGTGATTTCTTCAATCATACGTCGGGCTTCTTCACCTGCGGCCTTGTCCACCGAGGCGATTTTGACGATGCCGTCATCGGTCAGGTCAACGCTGGCACCGGTGATTTCGGTGATGCCGCGTATGGTGGCGCCGCCTTTGCCGATCACTTCACGGATTTTGCTAGGGTCGATTTTGAACGTGATGATGCGCGGTGCAAAATCGGACATTTCTTCGCGGGTTGAAGCCAAGGCCTTGTTCATTTCGCCAAGGATATGCAGACGGCCTTGTTTGGCTTGCTCCAACGCGGTTTTCATGATTTCGGCGGTGATGCCGTCAATCTTGATGTCCATTTGCAAAGCGGTAATGCCTTGTTCTGAACCGGCGACCTTAAAGTCCATATCGCCCAAGTGGTCTTCGTCGCCCATGATGTCGGACAACACAGCGAAACGCTCACCTTCTTTAATCAAGCCCATCGCAATACCGGCGACGGGTGCGCTGATCGGCACACCGGCATCCATCAACGCCAAGGAACTGCCGCACACGGAAGCCATGGAGCTGGAACCGTTGGATTCGGTGATTTCAGACACCACGCGGATGGTGTAAGGGAATTCTTCCATATTCGGCAACACGGCGGCGACACCGCGTTTTGCCAAGCGTCCATGACCGATTTCGCGGCGTTTTGGCGAACCGACTTGACCGGTTTCACCCACGCTGTACGGAGGGAAATTGTAATGCAACATAAATGGTTCTTTGTATTCACCCGCCAAGGCGTCAATGATTTGCGCATCGCGTTGGGTGCCTAAAGTGGCGACCACGATGGCTTGGGTTTCGCCGCGTGTGAACAGGGCTGAACCGTGGGTGCGTGGCAATACGCCAGTACGGATGCTGATCGGACGGATGGAGTCTAATGCGCGTCCGTCGATACGTTTGCTTTCGTTAAGAATAGCATTACGGACGATGGTGTATTCCAGATGTTCGATGATCGTGCGGATCGCATTCGCTTCGTAGTCACCGTCAGCGGTGAGCTTTTCAACGGCGGCGTTACGGATGGCTTTGAGCTGTTCTTGTCTGATCAGTTTTTCAGGCACTTGATAAGCGGCTTTGATGTCCGCTTCAACCGCCGCAGTCACTAATCCAACTAAAGTGGCATTGGCTTCGGGAGCCGTCCAACCGACCACACCTTTACCTGCCGCATTGGCAAATTCGTTAATCGCGTTAATCGCCGTTTGCATTTGTTCGTGACCGAACAACACTGCGCCTAACATGACTTCTTCGGATAAGCCCGCGGCTTCCGATTCCACCATCAATACCGCATGGGCGGTACCGGCGACAACCAAAGTCAATTGCGATTCTTTCAATTCTGCAGGAGATGGGTTTAATAAATAAGCACCGTCTTTATAACCGACACAAGCCGCACCGATTGGGCCGTTAAATGGCAAACCGGACACTGCCAAAGCCGCAGACGCGCCTAAAAGGGCTGGAATTTCAGGATCGACACTAGGGTTTAAGGAAACAACAGTGGCGACAATTTGTACTTCGTTGGTATAGCCTTCAGGGAAGAGCGGACGAATGGGGCGGTCAATCAAACGGGACGTTAAGGTTTCTTGCTCACTAGGCCGCCCTTCGCGTTTGAAAAAACCACCGGGGATTTTGCCGGCCGCATAGGCTTTTTCTTGGTAATTTACGGTCAACGGGAAAAAATCCCCGCCATTGGCTTCTTTTTTGCCCACCACGGTGACAAGCAAGGTGGTACCGTCAACGTCGATCATCACCGCGCCGTCGGCTTGACGGGCAATTTCACCCGTTTCTAGCGATACTGTGAGTGCGCCGTATTGAAATTCTTTCCTGATAGGATTCACTATAAGATTCCTTTGTGTAGAGGTTCGGGTAAGGATATTTCAGTCATATCCTTACTGAGGTTGTCGCGTGTTTGGTCGGGACGCAAACGTGTTGCGTCCCGCAATAGCATCTTTACTTACGCAGACCCAGACGTTCAATCAAAGAACGGTAGCGGGCGACGTCTTTGTTTTTCAGATAATCCAACAACTTGCGGCGTTGGTTAACCATGCGCAACAAACCGCGGCGTGAATGGTTGTCTTTTTTATGCGCGGCAAAGTGCGGTGTCAAATGCGTGATGTGCGCGGTCAACAAAGCAACTTGCACTTCTGGGGAACCCGTGTCGGTTTCTGTCAAACGGTAAGCTTCAACAACAGCTTTTTTTTGTTCTGCGGTAAATGGCATGTTTTGATAATCCCTATAAGATTAAAGTATAAAAAATAAAGCCGCCAAAGGGCGACTTAAGAAAAATCCTGCTCCACGATAGGGTGTAGAACAGGAGGATAAGGCCGTAACGTGGTGTCCCGGCCTTTTTGCACCATCCCATCAGGATGGTGCAAAATAGTGCATATCTATTTGTTCAAATTGAACAATTTTTTCGGGGCTATTTTACCATCCAATAGCATTTCCCCCAACCCCAAAAACAGGGTTTCGTGGTAGAGCCTGACCGTACCCGCCCCTGTTGTTTCGAAAGGGATGGTTTGCCCATAATTGATCGCGATGGTTTGCGTATCGGACAAATGCACAGACGGTAAGGCCAATAAAGGTTTATCGACTGGTATCAGGGTGTTAAATAAAGTTTCCTCAGGCATTGCCGACAACTCTTCCACCGTCAGCGCATCAGCGATGGAAAACTGCCCTGCCCCCACACGCCGTAAAGCTGTCACAGTTCCGCACGTCCCTAACGCATGGCCTAAATCCTCCGCCAATGAGCGGATATAAGTGCCTTTGGAACACGCCACTTCCAAGGTCAATTGCTCTGGCGTGTGGCCTAATAAAACCAACTCAAAAATATGGATACTTCGGGCTTTGCGCTCTATGGTGATGCCTTCCCGCGCCAGTTCGTAAAGTTTTTTGCCCTGATGCTTCAACGCGGAATACATGGGCGGGACTTGCCCGATAGGCCCTGTGAATTTTTGTAAGCACGCTTCGATATCAGCAAGCGTCAACGCTGGCACGGGTTGGGTGTCAATCACCGCGCCTTCGGCATCGCCTGTATCCGTCATCACACCCAACTGCACCGTGACTTGATAGCGTTTGTCGTCATCCAGCATCAACGCCGACACCTTAGTCGCTTCACCAAAACACAAGGGCAACAGCCCGCTAGCCAAAGGGTCTAAGGCTCCAGTATGCCCGGCTTTATTGGCGTTAAACAAACGGCGGACTTCCTGCAAGGCCTTGTTGGAAGACACGCCTAGGCGTTTGTCCAACAAAATGATGCCGTGGACATTACGGCCTGAGGTGCGTTTGCTCATGGGGATAAATTAGATGCGGAGCCAATCCAGTGCTTAAAAAATAATTGGCAATCACAACCACTGCTTATCAAACAAGCTTGAATGGGTATTGCCAAAATAATTTATTACTACCAAGTGCCAGTTTACCTATGATTAAGACATCCTACCCTTCATCGGTTGGCGGATTTTTGGCCACTTCGCTCAACAACTCCGCCACCCGCATCCCCGTATCAAACGAATCGTCATAATGGAAACGCAATTCGGCGATATGGCGAAGGCGCATCCGTTTGGCGAGCAGGTGGCGGATTTGCGGGGCGAGTTCGTTCAGAACTTTCAAATTGGCCTTTTTACCGTCGGCATCGGCGTTCAGCACGGTGACGTAGACTTTCGCGACGGCGAGGTCACGGGTGACCTCGACTTCGTTGATGGTGACGAAGCCCAACCGTGGGTCATCAACCTCACGTTGCAGGATGAACGAAAGTTCTTTCTGCATTTGCGAGGAAACGCGGTCTTTGCGGCCATATTCTTTTGCCATGCTTACAACACCCGCTTGACTTCAGTGCGCTCGAAGACTTCGATTTGGTCGCCTGCTTGCACATCGTTGTAGTTTTTTACGCCGATACCGCATTCCATGCCCATTTTGACTTCGGCGGCATCGTCTTTGAAACGGCGTAGCGATTCCAATTGGCCTTCGAAAATGACCACGTTTTCACGCAAGACGCGGATAGGCAAGTTACGTTTGACGTAGCCGTCGATGACCATACAACCCGCAATCGCACCAAATTTCGGTGAGCGGAACACGTCACGGACTTCGGCAAGGCCGACGATATGCTCCCTGATTTCTGGGGCGAGCATGCCGCTGATGGATTTCTTGACTTCATCAATCGCATCGTAAATGACGCTGTAATAATGTAAGTCCACGCCTTTTTCTTCGATCAATTTCCGTGAAGTCGCATCCGCCCTGACGTTAAAGCCGATCAGGATCGCACCGGAAGCCAAGGCCAAGTTGACATCGCCTTCGTTGATACCGCCGACACCGCCAAAAATGACTTTAACTTCGACTTCTTCGTTCGACAAACCGACCAAGGAACCACGCAAGGCTTCCAAACTGCCTTGCACGTCGGTTTTGATCACCAAGTTGACGCTGGCCAATTCACCTGCGGTCATGCGTGAGAACACCTCATCCAATTTGGACGCCTGTTGCGCGGCATGGCGGCTGAATTTCTTACGGTCTTCGCGGTGTTTTGCCAAGTCTTTGGCAACCCGTTCGTTTTGCACGACCAGGAACTCATCACCCGCATTCGGCGTACCGGACAGGCCTAAAATTTCCACGGGGACTGAAGGGCCGGCTTCTTTGATGGCTTTGCCGTTTTCGTTAAACATGGCGCGGACTCGGCCATATTCATGGCCACATAAGACCATTTGCCCGTTTTCCAACGTGCCCTTTTGCACCAGTATGGTAGCGACCGCACCCCGGCCTTTATCCAGACGCGATTCAATGACCACGCCTGACGCAGCACCTTCAATCGGCGCTTTCAGTTCAAGGATTTCGGTTTGGACAATCAGCGACTCAATCAGCTCATCAATGCCCTCACCTGTTTTGGCCGATATTTTCAAGAATTGGACATCACCGCCCCACTCTTCCGCCAACACGTTGATGGTTGATAATTCTTGCATGACCCGGTCAGGATTAGCTTCGGGCTTGTCGATTTTGTTCATCGCAACAATAATCGGCACATTCGCCGCCCGTGCATGTTCCACCGCTTCTTTGGTTTGCGGCATCACGCCGTCATCGGCGGCCACCACGACAATGACCACGTCAGTGACATCAGCACCCCGCGCCCGCATCGCGGTGAACGCGGCGTGGCCTGGGGTATCAAGGAAAGTGACGGCACCGTGGTCGGTCTTGACTTGGTACGCACCGATGTGCTGGGTGATGCCGCCCGCTTCGCCGGCAGCGACGCGGGTTTTGCGGATGTAATCCAATAATGACGTCTTGCCATGGTCGACATGGCCCATGATGGTGACGATAGGGGCCCTCGGCATTTCGACGCGGTTGTCTTCCGCCAACACTTCGGCAAGCATTTCTTGCTCTAGGTCATCGTCACTTTGCATGATGGGTTTATGGCCCATGTCTTCCACCAAAATCACCGCCGTTTCCTGGTCGATGCTTTGGTTAATGGTGGCCATAATGCCCAGCTTCATCAGATGCTTGATGACCAACGCCGCTTTGACGCTCATTTTTTGCGCCAAATCTGAGACGATGATCATTTCAGGAATCGTCACTTCCTTGACGATAGGAGCCACCGGCATTTCAAATTGATGGCGGTTTTCAGACGGCATGGCGACACGGGCGTTCTGCTTGCCTTTTTTCTTGCCCCTCTTGCCATCTTTACTCGGCGTGCTACGTAAAGCGCCCTCTTCCTGTTTTTTCTTGTACGCGCCTTCTTGCTGTTTGACCGCGGCTTGCTGCCTCACTTTCTCGGCGTTTTTCTTAATGGATTCTTCAAGGCGGCGCTCCTTTTCCTGCTGTTTTTTCCTGACTTCATCGGTTTCCTTGGCTTTGATGGGCTTATCTTGCTTGATTTTTTTATCATCCTTAATTTTTACCGTGGCAAATTTCTCATCGGGATCGAGCTCATCAATCAAATCGGCTTCGGGCAAAACCTCTTCCGCTGGCCCGGCTTTCGTCGTGCCCTCGGCTTTAATGTCCCGCTTTGCCGGTTTGGCCCGGACCATTTCTTCTTTCCCCGCGTCAGCCTCATGTGCGGACGGAAGTTCGGCCACGGCAATTGCCTCAGGCGCCAAGGCTTGCAAAGGTTCGGCAACTACTGGCTGCGCTTCAGCGGGCTCAGGGTGGACAGGCGCAGGCACGGCCTCGGCAACCGCTGGCGGCAGTTCTTCAGGCCGGATAGGTTTTGCCGCTTCAACAACTTTGGGTTGTTCCGGCTCAACCGCTTCGGGGCGTTTGATGTAAGTTTTCTTTTTCCTTACTTCAACGCTAATCGTTTTTGACGAGCTCCCTGGCGCTGTCGACTGCTTAATTTCCATGACCTTCCGGCGCTCCAGGGTGACCCGCCGTGGCGAAGCCCCTGTGGTGTCTTCCGGTTTGCCGTGGCGTTTGCGCAAATGTCCGAGCAATTGCATTTTTTCATCTTCACTGATGACGTCATCAGGGGAACTGGCAGATAATCCTGCTTCTTTCAGTTGTTCCAATAACCGTTCTAAAGGTATTTTGACTACCTCAGCTAACTGCCGTACCGTTTTATCGCTCATATGCTCCCCCTTTACTCGCTCTGTGCCTCGGCAAACCAAGGTTCACGTGCCTTCATAATCAATTTTGCCGCCCTTTCTTCCGTCATGCCGGAAAAATTCAACAAATCATCTATGGATTGGTCTGCCAAATCATCCATTGTAACGATACCTTGGCTTGCCAATTCGTAAGCCAAATCATCGTCCATTCCTTCCATTGCCAACAAATCTTCCGCAGGATGCACCGTCTCCCTTGTTTCTTCAGCCGCTATCGCGCTGATTAACAGGGCATCTTTTGCCCGGCTTCTTAATTCGTTAACAAGATCTTCATCAAAACCTTCAATATCCAACATTTCACTAACAGGGACATAGGCAATTTCTTCGACGGTGTTAAAACCGACTTCCGCCAGTATCAAGGCAATATCGTCATCAATATCAAGCTGGTCCATAAAGAGCTGCTTGATTTTGGAAATTTCGGCTTCGCTGTTAAGTTCGGCTTTGGAGGCATCAATGACATTAAGCTCCCAACCGGTCAATTGCGAGGCCAGGCGCACGTTTTGCCCGCCCCGGCCTATCGCCTGCGACAAATTGTCGGAGCTAACCGCCAGATCCATACTATGTTTGTCTTCATCGACAATAATGGATTGGATCTCGGCCGGTGACATGGCGTTGATCACAAATTGGGCTTCACTAGGGTTCCAGAGGATGATGTCCACCCGCTCGCCAGCCAGCTCGTTAGTGACCGACTGCACCCGTGCGCCCCTCATACCGACACAAGAACCCACTGGATCCAGCCTTGGGTCATTGCTCCTGACGGCTAATTTAGCCCTGGAACCAGGATCACGGGCCGCGCCCATAATGCTGATCGTGCCTTCAGCAATTTCCGGCACTTCCAAACGGAACAACGCGGTCAACAATTCAGGCGCTGTCCTGCTGACGAACAATTGCGGGCCCCGCTGTTCAAGCCGCACATCTTTGAGGTATCCCCTAACGCGGTCACCGATACGGATCGCTTCGCGCGGGATCATGTCCTCTTTAGCGATGTAAGCTTCGACATGCCCACCCAAATCAAGGAAGATACAACCTTTTTCGATGCGCTTGACGATACCGGTGACCAGTTCGCCTATGCGTGATTTGTAGGCATCAACAATTTTTTTACGCTCGGCTTCCCGGACTTTCTGGATAATCGCCTGCTTGGCATGTTGCGCGGCAATGCGGCCAAAATCGACTGATTCAATTTCCTCTTCGACGACATCGCCGACTTGGATATTGGGGTCATCAATTTGCGCCACTTCCAATAAAACCTGCGTGGTAGGATGTTCAACATCGCCATCACACGCCGGATTAGGGGCAACCACTTCCCATTGCCGGAACGTCTTGTAATCCCCAGTTTTTCTATCAATAGCAACGCGAGCCTTAATTGAATTTATATTACGTTTGACAGTAGCGACTTCCAATGCTGACTCGATTGCCTGAAAAACAATTTCCTTGTCAATTTCCTTTTCATTGGAAAACACCTCTACTACCAATAAAATTTCTTTATTTGCCACTTCGAGCTCCTTTTTCGATGCTTTGATTAAATGCTTTTTTTAATAAAATGGTTTTCAGGAACCAAGCGCGCCTTACTCATGGCGCTAAACGGAACCTCAAATACCTGATCGCCTTCCTTAAGCGTAATAATATCACCCGCCACACCTTCGATCGAACCCTTGATTTTTTTACGGTTTTCTATTGGTTTAAATAAATTGACCAGTACTGTGCTGCCGATGAAGCGTTCAAATTGGCTCACCTTAAAAAATGGCCGGTCTTCACCGGGTGAAGAAATTTCCAATTGATAATTGCCGGGTATCGGGTCTTCGACATCCAGCACCCCGCTAACCTGATGGCTGACTTTGCTGCAATCGTCAACCAATATCCCGTTTTCCTTATCAATGTAAATCCTTAACAGACCATGTCTGGGATGTGGATGGTAGTCGATGCCGACACATTCATATCCTAAACCTTCAACAACTGGCTCGATCAAGTTGACCAAATGCTCAGGAGCCTGCTTCATTTTTTCCTCACTTACTTGCGCACAAAAAAAAAGAGCCAAAGGCTCTTCCATTAACAATCAGTTGTATGCTTCCAATGACCGAAGCCTATAAAATAAAAAACCCCAAAATGGGGTTTCTTGATCTGGTAGCGGGGGCAGGATTTGAACCTACGACCTTCGGGTTATGAGCCCGACGAGCTACCAAGCTGCTCCACCCCGCGATTGATTTGAGCATTATAGACTCTTTATTATATTTATCAATCTATTTTTTAATTTTGTAATGTAACTCCAATTTCCTTTAACCTAGCCGCAGTGTTTTTCCGCCCTTCTTTACCGGGTCTTGGCCAATAAACCCCCAATTGTCACAAAAACCTCGTGGAACATGCTTTGGGACAGGCGCCTGGTCTGGATGTTGTAGCGGCTAGTATGGTATGAATCGACAAGCACACGGCCATCCGGCAACAGATGTTGCGCATGGTGCCCAAAAATGGCTTGGCTGGCTTTCAATTGATAGGCTTTCAACACTGCTTGGTGGGCAATAGTCCCCAGTGCCAAAATAACCGCGTCTTCGGGCAAGGCCTGTATCTCGGCTGCCAAATACGCATTGCATTGGGAAATTTCGCCGGGCGTAGGCTTATTTTGTGGTGGCAGGCATTTTACGGCATTGGTGATACGGCAATTCCCTAATACCAGCCCGTCATCAAGCGATTCCGAAACCGGTAAACTGCCATAACCAAAGGTATGCAAAGTTTCATAAAGCAGCAAGCCGGCGTAGTCGCCGGTAAATGGCCGCCCGCTGGCATTGGCCCCGTGCATCCCAGGCGCTAAGCCGACAATCAGCAAACGCGCATGAGGGTCGCCAAAAGGCGCAACTGGCCGGGCATGGTAAGTTGGGCACTGGACTTTAACCGCATCCAGAAAGCCAGCCAACCTTTGGCACTGGCGGCAATCCTGATCGAATATTTTTGGGTAAGCCATAAGGTTTATCTTAGGTTTTGTATGGGTTAGGTTGCAGGTCAAGTTTAAGGCCGAAGGGGGCGCTATTCAAAAATAGCTTTCCCGGCAATAAAACAGCATCATAACCCACTGTCATTTTGAAGTGCACAATGTGATACTAATTGGGTTTTGGCCGCCAGACTGGTTTTTCAAGATAAGGCTTACATACCGATGCAATTCAGCAACCAATGGTTAGCGTTTTACCGTATCCTCTTGTGCGTTGCCATTACTGGCGTGCTAGTCATGGACACGGCCGGATTGCTGTCGCTCCCTACTTTGGAACGCATGGAAAACATCCTCTATGACTTGCGTTTGCGCAAAACCTTGCCCAATACCGTCGATTCGCGCATCGTCATTGTCGCCATTGACGAAGCCAGCCTGGCCCAAGAGGGTCAGTGGCCGTGGGGTAGGGACAAATTGGCTTATCTTGTCGATATATTGTTTGAATATTACGGCATCAAATTGCTCGGCTTTGACATGGTGTTCTCTGAGCCGGACGACAGTTCAGGGATCAAGACCTTGGACAAACTGGCCACCGGGCAATTGCATGATGACGCGCGCTTCTTGTCCGCCCTAAAAACCTTAAAGCCACAATTGTCGTTTGACGAGATATTTGCCCAAAGCCTAAAAAACCGTCCCGTGGTGCTGGGCTATTTTTTCAGCCACCTTCGGGAGAAAGTAGATCAGATAGGTAAATTGCCTACCCCATTAACGAATGCCAACAAGCTGCCGTTCAGCCCATACTTATTTGATGCTAAAAGTTATGCGGCCAACCTTCCTGAACTGCAATCCGCCGCCGCTTCCGCAGGTTTTTTTGAAAACCCTTATATTGACCAAGATGGCATTTACCGAAAACTGCCCTTATTGATCCAATACCAACACCAGCTGTACGAGTCCCTGTCATTGGCCCTATTTAGGGCCTTGCTCGATTACCCTACTATCGAATTTGTAGTGGGCGACAAATACGGCCTGCAAAACACCCAAAGCCGTTTGGAAGGGCTGCGTATTGAAGGGATTTCCATCCCAGTAGATGAAAGCGCCGCCATTTTGTTGCCCTTCCGCGGCCGCCAAGGCAGTTTCCGTTATATCTCTGCGACAGATGTCCTCAGCGGCACCACCGATATTGCCCAACTGAAAGACAAAATCGTCATTATGGGTTCCACGGCGGTCGGTTTGTTAGATTCGCGGGCAACACCGGTCCAACACATCTATCCGGGCGTGGAAGTCCACGCCAACATTTTAAGCGCGATGCTGGACCAAACGATAAAATCGCGCCCCAACTACATTATCATCCCCGAAATCATTGAACTCATACTGATTTGCCTATTGATTAATTTTTTATTCCCCCGTTTGTCCGTCATATGGTCGGCAATCACTTTCAGCATCTTATTGGCCGGCGTCATTATAATGAATGTGTATTGCTGGGAAGCCTTGGGGATTGATACGATTCTTGCCGTGCCGTTGGCACAGTTATTTTCGCTTTATGGCGTACAGATATTTTTTGGTTTCTTCCTGGAAAGCCGGAAAAAAAGGCAATTAGGCGCGATGTTCGGGCAATATATCCCACCGGAATTGGTTGAACAAATGAGCCGTTCTGACGAAGCGTTCTCCTTACAAGGCGAGAGCCGTGAAATGACCGTGTTTTTTTCCGACGTGCGCGGCTTCACCACCATCTCCGAAACCCAAGACCCGCAGGCCCTGTGTGAAATCATCAATGCCATTTTCACGCCCGCCACGCGCCTGATACACGAAGCTAACGGCACGATTGACAAGTATATCGGCGATGCCATCATGGCCTTTTGGGGCGCCCCCATGCACAACCCCCAACATGCGTCAGGGGCGGTGCAATCCGCTTTGGCTATCGTAAAAATGCTCGCCAGCCTACAAACCGAATTTATCAGCAAGGGCTGGCCAACAATAGACATGGGTATCGGCATCAACACGGGGCCGATGAACGTCGGCAACATGGGTTCGCAATTCCGCATGGCCTATACCGTCATGGGTGATGCCGTCAATTTGGGGTCACGCCTGGAAGGGCTAACCAAACAATATGGCGTAAAAATCATCGTCAGTGAAACCACGCGCCAGGCCGCACCCGAATTTGTTTACCGCGAACTTGACCGTGTACGGGTAAAAGGCAAACACCAACCAATCACCATCTACGAACCTATCGGCAAAAAAGAGGAGGTCAGCCCCGAACAATACCAAGCCATCGGCCTGCTGGATACGGCCCTGCATTATTACCGGCAACAACAATGGCTTTTGGCATCGGCGATTTTTAAGGAATTGGCGCTCCAGCATCCCAAGGATATGTTATATGGGTTATACCTTGACCGCATCGGCCTCTACCAATCCTCGCCGCCTGAAGCGGGTTGGGACGGGGTGTTTACCTATACCAGTAAATAACACCTGGCAAACAACCGGAATAGCGGTAAATCCTGGATGGGGTTACCGCTATTAAAGACGACATCAGGAAATTTGGTGAGGTTTTGGTTGCGATGCTGCCACACGCCCCAATCAAAAAAACGGCTCCAAAACCGCCAATTGCCAATCTTAAGTTCTCTTGGATATTGGTCACTAGAGCCGGGCATTAGCGTGTCAGCCATTAACATCATTGTTATGCGATTTTTAAGAGGATATTTGTCTTTAACATAGTCTATAATTCGGATCAATAGACTAATACGTCGCTGATCAGATTTTTCTTTGTCCCTTTTTATGAGTAAACGCCGCCATGATAAATTTAGCATTCTTACTTGATGACCCGGACTTTACTGCGTCCGTCCAATTTACCAAAATCAAGTACCGGACCAATGATGTGATATTAAAAGAAAATGAAATTAGCCAGGATGTCTATTTTATTTTGGATGGACAAGTCCAAATCAGCACCTGTATCGGCGAAGAAGTGGATAAAATTTTGCCGGGCCTGGCCCGCTTATCTAAAGGTGATTTTTTTGGCGAACTGGCCATGTTTGATGGCGAACCTAGGAGCGCCGAAGTCACCGCCTTGACTGAATGCGAAATTGCCAAGGTGGACGGCTCACAAATGTTAAGTTTTATGGAGAAATACCCTGAAAAAGGCTATTTTGTGTTGCGTGAGTTATTTATGAATTTGGTCATGCGCATACGCCAAAACAATTTGCGGACCAAAACCGTGTTGGAATTGTACTTGCAGGAAAACAGCCCCCCGGTATCATAAGCCCCACCTATACAAGCCGTCATTTTAGCCCATCCATAACAGGGTTGGTTTGCCGGAATGACGGCGCTAGTGTTGCAAAGCGGACTTTGACGGGTCTTACAATAACTTAATAACGTAAGACTATACTGGCATGGATCCGGCTATCGCCCGCCTGGGTCGTCACCGCATTATCCAAAGCATTGGCAACGGCAATTTTGGCCTGGAGATAATTTTGCCACTGCCAGCTAGCCCCGACTCCGGTGCTGCTCAAACTCCAATCGTAAAACTGGCTACCTGAATGGCTTTCCAAACGGCCATGGCCATAATCATAAAAAGCGAACAAATTGATATGTTGCCAAGAAGGTGTGGTGACTTCAAATTTAACGATTTCGCCACGATCCGCACTGGTTTCCCGCTCCTGATAGCCACGCACATCGTAACTGCCACCGACCCCCAATTGTTCCCCGGCGATTAACGAATCTTGGCTATATTGCGCGGTAAAAATGGTTTGTACCAGCCATTGCTGGAAGTTAACCGAGAAATTCCCGCCGTAACGTAACAAATTCCAATCCTGGTTGGCATTTTGCCTGACCAAGCCATAATCGGCCTGATTGTTATGGTCGCCAATACCGGTATTGCCCACCCACTGGACGTGATAGCCAAAATGGGTGTTCCGCCAAGGATACTCGGCTTTATACATGACGCTTAATGGCACACTGCGGACATTGTTCCCTAAGGGGATCGTCCTAAATTGGATGTCGTTGATAAAGTAACGGTTATCAAACCCGATATCCAACCACTGCTCGTAATGCCCCCATTTAGGCAGAAATTGTTGGTAATGCAGCCCGTACATTTCCCCAGAGCCCGTCACGGTCAAATCACTCGCCACCGTGCCGTTATTGACGTTGGAAAACGCATAATAGGCGCTCAACCAACCTTTCAGGGCATAAACGGGCAGGCTGTAACTGGTGCCGTATTGCTCCACCGTATCGGCATGGTCGGGTGAAGTGGTGTAACTGCCATTGAAAATATGGTCCAGCCCCCATAAGTTGCTGTGTTGCAAAGCCCCGGTCATGCGGAAATTGCCGGTGCTTTTGGTGCCCACGGTGTTTAAGATCAACGAAGCTTGGTAGGGCCGTTGCTCGGCGACGTTGATTTTGGCATTCACCTGGTCAGCCGTTTCGCTTTGTTTAAACGTCAACTGAAGTTGTTTCGAAGGATGCTTATTGGCAACTTTGATGGATTCGGCCAAATCGTTGGTATCGGGCGACACGCCCTTACGCAAACTGGGCAAACTGGCAACGATATTCTCTTTGGTAAAATAGTGGTTGCCTTCGACGTTAATTTCACCTAAGGCAAAGGATACGATACGCAATTTGACATCACCCGCATCCAATGTTTGTGGAGGCAGGACAACCCGATAAAACGGGTGGCCCTGCTCCCTTATTTTCGTCTCCAAACCCTTGCCCACTTCCTGTAAGGTCTTAAGCGTATATTGACGCTGTTGCAAGGGTTGGAAATAATCGTCCATTTCTGTTGGCGACAAGGGTGATGCACCTTCAACACTAAAGTGTTTAACCATAAATTGGATGGCCGCAGGCGTAGCCGCCAAACATAAGGGGCTGGACACACAGAAAATGCCAATCAGCACGGTTTTAAACAATTTATTTGGTGGGCGGAATAATTTCATAGTGCGTTCTTGAAATAATAGGTTGCGCAAACCTGAAGGCTAGTTGCTACATTCATAAGCCGATGACCCATTGTCCGTGCCTTCTTGATCACTTAAGATTGGATAGTTGCCCGGCTTCCCATCGGGACTGGACGATGGCAATGGATACGGATCATGTTGTTGAAAAGATTGTTGCTCGGCCAACCGAATTGTACTTTTTTGTTGGTTGACATAAGCGGCTTCATTTTTGCCCAGATCAACATTGCCGCCCGTAGCGTTTGCCTGCTTTAACTGCACATGACCCTGATGCACGGTAACATACAAGCCTGAAGGCACACCTTGTTGTTGGCGTTTGCTAAACAGCTTATCAAGCGAGCTGTTATCCTTATCGGGCCTTGGCACAAAGTTGTCCGGAATCACTACAGGTATTTCAGGCATTTGAAACACCCCGGCGTTGCGGTTGGCAATGTAACCACTCTCCGGCATGGTTATCACCTGTTCGCCACTGCCGTTCCTTAAGACGATTTGCCCTTGCCAGACATGGCTATAAAGGCCTTCGGCAAGCCCTTCCAGAATACTATCGGCTTGTTGCGGCCGCTGGTTGACGCAAGAGCCTACGCAAGTCAAATCAAATCCCGTCCCGCGTATACCGATAGTGCCCACTGGCGTTTCAATTGCGTAAGCCGCTTTATTGGCCTTACCGATACTGCCTGTCAGGGCGCGCATCCCGCCGATTGTCAAGCGGTACAAGGCGTGGTCTTGTTCGTTGTGGCTTTGATAATGATAATCGGCGATTTCCAATTCGCTGTTAGGCTGTAAAGTGATCTTCTCGCCATCCCGGAACACCATCAACGCGAAGCTATTGGCCTGGCTACGCAAATGGTCGGCGCTATAAATCGGTGCGCCCAAGGCAAGCGGACGCTCCTTGGCATCTTTGTCTTGCAGGTTTTTAGCGATTACCAAGCCTTTAATGTCAACCACCCGGGCAATCACACTTTGGTCAGTTTTAACGGGGCTTGTTTGCTCCGGTTTAGTTTCTTGCCCGCAATCCTCTTTACAAAGGCGGACGGAATACTCGGCCTGTTGCGCTTTAACGGTCGCCAAAGGTGTTTTTATCTGGAAACTGTCAGGCGTCTGCTTGGCTATATCCCCGCTACTCGCCCTCACCCCGCCTTCATGCAGCGTCAGTTGCGCCTCCGGATGCGGTGATTGTGTATCATAATGGTCAACCGTAAAATTGCTGTTCGGGCGCACGGTGACCTTAGCGCCATCATTGAACGTGATGATGACAAAACTACGCTCGGTAGTCTGGATATTGTCCCCCTGATAAACAACCGCCTCTTGTCCAAGTATCCTGGGCGCTGCGCCCGGTTGTTGGGCGGCATTACTGCCACGGGCGAAACTGATCTTGCCAACCACAGGCGAATCCGCATAACAGGGGACGGCACCCAGCCCTAGCCAAAACAATAAGCCTAAATTTTTTATGACGCCGGCAATATGGATGTTCATAATGGATTATTTGATCAACAGATTATTGACATTGTTTAAGCGACTTTTGACCATCATTTTTAGCCTTGTCCGTAACGGTGGTTTCTGACGGTGTATTATTGGCGGTCACATTATCCAATAACCCATTGAGAGCCGCCTGTTGGGTCAAGACCAAAACCTGATTCTGCCCCACATTCTCATTCTGCCGGATCACCTCTTGAGTTATCCCGATTGGCGCTGGTTTTATGCTTAAATCCGCACCAACATACGTTAACTTGTAATTGGGGCTAGCCGCAACACTACCTTGGGTGATGGCATAACGCCCTACCGTCTCGCCTGACACCCGCGACAAAAATCCGCCCAAGGTATCGCCATTCACCAAGCCAACGCTTTTATAGGTCAGCACCGGATCAAGTTCGCCGAGGAACTTGCTTTGGGCATCAGCGATAACGCTTAAAGCCCGCGCCGAAATGCCCAAATAGTTTGCCGTATAGTTAAGGTCATAATCACTGGAAGCGGTCAGGCTGCCTTGCGTAATCGCGTAATCACCCACATCCTCGCCTACAGCACGGGCGAGCGCACCTGTGACACTATCGCCGCGCAATAATCCGGTTGCGTGATAGTTGAATAGGGGATCAAGATCCCCATAGGTTTTTCCGGCCGCATCAGCGGCAATGGCCAAAGCCCGTGGGGTGATGGCCCATTCTTGGGTGGACAAAGGGTTATCCTGGAACCGGTAACCCAATTGGCTGGCCAACCCGGTCACGTAACTGACTTCATGGTTACCCGCATGATAAAAACCGGCGCCACTTTTAGAGCCGCTCACATCATAAGATGCCGAACCTGTTATTCCTGCGGAGCTTGCATCGTCACCGTCGATAAACCCGCTGTAGCTTGCCGTCAAATTCCCCTTCTCGCCGTAAACGCTGGTCAGCTTATCAGGTGTCACCGACAGGACGGGTACGATGCCATAAAGCAAGCCATTGCCCTTTGACGCGGCAACATCAAACCCGTCCCCACATGAAGTGGAATTGCAACCGTAATGCTTGAAATCCGAAGCCAAACCCCCTAATTTATTTTCGGTAGGCGTATTGCTGTAAATTAACCAGCGGCCATTACGGGCAGACAGCACCGAGTCGAACTGGTTAATAAATTTTGTGGCCTCCAACGTGATCGCCGAACCCCGGCCACTTGCCAAAATATCGCCTGTTAACGTCAATTGCCCGGAAGAATAAGCGCTCAGCTGGCTAACCGACGGCATTGACGGTAAGGACAACGAGCCGCTGTTATCAACAATACTCACGATGCCCGTTGCCCGCATCGCCCCCCCCGTATAAGCAAAGCCATTGGCAAAATGGTAGGCGCCCGCGCCTGAAAGCGTCCCGTCAGACCAATCAAAGCGGCCGGTGGCCGTCAATCCGCCCGCATTATAGAGCGTGCCAATAGCATCGCTTCCTGGGTTAGAGGTCATTTCCAATTGGTTTAATGTCAGCGGGGTGATGACATTAAATATGGCACCCGCAATCACCGCCTTTGGTGTTTCCAATATCGCATTGTTAGTAAAATAACTCGTGCTGCCGGAAAAAATGACCGGATTATTGGCACTGATGATGGACGAACCGTTAAAGTGGCGGGTGCTGTCATTAAATTCGAGCTGGCCTGTCCCGGTCACCACATAGCGGCCGGTATCCGTTCCAGGGCTTAGGATCTGCAAAATGCCGCCTAATAAGTTGACCGTCCCATCATTATTGAAAGCGCCTAAATTAAGTTGGCGAATACCGCTGGGATCGGTGCCGTCAATGTTGTAAACACCCCCTACTTTATTGGTCAATATGACACTACTGGCCAAACTATTAGGGGGGGCGACATCGCCTTGCCAATTGACCGTGCCATAGTTATCCCAATAGCGTATTGGCAAGGCGGCAGTCCTGGAATGGGTTATCGTTTCCACACCGACACCGAATTGGACCGTCCCATAATTGTCCCAGTTTTTATCGAGCAATACCCTGCCGTCTTCAAGCCGGGTAATGGCATCGGGTGACGTTATCAATTTTCCGTTACCCGTAAACAGACCGGAAGAAAAACCAAAACTTTTGCTGATATTAACCGCATCAAAACTAACCAGCGTCGCCGCATTGTTAATGGTCAGGATAGGTATGTCCAAGGTGTTACCCGTATTAAATATGACCCTGGCTCCATCAATCCCGATTTCCGGGACAGAAAAATTGGAACCGGCACTAAAGGTATATTTCCCGTCCCCCGCAAAAGTCACTTTATTTGGGCTATTGATTGAGGCGTTAGCGTCAAAGTAACGGTTACCGTCCCAAAATTGCAATTCACCGGCATCGCCAACCTGATAAGCCCCCGTATCTCTTCCAGGGCCGGAAATTTTCAGTAGGCCACCGGATAGGTTGAGTGTCCCTGCATTGTTGAAATGTGCCAAGCCCAGCGCCATGGTTGCCGTAGGGTCGGCGTTATGGATATTGAAAACGCCACCGAGGCGATTATTGAATGTTGGGGTGGCGTTACTTGGATTGCGGATATTGGCCACGCCATTCCATGAAACGGCACCAAAGTTATCCCAGTTTTTACCCAGATAAACGCTATCCTTATCAGCTAAGATGGTGACGCTCTGCGCCGCCGTCGTTAACGTCCCGCCCATGACAGTACCTGCATGGAAGTTAAACGCATCAGTGATGGCCACCGTATCGGAACCCTCCAATTGACCGCCGTCTATGGTCAATTTCGGTAAAGTTATTGCGGTATGGGTACTGAAATTAAGCAAAGCCTCGTTTAAAAGGTCGGTTTGGCCCGCACTGTAAGCCGCCCCATTCCTAAAATAGTTTTTGCCATTACTGAAAGTGACGGTGTTGGGGCTATTGATTTCGGCATTATCGAATACCCGCAAACCGTACCAAAATTGCAGTTGCCCATTGCCGTTAACTTGATAGCCGCCCGTATCGCTACCTGGACTAAAGATTTTCAAAATGCCGCCAGCCAGGTTGATTGAGCCCTGATTGTTAAAACGTACGGTATTGATGGAAAACTCCTTATCCGCAGCGGTGCTTGCATGACCGACATTAATAATCCCGCCCGATGCATTCGTAAAAATGGAGGCGCTGCCATTGCCGGCAAAATCTGCATTTTTCCAATTCACCGTGCCCAAGTTATCCCAGCGCTTATTCAAATTAACTAAGCCGGTATCCGCTAAGTTTGTGGTGGATCCGGCCGCAGTCGTCAATTTACCGAAGCCCGTCAGGCTGCCGGAATTCATCGCAAACTTATCACTGATGATGATTTCATCGACTCCGCCCAACTGCCCCGAATTTACCGTCAACTCGGATAACGTGACTAATTTGCCCGTATTAAAATTAAGGGCGCCGAAACTGGCCACTTCTGTCTGTGGCGCATAGTAACTGGAACCCCCCATAAAATTATTGCTGCCATTCGCGAAACTGACCGGATTGGCGCTATGCACGTTAGCGCCCCCCAAAAATTTACGGCTCCCTATCGGCCAAAATTTTAGCAAGCCAGACCCTGTGGCAATATAACTGCCGGTATCTGCCCCCGGGCTAAGCAATTTCAAAACACCATCGGACAGATTGATAACGCCCTGGTTATTAAAAACCGCCGTATTTAACTCCCTAACCCCGGCTGAATTGATGTTAATGACACCCGTAGCAAAGTTGTTAAAGGCGGCATTCCCGGTGGTATGGCCAATCCCGACCTCCCCTGTCCAATTTATTGTCCCCAAATTATTCCATTGCTTATCGACAGACACCGCCCCGGTACCTGACAACTCGGTTGTTGCCCCCAAGGCCGTGGTCAATACGCCATCACCAGCCAATGACGTGCCCGGATGGAAATTAAAAGCCTGGGTCACCGTGACATTGCCGCTCCCGGCTAACGAACCACTATAAAGGTTCAGTGTGTTCATGATAAAAAAGTCATTAATATCCAGCATACCGTAGTTGTTAAACACCGTATTGATGGCGGAAGCACTGCGGTTGATTGTCAATGCCGCACCCTGCCCAATGTTGACTTCAGCGACATTGCTTAACAAACCCTCCAATTCGCTATTTCCCAGCTCTGGAATGGTCAATATTGCATTACGTATCGTCCCTGAAAACAAAACATTGCTTTCGCCATTCAACGTGAGGTTGCCCTTATTTAAATCGACCAAGCTGCCAATGGTGCTAACCCCGCCGCCAACCGCATCTGAATTGGGGGCCAACGTCAGATCCAACTTTCCTGTCCTCGCTATAACCGGTGCATTGATATCAATATTATTACGGGAGATGAGATTGAATGTAGCATCACCGCCAACTGTTTTGGATATACCCGCATTGACAATGATGTTGCCTTCTTGGGTACCCGGTTCCGCCATACCGGTGGTCACGGTCACCGTCATCCCGTTATTCAACGCCGCTTGGATACTGCCAGCAGTGACCAAGCCACCATCGGTTCCCGTTGTAGAAACCGGTGTGCCAGCCGAGGCTTGAATGGTGACATTATTCGCATCAAGGAGCCAATGGCCACCGTTACCCTTGGCTGCGGAAGCGTCAACCTGTATGCCTGACACATCTAAGGAATGCCCCGAGGTTTCGACAAAGCCGCCATCACCACCTTGGCCACCACCCTTGGCGCTGATATGCCCATAAGCGCGGGTTGATTTATCCGACCAAACAATCACTCTACCTCCATCGCCCTGAATTTTGGCATCGGCACTGAGATGGGTGTCCGCACCCACGTAGGTGGCTTTTGCATTATGCACGGCGGCATTTTGGCCCTGCTGGTCACCCCCCACCAAAACCTGCCCCCCGCCCTGCTGGCCGTCGGCAGTGATCTGCGCATTGTCTAACACGTCCACTTGTTCGCCTAAGACCTCAATACTCCCGCCTTTGCCAGCGCCTGTTGCATTCGCTTCGATGACCCCCTGTAAAGCCACCACGCCGGTCTTACTTTCAACGACAATAGTCCCGGCATTCCCTTGGCTATTATTTGCAGAAATTTTGCTTTGTGCGGCCAAGTTAATTTCTTGCTGTGCGACCAGTTTGATATGGCCTTGCGCATCCACTTGGACGCTATCGGCATTGATTTCCCCCTCGTGCTTGATCGTGTTGGCAAAGACATTGACCGCACCGCCTTCGGTCAATAACTTACCTATGTTAAGCACCTTATCGGCAGGGGCTTGGATGGCAAACCGGATGTCAGGATTGTCGAGATTGGTCAGGATAAGCTCTTGCCCGGCCGCCAGGGTAATCTGGCCGCCTTCACTCCTGATGGTCCCGTTATTGGTTATTGAAGGCGCAATCAGGACGATGTTACCGTCTTTACCGGCCCGGATAATCCCCTCGTTGACGATATTGCCGGCTTTCGAACCCGCCAAAAAATGGTAATTGCCCTTTAGAAAATCGTCATCGCTTAAATTAAGGCTAGACGCCACCAAACCCTGGGTATCCACCACAGAATCCGCACCAAACACGATGCCATTGGGGTTAATCAGCAATACTTTGCCGTTGGACACCAATTGCCCTAAAATCTGGCTAGGGTTTTCACCCATAATCCGGTTCAGCACCGCACTTTGGCTATTTTGCTGGATAAAGCGGGTAATTTCGTTTTGGGCAATGTTAAAATTCTGCCACTGGATAATGGCATCGGGGCTGTTAGTGATATTTGTCACACCTGGCTGGGAGGTGTCTATATTGACTTGACCATTGATAATTTGCGCCCCGTCGGGGTTTGCATATACCGTAAGCGGGGACAGGATTGCCAAAATCGCCAGGTTAAGCAGATGGCGTACAGGTAAGCCAGGGTCAACTAAGGGTTTGTCATACGTTGACGGTTGCCGGTTGGATTTCAAGGCGGTCTCCTTCTTAAAATATTGCAATTTCAAATCTTACCATCAATGCTGAAAGCAGACTATCCGCAAGTAATTTTGCAGATGTTAAAAAGTATCGTTGAAAAATACGGGCCTTCAGTGACCCCAGCCTATATTCCAGATCCCCACAAAGCCAAAAGCGGAACCCAAAGCCATCACACCGGCCGCATTAGGCAAGCAAGATAGTAACCAAATCAACCGCTTTTCCAGCAACTATATTATCTATCCATCGAAACAGCAATACCTGCCCCGCCCGTTTTTAAATCTGCCAGACAAAAAAACATTGGCCGGGCTAGTGCTCAGTCACTGTTGAATTGTCAGTATTATTTTCGTAGGGCGGGCGGTTGCCCGCCTGATAGCTACGGATGTTAGCACAGGCCATAAACAAAGCAGACAACCGTCCGCCCCGGGTTTAGGTTGACCCGACAAGAAATCAATGACTGGGCACTAGGCTACTGAAGAGGCAATCTGGAAAACAATTCGGGTTCAACCCTCACCCAAGCACCCCTTTAATGTTTTAAAGCTGGACAGCAATGGGCAAGACATACCCAAGAAGTGGAAGACATCTACCGCGAACGCTGCCCTGCCATGGCCAACAGCATCCTATAAACCAGCGCATCAGCCCATGCTATTTTTTTCAATAGCTTACGCAGCTTGCCCTTACAAAAATATTCAAAAGGCATCACCGTGCGTAAAAATTTATCCGCTGTCACCAGGTTCAATAATTGCTGGCGGTATGTGTCGAAGAAGGGATATTTTTGGGATAAGTCCAAGGCTTGCCATTCCAAAGCAAGGCTAGCGTCGGGGATGGTGCCGAATTGCCGCACCAGCTGAGGGCCTTTCCTGATAATGCCACAACCAAAGTCAGTGTCCACAGTAAAGTGGCCAATCCCTTCTTTACCTAGGGCTATGTCAAGGTAAGCCGCATAAGTGACCCCGCACCAATTGCCTAGGTGAAATTCTGGTTCGGCATAAAATGGGTTGGGGGGATTACAATCATGGACTAGAAGGGTTCCATTGGTTTTGGTCAATTGCAAGCCGGCCATGATGGCCTGAAACGAGCTTGTGTAAGTATGGTAAGGGTCTACAAAAACTAAGTCGAAGCTTTCGCCAGATTTGATGAGTTCCGCACAGAGCTCTTCACATGAGTCAGCTGGCGTGGCGTAGTCAACCGTTTCGCCATCAGAAAAATCCGCCGGGCATCGGTACATCAGCCGCTTTTTGACCCTAAATTGCCTCCCGTCTACCATTGAATAAGTACAACCGGTAATAGGCGTGCAAATTTCGAGGTAGCTGGAATAACCATACCGTTTTGCAAGCATAAGCGCTATATCGTATTTTTTATACACGGCCGGCAAATTGAAAATAATAAATTGTTGGAAGCATTAATTATAAACGTCCATAACCCCAAACGAATGGGTTTTTCCGCTACCGGGAAAACCGCTTAGCAAATTTACGGGGATGTGGCGGGTGGGTTTGGAGGTGTGGTTCAAACGGATTCTGGCGTGTATCGGCCTAACCAATAGGGTCCTGTATTGCCGCCGCCTACCTCGGCTTCTGCTTTGGCAATCAACACAGCCTTAACAAATGCAACACTTAAGTCGGGATTTTTTGGTGATTTTGTCAACGTTAATAACGTAAGCGGTGTCTTTATCCAGTCACAAATATGATGGTGGCCTAGTTTAAATTGGCTTTCATGGATAGCTGGGCCATCCCTTCCTAATAATTCATCCTAAGCCCAATCTCCGCCCCCCTACCCGGTTCCGGCGCAAAATTCCGCAAGTACGAGGTCGAGTTGCGGATATTTTCATCCAGCAAGTTATTGGCTTTGGCGAACACCAGCACATCCACGTCCTTGATTTGTTTGATGAGGTATTGGGTGCTGAGATTAAGCTGCACATAACCGGCGGTGGCGGTGTCAAAATCGCCGGGATGGTCTTGGGCTTCGCCACGGGTCAGGCGTAGGTTGCTGCTCCAATCATTTTTGATATGGTCGAGCTGGAAGCCGAAGCGTAAGGGCGGCATCCTTGGCACGTCGCCGCCGCCTACGAATTTCCCACGGGTGTAGTCGCTGAACAGGGTCAAATCGACTAGGCCGTAGCGGTTTTCCATGACCGGAAAAATCAGTTTGCTTTCATAGCCCATAAAGGTGGCGTCGGCCTGGCGGCTTTCGACCACTGGCGAACACGCCGTATCGGGCGGGCACAATTCCCCCTCTTCGGTGACAAACTGGCCGTTGCGTTGTTGGTAAATGTAATCGTTTGCCCAGTTGTGGAATAGGTCGAGTTCCGCCCTGACCCAGTTGGCGTTGAATTTGTAGCCTAAATCCAAATTGTACGAAGTTTCTTCGTGCAGGTTGATGCTGCCGATTTCAAAGCTGCGGGTGGCGTCATGGTAGCCATTGGCCAGCAGTTCCTGCACTTGCGGTGCACGTTGCGAGCGGGTCATCGCCAGATTGACGCTGTGGTCGTCGTTAATTTTCCAGAGGCTGGAGGCGGACGCGCTGACCGGTGTGTAGTTCAGGTCGCTATGGCCTTCTGGCGCGATGGTGGTGTCTTCCACGCGCCAGCCGAGTTGGTTGTTGAACGCGCCTAAGGTAAAGGATTCAACTTGGAACACGCCGTAGCTGTTGGTCAGCGATTGCGGGACGATGACGGAATTGGTCGATTTATCTATCGCGGCAAAATCGCTGGCAATGGCTTGGAAACCCAATGCGCCGTGCAGTCCGGCCATCGGTTTGTGGGTCAGTTCCAAACGGCTTTCGTAGGTTTTGTTGGTGAAGAATGCCGCTTCTTGTCCGTTGGGGATTTCGGTGTGCTGGTAATCGGTGTAGCCCAATTTCATGCGTAGCGATTCGGCGAACGGGAATGGATTTTTCAGCTCGCTTTTCAAATCGTATTTGCTTTGTTTTAGGGCGATGCGGGTGATTTCGCCGCCCGTACCGTCGGGGGCGATGCCGTAGTTGTTTTCCAGGCGGTTGATGGAAATGCCAGCAAAACCCGGTTCGCCGACCAATGACAACCCCGCCGAGCCGCTGATGGCGTCACTGCTGGTATTGGCGATAAAACCGTGGGTATTTTGCAGGCTATCAGGCAACGTCGGGTCAACTTGCCTTGCGGCGTTAATGTCAATGGCATTGCCACCAATATCGACGTTGCCACGGTCACGGAAAAAGCCGTCAATATGGTAGGCGATATGGCCTTGGCCGCCTTCTGCCTTCATCGTTGTTGCGGTTTCATTGGAGACCGAATCAAAGCGTTGTTCTAATGCACCTCCTATGCGTTTTTCCGGCAGTCGTTCGGGGATGCGGTTGTCTATGACGTTGACCACGCCGCCGATTGCCCCGCTACCATACAGTAAGGTGGCGGGGCCGCGCAGCACTTCGATACGTTCCGCCAGCAATGGCTCGACGCTGCTGGCATGGTCGGGGCTAATCGCCGAAGCATCGTTACCGCCGATGCCATTATTTAACACCCGCACCCGCGGCCCGCTTTGGCCACGTATTACTGGCGTGCCGACACCAGGGCCAAACGATTGGCTGGTGATGCCCAGTTCGTTCTTTAGGGTTTCGCCGATGCTGTGCCCGACTTTTAAACGTAGCTCATCATCGCTTAGGATGGTGACCGGGGTGGCCGCATCGTCGGCATTTTCTTGTAAGGGTGCGGTAACGATGATTTGTCCGAGTTCAGACACGGGGGTGTTGTCGGCATAAACGGGCGTACCTAGAACGGACAAACAAAGCATGGCAAGTTTTTTATTCATAAGGTTAGTATCGGATCAAAATCTCAAGATGGCTATAGGAACCGAAGTTCTGCAAGCCAAGCCCATAAGCCAGCGGCGGTGTGGGTATAGTTGAAGGCATAAAGGGCTAACTGCTTAGTCGACAAAAGGCTTGTATCAGGCCATTCAGCTTCCCTTGCCAATAACCAACCAGCAAACGGCCTTCTTGCAACACGGTACGTTTAATCATACCGGCCTATCATTTAAGCCGTATTACAGGCTATTGATGGCTATAAGATATGTTATAACATAACAAACTGCAAATATTATTTAACGCCCGCCCTATAACCGCCCTGTTTCATGGCGGCGGATTTCCTTAGCTTGCCTCCCAAGCACCGATAAGCTAGTATTTCGGCATAACTTTTCAACCAGCCAGGCTTAACTTTACCCTCAAGGAACCTACCATGTTAAAAATTTCTACCCTCCTCATTCCAGCGTTGCTTTCGGCAACCTTGAGTGGTTGTGGATTATTCCGTAACAATTACGAAGTTAAGGACACGGATCTTGTTGATGTCAGCTATGACGCGGTGGATGAACTCCAAAACAGGCTCACCCGAAAAATCCCTAAAAATTCCTTGATTATTGTCACCACTCTTTTGAATGTGGACAACCACAACAAAACCTCAGCTTTTGGCCGTATTGTTTCCGACCAAATTGCCTCGGCTTTTCATAAAGAAGGCTTTCAAATCATAGGCATGGAACTGCCGATAGATCTGTTTATCATGAAGGAAGACGGCACTTTGCTGCTTTCTGATGACACCAAAAAATTGCTCAACCGCTACCGTGCGGCGGTTTTGGTGGGCGGTGTCTACGCACCTGGCAAAAAGAACGCTTATGTTTCATTACGTGTCATCGAAACGGCCACCAAAACCATTATCTCCTCAACCGACCTGTCCATACCCATGGGGCCGGATGCCAAGATGCTGATGACCCCCATAGACATCGCCACGTCCAGTCCGGCCACGGAACCCGTTGCCGAAGTGGCCAAAAACACCGAGGAAGGAAGCCCTACGGCAACAGAAGAAACGACAAAACCTGAAGCTGAAAAAAAGACAACCAGCGATAGCCTTGAATAAACGGACACCCTCCAGGACGCCCGCCACAAACTTTGAAAAACCCACAAACCCTGTTTCCGTTTAAGGTTAAAGTGTCGGGGCCATGGACGGAAGCCATTCAGATAACCGCCTAGTGCTACCGCTCCCTCACTAACCGGAACCCCAGGTTCGCCTGCCGCGCCCAAGCCGTGCTCCAATTACGATAAGCGGCGCGGACCCTGGGGGCGTCGGCATTCCAACCGCCACCGCGCACCACCAACAAATCATCAAAATCCGCCCGGCCTTTGAGGCAGGCTTCCTCAAAGCCGCTGTAATGTTCCTCATAGCGCGAGCACGTCCATTCCCAGACATTGCCCAGCATATCGTGCAAGCCCCATTGGTTGGGTAACAAAGCCCCCGTAACCCCATAAAAAAAACGCCCGTCATCACATTGATGCAGTTGCGCCCAAGCTAGCGTTTTGATTTGTTTCCTGTCCGCAACATTGGCGTTCCGGCAGGCTATATCAGGATTATTGCCCCAATAGCGTGCGGAAACAGTACCCGCCCTGGCGGCATACTCCCATTCCGCTTCCGTAGGCAGACGGTATTGCTGCCCGGAAGTTTTGTTCAGCCAAGCAATATAAGCCTGCACATCCTGGAAACTGACACAACCCACCGGATAATCCGGCTTGGGCGCCAAATCTTTTACAGGTGACTTCCAATTGGCCCACCCCCACCAACTCCAGTGTTGTCCGACAGTATGGTCATAACTCCAGCAGCCCTTTTCTTCGACATTACGTTCGGCATCGGTGACATGCCCGGTCGCATCAATAAATTTCTGGAATTCTTCGACGGTCACTTCATTTTTGGCCAGCTTAAAGCTTTTGACACAAAGCCTATGCAGCGTTTCGTTATCGGTGCGGCCTTGCTCTGTTTCCGGGCTGCCCATAAAAAAACAGCCGGATGGGATCGTGGCTGTTTCCGGGATTAGCGCCGCCCCCCGTTGTGGCAAAGGCGCTTTTAATGTCCTGCCAAGTTGCGCGGCTTGCATCGGTGCCGGGGCAATGAAGCCGCTTAGTAAAAACATGAAAATGCCTTGGGGAAGGGGCATCATAGGCAGGCCGGTAAATCGCAGGTTCGGGATTAATGGCCTGCCAGCCTTAGGTTTACACATGCAAAGCCAGTTCGGTTTGGAAGCGTTGTGTCCATTGGCTGCTGCGGCCATCGCGGAGTTTTTTCAGTTCGGACACCTGTTCAGGGAGACGGATGCTTTGGGGGTCAACCGACACAATTTCGGCGATAGCTTTGAGCACGGAGCCAATGTCCGCCTCCAGCTCTTCGTAACTGATGCAATAAGGGGATATGCCCTGCTCGGAAAAATACCGCCGCCAACCTTCTTCTTGGACAACAATATGGTCATACCAATATTTGATCGCCTCATAGTCATACTCCAAGGCCTCAAGTTTGGCTAAAGCTTCATCCGTATGTTGGATATGGCTGTGGAATATATCCGATGAAGTCGCCTTATATAAAGAGACCGCTTGCGCGGCAAGGTCGTGGCGGGTCAGGTAAATGTATTTAAAACCCTGCAAATAACCTGGGTCGCCCAGTGCCTGAAGGAACAGTTCGAATTGGAACCAACTGGCTTTTAACCCGGAAACGTCATGTTGGGTGCTTTTAGTGACCCGGAGGCCATTGCGGAGATATTCTTCGGGCGTGCGTCCCGGCATATTTTTAGTGATCCTGTTGGCGATGGCATTAGCCGACAACAATTCCTGTGGCCTGCCCATACGTTTGGTGTTTTTGATGGCGTCACATAAATACGTGCTGCCGGAACGGGGCGTGATGGCAATCAGATAACGGTTGCGCGGTTCAGGCACCTTCTCCAGTTCTTGCAATAACGACTCGTTGAGGTCAGGATGGGCAAAAATATCGGCAATAGCGTTCATAGTTTGATAGCAGAGTCCTTATGTTATTGATGTGAAATGCTGGGGAAAGCCATTGGCAGGGCTGCCCTCAAATTGGCCTGGATTGGTATCCGTCCATAATGTCCATGGAATTATCGGATCATGGTTGCCTTAGGGTTATTCCCCAGCAGAAATTTTAAGTATCATGCCCCAACCTTTTACCTTAAGCCTTATCCGATATGACACTAAACCACGACCTGCAAGCTGAATTACTAAAACTACCTGAAGGCTTACGGCCGCCGCTTGCCGCAAATTTGCAGCAATGGCAAGAAAAGCTCGACGCCCTGAGCCAGGAACTTCCCTCGTCTCCTGAGTTTACGGCAAGCTTAGTCAAAGTCTGGGCCAGTAGCCAATTTGTCACAGAAAACTGCTTGCGCCTACCAGAATTGCTGATGGGTTTAGTGGTATCCGGCGATTTGTCGGGGCATTATGCGGAGCCTAGTTACCACAATCAACTAAAGAATTTAACGGTAGCCGACGAAACGGAACTGATGCTAAAGCTCCGGCAATTCCGGCGGCGTGAGATGGTCAGGATCGCTTGGCGGGATTTGGCAGGTTGGGCGCCATTGTCGGAAACTTTGCTGGACTTATCCAGGCTAGCCGACGCCTGTATCCAATATGCATTGGCCTTCCTTTACGCACAAGCTTGCGAAAAACGCGGCACACCGGTATTGGCGGATGGCGGCCCGCAGCAAATGGTCGTCTTGGGCATGGGCAAATTGGGGGCCTATGAACTAAATTATTCTTCCGACATCGACTTGATTTTTGCCTATCCCGAAGATGGCGTCTTAGCCGACCGCAAGGCCACGACTTATGGCGAATTTTTCACGCGCCTATGCCAAAGCCTGGTCAAAGTGCTGGATGAAATCACCGCCGACGGCTTTGTTTTCCGTACCGACATCCGCCTACGGCCTTATGGCGATAGCGGCGCGGTCATCATGACCTTTGATGGCATGGAACACTATTACCTGACCCAAGCACGGGAATGGGAACGTTACGCGATGATCAAAGCACGCCAAGTGGCGGGCGATTTTGTCATGGGCGCACAGTTGATGGCCATGCTCAAAGCCTTTGTGTACCGCCGTTATCTGGATTATGGCGCGTTTGAGGAATTGCGCTCGTTGAAAATGCAGATCATGCAAGAATTGCGGCGCAAGGACCGCCTCGATAATGTCAAATTGGGTGCGGGCGGCATCCGCGAAGTGGAATTCATTGGCCAGGCGTTCCAATTGATACGCGGCGGCACGGAAAAATCCCTGCAACAACGCGGAATACTGGATGTGTTGCAAAGGCTAGGCGAGCTTAATTTGCTCACGCCTGCCGACGCCGGGCAGCTTATCACGGCTTACGGTTTCTTGCGCCGTGTCGAAAACCATATCCAGCAATACCAAGACAAACAAACCCACGATTTGCCCACCAACCCGCTGGCACAACAAAGCCTAGCCTATTCGCTGGACTTTGCCGATTGGACAACGTTTAAAGCCACGTTAGATAGGGTCAGGGCACAAGTACATGGCGTCTTCGAACAAGTCTTTTCATTGTCCAAACCGGAACACACCGGTGTGCAGGGCCAGCAATTATGGCAGGGCAACACCGATGAGGCCGATTTGCTGGGGCAACTCCAGGAGTATGGCTTCGCTGACCCGCAAAACAGCCTCACCCTGATCAAACATTTCAAGTCCGCCCCCCCCATCAGGCGTTTAAGCGCCAAAGGCGCGGCGGTGCTTGACCGCTTAATGCCACAATTGCTGGCGGCTTTACCGGCCCTAACAAACCCTGACGAAACCTTAAGGCGTGTCCTGGGTTTGTTTGAGGCGGTGGCCGGACGTACGGTTTATTTGTCATTGCTGGCGGAAAACCCTGACGCGCTCGCACAATTGCTGCGCCTGATTTCCGCCAGCGTCTGGGTATGCGATTATCTGGCGCGTTATCCGATTTTGTTTGATGAATTGCTGGATCCCCGTTCTTTGTTCGCCCCTTTGCAAAAACAGGATTTGGACAAGCAATTGGCGGACATGCTGGCCACCGTTGATAGCCAAGACCTCGAACAACTGATGATCGTCTTGCGGCAATTCAAACAGCAACAAGTCTTAAAAGTCGCCGCCGCCGACATTATGGGCATCATCCCGTTGATGGTGGTCAGCGATTACCTGACCACCATCGCCGAAAGCGTCGTCGCCCAAGTGCTCGAACGGGCGTGGCTCATGCTGACCGAAAAGCACGGTTTTCCGCCCGATGGCCGGGACAGCCCACACACCACGCCCGGATTTGCCATTTTGGGTTTGGGTAAATTTGGCGGCATCGAACTAGGCTATGGCTCAGATTTGGATTTGGTGTTCCTCTGCGATTACGATAACGGCCTGGCGATGACCGATGGTGGAAAACCGGTTTCCTGTGCGCAATTTTACGGGCGTTTGGGGCTGAAAGTCCGGCATATCCTCGACACCAACTTGCTGTCAGGCATCCTTTATGAAGTCGATATGCGCCTGCGGCCCAGCGGGGATTCCGGTTTGCTGGTCACGCATATCAAAACCTACCATGATTATTTAAGGGATCAGGCGTGGACATGGGAGCATCAAGCCTTGGTCAGGGGGCGGTTTATTGCTGGCGACGATTGCCTGAAAAAAGGCTTTGCCAGCCTACGCCATGACATTTTAAGTTTGCCCAGGGACACGGCGGCATTAAAAACCGAAGTGCGGGAAATGCGCGAAAAAATGCGCCAAGCGCTTGCCAGCAAAGAAGCCGGCAAGTTTGACCTGAAACAAGGCCGGGGCGGCATTGCGGACATAGAATTTATGGTGCAATTCCTGGTGCTGGCGCATGCGGCAACCCATCCGGCCTTGACTGTTTACACCGACAATGTCCGTTTATTGGAAGGCTTAGGCAAACACGGGCTGATGGAAGAAACGACCGTCACAACATTGAAAGCCGCTTATTGCACTTACCGGGATCTGGGCCACAAACTGGCATTACAGGGCAGCCGTGCACTGGCTGATGAAACGGAAGTGGCCGGGCTGTATCAATCTATCGGGGCGGTTTGGGACGGGGTGATGGCGCTTCCCAAAGCGGGGCCATAATAACTAACAGCATTGGCGCATCAGGCCACCCCCTATCGTTTTGCTATCGTTAGCGCGGCACGTAAAGTCTCCTGACCTTCCCGCTTCCGGGAAAAGCCATTTTTAGCCACACGCTTAGTTACCCCCTAATCCATCAACACCGTCCTTACATGACCGCAAGCCGTTTTTAGCTTTTAAATACGGCTTGGCCTGAATGTGTGATAGCGCACCGACTTCACTCCCCATCTACTATATTGTTGATCCAGCTTGAATCCGGCAAACAATGGCTCCAAGCCGGAACCCAATTCAGGCAAGCATGACGGCAACACTTTTCTTACTTATTTCCTCGGCGGTTGCAATGATGAAATAGGCTTGATGGCCCAATATGGGCTTCCATAATCGTCCCGAACAAGCCAGCAACAATAAATGCCCTTTGCTTTTCTTTAAGGGCAAACTGATCCCAGTTAACCATCAACAAGAAGGAAACGATGATGAAAACGAATAAAACCCTATCCGAAACAGCTAACACATTTGCCAATTTATCCTTTTTAAATATTTACACCCTGCCCATCTGTTTGGCGGTCACCCTGGGATTCAGCCTTGGTTTTACCAGCAAAACGGTCAGGGCGGAAAACACGGCCACTCAAGACTCCCATCCGAATTACCGTTACATCAAACCTATAGCCGTAGAAAATAAGGCCGGAAACACCAGCCAAGACAGCAAAGCATCAGCCGCCGAAACGGTAAAAGAACAAAATAGCCCGGCACAAGCCCCAAGCAACCTTCCCCAAAGCGCACAAACTGATCCCGTCAATAAACCTGCCGATGGCAAAGGGGCATTCCCCTCATTTGTCCAAGCGGATATCAATGGCGACCACTACCTTACCAAAGAAGAGCTGAAAAATTTCCCTTATTTGCTGCAAGTGTTCGACAAGGTAGACGCTGGCGAAGATGGCAAGCTGGAACAACATGAATACCAAAACTTGGAAATGGAAACCAAACGTGAAGGCGAAGTCCGGTAATTGGGCTTGTGCCTTATTTTTAACTTAATTAGGGATTGCCAAAAATGATGAATAAATTCTATAAACTCACAAAGGTTGCCTCTTTTGTGGCCATAATTGCAATCACAGGCTGTGCGGGTATGGGCAATGGGGGCGGATTGTACGGCAATAGCGGGGCTTATGGCCTGGGATCTAGTTCAAACAATTCCGTAGGCGGCATTAACAGCAATGTCCTGAGCGCCATTATCCAGGGCATGGCTGGCAGCGTACTTAATGGGCAAATCGGATCACAGCTCGCCCCGACCGACCAAAATTACCGGCTCCAACAGTTAGGCAGCTTAGTTCAGTCAGGCGGGATCAACCAAGCACAGCAATGGACTATCCCACAATCTGGCAACACCATTGCAATTAGCCCTGTTGGCCAACAAGTTTTCAGCCAACAATTACAGAGACCTTGCCGTAATTTAGAAGAAGTCTTGATTTTGCAAAACGGGAACCGCATCCGTGAAAACCGCCGCGCTTGTTTGGATCCACGGACTAAAAAATGGAACCTGGTGCAGTGACATTCCAGGCCACTATAGCAATTGCACAGCGCCAGTGGCTTGCGCCAGGAAGAAGGGGCCGGTTTATCTATAAGGCCAGCAAATTAACAGCAGCTAAGTGACAAAAGGCCGGTTGGGCTTACACCCAACCGGCCTTTTGGTTTTAGAACCCTGGATGGGCAAAACCACATGCCCACCCCACTCTAGCTTAGCTTAGGCAAATACATAATCCGCCAATGCCGTTTGTGCCGTACCTTGCAACGTGCCTACCAACGTCAATTCAGCGGCGCTAACTGCGGCATTGGCATCGGCGGCGGTAAATTGGTACAAGATGCTGTCGACATTGTTATCGACGACAAACAAACGGGTATCGCCAACGGTGTAAGCGGCATTGGCGCTACCGATAACCGCGGCCGCCGCCACCCTGTCAATGGCACCGCCAATATCGGGTTTGATAATGACCAGCTCCGCCAGATTGGAAAAACTACCGCCTGCATCCACAGCCACTCCGGCATCAATAAAGCCATCGCCATTGCCAAGATTAATGTCGCCCGATATTTGCAGCTTATCCGTACCGGACAAGTAATCGAGTGCGGTATCGCCCCCCCCTGTCAACGAACTGAAGACAAACACATCCGATCCGGCACCACCAGTCAAGGTGTCAGCCCCGCCCCCCCCGTCAATTTTATTATTGCCCAGGTTGCCGACCAACACGTTATCAAAGCTGTTACCGGTACCATCAATCGCCAGTGAACCGGACAAGGTCAGATTCTCAACATTATCACCCAAAATATAGGTTGCACCGCTAAGGACTATATCAGTGCCCTCGTCGGCATTTTCCTGTACGTTATCAGCGCTTGAATTGACATTGTAAGTGTCGTCTCCCGCACCGCCCGTCATGGTGTCAATACCACCGGCACCATTTAGGTAGTTATTGCCGGAGTTGCCTACCAATAGGTTAGCCAAGTTATTCCCCGTGCCTTTCAGCGCCCCAGTTCCGGTCAAGGTGAGGTTTTCAACATTATCCGCCAAGGCATAAGAGACGGAACTGACCACCGTATCGGTACCGGCGCCAACATTTTCCACGATGGCGTCGGCGACATTATCGACCTGATACGTGTCATTGCCCGCACCACCGGCCATCGCGTCCGCCTCGGCGCCACCGTCGAGCCAGTTGTCGCTGGCGTTGCCCGTCAGGCTGTTGGCCACGGCATTACCTGTCCCTTTAACCGCCGTACCTATCAGGACAAGGTTCTCAAAGTTATCAGCCAGCGTATAGTCGATAGCGCTATTGACCGTATCCGTGCCTTCGCCGCTGATTTCCACAACCACGTCACCCGCATCATCAACGAAATAGCTATCATCCCCTGCTTTGCCGGCCATGCTATCGGCACCACCAGCGCCGTCAAGGACGTTTTTGGCAGTGTTGCCTGTCAGGCTGTTGGCCAGGCCGTTACCCGTCCCGTTAACCGCTGATGCACCTGCCAATATTAGGTTTTCAAGGTTGGCGCCAAGCGTGTGGCTAAATACGCTCTGGACGGTATCAATCCCGCCATTGAGCCCTTCTTGGACAATGTCACCACTATCAATGAAGAAAGTGTCGTCACCTTCGCCACCCACAAGGGTATCGGCACCGGCATCGCCATCCAACTTATCATTGCCCGCACCGCCATCCAGAATATTAATCCCGGCATTCCCCTTCAACTGGTTATCCGATGCATTGCCAGTACCGTTGATGGCGATGGTTTTCGTCAAAACCAAGTTTTCCACGTTTGCGGCTAACGTGAAAGTCACCGAACTTTCAACGGTATCTATGCCTTGGCCGCCGCTTTCAACAATATTATCGGCAAGGTTATCGACGATATAGGTATCGTTGCCCGCACCGCCAATCAGGGTGTCACCCTTCGCGCCACCATCCAGCGTATCATCGCCCGCCAATCCGGATAGGGTATTGGCGGCACTGTTGCCAATCAGCAGGTTGTCAATGCCATTACCTGTTCCGGACACAGCCCCAGTCTTCAATAACAGGGTCTCGATATTGTCGGAGAGGGTGTAATTGACGCTGGCTATTACCGTATCAACATAAACCCCTACATTTTCAACGATTTTGACCCCCGCATCATCAACAAAATAGAGGTCGTTACCCGCGCCGCCTTTCAGCGTATCCTTACCTGATACCCCGCTAAGTGCGTCAGCACCGTTTGTGCCTGTCAAGGTTTCATCCGCCGAAGTGCCGATAACAAAGTTTTTCAATTTGTCACCGCCCTCAAGCTGGACTTCATTGATTTGATAAGCCGCGCCCAAGAAATGGTTGCTGATGGTCACTTGGTTTCCTGCCAAACCATAAGCGATGATCAGGCTGCTCCCAGATAAGGAGATGCCTGTCAGCTCAAGCAAAGACACGTCAGTGAAATTGATCATATCAACGCCAGCATCAACATCGTAGTTATAGATAATATCCTGGCCGTCGGCTTTGGCGATGAAGTAGGTATCGTTACCGTCATTGCCTTGCATGGAATCGTTACCATACCCGCCTGTCAGGGTGTCGTTTCCGAGCCCGGCCACCAAGGTATCATTGCCGTCCCCACCGTTGAGGGTGTCGTTTCCTAACCCGCCATCCAAATTATCGTCGCCAAGCCCGCCGCTTAAGCTATCGTTACCGGCATACCCTACTATGGCATCGCCACCTTCGCCACCGTCCAGGGTGTCGTTCAGGTTCCCGGCATAGAGGGTGTCATTGCCGCCCAGGCCGTTGATGATGTTGACCACGCCGTCAAAGCCGTACATCACTTCGCCCAGGTTGGTGCCGTTGTGCTTATCGGCGAGCTGCGCCAGTGTCCACGTTTTGCCATCGGAAAACAGGAACTTGTCGATCCGGTAATTGATGTTGGGGTGGAAATAGTAGCTCACGGTCAACTGGCTGTTGACGCCGTACTGTAGCACCAACGCGTTGCCCGTATCGTACACGCCCTTGATGTCGGTGGACTTCACGTCACTGAATTTGACAATGTCAATGCTATTGTCCGTGTCGTAGTTGTTGAGGGTGTCCTGGCCGTCCGCCTTGGCGACCAGGTAGGTGTCGTTGCCGCCATCCCCCTCCAACGAGTCGTTACCCAGGCCACCATTCAGGGTGTCCGCGTCGGCGCCACCGTACAGGGCGTCGTTGCCGTTGCCGCCAACCAGGCTGTCAATGCCCGCGTCGCCCACCAGGGTGTCATTGCCGTCGCCACCGGACAGGGTGTCGTTGCCAATGCCCGCCTGCAAGTTGTCGTCGCCCAGCCCCCCGGTCACTTTGTCGTTGCCCGCCTGCGCGTAAAAGGTATCGTTGCCCTCGCCGCCGTCCAGGGTGTCGTTCAGGTCCCCGGCATAGAGGATGTCATTGCCGCCCAGGCCGTTGATGACGTTGACCACGCCGTCAAAGCCGTACATCGCCTCGCCCAGGTTCGTGCCGTTGTGCTTGCCCGCGATTTGGGCGAACGACCAGGCTTTGCCGTCGGAAAACAGGAATTTGTCGACCCAGTAATTGGCGTTGGTGAAGAAATAATAGCTGACGGTCAATTGGCTGCTGACACCATACTGCAACACCAGCGAGTAGCCCGTGTCGTACACCGCCTTAATGTCCGTGGACGCCACATTGCTAAACTTGACCAGATCGACGCTGCCGTCGGTGTCGTAGTTGTTGAGGGTGTCCTGGCCGTCCGCCTTCGCGATCAGGTAGGTGTCGTTGCCCGCATCACCTTCCAGGTAATCATCGCCCAGCCCACCATTCAGGGTGTCCGCGTCGGCGCCGCCGTACAGGGCGTCGTTGCCGTTACCCCCCGTCAGGCTGTCAATGCCCGCGTCGCCCACCAGGGTGTCATTGCCGTCGCCGCCGGACAGGGTGTCGTTGCCGATGCCCGCCTGCAAGTTGTCGTCGCCCAGCCCCCCGGTCACTTTGTCGTTGCCCGCCTGCGCGTAAAAGGTATCGTTGCCCTCGCCGCCGTCCAGGGTGTCGTTCAGGTTCCCGGCATAGAGGGTGTCATTGCCGCCCAGGCCGTTGATGACGTTGACCACGCCGTCAAAGCCGTACATCGCCTCGCCCAGGTTCGTGCCGTTGTGCTTGCCCGCAATTTGGGCGAATGACCAGGTTTTTCCGTCGGAAAACAGGAATTTGTCGACCCAGTAGAACGTGTTGGTGAAGAAATAATAGCTGACGGTCAATTGGCTGCTGACACCGTACTGCAACACCAGCGAGTAGCCCGTGTCGTACACCGCTGTGATGTCCGTGGACGCCACGTCGCTGAACTTGACCACGTCGATACTACCGTCGGTGTCGTAATTGTTGAGGATATCCTGGCCGTCCGCCTTCGCGACCAGGTAGGTGTCGTTGCCGGCATCACCTTCCAGGTAATCATTGCCACGCCCGCCGTTCAGGATGTCTTTGCCACCTTTGCCATAAATAGTGTCATCACCCGTTGAACCCGTGAGTGTGTCATTGTTTTCCGTACCGTTGTATATCGTCATGGGCATGCCTTATGAGTTGCGTAAAAATAAAAATTTCTATGGATCTATCATTTGCACCTTTTTTCAGGGTATGAATAGTACAATCCAGTTGGAGGCATTGACAAGCTATTCCGCACAAAAACCAAGCCAACAATTTATGTTATTTCACAAATTTACAAAAACATGACGGGAACCAAGGGATTTAAGGCTAAAATTAGGGCGGATTCAGCAATGAGGTATGGCTGCTATTGAGTTTATAGTAAACTAGGCCATTTAAATTAGCTTACTACGGTTGGAGAACAAACGATGACGATGGACGATAGAGACGGCGTTATTTGGCTGGATGGGAAATGGGTTGAGTGGCGTGAAGCGAAAGTCCATGTATTGACGCATACCTTACACTACGGTCTGGGCGTGTTTGAAGGCATCCGGGCCTATCACGCCACCCAAGGCACGGCGGTTTTCAGGATGCAAGAACATACTGACCGCCTGTTCCGCTCCGCGCATATCATGAACATGCTTATGCCATTCACTAAAGACGAAATCAATCGGGCCCAACGTGACGCGCTGGTCAAAAACCAACTGGACAGCGCCTATATCCGCACCATGTGCTTTTACGGCTCCGAAGGCATGGGCCTGCGTGCCGACAACCTGAAAGTCCACGTCATGGTTGCCGCTTGGCCGTGGGGCGCTTATTTGGGTGCGGAAAGCATCGAAAAAGGCATCCGTATCCGCACCTCCTCGTACACCCGCAACCACCACAACAGCACCATGTGCAAAGCCAAAGCCAACGGCAATTACATCAACTCCATCTTGGCCCTGCAAGAAGCCTTATCCAATGGTTACGATGAAGCCTTGATGCTGGACCACGAAGGCTTCGCCGCCGAAGGCAGCGCGGAAAACCTGTTCATCGTCCGCGACGGTAAAATCTACACACCGGAAACAACTTCCGCGTTAGAAGGCATCACCCGCGACACGGTCATGAAAATCGCCCATGAGCAAGGTTATGAAGTCATCGAAAAACGCATCACCCGCGATGAAATTTATTGCGCGGACGAGGCCTTTTTCACGGGCTCGGCGGCGGAAGTCACCCCCATCCGGGAACTGGACAACCGCGTCATTGGCAGCGGCAGCCGCGGCCCCATCACGCAACAATTGCAGTCGCTGTATTTCGATGCCGTCCATGGCCGCGGCGATGCCCATGCCGATTGGTTGACTTACGTTGCCTAGGAAAATACTCGTCGTCGGCCCGTCTTGGGTCGGCGACATGGTGATGGCGCAAAGCTTGTTTTTAACACTCAAACAACATGCGCCCGACTGTTTGATAGATGTATTGGCTCCGGCTTGGACATCCGGTTTGTTGGCACGGATGCCGGAAGTCAACCGTGCCATCGCCACGCCGTTAAGCCACGGACAATTTGGCTTGCTGGCACGGATCAAGCTAGGCAAGGAGCTGCGCCAGGAAGGTTACGGCCAAACGATCATCCTGCCCAATTCGTGGAAATCGGCGCTCATCCCGTTTTTTGCCGATATTCCGATCCGGACGGGCTATATTGGCGAATGCCGTTGGGGTTTGTTGAATGACGCCCGCAAACTCGACAAACAAACCTTAACCATGACCGTGCAACGCTTTGTCGCATTGGCCGCACCCCAAAGCGCTGCGTTACCGCCACCCTGCCCCACCCCCCGTCTGCTTATCAGTAACGGACAACAACAAACCGCGATTGATAAATTTAAGCTAGGCATTGATGGCCAGACAAAAATCCTCGCCTTATGCCCTGGCGCCGAATACGGCGAAGCCAAACGTTGGCCTACCGGACATTTTGCCGAACTGGCCCGCCAACAAACCCGCAAGGGCTGGCAAGTCTGGCTATTCGGCTCAGAAAAGGATAAGGTAGCCGCAGGCCAAATAAACCAAGCCGTACAAGGTGGCTGTATGGACTTTACAGGCCGCACCACATTGGCGGAAGCGGTGGATTTGCTATCATTGGCGCACGCCGTCGTCAGCAACGATTCCGGTTTAATGCATGTCGCCGCCGCACTGGACAAACCCGTCATCGCCCTGTATGGCTCATCCGACCCCCATTTTACGCCGCCGCTTAGCGCCAAAGCCCAAATCCTCTCGTCACACTTGGCTTGCTCCCCCTGTTTCAAGCGCGTCTGTCCGCTGTACCCTCCGGGGCATGAAGGCCATACCCGTTGCTTGAAAGACATTAAACCCGAACAAGTGCTGGAAAAACTGCCGCCATGAAAATTGCTATCGTCAAACTGTCTGCATTAGGTGACATCGTTCATGCCATGGTCGCCTTGCAATTTATCAAAGCCCATCATCCAGACGCCCAGATAGACTGGATTGTCGAACATCGTTTTGCCGAATTGCTGAACCACCAACCTGACATTGACAACGTGCTGACGGTGGACATAAAAGCCTTAAAATCCGACAAAACCGGAATTTTACGGGAGATCAAACGCCTGCGCCGTTATGCCGCCAACCATTATGATTTGGTCATAGATGCCCAAGGCTTGCTTAAATCGACAATCACCGCCCGCCTGCTCGGTAAGCACGTCGCCGGTTTTGACGCCGACTCCATCCGCGAACGCGCCGCCTCCTGGTTTTACACGGTCAAAGTCTCTTCCCCTTACAACGCCAACACCATAGACCGCAATGCCACGGTGCTGACCCAACCGCTGGGCATCCACATCAGCCATGAGGAAATCCTTAACAAAAAACCCTTTTTGTTTTTCCAGAATCCAGATGAACGCATCAACCTTTATTGGCATCGGAACATAAAAAATATTGTCCTGGTCATTGGCTCCACTTGGGAAAGCCGCAATTACCCCATAGAAAAATACGTCAAAATTGCCGACGCCCTGCAACAAAACTGCCTGATTGTTTGGGGCAACGAGGAAGAACGCAAAAAAGCCGAATGGATGTGCGACCAATCCGATTATGTGCAGATCATGCCCAAATTGGACTTGAACAGCCTTAAGGCCCTGATCGCCCGCGCGGATTTGGTGATCGGCAACGACACCGGCCCCACGCACATGGCTTGGGGGCTAAACCGCCCGTCCATCACCATCTTCGGCCCCACCCCCGTCAGCCGGGTTTATCAAACTGACATTAACAAAACCATCAAATCACCTTCTAAAGTCAACCCGCATAAGTTAAACAAACAGGATTTTTCGATCCGGGACATAGACGAGCAAGAAATCATCGGCATGGCCAAAACTTTGTTAGCCGGCCAAACTGAAGCCCTCGCCCTCGCCAATGCGCAAAAATTGACTAATCCCGTGCGCGAGATCAATGACAATGAACTGGATGACATCGCCAATTCTTTGGAGGACATTGATTTATTGGATTTGTTTTAACGCACTCCAAACGGGGCGGCGCTGGCAACCCTCGCCTTAAGGCTTCAAATATTTGGCACTGGAAACCTTACGGAACGCAAGCAAACCCGTCCACGCGAATCCCCAGAAACACTAAACAAATCGGCGGCGGGCCAACCCCGTGTTTTTTTGGAGTACAATCCTAGTACTCAGTCATTATTGTTATGTCGAGTTACAGCCCCCATATGATGAGTTTATTCATTACCCCATGGAACTGGCAATTGGCGAAAAAATACATTGTACGACTGACAGAAGAAGAACGTACTGATTTGGAAAGTTTGATTCATAAAGGCAAAGTGGCTGCCCATAAAAGGCTTCACGCAGAAATCCTGCTCAAGACAGATAGTAGTGAATGGGGCGACCCGTGGCTGGATAGTCAAATCAGTGAAGCCTTTGGCATTTCCACACGCACCGTTGAACGAGTCCGGGAACGATGGGTTCAAGAAGGCTTGGAGTCCGCCTTAAACCGGGCTAAACCGATCCGGGTTAAAAGCCGTGTCATTGACGGCGAAAAGGAAGCGCATCTGCTCGCGTTAGCCTATGGTGATGCCCCTGATAGACGCAGTCGCTGGACACTGAGATTGCTTGGGCAGCACATGGTTGAACTGGGCCATGTGGAAAGCGTATCCCACGAAACTATCCGGCAAACGTTAAAAAAAATGAGTTGAAACCTTGGCAGAATAAAGAATGGTGTATTCCGGCTAAAGAGAATGCGGAATTTGTCTGCGCCATGGAAGATGTTCTGGAAGTTTATCAACGCGCGTATGATGAAACGCATCCCTTGATCTGTATGGACGAAAGCAGCAAGCAACACATTAAGGAAACACGTCAGCCGATACCGGCAAAACCAGGCACCGTCGAAAAGTATGACACGGAGTATGAACGTAATGGGGTGAGTAATCTGTTCCTATTTTTTGAACCGTTAGAGGGGAAACGGCATGTGGTGGTAACGGATCAACGGACGGCGGTGGATTGGGCGCATCAAATCCGCAACCTGGTTGATGTCGGGTACCCTCGTGCTGAGCGCATCACACTGGTTATGGATAATTTGAACACCCACACGGGAGCATCGCTGTATAAGGCGTTCGCCCCTGAGGAAGCGCGAAGAATTCTGGATAAATTGGAAATCCACTACACGCCCAAACATGGCAGTTGGTTAAATATGGCGGAAATAGAATTGAGCATCTTGTCCCGCCAATGTCTGGATCGGCGCATTCCGGACCAAGAAACATTAAGGATGGAAATCGCAGCTTGGCAAGAACAAAGAAATGCTATTGCCCAGCCTATGGAATGGCGGTTTACCAGTGAAGATGCCCGGGTAAAATTGAAAAAACTTTACCCGACAATAAAAAAATGACTGAGTACTAGCGCCCAGCCAACCTTGAATTGCCGGTATGGCATCCGTAGGGGCGGACGGTTGTCCACCTTTTTTATGGCCTGTGCCAACATCCGTAGCGATCAGGCGGGCAACCGCCCGCCCCTACGAAAATAATACTGACGATTCAACAGTGACTGGGCACTAGGTTTATCTTTCTAGCCGGCATCCAAAAATCATGGGCATCCGCTTAACTTACAAGCCTAAGACACCGATGGCTCCAATGAAAAATGCTGGCGGCACCATAAAAACCCGGCCATGGCGGCAGAACCGCCAATCGTTTGGACATAACCGAGGAGAGCCCATAATGTCAACGCGCCCATTCCCCCCGCAAAAACAAATGACCGGCATGTTGGGCCATCCAGTCGCCGAAAATCCCATCGACCGTATGTTTGATGCGGTTTACGCCCATTACGGGCTCAACTGGCAATTCTGGAAATCCGACATTGCGTCTACCCATGAACTCATGGCCGCCATCCATGGGGCCAAAGCGCTAGGCTACGCCGGGTTTTGCATTACCGTGCCTTATAAAGTCGCCTCTATCCCCGCCCTTGATGCCGTGGACCAGGATGTGCAGGACATTGGCGCGGCAAACTATGTGACCATTGAACAAGGCCGGACCATCGGGCACAACAATGACGGAAAAGGCGTTGTAAAGGCCATTTCCAAGGTCAGCCCGATTGCCGGAAAACGTGTCGCAATGCTAGGGGCCGGTGGCGCGGGACGGGCGATGGCCGCAGAAATCGCCCGCGCCGGGGCGGCACATTTGACCGTGATCACCCGCAACGAGACCCAAGGGAAGGAAGTGGCGGAGATGGTCCGCCGAGTAACGGGGATCCCCGTCGCTTGGTTACACTGGGAAGGGGATGTCACCATCCCCGAAGGCACACAAATCTTGCTCAACGCCACGCATCTCGGCGCCGCGCCGGAGCTTGGACAGGTCCCTGTTGACTGGGATAGCATCGGCGCCAGCATCACGGTGGTGGATGTCATCACCAACCCCCGTATCACGCCTTTCTTGGAAACCGCCCGCAACAAGGGTTGCCCGATAGCCAATGGTGTGGAGATGCTGGTGCAGTTGGCCATGCAGATTTTTCAGGCTTGGACAGGCATCATCCCGGAAGAAGCGGTTTTTCAGGATGCGGTTTCTAAAGCGCTCGCCGAGTGAAGTTGCCACTGGACCACACGGGCAAATGGCGATGCCGGCCTCTGCTGAGGCCTGAATATTTTTGCGTTTGCAGCCACCACTTTTGAACCTTACCCGCCTAGGCGTCGGCCATTCATTTCCAGTGTGGCCACGCCGGATCGCGATAACGAAAAACGTTGGCGTTTTCAGACGCCCCCAGTCTTACGCTAGCAAGTACAAAATATCCGGAGCCGCTCTGAAGATATCCGGAGCCGCTGAAGAGGCACGGGCAGTAACCCCGTCCGCACTTGCCCTTGAAGGGCCGCAGAAATGCAGGCCGGGATCCGGCCTGCCTGGACGGCAATACCCGCTACGCAGCTACCGCCTGGTCCAGCTTGAACGCCGCATGCAAGGCTCTAACCGCCAATTCCATATACTTCTCATCCACCACCACCGAAATCTTAATTTCTGAAGTGGAAATCATACGGATATTGATGCCCTCGGAAGCCAAGGTTTTGAACATGGTGCTGGCGATACCCGCATGGGAGCGCATCCCGACACCGACAATGGAGACCTTGACTATCGTGTCATCCCCAGTCACCGCCCGTGCGCCCAAATCAGCGCAGGTTTGTTCCAAAATTGTTTTGGCGCGTTGGTAATCGTTACGGTGGATGGTAAAAGTAAAATCCGTGGTCGCATCATCGGCGATGTTTTGGATGATCATATCCACTTCGATATTGGCATCGGCGATAGGGCCTAATATGGTCGACGCCACACCAGGACGGTCGGGCACGCCAGTGATCGTCAATTTTGCCTCGTCGCGGTTAAAGGCGATACCTGAAATTAAAGCGCTTTCCATGGGTGATTCCTCGTAGGTAATGAGTGTGCCATTACCTTCTGTAAAAGATGATAAAACACGCAGCGCAACATTGTATTTGCCTGCAAATTCGACAGAACGTATCTGTAAGACTTTTGAGCCCAAACTCGCCATTTCCAACATTTCTTCAAACGTGATGCGGTCTAGGCGGCGGGCTTTGGGTTCGACGCGGGGGTCGGTGGTGTAAACGCCATCGACATCGGTAAAAATCAGGCATTCATCGGCCTTCAACGCCGCAGCCAAAGCCACTGCCGTAGTGTCGGAACCGCCGCGGCCCAGCGTGGTGATATTGTCGTGTTCGTCCACACCCTGGAAACCCGCCACCACCACCACTTTGCCCTGCTTGAGATGCGCATGGATGCGGCTATCGTCTATCTTGCGTATACGGGCCTTGGTATGGCTGCTATCGGTCAAAATTTTCACCTGGCCGCCTGTGTACGAACAGGCATCGCAACCGATTTCATGCAAAGCCATGCTCAACAAAGCCACCGTCACCTGCTCGCCAGTAGAAATCAAAACGTCCATTTCCCGTTCCGTAGGCTGGACTTGCATTTCTTTGGCCATGCCAATCAAGCGGTTGGTTTCGCCGCTCATCGCCGACACCACCACGACAATCTGATCGCCCAAATCGTGGGCTTTTTTTACTTTTTCAGCGACCGCTTTGATACGTTCTACCGTACCGACCGACGTGCCGCCAAATTTATAGACATAAAGTGCCATTGTTTAACCTGTAAATGTTGTTCCTGCAAAGAAGCCGGAGATATTCTCCGAACCCGCTATGGTAAAAGGTTTTTGTGTTTTATTAAACTATTATGAAAAACGGGACGGGGTATTCAAGCAATGCCGTTAAATTAAGCGTGGTAGGAGCGGGCCATGCCCGCGATCAACCGTCAACAAGAAGTCCGATGGATACACAGGGTTCGCGGGCATGGCCCGCTCCTACCACGTCATTTCCCTTAACTTAACGGCATTGGGTATTCAAGGGGATATGGGAAATTTGTGTACAACCAGCAAAGCTAACAGGTAGCCTATTTTGGTCTGGTTACGGGCCGGCAGGCAAATGCCGTCATCCCTTGGGTCAAGAAAAAAGCCTAATAACCCTATCCTTTGGTTTGTGTCCCTTAAAAAGAAGGATGTCCGTAGCAGTGGGAACCTAGGCCAGCAAAGAGAACAGGGCATATCGTTTGGCAGGGGGCGGGGTACAAGCCTAGGCTTATACCCCGCTGTTGATTTTAAAACAGGTGTAAACAACAGTGGATGGCGAGCATATGCGCGCCAGAGGCGGGCTTACGGTTTATAGTTGCGGAAGGTTTTGGCGTTCTTAAACGCATTGACCGGTTCGGGTTTTTTTACATTGTCGCCTAAGGCAAAGCTGAAATCCTGTCCCTGCGTGGCGGCATAACCGTGGCAACCGCCGCAACCACCCATCCGTATCGGGGTTTTCAAAAACCCCAGCCTTCCTGCCTGGAAGGGCAGCAGCCGGGTGTTGTAATAGTCTGTTATGGAATCCCCGTTCGCCACTTTGTTGCTAGGTACGCCATTAACCAAATCACCAGTGAACATCCCTAAAGAATAGTCGGTTTCGATGGTTGCGTTGGCGGTGTAATACGTCGGTGTGGTGCTGAACCTCTGATCGTCTTTCCCGCTATAATCAACAGGGGTCGCCTGCACATTAACCAGCTTGTAATACAGCCAAGGGGAAGTGCTGGGGCTACCTTTTAATGATTTAAGATAAGACCGGATCGCCTGATGCCCCAAGACATTCGCTTCTATGATGGGGTCTGGGATGGGATGCCAACGCTTGTTGACGCAAATGTCACCGTCAGCGGGCAAAGTGCCGTAATTGGGGTTCTCGCGGAAAAACAGGCGTGCGCCTGGTTGGGTGCAATAATCGCCGGTTTTACTGACGACGGGTTTTAGGGCATCAGGGTTTGATGATAACAGCGGGGTCGTTGGGCCTTCGGTGGTTGGCAACACCACACGGCCTTCTGCATCTTCGGTCGCGCTATTATTGGCGGCCAAAATATTGTCGGTTTGCTCAAAAGTGGACCAAATGACCCAAGGGGCGCTAATAGGGAAGCTGATCAGGTGCATCCCGACCAATCCCCAAGTGTCTTCACGGTAACAAGGGGTTCCAGCCCCGTCTTCTTCATAATAGCGGACAGTTGTCCGGTAGAAACGGCCGGACGCGGCCTCTTTGTCCGTCAACGGCCGCCATGCAGATTTTATTTCGACCGAGTAATTGGGGTCTTTGGGGTCAGTGCTGCCAAAATTGACATAAGGCGAAGCAGGGTCGGCCTCTTGCCCTTGCTGAAGGGCGGCTTTATAGTTGTTTGCCGCTTTGCCCAATGGTGAGCCATCGCCGTGATACCAATACTGCCCGCTGACCACGTTCGTGTAAGTCGCTTTGTTCATCTTCACCGCGTAACGGATAAGCTGGGGTTTGCTGTTTAGGCCATTCGCATCTCTTTCCGGCAAAACACCGGCAAAGGTTTGGTTGTTGCCAATCTGGGTGGTTTCATCCAACGGGATCCAGGCCGCCGTTTTGGCCTCCGGCTGTTTGGGGCAAGCCTTGATATGCCCATCGGCGGATTTCACTTCGCTGGGCGAATAGACATAATCCGGTGCTTGGTTATAGCCGTAATCCGGGGGATTGGAGGGTGCGGATTGCTGGTTTAGCTGCACACCATGTGGCGGGTTTGTTGGCGAGCCATTGCCGGGATAGAGTTCAACCTTGGCGCGCATGGTTTCCCAAACGGTGGGGGAGCCTTGCCCGAATGGCTTATTGGTGTCAGGTTCATCACGCACGCCTTCTTTAGCAGGCCAATTCACTGAGATGAAGGCGTTCCAGGCAAATACCGCCCCAGCGCACAAATCTATACCGCCAGTGCTGCCGTCAGACTGTGGGGATGGCAGTGCCGGTGAAACCGAAACCGCTTTCGGGCACGATCCGCCTTCGCCCCCCGCCATTGCCAACATAGGCATTGCATAACCGGCCACAGCCCATATCGCGGCGGCGGGCAAAACACCATCTCTCATCTTCAATAATAATCGACTCATTGTTAGCTTCCTCAAACGTTATAGTAAATATCACCCAACTGCTTGGAAGTCGGGATGTTTTCGATTCTGTCCGGACATCTTTAGGCTCGCTTAAACGATCCCGTTTTTAACCGGTACGGAAATGAAATCTTCAATACCTAGGCCAATATTGATGGGTTTGGCTGTTTCGGACGGTTAACTCAATTGAAATACGCGGTAGTGTTGGATGGGGAAAATGGCTTGTTTCGATTATCCCAGTTTCCCAAAGCCTTATGCTTGGCTATAACAGCATTGCAATACCTATGGAAGCCTAATTAGTGGGCATGTTTCGTTGAGATCACCATAACCCATTAATTTTAATTGATTTATGAGATATGACAAGTTTGATGGGAGGATAACAATAATGATAAAGAAATACTATGGAGGAATACCAGAATAATAGTAAATCCTCCACAAATTTTACGCGCAATTAGTTATCTTTTTGATTTTAATAGATAAAAATTGGTTTTTTATATTAGTCCGCCCATACGCTCTACTTTAACCCTAGCTGTATTTTGTATCAGGCATTTTTCAGGCGGTTCCGTAGGGAGAAGGCACGTCTTTAGGATACGCTGCCTTTCGTCAGCGCATCCTACGATGCTAAGTTTTGAGCTGTTGCTTCTTGATATTTTTCCATCGTGGATTCAACTAATAAGTGCAATTTCATTTTGTGATGTCGGCTTCCAGCAAGACCGGGTTTTCCAACCACGCTTCCATTGATTTGATGCGGCGTTCGATAGTGCGGACATCGCCGTAGCCTTGCGCGATCATCCATTTCAATAAAGTGATGTTCGAGTTCAGGTATTCACTGATCGGGACTTCGTTGAGCTTGATGGTGCAACCGCCCGCTGAACGTTCGGCGGATGCGTCGGACAATTCAAACGCCTGTTCCACTTTCAAATCCGGTAAGCCTTCGATTTCCAAGGTGGCTGCACCTCAACCTGATACGCTTACTCACCAACATCCCTCAAAACAGCATCTATCAAACTCTGGCGTATGTGTGCCATTGCCCTGTAATTGCACCGCGAATGGTTTAATCGCCGCAATTAATCCCGATTTCTTGGCTTTGCGTAAAATGCCTAATGTGCCAATACGATTGACCCCAAACCGTTCGGCGACGCGTCGGGCTTGTGCATCGTCAAGCAATACCGTACATTCCGGTAAACTCATCGCCAAAGCAATCGCTTCCGCTTCACCGGGATCAAGCAAGATGGATAATGGCCTTATCAACTCTGGCGATGGTTTTTGCATTATCAGCCAGCCCAGTTGGCTAATCGCCGATGTGCCAAGCAAACCCGCGCCATCAACCGTACTCTTCCCAGACTTTTTCAGGGATCACCACTTGCTGGTAGAGGTTAGGCGATAATTCAAGCTGCCCAATCACCGCCAAGGCGATCAACGGGCTGCTGTCGCCCACAATGGTGCGTTTAGTCATCGCTCAGTTCATGGGCGATTTGGTCGTCATCCAGATTGATAACCGGAATCTCCAACCGCCCCAGCTCGAACATAAACTGCAATTTGCCCATATTGCAAAATGCGGCGGCTTTGCCTAGGGAGAAGCGATGGAGTTCAAACAGCTTAACTGCCAGCAAAAAAGTCAGTTCTTTTTCTAGCGCTTGCGGGGATTTTCCTGAGGTGATGAGTAAATCATCGGGATAGGGTGGATAGGGTTTGCATGGGGTGTCCTGTTTTGCTGTTAAATTGCCTGTAGGGTACGCTGTGGGTACTTTTTTACAAAATCATCGTGTAGCCGATGAAGGTACGCACGGCGTGCCCTGGTTTGGTCAACTGATGATGGCGATCACATTGGGCTGTGTACTGAATTTCCATCGTTGTCTTAGCTGGCGCCTACTACAGAGTCCGTATTGGTAGGTATCAGGCAAATGGCCGCCGAAGTTGTGGCAGACCTGCAAAACAACGGCGAGACCATTCCTGAACCGATAGCTGAAAAACGCTACAGCGGTGAATTTCGCGTTAGGATACCCCCAGAAGTCCACCGCGCCTTAGCCATGCAAGCCGCCGAACTAGACATTAACCTGAATCGCTTGGCTAGAGCGAAATTGGCGGCTTGACGACCGATTTTGATTACCAAATCACTTAATCCGTCCTGATTAGCAAGATGCTTCAGCTAGATACAAAACACCCATTAAACCGACAGGAAAGTTGGAACTCAAATACAAATAATGTGCTTTTAAACAAATGGTTATGAAATCATGTAAGTGCTAGCTGAAGCATCTTGCTAATCAGGTAATCCGTTATCTTTAACCTGCATTAGTAGGGCGGGCCGAAAGGCGTTGCCCACCCTACATGGCTGAATATGGGAGATAGTTTGGGTGTCGTTGTTGCACTACAAATTCCGTAAAAATCACGACATCAGCATAAATTATCTTAACATCTGTACCGTTTACTTAAATGCTGAAGCACATGCAGACCAAACTGAAGGATTGGTACTCTGTAACTCATTGAAAGGATTTACAAAGCTTCCTGTACCTAAAAATATCCATCCTAATAAGCCATGTTCGTCTTTTTCTTGAAGTTTGGCAATCAACTCATCAATAGAATTATCTGGATTGTCCAAAAAATGCCGTATTTCTTCCGAGAGATTTTTAAATGTCTTTTTATATCCGGCGGCTAATGCTTCACGTTGATCCAATTGAAGCGTAATGACTGTTTGTTCACCCTTTTCCGAAAATGTCATTGTATTAGGGTTAAAACGGGGGACAATATTACCTGTTTGAGGGTCAAAATCGAGGTGCAGCCACGGCTCTTCTTTTGTCGGATCAATCAGTAAAGGTTTTTTTCCGTCAACAGGAAAAGAATCACTTTTTAATCGTCCACATTCAGAACAACAAAGCAGCAGGTTGCGCCAGCGAAACATACGCTTAGGAAAAGCGGCTTTAGGCCGGAAATGTTCTATATCTGAACCATGTGAATCCAGACAGTACATGCAGCGTTGTCGGTCGCCCATCATCGCTTGAAGAGCCTTCAGCACTTTTTCTATTGTTTTTGTTTGCCGAGCGTTTTTCCATTCAGTTGTAGTATCTAAAGAACCCTTGATAAGTTTTTGATTCGCTTGTTTTTGCCTTTTACTCAAATAGCTTTGCACTCTTATTTCCAGATTCAAACGCTTAACCCGCCGCATCCAATCAATCCTCCTCTTCTACATCCACGAAAAGACTAAGTTGCTTAATTTTTTGTTCGTCTTCAGGGGAAAGTGTTCCAACAGCACGTTTTTTTGCCTTTAATTTTGCAGATTCGCGGCGGGCTTCTACAGCTACAGGCGAACGTGTATTTTGCAAGCCGAATGCGGGAGTAAGTAAAATGGTATCAGGTCGGGAAGCAATTATTTTGTCATGTTCAGCATCGGTTAATGCGCGCGGCAAATTTCCACTACCCGGCTCAGGTAAAACAAAAAGCCCATTTTTGTCAGCGGCTTGACAAATAATCGGGCTATGCGTGGTGACAAGAAATTGTATATTCGGAAAATGCCGTTTTAACCAAAAACCAATTGTCATTTGCCATTCTGGATGCAGGTGGGCATCTATTTCATCAATTAACACAACACCGCTACTTTTTATAATTAATTTGTTGTTGGCATCACGATCCGCCAATCCTTCAATCCCATAAGTATTTATCAAGTGCCTTAAGATGTCTGTCAGCAATGCCAAGGCGGCTCGGTAGCCATCGCTCATCTCACTCCACGCCAGTTGCAAGCCATTTCTATCCTTAAGCCATAAACCGTCGGAATCAACCCTATCAATTGAGATTTGATTGGGCATAAGATCATCCCTGAGAATTTCCAGCAAAAGTGCCAGTTGACTTGCTTCTTCGGTTTTGCCTTCAAGCGATTTATGGCTTAAGTTGCGTAACCATTGATCGACTTCATAGAGTGAAGCCGCTTCTTGGAACATAGTGACAAATCGTTCTGTTGTTGGCCCTACCATTAAACGAGTGGCTTCTGGTGAAGCACCAAATACACGTCGGAACGGTCCATACCCACAAGAAAACCAACCATGTGCATCTGAAGCCCATAAACCACGTTCAGCTGACGTTTTCTTACCATTTTGAGTAAGATCCATTACTGTTTCTTTACCTGATTGTTTAAAAACGATTTTAGCAGGGAAAGGTTTATAAGCTGTTCGTCCTTTTTCCGGAAAACTATCTATATTTTGTTCTGGGAAAATTTCAAGCTCGATCGTACCTTCCGCCGAATCAGCATTTTCACTAATCCAGCGATGAAAACTAGGTTGTAATGCCCTAGCGACATCTCTACCTGTTAAAGCAACTGCAATTGCTTTGAGTAAAGTGCTTTTTCCAGAGCCATTATCACCAGTAAAAACTGTCCATCCCGCATAATTGCCGCCTGGACGTTCTAAATCAAATTCAAGATTTTTAAAGCCGCGAATATTTTTAAGAACTATTTTTTTTATGTACATGCACGGCTCCAGAATTTATATACATCAATTCAATGCTTGAATTATTCCAAAAACATAAAGGGCGCGTTAAATAACCCGCCCTGTGGAAGTTTTTTTCAGGCAACCGCGTCAATTAAGCAGTTGCCGCCTCTTGATACTTATCCATCAAATTAAAATTCAAATACCGATAAGTGTCATCCGCCGTCGCGTTAATCTGCTCGGCATAAGCCATGTATTCCTCAACTGTGGGGATTTTGCCTAAGATTGAGCAAACCGCCGCCAATTCTGCCGAGGCTAGGAACACGTTTGCGCCGTTGCCTAAGCGGTTGGGGAAGTTTCTGGTGGATGTGGAAACCACGGTGGAGTTTTCCGCAACCCGTGCTTGGTTGCCCATGCACAGCGAGCAGCCTGGCATTTCGGTGCGTGCGCCGACCTTACCAAACGTGCCGTAATAGCCTTCTTCGACCAATTGGTTTTGATCCATTTTGGTGGGTGGCGCGACCCACAAACGGGTTGGTAATTCGCCTTTGTTTTTCTCCAGCAATTTGCCCGCAGCGCGGAAGTGGCCGATGTTGGTCATGCACGAACCTAAGAATACTTCGTCAATTTTGGTGCCAGCGACTTCGGACAGCGGTTTGATGTCGTCGGGGTCGTTCGGGCAAGCCAGCAGCGGTTCTTTGATCTCGTCCATATTGATTTCGATGATTTCGAAATACTCGGCATCGGGGTCTGCTTCCAGCAATACGGGGTTATCCAGCCAGTCTTGCATGGCTTTGATGCGGCGTTCGATGGAGCGGACATCGCCGTAGCCTTGCGCGATCATCCATTTCAACAAGGTGATGTTAGAGTTCAAATATTCGCGGATCGGGGCTTCGTTCAATTTAATGGTGCAACCGCCTGCTGAACGTTCGGCGGAGGCGTCGGACAATTCAAAAGCTTGTTCCACTTTCAAATCCGGCAAGCCTTCGATTTCTAAAATGCGGCCTGAATAGACGTTTTTCTTGCCTTGCTTGGCGACTGTCAACAAGCCTTTTTGGATGGCGGCGTAAGGGATGGCGTTGACCAAATCACGCAAGGTGATGCCGGGTTGCATCGTGCCAGTGAAGCGCACCAGCACCGATTCCGGCATGTCCAAAGGCATGACACCCGTGGCGGCGGCGAAGGCGACTAAGCCAGAACCTGCGGGGAAGGAAATGCCAATCGGGAAACGGGTGTGCGAGTCGCCACCTGTGCCGACGGTATCTGGCAACAAAGTGCGGTTCAGCCAAGAATGGATGATGCCGTCACCAGGGCGCAAGGACACACCGCCGCGATTCATGATGAAATCCGGCAAGGTGTGTTGCATGGTCACGTCGACAGGTTTTGGGTAGGCGGCGGTGTGGCAGAACGATTGCAGCACCAAATCGGCGGAAAAACCCAAACACGCCAAATCTTTCAATTCGTCGCGGGTCATCGGGCCCGTGGTGTCTTGTGAACCGACGGTGGTCATGTGCGGTTCGCAATAAGTGTTCGGGCGCACACCCGCCACTCCACAGGCTTTACCGACCATTTTTTGCGCCAGCGTATAGCCTTTGCCAGAATCGGCTTCGTCGGTTGGACGAATGAACACGGTGGATGCAGATAAGCCCAGTGCTTTACGGGCGCGGTCAGTCAGGCCGCGTCCGATAATCAACGGAATACGTCCGCCTGCTTGGACTTCGTCCATCAGCACATCGGTTTTTAAGCTGAAATTACACACCACTTCTTCGCTGTCATGGCGTTTGACCACGCCTTGGTAGGGGAAAATGTCGATGACATCGCCCATCAATAAGCGGGTCACGTCGCATTCAAACGGCAACGCGCCGGAATCTTCCATGGTGTTGAAGAAAATCGGCGCGATTTTGCCGCCGATACAAACACCGCCATCGCGTTTGTTGGGGATGAACGGGATGTCGTTGCCCATGAACCACAGCACGGAATTGGTCGCCGATTTGCGCGACGACCCCGTGCCGACCACGTCACCGACGTAAGCAACTGGGAAGCCTTTTTGTTTCAATTCATTGATTTGTTGTTCGGCGTTGGTGATGCCTTCGCGCGGCATTTTCAGCATGGCTTTGGCATGCAACGGGATGTCCGGGCGCGACCACGCATCCGGTGCGGGTGACAAATCGTCGGTGTTGGTTTCGCCAGTGACTTTAAACACGGTGACGGTAAGCTTTTCCGGCACGGCAGGTTTGCTGGTGAACCATTCGGCATCCGCCCACGATTGCAAGACTTGTTTGGCGTAAACGTTCCCTGCATCGGCTTTGCTTTGCACATCATGGAACGCATCGAACACCAACAAGGTGTGGGACAAAGCTTTGGCGGCGATAGGCGCAAGTGCGGCGACATCCAGCAAATCAATCAACGGCGCGACGTTGTAACCGCCGAGCATCGTGCCCAGCAATTCGGAGGCATCTTCTGGCGTTAAAATCGGTGATTTGGCTTCGCCTTTGGCAATCGCGGTCAAAAATCCGGCTTTAACATAAGCAGCTTCGTCGACACCTGCGGGAATGCGGTTGGCGAGCAAATCGAGGATAAAAGCTTCTTCGCCAGCGGGTGGGGTTTTGATTAGATCGCAAAGGGAGGCGGTTTGTGCGGCATCTAAGGGTTTCGGCACTACGCCTTCGGCGGCGCGTTCTTCTATGTGTTTGCGGTATTGGTCTAGCATGGGATACTCCTTGAAGTGCTTTAAGTGTGTTTTGAATGTGAAAACCGTTCCTTAATCGAAACTTTTAGCTATGGAAAGTGCTGGCGAATCAATAATATCCAGGCCATCAAAATTAATTTCATCGTCCAACAGGTTATCACGGTGATGCCTGATTAAAATGGCTTTTTTAGCCTTTTTGGATTTCTTTGCAGCAATCAGCAATTCCGCTGCCGTTGTCAACGATTCATGTTCGCGTTGCACCCGGATCAACACAGGCGTGCCTTCGTATAATTCAGTTAATATCGCGTCTATGCCTTTGTTGCGGTGGATCGGATTAAAGTCCAAGCCTACCAATAACGACAAAGCGTTTTGGTCGGCACTCAGATAAGCAGATCGGCCTTTTTTCAACAAATTGGACTCAGTTTTAATTGGTGATGTTAAACGGCTTTTGGCAAGTTGTACGGCATCGTCGGAACAATCAATGCCGATAAATTTTCTGCGTAGAAATTGCGCCGCCACGCACGTTGTACCACTGCCGCAGAAAGGGTCAAGCACGATGTCATCAACATTACTAGCAATGTTGATGATGCGTTCCAGCAACAAGAGCGGTTTTTGCGTGGGATAACCGACCCGCTCCTTAGCTTTAGGATTTAAATAGGGAATATCCCACACATCGCCCAGGGGTACGCCGCGTTTTTCATCAGAGTGTTGGATTGAGCCGTCGGCTTCGCGTTTGTAAACCACTTTATTGTTAATGTCGCGTGTCCTTTTTTGCAGGATTTGGTCGACATTGGTGGATTCTGAATAATCCGTGTATTCGGGGTTAAAGGTAAAGCCAGGGCCTTTTGAATAGAAGTAAATGTTTTGGTGGCTAGGTAACAAGCCTTTTTTAGTATTCGACCAGCGTTTGTAGGTCCAGATGATTTCCGATTGGAAATTGTCCGCACCAAAGACGTTATCGAGTATTGCCCGGACAATATGCTCGCCGTTTTTATCACAATGCACAAAAATTGAACCCGTTTCCTTAAGTAAGGATTTCATGATGGCGATACGCTCAAACAAGAAATCGGCGTAGGCTTTATTGCTGCCCCAAACGTCATCGAAACTAAATTCTACGGTGCGTTCACGGTTTTTTAGCTTATGCGTTTTTTCGGTGAAAAAAGGCGGGTCAAGGTAAATAAGGTCAATCGAATTAGGCTCAATTGAACGCATGGTGTCAAGACAATCCCCTTGAAGGATTACATTAGTTTTACTCATCTTCGTGTGCGCTTTCTTCGGCAATACTTTCCAAAGTGGCTTTCAAATTGATATTTGTCCTATTTTGGACATAATCCCAAGCATTGTTTCCCCAGTAATATTCACCGCCTATACCTTTATAAAGCGTTTCTAGGGTTTCTTGAATTTTCTTTGCTTGTTGTCGGTTGGGATAATAAAACATGATGCGGATAGGCTTGTATCCGGCATTGGCTATGACTTTAATTCGAGTGTGTTCTTTACTGATATGGTCGCCATCGGTAGTGGCATCGCGCCATTTTATTTCGATGGCGTCCGTGTCTACCAAGCAGTCTATTTCAAATGTCTTAGGTCGCGAGCCTAAAGTATTGGTGATTTTTACACTTCCCGAATCTGGAAAAGCGGTTTTAAAGCATAATTTTGTCGCTTCTTCCAAAAATGAGCCAGCGTATTTATAAAGAAAACGGCCTTTGTTTTGGTAAAGGTCGATTTTTGTACCTTCGCTGGTGGTTATACCTAGAACTCGGTAAATCAAAAAATGGGAATGGTCGTCATCTTCCATTTCTGCAATACGCAGGCCGATTTGTTTGCTTAGCTTATCTGAATAAGAGCGGGCTAATTGTCGCAGTTCATTTGCTATCGGCATTGGGGGGCATTGTTTCCAGGTTTATTGGATGAAAATAGAAAGATTATAGTTACGGAAGAGCTTTGTAAGTTTATTACAAAGCCCTGATCGGATATTTTGTTATTCCATCGCCGCCACAATCGCACTGCCCATTTCGGTAGTGCCCACTTTGGAATTGGGGTTCAAATCCGGGGTGACATAAACACCTTCATTGACCACTTTTTCAACCGCCTTGACCACCCGCTCGGCGGCTTCGACTTCGCCGATATGGCTTAACATCATCGCGCCCGCCATGATGACCGCTATCGGGTTGGCGAGGTTCTTGCCGGCGATGTCCGGCGCACTGCCGTGCACCGCTTCAAATAAAGCGGCGTCCGAGCCGATGTTGGCACCGGGGATCAAACCCAAGCCGCCGACCAGGCCAGCGGTCAAATCCGACAAAATATCACCGAACATATTGGTGGTGACCACGACATCAAATTGCTTAGGGTTCATGACCATGTGCATACAGGCCGCGTCGATGATTTTTTCGTCAAACTGGATGTCGGGATAGCGGGGGGCGATTTCCCTGGCCACGTCCAGGAACAGGCCTTGGGTGTATTTGAGGATATTGGCTTTATGGCAGACCGTGACTTTTTGGCGGTGGTTGTCGCGGGCATATTGGAAGGCATAGTCGATGATGCGTTCCGACGCGGCACGGGTGACCACGGCAAGGCTTTCGGCAATGTCTTTTTTAGGGGTCAGGTAATGTTCCAATCCGGCATACAGGCCTTCGGTGTTTTCGCGGACGATGACAATATCGACATCTTCGAAACGGGTTTTGATGCCCGCCCAGCTTTTGGCGGGGCGGACGTTGGCGTATAAATCATATTTTTGGCGCAGGGCGACGTTGATGCTCCTAAAGCCGGTGCCGACGACGGTGGTCAATGGGCCTTTGAACGCCACGCGGGTTTTGTCAAACGATGCCATGGTTTCATCAGGCAGGGGCGTACCAAATTTTTCAAACGCGGACATGCCAGCATAAGTCTCTTCCCAAGTAATTTTGACGCCCGTTGCGTCTATCACTTTTACCGCCTCATCCATAATGGATGGGCCGATGCCATCACCTTTGATTAATGTAATTGTATGCATTTGTTTCTCCTTAGTTTAAAAATAGCTTTTCTCCTAAAAGAAGGTGATGTTCCCCTTTATAGGCGCATAGGCTTTAGCCTCTGCTTGCATGAATTATAGAGTGATACGCAAGTTTTTAGCTATAAATGGTTAAATATCACCAATCGACGAATATTGGCAATAGGTTTAGTCTAAGCATTTTTTATGCCCAAAAACGTTTTGCTGTCGGCGTGCCGTTCTGTCATGATAAAACGGATTTAGGTACGGCCATTTTTTCTGTGATAATGGCACTATTGGGTGCTGGCCTTAATGCACTTCAATAGGGCAATTTTTTGGATCTATCAATGAGGGTGATGAATGAACAAGTTGTTTAATAAGCTATATCTTAATGTCGGAGCCATGAAAGCGGGGACAACGTGGCTGTACCGCCAGCTTGAGCAACACCCCGACATTGTATTTAGTCGTGAAAAGGAATTGCATTACCTGAGCTATCGCGATGGCAATAAACCGTCTTTAAACCAAAACTATAAGGCCAATCGGCGCGAAAACGCGCTAACGAGGTTTAACGGCGACAAATCCTCACAGGAATATGCCGACCTTTTGAAATGGTACGACAGCTATATGGAGCCGGTTATGGATGATAACTGGTATCGCGGGCGTTTTCCTAGCCAACTGGCAACGCAACAATATTGTGCAGATTTTAGCAATCTCACGTGCCTAGTCAGTGCACCAACGTGGGAAGCCATTTTGGGCATGGCCGAGGAAGTGAAAGTCAGTTATGTCTTGCGCAACCCTTATGAACGGATGTGGTCGCACTTCAAATTCCATTTTCAAATGCTACAACGTCCTGTCAATCCAGAAACGCTGACAGAAGCGGATTTTCGTGATTTCGACAACAAAAACCAAACCATGTGGCATAGCACTTATAGCCAACATATCATCAGGATGCGTGGACAATTGCCCGACGACGCCTTGAAGCTGATTGCTTATGATGACATTAAATCGCAACCTGACACCCTGCTAAAAGGGATTGAAGACTTTTTAGGCATCAGCCACCACCGTTATTTGCCTGGCAAAGTGACGCGCAAAATCAATGCATCCGAATCTTTATCGGCGCCTGGCTGTTTTTACAAAACATTTTCTGCCGTAGTGGACGAAGAGCTTGAGGCGCTTGCGGGCTTGGGGTTTGAATTGCCTAAATCTTGGCTTGGCACCCAACAAAGTTGATGCCCATGGCATTGGGCCAGGTGGTTTGATATGGGGTGGATGCTTATGCCCTCAGGCGGGTGCAGGGTGGCTTTTGTTTTTCCTAAGGCCTTGAAGTACCTAGTATAAAGTGGCGTACACGCCTTGAACATCTAGCTGCATGGTTTATTCGTTATGTGGCCGATATCCATTAAAACCACCCATGCTATACTGGCGGCTTTTTATAAAGTCGGCCAGAAGCATCCGACTATTAATAACCGGAAAAGATAAATGACTGTTAGTGTTGATGATTTTAAAAAAGCGTTGCAACTATGGGCGAGCGGCGTTTCTGTAGTGACAACGCATTCGGAAAAATTTGGTAACCAAGGCATGACGGTCACTGCATTTACCAGCGTTTCGCTCACCCCCCCACAAATTTTGGTTTGCCTGAACCAGCAGGCCGATACCGGTGAAGGGATAGACGAAAGCCAGCATTTTGCGGTGAATGTGTTAAGTGCGGGGCAACAGGACGTGTCCAACCAATTTGCAGGCGGTAGCAACCAACAAGACCGTTTTGCCAATACGCCGTGGCAAACAGGTGAAACGGGTATGCCGTTGTTGACGGAAAGCTTGATGTCCCTGGAATGCAAGGTTGTTGGGAAAGTCCTGGCCGGCACGCATTGGATAGTGATCGGGGAAGTGCAGCACGCCACATGCCGCCCGGGAGAACCCGTTTTGTATTATCGTGGAAATTATTGCCAACTGGCGGATAGCTGACATTAAGACGGGCATCGCCAGGCCATGACAAACCTGGCGATACTTGAAAGCCTGGTTTTTCAATCAATAAACCGCTTGACCAAATCCCCATACGCATCAATCCTCCGGTCGCGCAGATAAGGCCAAATTTGCCTGACCCGTTCAGTCCTTGTGCTGTCCAGCGCCCAAGTCAGCAAGGTGTTGTCGGTGGCATTGGCGCGGCTGAGGATTTCCCCTTGGGGGCCGGCGATAAAACTGTTGCCCCAAAAATGGATGCCTTTGTCAGAATCGGGGGCTTTTTCAAAACCGATGCGGTTGCAGGCAATCACCGGCAAGCCATTGGCGACTGCGTGCCCACGTTGGATAGTCACCCAGGCGTCCAATTGGCGCTGTTGCTCTTCTTGGGTATCTTCGGCATCCCAGCCGATGGCGGTGGGGTAAATCAACAGTTCCGCACCTGCTAAGGCCATCAACCGCGCCGCTTCGGGATACCATTGGTCCCAACAAATCAAAACGCCCAATTTGCCGATAGACGTGTCTATCGGGGTGAAGCCCAGATCGCCTGGGGTGAAAAAATATTTCTCATAAAAGCCAGGGTCATCGGGGATATGCATTTTCCGGTATTTGCCCGCAATGCTGCCGTCTTTATCAAACACAACGGCAGTATTGTGATATAAACCGGGGGCGCGTTTTTCAAAAATAGTTGAGACAATCACGACTTTTGCTTGTTTGGCCACTTCCGCCAATATTGCCGTGGTGGGGCCAGGAATCGCTTGCGCCAAGCCGAAATGGTTATAATCTTCGTTTTGGCAAAAATAGGGGCCCAGATGCAGTTCGGGCAAAATCACCAAATCGGCGTTTTGGGCGGCGGCCTCGTGGATTTTGGCAATGGAATAATCCAGGTTGGTTTGGCGGTCTTCATTGCAGGGCTGCTGCACTGCACTCACAATTAAGGTTGGTTTCATGTCGCGGCTGGACCGTGTGGTAGTTTTTAATGGGCATAGTTTATAACGGTTTGGCCGAAAAATTGACAAGCGGCATACATTATTCGACTGGAAAGCGTTAATGCAATAACATAGCCGCCATAAAAATAACCCGCCACTATGAAAATACTCACCTATACCACTTTATATCCTAATGACGTGCAATCGCGTCACGGTATTTTTGTTGAGCAGCGGTTAAGGCATTTGCTGGCGCAAAAACAACTGGAAGCCAAAGTGGTCGCCCCCATACCTTGGTTCCCATCAAGTTCCACGCGTTTTGGGGCTTATGCGGATTACGCCCGCATTGCCAAACAAGAAAGCCGTTATGGCATAGATGTTTATCATCCACGTTATCCCGTGATACCTAAAATTGGCATGACGGTGGCCCCCGCATTGTTGGCGGCGGCAAGCTTACCGTTTGTGAAACGGCTGGTCGCTAATGGTTATGATTTTGACGCCATTGACGCCCATTATTTTTACCCCGATGGCGTCGCGGCGGCAATGATCGCCAAAGCGGTCAACAAGCCGCTGGTGATTACCGCCCGTGGGACGGACATCAACCTAATCCCACAACATGCCCTGCCGAAACTTATGGTTTTATGGGCGGCGCGGCAAGCAGGGCAAATCATCACCGTCTGTGAAGCCCTGCGGACAGCCATGGTTGAAATGGGGGTTCCTGGAGACAAAATCCACGCCTTGCGCAATGGTGTGGATTTGCAGACGTTTTGCCAGAAAGACCGTGCCGCTATCCGCCGCAACATGGGCTTGGACAAACCCACCTTGTTATCGGTCGGGCATCTGATTGAACGCAAAGGCCACCATTTGGTGATTGAGGCTATGCGGCAATTGCCCGGATACCAGTTGCTGATCGTTGGCGATGGCGAAGAAATGGCGGCCCTGCAAACCTTAACCACCCAGTTAAACTTAAACGGCAGAGTCCGCTTTTTGGGGGCAATGGCACACCAGCAACTGGCCGACGTTTATAACGCCGCCGACGCCCTAGTCCTGGCCTCCAGCCGGGAAGGCTGGGCGAATGTCTTGTTGGAAGCCATGGCATGTGGCACCCCGGTGGTGGCGACCTCGATTTGGGGGACGCCGGAAGTGGTGCGTTCGCCCGACGCGGGCGTGCTGGTCGCGCAACGGACGGCCGATGGCCTTGCCCAAGGCGTCAAGGCGCTGTTTTCAAACTACCCACAGCGGCAAAACACCCGCCACTATGCCGAACAATTTTCTTGGGACGATACCGTGGACGGCGTGCACGCAGTGCTGGAAAGCCTTACGAAGCACGCCCGAAGCCTTTAGGACATACTTTTGATTACCCACAAGATGAAGATTCTCTATCACCACCGTATTGCCTCCAAAGACGGGCAATATGTGCATATTGAAGAGCTAATTACGGCTTTAAAAGCATTAGGCCACGAGATTATTATGGCGGAGCCCGAAGCCACAGAACAGAAAGGCTTTGGTGCGAGCTCCAATTCCGTAAAATTGATGCGCACACTCCTACCTGGTTTTTTGCATGAATTTATAGAATTCTCTTACGCACTGTTTGATTTTGCCAAATTGGTGCCCTTGATATTGAAGCATAAGCCCGATGTCATTTACGAACGCTACAACCTGTTCTTCCCATCCGGCATTTGGGCAAAAAAACTATTCAAATTGCCGTTGTTGCTGGAAGTCAATGCACCGTTGTTTGAAGAACGCAAAAAACATGATGGCATACAACTGGACTGGCTAGCAAAATGGTCGGAAACCTATGTCTGGAAACAAGCCGATCATGTCCTGCCCGTGACGCGGGTCTTAGCCGAAAAAATCATTGCCGCCGGGGTGCCGGAACACCGCATAACCATTATCCCCAACGGCATTAACCAACAACGCTTTGGCAGAGCCATCGACAGCACGGATGTGATAGAACGTTACCAGCTTAAAAATAAGTTAGTTTTGGGGTTTACGGGATTTGTCCGCGACTGGCATAGGCTGGACAAGGTAGTCCAGGCGATTGCCGATAACCAGGGCCGTAATTGGCATTTATTGCTGGTCGGCGACGGCCCCGCCCGGGATGCCATCGAACAACAAGCCGCATCGCTGGGCATAAGCGACCGCGTCAGCATTACGGGCATTGTTGATAGGGACGAGGTCGCCCGTTATGTCGCCGTTTTTGATATCGCCTTGCAACCGGATGTGGTCGCCTATGCATCGCCATTGAAATTGTTTGAATATATGGTCTTGGGCAAAGCCATCATCGCCCCTGACCGTGCCAATATCCGGGAAATTTTGACGCACCGTAGCGATGCGCTGTTGTTTAACCCTAACGAAGAACAAGCATTTACCGAACAGCTACGGGAGTTATGCTTTGATGAAAACCTGCGCCAGCGGCTCGGCCTAGCTGCCGCCCAAACGCTAGACGAAAAAAAACTCTATTGGCAGGAAAATGCCAAAAGGATTGGCAACCTTATCGGCCCACTAGCCGCATCCAAGAGCCATTAGAAAAAATCCATACCCGTCTTCAATCTCCCGTTTCCGGTCTTTTTCACTATTCAAAACTTCAGCTTACGATTGCTAACTAAGGAAAACACATGAGAGTAACAGTATTTGGTTCAGGTTATGTAGGTCTTGTTACGGGCGTTTGTCTGGCGGAAGTCGGTAATGACGTGCTCTGTATCGATGTCGATGAAACTAAAATAGCAAACTTGAAACGGGGCATCGTGCCTATTTTTGAACCCGGGCTTGACGAAATGGTTAAGGATAACCTACGGGCAGGCCGTTTGAAATTCACCACGAATGTTCTGGAAGCGGTCGAACACGGCGTCTTCCAATTTATCGCCGTCGGTACGCCGCCCGATGAAGATGGTGCCGCCGATTTGCAATATGTGTTGGCGGTCGCCAAATCCATCGCCGAAAACATGCACGAATACCGCGTGATCGTCGACAAGTCCACGGTTCCGGTCGGTACGGCAGACCGCGTCAAGGAAGTGATCGAGCACGTGCAGGATGCCCGTGTGGTGGACATCCCTTATGATGTCGTCTCCAACCCCGAGTTTTTAAAGGAAGGCGCGGCGATTGATGACTTTATGAAACCTGACCGTATCATTATCGGCACGGACAACACCAAGGCCGAAAAGCTGCTGAAAGCCCTGTACGCCCCGTTTAACCGTAGCCATGAACGCATCATCACGATGGACGTGCGTTCGGCGGAACTGACCAAATATGCCGCCAACGCCATGTTGGCGACTAAAATCAGCTTTATGAACGAACTGGCGAACCTCGCCGAACGCTTAGGTGCGGACATTGAACATGTGCGCAACGGGATCGGGTCGGACACCCGCATCGGTTACTCGTTTATCTATCCGGGTTGCGGTTATGGTGGTTCCTGTTTCCCTAAAGATGTCAAAGCCTTGGAACGCACCGCCCAGCAAATGGGTTATCAGGCGGAATTGTTGAACGCCGTTGAAAACGTCAATAACCGCCAAAAACAAGTGCTGTTCACCAAAGTGTCCGCGCATTACCAAGGCGATTTGCAAGGTAAAACCTTTGCGATGTGGGGCTTGGCGTTCAAACCGAAAACCGACGATATGCGCGAAGCCCCCAGCCGGGTGATCCTTGAAGCCTTAATCGCCGCCGGAGCCAACGTCCGCGCTTATGACCCGGAAGCCATGGCCGAAGCACGGCGGATTTACGGCGACAAACCTGGCCTGACGCTAACCGATACCGCCGAAGAGGCCCTGGCAGGCGCGGACGCCTTGCTGGTGGTGACCGAATGGAAAAACTTCTGGAGCCCGGATTTTGACCTGATTAAAAATACCCTGACAGACGGTGTCATTTTTGACGGACGGAACTTGTATGAACCGGAATTGCTTAAAGAAATGGGCCTTATTTATTACGGTATCGGCAGGTCGTGATGGGGCAATTGCCAAGGACGAAAAACGCGAAGAGACAACAAATGCTACATCCTGTCCACCAAAAACACGAAAAGCACAAAAATTCTTTATGGCACAATCCGTTCTACTGTCCTTTTCCACACATTTTTGATAGAACGCCTCAAAAAAACCATAGCCTATTTTCCCTATCTTTTTTTCGTGCTTTTCGTGGCTTTCGTGGATAAAAGAAAACGTGACCGCTGATGATCTGATAGACCAATTCCTTGATGCCGCCTGGGCGGAACAAGGCTTGAGCGAAAACACCTTGTCCGCATACCGTAGCGATTTGCGTATTTTTGCCAAATGGCTGGGAAGCAAACCGCTGCTGGAAGTTGACAACACCCAAGTGTCCGGATTCTTAGGCAGCCGTTTCAAAGACGGCATCGGCAACCGCTCGTCGGCACGGATCTTGTCCAGTTTGCGCCGTTTTTACGGCTATTACATCCGCGAAAACCGTATCAGTGTAGACCCGACTGCGTTGATAGCTTCCCCGCATATAGGCCATCCACTGCCGTTGAGCTTGTCCGAAGCCGATGTGGAACTGCTGCTCGCCGCGCCCGAAACCAGCAACCCGCTAGGTTACCGCGACAAGACTATGTTGGAAATGCTCTACGCCACAGGATTGCGGGTCACCGAACTGGTCAACCTCAAATTTGAACAAGTCAGTTTCCGGCAAGGCGTGCTGCGGGTCACGGGCAAAGGCAACAAACAACGCCTGATCCCTGTTGGCGAAGAGGCGATGGACTGGTTGGAAGGTTATATGGGGCAAGCGCGGAAGGCCATATTGGGCGAACGGCAATGCGATTACTTGTTCGTCACCAACCGCGCCAGCAATATGACGCGCCAGGCCTTTTGGTATATCATCAAACGCCATGCGCTGGCCGCAGGCATCAACAAGGAACTTTCACCTCATACCTTGCGCCATGCCTTTGCCACCCATTTGCTCAATCATGGTGCGGATTTGCGAGTGGTGCAATTGTTGTTGGGGCATTCGGATTTGTCCACCACGCAAATTTATACCCATATCGCCAACCAACGCTTAAAAGAACTGCACGCCAAATATCACCCACGAGGATAATAACTTAATGACAGCAACCATCCATCCCACCGCCTACATTGCCACGGGTGCCAAATTAGGCAAAAACGTCACCGTCGGCCCGTTTGCCGTCATCGAAAGTGCGGTCGAAATTGGTGATAATTGTAAAATTGGCGCACATGCGGTGGTGCAGCCATTCGTCAAAATGGGCGACGGCAATATCCTGCATCCGCACGCTGTGCTAGGGGATTTGCCTCAAGACACCAGCTTTAATGCCAATACGGTGTCGTGGTTGGTGTGCGGCAATAATAATGTGTTCCGTGAAGGTTTCACCGCCCATCGGGCATCCAAACCGGATGGCGAGACCCGCATCGGTTCCGGCTGTTACTTTATGAACAACAGCCATGTCGCCCATGATTGCAGCATTGGCAACAAAACCATTTTTGCCAACAACGTGGCGATAGGCGGCCATGTCCAAATCGGCAATAACGTGTTCATGGGCGGCGCGGTCGTCGTCCATCAATTCTGCCGCATCGGTGCTTTTGCGATAGTCCAAGGCACCACTGGCTTGAACATGGACGTGATCCCCTTCACGCTGATCGGCGGGAGGCCAGCCAAGCATTACAAACTCAACACCGTAGGCTTAAGGCGTGCAGGGATCACGGGCGAACGCTATAACATCCTCGCCGCCGCGTTCCGTTTGCTCAGGAACAAACAAAGCCTGGAGGGTTTGCACGAAACCGAAGAATTGCTGATGCTTAAGGAATGGTTGGCTGTCAAATCCAAACGCGGGGTGCATGGGTTTGTGGATATTTCTGCTTAAATGGCCATCGTGTCATCGCCATTCTGACATGCCTCCAGAGGGCAAACAGGCCATCGGGCCTATCCTATCAGAGCCACCCGAAAGTGATGTCTTCCGCGTACTGGGCGATGGCTTGGTTGATCTTGTAGCCATTTCAAGCTGGTGGCCAGATAGTTTTTTTGTGGTTAGGTGGGCATAAGCAAGGGAGAATCCGGTTAATTGCCTTATACACGGAAACCTGGCAGGCCTTATCAGGCTATTTTTTCCAAATAATGCAAAATAAACTGCACACTGCGCTGACCTCTATATTCGTTGATGTCCAGTTTATACGCCGCAACGATTTGCCTGACCCCCAACCATTGTTCCGGTTGGTCGATGAAAAAGGCGATCGCGTCAATCAGTAATTGGCCTTGGCGGACGCGCAAGACCAGTTTAAGATGTTTCTGCCCGACAATCCGCGCCTGCACCACATCAAACTGGCCGTGGAAGACGGGTTCAGGAAAACCCTGCCCCCAGGTTGCGGCGTTTTGTAGCGTGTCCGCAATCTCAAGCGACATATCCTGTTCGGCCAACTCGCCATCTGAAAACACTTTTTGTTCAAGGTCAACTTGGCTTAAATGCTTGCCGACCTGTTCATCGAACACCAACGCAAAAGCGGGGTAGTCGTGCATGGCCAATGTCAAACCCGCCGCCATAGCATGGCCGCCAAACTTGCTCAGGATTTTCGGATGCGTTGTGGCAATGTCGCTCAACACATCACGGATATGCACTCCAGGGATAGAGCGTGCCGAGCCTTTGATCAAGTCCTTGCCTGCCGGGGCAAAGGCAATCACTGGCCTGTGCAACTGGTCTTTGATGCGTGCCGCTAAAATGCCAATCACCCCCTGATGCCAGTTTGCATCGTACAAACATACGCCAGCAGGGGCATGATGCCCATCAAGTTTTTTCATATCCGCCAATAACTCCATCGCCTCAAATTTCATCTGCCCCTCGATGTCGCGGCGGTCATTATTCAAATCATCCAACTGCATGGCAATGTCAGTCGCCAGTTTGCCGTCATCGGTCAACAAGCATTGGATACCTAATGACATGTCATCCATGCGTCCAGCTGCATTTAAGCGCGGCCCCAGCGCAAACCCCAAATCGGCAGGCACAACCGTCAACGGATTTTTCCCGGCAATTTTAAGCAATGCCTGTAAACCGGGATGGCTGCGCCCGGAGCGTATCCTTTGCAGGCCCTGATGCACCAATATACGGTTGACGGCGTCTAAGGGCACCACATCGGCGACCGTCCCCAAGGCCACATAATCCAGCAGTTGCGCCAGATTCGGTTCGGGTATTTGCCGCACGCTGAACCAGCCCAGTTCCCGCAAGCGGCTGCGCAAAGCCAGTAGCACATAAAACATCACACCAACCCCCGCAAGGGCTTTGCTAGGGAACGGGTCATCCGGCAAATTGGGGTTGACGATGGCGTCGGCGGCGGGCAATTCCGCACCCGGCAGATGGTGGTCAGTGACCAGTACGGTGATACCGGCGGCCTTGGCCGCTTTAACGCCATCCAGGCTGGAAATGCCGTTATCCACGGTGACCAACACATCAGGCCGTTGCTGTTTGACCAGTTCGACGATCTCTGGCGTCAACCCATAACCGTATTCAAAACGGTTCGGTACGACAAACGCCACCTCCCCTGCCCCCAGCAATTGCAAACCCTTGATGGCAAGCGCGCAACTGGTCGCACCATCCGCATCAAAGTCAGCGACGATGACTATCTTTTTTTGCCCTTGCAGCGCGGCGATGAGTTGCGCCACCATTGTTTCCATGCCAGACAACAGCCACGGTGACGGGAGCTTTGCCAAGCTTCTGTCCAACTCATCAGCCGAAACCACCCCCCGGCTGGAAAAAATACGCGCCAGCAATGGGTTGGTGTCAGCAATATAGGCACCTTTTTTACCCAAAGGACGTAGGACAATGGTTTTTTTTATGCCTTGATAGTACATTTTACCTAGGGAATCTGTGTGCATTTAACGTCCAAACCGTAACACGCTATGCCATTTATAACGGCTAATAGCCTGGCAGGAGGCAAAACCCGCCTGTTGTGAGAAAACTTTTAAGGTGGAAAGCGTTTCAGGAAAATCATTGTCGAGAATATGCCGGCAAACAAGCCCTTGCTCTTCGTTGTCTATCCCTTGCCACTTATGTACCCAAGTACAATAAGCCTCCAAATATCCGGGCAAGTCTTCGTGTTCTTCACGTACGGTATCAACCATCAACAAAAAACCGCCGGTATTAAGGTGCGCATGGGCGGCTTTGAAAAAATCGGCTTTTTGTCTAGCATCCAGATGGTGTAAGGCAAAGCTGGTGAAGACCACGTCATAACGCCCTTTTTTGCCTTTAAGCACTTGCAATAAATCACCGTGCTGTAATTCCACAGGACACGCCAACATGCTGAGGTTTTGTCCCGCAAAACCCAATGCGGTCAACGATAAATCCACCCCACAATAGCTACCTATTGGCAACTGGGCCAGAACCGGAGCCAAATGGGCGGCATCGCCACTCCCTAGATCCAGTAAGGTGAAATTACGGGGGGACGGTTGTAGCGCTTCCGCTATATCGGCGTAAATTTCCTTGTGGAACATATGATTGGAATTGACGATTTTCCGATATAGCCCCCAAGTGTCGAAAATATTTTCAGGCGCCCTGCTCACGATTTCATTCATTGTCCATCTTCCCGTCTAGCAACCATTTGAGTAAGTATTTCATAACATAGCATAAATTTACCGTACTATTTTCTGCATTCTAAAGCTGAATGTGCATTTGTCATAAATCATAACACTTGACTTAGTGTAAAATGGGCTTACATCTGATCATTTAACAAAACACGCTGGCTTGATAATCGCCTATTTAAACAGTCCGTTAGTGGTAATATTGGCTATACAATATTGGCGTACCGGCAGCTAAGCCAACAACTGGATATTTTATGCAACTGAACACATTGGCAAATACTCATTATTATGGCGCGTATGTGCCGAAAATAAAGCCGTGCTCCTTAATGGACGAATACGGTTCTCCAACCAACTGGCTACGCCGGCAATCCACCCGCTTATTAGTGCTTATTTGCCTGGGCGTGTCAGCACCGGCATTATTGGCCGAACCGGCCATCCTAGATGCCTCCCCCATTAGCCAAGAAATTACCGCCATTATTTCCGCCAAACAGCACCCCTTTTTGTTGCCTGCCAATTTTGCCAACCGTTCAGAAGATTTGGACGCATTGTATAAGATGGGCAATTACCAATTGTTATGGCTGGGCACCGCCGCATCCGAAAAAAACATCCCGGCGGTGCTAGAGCTACTGGAAAACGCAGCCGCCAACGGTTTGCAAAAAGACCAATACGACACGGAAGCCCTACAGAAAAAATTGCCCGCTGTTTTACATTCGAGCTTTAACGCTTACCGGGAGCAGGCGAGTTATGACACGGCACTGAGCCTATCGCTACTCCGTTTTTTGCATGATTTGCATTATGGGCGCGTCAGCCCTCAAGTCATCAATTTCAACCTCAAATTACGTGATAAAAAGACCATTGACTTAGCCGCCTTAATCAAGGCCAGCATCGAACGGCAGACCATAACGCAATTGCCCGCCATGGTCGAACCCCAATTAAAGCAATACCAACTATTAAAACCAGCATTGGCCCATTATCGGGAATTGGCCCAAAACATCCGGCCATTTGCAATGGCCTTCAAACATCCAATCCGTCCAGGGGAGAACCTGCCTGAAGCCGGTGCACTGAATGATTTTTTAACGGCCATGGGTGATTTGCCCAACAGGCAGAAACTAGCTAACCCCAATAAGCCCACACGTTACAGCGATGAAATGGTCACTGCGATGAAAAATTTTCAGCGCCGGCACGGGCTGTCCCCTGATGGCGTTATTGGCAAGTCGACGGCGGTGGAACTGAATACCGGCCTGCCCAAGCGGGTCGAGCAAATAGAACTGGCTATGGAGCGGCTGCGTTGGCTACCGGAACTGAGCACCGACCCTTCGATTATCGTTAACATTCCGGCGTTCCACCTTTGGGCGCTTAACGATGTCAACGACATTGATTCAAACATTACCCAAATGCGGGTCGTCGTCGGCAAGGCCATGAAAAACCAAACCCCCGTATTAATGGCCAATATGAGTTTTATTGATTTTTCGCCGTACTGGAATGTGCCTTATAACATAGTCAAAGATGAAATCATCCCCAAATTGGGCAATGGCCCGGGTTATCTCGATAAAGAAAATATGGAATTGGTGTCCAAAAATGGGGTGGTGGGTTTTTCGGAATCCACCCTTGCACAATTGAAGCAAGGCGTGCTACGGGTACGCCAAAAACCGGGCAAGAAAAACGCATTAGGGCGGGTAAAATTTCTCTTCCCCAATAAGGATGATGTGTATTTACATGATACCCCTGCCAATGCCTTATTCAGCCGCTCACGCCGTGATTTCAGCCATGGTTGCGTGCGCGTGGACGATCCGGAAGGTTTGGCGGAATTTGCGTTGAAAAACCAAAAAGGTTGGGATAAGGCGAGGATACAAAAGGCCATGGGCTCACCAAAAATGCAGCGGGTTATTTTGGATAAACCGATTCCGGTTTTATTCTTTTATACCACCGCGTTTTTTGACCATGACAACCAACTCGTGTTTTATGCGGATATTTACGATCATGACACCGTGTTGCATGAAGCCCTTAAAAACCCTGGCGAACTATCCGATCACATGTTGTTTGCCGAAACCAGCAGTACGACGGAAAAACTCCAAGAAGAGCCGCCCTTACCGCCAATTGAAGCGATAAAAACTGTTGAAATCAACAAATAAAAACTACCAGCTCCTAATTTCCCCAGTGTCCAAATGCACAAAATCGGCGCTGGGGTAATAGCCGACACCGCCGCGCCGCATCGCCAAAGCGGCTTTTTTCACTATGGCGGTGGGCACACCTTCAATGCGTATATCAATAGCCCGCCCCTCCATGTGCAAACTGTGTTTGGCGACACGATGGCTGTGGTTGCGCAAGCTGGCGTTAGTGTAGGGGGAGCGGTAAGCGGAAATAACCTGGACAGGCTTGCGGGCACCCAGTAGCTGCTTCAGGTCATGGAGCTGGTCAATCAATACCGGATCAATCCTATGAATGGCTCCAGAATGGTGATCGCGTAGGAGATGGTCAATTTCGAGTAAGGCGTCTTTTAGATAACGGCCTTGTTCAAAATAAGTGATGTTGAGCTGGTTTCCCGTTTGCGGGTGATGTAAAGCGATAGTTTTATGCGAAAGCGGGACACGGTGTGCAGTGGCATTGGCTATTGGCGCCCCCCCCATCGCCAGCAGGGAACCGTACATCATTTGCTTCAAAAAGCGCCGCTTTGCCAAAACAACGCCCTGTACTGAATTATCTGTGTGTGTTTTCATCGACAATCTCCGGTAATTGGGGCTATTTTGCCGGGAGCTGCCTTAACACAATCTTAAATAACGGTTTTCAATGCCGGGTTAACATCCGAAAAATAGATGTCAATAAGATATGGTATTGATACGGCTGATAATTTCACTGGATGCCAATTCAAGCCCCTGTTTGTAACATCGGCTGGCTTCAGCCTGGTCGCCTTCCGCAAACAATAAATCACCTAACAGTTGATAGGCCAGCACGGTAGGTTCAACAGCGATGCTTTGTGCCAAATATTCACGGGCTTTTTCATTACCCGCAGACTTTGCGCTCAATTTCCCTAAGATAGTCAGCAACACCGGGTCATTTTCATGTAATGACAACCATCGTTCAGCCATTGCCAGCTGTTTTGAAACATCATTGGATGGGACGCTGCCGAACAGCACCAACAAGGTGTTGTCCCAATCGATTGACAACGCCAACGCCAGCTCGTCCTCAATATCGGCGCCTGCCCCGGCGTTGATCATAGCCGCAAAGTAGATTGCTGAAATTCCCGGTATTTTTCTAATATAATTGGGGACTTCCGCCCACCGTTTTTGAATCGCGCCAACATCGCCAGTTTCAGCCGATTGCTTTAACAATTTGCTGAACGCCTCCGTTTCCAACAACTTAATTTCGGTTTCCATCAACACCTTGTGCGTATGTAGGGAAGGCAATAATTTGCGCATACTTTCCCAATCGCCCATCGTCTGATAAGTCTGATGCAACAATTTCAAGACACTGGCATGCCCTGGCTCAATTGAATGCAATTTGGTCAACGTTTCCAAGGCTTGGTCAAACTCATTGCCGGACAAGTGCAATTCCGCTTGGGTCAAACCGATGGCGATGGAAGAATCCGGAGCCTGATCATTGGCTTTCTTGAGATATTCATCGCGTTTGTCAAAAGCCCCACGGGACTGTGCGGCTTTAGCGGCGGTCAAATAATGGAGCAACGGCGCACCGCTATGTGATGCATGTTTAATCAGGATGTTTTCCGCTTTTTCCCAATTGCCTTCCGCTGAATCAACCAAACCAGTGATCAATGCCTCTTGGGAACGGTTAAATTTTACCGCCCTAGACCTATGCTTAAGTCGGCCAGGCAGCCTGATCAAGTAACCTAAACTTCTGAACACAAAGTACAAGACAAAAAAACCCATAATCTGGGTGACAGCGAAAACCGACAGGGTTGTTTCCAAAGACCAATGCCCGATGCCCATGAGCACATAGCCTGGCGTGTCAAACCCTTGTAACCAGTTGTTGGCAAAAAATGCAGCGGCAACGGCAGCAATAAGAGCAACTAGAAAATAAAGTATTTTTTTCATTTGGATGCTCTAGTTATTGTGCTTCCGGCAGGGTTTTACCACCGGGACGCCCTATGGTTTTTACTGGCGGTGTTTGGGCGGGGGCTTCCATGGTGGGCAGCGGAGGTGTTTGAGCGGGTGGGGCTAACGGGGCCACCACAGGTTCTTCTGCCTTCATGCCTTTATCGGCTTCCAACCTTAGTTTCGCAATATCCCTCAACATTTTAAATGACTGGCTGATATCCGGGAATTGGCTACGGATTTTAATGGACATCAACCGTTCCAATTCACTTAGCAAAGCCCTGCTTTCCTCATTTTTGGTGAAATGTTGTTCAAGCCAATTTTTCGCGTCAAGCAAGCTAGCCTGATAAATTGCCTCATTGTGTTCAACCAAAGCAATTTTGATCATTTCCAACTTGACCCGCAGTTGTTCATGGATAAACTGTGCCTGTTCGGGGGTCAAGATTTCTTTGACGGGCTGGTCACTATGACGGATGGTGACAATCCCCTCCAAGTGGTCTATCACCGATTGCAACATATCATGCCCCGCCTCGCTGCTATCGGCGTGGTCATGGATCTCCGTGGAGGGCACCAGGGACTTTCCGGAATATGGCAACAGTAAACTTAATTTGTCAGCCGAGCTTTCCAAGCCTTGTATTGACGCGTAAATACCAACAATATCAGGTACGTCCAGGCTGCGGATCAGCGCAATATCTTTGGCAATTTGCTCACGCACTTTGATGACACCAACATCACCGCTTTCCCTCAAACGTTGGTCTGCGGCTTCCAAGGCCTCGCGCGTAGTGTTGACATCGCCGATCAAATGCAGCCTTTCATTGGCGACGCTCAGCAAGTATTCGGCATCGGCGATCAGCCAGTCGCCCCGGGTCTTGCCCAGTTGGCGTTGAATGCGCTGTATGGCCTCATCCAGTTCCTTGCGTGTGTTATCGAGCTTTTCGTTATGTAATAGGGAGAAATCGGCCAAGGTCTTGGAAAAACGCTCGTCCTTGCTGCTAATGTCAGTTTCCAGGGCGGCCAATTGGTTTTGGATCGCTGTCAGTTGGTTTTGGTAATCAGCGATTTGTTTTGACATTTGCCCTTTTACTTCACCGCCCAACCCTTCCTGGCGGTCACGCAATTGCATAAATAAGTAAAAACCTGCACCCGCAACACTGGCGATAATCAGTAAAATAATGATACTAAACCAAAATCCGTTTCGTGACCGGTGGGCTTTGATGGTTTCGCCCACTTCTTGTTTTTGTTGTTCACCCAATTCTGCCACGTTATTTCCCCGTTAAACACATAGTTACTGCTTCATGAATTGCCGTGTCGGCAGGCTGCGCCGCCACCACAATTTGCTTAAATCCTAAATGGCCTGCTATCTGCGCAATTCTGCCGCTCACCACGACAATAGGTATTGCCAACAATAAGCCGTGATATTGCGGGGCAACCATCATCAACAGGTTCTGCAAGGCGTCACCGCTCGTGACAGTGATGGCATCCAATTGATGTTGCGTTATTAGCCCTAGCACTTCAGCATTATCGGCGACGGGGATCACTCTCCTATAAACATCCAGATAATCGACTTCTGCGCCCCTACCCCGTAATACCGTTGCCAGTTCTTCCCGCCCACCTTCCCCGCGCACAATCAAGAAATGCTGGCCACCCACGCTCTGTAACATCGAAGATGCGAGCAAGGCTTCACTGTTATAGCCTTGCCCAGGCACCAGATCAACGGCCAAACCAGCGGTAGCCAACGCCTGGGCTGTAGCCAGGCCAACAGCGGCAAAACGTACTGAATTTAATCGCGGTATTTTGCCACCATTCGCCTTGAGCGCAAAATTTACCGCATTGACGCTGATAAAAATTAACCAATCAAATTTCCCTAAATTGGCCAAGATATTTTGCACTTGCCCTGGTTCAGGGACTGCCACGATCTCCAGGGTAGGGAATCGGACGGCATTTCCCCCCTGGCCTTCAATCAGTCGGCATAAGCTTTCGGCCTGATGGGCAGGCCGCGTGACTAAGATGTTCGCGCCATTTAAACCAGTCATTGGGCAAACAATGCTTGCAGGATTTTATCCGCCCCCTGGCTTAACAAATCTTCTGCTATGGATCGCCCCAGCTCTTCGGCTTGGGCCAATGGTGCGCTGCCTTCACTGCGGAACACCACGCCACCATCAGGGGCGCCCACTAAACCACGCATAAATAACTGTCCGCCTTGCCTAACGGCAAATCCCGCGATGGGCACCTGGCAACCACCCTGTAACCGTGCATTCATGGCCCTTTCCGCACTGACACACAGACCAGTGTCAACATCATGCAAGGCCGCCAACATGGCATTAATTTTTGCATCATCAGCCCGACATTCTATACCGATGGCCCCTTGCCCAATTGCCGGCAAGCTGATGGCGACAGCCAAGGGCTGGCTAATCCGCCCTGCCAGACCTAATCGTTTTAAGCCAGCAGACGCAAGGACAATCGCGTCATAATCCCCGGCATCGAGCTTGGCCAGACGCGTGTTGACATTTCCCCTAAGCGGGATAATCTCGGCATCAGGAAAGCGTTCTTTAATTTGGCATTGCCTGCGTAGGCTTGAAGTGCCAATGCGGGCGTCCGCGGGCAATTCATCTATGGACCGGTAAACATTGGACACCAGGGCATCCGTTGGATCTTCACGCAATAAAATCGCCGCCAAATGCAGGCCTTCAGGAAACTCAACCGGGACATCTTTCATGGAATGCACGGCAATATCCGCACTCCCTTCCAACATCCCCTGCTCCAATTCTTTTACAAATAGCCCTTTACCGCCAACTTTGGCTAATGGCGCATCGAGTATTTTGTCGCCTCGTGTCACCATTTTCACAAGCTCGGTGCTTATTTCAGGAAAAAGCTGTTCAAGACGCCTGGCAACATGTTCTGCTTGCCATACAGCTAAGGGGCTTTGCCGGGTGGCAATGCGGATAATTTTTTTAGCCAAGGGGAAACACCTGCATTTTTTCGAAATAAATGCCGCTATTGTAACCTGCTTGTAGTGAACACTTAAATGCTATTGGAACTATTATCTAACTATCCACAGCTTGAACGGGGAAACTTAAGCGTTTACGGCTACAAACAGGGTTTCTGCGCCAGCGCCATTAAACGCTAAAGGCCACTGTGATTGGGGGGAATTGGAAACTTAGCGCTTAGGTCTACAGCGGGATTGGAGACTGGATGGCTTCAATACGGGATGCCTGATTTGGCACAGTAGTTTTTAACTGGCGGCAGAACCTGGAAACAGGCTGTTAGGCCCCACCGCCTTTATGTGAATATCAAAAGATACCGCCCGCTTGAAGCCTTTTCCGTCCACGGGACATTATAAAGAAATAACCAACGAAGCTTGGCAGCCCCTATAAAAAACCTTTTTTAATCAAGCTGCACCGGAATCTCTGAAGCAGAACGCAAAACCTCGTTCTTTTCATTAAAATAAACCAACACGGGCTTATGTTGATCGGCAGCTTCTTTAGTTAGGCTGGCATAAGCGCAAACAATGATCAAATCACCTGGACAAGCAAGGCGGGCGGCAGCCCCGTTAACAGAAAATACGCCTGAATTTTCTTTGGCACGTATCGCATAAGTGGTGAAACGCGCCCCATTATTGATATTGTAAATCTGGATCTGTTCGTATTCTCTGATGCCTGACAGGTCAAGGATATTACCGTCAATCGCACACGACCCCTCATAACCCAGCTCCGAACGGGTGACCGTGGCTCTATGTAACTTCGCCTTAAGCATCGTAATTTGCATAATAAAACACTATAAAATACGTAAAAAAACGGGGGATTATCCCTTAATTTGGATACTGCTTCAACTTTTGGGGGCTTTCGCGGCTGATAATGAAAAGCTCACGTTGTCAATCAGGCGTGTCTTACCGAGCTTTGCTGCCGCTAAAATGACCAATTCGCTATCGTCTGGTGTTGCGGCCTGTAAATCCTGGCTGCGGCAAATACTAAAATAATCGGGTTGGAATCCGGCTTGCTGAAGATACTGCAACGCCTGCCGTTCGATTTCCGAATAGGTTTGGCCACCCAGCAAAATGGCCTCCTGTGCCGTGCATAGGGATTTGTATAAGGAGGCGGCGATGTTCCTTTCCTCAGCGCTTAGATAATGGTTCCTGGAACTCATCGCCAAACCACTGGCTTCACGTACCGTCGCCACACTCAGGATATCGACAGGAATATTCAAATCCCTGACCATTGCACGGATCACCGCCAATTGCTGAAAGTCCTTTTCGCCAAACACGGCAATATCCGGCTGCACTATATTGAACAACTTACAGACCACTGTCGCCACGCCTGCAAAATGCCCTGGCCTAGAGGCGCCGCAATAACGCCCGGAAACCCCCGTCACCGAAATGACAGTCTGGGCATCAGGCCGGTACACCTCTGTAACAGCCGGCAAAAACAACAAATCCGTGGCGGCTTCATGAAGTTTTTGCCGGTCTTCCTGCTCGGTACGCGGATAGCTTTCGAAATCCTCACCCACACCAAACTGGGTCGGGTTGACGAAAATACTGACGACCACACGGTTCGCCCGGGTTTTCGCAGCCTGCACCAATTGTAAATGGCCACGATGTAAATTCCCCATGGTCGGCACAAAAGCGATAATTTCCCCCGCTTGCCGCCAAATTTTCAGGGTGGCCTGCAACGCGGACACGGTTTTAACTATCTGCATATATTTAGAAACTGTGTTCGGCGGTAGGAAACAGGCTTTGTTTGACCGCCAGATGGTATGCCCGGATAGCGGCTTCGACACTATCCGCACCTTGCATAAAATCTTTGGCAAAGCGGGGCCGTTTGCCAATGCCAATATTCAACATATCTTGCAAAACCAGCACTTGGCCATCGCAACCAAGCCCGGCGCCAATACCGATAACCGGGATTTGCAGTTGCCCGCTGATGGCGGTGGCCAACGGTGCGGGGACGCACTCTAACACTAAAAGTGCCACCCCTGCCTGTTGTAAGCCAAGCGCCTCTTCCATCATTTTATCAGCGGCAGCGGGCTCCTTGCCTTGCACCGAATAAGCGCCCAATTGGTTAATGGATTGGGGTAACAAGCCTAAATGACCGCAGACCGGAACCCCTTGCCCGACTAGGAAACTGACAATTTCAAACCTTGCGCCTTCCAGCTTTACCATTTGCGCGCCACCTTGTTGCATCAGTTTGGCGGCATTTTCAGTAGCCAAGGCCGTGGTGGCATAAGCCATAAACGGCAGGTCGGCAACCACAAAAGCCCGCTGCCTGGCATGGCTGACGCAACGCGTGTGGTAGACCATATCAGCGATGGTCACGGGCAAGGTCGAGCCATGCCCTTGGATTGTCATCCCCAAAGAATCCCCAACCAACATCATATCGATACCGGCTTTATCAATTAATGCGCTAAAACTGGCATCGTAAGCAGTGAGGCAAGTGATTTTCTCCCCGCGTTGTTTCATCGCTGTCAAGTCATTGATGGATAGCGGCTTTTCTATATGTGTCATGTTAATCTAACCGTTGTAGCCCGACTAAAGGGCATTTTGCCAATAAATCAGCGATATTGCCCTTACCTGGAATGGTCAAATGCGGCGCAATTTCAGATAATGGGTGTAATACAAATGACCGCTCGGCGATACCGCTGTGCGGCACAATCAAATCTGGCAAATCAATTATTTGTTCACCATAAAGCAGTATATCCACATCCAAGGTCCGTGCGCCCCAGCGTTGGCCTTTGCGCTCACGGCCATGCGCCTTTTCAATTTTTTGGAGGCTCTTCAACAAATCTTGCGGCGATAAGCCAGTCTCCACGGCCATCACCGCGTTGATATAATCAGGCTGGTCTTGCGGCCCCATCGGTAAGCTCCGATATAAACTGGAGCAGGCGATCTCCTTAACGCCGGCGATTAAAGCGATAGCGCGGCGTGCCGATTTAATCTGTTCAACCGGTTCAGCAAGATTACTGCCCAAACCTAAATAAGCAATGGTCGTGTCAGAAGTGGATGGGATCATGGTTCGTAAAATTAGGGTGTACGGCGGCCCGCCAAATCTAAGCTTATTCCAATGCAAAGATTCAAAGGCAAGGCCTAAGTTAGCTTTGGACTTCGGTACTGGTGGAGGCGGAGCCCTTCTTGCGGTAAGTCCGTTTGCGGCCCGGTTTGCCATTCTGGCCTTTTCGGGAAGGCTGGGTCATTTTTCTTTGCTCGGCCTCACTGGCATTTTGATAAATATGCCACCACTGGGCCAATTCAGGGTCTGCGCCGCCAGTCTCCGCACGTAACAAGAGGAAATCATAGCCCGCCCGGAAACGCGGATGCAACATCAGACGGCTAGGTTTGGAACCGTGCCGGATATTGAATTTTGGCTGTAGGCTCCAAACTTCGCGGATGGCCAAGCTAATATGCCGGGGCAACGCCGTGCACCTAACCTGCCTAGCAATGATTTCATTGGCCGCATCCTGATAGGCCAAATATTCGACCTGCCCTTCATTCATTTTTTGCACAGCCAGCAACCTTACAGGCTCCCACAAAAACGCAGCATAAAGGAAATAAGCGGTCACCGACTTGCCATCGGCAATCCGGTTATCGGAATTCTGTAGAGCCTTAATCAACAGCAATCGTGGGAATCCGTTTTCCTCACCGGCAAGGCTTTGCTCGGTATCGGGGAACAATATCTGAAACAGGCCATAATGCCTTAACATTTCAAATACTTGTAAAGCATACCCGTACAGGAAGAGTTTTAAGACCTCATCATAAAGCCGGGCGGCGGGGATGCTGGCCAATAACTCTGCCGCCCCGTGCATGGCCTTTTCGCAATCGGGATGGAGCTTAAAACCCAGCTTTACGGCAAAGCGCACAGCCCTCAACATCCTTACCGGATCTTCACGGAACCGGGTGTCAGGATCGCCGATAAGCCTGAGCATAGCATTTTTATGGTCTTCCATGCCCTGCACATAATCAACCACTGAAAAATCCTTGATGTTGTAATACAAGGCATTAACAGTAAAATCCCGGCGCCAGACATCTTCTTCAATTGTGCCGTAAACATTATCGCGTAATAAACGGCCTTCGTTATTAAGCACCTGCTTATCATTCTGGGCTTCACCAGCACCGCGAAAAGTCGCGACTTCTATGACTTCCCGGCCGAAATGCACATGTGCCAGACGGAACCGCCGGCCAATTATCCGGCAATTGCGGAAAACCTTACGGACTTGTTCAGGATCGGCATTGGTCACCACATCAAAATCTTTAGGCTCGCGCCCCAACAACAAATCCCGGACACACCCGCCCACCAGATAGGCTTCAAAACCCTCTTTTTGGAGCCGATACAGAACTTTTAAGGCATTTTCACTGATTTGGGCGCGTGAGATATTATGCTCTGAGCGTGCATAAACCCGGGATTGGCCAATCGTGGCTGGTAAAACTTGACTTCTCGCCGACTGAATAATTTTTTTGAACAGATTTAAAATGAGTGTTACACCAATGTTAATTTTTCTAGTTATATTAATCATACCATTTGAATGAATTCTAGCCCACTATGGCAAGTTTCTTTTCTTTTACATTCCCCTTTTGATTATAGTAGAATCGTTGCTCTGATTTTTACAAGCACATAGTGTGCATTTAACCAGATAAAAGATCAGCTAACCATTTTTTTACACACTTGCACCTATTTTAACGTGCTTGACGGAATTGACATGTTTAAGAAAATCATTAATGCCTTTATTGACCACCCTGTCCTGACCAGTATTTTTGCAGCAGATTTCTTCATTCTGCTATTCCACAGGCCGCCATTTCTTTTTTCGTTGGCGATGCTCGGCGGGTTAATGGCCATGTGCATGTATTTTGGCCAAAAATTAGCTTTATTTAAAGATTAATTGATCCCCAACACACCCATAAAAAAACCAAAGTCAGGTTCATGTTTGCAACCTGCCCCTGGTTTTTTTCGTCGATTGGCAGCGGTTTTTTATGACCTTCTCCTGCTGGTTGCGGTTTTTTTTGTGGCAACCGCGCTGTTACTACCCCTAAATTCAGGTGAAGCCTTCACCCCCCGGCAACCCTTCTACCCTATTTACCTGTTGACGGTCAGTTTTTTGTTCTATGGCTGGTTTTGGACGCATGGTGGCCAGACACTCGGCCTAAAAGCTTGGAAAATGCGGGTTTTGACACTCGACCAAAAGCCTATAAACTGGACGCAAGCGTTTATACGCTATGTTGCCGCTTGGGTGTCCTGGACAATGCTTGGATTGGGTTTTATCTGGATACTGTTCGATAAAAACCGGCGTGGCTGGCATGACCACCTGTCCAGGACAGCGGTATTTTTTGACGCTCAAAAAAAATAATAACAACGATTTCGTTATCTTCACCTTAACGCAACCATGAGCCTACTTTTTTCAAATTATGAATAACCCTTTACTCACCGACAGTATCTTACCTTTATTTTCAGCCATAAAACCTGAACACGTTGAGCCCGCTATCGACCAATTATTGGCGGAAGCCCGTGCAACAGTTGAAAAATGCTTACAAACCAAACAGAATTACACGTGGGAAAAACTGATAGCGCCCATCGCCGATGCCGAAGACCGCTTGAACAAAGCCTGGTCACCTGTCAGCCATCTGAATTCTGTCTGCAACAACGAAGAACTGCGTGCCGCCTATAACGCCTGCTTGCCCAAGCTCAGCGAATATGCGACTGAAATAGGCCAAAACAAACGGTTATTCTACGCCTATCGGCTGATCGCCAAACATTCCGAGTTTTCCACGCTCGACAGCGCACAACAAAAAATCATCCGTAACGCTTTACGTGACTTCCGCCTATCCGGCGTTGCGCTAAGCGAAGAGAAAAAACAACGCTACAAAGAAATCTGCCAAGAATTAAGCCAGCATACCAGCCATTTTGAAGAAAATGTCCTTGACGCCACCAATGCCTGGAACAAGGTTATCAATAATAAACGGGATTTGGTGGGCATGCCCGAATCCGCCATTGCGGGGGCCAAACAAGCCGCCGAGCAAGCGGGTGAGGAAGGTTATATGCTGACCTTGCAATTCCCGTCGTACAATGCGGTCATGACTTATGCCGACAGCCGCGAACTCCGCCGCGAAGTCTATGAGGCCTACACCACCCGCGCTTCCGAAACCGGCCCGCAAGGCGGACATTTCGACAATAGCCTGCTGATGGAGCAAATACTGTCTTTACGCCATGAAAAAGCCAAGCTATTGGGTTTTAACAACTACGCTGAATTGTCGCTCGCCACCAAAATGGCGAAAAAGCCAGAGGATGTCATCGGCTTCTTGGAAAACTTGGCCACCAAATCCTGGCGGCAAGCGCGTAACGATTTGATAGAGCTGCAAAACTTTGCCCGTGAAGTCCACTCCTTCATCGAAATGGAGCCTTGGGACATCAGCTATTACTCTGAAAAAATGCGCCAGCATTTCTACCAGCTCTCACAAGAAGAAGTCAAAAGCTATTTTCCGGTCACCCGTGTCCTGCCCGGTTTGTTCGCCGTTGCCGAGCGCCTGTACGGTTTAAACATCACTGAAATTTTCGATTTCGACACATGGCATCCTGACGTACAGTTTTTCCAAATCCACGACAGGGATGGCCAACTGCGCGGGCAATTTTTCATCGACCTCTTCGCCCGTCCCAAAAAACGCGGCGGCGCATGGATGGATGACTGCGTAAGCCGGAAAAAATCGGGCGACAATGTCCAGATCCCGGTGGCGTACCTGACCTGCAATTTCACCCCGCCCACAGGCGATGCCCCTGCCTTGATGACCCACGACGAAGTCACCACGCTATTCCACGAATTTGGCCACGGTTTGCACCACATGCTCACCCAGGTTGACCATCTGGGCGTGTCCGGCATCAACGGCGTGGAATGGGATGCCGTGGAACTGCCCAGCCAATTCATGGAAAACTGGTGCTGGGAAAAAGACGCGCTGGCGCTCATGTCCGGCCATTATGAAACGGGTGAGCCGCTACCTGACAGCCTGTTTGAAAAAATGCTCTCCGCAAAAAATTTCCAGGCAGGGCTGTTTATGGTCAGGCAGTTGGAATTTAGCCTATTCGATTTCCGCATCCACTTGGAATACGAGCCGGAACGGGGCGGCCGCATTTACGAAATCCTAGAACAAGTCAGGAAGCATGTCGCGGTTATCCAGCCACCCAAGTTCAACCGCTTCCCGCACAGCTTCACGCACATTTTTGCGGGTGGTTACGCCGCAGGCTATTACAGCTACAAATGGGCCGAAGTCCTGTCCAGCGACGCCTATTCATTGTTTGAAGAAAAAGGCATCTTCGACCAGGAAACAGGCCATTCGTTCTTGACCAACATCCTCGAAAAAGGCGGCAGCCAAAACGCGATGGACTTGTTTGTCGAGTTCCGTGGACGTGAACCCACTATCGACGCATTGCTGCGCCATAACGGCATAGCCGCATGATTTACCGTGACTTGCGCGATTTTATCGCGCAACTGGAAAAGCTGGGCGAGCTCAAACGCATCACCGTCGAAGTCGACCCGTATTTGGAAATGACTGAAATCTGTGACCGCGTCCTGAAACAAGGCGGCCCCGCCCTGCTCTTCGAAAACCCCAAAGGCTCACATACGCCGGTCTTGGCCAACCTGTTTGGCACGCCAAGACGCGTGGCGATGGGCATGGGCGCGGAAGAAGTCAGTGAATTGCGCGGCATCGGTGAATTGCTGGCCTATTTGAAAGAACCGGAACCGCCCAAAGGCATGAAAGACGCCTTTGAGAAAATCCCCGTGTTCAAACAAGTGCTGAACATGGCGCCGAAATTGGTCAAATCCCCGCCGTGCCAAGAAATCAGCCGTATCGGGGACGAGATAGACTTAAGCGATTACCCCATCCAAACTTGTTGGCCCGAAGATGCCGGGCCGTTGATCACGTGGCCTTTGGTCATCACCAAAGGCCCGCACAAAGAGCGGCAAAACCTCGGCATTTACCGCCAGCAAGTGATAGGCAAAAACAAGGTCATCATGCGCTGGCTAGCCCATCGCGGCGGCGCCTTGGATTTTAGGGAATGGCAAATGGCCCATCCAGGCGAGCCGTTTCCGGTGGCGGTCGCCTTGGGCGCTGACCCCGCGACCATACTTGCCGCCGTCACGCCCGTGCCCGATAGCCTGTCGGAATATGCCTTCGCAGGCTTATTGCGCGGCAGCAAGACCGAAGTCGCCAAATGCCTAAGCAACGACTTGCAAGTGCCCGCCAGCGCGGAAATTGTCCTGGAAGGCTTCATCTATCCCGGCGAAACCGCACCCGAAGGCCCGTTTGGCGACCATACGGGCTATTACAACGAAGTCGATGAGTTCCCTGTCTTTACGATAGAGCGCATCACCCAACGCACCGCACCGATTTACCACAGCACCTTCACAGGCCGCCCGCCCGATGAACCGGCCATTTTGGGTGTGGCCTTGAACGAAGTGTTCGTACCGATCTTGCAAAAACAATTTCCTGAAATCACTGATTTTTACCTACCGCCGGAAGGCTGTTCCTACCGCATGGCGGTCATCAGCATGAAAAAGCAATATGCCGGGCACGCCAAGCGCGTCATGCTCGGCACATGGTCATATTTGCGGCAATTCATGTACACCAAGTTTGTGATTGTCGTTGATGAAGATGTCAACGTCCGCAACTGGCAAGACGTGATCTGGGCTATCACCACACGCATGGATCCGGCACGGGATTTGACCATCTTAGAAAACACGCCGATTGATTACCTGGACTTCGCCTCGCCCGTATCGGGCTTAGGCTCCAAAGTTGGCTTTGATGCCACCAACAAATGGCCCGGCGAAACCCACCGCGAATGGGGCAGGCCGATCAGCATGACACCCGCCGTTATCAAAAAAATCGATGAACTTTGGGCTTCTTTGTTTTGATGGGCGCCTAACCCTCCCACAGTCTCTCAAGTAGCATTATGAAAAGATTCTTTTTACTGATGCTGTCGCTCTGGAAGCAGCAAATCAAGCTCTATGCTGTGGCCGCGCTCATTGGTGCGGCAATCGGGGTATTTATCCTCGCCCCCAGTTATAATTTCATTTACTCGCAAGAAAGCAATAACAACAAACTATCTTCCTTAGAGTATGTTTTTGGCCAACTAGCATCCATCTTTGACGGCAACAACACCGAAGACAACTTGTTGCTGTTTTACGCTGAAATAGGCGCCATGCTAGGTTTGTTCACGGTAAGCATTTATGGTTTTTTACATAAGCGCCTGGCGCGTATCGAATCTTTAAAAGCCGAATTGCAAAAAGATTTGGCGCCCATCATTGCCCAGGGAGAAGGGCCGCATCTGGAATTTAAATCCTCGTTCCGCTGGGATTTGGAACAGTCCCGCATCAACCGCACGCTTGAAAGCGTCGTGTTAAAGACCTTGGCGGGATTTATGAACAGCCGCTATGGGGGCACCTTATTGATAGGCGTGGCGGATGACGGCACAATTTTAGGGCTGGATAAAGACTACCAATCACTCAAGAAACCTAACCAGGACGGTTTTGAACAAGCCATCATGACCGCCATTTCCACCAACTTAGGTGCCGACTTATGCAATTCCGTGCATGTGCTGTTCCATGTGATTGACCACAAGGATATCTGCCGCCTCATCATCAGTCCGGCCCACCGTCCGGTATTCTTGGCTCAAAACGGCATGCCGAAGCTGTTTGTCAGGACGGGCGGCGCAACCCGTGACCTCAATATCCAAGAAGCATTGGAATTTGTGCCCATCCGCTGGAAGGGCCAGGCGTAAGACAACCCCTACAGGGAAGCCAAAACCTCAAAAGCTATCGTTTAGCCAACCGCCCAATTTCCGGCTCCCCGCCAGCCCTGTCCGTGACTTATCCGCGTTTTTCAGGCGAGTTTGGGGTGCGGGCTCAAGCTAGCGCCCAATTCCCTGACGATATATTCGCCAAGATCAATGTCCACCTCATTCGGCTGGATCACCTTATTTATCATTAACAATGGCTTGCCTTCATGATCCCTAAACCGGTCAAGATTGATAACCTGTGGCGGCTGCTTGATCTCGCCAGTATGGTCACGGATGACCATGACGGTCGGCAACAAATGCTGGTCAGGCTTCATCCCGATCACAATGCCAGTGGAGCCATTGTTAAGCTGCACCACAGTGCCTACCGGATAAATGCCTAAGCATTTGATAAAGCTTTCGACCAGCTCACTATCAAAAGACGTTTCACGCATCGCATAAATGGCCTTCAATGCGTCCGAACAGGAAAGCTGGGATTTGATATTGGCCGCATTGGTCTCTTTTTCATAGGCATCAACAATTGCGATAATTTTGGACATAAAACTGATCTCGGCACCTTTCAAACCACGCGGATAGCCTGTGCCATCAACCCGTTCATGATGCGAGTAAGCGACTTCAGCGACTTCCGTCGGGATTTCCGGGATTTTGCGCAACATTTCCGCGCCTTGCTGCGTATGTTGCTCCAACAACATTTTTTCTTCGGGCGTCAACCCGACGTTGAATTTATCAAGGACGGGTTTAGGGACTTTGGCCTCGCCCACATCATGCATCAATGCGGCGATGCTCAGTTGTAAAAGCTGTTCTTCGGTCAGCTGTAAGTAACGGCCAAACAAGGTGCTAAAAATACAGATATTGATGCTATGGGTGACCGTATCCGGCCGTTTTGAGCGCATATGGCTCAATAACAACAAGGTGTTAGGGTTGCGCATCACGCTTTTCATCACGCCTTGCACGCAGGACTTGATCTCCGGCAGGGTGATGTAATTATTAAGGCGAAAATTGTTCAGCACCTTGTGCAGCGAAACGGACGTTTCATCATAAACCTCACAAGCCTTCGCCATTTCCTCCTCAAAACGTTGTTTATTGCTTTGCCCCGCCTTTGGATTGGAGGGTTGTTGTTCCACCGCCACTTTTGATTTCGCCGTAGAGGGTTTGAACGGCTCAAACGATAATGATTGCAGGCTCTTTTCCTCGTCAATTTTGACGGTCTTAGACACCCGCCGCACCTGCTCAATCTGGTTGTCATTTTCAATAAGAAACCCCTGAAATAGAAATGACGTTTCTAACCAAGGCCTGTCCAAATGCGAGACATACATACCTATTTTTAAATCTTTTGTATCAATATCTATCATCTTAAATTCCTAAAATATCCATAATGGCTGCATTGCTTTCATTACCCCCTCTCCTTAAGGATAGGTTCATGAAGTTGGCAGCGACAATTATAGATATGAATCCACATTTTGTCCGAAAACGCCTCGACGGGCGCCCGATAAGGGCCAACGCCTTATATCCTTGCAACAGCCTTATTGACCCGCCGATTTAGCCCATAAGCACTATCTAAGCCATGTTAACCAGTAATGCTGCAAAGTTTTACCTGATTGTAACGGCAGATGGCCTAGACGGTTGCCCTAATTCAAAATAAGAAAAAGATGCGTGATATGCCGCACTTGCCAAGGCAAATCCCTTAGTTTTATGACGCCCTCAGAAAAGGATCCGCATAAGCATTTGTTGTTAATCATAATAAATAATTTGCATGAATATTGCTGACGGTAGCCCTATCAAACCGTCTGGCCAATAACAGCCAAGCCGGAAGGCAATTTACCCGCTTGGCTTTAAATATTTTTGATTGCGATATGCTGACCTTTTCCCCTTTTGATGCCGAATCCTTGATCGAACAACATCGGCAGGAACTGGCCCGTTTTTTGTCCCGCCGGGTGTCCTGCCAAGAAACCGCCAATGACTTGTTGCAAGACCTGTTCTTACGCTTGGTTAACGTCAAAAGCACAGAGCCTATCCACAATCCCCGTGCCTTTCTGTACCGGGTCGCCGCCAACCTGGCCACCGACCACTTGCGCCGCCAACAAGCCGACCCGCTCGGTTGGGCCGACCAAGAAGCGATGGCCGTGGCGACGGTTTCCGCATCACCGGAACAGCATTTCCTTAACATGCAAGAGCTGGATTTATGCGAACAAACCTTACGGCAATTATCGCCGTTATGCCTGAAAATCTTCATGATGAGCCGGTTTGATGGCCTGACCCATCAGCAAATTGCTGATGAATTGGGCATTTCGGCCAGTTGGGTGGAGAAAAACATCATCAAAGCCTTGAAACAATGCAAACACGCCCTTAACCGATAGCAGTGCGGCCAATTCCATTTTTTACGTCTTACTGGCTAGCCCTTAGCCTAAACTTACCTAACAATGCGCCGAACCCAGCACTGACCCACACCCAAAATGCCCAAACGCAACCCCGAACAACTTGAAGACGAAGCCCTGGCTTGGCTGGTACGCAGCACGTCCGGTGCGATGTCTGACGGACAAGCCCGGCAACTGGCCGACTGGCTGGCAGAAAGTCCCGCCCATCGTGAGGCGTTTGCTTCAGTCCGGCAATTATGGGAAGGGTTGGGGGATTTACAGGAACGGCCTTTGCTCCGCGCCGCCAGCAACCCCACAAAAAATCCGCCCCCCGTTTTTCACCAAACTCTCCGCAAGCCACGCCTGATAGGCTGGGCGGCAGCAGCCAGTTTGTTATTGGCTACCGCGTTATTGATAGCCAACCCGGATTTTTGGCAAGTCTGGCACGCGCGGTACCATACCGAAGTCGGCGAACTACAAACCGTGGCCTTAGCTGACGGCAGCACCGTGCATTTGAATGCGCTCACCACGCTAGACCCGCGTTTTAGCGGCAATCAGCGACGGATCAGGCTGTTTGATGGCGAAGCCGAGTTCATCGTCAGCAAAGACAAATCCAGGCCATTTGTCGTCGAAGTTGACGGCTACGAAATCACCGCGCTGGGTACGGATTTTGTGGTCAAAAAACACGGGCAAGGCTTGGCGGTGACCATGCTGGAAAGTGCCGTTAAGGTCAGCGCCCCGCCCTCGCCTAACTTTACGCCGAGGGTCGTGAAAGCAGGGCAACGCTGGTCGGCCCATCCATCCGCTGTGGTGGACATTAACCCCCGCACCGCCGCCGCTTGGCGCCATCACCGCCTGATTTTTGAATCCGAACCGCTGGCGAATGTGCTCGGCGAAATCAACCGTTACCGCAACGGCCATGTGTTTTTGGCTAATCCGGCCTTGGCGGGATTAAAAGTCAGCGGCGTGTTCAATAGTGACCGTTTGGACGTCTTACTGAATGTCATCAACAAAACTTTACCGGTAAAATCGGTGGCGTTAGCGGGACGTTATGTGATGTTGTATTGAAGGTTCCGGCCCGCTGATCCACAAGCCGGAGCTTGGCACCCGGCATAAAAATACAAAAATTTTTGTGCGGTGTTTGTCAGGCCTTGCGTCTTATCACAGACCCTTCTTAGTCTTGATAAACACAGGAGAACACCGTGCATCATCCAATCCCCTTTAAACTAGCCTCGGCCCTAGGCTTAAGCCTGACGGTAGGTTTGCTGCTGGCAAACCCTGCCCTCGCGGCAAACCCGGATACGCCAAAACCGTTCAACATCCCCCAACAACAGCTGATCCCCGCGCTAACCGAGTTCGCCGAACAGTCCGGCGTAGAATTGCTGTACAGTTCGGCGATGGCGGAACACCTGACCGCCCAACCCGTTAAAGGCCAGTACACCCCTAAACAAGCCTTGGCGGCTATGCTGGCCGATAGCGGCATCAGCTACCGTTATGTGGACGCCAACGTGATTACTTTGGCGCAAGGGGAAAAAGCGGCCCAGACCGTTCCCGCAACAACAGCCCCGACACCATCGGCGACGGATTTACCGACGGTCAAGGTGATGGGGATAGCCGGGGCTAATGATGACCCGACCGATCCTTACAACGCGGTGTACCACAGTTCCAGTACGAACACGGCCACCAAGACCGACACGCCCATTATGGAAACGCCCGTGTCGATCCAGGTGGTGCCTAAAGCGGTGATGGGCGACCAAAAAACCACCACCATCAAAGACGCGCTCGAAAACGTCAGCAGCGTGCGGCCGCAATCGTCTTTAGGCCTGAGCAACGCGTTTATCACCCGCGGCTTCAGGAATGGCCGGGTTTTCCGTAACGGCTTGGTCGCCAATGGCTTGGGGATAGGCGAAGGGGCGCAATTTGATTCCGCCAACCTGGAGCGCGTCGAGGTGCTGAAAGGCCCGGCGGCGGTATTGTTCGGCCGCATCGAGCCTGGCGGCTTAGTCAATCTGGTCACTAAAAAGCCTAGGACTGAACCTTACCATTCGGTTGAACAGCGTTTCGGGTCTTACGATTTCTATCGGACGGAATGGGATGCGACCGACGCCCTCACTAAAGACAAATCGGTAAGCTACCGTTTTACCGGAGCGTATCAAAACAATAAATCATTCCGCGATTTCAATTTTAATGACCGGGTACTGGTGAACCCTTCTTTGACGTGGCGGCCCAGCGATGCCACCGAAATGTCCTTGGACGTGGAAGCCTTACATGAGGATTACCAAGTTGACCGGGGCTTGTTCGCTATCGGCAACCGTCCGGCGCCAATTCCCGTCACGCGTTCCTTCATCGACCCCAACGATCCGGTCGACACCAACTCCAAGGTGAACCTCGGCTTCAATTTAAGCCATGCCTTCAATAACAACTGGACATTGCGGAACCGCTTCCTGGCTTCGTTCATTTATGATCAAAACACCTCGGTGAAACCCGCCAATGGCTTTACCGTCGAGCAATTTTTTGATCCAAGCATGGGTAACCGCACTTATTCACGGAATATTTTTTCGCAAACCTCCAATAATGAAACCTATACGACCAATCTGGATTTGACCGGAAAATTCAAGTTGGGCGGTGTCAGCCATCAAACCTTGGTCGGCTTCGATTATTTAAGGGCGGTCGGCAATTACGAATTCTATGGCAACTATATGGATCCGGTGCCGGGCCTGGACATCGACATTTATAACCCTAGGTACGGCATCGACCCTTCTTATTACGCCAATGCGCTGGCAACGCCGTCTGATGGCGGCGCCAACCATTATATTTTTAGGGACAACTGGTATGGCGCCTATTTTCAAGACCACATCACGCTTTGGGATAAAGTCCATGTCCTGGGCGGCGGGCGCTATGATTGGGCGGCCACCGGTCTGGGGATGGGCGATTCATTTAACGCCGCAGAAGCCGCCTTGCCGTCACGCCAAGATGAGGGGTTTAGCCCGCGGGTAGGAATCCTCTACCAGCCTTGGCAATGGGCTAGCCTCTACGGCAATTGGACGACTTCGTTCGGCGCAAACAATGGCATCACGGCGACGGGCACCACGATTAACCCGGAAATCGGCGAACAATTTGAAGCCGGTTTGAAAACCGAATTATTCGCCAAACGGCTGACCACCACCTTGGCTTACTACCATCTGACCAAGCAAAATGTCTTGACCCGCGACTTTAAGAGCCCCGACCCTTTTGCCGTTGCGGCCATTGGCGAAGCCCGCAGCCAAGGCATTGAACTGGACATGAGCGGGCAAATCACAGACGAAATCAGCGTCATCGGCAACTATGCCTTTACCGATGCGCGTATCACCAAAGATTACTCCGGCCTTCAGGGCAACCGCCTGAACAACGTCCCCGAGCATTCCGGCAGTTTGTGGCTCAAATATGACATCCGCCACTATACCCCGCTCAATGGCTTAAGTTTTGGCTTGGGCGTTTTCGCCGCCGGCGAGCGGCAAGGCGATAACGACAATACCTTTGTCTTGCCCGGTTATGCCCGCTTGGACGCGTTTACCAGCTATGCCTGCCAGTTCGGCGAGTCGCGTTTGATCACGCAATTCAACATCCGCAACCTGCTGGATAAAGTTTATTACGAGTCCACCGATCCTTTCCAAAATGCGCCGCCGCGTGTCGGCATTTACCCTGGCGCACCGCTGACGGCGATGGGGTCGGTGCGTCTGGAATTTTAACCTGACGGGCTTGCCGGTAGTTTGGCAACCCCAGCGCCTAACGGGTGGGCGTTAATCAAGAATGCTTTAGATCGCCCAATCTTCCAACATTAATCCGGCAATACGCTCAAACTCACGCAGGTTATGCGTGACGAGCGTGGCGTTTTGAGAAAGCGCATGACAGGCAATCCATAGGTCATTAGCGCCTATCGGAGTGCCTGCTGTTTTAAGCAAAGTAAACTGGATGGCATAGTGTTGGCATAAGCCAGGGTTTGTGTCGTATTGAACCGGAATGACCTGGGTAAGTTGGTTTAGCTGGCTTAACACCCGCACCTTGCGGGTACTTCGTTCCGCGCCCTTGAGTAGTTCGGCATAAGTGATAAAAGACATGCAAAGTGCGGCCTCTTTATCCAGGGCATTGATACGCCCGGCGATGGACGGTGGTTTGTTTTTAATGAGGTAAATGAGGATATTAGTGTCCAGCATGTAAATCATAAAGCCTCTCGATCCTGCATGGCGGGTTGCTGCCGTTCATTTTGCTCAAGCTGGCTAACAAAATCGTCATCAAAGGCATTGAGCGCCGCCAAAAGGGCCGCGCCGCGGTCAACGGGTAACGGGTGAATCACCAGATCGCCATTGGCATTCCGGCTGATTTCAACCTGGGTAACCTCTAGGCGGAATTCTTGCGGAATACGCACCGCCTGGCTGTTGCCGTTTTTAAAAATACGCGTGGTCAGGGTTGGCATAAAACACTCCAGATGTATGTACACAAGTGTGTGTATTTTATTTTTAGTCCCATCATTTTACAAGCTATTAGTGTGGGCTTGTAAATCAACATATCGTCATAAAATTATATGGATAAACGGTTAAACACAAGCAATCCCAAGCACTTGCTTGCGCAAAAAAACATCCGCAAGTTATGGCTAAACGTGCATTTAACGATTGCGCTGACGATAGGCTTTTTCTTTGCCGTTCTTGGGCTGACGGGTTCGGTTAATGTTTTCATTGATGAATTGGAAGAACTGGGATTGCCGCCAGTGCGTCATGAAGCCCAAGCGCAACCGCGTCCCCTGGATGGGATCCTGCAAACCGTTCAAGCCGACCACCCGGACAAGACAGGCAAATGGTCATTACGGTTGCCGGGCTATGGCAATGATTATCTATGGCTGGAATACCCGGAACCTGTAGAAACGGCCGATGAATTTTTTGCGCCCTTCCGGGTTTTGGTCGACCCCTACAGCGGAGAAATCATCTCGGAACATTATTGGGGGCGCACCTTATGGACATCAATCTATCAAATCCATGCCAGCTTGCTGACGGCTAGGTTAGGTGTGGAAATCGGGCGGCTTGGCTTTGATACAGTGTGTTTTTTCGGCTTATTTTTGTTTATTTCCGCACTGACGGGGCTGTATCTATGGTGGCCGCGTTGGGGGAAATTTAAAAAATCAGTGACCATTAAGCGGGGTGCAAGCCCGGAACGGTTTTATTTTGATTTGCATAAAACCACGGGGTTTTACAGTTCCATTATTTTGCTGATCTTGGCGTTCACCGGTTTCTCGTTCAGTTATGCGGATTATATCAAGCCCTTGATACGCAGTTTTTCAGCGGTCAAGGAAAAACATTTAGAAACACCGGACGTTAAATCCAAGGTTATCGCTAACGCACCACCTCTTTCCATAGCGCAAGCCGTGGCACAAGCCGGCACTATTTTCCCTGATGCAGAGTTGCGCGGGGCAGAAACACCGGACGGCAAAGACGGGGTTTACTGCATTTCGAAAAGGCAACCGGGCGAAGCCAACCGCAAATGGCCGCGTAGCAAGGTATGGATAGACCAATACAGCGGCAAGGTATTGGCCGTGCAAGACCCGGATCAATTTACCGCCGGGGAAACGTTTTTAAATGTGCTATGGCCGCTCCATAGCGGTGAAGCCCTAGGCCTTGCAGGCCGAATATTATGGTGTGTCTCCGGCCTTGCACCGCTGGCCCTGTATGTCACCGGGATTTTACGCTGGCGGCAAAAGCGGCGGGCGAAACGGCTTAATGCCAAGCGCCCGGCCAAATTCTGCCCGCCCCCATAATTCCAAAAAGCGGGGCGGGCTTAGCGGGATCCGCCCTAGCATCCAATGCCATTAAGTTAAGCCGTTCGTGCTGAGCCTTGTCGAAGCATGAACGGCTTAACTTAGGCGTGTCGGATTTTTCCATTCTTCCTTCGACAAGGCTCTCCTGAGGTATCGAAGGATCCAGGATGAACGGAAAAATCCTTAACTGACGTTACGCAGTAACGTCTTTTTATTCCCGTTTGCCGCGCCGAGCACCGCAGATTTTGTCGGGATCAGCCCGCAGGGGCGCGGCAAGGAAGCCGCGCATCGGCAGAGTACCCAAAGGGCATAAAGGGCAGGAAGCCCCTTCTGCCGATCCCCGACAAAATCGAGGAGCACAAGGCAAAAGCGGCAACCGGGCCGCCTTTTCTTTGGATACTTTCTTTTCAACTGCAAGGATGCAGGAGGTAGGGCAACGCAGGAGCAGTTGCCGAGGCGGCGCAAAAGAAAGTATCCCGCTTGTCGGTGCGGAAACCGACTTTAAATGAACTGTCGCGATAGCGACTCTTCACCTCATTTTTCAACAAGACAAAAATGACGGCGTAACATCAGATCCTTAACTTAACGGCATTGCCCCAGCATCCCGGTTAAAACTGCGCCATATCACGCAACCACTGAGGCATTTCACTTACCCTTAATTTTGATATTCGTCTAAGCGTCTGTTTTAAGAGCATTAGTTTAGTGGCATCTATTTTGCTTTAGAGCGGTATCCTTTATTGCCACCGATCACTGTAATGATGGCTTTCCGCCATCACCCAGTTTGGGATTTCATGACCTTGGACATTACCCCGCTATACCAGCTTTACCGCCAGGAGCTGGTCAACTACCTGTTCCGTATGGTGAATTGCCACGAAACCGCCCAAGACTTGGTGCAGGAAAGCTACCTTGTTCTGGCGCGTTCGGCGGCGGGTGAGGTTATCAGCCAGCCACGCGGTTTTTTGTACCGGACGGCCAGCAATTTGGCCTTAGACCATTTACGCCATAATAAAGTCGTGGCCCGTCATGCGGAAGCCACCGTTACGCTTGACGAAGCCACCCACGCTTCGACGGAAACCGAAACCAGCAAAACCCAGTGGCGGGCTTTGCTGGGCGCGGCGATAGCGGAATTGCCGCCGCGTTGCCGTGACGCCTTTATCCTGCATAAAATCCACGGCTTAAGCTACCGCGAAGTCGCACAGCGGCTCTCCATTTCCGAAAGCGCGGTGGAAAAGCACATCACCAAAGGCCTGCTGCATTGCCGCAAGCGTCTAAACGGACATCTTGATCCTGTCTCGCTTAAAGACTGAGGTTTTTTCGGCTCCAAACGTCTCAAACACGTTGGTAGTTAACTTTAGCCACGGCGCAGACTTATAATGGCGGCATGAACATACCCCACAACCCCCACGAAGACGCCATTGCCGAACAGGCCATAGCCTGGTTTTCCCGCTTACGCGCCAGTTCGGTCTCGGCCAAGCAGCGTAAGCAATTTGCCGCGTGGCTGGCCGCCGATCCGGCGCATCAAAAAGCTTACCAACAAGCCGAAGCCTTTTGGGTCCATCCCGATTTTACCGGGCTGTTGGGCGAGGCAGAATTGAGCCCCGCGTCGGCCAAGGCTCCGCCCGGCCGTTATTGGCAACCCCCGGTCTTATTGGCGATGGCGGCATCCCTAGTGCTGATGGCCACCGCTTTCCGGCCCACCTTAGAGTGTTGGCGGGCCGATTATTGCACGGGGGTCGGCGAAACCCGCACCGTGCACTTGGCGGACGGCAGCCAAGTCACGCTCAACTCCGGCACCGTGCTAAACGTGGCCTACCAGGACACCCTGCGCCAAGCCGAGCTCGTGCACGGCGAAGCGCATTTCTCTGTGCAGCGCAACCCTGCACAACCGTTCGTGGTGGGCAGCCACTATGCGACGGCCCGTGTGTTGGGGACGCGTTTTCTGGTCAGGCAAGGCCAACGCTCGGATACGGTCACGGTCATCAACGGGTTGGTGGAGGTGAGCGGCAAGGCGCAACCGCCCATCCAATTGCGTGCCCATCAGCAAATCGTGGTCGGCCCGGGACAGCCAGGCACCCTACGGCCAGCGGGTGCCGATGATGCCTGGCTTAAAGGCCATGCCCTGTTTGATAATGTGCCGTTGCCGGAAGTGCTTGCCGAGCTCAACCGTTACCGCCACGGCAAGATCGTGATAGCTAGCGCGCGGCTTAATTCGCTCAAGGTCAGCGGGCGCTTTGATATAGCCGACACCGACCATGCCTTGCAAGCCTTGCAGCAAACCTTGCCGGTCCGCATGACTGCCATTTCCCCGTGGCTGGTGGTGGTTTACTGAATGCGCTGGCCCACGCCCTAAAAATTTTCGCCTCCAAGCTGGGGGAAAAGCCGCACCAACCGTCTCCATAAGACCTCATCAAACAGCTGCCCACTAAAAAGCCAATTCAATGCCCGCTTAGTGGATGGCTTAAAAACCGAGGCATTTTGTTTAGCCCATGGAGACACCAATGACACGAGTTCTTTTTCCGCCAGCCCCGCTATTTAGGCAACCCTCTACCCCACTGGCACGGCTGGCGTGCGCGGTCGCCTTTATCTTGCATACGGCCGGCCCGATGGCGGAAAGCCGCAGCCAAGCCTTCAACATCCCTCCCCAGGCCTTAGGTAGCGCGCTGAATACCTACGCCGAGGCCGCCAATGTGCAACTGAGCTATCCGGCGGCATTGGCGCAAGGTAAACAGTCACCCGGCATTTCCGGCCAATACACACCGGAACAGGCGTTGCGGAAATTGTTGGGTGGCAGCCTGATCGTCGCCCGTTCGACGGCAAACGGCACGGTGACCTTGGAGAAAGCGACGCAAGCGGCGCCTGCGGCAACGCCATCCAACCAAACCACTTTACAGGCAGTAAAGGTGACGGGCGCGGCGGAATATGCCGCCGATGATCCGCGCAACACCGATTATGCGGTGCCCAGCGCCAGTAGTGCGGGCAGGACTGATACGCCCATCATGGAAACGCCGATGGCCATACAAGTTGTGCCCAAGGCGGTGATCCACGACCAGCAAGCCATCCAGGTCGGCGACGCCATCAAAAACGTCAGCGGCGTGTTCCAAGGCCAATCCTTTGGCGGTTTTGCCGAAACTTTCCTAATCCGCGGTTTCAGCACCAATTTTAACAATTATCTGGATGGCTTTAGATGGCCGGCCAGCCGCCTGACGCTGGCCAATGCCGAGCGGGTTGAAGTGGTCAAGGGTGCCGCCGCCAACCTTTATGGACGTATCGAACCCGGAGGCATGATCAATATTGTCACCAAGCGTCCGCAGGCCACGCCTTATTATGCACTGGAGCAACAGTTTGGTTCCTACGATCTATACCGCACCACCGCCGATGCGACGGGTGCACTCAACAAAGACGGCTCGTTGCTGTACCGGCTGAATATAGAATCGCTTAACAAGAACTCGTTCCGTGATTTTGTTTTCACCGACCGCGTGTTTATCGCGCCATCCTTGACTTGGCTAATCAGCGACCGCACCCAGCTTGACCTGGATTTCATGTATTCCGATGAAGACACCCAGGAGGATTATGGCGTCGTGGCCAGCGCCTTGACACGCCGCCCCGCCAATATTCCCATTTCGCGCTATTTAAACGAACCCTCCACGGACAAGAGCAACACCACGTTCTATAACACCGCCGTGACGCTGAGCCATGCGTTTAACGATGACTGGAAAGTCAAAGCACGGTTTAATTATCTCAACCGGAACACCGTGGATCCGCAAATCTATGGCGTGTTTTGGGATGACAACCCCAGCAGCCCGACTTACGGCGACATGACCCGCGATGCTTACGGTTCTTTCGCGGAATCGGAAACTTATTATGGCAATGTCAACCTGAGCGGACATTTTGAAACGCTAGGTGTTGACCACAAAACCTTGGTGGGCTGGGAGCATTACAGCGGCGACAGCACGCTGCACACGCAGTCTGACCCTGTTAATTGGGGCGGGTCCACGATCAATATTTTCCATCCGGTCTATCAGCCGACCGACTATTCAAAACTTCCCAATCACTATCAGGACGGCAGCGGCAGCCATTCTAACGGCGTGTATTTCCAAGACCAGATTACCCTGTTCGGCAAATTGCATATTTTGGGCGGCGGACGCTACGACTGGATATCCGATGCGGCTAGCGGGTTTGATGAGCCTTCTCCCGAAGTGGCCTACGCTAACCGGAAAACAACGAACGACGAAGGCTTTAGCCCCCGGGTCGGTGTGCTCTACCAGCCCTGGCATTGGTTATCGCTATACGGCAATTATGTGGAATCAATGGGTAGCGCGAACGGGGCTACCGATATTAATAACAAGCGCCTCGACCCGCAAATGGGCGAACAATACGAAGCAGGCTTCAAAACGGCCTTTTTTGACGGGCGCATGACATCAAGCGTCGCGTTTTATCAATTGACCAAGAAAAATATGGCGGTTGGCGTACCCGGCAAGCCCTATTCGGAAGCGATTGGCGAAGCGCGTAGCCAAGGCGTGGAAATCGACATCAGCGGGCAAGTGACCGAAGGTTTGAGCCTGATAGGCAGTTATGCCTATACCGATGCGGTCATCTTAAAAGCGGACTTCAACGAAGGCAAGCAGCTCTGGAACGTTCCTAGGAACGCTGGCAGCCTGTGGGCCAAGTATGATCTACAGCAAGCCGCGCTACGCGGTTTGAGCGTGGGTGCCGGCGCTTATTTTCAGGATACGAAACAGGGCGACAATGCCAACACCTTCCAATTGCCAGGATGGGGTCGGATAGACGCCTTGGTGAAATACACCTTGCCGGTGGCGAGAGCCAAAACCACCTTGCAGTTTAATGTTGAAAACCTCCTGGACCACTCATATTACATAGCGAGTTCGCCATTTATCACGACCTTTGTCATCCCAGGCCAGCCGCGCACCTTTATGGGCTCGGTTAAAGTGGAGTTTTAGCCAGGCAGGGCAATCTATTTCGCCCGACATTTTGAAACGCCTTAGGTGGGGCGGGACTTCAAATCCCGCCCCGAACGCCCCACACCACCTTTGGACATCACAAAACCTTGGGAAGGGGTTTATAAAACCCGTCCCGCATCCACAGCAGATTTGCCGCCAGACAATACACCCAAACACAGTGCCGGACTTTAGTTGGTAGGGGTTCGCTGAGCAGGGCCATTTACTGTTTATCCAACTTCTTCTTAGCCGCATCCGCCGCTACGCCAATCGCTTCAACGCTTTTCCGGTAATCGGCCTGCCTTTTATTGGCGGTGTCGGCGATGATGGCATTGTCGGTGTTCGCCTCTTTGATTAAGCATTCAAAATAAACCTTCGCTTGTTGTTGCCAGTTGTTGATTGCCGCGACGCTTTTGTTGAAAGCCTCAACATTATCGTCAGCGATAGTCGGTTCGTCAGGCTTCACGCCGCAATTTTTCGGGCTCCAGCCGCCATTGGCAAGGGTTCCGGCATGGGCTAAGCCGGTGGCTTGCGCTAGCAATAGGCTAAAAATTAAAGCAAACAATTTCATGGTTATCTCCTAAAGTTAAAAAATTCGCTAAAAATATACGCCCCCTTTCCTTGCGTCGTTAGCGTCTTAAAAACGGTTCCCCAGGCTTTGCCTAGCCCGGCGCTTTTGTTGCCAGCGTATGAATCCAGTAACAAATAGCAATGGACATGCCAACCCTGACAAAAACACCAAAATCCGCCCCGTCCAACCAAACGCCTGCCCTGAATGCAGCGGCCACTGCCAATGTGTGAAGACTTCGCCCGCCGTGCCGATAGCGGGGTCGTCCACATCCAAAATTTTGCCGCTGTATTGGTCTATCACCACACAGCGGCGATGCAAAAAACTACCGGTATCCGCCACGCCGTCTTTGCAGATGGTGTAAGTGCTGGTCGGCTGGGTTGCGCCGTAAATCCAGCCCGTCCGTCCGGTAGGATAACGCTTATCAGCTATCGCCACGGCTTCGGACATTGTGATGTGCTGGTTATCGGCTTGTGGTGCCGAGCGGAACCAATAACGGTAAGTGACGGGCGAAAACACTTCCAACACGGGGACGACGCGCTCCGGTATGTCCATATACACACCGGAAAACAACACGGGAACCAGCACCACCGTGGCGTAAATCCCCGCCGTTTTGTGCAGGTCAAAATTCAGCCGTTCCGTGCTAGCCCTGGCCTTGATAGTCAACGCCTGTCGCCATTTTCCGGCCAACGGCCACCAGACAATTAGCCCCGTCAACACCGAGATGATGAGCAACACGCCCATGATGCCGACCACCGTATAGCCCAACTCTTCACCCATCAGCAAGGCATAATGCAGCTCAAAAACAAAACCGATGAAGGTATAAGGGATGGGGTCGTCTGAACGGGACATCAGGCGTTTGCCCGTCACTTGGGCGGTGTAGGGGTTGACGTAAACTTCCCAACTTTCAGTGGCACCATTTGCCACTGGCAACGCATATATCAGCTTGAACGCCGCCGTTCCGTTGCGCGGGTAATTGGTAAAGGTGTGTCGGGCGGGTTCCGGCATCGCGGAGCTTCCGGCCTGAAAAATATTGGCCAAGGGTTGATAAACCGGATTCACTTTCGGCATTGTGACAGCCAGCAGTTGCGGGTTCAGCAGTTCGTTGATTTCGGCATGGAACACCAGAATGCTGCCCGTAATTCCAAAAACCGACAAAAACAAACCCAAGGCCAGACCCAGACAGAGATGCACTGCCAGCCAGTTTTTGCGGCGGGCTTTCAGTTTGGCAAGATGCTGTTGTTTGGCATCGGGCTGGTTCTTTTTGGCCGGGTCAAAAAATCGGTCCATAGCGTGTCGTTACTTATCCAAAAATCCACTGTCAATTGCGGCATAAAATCAAACTATTAGAAAAAGGGTTACAAACCCTGTCCCGTTTGAAGCCCATAAAATCCGGTGGGCAATGCTTTTTTGCCCACCGTAATGAAGCGTTACTTCCTGTTGCCTCTATAATCCAACCTTTCTGCTAATACTCCACTTTAATCGAACCCACCGCCATTAAAGGGATGCCCGGTGCAATCGCCAAACGTGGGGTCACGTTAGAATCAGGATCAGTGGATTCGTAGTATTGCTTGTCCAGCAGATTGCGGATATTGAATTGCGCGGTGACGCGGGTTTTCTGGATATTCCAGCGGTAAGCCGCGAACGCATCCATTCTGACATAGCCCGGCAATTGGAAACTGTTAGCAAAATCGCCTTCGCGTTCGCCTGCCGCCACCCCGCCAACACCAAAGCTTAAGCCTTTCAATGCCGCATAACCGTTCAGGTCATACTTGAGCCACAAACTGCCGGAATGCTCAGGGACATTCGCCAAGCGGTTGCCAGCGGTATCGCCAGAGTAGTCTTTCAACACCCGCGCATCGGTAAAGGCATAACTGCCGATCAGGCTGAAGGCATCGGTCACATGTCCGGTCACGTCCAATTCAATGCCTTGGCTACGTTGTTGGTTGGCAATCTTATCGAAGGGGTTGGGGGTGTTGTTGTCAGGCACCAAAATATTGTCTTTGGTGAGGTGGTAGTAAGCCAAGGTTGCCAGTAATCGGTCATCAAACAACTGGGTTTTCACGCCCGCTTCAAATTGCTCGCCAATTTGTGGGTCAAAGGTTGAGCCATCATCAGCTGGCGCATTATTAGCACCAAACGAAGTCGTCCAATTACCATAAACCCCTAGCTGTTTGATGGGTTGGTAGAGGATTCCGACCCTTGGGCTAAAGCCTTCGTCTTTACGCGACGGCATCGTGGCTTCAGCGGCGGCGAACGAAGCCATGTAAGACGAGCCCGTTTCGGCCCAATCGTAGCGCCCGCCACCTAAGATGTGCAGATTGTCCCACAAGGTGATGTGGTCTTGAAAATAAGCGCCATACCATTGGTTGTTAAACACCGCAAAGTTGCTGGTATCGCAGCACGCGGGGGGATTCGCCAAGGTTTGGCTAATCAGCGCCGGATCAATCCCATAACTGGGCCACGGGTTATAAATATTGATGTCCAACGCCCGATTGGCATCATTGTATTCACCAAAATAATGGTAATTCATGCTGGCCTGAAAAAAGTCAAAGCCGACCAAGGTGTCGTGTTGGCTAAAGCCCAGCCGGAATTTTCCGGTCAAATCCAGATTGGTGGTATAGACCTCGGTATCGGCGGTCTGCCCGAATAGATTGCGTTTCAGTGTGCCGTCCGGCAGCAAGGCATCCTCGGCAGGGCCGAAAGCAGGCGCGGGGTTAGCCATAAAATCATGCGCTTCATTAAAGCTCGCCAGAAAACGGTTATGTATCGCCCAATCGTTATTAATCCGGTGGTTGATCTCGGTGTTGACATGGGTTTTGGAGATGTGGCTTAACGGAATGTTCGGGTCATTCAGCGAGCGGCTGATGGGGATCGGCGCCGGGCGGTTGCCTATCGCCGGAATGCCAAAATCGGTGCGGTAATCCTGGTCGAAGCCTTCAACATTGACCATAATGTCGGTTTTATCGCTAGGCCGCCAAGTAATGCTAGGATTAACCATCACCCTATCCGTCGGCACAAAATCCCTAAATGAATTATTGTTCTGATATGCGCCGCTAAAACGGTACAGGACTGATTTGTCCTGCGTCACCGGGCCAGTGGCATCCCATTGGGTACGGTACAAATCATAAGAGCCGAATTGCTGTTCCAAGGAATAATAAGGCGTATCCAGCGGCTTTTTGGTGGTGATATTGACCAGACCGCCAGGTTCGATACGCCCGAACAGCACGGCGGCAGGGCCTTTCAACACCTCCACGCTTTGCAGGTTGGCGGTATCCACTTCGGTCGGCTCACCATCCCGCATCGACAATAAGCCATTCCGGTAAACCCTGGCATTGTGGAATCCACGGATAATAAAACCATTGCCGTAGCCTAAAGACGGCTGCATACGCACACCGCTGACATTTTCCAGGACATCCCGCAACCGGGTGCTTTTCTGGTCATCCATCACCGCCCTGGGCACCACTTGAACCGATACGGGGGTGTCAAAAATGGGTGTGTCGGTTTTGGTTGCGGTACTGCTGTTAATAACGGTATAGCTTTTACTACGGGGATTTGTCGGATCATCGTCATAATTCTCGGTTTTCCCCGTCACCTTCACCGTCGGCAAATCCGCCGCCGATTGCGGCCTGTCCGCCCGTGTAGCCGCGACGGGTTTCAGCCAATTTTGCAAAGTGACGGTATTGCCTTTGCCCAATTGATAGCCCAGCCCGGAACCCGCCAACAATTTAGTTAACGCCGCCGATAGCGAATAATTGCCGCTCACCCCCGGCGAATCCAAGCCCTTGACCATTTCCGCGCTATAAACAAACTGCACCCCAGACTGCTCCGCCAAACGGTTGAGCGCGGAATACAAGGGTTGCGGGGCGATATTAAAACGCTGATTATGGCTAACGGCAGGGCTGTCGGCTTGGCTGGCTAGCGGCAGCGTTAAGGCAAGCAAGCCAACACATAAGGGTAAAGCCAGCAGCTCGGACGCTGGCTTGTTCTTGGGTTTGACTGTTTTGAAAGAAGTTTTCGATTTACGCATGAAGTGTTCCCAGTGATGAAGATAATCACAATAGGAACGGTTGGGATGGGGGGAAACCGTAGTGGTTTAGGGTGTGGCAAATTGTCGCGGGTAGGCTAGATAATTATCAACTAGGAAGAAAATTACGGCTTAATTTCCTTTTAGAGCAATCTCGTCAATTGCATCAAGCAATTTATAAACATCGGTATATGGATTCAACTGATAAGGTTTAGTTTGAGAAGAATTAGCACTTTGTTGAGTCTGTATGTTCATCCTATAAGCACGATCTCTAGCGTTCTTTATTTCCTCTTCACTAAAAAAATTGAATATATCTTCCGCGCCTTTATCGTAATCTTGGATGCCTCTGATTTTTAAATGTTTACGCAGTGAACTATTGCTTCGTAAATCATCGTAGCAACTATAGGGTGCAGTGGTGTCTTCCAAATGCAAAATTAACCATATTTCAAAACAGACATTAGAAAGCGCAACAGAAACATTATGTTTTTGTGCGGTATCATATGCGTTGTGATGAAGGGCATCAGAATATTTTTGTTGCGATTCGCGGTCATAGACAACCCAAAATAAGTCACTTAAACCAGTTTTATTTGCGAGTTTCTTTGCATTAACTGCTACACCGACCAATTCTTTCGGCGTATTCTTTTTTGTGTCCTCAATTTTCACAACTTTCAAGCGTCGATTGGTCGGGAAAAACTTGTCCAGGTATCCTTGAATATAATTAGGTTCAGTTTTTGCTCCTTCGCAATAAATACGTAAAAGCGGCTTTAATTGTTGTTCTGAACGGCCTTTCCTTGGTTTAGGCATTGGCATCACCGGATTGAAATAAATCAACGATTCCTTGATAGTTGATCGCCGGAATCCCTCCAAAGCGGCCTTCTGCATACCACTGGTTAAATGGACTTTGTGGCTTTACTTTCTTTTTATCGAAATCATCCAACGAGAAAAAGCGGGTAACCCCTTCATATTTTTCAGTGAGCCAAATTTGATCGCGTCTTAACAGTTCTGGCGACATCAAGTTAATGTTATGCGTTGAAAAAATAAGCTGTGCATTACCCTTATTTACCTTAGGGTCGTTGAAAAGCTTAATAATCAGCTCTGCTATAAACGGGTGCATACTGTTATCTAGCTCATCCATGATAAGTACGCCACCGCTCGACAAAATATCTATAAAAATTGGAGCCAAGTTAAATAATTTTCGGGTTCCAGATGATTCTTGTGCTTCTTCAAAATATTCGTTTTTATCAGTATCCGTTAAATGGGCAAAAAACGGTTTATTTTTTATATCCTTAAGAATACGCATTTTGATTTCTTCAGGGATACCATCCGGTATATTAATATCACTAGAATCGCCTGATTCTTGGAATCGAATGTTTGCAATGCCTGTATCAACTAATGACAAAAGGGCAGATACCTTTTCAACTAACATGGGTTCTTCAAACCAATTTAATTTGACTTTACGTTCATTGATGCCGATGTGATGTAAATTCTTTCTAAAGTAATTGTAGACATTACGGATCATTTGAGGGGAGTCGGCACTATCCCCTGCTTTAGATATATAAGCGTTGTTTTCAAAAAAAGGTAAGCGTTTTTTACCGCCTTTATACAAACTACCAAAGCGGATTGTTTGCCATGTATCATTTCCCTTACGGTCGAAAACCAATGCTTCTTGCCCAGATGGATAAAAAACCAGATTTTCTTCGATGATTCTGTGCGCTGTAAACGCCACGGAGTAACGGTAACGTACATTGCCATTTTGGCTGAGATCAGGGCTTGGGGCGTAAAACTCTATTTCAAATCGCGTAGGTGAAGATTTACTTTCTTCAGATAACAAATAGGGCTCATAACAAGGAATTTCGTCACCTTCTTTTAAATCATCTGAACCAACGATAATGAACTGTAAGGCATGAAACGCCAGTAATAAGTTGGATTTACCTGAGGCATTAGCTCCATATAAACCAGCAGACTTTAATACGCCCACTTTATCACCGGGAGGATAGGCGATATTACTTAACAGATAGCTACCTGGCGTTTCTGCATACAAGCTAAAGATTTGTTCGTTTTTTATTGAACGAAAATTGCTGACAGTAAAATCTATAATCATAACGTATAATATTTTGGCTTATTTTGTTTAATTTTTAACAAAAAGTAGCATTTTAATAGATTTTCGTCAAAATTTAATACAACCAGATTGTTCGTATTTTTCAGGGTTTTATCCCTTTCTGTGAACTTCACTCAACAAAACCCATCCCCCCAACCTTTCCACCTTAACCCCCATAGTCCTCTCCAAAGCCTCCAGCCAAGCGTCGATATGCTGAATATCAACGGCTATATTCACTTCTTTCTCGCCTAACTTATCGTCCAGCAAGCGGATTTGTCCGCGCCGATAGCGGTTGATTTCGGCGATGGCTTGTTTTAGCGGCACGAAATTCATCAGCAAACGCCCGTGCCGCCAGGCTTCGGCGCTGTCCACGTCGGCGGTTTGCACGGTTCCTAAATCATCGGCATGAAAAGCGATTTGCTGGCCTGCGCTTAAGGTTGCCGTGGTGTTGGGCGCGGCGGTGCGGATTTTGCCTTGCAGCAAGGTGATGTTGCCGCCGTTGCCGTCGTAACGGACGATGAAGCGCGTGCCTAAGGCTTCGGTGGTGGTGTGTCCGGCGCAGACGCGGAACGGGCGGGTGCGGTCGTGGGCGACTTCAAATTCCGCTTCGCCGCCTAACAGTTCGATGCGCCGCTCCTTGTCGCTTAGGCTGACGTTAACAGCAGTGTCGGTGTTGAGATGAATAACGCTGCCGTCCGCCAGTTGGATGGATGTCTGCTCGCCGATATGGGTGCGGTAATCGGCGAGCGGGTGGTGGAGATAATCAGGGAATAGCCCTGCCAGCACCAGCAATACCAACGACGCGGCAACGGCAAGCCCCAGCGTCCTGCTGCGGGTTTGACGGCGACGTTGTTGCGTGGCGGCAAAGGCTAACCTGCGTTGGCGGTCGGCTTGCAAAGGGCTAGACAATTGTTGCCAAAGCTGGACGGCTTCTTGATAAGCCTGTTCATGCGCCGCGCTTTGTTGCCGCCAGTGGTCAAATTCGGCACGGGTGGCGTCGGACACATCGCCGGAAGACAAGCGCACTTGCCAAGCGACGGCGGCTTGGCTAAGGCGTTCGCGGATTTGTTGGGGTGTTTCGGTCATTGGCGGCGTGGCGTGGGTGGAAGGCGTATTAATTATTTCATAAGTAATCGCACCATAAATTTCAAAATAGGTCTTGCGATTACTTATGAAATAATTAATCACCTTTGGATTGGAGATATTGATCGTCCCATAAATTCGCGCATAGCAGGATTAGGTTACTATGCGCGAATTTATGGGACGATTAATATCACTATAACGAATCGGCGTGGCAGTCGCCACACTGTCAGTTTTTATCTAGCGATAATCGGCAATGGTTTAAGGCGCGGGCGAGTTGCTTTTCCACCCAACTGGTGGAAATGCCCAGTTGCGCGGCAATATCGGCATGGCTTAAGCCTTCAATGCGGCTTAAGTACAAAATATCCGCGCAAGCATCGGGCAATTCCGCCAAGGCGGCTTGGATGTGGAACAGTTGGTCTTGGGCTTGGGTGATGCGCTCCGGTTCGGCGCGGTGGTCGGCTTCGGTTTTATCATCGCCGTATTGGGCGAGCAATTCGCCATGACGTTTTTGGCTACGCAAATAATCAATCGACAAGTTCGACGCGACGGTGAACAACCAAGCACGGATTTCCGTTTCGCTGCGGGGCGGCGGTGTCAACAAACGTAAGCGCAAATACACCTCTTGCAGCAAATCCGCCGTGGTGTCTTGGCAACGGATACGCTGGCTGACAAACCGTTGGATTTGCGGGCGGGTGTCTAAAAAAATCAGGTAAATATCGTTTTCTGTAAAACTCATGCACGAGAGGGTTCAAGCCATATTCCGAATGGATGTCGGGAAAACATAGGGCATGGTTTATGCCAAAGCCTAAAATTCTCTGCGCTGATGGCGGGCAAGCCGGGTTTTATAGGGACAGGGGGCGTGCTGGTAACGGCAGGGCAAAATGGACGGGCACAAAACCGGGTGAAATGCCGTATTTCATTGCGGCATTTCACCTAGAACGTGCCTTGAAGGATCGCAGGCAATTTGGATACGGCGCACGGAATGGAGAAACCGGAGGTGCCGGGTCACATGGGGATTCGGGCGTTGCGCAACCCTACCCAAGGCCAGCCTAAAGGTGGCCTATTATTTTGTAAGTGGCTGTACGGCGGCTAAATTTTAAGCTGCAAGAGCGGCGGCCAAGCCCGGCTTTACAAAGCAAGCACCGCACTTTTACACCCGAAATTATTGGACAAGATGCGGGCCTGGCCGTGTGGCGGCCAGGCCGATTTTGGTTTGGATAAAACAGTTATAAAAAAAACTTTCAATCCGTAGTGTGGTTTTTCCAATCTCAAACGTCTTATCCCATGAGAGGTAAAAAACGCTTTAGTTTTGAAAAACACACCATTTAACCGGGTTGAATTGTGAACACACCAGAACATCACATCATGATGGTACCAAAACGCCGCCCCCAGAAAAATCAAAATGCGGGTAAAGAGGCCAGCCAACCTAAGTTCCCATCGGCGCGGTATTTCCAAATCCACTTCCAGCACATGGAATCCCAGCTTGACCTTACCCACCGTAGCCTTGAGGCATTGCAACAGCAACTGACCGAATTGCAGGCGCGTTTCGGAAATGCCCATACCGGACCTGACCTTTCCAAAACTGAAGAATGAAAGTTTTTTTTGTTAAAGCGGCCCAAGCCGAACCGATCCGTTTACCTTTTGAAAACATGGCGATGGCCGGGAATTGGCTGCGCCCATTGGCGGTCGCCATTGCCGCCGCCTTGACCGCGCTGCTGCATGGCTTGTTGTTCGTTTGGTATCTGGATCGTCCGGCGCCCCCCGTGGTGACCGAGGCGGCGCCCTTGCCGATGATTGATATTGCCCTGGCCGCACCGAACCCTGGCGCACCCGCCAAAACCTTGCCGCCGCCGGAACCGCCCAAACCTGAGCTTAAGCCACCTGAGAAAAAACAACGGCCCAAAGCAAAACCCAAACCCGTTGCCAAACCCAAAGCCCCAAGCGAAATCAAAAAGAAGCTAGTGAAACCGGAAACCAAACCGGAAGCGACGGCGCAACCGGCAGCCCCGGCCGCCAGCCAGCCCGTTCCGGCCACCCCGGCGCCAGCCGCGCAAACCCAAAGCAAAGCCCAAACCAGTCCGGCGGTTAAGGATAGCCCGGCCCATGCCAACGCGGATTACCTGAATAACCCTAAGCCTGACTATCCGCGCATGGCCAGGCAACGGCATTGGGAAGGCAGGGTGGTGTTGCGTGTCTATGTCACGGCGGACGGGCGTTGTGGCGACTTGTCGGTGTACCGCAGCAGCGGCCATGATGTGCTGGATGAGGCGGCAGTGGACGCCGTCAGGCAATGGCGCTTCGTGCCGGGCAGGCATGGCGACAACCCCGTTGCCAGCTGGGTGAATGTGCCGATTGAGTTTGCGTTGGAATGATGGCTTGCCCAAGCACAGCCATAGGCCGGGTTAGCGTAACCCGGCAGGGCTTCGCGTGATTAAGCATAAAAACATAATAATTATTTTGAGGAGAAAACCTTGGACATGTCAGAAACCGGTATCGTCAACGGTACGCTTTGTTTGTTGGGCTGTTTTTCACTGTTGACCTGGAGCGTCATCCTGCTTAAGGCGGGTGAGGCCGTTTGGAACGCCTTCCGCAACCACCGCTTTATCAAACAATTTGGCGATAACAGCAAGCCGATTGATTTACAGCCAAGCTCGCAGGCGACAAGGGTTTATCAGGCAGGCTTGAACACGCTGAAACGTTTGCCCAAAAACCAATTGTTACCCGTTGGCCAATACCAAGCTTGGCACGAATTGCTGGAACGCACCATGCGCCAACAACTGCAAAAAGAAAAGGCCAAAATGGAATCCGGTTTGGGCTGGTTGGCGAGCTTCGGTAGCACCTCGCCATTTGTCGGCCTGTTCGGCACGGTTTGGGGCATCATGCACGCGCTGAAAGACATCGGCACCAAAGGCTCCGCCAGCCTGGACGTGGTCGCCGGCCCTATCGGCGAAGCCTTGATCGCCACGGGTTTGGGCATCGCGGTGGCGATCCCGGCGGTGCTGGCCTACAACTTTTTCCTCCGCCAGAACCGCGCCACCTTGGCGTCGCTAGAACATTTCGCCAGCGATTTCCTGCACGACACCATGCAACATCATCTTCTACAGCATACGGAAAACGAAAATGTCCATGCACATATCTAGCAACGACGAAGACGGCGAATTGAGCGAGATCAACGTCACGCCCTTGGTGGACGTGATGCTGGTGTTGTTGGTGGTGTTCATCGTCACCGCGCCCTTGTTGACCCAAGTGGTGCGCGTCAAACTACCGAAAACCGAACAGACCGAACCCGCACCGGACCAGCATGTCGCCATTTTAAGCGTCGGCGCCGATGGCCAAGCGCAATTGGATGAACGTCCGGTGGCCCTGGAAGCCTTGGAAACGGAACTGAAAGCCCTGCAGGCAAAAGACCCGGACATCAGCCTGCAATTGCAAGCCGACCGCGGCGCGGTATTTGATGCGGTCGCAAAAGTCATGGCCAGCGCGCAACGTTCCGGCATCGGCAAATTATCGTTCGTGACGGTGCAGCAATAACCTGGTGAAAACGTCCGGATATTTTTTGCTGATGGCGCTGGCTTTGCCCGCATGGATGCTGCCCGGCTGCCAAGCCTTTCCTGAACGTGACGCTAAAGCCAACGGCATTATGCCACCCCCCCATTGGCAAGCTGGAAATCCCCCTGCACTAAAGCAAAAACTGGTGGGGGTGGACGCCCGGCTCCCCCCCCAAAGGATAGAAAAAATTCAGAACCAACCTTGGCTGGGCACTTTTTCCGACCCGTTGCTGACCGCCTTGGTGCATACCGCACTGGCCCAAAATTATGATTTGCAAGCGGCGGCGGCACGGGTGCAAGCCGCCCGCGCTTCGGCGGGCATTGCCGGGGCGGGGCGTTTGCCGCAACTGTCATTATCCTCCCTTTACCAGCACAGCGATGATGTGGCTTCGGGCCGGTTTGACGCATTCGAGGCCCTCTTCAGCCTCAGTTGGGAAATTGACTTATGGGGGCGTATCCGTTCCTCGCAACAGGCCGCCCGACAAGAAGCCGAAGCGGCCTCCGCCGATTGGCGCGGCGCACGCTTGTCGTTGGCGGCGCGCACCGCACAAACTTATTTCGAATTGGCCGAAGCCAAGCTTCAGGTACAAGTCGCCGAACAATCCGTTAAGGACCGCCGCGCCATCGGCGACTTAGTGCGCAGCCGCTTTAAGCTGGGTTTAACGGGCGGCTTGGATGTGCGCCTGGTGTTGACCGATTTGGCGAACGCCGAAGCCCGGCTTGCCGACGCGCATAACCAAGTGCAACTGATCACCCGTAGGCTGGAAACCTTACTAGGCCGTTATCCCGAAGGCAACCGCTTGGCAACCGTGCAACTGCCCGTCCCCCCCGCCACGTTGGCGTCAGGCCTGCCGTCGCAATTGCTGCTGAGGCGGCCCGACCTTGTCGCGGCGTTCAGGCGTCTGCGCTCGGCGGATGCCCGTCTGGCCAGCGCGCAACAGGCCTTGTTGCCGCGCCTGACCCTAAGCGCCAGCGGCGGCACGGCAAGCCCGGCCTTGGCGGAACTTATAGACCCCCGCGCCGCCGCCTGGAACCTCGCGGCGGGCCTGACGCAGCCGCTGTTCACCGGCGGGCGCCTGCAAGGCGATATCCGTCTGCAAAAAGCCCTGGTGGCGGAAGCCCTGAACAATTACCGCAGCACCGCGCTGAATGCCTTCCGCGAAGTCGAACAGGCCTTAGCGGCGGAGCAATGGCTGCAAAAACAGGAGCAATCGTTGCGTGAAGCTGTCGCACAGACCCAGGAAAGCCGCAAGCTGGCGGTGTATTCCTACCGCCAAGGCCTCATCCAAATCCTCACCTTACTGGACAGTTACCGTAGCACCCTAGACGCGCAAAGCACCCATCTTGCGGTACAGCGGCAATTGTTGAACAACCGGATCAACCTTTATTTGGCTTTAGGGGGGGATGTCGATGGTGGTTGACGCCAACCTTCATAGGACGGGCACACCGCCTGACCGTTTGCCCGGCTTTTGCCTTATAAGCGGCGGGCAGAAAAGCCCTGCCCACCCTACCCTTGCCCTTAACATTGTGGGTTTATGCGCCATCATAAGCAGCTAAAAACTATTTTGCCGATTGCCGTACTCTTGCTAGGCATCGCAACAGCCTGGGGCTTGCTGGCCAATAAACCCGCCATGCCCACGCAAGCCCCCGTCAGCGAACCGCCACTGGTGACGGTGCTTATTGCGGCGCCACAAACCTTGCGCTTGGACGTGCAGACGCAAGGTGTGGCTCAACCGCGTACCGAAATTGACTTGGTGCCGGAAGTGGCGGGCAAAATCATTTTTGTGCATCCGCAATTGAATGCAGGCGGTTTTTTCGCCAAAAACGACTTGTTGGTCGCCATCGAACCGCGTGATTACGATTACGCCGTCGCCGAAGCGCAGGCCCGCATTGCCGAAGCCAAACGCCTGTTGATTGCCGAGCAGGCACAGGCCGAGCAAGCGCGTAACGAATGGCGGACGTTGGGGGAAGGCCAGCCCACCGCTTTGGCGATGCGTGAACCGCAATTGGCGGAAGCACGGGCAAAATTGCAAGCCGCCGAAGCCGACCTGGCGAAAGCCCGGCTCAAACGCAGCCGCTGTGAATTACGGGCGCCTTTTGCCGGACGGATTAAGGAAAAAGCCAGCGGCTTGGGGCAATCCGTCCAGCCGGGTGAAAAGCTGGCACGGATTTATGCCACCGATGTGGCCGAAATCCGCTTGCCGATTAATATCGAACAATTGGCGTTTGCCGATTTGCCGCTAGGCAAACCGGAGGCGGGCAAGCTGCCCCTCGTCAATTTGACCACCGGGCTGGCTGGCCAGATGGCTAGCTGGGAAGGGCGTATCGTGCGCACCGAAGGCATTATGAATGAAGCCAACGGCCAGCTATACGCCGTCGCCGAAGTCGCCAGCCCCTACGCGCAACGCAACGGGCAACCGCCGCTGCTCACGGGCCTGTTCGTGCAAGCCACCATCCACGGTAAAACGCGGCAAGGCCTGTTCGTGCTGCCGCCGACCGCCATCAACGCCAGCCAAGAAGTCTTGCTGGTCGATGCCCGGCAACGCCTGCATATCCAAAAAGTGGACATACTGCGGCAAGAGCCGGAACGGGCCGTGGTGTCAGGGGGCCTAAAAGCGGGGGACAAGGTCGTCACCTCCGGCATTCAAGTGCCGATAGCCGGGATGCAAGTGAAGTTGGCCGCCCCAGCTGAAAAGGCACGCACAGCATCCCCTACAAACTTCAGCAATGACCCGTCTTAAATCCCACCCTACCGGCATCCTGGCTTGGTTTGCCGGCAACCCTGTCGCCGCCAACCTGTTGATGCTGTTTATTTTGGCCGGCGGCGTATCCAGTTATGCGCTGATAGACACCGAAGTGTTCCCGCGTTTTAGCCCGCAACAAATCGACATCACCGCCTTCTATCCGGGTGCCGGGCCTTTGGAACTCGAAAGCGCGGTGTGCGCCCGCATTGAAGAAGCCATTTTCGACGTGCCGGGCGTCAAACGCCTAAACACCGAAATCACCCAAGCCGAATGCCAAATCAAAGCCTCGGTGCAGCCCGATTATGACAAAGAACAAGTCATGAATACGCTGCGTAGCCGGGTGCTAGCCATCCAGCGCCTGCCCAAGGGTTTGGAGAAAATAGAAGTGCGAGCCGCCACCCGCGATAACGACGACGGCGTGATCTGGGTGGCCCTGCATGGCGCGACGGACGCGTTGACGCTTAAACGCTACGGCGAACAAATCCAGCAACAACTGGCCGCCATCCCTGGTGTGACCCAGGTAAACAATTATGGCGACATCCCGTATGAAATCGCCGTTGAAGTGTCGTCCGCCAAACTGCACCAATACCGTCTGGCCTTAAGCGATGTCGCCGCCGCGATGCGCCGCGCGTCGATTGACCTGCCCGCCGGCGTGGTCAAAAACCCGGCGGGCGAACTGATGCTCAAGGTCAATGGCAAAGCCGCCGACACCTCGGCTGTCGCGGCCTTGGTCTTACGTACCGATACCGACGGCACACGGGTATTGCTGGGCGATGTCGCCACCATCAAAGACGGCTTCCAGGAATCCCTCTCCGAATGGCACCACAACGGCGAAACCGCCCAAGGTTGGGAAATCCGCGCCGACCACAACACCGTCGACGTCGCACACCACGTCAATGCCTATGTCAAGGAAAAACAAGCGCAAATACCCGAAGGCCTGACCCTAAAAACGTGGTGGGACGACTCACAAGCTTATGAAGAACGCATCAACACCTTGGTCGAGGACGGCCTTAGCGGTTTTGTGCTGGTGTGCCTGGTGCTGACGCTGTTTTTGCGCCTTAAAGTCGCGCTCTGGGCAAGCATGGGGATCTTAACGTCAATTCTGGGGGCGCTGTGGCTGATGCCGTTGCTGGACGTGTCGCTGAACATGCTGTCGCTGTTCGGATTTTTGCTGGCGATGGGGATTTTGGTGGACGACGCCATCATCATCGGCGACAGCATCCATAGCCAACAAAGCCAAGGCAACGCCACCAGCCTGGACGCCGCCATCAGCGGTGTGCGGCAGGTCGCCGTCCCGGTGACGCTGGCGGTGCTGGTGGCTTTGGTGGCGTTCCTGCCGGGCTTATTTTTGTCCGGCTGGGTCGGGCAAATGATGCGGCCTATCTGTATGGTGATGCTGTTGACACTGGTGTTTTCCTTGGTTGAAGCCATGCTGATTTTGCCCGCGCACTTGGCGACAGCCTCCCCTATCCCGGCCACGCCGTCGCGCTTGGACCGCTTACGGGCCTGGCTTAATCAAGGTCTGGACGGGGCCGTTGACCGTTATTACCGCCCGTTCCTAAACCTCGCGTTGGAATGGCGTTATCTCACGGTGACCTGCTTCCTGTCGGTGTTGCTCATCAGCGGCGCACTGGTAGGCAGTGACCGGATCCGCCAATCGCTACAACCGGATGTCACAAAGGACAGTTTTTGGGTCAATTTGACCGTCCCGGAAGGGGCGCCATACAGCGAAATAAGCACCCTGGCCCGGCAAGTGGAACAGGCGTTTTTTGCCTTGCGTGATGAATTGGACGCACAGCAGCCGGAAAACCAAGCCCCGTTATTCGGGGAGGCGCCTAAAAAAACCAGCCTCATCGCCGGATTGGAAACGATGTTCTGGGCACAGCAAGCCGGATTTTGGACGGAATTCACCGCAACCGGACGGCAGCGCATCGTTGTTGAAGATTTTATCCGCGAATGGCGACGGCGTATCGGCGATATTGGGCGCGGCAAAATCGACTTTTTGTATAAGGAAGGCGATGTGCCGTATGACTTGGAATTTGACTTGGAAGCGTCCGACCCGGCCACGCTCTCGGCGGCTGCCGGGCCGTTCAAACAAATGATCGCCGCTTACCCCGGGGTCTCTGATATTGTCGATTCTGCCGAACCCGGCAAACCGGAACTCCAGCTTAGCTTAAAACCCACTGCGGAACGCTTGGGCTTGCGTTTGGAAGATTTGGCGGAACAAGTGCGCGGGGCCTATTACGGCGAGGAAGTGCATCGGCTGCAACGCGGGCGTAGCGAAGTGAAAGTGCTGGTACGCTTGCCCATAGAAGAGCGGCGTTCCTTGGATACCTTAAAAACCTTGCCTGTGCGGCTTGCCGATGGCGTGTCCGCGCCGTTGGGGACGTTGGCGGAAATGACCCAAGTCCCCGGTTACGCCAGGCTAGTCCGCCAAAACCGCCAGCGCGTGTTGAAAGTGCAGGCCCGGGTCGACCCCAAACTGGCGGACGTCAATAGCCTTTATGCCGATATAAAAAACCGCGCCTTACCTAAATTCCAGCAAGATCACCATGGCCTCAGCGTGGCTGAGGGCCAAAGCCGGCAGGAACAGGAAGCCACCACCGCCTCTTTGGGCCGCAACACCTTAGTCGCCCTGTTCGTCATTTACGCGTTGATCGCCATCCCGTTCCGGTCATATCTAAAGCCCTTGATCTTCCTGCTCGCCGCCCCCGTGGCGTGGAGCGGCGGCGTGCTGGCGCATGGCTTGCTGGGTTTGCCGTTGTCGATGGAATCCTTGGTCGGCATGGTCGCCGCCAGCGGCGTGGTCATCAACGACAGCCTCGTGCTGCTGGACAGCATCCGGGAACACGAGGGCTCGGAGCGCCCTATCACAGAACTGATCAGCGAGGCTTGCACCTCGCGTTTCCGGCCTATTTTGTTGGCGTTCCTGACCAACTTCGCGGGCTTCTTGCCCACTTTGCTGGAAACCAGCCCGCAAGCGCAATTTTTAATACCGATGACGCTATCATTATCCGCAGGGTTGCTGTTTGGCATGGCGGCAAGTTTGGTCCTGACCCCGGTGTGTTACGCGATTGCCGGCAAGACCTGAACACCCACAAAAATCCCCTCCGCCGCAACAAACCAGCAAAACACCCAAAACCATGCCGTATCCTCAGCGCTTAAAACAGCCGGGGTAACTGGCGTGCCGCCTTCAAAAGGGGGAATGGCCAAACCCAATTGCCGTTTGCTGGAGGCATTGCCCATGGCCGCGCTATAATCGGAAGCTAGGCTGGCGTCTTGATAAATCCAGCCTAAGCCCTTATCTTCGGCCTGCTGACACCCCGGGCAACTACCCACCACCCCATTAAGGAAAAACCATTGACCAAGCACAAATTCGCCAACCGGCTCGTCGTACTCGATACAGAAACCACCGGGCTTAACCCGCAAGAAGGCCACCGCGTCATTGAAATAGGCTGCGTGGAACTGGTCAACCGCCGGCTGACAAACCGGCATTTCCACTATTACCTTAACCCTGGCCGTAAGATTGATGACGGCGCGGTGGCCGTCCACGGCATCACCCACGATTTTTTGCAGGACAAGCCACGTTTTGAAGAAATTGCCGAGGAATTTATCGCGTTTATTGACGGGGCTGAACTGATTATCCACAACGCGCCATTTGACGTGGGCTTCCTTAACCATGAACTGGGTTTATTGAAAGATGCCGGCAAACCCAAACTTGAAAGCTATTGCAAAATTTTTGACACATTGGCCTTTGCACGGAAGAAACATCCCGGCCAACGCAATAGCTTGGATGCGCTATGCAAGCGTTATAGCATAGACAACAGCCACCGCGAATTGCACGGCGCGCTATTGGACTCGGAGATCCTTGCCGATGTGTTTTTGCTGATGACAGGAGGGCAAGCCTCGTTATTGGACGAACCTACCGCACCCAGCCACTCCGAAACCGCCTCGCAGCCGCAACAAACCCGCCAGCGTATGGCTACCGAACGCCCGGCCTTGGCCGTGCTTGCTTGCAATGATGATGAACTGGCCGCGCATGAACAGCGTTTGGATGCGGTCGCCAAAGCTGGCGGCGCGTGCCTTTGGCGGCAATGACCCGGAGATACCCATAAAAAAGCGGGGCGGGGTTTTGCAACCTGTCTCTTGATCACAACCCATCCAAATTTGATTTACTGAGCCGGTAACCCTGAAGTCGTTCTTGTAACCGAAACCAACCGTGCCACAGGGTGTCCCAACCGACGCGCCCTGTGCGCTTGGTGTCGGAAAAGCCACCCAGCCTTGCAATGGCGTAATACGCCCAGCGGATGGGGGGCGCGGCTTCTGGCAAGGGCTTATCGGGCTCGGTTGACAGCCAGAGGACTTTCCATTCGTCTTCCGCCAATACCGCCCCGCTGGTTGTCCCCTGCACATCCAGCCGTTCCCGCAATTGCAGCAGCCTGACCGCCAAAAATGCCGTGATGGCCAGCATCCGTTCCAAGTTGCCTACGCTCTGGAAGCGTTGCCGCTCGACACCCACGCCACTTTTCCAGGCCTTATGGTAGTCTTCGATGCGCCAGCGCAGTTCATAATAGCGGACGATTTGCAGGGCGGCTTCCGCGCCATCAAGGGCTTCGGTCGTCAGCAACACCCAATGCAGGGGTTCGGACCCGGCGGGCGGGCCAATCTCCTCCGCCAGGAGGACGTTGACCCGCAGGCTTTCTTCCGGCACGGCCGACCCTTCCGGCACAAGGAAATCGAAGGTCGCGCCGCGCAACAGGACTTTGGCGCGGCGGGCTTTGCGGCCACCCCGCTGCGGGATGTCCACAATGTAACCACAAAACGCGGTTGCGTCCTGCCGCAGGGCGTCAAACAGTTTGGCTTCGCTGTCTTTGAGCCTGCGGTTGGCTTGGGCTCGCACGACAAAGCGTTGGCCGTGGCTGCACTTGTACCACAGGTAGTCATAAATGTCCGATTCGCGGTCGCACACTGACAGGGTGCGCGGCATCGCAGGGCCCAACCGCTTGGCCACTTCCCTTGAGGCTTGTTCCCATTTGTGGCTCTCTCGGCCCGGGTAGGCCCGTTTCTTGCGGGTGCGGCTCTTGCCGTAGCTGGCGGGGTCGCGTTGCCAGTGTTGCTGCTCGATGAGGCCAAGCGTGTGCCCGCTTTCCGCATCCAGCAACAACACCGAGTGCACCATAAAGCCATTCCGCTTGGCGGCTTTCTTGCCTCCCGTCAGGCCCAGCTGGGCGGCCACGGCATGTTCGTAGCTGACACAGGTGGTGTCTTCAATGGCCAGGAGGCATTGGGCTTCCTGCACCGATTTGGCGGTGCCCGCGAAGCCGCTTGCCCTGATCGCCTCAGGCTTGACCGCGCCGTTACGCATCAGACGGTAGCCGCCCAACAGGGCGGCCTGGTCCGGCCCGCAGCTTTTGGCCAATGAGCTGCCCATGTGTTTTGCCATGCGCGAAGCCACATTGACTAACCGGGCAGAACGCCTTGCATCGCCTAAATCACTTTCTCCGAATAGTTGCTGCGCCCACTCCAGTTCATCTGTTGGAATCATAATTGGCTATAACCCTGTGTCTATAAAGTTATAGTCTATTTATTGGACAAATTGTGATCAAGAGACAGGTTTTGCAACCCCGTCCCGCCCGTTTGCCACGGCCTACCCTGGCATTATCCAAATGGCCTTCCAGATCCCAACAACCTGGAAGGCTTATCGCCTAAGGCTCAATCTTCCGCTTTCGGCTTGGCCCGTCTGGATGGTGAACTCAAGCGTTTTTTGCTTTTGTCAATTTTTTTCGCGCCGTCATCCGCACCGCGCCTGGCACTGCCGCCTTCCACTTTAGAAATGTTCAAAGGCTGGCCGGCAACGCGCACCCTACGCAAATCTTGGATCAATTCCTTCGGCATGCCCGCCGGCAATTCAACGGTGCTGTAATCGTCTTCGATTTTAATTCTGGCGATATGCTTGCCATCAATGCCCGCTTCGTTGGCAATGGCGCCAACGATGTTGCCAGGTTTGACACCGTGGGCGTGGCCTACTTCAATGCGGAACAATTCCATTTCAATGTCCGGGCCGCCGAAATCACGGCGCGAAGGGCTACGTTCACGGTCGCCGCGCTCACCACGGTCACGTCTAGGACGGTCTTCCCGCTCGCCCCTTGATGGGGACATTTCATCCCTGGAATCACGGGCTTTTTTCGGCAAGTTTTGGATCAGCAATGGCGTGTCACCTTGCACTAACTTTGCCAAGGCCGCCGCAATTTCCGCCGCCGAGACATTATGTTCTTGCTGGTATTGCTCGACCAATTGGCTGAAAAAACTCAATTCTTCCGCCGCCAACGTATCGGTGATGTTTTGCTTGAAACGGGCGATACGTTTGTTGTTGATGACTTCCGTGGATGGCAGGCCCATTTCCTCAACTTTTTGCTTGGTTGCCTTTTCAATGTTCATCAGCAACTTGCGCTCACGCGGGGCGATGAACAAAATCGCATCGCCAGTACGGCCTGCACGTCCGGTACGGCCGATACGGTGGACGTAAGATTCGGTGTCGTAAGGGATGTCGTAGTTGACGACATGGGTGATACGGTCAACGTCCAAACCACGGGCGGCAACGTCTGTGGCAATCAGGATGTCCAACTTGCCGTTTTTCAGGTTGTTGATGGAGCGTTCCCTTAAAGCCTGGGACATGTCCCCGTTAATCGCCGCGGCGGAATAACCACGGGCCTCTAACTTTTCCGCCAGTTCGACTGTCGCGGTCTTAGTCCTAACGAAAATAATCATGCCGTCAAAAGTTTCCACTTCAAGGATGCGTGTCAAGGCATCCAGTTTGTGGACACCACTGACCACCCAATAACGTTGGCGGATGTTTTCTGCCGTGGCGGTGGTGACTTTAATGGTGATTTGTTCGGGTTCGTGCAGATATTCATTGGCGATTTTGCGGATCACCGTCGGCATGGTCGCGGAGAACAACGCGATTTGGCGTTCATCTGGGGTTTGTTCCAGGATCCATTCCACATCGTCAATAAAACCCATGCGCAGCATCTCGTCGGCTTCATCCAACACTAGCGTGGCGAGTCCGTCGAGGTTCAAAGTACCTTTACGCATGTGGTCCATCACACGGCCCGGCGTGCCGACCACGACATGCGCACCGCGTTTTAATTGCCGCAACTGGGTGCTGTAATCTTGCCCACCGTAAATGGGCAGGACATGGAAACCTTTTAAATGGGCGGCATAACGTTGAAAAGCTTCGGCTACTTGGATAGCCAGTTCACGGGTCGGAGCTAACACCAGCACTTGTGGATCTTTTTGCTTAAGATCAATACGCGATAAAATTGGCAACGCGAACGCTGCGGTTTTACCTGTCCCTGTTTGTGCTTGTCCCAATACATCCTTTCCTGCGAGCATGTGTGGGATAACTTGTGCCTGAATCGGCGAAGGTGTTTCATAACCGACATCTTCCAGTGCCTTAAGCACCGAGTCTGTCAGTGCCAAATCACGGAAAGAGGGTAATGTAGAAACATCATTGAGCATGGATTTACCTTGTTGTGGAATGAGAATGCGCGGAATGCGCGGGGGAAATGTTTGTTTAATATGAAATTATATCTGATTACGGTAAAAATTGCAGTAAATTGATAGTGATTTGATTGGATATAGGCACTAATTTAAATTGCCCGCCAATTAACACATCCCTGTAAATTTTATGGCTGGCGTTTGGACAAACACTAGAACCTAGCTGGCCTTGGCTTCTGTAAGCGAACCATTGCGGGGGCTTTTATAGCCGAAAACACCCTGGCTGAAGCCAGCAAAATCAGCTGGCTTCAGCAACCATTCATCTGGCAAATGCATCATCAACAGCCATTCCTGCCACATTATCCGTGTATAATGAACAGGATAGACGTTTAATCCCTTATTTTGACCAGGTGCTATGGCAGAAAAACCCACTAGAAGAAGTGTTAGATACGCTACAAAAAAGCCCGCAAAAAAAGCGGGCTTCCACTGGTTTAGAAACCTTTTACTGATCGGTTTTGTCGCAGGCGGCTTTGTGCTGATGAGTTATCTAGGCTATCTGGATTACAATGTCCGCAACCAATTTGACGGCAAACGTTGGGCGATACCCGCACGCGTTTATGCTGATCCGGTGGAACTTTATACTGGATACAATATCTCGGCTGAAAAATTAGAGGAATTGTTACAAACCTTAAACTACCGCAAAGACGCCCAACTGTCCCTGGAAGGGTCTTATTTTCGGACTGAACAGCAAATCCTCATCAAAACCCGTCAATTTGAATTCTGGGACGAATTGCAAGAAAGCCGATCCGTCAAGCTGACCTTCAATGAAACCGGTATCGGCTCGATTGTCGCGCTGGGCCCGTTTGAAAATGGCGGCCCGGCAGCAGAAATCCCCATCATCCGCATGGATCCGGTACAAATCGGCAACTTTTACCCCACCATCAAAGAAGACCGCATCCTGATCAAGTTAAGCGATGCCCCGGATGCCTTGGTCAAGGGCTTGCTGGCTTCCGAAGACCGTGATTTTTACCAACATTTTGGCGTCTCCATGCGGGGCATCGCGCGGGCCATGTGGGCCAATGTCCGGGCAGGCGACATGGTGCAAGGTGGCAGCACCATCACCCAACAATTGGCCAAAAACTTTTATTTAAGCTCCGAGCGCAAGCTTTCGCGCAAGCTCAAAGAAATGCTCATGGCCTTAATTTTGGAATACCGCTACCCCAAAGACGCGATCATGGAAGCTTATCTTAATGAAATTTATCTTGGGCAAGATGGCGCAAACGGTGTGCATGGCTTTGGCTTGGCGAGTGAATTTTATTTCGGCAACACCTTAAAAGATTTGCCGTTGGACCAAGTGGCATTGCTGGTCGCTTTGGTGCGCGGGCCATCCGAATACGACCCGCGCCGCTATCCGGACCGCGCCCTGCAACGGCGTAATCTGGTGCTTGATGAAATGGCCATGCAAAAATACATAACCGAAGGCGAGGCCATGTCAGCCAAAGCCAAACCGTTAAGCGTGATACCCCGTAAACGCCGTACCCATAACCGCTATCCAGGTTTTTTGGAACTGGTGAAAAGGCAACTCAAAGCCGATTACCGGGAAGAAGATTTTACCTCGGAAGGCCTGAAAATTTTCACCACGCTGGATACGCAAATCCAGGAAACCGTAGAAAAAACTGCCGCCGCCAAATTGCGGGAACTGGAAAAGCTACCTAAGGCAAACGACTTGGAAACCGCGATTATCGTCACCCGCAAAGACAGCGGTGAAATTGTCGCGCTGGTTAGCGGCAGGGAAAATGCCGAAGGCGGTTTTAACCGGGCCCTGGATGCCGTGCGGCCTATCGGCTCTTTGATCAAGCCCGCCGTGTATTTGACTGCGCTGGAAGACCCGAAAAAATACACCATCACCACGCGTGTCAGCGACAGCTCCATTACCGTCAGGGGGCAAAACGGCACGGATTGGACACCCAAAAACTATGACCACCGCGAACACGGCAGCGTCCCGTTGCATAAGGCATTAGCCAAATCTTATAACTTGGCGACCGTACGCATAGGCATGGATATCGGCATCGCCAAAACCGCGAAGACGCTCAAACAACTGGGCGTCAACAAAGAAGTCGATTTGTACCCGTCATTGCTGCTAGGCGCATCATCGCTGACGCCAATGGATGTCACGCAAATGTACCAGACCATTGCGGGCGGCGGTTTCTTGACCCCGATCAAGGCCATCCGCGCCGTCATTTCATCGGATGCCAAACATCTGCAAAGCTACCCGTTCAATGTTAAAGAGACGGTGGATCCTGATGCGACTTACATCGTCAATACGATACTGCAAGAAGTCATGCGCGAAGGCACGGGCAACTCGGCTTACAATGCCTTTCCGAAAGATTATGGCTTGGCGGGCAAAACCGGCACGACCAACGACGCCAAAGACAGTTGGTTTGCTGGATACACAGGTGATTACTTGTCCGTGGTTTGGGTCGGGCGGGATGACAACAAACCAATAGGCTTGACCGGGGCGACTGGCGCATTGCCGATCTGGACGGCATTGATGCGGCAAATTTCAACCCAACCGGTGACTCTGGACCAACCCGAAAATATCAGGATGCTTGCCGTTGACGCTTGCGGCCATGGCCGTGAATACCCCTATATCGCAGGGTCGGAGCCAGGGATACGCCCCTGCGAAAAACAAACGGACGGGGCCGCTTCTGAAGACGAGGAAAAACCCTGGTTCGAACCCTTTGAACGTTTTATCCCTGATTAAATCTGCTTGGCGGCGCACCAGGCTTTTCTGGATTGAAAGGCTTGGCAACACCGTCCTATAACCCGAACACAACAGACGCGCGCTATCCCCTAAACATCAGAAACATTGCGCCACTTTCCCCAACCTAATTTATCCATGAGTATTGCCATGATGACTTCCTTTTTCCGTACCACGGCTATTGCCATCTGCCTGATAACCAGCAGCGCGGCGGCATTTGCCGAAACCAAACCCGTAGAGCAACTGAAAACCTTCCTCGCCAACACCCGCTCGCTCACCGCCGATTTCAAACAAATTTTGCTGAACGAAGCAGGCAACCCCGCGCAAACCAGCTACGGCTTGCTGTATCTGCAACGCCCTGGCAAATTCCGCTGGGATTACCAAAAACCCTTCCAACAACAAATCATCGCCACTGGCGGCAAAGTATGGTTCTACGACACCGAACTGGAACAAGTCACGATCAAGAAATTGGATGAATCGGTGGGCTCCACCCCCGCCCTGCTGTTAAGCGGCGACATCAACCTAGAAGACAATTACACCATGGAAGGGCAAGGTACCGAAGGCGATATGCAATGGATAAAATTACTGCCCAAAAACCAGGACAGCAGCTTCAAATACTTGGTGATCGGTTTGGAAAAAGGCCAACTCAGCGGCATGGAGCTGAGCGACAATTTCGGGCAATTGACGCGCATTTATTTCTCCAACATCAAAAACAACCCGCCAGTAGATCCTAAGCTCTTCAACTTCCAAGCCCCCAAAGGCGCGGACGTTTTTTCCGAATAAGCCCCGGATAGCCCCATGTTTGACCATTCCCTACAACCCCTGGCAGACCGGATGCGCCCCCGTGTCCTCAGCGAATATATTGGACAGGCACATCTGCTAAAACCCGGCAAACCGCTGTACGAAGCGATTTTGTCAGGCCGTTTGCATTCGATGATCTTCTGGGGGCCGCCTGGAACGGGCAAAACCACCCTGGCGAGGCTGATTGCGCAACATTCCGATGCCGTGCTGTTGCCCTTGTCCGCCGTATTGTCGGGCGTGAAAGAAATCCGCGCCGCCGTCGACGAAGCGAAAAAGCTCCAGCAAACGCAAAACAAACGCACTGTGCTGTTTGTTGACGAAGTGCATCGCTTCAACAAAGCCCAACAAGATGCGTTTTTGCCGCATGTCGAAGACGGCACGGTCTACTTTGTCGGTGCGACCACCGAAAACCCCTCGTTCGCACTCAACAACGCGTTATTGTCACGCGCCCGTGTTTACGTCCTCAACGCCCTCACCCCAGACGATTTGCTGCAAGTGCTGGAACAAGCCCTCACCGACACCGAACGCGGCTTAGGGCAACTCGCCATAGCCATGGACGGCACCATCAAACAGCAATTTGCCCGTGTCGCCGACGGCGACGCCAGACGCTTGTTGAATTTGCTGGAAATCGCCGTGGAACTCGCCGCCGCCCAACAACGCCAAGACATAGACGAGGGCATCGCCCAAGAAGTGCTGTCCGGCGGGGTGCGGCGGTTTGACAAACAAGGCGATGATTTTTATGACCAAATCTCCGCGCTGCACAAGTCCGTGCGCGGCAGTTCGCCCGATGCGTCGTTATATTGGCTATGCCGCATGATCGACGGCGGTTGTGATTTGAGCTACCTGGCACGGCGCATCGTGCGCATGGCCTCGGAAGACATCGGCAACGCCGACCCCCGCGCCCTGCAAATCGCCATCAACGCCTGGGAAGCGCAAGAACGACTGGGCAGCCCCGAAGGCGAACTGACCTTGGCGCAAGCCGTGGTGTACTTGGCTTGCGCCCCGAAAAGCAACGCCGTCTACAAAGCCTACAAAGCCGCCATGCACGATGCCGCCCAACACGGCAGCCTGCCCGTGCCCCTGCACTTGCGCAATGCCCCCACCAAATTGATGAAATCGCTGGACTACGGCAAAGCCTACCGCTATGCCCACAACGAACCGGAAGCCTATGCCGCCGGGGAGCATTATTTCCCCGATGGTTTTCCCGAAACCCGCTATTACGAACCTGCCACACGCGGACTGGAAATAAAAATCAGCGAAAAACTTAAGCATTTGCGGGAACTGGATAGGGGATGGGATGGAAAATAACGGCATAAATCGCCGCCAAGCAAATATATCAACCCAATACAACCACCTTCCCCCTAGCTTGAACATCGTAACTTAAAGGCATAGGCCAAAAACTACGGCCGGCGTTGCCAGGCCTTTAGTTTCAGGATCCGCCAGCCCTCGCGGCAAGGCTTATTTCCCCCAAAACCATAGAAATACATTACGGCATTGTTAATCTCAGTTTTTTTCTTTTATACTTGCTAGCTAACTACAAGCCAATTATCACAGGGAGCCCTCATGGAAAAACCATTTATCTTACACATGCTGACCACAGCAAAAAACCTTAGCCCATTTGACGTTAACATGGCATTGGATGCCGGTTGGGTTTCCGCTTTACCTTATATAAACGTTGAACCTAGCGAAGTGCAGGGATTGGTTCAAGACGCAATCTTTTCACGCAGCACCAAAAATTTGAAGCGCACCGGGATTTTCATCGGCGGACGTGACACCAAACAAGCGATGGACATGTTGAAAACCGCGAAACGCTCGATGGTGCCCCCGTTTGAAGTGTCCGTGTTTGCCGATCCCAGCGGCGCCTTCACCACGGCGGCGGGCATGGTTGCCGCCGTGGAACATGAGTTGATCACAAAATTCAACACCACGCTGGAAGGCAAAACTATCTTGGCTTTGGGCGGCACCGGGCCGGTCGGCCAAGCGGCTGCGGTGATCTCGGCGCAAGCGGGCGCAAACGTGCGCATCATTGGCAGACAATTGGAAAAAGCCCAAGCCATCGCGGATTTATGCAGCAATGAATTCGGTGACGGTAAAATCACCATCACCGCAGGCGCGGACGCCGATAAGGCCGAGTATATGAAAACCGCCGACGTGGTGTTCGCCACCGGTGCGGCGGGCATTGAACTATTAAGCGCGGAACTGGTGGCTTCCGCACCGCAATTGAAAGTCGCGGCGGACGTCAACGCCGTCCCACCAGCGGGCATTGCGGGTGTCGATGCGTTCCATAATGGCACACCGATAGCGGGCTCCAACAGTGGTGCAGTCGGCATCGGCGCGTTGGCTATCGGCAATATCAAATATCAGGCGCAAAATTTACTGCTAAAAAGCATGCTCAATACTGACAAACCCCTGTACCTGCATTTTGAACATGCGTTTGCCGTCGCCAGGGATTACATAAAATCAAAAGCGTAATTATCAAACCACTCCGTCACCCATTGAGGATGCCTAATGGAAAAACGTAGCATTTTACACATGCTTGACCCTATGCCGCACAACAGTCCGTTTGACATCAATATGGCGATGGATGCCGGTTTTGATGTGCTGATGCCGTACAGCAACGTCAAATTGGATAGCGTCAATGGCCTAACCCAAGACGCTATCTTTTCCCGTGGCCCCGCCGGTGTCAAACGTACCGGTATTTTCATCGGCGGACGTGATTTGGCCTTGGCGATGGATATGCTCAATGCCAGCCAACGGGCGATGGTGCCGCCGTTCGAAGTGTCGGTGTTTGCCGACCCCAGCGGCGCATTCACGACGGCGGCGGCCTTGGTTGCTTGCGTTGAAAAGGAATTGCAAAACAAACATGGCAAAACTTTGGCGGATTGCAAAGCCTTGGTGTTTGGCGGCACCGGGCCGGTTGGCATTGCCACTGGCGTGATCGCTTCGCTGGCGGGTGCGCAAACCGCTTTGGTTGACCATTTGTCGGCTGAAACAGCCGACGATGTCGCCAAAGCTTATAACCGCCGTTTCTCCTGCCATCTGACAGGTGCGGTTGGGGGCAACGATGCAGAAAAAGCTGGCTTGTTACGGGATGCCGATATTATTTTCTGCACGGCAAAAGCAGGCATCCAGGTGCTGAACGCCGCGACCTTAAAAGCCGCTTTGCAATTGAAAGTCGCTGGCGATGTCAACGCCGTGCCACCTGCTGGCATTGAAGGCATCAAGCGCAATGATTTTGGCGTACCGTTGGCCCATGCCGCCGAAGGCACTGGAGCGGTCGGAGTCGGCGCGTTGGCGGTTGGCAATGTCAAATACCAACTGCAAAACGAAATGTTAAGGCTCATGCTGGAAACTGACAAACCATTATATTTGGATTTTCGTGCAGCTTTTACCAAAGCCAGAGAGATTGTTTAGATAATTTTCACCCCATGGACCGTCGCCCAAAGGCGACTGTCCACCCAGACCACTATACTTGAGGACATATAAACCCACGGGCAATAACGGCGATCACACTCTGTTATTTTTGGCATTAGGGTTAATACCACAGACGGTGTAACAACATGAGCCAATATGACAAAATTTTATTTGCTGGCGACCCCCACGGGAATTTTAACGCCCTGATAGCGGCAGTGCACAAGCACAAGCCTGAAGCCGTGGTGATGCTCGGTGATTACGATTTGGACAAGCCGCTGGAAGAATATCTTGCGGACATTATTGGTTCGACTGAAATCTGGTGGATCGCAGGCAACCACGACTTTGAAACCCCTAACAAATACCATAACCTGTTCCATTCCGCCCTAGCCCATAAAAGCTTGCATTTGAAAGTCGCTGAAGTCGCAGGCATACGGATCGCCGGCCTGGGCGGCATCTTCCTAGGCCGCGTCTGGTATCCGCCACAGCCACCCAAATGGCAAAACAAACAGCACTATCTCGACTACCAGTCCGCCCATATCAAAAATGCGGAAATGTCGCTCAAATACCGGTCAGCCATCTGGCATGACGAATTTGAATCCTTAAAAAACCAGAAAGCCGACATTCTGGTGACCCATGAAGCCCCTGGCTCGCATCGCCACGGCTTCCCAATCATTGGCGAATTGGCGGCCGCTATGGGCGTAAAACATATTTTTCATGGCCATCTCCATGAAAATTATACCCGCACCATCAAGCAACAGATCAGCGTCATCGGCGTCGCAAACCGGGCTGTCACCAATTTACGCGGACACATCCTTAGTGATTTATAAGCAAGTCTGGTAAGCCTATCGTAACCTTCAGGCATAAAAAAACCGGCCACATGAGCCGGTTTTTTTATGCTGCTTATTCATGGTGCCCAGGGGCAGAATCGAACTGCCGACACGAGGATTTTCAGTCCTCTGCTCTACCGACTGAGCTACCTAGGCTTTATATTCGGTAAACAACCCCAGTTCCGGGAATTGCTAGTTTTGTAGTGGTGCCCAGGGGCAGAATCGAACTGCCGACACGAGGATTTTCAGTCCTCTGCTCTACCGACTGAGCTACCTAGGCGGGGGTCTACAAAAGACGGCTATTAGACCCTATTTCGGCTGCTTAGTCAAGGCCATTTAACGTTTATTGCATTACGTATGACCTTGTTCATTTCACCACAGACAGTTTTTCTTGCTGGGATGCGGCTTCCAGTTTGTTTTGTTCGGATAAAAGCGTCCCAACAACCAGGAATGCCAAGACTAACAAATAAACAACCGACAGCGTATACCGGACTGTTTTGCTTTGTTTATACCCGTCCATACTAACCCCTTTTATTCTGTTGATGGATACTGTTGACAGCAACCGGAAGGTTATCGTCATCCTCGGTTTTGCGCACAAATAGCCGCGAAAACAGCAGCCCTATCTCGAACAACATCCACATTGGCACCGCCAGCAACGTTTGCGAGAGCGCGTCAGGGGGCGTCAGGAACATGGCGATGACAAACACGCCGACAATCACATAAGGGCGCTTTTCCGCCAAATCAGCGGGCGAAATGAAACCCGTCCAAACCAGGACAATGGTGAATATCGGTATTTCAAAGCATACGCCAAAGGCAAAAAAGAGCGCCAAGACAAAATCCAGATATTGGGCAATGTCGGTCATGACGGTGACACCCACAGGTGCGGCGGCGGTCAAGAAGCCAAAAATCAACGGGAAGACAATAAAATAGGCAAAGGCCACACCCGTGTAAAAAAGCAAGGTGCTAGCGATCAGCAAGGGAAACACCAAACGCTGTTCGTGCTTATACAACCCCGGGGCGACAAATGCCCAGAATTGATAAAGGATGACAGGAATTGAGGCAAAAACGGCAACAATAAAAGCCAATTTGAAGGGGGTAAAAAAAGGCGAAGCCACTTCAATGGCGATCATGGTGCTATTTTTCGGCAGGTGCTGTAGCAAAGGCCCTGCCAAAAAACTGTAAATTTCGTTGGCGTAAGAGGCCAGGCCGATAAAAACCATCAGCACGCACAGGATGACCTTCAACAGGCGGTCACGCAATTCGACAAGGTGGCTGATAAACGATTGGCCTACCGATTCTTCAAAATCGCTCTCATTCATGTGGATTGCTTTGTTTGATGCTATCTTCCAGCTCTTCTGAAGACGCTTTGACGCTATGGATGGTATGGGTAAACTCTTCTTGCAAATTTTGCAGTTCTTCCAAACCCGATTGGGATTTTACCAGTTGGCGCATTTCTTCGGCCTGTAATTCGGAATGGATTTCGGCTTTGACGTTTGCCACCATCGCACGGGTTTTTCCTATCCAAAAACCTGCCAGACGCGCCATTTTGGGCAACTTTTCAGGCCCTATCACCAGCAAGGCCACCAAACCTATCATGCAAAGTTCTGAAAATCCAACCTCAAACATGGTTCAACTACACCTTGTCATTTTTTTTGAGGGTGACTTCGCCATCAATCACTTGGCCATCATCATCGTCGAGTTTTTTACCTTCTTCGCCATCTTTGATCGCGGTACGGAAGCCTTTGATCGCCCCGCCCAAATCGGCGCCCAAATTACGTAAGCGTTTAGTCCCAAAGACAACAATGACAATCGCTAATACAACCAATAAATGAGGGATACTAAAGCCCATGTTTAAACTCCGCTATGTGTTTTTGTTTATTTATTTTGGCGTTGCGCCTTTTCTTCTAGTCCAGACAGGCCAAAACGCCGTTGTAATTCCGTCAATACATCATCAGGATGCAAGCCCTGGTCCGCCAGCATCACCATGCAATGAAACCATAAATCGGCGGTTTCATAAACGATTTGTTGTTTTTCGCCATTTTTCGCCGCTATCACGGTTTCGGTGGCTTCTTCACCGATTTTTTTCAGGATGGTGTCCAAGCCTTTTGCGTACAAACTGGCGACGTAGGATTTGTCGGCAGATTGTTGTTTGCGTTGTTCGAGGACGTCTGCGAGTTGGCTTAAGGTGTCGTTCATAGCTTTTTATAAATGGTTTCAGGATCTTTAATAACCGCTTCCACCGCTTGCCATTGCCCGTCAACCAACTGCCGATAAAAACAACTTTCGCGCCCGGTGTGACAAGCAATGCCGCCTTCTTGTTCAATCTCCAGCAAAATCACGTCTCCATCGCAATCCAGCTGGATGCTGATAACTTTCTGCCGATGGCCGGATTCTTCACCTTTGCGCCAGAGTTTATTGCGTGAGCGTGACCAATACACGGCATAGCCTTCTTGGGCGGTCAATGCCAAGGATTCGCGGTTCATCCAGGCGAACATCACCACCCTGCCATTGCCTGCTTGTTGGGCGATGACGGGGACTAAGCCCTCTGGCGTCCAACGGATTTCATCTAGCCAGCTCATAAGCGCACCTCAATTCCGCGGGCGCGCATGTGTTCTTTGGCCTGCTGTATCGTATATTCGGCAAAATGAAAAATGCTCGCCGCCAACACCGCGTCGGCTTTGCCATTGATCACACCATCCGCCAAATGATCCAAGTTACCAACCCCGCCTGATGCAATGACTGGCACGGCAACAGCTTCGCTGATGGCACGGGTCAATGGCAGGTCAAACCCTTCGCGGGTCCCATCCCTGTCCATACTGGTCAAAAGGATTTCCCCTGCCCCATAAGCGACCATTTTCTCCGCCCATTCGATGGCGTCTATACCGGTGGCTTTGCGCCCTCCATGGGTAAAAATTTCCCATCTGGCTACTTCGCCGTCTTGGCTAGTTTTTTTCGCGTCAATGGCGACCACGATACATTGCGAACCGAAGCGTCCGGCAGCTTCTTGGACAAATTCAGGGCGGAACACCGCCGCACTGTTGATACCGACCTTGTCAGCGCCCGCATTCAGCATCCGGCGGATGTCATCCAAAGTTCGGATGCCGCCGCCGACGGTCAAGGGGATGAAGACTTCACTGGCGACTTGCTCGACAACATGGATAATGGTGTCACGGTTGTCATGGGTGGCGGTGATGTCCAAAAAGGTAATTTCATCGGCCCCTTCGCGGTCATAACGGCGGGCGATTTCAACCGGGTTACCGGCATCGCGGATGTCCACAAATTTTACGCCTTTAACGACGCGGCCGTTATCGACGTCAAGGCAAGGGATGATACGTTTGGCTAGGCTCATAGTTAAAAAGATTCGGCAAGTTTTTCGCCTTCAGCAAAATCCAGCGTACCTTCATAAATGGCGCGTCCGGTAATCGCGCCCATAATGCCTTCATGGGCAAAAGCCCCTAAGGCCCGAATATCATCAAGGTTAGTGATACCACCCGAAGCGATCACCGGAATTTTTATCGCCCGTGCCAACCTTGCAGTGGCTTCAACATTGACACCCTGCATCATGCCATCACGGGCAATATCCGTGTAAATAATCGCTTCCACGCCATCGGCTTCAAAATGCTGGGCCAGATCGATCACATCATGCTTTGACAGTTTCGACCAGCCATCCACGGCAACTTTACCGTCTTTGGCATCCAAACCAACAATAATACGGCGCGGGTATTCCATCGCCACATCGCGGACAAAATGGGGTTCATTGACCGCTTTGGTGCCGATAATCACATACTCGACACCTGCGTTCAGGTATGCTTCAACCGTTTCTTCGTCACGGATGCCGCCACCGATTTGGATGATCAAATCAGGGTAGGCCTCAACTATCGCGTGGATCACTTCGGCATTGCGGGGTTTGCCCGCAAATGCACCGTCCAAATCGACCAAATGTAAACGCTTCGCCCCCGCATCCACCCAACGCCCCGCCACGGCGACAGGATCATCGGAAAATATCGTGTCATCTTCCATGCGGCCTTGGCGCAAGCGCACACATTTGCCTTCTTTTAAATCAATAGCGGGGATTAACAGCATAACAAGTGGTTCCTCAACTCAATAAAGACATGACCGGAATTAAGAGGTGCGCCTATCACGGCTCTACACGTCCCAGTGCAAAAAATTGTTCAGCAATTGCAAGCCTACGGCTTGGCTTTTTTCGGGGTGGAATTGTACGGCAAAAACATTGTCTTGCGCCAATGCGCAGGCAAACGGTTCTGGATAATCGGTTGTCGCCGCGACAATGGACGCATCATCCGGTTGTGCGTAATAACTATGGACAAAATAAAACCGGCTGTCTTGGGGAATGCCTTGCCATAAGGGATGTCGATTTTGCCTGACTTGATTCCAACCCATGTGGGGAATTTTCAGGCGAGTTCCTTCATGATCGTGTAAATCTTCAGGAAAACGGACAACGTGGCCTGAGAAAATATTCAGGCAGAGGTTATGCCCATTTTCTGCACTGTCCGTCAATAAGGCCTGCATCCCTAAACAAATACCCAATAAGGGCTTGGTTTTGGCAACCGTTTGGATAACCTCATCCAAACCGGCTTGTTTCAGGGCGTGCATACAATCGCGTATCGCCCCCACGCCGGGGAACACCACACGGTCGGCTTGCAAAATCGCTAGTGCATCGGCTGTGACGGTGACCGACACATCAGGTGCGGCGTGTTGCAAGGCTTTGGCAATTGAATGCAAATTGCCCATTCCATAATCAATTACAGCAACAGAAGACATAAAAATTCAGTAAAGATGATGTTATAAATCATTTTTGTCCACGAAAGGCACGAAATCAATCCGTTTTAAGTATTCACATAAATGTTGGCGTAGGATTAATCTCAAGCAATCTTACTATTATGCAAATTACTTTTTCGTGCTTTTCGTATCTTTCGTGGACAATTAACTTAGCTTAAAGCGTACCTTTGGTGGAAGGCATAATGCCCGCCATGCGTTCGTCGGCAGTCATCGCCATCCGCAAAGCACGCCCGAAAGCCTTAAAAACTGTTTCGGCGATATGATGGGCGTTGACACCTTTAAGATTATCAATGTGTAACGTTAAGCCCGCATGGTTGACAAAACCTTGGAAAAATTCGCGGAACAAATCGACATCAAACGAGCCGATCATGCCACGCGGAAAGGTGACATTGTAAAACAAGCCAGGACGGCCGGAAAAATCCACCACCACCCGCGACAAGGCTTCATCCAGTGGCACATAAGAATGCCCGTAACGGACGATGCCTTTTTTATCGCCAATGGCTTTAGCCACCGCTTGGCCTAAGGTGATGCCGACATCTTCGACGGTGTGGTGCGCATCTATCTGCAAATCGCCGTGGGCGACAATATCCATGTCGATTAAACCATGCCGGGCGATCTGGTCGAGCATGTGGTCGAGGAACGGCACGCCCGTAGTAAAACTGGCTTGGCCTGTGCCATCCACATTAATGGATATCTTGATTTGGGTTTCGAGCGTGTTGCGCTCTACGGTGGCGGTGCGTGGGGTCATAGTTTGGGGTTAAAACTCATTTTTAATTAAAACAATTGTTGCAACAGTTCATCACGGCTGATTGAAAAATGCTTGGCAACATCATTCAATATTGCCGAAAAAGTGCCTACCTTTAAGGCTATGTCACCGTTAATTGTGGAAGCCTTAAATGACGCGGCTTTGAGCGAAAGCCGCAATCCGCATTAAATAAGGCTTTGCGCCGAACATAAAATTTTTTCAACAACTAACGGTGACATAGCCATCTTTAATGGATCATGTTTCGGCACAGTAATATGATGCTCATCATTTTGCTGAGTCGTTAAGCGGATATGGCTACCATTCTGGCGAGTGACTTCATAACCTAATACTGACAATTTGTTTGCCAATTCCAAGCCGGACACATCACAGGGCAATTTCACGCCGCAATCACTTCTTCACGGACAAAATGTAAACGGATGATTTTTGGTTTATCCATCGGTTCGAAATGACAATCTATGGCTTCGCGCAAGCTTTGATGCAACTCGCTTATATCATCAGCTTGTGTGAAAATGGATGCACCTAAAGCTTTAGCAATAAAGCCGCCTTCGGGTGCTTCTTCAACTAGGAAAATAATTTCGTTCATGGTTCACCGACTAGAAATCTTCTTCAACGATACCAACCACTTTCATAAAATGCTTTAGCAGCCCGATTTTTAAATCTTCATTGCCATGTACAGGTATTGAAAGCCGAATAGGATTGCCTGTTTGCATGTAAACATGGTGGCTACCGTTTATTCTCACCAAACGCCAGCCGCGCTTTTCAATCAACTTGGCAAATGCTTTACCTGAAATCGACTTCAAACAGCCAGCTCCATGATCCTGTCGTGTTCTGTCAGTTCTAACGTATCAAGATCAACACTTAAGCAAGCCTCGACCGCTTCATAAATATTGGCAATCAATTGTTCATAAGTATCGCCTTGGGTCGCGCAGCCAAGAATGGCGGGGACTTCCGCCCAATAACCACCTTCTTCGGCATCATGGATAACGACTTTTAATTTCATAGCAGCATGACCTCTTCATGTGGGCGAAAATCGCCCACACTGGCTTTTCAAACGGACTTAGCTTTTCGCCGCGCGTTTCCGCTCGTTTTCTGTCAGTAATTTCTTACGCAAACGAATCGACTTAGGCGTCACCTCAACCAACTCGTCTTCACCAATAAATTCCAAGGCCTGTTCCAAAGTCATTTTTTGGATGGGCACTAAAATCAAGTTTTCGTCAGTACCGGCGGCGCGGATGTTGGTGAGCTGTTTGGCTTTGGTTGGGTTAACCACCAAGTCATTGGCGCGGGAATGGATACCGACCAACATGCCTTCGTAAACTTCATCAGCATGGACCAAGAACAATTCGCCACGTTCTTGCAAGGCAAACAACGCATAAGCCAAGGCTTTACCTTGCACCATAGACACCAATACGCCACGCTTACGGACGCCAATTTCGCCTTTTTTCATCGGGCCGTAATGGTCGAATACGTGGTACAGCAAACCGGAACCGGAAGTGGCGGTCATGAATTCAGTTTGGAAACCGATCAGGCCGCGTGATGGCATCATGTATTCCAAACGGATACGGCCTTTGCCATCAGGGACCATATTGACCAAATCGCCTTTACGGTCGCCCAATTTTTCCATGATCGAACCTTGGTGGATTTCTTCCACCTCGATGGTCACCATCTCAAACGGTTCATGCTTTTCGCCATCCACTTCCTTGATGATCACTTCCGGCCTTGACACGCCCAGCTCAAAACCTTCGCGGCGCATGTTTTCGATCAATACCGACAAATGCAGCTCGCCACGACCAGAGACTTTAAATTTGTCTGGATCCCCAGTGTCTTCAACTTTCAGGGCGACGTTGTGTTGCAGTTCCTTTTCCAGACGGTCACGGATTTGCCGTGAAGTCAGGAATTTGCCTTCCTTGCCGGCAAACGGTGAGTTGTTGACTTGGAAAGTCATGGTCACGGTGGGTTCGTCCACGGTCAGCGGGGTCATCACTTCGACCGCATCGGGATGGCAAAGGGTATCGGAAATTTCCAGTTTTTCAATCCCTGTGAAGGCGATAATGTCACCCGCGCGGGCTGATTCAACTTCCACACGCTCCAAGCCGTGGAAACCGAACAATTGCAACATGCGGCCTTTGCGCTCCACGCCTTCGCGGTTGACGATGACCAGCGGCTGGTTTGCTTTGATGGCGCCGCGTTGGATACGGCCGACACCGATAACGCCCACATAAGTATTGTAATCCAAGCTGGTGACTTGCATTTGGAACGGGCCGTCCAAATCCACTTTAGGTGGGCTAACCCTTTCGACGATGGTCTCAAACAAAGGGGTCATGTCACCGCCAGTCACTGAGGTGTCCAATCCTGCATAACCATTTAATGCCGATGCGTAAACGATGGGGAAATCCAACTGTTCGTCAGTTGCGCCTAAGCGGTCGAATAAGTCAAAAGTTTGGTCAACCACCCAATCAGGGCGCGCGCCTGGACGGTCAATTTTATTGATGACGACAATGGGTTTCAACCCTAAGGCAAACGCTTTTTGGGTGACGAACCGGGTTTGTGGCATCGGGCCGTCAACGGCATCGACTAACAATAGAACCGAATCGACCATCGACAAGACACGCTCGACTTCGCCGCCAAAGTCGGCATGGCCTGGGGTGTCGACGATGTTAATATGGTAATCACGCCAATCCAATGCCGTGTTTTTGGCAAGGATGGTAATGCCGCGCTCTTTTTCCAAATCGTTGGAATCCATGATCCGCTCAGTGACCTTGGAATGCGCGGCGAAGGTGCCAGATTGTTGGAGCAACTTGTCAACCAAGGTCGTTTTACCGTGGTCAACGTGGGCAATAATGGCAATATTTCTTAATTTTTCAATCACTTTGGATGTACTCTGGAGGTTAAATAAACAGGCTTGCCCGATTTAAGCAGAATCTGGCTTGTGTTAGGTAATAAGATGGTTGTTTACCATCAATAATTGGTAGCGTGGGGGGTTAGTGTGGCCCTAGCTTTGCTGCCACGGTAGGCCATGAAACCGCCAACCGCCGATGTTGCCACGGTGCTTATCATTATCCAAAGGGCCTTCAAAGCCGCCCTCGATATTAATAAGCCGGATATAACCCACTTGTTGCAAGGTGTTGGCGGCGTCCAAGGAACGTTGTCCGCTCCGGCACAATAATAAAATGGGGGTGTCGCGTTCTGGCACGGCTTCGACCACTAAAGGGACGAATTCAGGGTTCAACAACCAATCCGGCAGTTCTTTCCAAGGGATATTAAGCGCGCCAGGAGGATGCCCGATAAAGGTATGCTCTATTTTTGTCCTGACATCAATTAACACAGCCCGTGGTTGCTTCTGCATTAATTCCCAAGCCTGGAGCGGGGAAAGGTTATTTATCATTGACCGTTCGGTAAGTAGGTTAAATCTTACAATTCATTTAGGATGGTAAGCTTTTGGGCCGCCAAAAGCCTAGTTGTCGGTGACAAGTCCGCCTATTATCGCATCCAGACAGGCAGGGTCAAGCAATCTGCTGATAAACCTAAGAATTGGCAATCATTTTTATGGATAAGAAAGCCTGCGCCAGGCGTTTATTCTGAGCCGGGCATGGTGACTTGGGGGCCTAGCCATTCCTGCAAAAAATCCAGGAAACGCCGGACCTTGGCAGATAAATATTTCCGGTGCGGATACACGGCATGAATGTCTAAAGGCGGCAAGGTGTAATTTTCCAATACGGCTTTTAACTTGCCTTTTTCGATGTCCCTTGCGACCACATAGGAAGCCAGCATCACCAGGCCTAAGCCATCAATTGCAGCCACCCGGATTGCATCGGCCACATTGGCCTGCATACGTCCTGAAACGGCAATAACCGTATGGCCGGCCTCGCTTTTAAACTGCCATCTGTTTCTAGGGGAACTGGCCCAATTAACCAAACAGCTATGTTGGAGCAAATCCTCGGGGGTCTTGGGAATGCCGTAACGGGCCAAATAATCGGGCGAGCCGCAAACCACCATGGATGAACTGGCCAATTTCCGCGCCACCATACTCGTGTCATCCAATGTCCCCAAATAAATGGCCACGTCTATCCCTTCATCAATCAAATCCCCCGGGCTGCTTTGCAAAATCAAATCCACGGTCAAATCCGGGTGCATCTTCAAAAACTGTGAGATCGCACGGGTAATGTGGCTGGCCCCGATCACTGGCGGCGCACTGATTTTTAACACCCCGCGCGGCTCGGTTTGCAAATGGGTGACCGCCGATTCCATCTCTTCAACATCGAGCAAAACTTGTTGGCAACGCTCGAGATAAGAGGCACCGACATCGGTCAGGCTTAAGCTGCGTGTCGTCCGGTTAAATAACCGCGTCCCCAGGCTGCCCTCTAGCTGCATAATATGCTTGGTCGCCATGGCCCTGGAAATCCCAAGTTCACGGGCGCCACCCGCAAAGCTTCCGGCTCTCGCGACCCGAACAAAAACATTCATACTGGTTAACTTGTCCACTTCATTTCCTCAAGATCCTGAAAATACATTTTTTGGTGTTTTATCACACACTTTATAACCGCTATCCTTAGTCATTTTCATGAATTTTGTGTCTAAATTTATAAAAATGGCAACCATTCTATCAAGAAAACGATTGACACCAGCATTGTTTCACAAATGAGATCAATCCATTTAGTATTTGATATATTGTATCCAAAATTTATCTCTGTATAGTAAGCACCAATTCAGTGAAAAAGCAAAAACATCGGTAACCCCCGGCACTGTATGAATATTTTTATTTATTTTACAGGAACAAAACAATGAACGAATTTAAGAAAGAGATACTGATAGGTTTACTGTTTATTGCCGGTATTTGGAGTTTTATTTCCGGTCAATTTATTGTTTCAACGATATTATTTGCAACAGCCGCTATTTATAGCAACATTGCGACAAGAACCCAACTAAAAAATTGAGTTCTATCAGATTAACGACCTCCTGGTGTTATACCTCAAGCAGTTACTCCTCATAACTCCTGCTTGAACTTCGGCCTCCCTTCGTGCAAACGATGGGAGGTTTTTTTTATCCTGTCAAAAACCCCCGTTCCGTCCCGCCTTTTTCCACAATACATCGCTTATTTCACACTGGGGGACAAAGCCTGCGACCGCGCCCGTCAAAACCTTCCTAACTTGTTCAAAATCGCCACTTTCGGTTGCACGCTCCAATAAACCCAGCATGGCTTGCAACTCAGCCCAAGCAATGACGGGCTCTTTAGCCCTCATTATCCTGGGGTGGTCGGTTTCTGACACATGGTCGCCGATCAACAATTCCTCATACAATTTTTCCCCGGGCCTTAACCCGATAAAACTAATTTCAATCTCACCATTTGGATGGTCTTCGTCCTTCACTTCCAAACCGCTCAGATGCACCATGCGTTTAGCCAAATCAAGAATACGGATCGGCTCCCCCATATCCAACACAAACACATCCCCGCCCTGCCCCATGGCCCCCGCCTGGATCACCAACTGGGCGGCTTCGGGTATGGTCATAAAATACCGGATGACACGGGCATCAGTGACTGTCACAGGCCCGCCCCGGGCAATTTGTTCCCTGAATAGCGGAACGACAGAGCCGGAAGAATCCAGGACATTACCAAAACGGACCATCGTAAAACAAGTTTGTTGGCTATCCTCTGCATTGGCGCTCAGGGCCTGGAGGATCAATTCCGCAAAACGTTTGGACGCCCCCATCGTATTGGTCGGCCTGACGGCTTTGTCGGTGGAAATCAGCACAAATTTTTCAACATGGGCGGCAATGGCGGCCTGGGCGGTCTGAAGCGTACCGAAAATATTATTCCTGATAGCCTCGCCGGGATTCCGTTCCACCATAGGGACATGCTTATAACCGGCTGTATGGTAAAGCGTTTGCACCTTAAAGGCCTGGCATATTTTTTCCACCCGTCCGCGGTCACATACCGAACCCAACACGGCGGCCAGCTCAACCGTATTTGCCCCATTTGTTTTAGATAACAAATGGTTCAATTCCTTTTCTATCGAATAAAGGGCGAATTCGCAGACCTCAAACAGGATCAGGACGGTAGGTTGCAGACGGATAATTTGGCGGCATATTTCCGAACCAATGGAACCTCCAGCACCAGTGACCATAACAACTTTACCGCTAATCGTGGAATGGATGAGCGCAGGATCGGGGTCAATACAAATACGCCCCAAAAGATCGGCAATATCCACTTCTTGCAAAGTGTCAAAGGTCACTTTACCTTGGGCAATATCGGCCAGCCCCGGCATTGTCCTGACATGGACCGCATAAGGCTCAAGCAAGCGGATAATTTCACTTCTGCGTGACCGGCTCACCGATGGCATGGCCAAGAGAATATCGGAAACCTTATGGTGCTTTATCACGTAACTTAGCAAACTGAGCGGATAGATCTTGATGCCATTGATTTTCTGCTTATGCAACAACCGGTCATCATCAATAAAGGCGACCGGATTGTATTCACGGCCATGGATCAACGCCGCCGCCAACTGTACACCGGCACTTCCTGCCCCATAAATCACGACATTTTTTTTCTGGCAATTGGCCGAACCGCGTATTCCAGGCAGGCGGCCATACGTATCCGCCAACCACCACCGCGCAAAAAAACGGCTGCTGCCCACCAGCAACATCATTAACAGGCCGTTCAACGGGGCTACCGTCCGGGGAATAATGGGGATGCTGGATTGATAGATCACAAATGCAAAAATCAACGCGTACAGCGTGGCGGCCTGGACAATTGTCAATAAGGCGCGCATCTCGATATAACGGACGATAGCACGGTACAAGCCCATCTTGATAAAGATGGGCACCGCAAGAAACGGCGCCACGGCAAATAAATACCATTCCTGGCCATGGGGCACATACCAAACCCCCCAGCGTAATGAGAATGCCAGCCAAAAAGCCAGCACGGCAAACACTGCGTCGGTCGCCATAAGGATACATACTTTTTTAGGTCTGGATAATCCTGTCATCCACTGCGCCAGCCTAACTTTCACTCTGAAACTTCCTTTGAACCCGCCTTGAAAATTAAAGCCAATATGAAAAGCGGGCAATACGCCAACAACAGCCCTAGCAGGCCATTCAAACCACCCTTACCTACCCATAATGCCACCGGTAACAACCAAAACAAGTTGATCATAACGACCGCCAATGATACTGGCTTATGTGCGCCAAACCGGCGGGCAGCCCTCTGGTAAGCATGGCTACGATGGGCTTCGTAAAATTTTTCCCCGCCTAGCAACCTGTGCAACAAAGTCCACGTCGCATCGACAATAAACACGCCTAACAAAATCAGCCAACTCCAAAAAAATTGCGGCGCGGACCACGCCGCCTGAATAGAAAACAGCCCTAACACCAAACCCAAAAAACCACTACCGGCATCACCCATAAATATTTTCGCGGGCGGAAAATTCCAACATAAAAAACCTGCCACGGCCATCGCCAGTATCGCCAGAGGCCAATAGTGGGCGTTGTTTCCTGCCAGCCAATATAATAATCCACCACCGGCGCAAACACTAATGGCTTCAATCCCTGCCAGCCCATCAATACCATCCATGAAATTATATAAGTTCAATAGCCAAACCAGATAAAAGAGCCCCAAAACGCTTCCCATACCGGGCACCTGCACCAGGTTGATCATCGGTAGCGCAGGCATTCCGCCCAACCAAAACAAGCCCCAAGCGGCGGCAAGAAAATGCGCGGCTAAGCGCAGAGGTGCCGGAATATGACGACGGTCATCCATAAAACCTACCACGGCAACTAATGCGCCAGATCCTAAAAATGCGCACAACTCCCCACTGGTCATCAAGCCCATTAAAAAAAACACCGGCACACTGAAGAGGAAAACGCACACGACCGCCAACCCGCCGCCACGGGGTGTGGGCTGATGATGGGAGCTGCGGGCATTGGGAATATCAAGAAGACGGGTGGCAATGGCGTAGTGGCGAAACCACCCGGTCAAAATAAGCGAAGCAAGGAACGCCAACACCAGGAAAACGGCCATCATAACCATTAACGGGACCCCTGATAATGCCGGGCGGTTTCCCCTAATGCCTCATCAAGACCCACCCGTGGGGCCCACGCCAGCAACTCCCGGGCCTTGGCAATATCAACTTGCAAATTGCCGCACAAACGCTGCGCCACGGCACCTTTGCCTGACAACCGCAAACCACCCGCCAATAACCCAACCGGGACGGGAAACAGCAGCGCGGGTTTATTTAAGGCCATGGCAAGGCGGCGGAGCAAATCAGCCGTGGAGACATCGTGGCCGTCGCTGACCAAAAAAGTCTGGTTAGCCGCGGCAGGATGGGACAGGCAGAGGGTGACCATATCGACCAGGTTGTCCAGGGCGACCAGGCTACGTTTATTGTCTATCAAGGCAAACGGCAGCGGCACCCTTTTATCCACATACCGCATCAGCGTCCGGAAATTAGCCTTAACACCAGGGCCATACACCAACGGCGGGCGGATGATGACCACTTCCATGCCTGTTTCAAGGGCTAATTGACGTAACCCAGCTTCGGCTTCACATTTGGACATCCCATAGGCATCAAGCGGTGCCGGGGCGGCATCTTCCGTAAAAGGCTGGCCCGAAGGGGTATTTTCCCCATTGACCTTAACTGAACTGACAAAAACAAAGCGTTTCACACCCATGGCCGCCGCTTGCCGGGCAAGGTTCAATGTCCCCGCCACATTAATGTTGCGGTATTCGGCCAAGGCGTCGGCCGCCGTATCATGCAGGACATGGGTACGCGCCGCAAGATGCACGACACTGCCAGTATGGCCCAACACCTGGCGCCAAACGGTCTGGCCATTAATGTCCCCGATAACAAGCTGGCCCATAGCGCCAGGCCAACCGCTGGCCACAGGCTTACGGGCAATGCCATTGACACTAAAACCTTTTGCCATCAGTTCGGAACATAAGGCTTTGCCGACAAAGCCCGTTGCCCCCGTTACCAGCACTGTATCCATTGAAATAAAAACTTATCCAGAAAAACCGTCATTTAGGCCACCCTTCAATACAGGCGATAGCCCCATTTATTAAAATACTTCAGCGCACTGACGGACATCACCCAAGCCATACGCCAGCTTTTATGCGCCGCCCTCTCCCACAGATGGACGACGCTCGCATCGGGATAATAAACCGTCCTATAACCCGCCCCATGGATTTTCCGGCACAAATCGGCATCTTCAAAATATAGGAAATAGCGTCCGTCAAAACCGCCGACCTGCTTTAAAACGGCTGTCCGGCAAAACATAAAGGCACCGGAAACAAATGGCACGTCACAGATATTCTCGTATCCGACATCTAACATGATGTAGGCATCCATTCTTTGTTGTAAGCGCCTTTGCAGCCATGCCGGGGCTATCCGCCGCAACACCAAATCCAACAGCGTGGGGAGCTTATGGTTATTGGGCTGGAGGCTACCATCGGCATTAGTCAGCCTGGGGCAGAGGATGGCTATATCGGGATGTTGGCCCATATAATCCGCGAGGGCGGTTATAGTTTGGCCATTAATGACAATATCAGGGTTGCAAATAATATGGTAATCACTGTCCGCTTGCCCTATGGCCACATTATGACCACGGCCAAATCCAGCATTGCAAGCGTTTTGGATGACCTGGAATTGGGGGTTTTGCTCTGCGAAGTGCCTTAAGATGGCGACAGTCTCGTCCTGTGATTGGTTATCAATTAATTGTATTGTTTTTTCATAACCGCGATGCTCAAAATGGGCTGCTAGCGACGCCAAGCAGGCGCCGATAATATGTTCACTATTATAAGTGACGATGGATATTGAAATTTTTTTCACGATATTAAACAAACCAAACAACCGCCATAGGGCCCGCAATGCCATCTGCCCGTTAAATAAAACGGAAACGGCCCCGTCAGGCGCATTGACACATCCGCAACCCAAGCGTCATACAAGTATTCCGCTGGCATCAAAACGTGTGGCCCAGGAATTTGCCGCCCTGAATGCCGCAATGTCACTTAAGCCACTCCCGTATGAAAGCGCGTCCTTCACCTGGCTAACAAGATCGGCAGCCCCGTCCAAAAAAAACACCCCCGCCTCTTCGCTGCGCCTGGCCATTTCCCCAAAGCGCGTGGAAAGTACGGGCAAGCCCAGGGCCCGATATTCGTAAAACTTAATGGGGTCGACCGAAGCGGTGAGATCGGTGCATTTGAAAGGTATCAGGCCTACCGAAAACTCCTGCATAGCCCTGATCGCCGCGGCATGGTCACAAGCCGCCAACAATTCTACATTACCTGGCAGTGGCGTAGGCGGCGTTGAGTAGACTGGGCCGATCAGGCGGATACAGAAGGCTGGGTTGGCCTGTGCCAAAGCCACCACCAGAGGCCAATCAAACCAATGCCCGATAGTGCCGACATACCCCAGGACAGGCTTGTCCGGCCTGTTGGGCAAGGTGGCTGGCGGAAGCCCGCTGGTTTCGCAGGCGTTAAGGGTAAGGGCCCGTTTGGCGTGGTGACCGGCAAACCGGGACGCTAACAGGGTAGATGAAACCAACAACCGAGAGACCAAGGCAACAATTTTTCGCTCCCGCTCCGCCATTGCCGCCCGCGACCAGCCTTGGTAAAACGCCGGAAAATCATCCATGGCATCGTAAACCGAGGGGATGCCGGGATGCCGCGCCAACACCTGCAAGGCCAATTCGGAGGGTTTGCCTATGCCCAGCCAGCATTCCCCCTGATCAACAAAGGCTTTGACCGCCTGTAAGATACCGTTCCAAAGCCAACGGTTAAGCAACCCGGAACCCGGCAAAGGCTCGATGGGCAAGGGACGCGGGCTTAGGATGGATAGCCACTCAGGGGTGGCTTTTGCCATTACAGGCTGGCTTCCGGCCTGATTCCCCGGCCTTTTCCTTTGCAAATCCGCCAGCATCGGCAAGCGCGTCGGGTAAGGTTCCAGCCAAAGCACCTCGGCACCGGTACGCGCATGGAACCAATTGACAAATTGGTGCGGGCGTTGGGTGAAGCTATGCCAAGGCACCGGGGAGAAATACACCAAGCGCATCAGGCAAAATGTTTCCGCAGCACGCCTATAACCCGTCCGGCGGCCTGGCCATCACCGTAAGGAGAAATCCCCCGCGCCATCGCTTGGTATGCTTCCTTATCATCCAACAACTTTTGCGCTTCCTGCACAATGCGCAAGCAATCAGTCCCAACCAGTTTCACCACGCCCATTTCCACGGCTTCCGGCCTTTCGGTCTCTTCGCGCAGCACCAATACTGGCTTGCCTAAAGCCGGGGCTTCTTCCTGCACGCCGCCAGAATCGCTGATGATGAGGTATGCAAGCTTCATAGCGGCAACAAAAGGCGCGTAATCCAAAGGTTCGCAAAGCAACATATTTTGCTGGCTTGCCAGCATCCGATGGGCGACATCCTTCACGTTCGGGTTAGGGTGCACCGGATATAAAAACTGCACGTCCGGGTTTTGTTTCGCCAGCGTTTGCAAGGCCAAGCAAATATTCTCGAACGGTTCGCCGAAATTCTCACGGCGATGGCAAGTGATTAACACCAGGCGCCGCGTAGGGTCAAGACCAATGCCAACGTCCAGTTCTTTGGCGGCGGTCATCAGCAAGGCATCAATCACGGTATTGCCGGTCACGCTAATGTCACCATCGGCGATGCCTTCGCGGAGCAAATTCTGCCGCGACCCTTCAGTAGGGGCGAAATGCCAACGCGCCAATTTTCCCGCTATCACCCGGTTGGCTTCTTCCGGAAAAGGGTTTTGCATGTCCCACGTCCGCAAGCCCGCCTCGACATGGCCGATGGGGATACGCTGGTAAAAACAGGCCAAAGCCACGGTCATCACTGTCGTGGTGTCGCCTTGGACTAGCACGACATCTGGTTTTTCCGTCGCCAGCACCGTATCCAACTCCAACAGCAGACGTGCGGTCAATGTTGTCAGCGATTGGTTCGGGCGCATGATGTCCAAATCAATATCCGGCCGGATACCGAAAAACCCCAACACTTGATCCAACATCTGGCGGTGCTGCGCCGTGGCCAAAACCCGGACTTCCGCCCAAGGCTCATTTTTTAACCCTAAAATCACTGGAGCCATTTTGATGGCTTCAGGCCGGGTGCCGACAACACTCAAAATACGTTTTTTCATTTTATGTTCCATTTTTATAAAGCTACTGCCGCAACACCTCAAGATAGGCCTCGGCCCGCAAGTCCCAGGTGTTCAGGTTTGCCAATTTAAGGACGGCTTCCCGGTAGCTTGGCGTTTCACCAGCGTGGGCTGCCGCCCTAATCGCCGATATGAGCGTCGGTAAATCCGCACCTGAAAAAACTTCGGCAAACGCCGTGCATTCTTGCATTTCGGCCGTCACGACCACCGGCTTCTCCAAGGCAAAGTATTCATACAGCTTAAGCGGCGAGGTTGACCGGGCAATTGTACCGGGCGAGAAAGGGATAAAACAAACGTCGAACTGGTCGGCGTAAGCGGGCAGGACGTTATAATCAACAGCCCCCATGTACAGGACATTGGGGCTACGGGGCAGTTTGCCGGCACAGCCACCGTAGTCCGGGCCGATATAAACAAAACCAAATTCCGGCATCTGTCCGGCCAATTGCGACATCATGTCGAACCACAACCACGGGGCGACCGCGCCGAAATAGCCGACCAACGTCCGATAGCGCCCACGGAACCCGACAAAACGTTCCGGCAACGCCGCCGCCCTGTCCCGGCCATCACGGAAATGGCCAACGTCAACACCATTGGCAATGTAGGCGACAGCTTTATCCGGTGCCAAGGCGCTGAGTTCCTCATACAACACCCGGGCGCTCGCGACCAGATAATCAGCCTGGCCGGAGCAGGCGGCGGTTTTCAGCGCCAGCAAGCGCTGGACTTCCGCCTGGCTGCCGGAAATCGCGGCGTCAATGTGGTCGATGTATTCGTACACAACCCGGCCGTGTTGACGGTGTCCGGCCATTTGTGCAGGCGAGGAGAGGCTGGCGGTGCTGTAAACACACCAGACCGCCCCTTCTAACGCGGTTATCTCCGGCGTCCCCACCAGCCAAACGTTCGGCGCGATAGCCCGCACCCCGCCAACACCATCGCCAGTTGTCCGATACAGCACGATACAACCCTTACGGCCTAAAGCCATCGCCATGTGCTGCGGACGCTGGAACAGCGTCACCCCCCAATCAATGGTCGGTTCAAACACCAGGACGATTACCGACGGGTCACGGCAATCCAACACTTCCGCACAAAAATCGGCCCAAGCCATGTCCGCACTGGTAGCTGGTGAAAGCGAGGCAAGCCGGGTACGCCATAACCTCACTAACTGGTGCCGGACACCATGAAGGCGTTCCCTAAGCGGCCCCGGAAGCGCCCAAAAAGCCGCTTTAGCCAACTCATAGGGATTAACCCGTGGCACGGCTACGCCCTGTGGCTAGCGATGCAAACTGATTGGTCCAGGCATCAGGGAAATCCTTGCCCTGCACCTCCTTGCCTTGCAGCAAATCCCCGACCAATCTGACATAGCAACGGTAGGCGTTGGCTTTATCAAACGCATCCAGCACCTCAGCCGGCAAATCGGGGCAGCGGCGGCTTCCGTATAGCTTAAGCATGGCCGTCGCCACCCGGCTTTCAAACTCCGGTGTGGAAGCCAGTTGCCAGATGGCGCCCTTAAATTCTGCAATGTCCAGCGGAGGCGGGACGATTTCACAACCGGGCCGGTCTTTGAAATATCCGGCAAAACCAACATCCGTCATGACGCAAGGCAAATTTGCCCTCAACGCCTCCAATTGGTTCAATGGCCCGCCCTCAAAGAAGGCCGTGCTGACAAAAGCGTCCGCCATGGCATAGTACTTTTGCGCCCCCGGCACGGCACCGACATACAATATCCGCCCGTCCAAATGTTGCGCCGCAATCCACTGCCTGATCTCTTCCAGCAAACCTGTTTCATAGGGCGGCCCAAGGATCACCAGCTTGGCCTCAGGCATTTCCCCGGCTATAGCCGAGAAGGCACGGACGGCGGCGATATGGTTTTTCTGATGGTTGATGGCGCCGACGCCCACAAACACGAAGTCATTATCACTTAAACCATGCCGGGTGCGGATTTCCTGCCGCGCCCCGGCTTTGTCGATAGCATCGAAAGCGCGGTTGTCAATGCCATTTGGAATGACCAGGCAACTATTCCCATCAATGCCTAGCCGGCGGATGCTGTAACGCTTGGCATATTCCGAGACTGCGACAAAAATGCTGGTGTAGCGGGCCGCGTTGGCGAATGCCGCCCGCTGTGCGTCATCGAACCACATATAAGTGTTGTGTATGACTTGCACAAAGGGGATGTTCAATTCGTGGCACAATTCGGCACCGTGCAAGGAATAATGCGCAAGCACTAAACGCGGTTTGAGGCTTTTGATGAGCTCCCGATACAGCTTCGGTTCCTCGGAACTGACAATCACCGGAATGCCCTGTGCCCGCGCCCGTTGCACGCTGGCGCCCGCTATGCCAAGCACCAATAGCACGACCTTGTGGCCTGCCGCGATCAGCGTGCCATTCAGGTCGATGACCACATTTTCAAGGCCTCCCGCTTCGAAGTTGTCGACCTGGACCAGCACGTCACACTCAGGTGAAACTAACGCGATGACCTGCGCCAAGACTTCCGCCTCCGTCGTTGCCCGCGGCGAAACGCTGCCAACGGCTCTCCGGGCGGATGCCTTCATGCCCCGCCAGATCGAACGGGCCAGCCAACCTTGGCGCGTATTGGGCGGCAAGAGCTTTTTGATCCGGGCCAACAAAGTGGGCTGCCAACACCCCCCAGCCAGGACGGCGCATATATCCTTGGCGCCTTGCCTGCGCACCTCGCGCATCCGTTCATAGATCGTAAAATTTTGTTTCGCCATCGCCGTGCGCTGTTCTTCGCTCGGCAGATTCCCCCGTAACAGTTCCTCCAAAGCCAAAAACTGCATGCCCATCGCTTTGAAATCGCCAACGTCCTCACAATCAACCACGGGGACGATGCCCATTGCCAGATACTCGACCAACTTGGTCGGACAAGCGACATGGTTGACGATAATGTCTTCACGCAAGATAAAGCCGTAATGGCACTCGGCATAAAGGCTGACCAATTCGTCATGGGCTTTACAATCAACCACCACCTGGGAACGGACCGCTTCGGGCAACATCGCGCGAAAAACTTCAGGTTCCGGACAATAAAAAAGGTGTGTGCAGATTGACGCGGTGCGGCTGATGGCGTCGACCATTTTGGGGACTTGTTGCCATTTTTGCAGGCCGCCCGCATAAACCACCACGGGTTTGCCATCGGCATACGGGCGTGCCGCAAGCGTCGGGTGAATATTCGGGAACATGGGGAAAAGGGTGGTTTGGCCTTTCAATTCATCCCGATATTTCTGCCGCAAATAGTTTTTCATCGCCTCGGTGACCACCACCACCAAATTGCTTTTGCGCACCGCCAAACGTTCTTGGCGTTCATAAAGCAACGCGCTATAAAAATCATTATGGAAACGGAATTCTTCGGGAACCACGCCATGGATGTCGATTATCTTAGTCAGGCCAGGCACATGCATCAGGAGGCCAAACCCGTTGTGGGGCATCCTAAGGACGCTATGGAAATAGATTTTCCGGCACTTGAGCACGGCAAGCAGCACCAAAGCGGCCCCTAACATCCGGCGGCGCGGCCCTCCCCACGTCGTCAACACCAACACCTTGGGTTGCGGCAGATCAAACCAACGGCTACGATGGCCAGGCAACTCGCCGCTTTCCACATATACCCGCCAATATTCCGGGAACAAGCCATCGACAATTTGGATGCGTTGGAAATAACCATCGCTTTGCCGTTCCGGATAAGGGTAGCCACCAAAAAAGACAATGCCGCGCAGCTTAAGCAAAAAAGGCAAGCCCTTTTTCAATAGCCACCATAGCTTGCTCAGCCGGCTATGCCCGGCGGTGGGCGGCAATGCCGATTCCAGGGAAAAATCCTCGGGCCCGTCCTCAGTTTGGAACAGCAAGGCATGCATCGCGAAATTACATTCGACCCGTGCCCGGACACCTTTAGCAATCTGCCCAAGCTGGGCGCATAAATCATCGGCAAGGGATTGGTGGCCGGGGGCATGGCTAAAAACGGCCTCCGTACCCGCAACGATATGCTGCCAGATAGCCATCAAATCGCCGAAACTGCTGGCCAGATCGATTTTGTCGCGTAACTCCGAATCCACCGGCAAATCTGAATCAGCCAACATCTGGCTCAAGTTCCTAAATTCGTACTCAAAATGCCCAAGCACGGCACCCAATTGGGCGACGTAAAGGGCGTTGAACCGTTGCCGCCCGGCGCTGCCACGGCTTTGGGCGCCCGTAAACGCCAGATCCATCAGGTAAGAGATAAAAGGCTTCTCATGCCTTGGCTGCCAAATAATCCCATGTTTTTTCTCAAGGTAATCCCGGTTACGTTGGGCGCTGCTGTTGAAGTAACCATATTGCAGCTTACCGAAAGAAGCCGATCCCCAGTGATGGATAAACACATCGCGGGCCAAATGGATACGGAAACCCAGCTGGCGTGCCCGCAAACAGTAATCATCGTCTTCATAGCCCCCGGGGAAAAAAGTTTCATCGAGCAAGCCAACTTTTTCGATCACCTGTTTGACCAACAGCACACAAAAGAATGTGGCGTCAGCCTCGACCAGATTGCCCGCCCATGCCTCATGCCAATCCTTGGCGAAATGTTGGACATTAGCTAACAGTTTTGGCGGGATGCTTTCAGTTTGCCCATCCAGGCACTGGTCGAATTCAAAGGCGTAATCAATGGGGACGCATTGTTCGCTTTCGGCCTTGTTGGTGACGGCGCTGATGATGTCGCACCGGTGTTGCACCAGGTAATCCAGCCAATGGTCAGTGACCACCACATCGCTGTTGAGCAGGCAGATGCCGGTAATTTCAGGGTCATCCAGGAAATGCCGGATACCGACGTTATTGCCGCCAGAAAAACCGAGGTTCTTGTCCTGTTCCAGATATTCCCAAGGCAAAGCGGCTTCCCTGAGATGCCTTTCGAACGCGGCACGGATTTCTTCACGCTCCAGATCGTCCGACGCATTGTCTATGAGCAAGACCTTGGACGGCGTCTCATTTTTTGCCTCGCGAAGGGACGCAAGCGTTATCCGGACTGCCGTTGATGCATTGTGCGACACAATGACAATGCCTATTTGCTGATTCATTTTCTCTTAACCTGTTCTAATATTCGTCGCCATAACGGTTTATGTTGCCCCGGCAATCGGCCGTGCCCTGTACCGTTTTTAGTTTTTAGTGTTTCCAATTCAATACGGGCCACCTTTATTTCTTCCCTTAAGTGCCTCACCTCTTGGGCAAGCACTTGCGCCTGCCTGTCTTTCTCCCCCACTTCCCGAGCCAAGGCCTGGGCATGGGCATCCAGACGGGTGACTTCACGGGCAAGCTCTTGGGCATTGCTGTATTGATGGGCCACATCACGCGCCAGCTGCTGGTTGGCATAGTCCAAACCCGCTATCCGTCCGTTGAGGGCAATAACCGCAGCCTCCTTGCTTGCCTGTTCTTGGGCCAGCCCCGTCAGTTGCCGTTCAAAAAAACCTGAAGCTTGGGCAAGGAAGGCCTTAGGGCGGCAGTTGTAATGATCTAGCCCTTCAAGCATATAAGCCGCCCTGCTGCCTTTATCCATCAATTGCGCCATCTCCGCGTAACCGAACGGAAGCGGATGCTTGGCGTCGCCGCTAATGTTTAACCAAGATCCGGAACTCAGGCGTTGGCACTCGCTAACCGCACGCAAGAGGGACGACCTGGCCTGTTCAAGGTCGCCAGCGCCAATCGCCAACATGGCCGACCAATGCAGGGCATCCAGGACACGGTTACCCAGCAGGGGGCTGTAGGCCATCACGTCTTTGCCGGCACAGGCTTCATATAAAGACCTCGCCTCGGAAAAATTCCCGTGCAAACGCGCCAGTTCGCCCCCCGCAAACAACAGGGAAACTTGCCAACGTAGCTGGTGTGGCGTCGGGTTAGCTATACGGGCATAGTCCTGTAACCGTCCTATCAGGGCTTCATAGTCTTCCTGCCCGATATAAGGTTGGGCCAATTTCCCATAGACTAGGCCGCATAATGCGGCGCCAAAATCGGCGCTTTCATTGCCCTGCGTAGCGAGGACGGAGTGCTGGAGTTTTTCAAGCACCCGGGCGGATTGGTTGCGGAAACCGATGGCCACCATGCCCTTCACCAGCCATGGGTTGGCATAGTCACGGGCAAAAGCCGAGACATGGAAATCCTCGGATCCGGGCAATTGCCATACCGTCTCGTCATAGGGGACATCGGCGCCTTCAAGCGGATCCTGCATGCACAGGAATAAGGCCCACTCGGCTTCATCCGGTGGATTGGTGTAGGGGTCGACTTCTTGCCAGCGTCTTGGCGAGTGGTGGCACTTCATCGCGCCCCCGGCTATTTGGAGGAAGCTTTTTTCAACCAGGAATTTCCCGCTGCACTCCTCCCTTAAGCGGTCCCACGTATAGACGTGCAGGTGGTGGGGGTTCGGGTCTTTGCCGGTTTCGTCCGCCCAATAATTAGGGGCGCACACCATTACCCGGCCTGAAGGCTTGAGGATACGTTTTAACTCACTCAGATAATCCAGGGGATTCGGGACATGTTCTATCGTTTCAAATGCGGCGATAAAATCGACGCTGTTATCAGCGATAAACGCCAGGTTCTCCGCGTCGCCGGCCCGGAACCCTATATGGCCTGGAATGGCATAATTGGATTCCGCATACGCTATGGCACCGGCACTCAGGTCAACGCCCAACACGGAACGCGCCTGCGAGTTGTGATGGAGGAGATGGCTACCGTAGCCTAGCCCGCAGGCGACATCAAGGACGGTATCGCCAGGCCGGATATACTCGGCCGCCATGACATACCGGATACAGTGCGCATCACTCCGGCGACCGGTTTCGCGCAACATATCCCTATGCAAAAGATGCTCGCTTTCCAATGCCGGATCCAAAAAACTGGCCTCAGGTATTTTTTCCAGCAGGATGGACAGTTGCGGCGGTTCGCCATTTAGGGATTCGTAAGGGTTTGCCTGGTAATAGGCGGGATGCTTCCGGAACCTTGCCGCAAAACAGCGATCTTCCCACCAAGCCCGGCCTTCAACAATCAGGCGGCCCTGCCCGTCCGGTTCTGATGTGGTCGCGATTTGCAGGAAAACGAACTGTGAGCTGACACGGTACATCTCGCTAAGGGCGGAATTGACATCCATAGGCCCAAGGCGCTCCAGACAACCGGCGGCCACCAACGTTTGAAATTGCCCGTCAGCATAAGGCAACGCAAGCACCGTACCTGACCGGAAACGCCCAGGCCATTTGAGGTTGCTACGGGCCACCAAGGCTTCCGAGCCATCAACCCCGGAAGCGTCAACACCATATCTAAGCAGCCCCCCAACCAAGTGGCCTTCACCGCTGCCAATAACGAGCGTGGCGCCTATCCCGCAAGTTTGGGCGACTAGTCTTGCCACGGCGGCTATATCACCGGAGCCGCCGGTCTGGCCAGACTGTGTTTCAACGCCCATGGTATGTGACCGGATGATTCACTGGCTGCCTTTTCATTGCCCCGCCCACTTGGCTGTCATCTGCAAGTCCGTGCTGCCACCAAAAAAATATTCTTTCTGGCGCATGAGCACCTGGAAAAAAGCGGCCTCATCCACCCAATGGAGCATCCGTTGCTCCGTGTAATCGGGCTTGCCTTCATAGGATAGGGAGGCCTGAATTTCATACAGGTTGACCCCCAAGATGGAGGCAAACTCGAACCACACGCTAAATTTTTCGCCCGCCCGGATGTGCCTCCCCCAATAAAGCGGCCCTTGTTGCAAACCTGCAAGCACTTGCATGTCCTGATTCAAGGTCCCCCACGAGTAAACCTTGATCCCTTCGCGGCTGCGGATACGGATGGCGACATTGATCTTGTCGGTGTCAATCCCGGAAAGGCTTTCCACGCAAATGCGGACCGTGTCACCGGGATAGAATACCGCGCACGGGTTGCCTTCCTGGTCGAAAGTACCGACGCTGGTAATCTCCATCCCGCCGTCACCAAAGGACATCGAATCTGAACGCCCAAGCACTTCACCGACATTGTCGGCGCTATTGTTTTTGCCAATAACCGCGGCCGCGCCTTGTTTTTTCTTTTCCTCAATATTGCCCGCGATCGCGCTGAAATAAGCGGATTCCTCTTCGTGCAATAACTTACGGTAGGCAAGGATCGCCTCTGACGACGGGCCACAAAAAACTGGTTTCCCGCGATGCAATAAAATCGAGCGGTGGGTCAGGGTCCGGACAGATTCCTGGTCATGCGAGACGAACATCAATGTCACGCCATCGGCCAACAGGCGCTCGATCCGTTCATAACAGCGTTTCTGGAATAAGGCGTCCCCTACGGCAAGCGCCTCATCGACGATAAGGATATCCGGCTCGACCTGGACTTGGACTGCGAAAGCCAGCCTCACCAACATGCCGCTCGAATAGGTTTTCACCGGCTGTTCCAGATATTCGCCAATATCGGCAAAAGCGGCAATGGCGTCAAAGCGTTGCTCTATTTCCGCTTGGGACATACCCAGCAACATGCCGTTGAGGAACACGTTTTCGCGGCCGGTATAATCAGGGTTAAACCCTGAACCCAGTTCCAATAAGGCGGCAATCCGCCCTTGGGTAAAAATGGTCCCGGTTGTGGGGGCTAAAGTGCCCGTCACCAGTTGCAACAAGGTGCTTTTGCCGCTGCCGTTGCGCCCGACCACGCCAAACGACTCGCCGCGCTTGATTTCGAATGAAATGTCCCGCAACGCCCAATATTCCTTGAAGTAGTCCTTGCCCGTAGAACCCAAAACATTGCGGATAGGCGGAATGATAAACTGCTTTAGCCTATTCCTCGGACTGTCATAAACTTCGTACCTTTTGCCCAAGTTTTCAACACGGACGGCTATTTCGTTAGAGGACATCTGCAAAGCCTTTACGAGTTTTCTGGAACCACGCGAACCCTAACCAAGCGACCAAGAGCGAGACCAGCATATAAACAGACCAAGCCAGCCAATCCATACCCTTACCCCAGATCATCACGTCGCGGGCCCACTCAACCACTAGCGTCAGCGGGCTGAATTGCATTAATGGCCGATAGGATGCCGGAAGCGATTCGATAGGATAAAAAATGGGGGACAAAAACATGAGCGCGGAGGTCATTACGCCAATAACTTGGGTAATGTCGCGCATATACACCCCAAGCGACACCAGGAACCAACTGAACCCTAAAGTCAGCAAGACTAGCGGCAGCAAAGCCAGCGGGAACAGCACGATAGTGGCGGGCGGTATGCCAAATAAGACAAGATGGAAAAGTAACCACACCGTAAAGCTGACTAGCATGTGAAATGTGGCGGAACCTAATGCGACCATCGGCAATATTTCCAACGGGAACACGACTTTTTTTACGTAATTGATATTACCAAGCACTAGGCTGGGCGCACGGTTAATGCATTCTGCAAATAAATTAAACGTCATCAGACCGACAAAAAGCACTAGGGCAAACTCCGCCTTCGAACTCGAACCGCCCGGCCATCGCGCCTTTAAGACCACGCTAAGGAAGAAGGTGTACACCAACAACATGAAGAAAGGGGTGAAGAAAGACCAGAGCATGCCTAGGAATGTGCCTTTATAGCGTCCGGTCACTTCCCGGACGACAAGCGCCTTGATTAAGCCCCGGTTGCGCCAAAAGCCGCCCACCATCGCTTTCGGTGAAATTGAAAAACGCTGCATCAGGCGGATGCCCCCGCTTGATGCGATAAGACGGCTTGGGGGGCTGTTGTTAAAATCAAAGTATAACGGGCGGCTTGCCAGTTGTTTTCGTGCATTGGGATGGGTCCATATTGTACGTCGCCGGCATTCAAGCCGCCAGCTGCTGCTTTTTTAAGCAAAATATTCCAAGTTTATTAAGGGCATTGCTGGTAAAAACCGCAACCCATAAACAGACATATCATTTCTTTATATAGAGGTCAGTGATCGTGCCGGTGACCATTTCCGCCGCAAACGCAAACGTTTCAGATAAAGTCGGATGCGGATGGATGGTTAGGCTGATGTCTTCCGCGTCGGCCCCCATTTCCAGAGCCAACACCGCTTCGGCAATCAACTCGCCCGCATTCGGGCCGACCATGCCCGCGCCCAGAATCCTGCCGGTTTCCTTATCGCATAGGATCTTGGTGATGCCTTCTTTACGGCCCATGCTCAAAGAGCGGCCACTGGCGGCCCATGGGAAGGCGGCTTTGTCGTAGGCTATACCTTGTTGTTTGGCCTGGCTTTCGGTCAAGCCCATCCAAGCAATTTCAGGGTCGGTGTAAGCGACGGACGGGATGGTCAGCGCATCGAACCCGGCTTTGTGCCCGGCGATGACTTCGGCGGCGATTTTGCCTTCATGCACGGCCTTATGCGCCAGCATCGGGTTACCGACAATATCGCCAATGGCGAAAATATGCGGGACATTGGTGCGTTGTTGTTTATCCACGGGGATAAAGCCTTGTTCGTTGACGTTGACACCCGCCTGTTCGGCGGCGACCAGCTTGCCGTTCGGGCGGCGGCCTACGGCCACCAGCACGGCATCAAACAGTCCCGATTCCGGTGCGCCTTTGCCTTCGAAAGACACTTTCAAGCCATCGTCTTGCGCTTCAATCGCCGTGACGCGGGTTTCCAGCCAGATGTCTTGGTATTGTTTTTTGATGCGGCGGAACAGCGGCGTGATCAAATCTTTATCGCAACCCGGAATGATTTGGTCCATCAACTCAACCACACTGATTTCCGAGCCAAAGGCATGGTAAACCGTCGCCATTTCCAGGCCGATGATACCGCCACCGACAATTAGCAATTTTTTGGGGATTTGGCTCAAAGCCAACGCATCGGTGGAATCCCATAAACGCGGGTCATCATGCGGGAAAGCAGGAATTTTGGTCGGTTGGGATCCGGCGGCGATAATCGCATTTTGGAAGTTGACCACAGTGGCTCCCGCTTCGCCTTGCACCGACAAAGAGTTGGCTGACGTGAATTGCCCTATGCCATGGACTACGGTGACTTTGCGTTGTTTGGCAAGGGCTGACAGGCCGCCATTTAACGTTTTGGTCACGCTTTCTTTCCAAGCGCGGATTTTGTCCAAATCCAGCTCCGGCTTGTTGAAGCTAATGCCATGTTCCGCCATTTCCTCGGCTTCGTGGATAACCAAGGCGGTATGCAGCAAGGCCTTGGACGGGATACAGCCGACATTCAGACAAACGCCGCCCAACACAGGCTCGCGCTCGACCAGCACCACTTGTTTGCCTAAGTCCGCCGCACGGAACGCGGCACTGTAACCACCGGGGCCGCCGCCCAATACTAAAACTTCTGCGTTCAGAACTGTTTCACTCATGTCTAATTCTCTTAAATTAAAGTAACAAACGGCGGATATCGCTGAGGTTTTGCCTGATGGCCGCCATAAACCGCGCGCCTTCGGCACCATCTATCACACGGTGGTCATAAGTCAGGTCTAGCGGCAACATCAGCCGTGGCACAAATTCCTTGCCGTTCCAGACGGGCTGCATTTTGGCGCGGGTCACGCCTAAAATAGCGACTTCCGGCGCGTTGACTATCGGTGTGAACGCCGTCCCGCCAATGCCGCCTAAGCTGGAAATGGTGATGCAACCGCCTTGCATGTCGGCAGGCATCAACTTACCTAGCCTCGCTTTCGCACTTTTTTCCGCCAGTTCAGCCGCCAATTGGCTGATGCTTTTGGTGTCGACATCACGCAAAACCGGGACGACCAGGCCATTCGGGGTATCGACGGCGATGCCGATATTGAAGTATTTTTTCAGGATCAAGCTTTCGCCATCACTGGACAACGAAGCGTTAAAGCTAGGGAATTGGCGCATTCCCGCAACCAAGGCTTTGATGATGAACATCAGCCCGGTGACCTTGACCTCGTCCTTGCCTTTTTCGGCGTTCAGCGCATTACGGAAGGCTTCCATGTCAGTAATGTCGGCTTCGTCATGATAGGTGACCATGGGCAAATTCAACCAGACCCGGGTCAGGTTTTGGCCAGTCAGGCGTTTGATTTTGCTCAGCTTCTGGACTTCGGTTTCGCCGAACACGGAAAAATCCACGGCGGGTATCGAAGGGATACCGGCAACTGTGGCGGGCGCGCCTTCCGCCATGACTTTTTTGACGAAATTTTTCACATCATCTTTCAGTATCCGGCCTTTGCGTCCGCTACCCGCTGATACTTTACTGATGTCCACGCCCAATTCACGGGCGAATAGGCGCACCGAAGGTGAGGCGTGGGCTTTCACACCCGTACTCGCCGCCACTGGCTCGGCGGCGGCCGTTACGGCTTTGGCGGCAGATGCTGCTGGAGCCTCAACCACAGGAGCCTTAGGCGCAGTGTCAACAGGTGGCGCGGCAACCAGTGCCGGCGCTGCGGGTTTGTCCGCGTCCCCCTGCCCTGCATCGGCCACAATCACGGTGGCGATCAATGCGCCTTCGGAGACTTTATCCCCCGCTTTGATAAACACTTCTTTTACCGTGCCTGCGGCGCTGGACGGCAGTTCCATGGACGCCTTATCCGTTTCCAACGTGGCGACCGTTTGTTCGATTTCAATGACATCGCCGACTTTAATCAGCACTTCAACGACATCAATGGACGGCACGTTACCGACGTCGGGAACCTTAATTTCACACAACCCAGATTTATTATTATCGGTCATCTTCTTATCCTTGGATTAGATTAGCCATGGTGCTTTGACATCCGCCGACAGGCCATATTTGGCAATCGCCACTTCGACCTTGGCCAGGTCGAACTGGCCCATGTCCGCCAAACCCTTCAACGCGGCGACGGCCACATGGTAACGGTCCACTTCGAAAAAGCGGCGCAGGTTCTCGCGGGTGTCGGAACGGCCAAAACCATCCGTACCCAAAACGGTGTAAGGCGCCTTAACCAAGCTGCGGATTTGTTCGGCAAACGCACGGGTATAATCGGTGGCGGCGATGACGGGGCCGACGGCATTCGCCAGGCAATGTGCGACATGTGATTGTTTGGGCGGTTCGGTGGGATGCAAACGGTTCCAACGTTCACAAAAGTTCCCGTCACGCGCCAATTCGGTGAAACTTGGGCAGCTCCACAAATCCGCTTCCACACCCCAATCATCCCGTAACAGCCCGGCGGCAAATTCGACTTCACGGAAAATGCTGCCGGAACCCAACAATTGCACACGCGGGGCTTGGCTTTGGGCGCCTTGGCGGAAGCTGTACATGCCTTTAAGGATGTTTTGCTCCTCCCCTTTTGGCAACGCAGGATGTTCGTAGTTTTCATTCATCACCGTGATGTAATAGAACACGTCTTCCTGTTCGACATACATGCGGCGTAAGCCGTCTTGGATGATGATTGCCAATTCATAGGAATAGGTCGGGTCGTAAGACACGCAATTCGGCACGGTCGCCGCTATCAAATGGCTATGGCCGTCTTCATGCTGCAAGCCTTCCCCGTTCAGCGTCGTGCGGCCTGCCGTGCCGCCCATCAGGAACCCCCGGGTACGTTGGTCGGCCGCCGCCCAAATCAAATCGCCGACACGTTGGAAGCCGAACATCGAGTAATAAATGAAGAACGGGATCATCGGCACATTGTTGGTGGAATAAGACGTGCCCGCCGCAATCCAGTCACACAAGCCGCCCGCTTCGTTAATGCCTTCCTGCAGGATTTGCCCATGTTTGTCTTCTTTATAAAACATCAGCTCTTTGGCGTCTTGCGGGGTATATAACTGCCCGACTTGCGACCAAATCCCCAATTGCCGGAACATGCCTTCCATGCCAAACGTCCGCGATTCATCAGGCACGATAGGCACAATGCGTTTGCCGATATTCTTATCTTTCGTGAGGATATTGATCAGGCGCACAAACGCCATTGTGGTGGAAATTTCCCGGCCTTCGCCACTGGCTTCCAACAATGGCTTGAAATCGCTCAATACCGGCACATCTAAACTATAGGATTTGCTGCGGCGCGAAGGCAGATGGCCGCCAAGCTCGGCGCGGCGTTTACGCATGTATTCAAGTTCTTTGGAACCTTCCGGGAAGGTCAAATAAGGCAGCTCATGCAATTCGTCATCAGTCACGGGCAATTCGTAACGGTCACGGAAATGCGTGAGCGAGCTGGGGCTCATTTTTTTCTGTTGGTGGGTGATATTTTGCGCCTGGCCTGACTCGCCCATCCCGTAACCTTTAATGGTTTTCGCCAAGATCACGGTCGGTTGGCCTTTATGGTTGACGGCGGCGTGGAATGCGGCATAGACCTTGGCGGGATCATGGCCGCCCCGGTTCAGTTCCCAGATATCGCGGTCAGACCAGTCGGCAACCATGGCCCTCAGCTCAGGGCTATTGAAGAAGTATTCGCGGACATAACCGCCGTCCTTCGCCTTAAAGGTTTGGAAATCGCCGTCCACGCATTCCATCATGCGCTTGATCAGCAAGCCTTGTTGGTCACGCGCCAGCAGGATATCCCAACGCCCGCCCCAAACCACTTTAATGACATTCCAGCCCGCGCCACGGAACTCGCTTTCCAATTCTTGGATGATTTTGCCGTTGCCGCGCACCGGGCCGTCCAGGCGCTGCAAATTGCAATTGACCACGAAAATCAAGTTGTCCAATTTTTCACGGCCTGCCATGCCTATCGCACCCAAGGATTCCGGCTCATCCGTCTCGCCGTCACCCAAGAAGCTCCAGACCTTACGGTTGGCCGTATCGGCAAAACCACGGTCTTGCAAATAACGCATGAACCGCGCTTGGTAAATCGCCATAATCGGCCCCAGACCCATGGACACGGTCGGGAATTGCCAAAAATCCTGCATCAGCCACGGATGGGGATATGAAGACAGGCCGTTGCCGTTGACTTCCTGGCGGAAATTGTCCATTTGTTCTTGGGAAAAGCGCCCCATCAAGAATGCCCGCGCATAATCGCCTGGGGTCAAATGGCCTTGGGTATAAATCAAATCACCGCCATGCTGTTCGGAAGCGGCGTGCCAAAAATGGTTGTAACCCACATCATAAAGCGTTGCGGCTGAAGCAAAACTGGCGATATGCCCGCCGACATTGGTGTGCTTGTTCGCACGCAACACCATCATCATGGCATTCCAGCGCACATAAGAACGGATCCGTTGCTCTATGGTGGCGTCCCCTGGGAACTGTGCCTGCCTCTCAACGGGGATAGTGTTGAGATAAGCGGTGTTCGCACTAAAAGGGATGTCAAATCCTGAATGCCGGGTGACTGCGACCAATTGCTCAATCAGAAAGTGCGCACGTTCACTGCCATCCTGTTCCAGCACGGCTTGCAATGCTTCAATCCACTCCCGCGTTTCTGCCGGATCAATATCATTCTGGCCGGTAATTTCTGAAATTAGAGTACTCTTCATGGGTTAATCCTGTTGGGTTTGATCCTGTGGGGTTGATCGTGTAGCGAAGTGGTATGGCTTAACTGCGGTTAAAAACGATGGCATACATTGGGGGGAAGTTAAGGGGTCAAAACCATCAAATACTGTCTGGCCTTGCTGATATTCTGGTTTTTGGTTATTGCCTGAATTGGGCAAGCGGAGAAATGTTTGCAAATTGCTCTATAAAAGTAATTACTTGAAATAGACGGGGAAACAGCTTTTAAGCAGTAAAACCAGTTAAGAAAAATACGCCAGTGCTGCATAGTATATACAAATGATGGCTGGCAATGCACCCGTTTTAGTAAAATTGGCCGCCCGGGAAGAAAATTGCCTGAATCAAAAAATGTCCCTATCAAAAAGATCCTTGTCAAAAGGGGATGTCGGCAAGGGTTTACGTTGGCTGCTATTCACCAGGAATTGTGCTTCCCTAGCCAGCAAAACGGACATGTCAGAGACTGACAAGGGCTTGCTGAAAAAATAGCCTTGGATAAGGTCACAACCCCGATGAGTCAGGTATTCGAGCTGCTGCTCGGTTTCCACCCCTTCGGCAATAATTTTTTGCCCTAAAGAATGCCCCATTTCGATAATCGCCGAAGTCAGGCGGGCGTCTTTGGACTCAACGGTCATTTCCCTGATAAAGGACTGGTCTATTTTCAGCACGTCAATGGGGAAACTTTTCAGGTACGACAAGGAAGAATAGCCCGTCCCAAAATCATCTAGCGCGATTTTGATGCCCATTTTTTTCAGCCTGGTCAACTGTAATTCAATTTGCCTAATGTCCCCAACGAGCATGGATTCGGTGATTTCCAATTCCAAATGCTTGGCATCCAGATGCGCCTTTGTCAACGCGTCCTCCACCGACTTGATGAAGTTATTATCGTTAAACTGCCGTGCGGAAACATTGACGGAAACCTGTTGCAAGGGGTATCCGGCCAATAGCCATTGTTTCATTTGTTGGCAGGCGGCCTGCATGATCCATCCCCCAATCTCGATAATCAGGCCAGTTTCTTCGGCAATCGAGATAAATTTATCGGGGGGTATGATTTTGGTGCGCCCCGCGCTTCCTTGGAACCAACGGATTAAGACTTCCGCACCAAAAATTTTTCGGCTGGAGGCAAAATACTGGGGCTGGTAATACAGTTGCAATTCATTTTTTTCAATGGCCTTACGTAAGTTCAACTCCATGAGCAAACGGTCTTGGGTGGCGGTCGAATAATCTTTTTTATAGAACTGATAGTTGTTGCGCCCCTGTTTTTTGGCTTCATACATGGCTATATCGGCATGTTTCAGCAGTATTTCCGTCGTCAAACCATCTTCGGGGTAGATGGAAATGCCGACACTGGCACTAATGAAAACTTCCCGGGTTTGGATATAAAACACTTCCGACAGTTTTTGGATAATCTCGCCGGCGATCATGGATGCCGAATAAATCGCCTGCTCGTGGGCGGTTTGGTTAAGCCTTAACAAGGCAAACTCGTCGCCGCTTAGGCGCGCCACCACATCTTCATCATGCATGATCGACAGCAAGCGTGCCGCCGTCTCTTGCAACAAGATATTGCCGGAATCGTGCCCTAGCGAATCGTTGACCGTCTTAAAGCGGTCCAGGTCAATAAAGAAAATGACCGCATACTGATGGTTTATTTTGGCAGACGCCAAGAATTGGTTTAGGCGGCTAAAAAACACGCCACGGTTGACCAAGCCCGTCAAATCATCATATTGGGCAATCTGTAATACACGTTGCTCCGATTGTTTCTGTACCGTTATATCAAACATTGAGGCAAAGTAGCTCACATCCTGGCCTTCCTGGGCGATGGCGATAATGTCTAACCTGACCGGGAAGGTCTTGCCGTCTTTATGCCGGCAGTGCAATTCGCCAGACCACAGCACTTCCTGGTCATTGTTAAAAAAATCCGCCCGGATCAGCGCCAGCTGGTCATCAATAATGATGGATAAAGGCCAATGGTCTATTTCATCAAAACCATAGCCGGTCAATTTTGTGAAGGCAGGGTTAATCCGGCTAATCCTGAATTGCGCATCCAAAAACAAAAAGCACAGATGGGAGACTTGAAACGCCTGTTCCACCTGCCCAAGCCGGTTTTTTTCGGTTTGGTCAACAAAATGTCCGGTAATGATCAGATGCGAACGGTTTTGCATGGCATCAAAAACCGGTATCCTGCTGATTTCCAAGACTTCGTTTTTATTGTCCTGGCGGGTGATGATCCGGGTTTCCTTAACCTTATGCCTCAAATGCCAGGCACTTTTGTCCTGGATGACACTGAGCCGCAAAGCACGCGAATTGCTCTCCGGATAGTTTATCAACTCGTCATCCGTCTTATTGAAGTAACTGGCATCCTGTAAATTAAAACTGAACAAATAGGCGCGGCTGGCGCGCAACCAGCGCCCGTCCTTATCTTTAAGGCAAAGGAAATCGGGGATGTTTTCAATGACCCTTAAATAATCAATATCTTGCGGGGAAAGGTCAGGAGGTTCGTCAGCCCCCCCAGCATCCGGTAGCCCATCGTTATCGTCAACAGGCCTAAGCTGTTGCCGGAAATGGCCGTACAATAAAAACCCGATAAACAAGCCATTTAATGCCAACAAACCCTCTATCAGCCTGTTTTCATACGGCAAGAACCCATCGGGGATAAAATTTGCCAGCAACAAATAGCAAACAATCACCACGCAGAGCACAATTAAGCATAAAGCTACCTTATATTTCATAAGCATAGTTTACCGTGAGAAGAGTTATCACCCGACACCCCCATTTGCATGAGATTTTAATTTAAGGCAAATTCCCAATGCCGTCCCCAACCTTGGCAGCGTGGCCATTTGCCCGACTATAAGCCCGGACTTATGTCTTTTAAAAGCAATTTGCTGAATACGGGCAAAATGACAAAAGTGCTCACCATAATCCAGAAAATCCCCATGGTGATCACTAGGCCCATGCTCGCAATGCCTTGATGCGACGAAAACGCCAAACCGGCAAAACTGGAACTGGTTGTCAAGGCACCGTAGAACATCGCCCTGGCGGTGCTGGACTGGTAGATATTTTGCTCTTCAGAGACGGAGTGCCGCAATTTTTCAACCATGTGTATGCCATTATCCACACCGAAACCCAACAATAGCGGCAAAGCGATAATGTTAGCAAAATTAATCGGGGTATGGGTCAGCACCGTACTCGCCATCGTAAACAATCCGGCCAACACCAACGGGGTCATAATCAACAAGGTGTCGGTCAAGTTACGTCTGATGCTGAACAATACCAGGGCAATCGTAATTAACGCAATCGTAATTGCCTGCTTAAAGGCACCGATCACCGCTTTCATCGATTCCCAATATAAAATGGGCAGGTCGGTGGCCTCAGGTTCCAGCGATTGCACGTCGGTAATGAAGTTTTCCAGATCCCCCAAATCATTCAAGTCCTTTTTCGGGTAAATCTGGATGCGGTACCAGCCGTCTTTACTTAACCAACGCTCCGTGATGTCGGAAGGAATGTCGGCAAGCGTGACCTCGCCTGCATCAAACCCCCCTAACAGTTCATCCATCACCTGCGGCAAGGTGCCCAACAAGACGGTTTGTACTTTATCCATAAACACACGGTTGTATGGCTGCAAACGTGTGCCGTATTCGAGGAGCAGGCCTTGCAACTCCGCTTTAAAGGCGGTCAAGGCGGCAATTTCCTGACCATCGGTTTTTTTAGGCAGGACGGCATCAATCGTTTTCAACAAATGGGAAATGGCCGGAAGGGGATTATCGTCCATTTTCAAGGCCGGGAATTCGCGGGTTTGTATCCCCATCGTCAAATCCATTTCTTCAATCAAGGCCAATTTTTCTTCCTGCTCGGTAGGCTGGAAATCAAAGAGGCTAACTGTTTTGTCCACGCTCGCCAGCTTGCCCAATTTTTGTTGTAGGGCCTTTGTTTTCTCGGCATCCTTGACCAAAACGGTCAAGGTCATCGGCGTCGTGTCTTTGTCTTGCGTCAATTTCCTGAACGCCACCACCGACTCGGTGTTCGGGTCACGTAGGTTTAAGGGGTTAAAATCCGTTTCGACTTGGGGCACCAAAATAGAAGCAATGACAGCCAATATCCCCACGCCGATAGCAATCGGCTTGGCATGATGGAGCGTCAATAAAGCCAATTTTTCCGGCAAGTGCTCAATGCTTGAATATTTGCCAGTATTGGGCAAATGTTTAATTTGCGTTGGAATGATTTTGAGCATGACAGGCAAAACGATTAACGTCACCAACAGGCAGATAAACAAGCTGGTGCCGGCCAGCAAACCCAGTTCAGACACCCCCTGGTAATCGGTCGGGATAAAAGCATACAGGCCGATTGCCGTCGTCCCCGCACATAATAACAACGAGGGGCTTGTGGAAACCAAAGTACCGATGATGGCCCTATCCTTATGGATATGATGGCCGAGATTGTCACGGTAACGCAGACAAAAATGTATGGCGTATTCGACCCCTAGGCCGATATTAGAGACCGCAAAAGCGATTGAAATTAGATTAAGCTCCTTAACCGCAACCGCCGCAAACGCACCACAGAAGACCATGCCCAGGGCTAGGGTGATTAGGGTGGCAAGCGTTAAAAATACTGACCGGTAGGCAATTAACAATATGCCTAACACCACCACGACCGAAAAAAGGCTGGCATTGAACGTCCCGGTGCTCATCCCCGCCAATTCGTCATCTTCCAGGCCAACCTCCCCGGTGATCCGCACCTTGACTTCAGGCAGACCCGCTTCCTGGATTTCAAGCACCGCTTTACGCACCGCGTCAATTGCACTTTCTGCCGGACGGATCTTGGCATAATCAAATTTGGGCCTGACGATAATAAAATTGTTTTTGGCGGTGAGTTTTTCACTGGTGGTGATCAGCTCTTCCCACGACAATAAAACGTTGCCGCCATTCATGGTTTCATGCAAGGCTTTGGAAACCTTATTAAGTAAAACGGGCAGATCCAAGGGTAACGAGCCATTTTCATCCGAAGAAGTTAGGGCATCGTCAATGATTGAGAAAAAGCCTGACAAATGTGTTTCCTGGGAAATCCTGCCGATAAAAGGCTGGGCTTCGGACATAGTCGCCGATAAATCTTGCAAATCCGCCTTATCAAGATATAGCAGGCCATTGCGGCGGAAAAAAGCGTTCTCGTTCGGCGTATAGACCGAATCAAAATTGCCCTTATCAGCACTTAGCAAGCGGCTTAGGCGTTGGGTGGCCGATTTTGTCAACTCCGGCGTATCGGATTCCACCACCAGCAACAAGGTGCGCATATCCTGAGGGAAGGCCTTTTCAAACTTTCGGCTGTTTTGCTGGAACGGCGCGTCAGGTGCAACCAATTCAGTAGTATCGGTATTAATGCTCAGGTTATTGACGGTATATGAAAACGCCACCACTAGAAACACACTGACAACGAACAAAACGATCAAAGGATGTGCAATGCTCCACCTCCCCCAACGGGAAAGTAAGCCTGCATTAAAGCTGGGAAATGACATATCGGACGGTTTGTATTTTAAAAATTGATAAGGCGTTAAGAATAGCCGAAATTATTACTTGGCGTTAAATAATCTTGGTCAAAAAAATGCTTTGGGAGGTTATATCCATTAGCTGGCATCCCCTCCCCACACTTTGCCCGCAGTAAAGGGTAGCCGCATTGCCATCATTGGCCACCACGGCCAAACCCAAAGTTATTGCTGGCCCGTTAGCCACCCTGTTTTTGTGAAGCACACCCACAAAATGCAGGCGCCCCCAAAGACACTTTGGATGCGGCAGCTGCCGGAAAAAATATCAAAAAAAAACCAAACTATGAAAAAATACCTTCCATCTTGGGACAATGGCAAAACCTAGTCCAATTTTCCAGCAACCACCTCTCTCCAGGATCAAATATGGCGGTCTATAAAGGCAACAACGGCACCAATATCTTTAACGGCACACTTCAAGACGACATCCTATATGGCTATGGGGGGAACGACATCCTCAACGGGAACAGCGGAAATGACATTATCTATGGTGGCAATGGCGACGATACCCTAATGGGGGGAGCGGGCAATGACCTCTTATTGGGCGGCACGGGTACCGACACTTATCTCTTCGCTAAGGGCGATGGCAAAGATAAGTTAATTGACGGTGACAATAGCGCCGATCTCATTAAGTTTACGGATGCCGCATCAACCGATGTGAAAGCCGCACGAAGTTATGATTATAGGTTGCTGCTGAGCTATGGTGGCACCGACCAACTGACCTTTAGGTCGTTTTTCTCCACTTTAAACTACCACAACAAACAATTTCAGTTCAGTGACGGTGTCATTTGGGGATGGAAAGAAATCAAGCGTGAAGTGCTGCAAGGTACGGATGGCAATGATTTCCTCCAAGGCTTTGACAATGAGCACAATAAATTGTTTGGGTTGGCCGGGAATGACAATATAAATGGTGGCAACCTCAGTGATACGCTGAATGGCGGGTTGGGCAATGATAGGTTGACCGGCTTTGATGGCGACGACATATTGATCGGTGGCGCAGGCAATGACCGGTTATCCGATTTTGCGGGTGCGGACACCTTCCTTTTTGCGAAAGGCGATGGCAAAGACAGCCTGCTTAGCTTTGAACAAAATGGCGCCTCAAATACCGTTAAATTTACCGATGTGGCCTTAAGCGACCTCACTAAAATTGACCATTTTTTAATTCATGGCCTTGCTATCCACTATGGTAACGGCGACATCCTTGGCATATTTAACCAATTTTACTCAAAAACCTATCAAATCGACGAATTCAAATTTGCGGGCGGCACAACCTTAACAGGCTTTATCGTTGGCACCACCGGAAACGACACCCTGACGGGGACAGCGGCCAACAATGCGCTTGCCGGGCTTGAAGGGGCGGACACCATGGACGGGGGGGCGGGCAATGACTTATATGTTGTTGACAATATTGGCGACACCATTACCGAGACGTCAAACCTGGCATCTGAAATGGATACGGTTAACAGCAGCATCACTTACACCCTAGGGAATAACGTCGAAAATTTGAACCTGATCACCAGCAGGGCAATTAACGGTTTCGGCAACACATTAAACAACGCCATCAAAGGCAATGATTCTGCCAATATGCTGTCCGGCGATGCGGGCGCCGACACGATAACGGGTGGCAATGGGGCGGACAAACTGATGGGCGGGTTAGGCAAGGATAAGCTTATCCTTACTGAAACGGTCGCCGCGAAAGACCAAGTGGTGGTCGTGGCCGGCGACAGTTTGCTTAACGCATATGACACGGTCACCGGATTTAAGTCGGGGGACGGGCTAACGACAAGCGATAAGGACCAACTGGGCTTGTCCAAGACATTGATTGCGGCGGATATTGGGTCAAGCAATGGTGTTGATGTGGATACCCTTCACAGCCACCATATTGCCAACGGCATCATCAGCTTTGATGATGTGGATAATTTTGGCCAGGCGCTGGTATTGTCCGCCCAAAATGTAGCATCAGCGTTCAAATATCTGCAAGCGAACCTCACCGCCGGAGAAACCGCCGCCTTTACCGCAGCGGGCAACAGCTATGTCTTTCAGGACAATGGTACGAATGATACGGCTGTGGCCTTAATTGACATGATCGCCAGCAACCTTAACACAACTGGCTTGGCCGTAAACGGGATTTGGTTAGTTAACTGATCGCCCTTGCCAATAAACGCCCGACCCATTTTCCAAAACGGGCGGGCGTGGCATAAGTCAAGAAAACGGATGTTCAAGGACTATCGTTTCATCACGGTCAGGGCCGGTCGACAGGATCGTGACCTTAATCCCGACCAGCTCCTCGATACGCTTGATATAAGCTTTGGCATTGGCGGGCAGTGCGTCATAATCCGTGGCGCCTGCGGTAACGCCGTCCCAGCCTGGCATTTCTTCGATAATCGCGTGGCATTCCTGATAGGCATCGGCCCCCAACGGGGCAATGTCAGTGACTTCACCATTCAAACGATACCCCGTGCAAATGCCGACTTTTTCCAAGCCATCCAGCACGTCCAGTTTGGTCAGGCAAATGCCGCTCAAGCTATTCAGTTTTGCCGATTTGCGCATCGCCACGGCATCAAACCAGCCCGTGCGGCGTTTACGTCCGGTGGTCGCACCCACCTCAAAGCCTTTGACGCTTAAGTGTTCGCCGTTGGCATCGTGCAGCTCACTAGGGAACGGGCCGTTGCCGACACGGGTGGAATAGGCCTTGGTGATACCCAACACATAATCAAAATCCAACAAGCCTACGCCGCTGCCGGTCGCCGCACCGCCGGAGGTGGTGCTGGACGAGGTCACATACGGGAAGGTGCCATGGTCGACATCCAGTAACGCGCCTTGCGCCCCTTCAAACAAGACATTGCTGCCAGCGGCTTGGTAGGCATAGAGTTTTTCGCTGACATCGCACAGCATGGGCTTAATCAGCTCGCCAAGCGCCAAGGCTTCATCCAAGGTTTGTTGGTAGTCGATGGCATCGGCGTGGAAATAGTTGGCCAGCATGAAATTGTGGTATTCCAGCAAGTCCTTAAGCTTCTCGGCAAAACCTTGTGGATTTTTAAAATCACCCGCCCGCAAGCCCCGGCGCCCGGCTTTGTCTTCATAAGCCGGGCCGATGCCGCGTCCGGTGGTGCCGATGGCTTTGCTGCCCCGCGCCTTTTCACGGGCCTGGTCGATGGCGACATGCACAGGCAAAATCAAGGTACAGGCTTCGCTGATCAACAAACGGTCACGGACATTGACCCCCGCTTTTTCCAAGATTTCAATTTCTTCCATCAGGGCATTGGGCGACAAAACCACGCCGTTGCCGATCAGGCATTGCACATTGCCATGCAGTATCCCGGAAGGGATCAGGTGCAATATGGTCTTTTCACCTTTTATGACCAAGGTATGCCCGGCATTATGCCCGCCTTGGAAACGCACCACAGCCTGTGCCTGTTCGGTCAGTAAATCGACCAGCTTTCCTTTCCCTTCGTCACCCCATTGAGTGCCGATGACAATGACATTTTTTCCCATGATATTTCCAATTAATTTAAAGGGCTTTGACAACCCAGCGTTGCTGTTCTTGTACTAAAATCGCGGTGCAGCCGTATTCGCCAGCCCCGCCTGTTTGTCCAGGCAATTCTTGGATCACCGCCCGTCGCTGGGCACGCAAATCCCTGATGCTTTCGGTAAGCCCGGCATCATCGAGATAGGGGGCGAAAATCAATTCCCGCGGCGGCATTTGGAAACTTTGCTTGCTCAAGGCTGACAATAGCTTTAAGTCCGCGCTGAAACCCGTCGCCGGACGCGCCCTGCCAAAGACTTTGCCAATATTGTCGTAACGCCCGCCCCGAGCGATTTCCCGACCTACCGTTGGCACAAACGCCGCGAAAACAATGCCGGTGTGGTAATGGTAACCACGCAGTTCCGCCAAATCAAAGCTGATCGCCAAGTTAGGGAAACGCACGGCAAGTTGCCCGGCAACGGCGGTCAAATCCGCCAAGGCTTGTTTGACCGCGGCACTGGCTTGCGCCAACACCGCGCTGGCTTTATCAAGCACCGTTTGGCCGCCGTTCAACTCCGGCAAGGCCAAAAACATGTGTTTAAGCCCATCGCTAAGTGCGTAACCGTCCATTAACTCAAGCAATTCCGGTTTGGCCTTGCGTTGCAAGATGGCGAACAATTCACTTTCTTGCGCATCCGATAGAGCCGCCTGTTCCGCCAAAGCGCGGTAAATGCCAACATGCCCCAAATCCAGATGCACGTTTTGCAAACCCGTAACCGCCAGCATTTCCAGCATGAGGCAAATCACTTCCAAATCGCTTTCCTTGCCCCCGTGGCCGTAGAGTTCCGCGCCAATTTGCAGGGGGCTGCGGGTTTTTTCCAGGGGATCGCCACGCGTGTGCAGCACCGTACCGGCGTAACACAGCCGCGTCGGCCATTCATGTTTGAGGTTGTGCGCATCAATGCGGGCGACCTGCGGGGTCATATCGGCGCGGATGCCGAGCATTTCCCCGCTAATTTGGTCGGTCAATTTAAAGGTTTGCAAGTCAAGGTCATGGCCTGCACCTATCAATAAGGAGTCCAGGAAGTCGATAAACGGGGGGATGACCAGGTCGTAACCCCAACAGGCAAAGCTATCAAGCAGCTTGTTGCGCAGGGCTTCCAAATGCTTGGCTTCTGCCGGTAAGGTTTCTTCAATACCTTCGGGCAACAGCCACGAGTCTTTTTGTTGCATGTTTTTTTAAGTCCCACTCAAACAAAACGCCCCGCATAGACGGAGCGTTTTGGTGTTTTGATAATTCTATAAGGCGGATAGCTTACTTCATTTTGTCTGTTTCTTAAAATATTGAAAGAAATCAGAGTCAGGATCAAGCACCATCATGCCCGAATTGGAGAACGTTTTTTTATAGGCACTCAAACTTCGGTAGAACGTGAAGAACTCCGCATCCTGGCCGTAAGCTTGGGCATAGATTTCCGCCGAGCGGGCATCCCCTTCGCCGCGCAGTTTTTCGGCTTCCCGATAGGCATTCGCCAAAGTGACCACACGTTGCCGGTCAGCATCCGCCCGGATCCGTTCCGCCGCTTCCGCACCTTGCGAACGGAATTCCCGTGCCACCCGCTCGCGTTCGGCTTCCATCCGGCTAAACACCGAAGCGCTGACTTCATCCGGCAAGTCGATGCGCATCACCTGCACGTCAATGATCTCCATTCCCAAACTAGCAGCTATGACCTTGGAATTATTGATTAAAATCTCGCGGATTGCGCTACGGTCAGTCGAAACCAATTGTTTGATGTTGCGTTTGCTAAATTCTCCCCGGAACGCATCCTTAATGATTTGATCGAGACGCAAATTGGCTTGGTCAATATCGCCCGCCACTACAGTGTAAAACTTGGTGACATCGCCGATGCGCCATTTCACAAATGAGTCAACGATAACATTTTTCTTTTCGGCGGTGAGAAACCGTTCCGGCCTGGAATCCATGGTTTGGATACGCGCATCAAACAATTTGACGGTGTTGATGATGGGCATCCGAAAATGCAGGCCCGGGGCATAATTGCTTTCAATGATTTCACCAAACCGGAATTTGATGGCCTTTTCGGTTTCCTTGACGGTAAACATGCTCATCATGGCGGCAATCAGCAAAGCCCCTGCAATGCCTGCGGCTATTTTATTCTGTATCATTGACGGCCCCTTGCATCACGGCCACGGCTAGTGGCACGGTCAATACTATGTTCCTCTGTAGCAACCGCTTGTGACGGTGCCGGTGCCGGCACAGACTCACCACTACTTTGGATCGGATTATTCTGTGGTTGGCCGGAAGGTTTATGCTGCATCAGTTTATCCAATGGCAAATACACCATATTGTTGCCGCCTTTGACATCAATCATCACCGTGTTGGTTTCAGAAAACACGGATTCCATTGCTTCAATGTACAGCCGTTTACGGGTAATATCCGGGGCTTTGCTGTATTCGGTATAGAGCTTGGTAAAACGGCTGGCCTCACCTTCCGCCTGGGCGATCACCTGTTCCTTATAACCTTCGGCTTCCTGCAGCTTTCTGGCCGCCGCACCCCGGGCTTTGGGCACGACATCATTTGAGTACGCTTCAGCTTCATTAATCAGGCGTTGTTCGTCCTCACGCGCTTTGATGGCATCGGCGAACGCGTTTTGGACTTGTTCCGGAGGCTGGGCATCCTGCAAGTTGACGCTGGTGATCTGGATGCCGGATTTATAGCTATCCATGACATCTTGGATTTCTTTCTTGATTTGCGTGACGATTTCGCTGCGGCCTTCAGTCAGGACAAAATCCATTGTGCTACCGCCGATGACGCCACGTTGCGCGCTTTCGGTGACTTGCTTCAAGGTCGCGGCAGGATTGACGATATTAAAGATAAAGTCTTTGGCATCTTTCACTTGGTACTGCACGGCAAGACGGACATCGACGTAGTTTTCGTCTTTGGTCAGCATTAAGGCTTCTTTAGGCACCGAACCACTTGCCTGTTCACTGCCCGCGCTGCGGTAACCCACTTCAATGAAACGTTGCTGTTTGACGTTGACAATATTGACCTGCTCAATAGGGGCGGGAATATGCCAATGCAAACCTGATTGGGTAATACCGATATATTTGCCAAAACGGGTTTCAACGCCATGATTCCCTTCATCGACAATGTAAAAACCGCTGATAACCCACAAAACAACAGCCGCTCCGGCGGCAATGAAACCAATGTTCTTCATCGGCTTGCCGGAATCTGCCGGGGAGCGATCCCCGCCACCACTGCCACCACCGCCGAATATTTTGCCTAATTTTTCTTGTAATGAGCGTATTGCTTCATCAAGATCAGGGGGGCCATTCTGGTCCCCTCGCCCGCTCCAGGGGTCTTTTTTATCGCCGCCAGGTTCATTCCACGACATATTTTGCTCCATATCGGATTATTTTACTTTGATAAATTCCGCAGAATGCGGTCGACTTTTAACAGGCTTCAATCCATTTCCGACTTTGCCCATCCGGAATAAGGGGGCGGGTTAACCTAACATAAAGCCCGTTAACCCAATCCAACCCATTTAGCCGTAGGAAGTTTGATGCGAGCCATTTTTCATGCCTAGCAATAGTGTCCTGGTATTCTAACGTAAATAACTGAAAAGACGAAAAACACGGGGTAAGCGCTTATTTGCCCTATGTCACTGGGGCATTGGCATTAAAGCTCTTCATTTCTTACGTCTTTCAACAACCCCAAGTGCTTGACGTCCATTTGAATGACCAATTGGCTGGCACCCAGGTCATCAATATGCTCGTCAATTATTTTTGCGCAAGTAAATAATTTGGCACGGATATCGCCTTGCCGGGGGGTTAAAAAGCAACGGCGGGTCACTTTAGTGCTGGCAAACAACTCAACTAAGACTTGCACCAACAAATCCAGCCCTGCCCCCGTTTCTGCCGACAACCAAACCCTGATGGGGTTGCCGGCATCGTCCCGATCAATATGCGGAAGCATGCCTTCCAGCAAGTCAATTTTATTGAACACTTCAATTTGCCTGACGTTATCCGCTTTAATGTCGGTTAAAACCAGGTTGACCTGATTGATTATCGTGTCACGGTCATCACTATGGGCATCAATGACATGGAGCAACAAATCGGCTTCACTGGCTTCCTGCAAAGTCGATTTGAACGCCGCGACCAATTCATGCGGCAAATGGCGGATAAAACCGACGGTATCGGCAAGGACAATCTCGCTATTGTTAGCCAAGCGCACACTGCGCAGGGTCGGGTCCAACGTTGCAAACAATTGGTCGGCCGCGTAGATGTCCGCCCCCGTGAGTTGGTTAAATAACGTGGACTTTCCGGCATTGGTATAACCCACTAACGAGACGGTAGGTATTTCGGCCTTCTTCCGTTGGCTTCGCCCTTGATGGCGTTGCTTTTCGACTTTATCAAGCCGTTGCTGGATTTGCTTGATCCGCACCGCCAACAAACGGCGGTCGGTTTCGAGCTGGGTTTCGCCCGGCCCACGCAAACCAATACCGCCTTTTTGCCGCTCCAAATGCGTCCAGCCCCTTACCAGCCGGGTGGACAAATGCTTGAGCTGAGCCAATTCGACTTGCAACTTGCCTTCGAAAGATTGCGCCCGTTGGGCAAAAATATCCAGGATAAGGCCGTTCCTGTCAACGACACGCACTTCCAGATATTTCTCCAGATTGCGTTCCTGACTGGGCGACAAGGGATGGTTGACTAAGACGACATCGGCTGAATAGCTCTGGACAGCGGCTTTTAGCTCTTCCAGCTTACCCGTACCCATAAAATATTTGGCATCGGGGCGTTTACGGCTGCCAGTGACAACATAGACAGGATCAGTTCCGGCTGACTTAGCCAGTTCTTTAAGTTCTGATAAATCTTCCTGCCCGGAATGAAAGGTCAGATGAACAAGAACAGCCCGTTCACCTGAATCGGGACGGTCAAACAATTAGTGCCTCATTGGTCAGACAAAATGGACGGGTAAAAAATGGGGCGTTATTCTTCACTACTGGTTTCCTCACCTTCGCGTATCATCTTGACGGCCTTACTGGGCACTATCGTGGAGATGGCATGTTTATAAACCATCTGGCTGACGGTATTTTTCAGCATAATGACGTACTGGTCAAAGGAATCGACTTTACCTTGCAACTTGATGCCATTGACAAGAAAAATGGATACAGGAGTATGTTCTTTTCTGAGTGTGTTTAAAAAATTGTCCTGCAAATTTTGGCCTTTTGACATCCGATTTCTCCTTATTTTTATAGAAATGCTGGTTAAGATAACTGCAAATATCAGTCAATACAAATCATAATCTGGCAAAAAAAGCGTGCTTCTTTGTTGCTTAAACAGATTTTACCAATAGATCCGCTGACTTGCTTTTAATTTTATAGGTGGTTCTCAGTTTAACGACAAGGCCGCGATAGCCGTCCCGACCCAAGCTATCAGGCAATATCAACAAGGTATGCCTGTCCTTTAGCTTAATACCGTTAAACACATTTGAACGGTTGATATGGGTATCGTTATCTTGAATTTCAATATGCAAAAATAATGCAAAGATTGTAATGACCGTGTCCGGCAATATCCGCACCGCAACAAACCTATCCGAATTTGCCATTTCCCATCCCAACGCTTCACTATGCCTAAGTGTTTGCCACTTAAATTTACCGCCCGCCACGGCTAACCGGTAATGGGCCGCCAGCGCAAGCGCCACCAAACCTTGCACCAATAGTGGTAAGGCATTTGCGAAACTTGCACACAATGCCAGCAAATGGGCAAACACCAGCACTGCTTTCAAACGGCCTGAAGGCCTTAGATGAAAAATAAGCATTATTGTTTTGGAGTTAAACTTGTTAAGCCAGCCGGAAAAGGGCTACAAAACCATTACGCCCCAAAATGGGCAATATTTAGCAATATACCTCAAATAACGTTCTATTCAACCCGCGTCCTGATTTTCCCGGATAGCTTTGATATAAAGCGTCGCACCTATCACGGCCGCCGGCGCAACCACAACATTCAGTATCGGCAAGGTCAAACCCAGCATGGTCACACCGCCAAAGCTTAATGCCCCCAAGCGGATATTTTTTGCCAGTTGTTTCTGTTCAGGAAACAATATTCCCGCATTTTCCAACGGATACGCCAAATATTCCAACGCCATCCCCCAAGCGCCAAATAGCGCCCATAAAAATGGCGCGACAATATTTAGCCCCGGGATCAAGAACAATATCAGCAAGGGTACGGAGCGGATGACCAAATACAGCGCACGCGTGAATTCCGCCGACATAATTTTGGCTAGGGGCAGTTCTTCCACCACCACCGCATCGGCCCCATTGGCCAATGCCAGTGCCTTCGCCGCCAGTTTGCCATAGAAAGGCGCGGCGATTATATTGGCCAATACCGTAAAGGTGAAAAACCCGGCGATAAAAAAACAAATAAAAAACAAAGGCCATAACACCCAACCCAACCAATTCAGCCAGTCTGGGATAAACTGGTGTATCAATCCGTTGATGGTGTAGTAGCCTAATACCAAAGCCACCGCGTAAATTAAAAAGTTGATCAGCAAGGGCATCAGCACAAATGGGCGCAAGGTAGGGTGGGCCAACAAACCCAGCCCTTTGAAAAAATAGCCTACCGCTATCAATGGATTGTTTGCTTTTTTAGACACTATCATCGTAAATTTCCCATAGTTGTTTCAGAAGGTTCCAACACCACGCCGCGTTCCGTCACAATCGCCGTGACCAAGGCCGCCGGAGTCACATCAAACACCGGGTTCCACGCACTGATCAAGGATTCCGGCGCGTGGTAACAAGCGGGCAATAATTCCCGCGCGTCACGCTGTTCAATTTCAATTTCTGCGCCGGATTGGATCCCCCAATCTATCGTTGTCGTCGGCGCCACCACCATAAATTTTACCCCATGTTGCCGGGCCAACACCGCCAGCGCGTAAGTGCCTATTTTATTTGCGGTGTCACCATTGGCGGCAATGCGGTCAGCACCGACGACCACCCAATCTACCGCGCCGGACTTCATCAGCCATGCCGCCGCCGAATCGGCGATCAAAGTTACCGGAATGCCCTCTTGCGCCAACTCCCACACCGTCAGCCGCGCACCCTGTAACCATGGGCGTGTCTCACCTGCATAAACCGCCACTGTTTGCCGCCCCGCGACGCTGCGGATCACGCCTAAAGCCGTGCCATAACCACCTGTCGCCAACGCCCCCGTGTTGCAATGCGTCAAAATTCCTTTTACCTGCCCGATCACGTCCGCACCCAACTCGCCCATGCGGTGGTTTGCCGACACGTCATCGGCGTGGATCCGCTCGGCGCACGCCAACAAATCCGCCAATGGATTTCCGGTGCTTGCATTCAGGGCTTGCCCCATCGTCGCCAAGGCCGTGAACAGATTCACCGCCGTAGGCCGCGACTGTGCCAGCATCGCCATATCCACCACCACCTTGTCGCGCCAATCATCCGGGCTGGCGTGATAATGCCGATACGCCGACAACACCACCCCATAAGCCGCCGCAATCCCAATCGCCGGCGCACCGCGCACCCGCATGGTGGCAATCGCCTCGGTCACGCCAGCGGCATCGTCATACATATCATAAGCGACTGTCTCAGGCAATTGCCGTTGGTCCAGCACTTTTAAAGCATTGCCTGTCCATTGCAGGGCTTGTACGGTTAATTTAGTCATTGATTAAAAAGAACTTAAAAGAATAAAGGGGTAATCGAATTCTGGCTGCCAATCATTTCAGGCACGTCCTTTTGTACGACAGCATCTCTGGCATTTTCCCGGAACCGCACTATTTAAGCGCTTCGCCTATTAACGCCATAGCCTTAAATTATGCAACAAAAACCCTATGGCTGTGAAAGCCGCCTTAACGCATGGAAGCAACCCCACCCCATAAAGTCGGCCCGATACAGTATGGCTTGCGCTTGTGGGCAAGTTTAGTTTTTGGTAGATTGGCCCTATATCATGTGCTTTGCTCTTCTTATCCCTAAGGACAGACCCAACCATGTCGAATGCACTGGCAACCAAAACTGCGATCACTTGCGAAAACTGTAATCTTGATAAATTATGCATCCCCAAGGGCATGAAACGGTCGGAAGTCGGTGAACTCAAGCTATTGGTCAACCGCAACAATATACGCCAAAAAGGCGAGGCGATATACCACTCCGGCAGCCCGTTCAGGGGGATTATCGCATTGCGCTCAGGCACCGCAAAATTGTTGAGTTTTGACCGGAACGGTAATGAAATCATCGTGGACTTCATTTTGCCCGGGGAATTGTTGGGGTTTGACGGGGTATCGGCACAAATACACAATTGCACGGCCATCGCACTGGAAACCGTCAATTTCTGCCATCTGACGAGCCGGCAAATTGAAACCCTGACGCTTAGCACACCCGGTTTTTACCAAATATTGCTGCAACGTTCTTGCAACCAATTCGATATCCAGGTGGAAAAACTGCTGCTAAGCCGCCGTTCGGCGGAGGAGCGCGTGGCCGCTTTTATCCTGCATATCTCCGAACGCCTGAAAATACGCGGTTACTCGGAACTGGAATTCCGCTTGAGCATGTCGAGGGAAGAGATTGGCAATCATCTGGGCATCGCCCATGAAACGGTCAGCCGGATCGTCCATCATTTCCAGTCGCTTGAAATCATTGAGATTAAAGCCAAGCAGTTAAAAATAACAAACAAAAAAAAGCTGTTTAGCTTCTATAAAGACTAGGGCTAAACAGCTTGAAGGTGGAAGATTTAAATAACAACAGTTACAACGAAAGTCCGTTACAGCAATATCTTTCTAAAGGTTCTTACCGTGTGCCAGACAACGGATTGGTACGCTGTCCGGCACCCACTGTCCAAAGCATAATTGCTATACCCGGCAGTGGGCAATGAAGCAAAACAGCCTATTTGTTATAGGCGGATGCGTTGGCGCTATCTTCAGCGATGGCTTTGGCAGTTGATTCATATTTGCCGTGTTCACTACCTTTTATGGTGACCATGACGGCAATCGCAGCCGCAACAATGCCACCCACAATAAACCAAAAATTATCTTTTTCTTTTACTTCATTCATCATGTGTTCTCCTCATCAAGATTAAAAGTTTTTTTGATTTCCGTCGACGTGGCAATATTTAAACAAAAAACCCCGTAAAAAAATTGAGCTGGATCAAGATTTGTGCGCTTACCCGCTAGCCCGAAACAACGCCCCCACATTGGCCGCGGACATTCCGCTAAGCCGGACGGCCAATTAAAGCGGTTATAATCCTCCCACCTTACGTTTAACCATTCAGGAACCCCCTCATGCAAGCCGACACCGTCATTCACGCCCGCTGGATCATACCTGTGGAGCCCGCCTCGGTAACCCTGGAACACCACGCGCTGGTCATCTATCAAGGCCGGATCATCGACTTGTTGCCTAGCGGGCAAGCACAGGCCCAGTATCAAGCCACTAAAACCGAACACTTGCCCGACCATGCGCTATTGCCGGGGTTCATCAATAGCCATACCCACGCCGCGATGAGTTTGTTACGGGGCATAGCCGACGATTTGCCGCTGATGGATTGGCTGCAAAACCACATTTGGCCTTTGGAACAACAATGGATGGGCGAAGAATTCGTCAAAGACGGCACGGATCTGGCGATTGCCGAAATGCTCTTAGGAGGCACCACCTGCTTCAACGACATGTATTTTTTCCCCAACATCACGGCGCAACAAGCCATCGCACATGGCATACGCGCCAGTATCGGCCTGATTGTGTTTGATTTTCCGACAATTTGGGCGGAGAACAGCGACGCTTATATCAATAAAGCCCTCGCTTTGTATGAAGAACTGCGCGGGCAACCCTTAATCACCACAACCTTCGCACCCCACGCGCCGTACACGGTTTCTGACGCGCCTTTGCAAAAAGTGCTGGAGCTATCACAAAAACTGCAGACGCCTATCCATATCCACGTCCACGAAACCCGGCATGAAGTCGAACAAGCGCTAGCGGACAGCGGCAAACGCCCCTTGCAACGCCTACAGGAATTGGGTTTGCTAGGCCCTGCCCTGCTCGCCGTGCACATGACGCAACTGACCGACGCCGAAATCGCTTTGCTGGCAGAAACAGGCGTACATATCGTGCATTGCCCCGAATCGAACCTGAAACTCGCCAGCGGCTTCTGTCCGGTGGGCCAATGCTTGGCGGCGGGGATCAATGTCGCCCTAGGCACGGACGGGGCGGCAAGCAACAATGACTTGGACATGCTCGGTGAAATGCGCACGGCGGCTTTGTTGGCTAAAGCCGTTGCCGATGATGCCAGCGCCGTTCCGGCAATGGCGGCGTTGCAAATGGCGACGATCAACGGCGCCAAGGCCTTGGGCTTGGATCAGGAAATTGGCTCGTTGGTGGTCGGCAAAGCCGCTGACGTGATCGCCATTGACTTAAACCATCTGGAAACCCAGCCTGTGTATTGCCCCGTTTCACAAATCGTCTACGCCGCCAGCCGCCAACAAGTGACGAATGTTTGGGTCGCGGGCAAACACCTGCTAAAGCAACGGCAATTGACGACCTTGGATATTGCAGAATTGAAAATAAAAATAGGCAGTTGGCAACAACGGTTATCAGCCTGACAAGCGAATTTTGCAAAAAGCTATGGGGGCCTGCCAAGCAAAGGCAGGTAAAGGGATCAGTTAGCCAATCTGAATCTAATATGAACTAAAAAAGATCAATCATGAAACAATGCATATAATTATAGTGTCATTGTAAACAATACAAACCTACCTTATATTTGAGTTGCAGTATGAATAATTTTATTAACTCAATACGAGGTTAGACTCATGAATGAATTTTACAAAGACGTTTTAATCGGGGTGGTATTTGTCACTGGCTTGCTGGGCTTTGTGTCCGGTGAATTTATCATCTCATCCACGCTGTTCGCAACCGCTGCGGTTGCCAGTAATGTTAAATTGAACCATAAACGAGGCCCTGCAGAGCACCTGTCATGCGAATAGCCTTTTTACCGACAGGGCTTAATACAATAAAGGCTTCCAGCCGTTAAACGAGTTGGAAGCCTTTTTATTTTTACACAGCCTTTGGCATCACCATTACCTTAAAACAATAATCCCAACGTCATTGCCTCCGCGCAAACCACCCAACGGCATGGCCGTCGCGCCAACTTAACCAGGCGTGCCCTTCCCAAGCGGGTACCGTAAAAACGACACCCCCCATTTATCTATCTGTGTGGCACTAGCCTTTGGCCTAATGGCCTACAATTGCTTAGCCTAATGCGGCCCGTCCAATAAGCTTTATCCCTAACAAGCCATCATCGGCACCCATACAAGAAAATTCTGGTGATTGGCATTTGCCTGCAATTTAGGCAAATCCATTTTTATCACCAGCGATTTTCTAAATAAATGGCCAACCCTTTTCTGACCCATAAGCCCATTGGGCGTGGTCATGGTGGCCTCCACCCCAAAGCCCGCCAGCCCCAGTTTAATCCTTAACCAGCTTATCTAATAAAAAGATATTAATATCTAATATTATCGTTTCATTATGATTAACGATTTGCTTATCCTAGTTTCCAACAAAACGGCCGTCCGTTTTATACAGACAATCAATCTGATCAAACCACATAAGATTAGCGACATGGCAACTGGAACTGACAGCAATCACCACCAAAAGCAGCGCAATGCTGATATTGCCCGTCAAATCATACACATGCTGGAAAACATACGGTATGGCTCCGTTGAAATTGTCGTCCACGACAGCAAAATCGTGCAGATTGAACGGAAAGAAAAATTGCGTCCTGATGCATTGTAGACAATCCCCCACCTAAAGCACCCAGCTTAAATCTAGCGGACAACCGAGGATTATTATCATGAAAATCATGAAAGTTAACAGCTTAACAAACCGGACAACCGGGCCCATAAATTAACCGGATAACCGGAAATTACCTCAAGGTGAAATTATGAAAAATCAAAACCGTTTACTGCTGGCGGCGGCCATTAACGGCCTGCTGGCTGTAACCACCATAAACACTGCAACCGCTGACGAAAAAGACCGCAGAATTGAGATGCTGGAAAAACGCCTGCGTTTGCTTGAAGAGCGGCTAAGCGTAAATCCCGGGCTTACCGCCCCCTCCAAACCTAGCAAACCCGATCCGGTTGTCCAAGCGCTAGACCAAAAAGTAAAAATCCTCGAACGCCAAAACGAAGTCAGCAAAGAAATCGCGTTAGAAGCGGCAAAAACCGCACCCAAACTGGAAGTCAGCAGCAAAGGCGTGAGCTTCACTTCAGCGGATGGCGACAATTCCGTGCGCCTGCGCGGTTCAGTGCAATCGGATGCGCGTTTTTTTATTGATGACACCTCCACACCAAAACTGGACAACCGTTTCGACCTTAGGCAAGCGCGTATCTGGGTGGAAGGCCGTTTTTGGAAATACAACGATTTTAAAATCATGCCTGATTTTGGTAACGGCACCACCCTATTAGCCGACGCTTATGTCGACGTGCATTATTGGAACTATGCCGCCTTGAATGTCGGCCGGCAAAAAACACCGTTGAGCCTGGAACGTTTGCAAGGCGATTCCGATGGCACGTTTTTAGAACGTGCGTACCCCACTTATCTTGCCAGCAACCGCGACAACGGCGTCAAATTGCATGGCAGTTTCGGTGCGCCCGGACAAAAGGCCGAGTACGCCGGCCCAATTGATTTCAAGAACTTCGCCACTTATGAAGTCGGGGTGTTTAACGGCGGCGGGGACAACGGCGGTGCCGATGCCGACAAAGTGGGCGAAGACAACAAAGAAGTGGCGGGGCGTTTATGGGTGCATCCCTTCCAGAATTCCGGCATAGACGAATTGGATGGCTTAGGTGTCGGTATCGCCGCCAGCTATGACTTGCCTGATAACAACACTAACCAAGTTAAAAATCTCAGGACCGCGTTAGGCCAAAACAATATCGTCGACTACACCAAGGTGAATACCGGCGTGGGCAGTGTCGCTTCCAATGGCGACCATTACCGGATTTATCCGCAAGCCTACTGGTATTACGGCCCTTATGGCCTGATGGGCGAATATGTCTTTTCGTCGCAAAAATTGGTGGGGCTTGATGCCACCAGCAAACTCCCGGCAACACCAGAAATCCGGCAAGACAACTCGGCCTGGCAAATCCAAGCCTCTTATGTGCTGACGGGCGAAAACAACACCTTCCAAAGCGTCAAGCCACGGACGGCATTTGATCCGTTTAAAGGCCGCTGGGGCGCGTTACAGCTGGCAGGCCGTTTTAGTGAATTGACCATTGATAAGAGCACCGGGCAATTGTTGAAGTCCAGCGGGTTCATCCACCAAGCCAGTGCCTGGGCAGTGGGTTTTAACTGGTTCCTGAACAACAACACACGCTTGATGGCGGACTATGAAGAAACCACTTTTGGCGGCGGCGCCGCATCCGGCGCTAACCGCCCTGATGACAAGACCTTCGCCACCCGTTTGCAGCTCGTATTTTAAGCACTAGCCTCACGGCTATTTAATTCTTACCTCTGATTGATTTTAAGGAAAACACATGAACTTTACATCCAAACTCAAATTGGCCGTATTGGCTGCCGGCCTGCTGGCCGGCAATGCCGCCCTGGCCGACCGGACCTTGTTGAACGTCTCCTACGACCCCACCCGCGAACTGTACCAGGACTTTAACAAAGAATTCACCCAATATTGGAAAGGAAAAACGGGCGAAACCGTCGCCATCCAACAATCCCACGGCGGTGCCGGCAAACAGGCGCGTGCGGTGATAGACGGTTTGGACGCTGACGTGTTGACCCTGGCGATCACCTACGACATCGACAAAATCGCCGACAAAGCCAAGTTATTGCCCAAAGACTGGCAAAGCCGCTTGCCCAACAACAGCATCCCCTACACGTCCACCATCGTGTTTTTGGTACGCAAGGGCAACCCCAAAGCCATCAAAAACTGGGATGATCTGGTGAAAGAAGGCGTGTCTGTGGTGACCCCCAACCCCAAAACCTCCGGCGGGGCGCGGTACAACTATCTGGCGGCGTGGGCGTTTGCGGAAAAACAATACGGCGGCAAAGACGCGGCCAAGGAATTCATCAAAAAACTCTACCAAAACGTACCCGTGCTGGACTCCGGCGCACGGGGCGCAACCACGACCTTCTTGCAACGCGGCATCGGCGATGTGTTGCTGGCTTGGGAAAACGAAGCGTTATTGGCGATTAAAGAAATGGGCGGCGACCAAGTTGAAATTGTCGCGCCGCCTGCCAGCATCCTTGCCGAAACCCCTGTGGCGGTGGTCGATACTGTCGTCAACAAACGCGGCACAAAAGATTTGGCGGAAGCCTATTTGAATTATCTGTACACACCGGCCGGCCAAAAATTGGCGGCCAAACATTACTACCGCCCGATTGAACCCAAATACGCCGATGCGGCGGATATTGCCTTATTCCCAAAACTGGAACTGTTCACCATCAAAGAGCGCTTCGGCAGCTGGGATGCGGTGCAAAAAGAGCATTTTGATGACAACGGTATTTTTGACCAGATTTATGTGCCTTAAATAAAAGCAATTTGTCCACGAACGGCACGAAAAATCACGAAATTTCAGCCTACATTTTTTTCGTGCATTTCGTGCATTTCGTGGACGAATTTTTTATCTTGAGCTAGTGGATTTTTAACCCCGTTCCGGCATCCTGAAACAGCGTCAAGCCTCCCCTAACCTGACCACAAAACCGAAGGTTAAACCATGAGAAAAAGTTACATCATGCCGGGCTTTAAGCCCACATTAGGATTTACGCTGGCGTATTTAGGCCTAATTGTGCTGATCCCCTTAAGCACCCTATTTTTCAAAAGCCTGGAACTCGGTGTCGAGGATTTTTTTAATATCATCACCCAAAAGCGGGTGGTGGCCTCTTTCCGGGTCAGTTTCACCACCTCGCTGATCGCCGCGAGCGTCGCCAGTTTTTTTGGCTTTATCATTGCCTGGGCGTTTGTGCGTTACTCCTTCCCAGGCAAACGTCTGTTTGATGCACTGATAGATTTGCCGTTCGCCTTGCCAACGGCGGTGGCCGGTATCGTGTTGGCGACGATTTACCAACCCAATGGCCTGATCGGGCAATGGCTGATGCAGGGCTTCGGCGTGCAGGTCGCCTACAAGCCTTTAGGTATCGTCGTGGCGTTGATTTTTATCAGTTTGCCGTTTGTCGTGCGCACCGTGGAACCGGTGTTGCAGGAATTTGACTCCTCTATGGAAGAAGCGGCGGCCAGTTTGGGGGCGACACGCTTGCAGGTGTTTATCAAAATCATTTTCCCGAACCTCCTACCCGCCCTGCTGACGGGCTTCGCACTGGCGTTTGCACGGGGTATCGGCGAATACGGTTCGGTCATTTTCATTGCCGGCAACCTGCCTTACGTTTCTGAAATTGTCCCGTTGATGATCGTCACCAAACTGGAGCAATACGATATTCCTGGAGCCACCGCGATTGCGCTGACCATGCTGGTGATTTCTTTCCTCATGCTGCTGGTCATCAATTTATTGCAGCTTTGGGTACGCAAACGTTCCGGACAACTTTGAAAAAATGATGTCCACGAAAAGCACGAAAAGCAATTTTCGGTTTAACCATTACCAACAACAGTTAATTTTTTTGTATTTTCTAAGCAACCAATTATTTTACAAACAAAATTTTCGTGCTTTTCGTGTCTTTCGTGGACAATTTTCAACCTTAAATTAAGGGAATAAGACTATGAATGCCGTCACCCACACCCAAACCATCACGAAACGCGCCTTACACGACCCGGCTTGGCTTAAATGGACTATCATCGCCATTGCCCTAGGTTTCATCCTGTTATTTTTATGCCTGCCGTTATGGATAGTCATCACGGAAGCTTTTGCCAAAGGCTGGAGCGCTTACTGGTCAGCATTGGGGCAACCGGACGCGCAAGCCGCGCTACGCCTCACCTTGCTCACCGCGCTGATCACGGTACCGCTTAACACTTTGTTGGGCCTTTGTGCTGCGTGGGCCATCACGCGTTTTGAATTTACCGGCAAAAGCCTGTTGACGACCTTGATTGACTTGCCGTTTTCGGTGTCGCCCGTCATTTCCGGCTTGATTTTCGTGCTGCTGTTTGGCGCCCAAGGTTGGTTTGGCCCTTGGCTGTCTGACCATGACCTAAAGATCATTTTCGCCGTCCCCGGCATTGTCCTAGCGACCCTATTCATCACCTTCCCGTTTGTCGCCCGCGAGCTGATCCCGCTCATGCAGGAGATGGGCAGCGAAGAAGAGGAAGCCGCCTTGTCCTTAGGCGCGAACGGTTGGCAAATGTTTTTCCAAATCACCTTGCCGAACATCAAATGGGCCTTGCTGTATGGCGTGTTGCTTTGTAATGCGCGGGCCATGGGTGAATTTGGCGCGGTGTCGGTGGTGTCCGGCCACATCCGTGGTATGACCAACACCCTGCCCTTGCATGTTGAGGTCAGTTACAACGAATACGATTTTGTCGGCGCGTTCGCCAGCGCCTCGATTTTGGCGGGCTTGGCGATTGTCACGCTGGTTTTGAAATCGGTTTTGGAATGGCGGCAAGGCAAGCATTGATGGCTGATACTGACGGCTTGTCCACGAAAAACACAAAAACCACGAAAAAAGCCAATTTATAGCCCTATGTTGCGGTGTTGCATGATTTATGGGATTGGGCCGGAACGGTTTTTTAACCCGTTCCGTAACGTTTTGGGCACGTATAGGGATGTTGAAATATTAAGGGTCTGGATACCCTGTTCCGCTCACAGAAAAAGCCAAAACTTTTCATGCCTTTCGTGGACGATCACCTAATTTTTAAACTACCCAAAAAACCTTCCAGGTCTTGAAAAACCGATAAGATTTACATTGCGAGGACACACCATGAGCATCGTACTGACTAACATCACCAAAAATTTCGGCAAATTCGCCGCATTGAATAACATCGACCTGGAAATCCCCGAAGGCGAACTGGTCGCCCTGCTCGGCCCCTCAGGCTGCGGGAAAACCACTTTGCTGCGCATTATCGCCGGGCTTGAACAAGCCGATTCAGGGCGTGTGGTGCTGAACGGCGAAGACAAGACCGAACAGCACGTCAGCCATCGCGGCATTGGGTTTGTGTTCCAGCATTACGCGCTGTTCCGGCACATGACCGTATTCGACAACATCGCCTTCGGCCTGCGTGTCAAACCTAAAAAGCATCGCCCTAGCGAGGCTGACATCGCCAAAAAAGTCCATGCCTTGTTGGAGCTGGTGCAATTGGATTGGCTGCATGACCGCTTCCCCGACCAGCTGTCGGGCGGGCAACGCCAACGCATTGCGTTGGCGCGGGCATTGGCGGTGGAACCGGACGTGCTGTTGCTGGACGAACCTTTTGGTGCCTTGGATGCCAGTGTCCGCAAAGATTTGCGCCAATGGTTGCGTAACCTGCACCACGAACTGAACGTGACCAGCATTTTCGTGACCCACGACCAGGAAGAGGCGATGGAAGTCGCCAGCCAAGTCGTTGTGCTCAACCATGGCCGCATCGAGCAACAAGGCGCACCCAGCGACATTTACGACCACCCCGCCAATGCCTTCGTTTCGCGTTTTATCGGGCAGACCAATATTTTTGCCCCTGACGACCACGACGCCATCTGGCTGCAAACCTCAGGTTTGCCCGTCAACGACCAAAACGGCAAGATCGCCCATGTCCGCCCGCATGATATAGAGGTGGAAAAAGCCAGCGACGAAGCCTCCGCACACGCGGTTTTAAAAGACTGGCAACACTTGGGGGCGTTGATCCGTATCGAATTGGTCAAAAATGCCGCCCATGGCGAAAGCGCCACCGTCTATGCCGAAATGCCCAACGAACAATTCAAACGCTTACATTTGCACCGGGGCGACAAAGTGAGCTTGCGCATCCGCAATGCGCATTGGTTCCATTAAAGGATAAGACCAGGGGTTCAAAGCTGGCTTTGGATCCTGTGGTTGGCGGCAAAAAAAAGCCCTCTTTTCAGGAGGGCCAAGAGGAGGGACGGAGAGAGGGATAACTCGGGTTGCCGGTTACAAGCACCGTAAATGGTCAACTGAAAGCAAATCGTAATAGCGGCCTTGGACTAAACTAAAGCCCATGGATGAAACGATGAAGGCCTGTTCCTTTTCATCGACTTGTTGCAGGACGGTCTGTGCGCCCACCAAATCCGCCAATTCTTTCAATGAACTTAGTGCGGACGGCCAGGTGATTTGGACATCCAGATCGCCCTGCCCCGAACCAGGCGCGTTGACACGCAGAAAATCGGGGGACAACTTGGTGATCAAATCCACCAATCCATTCGCCGTGTATAAATGGCCGATGTTGACCGCCACCTGATAACCGCGTTGCCGATAATTTTGTAAGCCTTCCAAGATCTCATCATGATGCAAGGCGTAAAAATTGTTCAAGGCCACCGAGATCACCACATTTTTCGTGGCCAGCCCGCATTTTCCGATCACTTCCTCAAAATAGGCCCCGTGGTTGCTGCTCACGCCTACCACATGGCGCGGGTCAACATCCAGGAACAGCACGCCGCCCAAATGCGAAAAGGGCAGGTAATTCAACATATGTACCGTTCTGGACAAGCGGTCGAGATTAATGATGGATTGGAAGTCCACCAACGATTGTTGGGACGCATTCGGCGCATGCAAAAAATCATCATAAGGCGCCACCGATAACTGCGCGATATGGCCGGTAAGGAGGTCAAGATTTTCAGCAGAACGGACTGGCGTGAAGGTGCTGCTGATACGGATAGGGCCAAAAAGCCCGCTGACGCGGTTATTTTCCAAAATAAACGGGTGCAGGCTGGAATGATGTTCGTTTTCGAACCGGTCATTGAAATGGTTTACGAGCTGTTGTAATGGCATGATGTTTAACCTGATTTTTTTGTTTTAAATTAATTCCACCCGGCAACACGGAATGCTTATGGCCATATTGCGCAGGTCTTGTTGTCGGGAAACATAGTAAAGGCATAGTTATCTTAATCAAAACGATATGATTAGATTTTAATATCTGAATAATTGATATAAATACCCGGCCCTGGCCATTGCACAAAAAATAAGATACACAAGCACATTATGAACCTAAGCCAAATTGAACTGCTGCGGGTTTTGCAGGAAACCCAACTGAACCTGTCCAAAGCCGCCGAGAAAATGCATGTCGTGCAATCGGCGGTCAGCCGCCAATTGCAACTGTTCGAGGAAGAATTGGGCTCGCCGCTGTTCGAGCGCAGCGGCAAAAAGCTGGTGGCGTTGACGCCCCTGGGCAAACGGGTGATGACGGAAGTGGCGTCGATCTGCCAGGCCAAGCTGAACATCCAAACCCTTGCCGCTGATTTCCTCGACAGCAACCAAGGCACCATCCACATCGCCACCACGCACACCCAAGCAAAGTATTTCCTGCCCAAACCCATCCAACGCTTCCGCCTCAAATATCCCGGGGTGCGGATTTACATGGTGCAGGCCTCGCCTGAACAACTGATCCACCAACTGCATGTGCATAAAGCCGACATCGCCATCTGCACCGAAAAAGTGGATGCCGATTTTGATTTGGTCACCATGCAATGTTACCAATGGCACCATAGCGTGGTCATGCCCAAAGGCCACCCTTTATGCGACGGCGAGCTCAGCTGTGAACGGCTGGCGGCTTATCCGATATTGACTTACAGCTTTGGCTTTACCGGACGTTCCAATATTGAAACCGCCTTTAAACAAGCGGGCTGCAAATTGGATATTATCCTCGCCGCCGCGGATACCGACGTGATCAAAACCTATGTCCGCTTAGGCATGGGGATTGGCCTGATTGCGGGCATGGCTTATGACCCCGAAATTGACCAGGATTTAATGGCCCGCGACTTGTCGCACCTGATCCCGTTATCGACCACGAAGATCGCTTATATAAAGCAAAACTACCTGCCTTTATACAGCCAGCATTTCATTGAAGAATTGATGTTGGCGGGTCAAGACCACTGATGACCAGGCCGGCAAAGCCCCTTGGGGATGGCGCACTAGACCTCAACGGATAGGCCATATAACCGCCATGGCGCAGGCCCAAAACCCAATGCCGTTAAGATAACAAATAAAATCAATTTGTTATGGAATTATATCGGGGTGCTTAATGCGCTTACTGTTGGTGCCATCGCCTTTATGCCCTAGGGACGGCCACCGCCCTTCCTATCCACCCTGCCTAAGCATGCTTTCAAGGCGCGGCATCCGCCAACAACTCCACCCTTCATATAGCAAATTTAGCCCCCCTATGGCCGCCATGGCCAGCTACGGGCATTTTTCAACCCCCCGCCAAACTGCTGTTTTTTCAACACCAATTCAACACACTCTGCTGATATACCAGCAATCCCATAAACCCCAAAAACAATTAACAAACTGATTTATATTGAAAAAATCACTGGCACTATTATTGCTGTCTATCACTTGGAGCTTCAAATATTAACCACCTGAGGGAAAACTTATGAATACGTCTGAAACGAACAGCAACAACCAAATCAGAGGCAAAATTCGGAATATCCATACTCGTGATGTCCTTTCTGAAGTTGAGCTGGATACTGCCGCCGGGATCATCACCTCCGTCATCACGACAAGTTCATTGAAATCACTAGGATTAATGGTCGGTCAGGAAGCCGTGGCGGTGGTAAAAACAACGCAGTTTGCCTTGGCAGAAATCTAACCCCTACCCCGCGCCTTTGAAGATGACCGACATTTCCAGTATTGCCCTTAAACCGACTATAAAGTTACGCGGAGGCGAATTCATCCTTGAGATTGATCCCCCTAACGGGATAGTCCCCAGTAGCTGCGGGCTTCGGGTCACTTGCCATGACCATAACGATTTTGTTATCGAATGCATCGCCCAACCGGACACCAATGGCCGGTTGGCGGTGGCGTTCCCCATACAAAGCGTGCGTATCCCTTGGCTGACCAAAGTGCACTTGGCGCTTGATGAGGACACTTTTGACATAAGCGACCTGTTCCTGCGCTACCAGCTCGACAGGGAAAAACTTAAGGACAATGTTTATTTGACCAATAACCTGTTCAACGCCGCCGCCCGCAATTATTCGCATGATGACTTGTTTGTCGTGGCTTATGCCTATTTGAATGTGTTGCCGCTTGAAAACCAGAATTTCGGCGGGCTGATCACCATACTTTGCTACCGTATTGGCGATAAGCTCGACGAGAGGGCCAATATCATCGAAATCGTCAATGTCACCTACCGTTACTATGTGGAGAAAGTCAGCATCCATAACGCGGCGGCTTTCCGCTGGTTTGTCTCCAGCTCCAGTGTCTTGGCCACCATTTTACTGTCCATAGGATCAATCACCCAGGCCAGCAATGTTGTCGACACCGCACTGAAAACGATTGTGCACCCTAGTTTTAACCCTATGGTGCATCAGAATTATACCTTGCTGTTATTCCAAGGCGGGCTCATCAAAGCATGGTATGGGCATTTTGACGAAGCCGCCAGCCTGTTCATTGGCGCGGTCAATGCCGGCCGTTACGGCATGATTGATTTGCTGCATCCGCAAAATAGCTGGGTTTTAGGCCAAATGAGCGATTGCCGCAAATTCCTGCATATCATCGAAGCTTCGTACAACGCCGCGTTGGCCTGCACCCGCAATAAATTACCTCCGGAATCACGTTTTGCCCCGGTGAAAGCGTCATCGAAACTTCAGATTAATTTTCAGACAATATTTGAACGGTTTGAATTTTGTAAAAAATCCACACCGCCTTTTTTTATGCAAGCTTTGCAAAAAATGCAGGCTCACCAAGACCACCACTAAATGGGTATGCCGCCATGAAAACATTATCGAACCAAACCCGGCTCCTCGACTGCACCCTGCGGGATGGCGGTTACTACACCCAATGGGAATTCGATGCGGAATTCGTCAACGAGTACCTGAAACTGGTCGCCCGTAGCCCGATACATGACATTGAAATTGGTTACCGCAGCCCTGAAAAAGACAGCTATTTCGGACGTTTCTTCTATCTTTCCAAACAGGAACTGTTCGAAGCCAAACAACTGCTGCGTCCCGACCAACGGCTCGCTTTGATGTTTAACCTTAAGGACGTGAGTGAAGACACCATTGACCTGTTCCTCACCGACATTACAGGCGTTGTTGACCTTATCCGGTTTGCCGTGGCACCGAACGAAATTTTACGGGCCTTACGCCTGCACCAAAAAGTTATTGCCCACGGTTTTTCATGTGGCTTGAACATCATGCACTTAAGCAAATGGAGCGATAGGTTGGACGAGGTGCTCAGCCCTTTTGCCGACGTCAAGGATCTCGATTGTTTAGCATTGGTGGACAGCTATGGCGGCTGCTTCCCCGACGAGGTCGCCGCTTCGGTAAGCCGTACGTGCGCCATTTTTTCCGGTAATGTGGGGTTCCATGGCCATGACAACGCCGGGCTGGCCTTTGCCAATGCCTTAAGCGCGTTACAAGCGGGCGCCATTTCAGTCGATGCCACGTTCATGGGTATGGGGCGTGGCGCAGGCAACCTGAAAACCGAATTGATGCTGACTTATATCGGCATCGCCACGGAAACCGAGATCCCTTATTTTGAATTGAGCAAGTTCATGGACAGGATGGCGCAGCTCCATAGCCTGTACCAATGGGGGACATCGTTGCCATATATGTACTCCAGCCTGTCCGGCCAGGAACAAGGCAAGGTCATGGACTGGCTGATCAAAGACCGTTTCGATCCGGCCGTGGTTATGGGCGCCTTGCAAAACAAGCTGGTGGAGCATGACAGTTCCGATAACGGCTCATTCGCCAAGTTCTCCGATTTTACCGCCACGTCAGGGCGCAGCCGTTTTATCCTGATCGGTGGTGGCAACAGCGCCCGACGGGCGGCATCGGTCATGGAACATTTCGATCCTGACGACACGGTCATCTTCCACACCAGCCTCAAATCGACGGAATATTTCTCTGACCTGACCGGGCACTGCGTCGCCTTGTCCGGCCATGAAATCCAAAAAATCACTGGCGCACGGCTGGAATCGTTGGCTGTGGACATCGCTTGCTGGATAGTGCCGCCGCCGCCGCGTTTTTCCGGCAGCGTGCCTAGCGTCGGCACGGTCTGCCAAGTGAGCCCTGCGTCCTTGTTTTCGATTTCAGAAATTGCCGGCGTATCCGTACCCAGCCCGCTCCAACTGGGCCTGACGGCGGCGGTGGAATGCGGCGCTGAAGAAGTCATGTTGATAGGCTTCGATGGCTATAGCGGCGGCGGCGAATCATCCCACGCCAAAAATGACGAAAACGCCACCACCATTATCGAATATCTGTCGGTCGCCAATGTCCCGCATTTAGTCAGCTTGGCCCCGACCTTGTACCGGATTCCGGTGCGGTCTGTGTATGCCATGGTGCAGGCGAGTTAATGGACGGCTTGGTTAGGCCAAGCAGGCCGGTTATTGATGTGGCGGCGCGCCCTACCCTAAGCCACTAAAAAGCAGCCCCGGCGCTGGCCGGCAAACTGCCACCCTATCAAATTCATGACTGACATTTCCTGAGGTGAAAGCAATGAGCACCAAAAAAGTAACGGCAATTATCCCTTGCCGCAAGGGTAGCCAACGCGTTACCAACAAAAACACCCGGCCTTTTGCCAATTTTGCCAACGGTTTACTGGAGCTGAAACTGCAACAACTGGCGGCCACGTCCAGGATCGACGAAATTCTCGTGACCACGAACGATCCGGTAGTGGTTGCGTTTGTGGAGTCCATCCAGGGCAGCATCGGCAAACCCGTCCTCCTTGACCGCCGCCCCGACCAATATGCCTCGGATGATTCGCTACAGGGGCTGATCGGCTATTTGTGCAACACCGTTGATACGGACATCATCGCATGGACCCACGTCACCTCCCCGTTGTTCGGCGCCGCGCTCTATGATGAGGCCCTAGGCGCATACGCACTAGCCCTGCAAAACCAAACCGCCGATAGTTTAATGGCCGTAGACGTCGCCCAAACCTTCGCCTTGCGTTCCAGGGCGTGGATCAGCCATGACAGTAAGGTCAAGCGGTGGCCGCGCACCCAGGATTTGGAAAAAATATTCCTCGTCAACAGCGCCTTGTTTGTCATTGAAAAACCTTTGATGACCCAATTGCAAGACCGCGTCGGCCACCAGCCGCTACTTTTTGAAACGCCTTCCCTACAAGGCTTCGATATTGATTGGGAAGAGGACTTTGCCTTGGGTGAAAAATTGTACGGAGCGTTGCTTAGCCGCGAGCTGGCGGGCAATCATCAAGCCATCGGCCTTAACCCCATCGAACATCAGGTGAACACCGCTTATGCAACAGCCTAAAAAAATAGCCATCGTCGGTTCATCCCACGTTTCGTGGTGGGAACACGCCATTAAAACGGGGCAAATACCCAAACCTTACCATGACATCACCTTTATCGGCCTGGGCGCAATGCCAATTTGGGGCGATTTCATCCGCACTGGCATCGCGGAAGCCGAAGACCAGGTCGATGAAATTTTTCTGCTGTTGGGGGATTTCCGGCATGGCAACCGCATTTTACTGGACGAAAAATTCCTACAAACCGGTGACACTTCGGGTAAGTTTCTAAATATCGCCAAGGAATTGATTTCTGATGAAAACGACAAAATCCTCTTAGGGCTGATCATAAAATCCCTGGGGGATTTGCGTACCCGGTTGGGCCCAAAACTGCGCATCCTGTTTTGGTCTTTGACGTACCGGGAATTTCAAAGCCTTGAACAAGGGCGTTATGGCGGCCGTGGGAACTACCGGCATCCGGTCTGGAATTTGGCGGATTTGGTTGAAACCTTTAGCGATGTGGCCATAGACACCTTGCCGTTGATGCCCCTCCCTATCCACAGCTTTTTCTTGGACGCCAGCGGCCACCCGACTTTCAAAGGCCACGCATTTTTAAGCCATGTGCTGAACGGGCAAACGGCATTGGAAGCCTACGGGTCGGTTTGTGCCGATTTTAAATCTTGGGGCCATTTGTTATTCCCACCGGACGCCGGACAGTACCGGGTCAAAATCACTGGCGATTCAATTGCTTTTGATGCTTTGGCGAAAGCGGTGCGGACAGGTTATTTTTCGATGCCTCCAAGTTGGGAAATTGTTGATTTAAAAACCAGCCAAGCGACAAAAGGCGATTATGACCGCATAGCCTATTTTTCCGGCCTGCATTTTGAGGACGAAGGCCCGGAACACATCAAGGCCAAAATCGCCGAAGAAAAAGCCGCCATCCAAAAGCTAAATCTTGGCGATCAAGCCTACGTCATTTTTTGGGACCAGTGGGCCCGCGAGACCATTTCCAAACGCCCTGAATATAGGAATAAATTCCTGCCCAAATCGGCTGAAGGTTATGCAGGATCAATAGAACAAGCGTTCGCGCCTTTCCAAGTCAAACCGTTAAGCCCCATTGTTTTCGACAAAGCCAATGGCATGGTCGAATTTGGCGGCTCATTCACCCCTAGCGGCAAAGGTTTCGCCGTGCTTTTTCATTTGATCCTGTCTGACGACTTAATAACAACGGCATTCTCCCGGTATGAAGAAATGGCGAATTATTGCCTGAACCAAACCCCTAGCCTGGCCACACTACAAGACGCTTCCCCCAACCCTGGCTTGGCGCCCCTCCGGACGGGACAATTACAGGGCAATTTTGACGGTGTCAGCCTGTCCGGCAGGCTTTGCGGCTGGGCGCTCAACCCTAACGACCTGGACCATAAGGTCCCGGTTTATCTGTTTTCCGGCAAACAGCTGATCGCCTCGGCCACCGCCAACCAATTATGGGCGGACTTCCAGTTCGGTGACGGCGGTGACGGCGGTTTTTACGGGTTCTCTTCAGGGGCGCTGCCCTTGTCCTTGCTCAGGAACCTGAGGGTCGGCAGCGAATTACGCGCGAGTTTTGATCCGGAAGGCCAATTTGAATTGCCTGGCAGCCCCCTAAAACTAAGCCAAGAATCGCTGTCAAAATTGGCGCTGGCGGCAATCATCGCCAGGAAAAACGAATTTAATGCGCCTAGGCATCAACGTGGCGATGATTACCGTATCCCCGCCGATGGCAGGAGCCTGTTTATCGCCAAGAAACTGCCCCCCGAAAGTGACCCGGCGATTTTTCCGCAGACAGAAACCGTGCTGGACAATGCCGTTGTCGAAAACATCAAACGGCTCCCCCCTTTCTTCAAAGCCGTCATGCGGGCACGGGTGATTGGCGGCGTTTATCACCAGGACGGCAAACTGGAAGCCTCGGCCTTAAGCAGCAGCGCGTTTGGCGTGTACCAACTGGCTGACCCGACCCTGACCACAAAACCCACCCGCCATATTGATACGGAGTGTTTATACGGCGGCATGTTAACCGAACATTACGGCCATTTTATTATCGAAAGCTTGGCACGCTTCCAAGCTTTCCAGCGGTTTCCCACATTGCCTATTGTCTTTACACTGCCCAACCCGCAAATATCCAAAGCCGACGGGCTGCCCGCTTACATGCGGTCGATTTTTGAACTGTTGGGCATCCCATTGGGACGGATTATTTTGGTCCAGGAAACAACCTCGTTCAAAAAACTGGTAGTCCCCAAAATCGGCATGCGTTGGTTTGATTACCTAAGCGTCGACCATTACCTGGAAATGGCATTGCAGGTGAAACAGTCTCTTGGCGAAAATTATCCGCTTAAGCAAAACGGGAGCATTTACCTTTCCCGCTCCAGGTTAAGCACCAACCACGAAGGCAACATCATCTGCGGCGAAGCGGAGTTTGAAAATTACCTTAAAGCGGAGGGCGTGACGGTGGTTTACCCAGAAACCCTCAGCGTCAAGGAACAAATCCAGCTCTTCTGCGGCGCACGCAATGCCATCGGCTTTGTCGGCAGCGGCTTGCACACCTTGCTGTTATGCCCTGATGTGCCGGAAAAAGTGTTTTATCTGAACCGTAGAAAAGCCGAGGTCAATCCACAATACCCGCTGATCGATAAAGTATTGGACATTGATGGCCATTATTTCGATGGCGTCATCAAGAGTAACGCCAGAGTGTCCCTAGTGGATTTCGAGGCCATTTCACAAACCTTGATGGCCTCAGGAGTGGTGAAACGGCCATTTGATTCCAAACAGCATGACTTTGAAAAAGAATTCGCTTTATTGACGGATTGGCTACACCTAAAAAGGAAAAACAAAAACCTGACGTTACACGATGAACAACGCTTGGAAACGATAATCGGCCAATGCTTGAGCCAAGTTGCCGTGAAAGAAGCGCAAGCGCTTCTGCAAGATCGCCAAAAGCCATTGGAACAGCCTTTGAGGTACGCCCATGCCTAAAAAAATGCTGGTGATCGGGCCCAGCCACGTCAAGCGGCTGGAGCATGCGGTCAATGCCAACATATTGCCTGAACTGTCGTTAAAAGTTGATTTTTGGGGGCGGGATGGCATGGCGGTATGGCATCCGCTCTTCCTCAAGCAGTTAAGCTCCGTCAATTACGATCATATTTTTGTCATCGTCGGTGATTTTCGTTTTGGCAATAAAACCTTTGCAAAAACCGAAGCGAAGAATGCCAATGGTGTCGAAAAGGATCTGATAAATGTCGACAATGATGCCAAATTGTATGAAAAAAGCTTGGCGACAATAAACCAATTGATTGGGGTTTTCGGTGACAAAATCAGTTTTCTATTTTGGGATTTGTTGGGTAGGGAGTTCGCCAACAGGCGGGACAATAAATACACGGCAGACGGGCGATACCGGCACCCGACCTGGAATTATGACGATGTTTCCAGCCGTTACCCAAACCATATCATTGATGTGGGCTTCCTTAAAGAGGTCTGCATGGACAGGTTGACGGTCGACAGCGCCAACCATTTCAGCATGTATGCGTACCTGATGATCACCGATGCCATCCAACAGTATGGCAACAAAAGAGGTTTTACACGAGAAGAGATTGAATTCAAGTTCCGGGTGCTGGACCAGAAATTCCAGCAATTGCCCTTTGAAAACACTTACCTGGTCTGTGACCCGCCTATCTACCATCGGTTTAACGAGGCTTTATCCAAAGGCGCGTTACCCAACCATAGCAAACTGAACCTCTTGACAATCCAGGAGTTTGCCACGCAGAAACAGCGGTCATTAGACGAAAGCGCAAAAGTCCTATACCTAAGCAGTTTCAGACGGGTTGAAGGCCATGACAATGCGGCGAAATACCAGCTGGCCATTAATGCCTTGGACAAAATCAAGTTGCCCCCGTCCCGGTTCACTATCGTGTTTTTCGATTACCTTTGTGACTATGTTTTTGAATTGAGGAATAAACAAATAAACCAGCCGGTCAGCTTACCCGACCCAAGCGACGAATATTCCCTGGAAACCCTGCAAAGCTCCCATGTGAACGCCATCCACTATCCTTTGGACAATGATGGCTTTTTACATTCGGTGTTTGAATTGAGCGGGCGCTTGCCTAATTTTAAAGGCTATTTCCTGTTATTGATGTCCGCTTCTTTAGGGCAAACCTCTGCGGAGTTTGTCAATTTTTCTTACAACTATTTCATTAGGGATGTGTTTGCGGCGGCAGGCATCGGGCTTGACGTGGCCCACCCCGCCAAGCCCGTCATTTTGGCCGGTGACGCGCGGCAAGAAGCCGTTTCCCTGCCATAGCCCGAAGCGGCTTTTTCGCTAACCGTTAATTTTCAGCGCTGCTGACAATACCCAAAAGATTCCGTTTCATAGGGAGTGTGCATTGAAACCCAATTGGCAAATAATCAACGAACAATTACTGACAGGCGTGGAAATTAGCCACAATCCCGCCTATGCAACCCGCTTACCCATGTTCAAAGCCGCCTTTTTCCTGAACTCCAGTTTAGATTCTTTAGCCGGGTTAGACCTTGACGTCCCGGGCATTGAAAATACTTTTGGCAGTATAAAAGATGCCGTGGACACGGCGGTTGAAGCCTTGTTTTATTTTTTTACCAACCAGTATGGCAAGATTTCTGAAAAGCATTTGGAGGCGCCTGCAACACTTTTTGGCTTGGCGCAAGAACACGGGCTTAACCTTTTAAACAAAGCCCATAACGTGCACATTTCAGCCTTGCCCACGGTATTGGGGCCTGACATCAGCGGTGATTTGCAGTTGTTGGTTTCGGAGTGCCGGCATAAGGATTTTGCCATCAATTTAGTGGAAAACGCATTAAGCGGCTTGCTTAGCTTGCCCAGCCCATTTTCTGGAAACCGGGCGTTTTGCCAGGAAAGTTATGAAGCCCCACCCGACCTTAATTGTTTACGTTTCACCGACGGCGGGCACACGTTTTTCCTGGTGCAACTGTTGTCTTCGGCAGACGCCTTATATTTTCCGGCCAACAACCTGCTATTAAATTTTTCCCATATCAACGAAACCCATGCCCAACGCCTGCAAGAAAAGCTGCTCAAACACTTCGCGCAAACGGTGATTTACGCAACATCCGCCAATACGTTTGCCGGTGCCATCGCGTCCCACAGCAGGCCTTACCATTTTTACTATGATGTCTGGCCGTCACTTTATGAGCTCGCCAGCCAGCCATCGCTGCTTGATAAGCTCCCCACGATTATCATGCGCAATAACCATGATTTTAACGATGTCGGCCTATTGTTCGGTTACCGCAAAGGCCAGGTGCTTGACCCCGATGCCATCGACAAGCTCGCCGTCAATGACAACAAATGGTTTACCCTTGTCGGGAGGCAACGGCATCTTAGCGACAGCTTTGCTTATGAAGTTGCCGATAACTATTTGGTCGAGAAAGCCCTGCAATCGCCCTCCCCCACCGCGTTGGCAAAAGCCTCGCAAATAGCGGATTGTTACCCTGTCGTCTGGATCGGCGTGGAAGGCCAGAAACGTTGCTGGCTGGAGCAAACCGAAGGCTACGCCCATATCATCAACGGGCTGGCGCAACACTACCCTAAGTTAGGGGTGATCTTTGACGGTTGGACGATGCCGCATACCGCCTCGGCCGCATCCTTAAAAGAAGCGGCGAAAGACCACCAGGTTGTCCGCAACATCCTGGACTTGCTGGATACCCCTATCCATCATGTTTCAGTGGTTGGCGAAACCAGCAACACCAAACTGGTGGTCGGTAACCTCGCGGATTTTTTTATCAGCAATTTCTCTACGGGTTCGCAACATATTTCCCGGTTTTTACGCAAACCCGGTTTTTGCCATTTGAGCCAATCATTTTCCAATGTCGCCCTACGCCATGGGATGCACATACATCCTAACCCTCATGTTTATCTGTTCCCCAAAGAGCATATCAGCGACCAACAAGACCAAGACGCCACCCGCCATGATTTTTTAAATTATTCAATTGACAAGGAGTTGTTTTACCAATTTATTAAAAAACGCCTGGCATCCCTATTGGGCCACGCCACCCATCCGTCGATACGGCTATTTGTCGAGCCGTCCTACAGCGTCACTTATGATTTGCGGATATATTTAAAAATGGCGGCACACGGCAACATATTGCATGCCGGCCCCGGTGAAGACAAAATTGTCGCCTTGAAGGCTTACCCGGAAAGCTATCTCAAAAGGCAGCTAATTTATGGCACCTTCCCGTTTGGTAGCGATAAAAAAGCGGGGATGCAGGCGGACTATTTGATTTGGTTGCGGCATCCAATACCGCGTGTTTGTTTCCACGCCTCGGAATTGAGGCTGGCCGCCGCCCACAAAGGGCAGTCCCTCACCATCAGGGACGTTTTTAAAGCCGGGCATAGGGTGTTGGATAATTATTTCACCCGCATGCTGTCGGGAAGCTTTGCCACCCCGTTTGGGAAATGTACCGAACAGATGCTGTTGACCGCAATCAGTAACTTAAAAAGCCGTTTTGTCTATATTGGCATCAATGAACAACCTGCCGAATCTTACGACCTTCTGTGTGCGGCGATGGATTACGACCGGGCATTATTCACTGGCACTGAGCCGCTCAGATACGAGTTTGACGAAAGCCAATTCTCCGATGCCGAACTCCTGTTGGCAAAAGAAAGGAATAGCCTAGACTTGCGTTTGTATGAAGTGGCCTTGGAAATTTTTAACAGCAAGCGCCTTATCCTCCACTGATTTCCGTCGCCCAGCGTTTTCCTCCTATCCTTGATTAAGCCCGTCTTACCACTTGCTAAAAGCAGGGACGGCTTCGGCGTAAACCACCGGTAAGCAAAACACCGATGCCTATACCCATCAACCCTAGGGAGGAAGGTTCCGGCAGGGCTGTCTGGCCAGCCGCCAGCAGGAAGTTCGGCCCGAACACGCCTTCGGGGATGCCGGCGTTCAAGTTCGGAAAGGCAAGAACTCCTCCCCCCACTATGGATTCTCTCAGGAGCGATTGGCTGAACGTGATGCCAGGCGCGTAGGTTTCTTCGCCGAAAACCAAGAGGGAATCACCACAAGCGCCACCGCAAATATCTGCAACCGGGCCAAAGTAGGCTCCGACAATATAGGTATGGCCTGCCAGAAGCATGAGGGGGGCGACTGATACGTAACGGTAGCTTCCTATCAAGGGGCCTGCCGACCCTGACGGGATAGTGGTCTGCGCGAGCAGCGAACCCGAGCTGGCCCAGATGCCGACAGCATGGGAATCTTGCAAGCCAATCCCGCCTTGATCATATAAACCCAGGGCATCAAGTTCCAGATTTTGCGGGCCGACCACGAACGACCAGCCGACACTCGCACTTTGGTTGGCGCCTACGAAATTACGCCAATCGACTGCCGTCCCGTTTGCGGTTTCCACTGCCGGGATAACCGCGGCATCAGTGCGCACCACCCCTAAGCCAACAAATAGGGAAAGAAGTATGGCAGCGATATTTTTCATTAGGAAGCCCCTTAGGCTTAATCGCGTGTCTGTGCGCGCGAAAATTTCGGATTTCCGGTATGAAACTTGAACTAATGCATCATGTCCTGCATACCGGCCACTTGCCGGGCAATTTTAGCATGGCAAACACCCGCCGCCTTAATTCATTACCTTGCGTTACCAGCGTCCGGTTTGCCTCAATAAAGCGGAAAGCCCGGCCCCTCGTGGCTGACCGCCAGGCCATGTGCACTAGGCCGCTGGTGTCACCTGGGTGACAGCCCACCACTGGCGTGACCCTGGCTGGAACAAACTTTCCCAATACCACGCGGAAACATCCGTCCATTGGGAGTGTTTATCATCAAAAATCCGTTCGCACACTTGCAGCTTAAGCTTACGTCCGCGTTCGGCGATAAAGCACTGCCAGCGGATGTTACTTGCCTGCCTCACCACCCGTGGGGCACTGATTTGGTAACCCAAACCACGATAACAATCTGCCGCCGGATGCAATAGCCGGGTCGGACGGGCAATATGGCGCACCACCCAAACGGTTTCACCGTCGCTAAAGCGCCCGATTTCACCAGGAAACCCGTTGGCAAAGCGTTGCTCGACCGTTGTTAGCGGCAATGGGTACACCGTTTTTTTGCCCCCGCTCCAGCGTTCAAAGGCCCAGTCCTGTTCAACGGCAACCCCGTACTGGGTCAAGGTATCTGGATAGGGGAATAACCAAAGGCGCACCGCACAACCCAGCATAAATACACAAAACAACCACGGCGCCAGGTTAACGGTTTTCATGGGATCCACCTGATTTACCCAGGGCGGCAGATTTATAAATCACCGGCACGATCAGCCCGAATATCAACAAGCCTATGGCTTCATGCGTCCAATGCGGCAATTGCACGATCCCGGCTTCCTTATAAAACAACAGCGTGTTACGCAACACATTAGCCATGACCACGATCACGGTCGCCATGGCCAGCGTTGCCCCACTCCTGGCAGCGCTGGCTGAATTGATGTACGAAAACAGGGCGGCCAAATAAAAGCCTATCCAAAGCATGGCGATACCTGCACAGGGGGCGTCTATCAATATCGGCTGGCCGTTCCACAGCAAACTGGCTCCTTGCGGTGTCACGTCCAACCCAAGCAGGGATAACGCTTGGGTGGCGGCTTGGGCGCAGAACCAACGTAGCGGGTAGCCCAGATAAAAATTAAGCGAGGCAACCACAGGCAATGCCAACATTGACAACATCAGCAACGGCAGCACTGGCCGCCGCCCCGGCAATAGGCCACTGACCAGCCCGGCGACCCCTAGCAAAGCCAACGCGGCCGAAAGGATGGGAGGCGACATCCCCCAACTGACGTTTGCACCCCCCGTCAACATCGCGGTGGCCAGTAACGTCCGTTGGCTTGGCAAACGTAACGTCCGCCTGTCCATCCAAACCAGCGCAACTATCGTCATTAAAGCCACTATCCCCCAAGGGTCATCAGAACCATCATTGGCACGGCGCACCATCCACAGCCAATGCGTCCATGAGGCCGACAGACTGATAGCCAACAGCAGGGCAACCATCCAATAGCGTTTAGCAACCATGGGCTTTTCCCCTGTGCCGCAACCAAGCGCCCACACCTACCGCCATTGCCATCATGGCGTAGAACTCAGGTTCCGGGGTACTGGGCACTTCTGCGCCAACCGCCAATTCGCTGACACCTTGCGGCAAGGGGCTAGGCTGGTCGACGGTGCCGCCCTCCCTACGAGTCCTGACGGTAGTGTCTATGGCAATAAACGAGGTGTAATCGGTCAGCAAGTTATATTTCAAGCCCAAACTGGTGATTTGGCGGATTGCATCATCATCCACGCCACCCATCAGCTTGCTGTAATCCCCTAACTCGGCAATCCGGCCGCGTGCCCATAAGTAGCGTAAAGCCACGGCATTTTCGGAAATGATGCCGTCGCCTACCGTTACGGTCTGGCGGATTTTGCCCATGCTAGTAATGCCCGATACGCTAATTTCGCCCTCTTCGCTGCCACGCCATTTGCCGATAATCACCAGCGGGCGCCCGGCAAACAAATCCGGCAATCTGGCGGGCAACACATCGTAAGCATCCAAGCCTTGGATATCCAAGCCCAAATGCGTCCAAACCGGGCTTTCGATATAGCTTTTAAACGTCGCCGCCGCCGTTTTGGCTTCTTCCCCATTGGTGACAATAAACGCCTCGCCTTGCCCGGCATGGGCAAGGCCCTCCATCAAAAAGCGGTTGACTGACGAGCCTATGCCAAACGCAAACACATTGGCCTTGTTTAGGTTGTTGCGGATCAGGTCGAAGGCTTCCTTCTCCACCGTGACATAACCATCGGTGATCACCACAAAATTACGCGAACGCTGATCGGCCTTATCCATTGCCAAAGCTGTCCGCAACGCAGGCAACAGCTCGGTACCGCCACCACCGGACTGTTGGTTGATAACGGCCATGGCTTGGTCGATGTTGGCTTGGTTGGCGGGTAATGATTGCGGAGCAAGCACTCTGTTATTGCCGGAAAACAGCATCACGTTAAACGTGTCGATTGGGCGCAAATTGCCCACTAAATTACGTAACAAAGTCTTGGCGGTTGCCAACGGAAAACCGTTCATAGAACCGGACACGTCAACGATAAAAACATATTCACGCGGAACAACCGCGTCAGCCGTCACGCGTGCTGGCGGTTCTATCATGGTCATGAAAAAACTTTCGTCTTCGCCCCGATACAGCAAGGTGCCAGTTTGGATGGTTTTGCCAGCCAGGCGGTAATCGAGCATAAAATCACGGTTGCCGTTACGGGTGCTGGCCGGCAAATCTAATACCGCATGCCTGCGGCCCGGTTTTTTAATGTCAACATCGTGCGTGCTGCTGGCAATGGTTTGCAGCGGAATCGGTGACACCAAATCAACTTTGATGGCGAAGGTGGAGGTTGGCGCAACAGCGCTTGGCAAATAAGGCGTTTGCACCCATTGCCCTTTGACGCCGCTGCCGCTGCCCGCCGGGCCGTTGTAACGCGGCCCCACCACCGCCGGATAGACAAACTGGTATGTCCCCTCAGTGGGCACAATGGTTTCTGTGTAATGCAACACGACGGCAATATCATCACCTGGCAACACATTCGCCACATTCATTTGGAATACATTAGGGCGTTCCTGCTCCAGCAAAGACGCGCTTTTGCCTGCGGATTTTGCCGCTTCGTACTCGGCACGCGCCTGTTGCTTCCCGCGGATTTTAGCTTCGAGCACGCGCTTGCCAACATGCATCTGCATCGCATAAACCGCCGCATGACTGGATGCCGGAAACACATAGCGGGCTTCCAAAGGCCGCTTCCCTTCATTGCGGTAATGTTGCGCCACTGTCACATCGGCAATCACGCCAGTGATTTTCACGTTTACGTCGGTGGATTTAAGCGGCAAGCGATCCGTATCCGGGTCATCGCTTTGCACAAAAAAATAAGGGGATAGGGTTTTGCCGTCTTCAACATCCACTTCCGCACCAGCCGTTAATGGCGCCAAAAGAAAATTCAAGATGACAGTTGATGCCAGCAATAGCCGGCGAATTTTAAGGGTGTTCATGTTCCGCTCCTTTGTCAATGGGTGCAGGGTTTGCACGGAAAGGAGGATACAGATGTGATGGGGGTTTCTTGGGAAGCGGAGAAGAAATTTATGTGAAATTGGTGTGAAGTTTCTGCTTAAGCCATTACGGCAGGTGTGCACAGCGGGTGAAAGGAAGGGTCAAGGTTGCGATGGCTCCCCCCTCCGCATGGTTTGCCAGCACAACCTCGCCGCCGTGCAGATGGGCTATCTCACGCACAAACGGCAAACCTAGCCCCGTGCTTTTTTGGCCAGAATCAGGACGCCGCAAGGAATAAAACTTCTCAAAAATCCGGTCCAGCGCATACTCAGGGATACCCGGCCCCCTATCCAGCACTTGGAGTTGGCACAACTTACCCGCACACATCAAGGCCAGCCTAATTTCCCCCCCGGTTGGTGAAAAATCAATGGCATTTTCAATGAGATTGGTAAGGGCGCGTTGCAGCAGGAAACTGTCCCCAAGCACGGACACTTCACTCTCCGTGTCAAGGGCAAAAGTGATTTTTTTGGGTCTTGCCCGCAACTCCAGCCCCTGCAACACCTCTTTGGCAAGCCCATTGAGACGGACGGCCTGCGGGTCATCAAGGCTATGGCGTTTTTCAAGGCTGGCAAGCTCCAACAAACGGTCAGCAAGATCCTGCAGGCGCTGCACCTGCGTACCAATAGTTTCGGCAAACCGCGCCCGCTGTGCGTCCGGCATGGGCTCGCGCAGCAATTCGGCGGCCCCGCGTATGGCGGTCAACGGGCTTTTCAGTTCATGCGTCAACGCTTGGATATATTCTTCAGTGTAACTGCGCCCGGCCATTGCGTCACGCATGTCAAAAAAAGCGCCTTTTAACACAGCCCGGAAACGGCGCAGCATCCGTCCGGGCCGGGAAAGCCTCTCCTGCTTAAATACCTGGATCAGGTCGCGCATAAGCCGGGTGGGGCTAGTCAACCAAATAGAAACAATGACCAGCATGAACAAAAAGGCGATGACCGTTATCACTCCGACTAAAACCAGCTTCTGCCTGGCCGTCGCCACCAGTTCCTGCTGCGAGGCGACGGCCTTGCCGACACTGACTACACCGGCAATCTTATTGTTGATGGTGACAGGGACGGAGACATACATGACGGCGCTTTGTGGGTTTTCCGGATCAGCGGGGGTCGTCCTGGCGCCATATTGGCCCGCCAACGCCTTACTGACATCGCGCCAAGAACGGAAGTCCCGCCCTGTGTCTTGATGGAGGGAGTCAAACACCACAATGCCGTTAGCATCGGTGACATAAACCCGCAGATCGACACGATGCTTGGTGATGGCATAAATCTGGGCTGTAAACGTCCGTTTGTAAACCTTCCCGAACGCCAAATCCATCCGGCTTGCATCAATAAATGCCCCGGAACTGTCGGTTTCCAACCATGCGGACAGCAGGTAAGCCGTATCAACCAAGGTTTCTTCTGCGGATTCGCGGTAACGGGTGTCCAACCCTTCCGCCACCGTATAAAGCAAAACGCCCACCCCCGACGTGAAGAGCAGCAGGATGCCCAAAAAAATCCGGTTGCGCTTACTCATTCGCGTAGCGAGTAGCCAAGGCCGCGATGCGTGATAATAGGGTCTGGCTCCGCCTGTACCGCACGCAGTTTGGCCCGGAGCATTTTGATATGGGCATCCACGGTGCGCTCCAAGCTTACCTCAGGATGTTCCCATGCCTTATCCATCAACTCTTCACGGGTAAACACCCGGCCAGGCTTGCCCACCAGCACTTTGAGCAAGCGGTATTCAGTCCGTGACAATTCAAGGGCGACACCCAGGAAGCAAATACGTTTACGTTCCTCGTCCACTTGAAAAACACGGGAAAGCGGGCTGGCCGTTGGCGTCAGCGAAACGGCTTGCGGCTTGTTCACGCGGCGCAGGACCGTGCGTACCCTAGCGCACAATTCGCGCGGGCTGAACGGCTTGGCGACATAATCGTCCGCGCCTAACTCCAAGCCCACAATACGGTCTATCTCGCCCGAACGGGCGGTAAGAAAAATCACCGGCAACTGCGGCCCAATTTGCCGGAACAGATCAAAACCATTGACGTCCGGCAAGCCCACATCCAACACCGCCAAATCAAAACGCTGGCTTTGCAGCATAGCCAACGCGGCCTGCCCGGTCGCCGCCCAAACGGCTTCAAAACCTTCCGTGCCAAGCGCATAGAGCGTTGTTTCTGCGATGGCAGGTTCGTCCTCGATTACTAGAATACGTTGCGCCATCATAGGCCTCTCTTTATAAAACGGTTCCACTTCACCAACAGCCGGCCAACATTGAAAGGCCGGAGTGACGCAAGCTCAGGCGGCCGGAACAGTTTGCCCAAACCAATAGGCACTGGGCGACATATCCCAAAGTTTAATGTGATCACTAGCATGCCAAAACATTAAGGACAGAGCCCTGACCCTACCCAGCCGAGTGATTGCCTTACCTCACGACAAGCGGACCCTAGGGTCAACCAGCGTATAAGAAATATCCGTCAACAACAGCCCCAGCACATACAACACCGACCCCAGAAACACCATCGCGCGGACAATCGCAAAATCTTGGCTATTGATCGCATCAATCGTGTAGCTGCCCAGGCCCGGGATGCTGAAGAACGATTCCATAATCAGGCTGCCCATAAACAACGAGGGCAACACCACCACAACCCCCGTCAAAATCGGGATCATCGCATTGGGGAGCACATGCCGGAACAGCGCCGCCGTTTCGGTCAAGCCTTTCGCACGGGCGGTGCGGACGTAATCTTTACCGACTTCTTCCAAAAACAGGGTGCGGTACCAACGCACACCCGAACCGATGCCGGAAAAAACGCCGATGGCTATCGGCAAAACCAAAAACTTAAAGGCGGCAAAGCCATCGTCATAACCGGAAATCGGCACCAGTTTCAATAATTTCCCGGCAAAAAACTGCCCGCCGATAATATAAAACAACGACGACACCGACATCAGCAGCACGCACAACACCATGCCCGCCTGTTCCAAATAACTGCTACGGAACAGCACCATCATCAATGCCAAACAGATATTGACCACCAAACCAATGGCCAAGGTCGGCAAGGCCAAGGCCAAACTAGGCAAAGCGCGTTCTTGGATGTCCGCGCCGATATTCCTGCCGCTGTCCGACACGCCAAAATTGAACACAAACAGTCCGGCGGATTTTTGGAAGAATATCGTGTGGGTCAGCTTTTCTTCGGCGCTAGCGTGGCCGTCCCACAACAGCGGCAAATCGTAACCATGCTGGTGTTTCCAGTTATCTATGGCCTGTTGGGTGACATGCTTTTGCCCAAGTTGTAAGCGCGCCATATCGTCAGGACTGTTGACGACGAAGAACAGCACGAAGGTGAGGATGTTCACACCCAGCAAAATAGGGAAAGCGTAAAGGATACGGCGGATAATGTATTGGGTCATGGCGGTGTTCAGTTCAATAATTTCTGGTTAGGCGATTGATTTTTAAGCTTTTATATAACGGATCACAAGACCCCAAAAAACAGTTTTTTGGGCCTTTAATTTAACCCTGTAACTTTCGCCGATAAGCCCTAACGGCAGGCAACGCCAACACCACCAGCCCCGCCATCGCCAAGCCCAGCGGCCAAAACACAGGCCGGTTCCAGGCTTCCCGTTTTTGTGCCCGCTCTTGGGCATTGATCCGCGTGTATTTCAACTGGTTGTTCGCCATCAAGTTGGGCTTCAGGTTTTTATACCAGCTATGGTAGAGCGCGAAACTTTTGGGATGGAAACCAAACAGCCACGGCGCATCATGGCGCACTTGCGCTTGCAGCTGCTGGATCAGCCGGTAACGTTCCTCGCTGTTGTCCATATTGCGCATTTTTTCAAACAGGCGGTCAAATTCGGGGTTTTGGTAATTGCTGGCATTTTCGCCGCCGAATTTGACTTTGGAGTTCGGCCCGTACAGCAAAAACAGGAAATTTTCAGGGTCTGGATAATCGGCGTTCCAGCCCCAAGTGAAAATTTGCGCGTTGCCGTTGCGCATTTTTTCTTGGAAACGGTTGTAGTCGGTGGCGCGGATGACCAGCTCTATGCCCAGTTTGGCGAATTGCTTGCGGTACCAGTTCAGCATCGGGCGGTCATCGGCACCTGCCGCCATCGTGTCAAAATACAGGATCAGGGCTTGTCCGGTTTTGGGGTCGATGCCGTTGGCGTAACCCGCTTCCGACATCAATTGTTTGGCGGCTTCGAGGCTTTTCCGGTGTGGTTTTTTATCTTGCCATTCATAAACTTCGGTGTTGATGCCGGTTGGCCCGTCGGCAAAGCCATAAATCCCTGGCGGCACCACGCCTTGTGCGGGCACGCCGCGCCCGTTGCGGAAAATCGAGATGAATTCTTCAAAATCCACGGCGATGGCAAGTGCTTGCCGCAGTTTGCGGGCTTTGTCGGTGTTGCCGCCAACCGTGGCATCGAGCATGTTAAAGCCCATGTAAAAACTGGACGTTTCCACGCTGGTTTCCAACTGCATCCCTTTTTCGCGCATGGCATCGGTCAACCTAGCCTCGCCGCCGCCCGTAAATTGCACGGCTTGGTCGAAATTATCGGAAGCGATGCCGGACGCATCAAAATAGCCTTGCAGGAATTTGCTCCAGTAAGGGATCGTTTCTTTTTCCAGCATGAACACGGCCTGGCCGATAAAGGGCAATGGCTTTCCGGCATCCATTAACAAGCCTTTCGCTTGATCAGAAGGCTCGCCTTCACTTGGGTAGGCCTCCGGGTGGAAATGCGGGTTCTTTTGCAAAATCATCCGCCGGTTAGGGTTGTTTTCCGCCAAATAATACGCGCCCGTACCGATAGGGAACCAATCCAGGGTGATGTTCTTGTCCTGCAAGCCCGCTTGCCCATAAAACACATCGGCTTCCCAAGGCATGGGGGCGAAGAACAGCATCGCCAGCCAATAACTGAATTGCGGGTACTTGCCTTTGATACGGATACGGTATTGCGTGGGGCTAAGGGCGGTCACGCCGCTCATAGACAGATCTTTGACCGCGGTTTTCGGTTTGTCGGCGACTTGCCGGGCAAATTCGGCAAAACCGACAATATAGTTTTTCATGATTTCGGCGATCGGCGACTGGTTTTTGGGGTGCGCCAAACGTTTGATCTGATAAACATAATCCTCAGCCAACAGAGCGCGCGAACCCGTTTCAGGCAAGTCGTTCAAGGTATTTAAGGGCGCGATGTCGGCGGCGGTCAAATGATGGTAGAGATAATCGCCGTGGGCGTTTTTTGCTAAGGCAGGATGGGGCTGGTAACGGACACCGTCTTGCAAATCAAGCAGATAATCGGTGAAGGCGATGTCCTGCTCGGCGGCGGTGGCGGGCAAGGCTTCGCCCTTGGCGTTTAGGTATTGCACTTGCGGCATTTTGCTGGCGGTCAGCGGCGTAAGTTCATACGGCCTTTTTAAATAATGGTATTGCAGCGGCGGTTCATAAATCTGCGCGATAAACGCATATTCATTGGAGCTGTAAGCGACCGCCGGGTCGAGATGTTTCGGGCGTTCGGAAAAAGATTGGTATAAGATGCTTTGCTGGGTATCGGCATCGCTATACGGGTTGTTCAGTTGTGAAGGTTGGCAAGCTGCCAATAGCACGGCGAGCAGGAAAGCGGCACAGCTTGATATTTTCATCACGATCCGTTGGGTTTGTAGCCTCCCCGTTGGGGGATTGATTAACATTGATAATGATAGGCGGGCATTATTGCCTTTTTACCGCTTGCCCGCTGACAAAATTGCCCCATCAATGGATATAAGCAAGGCAGTGGGCCACAGGCTTATTTTAACAATAAAAAGGCGGCGGGCAGAGCATGCCAAAACTAAAGTTGCTAGGCGGTGTAAATTCACCCCAAGCGCTGCCGGGTGATTAAAAAACCAGCACATATTGCAAACGCTTGCCTAACCTAAGCCCTATTTTTCACGGCAATTAAGCGTCCATATTGTTAAAATACCAAACGTCCCAATATCTATACATTTACCACTAACCAGAGCCTATATGTTGACTGAAAAGCACGATTTGACCCACGAGTTCCCTGAATTCCATGACCGCATCCACGACCTTAAAATGCACGACGCGCATTTTGCCAAATTGTTAAACGAGCACGACGAACTGAGCCAAACCATTTACCGTTCTGAAATTGAAGTGGAAGTGCATGCGGACGACTACCTGGAAACGCTGAAAAAACAACGCCTGGCGCTTAAAGACGAACTGTTCCAAATACTTCGTGCTTAAAAACCCCGGCTTATGGATGCCCCTTTCACCAGGAAAAACACCAACATCGCTTGACACCCAACGATGAATATTTTTAAACGGGCATGGATCCGGTACGTCCTCCATCGCCATGCCATCCCCCATGGCCTGTGGTTGGAGACGGCCAAAAACTTGGCTTTTTTACAAGGCCTGACCGCCGTTGAAAAAACCCGTTTGCGGGAACTCAGCACCCTGTTTTTGCATGGCAAGCACTTCGTAGGCGCACAAGGGCTTGAACTTAGCCCGGCCATGCGTGTGGCCATCGCAGCGCAAGCCTGCCTGCCCGTGCTGGGGCTTGGGTTCCAGTATTTGTCAGGATGGACTGATGTGATCGTTTACCCCTCGGCGTTTCGCGTTAACCGGGACTTAACGGATGCGGCGGGGGTTGTCCATCATGAGGAGCAAGTATTGGTCGGTGAGTCCTGGTCGCGTGGCCCTTTGATCGTGTCATGGGCGGAAGTCGGGCAAGATGCCTCAGCCCACCATCCCGGGCACAATGTAGTGATCCATGAAATCGCCCACAAATTGGACTTTTTAAATGGGCGCATGAACGGCTATCCGCCATTACATGCCGGCATGTCCATCCCCAAGTGGACGGAGGCATTAAACAACGCCTACCAACACTTGGTCACACGCATTGAACATCACCACCACACCGGTATTGACCCTTATGCCGCAAGCAGCCCCGCCGAATTTTTCGCCGTCACCAGCGAATATTTTTTCTGTGCGCCGGAAACGCTACACACTGACTTCCCTGAAGTTTATCAACAGCTACAACTTTATTATCGGCAGGATCCCTTGCTACGCCAACATAAGCATTGAACGCCGATAAGCGGCTTACAGCCCCCTTACCCTTTATAATTGCAGCGGCGTCTTGCATACAATTTTCCTTAACGGCATTGTATGATTATAGGCGGCCACATTCGACAAGAATACACATTAAGATGGAGATTGAAATGATTGAACTGAAAAAAAGCGTTACTTTTACCGGTCCGGAAGGCCCAGTGGTGTTGGTGATTATGGATGGGGTCGGGATTGGTAAAAATCCGGAGAGCGACTATGTGAAGCAGGCCAATACGCCAAACCTGAACTGGTTGCGTGAGAACGCTTTGTATACGGAGTTACGGGCGCACGGCGTCGCGGTTGGGTTGCCGGATGACGGGGATATGGGCAACTCAGAGGTAGGGCATAATGCCATCGGGTGTGGGCGTATTTTTGAACAGGGAGCGGCGTTAGTTGGCAAGGCGATAGCTTCGGGCGCCATGTATGCGCCCGGTTCGGTTTGGCAAGAGCTTATCTCTAATGTGAATGGCAAATCCTCGACGCTGCACTTTATCGGGCTGTTCTCGGATGGAAACGTGCACTCCAACCTGAACCATCTGGAATCCATGTTACGGACAGCGAAAGGACAAGGCGTGAAAAAGGCGCGTATCCATGCGCTGATTGACGGCCGCGACGTCCCCCCGACATCGGCACTGGAATATGTCGGGCGCTTCGACGCCTTCTTGGAAGAAATCAATGCGGATGGCACGGTCGATTATTGCGTGGCCTCAGGTGGCGGGCGCATGAACATCACCATGGACCGCTATGACGCCAATTGGGATATGGTGAAACGCGGTTGGGCGACGCATGTGAAAGCGGAAGGCCGGATGTTTGCTTCGATGAAAGAAGCGGTGGAAACCTTCCGCAGTGAAAACCCTGGCGTTTTGGATCAGGACCTGCCCGCGTTTGTCATTGAACGCGACGGGGCGCCCGTGGGCCCGATTGTGGATGGCGACAGCGTGATTTTCTTTAACTTCCGCGGCGACCGCTCCTTGGAAATTACCAAAGCCTTTGAAGCGGACGAGTTAAAGGAATTTGACCGCGGCCCGAAACCTGACGTGCTATATGCGGGCATGATGCAATATGACGGCGACCTGGGTGTTCCTGCGCGGTATTTGGTGACGCCACCGGCGATTGACCGCACCATGAGCGAATATCTCTCGAATGCAGGCGTAAAACAATTTGCCATTTCGGAAACGCAGAAATTTGGCCATATGACCTATTTTTTCAACGGCAATAATTCGGGCAAGTTTCCGACCGAAACCTGGAAAGAAATCCCATCGGATGTCTGCCCGTTTGAGGATGCGCCGCGGATGAAAGCGGACGAAATCACCGATGCGGTGGTGCAGGCGATTGAAGGCGGGGAGTATAAATTTATCCGCCTGAATTTCCCGAATGGCGACATGGTCGGCCATACGGGTGATGTGAACGCGGTAAAATTGGCCGTTGAAGCCGTGGATGAAGGCGTGGGCAGGATTATGGGCGCGCTGGAGAAGGCTGGCGGAATCCTGGTTTGCTCGGCCGATCATGGCAACGCGGACGACATGTGCGAGCTGGATAAAAAAACCGGTGCGCTAGTGCTGGATGCGGACGGCAAATATAAGCCAAAGACAGCGCATTCATTGAATCCGGTGCCCGGGATTGTGTACGATCCGTCAGGGGCGGCCAAAGCCCGTTTGGCTGATGTGCCGGGGGCTGGCATTGCCAATCTGGCGGCGACGTGCATCACGCTGCTGGGCTTTGAGCCACCGGAAGATTATGCCACGAGCCTAGTGGAAGTGGGTTGAGGCTTGCGGGTGGGTTTTGGGCTTACAACGCCCACTAAAACGCATGCCCTAAACGGTCAAGCCTTCGGTTTTGTAGGTTAAGCACCGCCCTTGTCAGCGTGTAGCTCTCTTGGATCAAAAAACCGAAAACTTGACTGCCCAAAGTATATTGATGGCCGAAAAAGCCCATAACCCCATATTGCGCCTAAATCATAATAGGTGGATGAGAGGTAAACACGCATAGGGTTTGGCAAGATATGGTTCTGGATGGCGCTTAAGATATATTAAGTTTCATCAAAGGGATTAGGGCCCGTCAGTTGCTTTAGCCAACCCTTTTCAGTATCGCCGTCTTGCGGGCCAGGAAAAGGCTCGGGTAGCTATCCAACGCGAAAATATCAGCCACCAGCCCAAATCCCCAACCGCGCCAAAACAGCTAAATCCTTCTCCCGTTGCACCACCCGCCGTTGGTAACTGGCTTGGTTTTTGGTGCAGACCAAGCTATAAGGTCGGTTGAGCTTTTCCGTCCGGCAATCCACATCGCACTGGTTGCTTTTGATGGTCTGTTCGACATGCCCGCGCCTGTTTTCAGCCGCTTTAAACTGCCAACGCGCTTGCGTGGGGTTATCGAGAAACAGGCGCAGTTCGGTGCAGTCTTGGCAACGGCAGTTGAGCTGGCTGTCCCTGCGGCTGTCGGCGGGCGGGGACAAGTCTTCGGCGACGCGTTGTTGGATATGCGCAACCACGGCTTGGCGTAAACGGATGGCTACGGGCAGGTTGCCGCTAACTTCGGCCTCGGTCAGGCTTAAGGCGGCAGGCGTTAAGATGGCATCCATTTTATAAGTGCCAGGCCACGCCAAGAAATAATCTAAGGCGGTGTCCGCCAAGCTGGCATCTATGCCGCTGAACCCTGCCAACACATCCGCCACCAAGCCGTCATCGATGCTCATGCGGGCATGTTCCCAAGGTTTGAGATGGGCGAAACGCGCCGCATCGCCGGGCAAAGCCCCGAACAACAGGCGGGCGGCAGCGGCTAGGTCTTGGGCGGTATCGGGATAGGCCAAGTTAAAATTTGCCAGCAAGGCGGCGCAAGCGGTTTGGGCTTTATTGGCAACACTGATGCTGACGGCGTTCTCCAAGCCTTTCACCACTAACGGCCACGGCAACAATCCGGCAATTTGGACGATCATGGCGCAATCGTTTTTGTTGTGAATGCCTTTTTCTGCCAACACCGACCAAAATTGGGCGACGAGCTGGCTGTCTTGCAGGCGATATAAGCCAGCCAAATAGTCACGCAGACGGCTATCACTGGCAGTATTGTTCATGACGTGCGGCAAGCCGTCACGCAGCATATAACCTGCTAAGCGATGGGCATTTTGCCAATCGCTGGAACTTTGCGTGTTATCGCCAGTGGTTTCGTAACCTTCGCAAAACCCCAGCAACACGGGCAAAGCGGCATTGAAACCCGCTTGGTTGATAATCGCCAAATAGCGGTTGCGGGGCCAAACCACCAAAGCCGCACCGTGGTAAGCGCGTTCAAACGACGCTCCCGCATTGCCTGTGGCTTCTTGGAATTGCACATCGTCAAATTCCATATTTTCTAAGGCCTCAGGCGGGCAGCATTCAATTTCGGCAAAAGGCAGCCTGGGCAAATCCGCTGCACTGCCATCAGGCCGCCGCCAGTCGGCGACGGTTTCCGTGCGGTCAAACACTTCGCCCACTTCCAAATCACTGTCATCCCAATAGTTGCCACTGCCTGTGTACTCGGCATTGCCGCTTTCTTCTATTGATACCAAAGCCAGATGGATGTCGCAATCGGCTAACCCGGCGGCGGCGACCAGCACGTCGGCGATGGCGGCGTCGGTGTTTTTTAGCGCGGCAAAACTGAGCTCGGCTTGGGTGTAGGCGTGGTCTAGCAGATAAAGCAATTTTTCGGGGATTTCCGCTGCGGCGTTTTCTTTATCGAGTTGTGCCGACCAATCACGCAACAAGGCCGCAACGGTTTGTTGCTCCTGACGGTAATCCGGCGGGGTGGGTAGCGGCAATTTTTTGTTGCTGCGCACGAGGTTGTAAATCAAGGTCAAGCGGCAACCCGCAGTGATGGGCAAAATTTCATGCAGGCAATCGGCGTAAAACGCGGCGTAGGCTATTTCGCTAGGGTCGATGCAACGTAAATCCAGATTCGCTTCCTGTTGCTGGTGGCGCACCACCAGCTCGCCGCCACTGTATTCGGACGGCAGGACAATCACCAAGGTGGCGAACATGCCGGGAGCTTTTTCGGTGTCACGGTGGCTGACGAAAAAACTGCCCGTATCGTAGACCAGCATTTTATACAGTTCCGCGTCAATCTGATCATTGACCCCCAAACCCAACGCGGCGCGGCTGACGATACAGTCCAGCGTCCTTTGCCAATGTTTGCCGCCCAAACTGATCCGGCCGGCATCAATTTGCCAGGTACGGCGCACATCGGTGTCAACCAACGTTTCCTGACCGCGCCCATACGGTGCGCGTTCGGCAGCGGCAATTAAAGGTTCGATTTGCAGCGGCAACAAGGGCAAAGCAATCCGCCCTACCCCTTCGACTTCGAGCAATGGCGGGAAGGCTTCAAGTTTGCCCGTGGCATAAAAATCACCGGGGCAATCGACAGTTTGCAGGATTTGGTAGAGTTGGGTGGTTATGGCTGGCATAAATCAATAAGGTGTTTTAAGACAAGATAGGGTTGGGCGTCATTATACTTTGTATGGACAGATTTTCTGGATTTGGCAATCCCCTGTGGAATAGGGCTGTACCTGGAACATAAATGTGCACCTTCTGCATTGATTTTGTGATATTTCATGCCCCCCGAAAACTCCAACTCCAACAATTCACTATGCTGTTTTAACCAGTCTTTAGCTTTTTGGTAATTCGCGTGTTGGTTTCGACAATCCGCCAAAAGTACGGTGGATGGTTGCATTCAACCGAGTGTGCTAGTCCAGCCTTTGCCTAAACAAGCAAAGTGGGAGGGACACGCGCAAATGTACAGACAATAATGACGAAAACTAAACCCTGTTATATGATTAAGTCTAAGTGATGTATCTGAGCCTAATCAAACTATTCGGTCAGGACAGCCGTTTCCATACCGGACTATGATCTATGGCAAAATCCAGCAACTTCGATTTCCTGAAAGAACACGATCCCGTATTTATCCAATTGGCCTGCGCGGCTGAGCAAGCCTTTTCCGCCGACCCCAACACCACCTTAATCAAACTGCGGCAATTGGGCGAAGCCTTTGCGCAGGATATGGCTGCCCGTTGCGGTATCGAATTTGACGACAAAACCTCCCAAGCCGATTTGCTGTTCAAACTGAACCGTGAAATCCGCCTCGACGCCAACATCCTTAGCCTGTTCCACACCTTACGCACCGAAGGCAATCGGGCGACACATCAATTTCGGACACAACACAAAGAAGCTTTGGCGGGCTTGCAATTAGCACGGACATTGGCGATTTGGTTTCATCAGGCTTTTGGCAAGCAAGGTGCGGTATTTAAAGCAGGGGCTTTTGTCACGCCCACCGATCCCAGCCTACAACTGCGCGACCTGTCCACGCAAATTGAACAATTGAAAGCCCAACTGCAAGATGCCAACGGGCAAGTCGAAAACAACCAGCAATTGGTCGCCTTAGTCGCCCGTGAGAAAAATGAATACGCGGCGTTGGCGGAACACATGGACAGGGAAGCCAAGGCTTATGAGCAATTAGCCTTAGAGACAGAACAACACCTCAAAGAAGAACGCCAAGCGTTTGAAGCCCGCCTCAAAAAGCTACAAACGGAAATTGAAAATAAACCGCAACAAACCCAGCAACTGAGCGGCAAACTCCAAAAAGCCTCCGCACAGCTCTCGCTGAACGAAGAGTTGACCCGCATTCTAATAGACCAGCAATTGATTGCGGCAGGCTGGGAAACCGATACTGAGCAACTGACCTACCAAAAAGGCACACGTCCAGAACGGGGCAAAAACAAAGCCATTGCCGAATGGCCTACCCAAGGCAATCAAGCGGCGGATTATGTGTTATTTGCCGGACTGACCCCGCTTGCCGTTGTCGAAGCCAAGCGGGAAAACACTAATGTTGCGGGTAAAATCCATCAGGCTGAACGCTATTCCCGTGGCTTTAAGCCTAACGCAACCATGCAAACCGCATGGCAATTGGAAGGGCGCACAATCGCTTGGGCGGACAACGAAGACGGTCACTACCAAATTCCGTTTGTTTATTCCTGCAATGGTCGTCCCTTTATCAAACAACTCGCCGAGCAATCTGGCACTTGGTTCCGCGATGTGCGTGAGCAATCGCATTTAGCGCGGCCTTTATCCGAGTTTCATAGCCCCGAAGGTTTGTTGGACAGGTTAAAGCGTAGCAAAACCACCGCGCAACAAAGGCTTAAAAACGAAAGTTTCGCTTATCTGAAACTGCGCGATTATCAACAAAACGCGATTCAAGCCGTAGAAACCGCTTTGGCAAACGAGCAAAGCAACTGCCTGCTGGCAATGGCGACAGGGACGGGCAAAACCCGCACCATCATCGGCCTGATGTATCGGTTTTTAAAAGCCGAACATTTCAAACGCATTTTGTTTCTGGTGGATCGCACCGCCTTAGGCGAACAAGCCATCGATTTTTTCAACGATGCCGCTTTAGAGCAAAACCAGCCCTTATCTAAAATCTATAATATTGCCGAACTCGGTGATATGGCAGCCGAAGCCGAAACCCGTATCCAAGTCGCCACCGTGCAGGCGATGGTCAAACGGATTTTCCAATCCGATAATCCCCCGACCATTGACGCCTACGATTGCATCATCATTGACGAAGCCCATCGCGGTTACACGCTAGACCAAGAAATGACCGACGGCGAATTGGCAATCCGCGATGCCGCGCAATATTTGTCCAGCTATCGCCGGGTACTGGAGTATTTTGATGCCGTCAAAATTGGCCTGACCGCAACACCCGCCAAACACACCACGGAAATATTCGGCAAACCCGTGTTCACCTACAGCTACCGTGAAGCCGTGGCGGATGATTGGCTGATCGACCATGATACGCCCATCCGCTACGAAACCTTACTGACCCAAAACGGCATCAAATTTGCAAAAGGAACAGCCGCCAGTTTTATCAACACCCAAACGGGTGAAGTCGAACTGGCGGAACTGGAAGACGAACTGAATTTTGCTGTTGAAGCCTTTAACCGCCAAGTCATTACCGAAAGTTTCAACCAAGTCATCTGCACCCAACTGGCAAAAGAACTCGACCCCTTCGGCGAAGAAAAAACCCTCATTTTCTGCGCCACCGACTTACACGCCGACATGGTCAAACGGTTATTGGATAAAGCCTTTCAAGCTATATATGAAGACGCTTACAACGAAAAGGCCGTGCGTAAAATCACCGGACAAAGCGATAAAGTCAAACAACTGATCCGCCAATACAAAAACGAACGCTATCCCAATATCGCCATCACCGTCGATTTGCTGACCACAGGCATTGACGTACCCAAAATTGGCAATCTGGTATTTTTGCGCCGCATCCGCTCCCGTATCCTCTTCGAACAAATGCTCGGACGCGCCACCCGCCGTTGCGATGACATCGGCAAAACCGTCTTCAAAATCTACGACCCCGTTGATATTTACGCGGCATTGCAAGAGGTCAGCACCATGAAACCCTTGGTCAAAGACCCCAACGTCACCCTGGAGCAATTGCTGCAAGAGCTGAACGACCCCAACAGCTTGACCGCACCCGGCAGCAAGGCCGACACCAGCCACGCCCACGACGTGCGCGATGCCATCAGCCAAAAAGTCATGCGGATATTGCGCAAAGCCGTCAAATCCGCCGAAAAGAAACCGCCACTCAAACAAAAGCTCGCGGAACTGGAAACGCTGTGGGGCGTGGAACCCAGCAAACTGCACAAGCACCTTCACCAACTCAGCCCAGAGCAAGCGGCGGACTTTGTGCTGAACCACAGCGGCCTGCTCAAGCAATTGGGTGAAGTCAACACCTTGCTGGGTTCGGATCGTTTGCCGATCATTTACGAAGGCACGGACGAATTTAAAAGCCGTAGCCAAACTTACGGTGTCAACGAAAAACCCGCCGATTATTTGGACAGCTTTAACCACTTTATCCGCAACCAGCTCAACCAATCCGTCGCCTTGGGCGTCATCGTCAACCAACCCAAAGACCTGACCCGCGAACAACTGCGCGAAGTGCGCCTGCTATTGGACGAACACGGCTACAGCGAAGCCAAACTGCAAAGTGCCTGGCGCAACCAAACCCATCAGGAAGTCGCCGCCAGCATTGTCGGTTACATCCGCCAAGCCGCCTTGGGTGAAGCCTTATTGCCGTTTGAGCAACGTGTGAATCTAGCGATGCAGAGAATCTACATGTTGCACGATTGGACACCCGTACAACGCAAATGGCTGGAGCGCCTCGCCAAACAACTCAGCCATGAAGTGGTTATCGACCAACACTTCGTCAACCGTGCCTTTGCCCTGGATGGCGGGGCTAAACGCCTAAATTCCTTGCTTGATGGTGATTTGGATAAGGTTTTGGACACGCTCAGTGAAAACCTTTGGCAAGCCACCGCTTAAACCAAACCCTGTTATAATCTAGCCAGATCAACTAGCCCGCTCAAGAGGTATGTATGCAAACCAAGCAATGGTCGTTGCAAGACGCAAAAAATAAATTCAGTGCAGTAGTCGATGCCGCACGGCAAGGTAAGGCTCAGGTTATTACCCGCCGTGGCGTGCCTTCGGCGGTCGTGCTATCCATTGAAGAATTTGAAAAATTCCAACGATTTGAAGCCGCCGAAGCGCCTTCTTTTATCGACCATCTGCTCACTATGCCTAGCGATGACGGCGAGTTTGAGCGCATAGATGTCCAACTCAGGGATTTTGAATAATGCCTTATCTACTGGATACCGATATTCTGTCAGCCATTCGTCGTAAACAACGTGATCAGAATCTGGAAAAATGGCTGCGTAGCATTAATCCGGCAGATTTTTATCTGAGCGTGGTTACGATAGGCGAAGTGGAACGCGGTATCATCCAGCAACGGCGCATTAATCCAGAATTCGCTGAGGATTTGCAACGCTGGCTAGACACCATTTTACAACGGTACGAACAGCGCCTATTGCCGTTATCCGTTAGTATTGCCCGCCGTTGGGGACAGTTGAGCGGAGAACTGGGGCATAACAGCGCCGATTTAATGATTGCCGCCACGGCACTGGAACATAACCTGACCGTTGCCACCCGCAATACTCGCCATTTTGAACCCACCCAAGTCAGTCTAATTAACCCCTACCTTTATCAATAATGGATTATGACCAACAACGACATCGTTCAAAAACTCTGGAATCTCTGCGACGTACTGCGTGACGATGGCATTAACTACAGCGATTACGTCACCGAACTGGTGTTATTGCTGTTCATTAAAATGGAATACGAAAACACCGAAGCCGGATTGCTGGACAAGCACAAACTGCCCGAAGGTTGCCGCTGGCCTGACCTAAACGCCAAAAGCGGCCTGAATCTGTTGAACGAATACAAACGCATCCTCTTCATCCTCTCCACGGGTAAAGAGATAGCCAAAGACCCTAATGATGACAGCAAAACCATCGAAAAAACCGTCATCACCGACCCGCTGATTTTGGCGATTTACGCCGATGCCCAAACCCGCCTGCGTGAGCCGCGGCATTTAGAACAACTGATAAAAAGCCTGGACACCATCGACTGGTTCAGCGCCCAACGCGACGGCCTCGGCGATTTATACGAAGGCTTGCTGGAAAAAAACGCCAGCGAAACCAAATCCGGCGCAGGCCAATATTTCACCCCACGCCCCTTGATCGACAGCATCATCCGCTGCATTAAGCCGCAAGCAGGCGAAGTGATCCAAGACCCCGCCGCCGGAACAGCAGGATTTTTAATCGCCGCCGATGCCTACATCAAAGGCAATACCGACGATTACTACACGCTGCCCGATAAAGACCGCAGCTTCCAACACACCAAAGCCTTTGTCGGCATGGAACTCGTACCAGGCACTCGCCGTTTGGCCTTGATGAATTGCCTGTTGCACGGCATGGAAGGCGACGACGAAGGCGTAGTGCATTTGGGTAATACGCTCGGTCTGCCCGGCACGCAATTGCCCAGAGCCGATGTGATACTGACCAATCCGCCGTTCGGCACAGCCAAAGGCGGCGGTCGTCCGACCCGCGATTTCACCCATTCCACCAGCAACAAACAACTGGCCTTCTTGCAACACATTTACGGCAGTTTGAAATCCGGAGGCCGCGCCGCCGTGGTGCTGCCCGATAACGTGCTGTTCGAGGCCGGAGTCGGCACTGACATCCGCCGCGATTTAATGCACAAATGCAACCTACACACCCTGCTACGCTTACCCACAGGCATTTTCTACGCCCAAGGCGTAAAAACCAACGTGCTGTTTTTCACCAAAGGCACGACAGAAAACCCCCATCAGGACGAAAACTGCACCCAAAACGTCTGGGTATATGATTTGCGCACCAACATGCCCAGTTTCGGCAAACGCACCCCGTTTACCGACCAGCATTTGCAACCATTTGAAAATTGCTACCACGCCACACCCCGCGAACAAAAACACGGGCAAATCGCCCTTGACGATGAAACCGAAACCCGCTGGCGTTGCTTCTCCCGCGACTGGATCAAAACCCAAAAAACCGATTCCTTAGATATTGCCTGGCTGAAAGACCAAGACAGCGTCGATGCCGCCAGCCTGCCCGAACCGGATGTGCTAGCCGCCGAAGCCATGAGCGAACTGACCGAAGCCCTGCGCGAACTCAACGGCCTGATGCAAGCCTTAGGCGCGGGCGATCAGGCCAAAGTACAACGGGATTTGTTAAGCGAAGCCTTGGCCTTGCAGGAAGAACAATGAACCTGCCAAGCAACCCAGATAACGCCCACTTTCCGCCCGTCTTACAATTAATCCAACACGCCAAATCACGGGCATTAAGCACCGTCAACCAACAATTGCTGGAGCTGTATTGGCAGATTGGTGAGTATTTGAGCAACCAAGTCAGCGAACAAGGTTGGGGCAAAAGTACCATAACAGAACTGGCAAACTGGTTAGCGGAACGCGAACCCAATCTGCGCGGTTTTTCCGCCCAAAACTTATGGCGCATGAAGCAGTTTTTTGAGACCTATCAAGGTAATGAAAAACTCTCACCACTGGTGAGAGTTTTGTCATGGACACATAATTTATTGATACTGTCCAAATGCAAAACCGAAGAGGAGCGAGGTTTTTACCTCAAACTAACGCTTGAACAGCGCTGGTCAAAGCGCGAACTGGAACAACAAATCAACAACGCCTTGTTTGAACGCACCCTGGCCTCGCCATTAAAAGTCTCAGCAGTGTTGAGAGAAATACACCCCGCCGCCCACCAAGTCTTTAAAGACAGCTACCTCTTCGATTTCCTGCACTTACCGGAACCCCATCTTGAGCGGGATTTACAGCAAGGCTTGGTCAGGCATTTAAAAGCATTTCTATTGGAATTAGGCCGTGACTTTTGTTTTATCGGTCAGGAATTCACCGTACAAGTCGGACAAAAAGATTTCTCGATAGACTTGCTGTTTTTCCATCGTGAATTACAAGCTTTGGTGGCGTTTGAACTAAAAATCGACGACTTTAAACCCGCCTACCTCTGTCAACTGGAATTCTATTTGGAAGCCCTAGACCGTGACCACCGCAAAGCCCATGAAGCCGCCAGCATAGGCGTGTTGCTGTGCAAAAACCGCGATCATGACGTGGTGGAATACGCCCTATCGCGCAGCTTGTCGCCCACCGTCATCGCCCAATACCAAACCCGTTTGCCGGATAAAGCCTTGTTGCAAGCCAAATTGGATGAGTTCTATGAATTGGCGAAAATGGAGAGTGGGCAATGAGCCAAGCTGAGAATAATGTAGGTTGGGTTAGCGATAGCGTAACCCAACAAATCCAAGACCAGGGTGCGGAATATCGTGTTGTTGGGGTAATGTCGGGTTACGCTCCGCTAACCCGACCTACGGAACTTCCACAAGGCTGGTTGCATACTAATCTTGGAAGTGTCGTTGATTATGGAAAAGTAGGGAAAGCTGAACCCAATAGCATCACTGACGATACTTGGGTACTGGAGCTAGAAGATATTGAAAGAGACAGCTCAAAAATATTACAACGGTTATATTTCCGTGATCGTCAATCAAAAAGCACAAAGAACAAATTCAAAAAAGGCGATGTTTTATATGGAAAACTCCGGCCTTACTTAAACAAAGTGGTTGTCGCTGATTTAGACGGCGTATGTACAACCGAAATCATCCCGTTATCCGGTGACGAAAACCTAAACAACCTCTATTTATTTTACTGGCTAAAGCATCCAGAATTTTTAGCTTACGTCAGTGAGGTTGGTTATGGTGTAAACATGCCGAGACTTGGCACGAAAGACGGTATTGCCGCGCCATTTGTCTTAGCTCCACTCGCCGAACAACAACAAATCGCCGCCAAACTGGACGAACTGCTGGCGCAGGTGGACACCCTCAAAACCCGCCTTGACACCCTCCCCAAAATCCTCAAACGCTACCGTCAATCTGTCCTTGCCGCTGCGGTGAGCGGAAGGTTATTAGAAAATAGGTATGACGATAACGATGCCATTAAAGCAACTTCATGCTTAAAAAAGTTAGGAAAAATTACTGGTGGGAAAACGCCCAGCAAATCGAACCCTATGTTTTGGACAAACGGAAGTATTCCGTGGGTTTCACCAAAAGATATGAAAGTCTTAGAGATTGACTCTTCCGAAGATACGATTACTGAGCTTGCACTGTCAAAAGGTGGAATGAACGTTATTCCAAAAAACAGTATTTTAATGGTGACACGAAGCGGAATTCTTGCTCATTCGTTCCCTGTTGCGATTACAAAAGTTGAAGTAACTATCAATCAAGATATAAAAGCGTTTATTCCAGACACAAAAAAAATACTCCCTATGTTTGCTTCGATATTGATGCGGGGGCTTACTACAAGAGTTTTGCATGAATGTTCAAAGATGGGAACAACAGTATCAAGTGTGGAAACTACATTGCTCGAAAATTTGGAGTTTTCGCTACCAGCAATCGAAGAACAAACCGAAATAGTCAACCGAGTGGAACAACTTTTCACCTACGCCGACCAAATCGAGCAACGGGTCAAAGATGCCCAAGCCCGCGTCAACCAACTGACCCAAGCCATCCTAGCCAAAGCTTTTCGCGGCGAACTCACCGCCGACTGGCGCGAACATAATCCCGATCTCATCAGCGGCGAAAACAGCGCGGCAGCCTTGCTGGCAAAAATCAAAGCCGAACGCGAAAAGATAAAGCATAAGAAACTAAAGTGATTCAATTGATCTGATTGAAATGACTCAAGTTTTCCTTAAATAGTGTTCATAAAGGGCGAAAAGATCAGCACTTTGATTTTAGCGAGACCGAAGGGGATGTCATTGCACTTATCGCCTTAAACGCTTCCTGCGTTAATGGATGGCGATCAACCAACTCGGCTGTGGCGTTTTGCTGGCTCATTATAGTGGGGCTTAACCCACACGATTACCCACAACTCCCAAAATCAGCGATGATATGGCCTTTTCGCTAATCATATGAGCTGTGATGGAACATGCGGATGAAGAAGAGTTTAAGGATTACGTTAAAGCCCGTTGGACAAAAGGCGGGGAGAAACTGATCTAATTTTTTATTAGAAGGGAAATGGCGCGCCCGAGTGGATTCGAACCACCGACCACAGCCTTCGGAGGGCTGTACTCTATCCAGCTGAGCTACGGGCGCGTAGCCGGGCATTATACCCGCTACGCGCCAAAATTACGACAACATTGTCTTTAAACTCGCCAAACTCGCCTTGCCGCGTTCTTTTATCACTTCTGGCGACAGTTGTTTTTTGTTGACCCATTCCAAATCCGCTTCCGGTAACTCATTCAAAAAACGGCTGGGTTCGCATTCGCTGATTTCGCCGTAACGCTTACGGTGGGTGCAGTAGCTGAAGGTGAGCGTGCGTTGGGCGCGGGTGATGCCGACGTAGGCCAGGCGGCGCTCTTCTTCTATCGCGCCGCTTTCGACGCTGTTTTGGTGGGGTAGGATGTTTTCTTCCATGCCGATCAAAAACACATGCGGGAACTCCAAGCCTTTGGCGGCATGTAAGGTCATGAGGCTGACTTGGTCGCTGGCTTCTTCCTCTTGGTTGCGTTCCATAATGTCCATCAGCATGATTTTGGAGACGATTTCCGCTAACGGTTTTGCTCCGCTGTCTTTGTTGTCTTTGGCTTCGATGCGTTTTAGCCAGTCCACCAATTCAGAAACGTTTTTCATTTTGCGTTCGGCGGATTCTTTGGTTTTGCTGTTTTCGCGCAGCCATTGTTCATAGCCGAGTTGGGCTATCATTTTTTCAATCACAACAAACGTGTCACCACGCTCGATGTCCCCGGCGGTTTCCAGCACCCAATCTTTAAATTTACCCAGTCTTAACCGCGATTTTTCCGATAGCGATTGCATCAGGCCAAATTCGCTGCTGGCGGCGAACAGGCTGATGTGGCGTTCGTTGGCGTAGGCACCGAGTTTTTCCAAAGTGGTCGGGCCGATTTCGCGGCGCGGGGTGTTGATGATGCGCAAAAATGCCGCGTCGTCGTCGGGGTTGACGAACAGGCGCAGATAGCTCAACACGTCTTTGATTTCAGCGTAAGCAAAAAACGAGGTGCTGCCGCTGATGAAATAGGGAATGTTGTTTTCGCGAAAGGCTTTTTCAAACAGCCGCGATTGGTGGTTGCCCCGGTACAAGATGGCGTAGTCTTGGTAACGGCTACCCGTGCGGAATTTGTGGTGGATGATTTCCGAAACAATTTGTTGGGCTTCGGTGGCTTCGTCTTTGTGGCTGAGGACGCGCAAGGGGTCGCCGTAGCCTAACTCACTCCAAAGCTTTTTCTCGAAGGCGTGCGGGTTGTTGGCGATCAGGTGGTTGGCGACTTTTAATATGCGTCCGGTCGATCGGTAATTTTGTTCCAACTTAATGACTTGCAGGCGGGCAAAGTCTTTTTGCAGTTGCGCGAGGTTTTCCGGTTGTGCGCCGCGCCAGGCGTAGATGGATTGGTCATCATCGCCCACGACAGTAAACCGCCCTAACCTGCCCGCCAGCAATTTCACTAATTGGTATTGGGTGACGTTGGTGTCTTGGTATTCGTCCACCAATAAATAGCGGATAAGGTTTTGCCATTTTTCCAACACGGCGGGATGGGCTTGGAACAGCAACACGGGCATCAGGATCAGGTCGTCAAAATCCACGGCGTTGTAGGCTTTCAGGCTACGGATGTAGTCGGCGTAGAGCATCGCGGACGGCAGTTGTTCGGCGTTGGCAATCGCCACGGCCTGTTCCGGCGTGACGAAGGCGTTTTTCCATTGCCCGATGTGCAGGGAATAGCGGTCGATGTGGTCAATGTCGTGATTGTTGCTGTGGTTGACCAGCGTCTTCAACAACGTTTGTTTGTCTTGCTCGTCGAACAGCGTGATAGCGGCTTTGTAACCTAGCGTAAGATGTTCCCGGCGCAGGATGTCCAAACCTAAGGAATGGAAGGTGGACACGCGCAAGCCACGGCTGGCTTGGCTGTCCAACAATTTCGAGACACGGCTTTGCATCTCCCGCGCGGCTTTGTTGGTGAACGTCACGGCGGCGATATGGCGGGCGGGCGTACCTTGTTTGACGAGGTAAGCGATTTTTTCGGTGATGACGCGCGTCTTGCCGCTACCCGCACCTGCCAACACTAATAAAGGATGGTCTATGGTTTTGACAGCGGCTTGTTGTTGGGGGTTGAGTTTGGACATTTGTGTGTTAAGTAATTGCTATTAAGCCTTTGAATACGTTATAAAGAACAATCTGTTATAAAACAGCTGAAAGGTACGCACAGCGTACCCTACATGAAGTCGCTCCATACCAGTTTACCTTAACTTTTCCAATAACCTGCACGTCAACAGACTATGCCAGCACGACTGCTCGTTTATCTCGCCTATTTTCTAGCATCATCCACGCATTACCAACACACCAAACAGTTTTTTTACGACTTGTTGGAAAACCCCAACAGCCGTATGAAAGCCTATTTTGATGTGTTTATGATTTGCTTGGTGATGGCTAGCGTGTTTTTGCTGATTTATGAGGTGGACACGCCGCTGACGCGCATGGATATGCTGTTTGAACAAGCTATCGTGGCTATTTTCATCTTGGAATATCTCCTTAGGGCCTGGCTTTACAATGACTGCCATAAGGTCATCATCGGGTATCACGAACACACCCAATACCTGAAAATCCCGTTCCGCTCCACTAAAGCCCTGGGCATGGTCGTAAGCAAAAAAATCGACTACCTGTTCACGCCTTTAGCCATCATCGACTTACTGGCGATCCTGCCGAGTTACCGCCCGTTGCGGATACTACGTGTCTTCCTTATCTTTCGCCTGTTCAAGCTGCTGCGCTATTTCGATAGCATCAAATTGTTCACCGAAGTGCTGGCCAGCAAGCGTTTTGAATTATTCACCCTGTTGATCTTTTTAAGCTTTGTCGTCATGATCGGCAGCACCGCCATTTACCTGTTTGAAAAGCCCTCAGGCAATCCGCAAGTGAAGGAACTGTTTGATGCCGCCTATTTTACGATAGTCACCGTGTCCACGGTCGGCTATGGCGATATTACCCCGCATTCCACGGGCGGGCGGCTGGTGGCGATGAGCCTGATTTTAAGCGGCTTGGGCGTGTTCTCGTTCCTGACTTCGATCCTGGTGTCGGGCTTTAATGAAAAAATGCACGTCATGCGCGAAAACCGCACCTACTCCGAACTTAAACGCCATGCCCATTATGTGATCATCTGCGGTTTTGGGCGGGTCGGAGAGCATATCGCCACGCAATTGGCAAAAGACCGGCTACATTTTGTGATCATTGATACCGATGAGAAAAACGTCCAGGAGGCCAAGCAACGCGGTTATCTGGCGATCCAAGCGGACGCCAGCAAAAATGATGTGCTGCGCAATGCGGGGATCAACAATGGCGCGACGGCGGTTTTCTGCACTACGGGCAATGATGTGGTGAATGTCTACATCACCTTGAGCAGCCGCTACCTGAACCCGGACATCCGCATCATCTCCCGTGCCAATCAGGAACACAACGTCAACAAACTCTATCAGGCAGGCGCCAATGATGTCATCCAGCCGTTTGCGATTGCGGCGATGGTGGCGGCGGAATACATCGGCCAGCCCGTGGCTTTTGAAGCGATCCAAGGCATACTGCGGCAAGAAAACCAGTCGGGTATGGAAGCGGTTGCCGTGCTCCCGGGTTCGGCATTGGTTGACAAAAGCACTGGCGAGCTGGATTTTGCCCAACGCAAACTGATACTCATCGGTGTCATCAGTTCCCATTTAGCCCATCAGCGCCATAAAAACCGCTACCGTGTGAACCAACAGCATTTTTATTTTAATCCTGCCCCGCATTTTGTATTGCAAGCCGGCGATTTGTTGGTGCTGTTAGGCCGCAACGTCAGCATCGGGCATTTCCGCAGCCAATTTCCGGGTAAAAAACATCGGCCATGAAACGTATAGCGATATTTGGCTACAGCATTATGTCAGTGGCGGTGATGACGCGGCTACGCGACGATAAATACCAACTGCTGTTCGTGGGCCAAGACGAACAGGAAGCGATGCTGATGGCGGACCAAGGTTTCACCTCGCAAGCTATTGATTTCCGAAACGACGACGAATTGAAAGCCATTGGCATAGGTAGGGACATTGACGTCATTTTCTGCTTCTTCCCCGCCGATTCCGATAACGTGTTCCTGACGATTTCCGCCCGTGCCTTGGATGCCAGTTTGACCATCATCGCCGTAGTGGACGATCCCGAATCTGCCGACAAATTGCTCGCCGCAGGAGCGGATAAAATCATCGACCCGCATGAGATTTGCGGCCGCAAAGCCCATGAAATGCTGGCCCGTGCGGACATCTCCACGATACTCGACAACACGGTGTTCGGCCAGCATGACCTGAACATGGCGCAAATCGAAATTCCGCCGGGTTCTTTTTTGCAAAACCAAGCCGTCAGCGGCTTGAAATTGAATGCCAATCATAACTTGATTTTGTTGGGCGTGGTGGATAAGGAACTGGGGAATGGGCTGCACCTTGCCGTTGGCGAGCAAGAACATTGGCTGGCTGAAGGGGATGTGCTGGTGGTGTTAGGTACGGCGGCGGGGATCCGGGCGTTTAAGGAAGAGGTGGCGCGAGTTTCTGGCGGCTGACATTAATTTGCGGCTAGGGATAAGCAAAGGCTCCCGGCCTATGCTACGGTTTGCTTGCCGGCCAGGTGCCGCTTCTGGTTTTTCATCTCTTGCGCCGCCAGCGCATAGCCGCCATTTGCGCCATCCAAAAAATGCACATGGTGGTTGCCGTAATCGGAGATGATGCAGGTTATCAATGCGGTCGGCGCCGCGTGGAGGCCAAACGCAATTTTGCCATCCTGATGCAATTGTCCCAACACTTCCCGTAATTGCTGGCGTTGGGCCGCCGTCCCAGAAATGACCATACGCAACACATCATCAAATTTCCGGTAGTCGGTGTTGGCGACCAGCATTTGTTTGTACCGGCCCCAATTTCCGGCCCTTGTTTTTAGCCGCAAGCCCATGAACAGCCTCCCCAACAGCACCCGGAACGGCAGTTTGAACGCGTATAACCAGCGTTGCCAGCCCGATTGCCCCGCCGTCCTGATTTTGATCTCAGCAGACAAGTTTTTCGGGGAAAGGCTAAGCGCAAGCCGGTTTTCCCTAAGCGGGTGGTGGCACCCCTCATTGCCATAGATTTGGGTGATATGTCCTGAAATCGCCTGATAAACCGCCTGTTCCGAGGCTTCCTCGGTTTCCAGGCATTGCACCAGCAGGGTGATGATCTCTTCATGGGGACTGGCAATTTCATTCCAGCGGCATTCAAAGCCGCTAAAATCGCCTTCCGTGTGCAATTCTGATTCCGGCACTAAGAAGGGGTTGTTGGGGCTTTGGCCTTTGACCAAAGCTTCCGCATAAGCAATGCCACTGCCGGCAAACATAGCTTGCTGGTAAGTGGCGTAAGGCCGGTATTTGCTTACCCGCACCGTATGCCCGCTTGCCTCAATGACCTGCATCGGCACCATACCAACCCGCAAAGCCAGGCCAAATTGCCCCGCCGCCATATCCCGAGCGGCCTTTAGCGCGGATGCGACAGGCTCTTGTTGGGACGGCGGAATGCAAAACGTCGCACCGTCACCACCAAATATGTAGGGGATATTCAGGGGTTTTGCGGCGTTCAGCACGGCGACGATAGAGGCTACCCCTAGCGCATTAATGTCTTTGTAACGGCCATCTTGGATGGCGCGGGTCGAATCCACCACATCAGTAATGACCACCAGCCAATCCGATGGCAGCGGCGTGTAGCGGCCGATCTGCGAAAAGGCATGGAAGTCGGTGAATCCGGCAAGGTTTTCGTAGAAATCATCATTAATGGAAGCCATTATCCATACCTTTTTAAAGGCCAAGCCCTAGGATTACCCAACGAGGCTTGTCCATACCCTTTTATCCATGATGGCCATCGCTTAAGCCCCACACGAGCCATAGCGCACAAGATAATGAATAAAGGCGGCAGTCTCGCGCAATGACGAATAGACATCCCGGAGTTCAAAAAAATCGGCGTGCGCCGAATACACATTAGGGAGATGGCAACGTTGGAGAATGAAACGGGAACGGGGCAAGTGGTAATACTGGGAAACCACCAAGACACTGTTGAAATGGTGCCGCCTGGCAAGCACCGAGGTGTTCCGCGCACTGGCAAAGGTAGTATTGCCATGGCTATCAACCAGGATGTCCGTGGCGGACACACCCTGCGCCACGAGGTAAGCTTTCATCACCGCCGCTTCATCATGGCCTTCTTTACCCACTGCACCGCTGGTGATGATGGTGCGGAAATAACCGGAGCGGTATAAGGCCAAGGCCTTATCCAAGCGCGCTTGCAAACGCGGGGAAAGCGTGCCGTCCTGGTTGACGGTATTGCCCAAGACCAAACCGGCATCGGCATAACCTAACCGGTCTTGCAAACCATCGGCGATGATAAACAGGGTGCAAAGCAAACTTGCCGATAGGCCTAAGCCGACCAATGTTACCGCCTGTTTAAGCCAGTTTGCCCATGGCAACGTGATGATAAACAGGGTGCAAAGCAAACTTGCCGATAGGCCTAAGCCGACCAATGTTGCCGCCTGTTTAAGCCAGTTTGCCCATGGCAACGTTAAGGGATAGCTCATTAAATTGGGTTTGCCGCAAAGTGGCCACTTGGATTAATAATCCCAAAATGGGTTGCCAAAAGCCCGGAACCTTGCCTATTCGAGCACTTGAAAGAACGTTTCGTCCGCCCGGATCATGCCCAGTTCGTCTCTGGCCCGTTCTTCTAAAGCTTCTTGGCCTTTGCGTAAATCTTCCACTTCGGCGTAAAGCGCTTCATTGCGCTGTTTTTTTTCTTCAACCAGTTGCTTTAATTCGGCCAATTGCTGTTCACGGCCTTTAAGCTCGGCAATGCTGCCATTTTCAGGATCCCATAAACGGTATTGAAAATGCGCAATCAATAACACAATGATGACGAGCAGGATTTTCATGGCGTGCCTTAAAATAAAAATCCGGGGCAACCGGGCTATGCCAATTGCCCCGAATTAGCTAATTACAGCATTTTGAACGCGCTACGGCCTGCATAAACGGCCAACTCGCCTAATTCCTCTTCGATTTTCATCAGACGGTTGTATTTGGCGACACGGTCAGAACGGCTCAAAGAACCGGTTTTGATTTGGCCTGTGCCAGTGGCGACCGCCAAGTCGGCGATGGTGGTGTCTTCTGTTTCGCCGGAACGGTGTGACATCACAGCGGTGTAGCCCGCAGCATGTGCCATGTCGATAGCCGCCAAAGTTTCAGTCAAGGTACCGATTTGGTTGACTTTGATTAAGATGGAGTTGGCGATGTTCTTATCGATACCTTGTTTCAAAATTTTTGGGTTGGTCACAAACAAATCGTCACCGACCAATTGGATTTTGCCACCCAATTTTTCGGTCAGCAATTTCCAGCCGTCCCAATCGTTTTCGTCGAAACCGTCTTCGATGCTGATGATCGGGTATTTGCTGACCCAATCGACGAAGAAGTCAGCCATTTGCTCAGAGGTATAGGTTTTGCTTTCTGAGGCCAAGTCGTAGATGTTGTCGGTGTAGTATTCGGACGCGGCGGCATCCAAACCTAAGAAAATATCGACACCGGGTTTGTAACCGGCTTGTTCAATCGCTTGCAGGATAACGCTGATGGCTTCTTCATTAGAAGACAAGTTTGGCGCGAAACCGCCTTCGTCACCAACCGTCGTTGCCAAGCCTTTTGATTTCAAGACTTTCGCCAAGTTATGGAACACTTCCGCGCCGTAACGGATGGCTTCACGGAACGATGGCGCACCGACGGGCAAGATCATGAATTCTTGCAAATCCACGCTGTTGTCAGCGTGTGAACCGCCGTTGATGATGTTCATCATCGGTACTGGCAAGATGAATTTACCGGTTTTGTTCAAGTGGCGGTACAAAGGCACACCCGCTTCTTTGGCAGCGGCGTGGGCGGCAGCCATAGAAACCGCCAACATGGCGTTGGCACCCAAACGGGCTTTGGTTTCAGTGCCGTCCAGGGCGATCATTTTGTTGTCGATGCCGGCTTGGTCAGCAACATCCATGCCGACAATCGCGTCACGGATTTCAGTGCGGACATTGTTGACCGCGTTCAATACGCCTTTGCCCAAGAAACGGCTTTTGTCGCCATCACGCAATTCAATCGCTTCACGCTCGCCAGTGGACGCGCCGGATGGCACCATCGCGCTGCCGATAATGCCGGATTCTAAAATGACATCGGCTTCTAAAGTGGGGTTGCCACGGGAATCTAAAATTTCTCTGGCTTTTATGTCTACGATTTTGCTCATGTTTTGAATGGCTCCAAGGTTGGTGATCGGATGCGGCTTAACCGCATTCGGGGTTTAAAAATTTTTCAATGCTGTTTGCGGGTTTAATCGTCCGAACGTTTCGGGATTAAGGATTTGATTTGTAAATGATGGCCTTTAGGGGTTGGCTTAAAACTAAAGTCCACTATATGTCGTTCATCATTAGGGTACAACTCGTCTTTGCGCCTCATCAGCTCCGCCAGAACACGCAGCATGACTATCGAATCGGGCGGGTCTTGATGCAAAGTTGGCGCATTGGAAAAAGCCGCAATATCGTGTTCGAACCGCTGGTTAAAGCCAGGTAATGCATCCAAAGCCGACAGTAACTTTGACTGGCGCCCTTCAAGATCAGTCGACAAGGCAATATTCCAAGCGGTGACCGCCATGGTTATCAGATTATGCTGGCTATCAAAGTCTAGCGCGTCGGTATCAAACGGTTCGCATAAATGCAAGATGGCCTCGGATAATTTGACCTTGTCATATTTTTGTACAGTAGCTTGTTGTAAGCGTTGCTGATGTTTTTTGCGGCTAGCTTTGCCCATTTGTGTAATTCTTTTGAATAGGTAAAAAATAGGTTAACGGGTGGAGGCAAGTCACCCTTCTTTAAACAACCCCGCCAAATCAATCGCCAAATCCGGAAACAAAAACGGTATGGCGAGATCATCGCCCGCATAGTTGTTGGTCAACTGATATTCGCCTGTTTCATCATTCAAGACAAATTGGTTGATGACTTCCTCGTAAGGAAATACTAGCCAATATTCTTTTACACCGCTTTCGGCATATAAGGCCTGCTTAGTTTTGACTTCTTTCTTGGAGTTGCCTTTGGATAATATTTCGATAATCCAATCGGGTGCGCCATTGCAGCCTTGTTCATCGAGTTTTTCCGGGTCGCAAATCACGCAAATATCGGGTTGGACAACGGTGGTAATGTCTCTATTGGCTAGTAACGACTTTTTACGGTTATATAAACGCACATCGAATGGGGCAGCGAAAACTTGGCAAGGTTTGCTTAGAAAATAATTAAACAACCGTCCACTAAGTTGCATTGATAAGCGTTGATGCTTCACATTCGGCCCCGGACACATCAACGAAATCTTGCCCTTAAACAATTCCAGCCTTTCTTCGAACTGCCAGGTCAAATAATCGGCATAACTATAGTTGCCGTTAGGATCAAGCTGGCTAATATCAGTGATGGCGGGCATGGCGATACCTCTGACGATTTACAAGGTGTTTTCAATAAACGGCTGGGCTTTAACGGCCCTGTCTAAAATCAACAAAGTTTCCAACAATTCTTTCATGCGGTGCAACGGCCAGGAGTTAGGGCCGTCGCTTTTGGCTTCGGCAGGGTTCGGGTGGGTTTCCATAAACAATCCGGCAATACCGACCGCGACCGCCGCCCGTGCCAACACCGGCACATGCTCGCGCTGGCCGCCGGAGCAGTTGCCTTGACCACCCGGCAATTGCACGGAATGGGTGGCATCAAACACCACCGGGCAATCGGTGTCGCGCATCACGGCAAGCGAGCGCATGTCAGACACCAAGTTATTGTAGCCAAACGAGACGCCGCGTTCACAGACCATAATCTTGTCGTTGCCTGTGGCCTTGGCTTTTTTGGCGACATTCGCCATATCCCAAGGCGCGAGGAATTGGCCTTTTTTGATGTTGACCGGAATGCCTTGCGCGGCAACGGCTTGGATAAAATTGGTTTGGCGGCATAAAAACGCGGGCGTTTGCATGACATCAACGACGCCGGCGACTTCCGCCAACGGTGTGTCTTCGTGGACATCGGTCAACACGGGCACGCCGATTTGGGCTTTCACTTTCGCCAGGATTTCCAGGCCTTTTTCCACGCCCAAACCACGGAAACTTTCGTGCGAGGAACGGTTGGCTTTATCGAATGAGGATTTGTAAATGAACGGGATGCCCAGTTCGCTGGTGAGTTCTTTCAAATAGCCCGCCGTATCCAAAGCCAGTTGCTCGCTTTCGATGACGCAAGGGCCGGCGATCAGAAATAAGGGTTGGTTCAGGCCGACTTCAAAGCCACATAATTGCATGGGTATTCCTGTTATCTAATATAAAAAAAGTTTTTGCGGATGTCAGTCATCCACGCAGTCTGCAAAAAGTTCTGCCAGATCAATCGCCAAATCAGAAAACAAGGCCGGAATGGCCTTATCGTCTTCGGCGTACATGTTTTTCAGTTGATAGAGTCCGCCATCATCCAGCACAAATTGGTGGACGGCTTCGGCTTCCGGATAAACTAGCCAATATTCCTGCACGCCGCTTTCTTGATAAAGCTGGTATTTGATCTGCATCTCGCGTTTGGAGTTGCCTTTCGACAAGATTTCAATAATCCAATCCGGCGCACCGTTGCAACCTTGTTTGTCCAGCAACTCAGGGTTACAAATCACGCATAAATCGGGCTGGACTACCGTGTAAATCTCTTGGCTTTTTAGGATGGACTTTTTGCGGTCATATAAACGCACATCGAAAGGTGCGGCAAAAAATTGGCAAGGCTTATGCTTAAAGTAGTTGTACAACATGCCATTAATATCAGCAGAAATCCGCTGATGGCTGACATTCGGCGCAGGCGACATCAACATGACTTTGCCTTTAACCAACTCGACCGCTTCTTTAAGCCGCCAAGTCAGATAATCGGCGTAGCTGTAAGTTTGGTTCAAATCCAATTGCGACAATTCGGTGATGACAGGCATATTGGGTAGCTTTTCTGACAATGGATTACGCATCCACTTTGACCGGAAACCCAGGCACCAATTCAGAATGGATCAATTGATGCTGGACATTAAAAAAAACCATATCCCCTTGTTCATTGCACATCCAAACTTCTTTCGCCCCTACGGCAAAATACAGTTGGCGTTTTTCCGCCATTTCTTTTTGGGTGTTGCTGTCAGAAATGATTTCTACGCAAATTTCCGGTGCGATGGAGGCTTCGGTTTGGGCTTTGATGATCTGTAACAGTTCAGAAGAAGCCCAAGCCACATCCGCTACCTTTGTGCCTTTGCTGGTTTTAATGGCACATTCGGGCAATGCTTTACCATCTTTTAACAAACAACGCAGAAGAAATTCAATTTCGCCCTGCAGTAGAGCGTGATAAAGCTTTACCGGACTCATAATAATTTTACCGTTTTCATCCAGCTCAATTTTAAAAGGCAAATCTTGTAAGCTAGGATGTTCGCAGACTTCTTGCCAGTTCATGGTCGCACCTTTTTTGCTTTAGAAAATCAACTTGCCCAATCAGCCTAGGAACGAACAAAAGCCAATTTCTTAAATCCTTACGCTTGCTTATGCTTAACCGCCGCCGCCACAAACCCCGAAAACAACGGATGCCCTTTCCGTGGTGTGGACGTAAATTCAGGATGGAACTGGCAAGCCAAAAACCAGGGATGGGTCGGTATCTCTATGACTTCAACCAAGCGCCCGTCTATAGACTTGCCCGAAAAACGCATTCCGGCTTTTTCCAGTTTTTCAAAATAATGGTTGTTAAATTCATAACGATGGCGGTGACGCTCGGTAATGACGTCTTTTTGGTACAGTTCAAACGCCAAAGTGTCATGCTGCAAACGGCATTGTTGCCCCCCTAAGCGCATCGACCCCCCCAAATCGGAATTTTCGTCGCGTTTGACCAGCTGCCCATCTTCCATCCATTCAGTGATCAGGCCAATCACAGGATGTGGCGACGTGGGCAAAAACTCGGAACTGTGCGCCCCTTCCAGACCCGCCACGTCACGGGCAAATTCGATAACCGCCGCCTGCATCCCCAGGCAAATGCCCAAATAAGGGATATTGTTCTCACGGGCATAGCGGACGGTGGCGATTTTGCCTTCCACACCGCGCTCACCAAAACCGCCCGGAACCAAAATCGCATCGACTTCTTTCAGCCTGGCAACGCCTTCGTCTTCAATGACTTCGGAGTCAATATAAACGATGTTGACCTTGGTGCGGGTGCGGATGCCCGCATGGATCAGAGCCTCATTCAAGGATTTATAGGCATCGGAATGGTCGACATATTTGCCGACAATCGCAATATCGACGGTATTAACAGAATTCGCCAAGCCTTCCAAGACGTTTTTCCATTCCGTCAAATCCGCAGGCGGCACGTCCAAACGTAATTTATTGACAACAATGTCATCCAAACCCTGGTCATGCAGCAAAAGCGGGATACGGTAAATCGAATCGGCATCAACCGCGCCAATCACGGCTTTTTCTTCGACGTTGGTGAACAGGGCGATTTTGCGCCGCTCACTGACAGGTATCGGTTGCTCGGAACGGCAAATCAAGATATCCGGCTGGATACCGATGCTGCGCAATTCCTTAACTGAATGTTGGGTGGGCTTGGTTTTGATTTCGCCCGCCGAGCGGATGTACGGGACTAGCGTCAAATGGATAAACAAAGACCGGTCCGCACCCAAATCAAAACGCATTTGCCGGATGGCCTCCAAAAACGGCAAAGACTCGATGTCGCCAACGGTCCCGCCAACTTCAATCAGGGCGATGTCCTTACCTTCGGCACTTTGATAGATACGGTGCTTGATCTCGTCGGTGATGTGCGGGATCACCTGCACCGTCGCGCCCAGATACTCGCCTTTACGCTCACGGCGCAGCACGCTGTCGTAAACCTGGCCAGTGGTGAAATTGTTCTTCTTGGTCATCGTCGTTTTCAAAAAACGCTCGTAATGCCCCAAGTCCAAATCAGTTTCCGCACCGTCTTCGGTGACGAACACCTCGCCATGCTGGAACGGGCTCATCGTGCCAGGATCGACATTGATGTAAGGGTCGAGTTTGGTCATGGTGACTTTCAGGCCACGCGCCTCAAGGATGGCCGCGAGCGAGGAGGCGGCAATGCCTTTGCCTAGCGATGACACAACACCGCCGGTGATGAATATGTATTTGGTCATGTAGATTATATGGACTTCAGATGGGGACGGATGACGTATAGGGATATGCCGCCCATTTTAATCGACAATAAGCGTTTCGTCATGGGCTTTCGGGGTTTTACAAGCAATCGCACCAATGCCTAGGCTAGGCTGCGGGCACCCTTTTAAAAATAGGCTTATTAATCAACATGTAAAATGGCTCGCATAGCATGCCCTTATATTCTTGGGCATTTCGCCGGGAATGGGCGGGCTGGGTTGCCAAGTTGGCACGGATGCCTTGCGTAACAGGCTTGGCACTGCAAAGCCCTTACTTCCGCCAAAATTCCGGCACAAACAAAATGACGATGGAGAAAATTTGCACACGACCCAACAGCATAGCGAACGTGCACACACCCGTTTGGAAATCGCTTAGGCCAGCGTAATTGGTGGCCGGGCCGACTTGATTGAGGCCAGGGCCGGCATTGTTAAAACAAGCAATGATTGCGCTTAACGCACTGATAAAATCCAGGCCGCTAAACAGCAAGGCAAACACCAAAATGACAACGCTGATGAAATATAAAAAGATAAAACCCATCACGGAAGTGACGATATTATGGCTGATGGCGTTGTCACCGATACGCATGGACCTGATCGCCGCCGGATGGATGAATTTGAACAACTCCATCCGCGCCTGCTTCATCAGGATAATCGTCCGTATCATACGGATACCACCGCCCGTGGAACCGGAAGACGCCGACAAACAGCTTAAAAACAACATCCACATGGGCACAAAAATAGGCCATTGGTCAAAATTTTGGGTCGAAAAACCACAATCGGTGGCGATGGTGACCAAGTTAAACGAAGCATGGCGCAGGGCTGTCCAAAAATCAGGATAAGTGCCTGAATGGAAAAGCACGGATGCGGCCAGCACGCAACTGCTTAAGACCAACAACAAAAACGCCTTGGCTTCCATGTCATACCAATAGGGCCGCAATGACCTTTTCTTAAGGGCGATAAAGTGGGAAGCAAAATTGATGGCGGCGACCAATTGGAACACGGTCAAGACAATTTCAATCGGCAGGGATTTAAAATAACCGACACTGTCGTCATGTGTGGAAGCCCCCCCCCAAACTCATCGCTGAAAAAGCATGGCAAATGGCGTCAAACCAGCCCATACCCGCCAGCTTCAAGGCAATGATGCACACTACGGTGATCCCGGCGTAAACCATCCACAAGGCCTTTGCGGTCTGGGCGATACGCGGCGGCAAATCCGATTCTTTCACCGAACCCGGGGTCTCGGCGATATACAGCTGCATCCCGCCTATGCCCAAAATCGGCAAAATGGCGACCGCAAAAATAATGATGCCCATGCCCGCAATCCAGTTCAGCTCGTGCCGCCAAAGATTGATGGACATGGGCAGCTTGTCAATCCCGCTCAAGAGGGTCGCCCCCGTGGTGGTCAAGTCTGACACCACTTCAAAATAGGCATCGATAAAGCTTAGCTGCGGCATAAAAAACAGCAAAGGCAAGGTGCAGAACACCGGGATCAATGACCAGGTCATCGACACCAGCAAAAACCCTGCCTGCCGCGAGACTTTTTTGGGGGTCTTCATGGTCGGGAAGAACAGCAGCATACCTGCCGCCAAGGTGATCGGGACAGCCATCAGAAAAGCATCCAAAGCCCCGTCCCCCGCAATCGCCGAGGTGATCAGGCAAGTCAGCATCACTCCGCTAAAGCCCATGGTCACTAAGCCGAAGATATGGATAATGGTAAAAAGGACATTCATGGCGGTGTTTTCACAAAGAAATGCGGACGATGTCTGGAGATTGGTTTTGCTTCATTACCCTGCCTTTGGTCACGTTTGGGTCAAATCGGTTGGAAGACTTTTTCGATCTTACAGACCAGTTTCTTATCAATCGCAAACATCACGACGTGGTCGTTTTCTTCGAACACCGTATCATGATGGATAGAAATGACTTGCTGGCTACGGATTAAGGCGCCCATGACTATCCCTTCGGGCAAGTTGATGCTGTTGACTTTACGGCCAACCACCGAATTTTCACCGTTGCCATGATGGGCGATCGCTTCGATAGCCTCGGCGGTGCCGCCACAAAGTGAGCTGACTTGCGCCACGTCACCCCGGCGCACATGTTTGAGGATACTGCCCAATGTCTCTTGGTTAGGCAACACCGCGACATCAATGCCAGTCCCCGGGAGCAATTTGCTGTAAGAGATATGGTTTAGCAAACAGATGGCTTTACGGGCACCCAAACTTTTTGCCAATGAAGCGGAAATGATATTGACGCCGTCATTATTGGTGATGGCACAAAACAAGTCAGTCGATTCAACGGACTCATCAAGCAACAATGCCTCGTCCGCGCAATCACCCAACAACACAGTGGTCTTGCTTAGGTCATTGGCAATTTTTTTGGCGCGGCGGCTGTCCTTTTCAATGATCTTGACTTGGTGGTCATTTTCCAGGGCCAACGCCAGACGTTTGCCGATATGGCCGCCGCCCGCAATAATGATGCGCTTTAATGGCTGTTCAAGCTTGTTGAGTTCTTTTAAGACCCTCAGGACATCTTTACGTGGCGCCACAAAAAACACTTCGTCATCGGTTTCTATGACCGCCTGGCCATTAACAACAACAGGCGTGCCGTTCCTGAAAATAGCGGCGACACGGATTTTGCCATTGACGAAACGGTCTTTTAACGCCTTGACTTTTTGGCCTGTCAAAAAACCGCCCGCCACCACCTTCACCGAAAATAGCCGCACCAAACCACCGGCAAAGTCGGAAATATGCAACACACCCGGAAATTCAATCAAATTGCGTATGGCTTCCATGACGATCTGTTCGGGGCTGATGACAAAATCCACCGGGATGCCTTTGGCGCTGAACAGATGCGGATGGGTCAGATAATCAATGGCCCTGACCCGGGCAATGGTTTTGGGGCGGTTATACAGGGTGTTGATGATCAGGCACGCCAGCATATTGGTTTCGTCCCGGTCGGTGACGGCGATGACTATATCGGTGTTATGGATGCCCGCCTGTTCGAGCACGCTAGGATGCGCCGCATTGCCGGTCACGGTGGCTATGTCGACCCGCTCTTTTAAGGCCTCCAGCAGTTCCGGCTTAAAATCAACGACAACAATATCGTTTTCTTCACTTGCCAGTGCTTCGGCAACCGAGGAACCGGTAACGCCAGCACCCAGAATCAATATCTTCAATGTGGTAATCCCTGTATAGATTTTGCAGGAACGCAAAACGGGCGGTTCTACTTTTTGAGAATGCCGTCACAAAATCCGATAATTATAACGGCAATAACCCGTTGTTTCAATTTGCTTTTGAACTTTTCGGCATAAGCACTTTACTTTAATCAAACACCACATCTTCATAAATGTCGGCAAGCTGGAATACGGCTTGATAAGCATCATAGCTTACCGTCAATTTTTCTCCGGCATCCAAGGCCGCCGTTTGCCAATCACCGTTGCTGTCACGGACAAAATAATCAACCCGCTCACAGTCACTGGCGACGATCAAGTAATAACGCAAACTGGGGATCTTTTGATAAGCCATTAATTTTTCGCGCCTATCAATCGCGGCGGTACCGGATGACAGCACTTCGGCGAGCAAGCAGGGCTGTTCTTTAAATAAGGGTTCCTTATCATTGGGATCACAGGCCAGCATGACATCAGGATAGTAATAGGTTCTACCTTTGTCTATGCTCAGCTTCATATCATTTAAAAATACACCGCAACGGCTTCCTCGTGCCGCCGCCCGTAAATGAAAGCCAATGTTCAGGCTAATACGGTTATGGCGTTCATTTGCACCAGCCATCGCATAAATATAGCCGTCAACATACTCATGGCGGCACTCCGCCGTCAGTTCAAACGCCAGATAATCTTGCTCGCTTATTCTCGCCAGTTTTTCTAATGCACTCATTTCAACACGCCCATTATGTTTGCCATCAAACCAGATAAGCCCCTACCAAACCTACAAAAACCGCCATACCAAACCAGTTGTTATTCAAAAATGCCTGAAAACACAAGGCTTTTTCCCGATAAAAAATCAGCTTTTGCTGATACACCGACAGCCCGGCGGCAACCACCAAGCCTAGGTAATACGGCCACTGCAAATGCTCCAGTTGGCCAACGGCAAGCAATAAGGCAATTATGACAGCTTGTAGTGCAGCAATGATATGGCGGTCATAATCACCAAACAAAATCGCTGTGGATTTGACCCCGATCTTGAGGTCATCGTCCTTATCAACCATCGCGTACATGGTGTCATACACCAACGCCCATAACATCACCGCCAGATACAACACCCAAGCGACCACCGGGATCGTGTCGGTTTGGGCGGCAAACGCCATCGGCACCGCCCAACCAAAGGCCATACCCAAATACGCTTGCGGCAACTGCGTATAACGCTTCATGAACGGATAACTGGCGGCCAGGAACGCGCCCGCAAACGACAGCCAAATGGTGTAGGCATTCATCAGCAAGACTAAGGCAAACGCGGCCAGGCATAACACCGCAAACACGGCCAAGGCCTCTTTGGGCGAAACCTTGCCCGCCGCAATGGGCCGCTGTTTGGTGCGCTCCACATGCGGGTCAAAATCGCGGTCAGCATAATCATTAATGACACAACCCGCCGAACGCATCAGCACCACACCCAATACGAACACCGCAAACACCTGCATATCCGGTTTGCCATGGCTGGCAAGCCATAACGCCCACAAGGTAGGCCATAATAAAATCAGGATGCCGATGGGGCGGTCCAAGCGTGCCAGTAATGCGTATTGTCTGAGCCTTTCGATAATCATTGCGGTAACCTGCCGATCGTTTTTCAGCGTATGAATGTGAGTAAAATGCTATTATAGCCCTTGTTTTGATGAGCGCGCGCCTACCAACCTATTACCAAGCATCAGCGGCAATAACTCCCGCTGATGCACCCAAACCCTTAATCACCGCAAACAGGCCGCCACTATGACGAGCAAAATCCTGATCCTCTATTTTTCCCGCCACGGCACGACTGCGGCGATGGCTAACCATATCGCACGCGGCGTGGAATCGGTCAGCGGTACGGAAGCCATTTTAAGGACTGTTCCTGACGTGTCCGCAGTTTGCGAAAAAACCGCGGACAGCATCCCTGCTCACGGTGCGGTTTATGCAACACTGGACGATTTGCGCAACTGTGACGGCCTGGCCATGGGCAGCCCCACGCATTTCGGCAACATGGCGGCGCCCTTGAAATATTTCCTGGATGGCACGACAGCCTTATGGTTTTCCGGCGCCTTGGTCGGCAAACCGGCTGGCGTGTTCACCTCCACCAGCAGCATGCACGGCGGCCAGGAAAGCACCTTGTTAAGCATGATGCTGCCCTTGCTGCATCATGGCATGGTGCTGATGGGCTTGCCCTACACCGAAGCGGCGTTACGCGAAACCGCATCAGGCGGGACTCCTTACGGCCCCAGCCATCTGGCATCGGAAGACGCGGTTTTGACTGAGCACGAAAAAACCTTGTGCAAAGCCCTAGGCGCTCGTCTGGCAAAAACCGCGCAGGTTTTAAAAATCTCCTAACCGTTTACAAACCGATACATGAAACCCAACGCCGACACTTATTATGCCGCCGCCCTCATCGGCTTTTTTGGGCTGTTCGCCTTATTGATGCTTTGGCATACCGTGCTAGTGCCTGCCAACCAGTTTCCCGTCGCCCTGGTGTTGCTGGCAACTGTCACCCCTCTGCTGCTACCGATGCGCGGGTTGCTAAGCCGCCATCGCAAAAGCTGCACCTGGATGGCCTACATCAGCCTGTTCTATTTCATCCACGGCTCCACCGAAGCATACAGCAATGCCGACGAACGGGTTTACGCCTCCTTGGAAACCGTCTTCAGCCTGATGTTGTTCCTCGGCACCACCCTTTATTTGCGCTTCGCACCAAAACCTGACTGATTATGGCTGAACAACTACCGGTTAATTTTGAATTTAGGGCCAATCAGACGTTCAACGATTTTTTTCCTGGCGGCAACCAAGAAATCATCGGTCACCTAAAAAACACCCTGGAAGGCACTGGCGAACAACAAATTTTTATCTGGGGCGAAAGCGGCCTAGGCAAGAGCCATTTGCTGCAAGCCTGCTGCCATCATGCCCACTTGCACAAACTCGATGCCTTTTATTTTTCCTTGTCATCGGCGGCGGGATTGCCCGACCCGGCGATCCTGGCCGGACTGGACAAATTTGATGTGGTTTGCGTGGACAATATCGAACATATTGGCGGCGATCCGGTTTGGGAACAGGCATTTTTCAACTTCTTCAACCTGCACCGCAGCCACGAGCATAAACTGATTTTATCCGCCAGTTGCCCGCCGCAAACCATCGCCATTGATTTGCCGGATTTGAAAACCCGCCTGAACTGGGGCTTGACGCTCAAACTGAAACCTTTGACCGAAAACGACAGCATCAAGGCCCTCATGTTCAAGGCTAAACACATGGGGTTTGAAATCTCCCCACAAGCCGGACGCTTTTTATTGACCCATTACAACCGGGACTTGGCTTCGTTGTGGAATTTGCTGGACACCTTAGACCGCGCATCTTTAGCGGCACAACGCAAGCTCACCCTGCCTTTTCTAAAAAAACTCCTCCAACACCTATTATGACCGGCAAGGCATGCCTTGCCGGAGCCCGGACAGAAAGTTTAAAGCCATAAGTGCTGTAGATACCATCTCTCCACACCAATCACAAGAGGGTACACAGCCACTTGTGGTTGATAGGGTTGCTGGTGTTTGATGACACCATAACAAATCTGTGCCAGCTTCCGCATGGCGGCTCCCAGAGCTGACATCTTGCTTTTGCCCTTTCCGGTCAGGCGTTCAGCTTGTTCATACAGCCTCTTTCCCATCGGGGAAGGACTTGGATACCATTCAGTTTTAAGAAAAGGGGCGCATGGGTTTTATCTACTCCTCAGACTTTTCGTCTCAGCCCGCATACAAACTCTGATCATGCGCTTTGATATAGTGCTAGCTAAGCAATATATCATTGCTTGGAGAGATACAAGGGCACCGTCTCAGTGTCTGGTTTGAGCCGCTCTGAAACCTTCGGCTATACCACGTTTGCTAATGTCCAAAGGCTACTTTGACTATTTTGCATTCCAGCATCGTAACGGAATCTGCAAAACTGGGCGGAACGTTAGCCCAAGCCTCCATCAGCATGAGGGCCCTCTGTCTAAATTCGCGAAACCTATTGCCACGCATCGCACTGGTAACGCTGGCAGCGTGCGTTGCGGACTGCCAAAACCGTACCGGATCGTGCCGCCGCCGTCGCAATACCATCTGGGATATAAATGCGGGCAGGCGCACCGTCAGCCCAACGCAACTGCCGGATGGGTGGCATAACAGCGGGCTGCACTGACTAACTGTTTGATGGTGACTGAGGTTTCCATCCGCCCGTTTTACCAAAAGGCCTCAAAACACGTATTGGGCCTTTATCTTCCCCATCAGTTTTGCAAATCCACATCGCATTGCTCCAAGCGCAGCAATTCTTTTGGTTCATTGCTTCAAAAGCGGCGATTTTTCCTCCGCATTGCCGCTAGTGCGGCATCAATAATAAAAACAGATAAATTGTCATTAATAAACAATTAGTTATAAATGGCATAAGCTTTGCTCTGAAAGGGTTCAGGCGCAACGCGTTTGTCTTTCCTAGAATCCCCTTAGGGCAAACCCAACGGACGTCGCCGATATCTGAAAATATTTTAATTGGAGCTTCAAATGTATAGAGAATTGTTTCCTCCCAAAAATTACCGGCGTATAAATTTATGGCGATTGCAGAAGGTGTCGTTATTGGCGCTAGCGAGTACGGTGTCGCCTGGTGTATTGGCCCTGAATACCGGAACGGATCTGAACCTGTCTTTAAAACCTATTGCCGGCGGTATGGCCGGCGCGGCTTATACCCGACCGCAAGAAGTTTCCGCCGCATTGTTTGGCAACCCGGCCACCTTGACCCAGTTTAAAGGCTTTAATTTTGGCTTGGGCGCGGCGCTTCTTGAACCTGTAGTCGACAATTATCAAAGCAACAACGGATTTACTAACCATTCCCCCAGCTTGGCGCAGAATTACATTGCGCCGGATGTCGCACTCAGCGGAGAAGTCTTGCCCGGCTTTGTGGTGGGCGGCGGTGTCGCGCTTGATTCGGGCTTAGGCGCGGATTACCGCACCCATCCCATCAATGGCGGGGCCGGGCTTGGACTGGGTGGCGCCGGTGCCGGTGGCGCGGCGACATTACCTTTGGTTGTGGAATTGCTGTCATTTAGTGCCAACGTGGGGGCGGCTTATGAAGTGACGCCAGATTTGTCATTAGGGGCGGCTTTGACGGTAGGGTTTGGTTTGGGCCAATTCGGAACTACCGGGAATACGAGCGGGCTCGGCGGGTTGTCGGGTGATTTTGGGGGGACTACGTCCAGCGTACATAATATTTCGCTCCGTGGTTCATTGGGTGCAACTTACCAGCTCACCGATGATGTGAAGCTAGGTGTTTCGGTCAAGTCCCCTTTGCAATACCACTACCATAACGTATTGTCGACTACAGTAGGCGGCGGTCAGGAATACCAAAGCGTAAAGCTCGATCAACCCTTGGAGGTCACCTGGGGCATAGCAGCCAATGCAACGCCTAACTTGCTATTGGAGGCGGATGTCGCCTGGAAAAACTGGTCGCAATCTTCACTGTATAAGGACGTCTATGATGACCAGTTCCTGGCTATGCTGGGTGGCCAATATAGCCTTGGAAAATGGCAGCTCCGCTCGGGTTACAGTTATGCCTCGGAGATACTTCGCAATAATCCGAACGGCACTGTTGGCGGCTTTTCAGGACTGGGGACGCTGCCGCTTGATACCAATGTCCCCGGGGTTCTTAACAGCAATGATTTGATTAAGGTCGTACAAACGACTTTAGGCCCGGTCGTCTGGGAGCATACCGCCACGGCAGGTCTAGGATATGCCTTTACACCCCAGTTTAGGCTGGATGCGTTTGCCGCCTATGCTTTTGAAGGCACAGCAAGCCGCAGCACACTGGCTTTGGGAGATTATCATGTCACCAGTAGCGAATGGGCCTTGGGTGCGGGCGCGAATTTCAAATTTTAACGGAGGGATGCCGAATAATCCGCGCTAGGATTATTCGGCAAATCCGGTCTACCAGTTAAACCCGCAATAAGTGTTTCGCATTTTGATATAACACCCGATCCAACACCTCCTCGTGCAAACCGAGCCGTAGAAAGTCCTCTAGCGTTTGCCCCATCGCCCGGAACGGGTACGAGCTGCCAAACAGCAGTTGCCCCTTCATAAAACCGTTGGCCGCTTCCACATACAAGCTTCCGCCCGGCAGAAAAATATACATGTCCGGGACGACGTAAACGTTTTCATAGCGAAACGCGACGCCGATCATTTCGTTCACATACGGATAAAAACCGTGGTAGCAGACGATAGGCAAACCTGAAAAAGCCCTGGCCACCTTGCCGACGGCGACCGGATTGGCATATTCCAAATTCGGCGTGGTCGGCCCTGACATTAAAAACACCGGCACATCCAGTTGTTTGCAGGCGTCATAAATCGGGTAGAGCGACGGATCATCGGCCTGAATGGGCGGCGCGCCGAATCCGGGTTCTATGTTAATTCCCCTCAATCCCAGCGTGTTCACGGCCTTTTCAATTTCTTTGGCGATGCCACGGCTATCCAGCGCTTGCGGGTTGACCGAGGCGATGCCGATCAGCTCCGGGTGCGGCGCGGTAATGTCCCGGAGGTTTCGTTAGGGATTGTGATGTCGGGCGTATCGCGGCCCACGACGACCGCATGGCGGATACCCACCTCGCGGATTTCCTCGATAAACCCATCCAGGGTATGCGAACGGACAAAGTGATCGTCCTGTTTGGAGCCCAAGCGGCGGTTAAGCCATTTGGCGGTTTCATATCCGGGGGTTGCCGGCGTTGCGCCATAAAAATCATGTAGAAACGCAGGTCGGCTGCGCATATCGATTATCGGTCTGGACATCTTGTCAATTCTCGGCTTTGGCTAATGTATTGAAGCGATCTTCGCTTCGGCTGGTGTGCTAGCCACAGAAGCAGCAGATATTGTGCCAAATGGCCAGGAGCGGCCTGAATCCTGGGGTTGCCAGATGCTTGTCCAACCACGATTGCCGCTACAGCGGCAATCGTTGTAATCCGCTGCTGCAACAACGGCATCCAAACCGATAAGGCCATCATTAATCATTTTAAAAACAATGAGTTGAAAGTTGGCATGGTCGGTGCTAAAGCTTAAGCACAGTACCCATGCTTTGCAGGCATTGGGATTTTTCAACCGTACAAAGGCAATCAACATGAGTACATTAAAAGTCGTGGTTGTTTCAGGCAATCTAGGGCTACCGTCTAAGACGCTCGTATTGGCCGGGCAAATCGTCGATGCAATCAAGCAGCAAGCTTACCAACAAGCTTGTATTGAAGTAATAACCCACAGCTTGGCTGATCTGAGCCCGGTTTTCGGACTTGCCCGTCATCCTGGGGAGCTGGGCGATATTGGCAAAGCCGTGCTGGATTCTATCGGCTCGGCCGACATCCTGGTAGCGGTCACACCAGTTTACAAGGGTTCCTACACCGGCCTATTCAAGCATGTGTTTGATTTTCTGGATGTGAAGGCGCTGAACGAACTGCCGGTGATTCTTGGCGCCACTGGCGGCGGGGAAAAGCATGCCCTGATTATCGAACATCAACTGCGGCCGCTGTTTGGCTTCTTCGGTGCGCAAACCGTCCCTTCCGGCATCTACGCCACCGAACAGAACTATGACGGCTCACGCTTTAGCGATGCCATCGTCAATGAACGTATCCATGCGGCAGCGCGCCAAGCCGTTGCGGCGGCGCTTATCCGGGCGGATCAAACCCAATTATCTGAAGTAGCTTAAGGAGAGCATCATGTCTGTACACGATTACGAAAAAATCCGTTCCGAAATTCGCGCCCTGGTTGACGAGGTCATCCGGCCTAATGCCGAACAAACCGACCAGGGCGTTTTCCCGCGGGAGAACCTTGAAGCCTTGGGCCGGGCGGGCTGGAATGGCGTGCTGATTCCGAAGGAATACGGCGGCCTGGGTCTGGACCATGTCGCCTTTTCGATCGTGGCCGAAGAAATCGGCCGCGCCTGCGCCTCCACCGGCCTGGTTTATGTGATGCACACCGGTGCGGCGCAGACCATCAACTTATTCGGCAACCACGACCAAAAAGAACGTTGGCTGAAGCCTGCCCGCGACGGTTTGATCGGCACCTATTCGACCAGCGAAAAAGCCTCGGGCGGGCACTGGTGGTTCAACTTCAGCGAAGCTTCCCGTGGCAGCGACAATAACTATCTGCTCAATGCGGAAAAATCCTTTACCACCAGCGCCGGGCAAGCGGATTACTACATTTTTCAAACCCGTTCGCCGGGCGCCAAAGGCCCTACCGATATTAGCTTTTTCATCGTCGATTCCAAACTGGAGGGCATCACGCATGGCACCTGGGAAGCGCTCGGGGTGCGCGGCAACCACAGCGGGCCGATCACCTACAAAGAGGTGAATGTGAAAAGCATCGACCGCCTGGGCGACGAAGGCCAGGGTAAAGACATTGTTTACCACGGTGTGTCCCCCGTGTATCTGGTTGGTCTGGGCTCTGTTTGGCACGGTGTGGCCAGGGCGGCACTGGAAAAAGCCGCCGACCACCTGACTGGCACCATCCACCGCGATTTCAACCGCAAACTGTCCGACTACCAAGTGCTGCGCCAGCAATTGGGCGAGTCCAAGGTGTTGGTCGAAAGCCTGCGCCCCTGGCAGCACGAGCTGGCGCGGCAATTGGACCAATTGCAGGCCGCCAGCCAGCCGCAAGGGCAAATCCTGCTGCCATTGACCGAATTCAAGGTGCATGCGGCGGAAGTCGCCAATATCTCGGCGCGCAACGCCCTGGATGTCAGCGGCGGTTACGGTTACAAGAAAGGCCCGATCGAACGCATCTTCCGTGATGCCCGTGCCGGCATCGGTATGGGGCCATCGAACAATATCGCCCGCGAATGGATTGGTAAGGCACTGGTGGGATTGCCGCTGGAGCTGTTCGAGGCCGGCGGAGAATAGGCTCCGAAAAGGCCGTCCCGTTTTGTAAATATTTGGAACAATTCAATTTGACGAACCGATCGCAAAGCCATCCTTATTTAGATTGGGTAGCTTCAACATCAATGCTATGGAAATCCACATGTCACAGAAAGATTTGAAAGCCGCATTAGAAAACACCATTGCCGCCTTGCAAGAAAATCCGGCGAGCGCCCGTCTGGTTTTTAAGGCAAAGACCCGCTGGCTCGATGGCGTGCGTTGCGCCGCCCAAGTGCGGGATTTTCCGCCGCTGATCATTGACGAACCCCCGGAATTGGGTGGGGGTGACGCGGGTGCAAACCCCGTCGAGCTGATCCTGGCCGCGCTCGGCACCTGCCAGGAAATCGTCTACGCAGCGTACGCCGCCGTGCTGGGCATCCCTTTGGAGGCGGTCGAGGTGAGCGCCAAGGGCTATCTGGATCTGCATGGCCTGTTCGGCTTGAAAGAGGTGCACTCCGGTTTCCAGAAAATCAGTTTTGAAACCACATTGAAGAGCCCTGCGGCGCCGGAAACGATCAGCCAACTGGTTGCGGCCGTGGAAGCGCACTGCCCCGTGCTCGATACCTTGACCCGGCCAGTCGAGGTGGCCGGTACGGTCACGCTCAATGGAACACCGCTTAACTTCCCCGCACGCCATGCCGCATAAGGAAAAATCAAATGAGCCAATCACATCAAAGCAACAACCCAATCAAGTTTGCCTATTGGGTGCCCAACGTCAGTGGCGGCCTGCTTATCAGTAAAATCGAGCAACGCACCAGTTGGGATATTGACTATAACCGCAAGCTTGCGCAAATAGCCGAGCAAAGCGGCTTTGACTACGCCCTCAGCCAGATCCGTTTCACCGCGGGTTACGGGGCGGAATACCAGCACGAATCGGTGTCTTTCTCCCATGCCTTGTTGGCGGCGACCCAGAAACTACGGGTTATTGCGGCTATTTTGCCGGGGCCTTGGCACCCGGCTGTCGTCGCCAAGCAAATTGCTACCATTGACCACCTGACGGGAGGCCGCATCGCCGTCAACATCGTCAGTGGTTGGTTTAAAACTGAATTTACCGCGATCGGCGAGCCGTGGCTGGAGCATGACGAACGTTATCGTCGTTCAGAAGAATTCATCCGCGCACTGAAAGGCATTTGGACGCAGGACGATTTCAGCTTTTCCGGCGATTTCTACCGTTTCCACAATTTCACATTAAAGCCTAAGCCTTTACAACAACCGCATCCGGAAATATTTCAGGGCGGTAGCTCCCGGGCGGCGCGCGATATGGCGGCCCGGGTCTCGGATTGGTACTTCACTAACGGCAATACGCTGGAAGGCATTAAAGCGCAAGTTGACGATATCCGCGCTAAGGCTGCCAAAGGCGGCCATTCGGTCAAGATTGGCATCAATGCTTTCGTTATAGCCCGAAATACCGAAGCTGAAGCCCAAGCGGTGTTGAATGAAATTATTGACAAAGCAGACACGAAAGCGGTCAACGCTTTTGGACATGAGGCCAAGCAAGCAGGAAAAGCATCCCCGGAAGGTGACGGTAATTGGGCCAAGTCAACATTCGAAGATTTGGTGCAATATAACGACGGCTTTAAAACCAATCTGATCGGGACACCCAGACAAATTGCCGAGCGTATTGTGGCGTTAAAAGCGGTGGGTGTGGACTTGGTCCTGACGGGCTTTTTACATTTCCAGGAAGAAGTCGAATATTTCGGGAAGCATGTTTTGCCCTTAGTACGCGAACTGGAATCACGGCAAACTGACAAAGTGGCTGCATAATGGGCGTGGTTAATCCTATCAAACAGGCCCAATTAAAGGCCCAATCGTTGTTCGGCAAGGCCGAACAATTAGCGGCGGAGTTTGCGGCCACCGCAGTGGAACGGGATAAACGTGGCGGCACGGCCAAAAATGAACGCGACAGCCTGCGTAAAAGCGGCCTATTAAACCTCATCATTCCGGTTGAATATGGTGGGCACGGCCTAGATTGGCACGATACGCTACAGATTGTGCGTATTATTTCCAGGACCGATAGTTCGGTAGGACATTTGTTTGGTTTCCAGCATTTGTTGTTGGCGACTATCCGGCTGTTCGGGGGCCAATGGCCGCATTATTACCGTGAAACGGTTAAAAATAACTGGTTTTGGGGAAACACCCTCAATCCTCTCGATACTCGCGCCAGAATCAGTGCTGACGGCAAAGACTGGTTGGTGCATGGCACCAAAAGCTTTTGTTCCGGCGCCACGGATTCCGATCACTTGATCGTATCGGCCTTGTCGGAGACTGACGGCAAATTAGTCATAGCAGCCATTCCAAGTAATCGCACAGGCATCCAGATCCATTCGGATTGGGACAATATGGGGCAACGCCAGACCGACAGCGGTACTGTGGATTTTCATGGGGTGCGGATTTATGACCATGAAATTTTACGTGAGCCTGGCCCTCTAGGTAGTGTGTTTGCCACCTTGCGTCCGCTGCTTGCACAGCTGATCCTAACCAATATTTACTTAGGCATAGGCGAAGGCGCTTTGGCGGAAGCGATAGGTTATACCCGCAGCCAGTCGCGGGCTTGGTTTTTGTCCGGCGTGGAAAGTGCGACCCGCGACCCTTATGTGCTCAAAAAGTACGGTGAATTTTGGGTTGACCTTAATGCGGCCGCACTGTCGACCGATCATGCCGCCAGTTTACTGGACGCCGCTTGGCGTCAGGAAAATGCACTCACCGAGGCGGAGCGCGGCAGTGTCGCTGTTGCGAGCGCGACGGCCAAAGTCTTGGCCACCCGGGCCGGGTTAGACGTGACACAACGCTTGTTTGAAGTCACCGGCGCACGGGCCACCAGCGCCAAAGGAGGTTTTGACCGCTATTGGCGCAATCTGAGAACCCATTCGCTGCATGATCCGGTGGATTATAAGCTGCTTGATCTTGGCGAATGGGTGTTGAATGCCAAATTACCCGCGCCGAGTTTTTACTCCTAAGGACTCTATGATGAATTACGACACAATAGAAACGGCGCTGGAAGCCATCCGCAATGGCGGCTTCGTGGTGGTGGCCGACGATGCCGGCCGGGAAAACGAAGGCGATTTAATCATCGCGGCCGAAAAAATCACGCCCGAACGCATGGCCTTTCTGGTACGGCACAGCAGCGGCGTCGTTTGCGTCGCCCTGCCGGGCGAGCGCGTCGATGCGTTGCATCTGGAGCCGATGGTCGCGAACAACACCGATGCCCATGGCACGGCATTTACGGTTTCGGTGGACTTGAACAAAGGCACCAGCACCGGCATTTCTGCAGCAGACCGCAGCGCCACCCTCCGTGCCCTGGCGAACCCTGCCTGCACCGCCGACAATTTTGCCCGCCCAGGCCATGTGTTCCCCTTACGCGCCAGACAGCACGGGGTGTTGGCGCGGCCGGGCCACACTGAAGCGGCCAGCGATTTGGCGAGCTTGGCCGGACTGTATCCGGCCGGCGTGCTGTGCGAAATCGTGAATGACGATGGCAGCATGACCCGTGGCGGGGCATTGCAGGCATTTGCCAGAAAACATAACTTACCGTTTATCAGTATTGCCGATCTTATTGCTTACCGCCGCCGTAATGAATTATTGGTTGAGCACGTCTCAGAAGCACGGATACCCACAGCTATTGGGGTTTTCACCGCCCATGTTTACCGTTCCGTGCTAGACGGTTCAGAGCATTTGGCATTGGTCAAAGGCCAAGTGGCGGGACAACAAAATGTTTTGGTGCGGGTGCACTCCGAATGTTTAACAGGTGATGTGCTTGATTCTCTGCGTTGCGATTGCGGCAACCAACTCAAAATGGCGTTGGCAAAAATCGAACAGGCGGGCAGCGGGGTTTTGGTTTACTTGCGCGGGCATGAAGGCCGCGGCATCGGTTTGGCGCACAAGCTGCGCGCCTATGAATTGCAGGATCAGGGCCGGGACACCGTACAAGCCAATTTGGACTTGGGTTTGCCTATCGATTCCCGCAGCTATGATGTCGGCGCCCAAATACTAACCGATCTGGGCGTGACGACTCTACGATTGATGAGCAACAACCCGGCTAAGTTCACCGAGTTGGCCGGATACCGGTTAAAAATTGTCGGGCGTGTACCGCTAGAACCCGTCCCCAATCGGGAGAATATCTCCTATTTACGGACTAAATCCGAGAAGCTAGGGCATTTGCTCAATCTGAACAATCTTCCTTGGGAAGCCCTAAGTGCCGAATGAGGCTGGCGAGCACACTAATACTGAATTTGGAGACAATAAAGTGAATGTTTTCTGGTTTTTACCGACACATGGTGACGGCCGTTACCTGGGCTCGGCCCAAGGCGCACGCGAAGTGAGTTTGCACTATTTGCGCCAAATAGCCCAGGCTGCGGATGCTTTGGGTTATGGCGGGGTCCTGATTCCTACCGGCGTCACCTGTGAGGATCCCTGGGTCGCCGCCGCCTCGTTGATTGAATCCACCGAGAATCTACGGTTTTTGGTGGCGGTCCGGCCCGGCTTGACCTCGCCCACGGTGGCGGCACGCATGGCGGCTACTCTGGACCGCTTTTCCGGCGGGCGCTTGCTGGTCAATGTCGTTGCCGGCGGGGATCCGGTTGAGCTGGCCGGCGACGGCTTGTTCCTGGCGCATGATGAGCGTTATGCCTTGGCCGCCGAGTTTTTGACCGTCTGGCAGCGCTTATTGGCGGGTGAAACCGTCAGTTTTGCCGGCAAGCATATCCGGGTCGATAACGCGAAACTGGCCTTTCCGCCTGCGCAGACGCCCAGCCTGCCGTTATATTTTGGCGGCTCATCGCCAGCCGCCCATCATTTGGCCGCCGAGTATATCGACCACTATCTGAGCTGGGGCGAGCCGGTGCCGGCCGTGGCGCAAAAAATCGCCGATATGCAAGCTCGCGCCAGGCTGACCGGGCGGGCCGTGCGTTACGGCCTGCGCATACACATCATCGTTCGGGAAACCGAAGCCGAAGCGTGGGCGGCGGCCAATGCGCTGATCCGTCATGTCGGCGATGACGCGATTGCCGCCGCGCAGCACGCCTATGCCCGCTCGGATTCCGAGGGGCAGCGGCGGATGAACAGCCTGCACCGAGGCTCCCGGCAAAACCTCGAAATCGCCCCCAACTTATGGGCCGGTGTCGGTTTAGTCCGGGGCGGCGCAGGGACTGCGTTGGTCGGCGACCCGCAAACCGTTGCCAAACGCTTGCAGGAATATGCCGATCTCGGCATCGAAACTTTTGTGCTCTCCGGTTACCCGCACCTCGAAGAAGCCTACCGCGTGGCCGAATTGCTGTTCCCGTTGTTGCCGGTCGCAAAAGCTGGCAAAAAGACACGCGCCAAACCGGTGTTCCATTTAAGCCCTGTGGGCGATACCGGAAAAGTCGAGTTGCAAGCCAAGGCCGGGTGAGCTGGGGCGGCGCCGGGACTGGCGCTGCCATCGTTTGCCGCCAAGCCCGTTATCAAAACCGAAAACCAGACTTTTTACAGATTCTATCAACCTCGCCAACCCTAAAGCCTATGAAACTAGAAACAATAGCCATACACGGTGGCTACAGCCCCGATCCAACCACCAAAGCCGTGGCCGTGCCCATTTATCAGACCACGTCTTACGCCTTTGACGATACCCAGCATGGCGCCGATCTATTTGACCTGAAAGTGGCCGGCAATATCTATACCCGCATCATGAACCCGACCACCGACGTACTGGAAAAACGCGTGGCCGAATTGGAAGGCGGATTGGCAGGGCTGGCACTGGCCTCCGGCATGGCCGCAATTACCTACGCGATCATGACCATCGCCGAGGCGGGCGACAACATCGTTTCCGCCGCCACGCTGTACGGCGGCACCTATAACCTCTTCGCCCATACCCTACCTCAATACGGCATCAACGTGCGTTTTGCCAATTATCGCGATCCGGATGCGTTCGAGGCATTGGTTGACGACAAAACCAAAGCCATTTTCTGCGAATCGGTCGGCAACCCATTGGGCAATATTACCGATTTTGAACGGTTGGCCGAGATCGCCCATCGCCATGGCGTACCGCTAATTGTCGATAACACCGTGCCATCGCCGTATTTGTGCCGACCGATCGAACACGGTGCCGATATCGTCGTGCATTCGCTCACCAAATATCTGGGCGGCCACGGCAACAGCATCGGCGGGGTGATTGTTGATAGCGGCAAATTCCCCTGGGCTGAACATAAAGAACGCTTCCGTCGTCTGAACGAACCGGATGTTTCCTATCACGGCGTGGTGTATACCGAAGCGCTGGGGCCTGCCGCTTATATCGGCCGGGCGCGGGTGGTGCCGTTGCGCAATACCGGCGCGGCCATTTCGCCGTTCAATTCGTTCTTGATCTTGCAAGGCATTGAAACCCTGGCGTTGCGCATGGATAGAATCTGCGGGAACACCGTCAAAGTCGCGCAATATCTGCAAAGCCACAGTAAAGTTGCTTGGGTGAATTACGCAGGATTGGATGACCATGAAGACAAAGCGCTGGTTGACAAATACATGGGCGGACGCGCCTCCGGTATCCTCACCTTTGGCTTGAAAGGGGGCCGCAAGGCCGGTGGGCACTTTCAGGATGCCTTAAAACTGTTCACCCGGCTCGTGAATATCGGCGATGCCAAATCGCTGGCTTGTCATCCGGCCTCCACCACACATCGGCAATTGTCGCCTGAGGAGCTGGTTAAGGCGGGGGTCACCGAAGATATGGTGCGTTTATCCATCGGGATAGAACACATCGACGATATTGTCGCGGATCTGGAACAGGCGCTCGAGGCGGCCTGACACCAGAAAATTGGCGTGCGCTTGACAGATTCAGGCCCAACAAAGCCTGGATCTGCCTATCCGGAAATTGCCCAGTTTTGCGGAACCCGGCAGCCCTACCATTATCACATTTAAGCATAATTATATTGATTTTAATCACTTTATAAGTTCTTTCCAGCATGTTATCTTGACAGTCAACATAACTTCAAAGGACATGTTTATACTTATGCATTTACTTGCTTTTCCTAATCCATCTGAGATGGCCCTCTCAATTCGAGCATCAGCCCTCGTTTTCGAAGATCCAAAATCCAAAGAGCTACTGGACAGAATCAAACGTATTGCCCCTAGTGAGTTGAATGCCCTTATCATCGGCGAAACGGGTACCGGGAAAGAACTGGTCGCCCGCCACCTTCATGAACTTAGCGCAAAACGCAACGGGCCATTTTTAGCGGTTAATTGCTGTGCCTTATCGGAAACATTGATTGAGAGTGAGTTGTTTGGCCATGAAAAAGGGGCTTTTACCGGCGCGATGACGGCCAAACAGGGTTGGTTTGAAGCTGCTTCGGGCGGCACGCTTTTTCTGGATGAAATTGGTGATTTACCTCAGTCGATGCAAGTAAAATTATTGCGGGTGTTGCAGGAACGGGAGGTGGTGCGGGTCGGTTCCCACAAGGCAATACCTATAGATGTGCGATTGATTGCGGCAACCAACGTCAAATTGGAAGAAGCGGTCATGGCCGGTCGGTTTCGTGAGGATTTGTACTACCGCCTGAATGTAGCCGCATTGAATTTATTGCCATTGCGGCAACGTACTGGGGATGTCTTGCCCTTAGCCGAGCATTTTCTAAAAGTGTATGGCCAGCGCTTTGGTTGTCCTGAAGCCACGATTGCCCCTGCCGCAAAACAAATTCTGTTAGCGCATACTTGGCCCGGTAACATTCGTGAATTGGAAAATGTTATCCATCACGCCTTATTGGTAACGCGTGACCTTATCATTAAGCCAACGGATTTAAATCTCTCTCAATTGCCAAGTTTTCCTAAATCGGCAGACTCTGATGCTGGAGATTTTGAGAGATTAGTTAGTGCGTTTCAGGCTTTATGCGAACAAGAGTATCCTGATTTATATGCCCGTGCCGAACAAGCTTTGTTACAAGTCGCTTATAAGCATACCTACCGAAACCAATTGGCAACAGCCAGATTGCTTGGGCTGAGCCGACATGTGGTTCGGGCCAGATTGATCCAGCACCATATCTTGACAGCAGGGGAGCCGGAAACTGACAAATCTCATCCTGTATTACCGCAGGGTGTAAGTGGGCCCCCCATTATTGTGCGTGACTTTTTTCCAAAGGATAATGACTACAAGGAACCTTTTTTAGCCGAAGCATCGCAAGAATGCTGGGGCTTTTGATTTGCTGGTGGTACTAATAGGTCCGGAAGTAATGTTTGATCCGATCCATTGAGTTTGTTCATATGGGTAACACCGGATCTCAACTTAGCCAAGCGCAAAGGTTTGTTCGTAAATTGTGAGTAGTGGCCTGCAACACGCATCCCGCTTACAATCATCCCGTTTTAACCGCTCTATTTAGTCCGAAACCGAAGGCTTCCGCCCCACGTTTCTTAGCAGCCTTCAATCCAGCTTTGGATTCGCCCAACATCAAATCCCGCTCGAATCCCGCCAGCGCCGCCAGCATGTGGACTAGCAGCCCCCGCCGCACTTTCGGTGCCTATGGCTTCGGTCAGCGACAGGAAGGCGCCCTCCTTCCCTTACAGGCCAGCCAGCACCCCAACCAGATAAGACAGCGACCGCCACAGCCTGTCCCAGCTTCCAGACAACAAGCGTATCCCCTGCCCGTAGCGACTCCAGGCAGCGCGTCAATCCTGGCCGCTTGCTGGCCGCACCGCTAGCCGTGTCGGGAAGATATGCCCGCACCCCGTATTTTCAGGGCGGCAAGTAACTGGACAGCTTTGCGGTGTCGTTCTGACTTTACGGCAGGAGCCTTTACTTCTGTGCCCGTTGCGGAGTATCGTATCCAAGATCGGAAGAAATTGTGGCGGAACCGGGGGTCGAGGTTGAATTCAACGCTTAATCGTTGGGTCGCTTGGCATTCTCTGGCTGGTTGCTGAGGCCGCAATGAAAAATAATCAGCTGGCAACGGGTTTTCGAAAGGCCGATGAAAGCTATACGATGCGTGGCCAGCAAATTGAGTCACTTTAACCGGAGAGTGTAATGGGCAGCTTCTATACGATAAAAATAAAAAATGAAAGTTTTCTTAACCAGAATTTTGTTATCTTCCAACAACCCGCGGTTTATGTCGGCGGATGGCAGGTGTATGTCAATGCCGTTTTTGATGGCAGCTTAAGGCCGTTCTATTCTGATGGGGGCTTGTTAATATTTCAATGCCTTCAACACTGTTACGCTGGCGCCCAGGTGGCGGTGCCCTCATTGCAACCGGGACAAAGCACGGGTTATATGACAGCCGGGCAAGCGATAGATGTTACGCCGCAATCCGGTGTCTCCAATAATTCCACCAACCTCAATTTGTCGATCAATCCCTTGGGCTTGGACAGCCCCACTCATGCAGAGGGCGTTCGTGAGGGCGCTTATCGTATCGTAACGCCCTCATTCGACCCGATAAGCTCGCCAATCAACGTGGGCCTGGCCATTAAGCATCCCGCGAGTGATTCGTATATCCTGTCCAGCTTTATCCAGGCCCAACCCTTGAGCAACATCGATTGCCAACCGATTGCGAAATTTTATATCACCACCGGCAATGACTACCAAGCGGGACAACTGATTAACCCCGAATCGCTCGAGAAGCTTTTGGAATCTGCGGCGATTTGTGACGCAACGCAGGGTTCCGACACATTTGACGTGACCTATAACCCAGATGGTTCATGGACGGTTTTGTACGATAGGAGTGTACCTTCGGGAGGGGGCGGTTTATAGGACGGCGAGGAGGCCAATCGACAAGCCTTTCTTCCCGTCATAAGACCAACCGGGCTCAAGTGCCTTGGCCAGTTTATGTCGGGGCAAGACCAGGCTTGTCGGAAAGCGCGTTTATCGTAAACGCCAGTGTATGGATCCTGTAATGGTCAGACGACTCATTGCCACGCTTCACGATTTCGACGTTCACGATGGAGTTGCCGTTGTTGAATATGTTGGGTAATTATATGGTTCTGTATATCTTCCTGTATAGGATGATAGTCAGGTATGTGTAACAAACCGGCCGATCAAATTTTTGTTGTCAGGGACAGGTATGGGTCGGTTGTTCACTTTGGAGGACGAACTGGTACTCTAGCCATGCCAGTAGTGCTCTGTCGATTTAATTCGGCAAATTTGTTCTATGAGCCGTTCTGATTAGGCATGAACAGGTAGAAAGTCGAACAAAATGGCAAAGTGGTCCTCAAATAATTCTTCTTCCATTGCAGGAATCCTGCAAAAAGGTATCCATGCCACACTTTCTAGATCGTCGGCGGCCTGAATCGTAGGCCAAACATCATCATTGAGCGGCCATCCGCTTAAAGAGAAGTGATGAACATGGGTGATAACCCGACCTCGGCATGATCGTCGGGGGTGGGAGAAGACCTTAACTGCGGCAAGAGATTTCCGTAGCGCGGCATCTGAAATATCGAGACTTGTTTCTTCCTTTAATTCACGTATGGCGCCGTGAAGCAAGGACTCGCGTTTTTCAAGGAATCCGCCGGGAATGGCCCACAAGCCTTTACCGGGATAATTTTTTCGCTGTCCCAGCAATACGTGGCCATTCACAGTTACCAGTGCGTCGACCGTCGTCGAAATCACGTCCCAGGGGATGCCGGTATAGACCTGGTTATCTTGCTTAATTTTGGCGTGTTCGCTCTTGAGGTTGTCATACACGGAATCCAGAGACCAAGCATTTAAGAAATGTCTAACTGGCAATGGTATCCGTTCAGCCATTTCCGCCAAAGCCTGGTTTACCGTTTCCGCCTCAAAAAACAGCTGCCTGAGATCGGTGGCGTCGATATCGAGACTGGATTCAACGTCAACCATCCGCCAAGCCGGAAAGTTATCCAGGTAGTAAGTCGTATCGTCCTTCTTGAATCCTACCAGCGCGATCCGATCGGTGCTTGAAACGTATTCCCCCACTTGACGCCTAACGTCGGCATTCCACAGGGCATCGTTATAGTAATCTCGCACCGGCAAGAACTTAAGACGAATCCGATCGGACTCAGGCAGAGTAGATAAGATCATCTCGGCCCGCTCAGTCCACTTGAAAGGATTGCGGATGTTTCTCGACTGGAAAGACGAGCCGACGATGACCAACACTTCATCGGCTATTTCAAGAGCCTGGCGGGTCAACAGCTCATGGCCCTTGTGATAGATTTGGAAGCGGCCAATCACAATCGCTTTTTGGTAGTTCGACATAATGGGTTCCCTTAATGCCTGGCGGCGATCGGCATTTGCCGGCCCGCCCCAAATGCTCTTGGCCGTACACGAATGATGGGAGGGGCTTGCCGACGCTTGTATTCGTTCCGCGCGATCATGCCGGCAACCCGTTGATAAACCGTTTCGCCGGCCGCCGTCGACCGATAGTTGGCAACAAAGTCGCGCGCTTGCTGAAATTCCGGCTGCGGTAACTGGTCGCCCTCGATCAATATTTTTAAAACCTCGTCAAGCACCTCGTAAGGCGGAAGACTGTCGGTGTCTTTTTGGTCGGGCGCCAACTCGGCGGACGGTTCCTTACTTAAAATCGTCTCTGGAATGATCTCCCTGCCAGCGCGTTGGTTGATATGGGCGGATAAGCGGTAAACCTCCGTTTTATAAAGGTCGCCGATAGGGCTAAGGCCGCCATTGGTATCGCCGTAGAGGGTGCAATAACCGACCGATATTTCGCTCTTGTTGCCAGTGGTCAACACCAGGGCGCCTGAATGGTTCGAGTAAGCCATCAGGATCGTGCCACGGATTCGGGCTTGGAGGTTTTCCAAGGAAAGGCCTTTCAGTTCATCGGCAAAGCTATCATGGAATTGCTGGCTAAAATCCCCGACCAAAGCCTTGATGGGATGGGTATAAAGTGTCACACCCAGCGCATCGCAGAGCAGCCGGGAATCCGAAACGGAACCCGAGCTGGAAAATTGTGACGGCATGGTGATCGCAATCACATTGCCGGCGCCCAATGCCTCAACCGCCAGCGCGATCGTTAAAGCCGAATCAATGCCACCGGAACAGCCCACTGCGGCCGTTTTAAAACCACAGCGGCGGGCATAATCCCTAAGGCCCAACACAATGTGACGTAAAACGAATTCATCGACAGAATAGCCATCCAGTGAATTGAGAGGGAAGTGCGGTTGAGGTAGGAATGTGTGGGTATCAAAAGTGAGGGTATCAACCACGGTTTGAAACGCAGGCCATTGCTTGGCGACCAAGCCGTCGGCATTCACCGCGAACGATGCACCGTCAAAAACGGTACTATCTTGCCCACCCACCTGATTGACATACAGAATCGGCAAGGCATGTCGGCGGGCTGCAGCGCAAATGACTTGTTGACGTTGCTCACGCTTACCGATATTGGAGGGGCTGGCATTGATGCTAACCACAAGATCAGGACGGATCATGGCGAGCGCTTCATACGGGTTGACGGCGTAATTTTCCGCACTATCATTCCAGCCATCTTCACAAATCATCAAGCCCACATTGTAGCCTGAGACATCAATGCCCACCGCATGTTGGGGGCCTGGCTCGAAGTGACGGCGCTCGTCGAAAATGTTGTAAGTCGGTAGCAATTGCTTGTGATATTCGGCGATGACTATGCCGTTATTGAGCGCGATCAGCGAGTTATACAGAAGCTTGCCGGGGCCATTGGATTTTCTGGGCATGCCGACAATGGCAGTGATGCCTGGAAACTGTTTTGAAAAACTCGCCAATTCCCCTAATGCCTGATAGCTTTTGCTTATAAAGGCGGATTCATTCAACAAATCGCCAGGGTAATAACCGCACAAGGACAGTTCGGGAAAAACCAGAAGCCTGGCGTGAAGGCGGCTCGCTTCCTGAAAAGCATCCATGGCCATCTTTACGTTACCGGCGAAATCCCCCACCATGGGGTTGATTTGGGCGATGGCGATATTGAGTGGATTAGCTGTTGCCATATTAAAATCCCTTGTTGGAAATCAGGCGTAGTGATTGAAAATTTGCCGCAAATAGGCAATAAACGTTTGGTCATTGCATAGGGTTTTGCCAGGGGCGTCGGAGAGTTTGGCCACCGGGGCGCCGTTACAGCGAACTAGTTTCATGACGATATTCAAAGGTTTTTGGCCGAGGTCATTGGTTAAATTGGTGCCTATCCCAAAGCCTAGTTGAATCCTATCGGCGAAGTGCCGGTAGAGGTCAATTGCCTTGGGGATGTCCAAGCCATCCGAGAAAACCAGCCGTTTGCCGTGCGGGTCGATGCGAAAGTTTTGATAATGGGCAATGGCTTTTTCACCCCAGACGAAGGGCTCACCGGAATCATGGCGCAGGCCGTCAAATAACTTGGCGAAATACAGATCGAAGTCGCGTAAAAAGGCATCCATGCCAATGGTGTCAGTCAAGGCTATGCCCAGATCGCCGCGGAATTCCTGGGCCCAGTCTTCCAGTGCCGTGCGTTGAAACTCGCGCAACCTGACCACATGTGCTTGGTAGGATTGCAGGTATTCGTGGGCCATAGTGCCGATGGGTGTCAGGCCAAATTTCTTGGCCAGATAGACGTTAGATGTGCCTTTGAACAGGCCAGGCAGCTCCGCTTGAAAAGTTCTCACCACTTCTTCTTGCCAACTGCCCCAGGCTCTTCGGCGCAGGCCAAAATCGAAAAGCTCAAAAGGATGTGCTTTCAATGGCTCGGCTTCAAATGATTTCAGCACGGCCAGTTTCTCGTTAAGACGCCGACGTCCCTCATCCAATAATGCCGCCTGATCAAAACGGCGGAAGTACAGTTCCGAAACGATGTACAAGCAGAAAATTTCGAAATTCATGACATGCACTTGCGGGCCGATCGCCTGAATCCTTAGGCTATCGCCTTCGGTAAACACTTTCAGGTATTTAGCCTTAAATCTGAATAACGACAGAAATTCGATGAAGTCCGGCTTCATGTAGCGCAGGCTCGCCAAGTAGTCCAGTTCATCGTCGGCAAACTGCAGCGAACAGAGTTGGTCGAGTTGCTGTTTCATGTCGTCAAGCAATTCGGCCAGGGGATATTCCGGTGTACTGCGGCAGACAAAGTCATACTCGGCCGTTGCCTCGGGACGCTTGTGCAACATGGTCTGCCACATGGGAAATTTGTAAAGGTCGTTTTCCAGTAGGCTTCTAACAATAGGTTCCATGACGTTCTCCTTTATGAATTTTGGCTGTCGGCAATCAGTTCTGAAACGATTTCTTCGCTGCTAGCCAGACGAACGCCCTGCCATTGCAAGTCGTCTAAAAATTTAGCGGTGCTTGTTTCGAATCCAGGAACCGGGCTCATGCAGTCGGTCAGCATGATCAGCTTGTTTTTGATCTCGGGCGAACCGAAACGCAAGATGTCCTCAACCGTTTCTTTAACACAATGGCTGCTAGCCTGACCGGCAACCAAAATGTTATCCGACTCAAGTAGCATGTTAAGAAGCGGCTGATTGAGGTCGGTCGTCGGGTCGCCGGGATAAGGTATCACTGCTTTTAAAGCAGAAAAGTTTTCCGTCCAAATGTTTTCGCCTTTTTGAATGACGCTAACCGGCGTGAAATGCTGTGCCTCCCAATCGCGTAAGGCTATGGCCAGTTCGGCATTCAGGTTGTTGCCCGGCGAGCCGATCAAACAATGTGGTGGCCACAGCGTAAAAGGCCTACCCAGTTGTTCCAGATCTTGAAGGTACTGAAGGACATATTCCGAAGCCTCCTGGCTTGCAAGGCCCGGCGCCAATCGGTAGCGGCCGGCGAGTAAACCGGTTATCGAGACAAGCGCGAAGGGCGGCGGAATCTTACCGTTTTCATCACGCCAGCACATGTTATGAGCAAGATCGATAGCGTGGTGGGTGTCGAGCGTAGCGATCACCTGGCTAATGCCGGTGCCGGCCAGGCGGATTAACCGGGACAATCTCAGAAAATCTTGATAAGCGCCGGGAACGGGGAGAGCTGGCTGGTAGCCGTTCGATGGGTAATCACAAAAGTCGTTTTGTGCGTCGATGATGAGGAGTTGAGTATGGGTCATAACCGTCGATCCTAGGTAAATAATCTAGACGGTTTTAGTGTAGTTAAATTAGTTACAAATTGCAACTAACAAAATTTAATATACTTGAATTAATTGATAGTTTAATGCTTTAATTATTTATAATTCGTTACTAAGTAGTGAATGCCAAGGCGCGTTTCCGCCGATCGGAAGAAGGGTAAAGATCAACATGATGCAGTCCATTATTGCAACTATCGATGTCGTATTACTGACCATTCAAGATGATCGGTTGTGTGTCGTATTGTCAAAACGAGACAAGGAGCCCTATGCGAACCTGGATGCTTTGCCGGGCGGATACATTCATGCCGAAGAAGATAGGGACAGCCTGGATGCCGCCGTGCGAATACTTCAACAGAAAACCAGCCTGATTCCGCCTTATCTGGAGCAATTGCGCACATTTGCCGGCGCCTCGCGCGATCCTCGCGGCTGGTCCATATCGGTGGTGTATTTTGCCTTGGTCAATAACGACTTGATTATATCCTCGCAACAGCCGGGACTTACAATTTGCCCCGTTGACGAACTACGCCGATTACCGTTCGATCATAATGAGATCATCGAAACTGCGGTGGATCGCATTCGTAACAAATCGCAGTATTCATCCCTACCTTGTTATCTGGCTGGGGAAACCTTTACGCTGCCAAGATTGCAGAAGATCTATGAGGCCTGCTTGGGCGAAGGTTTGAATAAAGTCAGCTTCAGAAGGAAAATGGACGAACTTGGTGTATTAGAGGAAATACCAGGACAAACGGAATCGGGGGGAGCTCATCGCCCGGCACAAGTTTACGGACTCAAGAGCGAATTCAAAAATCAGTTGAAATTATTGGAGCGGGGGTTGTAGGGTGTCAAACGGCGTTAAAAATTTTCCATTGATCGGCACTAGGGTAACCCTAAAATCTATTTCAGATTAATCCCTTAAACCGTTGACCGGAAAATTTTTAACGTCCATTTTTGTTTTAAAAGTGGCTAATTTTGCACGCGCTAATGCAGACATACGCTTTCTTTTTAGCTTGACGACCGTCTGTTGAAGGTAACCGACATTTTATGTGGGTAGGAAGCGATCGAAGCCACCTATCCCAAGACTGCCGTGCAGTTGTGCATCGTACATCTGGTCAGGGACAGCCTGAACTTTGTCAGTTGGAAACGGCGCAAGGCGGTGGCGGCTGATCTGCGGGCCATCTATACCGCCGCGACGGCTAAAGGAGCCGAGACGCGACTTGCGGAATTTGCAGGCTAATGGGGAGCCGAATCCCCGGCTATCGTCCAGTCCTGGCAACGTAACTGGGCCCGTATCATCCCCTTCTTTGGCTTCCCGCCGGACTTCGCCTGATCATATATACCACCAACGCCATTGAGCCGGTGAACATGAGCCTACGCAAGGTCACTAAAAACCGGGCGGCGTTCCCCAGCGATGAGGCGGTACTGAAGTTATTCTATTTGACCTTGGCTAACATCAGCAAAAAATGGCCGATGCCGCTGCAAAACTGGAAAGCCGCCCTTAATCGGTTTACCCTCCTATTTGAAGACCGGATGCCTGGCCGATAAATGAAAGTTCGTTTACACAAAATTCAGGACACCCTCCGCCTCGGCACACCGCTACGCTGCTCCTGCATCCATGCATAATGCGCCTACTGTTGGTACAAAACCGTTCCGGCTGTCGGATGAGTGCTCCAAAAATTTAATGTTAAAATACTTTTGCACACCTACTTAGCTTCCCCAAGCCACATCCTCCTTTGTAGACCCAACAATTCAAATGGCGTTTGTACACATAGGAACACTTTCTGGCCCGCTTTTTTTAGGATTTCACGATGAAATGGTTTGTACGCGCCGATCTTGACGGCTTTTTTGGTTTGGCTTTAGATAATCTTGTGCAATTGCTGGTTATCGTAGGCTTATGCCAGCATGTCTTAGGCTTTTCGGAAGCCTTGGTTTACCAACACATCTTGCCTGGCGCCGCCGTCTCGTTGCTAATTGGCAATGGCTTTTATGCCTACCAAGCCAAGCAATTGGCGGCGGCCACGGGACGCAGCGATATTTGCGCCCTGCCCTACGGCATCAATACCGTTTCCTTATTTGCCTTTGTTTTTTTGGTGATGTTGCCTGCGAAAATGGTGGCGGAAGCCAGTGGCGCCAAAGACCCCGAAACGGTGGCTTGGCAAGCGGGTTTGTTGGCCTGTTTCGGTTCCGGCCTGATCGAGTTTGGCGGGGCTTTTGTCGGGGAAAAATTAAGGAAAGCCACGCCGCGCGCCGCCTTATTGTCCACTTTGTCGGGCATTGCCTTGACGTTCATTTCCTTGGGCTTTTTGTTCCGTACTTATGCCCATCCCATCGTCGGTTTGGTGACGCTCGGCGTGATTTTATTGACTTATTTCGGCAAGCTCCGGTTTCGCGGCAATATTCCGGGTGGCTTGGTGGCGGTGGTCTTGGGCACGTTATTGTCCTGGTTGACCGGTTTGGCCCCGGTCGGGAGCCCGCCGGACAATGAATTGGGGCTGTATTTGCCCATCCCGGTGCTAAGCGACCTGTTCCAAGCCCTGACGTCGGGGCATAGCTTGAGCTACCTATCGGTCATCATCCCCATGGGGCTGTTCAACCTCATCGGCTCCCTACAAAATATCGAATCCGCCGAGGCCGCTGGTGACAGCTATCCCAGCCGGCCCTCTTTAGCGGCCAACGGCATAGGGACATTGGCGGCCTGCCTGTTCGGTTCCTGCTTCCCTACGACCATTTACATCGGCCATCCGGGCTGGAAGGCGATGGGGGCACGGGCGGGCTATTCGATCCTAAACGGCGCGGTCATTACCTTGATTTGCCTGACGGGCAGTTTATCTTACATCGCCTGGGCAATCCCGGTTGATGCCGGTATGGCGATTGTTTTGTGGATAGGCATTGTGATTGCGGCACAGGCTTTTCAGGAAACCCCGAAAAGCCACGCGCCAGCGGTTGTGATGGGCTTGCTGCCCGGCATTGCCGCGTGGGGGGCGTTCATGGCGAAGAGCGGTGTGCGGGCCGCCGATTATGGCAATGCCCCCATGCCCGCCTTTTCAGAAACCCTGCTAGCACGTTTCCAACAGGAAGACATTTGGATTAACGGGGCTTTTGCATTGGAGCAAGGGTTTATTTTCACGGCGATGATCCTGGCGGCGATGACGGTCGCGATCATTGAACGGCAATTTGCCAAAGCGGCCTTATGGAGCGGCTCCGCCAGTTTGTTGGCGGCGGGCGGCCTGATCCACTCTTACCGCTGGACGGTTAGCGACACCGCATTGTCATTAACGCCCGCATGGGAATGGGCATGCGCCTACGCGTTGATGGGGGTGATATTTTTAAGCGCCAGATGGGTAGCCGCCCCGGCCCGGCCATAAAAATTTTGGCGGTTTATCCCCATCCACTTACCGGACCAATGGGTTAAACCGCCCGCCAACTACAGATTAAAACTTAAGGGCCATTAAAAAACACATAGTCCGCCGTATAAGGCACACGTTTTTCGCCACCTAAATGGTTGCCGTCACAACCGGACACCGGTGGCAAACCGCCGTGGGTGTTGATCCGGTTGATAAAACGGGTCTCGGCAAATATATCCTTGCCTTTATGCGCGACAATTTCCACCAATAACCAGGCAATGGATGTTTCCGGGTTCACATCAAGCTTTTTAAGGACACGCCCGACCACATGGCTACCGGCCTTATATTCCCAGATCGGCCCGGCATAATGTTTGCCGACCACCTGCCCGTGCTTATCAAATAAGGCCGCATCGGGGGCTTTAGCTTCCCAAGCGTATTTGCCTTGGTTTAAAGTGCATTGGTAAATCTGCTCGCCTTTCGCATGGACTGACAAGAACGGCTGATGTCCAGGCGGGGCTTTAATGGGTTCAGGGATTGCACAATTGGCATGGGCGGCACTTTGCGACAGCGCCAGTAACAACAGGATTTTTTTCAACATATTACTCACCAAGGCATTAACGTGCCGTCGTATTTAATAAAACTGCCGGATTGTTGCGGTGAAAATTGGGCGATGACGTCACGCATCCCGGCTATGCTTTCTGGCGCTTCAATCAAGGCATTCGGCCCGCCCATATCGGTCTTGACCCAACCCGGGTGCAACGTCAACACGCCAATGCCTTGCGCCTTTAAGTCGATTGCCAGGCTTTTCATTGCCGCATTCAACGCCGCTTTGCTGGAACGGTAAAACAAACTGCCGCCGCTGGTGTTGTCGGCAATGCTGCCCATCAGGCTGCTGACATTGGCGATGACCTTTTGCCCGCCACGTTGCAGATGCGGCAAAAAGGCTTCCGCCATTTTCACAGGGGCTTGGGTATTGGTCACAAAAGACCGCAACCACAGCGGGTAATCCAGCTGGCCAAACCCGTTGGCCTTATTGTCGCCATAAACGCCCGCATTGTTAAGCAACACATCAATAGAAACATCCGCCAGTTTTGCCGCCAAACGGTCTATCGCCGCAAAATCGGCGACATCCAGGGTTTCCAGTTGGATATTGCCTGCCAAAGCCTGTAAACCCGCGGCTTGCGCCGGATTCCGGCAACATGCGATGGCCCGCCAACCGTCCGCCGCATATTGGCGGCAAAATTCCAAACCCAAGCCCCGGTTCGCACCCGTTATTAAAATAATCCCCATATTTTCCTCCAATAAAAAAGCCTTCTGCATCAGTGACGCAGAAGGCTTTGGTTACAACATCAAACGGGTGATTAGGCAGCGAAATTCGCTTCGGCAAAATCCCAGTTAACCAAGGCCCAGAAGGCTTCCAGATATTTAGGGCGTGCGTTGCGGTAGTCAATGTAATAAGCATGCTCCCACACGTCACAAGTCAATAATGGCGTTTGGCCGGTAGTCAACGGGCAACCTGCGTTGCTAGTGCTCACCAACGCCAGGCTACCATCGGCATTTTTAACCAGCCACGCCCAACCAGAACCAAAAGTGCCAACGGCGCATTTGGTGAACTCTTCTTTGAATTTTTCAAAAGAACCAAATGTTTCGTTGATCGCCGCCGCCAACGCGCCAGTAGGTTCGCCACCTGCGCTAGGAGCCAAGCTGTTCCAGTAAAATGTGTGGTTCCAGATTTGGGCCGCGTTGTTGAAAATAGGCCCGGAAGATTTCACAATAATTTCTTCCAATGACAACCCTTCGAATTCAGTACCAGGAACCAAATTGTTCAGGTTAGTCACATACGTTTGGTGGTGCTTACCATGATGGAATTCTAAAGTTTCTTCAGAGATATAAGGGACTAATCTATTGCTAGCATAAGGCAAAGCAGGAAGTTCGAAAGCCATTTGATTTTCCTAAATAAAAGTTAAAAGGGAGTGTAAAAAGCACTGGATTTACCAATTACCCAGTAATTTAATAGGCTATAACTTTAGCACTGCTGGGCGATTAAATAAAGCCGGCCACCACTTCAGCCATGGGATAAAGGCCATAACCATCAGTTTCATCCATTAAAAACACATAAACAAAAGCACAAAAATCCTACCAACCTTAACATTTTTAAGGGAAAACAGGAATACGGGGCTTCATCAAAAATTGTTATTGCCTCGGTAGCGAAATAGGGAAACCCAAGGAAAACCTACCCCCCTAGCAACTCCGTACCCGCTGCCCCCGTCGGGTGGGTACAAAAGGTCACTTATTGCCCTTAACACGATGTGCCCTGCCTTAGGCCCAACTATGGAAGGCCGCTGCCAAACGCTTCGCCGTCCGTATTCAAACTGCCCCTGCCCAACCCTCCGGAAGCATAAACCAGCGCCGCCGCCGACCGTAGCAAGGTGGCGCGGCTGTCGATTTCGGTATAACGGGCGCGCGCCAAATCCTTGTGCGCGGACAGCAGTTCGATTACCGTGGAAAAGCCGTGGGCGTAGGATTCTTGTGTGGCGGCGTAGGATTCTTCGGCGGCCTTCAATAAGGCTAGCGCAAACTCACGTTTTTCCAGCGCGGTTTTGGTGTCGGCATAGGCTTTCCAAATCTCGCGCATGATGTCCAGGCGCAAGGTTTCAAGTTCAGCCCCGGAAGCCTTTTTCCTGGCTTCCGCTTCATGCACGGCGTTGCTGCGTTCAAATCCGTCGAACAAGACCCATTCCATCGTCAGCATCGCGGTGCCGACCAGATTACTGGCCGAATAACTTTCATTGCCGGGTGGCGTTGTATGCACATTGCCCCAGTATTGGTTGCCAATATTGCCGCCCAGGGAAAACTTGGGCCAAAATTCGGCCCTGGCTTTCTTCACTTCCGCTTCGCGTGCCCGCAATTCCGCAAGCCGCGCCATCAGGTCGGGGCGTTGTTCCAAGGCTTGGTCGACAATTTTTTCGGCCGACTGCACCAGCCCCGCCGGTAACGGCAATTTGTCCAAATCTATCAGTTGCAAGGAGTAAGAAGGTGAAATGCCCAAGTTAGCGGCCAGCTCGGCCCGTGCCTGGATCACCGAGCCACGGGCATCCTGGAGGTCATAGCTGGCTTTTGCCCGCTCCTGGACCGCCAACAACAAACTTGGGCGCGTCGCCAAGCCTTGGCCGAATTTTGCCTGGACTGAAGCCGTGCCCGCATTTGCGGACTCCAACGTCCGCTGCGCCGCCGTTACCTTGGAAAGCATGGCCTGGTAGGCAAAAAAACTGCTGGCAACCCGATAGGCAATTTCCTGGTGTTTGCGGTTGAAGGAAAAATTAGCGGCCATCAAACGTTGTGCGCCCGCATCGACCAAAGCCTCCCGGCGCCCAAAATCAAACAGTGTCCAGGCCAACTCCAAACTGCCAAAAGCGGCGTGGCCATCGCTGACCAACGCGCCTCCGGGGATGGGGAAGCTGGTGTTGAAATATTGCCCGAACGCCATAGCGGTCAGCGTCGGATACCAGGCGCTACGGTTCCTTTCGAGCTTGGCGGCGGCGGCTTTCGCTTCTTCCCAGCTCGCCCGGGTTTCCGGATTGGCATGCAAGGCCAAATCGACCAGCGCCGGCAGGTCGTAGGTCAGCGTGGTGTCGACCGGATTTTCTTCCGGCGTGCGGCTGGGTATGCCTATCTGCTGGGCACCGCTTGTAGCCTCCCGCCCATGCCAATAATCGGCAGGATGAGCCGGAGCCGCTGCGTAGGGGCCATCAAATTGTATTGCAGCTGGCGGCATGCAGCCTGTCAGTGCCATCGCTACGGCTATCACCAGGCATTTGCCGCGCCGCAACTGTCGCAAACTTGAAAACATCTTCTTCAAGCGCCGGTTCCGTTGTGGAGTAAATACATGTTCGGGGGATTAAATTTAGTGGCTGGGCAGAAGGATTGCGGCCATAATAAAACAATAAGCCACCGAGTGATACAGATCCATTAAAGCCAATCAAATGTCCTTACCCAGATTATCGGAATTTAATTTTTCGTTCAGGCACAAATTATGACGCTCTGGCCAACGTTACGAAAAGCGGCGGTGCTGACTAGTTTTCCGGTTTTTTTGACCGCTTGCGACCCGATGCTAAGTATCCAGGGTTCGTTCTGGCCCGCTTGGATTATCTGCATTCTTGCCGGTCTGGCGGCCAGCATGGTGCTGATGTGGCAATTGGTGCGGTACAGGCTGGCGCCGCATCTGGGGCCGCCACTGTTGATTGCGCCTAGCCTATGGGCCTTATGCACTTTTGCCATCTGGTTGTTATTTTACTCGACGTAAACGCGTTCCGCCCATTATGGAAAACCATCAAGCTGACCCCCACGTCACCAGCATTAAACGCCGCCTATTGCTGGGACGCATCATCGGCACACTGATAGTGCTCGGCGCGCTCATGACCGGGACATTGGCATGGCGCATCAACTACCAGCATCCCCGCACCAACGATGCGATGATACGGGCCAATATCGTCGGCATTGCGTCCGAAGTGGGCGGCCGTATCGTGGAACTGCATGTCGAGGACAACCAGTATGTTAAAAAAGGTGAACTGCTGTATGTGATCGACCCGCGCCCCTATCTGGCCAGACTGGCCCAGGCCAAGGCGGAATTGCTGCTGGCCGAAAAAGAGGTCGATTCACGGCGCGCCTCCAGCGGTTCCGCCGAGCTTGCCATAGCACGGCTGGAACACCAACGCGCCGCCGCCGAAGCCGAAGCCAACCGGATTGAGGCTGAGGATGAATATCTGCATAACTATCTGGAACGCATTGAACCATTGGCGGAAAAACAATACGTCACGGCGGACCAGCTAAAACAGGCCCGGTCCAAATACGCCGCCTCCCGCGCCGAGCTGGCGGATGCCCGCGCCAAGGCGCTTTCCGCCCAAAGCGCGATAGAGGAAGCCAAAAGCGAGAGCCGCCGCGCCGTCTCGTTGATTGCCCAATCCGGCAACGTCAACGCCCGCATCGAAGCGGCCAAAGCGGTGGTCACCGCCGCCGAACTCGATGTGGAATACTGTTCGGTGCGCGCGCCTTTCGATGCTTACGTCACCAACCTGAACACCCGCGAAGGCGAATACACCAAGGCCGGGGCGCAGCTATTCGCGCTGGTCGATGACCGCCACTGGTACGCCATCGCCAACTTCAAGGAAACTTATCTGCAATCCATCCGCCCGGGCCAGGAAGCCGAAGTCTTCCTGGTCGCTTATCCGGGCAAACGCTATCGGGGCGTAGTGACCGGTATCGGCTGGGCCAACTCCCCCGATAACATCAAACAACAAGGCGTATTGCCGGAAGTTCAGCGCACCTTGAACTGGGTTGTCCTGGCGTCCCGCTTTCCGGTGCGCATCGAGATAAATGAACGTGACCCCGAACACCCGCTACGCATGGGCATGACCGCCTTTGTCACCGTTCTGGATCGCCTGGCCGAAATTCCGAAGCCTTTGTCGGCCAAGGAGGATATAGCCAACACGCCCCCGATTCCGCAATGAACAGCAGCGGCGCTCAGCACGCTTCAGTTCTGAAGAAAAAGCGAAGCGGCCTGTGGTTCGGAACCAACCTGACGCAATTCCTGACAGCCGAACTTCAGGATTTTCCAGGGCGGCGCGTCGCTGCATTACGCCTGTTCATCGTGTCGCTGAGCATCGCCCTGGCCAGCCAAACCCTGCATGTGCCGCCGTTGGGGGCGATTGCGCTGCTGATTTGCCTGAGTTACGACGCCTATGCGAATGCTGGCCAATCGCTGGCGTTCGGGATGCGCCAACTGGGCTATATCATCGTCACCACCCTAATTTCGGTATTCACGCTGATGTTTGCCGGCAATGACGCCTGGCTGTTGCTGCCCCTGTCTTTCACCGTATTGGCTTTGGCCCTGTTCCATGCCCGCCTGATCGCCTGGCCCACCGGCATCGCGCTATGGTATTCGGTGGCGGTGCTGTACAACCCCGGCACTCCCGAACAGGCGATCTACAACGCCTTGTGGAATATCCCGATCATCGGCGTGCTGGCGATCGGCTCCTGGACGGTGGTGCATCTGGCCATCAAACCACAAGACCCGCTCAAACAATTGAAGGCGGGTATCGCGGTGCAGCTGGCGGCGGTGGAATCTATTTTAAACACGCGCCTGGCTGACAGTGGCGTGAATGTCCATGCACAGGCGATCCCGAAGCCCTCCAGTGCCGGCAGCTTAGGCAAGATGCTGGCATTGCTGGGGAACGCGGAACTGGTGCATCCTTCTATCAATAAACGGCACGACACGTATCGTGCTCTGCTGCTGGAAATCGACGGCCTACGGCAGATGGCCATCTGGCTGGACCAGGTCTTGGAGGCGGAATATCGCGCCCAACCGATGAACCAGGAAAAATTAAACGTCTACTTGGCCATGCAAAGCGCCTGCGCAACGCTGCGGCAAGGCATGGAAGAATGGCGCGACGTTTCCGGACACATAGCGGCGCTGCTGACCGATGAAGTGCTGCACGGTTATTCGCTGCAAACCAACCCTTCGCTACTGGCGGCCATTTGGCGCGCGCTGCAGCGGATTGCCGGGCTGTTGCATGACTTGCATCTGCCAGTGCCTGACATAAAAACGCCGGATACCGAAACGGACGACAGTGAAGCGGAAGGCTGGTTTCCTGCTTGGTTTGGCTATGACTTCTGGGCCGCCCATGCCGACAGCCTGCAATTCGGGATCAAGTTTTCCCTGGGCGCGATACTCTGCACGCTGATCGTGGAAAGCCTGGGCTGGCCAGCTATCAACACCGCCATACCCACCTGTCTGGTCGCCGCACAAACCAGCCTTGGCGCCGACTACCGGCTGTCGCTATTGCGTTTGTCGGGAGCCGTTGCGGGCGGGCTGTGCGCCTATTTTTATGTGCTGGTGTTCCAGTCCCAGCTCGACACCATCGCCGGCTTTGCACTGGCAACGGCCCCGTTTTGGGCTTTGGCGGCCTGGATTTCGGCGGGTAGCGAGCGTATCGCTTACCTGGGCCGGCAGCTTGGGTTTTCATTTGCGATGTTCGTTTTGCATGATTTCGGCCCGGTCACCGACCTCTACCTGCCGCGCGACCGGGTTGCCGGGATTTTGCTGGGCATTATCGTGATGGGGCTGCTCGACTATGCGCTGTGGCCGCGGCGTTCGATTGCGCTGGCCCGCCACCATAGCGTAACGGCATTGCACACGCTCGCCAGACTCACCGCCCGGTTGCCGGATGTGGGTTTATTGCTAAAATCCACCCTGCCCTTGCGTTTATCGGCAGATAAAGACCTAGCGGCCGCACAGGATCTGGTGGTCCACGCGGTATTGGAACCGGACGCCAGGTTAAGCCACAAGCTCTATGAAAGGACGGCGTTAAGTGCGTTGATTGAAGCGGCAAGCAACTTATCCGGCTTGCTACAGATCCGGCGACGCTATCGCTTGCTGAGCGGCCAGCAATTCAGCAGTTTCCCTGATGAACTGCAACAATATAGCCGCGCTTTCGACGCGGCGTTGGCAAGCGAGCTGGAGAATGCGGCACTGACGCTGCAAGACGGGCAGCAGGAAACCAGGGCTAAGGCTGCAGACATCCACGGGCTATTGAAACAAAGCTACACGGAGCACCACCGCATAGACAGCTTGCCCGCTGACCTGGCGCTGGAATGGGAACTGCGCTTTAGGCTAGACCAGCAAATCATGGAACTGGTCGGGCACATCCAAAGCAAGGCCCTGGATTCTGTCTCGTATCGCATGAAAGCCAGTCCGGCCAGCACTTCCGCACAACAGTGACCTTGCGTTACGTAGCATCCCCCTCGCTATAAAAACAACACCTTAATTGGCATTCCCTTGGGAGGGGCCATATCTGGAGCCCGCCTGGCCAATCCCCTGGCTTCCCGGTCAAGCGGGGCGCCCAATATGGCGGCCTTACTTCCCCAAACCTAGTGCCCAGTCACTGTTGAATTGTCAGTGTCAATTGCGTAGGGGCGAGCGGTTGCCCGCCTGACTGCTGCGGATGTTGGCACAGGCCATAAACAAGGCGGACAACCGTCCGCCCCTACCGATTTAGATTGGCCCGACAAAAAATCAGTGACTAAGCACTAGGCCTTGTAAACCTTGGGGCTAAAGCTCAATGTCAATGCCAACCGGGCAATGGTCCGATCCGGTAATGTCCGGCAGGATAAACGCCTGCCGGACTTTTTCGGCCAGCGCGACGCTAGCTAGGACATAGTCTATCCGCCACCCGACATTCTTTGCCCTGGCGCCTGCGCGGAAACTCCACCAGCTATAAGCGACGGTGTCCGGATGGGAATGCCGGAAGGTGTCAACCAACCCGGCGTCCAGGAAACGGCTGAAACCGTCGATTTCGACTTGGGTGTAGCCGGATGATTTATTGTAATTCGCCTTGGGGCGGGCGATGTCGATTTCCCGGTGCGCGACATTAAAATCACCGCAGGCGACCAATGGTTTTTGGCTTTGCAGTTGCCGGCAATAGGCCAGAAAATCCGTATCCCAGCTTTGCCGGTAATCTAGCCGGGCCAAGGCCTCGCCCGAATTCGGCACATAGACGTCGAGCAAAAAAAACTTTTCAAATTCGGCGACGATCACCCGCCCTTCCCGATCATGCCCGGCAATGCCCATATCGTTGATGACTTGCAGCGGCTCTTGCCGGGATAAAATCGCCACGCCGGAATAGCCCTTGCGTTCGGCGCAATTGGAATAGATGTGGTAACCATCAATTCCGGCCAAGGCCTTAGCGACCTGATCGGCCTGGGCCTTGGTTTCCTGCAACAGGATACAGTCGGCATCTAGCCGTGCGAGCGTTTCGGCAAAGCCTTTGCCTTGTACCGAGCGGATGCCGTTGACATTCCAGGAGACTATTTTCATGCGATGACCCGTCTGATGCGATTAAAATTAGGCCTCCGTAAAGGCCGCTGGGGTTGCCATTCTAACCCTAGGCCTTTCTGCTAACCAGCCGTTTCCGGCTTGGTTTTTCAAGAGGCCCGCCGCCCTCCCGAAAGTTCTTTTGGCTTCGGGGCTTGCCATGGGGGAGATTTATGGCGGGCGATGTTATTATAAAAAGGCACGATAAGGCTTTACTTTAGAATTTAAGATCCTACCTATGAACTCACGTTACGCAGTAACGTAGTTATTATCCCGTTTGCCGCGTCGAGCACCACAGTATTGGTCGGGACTAGCCCGAATACCCATAGGGCATAAAGGGGTGCGGCAGGGATGCCGCACGGCGGCAAAGGGGCAGGAAGCCCCTTTTGCCGTCCCCCGACCAATGCGAGGAGCGCAAGACATCAGCGGCAACCGGGCCGCCTTTTCTTTGGATACTTTCTTTTCGACTGCATGGATGCAGGAGGTAGGGCAACGCAGGAGCAGTTGTCGAGGCGGAGCAAAAGAAAGTATCTCGCCTTCGGGTGCGGGAACCCGGTTAAAAAACATCGCGATAGCGACTCTACTTTATTTATTTTCAACTTGCAGAAAAAGTCTACGTAACATCAGCTATGAATATTGGCCAAACAACACTTCAACCACGCCTTCCCGCCTTGGGTTTAGTGATAGGGCAACAGCGGGGCGCCGAGTTACCGCCCAATGGGACTTTGCCAAGCACACCGGCTGGATTCAATTAATTTTTACGGCAATTGATATATGGCTTATATGCGGTCGGTTATTAAGCACGCTTGGCTCGCGTGGGCATTGCTCGTTTTGGGGCTGCTGGCCACTGTTTTTGGCAGCCTCCGGATCAAACAGGGCATTGAGGAGACTGCGGCGCAGCATTTTTCCTTCACCTGCGACCAAGTTACCCTGAAGATCCAAGAACGCCTTGGGGCTTACGCCTTAACCCTACGTGGGGGCGCCGCCCTTTTCGACGCATCAAAAGAGGTGTCCCGCCAAGAATGGCAAGCCTATACGGAAACCTTGCGGGCGGAGGACAGCATTCCCGGCGTACAGGGCATTGGTTTTGCGCAAGCCATCGCACCGGCCCAACTGGCTAGCCACATCGCCCGCATCCGTAAGGAAGGGTTTCCCGGATACAGCGTACGCCCGGCGGGCAAACGCGACCTCTACACCTCAATCATTTACCTCGAACCCTTCCGCGACCGCAACCTGCGCGCCTTCGGTTACGACATGTTCTCCGAACCGGTGCGGCGTGCCGCCATGGAGCAGGCACGCGACACTGGCGAAGCGGCCTTGTCCGGCAAGGTGGAGCTAGTGCAGGAAACGGGCACTGAAGTACAGGCGGGCACGCTGATGTATGTCCCCGCCTATCACAAAAACATGCCTCACGGCACCATCGCACAGAAACGGGCGGCGCTCATCGGATGGGTTTATAGCCCCTACCGGATGAATGACCTGATGACCGGGATTTTGGGCGACTGGGAACACCGTGAAGGCCAGGCTATCCGTTTGCAAATTTATGATGGCCCGCAGGCAACGCCTTCCGCCTTGCTGTTCACAAACAAGGCCGCCCCAGCCGCTGACCCGCATAGTTTGCCCCAACAACAACGCATCCTCGATTTCAATGGCCACCGGTGGCTAATGGCTTTTGAACGCAAGGGCATGGCATTCGGTATCGGCTACGCAAACGCATGGGCCGCCCTGGCGGGCGGGTGCTCACTGAGCTGCCTGCTATTCGGCTTAATGCGTTCGGTGGTCAACACCCAAACCAACGCCGCCCGCATCGCCAACAACCTGACCCAAGAACTCAGACGCCACGGGCAATTGCTGGAAGAAAGCGAATACCGCTGGCGGTTCGCGCTCGAAGGTTCCGGGGATGGCGTCTGGGACTGGAACTTGGCAAACAACACAGTGTTCTTTTCCAAACAGTGGAAGGGGATGCTCGGTTTTGCCGAAGATGAGCTAGGCGACAGCCTGGACGAATGGGAAAAACGCATCCACCCTGATGATAAGGCTGATATTTTGGCCATCGTACAAGCGTACCTTGATGGCAAGACCCCCATTTATATCAGCGAACATCGGGTCAGCTGCAAAGATGGCAGTTGGAAATGGGTGCTTGACCGTGGCATGGTGGTGAGCCGCCGTGACGACGGCACGCCTTTGCGCATGATTGGTACGCATACGGACATCACCGGGCGCAAATCACTGGAAGATACGCTACGGCAAAACCAAACCGAACTGCAAGAAGCGCAGCGCATAGCCCAAGTAGGCAGTTGGCATATGGATCTGGCCACAAACCAAGTCCGTTGGTCAAATGAGCTGTACCGGATGCTTGGCCTCGACCCCAAGTCGCCACTGCCAGATTTCACCCAACATTCCTGGCTGTTTGCCCCCCAGAGTTGGGAACGCTTGGCCACCGCCGTAAACCGGGCCAAAGACCTGGGGGCACCCTACGAACTTGAGCTGGAGACGGTCAGGGCTGACGGGACACATGGCTGGATACTGACCCGTGGCGAGGCTATCCGTGATGGCCATGGCGCCATTACCGGGCTCCATGGCGTAGCGGCCGACATCACCGAACGCAAACAAGCCGAGCTGATGTTGCAGGCCGCACATACGGAAACCCAACGGTTCCGCAATGCGCTGGATTATGTTTCCTCATTCATCTACATGAAAGACACCGAATTCCGTTATGTTTACGCCAACCGCTCCACGTTGGAACTGTTCGGATGCTCGGCGGAAGCATTGGTGGGCTCCGACGACACCCGGTTTTTCCCCACCGACACGGTAAGGCGGTTGCGGGAGATTGACCGGCGCGTCTTCAAGGGCGAGCAGACGACGGAGGAGGTTGAGGTTGCCTATGCCGAGGGTGTCCGACGGGTATATTTGGAGATCAAGACACCGATTTACGAACACGCCGATGACAAAACGGTCTGGGGCTTGTTGGGCATATCAACCGATATTACTGCAATTAAGGAGCACGAACAGTATCTGGAACATATCGCCCATTATGACGTGCTCACCGGCCTGCCTAACCGTGTGCTGCTGGCGGACCGTTTGCATCAGTCCATGGCCCAAACCCAGCGGCGCGGGCTGCAGCTGGCGGTGGCCTATATTGACCTGGACGGCTTCAAGGTGATCAATGACCGCCACGGGCATGATGCCGGTGACCAACTACTGATGAACGTGGCCATACACATGAAACAGGCCTTGCGTGAAGGCGACACGCTCGCCCGTCTGGGTGGCGACGAGTTTGTCGCCGTGCTGCTTGACCTGCCCGACACCGGAACCAGCGCGCCGATGCTGGCCCGGCTGCTTCACGCAGCGGCCGTCCCCGTGCAGCTGGGCGGCTCGGCCCTCCAGGTGTCGGCCAGTATCGGTGTCACCTTCTACCCGCAGGAAGGGGACGTGGATGCGGACCATCTGCTGCGCCAAGCTGACCAAGCCATGTACCAGGCCAAGCTGGCAGGCAAGAATAGTTACCATATTTTTGACACCGAGCAAGACCGCCTTGCCCGTGGCCACCATGAAAGCCTGGAACATATCCGGCGCGCCCTGGCGGGACGGGAGTTCGTGCTGTATTACCAACCCAAAGTTAACCTGCGCACAGGCAAGGTCATTGGGGCCGAGGCGCTGATCCGTTGGCAACATCCAGACCGGGGGCTGTTATTGCCGTCGGTGTTTTTGCCGGTGGTGGAAGAGCATCCGTTGGCCATCGAACTTGGCGAATGGGTGCTCGATAGCGCATTGGCCCAGATGGAACGCTGGCAGGCAGAAGCCGGGCTGGATCTTCGGGTCAGCGTCAATATCGGCGCCCGCCAATTGCAGCAACTTAATTTTGCCGAACGGCTGGCCAGCCTGCTGGCGGCACACCCGAAAGTCAAGCCATCCTCACTTGAACTGGAAGTGTTGGAAACCAGTGCGCTCGCGGATTTGGCCCTGGTTTGCCGGGTGATGGAAGACTGCCGCAGCCTAGGCGTGAGTTTTGCCTTGGACGATTTTGGCACGGGCTATTCATCGTTAACCTACCTCAAACGCCTATCGGCTGACATGATAAAAATTGACCAAAGTTTCGTGCGCGATATGCTGGACGATCCTGAAGACCTGGCTATTTTGGAAGGCGTCTTGGGGCTGGCGACCGCGTTCCGCCGGCAAATCATCGCCGAGGGCGTGGAAACCGTGGAGCATGGGGAAATGCTGTTGCAACTGGGTTGCGATCTCGCCCAAGGCTATGGCATTTCCCGTCCCATGCCGGCCCACGAACTCCCCGGATGGATTGCCGCTTGGCGGCCCGACCCACGTTGGTTTGGCCTCAAGGCCATCAGCCGTGATGACTTGCCGCTACTGTATGCGGGAGTCGAGCTGCGTGCTTGGATCCGGGCCTTTGAAGCCTCACTCACCGACGGTCGGGATACCCCACCGCTCGACCATCACCAGTGCCGTTTTGGTATGTGGCTGGATTCCGGCGGCTTAGCTGACAAAGGCCCGCAGCCCACCCTCCAGGCCATCACTTCATTACACCAGCGGGTGCACGAATTGGCGGCGGAACTTGACCATCTCAAGAACCAAGGCCAGAACCAACAAGCCCTGGCAAGGCTCAATGAACTTCACCTTCTTAGGGACGCGCTGCTTAAACATTTTCAAGCACTGCTGGACAAACAGCCAGGCCCGGACGGCGGGCCTGGCTGGCAAGGCGGCCCAACTCAACACTGATCCTGCCCGCCTGTAGCCCCTAGTACCCAGTCACTGTTGAATTGTCAGTGTTATGGTGAGCGGTTGCCCGCCTGACTGCTGCGGATGTTGGCACAGGCCATAAACAAGGCGGACAACCGTCCGCCCCTACCGATTTAGATTGGCCCGACAAAAAACCAGTGACTGGGCACGAGTGACATGGGGCGCATGGGGCATTGCTGCCGCCCCAGCCCTTACCGGTACTTAATCTCCACATTACCCTTGCCAAATAACGCGCATAGCTTAACCACCAAGCCATCACTCGCATTCACCCGCCACCCGTCACCCAGCCTTAGCGCGGCCTTTGCCACAGGCGACTGGTAATTCAGCTCCAACGGACACTGGCCGCCTTTAAAATCCTGCAAAATAGCCGCGAGTTTGCTGATAGTCGCCCGTTCCGGCCCGGTTGCCGACCACTGCACTTGCAATGACCGTGCGAACGCCGACCTGGCTTGCTCTATGGTATAGACTTTTTCGACATTCAACCGCAAGGCGTTGGCAAAGCTGTCGATTGCCAAGGCGCCTTCGGCAATCAACAAGGTGTCGCGGACAAACGCCTCGCGGTAGCGTTCGTAAGCCTCGCCGAACACGGTACATTCCATACGTGCGGTGCGGTCATCCAAAATCACGGACACGATGGTCTTGCCGCTTTTGGTCTGGCGCACCCGTATGTCCATCACCAAGCCTGCAACCCGCGCGGTAACCGGCCCGCGGGAGCGTTCCACGACGTCCGGCATACTCGCCAGCGTACCGTTGGTGAATTGGCGCAATTCGGCGGCATATTGGTCTATCGGATGCCCACTGAGGTATAAGCCCAAAATGGACTTTTCGGCATCAAGCTTTTCTTTTTCCGACCAAGGTTCCACTAGGGTCGAATACGCTTCTTCATTTTCGGATTCTTCATGGTTGACCGCCAAGCCAAACAAGTCATTCTGCCCCGTCATCGCCATTTTGCTGTGCTGTTCGGCGACCCGCAGCACGGTCGGCAGTTCGGCGAAATGGCTGGCGCGGCAGGGATTGAAGTCATCAAACGCCCCGGCCTTGATCAACGCCTCCAGGACACGCTTGTTGACCTTGCGTAAATCCACGCGCTTGCACAAATCATATAGCCCGGTGTAAGGGCCATGGGCGTTGCGCTCGCTGATAATCACTTCTTCAACCGCCGCCTCGCCCACGCCTTTGATCGCGCCCAAGCCATAAACGATTTGGCCTTTGTCGTTGACCGTAAACTTATGCTCAGATAGGTTGATGTCAGGCGGGCAAATGGTCAGCTTCATTTGCTGGCATTCTTCAATCAGCACCACCACTTTGTCGGTGTTGTCCATATCCGACGACAGCACCGCCGCCATAAACGCCGCCGGATAATGCTGTTTTAGCCACGCAGTTTGGTAAGCGACTAGCGCGTAGGCGGCGGAATGGGATTTGTTAAAACCGTAACCCGCGAATTTTTCCATCAAGTCAAACACATAGGTCGCGATGGCTTCGTCAATGTGATTGGCAACCGCGCCGGAGGTGAATTTCTCCCGCTCTTTCGCCATTTCCTCCGGTTTTTTCTTACCCATCGCACGGCGCAGCATATCCGCACCACCTAAGGTATAACTCGCCAATTCCCGCGCGATTTGCATCACTTGTTCTTGGTACAAGATAACACCGTTGGTGGGTTTTAAAATTGGCTCCAGCAACGGATGCGCGTATTCGGCTTTTGCGCCGTGTTTGACGTTGATGTAATCATCGACCATGCCCGATTCTAAAGGACCGGGCCGGAACAAGGCCACCAGGGCGATGATGTCATCGAAACAGTCGGGTTTAAGTTTTTTGATCAGCTCTTTCATGCCGCGCGACTCGAGCTGGAACACGGCGGTGGTCAGGCCTTTTTTCAGCAGTTCATACGACGGCAAGTCATCGCGGGGAATCGTGGTGATGTCAACGGGCGGCTCGCCCGCTTGGTGTTTTTTGACGTTGATGGTTTGCAAAGCCCAGTCGATGATGGTCAGGGTGCGTAACCCTAAGAAGTCGAATTTGACCAAACCGACGGCTTCCACATCGTCCTTATCAAATTGCGTGACCAAATTGCCGCCGCCTTCTTCGCAATACAGCGGCGTAAAGTCGGTCAGTTTGGTCGGCGAGATGACCACGCCCCCCGCGTGTTTGCCCGCATTGCGGACTGTGCCTTCCAATGACAAGGCCATATCAATCAGGCTTTTGACTTCTTCTTCAGTCTCGTAACGTTGCTTTAAATCAGGGCTGTCTTTTAACGCTTTATCCAAGGTCATGCCGATTTCAAACGGCACCAGCTTTGCCAAACCATCGACAAAACCGTAAGCAAAACCCAATACCCGCCCGACATCGCGGATAACCGCCTTCGCCGCCATCGAACCGTAGGTGATGATTTGCGCGACATGGTCACGCCCGTAATGCTCGGCGACGTAATTAATCACCTCGTCGCGCCTGTCCATACAAAAGTCAATATCAAAGTCGGGCATGGACACCCGTTCGGGGTTCAAGAACCGCTCGAACAACAAATCAAATTCAATCGGATCAAGGTCGGTGATTTTTAAGGCGTAAGCGACCAACGAACCCGCACCGGAACCTCGCCCTGGCCCGACCGGAATTTGGTGGTTTTTCGCCCATTGGATAAAGTCGGCGACGATCATGAAATAGCCCGGAAAACCCATCGCGTTGATCACGTCCAGCTCGATGGTCAGACGCTCATAATAGGGTTTTTCGTTTTCTTCAACCGTGCCTTTGCCGATAGCCGGATGGTGCAGCAAGCGCTCCGCCAAACCTTTTTTGGCTTCGTCCGCCATCAGTTCGCCCAGCGTCATGCCCGCTGGCACCGGAAAATCCGGCAAGAAATTCTGCCCCAAGGTCAGGGTGATATTGCAGCGTTTGGCTATTTCCACCGTGTTTGCCAAGGCTTCCGGCAAATCGGCGAACAGGGCTTGCATCTCCCCGCTACTGCGTAGGTATTGTTGCTCGGTGTAATCTTTAGGCCGCCGTGTGTCGTCCAACACCCGCCCTTGGTTGATGCACACCCGCACTTCGTGGGCGGCGAAATCGTCCTTATGCAGAAAACGCACATCGTTGGTCGCCACCACGGGCAAACCCGTGGCAATAGCCAATTCCACCGCGGCGGCGATGTACCGCTCTTCCTCCGGTTTACCGACCCGCTGCACTTCCAAATAAAAGCGTTGCGGGAACAAATCGCTCCAATAATCCGCCAACCGCCGCGCCGCCTCGGTGTTTTCTGAAAGCAAGGCTTTGCCAATATCGCCTTCCATCGCGCCCGATAAGGCAATCAGGCCATCATGATTGTCTTCCAACCACGTTTTTTGCAATATTGGCACGCCTAGGTGTTGGCCTTCCTGATAACCTCTGGAAATCAGCTCGGTCAACGTCACATAGCCTTGCTGGGTGTTGACCAACAAGGTCAAACGGAACGGCGCCGACGCGTCTTCAGGATTGGCCACCCACACATCCGCCCCGGCAATCGGTTTGATGCCCTGCCCCATTGCGGCTTTGTAAAATTTAACTAAGGAAAACAAATTGGCGTGATCAGTCACGGCAATGGCGGGCATGGCCAGTTCCGCCAAGCGTTTTACCAAGGGCTTGATTTTGACGATGCCGTCTACCAGCGAAAATTCGGTGTGGAGTCTGAGATGGACAAAGGCGGGTTGCATGGATGGGATATAAAGTCAGGGGATACAAAGCGCAACATTATAATACGTTGGCATTTTATCAGTATGGCTAAACTCCCCCGATAGCGGGATGGCAGGCAAAAAAAAAGACAGGCAAAAACCTGTCTTTTTATCTGTGCAATGCCAGATGTTGCTATAACAATGCCGGGATTAACGGTTTAACGCATTGGAATAAGCTTTATCAAATTTAGGGATATGGTTGTCCAGCCAGCCTTTTACCAATTGGCCGACTTCTTCGGTGACTTCGGCTTCGCCCGCATGGAACTTCTTCTGTAAATCGGCGCAAATGCCAATCAACGCAACATGCTCTGCTTTATGGGCAGGGTAATCATGAAAACCTTTAGCCTGCATTTCCCTTTCTTCATGGGCAAAATGCTCGACCACATACGCAATCAGATCATCCAACTGCGTGCCTATAGCAGACCGCGCCGCACCGCCAATTGCCAAATCATATAATTTATTCAGCTTATCAAACAATACCTTATGCTCTTCATCAGCAAAACCAACGTTAGTGCCGAATTGCTCGGGCGTCCAAGTTATCAATGACATAATCTTTCTCCTCATGGGTTATTTTATTGTTATTACCACGCAAAAATTATGGGTGATTGCCTACCTTACGTCAAACAAGGTTTTCTAACTTAAATTGATCTGTATCAACATTAAAAGAAATAAATTAATGGCCATAGCAAAATTACGGTAAATCCAGTAGACTATAATGTCCACGGGGGCGACATGGCTTCGACGTGGGTAGCGAAACCTAGAGTGCATGCCGAGGACTGTACACCTCGTAAAATCTACAGAAAAAAAGTATTCGCAAACGACGAAAACTACTCAATGGCTCTCGCTGCTTAAACACAGCTTCCATTCCTCTGACTATTTGTGCTTATGCGGGTAGAGTCGGGTTCGCCTGACGTTCAGAGGTCATTTACATAAGATCGCGCTGAAGCCTGTCCGGTGTGGATGCGCTAAAACCCTACGGAATCGCTGATGATTTTCTTGGCCCGGCGGGTAGTCATCGGTTAAATCAAAAGTACGGGATAAGCATGTAGACCTTGTGGCGGAGTACTTGCGGACGCGGGTTCAATTCCCGCCGCCTCCACCATCATACTGATTTAAAAGCATTTTTTTGATTTGTTGGGTTCACAGCAACAAATGTGGCCTCAAACTAGGCCACATGAACCCAGCAAATCAAGTTCAATGAACTCCCCTTCCTATTTGTGGCGTAACAAATTTGGGACGTATTTTTTCAGAGCGAGGATACCGCTCCAACTATGCCAACACTTCAAAAAATCCGAAATCAAGAAATCTTTGCAAACAGACAGCTTGCGGCTTGCCGTAAAGCTAGCCCGCGCCTATCGTGTCGAATTGGACAAAGAATTGGATAAGCTTAAGCAAGGCGTTTACCTTGCCGAAGAGCGTACTTTAGAGGGTAATCGGCGGCTTACCATGCCTGATGGCGAGGAGAAAACCATTGAGGGAAAAATTGCCCTCAATTTAGATGAAGATAGCAAGCCTCACAGGGAATACCTCTTAAATCAGCTTAGGGAAGAGGCAAAACACGAACTTGATGAGGCCAGAGAAAAAATTCTTTTTGAAGCAAGGCTTGCGGCGATAGAAGCCAATTCAGCACCCAACCAGCGGCAAATTCCGCCGGAACCAGCCCCGCTATTATCAGAGTTAATCAAAATATACTTTGAAGAGGGCGAAACCCTTAAGCGTTGGAAAAACCGCACCCTAGACCAAATTAAAGCAACCCTCAGCCTGTTTCAATCTATTGTTGGTGATATTCCTATTAAGTCTATCGACAAAGCCATAACCAGAGACTTCAAACAGAAATATCTAAAGCTTCCCGCCAACATGAACAAAAAAGCAGCCTACAGGGACAAAACAATTCTTGAGTTGTTGGCTATGGATATTCCAGAGCAAGATAGGCTGGCGCATAACACTATCAACAACAACATTATCAGGGTTAGCGTTCTGTTTGGATGGGCGGTAAATCAAGGCTATATCGACAAAAACCCGCTTGAAGGCTTAACGCTTGGCAAGAAAAAACGAGCGGCAGACGAGCGGCAGGCTTTCGACAAAGACGACCTAATCAGGCTGTTTGACTCCAAAGAATACCGTAAAGGGTTTAAACACCCCTATCAATACTGGATGCCTATTATTGCCCTCTATACCGGTATGAGACTTGAGGAAATGTGCCGCTTGCAGATTTATAACTTCAAACTGGTTGACGGCATTGACTGTATCGCACTTGGTAAGGATGGGGAGTGGGACGGCAAAACTGTAGCGGCACTTCGATACATCCCACTCCATCCTAAATTACATGAACTTGGTTTGCTGGATTATGTTGGGCAAATCAAGGCAAATGGCAATACAAGGCTGTTTGCAGAAATAAACCCCGTCAAAGGCGAATATGGGGCGTCGGTTTCCAAGTGGTTCACCCGATACCGCATCCGGTGCGGCATTGTTGATAGCGGGAAGGTCTTTCACAGCTTCCGGCATACCTTAGCCAATGAATTTAAACAAAATTCCGTACCGCTGGAGGTTGCAGAAGCTATCATCGGACACGAAAGCGAGTCCATGACTTATGGGCGGTATGGGAAAGATTACCGCGTTGGCGTGATGTTTGACGCAATAAAGCTGGTTGATTTTGGTATAAGCTATCAAGGGTATTTAAATCGTCAGCAAATTAACGAAGTCCGATAAATTTAATAAAAAAATGAGGTTACTTGTGAATGCTTACGTTTTAAAACACGAAGATAAAAATAATCTTATCCCTTTCACAACGCTTATAGAGAGCTTTAAGAAAGCTGGGAAGCCATATTATTTAACTGATAAAGACACTGAATCCACTAAGGCTGCTCTAGGGTGCAGTATTTATGTGATTGAAGTTACGACAGAAAATAAAAGAAAAATTTATAAGTTAGGCTACAAATTTAAATCTACTGAAAAAACAAATAATGATGGCGAACACAAACAATACAAAATTACTGTTTTATCGGGCGAACCCATAGAAGGCTGTTACTTTGAAGCACCTGTATTGATTACAAATAATGAACTTGATTCGTGGATTAGAACACCAAGTGCGCAAGGACTGCGGATTTTATCGGATGAGAATTTAGTGAATGAATTAGAAAAGATAATATCGGCAAATGTAGCTATACAATTTACAAACGCGCCATAACCCGTTGCAATTGGATTAAAGATCACTACTAAATGCTATATTTTATTACCTTTTACTTCTTCAACTTTTGAACACTGCCCTTCACTCAAAAATACCTTGTTATCACCATATTGTATGTTTATGTCGCGCATTTGAATTGAAAGTGTTGCTCTATCAATTACATAGGTTCGATCCCTACCATCAACATCTTCCTTGTAAGATATGCTATTAGGTAAATACATGCCATTAGCATTAAACGAAAATTTAGAATCTTTAGGGTATGTTTGAGAAATTTTTCCATTACTCTCATCAATGCTTACAGAAAAAACATCCCCTCCATTTAGAATGCTGGGAATACTACAGTTAAGATAAACAGGCTCTGCATAAGCAAAACTAGCTGTCGAGATTAAAACAATGGATGAGATTATTTTTTTCATTTGTCTAAGTAAAATTGAAGTCAAAAAATTGTTGGTACGAACTTATAAACTAGAATTGTTTGAAAACCTAAATTTAAATCAGTGATTCGGTTTCGCTTACCCCTTGCAAAATAAGATCACCAAACAAATACCCCTTTAAAGCCCTGTAAATGAAGTATACATTATTTAACACTTTAAGCCCTCCCTTGCAGCCCGCATTATGTCGTGTAAAGTAAAGTATATTTGAATTTATCTTACACTGTGTTAATCTATGTCTGAGACATTATTTAACACATTTAAGAGGGTGGAAAAAATGAAAGGTCAAAATATCGGATATGTTCGCGTATCATCAACTTCACAAAATACAGAACGTCAATTAGTAGGTATCGACCTTGACCGCACATTTACGGATAAGGCCAGCGGCAAGAATACCGACAGGCCGGAACTGACAAGATGCTTAAGCCACCTCAGGGAAGCCGACACGCTCCACGTCCATTCAATCGACCGATTAGCAAGAAACTTGAAAGACCTTCAAGAAACAGTAGAAGCCCTCAACAAAAAAGGGGTTACCGTCAAATTCCACAAAGAGTGCCTGACTTTCGAAGGTTCAAACGATTCACCCATGCAAACCTTAATGCTCCAAATGTTAGGAGCGTTCGCCCAATTTGAACGCACCCTCATTAAAGAAAGACAGCGTGAGGGCATAGACGCGGCTAGAGCCAAAGGTAAAAAATTAGGCGCACCATCGAAGCTAACGCCGGAAACAACCGCACAGATTAGAGACAAAGTAGCCAGCGGGGGAGATAAAAGCGCAATTGCCAAAGAGTTTGGGATAAGCCGTCCTACACTGTACAAAATCATTGCCGCCTAGCTAATCGACATCCACGCCAAAGCCGCTTAACCAGCGGTTTTTTTGTGCCTTACAAAACTAAATAGGACAATCACTAAATATTTAGTGATTATCCTATTTAGTTAACTGTGCTACGCTACACTCTGTTTAATTATAATCACAGGTTTACGAAAATGAAGAAAATGGGAAGGCCGACATTAGGAGGTAAACCACTAACAGAGGCGGAAAAAAAACGCCGTCAACGCATAAAGCAAGCTTGCTATATCAAAGCGGCTGAGGGTAACGGCTTCGGCGTTCATTCAGTTTTAATCAGTAATGACCAGCTTTTATCGTTAGTGAAGTTTTGGCGCGTAGATGACTTTAGATTTAATGTCAAATTGGACATTGAGACTGAAGTAACCAACAGAAAGATTACCAATCAAGCGATAAATGAAGTTGTCTATTACGCATTAAACATGTATTTGGACGAAGTAAAGAATAGATTGCTTGCAGAGGGAGTGCCAACAGAGATGGTAGATATGTGCGAAGACCCAAATAGACACCCCGTTGACTGCAAAAATTTATCGAAAGTCGAAATAACCGCTAAGGAGCTTTTCAAAGAATGGGAAAACCGCCAGCTCGAACACCAACAAAAGGAGTCTGATTGATGAAAAAACCACCGAATAGCGCCGCGTTTTTATCCAGATTTGAAGCTTCCATGTATCTGCAAATCCTTTACCAACGCTACTTGAAGAAAATCGCGCTAAAAGATACAGAGTCCCCCGATTGGTATTCGATATTAGTTGAAAACGGACGTAATCCATTGAGCTTGTCGGCTATCGAAAAAGGTTGCCCTAGAGGGAATCGGGGGGCGTATAAGTAATTTGACATAAGTTAAAGGGTATAAAATATAAGCTTTTTGAGCCACCGCCCCCATGCCACGTTTAAAATTTGTCCGGCCACTCAGCGACACAGACAAGCAAGAGTTGGATGCGCTTTACAAGACCCACCCAAACTTTAAGGTGCGAAGACGCGCCCACGCCTTGTTGCTGAGCGGCAGCGGGCATACGATAAACCAGCTACAAGCCATTTTCCAGGTTGACCGTGACCCTATCAGCCAGTGGATCAACCGCTTCAACGCGCAAGGTGTCGGCGGGCTTGGGGATTTACCGCGCTCCGGGCGGCCACCGATTTACACGCCCGAAGAAATCGCACTGTTCCGGGCCCAATTGGACGAAGAACCGCGCCAAATCAAGCAGGCCCAAGCCCTTCTGGAGGCCCGGACCCGGAAAAAGTCGGCGACCGGGACGTTAAGGCGCATTTTAAAAAAACCGGTTATTCATGGCGGCGGTGCAGGCGCTCCGTAAAAAGCAGGCGTTGTGCCGAGGGCTTTGCCAAGGCCAAGGACATCCAAACCGCCCTGAAAAAATGGGACGATGAAGACAAAATCAGCCTGTTCTATTTTGACGAATCCGGCTTCAGCACCGCGTCCTCCGTGCCTTACGCCTGGCAACCCAAAGGCCAGACGTTGGAAATCCCCTGTTTCCATAGCCAGCGCCTCAATGTCCTGGGGTTTGTTTCCCGGGACAGCCGGTCTTTTTTCCACACCGTTGAAGGGCGCGTCAAAACTGAACAGGTGGCCGGGGCCTTCGACCTGTTTGCCGCACACTATGGCGACGGCTACGCCGTCCATAAAAAACCGTGCGTCGTCATTATTGACAACGCTTCCATGCACACCAGCCGCGCCTTTTTGGCACGCCGCGACGACTGGATGGCGCAAGGTGTCGTGTTGCATTATCTGCCGCCCTATAGCCCTGAGCTTAACCTGATCGAAATCGTCTGGCGCAAGATCAAGTATGAATGGCTGCCCCTATCGTGCTATGCCAGTTACGGGACATTGAAACAGGCCGTATTGGACATCCTTTCAAAATTCGGCGATGAATACCGGGTTACTTTTGTGTAATTACTTATGGAATAAATCACTGGCTTTTGGCAATTCACCCTTTGAGCGATACATACCTAAGATGCAGCACAATTTTGGCATCCGAAACTGCCCCACACCCTCACCACAACACCTTAGCCAATAGCCGCACGCCTTTCAATTCATGGCAGGCGTTTTTCTCATCCAAACACTACATTCCATTTTTTGAAAAACAGCGGCCAGCTTTTGCAGCTACGCAAAAATATGCCAAAACCATCTGATTCTAATAAAATTTCTCCGTTATAATCACTGGTATTATTGAAGAACCCTTTCTCAAGGCTAAAAATAATGCCAAAATGCCTGCAAAAGCAAAACAAATACACGGGAAGAATAATGAAATTAACAAAAATCACAACGAAGCCTCGTATATTAAGTGGCCTACTGGTTGCCTTAACGCTGGCTGGCTGCGCCTCAACAGATAATGATCCCTGGAGAGGCTGGAACGAGGGGGCACAAGCATTCAATGACAGCGTGGACAGAAACCTGCTTAAACCATTGGCGCAAGGTTACCAATGGGTGACCCCTGAGTTCGTTGACAAAAGTGTGACCAACGCATTCAGTAACGTCAATGACATTGGTGTCACCGTCAACGATTTGCTGCAATTCAAACTGCTGCAAAGCGGTATGGATTTGAGCCGCCTTTTGGTCAATTCTACTGTTGGCATAGGCGGGCTCATGGATGTAGGGACAATGATGGATTTACCTAAACATAGTGAAGATTTTGGCCAGACCCTGGCGGTCTGGGGCCTACCTTCCGGCCCCTATCTGGTGCTGCCATTTTATGGCCCCGGTTCACCTAGGGAGACACTCGGCTTGGTCGGCGACGCTTTCATGAACCCGCTCACTTATATATCCATGTTTGGTGGCACCACTGCCGCAGCTTCGACAGCTGGCGCAAAATTTGTGGAAATAGTCGACAACCGTGCGCAGTTGCTTTCAACGGGGAAAATAGTCGATGAAGCGACCAACTCCGACCGCTATGACTTTATTAAAAACGCTTACCAGCAACGCCGCGAATATTTGATCACCGACGGCAAAAGCCAAAAGGATAATGTTGATTTGGACAATGAGTTCGATATCCTTGAAAAAGAGGAGGAGAAACCGGCAGAACCAACGGCAACCACACCTAAGCCCTAGGACACGGGACTGTTCCCACGCTTCAAATTGCCTTTATGAAAAAACGCCAACTGAATTATGCTGACACGTCTTATCTGTCTTTGAACAGAAACGTCCCGCATCAATTCGCCCAAGCTTTCGCGTTACGTATTTACCGGAGCAACAGCGTTTATAGTTTTATCCCTAAAAATGCCTGCTCGACCATGCGCCTGTCGTTGGCAATGGCAAACGGTTGCATTAGCCGTGAGGCGGATTTCAACTGGATACACAGCAACAACGACACCTTTCGGGCCGACCTCGCCGCATTGATCCAAGCCGAATACACGTTTGTGATACTCCGTTGCCCGTTTGCACGGTTGGCAAGCGCATACCTGGACAAAATCGTCGATACGACGGGCGTCGCTTGGGAATTGTACGACGCCGTGCAAAGAAAAATAGAAATTGAAGCCATGACGTTTAGGGTTTTTGTCAATGCGGTCACAAAAGCCAATGTCTTGCGCTCGAATATCCACTGGCAACCACAAGTGGATTTTTTAGTGTATAAGGAATACGACGACTATTTCAATTTGGAAACCTTCGCCACCACCCAAAACACCATAGCAAACAAAGCCCAGATTGAAATCGTTGATGCCAGAAACCTGACCCGCCACGGCATAGAGCGTTTTGAATTAGTCAGCGACGGCAACCATGCCGATTATCTCCCCGACGCTATCCGTGCCATGAAAAAAACCGGCAAAGCCCCCAAACCCGCCACACTATATGATGACGAATTGGTTGCCAAAGTCAGCAAAACGTTCAAGAAAGACATCGCCTTATACAAATCCTTATTTGGCACAAAAAATTTGATGTTTCCGTGAATCACGTCTTAGCCAACAAAGCCCCCCGCACACAACGCAAAATCTCATAAGGGTACTGCCCCTCAAACTGCTCAAACACGGGTTTGAGGGCATTTTTCTGTTCTTCCGGCAAGGCCAAAATTGCCGCTTCGATTTGCCCGATTTCCGCTTGCGGCAAGTCCACGACGTCACCCAATTCCAACAAACCTTGTTCCAACGATTGCGCCAAATGGGTATAAACCGTGCTGGCTTTCAAGTTCCGTTTTTCGGCGACTTGCGCGACGGTAAACCCTAAGCGGAACAGGTTCAACGATTCGCTGGCGGTGTCCGCCAAATCCTCGCCAGCCCCTGCAAACACGTTAATCACCGCCAAAAACTGCTCGCCATATTGTTCAAGTTTGCGCGTGCCGATGCCGGAGATCATCGCCATTTGCCTGAGATTGACAGGCTTGGCTTCCATCATCGCCATCAAGGTGGCGTCATGGAAAATCACATACGGCGGCACGTCTTGGGCTTCGGCAATTTCCTTGCGTTTGGCACGTAAGGCTTCCCACAGCGAACTTGAATCGCCTTGCGCCCTGTTGGTGCGGCTGGCTTTGATTTTTTCCGGTTTCACGTCTTTGCGCAGCATCAGCTTTTGTTCGCCGCGTAAAATCGGGCGGCAACTCTCGGTCAATTGCAACGCGCCGTAATGGTCAAAATCGACACTGACCAAGCCCCGCGCCACCAGTTGCCGGAACACCGAATGCCATTGCTGTTCGTCTAAGGCCGTACCGATGCCAAAGGTGGACAATCCCTGATGGCCAAATTGGCTGATGCGCGGGGTCTGCTTACCGAGCAGGACATCAATCAGATAGCCCACCCCAAAGCGTTGCTGGGTGCGGTAAATGCACGACAAAGCCTGTTGCGCCGCCAAGGTGCCATCCCAGGTTTGCACGGGTTCCATACAGGTGTCGCAGTTGCCGCAAGGTTTTTCTAGCGTGTCGCCAAAATAACTTAACAAATTCTGCCGCCGGCAATGCACTTGCTCGCACAAAGCCAACATAGCATCGAGCTTGTGGAATTCCACCCGCTTACGCGCCTCATCCGAGGGCGATTCGGCCAGCATTTTCCGCAAGGTGATGACATCCTGCAAACCATACGCCATCCAGGCATTGGCGGGCAAACCATCCCGCCCTGCCCTGCCCGTTTCCTGATAGTAAGCCTCGACACTTTTCGGCAAATCCAGATGCGCGACAAAGCGCACGTTGGGTTTGTCTATGCCCATACCAAAAGCAATCGTAGCGACAATCACCAAACCTTCTTCCATCAAAAAACGGTGCTGGTTCTGATAGCGCACGTCATTGCTAAGCCCGGCGTGATACGGCAAGGCCCGGATGCCTTTGCCGGTCAGCCACGTAGCGGTTTCTTCGACTTTTTTGCGTGACAAACAATAAACAATACCCGCATCGCCCGCATGTTCGGCCTGGATAAAGGTCAGCAATTGTTGTTTGGCGTTTTGTTTTTGGACAATCCGGTAACAGATATTGGGGCGGTCAAATCCGCTGCGGAACAGTTGCGCATTTTCCAAACCCAAGCGTACGGTGATTTCCTGGCGGGTACGGTCATCCGCCGTCGCCGTTAGGGCGATGCGCGGAATGGACGGGAAACGCTCATGGAGCATCGACAATTGCAAATAATCGGCACGGAAATCATGCCCCCACTGCGAGACGCAATGGGCTTCGTCTATCGCAAACAAGGCGATGTTGATCCGGGCGAACAAAGAACGGGTGTATTCGGAAGCCAACCGCTCCGGTGCGACATAGAGCAAATCCAGCTCGCCATCCAGCAATTGCTGTTCGATGCGCCGGGCTTCCGGCAAGGCCAGGGTGGAATTCAGGAACGCCGCCTTCACGCCCAATTGCAGCAAAGCACTGACCTGATCCTGCATCAGCGCGATCAGTGGCGAGATGACGACGCCGACACCGGATCTTAACAAAGACGGTATCTGGTAACACAAGGATTTGCCGCCTCCGGTCGGCATCAGCACCAAGGCATCCTGGCCCGCCAGCACTTGCTCTATCACCGCTTGCTGCTGGCCCCGAAAATTCTCATAACCAAACACCGTTTTTAGGACTTGTAGCGGCGTGTTGTGTGCGTTGCTAGCCATGTGTTTTGTTCGTCCAAATGATTTGGCGGTGGGACGGCAGTTTTTTCAGTCCGCCCCAAACCTTAAAAAGGTGAAATTCTACCACAGCCGGATCAAGGTAAATTTGGCTAATGCAGACAAACAGCAATTCTCATTATGACACCCGGCAAAGGCTGGGGTGACGCAAGGAACCCCAGCAGAGTCGCTTGTGGTGCTGGGATTTCGCTATCTCTTCATCCCAGCCTACGACTACGACACGAATGCAGACAAAACTTTTCCTGATAGCTATAGTAAGCCGATTCAAACCGGTTTTTACATTCTCCATGAGCAGACGACCACCCCTAAACGGCTTCAAATTAATTTTCGGCTTATTGCGCCTGATTTTCCGCCATCCTTCGCTATTGCTGTTGGGCCTGTTAATCGGTGCTGGCGATTATGCTTATGAAAGCCAGATCGCCCGCCCCGCCTTGTTATATCAAGGCGAACCCCACGCCATTGCTTGGCAAAACCCCGACACATGGTTCCGCGTCTTGCGCAACCATGGCTTCATCATCGGCTATTCGGATTTACGCGGCAACCCGCTGTGGGTGGAATACGCGCTCACACCGGTTCCAGATAACGCGCCAAACCTGAAACGCCCTAACCGTTTCACCACCGACTGGCGCAGCTTCAACCGCATCAGCCACGACAGTTACTCCAGAAGCGGTTATGACCGTGGCCACATGGCACCGAATTACGCCATCAGCCATTTATACGGCAAACAAGGCCAAGCTGACAGCTTCTTGCTCACCAACATCACGCCGCAAAAAAAGAACCTGAACCAAAAACTCTGGGAGCGGTTGGAAGACGCTGAAATAAATCATTTTGCGCGCACCTTCGGTAAAATTTGGGTCGTCACCGGGCCGATTTTTAGCGGGACGGTGGAACGCCTGTATTCCGATTGGAAAGTGGAAATACCGGATGCGTTTTACAAGATTTACATCACCGACACCGCACCGCCCGGCCAACCCCAGGCCTTAGCGTTCTTAGTCCCGCAAACGGTCAATGGCAAAGAACCGCTAGCGCAATTTGTCACCAGCATTGATACGATAGAAGCCCAAACGGGATTGGATTTTTTTGCGGATTTGGATGATGGGGTTGAAAATGCCCTGGAAGCGACGGTGGACGGACTGCCTTGGAACTTGCAAAAGGCCAATACGATACCACCACGATATTAACAGATTAGAAAACTCTGGCTCTATAGAATAGACATCTTTCCTAAATGTTGCTGACCATATAAATACCGTCAGATTAAAATACCAAGCCTTATCCTGAACCGCCAAAAAGCCATGAAACCGTATGCCCAATTACCCACTGACAACACCGAAAAATCTCTGTACATGACAAAAAAGAAGCCCGTTGAAAACGATTTGATAAGGCCGATTTTATTTACGATGCCGAGACCGACCAATACCGTTGCCCTGCCGGGCGGACCCTGAGTTGGCGTTCATCAAGAATCGAGCATGGACTGAATCTGCATCGCTATTGGAGTTCATGTTGCCAGCAGTGTGATCTCAAGGCTCAGTGTACGCCCAGCACCGAAAGGCGAGTGACTCGCTGGGAGCATGAAGATGTGCTTGATGCCATGCAAACGCGTCTGGATCAAGCGCCTGACAGTATGCGTATTCGACGCCAGACGGTGGAACATCCCTTTGGCACTCTCAAGGCGTGGATGGGTGCAACCCATTTTCTGACCAAGACGCTTGATCGCGTCAGCACCGAGATGAGTCTGCATGTGCTGGCTTACAATCTCAAACGGGTAATGAATATGCTGGGAACCACTGCCCTGATGGAAGCAATGGTGGCCTGACGGCCATTTATTGCTCTTTTTTACCTATTACCGATGGCTATCCGTATCAATTTGGTCAAATCAAATCGATAAACCAGTAAACGCCATTCAGAAACGTTAGCCGCCCAGAGCGGCGTGAGTTCAGCAAACTTGGTCGATATCCTCTGGGGGTTTCATCTTTTCGACGTTTTTACACGGTCTGGGCCATTTCCGGCCAAAGCGTCAACAGTTGAAGCGGTCACTGGGATGTCAGTTCCACCGCATAACCTGCCGTTCGCACGGCTGCAGATATTGACTTTCCTCCGATTTCAACAGTCATTCGTCCTGGCGGGAGTTATAACTAAATCTGGTGTACAGCCCGAGTTGAAGAGAGGTGGCGCCCTCTGCTGAAATACGATTGTCGAGATCGAATAACAGCAACCTGAGAGACGCCATGAACCAAGACAATGCAAAAGAGTGGCATAAGGCCAGTACGATTAACGATCCGTTGACGGATTTGTTGAAGACAGGCGCCCGGGCCCTGATCCAACAGGCCGTTGAGGCGGAGTTACACGCTTTTCTGGGCGAATACGCCAAAGTCACCGATTTACAAGGCTGTCAAACCGTGGTGCGCAATGGCTATCTGCCAGAGCGTCAGATCGTGACGGGTGTGGGTAACGTGACGGTCAAAATTTCCAAGGTTCGAGACCGTTCCGGCGGCGAGATCAAGTTCCACTCGTCTTTGGTGCCGCCCTATGTCCGTAAAGCTAAACGGGTGGAAGCGGCCTTGCCGTGGCTGTATTTGCGCGGTATTTCCACCGGCGACATGCAGTCGGCCTCATCGGTACTGTTGGGCGATGAGGCCAAAGGCTTGTCACCCGCCGTGGTCAGTCGCCTTTATGCCCTTGTGGGTATGAAAGCCCAATACCCGTAGGGCACAAGTGGGCCGAGGACTATCTAGCCTGGAACCGGCGAGATTTATCGCAGGAACGCTACGTCTATGTCTGGGCCGACGGCATCTATTCAACCCTGCGCGGCGAGGACGACCGGCTGTGTTTGTTGGTGATCATCGGCGTCAATGAACAGGGGGGAAAAGCGTTTGCTGGCCTTGTCCGACGGTTACCGGGAATCGAAAGCCTCGTGGTTGAGCGTGCTACAAGACCTGCAAGCTCGCGGTTTACCAAGCATACCGAAATTGGCGACCGGCGACGGCGCCTTGGGCTTCTGGTCGGCCATCCATGAAGCTTGGCCATCCACGCAACACCAGCGCTGTTGGGTACACAAAACAGCGAATGTGTTGGCGGCGCTGCCGGACTCCCTCCAAGGCGGGTTTAAAAGCAATCTGGATGGCCGACACCCAAGCCCAGGCTAATAAAGCTTTCGATAGCTTCCTGCGCGACTTCGGGGCCAAGTATCCTAAGGCGGTGGCCGTGTTGGAAAAAGATCGGCAATCGCTGCTGGCTTTTTACGGTTTTCCCGCCGAGCACTGGCTACACATTCGCACGACGAATCCGATTGAATCGACCTTTGCGACGATCCGGCATCGGACTACCCGCACCAAGAATTGCGTGTCGAGGCATACGTTACTGGGCTTGGTCTTTCAGCTAACGCTGGCCGCCGAAAAGGGATGGCGCCGGATAGGCGGGTTCAAGCGCTTGCCGGAGGTGATCGACGGCGTGCGTTTTCAGGATGGCATGGCCGTCATCACGGAACCGGAAAAAACAGAAGAAACACCGCAGATGGCCGCCTGATTCAAATCGGCTGTACACCAGATTTGACTATTTCTCTCCTGGCGGATATACCTGTCGTTAACTTGAAATTGTCATAATACGTGCCGAACACAACAACCAGCATTACTTCTCCCCGCAGCGGCATATGATAATTTTAACAAAACAACTAGTAAGTTCCTTCACTCGAATCGATAAGGCGCGTGTCGGCTGACATTCTGCTTATCAAAACAGATAAGTAAGAGATCGGCCGTCACAGGCACACTGGAAAATCTTTGCCGAGCCAGCGCAGCATGCTTAAATCCACACCGGATTCCGCCAGAAGGCAGCGCAACTGCTCGAAAATTTCTCTGCTATCCGAGCCTATTATTCCGTCTTTAGCGGCGTCTACCAAATCAAAGAGAGCTATGTAATATAGCCCGCGCTGACGCAGACGGTGCTTTTTTGATGCCATCTCTATTGCGCCTTGATATTCGGTCAAAGCAAGCGAGTCCCGCGAGCCAGCAAGCATGGTGAGAGCCAAGTCGAAACGCACCGTAATTGGCTCTTCATCGACAGATAGGGCTTGTTGCAGCAGTCGCATGGCTTCGTCATAACGCGCCAACCGGTAATGGCACCATCCGAGTAGCTGAAGGATTTCGATTTCATTACCTTTTTTATACTTCTGCTGCTCAATGATTTCCTCGAAATTTTTTTTTGCCTCATCTCTCCGGTCTAATTGGAAAAGAGTATTTGCTAATCCTTTCTGAAACCGGCCTTCCATCTCCCCCTGCCTTTCTTGGGAGAGTTCGCATGCCTTTTTATACGACTCGTAGGCCGCCTCAACAGATGGGCGGTCCCCGATGTGTGACAGGCACCAGCCTCGCAAGCCCCAAAACCATGCCTCGTTGGGGAATTTCTCGATAGCTTGGTTTATAAGCTCAAAAGACTCCCGAAAAGCAGCTATTTGGGAGAGGTAATAAGCATTATTGAAAATAGCATTTATAGAATCTGGGGCGAGTTTAAGGGCGCTGGTATATGCTTCACCCGCCTTGTCATCCTTATCAAGTTGGCACCAGGCTTCGGCTAAGTCTAACTGCACGTCGGCATCATTGGGAGCCAGTAATGCCGCTTGTTCGAGTGCTTCGGCAGCATTGTTATAATTGCTTTGTTTTAGCAAAATCTGCCCTTTTTTCCAGTAACAATACGCGGAATTCTGGAGGTTGCCATGGATCTTGCTGTCAACCTCTTCGAGAGCTTCTTCACTGCGGTCATTTTCTATCAAACTATCGACCATCAGCCGGAAGACAATATCATTTTCTGGATCCAAACGCGCTGCCCTGCGGAGAGTGCCGAGCGCTTGATCAAAATTGCCCTGTGCGTTCAGTGTGACGGCTCTTCCCACGAGCGCCTCAACGGATTTCGGGTTATTGGTGAGCGTATCATCAAATACCTTTAATGCTTCTTCCATGTTGTCACACAGATATAGTGCCCGGCCCAGTTCGTTGGCAAACAAGATGTTATTGGGCTCATTTTCAATGGCTTTGCGTAGCAGCTCAACAGCTTCTTCTGGCCTATTTAGGTCATCAATCAGTATTTCCGCACGAAGATAGGATATACCTTCGAACAAAGGATTTAAGCTGTACGCTAGATCAAGCAGATGAAGCGCTTCCTCACCGTTTCCCGGATTGATCTGGAGTAGTACCTTGGCGCGTTCAACAAAAATCCATGCCAATTCAGGCGCGCATACATCAATTTCGCGCAGAATATTGATTGCCTCTTCAGGCCGACCGATTTCACGCAATAATGTCGCCTTCAATCCCAGCGCCCATGAATGTTTGGCATCGTGCTGAAGAACCCTTTCCACTATGGCCATGGAAGCTTCTATGCCTTGATGTTTGTATGCGATCTTAAATGCGATGTTTAGTGCTTCTGCGTCGGTAGGCGTAAGGTTGAGGGCGCGATTAGCAAATTCGGCGGCGGTTTGCATATCTTCGAGGTTGATTGCCGCCAGTGCAGCGTCGCAATATGCTTCTGTCGCCTCCTTTGCCATCTTTTCTGCTTCCAATGTTTCTGCCAGATATTGCAAAATATTCGGGTCGCCGGGGGCTAGTTGCAAGCCCTTGCGATAGGCATCCTCGGCTTCCGCCCAGTGTTCCTCAGCTTGATAAACCCATCCAAGATAGCCAAAGGCTTCATGCGGCGCCACACCGCTTTCGCATATCTCTTTTAATAGTTTGAAAGCGTCGTCCATGCGTCCAATCCGGGATAGTGAGATGGCATAATCGGTGCAGATTCGACTGTTTTCCCGTACTAAAGCTAAGTCTTGGCTTTCAAACAAATGTACGGACTCATTGAAAGCACTTTTTGATCCTTCCAGTGCTCCTAGGTAATAGGAGAGACGGCCATACAAACACCATGTACTGGCCTTTAGTAAACATATCAAACTAGCAAACTTTGTATTACTAGGCGAAGAACCATCAAGATGCCGTAGTTTGTTTCGCAAGTCGTCAAGAATACTTTTTACCGAGTCATAGTGGCGCAAACTGAATTCAGCCCGTGCACGTTCAAGAGCGGTGCGCAACTCAGAAATTACCGCAGACTCCGAAGGCAAATCGGATGACGGTGAAGGCGATCTCTGGTCAATAGGAAAGATATCGGGGGTACGCCCGGGGGTTGGGGGAAGTGGTGCAGCCATAATTTAATATTGCCTCTCGTTGATGCGATTTGCCAAGTTTTTGGCAGCGGCGGTGATATCCACATCTGGGTTGCGCATGGGATCGACACGGGCAAGCCAAGCCGCATTCAATACATGACGCAATTCCGCTCCCTGTGGCACTTGTATTTCATCCACCTTGCCATTGCGCAATAGAGTCGCCCAAGGTTCGATTGTGCGCCATACGTCAGACGTAAATAACGGGTAACTACTTTTGAGTAACACCTCCCATAGAGTTTTGACAAGCTCGCACGCCCGTTTCTTGTCTTGTTCGATTCGAGTTTTTTGCTTTTCAGTCGGCTTGGCTGAAGTCTCGGCAATAGCGTCAGCCCACACCTTGTCAAGACATGCCCTTACTTTGGCGTAAGGCAGTTCAAGAGCTGATTCTTTCGAGTCCATACAAGCCAACATCTGGCACATGGCGTAGACCCGTATATCATCCGCAGCATCAGTGGATTTGGCTGTGTAAGGGCTGCATGGACTCAACAAAAGAAAAATCGCGTAATATGGATAGGCCGGTCCCATGGTATAAGTGGCAAAAGCATCTGCTAAGCAGTTATAGAAATATGGCTGGATAGTGTCTTTTTTATTTCCTGTCAGCTTACGCAACGCAAGCTGAAGCCTATCTTTAAGTTCATCCTGGGCCATCACATGCCAAAACTCATGGGCGGTGGAGGGCAAGGTCCAAATAGACCAGTCTGGAAACGTAACGCGGATGACGCGGGTCAAAGAGATGTTAACCGCTTGCTCGCGTGTCGGAATGGCAATTGGATCTATGTTATCTCTTGTAGAAGAGTAGATTCGGATAAGTCCGTCGGCTATCTGGCTAATATCCTCGTCGAAACCTCTGTCCCGCATTGCTAGGCCACCCAAAAACTCAATGTATTCCGCAAATATAGATTCATTCACCTTATCTATGGTTTTACTAAATTTGTCCCATTCCTGTTTCGGATCAGCGGAATATATTTCTATTTCATCAAGAGCTGCAATACAAGGTTTTGTCCGGTCTCTTACATCTTCAGCAATCTTCTTTCCGATATCACGATCCTGGATACGGAAGCATTTATTTCGCATTGATTCGACAATCGATATGGCCTTGGTTAACTCTTGTTTGGTCTTATCCAGATCTTCCTCGGCTGTTTTTAAATCTTGAGATATTCCTGGTGCGTCATCTTCAGAATCTATTCTGGCATGAGACACAATTTTTTTAGAATTCTTCAATAATGTTACCGCTCCATTAAGGTATTTATCCAATTCATTCAAGTCTACCCTAGGATCTGGGATCGCCTGGAGATGTCCACTAATCTTGTTGAGGTTTGAGTGCAAAGCTTCTACTCGTATTTTTAGTATATCCATGAAGGAAACCTTATATTATTACCTGGCCGCAGTCTGGCACAGGCCGATTACAGTTTTGCTCAGTTGAGTGGGATCGGTATCTGGACCCAAACGGCAGAGCCAAGCGGCATTGAGAAGGTCGGAGATATTGAAATCGGGAGGGGGTGTTTGTGATGGCGGCGTACGGCCCAGCCATGAATACATGTCCAGCGCGGAAGCCCAGCGGTTGAAGCGAGCGTGCGGCACTGCCGCGCACAAGTCGGGGTAGAGGCTCGAAACAATCCCGTTGATTGTGTCGTATTCCGAAACATCTACGACGACACCCGCCGAATCCAGGGTTTCCGTCCAGAATTTTTCGAGCTGGTCTACGGGGAGTTTGGAACGGCCTTTGCTGTCTTGTTCCATATTCATGTACCGAAGCGTCTGCAATATGGCTTGTGCGCGCCAACTGTCGGGAGGATGCCGGTTGTCCAGTCCGTGCTGAGCCGATGCGGGATAAAACCGAAGCAGAAGGCATGTGCAGGCATAAGCGGGACCGAGCGTATAGGTGGCAAAGATGTCTGCGAAAAACTCTTCAAGATAAAACATCCATTTATCCCCTCCTTCCGGGTGCTGTTGTTTGAACGCTTCTTTATATTTTTGAAACGGGAGCTCATGGCCTATGCCATCTAGCTTCGCACGGTTGAGACGGCCCGCCACAAAATGGCCGAATTCGTGTGCGGACACGGGCAAGTCCCAGATCCCGCACACAGGGAACCGCAAACGGATTATCTGCGCCATATCGAAGAAGAATTCCTCGGAAGCAAGCACAGTAAAACGGTTCCATGTTATTTCTGTTACCTTGGCCAGTTCATCCAGCAGCGCGTCGGCTAATACGCAAAGATAGGCATCCACGTCTTGACCCCGGGTGTGGGCGGCTTGCAGAAACGCCAAGCACTCCTGGAACAAGGCGGAGCAATTTTGCTCGCAGTCCTGTTGTGCGCGCCATTCGGCGGAGTCGAAATTGTCCTTAATCATCGAGCGCTGAGCTTGGATTTCCTTGAGCTTATCATTGATCCTTAACTGAAACTCGGCAGCGGCGCGCCTGTACAAATAGTTGTTGATAGCTTTGACGGCTTCAACGGCCCGCAGGGTTTCTTTCAATCGCTCAACGAGCGCGTCCATGCGCATCAGGAACAGTTCTTTGTCTGTCATGGTGTCTGAATAACTTCGGGGCGAAGCAGTTTATCCGTGATCTTCCCAACACCATCGACCCAGCCCAATCCACGCCCTGAATCGCAATAATCCATGCCTACCAGAACTGTAGCCGCAATCAAGACTGCATAGACGCCTGCCATAGCCAGAGGCACTGCTGGGGTCGAGAGGTGCAGAAAAGCCATAATGCCGCCCGCAAGCGCCACTGCCGAAATCAGAGAGCGCAGCAGCTTGATGGTATTCCCGTATCTGGAATACAACGCGGATAGATCATGGGAAGCGCTGTCGTACTCACCCAAGCCGACACCTGCCGTGGTGCAAACCTTTGCAATCAGCGATTCCGCCTCCTCAACCCCAAAAGCCCAATGCAACAACGCCCTAGTATGTTCACCATCCTGGAACTTTTGCCAAATCTGTTGAATCTTGTCTTTGATCCGGTTCAATACCTCGCTTCCTAACAGCTTTGAAAGAGCCTCCAGGGCATTTTTTAACTTCTCGGCACCTTTTCGAATTAGGTTGCCTGCGGCTGCGATAGTTTCATATGACTTGCCGAGTTCGGCGATAGCTTCCAAAACCTTGGTGGCATCTAATTTTTTCAACTGCTCGAATAGAGCATTGACGACTGGAACCGCATCATCAACGATGCCCGTGAGAACGCTGTCGGCATTAAGGCGGAAAGTCTCCTTGGCCTTATCGAGGTTTGGCGATTTTGCAAGACTCTCAGGAGAAAACGCCAGCTTGGCGCGGGCTTGCAAGTCTTGCGTCACTTCCCCCTTGGAGATCGCTATCTCCAGAAGAGACTGATTAAGCAGCGCAACATCTGATCCTCGGCCATGCTCGTTGAGCGCGATGCCGGAGGACATCAGGATATTGGCCGATTGCAATTCAAACAGGAGTCCGGATAGGACATCATCGGCATCGTATGCAGGCTGATAGGATTCGTCGTCGATTGCGGGCTTGAAACCTAAAATGAATTCAGACGGACGGACGGCCTGGGTGGCGGACTCGATGTTTTGGATAGCGATACCACGATCAACCTCCTCGTCGCGAATGGATTCTAGCAACAACCTGCCGGCTGCCAGAAGTTTTTGTGATCTTTCAGGAAAATCAACGTATTGGCATGACATAAATTACCCCCAAGATTCAATAAGGACAAAAATACTGCATAAGTGCATGAACGTTAGTTTGAAATTGGCTTAATCTAGATTCTAAAACTCTGTCAGGCAAATCCAACGAGCGAAGCTTTAATCTTAATTTCACATGGCCAATTTTTCAGGGTATATAGCACCGATTTTGCTTGCTCCATGATAATGTTTCTGGCTTAAGACATGCAATGGATCTGCATTCTACTTCGAAGCCAGAATTTTTCCAGATCCAGCATCTTTGCAATGACACTGCCGGAATCCGCCTCGATATATTGCGAATGGCGGCAATAGCCGATGATTTCCAACACATCCTGAACATTCCAGGGGCAGTTCTATCCCAAAACCTGTCGTTGAGCTTGCACAAGCCAGACTGTCTCCTTTGGGTCAATCGGGCCAATTCGTTCGCCAAAGAGTGCTATCGACCCAAAGAGACGGACAAGGACTGGTTTTCAAGGACGGGTAGAGACATAAAGCGGTCGTCTAACACAAAGAAATTAAGTCAAAAAACACAACCCGATGTAAAAATCAATAACCGATGACCGTTTTCGCGATAGCAAAACGCCAATATTCTTCAAAGCCATGGCGAATTGCCGAATCCGCCTTGCTAGGTTAGTCTTTCTCAAGCAATTCTAAGCCTCGCGCCAAGTTTCCACGGCCCCTTTCGGCCCTAATTAAAAAACGAGTTTCAGCATCCAGCTCGGCGAGCATCAAAGTGGCCATTTCGTCGATCAAACGGTTGACGCTGGTGCCACGCTGATGAGCCACCTCTTTAAGGCGACGGTACTTGTCATCGGGTAGTCTTACGGTCATTGCTGTCATGCTGCTATTTCCTTCAAAAATGATGGCTATGTCATCGTTAGTTGTTGAAAAAATTTTATGTTCGGCGCAAAGCCTTATTTAATGCGGATTGCGGCTTTCGCTCAAAGCCGCGTCATTTAAGGCTTCCACAATTAACGGTGACATAGCCAAAATGATTCAGGTGTCAGGACAGTCAAATGCGGAAAGTTCAATTCCATTCTGGATAGATCACGAAGATTGCGAGTTACTATAAATTGTGAATTACCTGCAACCGCTAGCTCGACCAAATGGTTATCGCCCTCGTCAGGTAGATTCGGCCGCCAGCCATAATAGATCCGCGTCCACTGACAAACCGAGAGGTAAATATCCAAAAGCTCATTACGTTCTTCAGCACTCAGACGACTACGGTCAAATAACGTTGTCCGGGCCAGTACATCTTCGTACTCGTTAAACAATGCCGTGCCCATTAAGGGAATGGCCTGACCTCGTAAACAAGCAGCGATCACCGCGTTAGCAGCGCCTTGGCTTAAACAGGCAGCCAAAAAAATATTGGTATCTACGACAATTTTCATGAGTATACGGTAGCATAGCTGCAACCGCTAAACTTAGCAATGACATGATTCAATGTCGGCGGGTAGTCACCTATCAGTCATGTAAAAAGACAGATTTCGATATTAACTGTCAGCTTAGGCTCTGTTGACATAACAACAGAAACCCGTTGATATATGCGCCATTTGAAATGGCGAACCGATTAGCCATCAGTGATCGGGAATGGGAGGCCATCCGCCCAATCCTAGAGACCCATCCCTATGTCCGGGTGGGCGACCCTGGCCGATGCCGGGCTTTTCTCTGTGCCGTGCTGTGGGTTCTACGCAGCGGGGCGCAGTGGCGGTTGTTGCTGGCAACACTGGGCAAGTGGGACACGGTGTTCAAGCGGTTTTCGCGTTGGTGCCAGTTCGGCGTTTGGGAGCCTCTCCACCAAGGCTGCATCCACCTGCCTGACCTGCAAGCGGTTTTCATCGATTCCACTATCAACCGCGCCCACGCCTGCGCGGCGGGGGCGGCTGGCAGCAACGCCGAGGCTTTGGGACGCTCCCGGGGCGGTTCCGGCACCAAAGTCCACGCCATCACCGACGCGTTGGGTCTCCTGTTGGGCTTCATCCTGACGGGTGGCCAAAAAAGCGACATCGGCCAGGCCGAAGCCTTGCTGGAACTCGCCCCGGAAGAGGCCAAAGCCCTAGGCGGTGACAAGGGCTACGATTGCGGCGCGCTGGTTGACGCCATCAAAGCCCGTGGCATGGCGGTGGTCATCCCGCCCAAGGCCAACCGCGCCGACCCCCGCGAATGCGACTGGGACGCTTATAAGAAGCGCCATGCCATCGGGTGTTTCTTCGGCAAAATCAAGCATTACCGCCGTATCTTCTCCCGCTTCGAAAAGCTTGCGCGCAAACAGGGGATTACTTTGTTTCGTCTCCGCCTTGATTTGGTTGCGCTAAGTTATGTCAACAGAGCTTAGCAAACAAAAAAAGGGCGCACTTACCATGGATAAGTGCGCCCTTAGCCGTTTTATAATGAATGTTATCGATTACCGGATTTCAATGATGGCAATAACCTGACCACGCAAGTCCAATTCCAGTTGAAACCGCTTAGCAAATAATGCCGGGCAACCACTGAACGAAGGCAATAAGCGCTGCAAGGCTTGCGCTGGATCGGATGAGGTATTGGCGATCACAAAATTCTGGAAAGCCCAATCATCGGCTTCCTTGACCGCCTCGATAAAACTGTCCCATTCATCGCGGTAAGACGATGCCTGGCCGATAACTCCTTCAGGTTGGAATATGTTATCACTGTCATGAGATTCAAGGATTTCAACTAAAGTGTATAACGTTTGGAACCGGTAGCCTTTTAATGCAGCTTTTGCGCCTGAGTTATTCATAGGATGATTTTGTTATTTTTAAGGACGAAGGCTTTATATAGTAGCAACTGATGTTACGCACCCCCATCCCAAAAAGCGTATCATTTCAGGATGGATAAAGAAAAAACAGAACTCTACACAGACTACCTGATTTGCAACCAAGGCTTGGCGACGGCGACCAGCCTGTCGGCGATGCTTGACGGTGAAGTCAGCCATGACCAAATAACCCGCCACATGTCCGCCAGGCTGTATACCTCAAAAGACTTGTGGGTTGATGCCAAACGCACCGTGCGCCAGATCGAGAAGGATGACGCGTGCCTGATCTTCGACGACACCGTCCAGGAAAAGGCCAGCACCGACGAGAACGAGATCATGTGTTGGCACTAT